>NZ_JBBORX010000006.1:0-1117 GCF_038004825.1 Bacillus sp. FSL P4-0334 | reverse complement strand
GTCTGGGCTGTTTCCCTTTCGACTACGGATCTTATCACTCGCAGTCTGACTCCCAAGGATAAGTCATCGGCATTCGGAGTTTGACTGAATTCGGTAACCCGGTAGGGGCCCCTAGTCCAATCAGTGCTCTACCTCCGAGACTCTTACCTTGAGGCTAGCCCTAAAGCTATTTCGGAGAGAACCAGCTATCTCCAGGTTCGATTGGCATTTCACCCCTACCCACACCTCATCCCCGCACTTTTCAACGTGCGTGGGTTCGGGCCTCCATTCAGTGTTACCTGAACTTCACCCTGGACATGGGTAGATCACCTGGTTTCGGGTCTACGACCACGTACTCAATTCGCCCTATTCAGACTCGCTTTCGCTGCGGCTCCGCATCTTCTGCTTAACCTTGCACGGGATCGTAACTCGCCGGTTCATTCTACAAAAGGCACGCCATCACCCGTTAACGGGCTCTGACTACTTGTAGGCACACGGTTTCAGGATCTCTTTCACTCCCCTTCCGGGGTGCTTTTCACCTTTCCCTCACGGTACTGGTTCACTATCGGTCACTAGGGAGTATTTAGCCTTGGGAGATGGTCCTCCCGGATTCCGACGGAATTTCACGTGTTCCGCCGTACTCAGGATCCACTCAGGAGAGAACGAAGTTTTGACTACAGGGCTGTTACCTCCTATGGCGGGCCTTTCCAGACCTCTTCATCTACCTCGTTCCTTTGTAACTCCGTACAGAGTGTCCTACAACCCCAAGAGGCAAGCCTCTTGGTTTGGGCTGGTCCCGTTTCGCTCGCCGCTACTCAGGGAATCGCATTTGCTTTCTCTTCCTCCGGGTACTTAGATGTTTCAGTTCCCCGGGTCTGCCTTCTCATATCCTATGTATTCAGATATGGATACCACTCCATTACGAGTGGTGGGTTTCCCCATTCGGAAATCTCCGGATCAAAGCTTGCTTACAGCTCCCCGAAGCATATCGGTGTTCGTCCCGTCCTTCATCGGCTCCTAGTGCCAAGGCATCCACCGTGCGCCCTTTCTAACTTAACCGTTAAAAAGAATCACTACGTGATATCTTGCATTACTAATTGAATGTGAATTACTTCTGTTATCTAGTTTTCAAAGAACA
>NZ_JBBORX010000005.1:0-1198 GCF_038004825.1 Bacillus sp. FSL P4-0334 | reverse complement strand
CAGCGCCGATGGTAGTCGGGGGGTTCCCCCTGTGAGAGTAGGACGCCGCCAAGCCATTACACGCAAGTGTAATATACGGAGGATTAGCTCAGCTGGGAGAGCATCTGCCTTACAAGCAGAGGGTCGGCGGTTCGAGCCCGTCATCCTCCACCATTCCTATCATACATAAGTTGGCGTATTAAGCCGGTGTAGCTCAATTGGTAGAGCAACTGACTTGTAATCAGTAGGTTGGGGGTTCAAGTCCTCTTGCCGGCACCACCTTTATATGTTATACTATATAAGTCTCTTGTAATAAGAGCCATTAGCTCAGTTGGTAGAGCATCTGACTTTTAATCAGAGGGTCGAAGGTTCGAGTCCTTCATGGCTCACCATGTTTTTCTTGCGGATGTGGCGGAATTGGCAGACGCGCTAGAATCAGGCTCTAGTGTCTTTACAGACGTGGGGGTTCAAGTCCCTTCATCCGCATTGCCAAACGCGGAAGTAGTTCAGTGGTAGAACATCACCTTGCCAAGGTGGGGGTCGCGGGTTCGAATCCCGTCTTCCGCTCCAACTATACTATACCATCCATGCCGGGGTGGTGGAATTGGCAGACACACAGGACTTAAAATCCTGCGGTAGGTGACTACCGTGCCGGTTCAAGTCCGGCCCTCGGCACTTATTGTTGCGCCCGTAGCTCAATTGGATAGAGCGTTTGACTACGGATCAAAAGGTTAGGGGTTCGACTCCTCTCGGGCGCGCCATACATACTTTTGAAAAACGGGAAGTAGCTCAGCTTGGTAGAGCACATGGTTTGGGACCATGGGGTCGCAGGTTCGAATCCTGTCTTCCCGACCATTTTGGGGCCTTAGCTCAGCTGGGAGAGCGCCTGCTTTGCACGCAGGAGGTCAGCGGTTCGATCCCGCTAGGCTCCACTTGATTTTAATTGTTTTTTGGCGGTGTAGCTCAGCTGGCTAGAGCGTACGGTTCATACCCGTGAGGTCGGGGGTTCGATCCCCTCCGCCGCTACCATTGGACCTTTAGCTCAGTTGGTTAGAGCAGACGGCTCATAACCGTCCGGTCGTAGGTTCGAGTCCTACAAGGTCCACCACTTATACGGAGGAATACCCAAGTCTGGCTGAAGGGATCGGTCTTGAAAACCGACAGGGGTGTCAAAGCCCGCGGGGGTTCGAATCCCTCTTCCTCCGCCATATCTAATTTA
>NZ_JBBORX010000002.1:0-110619 GCF_038004825.1 Bacillus sp. FSL P4-0334 | reverse complement strand
AATTTAATATTGTTTTGGCGGTTGTGGCGAAGTGGTTAACGCACCAGATTGTGGCTCTGGCACTCGTGGGTTCGATTCCCATCAATCGCCCCAAACAACATGCGGGTGTAGTTTAGTGGTAAAACCTCAGCCTTCCAAGCTGATGTCGTGGGTTCGATTCCCATCACCCGCTCCATTTTTATATTGTCATGGGCCTGTAGCTCAGCTGGTTAGAGCGCACGCCTGATAAGCGTGAGGTCGGTGGTTCGAGTCCACTCAGGCCCACCATGATGATTTTTCCACAGTAGCTCAGTGGTAGAGCTATCGGCTGTTAACCGATCGGTCGCAGGTTCGAATCCTGCCTGTGGAGCCATACGGAGAAGTACTCAAGTGGCTGAAGAGGCGCCCCTGCTAAGGGTGTAGGTCGTGTAAGCGGCGCGAGGGTTCAAATCCCTCCTTCTCCGCCATAAGGCCCGTTGGTCAAGCGGTTAAGACACCGCCCTTTCACGGCGGTAACACGGGTTCGAATCCCGTACGGGTCATTAAAAAACCTTGCATAATATGCAAGGTTTTTTATTATGCGTTCATAGTGTAAATGGTAAAAGACAGGTATGTGGCAAAAGCGCTCCATAATAAATAAGGGACCAGAAGCCAGGCTGAAGCTTTACTGTATTTACCGGCAATGAGCAACAGAATGAGTGTTGTCACCGCCACAAGCAGGCAATCGATAGATGCAGCAAGCAAATTTTTCTGTGTGAATTGAAAATAGCTGAATCCTTGATTCACGATATAATTGATGAGAAGCATCACCCAAAAAGCTTTGGATTCTTTACATGAAAACTTTGCGTATATCAAGGCTGCTGAGAGCGAAATAAGCGCAAACAAAACCGCCCATATGATGCCGATCACTGATCCGCTTGGCGTCCAGTCAGGTTTTTGCAGTGCGTCATACCATTCACGGTCGATGGGAAAGAGAACCCCCGCTAAAGAAAACAAGACATATGTAATGATAAATACAATAATCGCACCGATATACTTCTTTTTCATTTGTTCCCTCCGTCATTCAATGTCAATACGTTAGTTCCCTTTTTTGGAAATATTAAACCTTTTAAAAGGTTCATGCATCATTAAGTGTATGAGTTTTCAGTGTAAAAATGCAGCAAACCATTTATTTGTATTCAAAAACCCCGGCAGGCCGGGGTTTTAATCAGCATGAAGATCGCCAAAGGTCGTCATAATTCCTTCTTCGTCCAGTTCCTGTTCATATTTTTCGTGTGCTTTGCTTGGATACACGGAAATGTTTTTTCCGGTAATATCTGTCGCGATAAAGTTTTCATAATCCTCAGCATAGCCGATGTTTTCTTCTGAGTTCATTGTCATATCCCCATAGCTGAGCGGAGGATCCTCTAAATCCTGAGGCGTTTCTGAGTTTCCGTATTCCTCAACATCCTGATAAGCATCTTCACTATCGTAAGTCGCCCGGATTGATTCATCATCATCAAATTCAAACTGTCCGAACGGTGTTTCCTCCTCAATCGGCCTGTCTTTGGAAACGGCATCCTGCGAGGAATATTCCGCCAATGTCGTAGCCGTCGGCAGAGCTTCGAGTCTGTCATAAGGAATGTCCTTGCCGCTGACTTCACATGTGCCGTATGTGCCGTTTTCAATTTGTTTCAGAGAGTAATCAATGTCGCGAAGGTGCTCCCGTTCATGGTCGAGCAGAGCCAGGTCTTTTTCCCGCTCGTATAATTCGGTCGCCTGATCGCCGGGATGATTGTCATAGGAAGACAATTCGCCGGATGACTGATACGGGAATTCATCAGCTAACTGAAATTGATCATTTTCTTTAAAGCGGCTCAAAATATCATGTCTGGCTTCTTCCAATTCTTTTTTTAAGTGTGTGATCTGTTCGTTTGTAAGCATATCAATCCCTCGTTTCTATGTGATGCTTACTGTTAGTATGAACGCTTTTGCGCAGAAAAATGGTGGATAAAAATAGTCATTTTCCCATGAGGAAGTAAAAGGATACAGTGATTGCCGAGAGTGGGGAAAGAAAATTCAAGTTTGTTTCTTTATTCATTTGCGCAAAAAGGTTTATAATAAGAAATGCAGGCATTTTGTCGTGCTCACATCTGTGTGTTTGACACAAAGTCATCACAGGTGTATTGTATTAAAAGCATTTAACGGATTATGGAGGAATGTCTCATGGTGACAACGGTGCAGCATACGTTCCGAGAGGAAGCAGATCATGCATTACATAAAGCCAAACAAGTCAACCATGCTGTCTTATTGAGCTATTCAAGACGTATTGCGTCTTTAGACCCTTTATCATTTTTCAAAGACGGAGCAAAAAAATATAAAGGCAAACGATTTTTTTGGTCAGAACCCGGTAGTGAATTAACAATAGTCGGTCTTGGCACAGAAGCGCTGTTCCAATCGAATGAAAAAAATGGAAAGCGTTATCACGACGTTTTTGAACAATGGGAGCGCTTTAAAAAGACGGCTTTTCATATTCATGAAGAAGAAGAGGCGGCGCATACCGCGGTCGGTCCTGTCTTATTCGGCGGTTTTTCATTTAATCCCGCTGAAGAGAGAGGAGACGAATGGAACGGGTTCGAAGAAGGACTGTTCTTTATCCCCTCACTCATGCTGACAAAGACGGCAGATGGTGATTATTTAACCGTCAATCAATGGGCGGCAGACGGTAATCAGGCAGAAGATACGCTTAAACGTCTGAAATCTTTTTCGGAAGCTTTTTCAGTTTCTTCAATCGAGTATGAAGAATATCCTGTTTTAACAAAAGCGGAAGAACTTGATGTGGAAAACTGGCTTGAAGCCATTAAAACAGCAACAAATGATATGAAAGCAAATCAATATGATAAAGTCGTGCTGGCAAGGGAAGTCGTTTTGTCATATGATGGGCCTATTCCGACAGAGAGCGTTGTCCGCAAGCTTTTGACGGACCAAACGACAAGCTATGTTTTTGCGATTGAGCAGGGAGATAAATGCTTTGTCGGCGCTTCACCGGAACGGCTGATCAAAAAATCCGGCAAAGACGTTATGTCCACCTGTCTGGCAGGTTCAATTAAGCGCGGAGAAAATCAACAAGAAGATGACCATCTCGGCAAAGAGCTGCTGCATGACGAAAAAAATCTCGCGGAACATGATTTTGTGGTTCAGATGATACACGATTCTTTCTTGTCGAGCTGCAGCGATGTGAAAAAGCCTGCAGGTCCGCAATTATATAAAACAAAAAGTGTTCAGCATCTATATACGCCGATCACAGGCCATCTTAAAACGTCCGCTTCGCTGTTTGATTTAATTGAAAAGCTGCATCCCACACCGGCATTGGGCGGAGCTCCCCAGCAGAAAGCTGTTGAAGTTATTGCTGATATTGAACCGATGACACGCGGATGGTACGCGGCTCCGATCGGCTGGATGGACGGCAGGGAAAACGGGGAATTTGTCGTGGCTATCCGATCAGGGCTGATTGAAGGCAAAAGTGCGCGGCTTTTCGCAGGCTGCGGCATTGTTGAAGATTCAGATCCGCAATCAGAATATGAAGAAACACAAATTAAACTAAAGCCGATGATCTCTGCTTTAGGAGGTGAAAGGCTTTGACAAACCCGATTACACATTATATCGGAAGCTTTATTGATGAATTCGCTTTATCGGGTGTCACCGACGCAGTTGTTTGCCCGGGGTCGAGGTCAACTCCCTTGGCGGTTTTGGCGGCGGCCCACCCGGATATTCAAGTCCATATACAGATTGATGAACGATCCGCAGGTTTTTTCGCACTCGGTCTTGCAAAAGCCCGCCAGCGTCCGGTCATGCTGATTTGTACGTCAGGAACGGCGGCGGCTAACTTCTATCCGGCCGTGATTGAAGCTCATTATTCAAGAGTGCCTCTGATTGTCCTGACTGCTGACCGGCCTCATGAATTGAGGGAAGTGGGGGCGCCTCAGGCGATTAACCAGCATTTTCTGTTCGGTAACTTTGTTAAGTTTTTCACAGACTCGGCTCTGCCTGAGGAAAATCCTCAAATGCTGAGCTATATCAGAACATTGGCCGGCAGAGCCGTAAGTGAAGCCGGGAAGCGCCCGATGGGGCCAGTCCATATCAATGTGCCGCTCAGAGAGCCTTTGATGCCGGATTTATCAGCCGCACCTTTTGAAAGAATGAGAAAGGGGCGGCACGTCTCAGTCACAACAGGGATTCAGTCAGCTGCTCAAGATTCTCTCTGTCATATTACAGAGCGTCTTGCGGGGACCGAAAGAGGTATGATCGTCTGCGGCGAAATTCACGGTGAAGCAGAAAAGCAGCAAATCATCGCGCTTGCCGAGATGCTTCAGTTCCCGATTTTGGCTGATCCGCTTTCAAACCTCCGAAACGGGGAGCATGATAAGACGCTGATTATTGATGCTTATGACTCGTTTTTAAAAGATGAAGAAATAAAAGAGGCGCTGCGCCCGGACGCTGTGATCCGCTTCGGCCCGATGCCGGTTTCCAAACCGCTCTTTTTATGGCTCAGAGATGATCCTGCCATTGAGCAGTTTATCGTCGATGAAGACGGAGGATGGAGAGATCCCACCCAGGCCGGCGCGCATATGATTCATTGCCATCCGTCTGTGTTTTTGGAAGCGGTCCGTTCAGCTGAAACCGGAAAGCGGCCGTCCGGATGGTTTGAGAAATGGCAGTTTGTCAATGACCGGTTCCGGAGTCATTTACAGGACGCAAGCATGGATGATTTATCATTTGAAGGAAATGTATATCGTCAGCTTCAGCACCTTGTCCCTGAAGGCAGTTCGATTTTTGTCGGAAACAGCATGCCGATTCGCGACGTGGATACGTTCTTTGAAAAACAAGATCGCTCCTTCCGTGTCTATGCCAACCGCGGCGCTAACGGAATTGACGGAGTTGTCTCCTCGGCTATGGGACTGTGTGAGGGTACAAAAGCTCCTGTCACGCTTGTCATTGGAGATTTATCGTTTTACCATGATTTAAACGGGCTGTTAGCGGCTAAAAAACTTGGAATTCCGCTTACGGTTATTTTAATAAACAATGATGGCGGCGGGATTTTCTCGTTTTTGCCGCAGGCATCTGATAAGACTCATTTTGAAGAACTGTTCGGTACGCCGACGGGTCTTGATTTCCGGCATGCCGCCGCACTGTACGGCGGGACGTATACTTGCCCTGAGACATGGGAGGCATTTAAGGATGCGTATCAGCCGCAGGCGGACAAGCCCGGACTTCATATAATCGAGCTGAAAACAGATCGGAAGTCAAGAGTTCAATTCCATCGCGATCTGCTGCAGGCCGCAGTGCGGGAAGTGAAAAAAGAATGGAAACTGTAACAGTTAAAACGGCCGATGGCGTATGCTATCGTGCTGCTGATAGCGGACACGAATCATCTGAAGCTATTGTTTGTCTGCATGGATTTACGGGCAGCAAAGAATCATGGATGTTTTTACGCGGCATGTTTCCCGGCGAACGAATGGTGATGATTGACTGCCTGGGTCACGGGGAGACAGACGCGCCTGTGCAAGCGGCAAGGTACAGTGCGAGCCGGCAGGTTGCGGACCTTGCCGCCGTTTTTGATCAATTAAAACTTCACAAAGTGAAACTTATTGGTTATTCTATGGGGGGAAGACTTGCGTATTCCTTTGCACAGGCATTTCCGCATCGGGTGTCAGCGCTTGTTTTGGAAAGTACAACCCCGGGCCTCAGCACGCTTCAGGAACGCAAAAAGCGGATTCAGTCAGACCGGAAGCTTGCTGATTTTATATTGCGGGAAGGTATAACATCGTTTGTCGATTATTGGGAGGGCATTCCGTTGTTTGCCACGCAGCTTTCTCTGCCGGACAGCGTAAAGGCGTCCATCCGTGCCGGCAGGCTGAAAAATAATCCGTCCGGACTTGCAGGCAGCCTGCTCGGAATGGGGACGGGCTCACAGCCTTCCTGGTGGGAGGCATTACACCGCATCAAAGCGCCCGTCCTGCTCATATGCGGTGAATGGGATGAAAAGTTTTGCGCTATTAATCAAAAGGTGCATAACCTGCTCCCATCAAGTAAAATAGAGGTTGTCAAACAGGCGGGGCACACGGTACATGTGGAACAGCCGCGAATTTTTGGTAAGATAGTAAGTGAGTTTTTATACGGCTTGTAAAGCATAAAGAAAATAGCTTTTCGGCCGGACTCAGGCAAAAATGAAGGAGGTCATATCAATGGCTGCAGAATGGAAAAGTGAACGTCAGTACGATGAAATCCTGTACGAGACGTATAACGGTATTGCAAAAATAACAATTAACCGCCCGGAGGTACATAACGCATTTACTCCTAAGACGGTATCAGAAATGATTGACGCGTTTGCTCGTGCGCGTGATGACTCCAATATTGGTGTCATCGTTCTTGCGGGAGCGGGAGATAAAGCATTCTGTTCAGGCGGAGACCAAAAAGTCCGCGGTCACGGCGGATATGTCGGAGACGATCAGATCCCGCGTCTGAATGTGCTTGATCTTCAGCGTTTGATCCGCGTGATTCCTAAACCGGTCGTAGCGATGGTATCAGGCTATGCCATCGGGGGAGGCCATGTGCTTCATATCGTCTGTGATTTAACGATTGCGGCCGATAACGCGATTTTCGGCCAAACCGGACCGAAAGTGGGAAGCTTTGATGCCGGTTACGGCTCAGGTTACCTGGCGCGTATCGTCGGACATAAGAAAGCCCGTGAAATCTGGTACCTGTGCCGTCAATACAACGCGCAGGAAGCGCTCGACATGGGGCTTGTCAATACGGTTGTCCCATTAGAGAAACTTGAAGAGGAAACAATTAAATGGTGTGAAGAAATGCTTGAGAAAAGCCCTACAGCCCTTCGTTTCCTTAAAGCGGCATTTAATGCAGATACAGACGGCCTCGCCGGAATTCAGCAATTTGCAGGAGATGCAACGCTTCTTTATTACACGACTGACGAAGCGAAAGAAGGCCGCGATTCCTTTAAAGAGAAACGCAGTCCCGATTTCGGTCAATTCCCTCGTTTTCCGTGATCAGATGACACTACGAAACAGCTTGAGCCGCTCTGGTCCAAGCTGTTTTCTTTTCAAAAACAGTACTTTTACCTCGGAGATGATAACATGCTGACAGAACAGCCGAATTGGCTCATTCAAAGGGCTCAGCTGACACCAGAGAGAATCGCTCTCATATTTGAAAACAAACAGATGACATTCAGAGAATTATATCATGCTTCTAAACAAATGGCCGCGCGGCTGTCCAAATACTGCTCGCTTAAAAAAGGAGACCGCGCTGCGATTTTGCTTTCTAACAGACCGGAAATGGTTTATGCCGTTCACGCCTGCTTCTTATTAGGGGCGGAAGCTGTGCTGTTGAATACGAAGCTCTCAAAACAGGAACGGTTGTTTCAGCTCGAAGATTCACAGGCAAAGCTTTTATTGACGGAGGACGGTTTTTGCCGCGAAGAATATGAATCTGCGGTCGCCGCTGCAGATGTGGACGAGCTGCAGGCTGAAGAGGCGGGAGACATTGAACCTGAAGCTTATGTAACGCTTGATGATACGGCGACTCTTATGTATACGTCAGGAACAACGGGAAGGCCGAAGGGGGTGCAGCAGACTTTCGGTAATCATTATTCCAGCGCTGTCTCGTCTGCGCTGAATCTGGGGGTCACGGAGCGGGACCGCTGGCTTATTGCGCTGCCGCTGTTTCATATCAGCGGTCTGTCTGCGCTGTTTAAGTCGGTCATTTACGGCATGCCTGTCGTGCTTCATCAAAAATTTTCTGTCACTGATGTGCTGGACAGCATCAGCTCCCATCAGGTCACGATCATTTCAGCGGTGCAGACCATGCTTTCGGGCCTGCTTGCGGAAACTGAACAATGTCCTGAATCACTGCGCTGCATTCTGCTTGGCGGGGGTCCGGCACCGCTGCCGCTCCTTGAAGAATGCCGCAGGAAACAATTTCCGGTATTCCAATCTTACGGCTTGACTGAAACCTGCTCACAGATTGTCACGCTTTCTCCGGAATTCAGTATGGACAAGCTCGGCTCGGCCGGTAAACCGCTGTTTTCATGCGAAATTAGAATTGAAAAAGACGGAAACCCTTGTGCGCCGTTTGAACACGGTGAAATTGAGGTGAAAGGCCCGAATGTAATGAAAGGGTATTACCATCGTGACGACGCAAACCAGGCCGCTTTTCATAATGGATGGTTTAAAACGGGCGATCTTGGCTATTTGGATGATGAAGGGTTTTTATACGTGCTGGACAGGCGGTCGGACCTCATTATTTCAGGCGGAGAAAACATCTACCCGGCAGAAGTGGAAGCGGCGCTGCTTGCCCATCCGGCTGTAGCAGAGGCCGGTGTTTCGGGAGCCGAAGATCCGAAGTGGGGGAAAGTGCCGCATGCTTTTCTCGTGCTGACTTCTTCTGTCAGTTCTGAGGAGCTGACCGCCTTTTGCCGTGAGCGGCTTGCAAAATATAAAATACCGGCTGCTTTTTTCGAGGTTGACGGGCTCCCGCGGAACGCGTCCAATAAACTGATGAGGCATCGGCTGAATGAGCTTCGTAAAGGAGAATTATCATGATTAAGATTGAAAAAATCACCCTTTATCATGTAAGTATGAGGCTGAAAAAACCGTTTAAAACAAGTATTGAAACGCTGCAGGATCGTAAATTTTTGATCGTGGAAGCGATCGATGAAACCGGGAGAACCGGCTGGGGGGAGGTATCGGCGTTTTCTTCTCCGTGGTATACAGAAGAAACGATTCAGACATGCGCGCATATGCTGAGAGATTTTTTCATCCCAAATGTCGTAGGCCGCGAGTTTTTCCATCCGTCAGAAGTGCCTGACAGTCTCGCGCGTTTCAAAGGAAACCGCATGGCAAAAGCGGGGCTGGAATCAGCCGTGTGGGATCTATATGCCAAGAAAAAGGGGATATCTCTCGCAGAAGCCTTAGGGGGCAAAAGAGATAAAGTGCCCGCCGGCGTGGCGGTGGGTCTGGCTTCGGCTGATGAGATGCTTCGGGAAATTGAGCAATACGTAAAAGAAGGTTATCAACGTATAAAAATAAAAATTCAGCCCGGCCATGACGTTGATCTGGTCAGAGCCATCCGCAGCCGTTTTCCGAACGTACCGCTGATGGCGGATGCCAACTCGGCATATGAACTGAAAGACATCAGCAGGCTGAAAGAGTTGGATGAATTCCAGCTCATGATGATAGAACAGCCGCTTCAAGCAGATGATATTGTCGATCACCGCCACCTGCAGAAACACTTGAGAACCGCGGTATGCCTTGATGAAAGCATATGCTCATATGATGACGCAAGGCGGGCGATTGAGCTTGGGAGCTGTAAAATCATTAACATAAAACCAGCGCGTGTAGGAGGCCTGACAGAGGCTTTAAAAATACATGACTTATGCAGAGAGCATCACATGCCGGTTTGGTGCGGCGGAATGTTTGAAACCGGCATTTCGAGAGCGCAGACAGTCGCGCTTGCTTCGCTGCCGCAATTTACGATACCGGGTGATATTTCCTCATCAGACCGATACTGGGAGGAGGATATTGTCACTCCCGACATCCGTATCGAAGAGGGATTCATCTCTGTTCCGGACGGTCCCGGACTGGGTGTCGAAGTCAATCAGGAAATAATGAGAAAATACGTCACCCAAATGGACGTTTTTACGACAAACAACTGATAAAAAGACATTTCAGCGAGTTGAGCTGCCTGTATGCTGCTGTTATATTGAAATTGTTCATCATCACCCCTTCCCCCGTTTGAACCGGCTGTATCAGCCGGTTTTTTTAATAGGCGAATGCGATGATTTTTTTATTCTTCAAACAGCGCGCAGGTGTTGCTCTCTGGATGGGGCCAAGATGTACATCTTGATAAAAAATTATGTGCTTGTCATGAATGAGATATTGTACTGTCTGCCGCCTATATTTGCCGACGAACCGCCTTTCTGCCATGCTTCTCATCCGCGCGGTTTTCTCCGGCTCAGGGGCTGATTTCAAAAAGGCTTGCGGCGCGGAAATGAAAAAGAGCTGTATAAAACAGCTCTTTTCTTTTATAAATCATGCGGTTTAAAGGTTTTGCAATCCGTTTCTTCACTTTTTTCAGCGGTTTCGCCTGTATGGCTGACCACATAAATCGCGTCGGCCGTGCATTTGTTTCCTCTGCCCCAATATGAACAGTTATTGACTTCACACAGAATTTTTTGGTCCATGCTGGCTCCCCTCCAAGATAAAAGGTACGCCATTAGTATGAGCCGCCCTGATTTTTGTTATTCCTCCTGGCGGATATAACGTCTGTCTTTCATAAAGAGCTTCCAGAAGAAATAAAACCCGGGAAACAAAATAATGAAAGCGACGATATACGTCATAAACAGCGCCCTGAAGGTGGCCGGCTCCGTAAATCCTGACATGACCGTAATATCCGGATAAATCATATAAGGAAGATGCGCCCGTCCGTATGCATAGCTTGCCAGAAAGTATTGAAGCGCAATGGCGATCATGGCGATTCTCGGTTTGCCGAGGTTGCGGCCGAAGCGCTTATTCGGCAAAAACAGAGCCGCGCCGGCAATGATAAATGTAATGACAGACAGAATGAGCCATGTCTTGTCTTTCATCATCCCCGTATACAGCCAGCCGGCTTCAGAGCGTAATGTCAGCATAATGAAGAAGGCGAAAAGAAGCGACAGCGGCCCTGTTAGTAAAGAGCTCCGTCTGTAGATGCGGTACGCATGCTCCTCTTCCGCAACATTTGAAAAATCGGCCAGAAGCAGTGAAGATAAAAATAAAGTGCTTAAAATGGCAAAGCCGATAAACGCATACGCATTAAGGCTTGTAAAGACATTTGCCAAATTCAGGTGATACACGCCGCCCGTCTTCTCAATAAATCCTCCGTGTGTGACCGGAAGGACCAAAATCAGCACAGCGGGAATAATGAAGCCCGAAATTCCGGAGATATATCTCATGATTTTTCTTTCCTTCGCCGTATTGGAGAAAACGAGAAAGCCGCTGCGGATGGCTAAAAGCAGCAAAATAATACTCCCCGGGATCAATAAAACGGTTCCCAGCACGAAGGTTGCCCCTGGAAAGAAGCTGAATAGGGCGACAACGATTGCGACGATAAAGACGTTGGTCACTTCCCATGTCGGGGACAAATAACGGTTGGCGATGTTTGTCGCCTTTGTTTGTTCTCTATTTAAATAAATCATCGACCAAAAGCCGGCTCCGAAGTCCATCGTTGCCATGACCGCGTAGATAAACACGAAGCCCCATACGATTGATATCGCAATGAGAGCATCCATGGTAATGTCCATTTTAATTCAGCCCTTTCTATTGTTAGGATTCCGCCGCTTTTACATCCTCCTCAACGGGATGTTTGCGGAAATAATAAAGCAGCACATAAATGACTGCAGCTGCCAAAATGGCGTAAACCACTGTAAACAGGATGAACAGCAAACCGATTGAACCGGTTGTCGTGACGACATCAGACGTTTTCAAGAGATGGTAAATCACCCATGGCTGCCGCCCCGTACAAGCGAATATCCACCCGAATTCAATTCCGATCAGACTGAGCGGCCCTGCAGTTAAAAATAAAATCAAAAGCCAAGTCGGAAAGCTGTCTTTCTTTAAAATTTTTCTCCACACGATGCCGATGATTGAGTACAAAATGAGCAGCATCCCGATGCCGACCATTCCGTTAAACAGTGTATGGATGAATAAAGGCGGCCACTCGTCTTTCGGAAACGCGTTCAATCCTTTGACGACGGTATCAAAGCTGTTTGCAGCCAAAAAGCTTAAAGCCCACGGCACTTCTATCGCCCATTTTACTTTTTCTTCTTTTGCATCAGTAAAACCCCCGATCGCAAGCGGAGCGTGTGATCTAGTTTCAAACAGCCCTTCTGCGCCCGCAAGCTTCTCAGGCTGGTATTCGTAAAGAAGCTGGGCTGACTCGTGACCGTTTAAAGAGGCAATAATGGAGAATATCCCGCCGATCGTTAAGGCGAGCAGCAGCGCTTTTCGGTGAAAGCGGTATACCTGCTCCTGTTTTCTCGTTCTCAGCATTTTATAAGCCGCAACTGACGCAACGATAAATGCCCCGGTCATGAAAGCCGTCAGAACGACATGGCCCGCGGTGGTGAAAAAGCTTGGATTAAAAAACGCTGCCCACGGTTCGACGTCAGTGATTTTGCCGTTTAAAATTTTAAAGCCGGCCGGCGTTCCTTCAAATGCGTGAACATTTGTGATTAAGACGGCGGATGCCGCGGCGCCGATCAAAACGAAAATTACGGCAATGATGCGCATCGCAGGAGTCAGCCGGTCAGCGGCGTAGACATAAATGGACATAAACAGCGCTTCGATAAAGAATGCATAAATTTCAATCTGAAACGGGAGTGACATCACCCTGCCGATGACTTCCATGAATCCGGGCCACAAAAGGGCAAGCTGTGTACCCGCGATCGTTCCGGTCGGTATCGCCACGCCGAGCAGAACAGCCTGCGCCTTCGTCCACCGTTTTGCCATAATGGCATAATGCGGATCTTTTGTTTTTTGGTAAATCAATTCAGCCATTAAAATCATCAGAGGCAAGCCGACACCAAGCGTCGCAAAAATAATATGAAAGCCCATAGTTGTCCCGAACAGGCTTCTGGCTAATACTAAATCATCCACGATCATAAACCGCCTTTCTAAATTACCGTTTTATGTAATGTGGTTATATTATTTGCTGAAGCGATTAGATTATTCTTCCGATTCCATATATGTGCAGGGTTTAGAAATCAAGGGATCAGGGCATATATGATTGACAAGCGGTTATTTAAGGTTTAAAATAAAACGTAATTATTACGATTTGAGAAAGGGAGATCAGCATGAAAAAAGATATTCATCCGGATAACCATCAAGTGATTTTTCAAGATGTGAACAGCGGCTATCGCTTTTTAAGCCATTCTACGAAAAAATCAGAGGAAACGGCAGAGTGGGAAGACGGAAAGACATACCCGCTGATTAAAGTAGAGGTCAGCTCAGATACGCATCCGTTTTATACAGGCCGCCAAAAATTCAACGAAAAAGGCGGGAGAGTCGAACAGTTCAACAAAAAATACAATATGGGGAAATAAGACAAGCCCAATGAGGTTTGTCTTATTTATTGAGCACTTTGTCATCCGTGCGGGGAGTGACGAAATGACCCGTCTTATGTTATATTGTGAATAAAAAAGCAGAAAGGAAACACCAAGATGAGTCTTCTAAACGATATCATGCAATTTAATGAGCAGTTCACTAAAAACAAAGATTATGAAAAATACCAAACATCTAAATTCCCGGATAAAAAGATGGCGATTTTGTCCTGTATGGACACACGTCTTGTAGAATTGCTTCCGCATGCGATGAACATGCGAAACGGCGATGTGAAAATTATTAAAAGTGCCGGCGCGCTTGTCGCCCACCCGTTCGGAAGTATCATGCGCAGCCTTTTAGTGGCCGTATACGAATTAAACGCCGATGAAGTCTGCGTTATCGGCCACCATGATTGCGGCATGAGCAAAATCAACAGCGAGGATATGCTCGATAAAATTATCGACCGCGGTATTCCGAAAGAGCGGATTGACATGCTGAAGCACTCAGGAGTTGATCTTGATCAATGGCTGAAAAGCTTTGATTCAGTAGAAGCGAGTGTTACAGACAGCGTAAACGTCATTAAACACCATCCGCTATTCCCTGACAATGTGCCGGTGCACGGTCTGGTGATTGATCCTGAAACCGGTAAACTTGATCTGGTGATCGACGGCTACCAGCATATGGACTAATGTTTTTCTTTTTTGTCCGGTACGGGATCAACACCGCCCGGATGAAAAGGGTGGCACTTTAAAATCCGCTTCAGTGTCAGCCATCCGCCTTTTAATGCGCCGTGAGTCTTGACGGCTTCGATTCCGTACTGCGAACACGTCGGGTAAAAGCGGCATGACGGCGGCGTCAGCGGAGAGATGAACTTCTGGTATCCGCGGATTAAAGCAATCATTATGGTTTTCATCAAAATACCACCTTTCTGATGCTAGTATAGAAAAAAAATTTCAGATTGAAAAGCTTCCGCCACAATTCTTATCGGAAAACTGTGTTATAATGGATGCATATTCTGAAAAAAAGGGAGTGCCATTATGCCTTCAGTAGAAAGTTTTGAGCTTGACCATAATGCGGTTGTGGCTCCGTATGTAAGACATTGCGGAGTGCATAAAGTCGGAACAGACGGCGTCGTGAATAAGTTTGACATTCGCTTCTGCCAGCCGAACAAACAGGCGATGAAGCCGGATACGATTCATACGCTTGAGCACTTGCTTGCGTTTACGATTCGCACACATTCTGAGAAATACGATCACTTCGACATCATAGATATCTCACCGATGGGCTGCCAGACAGGCTATTATCTTGTTGTCAGCGGCGAGCCGACAGCGGAAGAAATTGTAGACCTGCTTGACGCTACGCTGAAAGAAGCCATCGATATTACGGAGATTCCGGCGGCCAACGAAAAACAGTGCGGCCAGGCGAAACTTCATGATTTAGAAGGCGCGAAACGCCTGATGCGTTTCTGGCTGTCACAAGATAAAGAAGATTTGCTGAAAGTGTTCGGATAAACAACAGGCCTTTTTGCTGACATGCAAAAAGGCTTTTTTACATATTTCTAAAAAATGTCACACCTTATGTGTAAGCGTTTGCTAAAATAGAAGCAAACATGAAGGAGTGATGGGATGAAACGGGCTGTATTGGCAGGTATGTGCGGTATGATATTTCTATTATCTTCCTGTGGGGGCAATTCGGACAAAACCTCCGCGGATGAAGAGCCTAAAGCGCTTGAGGTCAAGCTTACAGGACCGGAAACGGCAGCACCGCATGAAAAAGCGGAATACAAGGCGGAGGTTTTTTACGGCGGCAAGCGTGTCACGGATGCGGATGAAGTCATGTTTGAAGTATGGAAAGAAGGAAAAAAAGGCAGCAGCAAAACAAGCAAGGCCAAGGAGGAAAAAGGGGCGTATCACCTGCGGACTGAATTTGATGAAGAGGGTGTGTATACCGTTCAATCCCACGTAACGGCAAAACAGCAGCATAATATGCCGACTGTAAAAGTGCGTGTCGGGGGTGCTGAAGCTGCCGATGATTCCTCCGGCCATGAGGAACAGACGCATCATCATTAAGGATTTTTTTTATCCGTCAAGCCTTTTGATGCGTCCTCCGGCGGGTCAATCGTATGTTTTACATTATAAGCTCTTACAGTCGACCAGATGGATAAAAGCAGCACGGCGAGCACGATAAGAAAGCCGAAGCTCAGAAGAAGCAGCATGAAATCCCTCCTTTTTAACAAATCATAACATATTTTCCATCCGTAAAATCAAGGGCTAAAAATTTATGTTTTAACACACGATATATAGGGTATATCAATAGTAAACCAAAGGAGGAAGATAGGCATGTCAGAAAAACTATTGGACGCAGTCAATAAGCAAGTTGCAAACTGGACGGTCATGTATGTGAAATTACATAACTATCATTGGTACGTCAAAGGGAAGGACTTTTTCACATTGCATGAAAAGTTCGAGGAGCTGTATAACGAAACGGCTACATATATTGATGATCTGGCAGAACGTCTGCTGGCATTAAACGGCAAGCCGATCGGCACAATGACGGAATCATTGAAGACAGCGTCTGTAAAAGAAGCGGAAGGCAATGAGAGCGCAGAACAAATGGTACAGAACATTTATGATGATTTCACTGTCATTGCGGAAGAGCTGAAAAGCGGCATGGATCTCGCAGATGAGGTAGGAGACGAAACGACCGGTGATATGCTGCTTGCCATTCACCAGAATATCGAAAAACATAACTGGATGCTGAAAGCGTATTTGGGATAATCAACAAGGGAAGACCGGGGCTATAAAGCACTCGGTCTTTTATTTGGCTGCCGAAGAGAGGTGTTGTCCATTTTTCTGAAAAATCCAGTCCGTTCCATTCACTTTTCATAGAATAATGTAAGGCCGTTTCTGTGAAAGGATGTTGGATCAAGTGGGCAAAGACTTTGGCATCTTTTCGTTTTTTGCAGTGATCGTGTCGGCAGCGGGGTTTTTCTTCGGAGGTTTTCAGTATTCGTTTCTGATTTTGCTATCGGTCATGGCGATTGAGTTTATCAGTACAAGCTTAAAAGAATCTCTTTTGCAGCAGCTGAGCGCAAGAAAGCTTTTTGCGCGGCTGGTCAAAAAAATCGTGACCCTGGCATTAGTCTCAGTTTGCCATTTTTTTGACCAGCTGCTTCATACCGAAGGCGCCATCCGTAATTTGGCTATCATGTTTTATATCTTATACGAATCGGTTCAGATCGTGATTACGGCAAGCTCGCTGGGCATACCGGTTCCGCAGGTGCTTGTCGACCTATTGGATACTTTGAAAAATAAATTCAAGCGCAAACCGTAACATTTGCTTCAAAGGAGGCTATACTAGCGGGTATGATGGTTTTCCTCTGAATTTTTGATAAAGGGCTTCCGAACAAACGCAACTGTGGTATGATGTATGGAAGATATGAAGGAACGGATTAGAGGGATAAACATGTACGAGTTTAAAGACTATTATCAGAACACTGTTCAGCTCTCCTTTGAACACCAGCCTTTTTCAGACAGCCCGAAGCACGTGTGGGTCATATGCCGATATGGAGATAAGTGGCTTTTGACTGAGCACGAAGACCGGGGGTTTGAATTTCCGGGCGGAAAAGTGGAGCCGATGGAATGTGCGGAGGAAGCGGCCCTGCGCGAGGTGAAAGAAGAAACCGGTGCCGCGGTAAGACATCTGAAGTACGTCGGACAGTATAAAGTTCTCGGCAGGGAAAAGGTAATCGTGAAGAATATTTATTTTGCCGATATTGAAAAGCTTGAAAAACAGGCTGACTATTTTGAAACAAAGGGGCCGGTGCTGTTCAGCGAACTGCCGGAGAATCTCCCGCGAAATAAAAAATTCAGTTTCATTATGAAAGATTCGGTGCTTCCGATCAGTCTGAAAAAGCTGAAAGAGGACGGCGTATTTCAATCATAAAAAACGGAGACCCGGCGTTTACGCACGGGTCTTTTTTAAATTTTTCCTTTCGTCCATTTTCTTTCTAACAGTTCGACTCCCTGATACATCAATGTCGCAAAAATCGCGATGATCAGAAGGCTTAAGAATACAAGAGTGAAATTGAAGACCTGGAATCCGTAAATGATCATGTAGCCCAGACCTTTTTCGGAAACGAGAAACTCGCCGACGATCACACCGACCCAGGATAAACCGACGTTCACTTTAAGCGCGGAAATAATCGCGGGGGCGCACGCCGGCAGAATGACTTCTTTAAACATGATGCTTCTTTTCGCTCCGAAGGTTTTCATCACCTTAATATAGTTTTCATCCACTTCCTGAAAAGCCGTAAAGACGACGATTGTCGTGATAATGACACTGATGACTGCTCCCATGGCGACAATGCTTGTGAAATTCGGTCCGAGTGCCACGATGAGAATCGGTCCGAGTGCGACCTTCGGCATCGCGTTTAAAATGACGAGGTACGGGTCTAAAACCCGGGCGAGCCTGTTTGACCACCATAACAGAGCGGCGAGGCATGTGCCGAGAAGCGTGCCGAACAAAAAGCCGAGAACGGTTTCTCCTAAGGTTACGCCGATGTGCGCCGCAAGGGATCCGTCCGCAATCTTTTCAACTAAAAGCCTGCAAACGGCGGAGGGTGAGCTGAAGATTAACGGATCGATCCAGCCCGCCCTGCTCGATATTTCCCATCCGGCAAAAAATACGATAAAAATGGCGGCCTGATACGCACGGATCCGGAGCTTTTCTTTTTGGTGTCTTTTCTTAAACTGCTGATGAAGCTGTTCAATCGTGCCGCTGCTGTTTTTCAAGGGAATTCAGCTCCTTCCATATGGTTTGAAACAGCGGCTGAAAGGCCGGATCCTGACGCGCGTCAAACGGATCTAAAGCCGCGAGCTCCTTAGGCACGGTGAATATTTGGTGGATGGTGCCCGGCTGATTCGAAAATAAATAGATTGTATCGCTCATGGCGATGGCTTCACCGATATCGTGGGTGACGAGCACGGCGGTTTTTTGAAAATCCTTTAATGTTCTGAAGACAAGGTTTTCCAAGGAAAGCTTCGTTTGAAAGTCCAGCGCGGAAAACGGTTCATCAAGGAGCAGCAGTCCCGGATCCGGCGCAAGAGTTCTGGCAAGTGCCGCCCGCTGCCGCATCCCGCCCGACAGCTCTTTCGGGTATTTCTTTTCAACGCCGATTAATCCGAGCTTAGGCAGAAGGCTGAGAACTTCAGCTCTTTTTTCTTCTGTTAATGTTTTTGAAATGTGTAAACCGAGCAGCACGTTTTCCTCAATTGATTTCCAAGGAAATAAATAATCCTGCTGAAGCATATAACCGATTTGGTGTTCTTTATGGTTCGGCACGCTTCCTTCAATCAGCACCCGGCCTTGCGCAGGGGTGATAAGGCCGGCCAGAATGGACAGGAGTGTTGTTTTTCCGCATCCGCTCGGTCCGAGAAAGGAGATGAAATCCCCTTTTTCAATCTGAAAATGTATATCTTTCACGGCGGTTGTCTTTTCTTTCAGCGAGAAATAAGTATGTGTTACATGATCCACATGTAAAAAAGACATTCATGTTCCTCCTATTGTTCTGAGGTGACTTTTTTGGCGATTTTTGTGTTGACGAGTTTGCTGTACGGAATGTGTTTCGGTAGCTCTCCGGCTTCATCCATAATGGATTGAAGCTGTTCCCATTCATCCTTTTGCAGAACTGGGTCTGCAGAGAATGACTTTTGTTTTTTATAGCGCTCTATTGATGTTTCGATAATAGCCGGATCGGTATCGGCAAATTCCTTCTGAATCGTTTTTGCGATGTCTTTGGCCGGATGGCTTTCCACCCATTGCTGGGCGCGATAGATGGCGCGGGTGAATTTTTCCGCCGTCTTTTCATTGGTTTTCAAATAACTTTCTTTTGCCATAAAGGTTGTGTACGGCATTTGGCCGGAAGCTTCTCCGAAGGATGCGACGATATGGCCGATGCCTTCTTTTTCAAATTGGGATGCCGTCGGTTCAAACAGCTGCACATAATCACCCGTTCCGGATGCAAATGCGTTGGAAATATTGGCGAAATCAATGTTTTGAACGAGGTTAATGTCTTTTTTCGGCTCTATGTGATTCTTTTTCAGGACGTACTCACCGGCCATTTGGGGCATGCCGCCTTTTCGCTGGCCGAGAAATGTTTTTCCTTTTAAATCGCTCCATTTGAATGATTTCTCATCCTTCCGTGACACGAGAAATGTGCCGTCCGTCTGTGTCAGCTGTGCGAAGTTGATGACCGGATCTTTTGCTCCCTGCGCCTCCACGTAAATGGATGTTTCAGAACCGATCAGCGCGATGTCTGACCCGTTTGACAAAAGCGATGTCATTGTTTTGTCTCCGCCCCATGTTGTTTGAAGTGACACTTGGAGCCCTTCTTTTTTAAAGAAACCTTTTGCTTCAGCGACATACAAAGGCGTATAGAAGATGGAGTGTGTGACTTCCGCCACCTTTACCTTTGTCAGACTTTCTTCCTGTCTGCAGGCCGGAAGAATGAGCAGGAAAAAGGCGCATATGACAAAAACGCAGCCCGTTTTGAGCCATTTGTTCACGGTGTAACCTCCTTGTTTTAAGCGTTAAATAACCTTTTCTGCTTTACATATCGTATGATGGGTATAAAAAATGTGTGAGTGCCCATATTCACGTTGGGAAAGAATAAAAAAACTGATGATATAAGGAGGCCATTGTTTTGCTGGTAGAAAAGAAAAGGTTCCCGTCTCCGAGTCCGCATGTCCGCCTCTTTGAGGTATGCTATGAGTCAGAAGGGCTGAAGGTAAAGGGGCTTCTTGCCGAGCCTGCGGCGCCGGGAACATATGACGGTTTTTTATATTTGCGCGGCGGCATAAAAAATGTCGGCATGGTACGCCCCGGAAGAATCGTTCAATTCGCTTCCCAAGGCTTTGTCGTGTTTGCGCCCTATTACAGAGGCAACCAGGGCGGCGAGGGAAATGAAGATTTTGCGGGAGAGGACAGAGAGGACGCGTTTTCCGCTTTCCGCCTGCTTCGGGAGCATCCGAACGTCAGGGAAGGGCGGGTGCATATTTTCGGTTTTTCCCGGGGCGGTATCATGGGGCTTTTGACCGCGATTGAAATGGGGCATCAAGCGGCTTCGCTCGTATCATGGGGCGGTGTGAGCGATATGGTGCTTACTTATGAAGAGCGGAAGGATATGCGGCGGATGATGAAGCGGGTGATCGGAGGCACGCCGAAAAAGGTGCCGGATGAATACAGATGGCGTTCACCGTTTGAAAACGCAGACCGCATTCAGGCCCCTGTGCTGCTCATCCATGGAGAGAATGATGAGAATGTTTCGATCGAACACGCCCGAATGATCGAGGACAAGCTGAAAGAGGCGGGGAAACCGGTGGAAACTTGGTATTACAGCGGTTTTACGCATTATTTTCCGCCGCAGGAAAACAGACGCATTGTCCGGCGGCTGGCGGAATGGATGAAGACACGGTAAGATGCCTGATTTATGATATGATAATAAAGAATAAGAGAATGAAAGGGGATTTTCATTTTGGGAATGCCTGTTGAATTTAATACCATGATTGTGACAAAAGGCAATGAAAAACGGATAGAGGAAAATATCTTTTTATTGGAGAAAGAGGGCTACCGCGTCTATCCTCTTGATATTCCGATGGACGTGCGCAAAACGAAAACCGGCGAGAAATCCGGCACCGGCGAGGTCCAAAAGCTCGAATGGGCGAACGGCCGGACAAGCATTACATACAGACTCACGTCGCTCCATTCGACAAACTGAAAAAACAAAAGCCAAGGGCATAAACGCCCTTGGCTTTTTTGATTACACGAGAGGTCCGCCGGCTTTGGCAATCGAGTCTGCATGGGAAAACTTTTTAAAGTTTTCTTTAAACTCATTGGCTAAAAACAGCGCTTTTTCGTTGTATGCTTGTTTATCGCTCCATGTGTTTTCAGGCTGAAGAACTTCATCCGGAACGCCCGGAACATGAACGGGACTGCGCAGGCCGAAAATGCTGTCTGCCGTCATGTCAGTCTGGTTCAGTCTGCCTTCAATAGCGGCCTTGACCATCGCTCTTGTATACGAAAGTTTCATCCGTTCTCCGACTCCGTACCCTCCGCCGGTCCAGCCTGTGTTGACCAGGAAGACTTGAACGCCGTGTTCGTCGATTTTATGCCCGAGCATTTCGGCATATACATGCGCCGGAAGCGGAAGGAACGGTGAACCGAAGCACGTGGAGAAAGTCGTTTGCGGAGATGTCACGCCGCGCTCGGTTCCCGCGAGTTTACTGGTGTACCCGCTTAAGAAGTGATACATCGCCTGTTCCTTCGTCAGTTTGCTGATCGGAGGGAGCACACCGAATGCGTCCGCCGTTAAAAAGACGATCGCCTGCGGATGGCCGGCAATGCTCGGCTGCACGATATTGCCGATAATCTCAATCGGATATGCGGCTCTTGTGTTTTCCGTGTAGAAGGAATTGTCGTAATCCGCTTCACCCGTTTTTTCATCAAGCACGACATTCTCAAGAACAGACCCGAAGCGGATCGCACGAAAAATCTGCGGTTCTTTTTCCTCGCTCAGATTGATACATTTAGCGTAACATCCGCCTTCAATGTTGAAAACGCCGGAATCTGACCAGCCGTGCTCGTCATCGCCGATCAGTTTGCGGTCCGCATCGGCTGAAAGCGTCGTTTTCCCTGTGCCGGAAAGGCCGAAAAACAGGGCGACATCGCCTTTTTCACCGACATTGGCTGAGCAGTGCATCGGCAGTATATCCTGCTGCGGAAGCAGGAAGTTCATAATGGAGAATATTGATTTTTTCATTTCTCCGGCGTATTCGGTGCCGCCGATTAAAATGACGCGCTTTTCGAAAGAGACAATGATAAATGTTTCCGAATGCGTGCCGTCCGTCTCCGGATCTGCTTTAAAATGCGGAGCTGAGAGAATGGTGAAAGGCTGCGCTTGCGTGTCTCTTTCATCCGTCTCCGGTCTGATAAACAGCTGGCGCGCGAATAAATTGTGCCACGCAAATTCATTTACGACCGTAATCGGGAGTCTGTATTTTTCATCCGCTCCCGCGAATCCTTCAAAAACAAACAGTTCATCCCGCTGTTTTAAGTAGCTGACGACTTTGGCGTACAGCTTTTCAAACGCCTCTTCAGAAATGGGCTGATTCACCGCACCCCAATCAATTTGATTTTCTGTGCTTTGTTCACGGACGATAAATTTATCTTTAGGTGACCGGCCTGTATATGCGCCGGTGGTGGCGCGTACGGCGCCCGTTGATGTCAGCGTTCCTTCATTTCGGCTGATCACTTTTTCGGTAAGTTTTGGAGCCGATAAATTATGATGCACATTCGGACTTGCAAGTAATGCTTGAAGATCTGCGGTTAAATCAACTAATTTCATAAAAACCTTCCTTTGCCGGTTTATTTGTATTTCGCTGAATGTGGAATTAGTATAACATATATCTGAAAATAGTCTATACTATTTGCGGTTTTTTGTTTGTGTTTTTCCATTGCTTCCCGAAATAAAGGCGCGTAATCGCTTTAATTCATATTGACACTTTCCGCCCTTTTACGATAAGATATTTCATTGAGCGGATACTCTTATCCCGAGCTGGCGGAGGGACAGGCCCGATGAAGCCCAGCAACCGGTTTCTCTGTAAAAAAGCAGGTGAAAACACTGTGGGAAACCAAGGTGCTAACCTGATGCAAGGTTTAATATTTTCCTTGAGCGATAAGAGTGAAAGGCACACAGACCAAACCCTTTCCTCGAGTGGAAAAGGTTTTTTTATTTCATAAAATATGCCAATTAACATTCTCTGATATAGTATGACATTGTATTAAGAGGGAGCGAGTTCCGTATCATATGAAAAGGTCTTGCAAAAGATCTTTTTTCAGGAGGAAAAGTGAATGAGTAAAAACCGTCGACTATTTACATCTGAATCTGTTACTGAGGGTCATCCGGACAAAATCTGTGACCAAATTTCTGACAGTATCTTAGATGAGATTTTAAAAAATGACCCGAACGCGCGCGTGGCCTGCGAAACATCTGTAACGACAGGACTTGTGCTGGTAAGCGGAGAGATTACTACATCAACATACGTTGACATTCCGAAAACAGTCCGTGAAACGATTAAAGAAATCGGCTACACACGCGCCAAATATGGATTTGATGCGGAGACTTGCGCTGTTTTAACATCAATTGATGAACAGTCTGCGGATATCGCCATGGGTGTCGATCAGGCTCTTGAAGCGCGTGAAGGCACAATGAGCGATGCTGAAATCGAAGCAATCGGAGCGGGAGACCAAGGCCTGATGTTCGGTTATGCGTGTAACGAAACGAAAGAGCTTATGCCGCTTCCGATCTCTTTGGCGCATAAATTAGCCCGCCGTTTGAGCGAAGTCCGCAAAGAAGACATTCTTCCGTACCTTCGCCCTGACGGCAAAACGCAAGTTACCGTTGAATATGATGAAAACAACAAGCCGGTCCGCATCGACGCGATCGTCATTTCAACTCAGCACCACCCGGAAATTACGCTGGAGCAGATTCAGCGCAATCTGAAAGAGCATGTCATTAATCCTGTCGTGCCTGAGGAACTGATCGATGAAGAAACAAAATACTTCATCAACCCTACGGGACGTTTCGTAATCGGCGGACCTCAAGGTGATGCGGGTCTGACCGGCCGTAAAATCATCGTTGACACATACGGCGGATATGCACGCCACGGCGGCGGCGCATTCTCCGGTAAGGATGCGACGAAGGTAGACCGTTCTGCGGCATACGCTGCGAGATACGTAGCGAAAAACATCGTGGCAGCAGGTCTTGCTGATTCTTGTGAAGTGCAGCTTGCATACGCAATCGGCGTGGCACAGCCTGTTTCTATTTCCATCAATACATTTGATACAGGAAAAGCTTCTGAAGAAAAACTGATCGAAGTCGTACGGAATAACTTCGACCTGAGACCTGCCGGCATTATTAAAATGCTTGATCTGCGCCGCCCGATCTATAAGCAGACAGCTGCTTACGGCCACTTCGGACGTCATGATGTGGATCTTCCTTGGGAGCGTACTGACAAGGCGGATGCGCTTCGCAAAGAAGCACTAGGAGAATAATTTTATAGCCGCTTACTTAAGCGGCTTTCCCTTTTTGTAGATGCTGCCATGCTTATTTTTTACATAGCGTGAAACCAATGGCGTAACAAAGCGTCTATAAAAAGGGGGTCCAATTAGAAAATTACACTTATGGAGGCTATACTATGTGTGGATTTGTCGGTGTTTTTAATAAGCATCCATTAACTCAAACCGCAGATCAAGAAGAGCTAATCAAACAAATGAACCAAATGATCGTTCACCGCGGTCCTGACAGCGATGGGTATTATCATGACGAGCACGTCGGATTCGGCTTCAGACGGCTCAGTATTATTGACGTAGAAAACGGCGGACAGCCTTTATCATATGAAGACGAAAAATATTGGATCATTTTTAACGGCGAAATCTATAACTACATTGAATTGAGAGAAGAGCTTGAAGCGAAAGGCTACACTTTCAATACAGATTCCGATACCGAAGTGCTCCTTGCGACATACCGTCATTATAAAGAAGAAGCTGCTTCAAAGCTTCGCGGAATGTTTGCGTTTTTAATCTGGAACAAAGCTGACCGCGTCATGTACGGCGCGAGAGACCCGTTCGGAATTAAACCGCTGTATTACACAACCATCGGGGACAAAGTATATTTTGCATCTGAAAGAAAAAGTTTAATGGCCGCTCAAAACGGCATTGATCTTGATACAGCTTCTTTACAGCAATATATGTCTTTCCAATTCGTTCCTGAACCGAGCACGCTTGACGCTGAAGTGAAAAAAGTTGAGCCGGGCAGCCAGTTTACGATCCGCCCGGAAGGCGACATCGCGTTTAAAACATATTTCAAAGCGAACTTTAAGCCTGTTCAGTCTGATGAAGATAAATTGGTGAAAGAAGTCAGAGACGCAATCTTTGACTCTGTCAAAGTTCACATGAGAAGTGACGTTCCTGTCGGTTCGTTTCTATCCGGCGGTATCGACTCTTCTTTTATCGTCTCAGTTGCGAAAGAATTTCACCCGAGCCTTAAAACATTTTCCGTCGGTTTTGAGCAGCAGGGCTTCAGTGAGGTTGACGTAGCGAAGGAAACGGCTGCCGCGCTCGGGATTGAAAACATCAGCAAAGTCATTTCTCCTGAGGAGTATATGAACGAGCTTCCGAAAATCGTCTGGCACTTTGATGACCCGCTTGCAGATCCGGCGGCGATTCCTTTGTACTTTGTCGCGAAAGAAGCGAAAAAACATGTAACGGTCGCGTTATCCGGGGAAGGCGCGGACGAGCTGTTCGGCGGGTACAATATTTACCGCGAACCGCTTTCGCTTAGACCGTTTGAACGCATTCCGTCCGGTCTGAAAAAAATGCTTCTTCATGTGGCGTCCGTCATGCCTGAAGGAATGAGAGGGAAAAGCCTCTTAGTCCGCGGCTGCACACCGCTTGAGGAGCGCTATATCGGTAATGCGAAGATTTTTGAAGAGCCCGTGAAAAAACAGCTGCTCAAACATTACAATCCAGAGCTTTCATACCGTGATGTCACGAAGCCGTACTTTACGGAAAGCCGTTCATACAGCGACATTAATAAAATGCAGTATGTTGACATCCATACGTGGATGCGCGGCGACATCCTGTTAAAGGCTGACAAAATGACGATGGCCAACTCATTGGAACTGCGCGTGCCGTTCCTTGATAAAGTCGTGTTTGACGTGGCTTCTAAAATTCCGGATGAACTGAAAACGAAAAACGGCACGACGAAATACCTTCTGCGCAAAGCTGCTGAAGGGGTAGTGCCTGATCATGTGCTTAACCGCAAAAAACTCGGCTTCCCTGTGCCGATCCGCCACTGGCTGAAAAATGAGATGAACGAATGGGTTCGCAACATCATTCGTGAAAGTGAAACAGATGCTTATATTGAAAAGGATTATGTCCTTCAGCTTCTGGAAGATCATTGTGCCGACAGAGCGGACAACAGCCGCAAAATCTGGACCGTGCTGATCTTTATGATCTGGCACAGCATCAATGTTGAAAAAAGACTGGTGCCGGAAGAGCTGAATCATCAGCCGAAAGAAGTCATTTTCGTTTAATCCAAAAGGCTTTCGATGTTATCGAAAGCCTTTTTTCTATTGTTTTTTGTAAACCGTCTATTCCGCTCTGTTTTCGACAAAGTATTACGCAATATTCAGAAAAAGGTTATAATAGGACTAATCGGGTAGATTCCGGAAAGTGTTTTCTGGCTATTTCGTCTCGGTTTGTGTTTCTTTGTCAAAATCAGGGGGAGGGAGAGTTATGCAAAACAAAGAAAAAACGCTTCACCGCGGCTTGGAAGAGCGGCATATCTCGCTTATGTCGTTGGGCGCCGCGATAGGAGTCGGGCTGTTTCTCGGGTCGGCTTCTGCCATAAAGCTTGCCGGGCCGGGGATTTTAGCCGCTTACGCCTGCAGCGGGCTGATTATGTTTTTTATTATGCGGGCATTAGGGGAAATGGCGATTCAAAAGCCTGTAGCCGGCTCATTCAGCCGATATGCCAGAGATTATCTCGGTCCGCTTGCCGGGTTTTTAACAGGCTGGAATTATTGGTTTTTATGGGTTGTTACCTGCATGGCGGAAATCACCGCGGTCGGCATTTATATGGGCTACTGGTTCCCTGACGTGCCGTCATGGATATGGGCGCTTTGTGCACTCGTCATTATGACGGCTGTCAACTTTCTGGCGGTCAAAGCGTACGGTGAGCTTGAATTCTGGTTTGCGCTCATTAAGGTCTTGGCGATTCTGTCAATGATCGCGATCGGTCTGGTGATGATCGTATTCGGTCTCGGAAACGGAGGCGTTGCGCTCGGAATCAGCAATTTATGGAGCCACGGCGGCTTTTTCCCGAATGGGATTAAAGGGGTGCTGCTGTCGCTTCAAATGGTCATGTTTGCCTATCTCGGGATTGAGCTGATCGGTGTCACAGCCGGTGAGGTCAAAAATCCGGAAAAATCACTGGCGCGGGCCATAGATACTGTTTTTTGGCGCATTCTCATTTTTTACGTCGGAGCTTTGTTTGTCATTATGTCAATTTATCCGTGGCAGGAAATCGGTTCAGGCGGAAGCCCGTTTGTTTTGACATTTGAAAAAATCGGAATACCCGCTGCAGCCGGAATCATTAATTTTGTCGTATTGACGGCGGCCCTTTCTTCCTGCAACAGCGGGATCTTCAGCACGGGGCGCATGCTGTTCAATCTGGCGGAACAAAATGAAGCGCCTAAAGTATACGGTACGGTCACAAAAGGCGGTGTGCCGGGAAAAGCGGTATTGGTTTCAGCGGGCGCGTTATGCATCGGCGTTTTGCTGAACTACGTGGTGCCGGCGAAAGTGTTTACGTGGGTGACGAGCATTGCGACGTTCGGTGCGATTTGGACATGGTCGATTATTTTGCTTTCCCAAATGAAATACCGGAAAAGCTTACAGCCAGAACAACGGAAAAAACTGAAATATAAAATGCCTTTATACCCCTTTTCCTCATATATCTCATTGGCATTTCTCGCTTTTGTCGTTGTGCTGATGGCTTTTAATGCAGAGACCCGGGTGGCCGTCATCATCGGGCCTGTCTGGTTCGGCATATTATTAGCCGCCTATTACGGGAAAGGTTTCCATAAAAGAAAAGACATAGGTCTGGAAAACGGACAGACATTCGCCGAAAAAGCGTAAAAAAAGAGCCCGGGACATGGGCTCTTTTTTTCATAGGATCGGGCCGGCGGGGAAGAATAAAACAAATTCCTGAACATTTTGCTTCTGTTTCCTGACAATCGGGAGAATGCAAATGGTTTTTACTTAAATAATATTTTGAAAAATGGTACAGTAATAAAACAAAGCTGATCTTTTTTATTTCTCTTGCAGTGTTTTATAGTATCGGCCTTTTTCAACATATTCCGTTCTGATTCTTTCCATGTCCCGTATGTCTTCTTCTGTCAGCCGGCGGATAACCTTTGCGGGCCGGCCGAACGCAAGACAGCCGGGAGGAATGGTTTTGCCCGGAGGAACGAGACTTCCGGCGCCGATAAACGCGCCTTCTCCGATTTCCGCCCCGTCAAGAATGACGGAGCCCATACCGATTAAAGCATTCTTTTTGATGATTGCGCTGTGCAGTGTAACCTGATGGCCGATCGTGACGTCATCTTCAATAAGAAGCGGGCGGTTCGGACTTTGATGCAGACAGCTCAAGTCTTGTATGCTGACTCTTTTTCCGATCCTTGTCGGCGCAACATCCCCCCGGATGACGGCTGAGAACCAAATGCTTGATTGTTCTCCGATCACGACGTCGCCCGTAATGACGGCGTTATCCGCAATGAACGCTTCAGGATGTATGTCAGGCGTAAATTGTTTATAAGGGTAGATTATCATGTCTCATCCTTCTTTCTCTAAATTTATGTAAGAGGTGAACTGCATGTGGACTTGGAAAGCAGACAGGCCCGTCGGTACCATTGTCATTATCCACGGGGCAAGCGAATACCACGGACGTTATAAATGGCTCGTTGAAATGTGGAGATCTTCCGGATATAACGTGGTGATGGGCGATTTGCCCGGTCAGGGAACGTCGACCCGCGCCAGAGGGCATATTCGCTCTTTCCAAGAATACATTGATGAAGTAGATATATGGATTGATAAAGCGAGAACGCTTGAAGCGCCCGTTTTCCTTTTGGGCCACAGCATGGGCGGACTGATTGCGATAGAATGGTTTAAGCAGCAGAGAAATCCCCGCATTACGGCACTCATTTTATCATCACCTTGTCTGGGTCTGCAAATAAAAGTCAATAAAGTCCTTGATTTTGCGTCTAAAGGACTGAACGTCCTCGCTCCGTCCCTCAGAGTGGATTCCGGCTTATCACCTGATATGGCAACGAGGAATGCGGATATGATTGAAGCGGATCAAAACGATTCTTTATATGTCACGAAGGTATCCGTAAGATGGTACAGAGAGCTTTTAAAAACCATTGATGCCGCTATGGTGCCGACTGATGCGTTTTTAAAGGTGCCGCTTTTGCTTATGCAGGGCGGAGATGACAAAATCGTCGATAAAATGAAGGTCCGCAAATGGTTTTCCGGTGTGGCTTCCCATAATAAATCGTACCGGGAATGGGAAGGGCTTTATCATGAAATTTTTAATGAACCGGAAAGAGAAACTGTGTTTAAGGCGGCAAAAGCCTTTACAGATCAGTATATTTGAATTCGCTGGGGGTGCATATGTTGACAGTACCGGAACATCCTTTTAACCTTATGACAAAAGTGTATCGGGAAATTTTTCCGCTCGTTCATCAGGAATTGAACATGTGGCGGGAAAAATCAGATTCCATTAAAAATACCGAACTGCGGCAGCAGGCGGCCGCAAGTATCCGCGATAAGTCGTTTCATTGTGAAGGCGGCGGCATTTTAGCCCTGCTTTCGGGAGAACAGAAACAGAAATGCGTACAATTTATCATCGCGTATCAGACAATCAGTGATTATCTGGACAATCTGTGCGACCGCAGCACCTCGCTTGATCCCGAGGACTTCCGCATGCTTCATCTCTCCATGCGTGACGCGCTGACGGTCGGTGCCGAGGTGCGGCCGTACTATCAGTACAGAGACGAGCGGGATGACGGCGGTTATCTTCATGAGCTGGTCAGAACATGCCAGCGGGTGCTCGGGTCAATAGAACATTACGGTATCATTAAACCTTATTTGCTTGAGCTGTGTGATTATTATTGCGATCTTCAGGTTCATAAGCATGTCGTTGAGCATGAACGCGTTCCGAGGCTTAAAGGCTGGTTTGAGCAGTACCGGTCACAGCTTCCGGAAATGGAGTGGTTTGAGTTCTCGGCTTGCGCCGGATCGACGTTAGGCATTTTCTGTCTCGTTGCTTACTCATTCCAGCCTGATTTTAACGAACATACCGCTGAGAAAATCCGCAGCAGTTATTTTCCGTACATACAAGGGCTGCATATACTGCTTGATTATTTAATTGACCAGGAAGAGGATCTGCTTGAAGGCGATCTGAATTTCTGTACGTATTATCAGTCTCATGAAGAAATGATGCAGAGACTGCAGCATTTTATTGAAAAAGCGGATGAACATTTGCAAGGCATTCCGCATGAAAATTTTCACCGGCTGATCAACAGAGGGCTGCTCGGCGTCTATTTATCCGATGACAAAGTCGCCGGCCAAAAAGAAATGGGCCGCCTCGCGCGAAAGCTGATCAGGGCTAGCGGAAAAACGTCATTTTTCTTTTATATCAACGGAAGAGCCTACCGCAAATTTCAGAAGATGGCTTGGACGAAAAGTTCGTAATGGGTGAACTGCGCCTCTCGTGTAAATCATGACGGCGCAGTTTTTTATTTATGACGTGAAGTATGAAATGAAACATTGTTTGCGCCTGCAGAATATGATACTTTAATTTTATGAAAAAATTAAAGTATTTAGCGGCCATAGCATTACTTTCCATTTCCGGAGGCTGCTCCGTCATCCATGCTTCCGCCGGCTATCATCCTGTCTTGATAGCGCACAGGGGCTCTTCTGCGATTGAGCCGGAACATACAGCTTTGTCTTATGCGCGTGCCATTAAAGACAAAGCAGATTATTGAGATAGACTTACGGGAGACAAAGGACGGCCATCTGATTGCAATTCACGATAAAACGGTAGATCGGACAACAGATGGTAAAGGGATGACAGATGATCTGTCTTTGGCTCAGATTAAGAAACTGAATGCGGGAAAAGGAGAAAAGATTTTAACATTAGAAGAAATCATACAGAAATTCGGACAAACTGCCAATTACTATATTGAGACAAGAGAAAGCAACGGCAGCCTGGTGATGGAAAAGAAACTGATTGACATATTACAAAAACATAAGCTGATTTCCAGCCATAAAGCAGTCATTGAGTCTTTTAGCGGGAAGAGCTTAAAGAAAGTTCGATCTATGGATAAAAAAGTTCCTCTTGTTCGATTATTAAAAGATAACGAGGCTGAGGAGATAAATGATAAGCAGCTGCAAACCATCAGAACGTATGCTGATACAGTCGGGCTCAACGCCAAATTGGCAAATGAAGCAGTCGTGAAGCGCATTCATCACAATAAGATGAAAGTGCACGTGTTTTTTGATAAGGAAGACGAGCATACGCTGACGCCTATTATGCTGAAACAAAAAGCAGATGGTGTCTTTACGAACAATCCCGCTTATACACGCGGCGTGCTGCAAAACAGTAAATAAAAAGAGACATGCGCATTTTACGCTGTCTCTTTTTTTAACGGTTTCTTTTTTGCCGCAAGGTGCATTGCGAATTTGCCGATCAGCCCGATGACAAAAAATGCAGCAAACCACCAGTAATAGGTTTTTGCGAACTCAAATCCTAAATGTCTTGATAAAATGATGACGAACATCACATAGGGAACACTTGAAAATATGATGCGAAGAATATTCAAACTGCCGCTCCTCCCAGATGTTACACTTAAAAGATGTGCTTTTTTCCATTGTTTCATAGTAATTGACTTTTCAGGAAAAGTAAACACAAAAAGAATCGGCCCGCTTATGACAGGCCGATTCTTTATTTGCCGGCAGATTTCTTTTCAATCGCTATAATAAACGGCGGGTCGTTTCGCTGGTTGAGAAAGCCGTAGCTCAGCACGCGCGCTTTTTCCTGATCAAGATTGCTGCAGTACTCCAGTAATGCACTTTTTTCCGTCTTGCCTTCAGGATGCCCGTGGTACACAACGAGAACGATCAGCCCGTTCTCCTTCAGCAGTTCAAGGAGCTGTTCGATCGCGGAAATGGTTGAGTGGCCGTTTGTCGTAATGCTTTTATCGCCGCCGGGCAGATAACCGAGATTAAACACGGCGCAAGCCACACGACCGTGCGCATCCTCAGGCAGCGATGCCTTTATTTGATCATGGCTCTTATGGTGAAGCGTGACGCGCGGGCCGAAGTCGGCACCGAGCCGCTCCTTCGTTTTAGCGAGTGCGTCCGCTTGAATATCAAAGGCATGAACATGTCCTGTCTCACCGACAAGGCCGGCCAGGAAATATGTATCATGTCCGTTGCCCATCGTCGCGTCAACCGTGATATCACCTTCCTGTGCGGCGGACTTCAGCAATTCTTTACTGAAAGGGAGGATGTGCATCAAGGTCATAGGGCGGTCTCCTCCCCGATCTTTCTGAAGAGCTTTCCTTGATAGCTTCCCCGTGTTTCCAGCTCTTTTTGAATGGCGCCCAGTACTTCCCACTTATTGACGCTCCACATCGGCCCGACCATTAATTCGATCGGCCCGTCTCCCGTAATGCGGTGAACGATCATTTCCGGGGGAATGATTTCGAGCTGATCACATACAAGACTTACATATTCTTCTTGAGAAAGGAACTCCAGCTTTCCTTTTTCATATTGCTTCACCATCGGTGTGCCTTTTAATAAGTGAAGCAGGTGAATTTTAATGCCTTGGACATCCAAATCAGCGACGGCTTTGGCCGTCTCCATCATCATGTCCCTGTTTTCAAGCGGAAGCCCGTTAATGATATGGGAACAAACGCGGATGCCGTGTTTTCTCAGTTTATTGACGCCCTCAACATAGCAGTCAAAATCATGGGCGCGGTTGATCAGAAGGGCGGTCCGCTCATGCACGGTCTGCAGCCCGAGTTCAACCCACAAATACGTCCGCTCATTCAGTTCGGCCAAATATTCCACGACATCGTCCGGCAGGCAGTCCGGACGGGTCGCGATCGACATGCCGACAACGCCGTCAAGCTTGAGGACGGATTCGAATTTTTCTCGCAGCTCCTCTACCGGGGCATGCGTATTCGTGAACGCTTGGAAATATGCGATATATTTGCCGTCTTTCCACTTTTCGTGCATACGGTTTTTGATATCGTGAAATTGCGTGAGTAAGTCATCGGCCCGATTGCCGGCAAAATCGCCGGAGCCCGCCGCGCTGCAGAATGTGCAGCCTCCGTGTGCAACCGTGCCGTCCCGATTCGGGCAGTCAAAACCGCCGTCAAGCGCGACTTTAAACACTTTATGCCCGAAATGCTCCCGCAGATGATAATTTAATGTATGGTACCGTTTTTCCGTATTTGAATAAGGAAAAGGGTTATTCTCGTTCAATGTTCAAAAAGCCTCCCTCACATCAGATGCATCCTAAAATTGTAGCATGAATGATGGGGCGGAACAATGAAACAATTATGGAACGGTCAAGACGTAATATCTACCTGGTTTTTCTGTTGTTGTTTTAAACGTTTTGGAGAAATATCACTGAACAATGCAAAAATAATTCCTAAAATAAGAATTACACTGCCTACTTTGAATGTATTATTAAAACTGTCACTTATTTTTTCATTATATAAATTTGAAATTTTTTTCTGGATAGCCATAACTTCCTTCTTTTGAATATTGAAGCTTTTTTGTACTTTTTCTTTATACGGATCCGGGGTTATAGAGAGAATTTCTTCCTCTTTTTTGTTTAATTCAGCAATACTTTTGCTTCGATCGAAACCTTTACTGTCTGAATGCTTTAAGTGAGTTATTATCTCGTTCTTTGCATTTTTATCAAAAACCTGATTGCTTTCCACAATTTTAATGGCTTCTTTTTTCGCAGTAGCTGTGTGATCATTTATATTCATTGTAAGCACAGATGTAAGTATGGCAATGCCTAGCGCTTGTCCAACTGTCCGCATCATATTAAGAATACCTGAGGCAATTCCTACTTTCTCAGGAGGAATAAGCCGTATCCCTGAACTCATTGCTGGTCCTATTACAAGCCCTAAAGCTAAGCCGGTCAAACATAACAGAATAATTACTGACGTTATAGAACTGTCGTATCGTATGTATCCATATAAATATGTTGTGATTGTTAAACCGAGCATACCTAGACCCGAAAGCCAAATGCCCCCGAGTTTATCAGATAGCTTTCCAGAAAGTACAGAGGTAAACATAGATGATAGAGCTAATGTAGAAACAATTAACCCCGCTTCTAATTCAGTTTTTCCCATTAAATTCGTGAGGAGTAAAGTAATAATAAGGGTACCGCTTGTTAATCCAAGGCCCTGCATAAAGAGGGTGAAAGAACTGAAACTAAACGTACGTATCTGCAGCATGGATAAGGGAATCATCGGGTTTTTAATTTTAGATTCAATAAAGAAAAACAAACAGAATAATAATACAGAGATTACAAAAAGAGAGATAATTAATGGTGATGACCAGCCTAAGTCAGATACTTTTGCAAAACCAAAGGTTAAACAGAAGAGAGCTCCGGATAAAATAAGAATCCCCATGTAATCAATTTTTTTACTCACTGTTTCATCATAACTCTCAGTAATAAAAAATGCTGCTAAAAAAAGAGAAATCAGACCTAAAGGAATATTTATGAAGAAGATAGCTTGCCAATTAAAATTTTCAGTTAATAATCCTCCAAGTACAGGTCCTAATGTAGCTGCTAATCCTGAGAAAGCACCCCAGATTCCAATGATCATTCCTTTTTTATTTTGAGGTACGATAGCTAAAGCTATAGGCATTGTAACAGGTACAATGAAAGCATCAGATAATCCCTGAATCACTCTAATTGTGACAAGCATTTCAATTGAAGTGCTCAAACATGCAATAACTGATGTCAAAATAAAAAGTGCTAATCCAAACATAAAAGCTTTTTTTCTTCCAAAATGGTCTGCCAGCTTTGATGCACCTACTAATAAAACCGCAAAAGCTAAAGTATAACCTGTAGCCACCCATGCTACTTGAGAAAGGTTACTCGAAAAATAATCCAGCATCTTAGGTAAGGCGATATTTACTATAGTGGTGTCCATTACTGAAATGAATGTACCTAATAATAATGCAGATAGCATAATTAATTTTTGAAAATTCAATACTACAACCCCCATTAGATATTAATCTAAATTTAAATTCGATATATATCTAAAAACATGATAAATGTAATCTTAAGAGGTGTCAATATTATTCATAAATTGTTTTTTCATCCACTTTTCTCGAAATCATATTTTTATAATTCAACAATTTTGTAACTTGAAATAACTCAATAAGAGCTAAAATTGACCTGTAAACTAGCTGAGATGATGAAGGATTTCTGAAGAGTGTGACATGAGGAGAACACTTAGCAAAAGGTGAGGCAAGTCTAATAAATCTAGGACTGCTCATGATAATGCTCAGTCAGGTATGTGCTTAAAGGAAAATTCTTTAAAATTAGAAATGATTATTCTTTGAAAGTTCCCTTTTAATTGATAATATTAAAAATGTAAAATGTCTGGCATGAAGATAGTACAACGTTTTCCTTGTGGAAAAAGACTTTAGGGGATGTGAAAAAGTGCGGTTAATAATTAATAACAGTGTTTCAGAATTCTTTGACAAGATATCCTCTATTCTATTCTTGAAACACGAGGAATTTTTCAAAGATTATACAACCAAATTGGGGTTAAATTTAGATAATGAATATTTTGTATTACTAGATGATCTTAAAAGAATAAAAGAGTTAGATAGTGAGTTTTTAAATTTTTATTTTGGCAGCTTTTGCGACTACAAAGATGTTAGGAATGCAAATATTTTTTGTTTAGCCACAACCTTTTTTAAAATACCACAAATTTATACGAAAGATTTTTTTGAAATTATTGATTATTTGTCTGCAGTTACAGAAGAAGAGATAAGAAAAAATATTTTAGAGTCTCTAATTTATTTACAAGGAGATCTTAAAACCGAAACATCTACCCAACAGTATTTAAATGACAGGGAAAGTTTATTTGAGCTACTTAATAATCTTAATATAAAGCCCGAATACAAGTGGATTATATTTAAGGTAATGAAATCTCCTAAAAATTATGTAGATCAATTTTGCAGCAAATTAATGTCGGTGAATGGTTATCTTAACGAGGCGATTTATAATTTAATTAAATTTAGAGATGAGTGGATGAATCAAGTAAAAAACATAAATATGGATTTTCCAAAAAAGATAATCAGTTCGTTAAAAGGTAAGGAATACTTATCTTGTGATTATATTAATATATATCCAACGCTTTTACCTTACACTGCAACTATTACGAAAAGTGAAGATAACATTTATGTTGGACTTGGTTATAAAGTTGATAAAATTTTTGAAAATACATTAGAGAAAGCTGAGATTAATCACATCATTGATTTTTTGAAGCTTTTATCGGATAAAAGTAAGTTCAAGATATTAATCTTACTTAGTCATAAAAAAATGTATGCTAATGAGATTGCTGAACAGCTAAATTTAACCAACGCAACGATTTCACACCATATGAGAATTTTGACGTTGCAAGGTTTAGTTGAGAGTACGAGAAATCAAAATAAAACATACTATTATCTTAATTCTTCAAAATTCGATTCTCTTTTGAACGGTTTGTTGAAAAAATTTAAAGCTGTTCCAGGCTTAGACGGGGATGAGTAAAAAAGGTTTTGGTTTTATAGTTGGTGTTAGTTTCGGGATGATAATTAAAGCTAATAAAAACAGATCGTCTAATGAATTGGATACCCTAAAAAATATGATGAATCCTGGGTGTTTTACACAAAAAAGATAATTTGATGGTGAACAATTTAAAGCGAACCGAAAATCTTGTGAGTGATGTGGGAAAATTTTAATGTTTTTAATAAAAGAAGAATTAAGTTATCGTTCTAAAATGAAGGATTTTTATAAAGAGTTAATTCTGTCTTGATTAAGTTTTACATTTAATCGTATTTTATACCATCTCTGTCTTGTGTATGAATTACCTGATATTTCTTGTGAGAATTTATTTGGAATAAGAAATACTATTGATATGACATTATCAATAGGAGGACTGTTTAATGGCAACAAGACAATCAGTAGATGAACATCTCCAAAGAAGCGAACAGGCGTATGAATTTGCGAATGAGCAATTTATGACCGCTTCAAAACAAGAGCATTATAATGATAATGAGTACAGTGAAGCGCAAATGATGCTTGAAAACGCGGTGAATGAATTAAACAAGCTGTCATTATCTGCGAATGATCAGCAAAGAGAGCAGCTTTATCGAATGAGATTGCAGCTGCAGACCTTGCAAAACAATATGATTTTGCAGCGTAATTTTGATTACTGACCGCGCCGTTTCAAATGGTTCAGCAAACCTGCCGGAATCCCGGCGGGTTTTTTTGTATTTCTTTTGAAAAAAGAATTGACAATAGGGCGGAGTGTGTTTATTGTATTACGTGTACTACTTGATGTAATACACATAAAACACTCAAAAAATGAAATCGACATATAAATGTTAAGCATAGGGAAGGGGAACTTTCATGAAAAACAAAAGATCCGTAAAACAAGATGTGCCTCTTATTATCGCCGCCTCGGTTTTGGCAAGCAGTCTGTTTGTCGTTCTTGTCGTCATCGGTTTTCAATGGCAGAACATTTAAAGAAAGAGAGCAGCTCGTAAAAGAAAGAAGGGAAGTAAATGATTCAAATCGATCCGAGAAGCTCAACTCCGATTTATGAGCAGATTATACAGCAACTGAAAGAGCTTTGTTTAAAAGGGATCATGAAGCCGGGGGATAAACTTCCTTCTGTCAGGGAATTGGCAACGATCATTATCGCCAATCCGAACACAGTCAGCAAAGCGTACAAGGAGCTCGAACGCGATGGTGTCATTGAAACGCTGAGGGGAAGAGGAACGTATATATCGGAGAATGCAAAAACGACATTGGTTGAAGGGAAGATGACGATGATAAAAGAGCAATTGAAACAGCTCATCATCGATGCCCATTACGCGGGAGTTGAGCTGGAGAAGCTGCAGGAATGGATAAAGGAAATCAGCGCTGATGTGAAAGGAGGCAAGGATCATGATTGAATTGCGGAATCTCTCAAAAACGATAGACGGTAAAGAAGTGCTCAAGGATATTTCGCTCACCATCGGAAAAGGGGAAATTTTCGGGCTGCTCGGGCGAAACGGATCAGGGAAAACAACACTGCTCCGGCTCATTCAGCAGATTCTGCTGCCGGATCAAGGGACGGTTTTATTTAATCAGGTGGAAATAAAGCGGCATCCGAAAGTAAAACAGAACATCATTTATATGCCTGTTGAAAATCCTTTTTATGACAAGTATACATATAAACAGCTTGTTGCGATTGTAAGCAGAATCTATCCGAATTTTGATGTGACTTACGCCAATGAGCTGATGAACAGGTACGGCATTCCGGAAACGAAGAAATACCGTGAATTATCGACAGGCCTGAAAAAACAGCTTGCGCTCGTCCTTGCCTTTGCTTCACGCCCGGCTCTTATCCTTTTGGATGAACCGACGGACGGAATTGACGCCGTAACGCGTCATGACGTGCTGCAGCTTATGGTGGATGAAGTGGCTGAACGGGAAACGAGTATTCTGATTACCTCACACCGTTTAGAAGATATTGAGCGAATGTGCAACCGGATCGGATTTTTGGAAGGAAATCAGCTGACGAATGTGATGGACTTGGATGATATGAAGGAAGAGTACATGAAAATCCAAATGGCATTTGAAGAGGACGTCGCCTTGAAGATCAGAGAACAAAACATACCGATTCTCGACCATGCCGGTGTGTTTTATACGGTGCTGATTCAAAAGAACGATGAGAAGAAAAAGAACTTTCTGCAAGAGCTGCGGCCGAAAGTATGGAATGAACTTCCTGTGAACTTAGAAGAGGTCTTCATCGCGAAGTTTGGAGGGAACCGGAGATGGTAGACAGGGGATTGCTGTACAGGGAATGGGTGCAGAATCGAACTGTTCTTGTGATGGTCGGCATTTTTTTAGCGGCGGTCAATCCATTTGAAGTGTTAAATACCTATCTGGTTTATCAAGGCTGTCTGGACACCCCGGAAGCATATTGTAACTTTTATGTGAATTCTTTGGATAGCGGAATGCTGAACTTGAACTGGGCGCCCGCTGTCATTTTGGCGGTTTGCTTATTCGGACTGGAGCGTACGAAAGGTACGATTGATACGCTTTTCAGTCTGCCTTATTCCCGCGCTCAGGTGTTTCACACTAAATTTTGGCTCGGGGCGGCGGTCATTGCCGGATTCCAAATCATCGGCTACGGGCTGGCTGAACTGCTCATTCTTCTGTTAAAGCCTGAGCGCGTATATTTCTTCCACCATTACAGCGTCGGAGAGATTATTGTGAGTGTTTTGGCTTTTACATTGGTCGCGAGCGCAGGCTGCTTAACGGGGAATACGTTCGCCCAGCTGTTAACGGCGTTTGCTGTGTCGATAGCGCCTTACCTGATTATTACGCTGCCCCTGTCCAATGTAGAAGTCATCTTCGGAGTCAGCATGTATGAGCTGATGCCGTCAGTCGAGGCTTATCTCAAAGTAAACAATCTTTTTCAATACTTGAATCCGATCATGTACATTGATACAGATTGGGTATCTGCCAGCAAGTATATATTACTCATCCCGGCAGTGATGAGCATTCTATTTTATGCCATTGGGTACTTTTGCTATGTCAGGCAGCCGGTGGAACGGAACGGCCGTTTTTTTCTCTGGAGACAGCTTGACCGGCCCATTCAGATTGTGGTGATCATAATCGCCGTTCTCGGTTTTGGCCTGGCGGGGTACTCGACGGGACATACGATGACAGGGTATGTGGCCGGGATGATTGTCGGGGGAGCGGTCGGATTTTTAGTCAGTTATTTTGTGATTTATAAAAAAACGAAGCATGTGTAAGAGAGGAGGACCGGAATGATACCGCGGGGATTGTTGTACACAGAATGGAAGAAAAATCAGTGGTTGTTTTTATGCAGCGGCATTCTTTTAATGGCGGCAAACCCTTTTATGGTTTATAACAACTACTCAACATATCAAGAATGTTTGAATAACCCAGCTCTTCAAGATTGTGAATTCGTTGTCAATTATACGAATGGGTCGCCTCTTTCCTTCAGCTGGAGTGTAAGTGTCATCATTGCTGTCTTCTTATTAGGCTTGGAACGGACAAAGGGAACGATGGATGCCTTGTTAAGCATGCCTTACAGCAGAGGCCAAATCTTTCAGACGAAATTCTGGCTCGGCGCAGCAGTCATTGTTGTTCCTCAGGCGATAGGCTATGGAGCGGCGTCATTGCTGATATCTTTGCTGAAACCGAGCCATACGTACGATTTTGATCATTTTTCAATCGGAATGATTGTCATCAGTTTTATGGCTTACGCCTTGTTAATGGCATCCGGCGCATTAACGGGACAGATATTCGCCCAGCTGTTAACGGCGTTTACCGTCACGGTTCTGCCCTTTTTACTCATCGGTCTGCCGGCCGCGAATTTGGAGGTCGTTTTCGATATTAGTGTGGGAAGTCAATTTTCTTTTATCAGCAGTTATATCGAATCCCGTCTTTTTATATTTGTAACCCCTATTGGATATGTGTTTAACGACTGGATCAGAGAAAGGGATTTGGTTTTAATCATTCCGATTGTGATGAGCCTTGTCTTTTATCTGATTGGTTACGTCAGCTTTCTGAAACATCCGAATGAACGGAACGGCAGATTCTTTCTTTGGAGAAAATTGGACCGTCCGGTGCAGATCTTGGTGATTGCCTTTGCTGTTATGGGTTTCGGCGTTTTCGGATATGGGGTCACAGACACGATGTTCGGCTATTTAGCCGGCATTATCTTCGGCGCGGTTATCGGGTTTTTCATCAGTTATTTTACGGTTTACAGGAAGTCAAAGCATCTGTAGATCTGTTTGAAAATGAGCAGTTTGGAGGAAGGCAAGGTGCCGATTAGCGGTTTGCTTTATAAAGAATGGAAGCAGCGGCAGACGCTGCTGCTTCTTACAGCGGGGTTCTTAGCTATTTTAGGCCCTTTGGCAATTATAAATGAGTATTTTCACTATAAGGGTTGTTTGAGTGCGCTTCATCAATATTCAGGTTCAGTTTGTACGTTCAGCATTGATTACAGCAATCGGAATTTGATTGGGCTTCATTTCATTCCTCCGGTTATGATGGGGCTTTTTCTGATAAGAGGAGGCCGGGCTGAAAGGATGTTTACACTGAGTCTTCCGTATTCGAGAAGCCGGATATTTCATACGAAGTTTTTCTTGGGAGCAGCCGTGTTAGCCGGCTCGCAGTTTGTTTCTTACGGAGTATCTGACATATTGTTTCTAGCGCTTAATCCTGACGCTGTCCATCATTTTCAATCGTTCAGCGCAGGGATGCTGGTCATCAGCTTGATGATTTATGCATTAGTGACAGCTGCCGGCACGATAACGGGCAATTTAGCGGCGCAGCTGATCACAGCGTTCACGGTTTCCGTCTTTCCGATCGTGGTTATGACGATTTACCTGTTAAACGCTGAGTTCCTTTTTGGCAGGCAGGCTGTGCCGGATATTGATTTCCCTTGGAGCGGATTTCTGATCTATTTCATGCCTGCCGCTTACATCCATACATCATGGATGTATTACATGAAACACGCATTGTTAATTTCCGCATTAATGGGATGTTGTTTCTATCTATTCGGTTATGTGAATTTCCTGAAAATGCCGAGTGAACGAAGCGGACATTTTATCCTAAGCAAACACATTGAACGCATCATTCAATTGCTCGTCATGTCGCTCAGTATGCTGGGAAGTGCGGGGGTATGCGGATATGCTTATAACGGTTCGTATACCGGTTACATATTCGGCATGCTTATCGGCGCGGTTATCGGGTTTTTCATCAGTTATTACTTCATCTATAAAAAAACGAAACAGATATAAGGGGGAGTGGTGTACGTGATAGAAGTACAGCATATTGATCATTCATTTAAAATCGGCAGGAAAGGCAGAGAGAGTGAGGTTCCGGTATTGAAGGATGTCTCTTTGACCGTTGAAAAAGGGGAAATTGCCTGTATCGTCGGTCGGAGCGGTTCCGGAAAATCAACGCTTCTGAATTTAATATCCGGATACATAGCGCCGACGAAGGGCCGTATCGTCATTAACGGCACTGATGTGACGAGCTTCAGTGAAAAAGAGTGGGCGCAGTTCCGCCTCGGGCATTTCGGCTTTATTTTTCAAAGTTTTCAGCTCATTCCGAGTCTGACAACCTATGAAAATGTTGAAATGCCGCTTGCCTTAAAAGGCGTCAAACCGTCTGAACGCAAGCAGAAAGTCGCGGACATGCTGAAACGGGTCGGACTTGAGAATCATGCGAATCATTATCCGAATGAGCTGTCAGGCGGCCAGCAGCAGCGTGTCAGTATCGCAAGAGCCCTGATTTTAAATCCGTCAATTATTTTAGCTGATGAGCCGACGGGAAGCCTTGATTCAGAAACGGAACTTGAGGTGCTTGCATTAATTCAGCAGCTGAACCGGGAGCGTGGGATTACATTTGTCATCATTACGCATGACGATGAAGTCGCTTCGATCGCGCATTCAAAATTCCAGCTGCATGACGGTGTATTAAAAGGGGGCGTTACTGTTGAGATTTAAGGATCAGATTCACTTTATCAGAAGAAATATGAAGAAAAACCGGCTGCGTGTTTTCATGACGGTGCTGGCGACGACAATGGCGTGCGCGTTTTTAGTGGTGCTGGCTTCCGTCGGATTCGGCATCCAAAAAACGATTACAGACATTACGATGAGCCAGCAGATTGTTACGGAAATCAACGTGCTCGGCCAAGAGAACGGAAAAGCCGTGAAGAAATCAGACTTGGAAAAGTATAAAAATGTCAAGTCTGTCGTTGAAAGAACACAAGTGTATGAACCGAACAAAGCGTCATTGGGAAACCGAACAAATGAAGATTCAGCCATTGTGCTGACAAACATGAACGATGAAGTCAAAGCCAATATGGAGCTTGATCAGGGAAGAGTCGCCCGCACAGAGAATGAAATCGTGGTCGGCTATGATTTTGCGAAGAACCTATTGACGAAAAAAGAGGCTGACGCTTACGACAAAGAGTTAAATGATCACCAAGGCGACATGTCGGAGGTGAAAAAACCAAAAGGCTATACGAAAGACCTGCTTAATAAAACGATACAGCTGAGCATCTCCAAAACAAACAAAGACGGAGACGTTGAGAAAACGAAAACGTACGACTTTAAAGTAGTCGGAATTACAAAAAAACCGTCCCAAGATTGGATGGAGGATACAAATATTTTTGTGAGTGATCAATTCAAGAAAGACTTCTCAACATTCTTGGATCTGAAGAATGGAAATGCGGAAAAAAGCATTAATGTGTATGCGGACAAATTCGATCATGTCGATCAGCTTACCCATGACCTCACGGATGACGGCTTTTATGTCAGATCTGTCACTACCGAGCTGAAGGGCGTCAACACCTTTTTCCTTGTCTTTAAAATCGGCCTGATCTTTGTCGGCTTTATCGCCGTCGTGATTTCTGCCATCGGTATTTTCAATACGATGACGATGGCGGTGACGGAACGAACGCAGGAAATCGGGATTATGAAAGCGATCGGCGCAAGCCCGTCCATCATCCGCAGAATGTTCCTGATGGAAAGCGCCTATATCGGGATATTAGGTTCTGTCATCGGGATTATCATTTCTTACGGAGTGAGTTTTGCCGTCAATCTGGCTGTGCCGGTTATTTTGAAAGCGGTAGGGGGAAACACCGGAGCCGAAGATCTTCATTATACCTTCTCCTATATCCCGCTCAGCCTCGTTGTGATCGCAGTTGTCATTTGTGCGGGGGTCGCAGTGATTTCCGGTATGAATCCGGCCCGCAAAGCGACAAAAACCAACGTTCTGACTGCATTAAGAAGAGAACTGTAAAGGAAAAACCGGCTGGACATCAGCCGGTTTTTCCTCTATCTATCAGAAAAGGGCGGATACCATGTTTCACATTTTGTTAATAGAAGATGATAACACTTTATTTCATGAGATGAAAGAGAGATTAACGGGCTGGTCATTTGCGGTGCACGGAATAAAAGATTTCAGCCGGGTCATCCGGGAGTTTACCGAAATCAAGCCTGATTTGGTGATCATTGATGTACAGCTGCCGAAATTTGACGGCTTTCATTGGTGCAGAATGATACGCTCCCAATCAAACGTGCCGATTCTCTTTTTGTCCTCGCGCGATCATCCCGCGGATATGGTCATGTCGATGCAGCTCGGGGCAGATGATTTTATTCAGAAGCCTTTTCACTTTGATGTGTTAATCGCGAAAATACAGGCGGTGTTCCGCCGTGTGCATCAATACGGCACAGAACCTGCGTTGATGAAAAGATGGTGCGGGGCGGTCATTGACACAGAAACCAACACGGTCAGCCGTAAAAACGGTTCGGTCGAGCTGACCAAAAACGAAATGCTGATCTTAAAACTGCTGGCTGAGCAGAAAAATAAAATCGTCAGCCGGGAAGAACTCATCAGAAGCCTATGGAATGATGAGCGTTTCGTCAGTGATAATACGCTGACGGTGAATGTCAACCGGCTGCGGAAAAAACTCGATCAATTAGGCATCGGGAAAATGATTGAAACCAAGGTGGGGCAGGGATACATCGCAAAGGAAGAAGACGGTCTTTATGATTAAATCATTTCTGCTCGAAAGAAAGAGCTGGATCGCGATGTTTCTTTTGCAGCAGGCTGTGCTCCTTTTTGCGGCATATATTGATCCGTCTATTCCGTTTTTTTCGGTGCTGTATTTCGTTTACCTATCGCTTCTTGTGTTTCTTGTATTTCTCTTGTTCCGCTATCGTAAAGAGACCGCCTATTATAAAAGCTTAAGAGAGTGGGACGCCAATTTAGACATGTCTTACCTTAAAGCGCCTGACAGTCCGTTTGAGTCTATCGTTGAAGAAAGCATTGAAGGGCAGACAGAGCAGTTAAGAAAAAGCTCCCTCCATCTTCAGGCGGCGTCAGAGCATGAAAAGGACGATCTGATGTCATGGATTCACGAGGTCAAAACACCGCTGACAGCGATGCATCTCATGATCGAGCGCCTTGATGAACAGCCGCTGAAAGCCCCTTTGCTGTATGAATGGCTGCGGATTCACCATCTCCTGGACCAGCAGCTTCATCAGAAACGATTGTCCTTTATTGAAAATGATTTATCATTCCAGCGAATTCAGCTCAGACCGCTCGTTTTCAAAGAAATTAAAAATCTGCAATCTTGGTGTATACAAAAAGGGATCGGGTTTGACATTCAGCTTGATTCACCAGACGTTCACAGTGACGGAAAATGGCTTTCCTTCATCATCAGGCAGCTGTTAAGCAATGCCGTCAAATACAGTGAGGCGGATGACATTACCGTAAAAAGCTATGAACAAAACGGCCGGGTGCATGTGGATATCGAAGACCGCGGCATCGGCATCGAGCCCAAAGATCTTCCGCGCATTTTTGAAAAGGGATTTACCTCGACGCGAATGAGGCGTGATCACGCGTCAACGGGGATGGGCCTGTATTTGGCTCAAAAAGCCGCGGCTCCGCTTCTCATCCAGATCAGCGTGCGCTCTGAGCCGGAAAGCGGCACGGTTTTTACCTTGGTGTTTCCGAAACAGAACGATGCCGTCAGCATGTTCAGCGTGTGACAAAAGTGTCACATGCTTTTCTCTTTTGTTCGCTTAATCAAACGAAAAAAACGGCTTCTGTTTTTAAAATAAAGATAACCAATGTAAAAGGAGAATCAGAACGTGATGATTTTAGAAGCAGGCAATATCCAAAAAAGCTACGGAAACAAGCTGAATAAACAAGAGGTGCTGAAAGGAATTGATCTTCAGATTCACAAAGGGGAATTCGTCAGCATTATGGGCCCGTCGGGATCAGGGAAAACAACCCTTTTGAATGTGCTTTCCTCCATTGATAAAGTGAGCGCGGGCACCATTAAACTGAATGAGACGGAGATTACATCCATGAAAGAAAAGCAGCTTGCCGAATTCAGAAAACGGCATCTCGGCTTTATTTTTCAGGATTATAATTTATTGGACACCCTGACCGTGAAGGAAAACATACTCCTGCCGTTATCCATTACGAACATGTCTAAGAAAGAGGCGGACCTGCGATTTGCCGAGACGGCAGAGGAGCTTGGAATCTATGATTTGCGACATAAGTATCCGAGTGAAATTTCCGGCGGGCAAAAACAGCGGACGTCTGCCGCAAGAGCTGTTATTCACGAGCCGGGCATTATTTTTGCTGATGAGCCGACCGGAGCGCTCGATTCAAAGGCTGCCATGGATTTACTGAATAAACTCAGCCGTCTGAATCAAAAACGCCGCGCCACCATTGTGATGGTGACGCATGATCCGGTTGCCGCCAGCTATTCCGGACGTGTGGTTTTTATTAAAGACGGCCGTGTGTATACACAGCTGAATAAAGGCGGCCAGGACAGACCGGACTTTTTTCAGGATATTATGAAAACGCAAAGTGTATTGGGCGGGATTCAGGCATGAGTATTCATCATTTGATCTTCCAGAACCTGAAAAAGAATATGAAAAACTATTACCTTTACGTTTTTGCGCTGGTGTTCAGCGCCGCCCTTTATTTCGCGTTTGTCACGATGCAATACGATCCGGCGCTTGATGAAATGAAAAGCTCCATAAAAGGAGCGGCGGCAATCAGGGCCGCCTCTGTACTGCTTGTGGCGATCGTGTCGGTATTTCTTTTATACGCCAACACCATTTTTATTAAACGGCGCGGCCGGGAAATCGGCTTATTCCGATTAATCGGCATGACGAAAATGCACATTTTCCGCATACTCAGCACAGAAAATTTCATTTTGTATTTCGGATCGATTTGGATCGGTATTTTTGCCGGCTTTTCTCTCTCGAAATTATGTATGATGATGCTGTTTCATACAGTCGGTGTGAAAGCCTCTGTCTCACTGTTTTTTTCAAGCAAGGCGCTCGTTCAGACGTTAATTGTGTTCGGGGCGATTTACGTGCTGATTATGATGATGAATTACTTATTTATTAAACGGCAAAGCATTTTGTCTTTATTTAAAACCGCGTCATCGTCAGAAAGCGGCATAAGACGGCTTTCTTGGGTGCAGATGTCGATCGGTGTTGTCGGTATTGCGGCCATTATCGCCGGCTATGCCGTGTCCGCGGATTTATTCGGAGGCAGTTTTACGAGCATGAATGAACTGTTTTCGGCCATGGTGTTTATTCTCGGCTCGGTCATTATCGGAACCTATCTGTTTTATAAAGGTTCGGTCAGCTTTCTGGCAAATCTCATCCGGAAATCAAAAGGCGGGTATCTGAATGTCAGTGAAGTGCTGTCTTTGTCATCCATCATGTTCCGGATGAAGTCAAACGCCGTCCTGCTGACGATTATTACGACTCTTTCGGCGCTGGCAATCGGTTTGCTGTCTTTAAGCTATATCTCGTACTATTCCGCGGAAAAATCGGCTGAGCAAAATACAGCCGCGGACTTTGCGTTTGATAACCAAAAGGAGACTGACTCATTTACCGCTTTATTGAAGAAAAACGGAATTGAACACAAAGTGAAAACAATCAAGACCATTCAAGCCGGTGTCAATATGAAGAACATCATAAACGGCGACATGAATAGCTTTCAACAAGACCCGTCCAGCTTGGCGCTGCCGATTATAAGCGAGAAAGACGCAGAAGGGACGGAGCTTTCTGACGGAGAAGCCGTGTTTACCGGATATAATGATATGATGAAAAGATTTCTCGACCTGAAAACGTCAGGATCCATTGATATAAACGGCAAAACGGATAAAATACCGCTGGCGTATAAGGGCTTGAAGAACGACTTCCTTCTGTCATATACATTTACAAGCGGAGGGCTGCCGACCGTTATCGTCACGCAGCAGGTATTTGACCGGATCGAGAAAGATATCGACCCGTCCATTCAGGGAAAATCAAATCGGTTTTTCGGCATTACACTCAAACGTGAAGAGGACATCCAAAAAGCTGATGGTCTGTTTCAGGCGCAGCACTATTCTGACGGCGCGCTTTCACAATTTGAAACGGCTGACACCCAAAAGAAAAATATGGGGCTGATCATGTTTATTGTCGGCTTTTTGGGGTTAACCTTTCTGATCACCTCAGGCTGTATCCTTTATTTTAAACAAATGGGCGAGTGTGAGGATGAGAAGGCTGATTACACGATATTGCGGAAGCTCGGCTTCACAACGGGGGATCTGCTGAAAGGCATCCGCCGGAAGCAGGCGTATCATTTCGGGATTCCGCTCGTTCTCGGGCTGTTCCACAGCTATTTTGCCGTTCAGTCAGGATGGTTTTTATTCGGAACGGAAGTGTGGACGCCGATGATCATCGTCATGGCGCTGTATACGCTGCTGTACTCCATCTTCGGCATGCTGTCGGTGCTATACTATAAAAAGGTCATTCAATCCGCATTGTAAAACAAGTTGAGGAGCCTCCGCATAAGCGGAGGCTTTTTTTGTATGAATAGAAGAAAGCGATTTTTAAAAGAATAGACATACGTCATTTTTTCGCGCGGGGGAGCCTTATGCAGAAGTATTTTCAATTGAAATCTGAAACAGGAGCCTTTCATCTTTTTTCCAAGGAACACATTTTCACGCTTTTGGTCATCGGATTGCTTGGGGTGTGCGTGATCATATTCCGGAAACAGCTCAATCACGGCCGGCCGAATCGCGTTTTCCGCTATGTACTGTTCATTTTCCTTGCCGTGTCGCAGATCAGCTATCATATATGGCTGCTTTGTCATCATGCCTGGTCGCTGAAAACAGCTCTGCCGCTGCAGCTGAGCGACCTTTCCGTCTATTTGGCAATGCTGATGGTCATGACAAAAAGCAAAAAACTGTTCGCCTTCCTCTATTTTGCCGGTTTGGGCAGCGCCGTACAGGCGATGGCAACACCTGATTTAGGGGCGTATTCTTTCCCTCATTTTCGGTACATCGTGTTTTTCGTCTCCCACGGCTGTGTTTTTCTTACCTGCCTATTCATGGCCGCTTCAGAAAGGTACAGACCGTCGGCGCGCGGACTGTGGGTGTCTGTGCTGATCGTAAATCTGTACGGGGCGTGTGTCTTTTTTATTGATCGTGTGCTGAATGCAAATTACTTATATTTAATGAAAAAACCGAAGACCGCTTCGCTTCTGAATGTTTTCGGACCTTGGCCGTGGTATCTTCTATCAATGGAAGCGGCGGTGATATTGAGCTTTTTCATTCTGTATATTCCGTTTTGGCTGCTGAGGAAAAGAGCATGAGGCCGGCCTGTTTTTGTGAATCCAATCATTTGTAATTTTTTCAACATTCCGGCATTATTTTTTTCAGATTCTGATGTTGAAAAAAGACGTCCGCGGCGATAGAATGAATGTGCTATGATAACGTGTTCGATACGGAGCCGCGGCTTGCGGTTTCCGTTTTTTCATGGGGTTTTTTATAGAGAGAGGGGGATCGGTATGCCGCGCGCTTTGAAGATATTAATCATCGGAATGTTTATCAATGTGACGGGCGCATCTTTTTTGTGGCCGCTGAATACGATCTATATTCATAATCATTTAGGGAAATCGCTGACTGTTGCGGGGGTTGTTCTGATGCTGAATTCCGGGGCCAGTGTGGCGGGGAATTTATGCGGCGGATTTTTGTTTGATAAAATCGGCGGATTCAAATCCATTATGCTGGGCATTATGATCACATTGGCAAGTCTTCTCGGACTCGTTCTGTTTCATCAATGGCCCGTTTATATTTGGCTGCTCATCATTGTCGGCTTCGGTTCCGGTATCGTGTTTCCGGCCAGTTACGCCATGGCGGGAGCGGTATGGAAAGAAGGCGGGCGGAGAGCTTTTAATGCGATTTATGTAGCTCAGAACGCAGGTGTCGCCGTGGGCTCGGCACTCGGCGGGATGGTTGCGGCGTACTCGTTTACGTACGTGTTTTTAGCCAATGCTATGCTGTATGTGCTGTTTTTCCTTATCGTATTTTTCGGGTTTCGAAATATCAAAACCCAAAATGCGAGCCAGGTTTCTGTTCTGGACTACGAGCCTGTCAGCAGCAGAACGAAATTTACGGCGCTTCTCATATTGAGCGGCGGGTATGTTCTCGGGTGGATCGCCTATTCGCAGTGGTCCACAACCGTTGCGTCACATACTCAAAGCATCGGTATGCCGCTTTCATTATACAGTGTGCTCTGGACCGTAAACGGAATATTAATTGTCGCCGGACAGCCTCTCATGGGAGCTGTTCTGAAAAAATGGTCCGGTGCGTTAAAAACGCAGATGGTCATCGGCTTTTGTATTTTTATCGTCTCGTTCGGCGTGCTTCTCAGCGCCAAGCAATTTCCGATGTACCTCACCGCAATGGTGATTTTAACCGTCGGAGAAATGCTTGTCTGGCCTGCCGTGCCTACCATTGCCAATCAGCTTGCGCCTAAGGGGAAAGAAGGATTTTACCAAGGATTCGTCAACAGTGCGGCGACGGGCGGCAGAATGATCGGGCCGCTCCTTGGCGGCGTGCTGGTTGATCAGTACGGAATGAGCGTGCTGCTGTTGATCCTGATGGTGCTTCTTGTTGTCAGCATCGCAGCGACGGTGCTGTACGACAAACGCCTGAAAACCGTTAATAAACAAAACGTCCAAGTGCGATGACGACATAAAAAAATCCCGCTGTTTCGGCGGGATTTTTTTGTTTATACGACCGGAAGCACGTTGACGGCGTCCTTAACGTTTAAATACGTCTTTAATGAAGAAAAGCTGGCATCAAGCTGATTCATTCTCATGGCGAGGGTAGGCTTGATACCGGTGATAATCAATTCTGTGCCGATTAATTTAAGCAGGTGGTGCAATTTGAAAATCCGGTCTGCGGTCTGTTCGTTTACCTCGGCCAGACCTGATAAGTCTATAATTAAGTAATCATCTTTAGATGCGGTTAATATGTCCGTCAAAGTTGTCACAATTGAATCAAATCGTTCTTCCGTTAAGTTTCCCACTAACGGCAAGGCGGAGATGCCGTTTCGGATCGGAACAATCGGTGTAGACAGCGTCGTGATTTCTGTGAGGGAATCCTCAAGGAGCTTTTCGTATTCTTTCTGCTCTGTAATGTCTTTTTGAAAACCGACAAAATAGAGCTTGTCTTCAACATAAAGAGGATCAATGTTGAGTTCATTCCAAAATGGGGTGCCGTCTTTTTTAACGTTTTTCAGCCGCACCGTGATCTTTTCTTTCTGGGTTAAGCTCTTTCTGATTTTCGCGACTTGTTGACGGTCGGTTTCTTTGCTTTGCAGAAATCTGCAGTTCTTACCTAATATCTCTTCGGAAGAGTAGCCTGTCATATCCATAAATCCCTGATTTGTATATATGATGGGATTGTCCTCAAGAGAGGGGTCTGTAATCACCACGCCGATGCGTGCGTGATCAAGCGCCTTTTTGATAAGCTCCAGCTGCTCCAGTTTTCCGGATACATTTGAGTCAGCCATGTAAAACCCCCTTTTGGCCGTAAAGCTGCGCGCTTTTTCAGCCGTGTTTCTCCCCTTTTTAAATGAATCTACAGTAACCGTAGCATAACATATGTTCTGATTCAAGCAGCCGAAGTTTGCAATTTGTCATTCGGGCTTGTCCTCATATACACTGAATATATAAAGGGAAGGCACATCATCGCTAAGTAAGTGACTAGGTCATTGTCACTGGGTGAAAAATGAATCTAATGCATCAAGCTTACCGATCATGTGTTCACATATAATGGAAGAAACAAGCTTTTTACTTTCCTGCTCAATCGCCGGTATGTAGATATCGAAAATCATCGTATTCGTAAGGGGGCTGGATGGCCTGAAGTCGCTTTACTAAATAAGGGCTTTAGGAAGGTGATGAAGATGCTGCATCAGGTAATAATTGCTTGTGTAATTGGAGGAATCATGGGGGTTCTCGGTCATGTGAAAAAGAGAGGCAGGCTGGAGAAACCCAGAATGACAAAGCGGTTTATCTATCTCGGTTTTTTGGAAGATGGTTTTATCGGAATGGCTGCTTCCATCTTACTTGTCTTATCCGCTGACCCCGATTCAGGAATTCAACTCGTCATCTTATCCATAATCGCAGGCTACGGCGGAGAAGCTGTTCTCAGGAGCTTTGATTTTGTCAGAGAACAAAACAGTGATTCGGCCGAAGCAAAACCACACCAGCAAAAAAATCCTCCATCAAAATAATATCCCCGCTCATGACCCGTTCCGGGTACATTCCCATTGTATACAAACCTGCTTGCACTTATGAACAGAATTCTATAAAATACAGGTAAGATTACGGTAGCGATAAGAACAGTGAAGAGGAGCAGTAAGAAGCAGATTTTGCAATCAGAGAGTTGACGGCCGGTGCAAGTCAATCAAGTCTGTTTCCGAACTCGCCTCAGAGTTGCAGCGGCAAAACCGCTGACGCATAACTGCGTTAAAAGTATCAAGTGAGTGCGGCTCAAAACCGCGCTAACGAGGGTGGTACCGCGGGAAATAAAAATCTCTCGTCCCTTTTTGGGATGAGGGAGTTTTTTTAGTTTTAGAATAATCTGAATATAATCTTTCTCATCCCGTCAATACTTGGACTACATACGCCGTATTCAATCAGAAGGAGGTTTTTACGTTGAGTTTTCAGCATGAAAAAATAGAAAAGAAATGGCAGAATTACTGGTTGGATCATAAAACGTTCGCCGTCAGTGAAGAGAATGACAAGCCGAAGTTTTACGCGCTTGACATGTTCCCGTATCCTTCAGGAGCCGGCCTTCATGTCGGACATCCGGAAGGCTATACGGCAACCGATATCCTTTCGCGCATGAGACGCATGCAAGGATACAATGTGCTTCATCCGATGGGATGGGACGCGTTCGGGCTTCCTGCCGAGCAATACGCGCTTGACACGGGGAATGATCCGGCCGAGTTCACAAAACAAAATATAGATAATTTCCGCCGCCAGATTCAATCGCTCGGATTTTCATATGATTGGGATCGTGAAATCAATACGACTGATCCGGACTATTACAAGTGGACGCAGTGGATCTTCACCAAGCTGTACGAAAAAGGGCTCGCTTACGTAGACGAAGTGCCGGTCAACTGGTGCCCGGCGCTCGGAACGGTGCTTGCGAACGAAGAAGTCATTGACGGCAAAAGCGAGCGGGGCGGCCATCCGGTTGAACGCCGCCCGATGAGACAATGGATGCTGAAAATCACCGCTTATGCGGACAGGCTTCTTGAAGATTTAGAAGACCTTGACTGGCCGGAAAGCATTAAAGACATGCAGCGCAACTGGATCGGACGCTCAGAAGGCGCAAACGTGCATTTCGCGATCGACGGCACTGATGACACGTTTACCGTGTTTACGACAAGACCGGACACGCTGTTCGGCGCGGCTTATGCCGTACTGGCTCCTGAGCATGAGCTTGTGGAGGCCATCACGACGCCTGAACAAAAAGAAGCGGTAGACGCTTATGTTAAAGAAGTTCAGGCGAAAAGTGACCTGGAACGGACGGATCTTGCGAAAACAAAAACGGGCGTCTTCACGGGCGCATATGCCGTAAACCCTGCAAACGGAGAAAAGCTGCCGATCTGGATAGCGGATTATGTCCTCGCCTCTTACGGAACAGGCGCTGTAATGGCCGTGCCGGCGCATGATGAACGTGATTTTGAATTCGCAAAAGTGTTCAGCCTGCCTGTCAAAGAAGTCGTAAAAGGCGGAAACACGGAAGAAGAAGCGTACACGGGGGACGGAGAGCATGTCAATTCCGGCTTTCTGAACGGACTGAATAAAGCGGAAGCGATTGAAAAAATGATCGCCTGGCTTGAAGAAACGAAAAACGGTGAGAAAAAAGTGACATATCGTCTGCGTGATTGGCTGTTCAGCCGCCAGCGCTATTGGGGCGAGCCGATTCCGGTTATTCATTGGGAAGACGGCACGTCAACAGCCGTTCCGGCGGAAGAGCTGCCGCTGATTCTGCCGAAAACCGATGAAATCAAACCGAGCGGAACAGGTGAATCACCGCTTGCCAACATTAAAGAGTGGGTGGAAGTCACTGATCCTGAAACGGGCAAAAAAGGCAGAAGAGAAACGAACACGATGCCGCAATGGGCGGGAAGCTGCTGGTATTTCCTCCGCTTTATCGACCCGAAAAATCCGGATCAGCTCGCTTCACCTGAGAAACTGGATAAATGGCTGCCCGTTGATATTTACATCGGAGGAGCGGAGCATGCCGTGCTTCACCTTCTGTACGCGCGTTTCTGGCATAAATTCCTCTATGATATCGGTGTCGTGCCGACGAAAGAACCGTTCCAAAAGCTGTATAACCAAGGAATGATTCTCGGGGAAAATAATGAAAAAATGAGTAAATCCCGCGGAAACGTCGTCAATCCGGATGAAATTGTGGCGTCTCACGGAGCAGATACGCTCCGCCTGTACGAAATGTTTATGGGGCCGCTTGATGCATCTATCGCCTGGTCTGAATCAGGCCTTGACGGAGCGCGCCGCTTCCTTGACCGCGTATGGCGTTTGTTTATCGAGGAAAACGGCGAGCTGACGGGCAAAGTGACAGAAGGCGCAGGCGAAACTCTTGAGCGCGTCTATCATGAAACGGTCATGAAAGTGACAGAAAACTTCGAAGCCCTTCGTTTTAACACGGGCATTTCTCAGCTGATGGTCTTCATTAATGAAGCTTACAAAGCGAATGAACTGCCGAGAGAATATATCGAAGGTTTTGTGAAGCTGCTTTCTCCTATTGCGCCGCATTTGGCTGAAGAACTGTGGGAAAAACTCGGCCACGAAGGTTCGATTGCATACGAGGCTTGGCCTGCTTATGACGAATCAAAACTGGTGGACGATGAAGTGGAAATCGTCGTCCAGCTGAACGGAAAAGTAAAAGCGAAATTAATGGTTCCGGCTGATGCTGATAAAGCAGCATTAGAACAGCTCGCACAAGCTGACGAAAAAGTAAAAGAGCAGCTTGAAGGAAAAACGATCCGAAAGATCATTGCCGTACCGGGCAAGCTTGTCAATATCGTGGCAAACTGACCGGGCGAAGCCCCTCTCCTACAGAGAGGGGCTTTTTTATCAGCCTCTATCATAGAAATTGCACCGCGGGCTTTGGTATACTTAACACCATAAAGATGAATGGGAGTGTCACACATTGAAAATAAATGAAATCAGCACAGCCGCACTGGAAGAAAAGTTAAAAGCGGGAGAAGAGCTGTATCTGATTGATGTCAGAGAAGACGAAGAAGTTGCCGAAGGAATGATTCCGGAGGCCGTTCACATCCGCATGGGGGACATCCCTGAGAAGATGGATGCGTTAGACAAGGACAAGGAATATGTATTTATCTGCCGTTCCGGAAAAAGAAGCATGAACGTTTGTATGTATTTACATGAGCAGGGCTTCCGTACGGTTAATGTTGAAGGCGGCATGCTGGAGTGGGAAGGCGAAACAAAGCCGAAGAAATAACGCTTTGAAGTGAAAGAAGAAAAGGGACGTGCGTCTTTTTCTTCTTTTTTTATAAAAAAACGGGAGGCGAATCAGGTGAAACCGATGATCCGCGCGATGAAAACAAACGATATCAAACAGGTCCGGCAAGTCGCAGAACGAAGCTGGCATCATACGTATGAAGGGATTATTCCCAGACACATTCAGGATCAGTTTCTCGAATCCGCCTATCAGGATGAGATGATGGAACGCCGGCTCTTGCATTCTCTGTTCTTTGTGGCAGAAGAAGAGGGGCGAGTGCTCGGTTTTGCAAATGCCACCCCGGTTCAAAAAGACGGAAATGCGGAGCTGACCGCCATCTATATTGACCCGGATTGCCAGGGAAGCGGGATAGGCACGGCACTCCTTAAAGAAAGCATCAGGCAGTCCGGCGGGGTAAAAAAGCTTTATGTCCATGCAGAAAAAGAGAACCGCATTGCCTTATCCTTTTATCAAGCGAAAGGGTTTCAATGGGTATGTGAATTTGAAGAAGATTTTAAAGGACACACTTTACAGACGGTCAAACTGGTACTGAACATATAAAAGCGTCCGGCCCGCCCAGGACCGGAACGCGAATGATCAGTGATAAGCCGGAAGCCGGTCTTTGTGCGCTTCAAATAAGTCATCGCACAAAGATATGATGTCATTCATGGAAAGCTCAGCGCTTGTATGCGGGTCAAGCATGGCCGCCTGATATACGGCTTCCTTTTTTAATGTAACGGCCGCTTCGATGGTTAAAAGCTGTGTGTTAATGTTTGTTCTGTTGAGCGCCGCGAGCTGCTCGGGAAGTTCGCCCGAATAGCATGGCATAATGTGGTTTTTGACGGCTGTGCAAGGCACTTCAACGACCGCTTTCGCCGGCAGATTCGGTATCAGCCCGGTATTCAGCACATTGCCGCCGAATGTGAACGGTTTGCCCGTCTCCATCGCTTCAATAATTCTCGAACCGTATTCTTTTGAGCGTTCATGCGTCAGGTTTTGGTTGTTGATGATGCCGTCTCTCATCGTTTCCCAATTGTTGATTTGTTCCGCGCATCTCCTCGGATATTCATCAAGCGGAATTTGGAGTTCATCTATCAGCTCCGGATACCGGCTTTTTATAAAATACGGGTGATATTCGGCATTATGCTCAGATGATTCCGTTACGTAGCAGCCGAATTTATCCATCAGCTCAAACCGCACCATGTCCTTATGTTTCGTCTTTTGTTTTTCGCGTGCCCGTCTTTTAATTTCAGGATATAAATCAATTCCGTCTTTTTTAATCTCCAAAAGCCAAGCCATATGGTTAATGCCGGCAATGCGTTCTTCCGTCCCTTCGTGATCCATGCCGAGTGAGTCAAACAGATCTTTGGTACATACCTGGACGCTGTGGCACAGGCCGACCGTTTTGACATTCGTATGTCTGAGCATCGCTCCGGTCAGAGAGGCCATCGGATTTGTATAGTTTAACAGCCACGCATCCGGGCAGACCTCTTCCATGTCTTTTGCGATGTCAAATAAAACGGGGATGGTGCGAAGGGAACGGAAAATGCCGCCTATTCCGACGGTATCGGCAATCGTCTGGCGGAGACCGTACCGCTTCGGGATGTCAAAGTCAATGACCGTCGCGGGTTTATAACCGCCGACCTGAATGGCGTTTATCACGTAGCCGGCGTGTTTCAGCGCCTGTTTTCGGTCATCGTAGGAGATGATGGATATACTCGTATTGTAGCGGTCTCTCATGTTTTCCAGCATGAGCTGGGATTCTTTCAGCCGTACAGCGTCAATATCATAAAGTGCGAATTCAAACCCGTTTAATGCTTCAGTCAGTAAGCAGTCCCCCAGTACATTTTTTGCGAAAATCGTGCTCCCCGCTCCGATAAACGTAATTTTCTTCAACGGAAATTCCTCCCATTTCTTCTCAGCCTTTGACCGCCCCGGAGGACAGCCCTGAGATAAAATATTTTTGAAGCGCCAAAAACAATACGACCATCGGCAGCATCGCCATGATCGCGGCTGCGGCGACTAAGTGAAGATTGTTCGCGTTTTCGCCGAAAAATCCCGCCATGGCCACGGTCAATGTCTGCACCTTTTGATCTTGTAAAAAGAAAATCGCAAATTGGTAATCGTTCCAGATAAACACACAGGAAATAATGCAGACCGTTGCGGTAATCGGTTTCAACAAAGGAAACACGATTGTATAAAAAGTCCTGATCAATCCCGCGCCGTCCATCCTGGCGGCTTCCTCAAGCTCTTTCGGAATGGAAGAGCGGATAAACCCTGAATATAAGAAAACGGTCAGCGGCATATATGCAGCCGTATTAATGAGAATGGCTGCGGCATGCGTATTGATCAGCCCCGCATCAGCGACCATCTTGTATAAAGGAACCATGGAAGTCAAAGGCGGGATGATCATGATTGAAATCAAAAGGCCGAAGACGATTTTGTTCAGCTTTGTATTTCTTCTTGCGAGCGGGTATGCGGCAAGCGAACCCATGAAAATTAATAAAGCGGCGGAAACGGCTGTAATGATGATCGTGTTCAGAAAGGATTGCCCGAGAGAGGCACGTTCCCATGATTCACGAAAATTCTGAAATGAAAAGGCGGATGGCAGCGACCATTTTGAACTGTAGTCACCTTTTGCTTTTAATGACGTGGTCAGCAAAATATAAAAGGGGACAATATGAACGCACGAGATAACGGCTGCCAACAGCGTAAAAATCCGCATTCGGGCTGTTTTCATGACATTTCCGTCTCCTTTCGCTTGAAATACACGAGAGCCGAAAAGCTGATGACAAGAATAATGCCGGACATAAACACGCCTTGGGCGGCGGCATATCCCGCATCCTGCCGTTTAAAATATAAATCATACATAAACGTTGACATCGATTGAGAGGAATTGCCCGGCCCGCCTGCGGTCAGCGCGAAAATGACATCAAACAGCTTCAGCCCGCCGATGATATTGATGACCATGTTGATGGTGACAGCCGGCATCAATAAAGGCAGGGTGATGGTGAAAAACGGCTGAAGACCTCCCGCGCCATCCATTTTTGCGGCTTCGTAATAATCTTTCGGAATGCTTTGCAGCCCCGCCAAATATACAATCATCGCAATGCCTGCGTATTGATACGTGTTAATCATGACGATAATCCACGGGTTTGCCGCAGGGCTTGCCAAGGCGTTGACAGGACCGATTCCCAGTGTGCCAAGCACATCATTCAGCGCACCCCCGTCATATGAGAAAATAAAATACCAAATGTATCCCATAATCAGCGGACTGATAATGACGGGCAGGTAGACGATCGTTCTTGTGAGCGCCTTCATTTTTAAGCTCTGATTCAAGAGCAGCGCATATAAAAGTCCGAGCATATTCTGAAAAAAAGTGCTTCCGATGCCGTAAAGCAAAGTGTTTTTCACAACAAGCCACGTGTCCGGATCTGTAAAAAGCCTTTTATATTGAGTAACCCCCACCCATTGATACGTCTGTGAGAAGCCGTTCCAGTTTGTAAATGTGATAAAAGCGCCTTTGACAAACGGAAAAATCATGAAAATAAAAACCGTGGCAAGAGCGGGAACGTACATCCACCACAGTGACGCGGGTTTTACCGGCTTTTGATGTTGAATTCCTTGGGTTTCTTTTGCAAGATCACTCATTCTTTTTCAGCTCCCCGTGAATCAGATTGAAGCCGGAGCCGCTTATATTCCCTGCCGAGTTTCGCTGAAATTTCAGCGGGGGTTAAGATATCGGCCATCAGCTCCTGCCCGGCTGTTCCCATCACATCCCACATTCCGTTCGGCAAATAAAGGCGGTCAAAATAAGGCTGCACCTTAATATGCTGATAGCGCTTATAGTCATTTGCGTAGAAAATGTCTGTTTGCACATTCACTAATCCGGCCGGAAGCGAGGTCGCTTCGGCAATTGATTTTGCATGCTCGGGTCGGGCCATAAATGCGATAAACTGTTTCGCTTCTTCAAGCCGCGGGGAATCCTTGAATGCCGCCAGCGTGTAACGTTCGCCTCCGATCCAAACCGGCGCGTCTCCCTTGTGGACGGCCGGGGTCGGTATGATGCCGACTTTTACCTTCGGATTGATTTGAGCGACGTCTTGGCCGAGGGTGCCGCCCTGCAGCGTAAAGGCGATTTTGTTTTGCGCCATCAGTTCAATGAGCTGGGACCGTTTTGCCGTCACGGCATCTATATTGAGCAGGTTTTCCTTTTGCATCTCTTTCAGTTTGTCAGATAAATAGGTGAAGTGTGTCCAGCGGAAGGTTCCGTTTAACAGTTGTTTTTTGTAACGGTGTGCGGGATCTGTGATGAGAAGCGGTGCGGCGAATTGATCGTAATATTGGGCAAATGAGCTTTTCTCATAGCCGGCAAACCAGAAGGGGATGGCTGTTCCGCCGCTTTTTTCTTTAATCTGTCTCAATGCCTTCATAAAATCATCCATTGTTTCCGGCGGTTTGATTCCGTATTTTTCCAACAATGTGCGATTGTAGGCCAGTCCGTCCTTTGCCTGATTCAGAGGGAAGGCGTATATTCTGCCTTTGGCATCTTTGAGCATACTGTTTAAATTCGGATCGAGCCGCTTCGTCCAAGACATGCCGCTGAGGTCGGCGGTATATTCTCCGTAGCGGATTTTGGCCCAGCCGTGTGTGTCAAAAAGATCGGGCATGTCGCCGGCTGCCATTCTGACCCTCATCATATTTTCGTAGTCATTGCCTGGGAAATGAACGTTTACTTGAATGTCCGGATGTTCTTTTTGGAATGAATCAGCCAACTTTCTGAATACGGCGCGTTCGCTGTCTGAGGATATGGTGGAATAGACTGTCAATGTTTTCTGCTTTTCTCCGGCGCCGCTCTGTTCTGCCGAGCAGCCGGGAAGTATCATGCAAGTAAAAGAAAGAAACAAAGCCAGTAAGCGTTTCATCTTTTCCTCCTTTAAATATGATATAAACGCTGCGGGACACGTCACCTCCTTTCTTGTGAGCCGCAGCTTTGTCTGACAATCAATGAAGTGGGGAGCGTCACGGCCAGCGGGACGGTTCTGCCGTTTAAACGGTCGAGAAGCAATTTGACACCCGTCCGGCCCATCTCTTCCGTGTATACTTTTACCGTTGATAACGGCGTGCTGGCGTATTCTGCCTCATCAATTCCGTTGAAGCTGACAACCGCCGTATCGCGCGGGACTTGAAGACCGGCTTCCTGCAGGGCTTTTAAAGCGCCGACAGCCATCGAATCACTTGCGATAAAAAAGGCATCGGGGAGACTTCCGCCTTTGATGGCTTCATTCATCAGCCGGAACCCTTCGTGCATGCTGTATTCGCCGATCAGTACATGCTCCGGCTCGGCGCCGGCCATTTGTAAGAAAGCGGTCAGACGCTTATCCTCAATCGTTTTATTGCTGTTTACACCGTCTATGACGGTATGCTCCCGCTCTCGGCCGCCGATATAACCGAGCCGCTGGTAACCGAGCGACAGAAGATGTTCTATCGCCTTTTGCGCTGCGGCATAAAAATCCACGCTGACGGAATCGTAGCGGGCGGGATCGGGGGTGCCGTTAACAAATACCGCGTGCCTGAAAGCGGCGCTGATATTCGTAAGCGCCTCGTCTTGCAGGCTGCCGATGACGATGACGCCGTCCAGTTCGTGAAACATATGCTCTTGAAAAGAACCGAGATGGATAGAAGATGTGATAAAAACTTTTTGCCGAAAGCATTCTTCCTCAATGCCTTTTCGGATCGCCGAAAAATAAGGATCCTGCCGTTCTTCTTCCGGTGACAGGCAGCTGACAACGCCGATCAGGGGCGCTGAATCGCTGCGGCTGCGGTTCTTCCGTTTTTTTGCCGACGGCTGATAGCCCAGCTCATCGGCGATCCTCAGAACTTTTTCTCTAGTTTCATCAGTCACGGCCAAAGAGTCATCCTTATTCAAAATTCTCGATACTGTCGCGCTGGATACAGATGCCTGTAAGGCAATATCTTTGAGACGGACCATTTCGCATCTCCTTTTTACTAAATATTTACTAAACAGAAATGACCTGGTTATTGTTAAAATGATATTATCATACGAGAGTAAGCGTTTTCAACAACTATTTTCGGTTACTTTTAGTAAAAATCAGTAAAAAAGAAAATCTGTTTTTCTCTATCATATTTCAATTGAACCGGAATAAATTGATAGAGAAAGGAGAGGGTGATGTGCTGAAGATAGCTGTTTTTGATGAGGAGCATGAAAAGGATCTGCAGACTGAAGTCAATACATTTTTAAAGGGGATTTCTGATGAACAGCTCGTTGATATTAAATATACGGTAGCGGCGGCCTGTGATCCTGAAGGTGAGCAGCTTTATTGTTTTTCCGCTCTCATTTTATACCGAAAATAAAGAAGCCCGGACGAAATGCCGGGCTTCGTTGTTCATTATGCTTTTTTGACGCGGGGACTTCTTGGTTTTTGGTATTTCTCCGCTTGCTTGATTCCTTTTCTCTCGCTCGCTAATGACTTGTACAGAGACACGATCATCAGAAGGATCACGACTGAAAACGGAACCGCGGCGAGAATGGCCGTGTTTTGCAGTGCGGCCAGACCGCCGGAATATAATAATACCGCTGCCACGGCGGACTGGATGATGCCCCAGATGATTTTCACCCGGTTTGACGGGTCTAAAGAGCCGTAAGACGTTTGCATTCCAAGCACAAATGTCGCTGAATCCGCTGATGTAATAAAGAATACAGCGATCAGAACAAGCGTTAATACGGATGTCACCATTGTCAGCGGATAGTGGCTGAGTGCGCCGAACAGCATCGTATCCGTTGACATTCCCGCGACATTGAATACGCCTTTCTGCTGAAGATCCATCGCGGATACACCGAAGATCGCAAACCATAAGAAAGCCAATATACAAGGTGTCACCAATACCCCGATTAAAAATTCCCGGATCGTCCGGCCCCTTGATACACGGGCGATAAAAATGCCGACAAACGGCGACCAGGATATCCACCAGGCCCAATAGAAAATGGTCCAGCTGTTAATCCATTCGCGCTTTTGAGGATCATTCGGAGACAAGCGAAAGCTCATCTGCACGATATTTTGTATGTATTGGCCGATAGAATCGGTAAATGAGTTCATAATCAGCACCGTCGGGCCTGCAATGAGCATAAAGATCATTAAAATAGCCGCGAGCGCCATGTTGGTATTGCTTAAGTATTTAATCCCTTTGCCGATTCCGCTCCACGCAGAAATCAAAAATAACACGGTCACGACAGCGATCAGGATCAGCTGAATGGAAAATGTTTTCGGAATGCCGAATAAATAATGCAGACCGCCGTTGATCTGAGTCGCTCCGAGCCCTAAGCTTGTCGCCACACCGACAACGGTCGCAAACACGGCGATACAGTCAATCGCTTTGCCGATCGGCCCGTTTACTTTATCGCCCAAAAGCGGTGTCAGTGTGCTGCTGATCAAACCGGGCGCGTCTTTTCTGAATTGAAAATATGCGATACATAAAGCGACAACCGCATAGATGGCCCAAGCGTGCAGCCCCCAGTGGAAAAATGTGTACCGGAGCGCATCACGAAATGCTTGGGGCGTTTCTGTTTCACCTGAGGGAGAGCTGATGGCGTAATGGCTGATCGGTTCCGCAGCCCCGTAAAATACCAAACCGATTCCCATGCCCGCGCTGAAAAGCATGGCAAACCATGATAATAAGCCGAATTCCGGTTTTTCCCCGGGTTTTCCGAGTTTTATTGTGCCGATCGGACTCACAATGAGAAAGAGACAGAAACCGACAAATATAGAAACGACCAGCAGATAATACCAGCCGAAAGAATCCGTAATAAATTTTTGTGCCGTATCAGTGACTTGCTGCAGGCTGTCAGGAGAAATGGCCCCCCATAAAACCGCAGCGGCTGTGATGACAATCACAATCCAAAAAACACTGGAGATGTTCTTCTTCAAACGTTCTCACCCTCTGACTATTTTTTTCAATACGCCATTTTGTTTTAGTATGGTCGTACGATTGCAGATCATTCCTTTCTTCCTATTCCCTCAATCAGGTGAAACAAAACGCAGAAAACTCTATCATGTTTTTGGTCAATTATCAACGGGGACGCTCAGGTAAATGCGCTTTAAACCATTTAGAGCGAGCGTGAGAAACGTCCTGCATTCAAACCGGCGAGACGCCCTGTGACAAAGGCTGAAGTGATATTGTAGCCCCCGGTATAACCGTGAATGTCGAGTATTTCTCCGCAAAAATATAAGCCTTCCATTTTTTTAGACGCCATTTGTTTCGGCTCAATCTCTTTTACGGAAACACCTCCGCCTGTGACAAACGCTTTGTCCAAAGAAAGCGTTCCGTCAGCGGCAACCGTAAATTGTTTGCAGTCTTTGACAAAAGCCCTGAATTGATCCTTCGGCAGTTCCGTAAAGCTTGTCTGCGGATCAAGACCGTTCCGTTCCAGAAGAAAAAGCAGGTACCGTTCCTGCATCCACGGCTTCAGCGCATTTTTGAGCGCTTTTTTCGGTGCGTCTTTCAGTTCCTTGTGCATCTTTTGAAATAACTCTTCCTCGTTGATGCCGGGAAACAGATCGATGCGGAGTTTGACCTCTGGCTGCTTTTTCAGTTCTTTGACGACAAACTGGCTGCAGCGGAGAATGGCGGGGCCTGACAAGCCGAAATGGGTAAACAGCATGTCCATCACGTGTGTGACGATTGGTTTGCCTTTTTTATTCAGGACGCTGACGGCCGCGTTTCTAAGAGACAGCCCCTGAAGTGTTTTTTGTTTAATAAACGGTTCTGACGACGTAACCGGCACTTCCGTCGGAAAGAGTTCGGTCACGGTATGACCGGCCGCTTCCGCCCATGCATAGCCGTCTCCGGTGCTGCCGGTATGCGGGACTGATTTTCCGCCGACCGCGATAATGACGGCGTCTGCGTTAATGTGTTCGTCATTGTTTGTCGTAATGCCCGCTGTCCTGCCGTTCTCGTACCGCACTTCTTTGATTTTTTCATTTGTGCGGATGGTGACGTTCAGTTGTTTTAATCGGTTCAAAAGCGCATCGACAACGCTTTGCGCTTTGTCCGTCACCGGGAACATGCGCCCGTGGTCTTCTTCTTTCAGCTGAATGCCGAGTTTTTCAAAAAAGGCGATGATATCTTCATTATTAAATTCGGAAAACGCGCTGTATAAAAAGCGGCCGTTGCCGGGGATGTGTTTGATGATTTCTTCAACGGGGAGGCGGTTGGTCACGTTGCAGCGCCCGCCGCCGGAAATCGCCAGCTTCCGTCCCAGCTTGTTTCCTTTATCGATTAATAATACGTCCGCGCCTTCTTCGCCTGCCGCAATCGCAGCCATTAAACCGGACGGACCGCCGCCGATCACAATCACGTCATAATGTTTCATCTTTCATCAACAACTTTCTTTTTCACGTATAATAGGCGGAAATGTCCGCTTTCTGCTATTATAGCGAAAGAAAGGGAATCCTTAAACGTATTTTGTTTTTTAAAGAGTTTTCCCAAAAAGTTTCCCGCTGTAATTATTACCGTCTAATTGCCCAGTTGTGTTAAAATAGAAAAGTTGAATCTTCGTAGAAAATGGTGATGAGGAAACATGTCAAGCAAATTGTTAAGGGGCACGTTCGTGCTGACGCTCGGCACCTATATATCGCGGATTTTAGGGATGATTTATCTGATCCCGTTCGGAGCGATGGTCGGAGCGACGGGCGGAGCTTTGTTTCAATACGGATATAATCAATATACACTGTTTTTAAACATTGCCACGATGGGATTTCCCGCCGCGGTTTCAAAATTTGTCTCGAAATATAACTCCAAAGGAGACTATGAGACGAGCAGGCGGATGCTGAGAGCGGGAATGTCGGTTATGCTCGTAACCGGGATGATCGCTTTTTCAATTCTTTATATTTCGGCGCCGTTTTTTGCGGAAACATCTCTCGGCGGCACGAGTAACAACGGACTTACGATTGACCACGTCGTTTATGTCATCCGGATGGTCAGTCTGGCACTTTTGGTCGTGCCGATTATGAGTCTTGTGCGCGGTTTTTTCCAAGGTCATCAGATGATGGGGCCGACAGCCGTTTCACAGGTTGTGGAGCAGCTTGCCCGGATCATCTTTTTATTGGGCGCAACGTATTTGATTTTAAGAGTGATCAACGGCGGCCTTGTCATCGCAGTCGGATACGCGACTTTCGCGGCGCTGATCGGATCATTCGGAGGGCTTGTCGTCCTTTATATTTACTGGAATAAGCGGAAGGGCGATCTTCTGGCGATGAAGCCGAATCTCGTCCCGTCTGCGAACTTAAGTTATAAAAAAATGTTCATTGAGCTTTTCAGTTATGCCGCTCCTTACGTATTTGTCGGACTGGCGATTCCTTTGTATTCTTATATCGATACGAATACGTTTAATAAAGCGATGATTGCGGCGGGCCATAAGGATATCAGCCAGGACATGCTTGCGATTGTCACCCTTTATGTGCCGAAGCTTGTTATGATCCCGGTTTCTCTGGCGACCGCTTTCGGTCTGACGCTGATTCCGACGATTACTGAATCGTTTACGAGCAGGAATTATAAGCTTTTGAACCAGCAGATTAACCAGACGATGCAAATTATTCTGTTTTTGGTTATTCCCGCCGTTGTCGGGATGTCCGTGTTATCGGGCCCGGCCTATACGTTTTTCTACGGCTCTGAAAGTCTTCGCCCGGATATCGGACAGGATATATTGTTCTGGTACGCGCCTGTCGCGATTCTGTTTTCTCTGTTTACCGTAAACGCCGCGATCCTGCAAGGGATTAATAAGCAGAAATTTGCTGTCGTGAGCCTTTTCATCGGCGTCATTATAAAAGTGGTGCTGAACGTGCCGCTGATCAAGCTGTTTCAGGGAGACGGGGCCATCTTGGCAACGGCGCTCGGTTATATCGCTTCTCTTCTGTACGGTTTTATCATGATTAAGCGCCATGCGGGCTATTCGTATACGGTACTTATAAAACGGGTCATTTTAATCGCAGTCCTGTCCGTCGTGATGGGAGTCGCGGTCAAGCTGACTCAATGGCTGCTCAGTTTCTTTGTAACATACCAAAGCGGCCAGGTGCATGCGGCGATTGTCGTCTTTGTCTGCGCCGCTGTCGGCGGTGCGGTGTACATGTTTGCCGCGTACCGAATCGGATTTTTACAGAAAATGTTTGGAAATCGTCTGCCCCGTGTTTTGAGGAGAGGCAGGCATTCCGCCCATTGAGAAATAATGAATAGTCCGCTTATCGCGGGCTTTTCTTTTTAAAGGAGAGGATCAGGATGAGACTTGATAAGCTGCTTGCCAACAGCGGATTCGGCTCAAGAAAAGATGTGAAAAAAATCGTCAAGGCTGGGGCTGTCATGATTGACGGAGAGCCGGCGAAAGATGTGAAAACCCATGTCGATCCGGAAAAACAGGACATCACGGTATACGGAGAGCCGGCAGACTATCGTGAATTTATTTATGTCATGATGAATAAGCCGCAAGGAGTGCTGTCCGCTACCGAAGACAGCCGCCAGCAGACGGTGGTTGATCTGCTGACACCTGAAGAACAGCGATTTGAACCGTTTCCGGCAGGACGTCTTGATAAGGATACGGAAGGCTTTTTGCTTCTGACTAATGACGGGCAGCTCGCTCATCGCCTGCTTTCTCCGAAAAAGCATGTGCCTAAAACATATGAGGTCCGGTTAACCTCGCCTCTGTCACCGGAAGACATCGTTCATCTGGAAAGAGGCGTCGTCATTGAAGGAGGCTATAAAACGAAGCCGGCAGCCGTTGAAATCATTACAGAAAGCCCGGATGAAACGGTGATTCATTTGACCATTACAGAAGGCAAATATCATCAGGTGAAGCTGATGGCAAAGGCTGTCGGAAATGAAGTGGCTTATTTGAAGCGGCTTTCGATGGGGGCTGTTTCTCTTGACCCGGATCTTAAACCGGGAGAATTCCGCGAGCTGACTGAAGAGGAGCTCGAAACGCTGAGAGGCGCTGAAGTGTAATCGATATCAGAAAAGCCCAAAACAGATTTGTTTTGGGCTTTTTATATAGAGGAACAAAAAACAAGGCAAAGACGCTGCTTTGCCTTGCAGCATGTCAGGCCGAAAAGGGCCTTATGTAATTGTTCGCTTAAGATGTAATTTTCACTTTTTTTCGTGTTGTCTCCCACTTGCCTCGGCTAGGACTATGAACAAGATCATTGTATGCTAACACATTTAAGTCTCGCTGAATGGTTCTAGGTGTAATGCCGAATTCATCAACCAGTTCCTGTGTTGTCACAAGGCCTTTTTCCTGGATGAACATGTAAACTGATTTAATCCGAGTCAGCATACGATTTGTTGAAGGTTTCAAAAAACCACTCCCTATCATAAGATCGGATGGACTTGATATACCACAACTTTCGACTCTAAAACTTCGTACGAATAAGCAACAAAGGATGACATTCTGTTTTTTCTCTTTTAACTGCCTCCATTATACACGATATGGACAACATGAATCTAGGAATAAGCGCAGATAATTTTTTCCAAATGGGTGCCGCCTTGGTGCATTACTATGCCCGGTCCGCTTTTATTATTATGGAAACTGAAACTTTTTTTATACATGTCCGTATGAAAACGGGGGAGTGAGAAGTTTGGGAGAATTATTGAATGCAAACATTGTCTGCGCCGGTTATGCTGACAGGCCGAAGGTGATTTCTGATGTATCTCTGTCAGTCAACGCTGGTGAAATTACCGGTTTAATCGGAGCGAACGGCGCGGGGAAAAGCACAGTGATAAAGGCGGTTCTCGGGCTGTCCCGGGATATAGAGGGCGGAATTGAGTGGAATGATTCATCTTATGCTTACATACCGGAGCGTCCGAGTTTTTATGATGAACTGACGCTTTGGGAGCATCTCGAGCTGACCGGGTCATTGCGGGGTATAGAAGGAGAAGAATGCCGTGAGCGGGCAGGGCGGCTGCTTGAAGAGTTTTCGCTGACGTCTGTAAAACATGATTTGCCTTCCGGTTTTTCAAAAGGGATGCAGCAAAAATTGATGCTCATACAGGCATTTTTGGCGAAGCCGGATATTTACATCATTGATGAGCCTTTTATCGGACTTGATCCGATCTCAACGAAGCTGTTTACCGACATGCTGATTGCTGAGAAAGAAAGGGGCGCGGGGATTTTGATGTGCACTCATGTTCTGGATACGGCGGAAAAAATCTGCGACCGGTTTTATTTGCTGGATCAGGGCGCTCTGCTTCTTCAAGGCACGTTAGAGGAGCTTCAGGAAAAAACGGGGAGCCGTTCACTGCTGGATTGCTTTTATTCAGCGGTTCGGAGCAGTCAGCGATGACCGGGCGGGCTTTGTTTTTTCAAAGGCTGTTTCATTATTGGCGGTATCAATGGAAGGTGTTTCAGACGGTCATTGATTGGACGGTCGCGCTGTATATCGTTCTTCCCGCTGCCGCATTTGCCGTTTATCAATATGCTGAATGGCTGAACGGCAGGGGGCTTCTTAATGGAGCGGCAGGAGTATTAGGATGGGGCTGGCTGTATGTATTCAGTGCCCTGCTATTGTGCACGGGTTTTATTCATACCTTTTTGCTGGAAGCGGATCACGTATTTTTGGTGCATGCAAAACATCTGATGCAAAAGCTGAAACGGTACGCGCTTTTGTATTCGATGTTCCTTTCCCTTATCAAATGGGGTGCGCTTGCCGTATTGTTATTTCCCTTATGGCGCCAATACGGTGACTGTACCTTACCGGCATATTCGGGTATGTTTTGCTGTCTGTTCGGCTTCCATACTGCAATATTAGCGGTGCACCGACACAGAAAAAACAGCAGGCGGACATTCGGGAATCAGGCGGCAGGCTGGCTGAAAGTGATGGTTCTGATGGCGGGTGCGTTTTTTATGATCGTCTTTGCAGCCGAATGGTATTGGCTTTGGCCGGCGGGATGTATATTGTTCATCTGTTCCGCTTTTTTGACTTGGAAAGGGACGGAGACATTATCGGCCTTTGAGGAAGAAGTGCTTGAGGAGAACAGGCGCAAGCTTTCATTCGCGGCCTCTGTTTTGATGCTCAGCCATGATGTGCAGCTCCCGAATGGTAAACATAAAGGGCAGAGCAAGCCGTTTTTATATCCCGGCTCAAAGCACATCTTTACAAAACGGTCGGCGTATACGGCGTGGAAAGAATTGTTCTTTAAAGTGCTGATCCGAAACGGCGGGTATCTCCGGCAGCTTTACCTTTTAACCGCGGCTTTTACGGCTCTTATTCTCGTTCTTCCGCTCTTAGTGAAGCCGGCAGTCCTCATTTTGTTTGCGATCGTCAGCCGCTATGCCGCGTCGCTTTTATTTGACCGGATCACGGACAAACCGGTTTTAAGCGGTATCAAGAGAGACAGTGATGACTATTTCAGGGCGCGAAACAGCGCATTAACCGTCATTCAAGTCATCTGTTCCGTCTGGTGTCTCATTGCCGCGATTCTTTCCGTTCTTTATATGTGAAAAATCCCTTTCCGAAAAAGGAAAGGGATTTTTCTTAATGACCGTTCAAAATAAAAAGCTGAATAAAAAACAGCACGGCGAAGATGATGACTAAAGGATGGATTTCGCGCCATTTTTTCTTAGCTGCTTTAACAAGCGGATATGAAATGAAGCCGAGTGCGATTCCGGTTGAAATACTGGACGTTAAAGGCATCGCCAAAATGACGAGAAAGGCCGGGAACGCTTCATCAAGCTCATTCCAGCGGATATTCGACACAGCACCCATCATCAGGCTGCCGACAATAATCAGAGCCGGTGACGTAATCGCGGACACTTCCGATAAGACGCTGACAAGCGGGCTGAAAAACATGGAAACGGCAAACATAACGGCAATCGTCAGCGCCGTCAGACCCGTTCTTCCGCCGGCCGCCACACCTGCTGAAGATTCAACGAACGCGGTCGTCGGACTGGTGCCGAAGATGCTTCCCACCGTCGTAGCGGTTGAATCAGCCAACAGCGCTCTTCTGGCATTCGGCAGCTGATTGTTTTTGATCAGTCCCGCTTGTTCGGCGACACCGATCATGGTGCCGGTCGTGTCAAAAATCGTAACGAGAAGAAAAGAAAACACAACAGCGTACAGACCGTGATGCACGACATCCCCGAGGGCTCCGAACGGATTTGTGATTAAAAGCCCCTCCGGCAGGTGCGGGAAGGACATGAATCCTTTCGCGAAATGAATCTGACCGGTCAAAAAGGCAATGATAGCGGTCAGCGCCATTCCGATGAACAGAGCCCCGTTAACATTCAGCACCATCAGTACAATACTGATGATAAGCCCGATAAGCGTTAAAATGACGGCGGGCGAATGAAGATCGCCGAGTGCGACCAGATTAGATTTATCAGCCGTGATGATTCCGGATTGGCGTAAGCCGATAAAAGCGATAAATAAGCCGATGCCGGTCGTAATTCCGTATTTTAAATTGTCCGGAATCGCTTCTATAAGTTGTTTTCTTAAAGGCGTTAACGATAAAATAATAAAGATGACTCCCGCGATAAAAACGGCGCTGAAAGCCGTCTGATACGTAATGCCGCTGCCTGTGCCGACAACGTGAAAGGCGAGATACGCGTTTAAGCCCATGCCGGGGGCAATGGCGATCGGAAAATTCGCAGCGAGAGCCATCCATAAAGTTCCGACAATGGAAGCGATAATCGTCGCGGTGAACACCTGGTCAAACGGAATTCCCGCATTGGAAAGGATCACCGGGTTGACGACAATGATATACACCATTGTGAAAAAGGTGGTCAATCCCGCGGTAATTTCTCTTTTTATTGTCGTTTGATGCTTGTCGAGATGAAACATAAGTACCTCCAATGACGAACATTTTTTCAAAACATCATCTATATTATTCGTTTTATCGACATTTTGCAAGTCTTTATCAAGAAAGGGGATTTGTGATGAACTGGGAAGTTGAAGTCATCAGAAACAAAGAAGATCTGATCCGTGACACGCAGAAGTTTTTGCAGATCAACAGCGTAATGGACGAATCAACAGCCGGTCCCGGCCGGCCGTTTGGAGAAGGCGTCAATGCCAGCCTGACGTCACTGCTGGAATTCGGTGAAAAAGAAGGCTTCACCGTAAAGAATCTTGACGGCTATGCGGGCCATCTTGAATGGGGAACGGGTGACGAAATCGTCGGCGTTTTGTGCCACGTCGATGTCGTTCCGCCCGGAGACGGCTGGACGAGCGATCCGTTTTCAGCCGATATCAGGGACGGCCGGATATATGCCAGAGGCGCCATTGATGATAAAGGGCCGACAATGGCGGCGTTTTATGCGCTGAAAATCGTCAAAGACATGCAGCTCCCTTTATCCAAACGCGTGAGAATCATCATCGGAACGGATGAAGAAAGTGATTGGAGATGCGTGGATCACTACTTCAAACACGAAAAAATGCCTGACATCGGCTTTGCTCCTGACGCAGATTTTCCGATCATTAACGCGGAAAAAGGAATTATAGATGCGTCACTGCGCATTGCAAAAAGCGCTTCTGACAAAGACGCAAAAAACGGGCTTCTGTCATTCCGTTCAGGACTGCGCTTGAACATGGTGCCGGATGCGGCTGAAGCGGTTATTGAAGGGGACGGTCTTGATGCCGTGCACGCATATTTCAGCAAATGGCTTGAGCAGTCAAAAACACAAGGTGAAGCAGTTTCGGAAAATGGAAAACTGACGCTTCGGGTATACGGAAAATCATGCCACGCGATGGAACCGGATAATGGTGTCAATGCCGGCTTAAAGCTTGCTGAATGCCTTAACGGAACGGAGCTGGATGGAGCCGGAAAGCACTTTGTCAAAACCGTCAGTGACTATTTTTTAAATGATACACGAGGCAAAAAGCTGAAAATTGATTGCAGGGATGACATCAGCGGAGAGCTTACATTGAATGTCGGCACCTTTACATACAGAAAGGGTGAGGAAGGAGAACTCGGCATCAACATCCGTTATCCCGTCACTTCAGACAGCAATGTCATCCGTGATGCTTTTACGTCTGCTGAAGAATTCCGGCTTGAAGAATTTAAAGACAGCAAACCGCACCACGTTTCTGCCGATCATCCGCTCGTAAAGACGCTTCAAAAGGTTTACGAAGGACAGACGGGAAAGAAAGCGGATCTGATTTCAATCGGCGGAGGAACGTATGCGAGATCCCTTTCGGCGGGCGTCGCGTTCGGGCCGCTGTTCCCCGGCCGGCCTGACAGCGCGCATCAAAAGGATGAGTACATTGAAATCGATGACCTTCTCCGGTCAACCGCTTTATACGCCGAAGCCATTTATGAGCTTGCCAAGTGATAATAAAAAGGGACGCCGAAAGCGGCATCCCTTTTTATCATTCAAATGACCATAAATCCGTTGATAAATAACGTTCTCCCGTATCGGCCGTCATACAGATGACGATCTGTTCGGAAGGGAGGCGTTTTGCGGTTTCAATGGCGGCGAAGCAGGCGGCGCCTGAAGACGGGCCGACGAGTATACCTTCTTCCCGGGCCAGACGGCGTGTTGTCGTATACGCATCTTCATCAGATATTTTCATGATTTCATCGTAAACGTCCTGATTCAGTATGCCGGGAATAAATCCGGGGCTTGTCCCGACAAGCTTATGAGCGCCGGGTTTTCCGCCAGACAGGACGGGAGATCCCGCAGGCTCGGCGACATGAACAATCATATCCGGGAAAAGCTCCTTCAGCGTTTCTCCGGTTCCGGTAATGGTTCCGCCCGTTCCCGCCGTTGCCACAAAAGCACCGAGCGGTCTGTTGAGCTGCTGAACGGCCTGATAGATTTCAATGGCGGTCGTTTTTCGGTGGGCATCTGGATTTGCGCCGTTATCGAATTGCATCGGGATAAAACTTCCCGGAATCTGTTCGGCGAGTTCTTTCGCTTTTTTGATGCTGCCGGGCATTCTTTCCGCCCCCGGTGTTAACACAACCTCCGCGCCGTACGCTTTCAGGAGGTTGATGCGTTCTTTCGTCATCGTGTCAGGCATGACGAGGATTGCCTTGTAGCCGCGCGCCGCCGCGTTCATCGCCAGGCCGATGCCTGTGTTGCCGCTTGTCGGTTCGATGATGACAGAGCCGGGTTTTAAATGCCCGCTGTTTTCCGCTTCAATGATCATATTGTAAGCCGCTCTGTCTTTGACACTGCCGCTCGGGTTAAACGATTCTAATTTTAAATAGACCTGTGCTGCATGTTCTGGCTGAAGACGATTGAGCTTTACGATCGGTGTGCCGCCGATCAGCTCCGCCGTGCTGTTTACGATTTTCAAGGCCGGCTCATTCCTTTCTGTATAAAACGTTCGGTACATAATATCCTATCATAATGAGCGGACAGGGTTCTCCTCTCCGCTTATCCGTTTTATAATAACACCATAACCAAAGAGGGGGAGATCCTCGTATGAAAGCTTCATTGCCGCATTATTTTATCGGCATTCCGATTCCGGCTGACATTGCTGAACCGATTTGGGAAGCAGCCAAAAAGGAGCCGGCGTTATCATTCAAAAAATGGGTGCACCCGCATGACTATCATATTACACTCATTTTTCTCGGAGCCGCGGATGAAGAACGGCTTGCGAAATTATCGTCGCTGCTCGCAGATGCTGCGTCGGCAGCGCAGCCGTTTACCGTACAGTTTCAGCATCTGGATATTTTCGGCGACCGCAGACAGCCGAGAGTGCTTCACCTTGAGCCCGAACGGAATGAACTGCTCTTTGATTTGCGGGAAAAAACAAAACAGGCTGTTTTGAAAGCCGGTTTTCAAGTGGAAAAACGCCCGTATCACCCTCATATGACGATGGCACGGAAGTGGGCGGGAGACCGGCCGTTTTCTGACGATGTGCCGTTTGAAAGCGGCAGGGTGCAAAGTGCCGTCAGCCGGTTTTCCCTGTTTCAGACCCATCTTGACCGGTCGCCTAAATACGAAGAAATCGCACAGTTTCAATTGACATAAACAAATATTCGGAGTGGAGAAATCACATGGCACAGATCATCAAAATTCACGACTGCATATCCAGATATGAACTTGATCCATATCATTATATGAACCAGTTTATCCGGCTGAAGAAAGAACGCTGGGAGGCGCTTCTTGAAGCGTTTGACCGGAAGACGGAAGAAAAAGAAACGAAAACGGCTGCCGGCGGGGAAACCGATCAAGCGCCGGCCAGGAAAAAATTTTCCTTAAAAAAGAGAAAAGAAGAAAATACGGCCGATATAAATGAAAAGAGGCACCAATGGTTTGATGAGCCGGAGGGAGAAGAGGCGCTGTTCGGGAATCTTCCGTCTCAAAAGTCTGAGCTCGCGCCTTTTTTCAAAGATCAGCTGTATGACTTTCAATTAAAATGGGCGAGCTCCACGCTTTCTCAAAAGTCTGAGCTTTCGCAGGCGGTCAAAAGGGACGGGATGTTAAAAATGCTGGCTCAAAAGCTGCCCGATTCCTATTTTGTGATGTATCATCCGGTTCTTCAAATTCAGCAGGCGTCCGTCGAACTGAGCATGATCATCATCTCGCCGCTGGAGATTTTCTGCGCTGCTTTTATGGAAGCGGAAGAGGACAGCGTATATATCGGATCAAAACACCGTTTTTGGGAAGAAAGAGGCTCCGGCAGCACGCGCCAAGTATTGAATCCGTCTCTCAGCCTGCACCGGACGGGCTCGGTCGTTTCGCAAATCGTAAAAGAAAAGCAGGCCGACATTCCCGTGCGGAAGCTTTTGCTCAGCAGAACGTCTTATATTGATTATCCGGAGCCGCCGTACGGGCTGGAAATAGCTGATAAACGGACTGCCGCAGAGTGGCTGGAAAAGCAGCAGAAAAATACGGCGCCGATCAAGCACCACCAGCTGAAGGCGGCGAAGGCTCTTTTGTCTTACGGCTTGAGCGATTCAAGCCGGAGACAGGAATGGCTTGATTAAAACGGACGTTTGCCGGCTGTCTCTTCATCTATGAAGCAGGTGAAAACAAACGATGAGTCAATGGTTTTTTATTATTAATCCGGTCTCAGGAGGCGGGCGGGGCCGGCGTGTCTGGAAATCAGTTCAAAAAGAGCTGAACAGGCGCGGGGTCAGCCACCGCTCTTTTTTGACCGGGCATCCCGGACATGCGGAGGTGCTGGCGAGGCAGATTTCAATGATGCAGGATCATAAGCTTAAGCGGCTGTTCGTCATCGGCGGTGACGGGACGATGCATGAAGTCATTAACGGACTGAAAGGAACGGATCAGATTGAGCTGACCTTTGTGCCCGCCGGTTCGTACAATGACTTTTCCAAAGGGCTCGGTATTAAGAAGTCGGCGCTTCTCCAAGAAATCAAAAGTCTGCACCGCCCGCTCACGCGGAAATTTTTTGCGGGAAACATCAACTTTTTTCATGACAAAGCGCAATCACTTTATTTTATTAACCACCTGTCTGTCGGCTTCGATGCCTCAGTTTTGAAGGCAACGGCGAATTTTCCGTTTTCGCGCGTTCTTCGGTTTTTGCGTCTCGGCTTTGTGATTTACCCGCTCGCGCATTTACATACGGCCTCGGGGTTTCAGCCGTTCAGATTTGTTTGCACGGCAGACGGCCAGAGGCGTGAATTCCGCAATGTCTGGTTTGTCATTGCGGCTAATCACCCTTATTACGGAGGCGGCATGAAAGCGGCGCCTTCAGCAAATCCCCGTCAAAACCGTTTTGATATTGTCATCGCAGAAAACCTGTCCTTTTTCTCGCTGTATCGTTTTTTATGGGCGATGAGCTTCGGCCGGCATATCAAAATGGACGGAGTGACGATGATAAAGGGGAAGGAATTCGTTTTTGAAACAGATGGGAAAATTCCGTTTCACGCTGACGGCGAGCTGATCGGAACGACGCCGTTTCGGCTTATGCCGGGCGGTGCGCCGTTGAAAATAAAAACATAATAAACAAATGAAACCCGTCAAATGTTTCACGGCAAAGAGCGGTTCGCGGCATAAATCTTCAGAATTCACAGGTGTTCTTGCTAGTTTTGCTTGACGAAGTTTGTGCTGTAGCGCTAAAATTTATAGGACGGCTATTGATTAGCATATGAGACTCTCAATAGCTGTCTTTTTTATTCTCATGAAATTGTTTATGACAGGCCGCTCCGCCAATAGAGAAAGGCTGGAGGCCTATTCTAAAATATTTTAAGAAATGATGGGTTGAACATTGATATGAACTGGTTGGGACAATTACTAGGTAGCGATTGGGAGATCTTCCCCGCCGGAGGAGCTACAGGAGATGCATATTATGCGAAACATAACGGCCAACAGCTTTTTTTAAAACGTAATAGCTCGCCCTTTTTAGCCGTGTTATCCGCCGAAGGCATTGTTCCGAAGCTGGTTTGGACGAAACGGATGGAAAACGGTGACGTCATTACGGCTCAGCATTGGATGGCGGGCAGGGAGCTGAAGGCAAAGGATATGAGCGGACGCCCGGTGGCTGAGCTGCTCCGCAAAATCCACACATCAAAAGCTTTGCTCGACATGCTGAAAAGATTGGGAAAAGAACCGCTTGATCCGGGCGCCCTTTTGTCGCAGCTGAAGCAGGCCGTCTTTGCCGTGCGGCAATTTTCGCCGCTTATTCAGGAAGGCCTTGCTTATTTGGAAGCTCATGTGGATCAGGTGCAATTCGGTGAAAAAGTCGTTTGCCATTGTGATGTGAATCATAATAACTGGCTTCTGTCTGAAGACAACCAGCTGTATTTAATAGATTGGGACGGCGCCATGATAGCTGATCCGGCTATGGATCTCGGCCCTTTATTGTATCATTACGTCGAAGAGCCAGCGTGGGACAGCTGGCTTGGGATGTACGGCATGAAGCTCACGGAAGGGCTTCGGCTGCGGATGGCATGGTACATGTTATCGGAGACCATCACCTTCATCGCCTGGCACAAATCAAAAGGAAACGACAAAGCGTATCATGATGCCATGGAAGAGCTTCATGCCCTGATGAAGCGGATTGTCAAGTAGTCAGGAGTACGAATCCATCTGCTCCACCCATTGGGACAAATGGTTTTGGTGCTCCTGAATATGCGTGTCGATGGAATCGGCCGTGATGCCGGACTGGCTGTAGCGGTAGACATCCTCGAGCACGTTTTTTATATTTGAATCAAGCCCGGTGTTGGCCATCAGTGATTTGATGACGCGCTCCAGCTGTTCATACTCGGCAACCGTGCCGCAGCAATCCAATTGATGGTCGGCCAGTATGTCCTTTAATAACCGGACCTGATGTTCGCTTGTTAAGCCCATGATTCATATACACATCCTTTCTGTGTCATACATTGTGCAAAGCGGTGCGGTTTTATGCATCACATGAGTGTTCCGGACCGGGGAGCCTCTTTTTTTATGCAGCCGGCGCCTTTAAAAGGCGCTTGCGGCTCTTTATGTTTCATGGTATGTTGTTACTCGAAATTATAGATAGAGGTGTCAATCATATGAGAATGCGCCATAAACCTTGGGCGAATGATTTTCTGGCAGAAAACGCTGACATCGCCATCAGTGATCCGGCCCAGTATAAAGGGCGGTGGAACACGGTCTTTGGCAATGACAACCCGATCCATATTGAAGTCGGTACGGGAAAAGGGCAGTTCATTTCAGGAATGGCCAAGCAGAATCCGGATATCAACTATATCGGGATTGAGCTGTTTAAAAGCGTCATCGTCACTGCCGTCCAAAAAGTTAAGGACAGCGGGGCTCACAATGTCCGTTTGTTAAATATAGACGCGGAAACACTGAATGACGTATTTGAACGGGGAGAAATCAAGCGCGTATATCTAAACTTTTCTGACCCGTGGCCGAAAAACCGCCACGAAAAGCGCCGTTTAACATTTAAAACGTTCTTGAAAAAATACGAAGAAGTGATGGGCGAAACAGGTGAGATTCATTTTAAAACCGATAACCGCGGTTTATTCGAATACTCTCTGAAAAGCTTTTCCGAATACGGCCTGCTTCTGACGGAAGTCAGCCTTGATCTGCACAACAGCGATCCGAAGGGCAATATTATGACAGAATACGAAGAAAAATTCTCCGCGCTCGGCCAGCCGATTTACCGGGCCGAAGTTGAATGGAGAACAAAAGACAGACTCTGATGCGGGAGTCTGTTTTTTTATGCCGCCATTTGCTACCATTACATCAGGAGGGATCAAGATGGAGACATTGAATATTGGGAATATTTCATTAACATGGCTGGACGGCGGTGTAACACATATGGACGGTGGAGCGATGTTCGGCGTTGTTCCGAAGCCTTTATGGTCGAGAAAATACCCCGTAAATGACAAAAACCAGATTGAATTAAGAACAGACCCGATTCTGATCAGAAAAAACGGCCTGAATATATTGGTTGACGCGGGTATCGGCCGAGGGAAGTTCTCTGATAAACAAAAAAGGAATTACGGCGTAACACAGGAATCCAATCTGAAACAATCTCTTCGTGACCTCGGGCTTTCCTGTGAGGACATTCATATTGCCGCGATGACCCATCTTCATTTTGACCATGCATGCGGCCTGACGGAGTACAGCGGAGAGGAGCTTGTCTCTGTTTTCCCGAATGCCCGCATTATCACTTCTGCAACAGAGTGGCGCGAAATGAGAAATCCTAATATCAGATCGAAAAATACATATTGGAGAGAAAATTGGGAGGCGGTACAAGATCAGGTCGAAACCTTTGAAAACGAGTATCAGCTGACAGAAGGCATTACGATGCACCACACCGGCGGCCACAGCGACGGCCACAGCGTCATCGTCTTAGAAGACGAAGGGGAGACGGCTGTGCATTTTGCCGACCTGATGCCGACGAATGCGCATAAAAATCCGTTATGGGTGCTGGCCTATGATGATTATCCGATGACCTCTATTCCAGAAAAGCAGAAATGGCAGACGTTCGCGGCAGAAAAAGACGCCTGGCTCATTTTCTATCACGACGCGATTTACAGAGCGGTAAAATGGGGAGAAGATGGCGAAGTGGCCGCGTCTGTCAAACGGGAGAAAAAATAAGCGGATCGATGATTTGCCTGTATGAATTTCGGGAATAAAAGCAAACCTAAGACAAATTGCTTTGAAAGGAAGAGACAGGTGAATCAATTTCAAGTGACGAAAGATGGAGAAATCAAAACAACACTGCGCGGATTAGAAGTGCTTTCTACGCCTTTTTTAAATAAAGGGGTGGCCTTTACACAGGAGGAAAGAAAGGAACTCGGGCTCGAGGGATTTCTGCCGCCGAAAGTATTGACAATCGAAGAGCAGGCGAGGCGGGCCTACGAACAATTCAGTTCGCAGCCTGATGAGCTGAGCAAAAATGTGTACTTGACCGCTCTCCATGATCGGAATGAAACGTTATTTTACAGGCTGTTAAATGATCATTTAGGCGAAATGCTGCCGATCGTATATACGCCGACCGTCGGCACTGCGATCCAGCGTTACAGCCATGAGTACAGAAAACCCCGCGGTCTGTATTTGTCAATAGATGACCCTGAAGGAATGCGCGCCGCATTTCAGCAGTTCGGAAAAAATGAAAACATTGACTTAATCGTTGCCACAGATGCGGAGGGCATTCTGGGAATCGGTGACTGGGGCGTCGGCGGCATCGCCATTTCTGTCGGAAAACTCGCGGTTTATACGGCGGCGGCCGGAATTGATCCGTCACGAGTGCTTGCGGTCGTTTTGGACGCCGGAACAAATCAGGAAAGCCTCTTAAATGACCCGCTGTATGTCGGAAACCAGCATTCAAGAGTGCGCGGCGAGAAATATGACCGCTTTATTGATGAGTATGTCTCGCTTGCCCGGGAAACATTCCCGAATGCGCTGCTTCATTGGGAGGATTTCGGTACGGCTAACGCCCGCGGCATATTAAAACGGTATAAAGATAAAGTCTGTACGTTTAACGATGACATTCAAGGAACGGGCGCGGTATCGCTTGCAGCTGTTTTAGCGTGTGCAAAAGCATCAAAAGTGCCTTTAAAAGAGCATAAAGTCGTCGTCTTCGGCGCGGGAACGGCCGGTATCGGAATTGCTGAGCAGCTGCGCGAAGCCATGGTGCATGACGGATTAAGCGAAGAAGAATCCTACAGCCATTTTTGGTGTATCGACAGAAACGGATTGTTAACGGATGTTATGAAGGACTTGCGTGATTTTCAGGTTCCGTACGCGCGCCCTGCTGATGAAGTGAAAGAGTACGGCCGCAGCGGTGAAGGCGGATCAATTGATCTGGCGGAGACTGTGCGTCAGGCCAAGCCGACGATTCTGATCGGCACATCCACCGTATCAGGCGCATTTACGGAAGAAATCGTCAAAGAAATGGCCTCGCATGTCAAACGGCCCGCTATTTTGCCGATGTCAAACCCGACGACATTATCAGAAGCAAAACCTGAAGATTTGATTAAATGGACGGAAGGCCGCGCGCTTGTCACTACGGGTAGTCCGTTTCCGCCTGTTGCGTATAACGGCGTTACCTACCATATCGGACAGGCGAACAACGCGCTCGTATTCCCGGGACTCGGACTCGGCACGATTGTGACAAAAGCAAGGCTCATTACGGACAATATGTTCGTTGCCTGCGCGAATGCCATCGCCGGTATGGTGGACGTCGGCAAGCCGGGGGCGCCGATGCTTCCGAAAGTGGAGGATCTCAGGACGGTATCGGCAACTGTGGCGGTAGCTGTAGCTAAAGCTGCCATTCAGGACGGTGTAGCGGAAAAGGAACCCGAGGATCTGATCCAAGCGGTGCAGGACGCGATGTGGCACCCCGTATATAAACGAATTCGGCCGATGTAACCGAATAAAGCCCAAAACGCTGATGGTTTTGGGCTTTATTTTTTGCTTGTCCGAATTATGAGGCGACAGAATCAATGACATCGACAATCTGGCCTGTTTTTGCATTGACCATAACTTCATATTGCTCCAGTTCGCCGAATGCCGAACGTGTCACGCCGGTTTTGTATACCTGGATGGTTTCTCCGTTTACCTGGTAGGGCTCGGGCTCTGTGTAAATCCATGATCCGTCTATCGGCCCGCGCTGTTTAAAAGCCGCTTTCACGATACGGAGCGCTTTTTCTGAAGAGATATAAGGTTTCATCGCATACTTTTTCACTGCGATGGCAGCGCATAATCCGACTCCTGCACCTAAGAGAAAATGACGTAATTTCAATATGAAGCACCTCCAATTATGTCGTAGTTTTTATTATACAGAAGATGCCAGACGGTGTTAAGTAAAGCGGCGGTTTTCCAGCCCATTCAATCTGAGCGCTTGGAAAACGGTTGTTTTTCTAATAAAATAAAAGCATTACATAGAAATGAGGGGAAAATATGAATGAGGAAACGAAAACGCTTTTCCGGACGCTGACGCAGCTTCCCGGCGCACCGGGAAATGAACATCAGGTCCGCTCCTTTATGAAACGGGAGCTTGCGAAATATGCGGATGACATCGTGCAGGACAGACTCGGAAGTGTTTTCGGAGTAAGGCGCGGCGCTGAAGATGCGCCGACCGTTATGGTAGCCGGCCATATGGACGAAGTCGGGTTTATGGTAACGCAGATTACGGATAACGGCATGCTGAGATTTCAGACGCTCGGCGGCTGGTGGAGTCAGGTGCTGCTTGCCCAGCGCGTCGAGGTGCAGACGGATAACGGACCGATTATCGGCGTCATCTCAAGCATCCCGCCCCACATTTTAACGGATGCCCAGCGCGCAAAGCCGATGGAGATCAAAAATATGATGATTGATATCGGTGCCGATGATAGAGAGGACGCGGTCAAAATGGGGATCAGACCGGGACAGCAGGTCGTGCCTGTCTGCCCGTTCACCCCGATGGCCAACGAGAAGAAAATATTGTCCAAAGCGTGGGATAACCGCTACGGCTGCGGGTTAAGCATTGAACTATTAAAAGAGCTGCACGGAAAAGACCTGCCGAACAATCTGTACGCCGGGGCCACCGTTCAGGAGGAAGTCGGTTTGAGAGGGGCGCAGACAGCGGCCAACATGATTCAGCCTGATCTCTTTTTCGCGCTTGATGCCAGCCCGGCAAATGATATGAGCGGCGATAAGGAGCTGTTCGGCCGTCTCGGCGAGGGGGTGCTGCTCCGCATTCTCGACAGAACGACGGTCATGCACCGCGGGATGAGAGAGTTCGTCCTTGATATGGCGGAAACGCACAATATCCCTTATCAATATTTCGCTTCAGGCGGGGGAACGGATGCCGGACGGGTCCACATATCAAACAGCGGGGTTCCGTCTGCCGTCATCGGCATTTGTTCAAGATACATTCATACAAATGCCGCTATCATCCATGTCGATGATTATGCCGCGGCGAAAGAAATGCTCATTAAGCTGGTCATGGCGAGTGACAAACAGACGGTCGAAACGATCAGAGAAAATGTGTAAAAAAATAAGCAGGACCGCATAAAGGCGGCCTGCTTATTCTGTTTCAAATAAATAAGAGAGTGCTTTCATCGCTTGATTGACGGTTTCGACCGTGATATTCGCTTTTCCGGAAAGCTCTTTCAGCGGATGATGAAGTTCTTTCGGACGGATGAGAATGAGCGGCTTTCCTTTTGCGATGGCATAAGAAGCATCCATCGCGGTATTCCACTGCTTATATTTCTCGCCAAACAGGGCGATCACAAAATCGGCTTTTTCCATCAGCACCTCTGTACGGAAATTGTTGATATCAGAAGCTCTGGCGTCTTTTAAAACAGAATCGGGCTGCACGCCCATAATCTCTTCTCCGATATTGTCTGAGCGTTCATGGTTTTCCATCGGGCCGACAAACGTAATCGGCAGGTCCAGCGCTGTTGCTTTTTGCTTGATCTCGTCCCGCCAATTACTGTGGATTTCACCCGCTAAATACACGACAAACTGCATCTTTTGCCCCTCCTTATGTACATATTCAGATTTTCGTACGGTTACAAGCAAAATGGTAAACGAAACTTGCTTGATAATGCAAATGAAATATGATAATGATTGCATATAGTTGGTCTTGCTGTAAACAGTCTGGTATGATCCAATTGGACAAACATCAGCATATAAAAAACTCATAATCCAGATGGAGGAATGACAATGAAAAAGATTGAAAGCACGGAAGAATTGCAAAAAGCGGTACAAGACGATTGGGCGGTATTTATGTTTTCAGCGGATTGGTGCCCGGACTGCCGCTTTGTGGAGCCGTTTCTCCCTGAGCTGGAAGCGGACTTTCCTGAATTCACTTATTACTACGTAGACCGCGATCAATTTATTGATACATGCGCGGAATGGGAAATTTACGGCATTCCGAGCTTTGTTGTGTTTAACGGAGGAAAAGAAGTGAACCGCTTCGTCAGCAAAGACCGTAAAACAAAAGAAGAAATTGAGCAATTTTTAACCGATTCCCTTGCTAAAGCATAAAGGAGGCCACGGGCTTTGAAAATGACGTCAAGGAAGCTGGCGGATTTATTAAAACAGCGCCTGCAGCACGAGAACCGATCCTTCTTTTTTGACAGAGAAAAAGACACCCTCCGTGTTGAGGATCAAACGACCAAAAAAGGCATCACATTGGAGCTCCCGCCTATCATTGCGAAGTGGGAGACGAAAAAAGAAGAAGCGATCGACGAAATCGTCTACTATGTGTCAGAAGCAATGGAGGCGATGGAAGGCAGCGGACAGGAGATGTCCGGAAAGGAAGCCGGAATCTATCCGGTCATCCGCTCCACATCATTTCCCGATCAAACGAGCGACGGCATTCCGCTCGTGTATGATGACCATACGGCCGAAACAAGAATCTACTACGCGCTTGACCTCGGTAAGACGTACCGCTTAATTGACAGCCGTATGCTCGAGAAAGAAAACTGGACAAAAGAACGGATCAGGGAGACGGCGTCATTCAATCTCCGCTCTCTTCCTTCAGTTGTGAAACAGGATACGGTTGCAGACAATTATTTTTATTTTTTCAGGGCGAATGACGGCTATGACGCCAGCCGGATTCTCAATGATTCGATTCTTCATGAATACAAGCAGGCCGCTGAAGGCGAATTGGCGATTTCCGTCCCGCACCAGGATGTATTAATACTTGCTGACATTCGAAATGAATCGGGTTATGATATTTTAGGGCAAATGTCCATGAGCTTCTTTGCAAGCGGCACGGTGCCGATTACGGCCCTTTCATTTCTGTATAATGAAGGCAGACTGGAACCTGTGTTTATCATGGCGAAAAGCCGGCCGAAAAAGGATTAGAAAGGATTTTTCTTATGAACGCTTTTTACAATAAAGAAGGTGTGGGAGATACGCTTCTGATCTCTCTTAAAGATGCGGCACGCGAAGAAATCGCCTATGAAAAAGAAGGCGATGTCATCAGAATCTTTAACAAAGAAACAAAAGAAACGACGGGCTTTAACATTTTTAACGTGTCTTCTTACTTACAGATTGAGGACAACGGCCCCGTCGCTTTGTCTGAGACATTCGTTCAGGATGTGAATGAAATACTGAACAGAAACGGTGTTTCAGAAACGCTGACAGTTGACCTTTCTCCGAAATTTGTTGTCGGTCACGTTGAATCGAAAGAAAAACATCCGAATGCGGATAAACTGAATATCTGCCAAGTGAATGTGGGAGAGGAAACCCTCCAAATCGTTTGCGGCGCGCCGAACGTGGACAAAGGGCAAAAAGTCGTCGTTGCTAAAGTCGGCGCGGTGATGCCGAGCGGGCTTGTGATTAAAGACGCTGAATTAAGAGGCGTTCCGTCAAGCGGCATGATCTGCTCCGCGAAAGAACTCGCTTTGCCGGATGCGCCGGCGGAAAAAGGGATTCTTGTTCTTGAAGACAGCCGCGAGGCCGGCGAAGCATTTCAATTCTAACTCCCATAAATAAGCGCACAGAATCGAATGATGTGAGAGAAAGCCGTTAAGCATGCCTGCTTAACGGCTTTCTTCAGTTGGGAGCTTAATCTTTTCTGAGCCGCCCGGCAATGGTATACTAAATATCGTCCCAGACTACTAAAAAGGGAGTTAGAGAGTGATTAAACATGAGTTGGCTGAATAAATTTTTTGACTTATTTTTAGGTGAAAAAGAAGAAGAGCATGAACGTGAACCAAACACGCATGCCCAAATCCCGAAACAGCAGATACCGGATCAGCCAGAAGGCAAATTCACGCGCATGGAAGATCCTAAAATATATTACGAATATCCGAAAGGGAATTTCCGCTTCCCTGTCGTTCCGGACGGCTATAAGCGAACGGAGCAAAACCAAAGACAGCGGGAAAGGCACGAACGCCGCCAGCCGTCCCGGGATTATGCCGCCGGGAAGGAGCAAACCGAGCGGAAACAGCATACACATAAAGAGCCTGATACGGTGAAAAAGCCCTTTAAACCGTCATCCATTCCTTCACCGGTTTACGGCTTTCAATCTCAGCACAGCATAAAAAAAGCGCCTATATCCGAAAAGCGGCGTGAAGAGAACGTAACATTGCTGTCAGAGGAGCAATTTGTTCCGCCAAAAGCCGGTCAGGAAACGGAAAAAGAGCCCGTCTTCACAACATCCGGCATAACAAAACAGACGAATGACCGGCCAGAACCGTTTGCGAAACAAGAAACGGAAGAAATCCCGGCCGTTAAAAAAGAGGAGCTTCACACCGAGGCTGAGAATGCAAAAGAGCAAGTGTTTGCAGCAGCAGAACCGCAGCAGACTGAAGAGCGGGAGCACACGGAAAGCGCGGAGTCTGCCGGCTTTACAGAAGAACAAGAGCATGAACAAACCCGCCCGCAGCCTATTAAAGAGCCTGAGTATGAAGCATCCCGAACGGCTGAAAACACAGAGGAACAAGCGGCGCCGCAGGAGGAACATCAGGAGCCTGAGCCGGAAAAAGCACCGCCTTTTGAAACCGCAGAAGAACCGGTGTATACATACACAGAACCCGGATACGATGAGGAAGTTCAGCCGCAGTCTGAAGACAAGCCCGAATCAGCTGAAACCGACGCGGAACAGGAAACAGACTCGCAGCCTGAGTACAATGAAGTCACGCGGCATTCAGACCCCCCCGAGCCTGAACCTGCAAGCATCAAGACGGCCGATGCCCCGTCCCGGCCTGCCGAAGAAAAAACGGAGCATCACGGACAGCCTCAGCCTGTGAAAAAAGCGGAGCAGCCGAAAGAGCGCAATGTTCCGTTTAACGTCATGATGCTTAAAAGTGATAAACACAAGCAGACGAAGACGCCAGAGGGCGGAGCGAGCTATGCCTTTCCGAATCTGTCGCTTCTGGACGTACCGCCGGCGCAAAGACATGACGACCAATCGTGGATTGAAGAACAGCGCGAGCTTTTAAACGTTACACTGAAAAACTTTAATGTGCGCGCCCAAGTCGTTCATGTCACACAAGGCCCGTCCGTCACACGTTTTGAAGTGCATCCTGAGCCCGGAGTGAAAGTAAACAAAATTACAAACTTAGCAGATGATATTAAATTGAGCCTGTCTGCCAAGGATATTCGGATTGAGGCGCCGATCCCCGGTAAAAACACGATCGGCATTGAAGTTCCGAACCGCGTAAGCAAAGTCGTCGATTTAAGGCAGATGATCAGAAGCGCCGCTTTCAGGACGAATCCGTCTCCGCTTACAGCCGCGCTCGGTGTCGATATTTCCGGAAACCCGGTCGTCATTGATTTGAAAAAGATGCCGCACGGGTTGATAGCGGGTGCGACAGGATCGGGAAAAAGCGTCTGCATCAATACCATTTTGGTCAGTCTGCTTTATAAGGCGGATCCGAGTGATGTCAAAATGCTTCTGATTGATCCGAAAATGGTCGAGCTTGCGCCTTATAACCAAATTCCGCATTTGGTCAGCCCCGTCATCACGGACGCCAAAGCCGCGACCGCCGCGTTAAAATGGGTTGTGGAAGAGATGGAACGGCGATATGAACTGTTTGCCCATTCGGGTGTGAGAGATATCGGCCGCTTTAATGAATTAACCGCCGATCATAAGACAGGCGAAAAGCTTCCGTACCTCGTAGTGGTCATTGATGAGCTTGCCGATTTAATGATGGTCGCGCCGAACGATGTGGAAGAAAGCATTGCCAGAATCGCGCAGAAAGCGAGAGCCTGCGGCATTCATCTGCTTGTCGCGACACAGCGTCCGTCTGTCGATGTCATTACCGGAATGATCAAGGCAAACATACCGACGAGGATTGCATTCTCCGTCTCAAGCCAGGTAGATTCCAGAACAATCATCGACATGGCGGGAGCGGAAAAGCTGCTCGGAAAAGGCGACATGCTGTACTGGGAAAACGGTACCGGAAAACCGGTGCGCCTGCAGGGCAACTTTGTATCCGACAGAGAAATTGACCGCGTCGTCTCTCATGTCAGAAAGCAGCTGCCGCCTTCTTATTTGTTTGAACAGGAAGAACTGATCAGGCAGGGAACCGCCCTCAAGGAAGAAGACGAACTGTTTCCTGAGGCGTGCCAATTCGTCGTGGAGCAAAACAGCGCCAGCACCTCAAGCCTTCAAAGAAGGTTCAGAATCGGTTATAACCGCGCCGCGAGGCTGATTGACATGATGGAAGCCGAAGGCATGATCTCAGAAGCGAAGGGCAGCAAACCCCGTGAAGTGCTGATTACGGCCGCTGACATTGCTCAAGAATAAGAATATCGTTCATTTTTCTCAAAAACATGGTATGATAGTGGATGGACCATCAAAACTGCATCACTGTCACGCGCTGAAATATCATGCGGCAGGTTTAATCAAAAAGAAAGTTACAGATACTGACGATAACGTAAAAATAAATGGAAGCGCCGCTGTGCGGGCTTTTTGCCCGCGGCGGTCGCAAAATGAAATGAGCGTCATATACTGGGGAACAGATAGACGTTTGTTGGAGGTACGATTATGACTGTTTATCATTTTGTTGGAATAAAAGGGACAGGTATGAGCCCGCTTGCTCAAATCCTGCATGATACAGGGTATCAGGTGCAGGGATCGGATATCGAGAAGCAGATTTTCACTCAGGCTGCCCTTGAAAAAAGAAATATCCCGATCTATCCGTTCAGCGCCGATAACATCAAACCCGGCTTAACGGTAATCGCCGGAAACGCATTCCCTGATTCTCATCCGGAAATCGCAAAGGCGCTCGCTGAAGGGATTCCTGTCATCAGATATCATAAATTTTTAGCTGAATATATGAAAAAATACACAAGTGTCGCGGTAACGGGCGCACACGGCAAGACGTCCACAACGGGCCTCTTGGCACACGTGATGCAGCAGGCGAAGCCGACTTCGTTTCTTATCGGGGACGGAACGGGCAGAGGAAATGAAAGCAGCGAATACTTTGTATTTGAAGCCTGCGAGTACCGCCGTCATTTCTTGAGCTATCAGCCTGATTATGCGATTATGACGAATATTGATTTTGACCACCCTGATTATTTCGCCAACATTGACGATGTGTTTGATGCTTTCCAAAACATGGCGCTTCAAGTCAACAAAGGCATCATTGCCTGCGGTGATGACGAGTACCTGCCGAAAATTCACGCCAATGTGCCTGTCGTGTATTACGGCACGGGAGAAGAAAATGATTTTCAAGCGAGAAACATCGTAAAAAATACGGAAGGCACGACATTTGACGTCTTTGTCCGCAATACGTTTTACGATACGTTCTACATCCCGGCATACGGGCATCACAATGTCCTCAATTCCTTAGCGGTCATTGCAATCTGCCACTATGAAGAGATAGACGTGAACATGATTAAGCGCGGACTTGAATCATTCGGCGGCGTCAAACGCAGATTCAATGAAAAAGTGATCGGCAGCCAGGTATTGATCGACGACTACGCCCACCATCCGACTGAAATCAAAGTCACGATTGAGGCGGCGCGCCAAAAATATCCCGAACGTGAAATTATCGCGGTATTTCAGCCGCATACGTTTACACGGACGCAATCATTCCTGGATGAATTCGCAGAAAGTTTAAGCGCGGCCGATCGCGTGTATCTGTGCGACATTTTCGGCTCTGCCCGCGAGAACGTCGGCAAGCTCACGATCACGGATCTTCAGGAAAAAATCGATAACGCAGAACTCATTGAAGAAAATGACACATCAGTGTTAAAAGCGCATGAAGGCGCAGTGCTGATCTTCATGGGCGCCGGAGACATTCAAAAATATATGAGAGCCTATGAAAACGTCATAGCGTAACGAAAAAGCAGTGGGGCTCTCACTGCTTTTTTGCGCGTGCTGCAAAGGGATTTACCGAGAAACGGAGAAATAGTATACATACAGATCTTTCATATATGTTTATCATTTTAAGAATTGGGTATATACCACTATATCCTGCATTAAGGAGGTATTAGATGATCATCATTCTTTACTTAAGCGTCGCACTCATTGCCGTTGCATTTCTCATCCTCGTCATCTATCTGTCCAAAACATTAAAGTCCGTGCAGATGACTTTAACAAACGTTGCCTCGACTTTAGACGGCCTTGAAGGGCAGATGAAAGGCATTACCGCAGAGACAACCGAGCTGTTACATAAGACAAACCGTCTCGCGGAAGACATTCAGGAAAAATCAGAGAAATTAAATACGGTTGTCCATGCTGTCCAGGAAGTGGGAACTTCCGTCCAGCAGTTTAATACATCCATAAAGCAGGCAGCAGGTTCCGTTACGGCCTCTGTAAGAGAGAATCAGGATAAGATCAGTCAGGTTGTCACCTGGAGCCAGGCCGCTATGGAAATATGGGACAAGTGGAAGCAAAAGAAAAAAACATCGCTTTAATCATAAGAAAAATCCACTAAGGAGGAATCATAATGAGCAAAGATGGAATCAATAGTAAGGATTTTTTAATCGGAACGCTGATCGGGGGAATTATCGGCGCGACAACGGCGTTGTTTCTGGCGCCTAAATCAGGTAAGGAGCTGCGCGACGATCTCGGCAGTCAGGCTTCTGCGTTAAAGGATAAGACGGACAGAATGACGGCCGACGCGAAAGAAAAAGGCTCTCAATATGTCAGCATCGCCAAAGACAAAACATCTAATATCACCCAGCTGGTAGCTGATCAGTCAGGCCAGATTATGAATAAAGTGAAGGATTTAAAAGACCGTTCTAAGAGCACACTAACCGAGAAAGCCGAAGAGACGAGAAGCGAAATGCAGGACACGGCCCAAAGCATCAAGGCCGAAGCGGAAGACGCCGGGGAAAAAGCCGGTCAGGCAAATCGCTGATCTTCAATAAGGAGAGATAACCGACATGACAAAACAGCTGATATCGTCTGAAGAAGAGTTCAAAAATGCCGCTGAGAAAGAAAACACGCTCGTGTTTTTGAAACACAGCACAACCTGCCCGATCAGCCAAGCCGCCTTTCAGGAGTTTGACGCCTTTGCATCGGCGCATTCGGAAGTGCCTTCTTATTACCTGCAGGTGCAGGACAGCCGGCCGCTTTCAAACTATATCGCCGAGACATACGGCGTGAAACATGAAAGCCCGCAAGTATTCGTCATTGCAAACGGCGAAGTGAAATGGCACGCGTCTCATTCACAAATCACAAAAAACGCAATAGAGCAGCACCTTTCATAATTGCTGGCCGCCGGTTGATACCGGCGGTTTTTTTTTTGAAAAAAACTATTGATCATTTCAGCCGGATCATGTAGGATATCAATATATACCGCTTCAACGCATAAAAGCTTAAAAGCGTTTTTGTGATAAAGCCGAATGTGAAAAAATTTATTATTTCATATTCCTATTTTCGCATAACTGTAGTAAGATGCATGTTAACCATTAAAATAAAACATAGCATAGAAGGGATGAAAAAGATGAGCAACAAGGAATTAGAGAGCCTAAGACAGCAGGCAGACGCACTAAACTTAGAAATCCTTAAATTAATCAATGAACGCGGAGCCGTTGTAAAAGAAATCGGTAAAGCAAAGGAAGCACAGGGTGTCAACCGATTTGACCCTGTCAGAGAGCGTACAATGCTTAACCGCATAATTGAAAGCAATGACGGCCCATTTGAAAACTCAACGATCCAGCATATTTTCAAAGAAATTTTCAAAGCCGGACTTGAACTTCAAGAAGAGGATCACAGCAAAGCGTTGCTCGTCTCCCGGAAGAAAAAAGCAGAAGATACGATCGTTGATATTAAAGGTGAAAAAATCGGTGACGGCGATCAGAGATTCATCGTCGGACCTTGTGCCGTCGAAAGCTATGAGCAGGTTGCCGAAGTCGCGGCCGCAGCGAAAAAACAAGGCATTAAAATCCTGCGCGGGGGCGCGTTTAAACCCCGCACAAGTCCGTATGATTTCCAAGGTCTCGGCGTAGAAGGCCTGCAAATTCTTAAACGTGTCGCTGATGAATATGACCTCGCGGTGATCAGTGAAATCGTAACGCCCGCCCACATTGAGCAAGCGATTGATTACATTGACGTCATTCAGATCGGCGCGCGGAACATGCAAAACTTTGAATTGCTGAAAGCCGCCGGTTCCGTTAAAAAGCCGGTATTGTTAAAACGCGGTCTTGCTGCAACAATTTCAGAGTTCATCAATGCAGCTGAATACATCATGTCACAAGGAAACGACCAAATCATTCTTTGTGAGCGCGGTATCAGAACGTACGAAACGGCAACGAGAAACACACTCGACATTTCTGCCGTGCCGATTTTGAAACAGGAAACTCACTTGCCGGTGTTTGTTGACGTCACACATTCAACAGGCCGCCGCGATCTCCTGCTTCCGACAGCAAAAGCGGCGCTTGCGATCGGCGCTGACGGCGTGATGGCCGAAGTTCACCCTGATCCTTCCGTTGCCCTTTCAGACTCTGCGCAGCAGATGGATATACCTGAATTCGAGAAATGGCTGAACGAATTAAAGCCAATGCTGAAAGTAAAAGCATAATACAACGTTCCGCTCTTTAAAGGCCGCCACGCGCGGCTTTTTTTTCGTATCTTCATTTTATTTAATTATAAAATGAAAGTGAACGTTTTCATCACTGGGAAAAACGTGTATAATTTCATGAGAGATATTTAAATTTGATGAATAATGAAAAATAATGTACACTACTGACTTACGCTTACAATCATAAACGACAGAATGCGAAATCGTACGACATTTCTTTACATAAAGTGTTTATGCTATAGATAAGGATAAGTGTATCCAGTAAAAGGAGTGGTTTCAGTGAGCAACATTACGATATACGATGTGGCCAGAGAAGCAAATGTCAGTATGGCGACTGTTTCCCGCGTCGTGAACGGCAACCCGAATGTAAAACCGACGACCAGAAAAAAAGTATTGGAAGCCATTGATCGGCTCGGCTATCGCCCGAATGCGGTGGCAAGAGGGCTTGCAAGCAAAAAAACGACTACGGTCGGCGTCATCATCCCTGATATCTCAAGCATTTTCTACTCTGAACTTGCGCGTGGAATTGAAGATATCGCGACGATGTACAAATATAATATTATTTTAAGCAACTCGGACCAAAATCTTGAGAAAGAACTGCATCTGTTAAATACGATGCTTGGCAAACAAGTGGACGGTATCGTATTTATGGGCGGCAACATTACGGACGAGCATGTCGAAGAATTTAAGCGCTCTCCTGTGCCGATCGTCTTGGCGGCATCAGTGGAAGAACAGGGCGAGACGCCTTCTGTCGCCATTGATTATGAACAGGCGATTTATGATGCCGTTAAGCTTTTCATTGATAAAGGGCATCGCGATATTGCACTCGTCTCCGGACCGATGCAAGAGCCGATCAACCGTTCGAAAAAACTGCAAGGGTACAAACGGGCGCTTGAAGAAGCGGCGATTCCGTTTAACGAGCAATTCGTAGCGGAAGGCGATTACACCTATGATTCCGGTATGGAGGCGCTTCAAAGCTTGATGGGCCTTGACCGGAAACCGACGGCGATTCTTTCTGCGACGGATGAAATGGCCCTCGGCATTATCCATGCGGCCCAAGATCAAGGTCTTTCGATTCCTGATGATCTTGATATTATCGGTTTTGACAATACGAGATTGAGCCTGATGGTCCGCCCTCAGCTTTCAACAGTCGTGCAGCCTACGTACGATATCGGCGCCGTGGCGATGAGACTTTTGACAAAACTGATGAACAAAGAGCCGGTTGAAGAGCAGATCGTCGAATTGCCTCACCGCATCGAATTAAGACAATCAACCAAGTCATAAAAAAACGGAAAAGCAAGCTTCACTCTGAGGGGTGGAATCTTGCTTTTTTACTTGAGTAAGGAGAAGATATGAAACGTTTTGATTATCTGACGCCCGTTGGCTTTATGTTAGGCTGTATTATTGTCGCAATCGGTATTCTGTCAGGGACGGGACTGGCGGGAATCAGTTCATTTTTAGATCTGACTTCTTTTTTAATCGTCACAGGCGGCCTTGCTGCGGCGATCTTTATCAGCTTTCCGCCGAGGGATTTAAAGAAAACCCCTTCTGTACTGAAACAGGTATTCTCCCGTCAGGATGACAATGTGAAAGAGCTTGTCAGAGTATTTGTCAGCCTTTCGGAGCAGGCGCGCAGGCAGGGGCTTCTGTCTCTGGATGACCAGGCGCGTGAGATCAAGGATCCGTTTTTAAAAAAAGGGCTTTTGCTTGCGATTGACGGCTGGGACGAGGAAACGATCCGGCTGGTGATGGATTCTGAGATCGCCGCGATGGAAGAAAGACACAGAAAAGGAAGACGCGTTTTTGAAAAAGCCGGTGATTTCGCACCCGCCTGGGGAATGATCGGGACGCTCGTCGGACTCGTTCTCATGCTCAAAAACTTAAATGACCCGCATACCCTCGGACCGAACATGGCCGTTGCGCTATTGACGACGCTGTACGGAGCGCTGCTTGCCAACTTGGTATTTATCCCAATCGCGGCAAAGCTTGAAGAAAAAACGGAAAGTGAAATTTTCATCAAACAGGTCATGATCGAAGGGGTTGTCGGCATCCAATCGGGCAAAAATCCCCGCAACCTCGAAAGTCAGCTCGTCGTCTTCAGCTCAAGAGAAGACTGGCGTAAAGGACAGCCTGCGAACAAGAAAAAGGGCGCTGTCCATGAAGCTTAGAAAAGAGCGTTTTGAAAGAAGAAACAAACCGGAACATTCCGGCGGTTCACCGAGATGGATGGTGACGTTCGCTGACTTGATCACGCTCATTCTCGTGTTCTTTATATTGCTTTTTTCGATGTCGCAAATAGACGCGGAAAAATTTCAATCTGCCGTTTCATCGATTCATACAAAAGGCAGCGGGGGTGAACCGGCGTCATCAGACAAAGCAAACGAAAATAAAGAACAGGATTTGCTGTTACAAAACGTGAAGACATACATAAAAGCGCATCATTTGAGTTCGAAATTGACGGCGAAGCGCGATGAGCGCGGAGTGGTTCTGGTGCTGCAGGAGGCCGTTCTGTTTCAGACGGGAAAAGCGGATGTGCTGAAAAACGCCGAGCCGGTTCTGCATCAGATCGCGGTGCTTTTAAAAACAATTCCGAATGACATACAGGTAGAAGGCCATACGGACAGCCGCCGGATTTCCACCTATCAATTTCCGTCAAATTGGGAGCTGTCGTCTGCAAGAGCGGCGAGTGTGATCCGGTATTTTACCGCGAATGAAGACTTTTCCGCCAAACGGTTTATCTCTGCCGGGTATGCGGATACGAAACCTGTGAAGGACAACAAAAGTCCCGGACATATGAAAGAAAACCGCCGTGTAGAAATTGTGATCAAAAAAACGACCTCCTCATAAGGTCGTTTTTTATTTAGTTTTATACCGCTGCTCAGACCGGATGGCAAAAAGTGCTTTTTCCACGGTTTGGGCATTTTTTTCTGAAATTTCTTCTTTGCGGGGAATCGGAGGATATAATTGTTCAGGATCACTCCAAAAAGCGGGCAACGTGCAGGGGGAGTGCTTCTGCCATTTATCAATCCATTTCTGCGGTATGCGCTCCCCGGGATCAATCCCTTTCATCTCAAGCCAAATGCGGCTCCACGCTCTCGGGACGACTCTCCAAATATCGTATCCGCCGCCGCCGACCGCGATCCATCTGCCGCTGCAATATTGATGGGCTAATGAATGAGCAAGCCGCGGGATCTCCTGATAAATGGAGATTGTATTGGACAGGTGTGTCAATGGGTCGTAATAATGGGCGTCCGCACCGTTTTGGGTAAGAATCACATCCGGCTTGAAAAAAGCCGCGATTTCTGAGGCGGCCGTATTGTAAGCGTGAAGAAAGGAATCGTCCTCTGTGAAAGCGTCCAGCGGAATGTTAAAAGAATAGCCGTAGCCTTGCCCGCTTCCTTTTTCCAGTACTTGTCCCGTCCCGGGAAATAAATAACGCCCGGTCTCGTGAAAAGAAACAGTGCAGACATCAGACCTGTCGTAAAACGTAAATTGAACGCCGTCGCCGTGATGAGCGTCTGTATCAATGTATAACACTTTTGCCCCGTAGTTCTTCTGGATGTATTGGATGGCCACGGCGCTGTCATTATAGATACAAAAGCCTGAGGCCCTGCCGCGGAAGCCGTGGTGAAGGCCGCCTCCTAAATTGCAGGCGTGGCTAGCTTGTCCCGTCATGACATAATCAGCCGCCGTTAAGGTGCCGCCCACCAGAAGTGACGCGGCTTCATGCATGCCGGCAAAAACGGGGGTGTCTTCCGTTCCGAGACCGTAGCTTTCTCCTTCTGCGGCAGGGAGCCGGCCCGCACCCGCTAGTTCCACCGCCTGTATATAATCCTCCGTATGAACGAGAGCCAGCTCTTCTTTAGCGGCCGTGCGCGGTGTGACGATATCTCCTTCGTCAAACGCATCCGCCGCCTGAAGCAGATCGTATGTTAAAAGCACACGACGCTGATTGAACGGATGTTCCTGATGAAATTGATACGTCTGATAAGAAGGCGAGTAAACAAAAACGCTGTCTCTCATGGCTGATCCCTCAAATGTTTCGGCCATAAGACATTGTATCCGGCTTCTTGAACGGCACGGATAAAAGGGAGCGGATTCATCGTCTTCACCCGGAAGACGAGAATGTTCGACCCGGCGGAATCATGGGGATAGACGAGCACACTCAGGATTTGCAGCTGAAGATCACGGCACATGCAGCTGAGATCAGCAAGGCTTTTTGTCATATCCGTCACCAGGATTTCCACCTGTGATCCCGGCTGGGCCGCGCCTGTCAGGCTGACGAAAGTCCGGAGCACGTCGGTTTTCGTTAAAATGCCCGTCAGCTTATGGTTTACCGTAATCGGCAGACAGCCGATGCCGTGCTCATAAAAGGAAGCGGATATTTCTTCTACAAAGTCAAGCGGATGAGCGCAGATGACATTCCGCTTCATAATGGTCTCCACTTTGTTTGTCAGAAATGCGCCGCGTTCCTTTTGTTCAAAGCTGCCGGGGCCGGCCTGTTTAATGTCTCTGTCTGTGACAATACCGATGACGTGCAGCTCGTCGTCGATGACAGGGAGATGGCGGATATGATATATCTTCATTTTACGGACGGCTGTTTCAATGGAGTCGTGTTTTGAGACGGTGATGACGTCCCGTTTCATGATTTGTTCTGCAATCATCTTTTTATCCCCTTTGTATGTCAGTCAATACATAAATCGCTGATAAAAACGAAGCCTGTCGAACTGTTCAATTGACTCCTGACTGACGTGCCTGCCGATGCGGGCCATCAGACAATTGGCCGGATGAGAGCTGATTTCCGGTTCATCCGTTGCGAACCAGACAAGACCCCCGGCATTCATCATCTTTTCCATGATCTTTCTGTATTCCCACACATCTTTTTTCATTCCTTTTAAATCCCAATGCCAGTAATATTCCGTCGTCATGATGATGTACCGTTCCATCTGTTCATCCATCATGCTGACTGTCAGCAAAGTTTTTCCGACAGAACAGCCCCTGTAGCCGGGAGCGACCTCGATCGCCCCGAGTTCAAGGAGGTCTTCCATATTTCCGTCAGACCACCGTTCAAGCGGATCAGGATATAAATACGTCACATAGCCGATAATCGTCTGTCCGTCCCTGGCAATAATGATCCGACCTTCAGGAAGCCCGGCGATCTCGATTAACGCTTTGTGCTGTTCATGAGGAAGGCGAAAGGCTGTCAGGCCTTCATGAAACTCATACTGTGCTAGGTCCTCTGGAGGAACGGGCCCTTCTACTAAAAGAGGGCCGGCTGCTGTCTGAATTGATGAAGAATGGTACGTTTTATGATGTTTCACTGATTCACCGCCTGTCGGTTCTTAATAAAAACACATCTCTTTTAAGCATAACAAAATATAAAGCGTTTTCAATAGTGTTGTAATTTATATTTTAAAAATTGAGAAAACTGTGAACATCTACTATAATTAGTCTATAGATAAGCAAAGGGGGATGTTGCATGAATTTGAAAGCGTTGCCGGCGGAAAAGGGGAATTATCATCTGCGAAATTATGAGGAAACGTACCGCAGCTTCGATTGGAAAGAGGTCGAAGCGGCATTTTCCTGGCATCAGACGGGGAAGCTGAATGCGGCGTACGAAGCGATTGACCGTCATGCCGAATCATTTCGAAAAAACAAAGTAGCGCTATATTACAAGGACGCAAACCGGGATGAAAAATACACATTTAAAGAAATGATGGAGGAATCGAACCGGGCGGGAAATGTACTGAGACGGTATGGAAACGTGGAAAAAGGGGACCGCGTTTTTATTTTCATGCCGCGTTCGCCGGAGCTTTACTTTATCATGCTCGGCGCAATTAAAATCGGTGCGATCGCCGGTCCTTTATTTGAAGCGTTTATGGAAGGCGCCGTCAAAGACCGCCTCTTGAACAGCCAGGCAAAGGTTGTCGTGACGACACCTGAACTGGCCGAACGGATTCCGGCGGACAGCCTGCCCGACCTCGAGCATATTTTCATTGTCGGCGGCAGCAAAGAAACGGGAGATAAAATCATTCATTATGATAAAGCGGCTGAGGGAGAAAGCACGAGACTTGATATTGAATGGATGGACAGAAGAGACGGCTACCTGCTTCACTACACATCAGGATCTACCGGAACGCCTAAAGGTGTGCTCCACGTTCATGAAGCCATGATTCAGCAATACCAGACCGGCAAGTGGGTGCTTGATCTTAAAGAAGACGATATTTACTGGTGCACTGCGGACCCGGGCTGGGTGACCGGGACGGTGTACGGGATATTTGCGCCGTGGCTGAACGGAGCGGCGAATGTGATCGTCGGCGGCAGATTCAGTCCGGAAAACTGGTACGGCACGATTGAGAAGCTCGGTGTCAGCGTCTGGTACAGCGCTCCGACGGCTTTCAGAATGCTTATGGGCGCCGGAGATGAAATGGCATCCAGATTTGACCTTACTTCACTTCGTCACGTCCTGAGTGTCGGAGAACCTTTGAACCCCGAGGTCATCAAGTGGGGACATAAAGTATTCGGCAAGCGCATCCACGACACGTGGTGGATGACAGAAACGGGCGGACAGCTCATTTGCAATTATCCTTGCATGGAGATCAAGCCGGGTTCAATGGGGAAACCGATTCCGGGAGTGGAAGCGGCGATCGTTGACAATCAGGGAAATGAGCTTCCGCCGTACCGAATGGGAAATCTCGCCATTAAAAAGGGCTGGCCGTCGATGATGGATTCCATTTGGAACAACAAAGAGAAATATGATTCTTATTTCATGCCGGGCGGCTGGTATGTTTCCGGAGATTCTGCTTATATGGATGAAGATGGTTATTTCTGGTTCCAAGGCAGAGTCGATGATGTCATCATGACATCCGGCGAGCGCGTCGGCCCGTTTGAAGTCGAAAGCAAACTTGTTGAACATCCGGCGATTGCCGAAGCCGGCGTCATCGGAAAGCCGGACCCTGTCCGGGGAGAAATTATTAAAGCGTTTATCGCGCTCAGAGAAGGGCATGAGCCATCCGATCAGCTGAAGGAGGACATTCGCCTCTTTGTAAAACAGGGGCTTGCCGCGCATGCCGCACCGCGGGAAATTGAATTCAAAGATAAACTTCCGAAAACACGGAGCGGAAAAATCATGAGACGTGTGCTAAAGGCGTGGGAGCTGAACCTGCCGGCAGGCGACCTGTCCACAATGGAAGATTAAAGACGGCGTTGACATCGTATCTTATTTATGTTAAAAATGAGTAAGCTTCATACGAAAAGGTTTTGATTGAGACAAGTAGGGTATCTGATTGTTCAAGAGAGCTGATGGCCGGTGAAAATCAGCACATAAGATATGCCGAATACACTCATGAACCGCTTTTGCGAACAAAGCCATTCCAAGGCTTTCAGTAGTGAAAGAACGGACACGGTCCGTTATCAAAAAGAGTGATAAAAGCTTTTTTATGCTTTTATTAGTAGGGTGGTACCGCGATTATATCGTCCCTTCGTTTTAAACGAAGGGGCGTTTTTTATTTTCATAAACAAAGGAGCAGACAAAATGACTAATTTATTAGAGGATTTATCATTCCGCGGCTTAATCCAGCAAATGACGGATGAAGAAGGACTGAATAAACAGCTGAACGAAGAAAAAATCCGTTTATACTCAGGGTTTGACCCGACGGCTGACAGCCTGCACATCGGACACCTTCTGCCGATATTGACACTGCGCCGTTTCCAGCTTGCAGGCCACCATCCGATTGCGCTTGTAGGCGGCGCGACGGGACTGATCGGCGATCCGAGCGGCAAAAAAGCGGAACGTACGTTAAATACTCAGGATATCGTTGTCGAATGGTCGCAAAAAATTAAAAATCAGCTTTCCCGATTTTTAGATTTCGAGGCCGGAGAAAACCCCGCTGTCATAGCGAACAACTTTGATTGGATCGGAAAGCTGAGCATCATTGAATTTCTCCGTGACGTCGGAAAGAACTTCGGAATTAACTACATGCTTGCGAAAGATACTGTAAGCTCAAGAATTGAAACCGGAATTTCTTACACGGAATTCAGCTACATGATCCTGCAATCCTACGATTTTCTGAATCTGTACAGAGAAAAGAACTGCAAACTCCAAATCGGAGGCAGTGACCAGTGGGGCAACATCACGGCCGGTCTTGAACTGATCAGAAAATCAGAAGAAGAAGGGGCGAAAGCTTTCGGTCTTACCATTCCGCTCGTCACAAAAGCTGACGGCACGAAATTCGGCAAAACGGAAGGCGGCGCCATTTGGCTTGATAAAGAAAAAACATCGCCGTACGAATTCTACCAGTTCTGGATCAATACAGATGACCGCGACGTCGTCAAATACTTAAAATACTTTACTTTCTTATCAAAAGAGGAAATTGAAGCTTATGCTGAAAAAACGGAGACTGCTCCTGAGAAAAGAGAAGCGCAGAAACGTCTCGCTGAAGAGGTGACTGTTCTTGTACACGGCCGCGAAGCGCTTGAGCAGGCCGTTCATATCTCCCAGGCGCTGTTCAGCGGCAATATTAAAGAGCTTTCCGCTCAAGACGTCAAGGTAGGATTTAAAGATGTACCTTCGTTTGAAAAAGACCGCTCTGAAGAACTGTCTTTAGTAGACGTGCTTGTGGAATCTAAATTGTCGCCTTCAAAACGGCAGGCACGCGAAGACATTCAAAACGGAGCTGTTTACATTAACGGCGAGCGCCAGACGGACATCGGGCATCTTCTGACTGCGGAAGACCGCATTGAAGATCAATTTACCGTACTGCGCCGCGGAAAGAAAAAATACTTCCTGATCACGTACTGAAAATAAAAAGCAGTCCGGCCGCTCAATGCGGCAGGCTGCTTTTTTATGTTTTGTGAATACTGCACGGGGAAATGAGTACAGTACATGGTATAAGCAAAACAGGGAAGGGGTGCTGCGCCGTGAATTTCATGTTTACCATCGCAAAAGAAAGATTGCAGCGGGATCATTGGGAACAGCAGCAAAGCATAAACGCCGAAGCCAAAGCCGAGGAATCAGAGACGGAAGAAGAAAATCCGACATCATAAAGTAAAGCCTCCATTCTGCGGAATGGAGGCTTTTGATTGTCACCATATCAGCCTGACGGCGGCCATCAGCACGACTCCTGTGATGACCGTGATGGATAAGCTTTTTGTCCGCATCGCGCAAAGCAATGTCGGGATGAGAACGATCATTGCTTTCCAATCAAAGGTCAAAGCGCTGTTTGTTTTCACAATCATGCTTTCCGTTACCAGAGCCGTCAAAATACAAAGCGGAATAAAGGAGAGCCATTTTAAAGCCAACTCAGGCATCTGAATGTTCCGGACAAATATAAACGGAACAATGCGCGGCACAAGTGTAACAATCATGCAGCCGAGTATAATCCAGATCATTTGTGTGCTGATGCTCATTTGTCCGTCACCACCCCGATCGTTGCCACAATCACGGTTGAGACGATGACCGCGATGTGTGACGGGACGAAATACGATAACAAGACCATAAAAATGATCATATAGAGAATTAAGGAGAGGCTGTGCTTCAGCTTTTCCGAAGCGGACGATTGCAATTGCAGCACAAGCAGCGCCGCAAACATAGCGGGCAAAGCAAAGTCCAGGCCGAGCGCGTAAGGATCAGATATCCATTGTCCGAGAAGCCCGCCCATCACGCAGGAAATAACCCAGCACATGTAAGCGGTTATATTGAGGCCGTTCATCCATTTATCGTATAACCTGCCGTTCTGAGCCGCTTTGTTCACCGCTACCCCGAAAGATTCGTCAGTAAGCAAAGCCCCGAAACCGATATTTTTCGCCAAAGAGTATTTCGTGAAATACGGCGCGATGGTCAGGCTCAGCAGAAGGTGCCGCAGATTGACGATAAACGTCGTTAAAATAATGGCGGAAATCGGACTCCCGGAAACAAGGAGCGAGCAAATAATAAATTGGGCGGCGCCGGCATAGACACACAAAGATAACAAACAAATTTCAAGAATGCTTAGATGAGAGGCAACGCCAACGATGCCGAAAGCAAAACCGATGCTCATATAGCCCAGCAGCGTAGGCACACAATCCCGCACCCCCTGTAAAAACGTATCGTTCATTTCCCGGGAAACGGCGGTTTTTTGCACTTCTGTGTTAATCATTTTTTATACTCCTTTCATAGAGATTATAATGATAACGACTAATGAAAAAATCAAAGAAAATACGGTTCACATTTATATGAACCGATTTCCGGTGACGACATGAAATAACGAATGGTTTTGTTTCATCAGGCCTTCAACTTTCTCAGCCCCGACTTCTTTCACAAGCTCCGCGAACATCAGATCGTGCCTCATATATTCCATGGCCACGAGAACGAGGGCGGGATCTTCTGATTTAATGGCCCAGGCATTCGTCTGCGGAGAAAAATTGGCGATTAAGACTTCTTTATTATCGCGGGCAGCTATCGTTAATCTTCCGCCCATCCGTTTCTCCGCCACTTCAGGAGACATATTATGATTTGTCGTATTTCCGAGCTTCACTTCCGGAGGGCCGAACACAATCGAAAAGACGGGCAATTGTTCGGCGGCGCGTTTGTTAGCGGCTTCTTGAATAAAGGGAATCTGCTGTTCCCAGACAGACAGCCACAACTCTTCCTCGGCTTTTTCAATCATATCCTTCATCTCATTGATGACATGATCATTCGTGCTGATGCGGCGGATGACATTCATCTCCTGCTCGCTTTCCAGCGCCAATAACTTTTCCTCAAGGTAGCCGAATGAACTCTCGAAATCGTGCCGGAGCCGGTCGATTAATTCCTTTCCGGCAAGCGGAGCATATGTAACCGGATCAGACGGCACAATATGGACAGCGCCTTTATCAACTAATTTCCCCAATACTTCATAGATCATTGAGCGGGGGACGCCTGACCTTTTGCTGATTTCATATCCGGTAACAGGCGAGTGTTTCAACAAGCCGATATATGCTTTACATTCATATTGAGAAAATCCAAATTTCTGTAATTCTTTCAGAACATCCTCCATAAACATCCTCCGTAGTGGTTATTCATGAAACTACTATAATGTAAGCGGTTATATCTTGTCAATGGGACTTGAGTGCTGAAAGAAAGAAGCGCCTGTTTTGTCGCTTTCCAACTTAGTTTATGGTGAGTTACATGTATGGCTTTTGTGAAAAACGTTGCCGTAGACCCACACGAATGCCGTTTGATACGATAAATTCAAGAAGTTAAAAAGAGGAGGATCACGGTGGAAAACACCTCTAAAATCGCTTTTTTATCGGTTATAAGCAATTCCCTGGTCGTCATGCTCAAAATAGTGGTGGGGATCATAACCGGATCTGTCGCGATACTTTCTGAAGCCATTCATTCTTTTTTAGATTTGATCGCCGCCTTCATCGCCTTTATCTCCGTTAGGATTTCAAAAAAGCCGGCTGATACAGGGCATCCGTACGGTCATGGAAAAGTCGAGAATCTGTCGGGGACTATCGAGACGATTCTGATTTTTGCGGCAGGGATTTGGATGATATATGAATGCGTTCAAAAACTGGTCAACCCCGCGCCGGTTCATCTGCCTGTATTGGGAATTGTTGTGATGCTTGCGGGGGCTCTCATTAATTTGATCGTTTCGAAGTTCGTAAAAAGAGAAGCCGAAAAGGTTAATTCCGTGGCAATGAAATCAAATGCCCTGCATTTACTGACTGACGTGTACACATCATTAGGCGTAGCGGCAAGCCTTTTGGTCGTTACCTTAACGGAGTGGTACATACTTGATCCCATTATAGGTATGGTGCTGGCGGTGTATATCATATATGAAGCGTTTAAGTTAATGAAAGAAGCATTCCCGCCGCTGATTGATACCCGTTTGTCGGAAGAGGAAGAAAAAACAATTTTAAAGATTATTGAAACATTTCAACAGGAATTTATTGAAATTCACGATTTTCGTACAAGACGCTCCGGCCCGCAGGAGTATATTGATTTTCACCTGGTCGTAGCCTCTCACGTGACGATTAAAGACGTGCATGACCTGTGTGACCGCATTGAAAGAGATATTACGAATGAATTCAAACAAGCACAGGTAATGATTCACCCCGAGCCGGAGAGCGAGAGGAAGAAATAAATCGATCTTATGTTTGCGTTTGTTCCCGGCAAAATGCCTGCAAAAGGCCCGTTACCACGGGTCTTTTTGTTGTATAAATGACTATTTCTCGCTCATATGAGAGATAAGCTTATACACGTGAGGGGTTCATTTCATACGTTATGTTGTAAAGAAAAAGGGAGGTGAACAGAATTGAACGCTATTTCTGTTAAAGAAATTGAACATGGAGTTGCCGTTGCGGAAAGAGAAGGTTTAGGGGAGTATTTATACCAAGAACCGGTTTCTAAAAAATGTTCGCGCCGTTCTCGCAGCAAAAAACGGACACACCGCCGGACACACCGCCGGACAGATCGCCGGACACACCGTCGGACACACCGTCGGACACACCGTCGGACAGATCGCCGGACACACCGTCGGACACACCGTCGGACAGATCGCCGGACGCATCGCCGGACACACCGTCGGACAGATCGCCGGACACACCGTCGGACACATCGCACGAGACGGTCCCATCAAAAACGTACCCGCAAACGCTGTTTTAAATGCTGACAGCAGACTCTATTACAAGTAACGGAGATCTGCTATAATGGCAAGAGAACTGCATAAAAAATCCAGTATCATCATCTGCGGACACTGAACTGACAACATGGCGCTGTTTGTTCGTGTCCGTTTTTATGTCAAAAAAGATGCCGGAGGATAAAAAGGAAGGGATGACGCCGAATGAAGCTGAATGAGGATTTTTATAACTCTGAAGGAAAGACAGTCTCTTTGCCAAACATAAGCAGCAAGCTTTTGCATATCACGGACAGCGGGCATATCAGCGTTGACTTCATCAGCATAAGCAGGCTGCGGAAGGCTTCAAAAATCGCGATCTTAGGTGACAGCGTCGCCCGGGGGCTGCGTGCGGAATACGGCTTTGGTGACATTCTGAAAGACCGGACAAACGCTGAAATAACCAATCTGTCTGTCAGCGGCGTTAATATGAGCAACAACGGAAGCGATAACATTTATCAGCAGGCGCTTAAAACAAAGGGACATGATGTCATCATTGTCCAGGGAACAGATGATGATTGGTGCAACCACATTCCCATCGGCACAGATGAAAAGGATATCACCACATTTTACGGAGGCTTCTGCCAAGTGATCCAGCAGCTGCGGAGCGGAAATAAAGGCGCGAGCATCATTGTGGTGACCCCAACGAGACAAGCCAAAATGTCAAAAGGAAAAATCGTCCGCCGTGATACTGATAAAAATAAACTGGACCTGAAGCTGGCTGACTATGTGAAAGCCCAAAAAGAAGCCTGCACACTCCTCTCTGTACCATATGCCGATCTGTTTGATACTGATCTCATCGACCCGTATAATCCCGCTTTCCGCAGCATGTGCATGTCAGAAGGTCTTCATCCGAACGAGAAAGGGCATCAAATCATATTTCAGGAAATCTGCCGGAATTATTATTACTATTATGGGTAACACAGCGCTAACAGATTATTTTCGGCTTTGCTTTTCTAAAAGCTCAATTATTCTTTGAGATGCGTGTTTTTGCGCTCTCAAAAGCGAGACGATATTACCGGTAAAACCGATTAAAATGATAAGCAGCAAAATGATCATCCACATAGCGAACCTCCCGTCGGGTTTTAAAACATTCTCTTTTTATTTTACTTATGATGGATGGGCCGGAGAATAGTCTAACGGATGGTGTTTTTTGAGAGCCGGTGAAAAGTCCATAAAAAAAGCACAGACTAAACGGGTCTGTGCTTTTTTTCTCTTATTTCAGCAGGTTCAATGATTCACGATTAAAGGCTTCCAAATCGTCAGGTGTTCTGCTTGTTACGATGTTATGGCTCACGACGACTTCTTCATCTTTATAATGTGCGCCGGCATTGATTAAGTCTTTGCGGATGCTGCGGAATCCCGTGATATCTTTTCCTTTAAGAAGGTCGGTATCAATCAGCAGCTGCGGGCCGTGGCAGATCGCGAAAACGGGTTTCTGATTTTCCACGAATGCTTTAGTGAATTCACCCGGGCGGTCATCTCCGCGCAGAAGATCCGGTGAAAAGCCTCCGGGAATCAATAACGCATCGAATTCCTTGGCGTCTGCGTCTGAGATCGCTTGATCGATCTTTACTTTCTCACCGTGCTTGCCCGTCACTTCTTTCCCAGCTTCCAAATCTATTGTCACCACACTGTGGCCCGCTTCTTTAAATGCTTCCGCCGGGCTTGTATATTCAATATCCTCAAATTGATCTGTCATCAGAACTGCGATTTTTTTGCTCATACATCATGCCTCCTGTGAATTTGTATATGACAAGAATATCAGGCAGATTCCCGCCTCACAACGTATTTGCTTATGAAAAAAGACCCCTCTGAAAAAGAGGAGCCAAAAGGTACGGAGGTCTGCTTAAACTTACGTGTTTAACCTGAGATAAGGCAAGAAATCGAACCAATTACTTTTTGCGTCTTTTTTTCTGCTTTTTACACCCGCATTTCCCCGGATCGCCCGGATCAATGACTTCGTGAATTGTTTCTTCCTTATAAACGTGGCGGGGAACATAACGGATATGCTCTCTGTTAATGTGTTTGATGGGATGGACGTAAACCACTTCTTTGTCAGTATACTTGTCAGTCACAATATACTTAGGGTCACAGTAATACACTTTCGATTTTTTACCCATTCATCTCACCTCCCGTACTTTATTAAATGCTGACAAGGAGGATTTTGCATCGGACAAGTACACCATGGCAAGTCCACAATTTTTCAGCTGCAATTTCGTTTTTCTGATTTTTCCTGAATCCGCCTCAAATTGGAACGGCTAACCCTTTTTGAGCGGGGAAATCTATAAAAAAGAATTCAAAAACGATTCTTTTCTCAGGTCAATCGAGATGTATACATCTTTAGGGGGATTTTTAGAATGCTCGATGAAAAAACGATTGAAATCATTAAAAGCACAGTGCCGGTCTTAGAAGAGCATGGTGAAGAAATCACAGGCCGATTTTATGACCTGCTGTTTCAGCATCACCCTGAGCTGCTGAATATCTTTAATCAGACGAATCAAAAGAAAAAAACACAGCGTACGGCCTTGTCGAATGCTGTGATTGCAGCCGCAGCCAATATTGACCGGCTGGAAAACATCGTTCCCGTCGTCAAACAAATCAGCCATAAACACCGGAGTATCGGTGTTAAACCCGAGCATTACCCAATCGTTGGAAAGTACTTGTTAATCGCGATAAAGGATGTGCTAAAAGACGGGGCTGCTCCTGAGGTCATTCAGGCATGGGAAAAAGCATACGGCGTCATTGCAGACGCTTTTATCGGAATTGAGAAGGACATGTATGAACAAGCGGAAACGCAAAAAGGCGGCTGGAAAGACTATAAGGCGTTTAAAATTGATAAAAAGGTAAAAGAAAGCAAGGAGATAACGTCGTTTTATTTAAAACCGGAAGACGGACAAGTTCTCCCCGAGTTCAAAGCGGGACAGTATATCAGTGTAAAAGTATACATTCCGGACACGGGTTATACGCATATCCGCCAGTACAGTTTGTCGGATGTATCCGGTAAGGATTATTACAGGATTTCCGTGAAAAAAGACGGAATTGTTTCTTCATATCTGCATGACCAATTACACGAAAAGGATTCAATTGAGATCAGCGCTCCGGCCGGGGATTTCGTATTAGACCCTGATTCCAAAAAGAATCTGGTTCTCATCAGTGCCGGTGTCGGAATTACCCCGATGATCAGCATGTTAAAGACGGTTGCCAAAACCCAGCCGCAGCGAAACGTTCTCTTTATCCATGCGGCAAGGAGCGGAGAGTATCATGCGTTGCGGCATGAAGCTGAAGAAGCCGCGGAACACTCATCCGTTGACACCCTCTTTATTTACAGCGAGCCGTCCGAACAAGACCGTTCAGAAAACATTCGTTTTCGGGAAGGCCGGATTGACAAACAGCTGTTAGAAGAAGTGATGACAGATAAAGATGCTGATTTTTACCTGTGCGGATCACCGTCATTCATTAAAGAAATGAAAAAGCTGATTTCTGAATTCAATACACCGCCGGAATCCATTCACTATGAATTATTTGAACCGCAGCTGAGTATGGTGTGATTGAAGAAGGAAGGACGATGATTTTAATGTATGAAGCATCCGGACTGGGTGCTTTTTTTATTCTCTTGCAAGGAAGGGTTGCTGAGGAATCACTCTGTAGAGGAAAACCACTTTTTGTCTCAACTCGCTTAATTATCGAATGAAATAAGTGCCGCATGTTAAAAACATATGGCCCGCGAGTTTATTGCTCACTTATCCTGCTGCTCGGATTTTTGGTGTGTGAGAAAAAAACGGTACGGTTGCATAATCCGGAAGAGACGCTGACCTTTTACTTGTAAAAGAAGTTTAAAGACAGGATGAACGCTTATTTGCTAGTGTACGAGCGGCAAAAGCAAAAAGAGGAATCGGTATTTTAAAATTAAAAATAACAACTGATAGAAATGAAAGTTTCAGGATACAATGGGATTTATATATTCGGGTTTTGTGATAGCAGTATAGGGAGGGGAATAATAGAGTGAGTAACTTTTTTGAGGAATCGGTACAGGGAGGGGTTGTATCTATGCTTACTGATATTAAACAAAAGGTTTGGGGATGCTCTTTTATCTGAGAATCGATTTGAGATGAAGCGGGGATGCCGAGGGGATCAGAGGGCGAACGTCAGGCAGAATTACGCCAAGTGGACCGCCGAGAAAAATGGCTCTGGAAATGTGAATCTATTGTTGATTTTCTTGAGTGAGCTACTGAAGAAATAGTTGACGAGAAACACCGGACTGTCTTTGTAGTAGACGGGGTGAAATATCGTGAAATCGCTCTGCATTCTGGCGTTTCCCGCGAAACGGTCAGACGCATCAAAGAGAAGATTTTTTGCCAAATATGTAATTTTTATTGTTGAAACAGATAAAATCCGCAGTGTAGACTGGAAGGCAAAATATTTCTGCGTCCCCATCGATTCAAATAGGGATTACAATAATGTGAAGAGTTATTTATAAACAGAAATTGATAAATAATATAAGATCAGCTGACAAACTTAATGAGGATCAAACTAGTGCTCACTTATTTATAAATTAAACATATTATAATGATATATTAATCATTAAGGGAGATGAGCAGCTGATGGGTTATGATCAGCATAGAAGATGCCCTAAATGTAAACAAAAACTACCGAAACCAAACTGCTGTAAGTGCTGTCCCATCTGTTATACAAAAGTTATTGTAGGACAACGAGGATTACGAGGGGTGCGAGGGATTCCAGGGGTTACAGGACCAGCCGGACCAGTCGGAGCCACGGGACCAGCCGGACCAGCCGGAGCGACCGGGGCCACAGGAGCTATCGGTCCAGCCGGATCCACCGGAGCAACCGGGGTAACTGGAGCGGCGGGAGTCACAGGAGCGACCGGGGTAACTGGAGCGGCGGGAGCCACCGGAGCGACCGGGGTAACTGGAGCGGCGGGAGTCACTGGAGTGACCGGGGCCACCGGAGATATCGGTCCAACCGGACCAGCCGGAGCCACAGGAGTGACCGGGGCCACCGGAGCTATCGGTCCAACCGGAGTCACAGGAGCGACCGGAGCCACCGGAGCTATCGGTCCAACCGGAGTCACAGGAGCGACCGGAGCTATCGGTCCAACCGGAGTCACAGGAGCCACGGGAGCAGCCGGAGCCACGGGAGCGACCGGGGTAACTGGAGCGGCGGGAGCCACAGGAGTGACCGGGGCCACAGGAGCTATCGGTCCAACCGGAGTCACAGGAGCCACGGGAGCAGCCGGAGCCACGGGAGCAGCCGGAGCCACGGGAGCGACCGGGGTAACTGGAGCGGCGGGAGTCACAGGAGCGACCGGAGCTATCGGTCCAACCGGAGCCACGGGAGCGACCGGGGTAACTGGAGCGACGGGAGTCACTGGAGTGACCGGAGCCACAGGAGATATCGGTCCAACCGGACCAGCCGGAGCCACCGGAGCCACCGGAGCCACGGGAGCAGCCGGAGCTACCGGAGCGACCGGGGTAACTGGAGCGACGGGAGTCACTGGAGTGACCGGAGCCACAGGAGATATCGGTCCAACCGGACCAGCCGGAGCCACCGGAGCAGCCGGAGCTACCGGAGCTACCGGAGCCACTGGAGCGACCGGGGTAACTGGAGCGACGGGAGTCACTGGAGTGACCGGAGCCACAGGAGATATCGGTCCAACCGGACCAGCCGGAG
>NZ_JBBORX010000001.1:1940000-4082007 GCF_038004825.1 Bacillus sp. FSL P4-0334 | reverse complement strand
CCACCGGAGCCACGGGAGCAGCCGGAGCCACCGGAGCCACGGGAGCAGCCGGAGCTACCGGAGCCACCGGAGCCACTGGAGCGACCGGGGTAACTGGAGCGACGGGAGTCACTGGAGTGACCGGAGCCACAGGAGATATCGGTCCAACCGGAGCAACCGGAGCCACAGGATCTGGGCTATCAGAATATGCTTATGTGTACAATCTAAGTGCAGAAACGGTAGCTATAGAGGCTCCGGTAATTTTTGACTCAACTGGAATCACTACTGCTGGCATTACACATGCCCCTGGAACAGCTCAAATTATAGTAACCACTCCAGGAGATTACGAGGTCACTTTTTCAGTCTCGGGTGTAGAGCCTAACCAATTCACTTTATTTGTAAATGGAGGGCCGGTGACGAACACAGTTTACGGTTCAGGAGCTGGTACTCAACAGAACAATGGTCAGGCCATAATTACTCTAGCAGCAGGTGACATTCTTACTCTTGTAAATCATACTTCTGCAGCAGCAGTTACTCTTCAAACTTTAGCAGGGGGAACGCAAACAAACGTAAACGCTTCTATTGTTCTCAAAAAATTAAATTAGATAAGTGGTTTAAATCTCCATATTAAACAAGAAATGAGAATGACTTAAAAAAGCTTATAGAGCTTAATATACAGCTTTAGAAGGATGAAGAAATTTAAAATATAAGCAAACTCATCTAATTTTTTTATATAAGGTATTATGGTAATAGGTAATAAACAGGCAGGCACTTTCCCGCAGGGGAGGGTGCTTTAAATTTAAGGACAAAAGCCTCCAACTGTTAAGCGAGTCAACACAGTAGGAGGCTTTTCTCTTATGGGTGGTACAGCAGCAGTATTCTCTTACAAATCAAATATTCCCAGAAAGTTATGGCAGTATTCGTCTCTCGAGTAATGAAAAAAGTTTTATGTTCTCTGTAAACTGCGTCCGGTAAATCTCGGGATAAACGATTGGCGGTTAACGACTGAGTACGGGGGCAGTTTAGAAAGAATATGATTGGAGGGATTACATAAAATAATTAGTCAAGCCTTAGAGGAATTAGGAAAGAATGTGAGGTGTGCGGCTGAAAGGGTGCCAAATCTCAACCCTGTTATTATCCATAAAAAAGACATGGCAGCGCAACTACAGGAATTCAGTTCGGATTTAGGCTTGTCAGCAGATCTCCATCATTGCCTAGATAAAAAGGTAAAGAACTTATTAACGGCGTATATGGCTCACAAACGGCATATGCAATCCATGATTCCTGACGGCATTTAGGGTTAAAACAAAAGCAAAGCGCGAATCTCTACTAAACAGTTACTTTAGGACTTCTCAAAAAGGAACTCCTATTAAAGGGAGCAGGGTTAATTTTCAAATTGTTTAAATAAAAGTAAAAATATAGCATGATAGACCAGAAAACAAATGAAGGAGGATTTGTATGAGGTTGTTAAAAAACTCAATCTGTTTACTTGTCGCAACTCTATTGTTTGCTATTGGATTTTCGCCGCAAACGAAAGCAACACAAGAGCACTCGTTTGGATTAGCAAAACCAGTAACCTTTGAAGAAAAAGAAACTTTAACAGTAGATAAGAATGGAGTGGCTAAGAGCAATAATGATGGCCAGGCTTCCATCATTAAGGAGGCACGACAACTTGCCAAACAGGATAGCCACAATGAAATTACCTATAAGAACCCCTTAGCTAAAGAAGAAAACAACATTGTTAATGTGCCAGTCGTTGAGAAAAAAGAAGAGAAAGCGCACACTAAAGCAGCTAGCTTAGTTACGATGTCCTACACAACAATATATGACCCCAACAAAAAATCCACACAACCACAATTAAAATAGCAAGCATAGTTGGCGAAAAGCCGATAGTTATCGAAGCAAGAAACGATTTATATGAAAGTAACACTTATAGCGGAAAATACGGAAGGGTTTTTCTCCATAACAGAGAATTTTTAGGTAAAAATATTAAAGCAGGTAAATCATACTCAAAGTCATATTATCCTAAACAGACAAAGTTGATCCAAAGTGGAATTGGAGTTCATTCGATATTCACCATGTGCTTCCGCTAAAGTATGGAGGAAAAAATAACTTTAATAATTTGTATCCTCTCCCTCGTGATATGCACCAAAATCTATTAAATCCTTGGTGGGATAAATATTAATAAGTAAGAGGTGGCTCAATGGCAGTTTTTGTTGAAAAAACGCTCCAAGGTCTAAAAGAATTAATTGATGAAAAAGGCCGCTTAAAAATTTTAGGGAATGAAGGAACTCTTTTAGAGACAGAATGTACTTTCTCTAAAGGTGCAACAGATCTGGAGATTGAGAGTTTTGAGAAGAAAATAAAAGTCTCACTTCCTGAAGATTATAAAACCTTTTTAAAATTGCATAACGGAGCCAGAATATTTGATTTGTTGATTTACGGTGAGAATGTGGGTGGGGGATTGCATATTCTTAATTTAGAAGAGATTGAAAAGTATATGCAAAATGGTTTTTTAGAGCCTCAGTTTATTCCCGTCGCACATCTGTTAGACGGATGTTATTTGTTAATTCACAAAACCAAAATGTCCACAGATCCAAACTATTTATGGTTCCGCGGATTTATTGAGTATGAACCAATGCAACTTAATTTTGAGATATTTTTAGATAGGTATATCATGTCTCAAGGAGCAGATTTTTGGGAGTGGAATATCTATACTGCTGAAAATTATTATAGGACTCACCAGGGTGATGAGGATTAACCTTTCCTACAGTTGGGTTGGTTCATTTTTACTATTAGACTTCGATTTGAACTTTTAAAAATAGGTTTAATTTAGGAGACGAACCGATTAATTGGTGTATAGAGGATTTATAAAAAGCGCAGATACTCTGCGCTTTTTTATTTAAGTATTTTCCGAATCATTCGCAGCCCGTTTTTGGAAGAAGGATAACGGAAAGCGAAGTCGAAGCGGTTCGTTTGTTTGACGACGCTTTTTTTGTGCGTAAACGTGTTAAAGCTGTCAAATCCGTGATAGCTCCCGATGCCGCTTTCCCCGACGCCGCCGAATGGCAAATACGGCGTCGCAACATGCATTAACGTATCATTGATGCAGCCTCCGCCAAACGACAGATTCTCTAAAACAGCGCGCTCAGTTTCTTTGTTTGTGGTGAAGAGATACAGAGCGAGCGGCTTTGGGCGCGATTGGACTTTCTCGATGACTTCATCGATATCACCGTATGTAAACAGCGGAAGAATCGGCCCGAAAATCTCCTCCTGCATCACTGGAGAGTCATCCTTCACTTGATCTAGAATCGTCGGCGCTATTTTGTGGTGATCAGGATTAAATTGTCCGCCTGTGAGCGGGACGCCATCATTTAGAAAGCTGAGCAGCCGCTGATAGTGGCGTTCACTGACGATTTTGCCGTACTGCGGATTTTGTTCAGGCTGAGGGCCGTAAAATTCGCTGATCGCACGCTTCATTTCTTCTGTGAGCTTCGTTTTGATATCTTGGTGGACAAATAAATAATCCGGTGCGATGCAGGTTTGCCCTGCATTTGTAAATTTCCCGAAGACGATGCGTTTGGCGGCAAGCTGTATATCAGCATCCTTATGGACAATGCAGGGACTTTTGCCGCCGAGCTCCAAGGTAACGGGAATTAATTGTTTGGCGGCGGCCTCCATGACGATTTTTCCCACGGCAACGCTTCCAGTGAAGAAAATATAGTCAAAGGGCTGCTGTAATAACACAGTGCTGACGTCGGGCCCGCCTTCCGCCATAGCGACATAGTCACTCGGAAAAACGCTGCTGATGAGTTTGGAAAGAACAGCGGAAACCGCCGGGGTATATTCTGACGGTTTAAGAACGACCGTGTTCCCCGCTGCAATGGCTCCAATCAACGGAGAAAGCGCCAGCTGCAAGGGATAATTCCAAGGCGCAATCACCAAAACGGTTCCATATGGCTCAGGGATAATGATGCTTTTCGAGCCTAGGTGAGTCAGAGGCGTTTTGACTCGTTTCGGTTTGATCCATTTTCCCAGCCGCTTCATCACAAAACTGATTTCCTCCAGTACAATTCCGATTTCTGTCGTGTACGACTCCTGTTCGGATTTGTGGAGATCCTGATAGAGAGCGGCTGTTATATCGGCTTCTTGTGTTTTGATGGCTTGTTTCAGCTTTTGCAGCATGTTCAGTCTCGTTTCTAGCTGTCTCGTATGCCCCGCCGCAAAATAGGCTTTGTGCTTGCTGACGATAGAGGGGATGCTGTTCATTTCGTCTCTCCTTTTTGTAAGGTATGGTGATTTATTATGTGGAAAGTTTCTTCTGCTTGTCAAATGGGGGTTTCTAATGTGCATGTAGCTGAAAAGCCAGTAGGCACATAAAAAAAGCCCCGGACAGGGGCTTTTTTAATAAAGAGAGGGAGCATCTGTCCATTATTCTGACAGCCCAAAAGAAAAACCCCGGAAACATTGTCATCACAACATGTCCGGGGTTTAATCCAATGCTCTTTAAAGAGCGTTTTACTTAACGGGAGTAGAACTCAACGATAAGCGCTTCGTTAATTTCCGGAGCAAGCTCAGAGCGCTCTGGAAGACGAGTGAATGTACCTTCAAGCTTTTCAGCGTCGAAAGTAAGGTACTCAGGAACGAAGTTGTTTACTTCTACAGATTCTTTGATGATAGAAAGGTTTCTTGATTTTTCGCGAACACCGATTGTTTGACCAGGTTTTACTTGGTAAGACGGAATGTCAACGCGGCTTCCGTCAACAAGGATGTGACCGTGGTTAACTAATTGGCGAGCTTGACGGCGAGTGCGTGCAAGACCGAGCTTGTACACAACGTTATCAAGACGTGCATCTAAAAGAATCATGAAGTTTTCGCCGTGTTTACCAGTCATTTTTGCAGCTTTGTCAAACAATGTGCGGAATTGACGTTCGTTTACACCGTACATGTGACGAAGTTTTTGCTTTTCTTGCAATTGCAAACCGTATTCTGATAGTTTTTTACGCTGTCCCGGACCGTGGGGACCTGGTGCGTAAGGGCGTTTTTCTAATTCTTTACCTGTACCGCTAAGAGAGATTCCTAAACGGCGAGACAGTTTCCAAGATGGACCTGTATAGCGAGCCATAATGTGACTCCTCCTTTGGTTTTATTTTGTGGAAAATAAAAACCGTCTGTTCGATCCGACCGTGCACATTTTGTTTTCATGTATCCTCGCTCCAGCAGCAGAGAGTTACACGATACACCTTACAGCTAAGGAACAAAATGCAAACACAGAAGCTGAACAAAAAGGCTGCAATATTTCACACAAAGAACATTATATGATTTTTCTCCGCCGCCGTCAACCATTTCTCCATGAAGAGTGCCGGTTTATGATATAATGTACAAAAATGAGTAGTACATGTTTAGGTGATAAAAATGAAAAAACAAACAATTGATGAAGTGACGGCCTTTCATCAGAAAATGCTTTCTTTTTTCTTAACGAAATCTGAATCCGTCTCATTATCCGACTCGCTGTTATGGCTGGCCTCAGCTCTAGAATCCTGCTTTACATCTCTTTCATTGACCCTTTCACCGGCAGAATCAACACGTTTCACCATAAAAACAGAAGATGAACCGCATTATGCTCCGCTGAAAGAGAGTGACGGCCGTTTTATGATCAGGAATCAGACGTCCGGCAGATCCTTTTATCTGTGCTCGGAAGGCGGGCTGCCGATCCCGGAATCATTGCCTGAGATCGTTACTCAGTTTATTAATCAATCTGTGAGACAAAGCGGGCTGTTTGACAAAACGAAGCATCAGCGGAAAATTCACAGAATGACAGAAATGTTCCATTCGCTTTTGGACCAAAATGAGGTTTTGGAAAAACTGCAGGCAAGTTTGAGTACGGCTTTCCGGTCTTTCCGTTTTTCACTGTTTATCACGCAGGATCAGGATACGGACAGACAGCTTCCCGCAAAAGAATTACATATGGACGGAAAAGATGCCGATCCGTCTGCCCTGAAGGTTTATTTATCGGGGAGACTGCTCAGAAAAGGCAGGTCATCTGCTTATCTGCCGATCAAAGGCCAGCAGGGGACTTACGGGGTTCTGAAGACGGAGGGGCTGCAGGATGCCGTTCTTTCGTGCAGTACTCTCAGTGAAATGCTGCTGCTTGCGGGCGCAGCGGGAAAAGCATTTGAAAATGCGCAGCTCTATGAGCAATCGAAAAAAAGCATTGCGAATCTGGAGCTCATTAATGAAACATCGCGCCAGCTGAATCAGCGCCTCAGACTCACTGATACGATGCGGGAGCTCGCCGCCATTATGACCCAATCGTTTCATGCGGAAGAAGTGGCTTTTTTTCATATTGATCATTTTGAGACGCAAAATCTGCTTCCGGGACATACCGCTTTTTTTAAGACAGAACGTGCGAACCCCTATATCAGCATTGTGAAAGAAAAGCTGTTCGAGGGAGAAAAGGGCGTGTTTATCGGCAGCGGAAAGACTGTATTCGGCGAAAACGGTTTCGGCTCGCTGATGGCGGTGCCGATGATCGAAAATGACACCGTCTTCGGGTTCGCGATTTTATTGAAAAAGGATTTGTATGCTTTTACGTTTGAAATGTATAAACTTTTTCAAGCGCTCATTCACCATGCGACATTGGCGGTTACGAACTCCATGCTGCGCGACAGGCTTGAGCATCTTGTTCAGACAGACCAGCTGACGGAGCTGTATTCAAGAACCTATTTGGATGAGAAAATTCAATACAGCATGAAAATTCATAAACGGGGTGTATTCATCCTCGTTGATATCGATAATTTCAAAAATATTAATGATACATACGGTCATCAAACGGGAGATTCGATCCTGATTCAGGTGGCCTCCGTTATGAAGAACCATATTCGTGAGCATGATGTCGCTGCGAGGTGGGGGGGCGAGGAGCTGGCTGTCTATCTGCCGAATATCAACGTGTCATCCGGAGAACGCATCGCTAAAAGGCTGGTTCGCGCCATCCGGGAAAATACCGAGCCGCGCGTGACGATTTCCTGCGGCGTTTCCTGCTGGTCAAAGACCGGCCCGATGCCGTTGAAATTGCTCGTTCAGCAAGCGGATGAGGCGCTTTATATCGCCAAACGGAACGGCAAAAACCGGCTGATCATCCATCAAAACAGCACGACGACATAAAAAAGGAGCCGGCCTGCCGGCCGGGCTCCTTTTTTTATCCTAATCGTTTTTCAAGCGTTTCAACAAACTTTGCTAAATAGGTTTCGTCCGTTTCATCAAAACGGTTTTTCACGGGGCTGTCAATGTCCAGCACACCGATCACTTCACCGTTTACGCGGATCGGAAGAACGATTTCTGACTGGGAAGCCGCGTCACAGGCGATATGTCCCGGGAACGCATTCACATCGGCAATCCGCTGCACGTCGCCATTAGAGTAGGCAGTGCCGCATACGCCTCTGCCGAACGGAATGCGCACACAGGCAGGAAGTCCTTGAAACGGTCCGAGCACGAGCTCGCCCTCTTTAGCGAAGTAAAACCCCGCCCAGTTGACTTCATGTAATGAATGGTATAAAAGCGCTGACGCATTCGCGTAATTTGCGATCGCATCCGTTTCATCTTCTGTCATGGCTTCGAGCTGTTTAAGCAGAAGCTGATAACTTTTTTCTTTATCTCCGGATTGTTTTTCGACATGAAACATGGAAAACCCTCACTTTTTCTATAATATCAAACAAAGTTCCGGCCGTTCTGCCGGCATTTGTCGAGAAGTTCTTACAGGAACGGCGCCTTTCTGCTTGAATTGTTACACATAAAGGGGTGAGCCGTATGAAAGTAAGCACCAAAGACAAAATTATTAACGCCGCTGTCCAGCTGTTTAACCAAAAAGGTTATTCCGGCACGTCCGTCCGTGAAATCGCAAAGTCAGCTGATGTAAATGTTGCGCACATCTCCTACTATTTTAAAGGGAAAGGCGGATTAATGGAACATTTAGTTTCCGAGTTTTACGAAGGCTATACTGAAGCGCTGGAAAAAGCCGCCGTCAGTATGAACGGTGAAGACGCGCAGGAACGCATCCTGCGGGTGATTTTCGATATTTTATCCTATCAGCACGATAACCGTCAATTAACGCGGTTTGTATACCGGGAAGTGACGATTGATTCCGTGCTTATCAGGGAAATTATGTCTACTTACTTAATGAAAGAAAAATATATTTTCCAGCTGGTGATTGAAGAAGGGCAGTCACGCCATAGACGGCTGACGCTGCCCGTGCCGCATTTTATTCTGCAATTGAAATCCCTCTTGATGATGCCGTATCTCCAGCCTCAATATATTACGGAGGTGCTCTATATGCAGCCTCATGAGCCGTACTTTTATAAAAGGTATTTTGAAGAGGTGAAGATCTGGATCGAAAGCGTGTTCCGACGGCCTGATGCAGCGCTTATGAAGTAATGATGTTTTTGTACGTTTCGTAGGAACTGCCGACATCTTCCGCTTGATGGGCGTCCGACCCGAATATGAGCGGGATTTTTTTTTGCTTCGCCGTCTCAGCCATCCAATCCTCCATGTATACTTCCCCGGCAAACTTCTTTCTGAGCCCGGATGTATTCACATCCAGCTCCATTCCGTGTTCTTTCACGGCGTCAAGACAGCGGGCCGCAAGCTCTCTTATTTGAGGTGACATGCTATAAGGGAAAAGGCGCGCGAATTTTTTGACGAGCGTGATATGGCCGACCCGTTTTGGCTTAAAGGGGCCGAGCGGTGTTACAATGGAAGAATACACGGTTTCATAGTATTGTTCATATACGGCTTCAACGCTTCCGAAGCGGTCGGCAAGCTGCTGAAAGGCGTGCTCGTCAAAATCGAGGCATATATAAGACGGACCGGTTTTCAAAAAATGAACGGATAAAATGCCGTCATCCAGTGAGGGGCCGTACGTGTTCAGAAACGCCGCGGTTTCCTCTTCATACCCTATGATAAAATCGGTTTCTAGCCCAGTCAGAATGCTGATTTGTCCATCGTATTCCTTTTTCAGCTGTGACAGCCGCTCCAAATAAACCTCCATCTGTCTGAGATCCATCGCGCTGTCCTGAAGCGGTACGGGATCTTGAAATGACGGAGGAAGGGGGGCGTGCTCTGTAAATGTGATCGAGTCAAAGCCTCTTTCCAGGGCCTTTTCGACATATTGTTTCAGCGCATCCTTCGAGCCGTGAGGGCAAAAAGGGGTGTGGATATGAGCGTCTCGTTTTTCCATTTGTGTCACTCCATTAAAAAATTGCAGAATCCTGCCGAAATTATGCAAAAAGTTTTTGATTTCTGGTCAAAAAATGTTGGTTACATGGTATCATAATAACAATGAAAACGACAGATTTTCTCAATACATATATTGAAATCTTTCTGAATACATAAAACACCCTGACAGATTAAGAGAACAACAAGGGGGCTCATTATGGAGTTAGTCATCGGATTATTGGTTATACTGCTCGCGCTCTTTGCGGCGGGCTACTTTTTCAGGAAAAAAATTTATACGGAAATTGACCGGCTGGAATCATGGAAGATTGAAATTTTAAACCGTTCGATAGTGGAAGAAATGTCCAAGATCAAACATCTGAAAATGACCGGAGAGACGGAAGAGTTCTTTGAAAGATGGCGCGAGGAGTGGGATGAAATTGTCACAGCCCATCTGCCGAAAGTAGAAGAGCTCCTTTATGATGCCGAAGAGAACGCCGACAAATACCGATTTAAAAAAGCGAATCAGGTGCTTGTCCACATCGACGACCTCCTCACTGCAGCCGAATCAAATATAGAAGGCATACTGCGTGAGATCAGCGACCTTGTGACGAGCGAGGAAAAAAGCCGCGGAGAGATTGAACAGGTGCGTGAGCGGTATTCAAAAGCGCGGAAAAACCTTCTGGCGTACAGCCATCTCTACGGAGAGCTTTATAACAGCCTGGAGACGGATCTCGACGAAATCTGGAGCGGCATAAAAGAGTTCGAAGAAGAGACGGAAAGCGGCAATTACATCAAAGCGAGAAAAGTGCTGCTTGAACAGGACCGCAGACTGGATCAGCTTCAGACATACATAGATGACGTTCCGAAACTGCTTGCGGACTGTAAACAGACCGTGCCGAACCAAATTGCCAAGCTGAAAGACGGCTACCGGGAAATGACGGAAAAAGGCTACAAATTGGAGCATATTCAAATCGAAAAAGAGCTGGAGACCCTCACAAATCAATTGAAACGGGCCGAAAACGCGCTTTTAGAAGAATTGGATGTCGACGAAGCGTCCGCCATCCTTCAGCTGATTGATGAAACCATTCAATCGATGTATGAACAGCTGGAAGGCGAAGTGGAAGCCGGACAGTCCGTATTAAGCAAAATGCCTGAGCTGATCATCGCGTATGAGAAGCTTGAGGAAGAAAAAGACCGCACAAAAACCGAAACGGAGCTCGTCAAGGAAAGCTATCAGCTGACGGCGGGAGAAATCGGCAGACAGCATGCCTTCGAAAAACAGCTGGAAACGATCGGCCGGCTCCTTGAGCAGGCGAGAGAAAAGCTTGACGGCGAGCATGTAGCTTACTCGCTGCTGATTGAAGAAGTCGAGGCCATCGAAAAGCAGATGGAAGAGGCTCAGAAAGAACATGCCGAATACCGTGAAAATCTGCAGGCGCTCAGAAAAGAAGAACTGCAGGCGCGGGAAACGCTGATGCATCTTCGGAAAACCATTTCTGACACGGCCCGAATGCTGCAAAAAAGCAACGTGCCGGGAATTCCTGAACAAGTCAAGGACAAGCTCGAGACGGCAAATCATCATATAGAAGAAACCGTCAGCCAATTGGAAGAGCTGCCGCTGAACATGGAGGAAGCCGCCAAACATCTGGCTGAAGCCGAAAAGGTGGTTGAGGAAGTCAGTGAAGAGGCGGAAGATCTTGTGATTCAGGTGAAGCTGATTGAGCGGATCATCCAGTACGGCAACCGCTTCCGAAGCCAGAATCATATTTTATCCGAACAGCTGAAAGAAGCGGAACGGCTGTTTTATGCTTACCGCTATAATGAAGCTTATGAGATGGCGGCAGATGCTGTTGAAAAAGCAGCTCCCGGCGCCGTGAAAAAAATTAAAGCTGATCAATCTGCTTCATAGACGCATAAGCAAAACTGCACCCTGATGGAAATCAGAGGTGCAGTTTTTTAGTTTCTCACGGAATATAAAAAGCGCCTGCGGCTGATATACATCAAACCGCAGGCGCTGAATGTTACGATTTTGCTTTATTTAATTCGATGGGCGGGCTGGTAAAAAACGTGATAATGCAGCCGATGATCGCTCCGGCAATGCCCGGAAGCACCCAGCCGATTCCCATGCTGTAAAGCGGAAGATTTGCGTTTAAGAATGAATCTAATGATCCGAGCGGAATGCCGGCTGCCTTCAAACCGTCCAGGATACTGAACAGCCCCGTTCCGATCAGGCAGGCGATATAGACTTCGCGTCTTTCCTTAAAGATTTTATCAATAAAGGAAAGGACGATAATGACAATCGCCAGCGGGTAAATGGCTGATAAAATAGGAACTGAAAATGCAATAATCTCAGCAAGTCCGAAATTTGAAATCGCCAGACTGAACAGCGTGACAATCGTAACCACCATTTTGTATGATAAAGCTGGAATCAATTTTGAAAAATATTCGCCGCAAGATGTGACAAGCCCGATGCTTGTCGTTAAACACGCAACGGTGATGGCGGCGCCGAGAACGATGTTTCCCAGTGAACCGAACAGGTAATCAGATGAAGCTGATAAAATCTTTGCGCCTTCGCCGAGCGGCCCCACAGCGTCCGTGCTTGTCGCTCCCAAATAGGCCAAAGATAAATAAATGAATGTCAAACCTGCCGCTGCAATCAGACCCGCTTTAATACAAGCGGCGGCGAGCGCTTTACGCTGGGTGACGCCCCTGCTTTTAACAGCGTTGACGACAACGACGCCGAAGACGATTGAGGCGAGCGCATCCATTGTTTTATAGCCTTCCAAAAATCCTTTGAACACCGGCGTTCCGGAATATGCCTGATGTACGGCGCCCAGCCCGCCCATCGGAGTGACAATGGCTTTTACGACGATGATTAAAATAATACCGAATTTAATAGGAGTCAAAATCTTTCCGACTCTGTCCACGATTTTGGACGGGTTAAGAGCTAAATAATACGTAATAGAAAAAAAGATCAACGTGAAAACAAATAAAGATAATCTTTCCGGAATGCCGCTTAAAAACGGAACTGCACCGATTTCATATGAAACGGTTCCGGTTCTCGGAATCGCGAAAAGCGGCCCGATTGATAAATAAAGCACAACGGTGAAAATAGTCCCGAATACCGGATGAGCTTTATCGGCAAGCCCTTTCGCGTCTTTGCCCGTTAATGCGATGGCGATAATACCCAAAAGCGGCAGACCAACGCCGGTCAGTAAGAAACCGCCCATCGCTTTCCAGACATTATGCCCCGCCGCTTGCCCGAGCTCCGGCGGATATATCATATTTCCTGCCCCGAAAAAAAGTGCGAAAAGCATGAAACCGATAATAACGGTATCTTTGACAGGTAGTGAGTGTTTCATAAAAATCCTCCTAAATACTATGTTGAAATATTCTGTCAATTAATTGTCAGATAATATAACAAAACGAACATTACTTATTATATGGCAATGTACAGAGAAGTCAATACTCGATTTATTGCGAATTTATATTTACTTTTGTTATGGTAGCATAAATATCATACGATGTACCGTTTTCATTAAAGGAGTAAAAAAAATGATATATTTAGACAACAGCTCAACGACCGAGCCGTATGAAGAGGTTTTGGAAGTGTATAAACAGACGAGCAGCCGTTATTTCGGCAATCCTTCGTCTCTGCACCAGTTAGGAACTGAGACGGAACAGCTCCTTGAAGCGGCCGCTCAGCAAATAAAAAAAACCTTGCGTTTAAAAAATTATGATATTGTATTTACATCAGGCGCGACTGAAGCGAATAACGCTGCGTTAAAGGGAGCAGCCTGGGCAAACATGAGTAAAGGAAGACATATCATTGCTTCGGCGATTGAGCATCCTTCTGTGACGGAGACGCTTGATCAGCTGACAGAGCTGTTCGGCTTTGAAGTCACATATCTTCCGGCCGATCAAAACGGCTTCGTTTCTTTGAAAGACGTCAAATCGGCTATCAGGCCGGATACGATAATCGTCAGCGTCATGCATGTCAATAACGAAGTCGGCTCCATTCAGCCCGTAAAGGAAATCGGCGGGTTTTTAAAGCAGCACCGGAATATTCTGTTTCATGTTGATCATGTGCAGGGCATTCATAAAGTTCCCCTGTCTATAGAAGAAGCGGGCATTGACCTTTGCACCGTTTCAGGGCATAAGTTTCACGGCTTAAAAGGGACCGGAGCGCTTATCGTCAAAAAAGGAACGCGGCTCATTCCGCTTATAACAGGCGGCTCGCAGCAAAAAGGCGTCCGCGCCGGAACGGAACACACGGCAGGCGCCGTTTCCCTTGCGAAAGCGATCAATCTTTCCGCGCGTGACATGAACGAGCAGCTTTCTTCCGTGGAGGCTGCCAAGAATGCGCTCATGGAAAGGCTGAGCGGGACGGACGGGGTCGTCATCAACACCCCCGCTGAAAGCAGCGCGCCGCATATCATTAATTTTTCCGTTCCGGGCGTGAAGGCGGAAGTGCTGCTGCACATGCTTGAGGAAAAAGGAATATATGTCTCCACAACCGCGGCATGTTCGGCAAGAGAGCACAAACCGAGCCGTGTTCTTCTGCAAATGAATAAAGGCGAACAGATTGCATCAAGCAGCATAAGAGTCAGCCTGAACTTCAGCCATACGGCTGACATCACGGAGCCGTTTATGGCCGCGCTGGCGCCGGCTGTTCAAAAACTAAAAAAAATGATGAGGTAGCATATGAATTACGATCATATTTTAATCCGTTTTGGTGAAATATCCACAAAAGGAAAAAACAGACGCAGTTTTATTGAAAGATTAAAACAGAATATCCGCCTGGTATTAAAGGATTATAAAAAAGTAAAATACTTTTCAAACCGGGACCGGATGTCGATTACTCTTAATGGAGAAAACCCGGAGGAAATTTGTTCCTTATTAAAGAATATATTCGGCATTCAAAGCTTTAGTCTCGCAATTAAATGCGAAAGCAAGCTGGAAGACATTAAAAAAACGGCTTTAGCCGCGATAGAAGGCGAATATAAACCGGGGAATACGTTTAAGGTCGAGACCAAACGGGCTTACAAACAGTTTGAATTAGATACGAATGCGATGAACGCTGAAATCGGCGGCCATATTTTGAAAAACACGGATGGATTAACCGTCGATGTGAGACATCCCGATATTCCGCTTCGGATTGAAATCAGGGAGGAAGCGACATTCCTGACCATTCGTAACGAAAAAGGCGCCGGAGGCCTTCCTGTCGGTTCCGCGGGTAAAGCGATGCTGATGCTTTCCGGCGGTTTTGACAGTCCGGTCGCCGGTTTTTACGCGATGAAACGGGGATTATCAGTTGAAGCGGTACATTTCTTCAGTCCGCCGTATACGAGTGAACGGGCAAAGCAGAAAGTCATGGATCTCGCGGGATGCCTCGCGAAGTTCGGCGGCAGTATGACACTTCATATTGTGCCGTTTACAAAGACGCAGGAACTCATCCAAAAACAAATCCCGGAGAACTATACGATGACGGCGACGCGGCGTCTTATGCTGCAAATCGCGGACAGAATCAGAGAAGAACGGAAAGCGCTCGCGATCATTACGGGAGAAAGCCTCGGGCAGGTAGCGAGCCAGACGCTTGAAAGCATGTATGCGATCAATGCGGTGACGGCAACGCCGATTTTGCGCCCTTTAATCGGAATGGACAAAACAGAAATCATCGAAAAATCAAAAGAAATCGGCACTTATGAAACGAGCATTCAGCCGTTTGAGGACTGCTGCACCATCTTTACGCCGCCAAGTCCGAAAACACGTCCGAAAAAAGAAAAAATCGAGCACTTCGAAAGCTTCGTTGATTTTGAACCGCTAATTGCAGAGGCCGCTGCCGGCATCGAAACCATCACTGTTTACTCAGAGCAGGAAGCTCACGATAAGTTTGCCGGCCTGTTTTAAAACTGTATACAATTACCAAAGTTTTTTTGAATGAAGACATGTGTTTTATCACATTCTATACTCACAAGGAGGTGATACACATGTCACAACAATCAAACAGCGGAAACAGCAACCAGCTTTTAGTGCCAGGCGCTGCTCAAGCTATCGACCAAATGAAGTATGAAATCGCTTCTGAATTCGGTGTAAACCTTGGACCGGAAACAACTTCTCGCGCCAACGGTTCTGTCGGTGGAGAAATCACAAAACGTCTTGTCTCTTTTGCTCAGCAAAGCATGGGCGGAAGCAGCCAGCAGCAGTTTTAATCACAACTTCACATAATGGCTAAGAGAGCGGGGAATTCCCCGCTCTTTTTTCATGAGTATAGATAGAAGGCGGGAAGCAATTTATGCATATTTTTATTGTAATGGCCTATGTTTATGTATAATGGGGAAAGAAAGTGAGGAGTTGTTCGTGTTAAAACGAGAAGATTTAATCGCCCCAAAGAACTATAACCTTGTAAATGAAATCGAAAAGTTCAGCCGTTCCAAAGAGAAGAACGCGCTTATTTGGGAAGATCAAACAGGCGGCAAGAAAGTCTGGACGTATGAAAAATTGATGGAAGAAACGAATAAAATCGGAGCCCGCCTGAAAGGTCTCGGATTTGAAAAAGGCGATAAGCTGATTGTCATGGTTCCGAGAGTGCTTGAAGCGTATGCCGTTTATTTAGCGATCTTAAAAGCGGGGATGGTCGTCATTCCTTGCTCGGAAATGCTGCGCGCCAAAGACCTTGAATACCGGATCAAACACGCCGAAGTGAAAGGCGCTATCGTTTATCCTTCATTTATAAACGCGTTTGACGAGGTGAATACCGAACAGCTGGTGACATTGTCAATCGGTGAAAATGATGCCGGCTGGAAAAACCTCCTAACGATTGAAGCGGATGGAGACAGTTTTCAAACAGCTGATACAACAAGAGAAGACATGGCGTTTTTGTCCTATACTTCAGGCACGACCGGCCAGCCTAAAGGCGTTGTACATACACACGGCTGGGCCTTTGCCCATTTAAAAACATCAGCCGGTGCATGGCTGGATATTTCTGAAGACGATACAGTGTGGGCCACCGCGGCGCCCGGCTGGCAGAAATGGGTGTGGAGCCCGCTGCTCGCAATTCTGGGAAGCGGCGCGACAGGAGTCATTTATCACGGCAGATTCAACGCCAAGACGTATTTAGAGCTGCTGGAGCGCCATCAAGTAAATGTCTTCTGCTGTACCCCGACGGAATACCGCCTGATGGCAAAAGTGGAGGAGTTGGACAAATATGATCTTTCTGCCCTTCACAGCGCAGTTTCTGCGGGTGAGCCATTAAACCGGGAAGTCATTGACGTATTCCGGAAGCATTTCGGCATTAAAGTGAGAGACGGATACGGCCAAACGGAGAGCACCCTGTTAGTCGGCGTCCTGAAGGATATGGATATTAAGCCGGGAAGCATGGGCAAACCGACCCCTGGAAATCAAGTGGAGATTATAAACGATAAAGGCGAAATATGCGAAACAGGCGAAACGGGCGATATCGCCGTGCATCTGAGCACACCGGCCTTATTCAAGGAATATTATAAAGATCCCGAAAGAACGAAAAAGCAGATTCGCGGAGATTACTTTCTTACAGGAGACCGCGCGAAAAAAGACGAGGACGGCTACTTTTGGTTTGAGAGCCGCAATGATGACATCATCGTCAGCTCCGGATATACAATCGGGCCTTTTGAAGTAGAGGACGCGCTCGTGAAGCATCCGGAAGTGAAAGAATGTGCCGTCGTGGCGAGCCCGGATGAAATCAGAGGTTCAATCGTAAAAGCCTATGTCGTTTTACAAGACGATGAAAAGCGCAGTGATGAACTTGTCAAAGAACTGCAAAACCACGTAAAAACGATTACGGCGCCTTACAAATATCCGAGAGAAATTGAGTTTGTCGAAAGCCTGCCGAAAACGGCGTCCGCAAAAATCAGACGTGTGGAGCTGAGACAGCGTGAAGAACGGCTGAAGGCTGATAAAAAAGCATAATACAGGATAAAGGGTGAGCGGGGATGAAAGCGATTTGGCACGGCGGCACCATCTATACAATGCTGGACAAGAATCATGTCACTGAAGCCATTTATACCGAAGAAGGCGTCGTCAGGCAGACGGGCAGCTTCCGGGAGCTCCAAGGAACATACGGTTCGCCTGATACGGAGGAAATCGATTTATATGGGGCTGTCATGTTCCCGGGGTTTACGGACAGTCATATGCATTTAATCGGACACGGGGAAAAACAGCTTCGCCTCGATTTGTCGCAGCTGACGTCAAAAGAAGCGATACTGCGGGCCGCAAAAGAAGCAGAGCGTGAATTGGAAGATGGCGAATGGCTGATCGGCGAAGGCTGGGATGAAAATCTGTTTGAACAGCCGGATTACGTCACGAAGCATGACCTTGACCCGCTCTTTCCCGACCGCCCCGTCCTGCTGAAGCGGGTATGCCGGCACGCCGCCGCGGTTAATTCGGCCGCATTGCGCGCGGCGGGAATTACAAACGAAACACCTGATCCAAACGGCGGGATTATCGTCCGGGACGGAACCGGTCCGACGGGCCTTCTGCTGGATAAAGCCCAAGAGCTTGTGACACAGGCTCTGCCGCCCGTCTCACTTCACTATGTCAAACGCGCGCTTCAAACGGCGATTACGGACTGCTGGTCAAAAGGCCTGACCGGCGGGCATTCAGAAGATCTGGCATACTACGGAGACGCGTCCGTTCCCGTTGCCGCGTACGAGTCATTAACCGGCAGCGGCCTTTATCCTTTTCGCGCCCATCTGCTCGTACATCACGAAGCCGTCGACAGCTGGAGCGCTCTGGATAAATCGACCGGACCTTATTTGGAATACGGAGCGATGAAAATTTTTGCTGACGGTGCGCTCGGAGGCAGAACCGCTCTATTGAAAAAGCCTTACCATGATGATCCGTCTGTTTCCGGCGTTCAGGTGCATGATGACGAAACCCTTGCCGCTCTTGTTTATAAAGCGAGAGAGAAAGGGATGGAGATCGCCGTGCACGCGATTGGCGACCTTGCATTTGAAAAGGTGCTGGATGTTATCGAAAGATACCCGGCAAAGCCCGGACAGCTAGACAGGCTCATTCATGCGCAAGTATTAGATGACGGATTGATTGAAAGAGCCGCCCGGCTGCCGATCGGACTTGATCTTCAGCCGCATTTTGTGGCCAGTGATTTTCCGTGGGTGATTGACAGGCTCGGAGAAGAGCGGATGAAAACGGCTTTCGCCTGGAAAACACTGCTGTCAAAAGGGCTGCTGTGCGCCGGAGGTTCAGATGCCCCGATTGAGCCGGCCGATCCGCTTCTGGGTATTCAATCGGCTGTGCTCCGTACGAGCAAGCAGCACCCGGAAGGTCCGGCCTATTATGAAAAAGAGTGTCTGACCGTGTACGAAGCCATTCAGCTTTACACGGAGGGAAGCGCGGCCATCATCCATAAAGAACATAGCCGCGGACGGATCGCCCCCGGCTATGATGCCGACTTTACCGTACTCAGCGGTGATCCGTTCAGGACGGACCCGAAAAAGCTTCATGAATTGGAAGCTGTCAAAACCGTCGTCGGCGGCCGTATCGTATATGAAAAAGAGGACAGGCAGTGATGCCCGTCCTCTTTTTTTATGATAAAAATGATCGTTTTACTTTTTCCCAGAAAGAGTTGTCTTTCAGTTTCACCGTTTTGATTTTTTTATCGGATAGTCTAATCTCAACCTTTTTGACATTCCGCGTGCTGAGCGCTTCATTATCAAGCCCGATAATCGGATGCTCATTGCCGCCTTGCACCACCTGCAGTGTCAGCTTCCGGTCTGAGCTTAAAATAAACGGAGATCCGAGTGTACGGTATGTGTTGTTGTTCAACGACGCCAGTTCGGATACCTGCATGCAGGAAATCAAAGGATCAACAACGGCGCCTGAAACAGATTTATTGTAGGCAGTGCTGCCCGTCGGGGTGGAAATGATCATCCCGTCTCCTCTGAACGTCTCAAAATGAAGATCATCAATTAACACATCCATCACAAACGTTTTAATAATGCTTGAACGGATGGAAACCTCGTTTAAACAGTGAAAATGATTGCTGCCGTCCACCGTTACGTGAATGAGCGGGTATTTTCTGACCTCAAGCTGTTCCGCGGTCATGCTGGCCGCCATTTTTTCAGGATCATCGCTGTGAAAATCACAGTACAAATGGGCTTTCCCTTTTTTAGCGATGCCGACATACAGGCAGTCATCACGGAATCCGGTTTTTCTGACGGCTTGCAGAAATGAGCCGTCGCTGCCGATGCTGGCGATAATTCCGGCATCCTCCGGTTGAGCCGCAACTGTAAAACCGTGCGATTCAGCAAGCTGCTTCAAAGAGCTGACTTGTTCTTTTGTTTCGTTGTTTTGTTTGTGAAAAAAATAAACATTGCGGCGAAGATCGGTCATATCCCCATTCCCCTTTGCTGTCATATTTACGTTTTTCTCCCAGCAGGTATTGTGTTAAAATACCTGTGGCAATAGTGTAACATGTTTCCTGTTTATCCGTTAAGGGAAAGCGCTTCATGAAAAAAATGAATCTTTTTTTACGGGGGAACGTACGAATATTGACAGAAAAGGAGGAGAACAAATGAATGCAAAAAGATGGATTGCGCTCGTCATCGCGCTCGGCATTTTCGGCGTATCAGTCATTGCAAGTGTGACCGTCGGGGTGCTGAAGAATATCGGAGATACAGGGTCTGACTTTGCATCACTGACAGATGACACAGAGGAAGTGACGCTGGATAAGGGCAGCCCCGGCAGTAAAATCGCCGTGCTTGAAGTGGACGGCACGATTGAGGATAACGGCGGGTCCGCTGGCCTGCTCAGCTCAGGCGGGTATGATCACAGATCATTTTTAAAACAGGTTGAGCGTGCGAAAGAAGATAAAAGCGTCAAAGGAATTGTGCTGAAAATCAATTCACCTGGCGGAGGCGTATACGAAAGCGCGGAAATACATAAAAAACTGGAAGAACTAAAGAAAGAAACGAAGAAACCGATTTATGTATCCATGGGTTCCATGGCGGCATCGGGAGGCTATTATATTTCAACGGCCGCCGATAAAATCTATGCTTCACCGGAAACGCTCACGGGTTCACTGGGCGTCATCATGGAAAGCGTCAATTATTCCAAGCTCGCCGATGAACTCGGCATCAAGTTTGAAACCATTAAAAGCGGCGCGCATAAAGACATCATGTCCCCGACCCGCGACATGACGAAGGAAGAAAGAAAGATCATGCAGACAATGGTCAACGATTCTTATGAAGGATTTGTCAATGTCATTTCAAAAGGCCGGCACATGTCAAAAGCGGATGTGAAAAAAATTGCCGACGGCCGTGTTTACGACGGCAGACAAGCGAAAAAAATCGGCCTCGTTGATGAGCTCGGTTTTTACGATGATACGATCAGCGCGATGAAAAAGGACCATAAAAATATGAAAAACGCTTCAGTCATCACATACGAGGAAGGATTCGGATTAGGCTCGCTCTTTTCCATGAGCGCAGCGAAAATGTTTAAAAGCGAAATTGATTTTCTGAATATGAAAGAACTCATTTCGCAATCCGGTTCGCCGCGGATGATGTATCTCTATGCAAAGTAGGGGGGAAGAAAGAATGGACGCGACTTACGAAGGCTTTCACGGCAAAGAAGAGGAAGCCGAACAACAGAGGGCGCCCGAGCAGGCATATGCGGGCTTTTGGATCAGGTTTTGGGCGTTTCTTCTTGATTGGCTGGTGGTCTGGGGACTTAACCATCTCATCGTTTCACCGATTTTCACGCTGATGAAGCTCCCGGCAACAAGCGGAATGTTTACAATCTCAGCTTATTCCGTCACAACCCTGATCGTCTACCTCGCCTATTTTGTGTTCATGACGAAATGGTTTCATCAGACACTCGGCAAGATGGTCTTCGGGTTAAAGGTCACTTCTTTGACGCCCGGAAAGCCGCTGACTTGGAGCACCGTCATTTTCAGAGAAGCGGTGGGGCGTTATATCGATAAAATCTGGATTCTCTATATCGTCATTGCGTTTACGCCCAAAAAGCAGGGCATTCATGATCTGATCGCCGACACAACGGTGATTCACGAAGCGCTGTACCGCAAATAAAAGCAGTAAACCCGGAATAAACGTCCGGGTTTATTTTTTTTGGTTTTGGCGATAATGCTGCTAAGGAAGTGAAGCTTATGGGATATGCCGCAGCAGCTGTTATTCTCATTCTCATTTTGGCCTGGCTGCTCATGAGGATGAAAATCCACCTGACTTTCGAATATCTTCACGATAAAGATAACGACAAACTGACGTTTAAAATCTCGGCCTTATACGGGCTGATCCGTATTAAAAAAACGCTGCCCGTCATAAAAGTAAACAGCGAAGACGCGTCAATTGATGTCAAACAGGACACAAAATCAGAAATGAAAGGTCAGAAAAAAGAGAAGAAAAAAATCACATATGAAGATGTCAAACAGAGCATTCACAGAATAGAAATGATTCTGCACCAAGTCTTTCAGATGCGCCAAATCGCCGCTTCATTTCTTGCGGGAGTCCGTGTTACGAAGTTCGAATGGGTGACGGTTATCGGAATAAAGGACGCCGCCGTTACGGGAATCGCCGCCGGCGGATTGTGGGCCGTAAAGGGAGGACTTACGGCGATGCTGTATGATCATCTGCGTTTCATACATAAACCGGTGTGCGAAGTCATTCCGTCTTTTCAAGTGCCTGCATCCAAGACGCATTTGCAGTGTATATTCTTTTTTCGTTTTGGACATCTTATAGGTGCAGCTTTCAAATTGCTCAAATACGGGCGGAACGGACTTTCTATCATACGAAAGAAACAGCCGGTTCCGGTTGCTTCAAAGAATGATTCATCAGTTTAAGGAGGAGCGCATATGGCAGACCATCCCATTCAAGGTTTAATGAAAACCGCTATGGAAAATTTAAAAGAAATGATTGACGTGAATACAATCATCGGCGATCCTGTTGAAACGCCTGACGGCAGCGTAATCTTAACGGTTTCAAAGGTCGGCTTCGGATTTGCGGCGGGCGGAAGCGAGTTTGGAGGAAAGCCGGCTGAAAAAAGAACCGATGATGATGAAAGAAAAGAGCAGAAGCTCCCGTTCGGCGGCGGAAGCGGCGGCGGAGTATCCATTACGCCGATTGCGTTTCTGATTGTCGGAACAAACGGCGTGCGTATGCTTCATTTAGACGAAAACACCCATCTGATTGATAAACTGTTAGACTCCGCGCCTCAAACGATTGAACGCATCCAGCATATGTTTAAAAAGAATGAAAAAGGCCGGAACCAAAAAAGAACGGATATCGATTTATAACAGAAAAGTTAACTGCCGCCCGCAGTTAGCTTTTTTTACGATGCGGCATAACCTTTGCAGTTTGCATAAAACTCGACTATGATAGAGCTATACATAGATAAAGGGAGGAATCAGAATGGCTGAAATTACATTTAAAGGCGGAGCCGTGACGCTGATCGGACAAGAAGTGAAACCGGGGGACCCAGCTCCTGACTTCACGGTTCTGACAAACGGATTAGAAGAGAAGACATTAGCAGATATGAAAGGGAAAGTAACGATCATATCCGTTATTCCTTCCATTGACACAGGCGTATGTGACGCGCAGACACGCCGCTTCAACGAAGAAGCCGCAAAACTCGGTGATGTGAACGTTTATACAATCAGCGCCGACCTTCCGTTTGCACAAGCGCGCTGGTGCGGAGCGAACGGAATTGATAAAGTTGAAACATTATCGGATCATAAAGAGATGTCATTTGGTGAAGCATTCGGTGTTCACATCAAAGAACTTCGTCTTTTGGCACGTTCCGTATTTGTCCTTGATCAGGACGGAAAAGTCGTTTACGCGGAATACGTAAGCGAAGCGACAAACCACCCGAATTATGAAAAGCCTATCGAAGCTGCAAAAGCGTTAATCAAGTAAAGAGAGAAAAAGAGCTCCGGGTGCTGCCGCGGAGCTCTTTTCATGGCAAGGAGGAAACAGCATGCAACACGACCATGTCGGTCAGATTTATGAACTTTTAGATGAAGCCGCCCAAGTGATAGCAGAAGGCCTTCAGATTTCTTATATTGAGGGGCTTGCGGAAGCGGGAGAAATGTATTTTCTTGAAAAGGCCGACCAGCTTCCGCTTCAGGAAAAGCAAACCGGCGAGCTTAACAGCCTGCTTGCGAAAGCAGACTTCAGAAAATGGGAGCATGAATGGATCCGCAAGGCGTTCCAGCTCGCCATTTTAAAAGGGCTGAAAGATAAGTCCCATCCGAACAGACAGATGACGCCTGATACGATCGGCATTTTCATCAGTTACCTCGTGAATAAATTTACGGGCGGCCGAAAAGGCCTGACATTGCTGGACCCCGCCTGCGGCACCGGAAATCTTCTGCTGACCGCGGCAAACCAGCTTTCTGACAAAGCTGCAAAAAGCTTCGGCATTGAAATCGACGATGTCCTTCTGAAGATCGCTTATGCTCAGGCGAATCTGCAGGAAAAAGAAATGGAGCTGTTCTGCCAGGACAGTCTTCAGCCGTTATTTATCGAGCCGGCCGATGCGGTCATCTGCGATTTGCCGGTCGGCTACTATCCGAATGACGAAGGCGCTGAAGCGTTTGAGCTGAAAGCGGATGAAGGCCACTCTTTTGCTCACCACTTATTTATTGAGCAGAGCGTCAAACATACAAAACCGGGCGGATACTTATTTTTTATGATTCCGAACCATCTGTTTGACAGCGCGCAAAGCGATAAACTGAAGCGGTTTTTTGCGGAAAAAGTGTATATCAACGCCCTTCTTCAGCTGCCGGCTACTATGTTTAAAGACGAAGCGCAGGCAAAGAGCATTTTAATCTTGCAGAAAAAAGGCGAAGACGCAAAGCCGCCGAAACAAGCGCTTTTGGCGAATCTTCCTTCTTTTGCGAACCAGCAGGCGATGCGGGAGATGATGGCAAAATTGGATCAATGGATTCAAAAAGAAAAATAATGGCGAAAAAGCAGTGTGAGATGCAAAATCCCGCGCTGCTTTTTGCTTTTTAAAATGAATGGAAATCAGGACGATAACACAAATTAAGGAAAGAAAATAACATTCCGTAAGACCGTGCCGTCCATTTGGCACAAATGAAATTTATCAGAAAATATCGACTTCATATTGTAAGCGGTACCAATGTGGATGTTGACTTGAAATGCTGAGTTGACAATGTTTAAATGGAAAAGTCAGATATTTTTTGGACTGCAATTATGGTCTGGGAAAAAAGAACGAACAAACGAAGAAGAATTTTGATAGGAGCGTCATTTATGTCTAAAATTATTGCAATTAACGCAGGAAGCTCATCTTTAAAATTTCAGTTATTCGAAATGCCTTCAGAAAAGGTGCTAACAAAAGGTTTAGTAGAACGGATCGGTATCGCCGACAGCGTTTTCACAATCTCTGTTAACGGCGAAAAAAATACAGAAGTGACAGATATTCCGGATCATGCGGTTGCGGTGAAGATGCTGCTTCACAAGCTGACTGAATTCGGTATTATAAAGGATTTAAATGAAATTGACGGAATCGGCCACCGTGTGGTTCACGGCGGAGAAAAATTCAGCGATTCTGTTTTGCTTACGGATGAAACAATCCGTGAGATTGAAGAGATTTCAGAACTAGCGCCGCTTCACAACCCGGCTAACATCGTCGGCATTAAAGCCTTTAAAGAAGTGCTTCCGAATGTGCCTGCGGTTGCAGTGTTTGATACGGCGTTCCACCAAACGATGCCTGAACAATCTTACCTGTACAGCCTACCGTACGAATACTACGAGAAATACGGCATTCGCAAATACGGTTTCCACGGCACATCTCATAAATACGTGACACAGCGCGCAGCTGAGCTTCTCGGCCGCCCGCTTGAAGATTTGCGTCTGATTTCCTGCCACCTCGGTAACGGCGCAAGTATCGCGGCGGTAGAAGGCGGAAAATCCATTGATACGTCAATGGGCTTCACACCGCTTGCGGGTGTTGCGATGGGAACACGTTCAGGAAACATCGACCCTGCATTGATTCCGTACATTATGGAAAAAACGGATCAGACGGCAGATGAAGTATTAAATACGTTAAATAAAAAGAGCGGACTGCTTGGCGTATCCGGTTTCTCCAGCGACCTTCGCGATATCGTAGAAGCTTCAAAAGAAGGAAACGAAAGAGCGGAAACGGCTCTTGAAGTGTTTGCAAGCAGAATCCATAAATACATCGGTTCTTACGCTGCGAGAATGAGCGGCGTTGACGCAATTATTTTCACTGCGGGTATCGGTGAAAACAGCGTTGAAGTCAGAGAACGCGTGCTTCGCGGCTTAGAATTCATGGGTGTATATTGGGATCCTGCGCTGAACAACGTGCGCGGCGAGGAAGCGTTTATCAGCTACCCTCACTCTCCTGTCAAAGTCATGATCATTCCGACTGACGAAGAGGTCATGATCGCACGCGACGTTGTCCGCCTTGCACAGTAATGATCAAAAAAAGCACATCCTTTTAGGGTGTGCTTTTTTATTGAATGCCCCAGGATCAAACGTTACGATATGTTTAATACATAAACGATGAGGTGAAGCAATGAGTGTGCATGAACATAAACAAGAAGCCCCGTCAGCCGTGCGCTGCAAGGTGATTACAGTCAGCGACACGAGAACGAAAGAAACCGACAAAAGCGGGCGCGTCATGATGGACTTCCTCAGGGAAGCGGGATTTGAAACGGTCGCTTATGACATTGTTAAAGATGAAAAAGATGAATTGCAGAAAGCCGTTTTATCCGGCTGTATGGATGAATATACAGATGCGGTGCTGTTAAACGGAGGGACGGGCATTGCCGAAAGGGATGTCACAATTGAAGCGGTCACGCCGCTGTTTTCAAAAGAACTTCCGGGATTCGGCGAGCTGTTCCGCATGCTGAGCTATACGGAGGACATCGGTTCCGCCGCCATTTTGTCCAGAGCGGCAGCGGGTGTGATCCAAAATACCGCAGTCTTCTGCACGCCCGGCTCCTCAGGCGCCGTAAAGCTTGCAATGAGTAAACTGATTATTCCTGAACTGCCTCATGTGCTCCGGGAAATCCGAAAAGATTTATAAATGTATAAAAAGGCTCTGCTCCGCTCAAAAAATTGGGTGGGGTTTTTTTTATAAAAGGCTTGAAAAAACAGAATTTACTTGTTACAGTGTATACATACAAAATGCATTTTTATTAATTAAAACTAATTTTTATACAAAAGGGAGCTTTTAACATGGCAGAACAAAAAAAGGTTGTATTGGCATACTCAGGAGGTCTTGATACTTCTGTAGCGATAAAATGGCTGCAAGAACAGGGATACGATGTTGTTGCCTGCTGCTTAGACGTAGGTGAAGGAAAGGATTTGGCATTCGTTCAGCAAAAAGCGCTGGAAGTAGGCGCCGTAAATTCCTATGTGATTGATGCGAAAGAAGAATTCGCCCGGGAGTACGCGCTCATTTCTATGCAGGCCCATACAATGTATGAAGGCAAGTATCCGCTCGTATCTGCATTATCCCGTCCGTTAATCGCGAAAAAACTCGTTGAAGTCGCGGAAAAGGAAAACGCGGTGGCCGTAGCGCACGGCTGCACGGGAAAAGGCAACGATCAGGTGCGTTTCGAAGTATCCATTAAATCATTAAATCCTGATCTGGAGGTCATTGCTCCGGTCCGTGAGTGGCAATGGTCGCGTGAAGAAGAAATTGAATATGCTGCAAACCGCGGCATACCGATTCCGATCAATCTTGACAGCCCGTATTCCATCGACCAGAACCTATGGGGACGCGCCAATGAATGCGGTATATTAGAAGACCCGTGGGCGGCGCCGCCTGAAGGGGCATATGACCTGACAGCATCTCTTGAAAACACGCCGGACGTTCCGGAAATCATCGAAATCGCATTTGAAGCCGGTGTTCCGGTTTCAATCGACGGCGTAACCTATCCGCTCGCTGATTTAATTCTCAAGCTGAACGAGACTGCCGGAAAACACGGCATCGGCCGGATTGACCATGTGGAAAACCGCCTGGTCGGCATTAAGTCCCGTGAAGTTTATGAGTGCCCGGGCGCCATGACTTTGATTACGGCTCACAAAGAGCTTGAGGATCTGACTTTAGTGAAAGAAGTGGCCCATTTCAAACCGGCAATTGAACAAAAACTGTCTGAAATCATCTATAACGGTTTATGGTTCTCGCCGTTAAAAGACGCGCTGCTTGCATTCCTGAAAGAAACTCAAAAACACGTCACCGGCGTCGTACGCGTCAAGCTGTTTAAAGGCCATGCCATTGTAGAAGGACGTAAGTCGGAATATTCACTCTATGATGAAAAACTTGCGACATATACAAAAGACGATGCTTTTGACCATCACGCGGCAATCGGTTTCATTGAGCTTTGGGGGCTGCCGACAAAAGTAAACAGCATTGTGAAAAAGAAGGAGCAGATTGAAGCATGAAGAAGCTTTGGGGAGGCCGTTTTCAAAAAACACCGGAAAAGTGGGTCGATGAGTTCGGCGCATCCATCACGTTCGACCAAAACTTAGTCAAAGAGGATATTACAGGGTCTCTCGCTCATGCGGCAATGCTGAAAAAATGCGGCATTCTGACGGAAGAAGAAGAAGGCGCCATCCGACAGGGGCTGCAGACCCTCCTGCAAAAAGCAGAGGAAGGAACGCTTGAATTCTCTGTTGATTATGAAGATATCCATTTGAATATTGAAAAAATGCTGATCGAAGAAATCGGACCGCTAGGCGGCAAGCTCCATACCGGCAGAAGCCGGAATGACCAGGTGGCGACCGACATGCATTTGTATTTGAAAGATCATGTCTCACATATCATCGTGCTGATTGAACAGTTCCAAAAAGCGCTGATCGAAAAAGCGGAGGCGAATGTCGAGACCATTCTGCCGGGGTACACCCATTTGCAGCGGGCTCAGCCGATTTCTTTCGCCCACCATCTGCTTGCTTATTTTTGGATGCTTGAACGGGATAAAGAGCGTTTTCGCGACGCTATGAAGCGGATTAACATATCGCCGCTCGGATGCGGGGCGCTTGCCGGAACCACGTTTCCGATAGACCGTAACTATTCGGCGGAGCTGCTCGGTTTTGACTCCATTTATGAGAACAGTCTTGACGGAGTCAGTGACAGAGATTTTATTCTCGAGTTTTTAAGCGGCAGCAGCATGCTGATGATGCACCTTTCACGTTTATCAGAAGAAATCATTCTATGGTGCTCGCAGGAATTCAGATTCATTGAACTGGATGATACGTACGCGACGGGAAGCAGCATGATGCCGCAGAAGAAAAACCCCGACATGGCGGAGCTGATCCGCGGTAAAACCGGACGCGTATACGGTGATATGATGGGGCTTTTCACGATTATGAAAGGGCTCCCGCTCGCTTACAACAAAGACCTGCAGGAAGATAAAGAAGGCATGTTTGACACGGTGAAAACCATTGAAGGAAGCCTTCAGATTTTCACGGGCATGATTGAAACGATGAAAGTAAACAAAGACATCATGAAACAAGCGACAAAACAAGATTTTTCAAACGCGACGGAACTTGCCGATTATTTAGCTAAAAAAGGCATGCCGTTCAGAGAAGCGCATGAAGTGGTCGGCAAGCTTGTGTACAGCTGCATTGAAAAAGGAATCTATTTAAGTGATATGGCATTTGAAGAATTCCTTCAAGCCAGCAGTCTCTTTGAAGAAGATATCTATACCGTGCTCGATCCGCATCATGCGGTTGAAAAAAGAATGAGCGCCGGCGGAACGGGTTTTCAGCAGGTAGAACAGGCGCTCGTAAAAGCAAAAGCCTGCGCCGGCATTTAATTTGCTGAAATTTCCTTCATATTTTCCCGTCATATCAGACACCCTACATCTATAAAGATGGGAGGTAGAAGGAATGCGCAAAGAACAAGACCGTTACATCTATGATGAAAAAGAAAGTGAAGAAACGGCCAGGCTCATCTCAGAGGCATACGAAAGCGGTTATGTCGGCATGGAGGAAGCCTCTGCTCCTTCAGAAAATTAAGCTGTCTGTAAAGACGGCTTTTTTTTCGTGCGGACGAAGTGCAAAAAAGTGATATTGCCGTTTGTTTATAGTAAAGTAGAGGGAGAAACGTCTTGATTTTATTGAAGCGGCAACGTTGCCTGGGGAGGGTATTCAATGTGCGACATGCTCTAATCACTGCCGGTACAAAGGGATTGGGCCGAAAAGTGACTGAAATGCTTCTGGAAAAAGGCTTTTCTGTCACAGTGAATTACAGACAAGACGAAGAAGCGGTCGCCTGTCTGAAGGCGGATTATCCCGGGTGCCATGACAGATTGCAATTCGTTAAGGGCGATGTAACCCGGAAAGAAGATCTCATGCGGATCGCCGATGCAGCCCTTCAGCGGTTTGGAAGGATTGACATACTGATTAACAATGCCGGGCCGTACATATTTGAGCGCAAAAAGCTTGCCGATTACTCCGATGACGAATGGTATGACATGCTTGAAGGGAATTTAAGCGCCGTTTTCCATCTGTTTAAAGCGGTTATCCCGGTCATGAGACAGCAGCGGTTCGGCCGGATTATTACATACGGTTTTCAAGGAGCGGACCATGCCCCCGGCTGGCTTCACCGTTCCGCTTTCGGAGCGGCTAAAGTCGGGTTGGCTTCGTTAACGAAAACCATTGCGATTGAAGAAGCTGAATCAGGCATTACGGCCAATATGGTCTGCCCGGGTGATATTGTAGGAGATATGAAAGAAGCGTCTATAGAGGAAGCAAGACGGAAAATCGGCAAAGAAAAGACGCCGATCGGCAGGTCCGGAACCGGAGAGGACATTGCGAGAATCATCGCCTTTTTATGTGAAGATGATTCCGATCTTGTAACCGGAACGGTCATTGAAGCAACAGGCGGGCTGAATGTGATTAACAGGCATCAATCCCTGTAAGTTTTTTCGTTTGTCAAAAAGGGAACTTGATAAATATTAATTTTTTATGAGGTGAAAACGATGAAAGTGACTTATCACGGACATTCTGTCATTCAAGTGGAAACGAAAACCCATAACATTATTTTTGATCCGTTTCTGACCGGAAACAGTCTGACAAATTTGAAACCGGAAGAAGTGAAAGCGGATGTCATCCTGCTTACTCACGGACACAATGACCATGTCGGAGATACAGAGCAGATCGCTAAACAAAACGATGCGCTCGTTATTGCGCCGAATGAGCTGGCCGTTTATCTCGGCTTTAAAGGTTTAAAGGTCCACCCGATGCATATCGGAGGGGCGCGCCAATTTGATTTCGGTAAAGTGAAACTGACACAGGCATTCCACGGATCGGCGGTCACTGATGAAGAAAACAAAACCATTACGTACACGGGGATGCCGGCCGGGATTTTATTGACGATTGACGGCAAAACGATTTTCCACGCCGGGGACACGGCGCTGTTCTCTGATATGAAACTGATCGGGGAACTGAATCACATTGACCTGGCGTTTCTGCCGATCGGTGATAACTTCACCATGGGCCCTGAAGATGCGAAACTCGCGGCTGAATGGCTGAGAGCGAAACAGGTCGTTCCCGTTCATTACAATACATTTCCTGTCATTGAACAGGACCCTGACGCTTTCGCCGAAAGTCTGCCCGGAGGCGTCGGCAAAGTCATGGCGGCCGGCGAGACCATTGAGCTTGCCTGACATATGTGTCAAAGACCTTCTGAATCAAGCATTCAGAAGGTCTTTTTGTGATGCCGCCTTTTTTCGGGCGTCTCATTGCGAATGAATCCCCCGTACCCTTATAATAAAAGCAGAAGACTGTCCTTAGAGGTGAAACGCTTGGCAACAAAGCATGAACAAATCCTATCATACATAGATTCGCTTCCTGTCGGTGAAAAAATTTCGGTCAGAAGAATTGCGAAAGAAATGAAAGTCAGTGAAGGAACGGCTTACAGAGCCATTAAGGAAGCCGAGAACAAAGGATTCGTTTCCACTATTGAACGTGTGGGGACCATCCGGATTGAACAGAAGAAAAAAGAAAATATTGAAAAGCTGACATACGCCGAGGTCGTCAATGTGATAGACGGCCAGGTGCTCGGCGGAAAAGCCGGTCTGCATAAAACGTTGAATAAGTTTGTGATCGGCGCGATGGAGCTTGACGCGATGATGCGTTATACGGCGGCGGGGAACCTGTTAATCGTCGGGAACCGAATCAACGCCCACCGCCAGGCGCTTGAAGCGGGCGCGGCTGTTTTGGTAACGGGAGGGTTTAATACCGACGACAGCATTATCGAGCTGGCCGATATGCTTGAGCTTCCGATTCTCTCCACGAGTTACGATACCTTTACGGTAGCCGCGATGATCAACCGGGCGATCTATGATCAGCTCATAAAAAAAGAGATTGTGCTCGTGGAAGACATTTTGACGCCCGCAGATCGGACAGTGACGCTGTCCCCTAAGGATAAGCTGGAGAAATGGTACGAAAAAAACTATGAAACCGGACACGGCCGCTTCCCGGTTATCGATCAGCAGATGAAAATCCACGGAATCCTCACATCGAAAGATATCGCGGGGCATGACCGGTCAGTTCCGATTGAAAAAGTAATGACCAAAAACCCTGTCACGGTGATCGGGAAAACATCTGTCGCCTCAGCGGCTCAAATGATGGTTTGGGAAGGAATTGAAGTGCTTCCGGTGACAGACGGGCATCACAAATTGATCGGAATGATCAGCCGCCAGGATGTCTTAAAAGCGCTTCAAATGGTTCAAAAGCAGCCTCAGGTCGGGGAAAAGCTGGATGATATTGTTTCAAGGGGATTTAAAGAAGACGAAGATGACAAAACGCCGGCCGTTTATCAATATGAAGTCACGCCGCAAATGACCAATCAGCTCGGCACGATTTCTTACGGGGTGTTTACGACGATTTTAACCCAGGCCGCCAGCCGATTTTTACGCTCCCGCAAACGCGGCGAGCTGGTCATTGAAAGCATTACGATTTTCTTCCTGAAGCCCGTACAGATGGAGTCGGTCATTGAAGTGAAACCGCGCATTTTAGAGGCGGGCCGGAAATTCGGGAAAATGGAAGTGGAAGTGTCAAGCCAAAGCGGCATCGTTTCAAAAGCGATGCTCATGGTGCAGCTGATGGAGAGAAGTTAAGGGACGCACCCGGGTCCCTTGGCATTCATTATGCGTGGTCCCTCTCCGCTTCCTTTGCATGGATGGGCTCATAATGCTTATAGGCTCTATACCCGGCCCATGCGCTGCCTGCTCCGATTAAAATGAAGACGCCGCCGATGACCAGAGTCAGGACGGAGTGAAACAGAATCATTTGGTTTACTCCGTACAAAAACACCAGCGCGCCTAATGCCATACTTGATTTAGCCGAAAAACATTCTTTCTCCAGCGCCCGTTTCGTCTGGATTCCTTTTACTTTGTAATACACGTAAAAGCAGGCAGAAAGCCCGATGAGAAAAACAAAAACCAGCATAAATGAAATCCTCCATTATATGAGTTTGCAAAACCGTTTATACCGTTGCTGAAAGATTTTCCTTTTCCATGGATAAAGAGTATGATTAAATGAATAAAAACGAAAAGGAGAAAGCGATGAAATCCGAACTGATCAGAACCATATCATTATATGACACCATTATCTTACATAGACATGTGAGGCCTGACCCGGACGCCTACGGTTCACAGTGCGGCCTTACGGAAATCCTGCGGGAAACGTATCCCGAAAAAAATATTTTTGCCGTCGGACAGCCTGAGCCGTCCTTGTCTTTTTTATATTCCCTCGATGAGGTGGATGACGAAACCTATAAAGATGCTCTTGTCATCGTGTGCGACACCGCAAACCAAGGCAGGGTCGACGATCAGCGCTACCATTCCGGCGCAAAGCTCATGAAAATAGACCACCATCCAAATGAAGATCCGTATGGCGATCTGTTATGGGTCGATACGAATGCAAGCTCCGTAAGCGAAATGATCTATGAGCTGTACCTGGAAGGAAAACAGCACGGCTGGAAACTGAATACGAAAGCAGCTGAGCTGATCTACGCGGGTATCGTCGGTGATACGGGGCGCTTCTTATTCCCGAACACCACAAAAAAGACATTAAAATACGCGGGAGAGCTCATTGAGTTCCCATTTTCATCGTCAGAGCTGTTCAATCAATTGTATGAAACAAAATTAAATGTGGTGAAGCTTAACGGCTTTATTTATCAAAATGTGTCACTGTCTGAAAACGGCGTCGCTTCCGTGTTCATTAAAAAAGACATTTTGGAGACATATGGAACCACCGCTTCTGAAGCGTCGCAGCTTGTCGGAACACTCGGAAATATTTCGGGTATCCGCGCTTGGGTGTTTTTCGTAGAAGAAGACGATCAAATCAGAGTCCGGTTCCGTTCAAAAGGTCCGGTCATCAACGGAATTGCCCGGAAATACAATGGCGGCGGACATCCGCTTGCGGCCGGCGCATCCATCTTCAGCTGGGATGAAACCGATCAGATTCTTGCTGATCTGGAAGAGGTATGTAACGAACACAAGTAGAGGGGAGACCCTCTTTCTTAGTGTTCATCTGTCACGGGGATGAACCAGCAGCCGAAATCAGTCAGGTCTTCGTAGACGCGGAGATTACAGATTTGGAGTTCTTTTTTTATGAGGGAAGCGAGTGTGTCTGTTTCTGCATATGCGGAATAGCCTTGTCTGATTCGGGCTGCATGATCTTTTGCCAAGCGTCGTTCACTAAAAACCTCCATTTTCCCTTCCTCCCTTCAGAATCATTGAAAATGTCTCATCTACAGTTTATAAAAAAGCGGAGAAAAAAGCGACAGATCTATGGAAAATTTTTAAAAATGACATAATTACGTCGCAAAAGAAATATGAATTTCGACAGACAATCTCGTATAAATCGTCAGTTCCTTTACTTCAGCTTTAAATTCCTTCTCATTTATGGTGTATATTTTGTTTTCGATCGTCCGTTTTAAAAGCTCCTTTGTTTTATACACGCTTTCAATATCTTTTGTGATGACTTCAGAAATATTATCTTTCACTTGTTCCTCAAATTTCATCTTGTCAGGCTGGGCGATTCTGTATTTTTCCCCATTGATCAGCTTCACATCAACACTTTGGATGAGAAGTCTTTGCTTATTATCCTCATTTAATTTATGAAGATCCTTCTGATAGATGGAGATTTGGTTTTTTAAATCCCGCGCGTGCTCACGCTGCTTTTCAATTAACGTCACCTGTTCTTCCTGAAACGTTCCGTATGTAAACAGAAAGAACAGCCAGCTGACGATGGCTCCGCACATCATTCCCGCGAAAAAACGCTGCCATCCCGGTTTTTTATAATACTCGGGAATTCTCATGATGACATATTCTCCTGGGTCAGCCATGAAATAATCAGCCAGCCGGTCTGCGCGCCGCCCATTGCTGAAATAATTAAAAGAAGCTGTTTGAAAATGTCGCGCGTGTTGCCTTCAAACAGCCCCCGCTCGAAACTGTATACCGCGTCAAATGTTCCCCCGATCGCCGCGACAAGCGCCCAGATCTTCAGCCTGTTCGCCAATTTTGTGATCGCCGTCAGCGGAGGCTCGCCTGATAAATAAGCTCCGAGGCCGCCGATCAGCGCGCCGCCGAGCAACACACCGAGGGCGATAAAATAACTGCTGATGAAATTCGCCATAAATCCGGCTTCCTGATCCATATATACACCACCTCACTTTTCTATCATATTGAGCGAAACGGACAAGTATGATGATGAGTCAAAAAAGAACATTTGTTTCTTAAGAAAACCCGTCTTATAATGTAGAAAGGCAAAATGAACGTATGGGAAAGGAGTGGCGGCATTGTCTTTTGTTCACCTGCAAGTACATAGCGGCTACAGTCTGTTAAACAGCGCCGCTTCTGTAAAAGAGCTTGTTACACAAGCGAAGGAACTCGGATATTCATCATTGGCGCTGACGGACGAAAATGTGATGTACGGCGCCATTGAGTTTTATAAAGCATGCAAATCAAACGGAATTAAGCCGATTATCGGTCTGACGGCTTCTATATACACGGACGATACGGAGCTTGAAGCACATCCGCTCATTCTTTTAGCAGAGACAAACACCGGATATCAGAACCTGGTGAAAATCTCAAGTGCGCTGCAATCCATGGCAAAGGGCGGCATGAAGCGAAAATGGATGAAGAGCTATCATGAGGGGCTGATCGCCATTACGCCCGGTGAAAACGGCTACATTGAAAGCCTGCTTCAAGCCGGGAAGTTTGAAGAAGCGGTCCGGGCTGCCGAAGGATTCCGGGAGCTGTTCGGAGACGGCCGTTTTTATTTAGGGTACCAGCCTTTTAAAGGACATGAGACGTTATCAGAAGAGATTCTCCGCCTGTCAGCCGAGACGGAAATCGCTGTCTGCGCTGCGGGAGATGTCCGTTATATCAAGAAAGAAGATCAAGATGCGTACCGCTGTCTGTGCGCTATTAAAGCCGGAGAGAAGTGGGAGGATCAGAGCGGGAATCTGCCGGACTTATACTTGAGGGCGCCTGAAGAAATGGCAGAGCTTTACACGCGGCATCCGGAAGCGATTGAAGCAGCCGCGCGTATCGCCCGGCAATGCCGGGTCGATGTCAGCCTCGGACAGACACAGCTTCCGTCTTTTCCGGCGCCGGACGGCAAATCAGCCGATGACTATTTGGCGGAGATCTGTCATGAGGGGCTGCGCCTCCGTTTCGGCACTCCTGATGAGCGCGCTGTCCGCCGGCTTGAATATGAGCTGGACGTCATCAGGCGCATGAAATTCAGTGATTATTTTCTCATCGTATGGGACTTTATGAAGTACGCGCATGAAAAGGGCATTGTGACAGGTCCGGGAAGAGGGTCCGCGGCAGGCTCGCTTGTCGCTTACTCCCTTTTCATTACCGACGTGGATCCGCTTAAACATTCTCTGCTGTTTGAGAGATTTCTTAATCCCGAGCGGATCAGCATGCCGGATATTGATATCGATTTCCCTGACACGAGAAGGGATGAGGTCATTCAGTATGTGCAAAATAAGTACGGGGCCATGCACGTCGCCCAGATTATCACCTTTGGGACATTGGCCGCAAAGGCGGCGTTAAGGGATACCGGGAGAGTGTTCGGAATCAGCCCGAAAGAAGCCGACCAGCTTGCCCGCCTGATTCCGTCAAAACCGGGAATGACGCTTGAGGAAGCGAGGCGGCAGTCCGCTCAGCTGAACAGGCGGCTGTCCGAATCCGCCGTTCTTCATAAAGTGTTTCAGATCGCAAGGAAAATTGAAGGTCTTCCGCGGCACACGTCAACACACGCGGCGGGGGTCGTTCTCAGTAAAGAGCCGCTTTCTGAAGTTGTCCCTCTTCAAGAAGGGCATGACGGCGTGTATTTAACGCAGTATGCGATGGATCACTTGGAAGATCTCGGTCTTTTAAAAATGGACTTTTTAGGTTTGCGCAACCTGACGCTTATTGAATCCATTAAAACGATGATTGAAAAAGAGACGAATACGAAAATTGATTTTTCCGAGATTTCTTATCAGGATGAAAAAACGTTCTCACTATTGTCAAACGGTGATACGACGGGTATTTTCCAGCTGGAATCATCAGGAATGAGAAACGTGCTGAAACGCCTGAAGCCGTCAAGACTGGAAGACATTGTCGCGGTTAACGCGCTTTACAGGCCGGGACCGATGGAAAATATTCCGTTATTTATCGACCGGAAGCACGGGCGGGCGCGTGTGGAAGTGCCGCACGAGGACGTACGAAATATTCTCAGTGACACTTACGGCGTCATCGTCTATCAAGAGCAGATAATGATGATCGCCTCGCGCATGGCAGGGTTTTCATTAGGTGAAGCGGATCTGCTCAGACGGGCTGTCAGCAAAAAGCAAAAGGACATTCTGGACAGAGAGCGAAGCCATTTTGTTGAAGGGTGCTTAAAAAAGGAGTATTCTGTAGTCACTGCAAACGAGGTCTACGATCTGATTGTAAAATTCGCTAACTACGGATTCAACAGAAGCCATGCTGTCGCATACAGCATGATCGGCTATCAGCTCGCCTATTTAAAAGCGCATTATCCGTTATATTTTATGTGCGGGCTGTTGACGAGCGTCATCGGCAATGAGGACAAAATATCGCAATATCTGCATGAAGCGAAGGGGAGCGGGATTCAAGTCCTTCCGCCGTCAATAAACAAAAGCGGTTTTCCGTTTGCGCCGGAAAACGGAGCCGTCAGATACAGTTTGCGGGCCGTTAAAAACGTAGGCGTCTCGGCAGTGAAAGATATTTATAAAGCAAGAACACATAAACCGTTCGAGGATCTTTTCGATTTCTGCTTTCGCGTACCCGCAAAAAGCGTGAATCGGAAAACCATCGAAGCCCTTATATTTTCTGGCGCCATGGACGAATTCAATCAAAATCGCGCCGCCTTGCTGGCCTCCGTTGATGTGGCTTTAGAGCACGCTGAACTTTTTCGTGCAGACGATGACCAAATGGGATTGTTTTTGGAAGAATCGTTCTCCATTAAGCCAAAATATGTAGAGGCTGAGGAATTTCCGCTCGTGGACAAGCTTCGGTTCGAAAAAGAAGCTCTCGGTGTTTATTTCTCAAGCCATCCTTTGTCCGCTTTCAGGGATCTCCTGAAAAAACGGGGGGCGCAAGCGATCACAGCAGCGCGGCAGATGCCGAAGGGGCAGCTGTCAATCGGCGCTTTGCTCGCGGGCATCAAAACGATTCGGACAAAGACAGGTCAGCATATGGCGTTTCTCACATTAAGCGATGAAACGGGAGAAATGGAAGCCGTCGTGTTTCCTGACCAATATAGAAGGCTGTCTCCGCTGTTAAAAGAAGGCGCGCTTTTATTCGCCGCCGGAAAAATGGAAGAGCGTCAGGAGAAGACACAATTCATCATGTCATCTTGCTCTCTTCTTGAGCAGACGGAGGCAGACAGAGCGCCGTCTGTTTACATCAAAATCGAAGGCAGCCGGCACAATCAGGAGTTTTTGGAAAAGATGAAGCGTATTTTACTGGAGCATAAAGGGGAAACCGGCGTTTATCTTTATTATGAAAAAGACAAGCAGACGATCAGGCTGCCGGATACTTTTCATATTCAGGCGGACCATCAGGCGTTATACCGTTTAAAAGAGCTGCTGGGCCGCGAAAACGTCGTGTTAAAATAGTGGTAACAATAATCGTTTTGTTATACAATTGAAACAATTGTGCTATCTTATTTAAAGATTCTGAAATTTTTCACCTCCAGCGATTGTACCAGTCTATGCGGCAGAATATGTAACAAAGTACTTAAAAGGAGTGTTTAGAATGTCATTAAGAGAAGAAGCGTTACATTTACACAAAGTAAATCAAGGAAAGCTGGAATCAAAAGCAAAGGTAGAAGTCAGAAATGCAGATGACTTAAGCCTTGCCTACTCTCCCGGAGTAGCTGAGCCTTGTAAAGAGATTTATGACGATAAAAACAAAGTATATGATTATACAATGAAGGGGAACATGGTAGCAGTCGTAACAGACGGATCAGCCGTTCTCGGACTCGGTAATATCGGGCCTGAAGCTTCACTTCCGGTCATGGAAGGGAAAGCGGTGCTGTTCAAAAGTTTCGCGGGCGTGGATGCATTCCCGATCGCGCTTGACACAAACGATGTGGACAAAATCATTGACACTGTAAAGCTGCTTGCACCGACATTCGGCGGTGTCAACCTTGAAGATATTGCGGCGCCGAACTGCTTCATTATCGAAGAGCGCCTGAAAAAAGAAACAAACATTCCGGTTTTCCACGATGATCAGCACGGCACTGCCATCGTAACCGTTGCCGGACTTGTAAACGCGCTGAAATTATCAGGTAAATCCATGTCATCCATTAAAGTTGTGGCAAACGGAGCGGGAGCGGCAGGCATCGCGATCATCAAGCTTCTTTACCATTTCGGCGTACGCAACATCGTAATGTGCGACTCTAAAGGGGCGATTTACGAAGGGCGTCCGGCCGGCATGAACGCAGTGAAAAACGAAGTGGCGAAGTTTACAAACCAAGACCGCAACGACGGTTCGCTTCAGGATGTCATTAAAGATGCAGACGTCTTTATCGGCGTATCAGTCGAAGGCGCGCTGACGAAAGAAATGGTGGAGAGCATGGCGAAAGATCCGATTATCTTCGCAATGGCCAACCCGAATCCGGAAATCATGCCTGAAGACGCGCGCGCAGCCGGCGCAAGCGTAATCGGAACAGGCCGTTCTGATTTCCCGAACCAGGTCAACAACGTCCTGGCATTCCCTGGAATTTTCCGCGGAGCGCTTGACGTTCGCGCGACTCACATCAACGAAGAAATGAAAATTGCTGCGGTTGAAGCGATTGCTTCCCTTGTTACAGAGGAAGAATTAAGCGCTGATTATGTCATCCCGGCTCCATTTGACAAACGTGTGGCTCCTGCCGTTGCGAAAGCTGTTGCGAAAGCAGCGATGGAAACGGGCGTCGCCAGAATTACGGTCGATCCTGAGGAAGTGGCTGAAAAAACAAGACAGCTCACGGTCATCGGCGAATAATAACACAAAAATGAAATGGCAGCGCGTTGGAAAAAAACAACGCGCTGCTGTTCAATATACGGACTGCTGGCATTTTTTTAAGGGCAGGTCTTAAAAAAATTTCAGCAGAATCCTTATTTCTTTTGAAAACGCTGACAGATAAGGCTGAACAACGCTTTTTACGGTATGAAATCCGTCCGTTTCCGTCTGTTTTGAAGCAAAAAATGTCGAATGGAGGATGACACCGTTTGACAAAAAAAGTACAATAGTTTCGGTAAAGTTATTATTAAGTCTATCTAATCGGAAGACATGCAGTGAAGAGAACCCTTCACAAAAGGGAGGTAATCATTTGTTAAAGGATATATTCACAAAAAAGAAAAAATATGCTTCCGTGCCGTCTGAGCAGGCAAAACATGATGTTCCGGAAGGCATTATGACAAAGTGCCCCAAATGTAAAAAAATCATGCTCACAAAAGAGTTAGATAAAAACCTGCGCGTCTGCATGAACTGCGGGCACCATTTCCCGATGAATGCAAAGCAGCGCATTGAAAGCCTCCTGGATGAAGATTCATTCGAAGAATTCAACCAGGGAATGATATCTGAAAACCCGCTCGGTTTCCCGGAATACTTAGAAAAAATCGAAAAAGACCGTGAGAAAACATCGCTGAATGAAGCGGTGGTTACCGGAAAAGGAACCATCAGCGGATTCCCGGCCGTGATCGCGATCATGGATTCAACATTCCGAATGGGCAGCATGGGTTCGGTTGTCGGCGAAAAAATCACGCTTGCAATTGAAAAGGCAAAAGAGGAAAAAGTCCCGTTTATCATCTTTACCGCTTCCGGCGGCGCACGTATGCAGGAGGGGGTCTTAAGTCTTATGCAAATGGCAAAGACAAGCTCTGCATTAAAACTGTTCAGTGAGGAGCAGGGACTGATTATTTCTGTCATGACCCACCCGACGACAGGCGGCGTATCGGCCAGTTTCGCGTCTCTCGGTGATTATAATTTCGCTGAACCGGGCGCCTTGATCGGATTTGCCGGAAGACGTATTATTGAACAGACGATCGGGGAAAAACTGCCGGAAGATTTCCAGACGGCGGAATTTTTATTAAAGCACGGCCAGCTTGATGCGGTGATTCACCGAAACGACATGAAAGACAAACTCGCATTTCTGCTGGACATGCACCAAACAGGAGGTGAGCATGAGTGGCTGCAAGATTAGAATTTGAAAAACCAGTGATTGAACTGCAGACGAAAATCGCCGAACTGAAAAAATTCACCCAAGATTCGGAGATGGATTTAAGCGCTGAAATCGCAAGGCTTGAAGACCGGCTCAGCAAGCTTCAGGATGAGATTTATAAAAACCTGAAGCCGTGGGACAGAGTGCAGATCGCACGCCTTCCCGACCGGCCGACGACGCTTGATTACATTCAATACCTGTTTACCGACTTTTTTGAGTGCCACGGAGACAGAACATACGGAGATGATGCGGCGATTGTCGGCGGAGTCGCCAAATATCACGGCATGCCGGTCACCGTCATCGGACATCAGCGCGGAAAAGACACGAAAGAAAACCTTGTCCGCAATTTCGGGATGCCTCACCCTGAGGGCTACCGCAAAGCGCTTCGTCTCATGAAGCAGGCCGATAAGTTCAACCGCCCGATTATCTGCTTCATCGACACGAAGGGAGCGTACCCGGGTAAAGCGGCGGAGGAACGGGGACAAAGTGAAGCCATCGCCAAGAACCTGTTCGAGATGGCCGGCCTGACAGTGCCTGTCGTTTGTATCGTCATCGGGGAAGGCGGCAGCGGAGGCGCGCTTGCATTAGGTGTGGGCAACCGCATGCTGATGCTTGAGAACTCGACGTATTCCGTTATTTCTCCTGAAGGAGCCGCGTCCATTTTGTGGAAGGACTCCAGCCTTGCGAAAAAAGCGGCCGAATCCATGAAGATTACTGCGCCCGATTTATTAGAATTAGGAATTATTGACGATATGATTAAAGAAGTGAAGGGCGGAGCTCACCACGATATCAAGCAGCAGGCGGGCTACATTGACGGTATACTTAAAGAAACGTTAAAATCTCTTCTTCAATTGAACGCCGAAGAATTGATCTCACAGCGCTATGAAAAATATAAAGCAATTGGGAAAGTTTCGGTTGAGGATCAATATATCGGGGTAAACTGAATAGACGTGAAGCCTATGGCTCACGTTTATTTTTTGTGATTTTTGTGATATTCCTTAAATTTTATTTAAAAACAATTTATTTAATTGTATAATAGGTAAGGTTTCATGGGAGCTCAGGCGTCCCTTTTCATTGTTTTAGGGCAATGATCATGATATGTTTAACATATATATGTTGCTGAGGTGAATAGGAAATGAAGCGTATAGGAGTTTTAACGAGCGGCGGGGATTCCCCGGGTATGAACGCTGCGGTGCGCGCGGTTGTGCGGAAAGCTATCTACCACGACGTCGAAGTGTACGGAATTTATAACGGTTATTCAGGATTAATCAGCGGAAAAATAGAGAAACTGGAGCTTGGTTCGGTCGGTGACATCATCCACCGCGGCGGAACAAAGCTGTATACGGCCAGATGTCCTGAATTCAAAACAGTTGAAGGCCGTGAAAAAGGAATCGAAAATTTAAAGAAACTCGGCATTGAAGGTCTTGTCGTCATCGGCGGAGACGGTTCATACATGGGTGCGAAAAAATTAACGGAACACGGGTTTCCGTGTGTAGGTGTACCGGGTACGATAGATAATGACATCCCGGGAACTGATTTTACGATCGGATTTGATACGGCGTTAAACACCGTAATTGATGCGATTGATAAAATCCGTGACACCGCTACGTCTCATGAGCGTACATACGTTATTGAAGTGATGGGGCGCCATGCGGGCGACATTGCTTTATGGGCAGGTCTTGCAGGCGGAGCGGAATCAATTTTAATTCCTGAAGCGGACTACGATATGCAGGAAATTATCGGCCGTTTGAAGAGAGGGCACGACCGCGGCAAAAAACACAGTATCATCATCGTTGCAGAAGGGGTAGGCAGCGGGGTTGAATTCGGAAAACGCATCGAAGAAGAAACGAACCTTGAAACACGGGTATCCGTTTTAGGGCACATCCAGCGCGGCGGATCTCCAAGCGCTTCTGACCGGGTTCTTGCAAGCCGCCTCGGCGCTTACGCGGTTGAGCTTCTGCTTAAAGGAAAAGGCGGACGCTGCGTAGGTATACAAAACAACAAGCTTGTAGACCATGATATTATAGAAATTTTAGAATCAAAACATACTGTTGAACCAAACATGTATCAGCTTTCAAAAGAACTGTCTATTTAAGGCGGAAGAAGCTGAAGATTTCAGAAGGAAGTGAACGAGTTGAAAAAAACAAAAATCGTTTGTACAATCGGTCCGGCCAGTGAAAGTGTAGAAATGCTGACAAAATTGATGGAAGCGGGTATGAACGTTGCTCGTCTGAATTTTTCACACGGTGATTTCGAAGAGCACGGCGCAAGAATCAAAAACATCAGAGAAGCAAGCAAAAAGCTCGGCAAAAACGTGGGGATTCTCCTCGATACGAAAGGTCCGGAAATCCGCACGCACGATATGGAAAACGGCGCGCTTGAGCTTCAGGCGGGAAATGAAATTATCGTTTCTACGAAACAGGTGCTGGGAACGCTTGGAAAATTCTCAGTTTCTTATGAAGGCCTGGCAGACGACGTGTCAGCAGGGTCTATCATCCTGTTGGATGACGGTTTAATCGGATTGGAAGTGCTAGAATCAAATCCGGAAAAACACGAAATCAAAACAAAAATCTTAAACAGCGGCACGCTGAAAAATAAAAAAGGCGTAAACGTTCCCGGCGTCAGCGTCAACCTTCCCGGAATTACTGAAAAAGACGCCAAAGACATCGTATTCGGTATCGAGCAAGGCGTTGATTTCATCGCTGCGTCATTTGTACGCCGTTCTACGGATGTCCTTGAAATCCGCGAACTGCTTGAAGAGCATAACGCGTCTGACATTCAAATCATTCCTAAGATCGAGAACCAGGAAGGCGTGGACAACCTGGACGCGATCCTGGAAGTATCTGACGGCTTAATGGTAGCGCGCGGAGACCTCGGCGTAGAGATTCCGGCCGAAGAAGTGCCGCTCGTGCAAAAAGAAATGATCAAAAAATGCAACGCGCTCGGCAAACCGGTTATTACTGCGACACAAATGCTTGACAGCATGCAGCGCAACCCTCGTCCGACACGCGCTGAAGCAAGTGACGTTGCCAACGCCATTTTCGACGGCACAGACGCTATCATGCTTTCCGGTGAGACGGCTGCGGGACAATATCCTGTCGAGGCGGTTCAAACAATGTTTAACATCGCCACACGCACGGAAGAATCTCTGAACTACAAAGAAATTCTGTCTAAACGCAGAGATCAGGTCGGCATGACGATTACCGATGCGATCGGCCAATCAGTTGCGCACACGGCGATCAATCTGAGTGCGGCAGCTATCGTTACCCCTACAGAAAGCGGCCATACGGCGCGTATGATCGCGAAATACCGTCCGCAGGCTCCGATTGTAGCCGTTACGGTTAATGAGTCTGTATCACGCAAACTCGGTCTTGTATTCGGTGTATTCCCGGCAAGCGGCCAAAACGCGAATTCAACCGATGAAATGCTTGAAGACGCGGTTCAAAAATCACTTGACAGCGGCATCGTGAAACGCGGTGATCTGATTGTCATTACAGCAGGTTCTGTCGGTGAATCAGGCACGACGAATCTGATGAAAGTCCACACTGTCGGCAGCGTTATCGCGAAAGGGCAAGGCATCGGACGCAAATCTGCATTCGGTCCGGTCGTTGTTGCAAAAAATGCGAAAGAAGCTGAACAAAAAATGACAGACGGCGCAGTATTGGTTGCTTCAAGCACTGACCGCGACATGATCGCTTCACTTGAAAAAGCATCAGCGCTCATCACTGAAGAAGGCGGTCTGACAAGCCATGCAGCCGTTGTCGGTTTAAGCTTGGGCATTCCGGTTATCGTCGGTCTGGAGAACGCAACTTCAGTTTTAACAGAAGGACAGGTTATCACAGTTGACGCTGCCCGCGGCGCTGTGTATGAAGGCCGCGCAAGCGTTCTTTAAACAGCTTTAAAAAAGAGAGGGGGTTCTCCCTTCTCTTTTGTCTTTAGGTTTATTTTCCTATTCCCATGCGGGCGGTGACGCGCTTTTAGAAGGGCAGGAGGGCAGAAAAATGAGAGTGTTATTCTTACTGTTTATCGTGTGTCCGGCAATTGAAATCGGTTTGTTTCTGCTGGCGGGAAAATGGCTCGGTATTTTTCCGACCTTCCTTCTCATCATTTTGACAGGCGTGTTAGGCGCCTTGGTGGCAAAAAGACAGGGAACCGATGTGTATCATCGGGTGATGCGCGACCTGCAGCACGGCAAAATGCCGGGGGAAGCGCTTCTTGACGGAATATGCGTCTTTTTCGGAGGCCTGCTTTTGATGCTTCCGGGTTTTCTGTCCGATATTGCAGGGGCCTGTCTTCTGATTCCGTTCACTCGGAACCGCATGAAGCCGCTTTTGTTCAAATGGCTGAGAGGAATGTCAAAAAACAAGCGGATCATTATCAAATAAAAACGGCAGCCTTCTTACAGGGCTGCTGTTTTTATTTGGACTGAACAGTAATATAGGCCCATATTTCTTTTAAAGCGCCCGTTGTGATAAAGGCCTGAATGAAAACGAGCAGCGCGGGCCCCGCAGCCAGTCCTAAAATTCCGAACAATTTAAAGCCGGCAAACAGAGCGATTAAGGTCGCAAGCGGATCAAGTCCGATTGACTTGCTTAAAATTTTCGGCTCCGTCAGCTGGCGCTGGATAAGAACCACAATATATAAAACACCGAGACCGATCGCTTGAGGAAGCTGACCGGCAATGGCCAAATACATAATCCAGGGAACAAAGACCGATCCGGCGCCGAGATACGGGAGCAGGTCCACCAGGCCGATAAAAAAGGCGATGGTTGCCGCATGCTCAATCCCTAAAAGAAAAAGTCCGATAAAGACAATGATCATCGTGAAAAGTATGAGCACGGCCTGCGCCTTAATGAAACCTGCCATCGCTTTTTTCAGCTCTCCCGATACGGCCTTGGCGTTTGCCGAAACCCGTTCCGGAAGAATGGAATAAAGCAGCGCCTTCAGCTTATGCCAGTCCTTTGTCATAAAAAAAGTCGCCAGCATTGCGAAAATGAAGACGGCAGCTGTATTGGGAAGGAAGGCAATCCATTTCGGCACCAGCTCCAAAAGATGTGAAAGCATCAGCCCCGCATTTTTAGCGGCTGTATCACCGAGGGTCTGAATATGCGTCACGATGGATGCCTGCTGATTGGTTTCAAGCCCGTTAAATAAGACGGTCAGCTCGTGGTACAATGGCTGAATGCGGGAAGTGAACAGCTCTTCGCAATACGTCATAAAGGCGCTGATATGGGGAGGGAGCGTTTTGGCCAGATAGGCGGTTCCCGAAATGATTTCCGCAACGAGAAATGTCGCCGCGCCGAGAAGAATAAGCAAAAAGAAGACCAGGACAATGACTGTATTGACTGATCGGGGCATCCCCGTCAGTTTGTCCAGCCAGTCAACTACGGGAATGATCGCTGATGACAGAATAAGGGCGATCAGAAACGGATAAGTTAACGGAAATGAGGCGTAACCGGCCGCTAAAGCGCCGCCGGCCGCAGCGAGTACAAACAGCGCGCGGAAAAAAACAGTTGCATAGTGCGGATTCACATCGATCCTCCTCTCGATGGCACGTCCTATTACATTAGTTTATTCGTCAAAAAAAAGGATATGAATACAGATATGATGAAAGAGGGTGCTTTCAGGATGTTTACACAGGCGAATTTATTTTTACTATTATTGCTGGCCATCGCATTGGTAGCCAAAAATCAGTCATTGCTTTTTGCCGTCGGCTTTCTCATTGTGATAAAAGCTGTCGGTCTTGATCAGAAACTATTTCCGGTTATTCAGTCAAAAGGCATCAACTGGGGGGTCACCGTCATTACAATCGCCGTTTTAGTGCCGATTGCCACAGGTGATATCGGTTTTAAACAGCTCGGAGAAGCGATGAAATCATATTATGCGTGGATCGCTCTCGGTGCCGGGATCGCGGTTGCCTTAATCGCCAAAAACGGTCTCACCTTATTGGAAAACGACCCTCATATTACAACGGCGCTGGTCATCGGCACGATACTTGCCGTCGCGCTTTTCGGAGGCGTCGCCGTAGGCCCGTTAATCGGCGCCGGAATCGCCTACTTGGCCATGCAAATCGTTAAAATATTCACTTCGTAAAGTAAAAAAGCGGCGTAAAGCTGCTTTTTTTGTGGAGAAAATTAGAGTTTGCACTTGCGCATTTTGTAGTTCAGACAAATGCCATTTGCATTATTCCGATGAATGAAGCGGCTTATCATGTAACAAAGAACTTCGGGATTGACGGCGCACATGGAGCGAAAACAGCGATAGTAGATTAAAAGCTGATGGGATTTATGGGCCTGCCTGATACCAAAGCAAAACTTGAAGTGTTGTCAAAATAAGCGGAGACCCTTTCCTTCAATTTGAAAGTTTGTTAAATTTATAATGAGAATGAAAAAACACAATTCGGTTGGTAGTCCGGATGCATGATTTAAAATGTCAGTAACCTTCCCCTCCTCGGGATGTCCATCATTCTTCAGTAAATTTAGGAGGAGGGAATCGTTATGAAATTAACGGTTTACTACGATGGTCAGTTTTGGGTAGGAGTCATTGAAGTTGTGAATGATGGGAAATTAAGAGCAATTCGTCATTTGTTTGGACAAGAGCCAAAGGATTCAGAAATAATGCATTTTGTTAATAATCAACTTTTACAGACTCTCTCCCACACTGAACAAGAAGGGGTTTGTGTTAAAGCAAAATCTAAGAAATTAAACCCAAAAAGATTGCAGCGACAAGCTTCTAAAGAGATGAAAAATATCGGGATATCAACTAAGGCACAAAAAGCGATAAAACAGGAGCTTGAAGCAAGAAAAGAAAAGAAAAAACAACTGAATAGAAAACAAAGAGAAAAAATAAAGGAACAAAAATATTTAATCAGAAAACAAAAAGCAAAAGAAAAGCATAGGGGAAAATAGTTGGAGAGCCCGATGAAGCCCTTCGATTGAAAAGTTGAGCGGCATCAGTTAGTTTCTTCGGACTGATTTAGAGAAAAAAAGTATAAGTCAGAGCCCTTCTCGAGATGAGGAGGGTTTTTCTGCCATTTATTTAAAATCACTTACATCAGTAAATGAGTCAGTTTCAATTGATGAACGGTTTGATAAGGATATTTACAGCTGAGTACAAAAGCGAAAATCTTGTCTTAGCTGAAGTAATAATAACCTCTCTCTTTTATGAAGGGAGAAGACTTTTCGAAGTTATTAGATATTCAAGATGTAATAAAAAATAAAGGAATGCAAATGTTAAAGTGAAGGGAGATGATTACTATGAAAAAAATAATTGTATTGGTGATCTTATGTTTTTCGTTAAGCTCTATCACAGTGGCTGCTGCTAAACAAGAACACGGCCAGAACCCAAAAGTTTCTCAGGAGCTATTTGGTGTTTTTATGCATGAGCTTTTCTGTAAAAATATATTAGACAGTGCCCGTGAATTCTATAAGGATGACACACTCTCTGTTACCACTAAAGGAGGCGTTAAATTATCCGAAGAAAAAGAAGGCAGGTATATAGTGAAGTTCATAATTATCCCTCATTCAAAGCTTCTGGGTAAAAAAGGCAAGATTTCAGGAACCGATACATTGACTTTCAGAGTAGACCCCTTCCTTTTGGGTTCTGGTTCAAGGGACAGAAATTCAGCAGTTACATTCCTGCATTTAAAGCATAACAACTCCACAAGGCAAAATTGATAAAACAGGATACTCTACATAGGATGTCCTCTTTTGGTAAAAAGGTTCCTGTCTATCACGAATAAACAGAGCAGATGCGAATTTACGGGCCGAGTACGAAAGCGAAACTGAAATCATTATTGAAATGAAAAAATCCCCCGTTTTGGGGGATTACTTTTTCTTCTCTTCTAATAGTTGAATAATTCTTTGATTAGCCTGTTTTTGCGCTCTCAACAACGAAACAATATTCCCTGTGAAACCAATCAAAATGACAAGCAGAAAAATTATAATCCACACAAGGCCATACCCCCTAAGGTGTTATTACCGTCCTGAAAGTCGATTCACTTGTATTGTTTAGACCTTCATACATTGTACTTGTCTTGTATGGGGTTGGAAATAGGACAATTTGATAGTTTTCTTTATCTTCAACTTTCGGCATGTCAATTTCATATATATTTGTGGCATTCTCTTTAACACTGGTAAATGAAACAGGTTTCCCATTAACTGAGCTTTGTTCTGTCCCTGATAAGGCAACTAAGGCATAATCAAGATTCGTATCATGCGAATTAAAAATTTGCAAGTATGTTTTTTGGTTGCTTTTTGATTTGAATAGGATTTTATTTCCGGTTTGTTTTGACGTTAAAAATACTTGTTCGCCCGTTAATTCATCAGTTGTTTTTTGGGGTTTTAGGTCTTCTTTTTCATCCCGGCTTTTCCTGATGTAACGGAGAGTAAAGTTTTCCTGTAAACCTGATGCTATATCAAGGTTAGTGCTTTCTTGTTTGTAATCAGGCTCAGGAATAATAATGAAACTTAACTCGCTGAAATTAGAAGGCGGCTCAAATTCCAGCTTGATTTTTTTTACCGAATCTTTATCCATTTTGAATGTATAAGATTTTTTGTACCCTCCGTTATCTGCTTTGAAAGGAATTGTCTTGAAGTCTGAGAGGATAACCAATCCATATTTTCTTTTGTCATTAAAATAATGACTAAACGATAATACTTTTTTGTATCCCTTCCCATTTTTCTTTCCAATATCCAAAGAGTCTAAAATTTGCCCGTCCTCTTCATATAAACCGTATGAAACGGTGTCAGTGCCGGGGCCGGTCACATCTTCTTGTTCATCATTGTACTTTTCATCGTTTGTAACTGCAGAAGTCTGTTTGTTTTGATCTTTATTAAAAAAGTAAAGGGATGCGGCAACTGCCAAGATTACGAAGGGAACACAAATTAAAAGAATCTTTTTCATTCTCATTTATATTTTAAAGAACGTCTTTTATGTTCCATTTTTTCTGATGTGTAACAGTTTTATATTTTTTTCTCGCGTATTTGGAGTTGCCATATGCTTTCCCTTTACATCCATATCCCCCTGTTACTGTTCCCACAGCTTCGGCCCCGGCATAGTTTGAATTACTATTTGTGTCAGTTTTGCTTTTTGAAAGCGCGCCGTTATTATAGTACAATCGTGATTTTGCCTCGATTGTATTTATTCTCATTTTTGCGCTGGCCTTTGTCAGCATGGCGTAATTGCATGCGAAAAAGTCCAGTCCCTGTCTACGCTTTTTTAAATTCCAGTTGGTCTTATAATCAGGTTTTGACGCCATTACAGTATACGGGCTTTCGGTTGCTGTCTGAAGAATAGAGCCAGAACCTTGCGAACTGTCTTCAATCGTAATCCATTCTTCATCAGTATTAGATGTAGCAGAGGCGGTGTCTTGATAAGAAAGCAATGATCCGGAAGCTAAAGTAAAGGTAGCCAGGAAAGGTAAAACAAATTTTTTCATCTCAAAATCTCCTTTTTTGTTATTTTGTTACAGTGCCGATTATACAGGTCTATATTTTTTTATGAATGGGGAAAAACATCTGTAGATTCGACAATAGAGAGAAATAGTCCGCTATAATACCGTTCTGAAAAAGTGGGTCAATAGCCTTTTTTTGAAATTGCGCGATGTCGAAAGGGAAAATTGCGCGATGTCGAAAAAAACTCCTATTAATTACATTTTATGTTAAAAGTATGCTAGAATATTATTTGAGAAAATTTAGAATATTTGTAGAAAGAGGGGTTTATTGATGAGTAAACTGGCTTCTGAATGTGTTGCAAATATATTAAATGATTGGTATATCGCGATAAAACAACAAGACGCTGAGTCTGCTGAGAGATATTTTGAAGAGATCAAACCATTGTTTGATGAAATGGAAGAGGATCAGGAAGTTTTGATGTATTATTCTTTGTTGGAGGAAAGGCACAAAATGCTTTTGTATCAGGTGAAAGGGGAGGAGCTTCCGCCCCATTCATATTTTAATGAAAACCACGCTGATGAAATAAAAAAAACAGACCATATGATTGAATATTATTTCTTTCTATTTGAAGCGTTATATGAATCGCATAAAAGGAACTTTGAGAAAGCAATTACTTTATTCAAAATAGCAGAGAAAAAATTGAAGGATATACCCGATTGTATAGAGCGGGCTGAATTTTATTCGAAAGTGGCGTCTATGTATATGATGCTGCGGCAGAGTCTAATTTCTTTGAATTATATCAATGATGCGCTACAAATTTATAGAGAAAATGAAGGCTATAAACGAAAGCTCGCCACGTCTCTTATGATTGTTGGACAAAACTACACTGATTTAGGACTTTATGAAAAAGCGGAGGAAAGTTATTTAGAAGCAATCAGAATTTCGAGAGTTCTTCACGATTCACTTTTCACAGCTTTAATACATCATAATTTAAGTCTTACATATTCTGCAGCAAACCGCCCCCAAGACTGTATAAATGCCTTGAAAAAAGCCATCAGAAATAAAGAGTGGAGGGGCTCGGTATATTATATAAATTCCCTGTATATGTTTTTGAAAGAGCTTTATAAAATAGGGGATGTAAATAAAATGCCATATTATTATAAAAAGACAAAGGAATATTTTAAACGAAAAGAGAATAAGGTGTATGAGGCTAAAATAAATATTATTTACGGACTTCTGCAGCAGGATCAGAGGAAAAGCATTGAAACTTGTCGAGGTGGTATTTCTTACTTGTACGAAGTAAATGACCTTGATAGCGTTTTTGATCTTTCTTTGATTATTTCAGAACACTGTGAGAAGCATGGACTCTTTAAAGAGGCGCTTGAATTTTCTAAACATGCTATTTTAGCCGAGAAGAAAATGAAGCACCTGGAGGGATTATAATTGAAAAAAATTATTCTTTGTGCAGCCCTAACCTTTGTTACGTTAAGTGGTTTAGCTGTAGTCAAGATTAATCAAGCATCATCAGATGTTAAGATAACAGAGCGCCCGGTGGGTACTCTAAAATTAGCAGAGCGGCCAGTAGGCACATAAAAAAAGCCCCAGACAGGGCTTTTTTTTGCGCTCTTTCTGGCGTTCATTTGTGAATAACCCGGGTAGTGGTGCGTTGTCCTTTTAAACTCCCCTAAAACTCCCCCAATAAGAATACATGGTTTTACAAAGCGCCTGAAAGCAAGCGATTAAATTTATCAACGCAAAACCTTGATATATAGGGCTTTTAAAACATTTTTAGTTAAAAGTCTACAAATTAATCAGATTATTGTTTATAATAAGAATAGGCTTAAACTTAAATAAGCTTATAAGAATTTGTTATGTTCCTCTATAAGCATATCGGTTATGTAACCGCAATCAGTGAAATGTAAGCATTTTCTTAAAGGGGAAAGGGATTGTTTGCATGACTCATTTTAAGTAAGCCGTATGTTTTATATACTCTTTAAAGGGGAATTTTGATTGAAAAGGAGAGGTTGAATATGACAGCAACACGCGGTCTTGAAGGGGTTGTAGCAACAACATCATCTGTAAGCTCTATTATCGACGATACCCTTACATATGTAGGGTACGATATTGACGACTTGACAGAGAATGCAAGTTTTGAAGAAATCATTTATTTGCTGTGGCATCTGCGCCTGCCGAATAAAACGGAACTTGCTGAACTGAAAAAACAGCTTGCGAAAGAAGCTGCCGTTCCACAAGAAATCATTGAGCACTTCAAATCCTATCCCCTCAATAACGTACATCCAATGGCTGCGCTCCGGACGGCGATTTCATTACTCGGTCTGACTGACAGTGAAGCCGATGTCATGAATCCGGAAGCGAACTACAGAAAAGCCATCCGTCTGCAGGCGAAAGTGCCGGGCATTGTCGCCGCTTTCTCAAGAATCCGCAAAGGACTTGATCCTGTTGAACCGAAGGAAGAGTACGGAATCGCGGAGAACTTCCTTTACACCTTAAACGGTGAAGAGCCTTCTCCGATCGAAGTGGAAGCGTTTAACAAAGCGCTCATTCTTCATGCGGATCATGAGCTGAACGCATCAACATTTACGGCGAGAGTATGTGTCGCCACCTTATCCGATATTTACTCAGGCATCACTGCCGCCATCGGCGCTTTAAAAGGACCGCTTCACGGCGGAGCCAATGAAGCCGTCATGAAAATGCTGACAGAAATCGGCGAAGTGGAAAACGCCGAGCCTTATATCCGCAGCAAAATGGAGAAAAAGGAAAAAGTAATGGGCTTCGGACACCGTGTGTATAAGCATGGAGACCCGCGCGCCAAACACTTAAAAGAAATGAGCAAACGCCTGACGAATCTGACGGGTGAAAGCAAATGGTACGAGATGTCAATCCGTGTCGAAGAAATCGTAACGTCGGAGAAAAAACTCCCGCCTAACGTTGATTTCTATTCCGCATCTGTATACCACAGTCTCGGCATTGATCACGATCTGTTCACGCCGATCTTTGCGGTCAGCAGAATGTCAGGATGGATCGCCCATATTCTTGAACAGTACGATAACAACCGCCTCATCCGCCCGCGCGCTGATTACACGGGTCCGGATAAGCAGACTTTTGTTCCGATTGATGAAAGAGCCTGATCAAACGGGAGGCTGGTGATTTTCATGTCGTTAGCCTCTTGTTAATCAAGCCCGGATTGGTTTACAATTTTGATAGAATCTTGAGAAAAGTCATTTTATTTTCTATACAAGAAAAATAAAATGTTTTCTAAATATGAATTACATACTGGGAGGTAATATTGTGTCACAAGGTGAAAAAATTACAGTCTCTAATGGAGTATTAAACGTACCAAATAATCCGATTATCCCGTTTATTGAAGGCGACGGCACAGGCCCTGATATTTGGAACGCCGCTTCTAAAGTATTGGAAGCCGCTGTTGAAAAAGCATATAAAGGCGAGAAAAAAATCACGTGGAAAGAAGTTTATGCCGGTGAAAAGGCTTATAATAAAACAGGTGAGTGGCTTCCTGCCGAAACGCTGGAAGACATCAGAGAGTACTTCATCGCCATCAAAGGTCCTCTGACGACACCGGTCGGCGGCGGTATCCGTTCTCTGAACGTGGCGCTGAGACAGGAGCTTGATTTGTTTACGTGCCTGCGCCCTGTCAGATATTTCACGGGAGTGCCTTCTCCGGTCAAACGACCTGAAGATACGGATATGGTCATTTTCCGCGAGAATACGGAAGATATTTACGCCGGAATTGAGTATGCGAAAGGTTCTGAAGAGGTTGAAAAGCTGATCAGCTTCCTGCAAAATGAAATGGGTGTTAACAAAATCCGTTTCCCTGAAACGTCAGGAATCGGCATCAAACCTGTTTCTGAAGAAGGCACAAGCCGCTTAGTCAGAGCTGCCATTGAGTATGCGATCGAAAACGGCCGTAAGTCTGTCACGCTTGTCCACAAAGGAAACATCATGAAGTTCACTGAAGGGGCATTTAAAAACTGGGGCTACGAGCTTGCCGAAAGAGAATACGGAGATAAAGTATTCACTTGGGCTGAATATGACCGCATTGTCGAAAAAGACGGAAAAGAAGCGGCTGATAAAGCGCAGAGCGATGCGGAAGCGGCAGGAAAAATCATCGTCAAAGACAGCATCGCTGATATTTTCCTTCAGCAGATCTTAACCCGTCCGAGCGAATTCGACGTCGTGGCGACAATGAACTTAAACGGAGACTATATCTCTGATGCGCTTGCCGCTCAGGTAGGCGGAATCGGAATCGCGCCGGGAGCGAACATCAACTATGAAACAGGGCATGCGATATTCGAAGCGACTCACGGAACGGCTCCTAAGTATGCCGGCCTTGACAAAGTCAACCCGTCATCCGTCATCCTTTCAGGAGTGCTTCTTCTTGAACACCTGAACTGGAATGAGGCTGCCGACTTGATCATTAAATCTATGGAAAAAACGATTGCTTCAAAAGTAGTAACGTACGATTTTGCTAGATTAATGGACGGCGCAACTGAAGTGAAATGTTCAGAGTTTGGTGAAGAGCTAATTAAAAACATGGACTGAACCTAAAGCAGACTTCTAATGAAGCCAAAAAAGGAGAAGAGAATCATGGGAAAAACACGCAGTAAAGTTTCTGTTATCGGAGCAGGATTTACGGGAGCGACAACAGCCTTTCTGACAGCTCAAAAAGAGCTTGCGGACGTTGTGCTCGTTGATATTCCGCAATTAGAAAACCCGACAAAAGGAAAAGCGCTAGACATGCTCGAAGCAAGTCCGGTTCAAGGATTTGACGCGAAAATCACAGGCACGTCCAACTACGAGGACACAGCCGGTTCTGATATCGTCGTCATCACAGCCGGAATTGCGAGAAAACCGGGCATGAGCCGTGATGATCTCGTATCTACAAACGAAAAAATCATGAGAAGCGTCACACGTGAGATCGTGAAATATTCTCCTGACTGCATTATCGTTGTATTGACAAACCCTGTTGATGCGATGACATATGCGGTGTACAAAGAATCAGGCTTCCCGAAAGAACGCGTCATCGGACAATCCGGAGTGCTTGACACTGCGCGATTCAGAACATTCGTCGCTGAAGAATTAAACCTGTCTGTAAAAGATGTGACCGGTTTTGTTCTTGGCGGACATGGTGACGACATGGTTCCTCTCGTCCGTTATTCCTATGCGGGCGGCATTCCGCTTGAAACGCTTATCCCGAAAGACCGTCTTGATGCGATTGTAGAACGCACAAGAAAAGGCGGCGGGGAAATCGTCAACCTTCTCGGAAACGGAAGCGCCTACTACGCGCCTGCTGCATCACTGACTGAAATGGTAGAAGCCATTTTGAAAGATCAGCGCCGCGTGCTTCCGACCATCGCTTACTTAGAAGGCGAATACGGTCATGAAGGCATTTACTTAGGCGTACCGACGATTATCGGAGGAAACGGCCTAGAGCAAATCATCGAGCTTGAACTGACAGACTATGAAAAAGCGCAGCTGAGTAAATCAGTTGAATCTGTCAAAAACGTGATGAAAGTATTGTCATAAGAAAAAAGGGAAGGCTTCCGAATCAGAAGCCTTCCTCTTTTTACAATTAATGAAAGCGTTTTCTTTTTCCCTGAGCGATCCTTTCTCTGAAAATGATCAAAAAGGCGAATTGTCTGAACGGGCAGTATTGGATAAAATGAAATCATAAAGTGATATGCAGCACATAAAATAGAGAAAATTGGATGTCGGGGAAAATAGACAGCGGAGGGCGCAGCATGAACAAAAAAATTTTAGTTGTAGATGATGAACAATCTATCGTTACTCTTTTACAGTATAATCTGGAACGGTCCGGCTATGATGTCATTACCGCATCAGACGGTGAAGAGGCTCTGGAGCTGGCAGAGAATGAAAATCCGGATTTAATCGTACTGGATGTCATGCTGCCGAAAGTGGACGGAATCGACGTCTGTAAACAGCTCAGACAGCAGAAAATGATGGTTCCGATCTTGATGCTGACAGCAAAAGATGAGGAGTTTGATAAGGTGCTGGGACTGGAGCTCGGAGCGGATGATTACATGACAAAGCCGTTCAGTCCGCGGGAAGTCACTGCGCGGGTGAAAGCCATTTTAAGAAGGGCTGACATTTCTTCGCTGTCACAAGGCAGAGAAGAGGAAAAGGACGGGCAGATCCTCATCGGCGAGCTGAAAATTCTTCCGGAGCATTACGAAGCGTACTTCAAGTCAGAACAGCTGGAATTGACGCCTAAAGAATTTGAACTGCTTCTGTATTTGGGAAAACATAAGGGAAGAGTGCTGACGAGAGATCTTCTGCTGAGCGCGGTCTGGAACTATGATTTTGCCGGGGATACCCGGATTGTTGACGTTCATATCAGTCATCTGCGCGACAAAATCGAATCAAATACCAAAAAACCCATCTATATTAAAACAATCAGAGGTTTGGGGTATAAACTGGAGGAGCCAAAAATGAATGAATAAAGTCCGTGTGCGTCTGTTCGCTTTACTCGTTGTATGTATCATATTGGTTTTCAGTGTTCTCGGCCTTTTTTTACAGCAGCTTATTTCTTCATCCGCTGAAGAAAGAACGGCGGATCAGCTGAAAAAGGAATCGGTATACATAGCGGGCCTTCTTGACACCGGCCGAATCGGCAATAAAAGCAATGAAACGGTAATCCGTGACGCCGGCCGCACCCTCGGTATAAACGTCGCCGTGCTCAACGAGAAGGGTGACGCCGTATATCATTCCGGCAGTCATGCTGATGATTCAGCCGTAAAGGAGTTCATTTCTCACAATAAAAGCGAGGAAGCCGTACAGTCGAAAAGCAAAGTCATCCGCGGCACTGCCGTAAAAAATGACGCCGGGAAAATTGCGGGGTATGTACTCGTTTCCTCTGAGATCAACGGCGGTTCAAGCGTTACCGGAGAAATGTGGGGCATGCTGGCAGCAAGTCTTTGTACCGCTTTTATCATTATCGTTTTCTTTTATACAAACATGACGTCCCGTTACAAAAAATCAATCGACGCCGCGACAAAAGTGGCGACGGAGCTGTCCAAGGGGAATTATGACGCCCGCTCCTACAGCGGTTACGCAAGGCGGTCGGACCGTCTCGGGCGTGCGATGAACAGCCTGGCGGTCGATTTAATGGAAATGACGAGAACGCAGGATATGCAGCGCGATCGTCTGTTAACCGTCATTGAAAATATCGGATCTGGTTTGATTTTAATAGACGGGAGAGGTTTTATCAATCTCGTGAACCGGTCATACACGCAGCAGTTTCATACAAAGCCTGAACGTCTGCTTCGGCGTCTTTACCATGATGCGTTTGAACATGAGGAGATCATTCGGCTTGTCGAAGACATTTTTATGACGGAGACGAAAAAATGCCAGCTGCTCAGACTTCCCATCAACATTGAGCGGCGCTACTTTGAAGTTGACGGCGTTCCGATCATGGGGCCTGACGATGAATGGAAGGGCATCGTCCTCGTCTTTCACGATATGACGGAAATTAAAAAATTGGAGCAGATGAGAAAGGACTTCGTCGCCAATGTCTCCCATGAACTGAAAACACCGATCACCTCGATTAAAGGCTTTACGGAAACACTGTTAGACGGAGCGATGAAAGACGAAAAGGCGCTTTCAGACTTTCTGTCTATCATTCTGAAAGAAAGTGAGCGGCTCCAATCTCTCGTGCAGGATTTACTGGATTTATCCAAGATGGAGCAGCAAAACTTTACGATGCGCGTAGAGTCCTTTGACGCCGCAAAAATTCTGCATGAAATTGAAGCGCTTTTGCGGCATAAGGCTGAGGAAAAAGGCATCAGCTTTCAGCTCGATCTCCCGGAAGAGCCGATTTTTGTGACGGGTGATGCGCACAGGCTGAAGCAGGTGTTTTTGAATCTGGCGAACAATGCCCTGACCTACACGCCTGAAAAAGGGACGGTGGGGATTTCGGTACATGTGAAAGAAACCGTTGTCGATATCAAAGTGTCCGATACGGGAATCGGCATTCAGAAGGAAGAGATCCCGAGGATATTTGAGAGATTCTACCGCGTGGATAAAGACAGAAGCCGCAACTCGGGAGGAACCGGGCTCGGCCTCGCCATCGTGAAGCACTTAATAGAAGCCCATGAAGGTAAAATCGAGGTCACAAGCGAGCCGGGACAGGGGACTGTATTTACCGTGACGCTGAAGCGGCAGCCGGAAGCGTGACCAGCTTTACAAAGGATTAACAATTTCTTCATGACCTGTTAAACCTATCTTGTTAGGATATAACAGAACCCCTTCATCCAAGGAGCCAATTTTGACGGCGGGAACGTGTTTTCTTGTTCCCGTCCTTTTTTGCGTTTTCACGGGGTTCGCTCATTTTCCTTTCAAATTGAACTTTGTTAAAATAAGAGAAGCTGTGAGATTAAAAAATAGAGGAATGACGAGCTTTTGCTCTTAGGAGGATATTGAATGACGGAACGAAAAAAATTAGTGCTTGTCGACGGAAACAGTCTGGCGTACCGGGCGTTTTTTGCATTGCCGCTTTTAAGCAATGAAAAAGGCATCCATACAAATGCCGTATACGGGTTTGCGATGATTTTAATGAAAATGCTGGAAGATGAAAAGCCGACCCACATGCTGGTGGCTTTTGATGCGGGAAAAACCACTTTCCGCCACAGTACGTTTAAAGAATATAAAGGCGGAAGACAAAAAACGCCGCCGGAGCTTTCAGAACAGATGCCGTTCATCCGCGAGCTCCTTGATGCCTACAAAATCAGCCGCTACGAGCTTCCTGAATATGAAGCGGACGATATTATCGGCACCCTTGCCGTATCTGCTGAAAAAGAAGGCTTCGAAGTAAAGGTAGTTTCGGGGGACAAGGACTTAACCCAGCTTGCAACCGGGAAAACGACCGTTGCCATTACGAGAAAAGGCATTACCGACGTGGAAGATTACACGCCGGAGCACGTGCAAGAAAAGTACGGTCTGACCCCTTTGCAAATCATTGATATGAAGGGATTAATGGGGGATTCATCCGATAACATACCGGGCGTCCCCGGCGTCGGAGAAAAAACCGCGATTAAGCTTTTAAAGCAGTTCCATTCGGTTGAGAAACTGCTTGATTCCATTGATGAAGTCAGCGGAAAAAAATTAAAAGAAAAGCTTGAAGAATATAAGGAACAAGCCCTGATGAGCAAAGAGCTGGCGACGATTATGACAAATGCGCCGATTGAAGTCAAGCCCGAAGATTTAGATTACCAAGGGTTTGACCGTGAACAAGTTGTTGCCATTTTTAAAGACCTCGGTTTTAATACGCTTCTTGAGCGGCTCGGTGAAGAAAGCGGCGAAACGGCGGAAGAAAATTTTGAAGACATCAATGTTGAAACGGCAGAAGAAATCACTGAAGATATGCTCGTTTCGCCGTCCGCTTTGGTCGTCGAACAAATCGGTGATAACTATCACGAAGAACCGATCCTCGGCTTTTCCATCGTGAATGAAACAGGTCTTTATTATATTCCGAAAGAAATCGCCATTCAGTCTGAAGCTTTTAAATCTTGGGCTGAAGATGAATCGATGAAAAAGTGGGTGTTCGACAGCAAACGTTCAGTCGTCGCTTTGCGCTGGCAGGGAATTGAGCTGAAGGGAACGGAATTTGACGCGCTTCTTGCTGCCTACATTATAAACCCGGGCAATTCGTACGACGATGTCGCGAGCGTAGCGAAAGAATACGGGCTGAATATCGTTTCAAAAGATGAAGCGGTATACGGAAAAGGCGCAAAGCGCGCCGTTCCGGCTGAAAAAGAGCTTGCCGATCATCTCGCGCGGAAAGCGTCTGCCGTTAACAGCCTCCGTGACAAACTGCTGCACGCGCTGGAAGAAAATAATCAGCTTGAATTATATGAAGATCTCGAACTCCCGCTTGCGCTAATTCTCGGAGAAATGGAATCAATGGGCGTCAAAGTGGATGTTGAAAGACTGAAGCGAATGGGCGAAGAGCTCAAGGCAAAGCTGAAAGAATATGAAGAAAAAATCCATGACATCGCCGGTGAGCCGTTTAACATCAATTCACCAAAACAGCTCGGCGTCATTCTGTTTGAAAAGCTCGGCCTGCCGCCAGTAAAGAAAACAAAAACAGGCTATTCCACTTCAGCCGATGTGCTTGAGAAGCTCGCAGACAAACATGATATCGTCGCGCACATTCTGCAATACAGACAAATCGGCAAACTCCAATCGACTTATATTGAAGGGCTGCTGAAGGTCACGCGCAAGGATTCTCATAAGGTGCATACACGATTCAATCAGGCATTGACTCAAACCGGACGCCTCAGCTCAACGGATCCGAACCTGCAAAATATTCCGATCCGGCTGGAGGAAGGGCGGAAAATCCGTCAGGCTTTCGTACCGTCCGAACCGGACTGGCTTATTTTCGCCGCCGATTATTCACAAATTGAATTAAGGGTGCTTGCGCATATTTCAAAAGATGAAAATCTGATTGAAGCGTTTACGAATGACATGGACATTCACACAAAAACCGCCATGGACGTGTTTCATGTCAGTGAAGATGAAGTGACACAAGCGATGCGCCGCCAGGCAAAGGCCGTCAATTTCGGCATTGTTTACGGCATCAGTGATTACGGGCTGTCACAAAACCTCGGCATCACCCGGAAAGAAGCGGGCGCTTTTATAGACCGCTATTTGGAGAGCTTCCCGGGCGTTAAGGCGTATATGGAAGAATCGGTGCAGGAAGCGAAGCAAAAAGGATATGTCACGACCCTTATGCAGCGCCGCCGCTATATTCCTGAGCTGACCAGCCGCAACTTCAACCTGCGGAGCTTTGCGGAACGAACGGCCATGAATACGCCGATTCAGGGAAGCGCCGCCGATATTATTAAAAAAGCCATGATTGACATGGCAGCTGAGCTGAAAGAAAAAAACCTGAAGGCGCGACTGCTGCTTCAGGTGCACGATGAATTGATTTTTGAAGCGCCTAAGGAAGAAATTGAAATATTAGAGAAGCTGGTTCCTGAAGTGATGGAGCATGCTTTGGCATTAGACGTGCCGCTGAAGGCGGATTATGCTTCAGGGCCGTCTTGGTACGATGCAAAATAAACAGAGAAAAAGGAAGTGATGATTGTGCCGGAATTACCAGAAGTTGAAACGGTCCGGCGCACTCTGACCGGTCTTGTGAAGGGGAAAACGATTGAATCGGCGGATATCAGATGGCCGAATATCATCAAAAAACCCGCCGAGCCGGAGGAATTCGCGCGGCAGATTGCAGGAGAAACAATCCGATCCATCGGAAGAAGGGGAAAGTTTTTGCTTTTCCATCTGGATCATTATGTCATGGTGTCCCACCTGCGGATGGAGGGGAAATACGGTCTTCATCAGGCCGATGAGCCTGACGATAAACATGTGCACGTCGTGTTTCACATGACGGACGGAACACAGCTCCGCTACCGGGATGTCCGGAAATTCGGCACGATGCATTTGTTTGCGCCGGGAGAGGAACAGAATGCATTACCGCTTTCACAGCTCGGGCTCGAACCCGATGATGAAGCATTTACCGCTGCTTATTTAAAAGAGCGGCTTGCAAAAACGAACCGCGCAGTGAAAACAGCCCTGCTCGACCAAAAAGCGGTCGTCGGCCTCGGCAATATTTATGTCGATGAAGCTTTATTCCGGGCGCGTATTCATCCTGAGACAAAAGCGAACAGTCTGTCAGACGGGCAGATAAAAACGCTTCATACAGAAATTAAAGACACCCTTCAGGAAGCGATTGACGCGGGCGGGAGCACCGTCCGGTCTTATATCAATTCTCAAGGGGAGATCGGAATGTTTCAGCTCAAACATTACGTATACGGCAAAAAGGATGAACCGTGCAAAACGTGCGGCACGATGATTTCTAAAATCGTGGTCGGCGGAAGGGGTACGCATTTTTGCGCCCGCTGCCAAAAAAAATCATGAACTGAAGCGGTTCAAGCAGGCGGCAGCAGAATGACTTTTTTCTAACACAGTTGATGACCTTTCTCCATATATATATTGTGATTCACCCAATAGGCATATGTCACAAGTGCCGATCAAGAGAAAGGGAGAAACGGATATGGAGATTGTTTCTTTGCTGCTTTTGGCTTTTGCTGTCAGCTTGGACAGTTTTTCAGTCGGGTTTACGTATGGTTTGAGAAAAATGAAAATCCCGTTCAAAGCGATTGCCGTGATCGCTTGCTGTTCAGCCTCTGTGATGTTTATATCCATGCTGATCGGCCATTTTCTGACAAAGATTTTTCCCGTATCCGTCACGGAAAAACTGGGCGGACTGATCTTAATCGGAATCGGGGCATGGGTCATCTGGCAATTTTTCAAACCGGCTAAAGAGCCGGATTACTTATTGCATGAAAAAACGTTACTTAATCTTGAAGTGAAATCGCTCGGCATCGTCATTCATATTTTGAAAAAACCGACCAGCGCTGATATTGATCAATCCGGAACCATTAATGGAGTCGAGGCGCTTCTGCTCGGTATCGCCTTATCCATTGACGCGTTTGGCGCCGGGCTGGGAGCGGCCATTCTCGGCTTTTCTCCGGTTATGATGAGCGTGACTGTCGGGCTGATGAGCTCGCTGTTTGTTTCACTCGGCATAAACGCGGGGCATTTGCTTTCAAGATGGAATTGGATAGATAAAATGACATTTTTGCCGGGAGTCCTGCTGATTATCATCGGGATTTGGAAAATGTAAGAAGGAGTGGGCTTTTTGAGCTTGGTCATCGGTTTAACGGGAGGCATCGCAAGCGGCAAAAGCACGGTAGCGCGTATGCTGATCGACAAAAAAATAACAGTCATTGATGCGGATGCCATCGCAAAACAGGCGGTGGAAAAAGGAATGCCGGCTTACGGACAAATTGTGGAAGCATTCGGAAAAGACATCCTGCTGGAAAATGGCGGTATTGACAGAAAAAAACTCGGTTCTATCGTTTTCACTGACGAACAGAAGCGTCTGAAGCTGAATCAGATCGTTCATCCGGCGGTGCGTGCGGAAATGCTGAAACAGCGGGATGAAGCCGTTGCGCGAAAAGAGCAGTTCGTCGTTTTGGATATACCGCTTTTGTATGAAAGCGGGCTTGATTATCTTGTCGGCAAGGTGCTCGTCGTCACCGTACCGGCAGACATTCAGCTTAAACGGCTGATAGAGCGGAATTCCCTTACAGAAGAAGAAGCGATGAGCCGGATAACGTCGCAAATGCCTTTAGCGGATAAAACAAAAAAAGCTGACGCCGTCATTGATAACAGCGGCAGTCTTGAATATACAAAGCACCAGCTTGAGGAAGTATTGAGCAGCTGGGCATAAACAAACACCGTTCGGAAAGCCGAACGGTGTTTTTCTGGTTAAAAATCAAAATTGTCAGGGTCCGGACCGACACGGAGGTTTTCGTTCAGATCATCAATCCGCTTCATATCGTCAGCTGACAGTTCGAAATCAAAGACATTTGCATTTTCTTCAATACGGTGTTTTTTAGTTGATTTCGGAATGGTGATGACACCGTTTTGCAAATCCCAGCGCAAAATCACTTGAGCGGCTGATTTGCCGTACTTCTCAGCGATTTCCTGTAAGACGGTGTGATCAAGCAGCTGACCTTGCATCAATGGCGACCACGCTTCAAGCTGAATGCCTTGTTCAGTGCAGAAAGCAAGCAGTTCTTTCTGTGTCAGACGAGGATGGTACTCCACCTGGTTGATCATCGGCTTGATTTCCGTCTCTTTCATGAGATGTTTCAGGTGGTGAATTTGGAAATTGCTGACCCCGATCGCCTTAATGCGTCCATCCCGGTAGAGGGTTTCGAGCGCCCGCCACGCATCGATGTACTTTCCTTCGACAGGCCAATGGATCAAATATAAATCCAAATAATCTAAACCGAGTTTTTCTAAGCTTGTGTCAAACGCTTTTAACGTTTCTTCATATCCTAAATCGGCATTCCATACTTTTGACGTGACAAAAATGTCTTCACGTTTTAATCCCGCTTCTTGTAGCCCTTGGCGGATGCCTTCGCCGACACCTTCTTCATTTCCGTAAATCGCGGCGGTATCAACGCTGCGATAGCCGTGCACCAATGCCGTTTTCACCGCGTTGACGAGTTCCGCGCCTTCCTCTACTTTGAAAACTCCGATGCCGAACCAAGGCATCTCTACTCCGTTATGCAATGTTGCTTTTGCTTGTAAATGTGTTGTCATGTATATATTCCTCCTATTAGTTGTCTGTTGAAACAATCAAAATGCGCTGAAGAAAAACTCACCTCCTTTCAAGGGCAGTGCGATCCCGCTTTTCAAGCTTCCTGCTCCATCCGGTTAATACGACCGCGCTGAGCACCATCAGCGCCCCGATCCAAGCGGTATGAATGATTCCGATTGAGTCTGTAATGATTCCGCCGGCAAATGAGCCGATCGCGATTCCGGCATTAAATGCCGCGATATTTAAGGCTGATGCTGTATCAACGGCGCTTGGCGCAAAACGTTCACTCAGCATCACAACATATACCTGAAGCCCCGGCACATTCATAAACGCCAACAGCCCCATGAAAATAATGGTGATCAGCCCGGCTGTTTTAAACGGCGCGGTAAAAGTCAGAACAAACAGCACAGCAGCCTGGACAATGAACATATAAAACAAGGCTTTCAGCGGATTTCGGTTTGATAAACGGCCGCCAATCATGTTTCCGATGGCAATCGCAATTCCGTAAACGAGCAGGATGGCCGCGACGGTTTCTTTCTGAAAACCGGTTACCTCCTGAAGAAGCGGAGATAAATACGTAAACACGACAAACGTTCCGCCGTAGCCTAACGCGGTAATCATAAATAAAAGCAATAACCGGCCGTTTGTGACGAGTTTGACCTGCTCGGAAAATGCGGTTTTCGTCCCTTTGCGCAAACGCGACGGAACGAGAAGCGCGTTTGTTAGGAATGCGATGATTCCTACCGCCACAATGACGGCAAATGCGATTCTCCATCCGAATTGCTGGCCGAGATAGGTGCCGAACGGAACGCCGGTCACCGTAGCCACCGTCAGCCCCGTGAACATGATGGAAATCGCGCTTGCTCTTTTATGCTCCGGCACGATATTGGCGGCGATTGTTGCCCCGATTGACATGAAAATGCCGTGGGAAAAAGCCGAAATAACCCGTGCCGCCAGTAAGACGCCGATTGAGGAAGCGCTCGCTGCGAGTGTATTTCCGGCGATAAAAATTAACATCACCCAGAGCAGCAGCGTTTTCCGCGACATGCCGGATGTAAGAGACGTTAAAACCGGCGCGCCGAATGTCACGCCCAGAGCATACATGGAAACGGTAAGCCCCGCCGTTGTCACAGGTATATGCAGATCTTGAGATATAAGCGGCAGCAGCCCGACGCTGATAAATTCGGTTGTGCCGATCGCAAAAGCGCTGACGGCTAATGCCAGCAGCGCTGGTAAATAGCTTTGGCGATGTGAAGACATCTGTTTTCCTCCTTGAACGATAATGTATGGTTGAAATGATGCCGGGTAAACGATATAAGTATAAGAGTACATTCCTTTTCAGCCGGCAAATGTCATTATGATCGATAGAAGTGTCATTGAAAAGAACGTACTTTTAAGTGCCATAGGCACTTTTTAGTTCCTATAGATGAGGAGGAATTACCGTTGCTGAAGAAAAAATACAATATATCCGTAGAAGCGGCGCTTGAAGTGATCGGCGGAAAATGGAAGTGTGTGATCCTCTGCCACCTCATGCGCGGGAAAAAACGGACAAGCGAATTGAAGCGGCTTATGCCGGACATCACCCAGAAGATGCTGACACAGCAATTGCGGGAGCTGGAAGCTGACGGCGTCATCAACCGGATCGTGTACAATCAGGTGCCGCCGAAAGTGGAATACGAGCTGAGTGAATACGGGCACAGTCTGGAAAGAATTTTAAACGCGCTGTGCGACTGGGGCGCGATGCATATTGCTAAACGGTACGGCGAGGTGTCTTCCGTTTTAGAGGACAGCATTTTAAATGACAAATTTAAAGAACCGGGACAAATATAAGAAAAAAGCAGGCAGCCTGAGACGCTGATCCTGCTTTTTTTATGGAAGAAAGATCATTTTATATGCAAAAAAACCGATTGAACAACATATTGATCGGTATAAGGGTGGATTTTTATCAAGTTGTACTGGCGGATTTCTTTTAATGTGTTATACTATATATAAATAAAGGTAAATTAGAGTGGCATATTAAAAAGGGGTGACCTGAGCATGAAGGTAAAAGTAGCAATCAACGGGTTTGGAAGAATCGGAAGAATGGTGTTCAGAAAAGCAATGGAAGATGATCAAATTCAAATAACAGCCATTAATGCAAGCTATCCCCCGGAAACGCTTGCTCATTTGATAAAGTATGACACAATTCACGGCAAATACGATCAAGAAGTTGAGACCTCCGACGACAGTCTGATCGTCAACGGAAAACATATTATGCTGTTCAATCGCCGGGACCCGAGAGAGCTTCCGTGGAAAGAATGCGGAATAGACATCGTCGTAGAGGCAACGGGGAAATTTAATTCAAAAGAAAAAGCGATGAGCCATATTGAAGCAGGGGCGAAAAAAGTCATTTTAACGGCCCCGGGCAAAAATGAAGACGTTACCATTGTCATGGGAGTAAATGAAGAGCAGTTCAATCCCGATGAACATGTCATTATTTCAAATGCATCCTGCACGACAAACTGTCTTGCGCCGGTCGTCAAAGTGCTTGATCAGGAATTCGGGATTGAAAGCGGCCTGATGACGACTGTTCACGCTTACACGAATGATCAAAAAAATATCGACAATCCGCATAAAGATCTGCGGAGGGCGAGAGCCTGCGGAGAATCCATCATTCCGACTTCTACAGGCGCCGCCAAAGCGCTGTCGCTCGTGCTGCCTCATTTGAAAGGAAAACTTCACGGTCTCGCTTTGCGTGTTCCCGTTCCGAATGTGTCATTAGTGGACCTTGTCTGCGATCTGAAAACAGATGTGTCGGCCGAGCAAGTAAACGCCGCTTTCCAAAGAGCCGCAAAAACGTCGATGTACGGAATTCTTGATTATTCGGATGAGCCGCTCGTTTCTTCGGATTATAATACGAATTCACACTCTGCGATCATCGACGGACTGACAACGATGGTGATGGAAGACCGAAAAGTAAAGGTGCTCGCCTGGTATGACAATGAATGGGGATATTCCTGCCGGGTCGTTGATCTTATCCGTCACGTCGCCGCGCGAATGAAACACCCGTCAGCTGTGTAGACTAAAGATCATGGACATTTGTTAGAAAAAAACCCTTAACGGCATATTCGCAAAAAACACACCTTGCAAAATAAACTTAAACACAGTATACTATCTTTCGTGAACTTCTTGCTCGTGACTGCTTCGGAATTACTTAAAGGGTTAGGACCTCTCCGGACTAACTTTCCCCCGTGGTAAATGGCCGGGTCAGTTCTCGGAAATTCACTTTTTTAATTCTTGTTAAGGGGGGTCCATGATTATGGAAACAATGGGGCGTCACGTCATCTCCGAGCTGTGGGGATGCGATTTTGATAAGCTCAATGACATGGATTTTATTGAAAAAACGTTTGTAAATGCTGCTTTGAAATCAGGAGCTGAAGTGCGCGAGGTCGCATTTCACAAATTTGCACCGCAAGGCGTAAGCGGAGTCGTTATCATCTCTGAGTCACATTTAACGATTCACAGTTTTCCTGAACACGGATATGCAAGCATTGATGTTTATACTTGTGGAGACCTGGATCCTAATGTGGCTGCGGATTACATTGCGGACGCATTACATGCAGATACAAGAGAAAACATTGAAATACCGAGAGGAATGGGGCCTGTACAGATTAAACAGGCACAAGCGAAAGTACTGTAATTTTCAAAACGCAAACACAAGGGAGCTAAGCTGAAAAAGCCATTACGTGCTTTGAAGCTGATGCTCCTTTTCTAATGTAAAAAAACAGCATTGCTTTTTCTTTAAGCATTTTTTTTGTAAAATAGAAAAGATAAGGCCGGTCTATCGGCTCTCCCAACAAATAGGCTCATCCTAGAAACGTTGGCGGGCATTTACCGGAAGCTTGCGAACCGCATTACAGCAACGAAACAGATGGGAGCTGATCCAATTTGAAATGTCCTTCATGCCAGCACAACGGTTCCCGCGTACTTGATTCACGGCCTGCGGACGAAGGGAAATCAATCCGCAGAAGGCGGGAATGCGAAGCCTGCCATTACCGCTTCACTACATTTGAGAAGTTTGAAGAGATGCCTCTGATCGTCGTGAAAAAAGAAGGCGTCCGGGAAGAATTCAGCCGTGAAAAAATGCTGCGCGGGTTAATTAAAGCTTGTGAAAAAAGGCCCGTTCCTTTAAAAACATTGGAAGACATGTGCTTTGACATTGAAAAAGAACTGAGAAACCAAGGTGTATCTGAAGTCAAAAGCGAACTTGTCGGAGAAATGGTAATGGACCGTCTGGCGAAAATCGATGAGGTGTCTTATGTCCGCTTTGCCTCCGTCTACCGGCAGTTTAAGGATATAAACGTGTTTATCGATGAATTGAAAGATTTAATAAAGAAAGAACGCTGAGAGAGCTAAGAGATTGTGTCTGGCTCTTTTCTCATGAGCAAAATTGGCATTTGATAGATCGCAGAAACGGTGTAAAATGAGAGTAGAAACATATCGGAAGGTTTGAGAATCATGGCTGACTATTGGAATGACGTATTGCCTGTAGATCCTTATACGGTCAAAAGCCGTTCGCTTCTTCAGGAGGTCGACAGACAGGTTTTGACACATCTGTACCAGCCGCTGATCGGTTCTTTTGCATTCTCCCTTTATATGACCTTATGGGGGGAGCTTGAGCAGAACCGCTTGTGGGGAGCGGAATCCTCGCACAGGCAGCTGATGGGCATGATGCAGTCAAATTTAAAAAAGATTCATCATGAACAGGGAAAGCTTGAAGGAATCGGGCTGCTGAAAGTGTATATCCGGGAGTCCGAGCAGAAAGAGCGGATGTTTATTTATGAGCTGCTGCCCCCGCTCAGACCGAATGATTTTTTTGAAGACGGCATGCTGAATGTCTTTCTTTATAACAGAGTCGGTAAAACGAAATACCAGCAGCTGAGACAATTTTACACGCACCCTTCCGTCGGCGCGGGCGCAAGGGACATTACCCGTCCGTTTAATCACGCTTTTGCCTCTTTTCAGCCGAGTGAATGGAAAATGACGCCTGATATGGAAGAGGCGATGAAGCTCCCCGAGGACTATGAGACGGCGTCTGTCGGACAAGCGCCTTCCTATACGGTGACGGAGGAAGTATTTGATTTTGAGCTTTTCATGGCGGGACTGTCAGAAACGATGATACCGCGCAAATCAATCACGCAGGACGTGCGGGAGAGCATTAAAAAGCTTTCATATTTATACGGAATAGATCCTATCTCCATGCAGCACGTCGTCATGACCGCAATTAATGAACAGGATACGATAACGGCCGAAGCGCTGAGGAAAGCGGCCAGCGATTGGTACCAAATTGAAAGAAGCGGTAAGCTTCCGGAACTGATTGATAAAACACAGCCTGTCACCTTGAGAGAAAACCGGACGGAAAAGGACGATTCATTGAACGGCGAACTCATCGCACAGCTTGAGACCATATCACCGAGAAAGCTTCTTCAAGACATTGCGGACGGGACCGAGCCGTCAAAAGCCGACTTGCAGATTATCGCCGATATTATGTTCGAACAAAAGCTTGAGCCCGGCGTCACCAATGTGCTGATTTATTATGTCATGCTGAAAACGGATATGAAGCTGTCCAAAAACTATATCCAAAAAATCGCCGCCCACTGGGCCAGAAAGAAAGTCAAAACGGTACGGGAAGCAATGAAGCTCGCAATAGAAGAGCACAGGCAATATCTTGATTGGGCGGACGGCAAAACAAACGGCGCGGCGCGCGGCAAAAAAACTGTCCGGGAAGAAAAGCGCCCTGATTGGATGAAAGAAGAAGAAACCGGGAAGAAACAAGAACAGCCGGCTCTTTCCGCGCAGGATCTTGAAGAACAGAAGAAAAAAATGATGGAAGAAATGAAAAAACTGAAAAAATACTCTGCCTATTGAGACAGAGAAGCGGGGTGATATTGAATGGAACCGATCAGCCGATCCTTAGAAGGCGTGACGAAAAGACCTGACTTTCAAAAACGCCTGGAACGAATGCAGCAGCAAGTCATGGCCGACGAAGACGTCCAGGCTTTTTTGAAGGAACAGAAAGATGTAATCAATCAAAGCATGATTGACAGAGGGTTAAATAAACTGTACGAATTCGTTCAGCAAAGCAAACAGTGCGCCTTCTGTTCGAAAGACAGCCGGACGAACAGCCTGCTTGAAGGCTATCATCCGAAGCTTGTGATCAACGGGCGTTCCATTGATATTGAATATTACGAATGTCCGGAAAAGAGAAAGCTCGACCGCCAGAAAAGGCAAAAGTCCCTGATGAAGAGCATGTATATCCAGCAGGATCTTCTCGGCGCGACGTTTCAGCAGATCGACATTACCGATCCGAGCAGAGTCGGCATTTTCCAGCATGTGACGGATTTTCTGAAGAGCTATAATGAAACGGGAAAAGGCAAAGGGCTGTATCTGTACGGAAAATTCGGAATCGGAAAGACATTTATTTTAGCCGCCATTGCTAACGAACTGGCGGAAAAAGAGTATTCATCAATGATCGTATATGTTCCCGAATTTGTCAGAGAGCTGAAAAACTCGCTCCAGGATCAGTCGTTGGAGGCGAAACTGAATATGGTGAAAACGACGCCCGTATTGATGCTTGATGACATCGGAGCGGAGTCAATGACAAGCTGGGTCAGAGATGAGGTCATCGGCACCGTGCTTCAGCACAGAATGAGCCAGCAGCTTCCCACTTTCTTCTCGTCTAATTTCTCACCTGACGAGCTGAAGCATCATTTTACGTATTCACAGCGGGGAGAAAAGGAAGAAGTAAAAGCGGCAAGACTGATGGAGCGGATTTTATATTTGGCTTCGCCCGTCCGTCTTGACGGGGAAAACCGCCGCCGTTCATGATGCCGGCGTCCAATGGGAAGGATTTGAAGGGAATGAGGAATAAGAAGGCTGTCACTTGGGCTGCGGCTGCGGCGGGAGCGGGCCTTTTGCTGTGGGCAAACCGCAAATATCTGAATCTGTCGCCTAAGGAGATCCGGCTGTGGGTATTATCGTTCGGTGTTTTTGCGCCGCTTGTGTTTATCGGAATTTCCATCGTCAGGCCTTTTGTGCTGTTTCCCGTATCAATCGTTTCCGTCGCCGGAGGATTGGCGTTCGGCCCGTTTTTCGGCACCATGTATACGCTGGCGGGCTCAATGGGCGCTGCCGCCGCGTCTTTTTTTGCGGCGGGGCTGTTTGCCTTTAATGAGAAAAGCCGTCATGGAAAAATGGAAGCCATTCAAAAACAGATGAAAACCAATGGCTTCTTTTATATTTTTATCCTGCGTATTCTGCCTGTTAACTTTGATGTGATCAGCTATGCCGCGGGCCTATCGAAAGTCAGGCCGATGACGTATTTTTTGGCGACCGCAGCGGGCATCATTCCGGGGACGATCGTCCTGAATGTGCTCGGCGCGAGCTTTATGTCCGGAAATGTGCTGACCGTACTCGGCGTGATCTGTCTTTACATCGTATTTTTATCGCTTCCCGTTATATTTAAAAAGAAGGTGCGCCATTTGTTCGGCGGTGAAAGCTAACCTTTACGTCTATTTTAAAAACATCCCCCATATACTTGTAACAGATGCCGTAAGGGGGGACAAATATGCTTGAAGTGATCTTTGAAGATGACCACGATACCGCCGCTTTTTTACATCTCATTCAGCAATCGGACGACCGGAGACATTTTATTGTCCGTGAAGGCATAAAAAAAGTCGGAATCGCAAGGTCTGAAACGGCTTTTTGCGTTCAGCGCTTTATTGAGCCGATACTTGTCAGGTTTTTTTTGGAATGCAAAGAAGACGAGCATATGCTTTCGCTTATTGAGGATGCATACTGCTTCACCGATCAGGATGAACAGCAGCAAATCCTTCAGCTTGCACACAGCATTATGGAAGGAGAGCTTGATGATCATCCGTTCGAGCCGAAGAAAGAGCCGCGCACACAGTTTATTTCAGATGCGCTCCGGACGATTTCACTTGATGCGGGTGTTTTTTCCGTGCGTTCGTTTCAGACGTTCCGGCTCGGCAGGTATTATGAGCGGCTCAGAGAATACGCGGAGGCTGCGATAGATGAATACCGGATGGAACAGGAATATCAAAACTTTATCCAGTCTCTGAGAGATTATGTGACATCCAATCCGCCGCGGATGAAGAAAGTCCGCATCGTACATGACCGGGCTTTTACGCTGTGGGAGCTGCGCTATTTGTCAGAACGGGAACAGAAAAAATACATAGACAGACGGTTTGTGCGGGAGCACCCGATGTATATAGATTCCCATCTCCTTGCGCCGCTGATCTCCATTGCGCCTGAGACGGTAGAACTGTATACGGACAAACCGGAGCATATGATGTCCAGAACGATTCAAAACGTGTTTCAGGAGAGGGTGCGCCTTTTTCCGCTGGGCGCGTTTGCAGCCGAGAAGACGGAAGGATAGCCGCACGGACGGCCTTGTGTAAGCGGCAGGGCTGTCTGTGCGAAATCAGACGGAAAACCGAGTTGCATTTTTCTCACAGACATTTTATAATACATAAAAGATTAATGATTGCTACACGTATTGATAAGGACATGAAGCATTGATACCGGCTTTATAAGAGAGGAGAGCCCAGGCTGAAAGCTTTCCAGCTATGGATCATTGTCTTTACCGCCTTTGAACTTCAGCTGTGAACGCCGGAAGAAGCGCCAGTAATAGCTGACGGGAACTCCCGTTACAGAGTTTAGAGCCGCAGGTGCCGAAACAATCGGCCGCGCGGAAAAAAGGGTGGAACCACGATTCCGTTTATTTAACCTCGTCCCTTTCATAGGGGGCGGGGTTTTTGATTTGCATAAAAAAAGGAGTGACGAAGATGTCAGATATGATCAACATCACATTTCCGGACGGAGCGGTAAAGGAATTTCCGAAAGGAACAACAACAGAAGATATCGCGGCATCCATCAGTCCGGGATTAAAGAAAAAGTCTTTAGCCGGAAAACTGAACGGACAGGAAATTGATTTAAGAACGCCGATTCAAGAGGATGGTGCCGTAGAAATCATTACAGAAGGCACAGAAGAAGGTTTGAACATCATGCGGCACAGCACGGCGCATTTATTGGCCCAGGCGATTAAACGCATTTATAAAGATGTGAAATTCGGTGTCGGTCCCGTCATTGAAAACGGGTTCTATTATGACGTTGAAATGGAGCAGGCGCTGACGCCGGATGACCTTCCGAAGATTGAAAAAGAAATGAAACGAATCGTCGGTGAAAATCTGCCGATTATCCGAAAAGAAGTGAGCCGTGATGAAGCAAAAGCCATGTTTGCGGAAATCGGCGATAATCTGAAGCTTGAACTGCTGGATGCCATCCCAGAAGACGAAACGGTCTCCATTTATGAGCAGGGCGAATTTTTTGACCTGTGCCGCGGCGTGCACGTGCCGTCTACAGGCAAAATTAAAGAATTTAAGCTGCTGAGCCTTGCGGGCGCATACTGGCGCGGCGACAGCAAAAACCAAATGCTTCAGCGCATTTACGGCACGGCCTTCTTTAAAAAAGATGACCTGAAAGAGCATTTGCGGATGCTTGAAGAAGCGAAAGAGCGTGACCACCGAAAACTGGGCAAAGAATTAAAATTGTTCGCCAACTCTCAAAAAGTCGGACAAGGCCTGCCGCTCTGGCTGCCGAAAGGCGCAACCATCCGCCGCGTGATCGAGCGCTACATTGTGGATAAAGAGCTGAGCCTCGGTTATGAGCACGTCTATACGCCTGTTCTCGGAAGCAAAGACCTGTACGAAACATCGGGCCACTGGGAACATTATCAGGAAGGCATGTTCCCGCCGATGGAAATGGACAATGAAACACTCGTGCTCCGTCCGATGAACTGTCCTCACCATATGATGATTTACAAACAGGACATTCACAGCTACCGCGAGCTTCCGATCCGCATCGCAGAGCTGGGAACGATGCATCGTTATGAAATGTCCGGGGCGCTTTCAGGTCTTCAGCGCGTACGCGGCATGACGTTAAATGACGCGCACATTTTCGTCCGCCCTGACCAGATTAAAGAAGAATTCATCCGCACGGTCCGTTTGATTCAAGACGTATACGAAGACTTCGGCCTGAGTGATTACACATTCCGCCTGTCTTACCGCGATCCTGAAGATACGGAAAAATATTTTGATGATGATGAGATGTGGAACAAAGCGCAATCCATGCTGAAGGCGGCAATGGACGAAATCGGCCATGACTACTATGAAGCGGAAGGCGAAGCGGCGTTTTACGGCCCTAAGCTTGACGTACAGGTGAAAACGGCGATCGGCAAAGAAGAGACATTGTCAACTGTACAGCTTGACTTCCTTCTTCCGGAACGCTTTGATCTCACTTACGTCGGAGAAGACGGCAAACAGCACCGCCCTGTCGTTATTCACCGCGGTGTCGTGTCAACGATGGAGCGTTTCGTTGCTTTCTTAATCGAAGAGCACAAAGGCGCCCTTCCGACATGGCTTGCGCCGGTGCAGTTCCAAGTCATTCCTGTATCACCGTCCGTGCATCTTGACTATGCGAAAAAAGTGCAGGAGCGCCTGCAGCGTGAAGGCCTGCGTGTCGAGCTTGACAGCCGGGACGAGAAAATCGGCTATAAAATCCGTGAAGCGCAAATGCAAAAAATCCCGTACATGCTTGTGGTCGGTGACCAAGAAGCGGAAAACGGCGCGGTAAACGTCCGGAAATACGGCGAGCAGAAATCAGAAACCGTCTCATTGGACGATTTTGTGAAAAAGGCTGTAGCCGAAGCGAAAAAATAACCGGAAATGCAAAAAACCCCGTTCATTCAGAATGGGGTTTTTTTGCGTATAAAATTATCTTTCTTTTTGTTTCTCTATAATCGCAAACAGCTCGTGAAGATCGCTGATCACGTAATCAGGCGCAATGTCCGTATCATTTTTCTTTTGCGTCCGGTTTATCCAGACTGTCGTAATGCCTGCCCGTTTCGCTCCCAATATATCAGTATTGAGGTTATCTCCGACCATAATGGCGTCTTCTTTTTTCAGGTTCAGGAGGCCGAGGCAATGTTCGAATATGGAGGCGTCGGGTTTCCCTTTTCCGAAAGCGCCTGAGATGACGATTTCATTAAAATAAGGCGCAAGCTCAGGAACGCCGGCGAGTTTTTCTTTCTGCAGGCTGGGATCGCCGTTTGTCAGCAGAAGCAATTCATAAACACCTTTCAGCTTATCAAGCACCGCAAACGTTTCATCATACACGTACGGACGCTGTCTGCGTTCCGCCGCGAAAAACTCCGCCAAATATTCGCCGTAAGCCGCATCGTCTATACCGACGCTTTTTAAGCCGTTCGTCCAGGCGTTTCGTCTGTATTCCGGCGCAATCCGATTCAGCTGTTTAAATCCTTCGCTGACCGGCTCGGAAAAATTCGCCCACAATCCTTCAAATGGATTAATGCCGATCATGACCGTATAAGGATAGGTTTCGTATGACATATACAATTCCCGTGCCGCTTTCCGAACCGCATCTTCAAATGTATGCGGGTCAAGGCCATATTTTTTTTCCGCTTGTAAACATGTTTCCCTGAATGTTGTTCTGACGCTTTTTTCATCCCATAACAGTGTATCGTCCAAATCAAAAAATACGGCTTTCATGATCTTCTCCTCTTTGTTATATTCTGAAACTCTCTGCCGCAAGGCTCCCGTTTATTCTACAATAGATATATAGACTGTGAAAGATTTGTTTTCAGATGATTTGAAAAAAACAGGCAGGTTTGTGTCAGATTCTGTCTCAGGCTCTAAAACGTGATAAAATTAAATTTGAAAGAACAGGTGAAAAGTATGCTGCATTTGATCATCATGATGCTGGAAAGAGTCGGAATTATCGTCATATTGGGATTTGTTCTGGCTCATACCAGATTGTTCAGACAGGCGCTCCAGCAGCCTGAGAGCTATAAAGGCAAAGCGGTGCTGATTTCAATTTTCTCGCTGTTCAGTATCATCAGCAACTATACGGGAATAGAAATTCAGCGGAATACAATCATGAATAATGACTGGGTGTTTCAAATTAATCCGTCCGGTTCAATTGCCAATACAAGAATTATGGGCGTTGAAATCGGCGGACTCTTAGGCGGCCCGTATGTGGGGATCGGCGTCGGCATACTGGCCGGCCTGCATCGTTTATCACTCGGCGGCGCGACCGCAGTCAGCTGTGCCGTCTCATCCGTTTTAGCGGGCATTTTGTCCGGATGGATCGGACGGTATTTCAGAAAACGCTATGCGATGCCGACACCGCGGGTGGCCGCGCTTGTCGGACTCGGAATGGAATCGCTGCAAATGCTGCTCATCCTCTTGATGGCCAAGCCGTTTTCTGATGCTTGGACGCTTGTGAGCATCATCAGCATCCCGATGATATTGGTAAACGGGTCAGGAACTTTTATTTTTCTTTCGATCATTCAGTCGATTATCCGGAAGGAAGAACGGGCGAGAGCCCTTGAAACCCATAGGGTGCTGATGATTGCCGATCAGACGCTTCCGTTTTTCCGCCAGGGGCTGAATGAAAGCTCATGCAAAAGCGTCGCCGCCATCATTCACAGGCAAACAGGAACGGACGCGGTATCGCTTACGGATAACGAAAAGATCTTGGCGCACGTCGGCGCGGGTGCCGACCACCATATTCCGTCTGAAAGCCTGATCACCGGATTGTCAAAACGCGTCATTAAAACGGGTCATATTATGAAAGCGACATCAAAGGAAGAAATTGAATGCACGCACGATCCCTGTCCGCTGCATGCGGCGATCGTATTGCCGCTGACGTCAAACGGCAAAACGATCGGGACGCTGAAAATGTACTTTAAAAGCCCGTCAGGTTTAAGCCGGGTTGAAGAAGAGCTTGCAGAAGGACTCGCCATGCTGTTTTCCACCCAGCTTGAACTCGGCGAGGCGGAACTGCAGAGCAAATTGCTGAAAGACGCAGAAATAAAGGCGCTTCAGGCACAGGTCAATCCGCATTTTCTGTTTAATGCGATCAATACGATTTCTGCTCTTTGCCGTACGGATGTGGAAAAAACCAGAAAGCTTCTGCTGCAGCTGAGCGTCTATTTCCGTTCCAATCTGCAGGGGGCAAGGCAGCTGCTCATCCCGCTTTCTAAAGAACTGAACCATCTGCAGGCGTATTTATCATTGGAGCAGGCCCGTTTTCCCGGGAAATATAAAATCAGTCTTGAAATCGAACGCGGTTTGGAGGACATCGAAATTCCTCCTTTTGTGCTGCAGATTCTCGTCGAAAATGCGCTCCGCCATGCATTTTCAAGAAAGCAGGACAGCTGTGCCGTCAATGTCAGCGTGGTATCCGCCGGTCAGTCGGTTTTAATGCGGGTTGGAGATAACGGGCGGGGAATTGATCCGGAATTGCTGTCCGTGCTCGGAAACCGTCCGCTCCCGTCTAAAGAAGGGACGGGAACCGCGCTTTACAATTTAAATCAGCGGCTGATCGGGCTGTTCGGCCCCAAAGCAGCCCTGCGATTGGAAAGTGAGGCCGGCAAAGGTACGGACGTATCATTTGAGCTGCCTTTGAAACTGATGACTAAAGGAGAAGAACATGCTGAAGGTGTTAATCGTTGATGATGAAATGCTGGCAAGAGATGAATTAGCTTATTTGCTGAAACGGACGAATGAAGTAAGTGACATAAACGAAGCTGAAAATATTGAATCCGCTTTTGACAGTATGATGGATCAAAAACCGGATCTGCTGTTTTTGGACGTTGATTTGTCAGGAGAAAACGGATTTGACATTGCCAAACGGCTGAAAAACATGAAAAATCCGCCGGCCGTCGTTTTTGCGACGGCGTATGACCAATTTGCTTTAAAAGCCTTTGAAGTCGACGCACTCGATTATTTAACGAAGCCTTTTGATGAAGAAAGAGTGCGCCAGACGATCAGAAAGTTTAAAAGAGTGAAGCGGGACAGGGCAGGAGCCGTCTCAGAGCAGCCGTCCGCAGCCGGAGCGCATAAACTGGCTGTATCAGCCGGTGAATCTATTGTCATTTTAGATACGAAGGACATTATTTTCGCCGGCATGGAGGACGGACACGTTTCCGTTAAAACGTTTGCCGCGTCTTATTCCGTTCATGAAACTTTGGCGGTCATTGAGAAAAAACTGCCTGATACGGGTTTCTTGAGAGTGCACCGCGCGTTCATCGTGAATACGGAGCATATTACGGAAATTCATCCGTGGTTTAATTCGACGTACAATCTTATCTTAAAAGACGGCTCTAAAATTCCCGTCAGCCGTACATACGCCAAGGACTTAAAAAAGCTGCTTCATATTATATGAGGCGGCTTTTGCATTTCAGCAGCCGTTTTTTGCATTTCAGAATGAATATTCAGCCGTTTGTTATGAAAGCGCTTTAAAAGGCGATTTCTCTTTTATAATGGACCTAACAAAGAGAAAGAGGTGAAGAAAATGAGTGCGAAAAAAGTGTACGGATTTCTGACACAAGCATTTATTTTTGCCGTAATTATGCTCATATCTAATGGGATTGCAGCGATTGTCCCCATTCCTATACCCGCTTCCGTAGTAGGTTTGGTGTTATTATTTGTCCTCTTATGCCTGAAAGTGATTAAGCTTGAACAAGTAGAAACGCTGGGAACATCATTAACGTCACTGATCGGATTTTTATTTGTCCCGTCGGGCATCTCCGTGATGAATTCACTTGGCGTCATGCAGCAGTACGGCGTGCAGATCGCACTCGTCATTTTACTCGCCACCATCATTCTGTTAGGGGCGACGGGCCTTTTTTCTCAGCTGATCTTGTCTGTCAGCCAAAAACGTCAGAAGGCAGCCCCTGAAAAACAAACGGTGCGCCGTTCCAATCAGGAAAAAGAACTTGTGCAGCATTAGGAGGGAAATCGGATGAGTCCATATTTCGGTATTGTCGTTTCACTTGCGGCCTTTGGCATCGGCACGTATTTATTTAAAAAAACGAGAGGCTTTTTCCTCTTCACCCCGCTGTTTGTCGCGATGGTGCTTGGAATCCTTTTTCTGAAGCTCGGCGGTTTTTCATATGAAGATTATAAAAGCGGGGGAGACATTATTAAATTCTTCCTGGAGCCCGCGACGATCGCTTTTGCGATCCCTTTATACAAACAGCGTGACAAACTGAAAAAATACTGGTGGCAGATCATGTCTTCTATCATTGTCGGCTCTATCTGCTCAGTCACGATTGTCTATTTGATCGCAAAAGGCATTCATCTTGACGCAGCCGTTATGAAAAGCATGCTTCCGCAGGCGGCGACAACGGCAATTGCCCTTCCGCTGTCAAAAGGAATCGGCGGCATCACCGACATCACCGCTTTCGCCGTTATTTTCAACGCCGTTATCGTCTATGCTCTGGGCGCTCTATTCTTAAAATTGTTTAAAGTGAAACACCCGATCTCTAAGGGACTGGCTCTCGGCACATCAGGACACGCACTCGGTGTTGCGGTCGGTATTGAGATGGGGGAAGTAGAAGCGGCAATGGCAAGTATCGCGGTTGTCGTCGTAGGAGTGGTGACGGTGCTGGTTATTCCGGTATTCGTTCAGCTCATCGGAGGATAAACCCGGATCATAGACCCGGGTTTTTTTATTGTGTTGGCACGTCCGCGTGCGGCAAAGAACGAAATTTCACATTTTTCCTTGCGCTCACAATGGCATCGTGTTAAAATGAAAAAGTTGATCCGGAGAAGTCATTCTTGACTAATGATCCGGTATTGTGTAGAATAGTTATTGAATTGAATATAAATCACAAGCAGAGGCACCCGCTTCTCACCTGATTGACACATTCATGTAGTTGGCAGGTTGACCGTACATTTTTATTTATGCAGATGTTCGTAGTGTGGGTGTGTTGTCATGCCCGCACTTTTTGTTTGCCTGCAGAATGCAGTCAACAAGCGTTGTGAATCAATTCGAAGAAACTATGGAGGTGGCTCATTATTAGCAAAGATCAATTGGTTAATGAGGGTATCCGTGCACGTGAAGTTCGTCTGATCGGACAAAATGGCGATCAGCTCGGCATCAAGTCCCGTCAGGAAGCACTTGAAATCGCCGGCCGCGCAAATCTTGACCTTGTGTTAGTTGCAGCAAATGCAAAACCGCCTGTCTGCCGCATCATGGACTACGGTAAGTTCAGATTCGAGCAGCAGAAAAAGGACAAAGAAGCACGCAAAAATCAAAAAATCATTAACTTAAAAGAAGTTAGATTAAGTCCGACGATCGATGAGCATGACTTTAACACGAAATTGCGCAATGCGATTAAATTCCTTGAAAAAGGCGATAAAGTGAAAGCTTCTATCCGCTTTAAAGGGCGCGCAATCACTCATAAAGAAATCGGCCAGCGCGTATTGGACCGTTTCTCTGAAGCATGTGCGGAAGTTGCGACAGTCGAAACAAAACCAAAAATGGACGGCCGCAGCATGTTCTTAATGCTCGCGCCGAAAAACGAAAAGCAATAAGGAGGAAATCCCATGCCAAAAATGAAAACTCACCGCGGATCTGCTAAACGTTTTAAAAAGACAGGTTCTGGGAAGTTAAAACGTTCTCATGCATACACAAGTCACTTATTCGCCAACAAATCCCAAAAGCAAAAGCGTAAGCTTCGCAAGGGTGCTATTGTGAGCGCAGGAGACTTCAAACGCATCAAACAACAGCTTGCCAACATCAAGTAATCGGACAAGGAACAATTAGGAGGGAAATATAATGCCAAGAGTAAAAGGCGGAACTGTGTCGCGTCAGCGTCGTAAAAAGGTTCTTAAATTAGCAAAAGGTTATTTCGGTTCAAAACATAGATTATACAAAGTAGCAAACCAGCAGGTCATGAAATCAGGAAACTATGCATTCCGTGACCGCCGTCAGAAAAAACGTGATTTCCGTAAGCTTTGGATCACTCGTATCAACGCTGCTGCACGTATGAACGGTCTTTCTTACAGCCGTTTAATGCACGGTCTTAAGCTTTCAGGCATCGAAGTAAACCGCAAAATGCTTGCTGATCTTGCTGTAAACGATCTTACTGCTTTCAATCAGCTTGCTGATGCTGCTAAAGCTCAGTTAGACAAGTAAGTTGAAAAAGCCGCTCTCTTTCCGGGAGCGGTTTTTTTACGTAAAGGGTGACAATCAATGGCTCTCCTCATTTACGCCGTGTTGATAAACGGATACGGCTTTTGGATCATGGGCGCTGATAAAAGAAGAGCAAAGGCGCACAGGTGGAGAATATCAGAGAAACGAATATGGCTCACAGCCGCCATGTTCGGCTCACTCGGCGTATGGATCGGCATGCGCACCTTCAGGCATAAAACGAAACACAAATCCTTTTTATACGGGGTGCCGCTGCTTTTTCTCATTGAAGCCGCCCTTGTGCTGATGTATTTGATGTATAAAACATAAAAAGCAGGAGAGCTTATCGCTCGCCTGCTTTTTTCGCTTTTTTGATGGGCTGGTCCCAATCAATCTTGCAATTCGGATACCGCTCCAATACCTTTTTTTCGACTTCTTCAAAATCACCTGCAGAAAAGCGGTTCAGCTTTTCCGGATTTTCGGTCCATACAAATATCGTATGAATAAACAGCGGATGATCTTTGGAAGGGATATGCTTTTCTCCTTCAAAGAGCACTCCTTTATAAGTAAGCTGGAGATTTTTTCGCGTGTTTTTCTGTTCGTCAATAAAATAAAAATTCTCTTTTGATTGCGCCAGTCTGAGCCTTCTTTTCGGGTTTGCGTAGAATTTGACGCCCATGTAAATAAAATAAATAAGAAGTGCAAGCAAGACAATCCTCAATACTGTAATGGCCATATGTGTGAAGGCACCTCCTCACCTTTGTCATGATCTGATGTAATACGAAAAACAAAACAAAAGGTTTCATTTTTTTAAAAGAATAGATAAAAACATTTACCCGTTTTTCAGGCGAATTAATCGTATGCTTCAGCATTGGTTTTGTATAATAAGAAGGGTAGTGAAAAAAAGGAGGTTTATTGATGACAAAATTAGATGAAACGCTCACCATGCTGAAAGCGTTAACGGATGCAAAAGGGATACCGGGAAATGAGAGAGAAGTAAGACAAGTGATGAAATCATACATAGAACCATTTGCTGATGATGTCACAACAGACCGGCTGGGAAGCTTAATCGCCAAAAAAACGGGCAAAGAAAACGGTCCGAAAATCATGATCTCAGGGCATTTAGATGAAGTCGGTTTTATGGTGACGCAAATCACTGATAAAGGCTTTCTCCGCTTTCAAACCGTCGGCGGCTGGTGGTCTCAGGTCATGCTGGCCCAGCGCGTCACCGTCGTGACAAAAAAAGGGGACATCACGGGGATCATCGGTTCGAAACCGCCTCACATTCTGCCTCCTGACGCCAGAAAAAAAGCCGCCGATATTAAAGAGATGTTCATCGATATCGGGGCGTCCAGCCGTGAAGAAGCAATGGAATGGGGCGTTCTTCCGGGTGACCAGATTGTGCCGTATTTTGAATTTACAGTGATGAACAATGAAAAGCATTTATTGGCAAAAGCATGGGACAACCGTATCGGCTGCGCGATTGCCATCGATGTATTAAAAAATCTGAAAAACAGCGATCATCCGAATGAAGTATACGGGGTCGGAACGGTTCAGGAAGAAGTCGGGCTTCGCGGGGCGAAAACAGCGGCACATACGATTCAGCCTGATATCGCGTTCGGTGTGGATGTCGGAATTGCCGGAGATACACCGGGAATTTCTGAAAAAGAGGCACAAAGCAAAATCGGCGAAGGGCCGCAAATTATTCTGTATGACGCGTCAATGGTATCTCACAAAGGGCTGCGCGACCTTGTCGTGAACACGGCGGAAGAAGCGGGAATTCCTTATCAATTCGATTCCATTGCCGGAGGGGGCACGGATTCAGGTTCCATTCATTTAACCGCAAACGGAGTGCCGGCGCTGTCCATTACGATCGCGACGCGCTACATTCACACTCATGCCGCTATTTTGCATCGGGATGATTATGAGAATACGGTAAAATTGATCACAGAAGTGATTAAAAAATTAGACCGGGAAACGGTTGACCGTATTACTTATCAATAAAGATACGGAAGAATCTGCTTTTTTAAGCAGATTCTTTTTTTTGTCTGTACAAATATGAGCCCTGCGTCTACAATAAGAGAAGACATAGAAAAATCTGACAACACGTTTTTGAAAGCGCTTTAAAAAAGGGGAGGGTTTACAAATGAAAAACAGATTCAGACGCATGATCCGCTTTTCATGCGCAGCCGTTACAGCCGGTCTGCTGCTGATGTCTTCATCTCCGGCATCTGCCGCGTTTTGGGGGGCATCAAATGAATTGCTTCACGATCCGACAATGGCGAAGGAAGGAAACACGTGGTACGCTTTCGGAACCGGTTTGGAAGGGGAGAGGGGGCTTCGCGTCTTAAAGGCGGGCAGCGGCGGCGTATGGACCGTTCAGAAATCAATCTTTACTTCCCCGCTGTCATGGTGGGGCAATTATGTGCCGAATTACGGGCTGAATCAATGGGCCCCCGATGTTCAATATTTTAACGGAAAGTATTGGCTGTATTATGCCGTTTCTTCATTCGGCAAAAATACCTCCGCGATCGGTCTTGCATCATCTACAAGCCTCAGTTCGGGAAACTGGAAGGACGAAGGGCTCGTCATCCGTTCAACAAGCGCCGATAACTACAATGCAATTGATCCGGAGCTGACAATTGATAAAGACGGAAACCCTTGGCTTGCCTTCGGTTCTTTTTGGAGCGGCATTAAGCTGACAAAGCTTGATAAAAATACAATGAAACCGACGGGATCACTTTATTCCATCGCTGCCAGACCGAATAACGGCGGAGCTTTGGAAGCGCCGGCCATCACCTACCAGAACGGCTACTATTACTTAATGGTGTCGTTTGATAAATGCTGTTCAGGCGTGAATAGTACGTACAAAATCGCTTATGGAAGATCCAAAAGCATCACCGGCCCATATCTCGATAAAAGCGGGAAAAGCATGTCAGAAGGCGGAGGAACGATTCTTGACTCCGGCAATGACCGCTGGAAAGGCCCGGGCGGCCAAGACATTGTGAACGGGAATATTTTAGTGCGTCATGCGTATGATGCCGAAAACAGCGGAATTCCGAAGATGCTCATCAATGATATTGATTGGAGTTCAGGCTGGCCTTCCTATTAATTGATCAGCCGGGCATGTGTGTCCGGCTTTTTTACTTGCAATAAAAGATTGACAGTTTGATTCCTCCTTAACTATAATAAAATTGTTCGTACAAATAAAAGGATAAAAGTTTTATATTTTATATTCGTACGTATATTTTTAAAAATGCAAGCGCTTTATTTTGATGGGAAGGGGAAATGAATGTGCTTCAGAACAAAGAATATGAATTTTGGTTTGTAACGGGAAGCCAGCACTTATACGGAGAGGAAACGCTGCAGCTTGTCGATAAACACGCAAAGGGGATATGTGACGGCCTCAGCGGGGTGTCATCAAGATACAAGATCAGGCATAAACCGGTTGTCACGTCATCTGAAACGATCAGAGAGGTTTTGCGGGAAGCGCAGTATCAAGAAAACTGTGCCGGGGTCGTGACGTGGATGCATACATTTTCCCCTGCGAAAATGTGGATTGAAGGTCTTTCCGCTTTTCAAAAGCCGATGCTTCATCTTCATACCCAGTATCATCGCGACATCCCGTGGGAAACGATTGATATGGACTTTATGAACAGCAACCAATCCGCTCACGGAGACCGGGAATACGGGTATATCCAGTCAAGAATGGGGCAGACGAGAAAAGTCATCGCAGGCTATTGGGATGATGAGGAAGTCAAACATGACATTTCGCAATGGATGAACACTGCTGCCGCCTGGAATGAAAGCAGGAATATTAAAGTAGCCCGGTTCGGCGACAATATGCGGAATGTGGCGGTTACTGACGGAGACAAAGTCGGCGCCCACATCCAATTCGGCTGGCAGGTTGACGGGTACGGAATCGGCGATCTTACCGAGGTGATGAACAACGTCACCGACGCAGAAATTGAGGCGCTTTATGAGGAATACGACAAATTGTATGTCATCAGCGACGAAACAAAACGGGATGAAGCAAAAGTTGCTTCCATTAAAGAACAGGCGAAAATTGAACTCGGATTAACGGCCTTTCTCGAACGGGGCGGATATACAGCGTTTTCGACCTCCTTTGAAGTTTTGCACGGAATGAAGCAGCTTCCGGGACTTGCCGTTCAGCGTCTCATGGAAAAAGGGTACGGATTTGCCGGCGAAGGCGATTGGAAAACGGCTGCCCTTGTGCGAATGATGAAAATAATGGCGGACGGAGAACAAACCTCCTTCATGGAAGATTATACGTACCATTTTGAACCGGGGCGTGCGATGATTCTCGGATCACATATGCTTGAAGTATGTCCGACGATCGCCCTTGATCAGCCGAAAATCGAAGTCCATCCTCTCTCAATCGGAGGGAAGGAAGATCCGGCCCGGTTGGTCTTTAACGGAATCGGCGGTTCAGCCATCATCGCCAGCATCATTGATATCGGCGGGCGATTCCGTCTCATTCTGAATGAAGCAGAAGGCAGGGAAATTGATCATGATATGCCGAATCTCCCTGTGGCGCGGGTGCTGTGGAAGCCGGAGCCATCGCTGAAAACAGCTGCGGAAGCATGGATTTTGGCGGGAGGCGCCCATCATACTTGTATGTCTTTCCGGCTTACGGCTGAACAGATGCTTGACTGGGCTGAGATGGCAGGCATTGAAAGCATCTTTATTTCCCGCAATACCGAAATACATGAGCTGAAAAAAGAGCTGAAATGGAATGACGTATTATACCGGTTGGGAGGGAATTGATATGGCGTATACGATTGGTGTTGATTTCGGCACATTGTCCGGCCGGGCGGTGCTTGTCAATGTCCGCACGGGCGAAGAGATCGCGTCTGCGGTAAAAGAATACACTCATGCCGTCATCGACCGCACGCTGCCGAAGACGGGTGAAAAACTCCCTCGGGACTGGGCGCTTCAGCATCCTGCCGATTATATCGAAGTTCTGGAAACGGCGATTCCGAACCTGCTTCAAGAGGCGGGCGCTGATCCAAAAGACGTGATCGGCATAGGAATTGATTTTACCGCCTGCACGATTTTGCCGATAGACGTCGCGGGGCAGCCGCTTTGTATGCTGCCGGAATTTGAACGGGAGCCCCACAGTTATGTGAAGCTGTGGAAGCATCATGCGGCTCAAAAACATGCAGACCGTTTGAACACGATTGCCGAAGACACAAAAGAAACATTCCTTAAAAGATACGGCGGTAAAATTTCTTCTGAATGGATGATCCCGAAAATCATGCAAATCGCGGAAGAAGCGCCGCATATATACAAGGCGGCAGATCGGATTGTGGAAGCGGCAGACTGGATCGTCTTTCAATTGTGCGGTTCATTGAAGCGAAGCAACTGCACGGCCGGCTACAAAGCAATCTGGAATGAGGAGACGGGGTATCCGCCGGATCATTTTTTCGAAAGGCTCAACCCGTTAATGAAAACGATTACAAAGGATAAATTAAGCGGCACCATTTATTCAGTCGGGGAAAAGGCAGGAGGTTTGACCGAAAAAATGGCGGAGCTGACCGGGCTTCTGCCGGGGACGGCCGTTGCCGTCGCCAATGTCGACGCCCACGTGTCAGTGCCCGCGGTCGGTATTACAGAGCCGGGGAAAATGCTGATGATTATGGGAACGTCTACCTGCCATGTGCTGCTCGGCGAGGAAGAACATATCGTCCCCGGTATGTGCGGGGTCGTCAATAACGGCATCTTGCCCGGATATGCGGGATATGAAGCGGGACAGTCCTGTGTCGGCGACCACTTTGAATGGTTCGTCAAAACGTGCGTTCCGAGAGACTATGAGAAGGAAGCTGAAGATAAACACATAGACATTCACGAGCTGCTCAGCAAAAAAGCAGCTGAACTTGTTCCGGGGGAAAGCGGCCTTCTCGCGCTTGACTGGTGGAACGGAAACCGGTCAACCTTGGTGGACGCCGATTTGACGGGCATGATGCTCGGCATGACGCTGCACACGAAGCCGGAAGAAATCTACAGGGCATTGATTGAAGCGACGGCGTTCGGAACGAGGATGATTATCGAAACGTTTCGGGAAAACGGCGTTCCGGTCGAGGAGCTTTACGCAGCCGGAGGAATCGCTGAGAAAAATCCATTTATCATGCAAATTTATGCAGACGTCACAAATATGGACATTAAATTATCCGGTTCTCCGCAGGCGCCGGCACTGGGCTCCGCGATTTTCGGAGCGCTCGCCGCGGGACGGGAAAACGGGGGATACTCCAATATTGCTGAGGCTTGCGCACATATGGGGAAATTAAAAGACGGCTCTTATGTCCCGAATCGGGAAAGAGCTGAGATTTATGACAGCTTATATACGGAATATAAAGAGCTCGTACACCACTTCGGCAAAGAAAACAATGTCATGAAACGCCTGAAAGCCATTAAAAACCGTGATTTTGCGAAAGGGGGAAGCCGCCATGCTTGAAGCGTTAAAAGAAGAAGTGCTCGCTGCCAATCTGAAGCTTGAGGAACATAACCTTGTCACGTTTACATGGGGGAATGTCAGCGGCATCGACAGAGAGAGCGGGAGAATCGTCATTAAACCGAGCGGTGTCGATTACAGTGAGCTGACCGCTGACAAACTGGTCGTCCTGAATGAGGACGGAGACATTCTCGAAGGCTCGCTGAAACCGTCTTCTGACACGCCGACCCATCTTTATCTGTATAAAGCGTTTCCGGCTATCGGCGGAATCGTTCATACGCACTCCCGCTGGGCGACGAGCTGGGCGCAGTCCGGAAGAGACATACCCGCTCTCGGAACGACTCACGCGGATTACTTTGAAAGCGCTATACCCTGCACGAGGGAAATGTATGAAGAAGAAATTGTGAAAGATTACGAATATCATACAGGCAAAGTCATAGCCGAAACTTTTCAAAACGAACCGTATGAACAAAATCCGGGTGTCCTCGTCCACAGCCACGGCCCGTTCTGCTGGGGAACGGACGCGCTGAATGCCCTGCATAACGCCGTTGTGCTCGAAACGGTAGCGGAAATGGCCTACCATTCGCTTATGCTGAACAAACAGCTCAGTCCGATCGACAGAGTGCTGCATGATAAGCATTTTTACAGAAAACACGGGGCGAATGCTTATTATGGCCAAACTTGACGCAGCCGGGTTTCTGATTGATTTAGACGGAACCGTATTCAGGGGGCGGGAGCTGATTGACGGCGCAAAAGAAGCCGTTCATACCCTTCAGTCACTGGGCAAAGCCGTGGTCTTTTTAAGCAACCGCGGCAACCTATCAAGAGCAATGTGCCGAAAGAAACTGCTGGGTGCCGGTATCCGCACGGATGAACGGAGCATCGTGCTGTCCTCCAGTGTGACGGCATCATTTTTAAAGAAGCATTATCCTTTGTCAAAGGTGTGGGTGTTAGGAGAGAAAGGGCTGACTGATGAACTCGCTTTAGCGGGTGTCGCCCTGGCGCAAAACCCGCAGGCGGCAGACTGGCTTGTCATCTCCCTGCATGAAACCGTCACCTATGAGGATCTGAATCTCGCTTTTAAGGCGGCTTCCTCCGGCGCGCGCATCATCGCCACGAACCGGGACCGCTCCTTTCCGAATGAAGGCGGCCATGCCATGGATGTCGCGGGAATGATCGGGGCCATTGAAGCATCCGCCGGAGCAAAAACGGAGCTTGTCATCGGCAAACCTTCTTGGCTGATGGCTGAGGCGGCATGTGAAGCGCTCGGACTTCCCCCTGAGGAATGCGCCATTATCGGAGACAGCCTCGAATCTGATATCGCAATGGGCAGCCTGTACGGGATGAAAAGCGTATTGGTTCTGACGGGGTCGGCCAAACTTGGGGAGCCCCGTCTATATGAACCTGACATCGTCCTTGATTCTATTAAAGACCTGACAGAATTAGCGAAGGAGGGAATCCTTTTATGAAACGTTCTCCTGAGGACATTCAATCCGAGTTTGACAAGGAAGGGGCCAGCCGCTCACCGATTCAAATAGAAGATATCGTGATCGGGGCGAATGCAAAAGAAGAGCTTCTCAGATTTCTGCAAAAAAAATGCTGGAATCATCCGGTCATCGTCTGTGACCGGAACACGTACGAGGCGGCGGGGCGTCTGCTTGCGGACGAATTGAGGGCAGGCGGGATCAAAGCGTCAAAAGTCATTATTCCGGAGCATGAAGCCGGGGCCGCCGCGGCTGATGAGAGGACATTGGTCTATACGCTGATCAATCTCGCGGAAGAGACGGATGTCATCATTGCGGCCGGTTCAGGAACGATTCACGACATTACGCGGTTTGCCGCCTGCCAGCGCAGATTGCCGTTTATCTCATTCCCCACCGCTCCGTCAGTCGACGGTTTTACGTCGGCGGGAGCGCCGCTCATATTAAACGGAATCAAAACGACGATTCAAACGAAAGCGCCGATCGCCTTATTTGCGGATACGAATGTATTAAAAGAAGCGCCCCGTTCAATGACAGCCGCGGGCTTCGGAGACATGCTCGGAAAAATAACATCGCTGGCAGATTGGGAGATTTCCCGCAGGCTTGCGGGTGAGCCGTACTCAGAAGCCGGGGCGAAGCTTGTGAAAGACGCGCTTTGGCAGTGCATTGATCACCGCGCTGCCATTGCCATGGGAACGGAGGCCGGCATTCAGATACTGATGGAAGCGCTGATCGTTTCGGGTCTTGTCATGCTTGCGCTTGACCACTCCCGCCCCGCCTCAGGAGGAGAACATCACATCTCGCATTGGATTGAGATGGAAATGCTGAAGGCAAAACAGCCTCCGATTCTCCACGGTGCGAAGGTCGGCTGTGCGTGCGCGGTGCTGAGTGATATTTACAAAGAACTGGCTTGTCACGAAAAGCTTGCTGAACTGCCGCCGCACTTTCGCGAGGCGATTCAATCTGCATATGAAGGGCTTCCCGACGGCAAGACAATTGCCGGGTGGCTCGCATCTGCGGGAGGTCCCGCCTGTTTCGATGAGATCGGTGTAAAACAGGACCTTGTCAGCGATGCGCTTAAGCATGCGCACACACTGCGAGACCGTTATACCGGTTTAACCATCATAAATGAAAATGCAGCGCTCTTTGCACATCATTTGCATCAATAGCCGTACGGCCTAATGTGGAAGGGGTAATGACATGAAAAAAACGACCGCTGTATGTTTGGTGCTGATGATGCTCTTCTTGTTTACCGCCGGCTGTTCACAAGAACGGACTGCCGGCCGGCCGGGAGAAACGGAGCTGACGTTCTGGACGTTTAACGGTCTGCACGAACAGTTTTATCAGGAAATGGTCAAAGAATGGAATCAGAAATATCCGGATCGCAAAATCAAGCTGAATACCGTTGTTTATCCTTATGGACAAATGCATGATAATTTATCGGTTTCGCTGATCGCGGGTGAGGGGCTTCCCGATATAGCCGACGTGGAATTAAGCCGGTTCTCGAACTTTCTGAAGGGGAAGGATATCCCGCTTGCCGATCTGACGCCGCTGATTGAAAAAGACCGCGATAAGTTTGTGGAAGCGCGTCTGGCCTTATACAGCAAAAACGGAAAATTGTACGGCCTTGATACACATGTGGGGACGACCGTCATGTTTTACAACATGGATATCATGAAAAAAGCGGGCGTTGATCCCGCCTCCATTAAGACATGGGAAGATTACCGGCGGGCAGGGAAAAAAGTGCGTGAAGCCGCTGGGAAACCGATGGGAACGGTTGAAACAAACGACTCCGCCACATTCCTATCCATGATTTCGCAGCAAGGGTCAGGCTACTACAGCAAAAACGGAAAATTGATTCTGAACAGCAAGACGAATACAGACACACTGAATTATGTAAAGGACATGGTAAATGATAAAACCCTTCTGCCGGCTCCCGGCGGCGGCCATCACAGCGAAGAATACTACGGTTTTATGAATCAAGGCGGGGCAGCCTCAGTGCTGATGCCCATTTGGTACATGGGACGGTTTATCGATTATATGCCTGATTTAAAAGGAAAAATGGCGATTTACCCTATGCCGGCCTGGAAAGAAGGCGGTGACAGATCAGCGGGTTTAGGCGGAACAGCCACCGTCGTGCCGAAGCAGGCTGAACATCTGAAGCTCGCGAAAGAATTTCTCGGTTTTGCGAAAGGTTCGAAGGAAGGGAATATAAAGCTTTGGACGGTGCTCGGCTTTGACCCGCTCCGCTGGGACGTGTGGGATTCAAAAGAATTGAAGGAGAAAAACAAGTACACGGATTTCTTCCGGAACGGTACGTCAATTTTTTCCTCGCTCCTTGAAATAAAAGATGAGATCAATCCGATTTATCTGCATGAAGACTTCTCTAAAGCGGCTGATCTCGTTGTCAGACAAGTGCTGTTCGATGCGCTGAAGACGCAGGAAAAAACACCTAAGGAAGCCTTGGACGAGGCGGCAGAGCAATTAGAGAAATAGGAGAAGCCGCCCTATTTAACAGTGAAAGCGGGGGAGCTTTTATGAGACCTGTAAAGACAGAGACAGCGCAAACCGTTTCTGCAGTCCGGAAGAAGCCGCGCCGGCGCAATGTGCTGTATTCAAAAAAAGCGGCGCCTTATCTTTTTACGGCGCCATTTATCATTTCGTTTCTCGTTTTCTTTTTGTATCCGATTATCAGCGTGTTTATCATGAGCTTTCAACGGATACTGCCGGGAGAAATTACATTTGTCGGGTTTTCCAATTATACCGCTCTTCTTAATCCAACCTTTTATACGGCATTATTTAACACATTGGAATATACCTTCTGGACGCTGATCGTGCTGATTCCGGTGCCGCTTCTTTTGGCGGTGATTCTGAATTCGAAGCTCGTCAGGTTCAGAAATGTGTTTAAATCGGCTCTGTTTGTACCGGCTTTAACATCGACGATCGTAGCGGGGATTATTTTCCGTCTGATGTTCGGAGAAATGAATACGTCGCTTGCAAACGAGCTGATGATGAAGCTTGGCGCATCACCCCAAAACTGGCTCAACAACAAAGGTACCGGCATGTTTTTAATGGTGCTGCTTGCGTCATGGAGGTGGATGGGGATTAACATTCTTTACTTTCTGGCGGGATTGCAAAACGTGCCAAAAGAATTGTATGAAGCGGCTGAAATTGACGGGGCGAGTACGTGGAAAAAGTTCCGGCATATTACCCTTCCATTTTTAAAGCCAGTGTCCGTTTATGTGTTAACGATCAGTATTATCGGCGGTTTCAGAATGTTTGAGGAAAGCTATGTGCTTTGGCAGAATAATTCCCCGGGCAATATCGGCCTCACGCTTGTCGGTTATTTATATCAGCAGGGGCTTGCATACAACGAAATGGGGTACGGGGCCGCAATCGGAATTGTCCTTTTGCTTGTCATCTTACTAGTCAGTCTTGTTTCACTGAAACTGTCCGGTTCGTTTAAAGGGGAGGGATAAGCGTTGCGTAACAATCACATGTTTTCCGTGTACAGAGTCGCGTTTACCTTGTTTTTTATCATGCTGAGCCTGTTGTATATCTTTCCGATGATCTGTCTATTGCTCGGTTCTTTAAAGCCGTCATCTGAGCTTATGCGCATCGGGCTGAATCTGCGCCTTGATCCGGATGTGATGAGCCTTGATAACTACACCTATTTGTTCAACGGGGGGAGCATTTATTTTAAATGGTTTTTTAACAGCCTGCTGCTCGGTGTTCTCACCACGGTTCTCACGCTGTTTTTTTCCTCTTTGATCGGCTACGGACTCGGTGTCTACGAATTTAAAGGCAGAAATATTATTTTCGTTCTTGTGCTGATCATTATGATGGTGCCTCTTGAAGTGATGATGCTTCCGTTGTTCAAATTGACGGTGGGTCTTCATTTGATCGATTCTTATACTGGGGTGATTCTGCCGTTTATTGTGTCGCCTGTCGCCGTGTTCTTTTTCCGGCAATATGCGCTCGGACTTCCGAAGGATCTGCTTGATTCAGCGAGAATGGACGGCTGCACCGAATTCGGCATTTTTTTCAGAATTATGGCGCCGCTCATGAAACCGGCATTCGGGGCAATGATCATTCTTCAATCTTTAAACAGCTGGAATAACTTTTTATGGCCGCTGATCGTGCTTCGGTCGAAAGAAATGTTTACGCTTCCAATCGGACTTTCAGGGCTGCTGAGTCCGTACGGCAACAACTATGACATGCTGATTTCCGGGTCCGTTTTTGCGATACTGCCGGTGATCATCATATTCTTGTTTTTCCAAAAATACTTCATTTCCGGACTCACAGTAGGCGGAGTGAAGGGATAGAGAGAGGGAGGAAATATAATGAAAAAAGCGGGGATTACAGCAGATAAAGAATATATCATCGGTGAAGTGGACAAACGGATGTACGGATCATTTATAGAACATATGGGCCGGGCGGTGTATGAAGGCATTTATGAGCCCGGACACCCGAAAGCCGACAAGGACGGTTTCAGAACAGACGTGCAGGAGTTAATCAAGGAATTGCAAGTGCCGTTCATCCGCTATCCGGGAGGGAATTTTCTCTCGGGCTACAATTGGGAAGACGGCGTCGGGCCGGTGAAGGACCGCCCGCGGAGGCTTGATTTGGCATGGCAGACGACAGAAACGAACGAAGTAGGGACGAATGAATTTTTAACGTGGGCGAAAAAAGTGAACGCCGAAGTGAATATGGCGGTCAATCTCGGGACGAGAGGGATCGATGCCGCCCGGAACCTCGTCGAATACTGCAACCATCCTGAAGGGTCATACTGGAGCGACTTACGAAAATCGCACGGATATGAAAAACCTTACGGCATCAAAACATGGTGCTTAGGAAATGAGATGGACGGCCCTTGGCAGATCGGTCATAAAACGGCGCATGAATACGGACGGCTCGCCGCTGAAACGGCAAAGGTGATGAAATGGACGGACCCGACGATCGAATTGGTGGCTTGCGGAAGCTCAAACAGCGGCATGCCGTCCTTCATTGAGTGGGAGGCCGAGGTGCTTGAGCATACGTACGAGCATGTGGATTACATCTCACTGCATACGTATTACGGCAACCATGAAAATGATCTTGAGAACTATTTGGCGAAGTCGATGGATTTAGACCATTTTATTAAATCCGTCACAGCCGTATGTGATTATATGAAAGCGAAAAAACGCAGCAAAAAAACGATTCACCTTTCTTTAGATGAATGGAATGTGTGGTATCACTCAAATGAAGCGGATAAAAAAGTGGAGCCATGGATTACGGCCCGGCCGATTCTTGAAGACATCTACAATTTTGAAGATGCGCTGTTGATCGGTTCACTGCTGATTACCATGCTGCAGCATGCGGACAGACTAAAGATCGCCTGTCTCGCCCAGCTTGTCAACGTAATTGCGCCTATCATGACCGAAAAGGGCGGAGAAGCATGGAGGCAGCCGATCTTTTACCCTTACATGCACGCCTCTGTCTACGGGAGAGGGACTTCAATGAAGCTGCTGGTCACCTCCCCGAAATACGACTCAGCGGATTTTACGGATGTGCCGTATGTTGATGCCGCGGCCGTTTACCATGAAGAGGATGAAGCACTGACCATTTTTGCCGTCAACAAAAGCAAGGAACTGATGGAAACGGAGATCAAGCTGAGAGGGTTTGAAGATTACCGCATTATTGAGCATATCGTGCTGGAGCATCAGGATATGAAAGCGACCAATCAAAAAAACAGAAAAGAAGTCACGCCTCACTCAAACGGAACGTCTTCGGCAAATGCTGAAGGGATAACGGCTCATTTTACTCCGCTGTCCTGGAATGTCATCCGTTTATCAGGCAAATAATGTTCCGAAAAGCCGGGCTGCGCCGCCGGCTTTTTTTTACGCAAAAATCATCTCCCGTTATCTGATAATTGTGATAATATTTAGAAAAAGAGAAAAGGGGCTGGGATTAAATGAATGCGATTACAATCGTCATAGCGTCTATATGTATTCTGGCGATCGCCTATCGGCTTTACGGTACCTTTATGATGGTCAAAGTATTAAAAATCAATGATCAGACACCGACTCCGGCCCATGTGCTTGAGGATGGGAAAGATTATGTGCCGACGAATAAGTGGGTGTCATTCGGCCACCACTTCGCGGCAATCGCCGCTGCCGGCCCGCTTGTCGGACCGATTCTGGCAGCTCAGTTCGGCTATCTGCCCGGGCTTTTATGGCTGTTAATCGGGGCGGTGATCGGAGGAGCCGTGCACGATATTGTCGTATTGTTTGCATCAATGCGGAAAAACGGGAAAACGCTTTCTGAAGTCGCCAAAGAAGAGCTCGGCCCGGTGGCGGGTTTTTGCACGGGTCTCTCGATGCTGTTTATCATTACGATCACGATGGCGGGGCTGTCCATGGTTGTGCTGCACGCGCTTGAGAAAAACCCGTGGGGAACGTTTGCGGTGGGGATTACGATTCCGATCGCGATGGGGGTCGGCCTCTATTATAAAAAAACGGGCAATCTCAAACTCGCATCAACTGTCGGGTTTCTTTTGGTAATGGCCGGTGTTGTCATCGGGCCGCGGCTGCAGACAACGGCTCTCGGGGACATGCTGACACTGGATGCGAAAACGCTTGCAGTGGCGCTTCCTGTCTATGCGTTTTTCGCCGCGGCGCTTCCGGTTTGGCTCTTGCTGGCTCCGCGTGACTATTTAAGCAGTTTTATGAAAATCGGGGTTTTTGCCGCTTTGATCGCAGGCGTCTTTTTCGTCAATCCCGCCATTAAATTTCCGGCCGTAACGGAGTTTATTCACGGCGGAGGGCCGGTGATCGCGGGTCCTGTCTGGCCGTTTATTTCAATAACGATTGCCTGCGGCGCCATTTCGGGCTTTCATGCATTTGTCGGTTCCGGCACAACGCCGAAAATGCTGGATAAATGGAGTGATATAAAGCCGGTTGCTTTCGGAGCGATGCTTGTGGAATGTCTCGTCGGAATTATGGCGCTCATTGCAGCTGCCGCTCTTGAGCCCGCCGACTATTTTGCTATTAACAGCACGCCTGAAATATTCCGCACCCTCGGGATGAATGTCGTCCATCTGCCTGAATTGAGTAAAGAAATCGGGCTCAGTCTGGAAGGAAGAACGGGCGGCGCTGTTACGCTTGCCGTCGGAATGACGTATATCTTTACGGAGATTCCGTTTTTCAGTCATTTGGCTTCATACTTTTTTCAATTCGTCATTATGTTTGAAGCGGTGTTTATTTTAACGGCGATTGATGCGGGAACCCGTGTCGCCCGGTACTTGATTCAAGAGTTTTTCGGAGAGGTCTATAAGCCGCTGAAAAAAACAGACTGGCTGCCGGGCTCGATTTTCTCAAGCGCGCTCGCCTGCCTGCTGTGGGGCTATCTTCTGTGTTCGGGCGACATCAGCTCCATTTGGGCGCTGTTCGGCGTATCCAATCAGCTTATGGCGTCTGTCGGCTTAATTATCGGTGCGACCGTCGTATTAAAAATAGCGGATAAGCGGCGCTATATGCTGACATGCCTGATTCCTCTCGCTTATTTGTACGTGACCGTCAACTATGCGGGTTATTGGATGGTGCGGTATGTGTATTTGAACCCCGAAGCGGCGGGATACAACGTGCTGAATGGCGTTTTATCCATTATCATGCTCATTCTCGGGCTTGTGATTATCATTGCGGCTGTGAAAAAATGGGCGAATGTATGGCGTGATCCGAGTGCCAGACTGGAAGCTTCAATACCCGGATAAATCCGCGGCCGTCCGAACATTGCAGCATCATAAAAAAGCAGAGAGCCGATATGTCTCTCTGCTTTCATCTTATGACAAATCCGCCGCTTCCAAAAGGTAATCCGCCAAATGAACCGCGCGGACACGGCCTGTTAATCCTTCGCGTAAAATGCCGAGCTGCATTTGCAGAAGGCATCCGGGATTGGCTGTCACGATGACGGCCGCCTCCGTTTTTCCGGCGGCTTTCATCTTACTGTCTAATATTTTCATAGACATCTCTGACTCTGTTATATTATAAATTCCCGCCGACCCGCAGCAGCTGTCGGCCTTTTCCATTTCTCTGTACTCAGCCCCTTTAATGCTTTTCAAAAGCGTGCGCGGTTTCTCTGACGTATGCATCACATTGCGGAGATGGCAGGAGTCCTGATATGTGACGATATGAGGAGACTGCGCCCGCAGGTTTTTTTGATGGAACTTCAGATCAACCAGTACGGATGAAAAGTCTTTGAGCTTCCGGACGAATTGTTCGGCACGTTCCGCCCATCCAGGTTCATCTTTCAGTAAATGCGGATATTCCTGAAGAAAGGCGCCGCATCCGCCGGCGTTTGTAATGATATAATCAGCGTCAAGCGCCTCAAAAGCCGCGATATTCCGCTTGGCCAGTTCTTTTCCCATCTCTTTTTCTCCGCTGTGCCCGTGAAGCGCGCCGCAGCACGCCTGGCCGTCCGGAACCGCGATTTCACACCCGGCCGCCTGTAAAAGCGCCGTTGTCGCATGATTTGTCGCTAAAAACATCGTATCCATTAAGCAGCCCGAGAAAAAAGCGGCCCGTTTTTGGACGGGACCCGCGGCAGGAAGAAAACGCGGCCTTTCCTTCATGTCTTTCCGTTTCGGGGCGGGCGGGAGCACTTGTTCCATTGTGCGCAGATGTTCAGGCAAAACGCGCAGCATACCGGTTTTTCTGACGGCGGTCTGCAGTCCTGATCTTTGGTATATTCCGAGAAGATTCACGGCTGTCTGCATGCGGTTTTGATGAGGGAAAAGCCCGGTGAAGGCGGCTTTCCGCAAGAGGCGCACGCCCGGCTTATGTTTTTTATTTTGATGAATGATATCCCTCGCTTCTTCAAGCAGCTGTCCGTAATTGACCCCTGCCGGACAAACGGGCTCGCATGCCCGGCATCCGAGACACAGCGAAAGTGAGCGCTCGACATCTTCATCCGGCTCGATCAGTCCGTCAGTGACGGCTTTCATCAGGGCGATCCGGCCGCGCGGCGAATGGGATTCTTGAAATCCCGATTCAATATAGGTCGGACAGGAAGGAAGGCAGAAGCCGCAGCGCATACAGTTCAGCAATTCACCTTCATCCATGCGGGTTTTGAATTCTGTTTGAATTTGTTGCTGCTCTTTAGCCGTTGTCATTTCATCACCACCACGCGTTTCCTTGATGAATTGGCGAATATTTTTCCCGGATTCAGCAGATTTTGGGGATCAAGCGCTTGTTTGATCGCTTTCATGGCGGTGATGCCTTCTGTTTTCAGTTTCATTTCTAAATACGGCGCTTTTACGATGCCGACCCCGTGTTCACCCGTTATCGTCCCGCCCAGCTCAATCGCTTTTTCAAAAATGGCGGCAAAAGCTTTTTCGACACGTTCCATCTCCTCTGTATTTCGGATATCGGTGGTGCACGTCGGATGGAGGTTGCCGTCTCCGGCATGGCCGAATGTGCAGATGGACAGGCCGTATGTTTCTGCAATCTCGTTAATGGCTTTGACCATGCTGGCAATTTGTGATCTCGGCACGGTCGCATCTTCCAGAATCGTTGTCGGTTTCAGCCGGGCAAGGGCTGATAATGCGGACCGTCTGGCCTCTGTAAGCGCGAATGCCTCTTCCTCGGTTTCAGCCGTTTGGACGGATACGGCGGCTCCGTTTTTACAAATCGCTTCGATTTTTTCCATATCTCGTCTGACCGTGTCGATGTCACCGTCCTGTTCGATCAGCAGCACCGCTTTTGCGTCGGTCGGAAGCCCGATCTTGGCGTAATCTTCAATGACCTGCAGTGTCGGCTGATCAAGAAATTCGAGTGTCGCCGGAATGATTTTTTCAGCGATGATGGCAGAAACCGATTCCGCAGCCGCTTCAATATGTTCATAGAGTGCAAGCAGCGTTTTTTTCGTTTCCGGCTTCGGAACCAGCTTTAAAGTCGCTTCCGTCACAACGCCGAGCGTCCCTTCTGATCCGACGAAAAGCCGGGTCAGATCATAACCGGCGACATCCTTTGTCAGCTTTCCTCCTGTGCGGATGATATCGCCTGAAGCCAATACGGCTTCAAGGCCGAGGACATAATCCCGGGTGACGCCGTACTTCAAACCGCGCAGCCCGCCGGAATTTTCATTAATATTCCCGCCGATTGTCGATATTTTCATGCTGCTCGGATCAGGCGGATAAAATAAACCTTTTTGTTCAACCGCACGGATCATATCTTGCGTAATCACGCCCGGCTGGACGGTTGCCGTCAAATTTTCTTCATCGATTTCTAGAATGCGGTTCATATGTTTGAATAAAAGCACAAGCCCGCCTTCAGACGGACATGTGCCGCCGCATAAGTTTGTGCCTGAACCCCTCGGCACGATCGGAATGTCATGCCTGCTGCAAATCGTTAATATACGGGACACGTCATCCGCGCTGCGGGGGGCGATTACCGCATCCGGCATGGCTTGCAGCTGAGGAGCCGCATCATAAGAATACACAAGACGGCCCGCCGCCGAATCATCATAATTCTCCTTCCCGACCGTCCGGATGAACGCTTCTTTTGCCTCTCGTGAAATCATGTTCTCCCAACCTCCCTGATAAGAAAAGCGTTTTCATTTAATTGTAAAGAAAAACGATTCCGCACACTATGGAGAAACATATGAAAAATGATGATATGATTACGTGATTTTTGTATGTTGATCTAAAAAGCGCAGCGCCAAATAAAAAGCCGTTATGTCTTCAGGGCGGTCCAGCTTCATATTTGTCAGTGATTCCAGTTTGGAAAGACGGTAGCGCAATGTGTTGATATGAATATGCATGTCGTCGGCGGTGCGCTTTAACGATAATTGCCGGTCGAAAAAGGCGCGCAGCGTATCCAGAAGTTCTTCCCGGCCGAGTACATGCTCGAGAACCCGCCGTGAAAATTCCGACCTCGTGCGGGGTGTGATATCGGCAAGACACATATCCAGTTTTAAATCTTCTTCAAAGACGGCCTGCTTGTCACCGATTCCGGCTGAAAGTGCTTTATCTGCCTGTTCGTATGATTCCGTGAGGCGCTCTCCCGGAACGATCCGTCCGATGCCAGCGGTGACAGGCTGCCCAAAAACGGCGCCGATCTTTTTAATGAGCTGTGTTTTGGAAGCCGAATTTGCTTCATGATTAATGAGAATGCGTTCATTTCCCCAGCGGACAAACAGGTCTTCAGGGCATTCGTACTGCCAGAGCCGCCCGAGCTCCTCCACTTTATATTGCTCATAACGGCCTTGAATGAGTATGATCCGGCGGTATGCATGAAGGTCTGCGCCGATGAGCTTTGCTTTTTCTAAAAAGCCCGGAGACCATTCTTTCAGCTGCAGCCAATCAACCATAAAGGATTCAAGCATTCTCGCACGCCACTGCGCTTCTTCCATATGGCGCGTTTCTTTAATAAACAGCTCCGTCATTTTTCTGAGCAATTCTCCGAAAGGCAGGATATCGTCAGGGTCTCCTGTCAGGCCGAATACTCCGATCACTTCATGGCCTGAAAAAACGGGGAGGTTCAGTCCTGCTTTTACGCCCTCGAGCCGTTTTTCATCTTCTTTCGTAATGATGACATTCCGTTTTTCGCGCGCGCAGATCAGTGCGCCTTCATGAAACCATCCGGCGCGCGCCTCGTTGGTGCCCGCGATGATCATCCCTTTTGTATCGGCAATAATCACTTCGCGGCTGTACATATGTTTGACTTCGGCAATCAATTTCTTTGCCAGTTCCGGCTGTAACTGCATGGCGATCCCCCTCGCCATTATTATACAAAAAAAAACCGGGTGTCCCATCACCCGGTTCATGCTTATTGCGCAGGTTTTAATCCGCCTTCAAGTGTTTTGAGCATTTCATTTTTTTCTGAGTCCGACGCATGCTGCCAAAGAACTTCGAATAAGACGCCGAGACCCGGAAGCATTTTTTCTTCACCGCTTTGGATGGCGTCAACGATAGTATGCTCCAGCTGATCCTGGTTATTGCCGGTTACATTGGCAATAACGGCGTTGCGTAAATTAAGATCCATTACAACCGCTCCTTTTTCTGAATGTGATACGCATATTCTTACCGCGCACGCGGTTTATTATGTGCTGTTCTTAAGATATAATAACAACATGCATGAAAAAAGGAGAGCACAGACATAAAGTGAAACGAATCGACTCTGCAAAAAACCAAAAAGTGAAGGACTGGAAAAAACTTCACACAAAAAAAGAGAGACTTAAAACGAATACATTTCTGATAGAAGGAGAGCATCTGGCAGAAGAAGCGCTCAAATCAAAGGGAACGGTAAAAGAAATTCTCGTAAACGATGAGAGCGCCATCCCGGCCGATCTGGACATGAGCATTCCGTGCTACGTGCTGAGCGAAGACGCGTTTTCAGCCGTGACGGAAACAGAAACGCCGCAGCGGATCGCCGCGGTCTGCCATATGCCGGATAGGCAGCCTGATCAGCTGAAGCGGCTGCTTCTGATTGATGCCGTGCAGGACCCGGGGAATTTAGGAACAATGATCAGAACGGCAGATGCGGCGGGAATCGACGCCGTTGTCCTTGGTGAGGGAACAGCAGACCCGTACAATGGAAAAACGCTGCGTTCAGCACAAGGTTCTCATTTTCATATTCCCATTTTGAAACGTCCGCTTGATGAGTTTACCGCTGAGCTGAAATCACAAGGCGTCGCGATCTACGGCACGGCGCTTGAAAACGGTGCGGCTTATCAAAGCGTGAAGCCTGAAGAATCGTTCGCGTTAATCGTCGGGAACGAGGGGGCGGGAGTGGACGCCGGCCTTCTGCAAAAAACGGATCTCAACCTGTACGTTCCGCTGTACGGGCAGGCGGAATCGCTGAATGTGGCGGTAGCGGCCGCCATCCTCGTTTATCATCTCAGAGGATAGGTTGCGAAAAGCCTTGGATTTCACTATAATAGATAGCAATAATGTAAAAACCGTGACAGAGGACGTCAATTTTTGCACACACTGCCTTCCAGGGAGAAAATGCCGCTGACTGAGAGCATTTTTATCGCAGCACAGAAATTGATTTTCACCTCTCGAGTTGTCACCGGGACCGCGCCAAACGCGCGTAAAGGTGAACCGGAACGATCGTTTCCGTTATGTCAATGAAGCTGTCGGCAGATGAAGTCTGCCTTAAAAAGGGTGGTACCGCGGCCACAACTCGTCCCTTCTCTCAAGGGGCGGGTTTTTTTGTTTTCTGAAAAAGGCATAGAACGGTTTGGTTTACATAAAAGGAGGATGCATGATGGAAGAGAAGCTTAAACAGCTCGAACTGGAAGCTGCAGAAAAAGTAGAAGCGGCGGGTTCATTAAAAGAAGTTAACGACATTCGGGTGCAATATCTCGGAAAAAAAGGGCCGATTACAGAAGTTCTCCGCGGCATGGGCAAACTGTCCGCCGAAGAGCGCCCGAAAATGGGAGCGCTCGCCAATGAAGTGAGAGAGCGCATTGCAGCAGCCATTACGGCGAAAAATGAACAGCTTGAACAAGAAGAAATGAATAAAAAACTCAGCAGCCAGACGATTGACGTCACGTTGCCGGGCAGTCAGGTAAACATCGGCGGACGCCATCCGCTGACGGTCGTTATTGAAGAAATTGAAGATTTATTTATCGGCATGGGATATACCGTCGAAGAAGGCCCTGAAGTGGAAACGGATTATTACAACTTTGAGGCGCTGAACCTGCCGAAGGAACATCCTGCCCGCGACATGCAGGACAGCTTTTACATTACAGAAGAAATGCTGATGAGAACGCAGACGTCACCGGTGCAGACGCGCACGATGGAAAAGCATAAAGGAAAAGGCCCTGTCAAAATCATTTGTCCCGGTAAAGTGTATCGCCGCGACAACGATGACGCGACACATTCCCATCAGTTCATGCAGATCGAGGGTCTCGTCGTCGACCGCAAAATCAGCATGAGCGACCTGAAAGGCACGCTTGAATTGGTCGCCAAAAAAATGTTCGGCCAAGACCGTGAAATCAGGCTCCGTCCGAGCTTTTTCCCATTCACAGAGCCTTCTGTCGAGGTGGATGTGACCTGCTTTAAGTGCGGCGGACAAGGCTGCTCCGTCTGCAAAAAAACAGGCTGGATCGAAATTCTCGGCGCCGGCATGGTTCACCCGAACGTGCTGAAGATGGCTGGATTCAATCCTGAGGAATACCAGGGTTTTGCTTTCGGAATGGGTGTGGAACGTATCGCGATGCTGAAATACGGCATTGAAGATATCCGCCATTTCTATACCAATGATGTCAGATTCATTTCGCAGTTTAAACAGGCGTAAGAGGAGGATACACATGTTTGTTTCTTATAAATGGTTAGAAGATTACGTTGACTTGCAGGGAATCGACCCGGCCGTGCTTGCAGAAAAAATTACGAGAGCCGGTATTGAAGTTGAGGGTATCGAGTATAAAGGGGAGGGCGTAAAAGGCGTTGTCATCGGACACGTGCTTGAGCGCGAACAGCACCCGAATGCCGACAAACTCAACAAATGCCTTGTTGATATCGGTGCGGAGGAACCCGTGCAGATTATCTGCGGCGCCCCGAATGTTGATAAAGGACAGAAGGTTGCCGTTGCAACGGTCGGAGCCGTGCTTCCCGGCAATTTCAAAATTAAAAAAGCCAAGCTGCGCGGCGAAGCGTCTCACGGCATGATCTGTTCCCTTCAGGAGCTCGGCATTGAAAGCAAGCTCGTGGCGAAAGAATATGCGGAAGGCATTTTCGTTTTTCCGAATGATGCTGAAACGGGAGCTGACGCAATGGCGGCCCTTCAGCTTGATGATGCGATTTTAGAATTGGGCTTAACGCCGAACCGCGCCGACGCGATGAACATGCTTGGCGTGGCTTATGAAGTTGCGGCTATCCTCGGCACAGAGGTAAAGCTTCCGGAGGCTTCATATGAAAAAGCGGCAGAAAAAGCGGCGGATGCTGTTTCCGTTAAGGTTGAAGATACGCAGGCCAATCCGCATTATGCCGCAAAAATCATTAAAAACGTCAAAATCGGCCCGTCTCCGCTATGGATGCAGACGAAGCTGATGAATGCAGGCATCCGCCCGCATAATAACGTCGTGGACATTACAAACTTCGTCCTCCTTGAGTACGGACAGCCGCTTCACGCTTTCGATTACGACCGGTTCGGTTCAAAAGAGGTCGTCGTCAGAAAAGCGGCGGAAAACGAAACCATCGTAACGCTGGATGAACAAGAGCGCAAGCTGTCAAGCAGCCATTTGGTCATCACAAACGGAAAAAAAGCGCAAGCCGTTGCGGGAGTCATGGGCGGAGCTGAGTCTGAAGTCCGTGAAGACACCACTGCGATTTTACTGGAGGCCGCTTATTTCGACGGACAGACCATCCGCAAAGCGTCGAGAGACCTCGGATTGAGAAGCGAAGCGAGCGCCAGATATGAAAAAGGCATTGATCCGGCACGCGTTTTGCTGGCGGCTGAACGGGCCTGCAGTCTCATTCAGGCATATGCCGGCGGAGAAGTGCTCTCAGGCACGGTTGAAGAAAACCATCTGAAAATCGAAGCAAACAATATTCACGTGTCTGTTGAAAAAGTGAACGCCGTGCTCGGCATGACAATCGCTAAAGAAGAAATCATCAGCATTTACAAGCGCCTCGGGTTTGCAGTCGGTGAAGCTGAAGACGTTCTCGTCGTAACGGTGCCGTCGCGCCGGGGAGATATTAGAATAGAAGAAGACCTGATTGAAGAAGCGGCGAGATTGTACGGGTATGACAATATTCCGTCCACGCTTCCGGAAACGGCCGGCACGACAGGCGGCTTGACACCGTATCAGGCAAAACGCCGGAAAGTGAGACGTTTTCTTGAAGGAGCGGGTCTTTCACAAGCGATCACTTATTCATTAACGAATGATAAAAAAGCGGCCGCTTTTGCGATCGAAAAATCATTCAACACGATGCTTGCTCTGCCGATGAGCGAAGAAAGAAGCATTCTCAGACACAGCCTCGTGCCGAATCTTCTTGAAGCCGTTTCATACAATCTGGCCAGACAGACTGATTCCGTTGCTTTATATGAAACGGGTTCTGTATTTCTGACGAAAGAAGAAAACACAAAACCGGTTGAAAAAGAACGGGTTGCCGGTGCTGTAACCGGATTGTGGCGCAAAAATTTATGGCAGGGTGAGAAAAAGCCGGTTGATTTCTTCGTCGCCAAAGGAATCGTTGAAGGCCTGCTACATCAAATGAATGTGTCAGACCGGGTTGAATTTGTCCAGTCAGAACGCAAAAACATGCATCCCGGCCGGACGGCAAACATTCTATTGAACGGTTCGCTTGCCGGATTTATCGGCCAGGTGCATCCGGCAATGGAAAAAGAGCTGGATATCAAAGAAACGTATGTGTTCGAGCTTGATCTGCACGCGCTTCTGACCGAGGAAACAGAACCTGTCGTGTATACGCCGATTCCGAAGTACCCGTCCGTCACGCGCGATATTGCACTTGTGGCAGATAAAACCGTTACAAGCGGACAGCTCGAAGCCGTGATCAAAGAAGCCGGCGGCGCGCTGCTGAAAGAAGTCACCGTATTTGATGTGTACGAAGGTGAGCATATGGAAGAGGGCAAAAAATCCGTCGCCTTCTCGCTCCAATATGTTAACCCTGAACAAACATTGACAGAAGAAGAAGTGACAAAAGTACATGAAAACGTGCTGAAAGCGCTGGAAGAAACGTATCAGGCCGTATTAAGAGGATAAAGAAAAAGCTTGCAGATCACTCTGCAAGCTTTTTTATTATGACCGCTTCCGTTCAACAAGGCGTTTCGCTTTTTGCGTATTGGCAAAATGAAGTTTGGTGAACGTTCTGAGCGCACCTTCTCCCTTATTGATGATCAGCTTGGCGGCAGCTTCATCGACATGCGGCCCCGCGCCTTTCGGAATCGTCATCCCAGCCTCTCGGGAAAGCTTATCCATTTCAATTAAGAAAGAATATCGCGCAATGATAGAGGCTGCGGCGACGGAAAGATGTATGCTTTCCGCTTTCGTGCTGAAAAACGTTTTTTCTTTTACGATATCCCGTCCGGAAAGATGCTTAAAATAAATGCCGGGCTCTGCGAATTGGTCAATCAGAACCGCTTCCGGTTTAACGCCGTTCATTTTTCTCAGCAGATTGGAAATCGCCTGATTATGAAGGAGCGCCTTCATTTTTCCTTGGCTCATGCCTTTTTCCTGCATCTGATTGTATTTTTCGTTTTTTAACACAAGCAGGCTGTAAGGAATGGTTTTAATTAACAGTTTGGCGATTTCAATAATCTGCGGATCTTTTAAATCCTTCGAATCCTTCACACCGAGTTCTTTCATTAAAGAAAGCTTTGTTTTGTCGGCGTAGGCGCAGGCAACCGTTATCGGCCCGAAGTAATCGCCTGTTCCGACTTCATCAGAGCCGATTACTGACATGGAGGCAATGCCCGCCGGGGGAGCGTAGAGCGGGTCGGCCGCTTTTTTGACGGTTTTCTTTGCTTTCGGCGCCTCAGCCGTTCCCCAGCGGGCCGCTTCTGTGCCGGCGTTTTTTCCTTGAAAGAGAACCTTGCCCGAGCGGTAGGCTGTAATGGTACAGCCCGGAGGCTTGGCCTGGAAGACGGCGCCCTGCGGAACGGCGGGAGTAAGGGAGCCGGCATAGGATTGTTTCATTTGTTCCATAGCGGAAGCGGATACTTTTATAACAGAATGGGACACGATATAATCTCCTTTTTTGGCACTTTTCACTGTATATACCAGTGTATCATAACAGCCCGAGGCTCGTCTTTCCATTCAAACGATAATCGTGGTATGATAGGAACTAGGATTCTCGCGGAATGGAGGAGAAACGTTGTCTGACGGCAAAAAAACCAAAACGACAGTAAACATTTACGGCCAGCACTTCACCATTATCGGGGAAGAAAGCAAAGCGCACATGCGCCATGTGGCCGGAGTGGTTGATGATAAAATGAGAGAAATCAACGAGAAAAATCCATATCTTGATATAAATAAGCTCGCTGTATTGACTGCGGTCAATGTCGTGCATGATTATATGAAACTGCAAGAAAAATATGAAATACTGGAGCGGCAGCTTAAAGAAAAGGAATGAACACCATATGATAGATATCATCATCTTAGTTTTGCTCTTAATGGGCACATTGCTTGGATTAAAAAGAGGATTTATCCTCCAATTTATATATTTAACGAGTTTCATCCTCTCGATTGCGTTTGCGGCGCTTTTTTACAAAAATCTGGCCCCGCATCTGAGCTTTATACCCGCGCCTGATTTTTCCGGCGGGCAGGCGGCTCTGTCTTTTATTAAAGGAAACGTAGAGACGGCTTATTACAACGCGATCGCGTTTGTCATTTTGTTTATCATCGCAAAGATTCTGCTCCGGATTATCGGAGCGGCGCTTAATATCATCGCCAGCATTCCGGTTATTAAACAGATCAACAAACTGCTGGGCGGGGTGCTTGGGTTTCTGGAAGTCTATTTATTTGCGTTTATCCTGTTATACGTCGCATCCGTACTGCCGGTAAGCGCGCTTCAGGGTATGCTCGCACAATCGACGCTTGCAAATATCATCACACATCATACGCCGTATCTGTCAGGGCTCCTGCAAGAACTGTGGGCCCAGTACGGGGCATAAAAAACTTCTCTTGACCGGAGAAGTTTTTTTCAAGCTCTGCGTCAGTTGTGCCGGAGGAGAAAAATTTGTATGATGAAAAGCAGGAAACGACTGGGGGTTAACAGTATGCATAAAAAAGATATCATCAGGCTGCTTGAAACGATTGCGGTCTATATGGAACTGAAAGGGGACAACCCGTTTAAAATATCAGCCTTCCGAAAAGCGGCAGCGGCGCTTGAGCAGGATGACCGCAGCCTGTCGGAAATCGACGACATGATGTCTTTATCCGGAATCGGAAAAGGCACCTACGGCGTCATTCGTGAATATATGCAGGAAGGTGTGTCCGGCACGCTTCTCCAATTGCAGAAAGAAGTTCCGGAAGGCTTGGTTCCTCTTTTGAAGCTTCCGGGCCTCGGCGGCAAAAAAATCGCCAAGCTGTATCAGGAACTGGGCGTTCATGACGCGGAATCGCTGAAAGAAGCGTGCGAGCAGCAAAAAGTACAGGGGCTCGCCGGTTTCGGCAAAAAAACGGAGGAGAAAATCCTTCAGGCTCTCGAAGAAGCCGGAAAACAGCCGGAACGGTTTCCGATCGGCTATGCGCTCGGCATTGCTTCAGTAATTGAAGAACATTTGGCCCGGCTGACGGATATTCAGAAATATTCCCGGGCCGGCAGTCTCAGAAGAGCGCGGGAAACCGTAAAAGATCTGGATTACATTATCGCTACAGATCATCCGGAGGCTGTCAGAGAACAGCTTCTTTCCCTCCCGAACGTAAAAGACGTGATAGCGAGCGGGGATACAAAAGTATCAGTCATCCTGACCTTTGAATATGAGACGAGTGTGGATTTCCGGCTTGTGACAGAGGAACAGTTTGCCACCACACTGCATCATTTTACCGGTTCTAAAGATCACAACATTAAAATGCGCCAGCTGGCGAAAGAGCGCGGTGAACGGATCAGTGAATACGGAGTAGAAACCATAGAAACAGGAGACGTCAAAACATTCCCGAGCGAAGAAGCGTTTTACGCCCACTTCGGTCTGCCGTTTATTCCTCCTGAGCTCAGAGAAACCGGGCAGGAGGTCGACACGTACCGGGAAGAAACGGATCTTGTGGAGCATAAAGCGATAAAAGGCGATCTCCACATGCACTCAGCCTGGAGTGACGGCGCTTTTTCCATCAGAGAAATGGCAGAAGCGTGTATGGCAAAAGGCTATCAGTACATGGCGATCACCGACCATTCCCAGTATTTAAAGGTAGCCAACGGGTTAACGGCCGAACGGCTCAAAAAACAGGCGGAAGAAATTGACGCGTTAAATGCTGAATTTGAAAATTTTCATATTTTTAAAGGCGTAGAAATGGACATTCTCCCCGACGGTTCGCTTGATTATGATGACAGTGTTCTGTCGGAAATGGATCTTGTCATCGCATCTATTCATTCAAGCTTCAGCCAGCCGGAGCATGTCATTATGAAACGGCTTGAACAGGCGCTGACGAATAAGCACGTGGACATTATCGCCCACCCAACGGGACGCCTGATCGGCAGACGGGCCGGCTATGAAGTCGACATCGACATGCTGATTGAACTCGCCGCCAAAACAAATACGGCGCTTGAACTGAATGCAAACCCCGCGCGCCTCGATTTACGGACTGAGCACCTGATCAAAGCAAATGAAAAAGGCGTGACTTTGGTCATTAATACAGATGCCCATAATATCGAGATGCTCGATGATATGAAAACGGGCGTGACCGCTGCGCGCAAAGGCTGGACGGAAACAAAACATGTGTTAAACGCCCGGCCGCTACACGAGGTCAAAGCATTTCTGACGCGCAATGATTAAGTAAGGAGGATCACAAAACCGTGCAGCAAAAAGTGTTATCATCACTTGAATTTCATAAAGTAAAAGAACAGATTACCGCACATGCCGCCTCATCGCTCGGCCGGGAGAAGCTTCTGCAGATGAAACCTTTGACGGATCTCTCAGACATCCAAAAACAGCTGGATGAAGTCGAAGAAGCATCCGCGGTCATGCGCTTGAGAGGCCATGCTCCGTTCGGCGGCCTGACCGACATAAGATCCGCTTTACGGCGGGCGGAAATCGGCAGTGTGCTGACGCCGGCGGAATTTACCGAATTGTCCGGGCTGCTGTATGCCGTTAAACAAATGAAGCACTTTATCAGCCAAATGACAGAAGATGGCGTCGACATTCCGCTGATACAGGCCCATGCAGAAGAGCTGATTACATTAGGCGATTTGGAAAGGGAGATTAACTCCTGCATTGATGATCACGGCGAAGTGCTTGATCATGCATCCCCCGCTTTAAGGGGAATCCGCACGCAGCTCAGGACACTTGAATCAAGAGTCAGAGACCGGCTTGAATCGATGCTGCGTTCATCTTCCGCCTCTAAAATGCTGTCTGACACCATCGTTACGATTCGGAATGACCGCTTTGTCATCCCGGTCAAACAGGAATACAGATCAAGCTACGGCGGAATTGTCCACGATACATCTTCATCCGGTGCGACACTGTTTATTGAACCGCAGGCGATCGTAGATATGAACAACTCGCTTCAGCAGGCGAAAGTAAAAGAAAAACAGGAAATCGAACGGATTCTCCGGATGCTGACGGAGCATACGGCTGAACACACACAAGAAATCGCTCAAAATGTGGAAGTGCTGCAGACACTGGATTTCATTTTCGCCAAAGCGCGATACGCAAAAGCAATGAAGGCGACAAAACCACTCATGAACGGAGACGGCTTTATCCGGCTGAAAAAAGCGCGCCATCCGCTGCTGCCCCAAGATCAAGTCGTGGCCAACGATATTGAACTGGGCGGAGATTATTCAACGATCGTTATCACGGGACCGAATACGGGCGGTAAAACCGTTACGTTAAAAACACTCGGGCTGCTGACGATAATGGCGCAGGCAGGATTGCACATACCGGCTGATGAGGGATCGGAAGCAGCAGTATTTGACAATGTGTTTGCCGATATCGGCGATGAACAGTCGATCGAACAAAGTCTGAGTACGTTCTCATCCCACATGGTCAATATCGTCAATATTTTAAAAGACGTGTCTGAAAACAGTCTTGTGCTGTTTGATGAACTCGGTGCCGGAACAGATCCGCAGGAAGGAGCGGCGCTTGCCATGAGCATCCTTGACGAAGTTCACCGGACAAACGCCAGAGTGCTTGCGACAACCCATTATCCGGAACTGAAAGCATACGGATATAACAGACAAGGCGTCATGAATGCCAGCGTTGAATTTGACATTGAAACGCTTTCGCCTACCTATAAGCTTCTGATCGGAGTGCCGGGCCGAAGCAACGCATTTGAAATCTCAAGACGCCTTGGGCTTCCGGAGCATATCATCGGCCAGGCGAAGTCAGAAATGACCGCCGAACATAACGAAGTCGATCTGATGATCGCATCGCTTGAAAAAAGCAAAAAAAGAGCGGATGAAGAGCTTTCTGAAACCGAATCAATCAGAAAAGAAGCAGAAAAACTGCACAAAGAACTTCAGCAGCAAATCATTGAGCTAAACGCCCAAAAAGATAAAATGATGGAAGAAGCCGAGCAGAAAGCTGCGGAAAAACTGGAAGCCGCCGCAAATGAAGCCGAACAGATCATCCGCGAGCTCAGGTCTATCAAGCAAGAACACAGATCCTTTAAGGAACACGAGCTGATTGACGCCAAAAAACGTCTCGGAGACGCGATGCCGGCTTTTGAAAAATCAAAGCAGCCGGAAAGAAAGACAGAGAAAAAACGCGAGCTGAAGCCGGGCGACGAAGTAAAGGTGCTCACATTCGGACAAAAAGGGGCGCTGCTTGAAAAAACCGGCGAGAAAGAATGGAACGTCCAAATCGGCATCCTCAAAATGAAGGTGAAGGAAAAAGATCTTGAGTTTCTCAAATCGGCTCCTGAACCGAAAAAAGAAAAAGCAATCACCGCCGTAAAAGGGAAGGATTATCACGTATCCCTTGAACTTGACCTCAGGGGAGAGCGTTACGAAAACGCCCTCAGCCGCGTCGAAAAATATTTAGATGACGCGGTGCTTGCCGGCCATCCGAGAGTGTCCATCATTCACGGAAAAGGCACGGGCGCCCTCCGAAAAGGGGTGCAGGATCTTCTGAAAAACCACCGCAGCGTGAAAAGCTCGCGGTTCGGGGAAGCGGGAGAAGGAGGATCAGGCGTAACGATTGTCGAACTAAAATAAAAAGGGAGTAAACGTCATGAATGCTTTTTGGGAAAATGAGCTTGTTGAAATCGCGGCTTATTACAGTGTAGCCGTCTTGTGTCTCGTCATTTTTCTGACCGTGTTTGAATTGGTGACATCCTATAAAAACTGGGTGGAAATCCAAAAAGGCAATCTTGCGGTGGCAATGGCGACCGGAGGGAAAATTCTCGGTATCGCGAATGTCTTTCAGCACAGCATCGCCCAGCATAATTCGCTTTTGCAAATGATCGGCTGGGGCGTATACGGATTTATTATGCTTTTAATCAGCTATTTTATCTTTGAATTTCTGACGCCCCGGTTTAAAATTGATAAAGAAATTGAAAAAGATAACAGAGCTGTCGGCTTTATTTCATTTGTCATCTCAGTCGGCCTGTCATTCGTGGTGGCCGCCGGGATTTAAGGGGACGGGGAAAAATGGAGAAGCTTGCGAAAGTGCTGCTGTCGGCAGCGGGAATTTTTCTGTTCATCGGACTTATTTATCTGGTCATGACATCTTAATACTGAAAAAAGGCTGCCGAACTAAAATCGGCGGCCTTTTTTATTGAGAATACCAGTTTATGCAGGCCGTATCAGAGCAAATGACGGCTTCCCAACTCATGGCGCGGATGACAGACGGCATGTCTTGATCTTCCATAAGAAAAAGTGTCGTAAAAGAATCATATAGGCTCATAAAAGCGGCGCGCCGTTTTTCGTCGGCAATGATCATGTCAGCCCGCAGCAGTCCGCATACATCCGAAGCCGCCGTTTGATTGAGTGAAAATATGCCTTTCTCTTCGACCGGCTCATAATAAGTGCAGCGCTTTATGCCTTTTGAACGGAACACATCCAAAAGTCCCGGAATTAAAAATGGTGAAGTGACATCATCGCTCGGCAAGTACAGATCGGGATGAAGCCGATTAAACAGCCTGGCGGATTCAGGATGTGCATATTCATCCCGAAGTGCCGTGGCAGCAGTCATAAGCGCAAGCGCGCCGTCTCTTTTTCAGAGCGCAATCCGCAAACGGTCATGACGGATTGCCAGGAAACGGGTCTGCCCATCGCGATGATCTCCTCATCACTCGGATACATATGTTCATAAGGCCGTTTGCGCTTTTGCTCTTCCCACCCATCCGGCATCCGGACAAAGGGATGGAGCAAAAAGGCGGCCGACGTAAACGGCTTCGGCAGCTGGCGCAGGATAGGAACTCCCTCTTCAAAATGCAGCGTTTCCAGCAAACTCAACACCTCCTGAAACTCGAAATTTCACATGAAACGCTTTCCAATTCCAATCACCCTTCTGCTATAATAATAGCGTATAGGAAAACAGAAGGGAGAGGTATTATGCAGTCTGAAAAGCCATGGCTTTCTCAATATCCCGAAGAGATTCCGCATGAGCTTGAATTTACTGATCAAACCCTGCCATCCAATCTGACAAACTCCGCAGCTCAATTCCCGAACCATACCGCCATTTATTTTCTCGGAAAAAAACTCACATTCCAGGACGTTCTCACAGATTCGTTAAAGCTAGCCGCTTTTTTACGCAAAACAGGCCTGAAAAAAGGTGACAGAGCCGCCATTATGCTGCCCAATTGTCCGCAGTCGGTCATCGCTTTTTACGGTGTATTGTTTGCCGGCGGCATTGTCGTTCAGACCAATCCTCTCTACACGGAACACGAGCTTGAGTATCAGCTGAAAGACAGTGCGCCGCGCGTGATCATCACCCTTGATATGCTGTTTCCGAAGGTGATAAAAATGAAAACGTTATCACTCGTCGAACGCATTATTACAACGAGTATAAAAGACTTTTTGCCGTTTCCGAAAAATATGCTGTATACACTCACGCAAAAACAGCAGGTTCATATTGATTATGACGGATGCGAACAAATTCACAAATTAGCGGATATTTTAAAAAACGAAAGAGCGGAGGAGGCAGAGCCATTTGATATTGACCCTGCGCATGACATCGCCGTGCTTCAATACACGGGCGGAACAACCGGCTATCCGAAAGGCGTCATGCTCACACACCGGAACATTCAGGCCAATACAGAAATGTGCGCCGCCTGGATGTACAAAATGAAAAAGGGAGCCGAAAAGGTGCTCGGCATCGTGCCTTTTTTTCATGTGTACGGATTGACCGCCGTGCTCAATTTTTCCATTATGCAGGGATGTGAAATGATCCTTCTTCCTAAATTTAATCCTTTGGATACCCTGAAAACAATCGACAGGCTGAAGCCGACGGTTTTTCCCGGGGCACCGACGATTTACATCGGGCTGTTGCATCACCCGGAGCTGAATAAGTATGATTTGTCCTCCATTGAAAGCTGTCCGAGCGGTTCAGCGGCGCTGCCGGTTGAGGTCAAACAGAAATTTGAAAAAGTGACCGGAGGAAAGCTTGTGGAAGGCTACGGATTATCCGAAGCATCACCGGTTACCCATTCAAACTTCATTTGGGGAAAAAATAAACCAGGCAGCATCGGCTGTCCCTGGCCCAATACCGACGCCGGAATCTATTCAGAAGAAAAAGGCGGGCTTGCGAAGCCGTATGAACACGGCGAGCTGATCGTAAAAGGCCCTCAAGTCATGAAAGGATACTGGAATAAGCAGGAGGAGACGGCGCGTGTCATCAGAGACGGCTGGCTGTTTACCGGAGATATGGGATATATGGATGAGGAAGGATTTTTCTACATCGCCGACAGGAAAAAAGACATCATCATTGCCGGCGGATACAACATTTACCCCCGGGAGGTGGAGGAGGCGCTTTATGAGCATGAAGCCGTTCAGGAAATCGTCGTAGCGGGCGTCCCTGATTCCTACAGAGGGGAAACGGTGAAAGCATTTATCGTTTTGAAAAAAGGCGCCGAGGCAGATGCCGATGAGCTTGATGCGTTTGCAAGAGAGCGGCTTGCGCCGTACAAAGTCCCGAAGCTTTACGAATTCAGAAAAGAGCTTCCGAAAACGGCCGTCGGAAAAATATTAAGAAGGCGTTTAGTCGAAGAGGAAGATGCTTCCTGTGAAAACAAGGTGCCTTAAAAGAAAAACTTGACAAAATCCGGATTCCTTTTTATCATGAAGTTATGAATGAATAGTCATTCATTATCGAAGGAAGGAACGATGACATTGAACCAAAAACGGCCAAAGTATATGCAGATTATTGATGCAGCAGTAGAAGTCATAGCGGAAAACGGCTATCACCAATCACAGGTGTCCAAAATCGCCAAGCAGGCCGGCGTTGCGGACGGCACCATCTATTTATATTTCAAAAACAAAGAGGATATACTCATTTCTCTTTTTAAAGAAAAGATGGGCCAGTTCATTGAACGCATGGAAGAAGAAGTGAAAGAAAAAACGACGGCAAAAGAAAAACTCGCCCTCGTTATTAAGCAGCATTTCACACTGCTCGGCAACGACCGCCACCTCGCGATTGTGACCCAGCTTGAGCTCAGACAGTCAAATATCAAGCTGCGCCTGAAAATCAATGATATTTTAAAAGGTTATTTAAACATGCTGGACACCATTTTGACCGAAGGAATCAAGTCGGGGGAATGGAAAGACAATCTCGACGTCCGCCTCGCCCGGCAGATGATATTCGGGACGATAGATGAAACAGTGACAACATGGGTGATGAACGATCAGAAATATGATCTTCCGGATTTGTCAGACAAGGTATTGGAGCTGTTGGTGTCAGGAATTCATCAAAACTAAAGGGGGTTGACGGATGAACAGCCTTTCGATGGCGGTAGAACAATCTGTTGCGGTGATCACCATTAATCATCAGCCGGCCAACGCGCTGTCCGGTGCGGTTTTAGATGAGTTGTCCGGTCTGTTCGACAGGTGTGAAACAGATGACAGCGTCAGAAGCATCATCATTCGCGGTGAGGGGAAATTTTTCTCGGCGGGCGCCGATATAAAGGAATTTACGTCGCTTGAAAATCTTGAGCAATCTTCTGCCATGGCGGATAAAGGCCAGCAGCTGATGGAAAGAATTGAAGGGTTTCCGAAGCCCGTTATCGCAGCGATTCACGGCGCTGCGCTCGGCGGCGGTCTTGAGCTAGCCATGGCCTGCCATATCAGAATCGCTACATTGGATGCAAAGCTAGGCCTGCCCGAGCTGAATCTCGGCATTATTCCGGGCTTTGCCGGGACGCAGCGGCTTCCCCGGTACGTCGGTACGGCGAAAGCGCTTGAAATGATCGGCACTTCAGAACCTGTGACCGGAGAAGAAGCGCTCAGCCTCGGCCTTGTCACGATAGGCGCCGAACATGAGGAAGAGCTGCTGAAAAAGGCGAAAACGCTCGCGGGCAAGTTTGCGGAAAAAAGCCCGCAGTCGATGGCTTATTTGCTTGAGCTCCTTTATTCAAACAAGATCTATTCTTATGACGGCGGCTTAAAGCTTGAAGCAAAGCGCTTTGGGGAAGCATTTGCATCAGATGACGCAAAAGAAGGCATTCAGGCATTTCTCGAAAAAAGAAAGCCTCAATTCGGTGGGCGAAGATAAAGGGGATAAAAATATGAATCTATTTGTACTGATGAAACGGACGTTTGACACAGAAGAGAAAATCGTCATTGAAGCAGGAAAGATTCAGGAGGACGGGGCCGAATTTATCATTAATCCGTATGATGAATACGCCATTGAAGAAGCCATTCAGCTGAAGGAAGAGCACGGCGGAAGCGTTACCGCCGTAACCGTCGGCGGAGAAGATGCGGAGAAAGAACTGAGAACCGCCCTTGCGATGGGCTGTGACCAGGCGGTGTTAATCAATATTGAAGATGATCTGAGCGATCCTGACCAATACTCCATTTCAACTATCTTATATCATTATTTCAAGGACCGGGAATATGATCTGATTCTCGGCGGAAATGTCGCGATTGACGGCGGTTCAGGCCAAGTGGCTCCAAGGCTTGCCGAACTGCTGAACATTCCTTGCGTCACAACGATCACAAAACTGACAATCAGCGGCGATGAAGCTGTGGCAGAGAAAGACAATGAAGGGGATACCGAAATCATTAAAACCTCACTTCCTTTAGTCATCACGGCACAGCAAGGCTTAAACGAGCCGCGCTATCCGTCGCTTCCGGGCATTATGAAGGCGAAGAAAAAACCGCTGGAAGAACTTGAACTCGATGACCTCGACATTGATGAAGATGATGCCGCACCGAAGCTCAAAACGATCGAACGTTTTCTGCCGCCGCAAAAAGAAGCGGGCAGACTGATCGAAGGAGAAGCCGCTGAGCAGGCGAAAGAGCTTGTGTCACTGCTGAGAAAAGAAGCCAAAGTCGTATAAACCGATATTAAAGAAACTGGGGGATGTCAGAATGGGAAAAAAAGTGATCGTACTCGGAGAAATTCGTGACGGCGCCTTACGGAACGTCACCTTTGAAGCCATAGCCGCAGGCAAAACCATTTCCGGCGGAGGAAATGTCATCGGCGTGCTGATGGGAAAAGGCGCAGCTGATGCAGCACCAGAACTCATTCAGTACGGCGCCGACAAAGTATTTACGGCCGATTCGCCGGGGCTTTCTCAGTATACGGCGGACGGATATGCCGCGGTTCTCGGGGATTTGATCGAAAATGAAAAGCCTGATGCGGTCATTTTCGGCCACACTTCTATGGGAAAAGATTTGTCACCTAAGCTTGCGGCCCGGTTTGAAACGGGGCTGATTTCAGACAGCACGGATGTAAGCGTTACCGGAGACAACATCGTTTTTACAAGACCGATCTATTCCGGCAAAGCCTTTGAACAGGTAATTTCAACCGATCCGTTCATTATGGCGACAATTCGTCCGAATAATATTCAGGCATTAGAAAAAGACGCGAACCGGACGGGTGATATTGAAGAGCTTGCGCCGCCGCCGGCAGATTTGCGGACGGTCATTGAAGAAGTAGTCAAAAAAACGGCGGACGGCGTGGATTTATCAGAAGCGAAAATTATCGTAGCAGGCGGCCGCGGTGTAAAAAGCAAAGATGGATTTGAACCGTTAAAAGAACTTGCCGAGGTGCTCGGAGCAGCGGTGGGCGCTTCACGCGGCGCGTGTGACGCGGACTATTGCGATTATTCTCTTCAAATCGGCCAGACGGGAAAAGTCGTCACGCCGGATTTGTATATCGCCTGCGGCATTTCCGGAGCGATTCAGCACTTGGCGGGCATGTCAAACAGTAAGGTCATTGTTGCCATTAACAAAGACCCGGAAGCGGAAATATTTAAAATAGCGGACTACGGAATTGTCGGCGATTTGTTCGAAGTGGTTCCGCTTCTGACGCAGGAATTTAAAAATGCCAATATTCATTCATAATCATAAACCCTCTGGCTTATTTGTCAGAGGGTTTTAATTTGTGTTAATTGGTTCGTACAAATTAAAGGTTGATAAAATAAGAGATTGACATGTACGAACCAATATAATAAGCTTTTGTAAAGCGCTTACAAACTTATCCATTCAGCATACATCCCAGATACATAGATCGGCTGTAGTGCTTTCATTCTTATTAAGGGAAAGGAATGATCAAGTTTGTCTCACAATACGGCAGTCATTCAAACTGATATCACACGGGGAACCATTAATAAAAACATATACGGACATTTCGCGGAACACCTGGGAAGAGGCATATATGAGGGCATCTGGGTCGGAAAAGATTCCGATATTCCGAATACCGGCGGGGTCAGGACGGATGTCGCCGCCGCCCTCAAACAGCTTCAGATTCCCGTCCTCAGATGGCCGGGCGGCTGCTTTGCAGATGAATACCATTGGGCAAACGGCGTAGGGAAACGCAAAACCATGCTGAATACCCATTGGGGCGGGACGATTGATTCCAATGAATTCGGCACGCACGAGTTTATGATGCTTTGTGAACTGCTCGGCTGCGAACCGTACATCGCCGGAAACGTCGGCAGCGGAACGGTTAAAGAAATGGCTGATTGGATTGAATACATGACGTTTGAAGCGGGCACGCCGATGTCCGACTGGAGAAAAGAAAACGGGCGGGAAAAACCGTGGAAGCTGACATATTTCGGAATAGGGAATGAGAACTGGGGCTGCGGCGGAAACATGCATCCTGAGTATTATGCCGACCTTTACAGAAACTTTCAAACCTATGTCCGCAATTACAGCGGTAATGAAATCTATAAAATTGCCGGAGGCGCGAATGTCGACGATTACCGCTGGACTGAAACTTTAATGAAAAAAGCCGCTGATCTCATGGACGGGCTGAGCCTGCATTATTACACAATACCGGGCGACTTCTGGAAGGGGAAAGGATCAGCGACGGAGTTTACGGAAGATGAATGGTTCATCACGATGAAAAAAGCGGCGCATATGGATGAATTGATCACAAGGCACAGCGCCATCATGGATCAGTACGATCCCGAAAAAAGAGTCGGGCTGATCATTGATGAATGGGGCACGTGGCTTGATCCTGAGCCAGGCACGAATCCGGGCTTTCTGTATCAGCAGAATACGATCCGCGACGCCCTTGTGGCCGCGACGCATTTTCACATTTTTCATCAGCATGCAGACCGCGTACAGATGGCCAATATCGCGCAAACCGTCAACGTGCTTCAGGCAATGATCCTGACAGAAGGGAAAGATATGCTGCTGACGCCGACGTATCATGTGTTTGATATGTTTAAGGTGCATCAGGACGCTTCTCTTTTGGCGACAGAAACAAAAGCAGCCGGGTACGAATGGAATGACGGCCGGCTCCCGCAAGTCAGCATTTCAGCGTCCAAACAGCAAAACGGAGACATACATATCAGCATTTGCAATATCGATCATCTGCAAAAAGCTGATGTGAAGATTGAACTGCGGGGCATGAAAAAGACAGGGAAGCCTTCGGGAACGATTCTTCACGCGGAAAAAATGAATGCCCACAATACATTCAGCAGTCCGGAAAACGTCAAACCGAAGCCGTTTTCCGGGTTTGCTCAAAAGGGCGGAAAACTTGAGGCGGAGCTTCCTCCGATGGCGGTTGTACTAATCACGCTGCCTGCGGATCCATCTTAAGTTTTGAACGCCTGCCGCCCGGTTATAATACACTGTATAAATAAGATTATTTCCGGCGGGTTCGGGAGAAAATAATATAAGCATTAAATTAGCATGAACGAATGGGAGATGCTATACTAAAAATCATCATTTGACAATTGGAGGAATAACAAATGGCTATCGTAAAAGCAACTGATCAATCGTTCTCAGCTGAAACAAGTGAAGGTGTCGTATTGGCTGATTTCTGGGCTCCTTGGTGCGGACCTTGTAAAATGATCGCGCCCGTTCTTGAAGAGCTTGATCAAGAAATGGGAGACAAACTGAAAATCGTCAAAATCGACGTGGATGAAAACCAAGAAACTGCCGGTAAATACGGCGTCATGAGCATCCCGACACTTCTCGTATTGAAAGACGGAGAAGTCGTTGAAACATCTGTCGGTTTCAAACCGAAAGAAGCTCTTGAAGAGCTTGTAAACAAACATCTGTAAGCCGAAAGCTTCCGTTACGGCAGGGCGATTCCTTTGAAAGGGAATCGCCTTTTTTGATCTTCCAAAAGCTGAGAATGGAGAAAAACAAATGTTCGTGATACACTGAATGGACACGAGAAATGAATGTAAGGAAGGGTAACGTATGAATAAACAACTGAAAGAAAAGCTGGCCCTCCTTCCCGATCAGCCGGGCTGTTATTTAATGAAAGACCGTCAAAAAACAGTCATCTACGTGGGGAAAGCGAAAGTCTTGAAAAACAGGGTGCGATCTTATTTCACCGGTTCTCACGACGCAAAAACCCAACGGCTTGTGTCGGAGATTGAGGACTTTGAATATATCGTGACTTCCTCCAATCTTGAAGCGCTTATTTTGGAAATGAATCTGATTAAAAAATACGATCCGAAATACAATGTCATGCTGAAAGATGATAAAACCTATCCCTTTATTAAAATCACCCATGAACGCCATCCGCGGCTGATTGTCACCCGGAATGTCAAAAAAGACAAAGGACGCTATTTCGGCCCGTATCCGAATGTGCAGGCGGCGCGGGAAACGAAAAAACTGCTGGACCGCCTTTACCCGCTCAGGAAATGCTCAAAGCTTCCGGACCGCGTCTGTCTCTATTATCATCTCGGACAATGCCTTGCTCCATGTGTAAAGGATATATCTGAGGAGACAAACCGCGAGATTGTTGAAGACATTACCCGTTTTTTAAAGGGAGGGCATAACGAAATCAAAAAAGAGCTCGAAGCGAAAATGGCAGAAGCGGCGGAAAAGCTTGAATTTGAACGGGCTAAAGAATTCCGCGATCAGCTTGCTCACATCGAATCGACGATGGAGAAGCAAAAAATGACCATGAATGACCTTCTGGATCGCGATGTGTTTGCATATGCCTACGATAAAGGCTGGATGTGCGTCCAAGTCTTTTTCATACGCCAAGGAAAACTGATCGAACGCGACGTCAGCATGTTTCCGATGTATCAGGAAGCGGATGAAGAATTTCTGACCTTCATCGGCCAGTTCTACTCTAAAAACAATCACTTTCTGCCTAAGGAAATTCTGGTGCCTGACAGCGTTGACAGGGACATGATCACCGAGCTGTTGGAAACCGCCGTGCATCAGCCGAAAAAAGGCCCGAAAAAAGAGCTGCTTTTGCTTGCGCACAAAAATGCGAAAATCGCTCTGCGGGAAAAATTCTCGTTAATCGAGCGGGATGAGGAACGGTCAATCGGTGCAGCCGAACGGCTCGGCGAAGCGCTGAATATTTATACGCCGCATCGGATTGAAGCGTTTGACAACTCCAATATTCAAGGCACAAACCCCGTATCGGCCATGATTGTCTTTATTGACGGAAAACCGAATAAAAAGGAATACCGCAAATATAAAATTAAAACCGTAACAGGGCCGGATGATTACGGCTCAATGAGGGAAGTCGTCAGAAGAAGGTACACGAGGGTGCTCCGCGAAAATCTTCCGCTGCCGGATTTAATCATCATTGACGGCGGAAAAGGGCAGATTAACGCGGCGCGCGACGTGCTTGAGAATGAGCTCGGCCTTGATGTCCCGGTAGCGGGATTGGCGAAAGATGATAAACACCGAACATCCAACCTTTTGATCGGCGACCCGCTTGAACCGGTGTTTCTGGAGCGGAACAGCCAAGAGTTTTACCTGCTTCAGCGCATTCAGGACGAAGTTCACCGTTTTGCGATCAGCTTTCACAGACAGATCCGGGGAAAAAGCGTCTTTCAATCCGTTCTGGACGATATCCCCGGAATCGGCGAAAAACGCAAAAAAATGCTCTTAAAACATTTCGGATCTGTCAAAAAGATGAAGGAAGCAAGCCTTGACGATATCAAAAAAGCGGGTGTGCCGGCCGCGGCGGCCCAGCTGCTGTTTGAAAAATTAAAAAAATAGTATTGTGCTTTTCTGAAAAATCTGCTAGAATGTGAACTAATTTCATAAGATCGTGTTATATGGTGAAGATAGAGGTGCGAACTTCAATAGTAAGCCTTTGGAGAATGATGGATTCTGCGAAAAAGGCTGAAAGGGGAGCGTCGCCGAAGTGTATCACATCCCATCGGTGTGATTCGCTGGCCTTGCATTAAATAAATGTAAGGCTGTCAAGAATTCATTTTCTTGGAGGGCTATCTCGTTGTTCATAATCAATCGTAATGATATGAAAAAGCAATGAGAGCTATTCCTCTCATTGCTTTTTTTATTGTGGACAAAACGCTCTTTTCTCCTCACCCGCACGAACCAAAATGTAAAGGGTGGTCTAGTATGGGTCTTATCGTACAAAAATTCGGAGGCACTTCCGTTGGCTCTGCCGAAAAAATTCAAAATGCCGCAAATCGCGCCATTGCTGAAAAGCAAAAAGGCCATGATGTCGTAGTCGTCGTTTCGGCAATGGGAAAATCAACCGACGCGCTCGTTAACCTCGCGGCTGAAATCACATCTGAACCAAGCAGACGCGAGATGGATATGCTTTTGTCTACGGGAGAGCAGGTCACGATTTCGCTTTTGGCCATGGCGCTTCAGGAAAAAGGATATGACGCCGTCTCTTATACGGGCTGGCAGGCGGGTGTCCGCACGGAAGCCGTTCACGGCAATGCGAGAATTACGGATATTGATATCACGGCGATTCGTTCGCAGCTTGCAGAAGGCAGGATTACAGTCGTTGCCGGTTTTCAGGGCGTAACGGAAGACGGAGGCATCACGACGCTCGGACGGGGCGGTTCCGATACGACGGCGGTCGCTCTTGCCGCAGCGCTGGAAGCGGATAAATGCGACATTTATACAGATGTTCCGGGCGTATTTACGACAGATCCGCGGTATGTCCGGTCAGCGAGAAAACTGGCGGGAATTTCTTATGATGAAATGCTGGAGCTTGCAAATCTGGGAGCGGGTGTTCTTCACCCGCGGGCGGTTGAGTTCGCGAAAAACTACCAAGTGCCTTTAGAAGTGCGGTCTAGTACGGAACATGAAGCGGGAACATTAATTGAGGAGGAATCATCAATGGAGCAGAATTTAATCGTCAGAGGAATTGCATTTGAAGACCAGATCACGAGGGTGTCCGTTACAGGCCTTGCAAGCGGATTGACAACACTTTCAACAATCTTCACCGCGCTGGCAAAACGAAACATCAACGTTGACATTATTATTCAGACACAGTCGGACGATGGGGAAGCGGATATTTCTTTCTCAGTGAAAACGGAAGATGCCGCGCAAACGGTCGCCGTGCTTGAAGAATATAAAAACGCGCTTGACTATGAAAAAATTGAAACCGAAAGAAAACTGGCGAAAGTCTCTATTGTCGGGTCGGGCATGGTTTCAAATCCCGGCGTCGCCGCGGACATGTTTGCCGTACTGGCGGAAAAAAATGTACAAGTCAAAATGGTGAGCACATCTGAAATAAAAGTATCAGCGGTTGTCAGCGAAAATGATATGGTGAAAGCGGTCGAAGCGCTTCATGATGCGTTTGAGCTTTCTAAACAGCCGTCTGCCGTGTAAACGGGCAGGCAAAAAGGCGGGACTTGGAGTCACCGCCTTTTTTCAATTATACAGGGTCCTTCATATCCCATTTTACAGTCAGGACGACTTTATCCGCTCTCTTTTTTACCTGTTCATAAGATTCTGCAATCTGATCGTTCATCAATTGAATCTGTTCGGCTATAAAACCGGCTTCAAGCTGGAAACAAGGCTCTTTCTGATGTTTGAGCCTGCTGGATACAAGCGGTCCTTCCAGTTCAAATTCCAGTTCTTGTTTTTTTGATCCTGCGTTTGTCAAAGTTCCCCAGCCGGCTTTTTCAAAAAAGGCGGGGATTTCTTCCCACGATTGAAGAGGAAATTTGCGGGCGAGGCGTTTTCCCGCCCAATACATCATCGATGAATGCTCCGGGCCGAGGATATCCGGAAGCAGGATTTCCCGGATTAATTCGTAGCCGTATGCGCTGACGTCGAGTTCAGTTAAAGGTTCTAAAGCTGCTTCATAATTATTCTTCATATTATGTATTCCCCTCTCTCCTTCGTTTATTATAGCTTAAACAGGGGGGAGGATTACAGGATGATCCTATAAAACACGCGAAAAAATGTGAGAAAGATATCGCAGGAAAATAAAATTTTCCCTCCAGATAATCAATTCCGAAAATTATAATTTATGTACACGTTTTCTTGACGCCCTTTTGAGGGAGGAGTAAAATGAAATTGTCAATAAATTTTAATAAAGTGCTTACAATTGAAACGAAGTGGGGGCAGAGATTTTAGTACATTTCGCACTTAAATCAAACAGGGGGTAAAGTAATGTCTGGGAACAGAGAGTTTTATTTTCGAAGATTGCATTCCTTGCTCGGTGTTATTCCGGTCGGCATCTTTTTGATCCAGCATTTAGTCGTCAACCAATTTGCCGCAAGGGGAGCGGATGCGTTTAACAAGGCGGCCGGCTTTATGGACAGTCTGCCGTTCAGGTATGCGTTAGAAATTTTTATTATTTTCTTACCTTTAATTTATCATGCGGTTTACGGTGTGTACATAGCATTTACTGCGAAAAACAACGCTGGCCACTACAGTTATTTCAGAAACTGGATGTTTGTGCTTCAGCGTGTCACTGGTATTCTCACCCTTATTTTCGTCAGCTGGCATGTGTGGCAGACGCGGATTGCCGCGCAGATGGGCGCTGAAGTCAACTTCGATATGATGGCGAATATTTTGAGCTCGCCGTTTATGCTCGGTTTTTACATTGTAGGCGTTTTATCGGTCATTTTCCACTTTTCAAACGGCTTATGGTCTTTTGCGGTCACATGGGGGATCACGGTCACGCCGCGTTCTCAAAGAATTTCGACTTACGTGACGCTGATTATATTTTTAGCGCTTTCATACGTAGGTTTAAAAGCGATTTTTGCGTTTGTGTAAGAGAACTAGATTACTAGAGGGAGAGGGGCTATCATGAGTCAATCAAGCATTATCGTAGTCGGCGGGGGTCTTGCCGGCCTCATGGCGACAATTAAAGCAGCGGAATCAGGCACGGCCGTTAAATTGTTTTCCATCGTTCCGGTCAAACGCTCTCACTCGGTCTGCGCGCAGGGCGGGATAAACGGAGCTGTCAACACAAAAGGGGAAGGAGACTCTCCGTTTGAGCATTTTGATGACACGGTATACGGAGGCGACTTTTTGGCAAACCAGCCTCCTGTAAAAGCGATGTGTGAAGCGGCGCCGTCCATTATCCACTTATTGGACCGCATGGGGGTTATGTTTAACAGAACGCCGGAAGGGCTCTTGGACTTCCGCCGTTTCGGGGGTACACAGCATCACAGAACCGCATACGCGGGAGCGACGACGGGTCAGCAGCTTCTTTACGCACTGGACGAGCAGGTGCGCAGATATGAAGTGGCGGGTCTCGTCACAAAATATGAAGGCTGGGAATTCCTCGGCGCCGTTCTTGACGATGAGCGCACGTGCCGCGGTATCGTAGCCCAAAATCTGACCAATATGCAAATCGAGTCATTCCGTTCTGACGCCGTTATTATGGCGACGGGAGGTCCCGGAATCGTATTCGGAAAATCAACAAACAGCATGATCAACACGGGATCTGCCGCATCAATCGTCTATCAGCAGGGCGCTTATTATGCAAACGGCGAATTTATCCAAATTCACCCGACAGCAATCCCGGGGGACGATAAACTGCGTCTGATGAGTGAATCGGCGCGCGGCGAGGGCGGAAGAGTCTGGACGTATAAAGACGGAAAACCTTGGTACTTCCTTGAGGAAAAATATCCGGCTTACGGAAACCTCGTGCCGCGGGATATTGCGACACGTGAAATCTTTGACGTGTGCGTGAATCAGAAACTCGGCATCAACGGTGAAAACATGGTGTATCTCGATCTGTCGCACAAAGATCCGAAAGAGCTCGACGTTAAGCTTGGCGGCATTATCGAAATCTATGAAAAATTCATGGGCGATGACCCGCGCAAGCTTCCGATGAAAATTTTCCCTGCCGTTCACTATTCAATGGGCGGACTGTGGGTTGATTATGATCAGATGACAAGCATCCGCGGACTGTTCGCAGCGGGAGAATGTGATTATTCAATGCACGGAGGAAACCGTTTAGGGGCGAACTCTCTGCTTTCCGCCATCTACGGAGGAATGGTGGCCGGACCGAATGCGGTGAAATATGTTTCCGGACTTGAAACATCAGCGGAAGACCTGCCTTCTTCATTATTTGATTCCTATGTGAAAAAAGAAGAAGAAAAATGGGCCGATATTATGAAGATGGACGGCGACGAAAATGCCTACGTGCTTCACCGTGAGCTCGGAGAATGGATGACGGCCAACGTCACGGTGGTCCGCCACAACGACAAGCTTTTGAAAACGGATGACAAAATCCAAGAGCTGATGGAACGCTTTAAGAAAATCAATATCAACGATACGACAAAATGGAGCAACCAAGGCGCGATGTTCACCCGCCAGTTCTCCAATATGCTTCAGCTTGCCAGAGTCATCACGCTCGGCGCATATAACCGAAATGAAAGCCGGGGAGCGCACTATAAACCGGATTTCCCTGAAAGAAATGACGATGAGTGGCTCAAAACGACGATGGCTAAACATGCCGGTCCGTTTGAAGCTCCGGAATTTGAATATCAGGATGTCGATGTATCACTGATTGCGCCCCGTAAACGCGACTACTCGAAGAAGAAGGTGGCGAAATAATCATGAGTGAGAAAAAGATACGGTTTATCATTACACGTCAGGATACGCCCGAAAGCGCGCCATACGATGAAGAATTCGAAATCAATTACCGCCCGAACCTGAACGTGATTTCCGCCCTGATGGAAATCCGCAGAAATCCCGTGAATGCAAAAGGAGAGAAAACCACTCCGGTCGCATGGGACATGAACTGTCTTGAAGAAGTATGCGGCGCCTGCTCCATGGTCATCAACGGAAGACCGCGCCAGTCATGTACGGCGCTGATTGATAAGCTGGAACAGCCGATCCGTCTGAAGCCGATGAAAACATTCCCGGTTGTCCGTGACCTTCAGGTTGACCGCAGCAGAATGTTTGATTCACTGAAAAAAGTGAAAGCATGGGTGCCGATTGACGGAACTTACGATTTGGGGCCGGGGCCGAGAATGCCGGAAAAACGCCGCCAGTGGGCATATGAATTATCTAAATGCATGACATGCGGCGTCTGCCTCGAAGCCTGCCCGAACGTCAACAGCAAGTCGAAATTCATGGGGCCTGCCCCGATGTCGCAAGTCCGTCTGTTTAACGCCCATCCGACGGGCGCGATGAACAAAGCAGAACGTTTAGAAGCGTTAATGACAGACGGCGGCCTCGGAGATTGCGGGAATTCACAAAACTGTGTTCAATCCTGCCCGAAAGGCATTCCGCTTACGACTTCAATCGCCGCTTTGAACAGAGATACCAATTTACAAGCATTCCGTAATTTCTTCGGAAGCGACAGAGTATAAGAAAGAGAAAAAGAGCCTCTTCCGCACGGGAGAGGTTTTTTTATAAGGAGCTGAAGGTGATGAAACAGCCGCAATATATTGATATCCCGTTTGAAGAATGGAGACAGTCGTTTTCTTTCTTTACTGAAGTATCGGTTCGTTTTTCAGAAACGGATATGTTCGGCCATATGAATAATGTAACCCCTTTCATCTATTTTGAAGAAGCGCGGATCGCTTATTTCAAACAGCGAGGCATAACGGCGCAAAACTCGGAAACGATGACGGTCGTCGCAAGCCAGCAGTGCGACTATATGCGTCAGGTGATGCCGTATGAAAATCTGCGGATTTATGTGAAAGCAAGCGCTGCCGGAAATGCGTCCGTCACCCTTCATTACCTTGGAGAAAATGAGTCGGGCCTGCCGTGCTTTACAGGTTCCGTCGTTATGGTTCAAGTGTCGAAGAAAAGCGGCAAAGCGGTCAGCTGGACGGAGCGGGAGAAAGGCATTCTGCTCGCCTGAACGGATAACTATTTCTCTAAGAGACGTCACCTCCGAAGCGCCCTTTACATATGATATCTTGACTATATAAACCCATTCGTTTCAGATTCGCTCTCACCTTAGCAAGGAGGGTTACAATACTTGAAGGAGAAAGATTTTCAATCAAAGCCGCTGCTGACCAAAAGAGAAAGAGAAGTATTCGAATTGCTCGTTCAAGACAAGACAACAAAGGAAATTGCAAGCGAGCTATTTATCAGTGAAAAAACTGTACGGAATCACATTTCAAATGCCATGCAGAAGTTAGGTGTGAAAGGGCGTTCGCAAGCTGTTGTCGAGCTTCTTAGAATGGGTGAGCTAGAGCTCTGATTCTTGCCGGTTTTCCTTCTTTTCGAGAAGGAGCCGGTTATTTGCGTTGGCGCCCGGGCTGATGGGCATGCGGTGAAAATCCCGGTTTTTCCTTTTTCTCCGTCAGTCTTGCATTTTCTTAAAAAAAGAAGGAAAATAGACACGGAGCGCATAGCCCAGAAAGATCCTTGAGTGAGGGATGGACAAATGACATCAAAATCTGTAGAGCATGTTGCGGATATCGAAAAATCACTCCGCCATATCGCTGCGATCATTAAACAAAAAGGAAGAGAAATCCTTAACCAATATGCAATTACACCGCCGCAATTCGTGGGGCTTCAATGGCTTTATGAATTGGGGGATATGACAATAGGCGAATTATCAGGCAAAATGTATTTGGCTTGCAGCACGACGACGGATCTGATAGACCGCATGGAAAAAAATAAGCTTGTCGAGCGGGTGAAAGACCCGGCTGACAGACGGGTCGTCAGAATTCATCTTCTCGCTGAAGGAGAGCGCATTATCCAAGAAGTGATTTTGAAAAGACAGGCTTATTTGCGGGATATGTTTGCGACATTTTCCGAAGAAGAAACAGCCGCTTTCGAAAAATCATTATTGAAACTGCAGCATGAAATGAAAAGAAAATGAGGCGATTTTGTTGGAACAGCCGATAGGAGTCATTGATTCCGGGGTTGGCGGGTTAACCGTTGCTAAGGAAATCATGAGACAGCTACCGAAGGAAAATATCATCTATGTGGGAGATACAAAACGCTGCCCGTACGGCCCGCGTCCTGAAGAAGAAGTTCTTCAATACACGTGGGAAATGACCGATTACCTGCTGGAAAACCACCATATCAAAATGCTCGTGATCGCCTGCAATACGGCCACGGCCATTGCCTTGGAGGATATTCAGCGCAAAACGGATATTCCGGTTGTCGGCGTCATTCAGCCGGGTGCGAGAACGGCGATAAAGGTCACGAAAAACCAGCATATCGGCGTCATCGGCACGGTCAATACCATTAAAAGCAGAGCGTATGAGCAGGCGCTGCTCGGGTTAAACGCAGAACTTCAAGTTGAGAACACGGCTTGTCCGCTGCTCGTGCCGTTTGTGGAAAGCGGACGGTTTCTTCAGGAATCAGCGGAGGAAGCGGTTGAAGCATCGCTTGAGCCTTTAAAAGGTACATCAATTGACACCTTGATTTTAGGATGTACGCATTATCCGATTTTAAAAGATCCGATTCAGAACTATATGGGAGAGCATGTGAAAATCATTTCCTCCGGAGACGAGACGGCGAGAGAAGTGAGCACCATCTTGTCTTATAAAGGTTTGTTAAACCAATCGAAACATGCACCGGAGCATCAATTTCTTACAACGGGAGAGCGGAACGGCTTCGCAAAAATTGCCGAAGACTGGTTCGGCCACGAAATCGGCCATGTCGAGTGCATCTCCCTTCAAGAGCCGGTCAGAAAATAAATCAAAAAACCCGCTGTTTACGGCGGGTTTTTTTGCGCTTCCCGGTCTATTTCCCGGACAGGGCTCGTATACATCATAGTACAAACAGCCTTAGGAGGGAAAAGTATGCTGAAAAAAGGACCTGCAGTCATTGCTGCAACATGTCTTACTTCGGCTTTTGTGTTATCTGGATGCGGTTTGTTTCAATCCGATAAAACAGCCGGGGAAATTGACCCGCCTCAAGACATTTCATATGTAAAGGATGAAGCGGGAATTCAGGCAAAATCAAAGCAGTCAGAGAAAAACGGCACTTCTAAAGCCGACCAGCCGGCCAATACAGTCATGAGAGAGCTGTATCTGATTGATAAAAACGGCTATGTCGCAGCACAGACATTGCCTCTTCCGAACAGTGAGGGAACCGCAAAGCAGGCCCTTGAGTATTTGGTTCAGGGAGGGCCTGTGTCAGAAATCCTGCCGAACGGCTTCAGAGCGGTGCTCCCTGCGGATACGACGGTAAATGTCGATATTAAAAAAGACGGCACTGCCGTCGCTGATTTTTCGAAGGAATTTAAAAACTATAAAAAAGAAGACGAACAAAAAATCCTGCAATCGATTACATGGACGCTTACCCAATTCAGCTCAATAGATAAAGTCAAAATCAGAATCAACGGGCACGAGCTGAAAGAAATGCCTGTGGGCGGCACGCCGATTACGGGCGACTTAAGCAGAAAAGACGGGATTAATATTGAAACGGCCGGAGTGAATGATCTGACAGACACCCATCCGCTGACTGTCTATTATCTGGCGGAAACAGAGACGAGCGAATACTACGTGCCTGTCACAAAGCGGATTGACAATTCGGAAACAAATGACATCACCGCTGCCGTTGAACAGCTCGCCGACGGACCGGGCAAAGCAAGCGGGCTTTTGACGGACTTTAATAACGATGTTAAGCTTCTCGGCAAGCCGAAAGTAAAAGACGGCCAAGTTACACTGGACTTTAACAGCTCCATTTACGGAAGCGCCGACGAAAAAACAAAAATGGTATCATCGGGCGTACTGGACAGCATCGTTCTCACATTAACCGAACAGCCGTCGATCAAAAGTGTTTCTATAAAAGTAAACGGAAAATCAGAACTGGTGAATGAGAAAGGAGAATCCCTTTCAAAACCTGTTTCGAGGCCGTCACAAGTGAATACGGGTAGTTTTTAATTTGCGATTTTTGATATACTAGTAAAAAAGAGGTTAGCGTTCCGGCTGCCTCTTTCTTTATTCACAATCCGGAACAAAAGGTTTATGTACATATAATCGGAGGTAAAATATGAGACACGACGGAAGACAGCACGATGAGCTGCGCCCTATCACATTTGATTTGGATTTTATCACTCACCCGGAAGGCTCTGTTTTAATTACAGCGGGAAATACGAAGGTCATCTGTAATGCATCTGTGGAAGACCGGGTGCCGCCATTTTTACGCGGCGGAGGAAAAGGCTGGATCACAGCGGAATACAGCATGCTTCCCCGCGCGACGAATCAAAGAACGATAAGAGAATCTTCAAAAGGAAAGGTCTCCGGCAGAACGATGGAAATTCAGCGGCTGATCGGGCGCGCGCTCCGGGCCGTCGTTGATTTGGAGAAGCTCGGCGAACGGACGATCTGGATCGACTGTGACGTCATTCAAGCTGACGGCGGAACAAGAACGGCTTCCATTACCGGCGCCTTCTTGGCAATGGCCATTGCGATCGGCAAACTCGTAAAAAGCGGCGTTATCAAAACCTCTCCTGTGACAGATTATCTCGCGGCCATTTCTGTCGGGATGGATAAAGAAGAAGGCCTTCTTTTGGATCTGAATTATGAAGAGGATTCGGCGGCTGAAGTCGACATGAATATTATCATGACGGGAAGCGGACGTTTTGTAGAGCTTCAAGGGACGGGCGAAGAAGCCACATTCTCCCGTGAAGATTTAAACGGACTGTTAAGCCTTGCTGAAAAAGGAATCCAGACGCTTATTCAAAAGCAAAAAGAAGTGCTGGGAGAAACATTGCCTGAACTGAAATAAGAAAGAGAGGCCTGATCACCGTGAAAGAAGCCATTATTGCGACACACAATCAGGGAAAAGTGAAAGAATTCAAGGAAATTCTCGAACCGAAAGGCTACAGCGTCTCTTCTTTGGCGGAAATCGGATTTACGGAAGAAATTGAAGAAACCGGACATACCTTTGAAGAAAACGCCATCTTAAAAGCGGAAGCCGTGGCAAAAGCCGTCAACAAAATGGTCATTGCAGACGACTCCGGTTTATCAGTGGACAACCTTGGAGGCAGACCGGGCGTTTATTCAGCCCGTTATGCCGGAGAAGCAAAAGATGATAAGGCGAACATGGACAAGGTGCTGTCAGAATTAAAAGGCATCGAAAAAGAGCAGCGCACGGCCCGTTTCCGCTGCGCCCTTGCCGTCAGCATGCCGGGGCAGGAAACAAAAACGGTCGAAGGTCATGTTGAAGGGTATATTGCGGAAGGACCCGAGGGAGATAACGGGTTCGGCTATGATCCCATTTTTATTGTAAAAGATAAAGATAAAACCATGGCCCAGCTGACAAGCGCTGAGAAAAACAAAATCAGTCACAGGGCTGAGGCGCTCAAGAAACTGTCAAAGCTGCTTGATTCATAAGGGGGAGCGTATGCAATGAAAGTGCTGATAATAAGTGACAGTCACGGCCTTGAAGACGAGCTGGAGACGATTGCAAAGCGGCACGAAGACGAAGCGGATCTGATGATTCATTGCGGTGATTCAGAGCTTGACGCCGCACATCCGGCGCTCACGCCGTATCACACGGTGAAAGGCAATTGCGACTTTGGCGGCGGGTTTCAGGATGAACTCCTTCTGGACGCAGGTTCAAAGAAAATTCTGGCCGTTCACGGGCATCTTCACGGCATTAAACAGTCACTTTTAACTGTTTTTTACCGGGCGGAAGAGCTTGGGGCGGATATCGTCTGCTTCGGCCATTCACATATTGCCGGGAGTGAAGAGCTTCGGGGCAAGCTTTTGATTAATCCGGGCAGCATCCGTCTTCCAAGAGTCCGCAATGTGAAAAGCTATGCCATTCTTACTCTTACAGAAAGAGAAGTCGCCGTGACATTTTACGACGAAACGGGTCGGGAATTGAAGGATTTGGGGACTACAATCAGTTTTTAACAAGTGATGGGGGAGATTTCATTCTTCCCCATCAAAAGTTTTTAAAAAAATATTGACTTATGATTTGAACCTGTATATAATAAATCTTGTCGCTGATACATAATGCAAAAGCTGTCCCAGTAGCTCAGCTGGATAGAGCAACGGCCTTCTAAGCCGTCGGTCGGGAGTTCGAATCTCTCCTGGGACGTACAAAAAAAGAGCTGGTGACATCAGAGTGAAAACTGATGCCGCTGGCCTTTTTTATCGGATGACTATATTGTCAAATCGCTGAAATCATGGTAAAATGATCAGCAGAACAATTTGATTTTCATGTCCCAGTAGCTCAGCCGGATAGAGCAACGGCCTTCTAAGCCGTCGGTCGGGAGTTCGAATCTCTCCTGGGACGCTAAGAAATCGGGTGTGAAGCCCGTCAAATCAACCTCTTATTTCGTTTAGTGAAACGGTCAGTATAACGGTCAAGTAAGAAATTACACCTGTTATTGGCTTATATCACTTTCGGTATAGGAGGTTTTTTGTTGTGACCAAAAGAAAATGAAAATGAAGCTGACTATGTGCTAAAACGCAAGGTAAATATCATGAAAAAGGCTGAAAAACGTCACAAGCAAAGGCTTCAGGAATACAAGGAACAGAAGATTGGATTTGCCACTGAGGAGAGGAAGTATTTATTAGACTCTTCTACACGCAGCAAGTACTTGAAGATATCTTTGCTGGCTATGACTTGGGAGTTAAGAGGTTACACTTGCAGAATCTATATATGGAGCGGATGCGGCAATTATTCGATTTATATAACCTAAAAGGCACAAACTTTGTAAGAGTCTCTTAATTGAGGCTCTTCTTTTTATCGATCAAATCTGATGTCGCAGCTCCGATATTTAAACAATAACTAATAAAACCCGTCTTTTATTCACTTGGTTAAAGAATGAACCTAAACTAAGGAGCAGAGTAGAAAAAAGAGCGATACATATTATTCCTAATTTTTGCATGATTATAGTATAATAGACACAAACAACCTTTTAGGAAAACGGTGATAACAATGAGTGGCAACTTTTCATTTTTTCAAGGGAAATGGGATGTACTTGCTAACTTGGGAGAGACAGCTGAGAGAAATGTATATCATGACCCCCATACAACAGTAATGAAACTGCGATTGTTCGCTGAAACACTAACTAAATTTATTCTTGCCGCTGAAAATATTAAAGAGGCATATGGTACAACGCAAGTGGATCGCATTAACACTTTGCGTCGGGAAAGGTTACTTGAGCCTGAATTAATTGATATATTAGAGGCTCTTCGTCGCAAAGGGAATGTAGCGATGCATGAAGCGGATTATGGAAAAGTAGAAGAAGCAAAGGCTTTGTTGCAATTAACGTTCCGCTTGTCCATTTGGTTCATGGAGGTATATGGTGATTGGGATTTTCAAGCACCAGAGTATACAGAACTTCAAGAACAAGTAGAACAGAGTACAGAAACACTTCAGCGAGAATATGAGGAAAAAGTCAAAAAGCTTGAAGAAGAATTAGAGGCAATTCGTCGACAGGCGGAAGTGGAACAAGAAGAGGTAAAAATCGAGCGTAAAAAAATATCCAAAAACTTCATGCGTCGACAGCAATTAACTGAAGCCGAAACGCGTACGATTATTGATGGAAAACTACGTGCTGTTGGATGGGAAGTAGACACAACTGTACTCAATCATCAAAAGAACGGAACGCTGCCAGAGAAAAATCGAAACATGGCAATTGCTGAATGGAAGGTCAATGGCGGCAGGATTGACTATGCGTTGTTTATTGGCTTAAAGCTTGTTGGCTTTATTGAAGCTAAGGCAAAAAAGAAAACGATTCCTGGCGCATTAGAAAGTCAAACAAAAGTGTATGCAAAAAATGCGGCACAAGTCGAAGATGAAGTCATCACACCTACAACAGGTGAATATAAGGTGCCGTTCTTATACGCAACGAACGGCCGACCATACTTGAAACAACTTCAAGAAGAGTCGGGCATCTGGTTTTGGGATTCACGTAAACCGTTAGAACATGCTCGCCCATTAGAAGGCTGGCATTCACCTGACGACTTGCAGCTTCTTCTTAGTCAAGATGATAAGGATGCGAATAAACGATTAGAAGAAGAGGATATTACGAAGTTTGGTTTGCGTCATTATCAGCAAAGAGCGGTACTTTCCGCTGAAGAGGGATTAAAAGAAGGGCAACGAAGAATGCTTATTGCGATGGCAACTGGAACTGGGAAAACTCGTACAGCTATCGCCCTCATGTATCGCTTAATTAAGTCCAAAAAATGTCGTCGTATTCTTTTCCTTGTAGACCGTAATTCGTTAGGAAAACAGACAGAGGATGCACTTAAGGATACAAAAATTGAAGGCTACTCATTTGCTGATATATACGATGTGAAGTCTTTAGAAGACATGTCTCCAGAAGTTGAAACGAAGGTGCAAATTGCGACGGTGCAGGGAATGGTTAGAAGACTTTTCTATAGCGATAACGAAAAGCTTCCAAGTGTCGGGCAGTATGATTTCATCATTGTAGATGAAGCACATCGTGGCTATACAAGTGACAAAGAAATGTCAGAGGAAGAATTGAAATTCCGTGACCAAAATGATTATATTAGCCAATATCGACGTGTAATTGATTATTTTGATGCGGCATGTTTAGGACTTACTGCAACACCAGCTCTTCATACAACAGAGATTTTTGGTATGCCTATTTTTAAGTATTCTTATAGTGAAGCGGTTCTGGATGGCTACTTAGTTGACCATGAACCACCATATCTGTTTAAGACAGAACTTTCACAAGTCGGCATTACTCTTGAAAAAGACGAAGAAGTTGAAGTGTATGATGTTGATAAAGGCGAGATTCAACTAGAAAAAATGGAAGATACCATTCATTTTGAGGTTGAGCAGTTTAATAAACGGGTAATTACTGAACCTTTTAATCGGGCGGTTCTAAACAAACTGGTTGAATACATTGATCCGACAGGAAAAGAGAAAACTCTTATCTTTGCAGCCACTGACCAACACGCAGATTTGGTTGTTCGGTTATTAAAGGAAGCCTTTAAAGAACGTGGCGATGAAATTGAAGATGATGCTATTATGAAAATTACTGGCTATATCTATAAGCCATTAGATGCCATTAAAAGGTTTAAGAACGAGCGGCTGCCAAATGTCGTTGTAACGGTTGATTTACTCACCACAGGCATTGACGTTCCTCCAATAACAAATCTAGTATTCTTACGGCGTATACAGTCTCGTATTCTTTATGACCAAATGCTTGGACGTGCAACCCGTCTTTGTCCCGACATTGGAAAAACACACTTTAACATTTACGATGCAGTGGGCATCTACGATAAATTGCAAAGCTATACGGAGATGAAACCTGTTGTAAAGAAACAAAATTACAGTATCGGTGAACTATATGAATCACTTGCCAATGCTACTGCAGAAGATGAAGCTTCGTTTTATCGTAACCAATTGGCAGCGAAAATTCAGCGTCGCAAGCAAAGGCTGAATGAAGAAGGAAAACAAAAGTTTGAAGAATTGTCGAATGGAAAAAATGTGGATGAGTGGGCGAAAGAAATTCAGTTATATACTCCGCAAGAAGCAAAACAGCACAACATGTTATTTGAATATATGGAAGCCTATCGGGTAAAAGGCGAGAAACGATATATCTCCAACAAAGAGGATGAAGTAACAGATGTGGTTCGGGGATATGGTGAAGGAAACAAGAGACCAGAAGATTATTTAGAAGGTTTCGTTCGTTTTATCCAAGAAAATATTAATGAAATTCCCGCTCTTCATCTTATTTGCACACGACCGAAAGATTTAACAAGGCAGGATTTACGAGAACTTATTACCATTCTAGAAACGAAAGGCTTTAAGCAATCGCATTTGCAGACAGCTTGGAAGCAGACAAAAAATGAAGACATTGCAGCAGACATTATTAGCTTTATTCGCCAAGCTGCATTAGGTGAAGCACTAGTTGCCCATGAAGCACGTATTAAACAAGCGATGCAAAAAGTGTATTCACTGCATGATTGGACTCCAAGACAGAAGAAATGGTTAGAGAGAATAGAAAAGCAATTACTTAAAGTGCCTGTATTAGCACCGACTGCAGAAGAGGCATTCTCGGAAGAACCATTTAAAACTCCGGGCGGCTATAAATTGCTGAAGCGGGAGTTCGGTGACTATATTGATACGGTTGTTACCACTATAAATGAGAACCTTTATATTAGTTAACAATGTGCCTCTTCATAGGGGCACTTTTTCAGTTATAATAGATAAGTTACTTTATCTTTGATTTTCACTTTAATGAGGTTTGAATGAGAATCCAACATTAAAATATACTCGGAGTTAGCAGGAGGCTGAAAAATGAACAACCAAGAAATCGTTCAAAAACTATGGAATTTATGTAATGTGTTACGTGATGATGGGATTACCTATCAGCAATATGTAACAGAGTTAACCTACTTATTATTCCTCAAAATGATGAAGGAGCAGGAAACAGAAGGTGTGATTCCAGAAGGATATCGATGGGATGATTTGTTAGATAAAGAAGGTTTGGAATTAAAGACATTTTATCAGCGATTATTACTTGAATTAGGAAGCAGTGAAAATGAGCGGCTGCGTCTAATATACAGTGATGCTTCTACAAGTATTGCTGAGCCGAAAAACTTAGAGAAGATTATTAAATCGATTGATGCCCTTGATTGGTACAATGCAAAAGAAGAAGGACTGGGCAATCTTTATGAAGGATTGTTAGAGAAGAATGCCAGTGAAAAGAAATCGGGAGCGGGGCAATACTTCACACCTCGTGTATTAATTGATGTGATGGTTCAATTAATTGACCCGAAAATTGGTGAGCGGTGTGCTGACCCTGCAGCTGGAACATTCGGTTTCATGATTGCTGCAGACCAATATTTAAAGAATCAAACAGATGATTACTTTGATATAGAACCACAAGAAGCCGAGTTCCAAAAGAAAGAAGCCTTTGTAGGGATGGAACTTGTTAAAGATACGCATCGTCTGGCACTCATGAATGCGTTGCTTCATAATATCGAAGGTCGTTTGGAACAAGGAGACACGTTATCGGGCAACGGGAAATGGATGAAGAACTTTGATGTTATTTTAACAAATCCGCCGTTCGGTACAAAAAAAGGCGGGGAACGGGTATCCCGTGACGATTTAACGTTTGAAACATCGAATAAACAGTTGAATTTCTTACAGTTGATTTATAACGCTTTAAAAGATGATGGAAATGCAAGAGCAGCGGTTGTCTTGCCCGACAACGTGTTGTTCGAAAGTGGTATTGGCGCACAAATTCGTCGTGACTTGATGAACAAGTGTAATCTACACACGATTTTACGCTTACCAACAGGAATTTTTTATGCGCAAGGTGTAAAAACGAATGTCTTATTCTTTACAAGGGGAACAACAGACCAAGATAACACGAAAGATGTTTGGGTCTATGACCTTCGTACAAATATGACTTCATTTGGAAAACGTAATCAGCTAACAATGGCTCATTTTGAAAACTTCATGAAGGCATATGTGGCAGAAGACCGTTCTAAAGTGGAAGATGAACGCTGGAATGTGTTTACACGAGAAGAAATTGCCAAAAAGGATGATAGTTTAGATATTGGATTGATTGCGGATGAATCATTATCTTCATATGAAAACTTACCAGACCCGATTGAATCAGCAGAAGAAGCGATAGTGAAACTTCAGCAAGCAATGGATTTATTAGGTGAAGTAGTTGAGGAGTTACGTGCTGTTGAAGAGGATGGGGTGGTCAGAAAATGAGTAAGACACAAAAGACCATCGAAGAGTTGATGGAAGAAGTGGTAGTGCCACATGAGGAACAACCTTATCAAGTGCCAGAGAATTGGATGTGGGTTAATTCAGGACACATATTGAACTTCATAGGTGGGGGCACACCTTCGAAGAGTAATAGTGATTATTGGAATGGAGATATTCCGTGGGCTACAGTAAAAGATATTAAGAATGGGTATTTATCATCTACAATAGATTATATTACGGTTGAAGGTTTGGAAAACAGTTCGGCTACTATGGCATCACCAAATGAACTCTTATTAATTACAAGAATGTCTCCTGGTAAGAGTGCAATAACAAAGATATCGACAACCATTAATCAAGATTTAAAAATAGTCAGACCAAAAATTGAAATACTGCCTTATTTTTTGTGGTTATTTTTTACAATGAATACCCCGTTAATTGAATCGATGTCAACAGGCTCTACTGTTAAAGGTATACAAGTAGAGAAACTTAAAAAAATCACTTTCCCACTGCCACCATTTAATGAACAAAAACGGATTGCTGAGAAAGTGGAGCGGCTTTTAAGTAAAGTTGAAGAAGCAAAGCAGTTGATTGAGGAAGCGAAGGAAACGTTTGACCTTCGTCGAGCGGCTATTTTGGATAAGGCGTTTCGTGGGGAATTGACAAAGAAATGGCGTCAACAAAATCTTTCAGTAGATTCGGCAGCCCAAAGACTTGAGATGATAAAAAAAGAAAGATTTCAAATTGCTGAAACTAAGAGAGAAGTATCTGAAATAATAGAGATGTTTGACGAACTTAATATAGTGGAATGTATAAATAATAATGATTGGTTGTATATAAAGGCAAATATGTTTTGTTATAACATAAATTGTGGAGGTACACCTTCTAAAGATATTTCTGAGGAAGGAGAAATTCCATTTTTAAAAGTTTATAACATAGTAAATAATAAAGTTGACTTTTCGTATAAGCCTCAATACATTCCTAAAGAGGTTCATAAATCAAAGTTAAAGAAATCAATGTTGAGACCTAATGATGTAATTATGAATATAGTTGGTCCGCCATTAAAAAAAATAGCCATAATTCCAGAAGAATATTCTGAAATGAACATGAATCAAGCGATTGTCCGTTTTAGACCAATAAAATATGTATTACCAAAATATCTTTATTACTGTCTACAATATGATGAAACGTTAAGAGATGTAATCAATGAAACTAGAGGTGTTGTAGGTCAAAGTAATATATCTGTTTCTCAAAGTAGAAATTTAGTTATGCCAATTCCTTCAATTGAAGAACAAGCTGAAATAGTAAGTAAATTAGAGGAAATGATTAAGAGAGAAGAAATTGTGTTAAGCCTAGTGTCTGATGAAAAAAATTTAGACGAACTAAAGCAATCAATTCTTTCAAAAGCATTCCGAGGTGAATTAGGAACAAATGACCCAAGTGAAGAAAGTGCGATTGAATTGTTAAAAGAAGTGCTGCAAGAACAGGTGAAATAGTTATAAGAAGGCATCCAAATTAATTGGATGCCTGTCTTTTATGGTTGCGTTGTGGTATTGGTTTGATACAGAACCACTCTCATTCACAAACTGACAATCGGTAAATTTCCGACACGACTCACATTATGAATGTGATTTAGCATGGTAAAGTAATAAGAGTTGCAGTGAAACCCTATTCGAGTTCGATAATAATATCGATAGCAGAGGGTGTAGACTTATAAGTGATATCAAAGAAAAGATACCGATGCCTCAAGGTGGAATCAATTATGGACAACAAAGAATTTGGATACGTTAGAGTAAGCAGCAAAGAACAAAATGAAGCACGACAACTGGATAGTATGTATGCTCTTGGAAGTGATGAGCGTGATATTTATATCGATAAGCAAAGCGGGAAAGACGTCAATAGACCTCAATACCAAGCTTTGAAATTGCGTTTGCGTAAAGGAGATACGTATACATACATTCATTAGATAGGCTAGGTCGTAACAAAGAGATGATTTTAAACGAGTGGAAAGATATCACACAGAACATCGAAGCACATATTGTTGTAATTGATAAGCCATTGTTGGATACACGGAAATACAATGAATCCATCGGTTCTTTCGTGGCTGACTTGGTGTTACAGGTATTCTCGTGGGTTGCATCAGCATCGCAATAGGGACAGCATTCTTTGTTATCTCTCATGAAACCACTTCTTTAAATAAATACCTATACCTTTTAACATAGCAGATTTAAGTACAACTGTATTACCTCTTCAATAGGGTTTTTTTCTACTATATGAATGCTTGAACTGTACAGTATAAGCAAATATAATAGAAATTAAGTCAATCGGTCAAAGTTCGGAAAGTGACCGTTATACATGAACGTAACGATAGCGATATGTAAAGGATGAAGGCCGGATAGAGCAACGGCCTTCTAAGCCGTCGGTCGGGAGTTCGAATCTCTCCTGGGACGTATAAAAAACCTCAAGTCCTGACAATGGGTTTGAGGTTTTTTTGTATTTTATTTTTTATTTTACGAAACAAAAGTTCCGTATTTGATGAAAAATTGTAAAGTAATTTTAATATAAATGAAACTTAATGTAATATTTACCGTAATAAATATATGTATAAAGATACTTAAGGCGCCCTTGAGTGATAAATTATCTAATTTCTATCATGCATTTTGTCAATGAATGATAGAAAGACAGCAGGAGGAATTAGCTTTTGAAGTACGCATTTGCATATAAAAATCACAATATAGAAACGATCTTTTGCGGAAAAGACGAGCTGTTTGAGGAACTGAAGCAATTTTTAATCACTCAATGCGGTTTAATCATCGTTGAGGTTTCAAGGGCTGATTACTATACGGAGCAGGAAATGAATCAGTGGAATGACCGTTATACTCTGTGAATAAGAAAAGAAACCGGCCGTGGGAGGCCGGTTTTTGTATCATCTGAATCCGCTCGGAGCGCTGAAGCCCCCGGCATGGCCGCTGAAACCGCCCCCGAGCGCGCCGGGATGGGCCCCTGCGCCGAGGCTTCCGCCGACGTCACTGAAGGATTGGCCGTAGTACCCGGTTGTATAAGGGTACGGAACGAATTGCTGCCCGGCGAATGACAGCGTGCTTTGCGGGGTCTGCTGTCCGTATCCGGATGACGGGAATCCCTGCTGAAAAGAAGGGCCGCCTTGATATGGTGCTGTATGCATCGGGGCCGGAGGATAGTAAGACTGCGGCGGTAAGACCGGTAAAGGCGGAAATCCAGGAGGCAGGCCCTGCATGCCTGATAACATCTTATTCATGGCATCACTCATTTCTTACGAGATAAGAACAGTGTATGCGTATGTCTGTAGAAAGAGCCTGTTCAATCGAACGGAATATCTGACAAGCATGCCGGAAGGACAGAGAAAAATCGTGTAATAAAATGTGACATATTCGTATATGAACGGAAAAATTTCATGTAATCTTGAGAGATTAATAAAAAAATGATAAAAACTTTTAATATTTACAGATCCCTTTGTACCAGTAATGAAAGCGTATACAAAGTAGATTGATTAATCTAAATTGTCTAATAATTATAAAAATGCTGTTGACACTGTCTGCAAACGGGCGTAATATGAGTTCAAACAAAAATAAATAAATGATTCACGCTAAAAAGAAAAATCATAAAACACTGAAAAAACAAACAAATGAAGGTTCTTTTTTAATAAAAGAGCTGCCATAATAAAAAGCGCAGAAGAGGATAAGTAGCTTTGCTGAAGTTTTTCACAGAGAGCCGGTAACGCTGAGAGCCGGTAAAACAAATCAAAGTGAACTCCCCTCAGAGTGCCGGTCTGAAATGTAAAGAGTAGGACTCGGCCGAGTGAACACAATGTTTACTCGTTATCAAAACGGATAATCATTATCCATGAGACGGTCTGCATATGACCGTAAACAAGGGTGGTACCGCGGAAAGCAAAGCCTTTTCGCCCCTTTTGGCTATCGCATGAAATGCTTGGCTGAATGTGGGTGGGAAGGCTTTTTTATTTGCGTCAGCCGGCGCTGCGTTTTATGAATTGGATTTTAGAAAGGAACATTGAAAAGGAGGAACTGAAAATGGGCACAAATGTACAGGCGGATTCTTTGTCTGCCGAATGTACAAAAACAATGAACGGGGCTCTGATGCTGATTGAATCATTAAAGAAAGAAAATGTCGAGATGATCTTCGGCTATCCGGGGGGAGCCGTCCTTCCGATTTACGATAAACTGTATCAATCAGGATTGGTTCACATCCTGCCCCGCCACGAGCAAGGCGCGATTCATGCGGCAGAAGGGTATGCGAGAGTCTCCGGAAAGCCGGGGGTTGTGATTGCTACTTCCGGACCCGGAGCGACAAATTTAGTTACCGGTCTTGCGGATGCGATGATTGATTCATTGCCGCTCGTAGTGTTTACCGGTCAGGTGGCCACTTCGGTCATCGGCAGCGACGCTTTCCAGGAAGCCGACATTTTAGGAATTACGATGCCGATTACGAAACACAGCTACCAAGTCCGCCGTCCGGAAGATCTCCCCCGTGTGATTAAAGAGGCGTTCCATATTGCCACGACGGGAAGACCGGGCCCGGTATTAATTGATATACCGAAGGATGTCGCAGCATTTGAAGGAGAGTTCAGATATGATCACGAGATCAGCCTTCCGGGTTATCAGCCTGTAAAAGAGCCTAACTATCTGCAGATCCGAAAGCTCGTGGAAGCTGTCAGCAGTGCGAAAAAGCCGGTTATTTTAGCCGGAGCGGGTGTTTTGCACGGTAAAGCTTCAGAAGATTTAAAAAATTATGCTGAACAGCAGCAAATCCCGGTAGCGCACACGCTTCTCGGTCTGGGCGGTTTCCCGGCAGACCATCCTCTTTTTCTGGGAATGGCGGGGATGCACGGCACATACACAGCGAATATGGCGCTTTACCACTGTGATTTGTTGATCAGCATCGGAGCGCGGTTCGATGATCGTGTGACCGGAAATCTGAAGCATTTTGCAAAATCGGCCAAAGTAGCGCATATCGATATTGATCCTGCTGAAATCGGAAAAATTATCGAAACGCAGATTCCGGTGGTCGGCGACAGTAAAATCGTCCTTCAGGAATTATTGAAGCAAAACGGAAAACAGGGACAGACAGAGGAATGGAAACAGCAGCTTTCAGAATGGAAAGAAGAATATCCGCTTTGGTATACAGACAACAGAGAAGAGGGCTTGAAACCCCAAAAGCTGATTGAGTATATTCACCAATTCACAAACGGTGAGGCGATTGTGGCGACGGATGTCGGCCAGCACCAGATGTGGGCGGCTCAGTTTTATCCTTTCCGAAAGGCTGATAAGTGGGTTACCTCGGGGGGACTAGGCACAATGGGCTTCGGCCTTCCGGCGGCTATCGGAGCGCAGCTGGCCGATCGTAACGCCACGGTCGTTGCCATCCTCGGAGACGGCGGTTTTCAGATGACCCTTCAGGAATTAGATGTCATCCGGCAGCTGAATCTTCCTGTCAAAGTGGTTATCTTGAACAACGAATGTCTGGGCATGGTCAGACAGTGGCAGGAAATCTTCTATGAAGAGCGCTATTCTGAATCCAAATTCTCGGCGCAGCCTGACTTTGTCAAATTGTCAGAAGCCTACGGCATTAAAGGCGTCCGGATTTCATCGGAGGAAGAGGCGGAAGAAGAGCTTAAAAAGGCGCTTTCATCAAAAGAACCGGCCGTTATTGACGTCCGGGTCGCCAAAAGCGAGAAAGTATTCCCGATGATTGCGCCGGGTAAAGGACTTCATGAAATGGTGGGGGTGAAACCTTGAAACGCATTATCACATTAACGGTGGTCAACCGCTCGGGAGTATTAAACCGGATCACCGGCCTGTTTACAAAAAGACACTATAATATCGAAAGCATCACTGTAGGCCACACGGAAACAAGCGGTGTTTCAAGGATTACATTTGTCGTCCATGTGGAAGGCGAAAATGACGTAGAGCAGCTGACAAAGCAGCTTAACAAACAAATTGACGTCCTGAAAGTGACGGATATTACAAACCAATCGATTGTACAGCGTGAGCTGGCATTAATCAAAGTTGTTTCCGCACCGTCGGCCAGAACGGAAATCAATGGAATCATTGAGCCGTTCAGAGCTTCCGTCGTTGATGTCTCAAGAGACAGCGTCGTCGTTCAGGTTACCGGCGAATCTAATAAAATCGAAGCGCTCATAGAGCTGCTCAAACCTTACGGCATTAAAGAAATCGCGAGAACGGGCACAACGGCTTTTGCGAGGGGAACCCAGCAGAAGACGTCATCCAATAAAACAATTTCAATTGTATAACACAAAAAAGGGAGAGATTAAAATGGTAAAAGTATATTATAACGGTGATATCAAAGAGAACGTATTGGCAGGTAAAAAAGTAGCGATTATCGGTTACGGTTCACAAGGTCACGCACATGCGCTGAACTTAAAAGAAAGCGGAATTGATGTCATTGTCGGCGTCAGACAAGGAAAATCATTTACACAGGCCCAAGAAGACGGTCATCAAGTCTTTTCGGTAAGAGAAGCGGCTGCCCAGGCTGATATCATTATGGTTCTTCTTCCGGATGAACAGCAGCAAAAAGTATATGAAGCTGAAATCAAAGATGAATTGACGGCGGGCAAGTCATTAGTATTCGCACACGGATTTAACGTCCATTTCCATCAGATCGTGCCTCCTGCTGATGTGGATGTATTCCTTGTCGCCCCTAAAGGGCCTGGACACCTTGTCAGAAGAACATATGAACAAGGCGCGGGCGTACCGGCATTGTTTGCCATCTACCAGGATGTATCAGGCGAAGCGAAAGATACGGCTCTTGCTTATGCAAAAGGAATCGGCGGAGCGCGTGCGGGCGTTCTTGAAACAACATTTAAGGAAGAAACGGAAACGGATTTGTTCGGTGAGCAGGCTGTTCTGTGCGGAGGTTTAACGGCGCTTGTCAAAGCGGGTTTTGAAACGCTGACAGAAGCCGGCTACCAGCCTGAACTCGCATACTTCGAGTGTCTGCACGAACTGAAGCTGATCGTAGACTTGATGTATGAAGAAGGATTGGCGGGCATGAGATACTCTATCTCCGATACGGCTCAATGGGGAGATTTTGTCTCAGGGCCGCGCGTAGTCGATGCGAAGGTAAAAGAATCGATGAAACAAGTATTAACGGATATTCAAAACGGTACATTCGCGAAAGAATGGATCGTGGAAAACCAAGTGAACCGTCCTCGCTTCAATGCGATCAATGCAAGTGAAAACGAGCATCAGATTGAAAAGGTCGGCAGACAGCTTCGTGAAATGATGCCGTTTGTCAAACAAGGCAAAAAGAAGGAAGCGGTGGTCTCCGTTGCGCAAAATTAATGTTTTCGACACGACCCTTCGTGACGGTGAACAATCCCCCGGGGTCAACCTCAATTCCCGGGAGAAACTGGCGATAGCCAAGCAGCTTGAAAGACTCGGGGTGGACATTATTGAAGCGGGATTTCCCGCTTCATCCCGAGGTGATTTTTTAGCCGTGCAGGAAATCGCAAGAACGATTAAAAATTGTTCGGTAACAGGGCTTGCCCGATCTGTCAAAGGTGACATCGACGCAGCCTGGGAAGCGCTGAAAGACGGGGCCAGCCCGCGGATTCACATCTTTATCGCCACTTCTGACATTCATCTGAAGCATAAGCTGAAAATGACGCGGGAAGAGGTTAAGGAAAAAGCGGTTGCAATGGTGAAGTATGCAAAAGAACGCTTTCCGATCGTTCAATGGTCAGCAGAAGACGCATGCCGCACCGAACTTCCGTTTCTGGCTGAAATCGTTGAAGAAGTGATTGATGCCGGCGCGAGCGTCATCAACCTGCCGGACACTGTAGGTTACCTGACGCCGGCTGAATACGGAAACATCTTTAAATATATGAAGGAACACGTTCCGAATATCAGCCGGGTAAAGCTTTCAGCCCATTGCCACGATGATCTCGGAATGGCGGTTGCCAACTCGCTTTCGGCAATTGAGAACGGCGCTGATCAAATTGAATGCGCCATTAACGGCATAGGAGAAAGAGCCGGGAACGCCGCGCTAGAGGAAATCGCCGTTGCGCTTCATGTCAGAAATGACGCGCATCAAGCCGATTCATCTCTTAATCTTCATGAATTGAAGCGGACGAGTGATCTTGTCAGCAAACTGACGGGCATGGCCGTTCCCCGCAATAAAGCAATCGTCGGAGATAACGCTTTCGCACATGAGTCCGGCATTCACCAAGACGGTTTCCTGAAAGAAAAATCAACATATGAAATCATTTCACCGGAACTTGTCGGCGTGACTGCTGATGCGCTCGTACTCGGAAAGCATTCCGGGCGCCACGCGTTCAAAGACCGCCTGAATACGCTTGGATTCCAGTTTGATAGTGATGAAATCAATAAATATTTTACGATGTTTAAAGAACTGACCGAAAAGAAAAAAGAAATTACCGATGATGACCTGATTTCTCTTATTTTAGAAGAAAAAGTGACAGACAAAAAAATCGGCTATGAATTTTTGTCTCTGCAAGTGCATTACGGGACGTCTCAGGTGCCGACTGCAACAGTCTCTTTAAAAAATCAGGAAAACGAACAGCTGATGCAAGAGGCGGCAACGGGGGCGGGCAGCGTAGAAGCCGTTTATAATACGCTCGGGCGCTGCATCGATAAAAATATTGAACTGACAGACTACCGCATCCAATCCAACCGGAAAGGCGAAGACGCGCTGGCTCAAGTTTTTGTCAGAGTGACCGTGAACGGAAAAGAAACATCAGGGCGGGGAATCGCGCAGGATGTTCTGGAAGCTTCTGCTAAAGCTTATCTGAACGCCGTGAACCGGCAGCTGGTGCTGGATTGCAATTTAGACGGATTAAAGAGACAGACTGCGGTCGGCTCGTAATAGAAAGGAGAACGTTTGATTTGAAAAAACGCATTGCTTTGCTTCCCGGTGACGGAATCGGACCGGAAGTGGCGGAATCAGCGGCAGATGTATTGAAAAGCGTTGCCGAACAATTCGGACATGAATTTGAATTTGAAAACGGACTGATCGGGGGAGCGGCTATTGACGCCCATCAAAACCCCCTTCCTGAGGAGACGGTGGCTCTTTGTGAAAAATCCGACGCCATCCTGCTCGGGGCAGTCGGCGGGCCGAAATGGGACCAAAATCCTCCGGAGCTCAGACCGGAAAAAGGCCTGCTCGGCATCAGAAAAAAACTCGGCCTGTTTGCCAATCTGCGTCCCGTGACCGTATTTGAAAGCTTGTCTGAGGCGTCTCCGCTGAAAAAAGAATATATCAGCGGCGTCGACTTTGTAATCGTCAGGGAACTGACGGGCGGCCTCTACTTCGGAGAACCGAGCAGACAGTATGTCAATGAAGCGGGAGAAAAGGAAGCGGTCGATACCCTTTTTTATAAGAAAGAAGAAATCGCACGCGCTGTCAGAGAAGCCTTTAAGATGGCTGCCGGCAGAAAAGGAAAAGTGACGTCCGTTGATAAGGCGAATGTGCTTTCATCAAGCAGGCTGTGGCGTGAAACAGCGGATGAAATCGCAAAAGAATTTCCTGATGTGACGCTTGAACATATGCTTGTCGATAATGCCGCGATGCAGCTCATCTACGCTCCGAGCCAGTTTGACGTCATGGTAACTGAGAATATGTTCGGCGATATTTTAAGCGATGAAGCCTCCATGCTGACAGGCTCGCTCGGCATGCTGCCGTCAGCCAGTTTATCAAGTTCAGGTCTTCACTTGTTTGAACCCGTGCATGGATCTGCGCCTGACATCGCCGGTAAAGGGATGGCCAATCCGTTTGCGGCGATTTTATCTGCGGCGATGCTTTTGAGAACATCTTTCGGGCTTGAAAACGAAGCTCAGGCGGTGGAAAAGGCGGTCGCAAAGGTGCTTGCAGACGGCAGCCGTACACGTGATATCGCCCGGGACGGCCAATATGCCGGAACGCATGACATTACTGAAAAAGTAAAAGCCGCATTAGCCGGCTCGAATACAAAATCTATAGTGTGACGCTTTAAAGAAAGCGGTCTTAGTTCATAGGTAGAGGGAGGAAACAAAGATGATGCCTCGAACAATCATCGAAAAGATTTGGGATCGGCATGTTGTAAAAAGCGGTGAAGGAAAACCCGACCTTCTCTATATTGATTTGCACCTAATTCATGAGGTGACGTCTCCTCAGGCGTTTGAAGGGTTAAGACAGAAGGGGAGAAAGGTCAGACGGCCGCAGAATACATTCGCGACGATGGACCACAATATTCCGACCGTCAACCGTTTTGACATTAAAGATGAAGTCGCAAAGCGCCAAGTAACCGCGCTTGAACGGAATTGTGAGGAGTTTGGCGTCCGTCTTGCGGATCTTCACAGCGCAGACCAGGGGATCGTTCACGTAGTCGGGCCTGAGCTTGGTCTGACACTACCGGGGAAAACGATCGTTTGCGGAGACAGCCATACATCGACTCACGGTGCATTCGGGGCGCTTGCCTTCGGTATCGGCACAAGTGAGGTGGAACATGTTCTTTCCACTCAGACATTGTGGCAGCAGCGGCCGAAAACGCTTGAAATCCGCGTTGACGGAACGCTCCAAAAAGGAGTGACCGCGAAGGATGTCATCTTGTCGGTCATCGGAAAATACGGGGTGAAATTCGGTACCGGATATGTCATTGAATACACCGGGGAAGTATTCAGAAACATGTCTATGGACGAACGCATGACGGTCTGCAATATGTCAATAGAAGCGGGAGCGCGGGCGGGACTGATCGCTCCGGATGACACGACGATTGAATATTGTAAAAACCGTAAATACGCGCCAAAAGGCGAGGAATTTGAAAAAGCCGCCGCAGAATGGAAAGCGTTAAAAACCGATCCGGGCGCCGTATACGATCATTCCATCGTGTTAGACGGCAGCGAGATTTCTCCAATGGTAACATGGGGCGTCAATCCCGGCATGGTTCTTCCGGTCGATGCCCAAATACCGGCGCCGGAAACGATTGATTCTGAAGACGGTAAAAAAGAAGCCATCCGCGCGTACGAATACATGGGAATCTCACCGAATCAAAAAATTGAAGATATTAAAGTCGAGCATGTGTTTATCGGCTCCTGTACAAATTCGCGGATGACCGATCTTCGCCAGGCTGCGGATATGATCAAAGGCCGAAAAGTCGCTGACAGCGTCAGAGCCATTGTGGTCCCGGGTTCTCAAAGCGTGAAACAGCAGGCCGAGGAAGAAGGGCTGCACCGCGTGTTTCTCGAGGCCGGATTTGAATGGAGAGAATCAGGCTGCAGCATGTGCCTCAGTATGAACAATGATGTCGTGCCTGAAGGGGAACGATGCGCTTCCACTTCCAACCGCAACTTCGAAGGCAGACAGGGAAAAGGCGCGAGAACACACCTTGTCAGTCCGGCGATGGCGGCAATGGCAGCCATTCACGGGCATTTCGTCGATGTAAGAAAGTTTTATCAAGAAAAAACAGTTGTGTAAGGAGTGCGCGAAAAGATGGAACCTTTAAAAACACATACGGGAAAAGCGGCCGTCTTAAACCGGATCAACGTCGATACGGACCAGATTATTCCGAAACAGTTTTTGAAAAGAATTGAAAGAACCGGATACGGCAGATTCGCGTTTTTTGATTGGAGATACCTTGAGAACGGTGAGCCTGATCCTGAATTTGAATTAAACCGCAAAGTCTATGAAGGCGCGTCCATATTAATTGCCGGAGAGAATTTCGGCTGCGGATCATCCCGTGAGCACGCTCCTTGGGCGCTGGATGATTACGGCTTCAAAATCATTATTGCTCCGTCATTTGCCGATATTTTTCATCAAAACTGTTTTAAAAACGGTATGCTTCCCATCCGTATGCCGTATGATCAGTGGAAAAAACTCGCCGGTCAATATGAAAATCAGTCTCTTAACATGACGGTTGACTTGGAAAACCAGCTCATTCACGACAGTGAAGGAAAAGAGATTTCATTTGAAGTCGATCCGCACTGGAAGGAAATGCTGATTAACGGCTATGATGAAATTTCATTAACGCTTCTGCTGGAAGACGACATACAGCAGTTTGAATCGAAAAGAAGTTCATGGCTTCAAGCCTGAAAAAAGCCGACCGGCATCTGTCCGGCGGCTTTTTTTACCGTGCGCACCATCCTTTCTTGTGTTTCCTGACGCGTGTTGATACACTTGAAAAAAATAGCGCCTGAAAGGAAATAAAGTATGACGCATGACAAGAAAAAAGCTGATATCATTCCTTTCCCCCGTCTGAAAGAACGCTTGGTTGATAAAGGGATGGCCGCCATGAAGGATAAACAGTATCAGGAGGCCCTCGAACTGTTCTCAGAGGCGGTAAGCCACGGCGATACCGAGTCCGACGTACATTTAGGCATGGCGATTTGTTTTCTGGAACTCGGGGAATTGGAAGAAGCAAAACAAGTTTGCGAGAAAATGCTGAATGAAGGGTACGGCCATTATTTCACCGTACTGCAGGTGTACATGACCATTTTAATTCAGCTGAAACAATATGAAGAAGTCAAAAGCACAATTGAAGCTGTGCTGGAAGAAAACCAGCTGCCCGCAGAAAGTGCGGAGCAATTCTACCGGCTGCTCGAATTCAGCCGCAAAATGACCGATCCCGACCAGCAGGATGAAGCGTGGGAGGAGGAATACGAGGACATTCTTGATGCGGAAAAAGTGCTGAACAGCCCCGCTGAACAAATGAATCTGATTCATTCTCTCAAAGACCGCAATATTGCAAAATACACGGGTCTCTTAAAAACGATTCTTCAAGATCCGGGCGCACATCCGCTTATCAAAACGATGATTTTGACGCTGATGGCGGAGCACGACTACAGCAAGCCGGTCCATATTACAAAATTCGGCGATTCAATGACCGCGGTTCCGAGTGAAACGGTTCAGCCTGATGCGGCTCCGATTTTGCATCGCGTTCTCCGGGTGCTTGATGAAACGCTCGGCAATGAAAACCCTACATTATACGCTGCCGTCGAGGAGCTGTGGAGAAGGCATCTGTACGTCCTGCACCCTTTTATGCCGAAGTTTTTGAACGCAGATTTATGGGCGGCGGCGCTTCATAAGGTCGGTTACGAGATGCACGGCATTGACATTGAGCCGGAGGAACTTCATATGATGTACGAGTTTGACAGCCGCGAACTTGAAGAAGCCTGCACGATGATTAAGGATATTGAAGAAATTTCTTATTTGTAAATCACACCATATAGTTGAAAGCGGTAGGCGTTATGTTATAATATAGTGGTTGTATTTATGTATAGCGGTTTAACTGAAATGAGAATTACGGTTGGACAGGCTGCCAGTTCATTACATAATGATTCTGATTCAAAGCGGTTTTTTCTTTGACAAAGCCGCGGATTGCTTTAGAATGGAAGACCGACACAACCTGAATAGATTTTTGGAGGGAAACACATGTCTGTAAAATGGGAAAAACAAGAAGGCAACGAAGGCGTATTAACGGTTGAAGTTGATGCGGATACGTTCAAAACAGCTCTTGATGATGCATTTAAAAAAGTAGTAAAACAGGTTTCTATTCCTGGATTCCGCAAAGGGAAAGTTCCCCGCGGTTTATTCGAACAGCGTTTCGGCGTTGAAGCTCTTTACCAGGATGCTTTAGATATTTTACTTCCTGTAGAATACCCTAAAGCGGTTGAAGAAGCCGGCATTGAACCTGTAGACCGCCCTGAAATCGATGTTGAAAAAATCGAAAAAGGCGAAAGCTTGATTTTCACTGCAAAAGTGACTGTAAAACCGGAAGTGAAACTTGGCGACTACAAAGGCTTAGGAATCGAAAAAGATGACACTGCCGTTACTGACGAAGATGTACAAAACGAACTTAAAGCGCTTCAAGAGCGTCAGGCTGAGCTTGTCGTGAAAGAAGAAGGCGCTGTTGAAAACGGCGATACAGTCGTTCTTGACTTCGAAGGTTTCGTTGACGGCGAAGCGTTTGAAGGCGGAAAAGCTGAGAACTACTCACTTGAAGTAGGATCAGGTTCATTCATCCCGGGCTTCGAAGAGCAGTTAACAGGCCTTGAAGCAGGCGCTGAAAAGGATGTTGAAGTAACATTCCCTGAAGAGTACCACGCTGAAGAGCTTGCCGGAAAACCAGCTGTTTTCAAAGTGAAAATTCATGAAATCAAAGCGAAAGAGCTTCCTGAGCTTAACGACGAATTCGCAAAAGACATTGACGAAGAAGTTGAAACGCTTGCTGAATTAACTGAGAAAACAAAAAAACGCCTTGAAGAAGCAAAAGAAAACGAAGCTGACGCTAAATTGCGTGAAGAGCTTGTTCTGAAAGCATCTGAAAACGCTGAAGCTGATGTTCCTCAAGCGATGATCGACACTGAGCTTGACCGCATGCTGAAAGAATTCGAACAGCGTCTGCAAATGCAAGGCATGAACCTTGAGCTTTACACTCAATTCTCAGGCCAAGACGAAAACGCGTTAAAAGAGCAAATGAAAGAAGATGCCGCAAAACGCGTAAAATCAAACCTGACTCTTGAAGCGATCGCTCAAGCGGAAAACCTTGAAGTAACGGACGAAGAAGTTGAAGCTGAGCTGACTAAAATGGCTGAAGCTTACAACATGCCGGTTGAAAACATTAAGCAGGCAATCGGTTCAACTGACGCGATGAAAGAAGATTTAAAAGTTCGAAAAGCAATTGATTTTCTTGTAGAAAACCGTTAATATGGTTCATAATAATAGACATAATAAAACAGGGCGCGATTAATTCGTGCCTTGTTTTGTACAATTATGATATAACTCTTTTTCTTGGGGCAAGATAGTCATTGCCGGGCTGTTTTTCGTCATACATATAGAATGTGCAAGTGCGAAACACATTGTTACCGTCTTACTGGAAAGTATGGTAAAATGCAATACATACTCGATCGTAGCAAGAACCGTTTTCTTTTGCCCTTCAGGTAAAAGAAAAAGTGAGACAAGATTAAGGGGTGAAAGAATGTTTAAATTCAACGAGGAAAAAGGACAATTGAAATGCTCGTTCTGCGGAAAAACGCAAGATCAGGTTCGTAAGCTGGTTGCAGGACCGGGTGTATATATATGCGACGAATGTATTGAGCTCTGTACAGAAATCGTAGAGGAAGAGCTTGGTACAGAAGAAGAAGTCGAATTTAAAGACGTTCCGAAGCCGCAGGAAATCCGTGAGATTCTGAATGAATATGTCATCGGACAGGATCAGGCGAAGAAATCACTTGCGGTTGCGGTATACAACCACTACAAACGCATCAATTCCAACAGTAAAGTGGATGATGTCGAGCTTTCTAAAAGTAATATTTCTTTAATCGGACCGACTGGAAGCGGGAAAACACTTCTTGCCCAGACGCTTGCGCGTATTCTGAACGTGCCGTTTGCGATCGCGGACGCTACATCTCTGACTGAAGCCGGATATGTCGGTGAGGACGTGGAAAACATCCTCCTCAAGCTGATTCAGGCAGCAGACTATGATGTGGAAAAAGCAGAAAAAGGCATTATTTATATCGATGAAATCGATAAAGTAGCGCGAAAATCTGAAAACCCGTCCATTACACGCGACGTATCAGGCGAAGGCGTTCAGCAGGCGCTGCTGAAAATTCTTGAAGGAACGGTTGCAAGCGTGCCGCCTCAAGGAGGACGCAAACATCCTCATCAGGAATTCATCCAGATCGATACGACGAACATTCTGTTCATTTGCGGCGGTGCATTTGACGGCATTGAACAAATCATCAAACGCCGTCTCGGACAAAAAGTCATCGGCTTCGGCTCAGATAATAAAGCGGCGGACCTGGAAAAAGAAGAACTGCTTTCTAAAGTTCTTCCTGAAGACTTGCTCCGTTTCGGTCTGATTCCTGAATTCATCGGCCGTCTTCCTGTCATTGCAAGCCTTGAGCAGCTTGACGAAACGGCACTGGTTGAAATTCTGACTAAACCGAAAAACGCACTCGTCAAACAATACAAGAAAATGTTAGAACTTGATGATGTCGAGCTTGAATTTGAAGACGAGGCATTATCTGAAATTGCGAAAAAAGCGATCGAGCGTAAAACAGGCGCACGCGGCCTGCGTTCTATCATTGAAGGCATCATGCTTGACGTCATGTTTGATCTGCCGTCCCGCGATGATATTGAAAAATGTGTCATTACCGGAGCGACAGTCGCAGACGGTGAAGCACCGCGTCTTGTATTAAAAGACGGCACAGTTATCGGCCAAGATAAAACATCAGCATAACATGACAAAACCTCCTGACTCGAATCGATCAGGAGGTTTTTTTCTTGTCCTGACCCTTCTGAAAATGTTTATTCCGGGCTTTGCTGGGAGATACTAGCGGACAGAGGAATGAATTGGATACATAAATCGTTTTTTCAGGAGGGACCAGCATGAGTTGGACAGGGATCGCATTATTTGTACAGCTGTTTTTCGGGATAGTCATCGGATTATATTTTTGGAATCTGCTCAAAAACCAGCGTACACAAAAAGTGACGATAGATAAAGAATCAAAAAAAGAAATGGAACAGCTGCGCAAAATGCGCGCCATCAGTTTATCAGAACCTTTATCAGAAAAGGTGCGGCCGAAAAGCTTTCAGGACATTGTCGGCCAGGAAGACGGAATTAAAGCGTTAAAAGCAGCGCTTTGCGGACCGAACCCGCAGCACGTCATTATTTACGGTCCTCCGGGAGTCGGTAAAACGGCTGCGGCGCGGCTGGTATTGGAAGAAGCGAAAAAACATAAACAGTCACCGTTTCAAAAGCAGGCTGTTTTTGTTGAACTTGATGCGACGACCGCGCGGTTTGATGAACGGGGGATTGCCGATCCGCTTATCGGTTCAGTGCATGATCCCATTTATCAGGGAGCGGGTGCGATGGGCCAAGCAGGCATTCCGCAGCCGAAACAGGGGGCTGTGACCCATGCTCACGGCGGGGTATTGTTTATTGATGAAATCGGCGAGCTTCACCCGATTCAGATGAATAAAATGCTGAAGGTGCTTGAAGATCGAAAAGTATTTTTAGACAGTGCGTATTACAGTGAAGAAAATACGCAAATACCGAATCACATTCATGATATTTTTCAAAATGGGCTTCCGGCAGATTTCCGTTTGATCGGAGCCACAACGAGAATGCCGAATGAAATTCCGCCGGCCATCCGTTCGCGCTGCCTTGAAGTGTTTTTCCGCGAGCTGGAAAAGGATGAACTTAAAATCGTTGCGAAAAAAGCAGCCGACAAAATTCAGAAAGAGATTTCTGACGAAGCTCTCAGTGTGCTGACCACATATACGAGAAACGGACGTGAAGCCGTCAATATGATCCAGATCGCCGCCGGCATGGCGGTGACTGAGGACAGAAAAGAAATTACGACAGAAGATATAGAATGGGTTGTTCATTCCAGTCAGCTTACACCTAAAAATGAGCAGAAAATCGCCGATGAACCGCAAGTCGGCATCGTGAACGGACTTGCCGTCTACGGGCCGAACAGCGGCGCATTGCTGGAAATCGAAGTGAATGTCACACCTGCGCAGGACAAAGGAAGCCTGAATATCACGGGAATTGCAGAGGAAGAAAGCATCGGCAGCCAATCGAAGTCGATCCGCCGCAAAAGCATGGCGAAGGGATCTGTAGAAAATGTTCTGACGGTTCTGCGCACAATGGGCATCAAACCTTCAGACTATGACATTCACGTCAATTTTCCGGGCGGAGGCCCGATTGACGGACCTTCAGCAGGTATCGCGATGGCCGCGGGGATTTTTTCCGCGATTCACCGCATCCCGATCGACCATACGGTGGCGATGACGGGAGAAATCAGCCTGACGGGGCTTGTCAAACCGATCGGCGGCGTCATTCCGAAAATTAAAGCCGCAAAACAGGCCGGAGCAAAAACGGTCATTATCCCATATGAAAATCAGCAGTCCATTCTGAAACGAATAGACGGAATCACCATTAAAGCGGTAAAAACGTTCCAGGAAGTGCTGGACGTCATATTGGTTGACCCTCCTTCAGAACAAAAACCGTTTGATATCCAAATGAATAAAGAATCCGTATAAACCCCATTTTTATAATGGGGTTTTTTTATGGAGGACATCTTTTCCTTTTTCAGAACAGAAAGAAAGGGTATACTACGAAGAGACTGTTTTATATACAGGGCAGGCGGATAAGCCGATTAAAGCCCGATCCCGGAATTGTACAACGATGAAAAAGTTGTATTATAATGGTTCATACTAAAGTCACGGAGGTGTCAGTCACATGGCAGAAGATACAAAACGCAGCATCCCGCTCCTCCCTTTAAGAGGCTTATTGGTATACCCGACAATGGTTTTACATTTAGATGTAGGCCGTGACAAGTCGGTTCAGGCTCTTGAACAGGCAATGATGCATGATCATATGATTTTTTTAGCCACTCAGCAGGATATTTCGATAGACGAACCGGGTGAAGAGGATATTTTCGCCGTCGGCACTTATACAAAAATTAAACAGATGCTGAAGCTGCCCAACGGTACGATCAGAGTGCTTGTAGAAGGAATTCAGCGGGCGCAGATCCTTGAATACACCGAGCTCGAAGATTATACTTCGGTCGATATACAGCTGATGCATGAGGATGATTCAAAAGACGTGGAAGACGAAGCGCTTATGCGGACGCTGCTGGACCATTTTGACCAGTACATAAAAATTTCTAAAAAAATCTCCGCAGAAACGTATGCGGCTGTGACTGATATTGAAGAGCCCGGCAGAATGGCGGATATCGTCGCTTCTCATCTCCCGCTGAAATTAAAGGACAAGCAGGACATTTTAGAAACGGCGGATATTAAAGAACGTCTGAATAAGGTCATCCGTTCCATTCATAATGAAAAAGAAGTGCTGGAGATTGAGAAAAAAATCGGTCAGCGCGTCAAACGTTCGATGGAACGCACTCAAAAGGAATACTACTTGCGTGAACAGATGAAAGCCATTCAGAAGGAGCTTGGCGACAAAGAAGGAAAAACCGGCGAAGTTCAGTCGCTCACGGAAAAGATAGAAGAAGCAGGCATGCCTGAGCGTGTCAAAGAAACGGCGCTTAAGGAATTAAGCCGTTACGAAAAAGTGCCGTCAAGCTCAGCGGAAAGCTCTGTTATCCGCAACTATATTGACTGGCTCATCGCCCTTCCGTGGTCGGATGAAACAGAAGATAAACTTGATATTAAAAAAGCCGGGGAAATCTTAGATAAAGAGCACCACGGCTTAGAGAAAGTGAAAGAGCGGATTTTGGAGTATTTGGCCGTGAAACAGCTGACGAAAACGCTGAAAGGGCCGATTCTTTGTCTGGCCGGACCTCCGGGAGTCGGTAAAACATCTCTTGCAAAATCAATCAGTACGAGCATGGGGCGCCGTTTTGTGAGAATTTCACTGGGCGGAGTGCGCGATGAGTCTGAAATCCGCGGGCACCGGCGTACATACGTCGGAGCGATGCCGGGCCGTATTATACAGGGGATGAAAAAAGCCGGTAAACAAAATCCGGTCTTTCTCCTCGATGAGATCGACAAAATGTCGTCTGATTTCAGAGGCGATCCGTCTTCGGCGATGCTTGAGGTGCTGGATCCGGAACAAAACAGCACATTCAGCGACCACTATATTGAAGAGACGTTCGATTTATCGAAAGTGCTGTTTATCGCGACTGCGAATAACCTTGCTTCCATCCCGGGCCCTCTCAGAGACAGAATGGAGATTATCAGCCTGTCAGGCTACACTGAAAACGAAAAGCTGGAGATCGTGAAGGACCACCTGCTTCCGAAACAAATCAAAGAGCACGGGCTCACAAAGAGCAACCTGCAGATTCGGGACCAGGCGATTACGGACATCATCCGCTACTACACGAGGGAAGCCGGCGTGAGAACGCTTGAACGCCAGATTGCCGCCATTTGCCGAAAGGCTGCAAAAGCCATTGTGTCTGAGGAGAGAAAACGCATTACCGTTACAGAGAAAAATCTGGCCGACTATCTCGGAAAACGGATATTCAGATACGGACAGGCGGAAACCGAAGATCAAATCGGGGTTGTCACGGGGCTTGCGTATACGACGGTCGGCGGAGATACGCTGTCAATCGAAGTGTCATTGTCACCGGGAAAAGGAAAGCTGATTCTGACCGGGAAGCTTGGAGATGTCATGCGGGAATCAGCACAGGCCGCTTTCAGTTATGTCCGCTCGAAAGCGGAACAGTTCGGAATCGACCCGAAATTCCATGAGAAGTATGACATTCATATCCATGTCCCTGAAGGAGCGGTGCCGAAAGACGGCCCTTCTGCCGGAATTACGATGGCCACGGCGCTCGTTTCAGCATTAACGGACCGTGCGGTAAAACGCGAAGTCGGTATGACGGGAGAAATTACGCTGCGGGGCCGCGTGCTTCCGATCGGCGGACTGAAAGAAAAGGCGCTCGGCGCGCACAGAGCGGGCCTGACCACTATTATTGCGCCTAAAGATAACGAAAAAGATATAGAGGATATTCCAGAAAGCGTCAGAGAAGGACTGAAGTTTATATTCGTTTCTCACCTGGATGACGTTTTGGAACATGCCTTAGTAGGAGAGAAGAAATGAAAGTCACAAAGTCAGAAATCGTGATCAGCGCGGTCAAACCCGAACAGTACCCTGATGGGGGGCTTCCGGAAATCGCGCTGGCGGGAAGATCAAATGTAGGAAAGTCATCTTTTATCAATTCATTAATCAATCGGAAAAACTTGGCCAGAACGTCATCAAAACCGGGGAAAACACAGACCCTAAACTTTTACATCATCAATGATGAATTGCATTTTGTCGACGTTCCCGGGTACGGATTTGCGAAAGTTTCCAAAAGCGAGCGGGAAGCATGGGGGAGAATGATTGAAACCTATATGACGACCCGCGAAGAGCTGAAAGCCTGCGTGCAGATTGTCGACCTCAGGCACGCGCCGTCTGCTGAAGACGTGAACATGTATGAATTCCTGAAGTATTACGGCATTCCCGTCATCGTTATCGCGACAAAAGCGGATAAGATTCCAAAAGGAAAATGGGACAAGCACTTAAAGGTTGTCAAACAGACGCTTGATATGGATCCTGAAGATGAGCTGATTTTATTTTCCTCTGAAACGAAAAAAGGCAAAGATGAAGCATGGGGAGCCATTAAAAAAATGATCAGCCGGTAATGAAAAACCCAAAACGCAGTGCGTTTTGGGTTTTATCGTATAGTTTTGTTCCGCTTGATAAACAATAATAAAAGGCTGATTCCGATGAAAACATACGGCCAGTATGTTTTGAAGTGTTCCGTCGGAATATGGACGGACTCCAGCCACGCCGTAATTTGTTTAAAGAAGTATAAAAAGAGGGAAAAACCAATCATGGCAACCGCTTCGTATACATATTCTTTTCTGGCTGCCGCAAATAAGGAGAACCCGAAGACGAAGAGAATCATTTCAAAATCTCCCGGCCACCATGAGAGCTCAGGTTTGGCGAAAAAGTGTAAACCTATGCCGAAAAGAAGCATGCCGATCAGGACGTGAGGCCCGGCCGCTTCCTTTTTGCCCTGATACAAGAGCACAGCGCCCAAAAGCATAAGGAGCACCGGCCATTCCCCCTGATTCGCAAACAGGTGAACCTGTCTGCTCTGAAGCCATGCGAATAATGAAGCGGCAAGCAGAAGTCCCGGTAATAAAATTGATGTTTTTTTCATCCTGTCACCTACCCGCAGTAAAGGATTTTTAGTATGATGATTACAGTGGAAACGAGCTTTTTATACTATAGCATAACATTTTTGAAATCTGTTCACATTTTCCCGAAGAAACTATGTTATAATCATTATAAATAATAAATTCTATGTTAGAATGATTATAAATAAATTGCGATGTACGGGGGTGCATGAAAGCGATGCATATTCTTGTTGTGGGAGTAGATTATAAATCCGCCCCTATTGAAATACGCGAAAAAATAAGTTTTCAGCCGGATGAGCTTGCAGAAGCGATGCTCCGTTTAAAAGGAGAAAAAAGTGTTCTTGAAAACATTATCGTGTCAACCTGCAACCGCACCGAAATATATGCGGTGGTCGACCAGCTTCATACCGGCCGTTATTATATAAAGACATTTTTATCCGAATGGTTCTCGCTGCCGAAAGAAGAGCTGTCTCCGTTTCTGAAATTTTATGAGAGCGACGCGGCGATCGAGCATTTATTCCGTGTGGTGTGCGGCTTGGATTCCATGGTCATCGGGGAAACGCAAATACTCGGCCAGGTCCGCTCAAGCTTTAAAACGGCGCAGGCAGAGAAGACGATCGGCACCGTTTTCAATGAGCTGTTTAAACAGGCGGTCACCGTCGGCAAACGCACGCATGCCGAAACCGATATCGGCGCCAATGCCGTTTCCGTCAGTTACGCCGCCGTTGAACTCGCGAAAAAAATCTTCGGCTCATTGTCAAATAAGCACATTTTGATTCTCGGTGCGGGAAAAATGGGCGAGCTCGCCGCAGAAAACCTGCACGGTCAGGGCATCGGCAAAGTAACGGTCATCAACAGAACGTTTTTGAAGGCAAAAGCGCTTGCTGACCGTTTCTCCGGAGAAGCGCGCAGCTTAAACCAGCTTGAACATGCACTTGCTGAAGCTGATATTTTAATCAGTTCGACAGGCGCAAGTGATTTCGTCGTGTCTAAAGAAATGATGGAGAGAGCGGGCAGACAGCGGAAAGGCCGCCCGTTATTTATGGTGGATATCGCTGTGCCGAGGGACCTCGATCCGGCGCTGAACGATCTTGAAGGTGTTTTTCTGTACGATATTGATGACCTTGAAGGAATCGTTGAAGCCAACTTACAAGAACGCCGTGAAACCGCTGAAAAAGTCGAGCTGTTTATTGAAGCGGCAATTGTTGAGTTTAAGCAGTGGCTTAATACGCTCGGCGTCGTGCCGGTCATTTCGGCGCTGCGTGAAAAGGCGCTGTCCATCCAGTCTGATACGATGCAGAGCATTGAGCGCAAGCTGCCTCATCTGACGGTAAGAGAGAAAAAACTTCTCAGCAAACATACGAAAAGCATCATTAACCAAATGCTGCGCGACCCGATTCTGAAAGCGAAAGAGCTTGCGGCTGAAGCGGATTCAGATGAAAAGCTGAAGCTGTTTATGCAGATATTCGATATTGAGGAAGAGGCCGGCCGCCAGCTGGACAAAAGCCTGGATAACCGCCAGACGGTTCATTCGTTTCAAAAGGCAGAAGCAAAAACGGGCTTACGTCCGCTTGTAAGTGAGTGAGGGCTGTATGATTGATACAGCAATGGCAAGACTTAATGAAGCGACAATTGTTATTTATGCAGTAAGCGTCCTTTTTTACTTTATAGATTTTCTTCAACACAACCGGAAGGCTGGGAAAATGGCCTTCTGGTTGCTTTCTATTGTCTGGACTCTGCAAACTGTCTATCTTTCTTATTTCATGTGGCAGACGGGCAGATTTCCGGTCTTGAATATTACGGAGGCCCTTTACTTTTATGCGTGGGTGCTTGTCACGCTCTCACTTGTGGTCACGCAGATTCTGCGCGTTGATTTTATCGTGTTTTTCACGAATGTCATCGGTTTCTCGATGATTGCGATCCATACGTTTTCACCGACGGATCAGCATTCGGCCGCTTTTTCCGGCCAGCTGGTCTCGGAGCTTTTGGTCATTCATATTACAATGGCGATTCTGTCTTACGGCGCTTTTTCCCTTTCTTTTGTCTTTTCGCTTCTTTATCAGTTTCAATACTCTTTATTAAAGAAGAAAAAGTGGGGAAAATGGCTGTTGAGAATTGAAGATTTGTCAAAACTTGATTATATGGCTTACGTTTTAAATGTCATCGGGGTTCCGATGCTGCTGTTGAGCCTGATATTAGGCGTGATCTGGGCGTATGTGTCGCTGGAAACGCTGTACTGGTTTGATTCAAAAGTGCTCGGCTCGTTTATTGTGCTGCTTTTATACAGCTACTATTTATATATCAGAATGATTAAGGAACTGCAGGGAAAAGTGGCGGCGTTATGGAATTCAGCATGTTTTCTCGTGCTGATGATTAATTACTTCCTGCTCGGAAGCCTGTCGCAATTCCATTGGTTCAGTTAACGCACGCGCCCAAACAGATTCGGGAGGAAAGAAAATGAGAACGATTAAGGTAGGTTCCAGACGGAGCAAACTGGCTATGACCCAGACAAAATGGGTGATTAACAAATTGAAGGAATTGAACCCTTCCTATAACTTTGAAATCCGGGAGATTGTCACAAAAGGCGACCGCATCCTCGATGTTACGCTGTCAAAAGTGGGCGGCAAAGGTTTGTTTGTCAAAGAGATTGAACAGGCGCTGCTGCATCAGGAGATTGATATGGCGGTTCACAGCATGAAAGACATGCCCGCCGTTTTGCCTGAGGGTCTTGTCATAGGCTGCATACCGAAACGTGAGGATCCGCGTGATGCGCTGATTTCAAAGGGGCATCAAAAGCTGGACGACATAAAAGAAGGGGGCATCATCGGCACCAGCAGTTTAAGAAGAAGCGCCCAGATTCTTGCTGAACGCCCTGATCTTACAATTAAGTGGATCAGAGGCAATATCGATACGAGACTTCAAAAGCTTGAAACGGAAGATTACGATGCTATTATTTTAGCGGCTGCGGGGCTTTCGAGAATGGGCTGGAAAGATGATGTCGTATCTGAATTTCTCGAACCGGCCCGCTGTCTGCCTGCGGTCGGCCAAGGCGCTCTTGCCATTGAATGCAGAGAGTCGGATGAGGAGCTTTTGAAGCTGTTTGCGCAATTTACCGATGAATATACGCAGCGCACGGTGGCAGCCGAACGGGCTTTCTTACACGCGATGGAAGGCGGCTGCCAAGTGCCGATAGCCGGGTATGCGTCCGTCAATGACCGGGATGAGGTTGAATTGGTCGGTCTTGTCGCGTCTCCGGACGGAAAGACGATTTATAAAGAAACAGCGGCGGGACATGATCCGGAAGAAATCGGTAAACGCTGTGCGGCGATGATGTCTGAAAAAGGAGCCAAAGCACTAATCGACAGCGTGAAACAGGAGCTCGATCAGGATGGCAAATGACCTTCCTTTACAAGGAAAGACCGTGCTTGTCACTCGGAACAAAAGACAGGCCGCTCCGTTCCGAAAAAAAGTGGAGGCGCTCGGCGGAACGGCTGTTTCCGCTTCGCTGATCGCTTTTCAGGAAGCGCTCCCGGATGAATGTGCGGACAGTCTGCGGGAAGACCTTTCTGAGCCGGGATGGCTTGTGTTTACAAGCGTAAACGGTGTCCGGTTCTTTTTTTCCTATCTTGATCGTCACGGTCTTGCGCTTTCGGGACGGAAAAAAATCGCAGCCGTCGGTGAAAAGACTGCGCGCGCCCTGAAAGAGCGGGGAGCCCGGACGGATGCGATGCCTGACGAGTATGTGGCGGAATGTCTGGCTGATACTTTAAAACGGCACGCATCAGCTGCCGAACCCATTTCAGTGATAAAGGGCAATTTATCACGCGATGTCATAAAAGCGGAGCTTGAGCCGCTTGGCTATCAAATAAGGGAATGGGTGTTATACAATACCATTCAGGATGAAAAAGGCATGGACGAGCTGAGACGGGCTGCATCCCGCTCTCATTTTGATTTTATTACGTTTACCAGCTCATCGGCGGTGCATACGTTTATGCACGCGGTCGGAGACGGAGAAAAAGCGTGGGAAAACAGCGGTGCGAGCTATATCAGCATCGGCCCTTTGACAGAGAAAGCGCTCTTGGAATACGGGATCTCATCCCATGTGCCTGACACTTATACGATTGAAGGCATGCTGGACGTCATGTGCAGCATGTCGGGAAAGGATTGATAATGATGAATCAAACATTTAACAGACACCGCCGTTTGCGTGCGAACGCTGCGATGAGAGATTTAGTAAAAGAAACACGTCTTCACCCCTCAGATTTTATTTACCCGTTATTTGTCGTTGAAGGGCTCGAAGGAAAAAAAGAAGTTCCTTCCATGCCGGGGGTTTATCATGTATCACTCGATTTGTTAAAGGATGAAATGGCTGAGCTGATATCGCTCGGCATTAAGTCGGTCATCGTTTTCGGCGTGCCGGAAGAAAAAGACGCCTGCGGAACCCAGGCTTTTCACGATCACGGCATTGTGCAGAAAGGGATTGCTGAAATTAAAAAGCATTATCCTGAAATGATCGTAATCGCTGATACGTGTCTCTGTGAATACACGGATCACGGCCATTGCGGGGTCGTGAAAGACGGAGAAATTCTCAATGACGAGTCGCTTGAACTGCTGGCTCAGACAGCCGTCAGCCAGGCCAAAGCCGGCGCTGACATCATCGCTCCTTCAAATATGATGGACGGTTTTGTCACAGTGATCAGGGAAGCGCTCGACAAAGAAGGATTCACGAATATTCCGATCATGTCTTATGCCGTAAAATATTCAAGTGAATTTTACGGTCCGTTCCGCGACGCGGCTGACAGCACGCCGCAGTTCGGAGACCGAAAAACATATCAGATGGATCCGGCCAACCGCTTGGAAGCGCTCCGTGAGGCTGAATCAGACGCGGCAGAAGGCGCTGACTTTTTAATCGTCAAACCGTCTATGTCATACTTAGATATTATGCGTGATGTGAAAAACCGCCATCACCTGCCGCTGGTCGCATATAATGTGAGCGGGGAGTATTCCATGGTGAAAGCGGCAGCCCAAAACGGCTGGATTAAAGAAAAAGAAATGGTGCTGGAAATTTTAACGAGCATGAAACGTGCAGGAGCTGATCTGATTATGACGTATCATGCAAAAGACGCAGCAAAATGGCTTGCTGAGTAACGATTTCATTTGACGGGAGCTGAGGCAGATGAGAAGCTATGAAAAATCAAAAGCCGCTTTTAAAGAAGCGCAGAAACTGATGCCGGGCGGAGTGAACAGCCCGGTGCGCGCGTTTAAATCAGTCGATATGGATCCGATTTTTATGCAGCGAGGAAAAGGATCGAAAATATTTGATATTGACGGCAATGAATATATCGATTACGTCCTGAGCTGGGGGCCGCTCATTTTGGGCCACACGAACGACCGGGTCGTTGAAAGCCTGAAAAAAGTAGCCGAGAACGGGACAAGTTTCGGGGCATCTACTGAAGTGGAAAACGAACTGGCCAAATTGGTCATTGACCGTGTGCCATCTGTTGAAATCGTGCGGATGGTCAGCTCCGGCACAGAGGCGACAATGAGCGCCCTGCGTCTGGCAAGAGGATATACCGGCCGAAACAAAATTTTGAAATTCGAAGGCTGTTACCACGGCCATGGTGATTCGCTGCTGATCAAAGCGGGATCCGGAGTGGCGACACTCGGCCTTCCGGACAGCCCGGGCGTGCCGGAAGGAATAGCAATGAATACGATTACCGTTCCATACAACGACTTGGAAAGCGTTGCACTCGCATTCCGGGAGTACGGTGAAGATATTGCCGGGGTCATTGTTGAACCGGTAGCAGGCAATATGGGCGTTGTTCCGCCGCAGGAAGGCTTTTTACAAGGACTTCGCGACATGACGGAACAGTATGGTGCGCTGCTCATTTTTGATGAGGTCATGACCGGTTTTCGCGTGGATTATAACTGTGCGCAAGGGTATTTCGGCGTGACGCCTGACTTAACGTGTCTCGGCAAAGTCATCGGCGGCGGTCTTCCTGTCGGTGCGTATGGCGGAAAAGCTGACATTATGGAACGAATCGCGCCGAGCGGTCCGATCTATCAGGCTGGAACATTGTCAGGAAATCCGCTTGCCATGACAGCGGGACTTGAGACGTTACAGCAGCTCACACCTGAATCTTACCAAGAATTTGTGAAAAAAGGCGATATGCTTGAAGAAGGCATTTCAAAAGCAGCTGCAGCACATGGCATTCCGCACACGTTTAACCGGGCGGGTTCAATGATCGGCTTCTTTTTCACAAATGAGCCTGTCATTAACTATGAAGCAGCCAAATCTTCTGATTTAAAGCTGTTCGCCAAATATTATAAAGGGATGGCTGATGCAGGCGTATTTCTGCCGCCGTCTCAATTTGAAGGATTGTTTCTCTCCACTGCGCATACAATGGAGGATATTGAAAAAACCATTCAAGCCGCTGAGAAAGTGTTCCAGGCGATCAGCCGCTGATACCGAAAAGCCGATGCAAGCAAGACTTGTATCGGCTTTTTTCAATGCCTCCATTATCATATTTTTCCGGATTGCGGCATACACCTTTAGTGACATCTAATTGTATGGATTAGATGAAAGGAGGATATGAACTTGCCGCATAATCACCGATTGCAATTTTCTGTTGAAGAATCAATCTGTTTCCAAAAAGGACAGGAAGTTTCTGAATTACTTTCGATTTCATTAGACCCTGACATCAGGGTGCAGGAAGTAAATGATTATGTCTCAATTAAAGGATCATTAGAACTTACTGGCGAGTACAACATAGATCACAGCAGTCATTTTGAAGAGCTTGATAGGGAGCTGAGGCATGTAGAGGAAGTGAGGGCGAGGGAGGATGGCACGGCCGAGCTCATTCATTGTTTCCCGGTGGACATCACGATTCCGAAAAATAAAGTGAGCCACCTCAATGATGTTTTCGTATTTATCGATGCCTTTGATTATCAGCTGACGGATTCAAGGATCTTAACCATTCAAGCTGATTTGGCAATTGAAGGGCTGCTTGAGGAATCCGAGCCAAAAGAGCCGGAGATCCCTTTGTACGTGGCGCCTGAATTTGCCAGAGAAGAAATGATCAATCTTGCCGGACATCATTCTGAGGACGAAAACGAACCAGAATTAATGATACGCCATGAGCCTGAAATACCTTTGACTGTATCAGAAGAAGCAGCACAAGAAACCAAGAAGAACGAGGAAGAAATCCCGCCTTTAATCAGGCTGGAGGAAGAAGAGCAGGAAGCAGCCCCGATTTTGAGGGAGCGGGAAGAAGAGCAGGAAGCTGCTCCGATTCTGAGGGAGCGGGAAGAAGAGCAGGAAACTGCCCCGATTCTGAGAGAGCAGGAAGAAGAAGAGCAGGAAGCAGCCCCGATTCTGAGAGAGCAGGAAGAAGAAGAGCAGGAAGCAGCCCCGATTCTGAGGGAGCGGGAAGAAGAAGAGGAGCAGGAAGCAGCCCCGATTTTGAGGGAGCGGGAAGAGGAAGAGCAGGAAGCAGCCCCGATTTTGAGGGAGCGGGAAGAAGAAGAGCAGGAGACTGCCCCGATTCTGAGGGAGCAGGAAGAAGAAGAGGAGCAGGGAGCTGCCCCGATTTTGAGGGAGCGGGAAGAAGAAGAGCAGGAAGCAGCCCCGATTTTGAGGGAGCGGGAAGAAGAAGAGCGGGAGACTGCCCCAATTCTGAGGGAGCAGGAAGAGGTGCCGAAACCTGTTTCCTTTACTGAGCCTCCTCCTCCCGTTTCTTTCCAACACGAAGAAGAGCCGGAAGAAGCTGAGGAGCCTGCAATCATGTCGGCTGTGAGGAATGAACCTGTATTTGAGGATGATTCAGCAGAAGTCCAGGAAGAGCCAAAAGATGATATCGAAAAGGTTTTCCCTGCGTTCACTCTGACTCCGCATGCAGAAAAACCAAAAATTGCGGAACAGCCCTTCCTTCAAAAAGAAGAGCAGCCAGAGGCCGAGCCGCTTCTCCGTCAGAGCGATCATGAGGCGGCAGAAGACGAAGATGAGCCTGCGGTTTTTCAAGAAGAGCAGGCGCCCGTTTATCGCGAGTTCGTTCCGGAACGGCAGGAAGAGGAGTTTTACAGCGCTCCTAAGCTGCTTGAAGAAGAGGCTCATGATGAAGAAGGGTTTGAAATTGAGGTAAGGAAGATGGCGCAGCCGGAGGAGGAAACCGGGAAGCCTCTCGATTTGTCTTTTCAGTTTTCCAAACTGCCGCCTGAGGAGCCGGCGCAAGCTGAACCGCCTGAGCCGCTTAAGTCTGAAAGAAAGAATGAAGAAGCGGCACCGGGAACCGAGCAGAAGGAAAATGACAACTCTCATTACTTGACAAAATTATTTACAAGGGAAGAAGAAAAGTTTTCAAGAATGAAAATTTGTATCGTACAGCAGCAAGATACTATCGACCGGGTGTGTGAACGATATGACATAACAACCCAGCAGCTCATCAGAACGAATGCTTTATCGTTTGATGACGAGCTTGAAGAAGGTCAGCTTCTGTATATACCTGAATATAATAACAGCCATGCGTAAGCACAAAGAGGCCGTAAAAATGTGGTGAATGGAATGGAAGCAGTCCAATCAGTGCTTCAGGAATACGGGCTGGCGGCTGAGTATATTGAGCCTGTCAGCCCGCATGTTTGGAAGGTCTACTCAAACTACGGCATTTTTGCTTTGAAACAGCTCAAGCCGGCCCGCAGCAGTGAATTTACGGATCTTATGATTGAGATTGAGGAGAAAGGCTACCGATCATTTGTGCCGATCTGCCGCACGTATGCCGGCGATTTTTTTGCGGGAAGACAGACGGAGAATTCTTATTATTTAATGCCTTGGCTTCAGTACGATCAGGAAGAGGAACGGGATCAAAAACATGTTTACCTTTTTAAAGAGGTCGCGAAGCTCCATTCTGCGACTGTGCGGGACATCCAAATCCGGACTGAAGATATCAGCGGCTTTTATGAAGCAACGAAAAGAGATTGGGAAAATGATAAGCTTGTCTATGAACAATTCGCCGACCGGGCGGAAAAAGAGTGGTATCTTTCACCTTTTGAACTGCAGGCTGTTACGTATCTTACAGAAACGGTTTCCGCCGTCAATTTTGCTCTGGAACGTCTGGAAGAATGGTTTGACGCGGCAAAGGATCATGACAAGACGAGAGCGGTGATCAACCACGGCAGCTTATCGAGCCGCCACTTTCTGTATAATGATGCGGGATCGGGCTTTTTCACGAATTTCGAGAAAGCTGCGCTGGGCCCTCCGCAAAACGACCTGCTCGGCTTTTACTCCAGAATGTTCAGAAGCTATCCGAAAGCATGCCCGGAGTGTCTGGACTGGTTTTATACGTATCACAAATCATTCCCGCTCCGTGAAGCGGAAATCAGCCTGTTTCTCAGCTATATGGCTTATCCGTCCGCCATGTACAAAGTGCTGAAACGGTATCAGACCGGCCAAAGGGGCTCTGAAAAAGAAGAGTGCACGCAATTATTAAGAGCGTTTTGGCAGATGAAAAATGTTGAGCCTTTTCTCATGAAGGTTCATCAGATTGAGCGGGAGAAAAAAATAAAAGCGGAAAACGAGTCCTCTTCATAACGGGACTCGTTTTTTTATATCCATTCCAAATGCAGGGCGCACGCTAAAAACAGCAGGATGGCAAGCAGCAGGACATCAAAAGTCGTCGGAAAGAAAATCGTCCTGATCCCCTGAAAGATCGTAATCGGGATAATGACTTGCACGGATACAAGGCGGACCTGTCTGGCCCACTGGGGGAGCGAATAAGAATTGAATTTTTTTCTCACGGGCAATTCCTCCTCACATTCGCCTTTCTATGTATCGTATGTAAGGGAAAGGGCGGGGTGCATGCCCATTTATGTATGACGGCAGCGGTTTTTGGAAAAGATGATTGACGAATCAAAAACACTTTTACTATAATAAAGAACATAATAAATAAGATCATGAGCTGATATAAATACACCTGCTTTGAACGGGAAGAGTACAAGAAAGACGCATGAAGAGAGAGAAGCTACTGTGCTGAAAGGCTTCTTATGCTGTCTCATTGGAAGGTCGCCCGGGAGCATAATTTCTTGAACATACAGTAGAGAAATTCGGGCCGCACCCGTTATCCGTTTAAGTGCATGAACAAATCTGTTCATGAAAAAAGGTGGTACCGCGAAAGAGCTTTTCGTCCTTTATCAGGATGAAGGCTCTTTTTTAGTTGCTCAGCCATTTCTAAACATGCTGGAGGGTTATCATGGATACAAATGAACAAACAATGCCGACAAAATATGATCCGTCTGCGATTGAAAAAGGCCGCTATGACTTTTGGCTGAAAGGAAAATATTTTGAAGCGGGCGGCGATCAAACGAAACAGCCGTATTCTGTCGTCATTCCGCCGCCGAACGTGACGGGCAGGCTGCACCTCGGACATGCGTGGGATACGACGCTGCAAGATATCGTTACGCGTATGAAACGCATGCAGGGCTATGACGTGCTCTGGCTTCCGGGCATGGACCACGCCGGCATCGCCACTCAGGCAAAAGTCGAAGCGAAGCTCCGCGAACAGGGCACAAGCCGTTATGACCTCGGCCGTGAAAAGTTTTTAGAAGAAACGTGGAAGTGGAAGGAAGAGTATGCTGATTTCATCCGCAGCCAATGGGCTAAGATGGGACTCGGACTCGATTATTCACGTGAACGTTTCACTCTTGATGAAGGGCTGAACAAAGCCGTGCGGGAAGTATTCGTCAAGCTGTACAAAAAAGGCTTGATTTACAGAGGCGAATATATCATCAACTGGGACCCTGCCACAAAAACGGCTTTATCCGATATTGAAGTGATTTACAAAGACGTACAGGGCGCGTTTTATCATTTGCGCTACCCGTTAGCAGACGGTTCAGGCTCAATTGAAATCGCGACCACCCGTCCGGAAACGATGCTTGGCGACACGGCTGTCGCGGTTCATCCTGAAGATGAGCGCTACAAGCACTTAATCGGCAAAACGGTGATTCTGCCGATTACAAACCGTGAAATTCCGATTGTCGGCGATGATTATGTTGATATGGAATTCGGATCAGGAGCCGTTAAAATCACGCCTGCCCATGACCCGAATGATTTTGAACTCGGAAACCGCCACAATTTAGAGCGGATTCTCGTCATGAATGAAGACGGAACAATGAATGAAAAAGCGCTGCAATATAACGGCATGGACCGGTTTGAATGCCGCAAAAAACTCGTCAAAGATCTTCAGGAATCCGGTGTTCTCTTTAAAATCGAAGACCATATGCATTCTGTCGGACATAGTGAGAGAAGCGGCGCCGTTGTTGAGCCGTACCTGTCCACACAATGGTTTGTCAAAATGCAGCCGCTGGCCGATGCTGCGGTTGACCTTCAGTCAAAAGAAGAGAAAGTTCACTTCGTTCCAGACCGTTTCGAGAAAACGTACCTGCACTGGATGGAAAATATCCGTGATTGGTGTATTTCCCGTCAGCTGTGGTGGGGCCACCGCATCCCGGCTTGGTATCATAAAGAAACAAAAGAAGTGTACGTCGGCCTTGAGGCGCCTGAGGACAGTGAAAATTGGGAACAGGATTCAGACGTGCTTGATACATGGTTCAGCTCCGCGCTTTGGCCGTTTTCTACAATGGGCTGGCCTGATGAAAACGCTGAAGACTTTAAGCGGTATTACTCAACCGATGTTCTTGTAACGGGATATGACATCATTTTCTTCTGGGTATCCCGGATGATTTTCCAAGGTCTTGAGTTTACCGGCGAGCGTCCGTTCAAAGACGTGCTGATTCACGGCTTAATCCGTGACGAGCAGGGCAGAAAAATGAGTAAATCCCTTGGGAACGGCGTGGACCCGATGGATGTCATCGACAAGTACGGAGCGGATTCCCTGCGCTATTTCCTGGCAACCGGAAGTTCACCGGGACAGGATCTCCGTTTCAGCTATGAAAAAGTGGAATCCACATGGAATTTCGCAAATAAAATTTGGAACGCCTCCCGTTTTGCATTAATGAACATGGACGGCATGACGTATGACGAGCTTGATCTGTCCGGTGAAAAATCAGTTGCTGATAAGTGGATCCTCACAAGATTGAATGAAACGATAGAAGACGTAACCCAGCTTGCGGATCGTTATGAATTCGGTGAAGTCGGACGCCACCTGTACAACTTTATCTGGGACGATGTGTGCGACTGGTATATCGAAATGGCGAAGCTTCCGCTGTACGGGGAAGATGAAGCGGCGAAGAAAACAACCCGTTCTGTTCTGGCATACGTGCTTGACCAGACGATGCGTCTTCTTCACCCGTTTATGCCATTCTTAACGGAAGAAATCTGGCAGCACCTTCCTCATGAAGGCGAGTCAATCACGATCAGCTCTTGGCCGGTTCCGGTGCCGGAGCATACGGATAAAGAGGCAGCGGCGGATATGAAACTGCTCGTTGAATTAATCCGTTCTGTCCGCAATATCCGGAGCGAAGTCAACACGCCGATGAGCAAGCAGGTTGAGCTTTATATTAAAACAGCTACCGAAGACATTGCCGGCCGCCTTGAGAAGAACCGTTCTTACGTTGAACGCTTTACGAATCCGAGCACGCTGAAAATCGGGACGGATATCACTGCGGCAGACAAAGCGATGACAGCGGTCGTCACCGGAGCGGAAGTCATTCTGCCGCTTGAAGGGCTGATTAACATTGATGAGGAGATCGCCCGTCTGCAAAAAGAATTCGACAAGCTGACAAAAGAGGTCGAACGCGTTCAGAAAAAACTCGGCAACGAAGGATTCATTAAAAAAGCTCCTGAGCATGTCATTGAAGAAGAACGCGGAAAAGAGAAAGACTACACGGCAAAACGCGAAGCTGTCCGGCAGCGGATTGCAGAGCTGAAAGGCTGATAAAACAGCGGGGCGGTTTCCTAAGAAACCGCCTTGTCGTATAAAAGAGGGGATTTCATTGTTTAATACGTACAAAGAAGCGATCAGCTGGATTCACGGCAGACTCAAGTTCGGCGTTAAGCCGGGCCTTCTCCGTATGGAAAAGCTGATGGAAAAACTGGAACACCCGGAAAAGAACATTCGCGCCATTCATGTGGCGGGCACAAACGGCAAAGGATCGACCGTCGCTTTTATCCGTTCCGTGCTTCAAGAAGCCGGTTATAAAGTCGGCACGTTCACATCGCCTTACATCATTACGTTTAATGAGCGTATCAGCGTCAACGGCACGCCGATTTCTGATGAGGAATGGAGAACGCTCGTTAATGACATAAAACCGATAGTCGATGAGCTTGATAAGACCGATGCCGGAACGGTGACAGAATTTGAAATCATTACAGCGTGTGCATTTTTATATTTTGCGAAGCGGGCTGATATCGATTTTGTCATTTTTGAAGCGGGGCTCGGCGGCACATTTGATTCAACCAATATTGTGAATCCGCTCCTGTCGGTCATTACAAGTATCGGACATGACCATATGGCGATTTTAGGCAATACCATCGAGGAGATCGCCGGGCAGAAAGCCGGTATCATTAAAAATTCCATTCCGGTTATTACGGGCGTCAATCAGCCGGAAGCACTCGGCGTTATTGAAGCGGAAGCCGATAAAAAGCAGGCTCCGTATCAGTCACTATATAAAACGTGCAGACTGTTTAATGAAGCGGCGCTTCCGTCCGGTGAAAGTTTTTCGCTGGAAACGGAAACGAAATGCTATGAAAACATTCAAACGTCGCTGATCGGCATTCACCAAAGGCAGAATGCGGCATTGGCGATATTGGCCGCTGAATGGCTGAATCGTCTGGAAGCCGCAGCCATTTCTGAAGAAGCGATGCGAAACGGCCTGAAAAAAGCATCGTGGCCGGGCCGGTTTGAACGTCTTCAAAGCCGCCCTTTAGTGTTTGCGGACGGCGCGCATAACGAAGAGGGCGTTGAAACGCTGACAGAAACGATCCGCCAGCGCTTTGCCGATAAAAACGTCCATGTCGTATTCAGCGCATTAAAAGACAAACCGTATCAGGAAATGATTAAAAAGCTTGAAACCGAAGCGGATTCCATTCACTTTGTATCATTTGACTTTCCGCGTGCTTCAAGCGCCGAAGCCCTTTATAACGCAAGCAGTCTAGCGGATAAGAGCTTCGATGAGAACCCGGACAGTGTGAAAGAATGGATAGAACAAAAAGACGGGGCGGATGATGTCATCATCATTACCGGCTCCTTATATTTTATTTCAGAAATGAGAAAGCGGCTTATCTGACAGCCCCTCGGATGCCCGGCGGACCATTTTACGGTTTTGCCGGGTGTTTTTATGCTGAAAATATATTTTCAGCCATTTCAGTCATGGTGTTTTTCTTTGCTATAATCTGAGCCAGATTGATAGTAAAGGTGTGGTCTGAGTGCTTTTGATTCTGTTTTTTCTCGGCTTGATTTTCGGTTCTTTTTTTTATACAGCAGCGTGCCGTATCCCGCTGCGAATCTCGGTTATTTCGCCGCGTTCAGCCTGTTCGTTTTGCCGCTTGCCGCTCTCCTGGGGGGAGCTTGTGCCCGTCGTTTCCTATATTCTGCAAAGAGGCAGATGCAGAAACTGCCGTGCAAAGCTGTCGGTTATGTATCCGGCGGCGGAATGCTGGACGGCGTGTTTATTCACGGCTGCAGGCATTCATTTCGGTTTCTCAAAAGAACTGTTAGTCGCGCTGTTATTTCTGTCTCTGCTCATGATTGTTACTATGACGGATCTGCAATATATGCTGATTCCTGACAAGGTTCTGCTGTTTTTTCTTCCGCTTTTCATCGCCGGCCGTATGTTTTCTCCGCTGGATTCATGGTATGCAGGGTTTGCCGGAGCCGTTTGCGGATTTTTTCTGCTTGTTTTTATCATGTTTGTCAGTAAAGGAGGCATCGGCGCAGGTGATGTGAAACTGTTTGGGGTGATCGGCCTGACGCTCGGCGTGAAGCTCGTGCTCATTGCATTCTTTCTTTCTGTTATGATCGGAGCCGTATACGGTATGTGCGCCGCAGCCCGGGGCAGGCTTGGTAAAAAGCAGCCATTTCCGTTTGCGCCGGCCATCTCAGCCGGGAGCGCTTTGAGTTATTTATACGGTGAAGAGCTGTTTTCGTTTTACATCAAGCTCGCTTCAGGAGGGGCTTGAAAAATTTGGCGAACGTTTTTTGGACAAGACGACAAAAGTCTTGTTCTTTTTTTTTTCGCCTATGCTAAAGTGTGAATCATGATCAGTTCAAGGTACGGCCAAGACGAATGCAAGGGGGAAGAGACGTTGAAAAAAAGGAAGAGCAAAAAGCACAGCAAAGCAAAAAACAATGCCCTTAAAGTAACCATTAACGGACAAGAAGAAACGATGTATGGACAAGAAGATGTGAAAGAAGGCGGGGAGAAAACCGTCACATTTTCAAATTGGGAGGAAACAAAAAAGGCGGAGCAGGAGACCGCTGCATCCCATGAAGATCCGAAAGAAGAAGATTTCAATTGGGATCATGAGAAGAATTCTGAGGTATTTGAAGATGACCCGAAAGTCGTTCCGCCATACCAGAAGAAAAAAAACGGCCCTCACTTTCCGAAAAAAAAGCAGCCGTCTTCTCCAGTTAAAAAAGCGGTCACGACAATTGCCGTTGCGGCTGTTTTAGGCACCGGGCTCGGCCTTGTCGCCTTAAATATGTCGGGAAGTAAAGAAGCCTCCGCTCCGGCATCAGCTGACAAAGGTTCACAAGGGCAGACGGCGAAAGCGGGAGATGTTTCTAAAGACAAATCTGAAACAGCCGGCACAGGAGATGCGGAATCTTCAGAGGGAAACTATAAAACATATGCGGTGCAGGCCGGAAAATTTTCATCAGAAAAAGGAGCGCAAACGCTTGTTGACCAGCTGACTGAAAAAGGATACTCGGCCGTCTCTCTGGCTAAAGAAGATGGATACACATACGTGATCGCCGGGCTTGCAGCGGAAAAAAGCCTATCACAGCAATTGGGTCAGACACTGATAGACCATGATTTTGAGGCTTGGGGCGGAAAAGAGCTCAGCTTTGCGGTCGATTCAGGACTGGAAGACTCTTTTAAACAAGCATCTGAGCTCTCCGCCAAAGCGATTACCGGCAAAGATCTTTCAAAAACGGAAGTGGCTGAAGCGGCAAAAGCGGCAGACGGTGCAGACGCCGCTGACAAAAAGCAGAAAGAGGCCGTGCTTCAAGCGCTGAAAGAACTGGAAACGTCGGGTTCAGAATCCGGCTGGAAAGCCCAAAAAGAGCTTTTAAGTGTTGTAAAATAGTATCTCATTTCCCGTCATCCGGCGGGATTTTTTATTTTGTCATCAAAAAGTTATTTTTCTGAAATTGTGGTTGCCCGTTTGATTTGGTAGGATAGACAAGTATCTTTTTTTCTTAAGCAAACCCTGAAAGGATGACAATCATGACAAAACGCTTAATACTCGCATCACAATCTCCGCGAAGAAAAGAACTCCTTACTCTTCTTCAGATTCCTTACAGCATTATTGCAAGCCGCACAGAAGAAAAATTAAATCGAAACCTTTCGCCGGAAGAAAACGTCCAATGTTTGGCCGAGCAAAAAGCTGGTGCTGTATTGGCCGAAAATCCCGATGCAGTCGTTATCGGGGCTGACACGATGGTGTGCATAGACGGCGAGTGCCTCGGCAAACCGCATGACAGAGAAGAAGCGGCACACATGCTGCGGAGGCTTTCCGGCCGAAGCCATCAAGTCATTACGGCGGTCAGCATTCAGACGCATGACCGGAAAGAAACGTTCTGTGACACGACGGAAGTGACGTTTTGGCCGCTCAGTGAAGACGACATACAGCTCTACATTGAAACAAAAGAACCGATGGATAAAGCAGGTGCATACGGCATCCAAGGAAAAGGCGCGCTTTTAGTGAAAAAAATAGACGGTGATTTTTATTCTGTCGTCGGGCTTCCTGTCGCTAAAACAATGAGAGCCTTGAAAGAATTTAATATAAAAGCTTGATGTTCAAACCGGGAAGGGGAACAAGGAGGGGTTGATCATCCGTGATCTGCCGTTAAAATTAAGAGATTTCCCCGAAAAAGAAAAACCGAGAGAGCGGCTTCTGCACTTCGGAGCCGAACATCTGTCTAACAATGAATTGCTCGCCATCCTGCTGCGGACGGGAACGAAACATGAGTCCGTCATGAACCTCGCTCACCGGCTGCTGCGGACGTTTGACGGTCTGCGACTGTTAAAAGGCGCCTCTGCCCAGGAGCTTTCCAGCATTCCGGGAATCGGCACGGTGAAAGCCGTTCAGATTCTTGCCGCAATTGAGCTGGGGAGCCGCATTCATAAGACATCCGCCGGGGAGCATTGCGTCATCCGCTCTCCGGAAGACGGGGCGAAGTATGTGATGGAGGATATGCGCTTTTTATCCCAGGAGCATTTTGTCTGTTTATATTTAAATACCAAAAATCAAGTCATTCATAAACGCACCGTTTTTATCGGAAGTCTGAATTCATCTATTGTCCACCCGCGGGAGGTGTTTAAAGAAGCTTTCAAACGATCCGCCGCGTCCTTCATTTGTGTTCACAATCATCCTTCAGGAGATCCTACACCGAGCAGGGAAGATATAGAGGTAACCAGGCGGCTTTTTGAGTGCGGAAATTTAATCGGCATCGAGCTGCTGGATCATTTGGTCATTGGTGACAAAAAATTTGTGAGTTTAAAGGAAAAAGGATATTTGTAACACTTTTTTTTTCGTTGATTTAAGATATAATAGATTTTATGAGTTTTTCCCTTTAGGGTATTTTTGCTTTAAGAAAGGAAGATACATACATATGTTCGGAATTGGTACAAGAGACCTTGGTATAGATTTGGGAACCGCGAATACGCTTGTGTTTGTTAAAGGAAAAGGAATCGTAGTGAGAGAGCCGTCTGTCGTTGCTCTGCAAACGGATACGAAGTCCATCGTTGCGGTCGGTAACGATGCGAAAAACATGATCGGAAGAACTCCGGGCAACGTGGTTGCGCTCCGTCCGATGAAAGACGGCGTTATCGCTGACTATGAAACAACTGCGACAATGATGAAATACTACATTAATCAGGCTGTGAAAAATAAAGGATTGTTTGCGAGAAAGCCTTACGTTATGGTGTGTGTGCCGTCAGGTATTACGGCCGTTGAAGAACGGGCGGTCATCGACGCGACAAGACAAGCGGGCGCACGTGACGCTTATCCGATTGAAGAACCGTTTGCGGCAGCAATCGGCGCGAATCTTCCGGTATGGGAGCCGACGGGCAGCATGGTCGTTGATATCGGCGGCGGAACAACTGAAGTAGCGATCATTTCTTTAGGCGGCATTGTCACGTCTCAGTCAATCCGCGTAGCCGGTGACGAAATGGACGACTCAATCATCAGCTATATCAGAAAAACATATAATCTGATGATCGGTGACCGTACGGCGGAAGCTATTAAAATGGAGATCGGTTCAGCAGAAACCGGTGAAGAAAATGCGTCAATGGAAATCCGCGGCCGCGATCTTCTGACAGGTCTGCCGAAAACGATCGAAATCACGGGAACGGAAATTGCAAATGCACTGCGTGATACAGTTCTCTCAATCGTTGACGCGGTGAAGAGCACGCTTGAAAAAACACCGCCTGAGCTGGCCGCTGATATTATGGACAGAGGTATTGTATTAACAGGGGGAGGCGCCCTGCTCCGCAATCTCGACAAAGTCATCAGCGACGAAACGAAAATGCCTGTTCTTATCGCTGAAGATCCGCTGGATTGTGTTGCGATCGGCACTGGAAAAGCACTGGAGCACATCCATCTTTTCAAAGGAAAAACAAGATAATCAGGAGTTAAATAGAAGAGGTGTATCACGATGCCGAACAAACGGTTAATGCTATTACTTCTGTGTATTATCATATTGGTGGCTATGATTGGATTCTCGCTGAAGAACGGCCGTAATACCACCTGGCCTGAAAAGCTGATCGGTGATACGACGGGAGTATTTCAAAACATTTTTCACACGCCTGCCGAATATTTTGCAGGGTTCTTCGGGGACATAAAAGACCTGAAAAACACGTACAAGGAAAACGAACGCTTAAGACAAAAGCTGGACGGACAGACACAATATGAAGCGAAGCTCCAAGAACTCAAAGATGAAAACAAGAAGCTGCGTGATGAACTCGGGCATGTCAAATCAATTTCCGACTATGATCCGATTTTAGCGACCGTTATCGCCAGAAACCCTGATCAATGGTACAAGCAGATCATGATCAATAAGGGAACGAAGCAGAAAGTGGCCAAAGACATGGCTGTCACGAACGAAAAGGGTGCGCTGGTCGGGAAGATCAAAAGCAGCGGACTCAACAGTTTCACATCCGCCGTTCAGCTGCTGAGCGATGTTGACCGCAATAACAGAGTGGCCACCAAAATCTCCGGCAAAAAGGGCAGCAAAGGCTACGGTTTAATTGAAGGGTATGATAAAAAGAAGCAGACTCTGAAAATGACCATCCTTGAGCCGGATGAAAAACGTGAAGTGAAAAAAGGCGACCTCGTGGAGACATCCGGAACGGGCGGCGTATTTCCTCAAGGACTGACGGTCGGGGAAGTGACCGATGTAGAATCAGATGCTTACGGCCTGACGAAAATCGCTTACGTGAAACCGGCTGCCGACCTGTACGATCTTGACCATGTCATCGTCGTGAACCGAAGCGTAGCAACAGGGGAGGAAGGATCGTGAAACGTTTCCTTCTCCCTTTGATTATGATTTTGGTCTTTTGTGCGGAAAGCATCTATACCGATCTGGTGCGTTTTCCTTTCGTTTCCGTCGAGCAGCAGGTCGTTCCGCATTTTCTTTTGCTTGCGCTGATTTTTATGTCCGCTTATATCAACCAAAAGCATGCGGTGATCTACGGTTTGATTTTCGGATTTCTTTATGACATCAATTATACGGGTGTTTTAGGCGTTTATATGTTTGGTTTTGCCGGTTTATGCTATCTGGCGGCCAAAGCGTTTAAAGTGCTGCAGACAAACGCCCTGATGGTCATTCTGGTTGCGGTGCTGAGCGTATGTGTGCTTGAATTTTACGTCTACGGCATTCAGACGTTAATCCGCAGCGGCACAATGACATTTAACGATTTTGTCATTCAGAGGTTCTTGCCGACCGCTTTGCTGAATATTGCGGGAGCCGTTATATTAGTCCTGCCCTTCAGGCTGTTTTATATAAGTCTGAAGAAAGAATTAAGAGATGAGTAAAAAGGATTTTATCTTTTTTTGACGAAAAGAGTATGTTGTTGAGGTGAACATTGATGAAGACCAAAAAGCAGCAATATGTAACAATAAAAGGAACAAAAAACGGCTTAACATTGCATCTGGATGATGCGTGTTCTTTTGATGAGCTTCTCGATGGTCTTCAAAACATGCTGTCGATTGAACAATATACTGATGGCAAAGGCCAAAAAATCAGTGTTCATATTAAACTCGGGCATCGGTATCTGTATCAGGAACAGGCAGAGCAGCTGACTGATCTGATCGCGTCAAAGAAAGATTTAGTCGTGCATTCAATTGACAGTGAAGTCATCGCCAAAGAAGAAGCGCAGCGGATGAAAGAGGAGCAGGAAATTGTTTCTGTTTCCAAAATCGTCCGTTCGGGCCAGGTGCTTCACGTGACGGGAGATTTGCTTTTAATCGGAGATGTGAACCCCGGCGGTACGATCAGAGCCGGAGGAAATATATTTGTTCTCGGTTCATTAAAAGGGATTGCCCACGCGGGTTATAACGGAAATAACCGGGCTGTGATCGCCGCATCAGAAATGATGCCGACACAATTGAGGATCAATCACGTGTTAAATCGCTCCCCAGACCACATTCAAAAAGGGAACGACATGGAATGTGCTTATTTAGATACTGACGGAAATATGGTCATTGAACGCCTTCAGCAATTGGCTCATTTAAGACCTGATCTAACAAGGCTTGAGGGAGGAATGTGAAATTGGGTGAGGCTATCGTAATAACTTCGGGAAAAGGCGGAGTAGGTAAAACAACAACATCTGCAAACCTCGGTACCGCCTTAGCCATTTTAGGGAAGCGCGTCTGTTTGGTAGACACAGATATCGGACTGCGCAACCTTGATGTCGTAATGGGTCTTGAAAACAGAATTATTTACGACTTAGTAGATGTAATTGAAGGCAGATGCAAGACGCATCAGGCGCTTGTCAAAGACAAACGTTTTGATGATCTGCTTCATTTAATGCCGGCTGCCCAGACAAGCGACAAGACGGCTGTTGTCCCTGAGCAGATCAAATCGCTCGTGCAGGAGCTTAAGCAGGAATTTGATTATGTCATTATTGATTGTCCGGCCGGAATTGAACAAGGCTATAAAAATGCCGTCTCCGGAGCTGATAAGGCGATTGTTGTGACGACGCCGGAAATATCAGCGGTGCGGGACGCTGACCGCATTATCGGACTTTTGGAGCAGGAAGATATCGAACCGCCGCGCCTTATCGTGAACCGCATCAGAAATCACCTGATGAAAAACGGTGACACGATGGATGTGGATGAAGTTGTTCATCATCTGTCTATTGATCTCCTCGGAATCGTTGCTGACGATGATGAAGTGATCAGGGCTTCAAATATCGGCGAACCGATTGCCATGAATTCCAAAAACCGCGCCAGCATTGCGTACCGCAATATCGCCCGGCGCATTTTAGGAGAATCCGTTCCTTTGCAGGTGCTTGAAGAGCAGCAAAAAGGGATGATGGCGAAAATCAAGTCATTTTTCGGCGTGCGTTCATAATATATACCAGAATACAAAGATCTGATGAAGCCCAGCTTATCAGGTCTTTTTTGTTTTTCAAGAGCGCATATTTGCAATGGACAAGACATAGGATGTACAAACCCAACGATTGCAAAGGATGATGGCGATGAGTCACAGAGCTGATGAAATTAGAAAAAGACTGGCCAAAAGAAGAAAACAGCGGCCTGAATCAAAACGGACTTTCGTTCAAAACGCCCAAACGCAGAATTTTCCCGCGTGGCAGACGGTCAAGGAGCAGGAAAAGCACAAGCTTCTACCGGACTACGAATATCAAACGGAACACCCGCCCGAATTTAACGGACGGCATCCATTGATCAGCGCTCATTCTATTATTTTAAAATGCCTGCTGGCCGCCTGTCTCGTACTGATCTCCGCTATTGCCTATAAAACTGACAAACAGCCGCTGAGTCAGATCAAACCGGCGATCGCACAAACCTTTCAAAAAGAATTTCAGTTTGCTGCCGTAAGCAATTGGTTCGTATCTTCCTTCGGAAACCCGCTCGCTTTTCTTACGCCGGGAACGAAAAAGAAGGACGGTCAGGTGGCGGTCAGTCAGGATATGGCCGTTCCTGCCGTGGGGAAAATCCAGCAGGACTTTCAAAATAACGGAGAAGGCGTCGTCGTCGAAACCGCCAGCGAAGCCATTGACAGCGTAAAAGAAGGCTACATTATGGAAGTGAGCAAAGATAAAAAAACAGGGCTGACGGTGAAGGTGCAGCACGCCGACAATACCAGCAGCATTTACGGCCGGCTAAAAGATGTTAACGTTTCATTGTACGACTTTGTCGATAAAGGGAAAAAGATCGGTTCGATCAAGCTCAACGATAAAAGTAAAGGCCAGTACTATTTCGCGATCCAGGATGGCGATAAATTCATAGATCCGATCCAGGTGATCACATTTGATGAATAAATGGCTCATCCTCCTTTTTAAAATTCATGTCCATCCTTTTCTTTGGATTATCATGGGGCTTGGTCTTATGACGGGGCACATCAAAGCGCTGCTGTGTCTTTTGCTGGTCGTATCCGTTCATGAGCTGGGGCATGCTGCTCTGGCTGTGTTTTTTTCGTGGCGCATTAAACGAATCTTTCTGCTCCCTTTCGGCGGGACGGTTGAGGTGGAGGAGCACGGAAACCGGCCGCTTAAAGAGGAATTTGCGGTCATCCTGGCGGGCCCGCTTCAGCATGTGTGGCTTCAGGCGGCAGCCTGGCTCTTTTTCATGTCAGGCTTTGCAAGTGAGCAGACATTTGAGATGTTTACCTTTTATAATCTCTCCATTCTTTTCATCAATCTTTTGCCGATCTGGCCGCTTGACGGCGGAAAGTTCGTGTTTTTATACTTCTCTAAACAAATGGCTTTTCAAAAAGCGCATCTCCTCAGCCTGCAGACATCGGCCGTTTCCGCGCTTTTGCTCTGCTGCTGGATTGTGCTGGCCGTCCCCCTTCAGGTCAGCGCATGGGTTCTGTTCGTCTTTCTCGCCGTCTCTTTATGGGATGAATACCGGAAGCGGCATTATATTCAGCTGAGGTTTCTTTTGGAGAGATACTACGGCAAAAACCGCGATGTCGCCATGCTGCATCCTTTGACGGTCGCGGCCGATGCCAAAGTAAAGCATGTCATGGCCGAATTCAAACGGGGATGCAAGCACCCCATTATCGTTGAAAAAGCCGGCGAAAAGCTCAGCCAGCTCGATGAAAATGAAGTGCTTCATGCGTATTTTGCCGATAAACGGACAGATTCCTCTATGGAAGACCTGCTGCTGCCTTACTAGAAATAGATTGACATATCCTTTTGGTTCTGATATATTTTTTAATGTTATGGATGTAGCACCAATGCTACAACCGCTCGGGACAGGTGATAAGAGCTTTAAAGCCCCCTGTTGCTGGCGAGTCTTAGTCTAATAGGAGGTGCAGAGAATGTACGCAATCATTAAAACAGGCGGAAAACAAATCAAAGTTGAAGAAGGTCAAACTGTTTACATCGAAAAACTTGCTGCTGAAGCAGGTGAAACAGTGACGTTTGAAGACGTATTGTTTGTTGGCGGAGACAGCGTGAAAGTCGGCAACCCAACAGTTGCAGGCGCGACAGTTACAGCTAAAGTTGAAAAACAAGGCCGTGCGAAAAAAATCACTGTTTTCCGTTACAAGCCAAAGAAAAATGTTCATAAAAAACAAGGTCATCGTCAGCCTTATACTAAATTGACAATCGAAAAAATCAACGCGTAAGCATGATTGAGGCAACAATTCGAAGATCCCGGAATGACGGGGGCATTTTGTCCTTTGAAATGACGGGACATGCCGATTTTGCTGAACATGGACGAGATCTCGTATGCGCCGGGGTCACGGCTGTCGTTTTCGGAGCGGTCAATGCGGTTATCGCGCTGGCTCCTCTCGAACCGATTCTTGATATAGGCGAGGACGGGGGTTATTTCTACTTTGAATTCCCTGAAGCCGCTGATCAGGAAGCTTTGCAAAAAGCGCAGCTGCTGATTGAAGGCATGATTGTTTCTCTTGAAACGATCGAGCGGGATTACAGTGAACACTTACGGTTGACTGCAAACCAAATATAGGAGGTGAGTTACATGCTTAGATTAGATCTTCAGTTTTTCGCTTCTAAAAAAGGTGTAGGTTCTACAAAGAACGGACGTGACTCTGAATCTAAACGTTTAGGCGCTAAACGTGCAGACGGTCAATTCGTAACAGGCGGATCTATCCTTTACCGTCAACGCGGAACGAAAATCTACCCAGGTGAAAACGTGGGCCGCGGAGGAGATGACACTCTTTTTGCTAAAATCGACGGAACTGTTAAATTCGAACGTTTCGGCCGTGACCGCAAAAAAGTGAGCGTATATCCTGTAGCTCAATAATGACACAAAAAACTCCGGTCGTTGACTGGAGTTTTTTTTGCAGTAAGCGGAGTAACATCAAGAATGAAAAGCAGAGGATGCGTGAGTGAACCCCGCCTTGAATGAGGACATCAGCTTCCCATACCCACTGGATATGTTCCCCAAGCAGTGATACCAAAAATGTTTCTGCCTGGCATCCGCATTGTATGCGATCCGAAAAAGGAACATGATGAACCAGGAAAAACAAGTGTTTTTTTAACAAAGCCTTCTCTGTTATAATTCATAGTACACACTTATCAAGACTCCTAAAAAGAAATTAAACGATTGGGAGTGCGAAAATGAAGGATGTATCGAAGAAACAAGAAGAACCTGTAAGCGATGCGGCTCTGATCAATGAGCTGATCCAATTAATGGGCCATTTCCGTCATGATTGGATGAATAAGCTGCAGCTGATAAAAGGAAACTTAAGTTTGCAGAAGTATGACAGGGTCGTTGAAATTATTGACGAAATGGTCATAGATGCAAAGCACGAATCAAAGCTCTCAAACCTGAAAACCCCGCACTTGGCGTTTGACTTTCTTACATTTAATTGGAAGTCCCGTTATATGAGGCTCGAATACGAAGTGCTCGGAGAAATTAAAGATTTATCGGCATATGATCAAAAGCTGTCGAACCTGATGAGAAAACTGTTTCATCTGTTCGGTCTGGCGGTAAATAATGAAAGTGAAAATCATCTGACCGTATCGCTGCAGACGGATCACCCTGACAGACAGCTTATTGTATATCTCGATTTTCATGGAACGATTGCAAATGCAGATGTGTTTGATGAATTTCGCAAATCCCGGCATGAGGACTTTGATGTCATGCAATTTGAGCTGACCGGCCATGAATGTGTGGCCGAAATTGGAATGAACTAGCGGTTTTTTACGGTTTAGAACGGAGGATATTATGTTTGTAGATCAGGTGAAAGTATATGTAAAAGGCGGCGACGGCGGTAACGGAATGGTTGCGTTCCGCCGTGAAAAATATGTGCCGAAAGGCGGGCCTGCCGGCGGTGACGGAGGTAATGGAGGCGACGTCGTTTTTGAGGTTGATGAAGGACTGCGCACGCTCATGGACTTCCGGTACCAGCGGCATTTCAAAGCGATACGCGGCGAGCACGGCATGTCTAAAAACCAGCACGGCAGAAATGCGGACGATATGGTTGTTAAAGTTCCGCCCGGCACAGTCGTAACGGATGACGATACAAAACAGGTCATTGCCGATCTGACTGAGCATGGGCAGCGTGCCGTCATCGCAAAAGGCGGACGCGGCGGACGCGGAAATACCCGCTTTGCGACACCGGCCAACCCGGCACCGCAGCTGTCAGAGCACGGAGAGCCCGGAAAAGAGCGCTATATCGTGCTTGAACTGAAAGTGCTTGCAGACGTAGGTCTCGTCGGCTTCCCGAGCGTCGGAAAATCTACGCTTCTGTCTGTCGTTTCATCGGCAAAGCCGAAAATCGCCGATTATCATTTTACAACGCTTGTTCCGAATCTGGGCATGGTGGAAACGGATGACGGAAGAAGCTTCGTCATGGCGGATCTGCCCGGTTTGATTGAAGGAGCGCATGAAGGAGTCGGCTTAGGCCACCAATTTCTCCGCCATATCGAACGGACGCGCGTCATCGTTCACGTCATTGACATGTCAGCGATGGAAGGCCGTGATCCGTATGAGGATTATGTCACCATTAATCAGGAGCTCAGTGAATATAATCTGCGGCTGACGGAGCGTCCGCAAATTATCGTTGCGAATAAAATGGACATGCCCGAAGCGGCTGAGAATCTTAAAGCGTTTAAAGAAAAGCTTCAGGATGATCACCCTGTCTTTCCGATCAGCGCTGTGACGAGAGAAGGGCTCCGCGATCTTCTGTTTGAAGTCGCCAACCAGCTGGAAACAACGCCTGAATTCCCGCTGTATGATGAAGAAGAACTGGCGGAAAACCGCGTGATGTACACGATGGAAGACGAAGAAATTCCATTTAACATTACCCGTGATCCGGACGGTGCGTTTGTGCTTTCAGGTGACAGTCTGGAACGCCTCTTTAAAATGACTGATTTCTCCCGTGACGAATCCGTCAAGCGTTTTGCAAGACAGATGCGCGGTATGGGCGTTGATGAAGCGCTCAGAGAACGCGGTGCTAAAGACGGCGATATCATCCGGCTTCTGGAATTTGAATTTGAATTTATTGATTAAAAAAACGGAGAGCTTGCAATGCAGGCTCTCTGATGTAAAAGGGAGGGGTGCAGGTGAAAGAAGAGACATTTTATTTAGTGCGTGAAGACGTTCTGCCTGATGCGATGCGGAAAACCCTTGAAGTCAAAAAGCTGCTCGACAGAAAAAAGGCTGAATCGGTTGCAGATGCTGTGCAGAAAGTTGATTTAAGCAGAAGCGCTTTTTACAAATACCGAGATGCGGTTTTCCCTTTTTACACGATGGTTAAAGAACAAATAATCACACTTTTCTTTCATTTGGAGGATCGGTCAGGCGCGTTATCCCAGCTTTTGCAGGCGGTGGCTGACTCAGGAAGCAACGTGCTTTCCATTCACCAGACGATTCCGCTTCAGGGCAGGGCGAATGTCACGCTCTCAATCAGTACGTCCGCAATGGAAGAAAACATTCATACGTTAATGAATAAACTGAGAAAATTTGATTTTATAGAAAAAGTTGAGATCTTAGGGTCAGGCGCGTAAGGAGAGAAGAGACATGAAAGTCGGTTATTTAGGGCCAGAAGCCACATTTACACATCTAGCAGTCAGTTCCTGCTTTCAAAACAGTGTGACACAAGCACCTTATCAAACAATACCGGCATGCATGGATGCGGCGGTTGCGGGAGAAGTTGATCTTGCATTTGTTCCTTTGGAAAACGCGCTGGAGGGCTCGGTTAACTTAACGATTGACTATTTGATTCATGAGCAGCCTCTTGCGATCGTGGGGGAAATGACGCTGCCGATTCACCAGCATCTGCTCGTTCACCCTTCGAGAGAAAATGAGTGGAAAAAGCTTGAGAAAATTTATTCTCATTCCCATGCGATTGCGCAATGCCACAAATTTCTTCACCGGCATTTTTCGTCCGTTCCTTATGAGTATGCGAAGTCAACAGGTGCGGCTGCCAAGTATGTCAGTGAGCATTCGGACCTTCCGATCGGCGTGATTGCAAATGAAATGGCCGCCGCTACATACGGATTGAGCATCGTGAAGCGGGATATTCAGGATTATCAGGACAACCACACGAGATTTGTCATTCTTTCGCCTGAAAAAGACGTCTCATTCGAAGTGAATGCGAAACTGTCTTCACGGCCGAAAACGACGATGATGGTAACGCTTCCCCAAGATGACCAATCAGGTGCGCTGCACAGGGTGCTGTCCGCTTTTTCATGGAGAAACCTGAATTTATCAAAGATCGAATCGCGCCCGACAAAAACGGGTCTCGGCAACTATTTCTTTATTATTGATATTGAACAGGCGATGGATCAGGTTCTCATTCCCGGTGCCGTTCAAGAGATGGAAGCCCTCGGCTGCCGGGTCAAGCTTCTGGGAACATATCAATCCTATTCGATATAAAAAAAGCCCTTCAGGGGGCTTTTTTTTTAATCTTTTATTAAAATACCCGCGTCGTCCAGCGCTTGGCAGGCTTGGTCAATCCGCTCTTTTGTCGGGGCGCTTAACGTATGGAGGTGCACGCCTCCGGTCAGCTGTGAAAGGTAAGCGGCATTTGTCGAGTTAATGTGCTCCATGAATTGTTTGACTTCTTTCCGTGTACTGACTCTTATGGCGGCGGTTAAATCGCCGTATACGGGGTGTTCAATAATGACGTCCTTTATGGTGACGCCTTCATCGACAATGAGTTCAAGCTCTTCTTCCGTCCGCTCCGGGCCGTGCAGACAGGCGACAATCCGTTCGGCATTTTTTTCGCCGCCGGCATTCATGCTGATGTATAAGTAGCCTTGGCTCGTCGCGATAATCGGCTCGTTTTTTGCTTTCAAAAGCGATATGTCCTGCACGATCACCTGTCTTGAGACATTTGCTTTTTTGGCCAATTCGCCTCCTGTTAATGGCGAGCCGGCTTCTTTCAGCCAATGAAGCAGCATGTCGCGTCTTTTCTCCCCAGTAAGCTTCGTTCCTTCTGTCAAATTGCTGATTCTCCTTTCTTTTGCTCCCATAGCGCCGTAAATGTATGTATCAGCATATCGAGCTGTTCACATGTTGTTTCGTTTCCGAATGAGATCCGGAAAAACTGCCGCGCTTCCAGTTCGGTTTTTCCCAGCGCCTTCATAGCTGAAGAAGGGCCGTGGCTGCCGGCGGAACATGCGCTCCCGGTTGAGATGCAAATATCGTTACGATTACATTCTAACATAATATATTGTCCTTCAAAGGAGTGAAAAAAACACCCGACAATGTGGGGCAGGCATTCACCGCCGGTTTCTTCCTCTGAAAATGAAATGGGGAGGCCTTGACGCCGAATTTGGTCATACAAATAATTCCTCAGCCTGTCAGCATGCTCACGGTGTTCCTCCATATGTTTCACTGCATACTCGGCAGCAGCGGTAAAAGCGCCGATGGCCGGCACATTCACCGTACCGGGCCTGAACCCGTTTTCATGCACGGTATGCGGATAAACCGGGTTCCAGCTGACACCGGGCCGAATGTAAACAGCCCCGGTGCCTTTCGGGCCGTATACTTTATGACCGGAGACGGAAAGGGCGTCGATTCCCTCCTGATCCGCATCAATCGGCAGTTTGCCGAAACTTTGAACACAATCGCAATGCAGCAAAATGTTTCTCTGGTGAAGAAAAGCGGCCAGACGATTCACAGGCTGGATGAGGCCGGTTTCTGAATTGGCGTGCTGTATGGAAACAAGCCCCGTGTCAGGACGGATATGAGCCGCCAGTATGTCCTCGGTTATAAGGCCGTTTTCGTCGGGATATATGATGGTGACATTAATTCCACGGTCAGCTAAAAACGCCGCGGCATTATGGATCGAATGGTGTTCCATTGCGGTCGTAATAAAATGTTTTTTGTGATCGGGCAGGCCGTGCAGCAATGATTGGACGGCCAGGATGTTCGCTTCCGTTCCGCCGCTTGTAAAGTAAATGCCGTCTGCCGCTCCGCCGATCAATTTGCCTGCAGAATGTCTGCAATATTCCAGCACGTCCGCCGCTCTTCCTCCGGCGTCATGAAGGCTGCTTGCATTGCCGTATACCTCTGTGCTGAGATGCTGAAAGACTTTCGCGGCTTCTTTGCTTAAAGGCGCTCCCGCCGCGTAATCAAGATAAATCATACAGCCCGTCTCCTATCCGTTTATGTTAAAAAAAAGCTTGAGTTTATTTTATCGTTGTGTAAATATAGGTGTCAAGACAGGTGTAAACATAACAGGAGGGTGATGTATGTCTGAAAAAACAATTATCGTCATTGGTTCGGGGACGGCGGCCCTTGCCTGTGCTTCCTCATTTCCTCCGTCATACCAAGTGACCGTCATCACAAAGAGAAACGTAACGAACAGCAATTCGCATTATGCTCAAGGCGGGATTGCTGTTTCATACGCAAAAGATGACTCTATAGAATCCCATGTGAACGATACACTGTATGCGGGATGCGGACACAATGACGTGACAGCCGTGCGGCATTTGCTGAAAAGCGGACAAACCATGATAAACAGGCTGATAGAAGGCCATTTCCCTTTTGATACGAAGTCGGACGGGACGTTTTGTCTCGGCAGGGAAGGCGCTCATTCCAAAAGGAGAATTCTGCACGCCGGGGGAGATGCGACCGGACGGATGTTAGTTGAGTTTCTGGTTCAGCAGCTGAGGGACGGCATACGGATCATTGAACACGAGACGGTTGTTGATCTGCTGATTGAACACGGACGATGCGCAGGCGTTGCCGTAAAGGATGCTTCAGGCGCTGTTTCTTACAGAAGAGCGGATTGTGTAGTGCTTGCATCAGGCGGCTGCGGCAGTCTGTACCAATATCACACAAATGATTCCGCCATAACGGGAGACGGCATCACTCTTGCCTTCCGCGCGGGAGCTGAGATCACGGATATGGAGTTCACCCAGTTCCACCCGACCCTCCTTGTGAAAAACGGGACTGTGTACGGCCTGGTTTCTGAAGCAGTGAGGGGAGAAGGCGGATATTTAGCGGATCGCTTCGGGCGCAGGATCATGGCTGGCAGACACGCGCTTGAAGATTTGGCGCCCCGGGATGTGGTTTCACGGGCGATTTATGAAGAAATGATGAAAGAAAATCCTGTTTTTATAAATTGCAGCCGAATAGCCGATTTTAAGAAACGTTTTCCGACCATAACAGAAATTTGTCAAACAGCCGGTGTTGATCTTGAAAGCGGGATTCCTGTAGCACCCGGAATGCATTTTTTAATGGGCGGAGTAAAAGCCGATACCTGGGGGAAAACGTCCGTGCCTGATTTGTACGCCATAGGCGAGACCGCCTGCACAGGATTGCACGGGGCGAACCGCCTTGCGAGCAACTCACTGCTGGAAGCGCTGGCAAGCGGGAAACGATGTGCTGAACATATCATTCAAACGCCGTTAAACGGAAGATATAAAAAAACCCCGAAGAAATCTGACGTCATCTTAGAAGTGCCGGACACAGCGCTTCATGTGCTCCAAGCCAAAATGACAACCGGAGCGGGCATTGTCAGGGAAAAAGAAAACATGCAGGCGCTGGCATCCTGGCTTAACAACGTATCTGTGCGTCATATAAATGTGAAGGAAATCACAATAGAACAAGCCGAGCTATCCTGCCTATGGAAGACTGCGCAACTTGTTGTGACCTCAGCCCTTATTCGGGAAGAAAGCAGGGGGGCTCATTTTCGCGCTGATTTTCCCGGGACGGAGAAAGAGTGGCACGGAAAACAAATCATTCATTCAACATCTGGAACAGCTATCAGAAAAAACGAAAGGATTGGGGAACTATGGACATTCTGCAGCTGAAACAAATGCTGACTCATTTTTTTCAGGAAGATATCGGAACGGGTGATGCGACGTCACAAGCGATTTTTTCTGATCAGCAATGTAAAGCGCGAATCATCGCAAAAACAGACGGCGTGTTTGCCGGAGAAGCCGTTATCCGTGAAGGATGGAAGCTTTTACACGATGATATCCGCATCCGCTCCCTGAAAAAAGACGGAGAACGGATGAAAAAAGGAGACGTGCTCGCGAAAATGGAAGGCCAGGCGGCGGCACTTCTTACGGGGGAGCGGGTCATTCTGAATCTCATACAAAGAATGTCAGGCATTGCGACAATGACGGATGAGGCCAAAAGGCGTCTTGATGATCCGACTATCAAGCTTTGTGATACGAGAAAAACGACACCCGGGCTCAGAATGCTGGAAAAATACGCCGTTCGGGTCGGAGGCGGCTTTAATCATCGCTTCGGCTTATATGACGGCATCATGATAAAAGATAATCATATTGCCGCCTGCGGATCGATAAGGGCGGCCATGGAGCGGGCAAGAAAAACGGCGGGGCAGATGCTTGCGGTGGAAGTCGAAATCGAATCCGAACAGCAGCTGCTCGAGGCAATAGAAGCGGGTGCAGACGTTATTATGTTTGACAACTGTCCGCCTGAGTCCGTCCGGCGTTTTGCAGGTATGACACCGGGCCATATCAAAACGGAAGCATCCGGAGGCATAACGCTCGACACATTGCCCGCTTATAAAGGAACGGGGGTCCAATATATTTCACTCGGATTTCTGACTCATTCAGTAAAAAGCGCCGACATCAGCATGGATGTTGAGGCAGCGGAACAGGGGGATTTTTAAGATGTCTATTTTTGACGTGCTAACTGCATCAGCCGAAATGATGCCGAGCCATTATAAAGACATGAGCACTGGAGAAATGGAAAAGCGGGTCGCCGCCATTAAACGGGCTTTCGGAAAGCGCCTGTTCATTCCGGGGCATCACTATCAAAAAGACGAAGTAATACAATTCGCCGATACGGCAGGTGACTCCCTGCAGCTTGCTCAAGTGGCAGAAAAAAATAAAGAGGCGGAATATATTGTGTTTTGCGGCGTGCATTTTATGGCGGAAACCGCTGATATGCTGACTGATGATAACCAAACCGTCATTTTGCCCGACATGCGCGCCGGATGCTCGATGGCTGATATGGCAGATATTCAGCAGACGGACAAAGCATGGCAAGAGCTTCAAGAACTGTACGGTAACACCATCATTCCGTTAACATATGTTAACTCGACGGCGGAAATTAAAGCATTCGTCGGACGGCACGGGGGAGCGACCGTCACCTCTTCAAATGCCCGGAGTGTGCTGAAATGGGCTTTTAAACAAAAAGAGAGAATTTTATTTTTGCCGGATCAGCATTTAGGCAGAAATACGGCCTATGACCTCGGCATTCCGCTGACAGAAATGGCTGTATGGGACCCGGTGCAGAACCGATTGCTTACTGACCATCCGGAAAACATTAAGGTTATCCTTTGGAAAGGGCATTGCTCCGTACACGAAAAGTTTACAGCGGAAAATATTTCTCAGCTGCGGCAGCGGGATTCCGGCATCCGCATTATCGTTCATCCGGAATGTTCGCGGGAAGTGGTCTCGCTCAGTGACGACAGCGGGTCTACCAAATACATTATTGATACGATCGAACAGGCTGAACCGGGAAGCAAGTGGGCGATCGGCACGGAAATGAATCTTGTCCAGCGCCTCATTCACTCGCATCCGGATAAACAGATTGAATCATTGAATCCCGATATGTGTCCGTGTCTGACAATGAACAGAATCGACCTGCCGCATTTATTGTGGTCGCTTGAGCAGCTTGAAAAAGGCGAGCCGAAAGGTGTCATTAAAGTTCCGGAAGCGGTTCGGACAGAAGCGCTTCGTGCTTTGAACAGAATGCTGAGTCATACGTAATCATAAAAATTTCCCCTCCTTCCCAAATTTTTTATCATCATGCCCAGTCCATCGGCATATAGTGTGAAGAAACGTATTGTAATGACAAATGTACCGTTCACGTTTTGTGCATAGGAGGGGAAAACGTTGAAAATTCATATCGTTCAAAAAGGCGATTCGCTCTGGAAAATAGCTGAAAAATACGGAGTTGATCTTGAAGAGTTAAAAAAACTGAATCATCAGCTTAGCAATCCAGACTTAATTATGCCTGGAATGAAGATAAAGGTGCCTTCAGAAGCCGTTCCGGTCAGAAAAGAACCTAAGGCCGGCTTCGGAACGTCTGCGCATAAGTATGAGCATCCATATGCCAAAGAAAAACCGAAATCAGTTGTGGACATTGAAGACACCATACCGGAAGAACCAAAGCCGTCAATTCCGTATGTGCCGCCAATCCCTGAAAAGCATGAAAATGTGCTGCCGGAAGCTGATATGAACCAATATTACCCGTCCAATCAGCTGTTTCAGCCGTGGTCGCCTCCTAAGCCGGAGGAACCGGTGACACATTTTGTCGAGCCGAAAGAAAAAGAGCATGACAATAACATTCCACAACAGGAGGAAATGATCAACATGGAAAACGCGAATTACCCGAATATGCCAAAGGCGCCTGAAGCCGGAAAGATGGAAGAAGAAAACGCCGCTTATCATCTGCCGAACATGCCAAACATTCCGAATGTCCCGTTTCCGAATATGCCGGCCGTTGAACCGTCTTTTATGCATTATCCGATGCCGTGCATGCCTTGTCCTTGTCCGGTTCCGGTGACACCGATGCTGCCGGGTTCGGGACTATGCCATCCGTGCTTCCCGGTAGGCGGAGGTTTCGGCGGTTTTGGAGGAGGTTTTGGAGGCTTTCCGGTCATGCCGATGCCGTTACCGTACGGATTCCATCATCCGGGATTTGGGCCGCATGCGGGTTACGGTGAATATGAAAACCAGGCCCATGAAAATGCAGAGCATTATGATGGTTCTGCATCTGGTTTCGGCGGTGCTCCGTACGGTCAAATGCCGTATTACGGCGGATATTCGTCACATTACGCAAACGCGCCTCATCATGATGGAAAATATAAGGATGATGATTGCGGCTGCCATGATTCACATCATCACCACCACCATCACCACGGTTCACTTCACCATCACGCAAATATGCCTGTGCAGCCGTATCCGAATATGGGTGCAAACGCCGGATATTTTATGCCTTACGGCGGAGCAAATCCTAATGCCGCGCCGAATCAGCCGAGTCCAAATCAAGTATTCGGACGGCCGGAGGAAGAAGAAGATTAATGTTTCGGGACGATGTATGTCGTTCCTTTTTTTATGTCCAACTGAGGAATGGACATAACTGACAAGCTTAAACCCGCCGCCCGCCGCGCATCCTAAACATGAGCGGAAAACGCTCAAAACAGCGATGAATCCACGGGGGGTTTTTCCATTGGGTAAAAAACTGATGACGATCGCGGGCGTTTTAGCCGTGACGGCAAGCTTAACGGCATGCGGAGCAAATAATGCCATGAATGACGGACGCTACAACCAGTCAACACGTCCGGTTGGATATTATTCGAATGATAATGGTAACGGCAGAGGCCAGTACGGAATGGACCATCAAGGACCCGTTTCTGAAATGATGGAAAACCGAAACGGCCGTCATAATACGACAAACGTGTCCGACCAGTACGCGCCTAATGACGGGGTTCCGTTAACGACGGACGGCACATATAACGGCCGAAATGCCAATACGCCGCCGGCAGCAATGTCTTATAATGGGTATGACAACGCCGAAAACATCAGGTTGGCGGCAAAAGTTGCAAACCGCGTGAAAAAAGTAAAAGGCGTACAGGATAGTCAGGTTATCGTGACTGACACGAGAGTCGTCATTGCCGTCAGAACAAATCATCCTTTTACGAAAACTGATGATAAACATGTCAAACATGCGGCCAAAAAATTCGCGGACGGCCGTACAATTCAAGTGTTTACCGACAACGCTACTTTTACAAAGCTGCAAGACATGAACAGAAACAGCCGTTAAACGGGACTGCCGGATGATTTCATCCGGCAGTATTTTTATGAATAAAGCTTCATCATTTCTTTACATATTCTTAAAACGCTCTTTATATTGCGGTGTTAACATAAAAGTAATAAAACGTAACGGAGGGGCCGGAATGAAAAAAACGGAGCATGACAAAAGCCGCGGAGCAAAAACTGTGTATCTGACCGTAAGGGGATACCGGCTCAAACTGACGCCCGGACAAATGAAACTGATTTCAGCCGGCCGGGCATAATCATCGCAGCAGCCCTCATTTAGAGAGCTGCTTTTTTTCGGCTGAAACAGACAAATGAAAGAAAACGATTAAGCACCGGCATCTTTGGTCAAACTAGCATCAAGAGTTTGATTGAATAAAGAGGTGTTATTGGTGAAACGAATTTGCGGTGCTCGTCTATTGTTTATGCTTGTCTTATCGGCTGCAGTCCTGATTTGCGGAGGAAAAGGCGCATACGGGGCGGAGGTTGAGCATTACGGGCCGCTTCGGGTGCACGTCCAGCTGGAAAAGGTCTATCTGGACGGTGATGTCGGCATCGAACATACGGATGAAACCGTTTTGGCGATGGAGGATTTTTGGGCCGCATATGCCGGCTGGACGCTCGTTGAGCAGAAAAAAGGCTTCGTCCTTTTCCGTAAGCATGTTGATGACATTTCTCCGCTCAGTAAGGTTAACGGTTATATCGGGGTCACGGACGGGGGCGTCATCTCCACTTTTCACGGCCGTCCCGGATCGCTGGCCGAGCCGATTCAATCTTTCTTCCAGATTGATATAGAAAGACTGGAAAGCCGATTGCAAAAGCACTTGGAACACGGCATACCGTACAGGACAAAAGCGGAGTTTGAGAGCGTGATCGATCATATTAAGACTTACAGCGGCTGACTTTGACGCAAGACATGTGACACATGTCTTTTTTTTCTGAATGGAAGGTGTCAAAGCGAACATACGTTAACTTTTCTATAAGACTTTGGCTGTTTTTGTGTTACAATGATAAGCAGTCAAAGAGGTGAATAGGTGTGATTGAATTCGTGAAGGGGACGATTGATTATGTATCTCCCCAATACATCGTGATTGAAAACGGCGGAATCGGCTATCAGGTCTTCACTCCGAATCCGTTTATTTATAAGGTAAGCAATCAAGAGACCATTTTTACGTATCATCATATAAAAGAAGATGCCTTTTCTTTGTACGGTTTTTCAACCCGGGAAGAAAAAGCGCTTTTCACAAAGCTGCTGAACGTCACCGGCATCGGGCCTAAAGGGGCGCTCGCCATCCTCGGTTCCGGTGACCCCGGAGCCGTCATCGAAGCGATCGAACAGGAAGATGAAGCCTTTTTGGTGAAATTTCCGGGTGTGGGCAAAAAAACGGCGCGGCAGATTATTCTTGATTTGAAAGGCAAACTGGCCGACGTCGTGCCTGAAATGATTGACAACCTGTTCAATCATGAAGCGCGCATTGAAAAACAAGAGGCTGAAACGGCGCTTGACGAGGCGCTTGAAGCGCTCCGGGTTCTCGGCTACGCCGAAAAAGAAATTAAAAAAGTGCTTCCTCACTTAAAAGAGGAAACGGCGCTTTCAACAGATCAATATGTAAAAAAAGCATTGCAAAAATTATTAAAGTAAGGTGATGTTCATGGATGAACGGCTCGTTTCAAGTGAAGCAGACAGCCATGAATCAATAATCGAGCAAAGCCTCAGGCCGCAGAATCTCGCCCAGTATATCGGCCAAAAGAAGGTGAAAGAAAATCTGCGCGTGTTTATCGATGCGGCGAAAATGAGGCAGGAAACGCTGGACCACGTTCTTTTATACGGGCCTCCGGGTCTCGGGAAAACAACGCTTGCGTCTATCGTGGCCAATGAGATGGGTGTGGAGATGCGGACGACGTCAGGTCCCGCCATCGAAAGACCGGGGGATTTGGCAGCCATTTTGACGGCGCTCGAACCAGGGGATGTGCTGTTTATAGACGAAATTCACAGGCTGAACCGCTCAATTGAGGAAGTGCTGTACCCGGCGATGGAGGATTTCTGCCTTGATATTGTCATTGGAAAAGGCCCGTCCGCCCGCTCCGTCCGTCTCGACCTTCCCCCTTTTACGCTTGTAGGAGCGACGACAAGGGTCGGATTATTGACCGCACCGCTCAGAGACCGGTTCGGGGTGCTGTCGCGCCTTGAATACTATACGCAGGAAGAGCTGACAGATATCGTGTCAAGAACGGCTGACGTTTTTGAAGTGGATATCGAAAAAGCCCCGGCTCTGGAAATCGCCAGACGGTCAAGAGGAACGCCGCGGGTTGCAAACCGTCTGCTCAGAAGGGTGAGAGATTTTGCCCAGGTGCTCGGCGACAGCCGCATCACGGAAGAAATCGCTCACGACGCGCTCGAACGTCTTCAAGTCGATGCGCTCGGCCTTGACCATATCGACCATAAGCTGCTGATGGGCATGATCGAAAAATTCAGCGGCGGTCCCGTCGGTCTTGATACGATTTCCGCGACAATCGGCGAAGAACCGCATACAATAGAGGATGTGTACGAACCGTATCTGCTGCAGATCGGATTTCTTCAGAGGACGCCGAGGGGACGGGTCGTGACTCCGGCTGTGTATGAACATTTTCGATTGGAGGCGCCCGCCCGTGACTGACTTTCCGAAGGTTCTCATGGTTCTCGGTGCCGTTTTGCTTATTGCCGGCGCAGTCTGGCACTTTGTCGGAAGGCTGCCCGGAGATATTTTCGTTAAGAAGGGAAATGTTACATTTTTCTTTCCCGTTGTCACTTGTATTGTGATCAGTGTGATACTATCCATTCTGCTTAATTTTTTCGGCAGAATGAAATAACAATAGACAGAATTAAGGTGAAATGATGAAAGTCGATTTATTTGATTTTGAACTGCCTGAACGCCTCATTGCCCAAGTGCCGCTTAAAGAGCGTGACGCATCGCGGCTGATGGTGCTCGACAAACAGACGGGCGGGCTGACGGACAGTTCATTTAAAGAGATTGTAAGCTTTTTTAATGAAGGGGATTGCCTCGTCTTGAACAATACCCGTGTGCTGCCTGCAAGATTATTCGGCACAAAAGAAGATACGGGAGCGAAAGTGGAGCTTCTGTTATTAAAACAGGAAGAAAATGATACATGGGAAACGCTCGTAAAGCCGGCGAAACGCGTAAAAAAAGGAACGGTCCTGACATTTGGCGACGGCCGGCTGACAGCGGTCTGCACGGAGGAGCTTGATCACGGAGGCAGAAAAATAGAATTCCGGTATGACGGGATTTTTTACGAAGTGCTTGAATCACTCGGTGAAATGCCGCTGCCTCCTTATATTAAAGAGCAGCTTGATGATAAAGAACGGTATCAGACCGTCTTTTCAAAAGAAATCGGATCTGCCGCAGCTCCGACGGCCGGACTTCATTTTACGGAAGAGATTCTGGACGAGCTGAAGCAAAAAGGTGTGCGGATTGAATTTATCACACTTCATGTGGGACTCGGCACATTCCGCCCGGTCAGTGCGGATGATGTGGAAGAGCATAACATGCACGCGGAATTTTATGAAATGACGGAAGAAACCGCCGCCTCTTTAAACGAGGTCAGAAAGGCGGGAGGGCGTATCGTGTCGGTCGGGACGACATCAACGCGCACCCTGGAAACCATCGCCGGCGAGCATGCCGGCGAATTTACCGCTTCAAGCGGCTGGACGTCCATCTTCATTTATCCGGGATATGAATTTAAGGCGATTGACGGCATGATCACCAATTTTCATCTGCCGAAATCTTCCCTTATTATGCTCGTTTCTGCGCTTGCCGGCAGAGAGCATGTTCTTTCCGCCTACCGTCATGCGGTAGAAGAGGAATATCGTTTCTTCAGCTTTGGCGACGCCATGCTGATTATCTAATTTGAATGACAGGAGGCCTCATACAAAGTGGCTGAACAACCGATACGTTATGAATTTATAAAGGAATGCAAACAAACGGGAGCGCGCCTGGGCAGAGTCCATACGCCCCACGGCTCCTTTGAGACGCCTGTATTTATGCCGGTCGGCACGCTTGCTACGGTAAAGACGATGTCTCCGGACGAGCTGAAATCTATGGATGCGGGCATTATTTTAAGCAATACGTACCATTTATGGCTCCGCCCGGGACATGACATTGTAAAAGAAGCGGGCGGGCTTCATAAGTTTATGAACTGGGACCGCGCGATTTTAACGGATTCCGGCGGTTTTCAGGTCTTTTCATTGAGCAAGTTTCGTAATATAGAAGAAGAAGGCGTTCATTTCCGCAATCACTTAAACGGAGACAAGCTGTTTTTATCTCCGGAAAAAGCGATGGAAATTCAAAACGCCCTCGGCTCTGATATCATGATGGCGTTTGATGAGTGTCCGCCGTATCCGGCAGAGTATGATTACATGAAACGCTCTGTGGAACGGACCAGCCGCTGGGCGGAACGCTGCCTGGAGGCGCACGGGCGCTCAGGTGAGCAGGGGCTGTTCGGAATCGTACAGGGCGGAGAATACGAAGACCTGCGGACACAAAGTGCAAAAGACTTGGTTTCGCTTGATTTTCCGGGTTATGCCATAGGCGGGTTATCTGTCGGCGAGCCGAAGCACGTCATGAACCGAGTGCTTGAGTTTACAACTCCGCTTTTACCGAAGGACAAGCCGAGATATTTAATGGGTGTGGGTTCACCGGATGCCTTAATTGACGGCGCCATTCGCGGCGTGGATATGTTTGACTGCGTACTGCCCACCCGGATTGCCCGAAACGGCACGGTGTTTACGAATGAAGGGCGTCTGAATATGAAAAACGCCAAATATGAGCGTGATTTCCGTCCGATTGATGAAGAGTGCAGCTGCCATACATGCAAAAATTACTCCCGCGCTTACATCAGACATTTGATCCGCTGTAATGAAACGTTTGGAATTCGATTAACAACTTACCATAACCTTCATTTTCTGTTACACTTAATGGAGCAGGTCAGACAAGCCATCCGGGAGGATCGTCTTGGTGATTTCCGAGAAGAGTTCTTTGAGCGTTACGGCTATAATAAGCCAAATGCGAAAAGCTTCTAAATAAAACCATTCTTGAAGGGAGGGAAACAGATGGGTACTTTAGGTACAATCGTTCCTATTATTTTAATGTTTGCAGTGCTTTATTTCCTGCTCATCCGTCCGCAGCAAAAGCAGCAGAAGGCCGTACGCCAGATGCAGGAAGAGCTGAAAAAAGGGGATTCAGTGGTGACAATCGGAGGATTGCACGGCACTGTTGAGTCAATTGATGAAAGCAAGGTCGTCATTAAAACAGGTGATAACACCCGTTTAACATTTGACCGCCGCGCAATCAGAGAAGCTTCCGCTGAATAACAGCGAAGCTCATACATACAAAAAAAGAGCGGAGAATCCGCTCTTTTTTTATTACGCTGATCTGCTTCCTTTCAAATTCACTCCGAAAATGCCGCCCAGCATACTGACTCCCAAAAAGCCGAGATGAAACAAAAGCTGACCGGATGTAAACGTTTTTCCGAACCCTAAATATTGAAACAGCAAGATGATTAATGAAAAACAGACGGCGGTTAACGCTCCGATCATCCAGCCTTTTTCCTTCGCTTTGCCGCCCGATATAAAACCGCCCGCAAATAAAGAAAGAAAGGAAAGCGCGGTGATCAGCCAGCTGAAAGATGACTCTTCCATTGAGGTAACCGTCAGTAAAAGCGAAATCGCCAAACTCGTAAGAAGCATCACCGCAAAGATAGCCACTAAGCCGTACAAGACGCCTCTTCCCACTTGTTTCGTTTCTTCCATTTTTATCTCCTCTCCGCCCTGCGGCCTGATATATGACAAGCCGGAGCCCGTCTTTTTCTAAATGTATTCTCTGAATGTTCGAATTAGACGTAAATGCATGATGTTCAGCCCGTTTCTTACATAATTCAGAGCCGATGGCAAATGCTATGACCGTTGGAGGTGCGATATGGAAGATATTTTCATTATTACGTTTCGTACGATTGTGCTTTATTTTATCATTCTTGTGATTTTCAGACTGATGGGAAAACGGGAAATCGGAGAACTGAGCATTTTAGACCTTGTCGTCTCCATTATGATTGCCGAGATTGCCGTATTGGCAATTGAAAATGTAAAAGATAAGCTTTTGCATACGATTGTGCCGATTGTCGTTTTAATGATTATTCAAGTAAGCCTTGCTTTTATTTCGCTCAAAAGCCAAAAAATACGGCAGCTGCTTGACGGAAAACCCACCATTATTATAAAACAGGGAAAAATTGATGAACGGGCGATGAGATCGCAGCGCTACAATTTTGACGATCTTCTTATGCAGCTGAGGGAGAATAACATCGATAGAATCTCTGACGTGTCATACGCCATTTTGGAGTCTTCAGGCAAACTGTCGATCGTCAAAAAGAAAAACAATAAGGATAAGCAGATGGAAACATCGCTTATCGTTGACGGGGTCATTCAGAACGAGCATCTGGACAGAATCGGGAAAGATAAACACTGGCTCGAAAAAAATTTAGCAAAAAGAGGATATCGCGATCTTTCGGTTATATCATTCTGCACGTTTACGGACGGCGCTTTTTTTATTGATCTTAAAGATGAAAAAGGGGAGCCGTGAATCGGTTTCACCGCGTCACGAACTTGCCGATGACCGGAATCCGGATCAGCTCTTCCCTTTTAATCAGCCTGAATAACAGAAGAAGCGCTATATACAAAATCGCGGTCATTGCAATCCAGCCTGTGAGATTAACAGCCTCTGACCCTGAAAAATGAACGGTGTGCTTGATGATGCGGCTGACATAACCGCAAATGAATATGACGGCAAAACAGAGCGCGTATTCTTTTATTTTAATGCTGATCGGAAGCACCTTGCTTACGGTGGCCGCATGCAGCAGGGTGACAAGGACCATCCCCGTTACAATCGCAAGTGCGGCGCCCATGATGCCCAAGGAAGGCCTGGTCGCCAAAACAAAAATTAGGCCAGTTTTGACAGCGGCGCCGATAAAACTGTTCATCATGGCGGCCCCGGCTAAATTGAGAGCCTGCAGCACCGCCTGAAGGGGCCCCTGAAAATAGTAAAGCAGAAAAAACGGCGCCATCACTTTAACAAATACCGCCGCATTAGTTGATCCGTACATGACGGACATCAGTTCATCAGCGAAAGAGAATAAAATAACCACCGAAATGCCTCCGCTTAAAAGACACAGCCTCATCGCCTGTTCCAGACGGTATTCGACAACTTGCAGCTTTTTTTGCTCCATTCCTTCACTGATCGCAGGAACAAGCGCCGTTGACAGAGAATAGGTTATAAAGCTGGGCAGCGTCAAAACCGTCATGGCAAATCCGGTCAGCTCCCCGTACTGGCTGGTGGCGGCAGCGGTGGCCACTCCTGCAATCGCAAGGCTTTGCGCGACGACAATAGGTTCAAAAAACCAAGATAAATTTCCGATGAAGCGGCTTCCGGTTGTCGGGAGCGACACGCTCATCAGCTGGCGGAAGGTTTCTTTTCCATTTGCGATCGACTTGAAAAATTGTTTTCTGATTCTGATTGTTTTATTTGCTTTAAAACAAATGAATAAATAAATAAGAGAGGCAAGCTCCCCGATGACAGACGAAATCATGGCTCCGGCTGCGGCATATTCAATCCCGTACGGCAGAAACACCGTCGTGCAGACCGCGACAAGTGAAATCCGCACGATCTGCTCAAGTACTTGGGAAAACGCCAGCGGGTTCATATTCTGCCTGCCCTGAAAGTAACCGCGCAGCACGCTGGAGATCGCGATAATCGGCACGACGGGCGTAATCGCCAGAAGCGGGTAAACCGTGCGCTGATCCGTCAGCATCGTTTCGGACATAATCGGCGCAAAGCATAAAAACAGCGGCGTGAAGATGAGACTTAATATCCCGGTGACGGTAAGCGACATCACTAAAATATGTTTCATTTTCTGCCGGTCCCCCCGCGCGCTCGCTTCAGCGACAAGTTTGCTGATGGCAACGGGGAGGCCGAATTGAGTCAAAGTGGTGGCCAAGAAAAATGTCGGGGCAGCCATCATGTATAAACCGACCCCTTCTTCACCGATAAACCGGGCGATAACCACCCGGTTGACAAAGCCGAGCATTCTCGTAATCATCCCGGCTGCGATGAGAATAAGAGTGCCCCTTAAAAAAGTCTGTTTTGCCATTTTATAAACCCCTGCCTTCTCAAACTACCTGGAATCATATACAATAAAGATATGCGCCGATGTCGTCCGAGCATGACAAGTCTTCGAGAAAAATGGAAAAAGGAGCGAGCGCCCAGTGGAGAAACATCCCGCCGAAATGTACAAAGATCATTTGCGGCCTTTCTTGTACAGTAAACTTGAAGAGTTCAAAATCCTCGGATACGATGATGTTGAGCACGAGAGTTTATGGTCATACTTAATACATAAAAAGTGGAAACAGAAAAAGGAACTGCCGCTGCATGAATTGGCCGGTCATATTTTATCAGTTAAAATTGGCGATTTTATGAACTATGCAACCGTTGAAGCTTTTAAGTCGTCTAATTGGCTGGAAAGCGATGAGGGTCAGGAAGCTTTAGATGAACTGCTGAGATAATGATTTGACGGCATAGGTTTAAGGAGGAAATACATAATGAAAAAAGGACGCTTGATTGCGTTTTTCCTGATCGTATTATTGATCGGCACAGGGCTGGGGTATTTTACAAAACCGGCTGCCAATAATATTACGTTAGGATTGGATTTACGCGGCGGGTTTGAAGTTCTGTACGATGTGCAGCCCGTCAAAAAAGGCGATAAAATCACAAAAGACGTGCTCGTCAGCACGGTGCAGGCGCTGAACCGCCGGGCTAACGTTCTCGGCGTAAGCGAGCCGAACATTCAGATTGAAGGAAATAACCGCATCCGCGTACAGCTGGCGGGCGTCACGAATCAGAACAGGGCGCGCGAAATTCTGTCAACGGAAGCGCAGCTCTCGTTCAGGGATACGAATGATAAAGAGCTGTTAAACGGCTCTGATCTCGTGGAAAACGGCGCGAAGCAAACCTTTGATCCGACGACGAACGAACCGATTGTCAGCGTTAAGCTGAAGGATGCGGATAAGTTCGGCGAAGTGACGAAAAAAGTCAAGAAAATGGCGCCTAATAATCAGCTTGTGATCTGGCTTGATTACCAAAAAGGCGATTCATTTAAAAAAGAAGTCGGCAAAAAACATCCGAAATATGTATCCGCTCCGAATGTGAGCCAGGAATTAAACACGAAGGATGTCACAATTGAAGGCCAGTTTACCGTTCAAAAAGCGAAGGATTTGGCCAATATTTTAAACGCGGGCGCGCTGCCTGTGAAACTGACCGAAAAATACTCTACTTCAGTAGGGGCGCAATTCGGACAGCAGGCTTTGCATGATACGGTAGAGGCCGGCATTATCGGTATTGCAATTGTTTTCTTATTTATGCTGCTTTATTACAGACTGCCTGGACTCATAGCGGTAATTACGCTTTCTGTATACGTGTATATTACGCTTCAAGTGTTTGACTGGATGCAGGCGGTGCTGACGCTTCCGGGTATTGCGGCGCTCATTTTGGGTGTCGGGATGGCGGTTGACGCCAACATCATCACCTATGAACGGATAAAAGAAGAATTGAAGCTCGGCAAATCCGTCCGCTCAGCTTTCCGTTCAGGGAACAGACGGTCATTCGCGACGATTTTCGATGCGAACATCACAACGATCATCGCAGCGGTCGTGCTCTTTATTTTCGGGACAAGCTCTGTAAAAGGGTTTGCGACGATGCTGATTTTGTCAATTCTGACAAGCTTTATTACAGCTGTCTTCCTTTCAAGATTCCTGCTCTCCCTTCTCGTGGAAAGCAGATGGCTTGACCGGAAAAAAAGCTGGTTCGGCGTCAAGAAAAAACATATTATGGACATTCAAAAAACGGATGAAAATACTGAACCGCATACGGCATTCCAAAAATGGGATTTCACGAGCAAGCGAAAATATTTCTTTATTTTCTCAAGCGCTGTAACCATTGCGGGAATTATCATCTTACTGGTCTTTAAGCTCAACCTGGGAATCGATTTTGCAAGCGGCGCGCGGATTGACGTGCAGAGCAATCATTCTTTGACGGCGCATCAGGTTGAAAAAGATTTTGATTCTCTCGGCATGGAGCCGGAAAACATCGTGCTTTCTGGTAAAGAGAACCATGTTGCCGCGGCCCGGTTTGTCGGAGAGCCATCTAAAGAAAAAATCGCTGAAATCAAAACGTACTTTAAGGACAAATACGGATCTGAACCGAACGTCAGCACGGTATCGCCGACAGTCGGAAAAGAACTGGCCCGTAATGCTTTATATGCTGTCGCCATTGCATCAATCGGCATCATTATTTACGTATCAATACGTTTCGAGTACAGAATGGCTATCGCCGCGATTGTATCCCTGCTGTATGACGCTTTCTTTATCGTCGCGTTTTTCAGCATTACAAGGCTGGAGGTCGATGTCACCTTTATCGCCGCTATTCTCACCATAATCGGTTACTCGATAAATGATACGATCGTTACATTTGACCGGATACGCGAGCAGATGAAAAAACGTAAGCCGAAGTCATTTGCCGATCTGGAACATATCGTGAATCTGAGCTTGCAGCAAACCTTTACACGTTCGATCAATACGGTCTTGACCGTTGTGATTGTTGTCGTCGTGCTGCTCATTTTGGGCTCATCGTCAATTACAAACTTCTCCGTCGCTTTATTGGTCGGTTTATTGACGGGCGTTTATTCCTCTCTTTACATCGCCGCGCAGCTGTGGCTTGTATGGAAAGGTAAAGAATTTAAAGGGAAAAAATCAATCGAAGAGTAAAATGGGAACAGGCTGTCTTCCGGAAGGCAGCCTGTTTTTTCAGGCCGCATTGAACTTAAAACCTGCATTTGCTATAATGACATACGCTTACATAATCAATCATCATTGTAAAAACATGTAGGAGGGTTCTTATGAACGTTCGTGAGTCGGAGCTTCCGGGCATCGGCCAGAAAGTAGAAGTCATTACGAAAAATCACGATAAAATCAGTATTATTCTTCATGATGACGGCAGAAAAGAGCTCTATTACTTCGATGAGAATGATCATGACGAATGCTTGGCATCCGTTGAATTTAACGACGAAGAGGCGAGGCAGATTTCCGCTATTTTAGGCGGTATGACGTATAAGCCGAAAGCGCTGGAATCTGTGGAAGTTGCGCTTGATGACCTCGTCATTGAGTGGTTTAAAGCCGAATCTCATGCACCGGCTGTCAGCCGTACAATCGGAGATTTGGAGATCAAGAAACATTACAACGTCCAGATTATTGCGATCGTAAAGAAAAACCGGCAAAAACAGCTGAGCCCCGGCATTGATACCGTAATTGAAGAAGGGGACACCCTCGTCATATCGGGAGAAAGAAGCGGACTGAAAAAGCTGGTCCGCGAGCAATTAACGGCCCGGATTTCCTGAGACCGGGGTTTACTCCCGGGAAAATGGGGGAAAAGATAAGAATGAACAATTGGGGGCAGACGCATGAATAAACAATGGACTATTATATTCGCTTTACTATTTACTTTGATTGTCGCCATCTTTGCTGTCATTAACGTGCGGGCGGTTGAGGTTGATTATCTGTTCGGAACCGCTGAATGGCCGCTGATTTTAGTCATTTTAGGCTCTGTGTTAATGGGAGCGCTGATCGTGTTTTCAGCCGGTATCTTTCAAGTGATGAAGCTGAAGCGCGAAATTAAAATGCTGCGGAAAGAAAACAGATCTGCGGCTGAATTGACGGCTGATTCGGACGGCAAAAAAACAGCCGCGCCGCCGGAAGAAATGCTTGAAGAGAAAAAAGGATCAGAATAACATTTGAAACCCCTCAGTCCGCTCTAGTATAATAGGGTGGTTGAGGGGTGAATTTATGTTAGCGTCAAAAATGCGCTGGGAAATCCAGCAGCCGGATCAGGAAAAAGTCAAATCACTCACAGAACAATTGGACATAACACCTCTTGTGGCATCACTGCTTGTAAAAAGAGGTTTTGATACTGCCGAAAGCGCAAGGCTGTTTTTACATACAAAGGATGCAGACTTTTATGACCCGTATGAATTAAAGGGAATGCGGGAAGCAGTTGATCGGATAAAACTGGCGGTTTCTCAAGGGGAACCGATTATGATTTACGGAGATTACGATGCAGACGGCGTTACAAGCACGTCGGTGATGCTGACGGCACTGAGACAGCTGTCGGCGGACGTTGACTTTTATATTCCCGACCGTTTCACAGAAGGCTACGGCCCGAATGAACAGGCTTTCCGCTCCATAAAAGAGCGGGGATTTTCGCTGATCATTACAGTGGATACGGGAATCGCCGCCGTCCATGAAGCTGAAGTCGCAAAAGAGCTGGGCTTAGACGTCATTATTACCGACCACCATGAGCCGGGACCCGAGCTTCCTGACGTATTTGCGATCATCCACCCGAAGCAGCCGGGCTGCGGCTATCCGTTTAAAGAATTGGCCGGCGTCGGTGTGGCGTTTAAGCTTGCCCACGCGCTTACGGGTTCTTTGCCGGAAGCTATGCTGGACTTGGCGGCAATCGGTACGGTTGCAGATCTGGTGCCTCTTCATGATGAAAACAGATTAATTGCGTCACTCGGAATCGAAAGGCTTCGGACGACAAATCGGCCGGGCCTCAAAGCCCTGATTAAGCTTTCCGGCGGAGATATCGGACAAGCTGATGAGGAAACGATCGGATTTCAGGTCGCGCCAAGGCTCAATGCCGTCGGAAGAATAGAACAGGCCGATCCCGCCGTCCATCTGCTGATGACCGAAGATCAGTTTGAAGCGGAGGAACTGGCTTCGGATATTGACCGGCTGAATAAAGAGCGGCAGAAAATGGTGAAAACCATGACCGAAGAGGCTGTTGAAATGGTTCAGCAGCAAGGCGGAAACCCGTCTGCCATTGTAGTGGCAAAAGCCGGCTGGAACCCGGGAGTCGTCGGTATTGTCGCATCGAAGCTGGCTGAACGTTTTTACCGGCCCGCTGTTGTGCTTGGGATAGATGAGGAGCAGGGAATCGCTAAAGGGTCGGCGCGAAGCATCAGAGGCTTCAACCTGTTTACGAGCCTTTCACAGTGCAGAGACATTCTTCCTCATTTCGGCGGGCATCCGATGGCGGCAGGAATGACGTTGAAGGCTGAAGATGTGGCGGAATTAAGGGACAGGCTGAATCAAATGGCTGAAGAAACCCTTACGGAAGAGGATTTTATTCCCGTTCAGGAGGTTGATCTTGTCTGCGGCGTTGAAGACATAACCGTTGAAAGCATTACAGAATTAAATATGCTGTCGCCGTTCGGCATGCTTAACCCTAAACCGCATGTGATGGTGAAAAATGCGGTACTTGATGATGTGCGCCTGATCGGAGCGAATAAAAACCACGTGAAAATGACGGTGAAAAGTGATTCCGCCGTCCTTGACTGCGTCGGCTTTAACAAAGGAGAGCTTGAAGCCGGAATTGTCCCCGGATCAACGATTTCCATTGTCGGCGAGATGTCCATTAATGAATGGAACAACAGAAAGAAGCCCCAGCTGATGATTAAAGACGCTGCGGTGCCGGAATGGCAGCTTTTTGATATCAGGGGCAAGCGGACGTGGGAAGACACGGTCACCGCGCTGCCGAAGGAAAAACGGGTGCTCATCAGCTTTAACGAAAAAACCGCTCAGAAGCTCCATGCAAAAGAGCTGTCAGGCGAGCTGGCCGGGATCACATCGGAATCCGAGGCGGAAGCTCTCCAGCTTGACGGAAAATATGCCGTTTTTCTGGATGTGCCGCCGTCAGCGGATCGCCTGCAGCATTTGCTTGACGGAAAGAAGCCGGAACGGATTTATTTTGTTTTTATCAATCATGAAGAACATTTCCTGTCCTCATTTCCATCGCGGAATGATTTCAAGTGGTTTTACGCATTTCTCTTGAAAAGGGGCGCTTTTGACTTCGGCAAGCATGGTTCAGAGCTTGCGAGACATAGAGGATGGTCAATTGACACAATCAATTTCATGACAAAGGTGTTTTTTGATCTCGGTTTTGTTAAAATAGAAGATGGTGTGCTGTCTGTCGTGAGCGGCGCGAAAAAACGCGACCTGGCAGATTCGCAAACCTATCAGGTAAAACAGCAGCTGATGGAATTAGACCAGAAGCTCAATTATTCCGCAGCCCATGAGCTGAAGGAATGGCTGAATAAGCTGATGAACCAAGGTTCAGAAGCTTATGAAAGTACGAGGAGGACATAGAACAGATGGATCTTAAAAAATACGTAACAATTGTGCCCGATTACCCGAAAGAAGGCGTACAATTTAAAGATATTACGACATTGATGGACAAAGGCGACGTATACCGTTACGCCACTGACCAAATTGTTGAATATGCAAAAGAAAAAGAAATTGATTTAGTTGTCGGGCCTGAAGCGCGCGGCTTTATTATCGGCTGTCCGGTTGCATACGCTCTCGGAGTGGGCTTTGCGCCGGTTCGGAAAGAAGGAAAACTTCCGCGTGAGGTCATTAAAGTCGATTACGGTTTGGAGTACGGAAAAGACGTACTGACGATTCATAAAGATGCAATTCTGCCGGGACAGCGCGTGCTGATTACTGATGACTTGCTTGCAACAGGCGGCACGATCGAAGCGACAATTAAGCTGGTCGAAGAACTGGGCGGCGTTGTAGCCGGTATTGCGTTCTTAATCGAGCTTTCTTACCTTGACGGCAGAGACAAGCTTGACGATTACGATATTTTAACATTAATGAAATATTAACCGCATATGGAAAAAAGCACTCGTGTCAGGGTGCTTTTTTCCTATTATTTCATCATCCTGACAGATTCTTTAGGTGTTTTGAACTTCTGCCCTTTACATCTCTCGTTTTTTTCTTGATAATAAACTAATACAGTTTACATTTAAAAAAGGTGATTCCATGGCGAACGAACAAGTATTGACTGCCGAGCAAGTAATAGATAAAGCGCGCACTTATCTGCCGGAGGAGCAGATTGCGTTTGTTGAGAAAGCTTACCTGTATGCGCAAAACGCGCATCGCGAACAGTACCGCAAATCAGGTGAGCCGTACATCATTCATCCGATTCAGGTGGCGGGGATCCTCGTCGATCTGGAAATGGACCCTTCCACAATTGCGGGCGGATTTCTGCATGACGTGGTAGAGGACACGGATGTCACCCTCGACGACCTGAAGGAAGCATTTTCTGAAGAAGTGGCGATGCTTGTCGACGGCGTGACGAAGCTCGGTAAAATTAAGTATAAATCTCAAGAGGAGCAGCAGGCGGAAAACCATCGAAAAATGTTTGTCGCTATGGCTCAGGATATCAGAGTCATATTGATCAAGCTGGCGGATCGCCTTCACAATATGCGGACGTTAAAGCATCTTCCGCAGGAAAAGCAGCGGAGAATTTCAAATGAGACGCTGGAAATTTTCGCTCCGCTGGCCCATCGGCTCGGGATTTCTAAAATCAAATGGGAGCTGGAAGACACCGCTCTCCGTTATTTGAATCCTCAGCAATATTACAGAATCGTCAATCTCATGAAGAAAAAGCGCGCGGAACGCGAACTTTATGTCGAAGAGGTTGTCAATGAAGTGAAAAAACGCGTCGAAGAAGTGAATATCAAAGCGGACTTTTCAGGACGTCCGAAGCACATCTACAGCATTTACCGCAAGATGGCGCTGCAAAATAAACAGTTCAATGAAATATATGATCTGCTCGCCGTCCGTATTCTTGTCGGAAGCATTAAAGACTGCTACGCCGTACTCGGCATTATTCACACGTGCTGGAAGCCGATGCCGGGCAGATTCAAAGATTATATTGCAATGCCTAAGCCGAATATGTATCAGTCCCTGCATACGACCGTAATCGGGCCTAAAGGCGATCCGCTGGAAGTGCAGATCAGAACATTTGAGATGCATGAGATCGCTGAATACGGGGTGGCCGCACACTGGGCATATAAAGAAGGCAAGGCTGCAAACGAAGAAGCGACATTTGAGAAAAAACTGTCCTGGTTCCGTGAAATTCTGGAATTCCAAAACGAGTCTACCGATGCGGAAGAATTTATGGAATCGCTGAAAATCGATCTGTTTTCTGACATGGTATACGTATTTACGCCAAAAGGCGATGTCATTGAACTGCCGTCAGGCTCTGTGCCGATTGATTTTTCCTACAGGATCCACTCGGAGATCGGCAACAAAACAATCGGGGCGAAAGTGAACGGAAAAATGGTGACGCTTGACCATAAGCTCCGGACGGGCGACATCGTCGAGATTCTGACGTCCAAGCATTCATACGGTCCGAGTCAAGACTGGGTCAAACTGGCGCAGACGTCCCAGGCGAAACACAAAATCCGCCAATTCTTTAAGAAACAGCGCCGTGAAGAAAACGTCGAAAAAGGCCGTGAGCTTGTCGAGAAAGAAATTAAAAATCTTGATTTTGAAGTGAAAGATGTTTTAACACTCGAAAATCTTCAAAAAGTTGCCGACAAGTTCAATTTCTCAAATGAAGAGGATATGTACGCGGCGGTCGGATATAACGGCATTACCGCTCTTCAGGTGGCCAACAGGCTCACCGAAAAAGAACGGAAGCTCCGTGACCAGGAAGAGCAGGAAAAAATCGTTCAGGAAGTCACTTCCGAGCCGAAACATTATCCGCAAGGGAGAAAACGGGAAGCGGGTGTGCGCGTAAAAGGCATTGACAACCTTCTCGTCCGCTTGTCGAAATGCTGCAACCCGGTGCCTGGCGACCATATTGTCGGTTTTATTACAAAAGGGCGCGGTGTATCCGTTCACCGGGATGACTGTCCGAACGTCAAAACGAATGAAGCGCAGGAACGTCTGATCCCCGTTGAATGGGAGCATGAATCACAGGTTCAAAGACGCAAAGAATATAACGTTGAGATTGAGATTTTGGGGTATGACCGTCTCGGACTTTTAAATGAGGTGCTCCAAGCCGTAAATGAAACGAAAACCAACATCTCCTCTGTCTCCGGCAAATCCGACCGCAATAAAGTCGCTACGATTCATATGGCGATTTTTATTCAAAACATCAACCATCTGCATAAAGTGGTCGAGCGGATTAAGCAGATCAGAGACATCTATTCAGTCCGCCGGGTAATGAACTAAAAGGAGCTTGCTATGAAATTAGTTGTTCAGCGTGTAACAGAAGCGAGTGTGACGGTTGACGGCGCTGTCGCCGGCCGGATCGGACCCGGTATTATGGCGCTTGTCGGCATCACTCATGAAGATACAGAAGAAGATGCCGCTTACTTGGCGGATAAAATCGTGAATCTTCGGATTTTTGATGATGAAAGCGGCAAGATGAATTTATCGCTTTTGGATACGGGCGGGGAGATTTTATCCGTTTCACAGTTTACGCTTTACGGCGAAACGAAGAAAGGGAGACGCCCGAATTTTATGAATGCGGCTAAACCGGATCAGGCTGTGCTCCTTTATGAAAAGTGGAACGAACTCCTTCGGGAAAAAGGAGTCAAAGTGGAAACCGGAATATTCGGAGCCATGATGGATGTTCAGCTGACGAATTCCGGGCCGATTACATTGATTATGGATTCTAAACAATAAAAAAGCTGCCGTTCGGCAGCTTTTTTTTATGATTGAAAATAATGTTCCAATCCGCTTTCAATTCCGTCTGTCACTTTTTCCTGATAAGAGCCGCTATGTATGATTGTTTCTTCTTGCGGTTGACTGAGATAGCCGAGCTCATACAGCATGGCAGGCCGTTTATTTTCCCTCAGGACGTAATAATCGCCAAACAGAACGCCGCGATCCGGGATAGGGGAACGCTTCACTACTTCAGAATGGACGTCTGAGGCAAGCTGGCGATCCTTAGACGGACTGTAATAATAAGCCGTGCTTCCCCGTGTTGACGTATCGGCATAGCTGTCATAGTGAATGCTGATAAAGGCATCCGCATTCCGGTAATGAGAGGTTGAAACCCTGGCCTGCAGGCTGATAAAAGTATCATCCTGTCTGGTGATATACACGTTTGCACCGGCCGCCCGCAATTTTTGGGCCAGCAGCTTAGCGGTTTTAATGGTTACGTTTTTCTCAAACTTTCCGGAGTAGCCGATCGTTCCGCTGTCTTTTCCTCCGTGTCCGGGATCAACGACGATCGTTTTGTTTTTAAGTGAGCCGCTGCCGCCTGACGTGTCGGGAGAAGGTGCTTCACCTGTTTCCTCACCGCTTTTTGACGTTTGTACGACCCAGTTTGCCACATATGCGGTTTGTCCGTTTTCAAGCCGGACTTCATACCATTTGCCGCTTGAGCCGACAATCGGGTAGGCTGCGCCTTTATCTGCTCTTTTTACGATAGAAGCGGAAGTCGAGGCCGAGCTCCTTAAGTTGGTGCCGCCGTAAACAATATACGCTTTTTTCGAGGAGCCTGAGCCCGCAGAACCGTCTCCCGAGCCGGATGCGCTGTCCGATGAGTCAGAATCCTTTATGATGTAGTGGCTTGCTGCCCAGCCTTTTTGCCCGTTTGCTTCAATTTTCAGCCAGCCGTGGTCTTCACTTAAGATGGAAACCTTTGTTCCGCGTGATAATTTAGTCATAATCGCTGAATCATGTGACGCTGCACTTCTGACATTCAATGAAGAAACGCCGACCGTCCCGTTTTTTGACCCGCTTCGGGCCGAAGTTGCTTTCGTATCCGATCCGCCGCTGTCCGCGGTGACGTATTCGGAAGAAACCCATCCGGTTGTGCCTTGATAAGAAATGTTCACCCATCCGCTGTTCTTGTCCAGCACGGATGCATGTGCGCCTTGCGGAAGTTTGCCGATGACTTCATATGATGTCCCCGGGCCTTTTCTGATGCGGAGGTCAGGATCGGTAGAAGTGACCGTTCCGCTTGTTGCGGATGAATGGTCTGCTCCTCCGGCTGTTTTTGATATCAGCCAGGAAACGACCCATCCGGTTTTACCGGGGCTCAGCTGAAGCTGCACCCAGTCTCCCTCTTCTTTAGCGATCGGGTATCTTTCCCCTTTTTTTACTTCAGCCTTAATTCCGTAGCTCAGGCCGGGACCGCCTCTGACATTGATCTTGTCTGTCGCGATGACCGCTTCTCCCTCTGCGGCGATTGCGGTGTGGAATGACGGAAGAAGCGCTGTGATGATGACGCCGCATAAAATAAGAGCAAGAGTTCTCTTCTTCATGGCTGTCCTCCTTTCTGAACTAACTAAAATACATTCTTGTATAATATCGTATTTTCCTTGCTGAATGTTAAATAAAAATAAAATGGTTTGTTTATACTAGTCATAAATACAGCGAAAAGGTGTGCAAATCATGAAATATCAACCAAAAATGGGACGCGCGCTGCACGATGCGGAAGGAAATCTGCACTTCAGTGATCAGAGCGATAGAGAAAAGGCGGGGTTTCTTGAAGAGACGGCGACGGAGTTCGGTCTCTTATCGAAAGAAGCGGTCGCAAGGAAAAACAGACGGAATAAAACTTGACAGGGGAGTGCAATCCCATTATTATAATAGAAATTGATGTACATAAGTCATGATAACGATTTTGAACCGATAATGGAGAAGAGTAGGTCAGAATGCATGGAGAAGAGAGGAACCGTCCCGGGCTGAAAGCGGATCCGCACTGCATCTTTCTCGAAACAACACTCCGGAGGTTCCCTGCTGAACGCTTTTGCAAGTCATTAGGCAGCGGACGTGAACCTGCGTTAAAGGTCAGAGCGGGGATGCTTCGGCATTCCAACTAGGGTGGCACCACGGGTATAACTCTCGTCCCTACTATACATGTATAGTAGGAGCGGGAGTTTTTTTATTTGAAGAAAGACATTAAGGAGGCCTGTAACATGGCATATCACATTCCAAGAGGCACACAGGACATACTGCCGGGTGAATCAGACAGATGGCAGTTCGTCGAACAAATTATGAGGGAGACGTGCCGCACTTATCAATATAAAGAAATCCGCACGCCGATTTTCGAGCATACGGAATTGTTCGCAAGAGGCGTCGGTGAGTCTACAGATATCGTGCAGAAAGAAATGTACACGTTTGAAGACCGTAAAGGGAGAAGCCTGACGCTTCGGCCGGAAGGAACAGCCGCTGCAGTCCGCGCGTTCAATGAAAATAAATTATTTGCGAACCCGGTGCAGCCGACGAAGCTTTATTATGTCGGACCTATGTTCCGTTACGAACGTCCGCAGACAGGGCGTTTCCGCCAATTCTATCAATTCGGAATTGAAGCGATCGGCTCCAAAGATCCGGCTGTGGATGCAGAAGTCATTGCGCTTGCGATGAGTATTTACCGTAAAGCCGGTTTGAAACATGTCAAGCTTGTGCTGAACAGCCTTGGTGACCAGGACAGCCGCAAATCCTACCGGGAGGCGCTCGTCAAACATTTTGAACCGCGCATCGGAGAGTTTTGCTCAGACTGCCAGTCGCGCCTGCACACAAACCCGCTCAGAATTCTTGACTGCAAGAAAGACAGAGAGCATGAACTGATGAAAACGGCTCCGTCCATTCTTGATTACTTAAATGAAGAATCAGCCGCTTATTTTGAGAAAGTAAAACAATACTTAAACGATCTCGGCATCCCGTTCGAAATAGATCCGAACCTTGTCAGAGGGCTTGATTATTATAACCATACCGCTTTTGAAATTATGAGCAATGCCGAAGGATTCGGGGCGATTACAACACTTGCCGGCGGGGGCCGCTATGACGGGCTTGTTGAACAGATCGGCGGACCTGAAGCGCCGGGTATCGGATTTGCGATGAGCATCGAACGTCTGCTGGCAGCCATTGACGCTGAGAAAACAGAGCTTCCCGTCAATCAGGGGATTGACTGCTACATCGTGACGCTCGGAGAAAAAGCGAAGGATTATTCCGTTTCCCTCGTGTACAAACTGAGAGAAGCGGGCATCTCAAGTGAAATCGATTATGAAAATAAAAAGATGAAGGGCCAATTTAAAACAGCTGACCGTCTCGGCGCACGTTTTATTGCGATTTTAGGGGAAGATGAGCTTGCCCAAAATAAAATCAATGTAAAAGATGCGGAAACAGGAGAGCAGCGTGAAGTGGTGTTAGACGAGCTGATACAAGTGTTAAAGGCAGATCAAAAGCAGTGAAGGAGAGGAACGCTATGTTTGGAAGAACATATTATTGTGGCGAGATAACTGAAAAAGCGATTGGCGAAACCGTCAAACTGAAAGGATGGGTGCAGAAGCGGCGCGATCTCGGCGGCTTGATTTTCATTGATTTGCGCGACCGCTCGGGTATTGTGCAAGTTGTGTTCAACCCTGACGTATCGAAGGAAGCCCTTGCCGCAGCGGAAGCAATCAGAAACGAATATGTGCTTGATATCGAAGGCACGGTTTCTGCCCGTGAAGAAGGCACGGTGAATCCCAACCTGAAAACCGGTAAAATTGAAATCAAAGCTGAAGCGGTGACGGTGCTCAGTACGGCGAAAACGCCTCCGTTTCCGATCAGTGACCAGGCGGCTGAGGTTTCTGAAGACGTCCGGTTAAAACACCGCTATTTGGATTTGCGCCGCCCGGCGATGTTTCAAACATTGCAAATGCGCCACCAAGTCACAAAATCCATCCGCCATTTCTTGGATGAAAACGGATTTCTTGATATTGAAACACCGATTTTAACAAAAAGCTCTCCCGAAGGCGCCCGTGATTACTTAGTGCCGAGCCGGGTGCATGAAGGAGAATTTTACGCCCTTCCGCAATCGCCGCAGATTTTTAAACAGCTTCTGATGGTGTCGGGCTTTGAACGGTATTATCAAGTGGCCCGCTGCTTCCGCGATGAAGACTTGCGTGCCGACCGCCAGCCGGAATTTACGCAGATTGATATCGAAATGTCCTTTATGAGTCAAGAGGACATCATGGCTCTGGCGGAAGAGATGATGGCGAAAGTCATGCTTGAAACAAAAGGTGTTGAAGTACCGCTTCCGCTTCCGCGAATGACATATGAAGAAGCGATGAACAGCTACGGTTCCGACAAGCCTGACACCCGCTTCGGCATGCTGCTGACGGACGTGTCAGACATAGTGAAAGATACTGAATTTAAGGTGTTCTCATCAGCCGTGGCAAACGGCGGCGTTGTAAAAGCGATCAATGTCAAAGGCGCTGCCGGCGACTATTCCAGAAAAGATATCGATGCGCTCGGCGTTTTTGCCGGAAATTACGGCGCGAAAGGTCTCGCTTGGGTGAAAGTTGAAGCTGACGGCGTAAAAGGCCCGATTGCGAAATTCTTTGATGAAGAGAAGCAGGCAAAACTGGCTGAAGCGCTTGATGCTTCTGAAGGTGATCTGCTCCTGTTCGGGGCTGATAAGTTTGAGGTTGTGGCTCAATCCCTCGGCGCGCTTCGCTTAAAGCTCGGCAAAGAACGCGGCCTGATTGACGAAAGCCTCTTCAACTTCCTGTGGGTTGTGGACTGGCCGTTACTGGAGCATGACGAGGAAGAAGGCCGTTTCTATGCGGCTCACCACCCGTTTACAATGCCTGTCCGTGAAGATCTTGATCTGATTGAAACGGCGCCTGAAGATATGAAAGCGCAGGCTTACGACCTCGTCTTAAACGGCTATGAACTCGGAGGAGGCTCAATCCGTATTTTTGAAAAAGACGTTCAGGAAAAAATGTTCGGGCTTCTCGGCTTTACAAAAGAAGAAGCGGAGGAGGAGTTCGGATACCTTCTCGAAGCCTTTGAATACGGCGCACCTCCGCACGGCGGAATCGCGCTCGGCTTAGACCGTTTGGTTATGCTTCTTGCAGGCCGCACAAACTTAAGAGATACGATCGCTTTCCCGAAAACGGCAAGCGCAAGCTGCCTTCTTACGGAAGCGCCCGGCGAAGTGAGCGACGCCCAGCTTGAAGAACTTCACCTTTCTGTCAAAAGAAAAGTGAAACAGTAAAGATCAGCAGTTTGTTTCTTGAAAATCAAAATCTGCTGTGATATGATTTTGACAAGTTAAATAAAGTCCTGATGTGTTAGTTGTACACCTAGTTTTGACCGAACATTTTTTTGATTTGGGAGCCCGTATTTTTAAATGGCGTACATGCCTCTTTTCATTCGTTAAGAGGACTTACAAGATTTAAAAAAGGGCACCCACCTGCTGAGAGCGGGTTCAAAACGAAGGAAAGCTGCAACGGCACAATTGGGACTTTATTTTTTGTGCGCTAAAACCAGCGGCTTTTTGACAAGCCGAGTTTATAAAACCAGAATGTGGAGTGAGGTTCTTGTTACATCAGTTTTCCAGAAATGAGCTAGCGATTGGAAAAGAAGGGCTGGACACGTTAAAAAACAGCACGGTGGCCGTTCTCGGCGTCGGCGGAGTCGGTTCATTCGCAGCCGAAGCATTGGCGAGGTCCGGAGTGGGGCGGATCGTGCTTGTCGATAAAGATGATGTTGACATTACAAACGTAAACCGCCAGCTGCATGCGCTCTTGTCGACGGTGGGACAGCCGAAAACAGACTTGATGAAAGCGCGGATCGCGGATATTAATCCGGATTGCGATGTCGTCGCCTTAAAAATGTTTTATACAGAAGAGACATATGAGCAGTTCTTTGAGTATCCGCTTGATTACGTCATTGACGCGTCGGATACGATTCATTATAAAATTCATCTGATGAAAGAATGTCTGAAACGGAATGTTCCGCTGATTTCAAGCATGGGAGCGGCGAATAAAACAGACCCGACACGCTTTCAGATTGCTGATATTTCAAAAACCCATACCGATCCGATTGCCAAAGTCGTCCGCACAAGGCTTCGCAAAGAGGGCATTAAAAAAGGCGTACAGGTCATTTTTTCTGATGAAAGCCCGATCGTCATCCGTGAGGACGTCAGAAAAGAAGTCGGGAATGATGAAGCGAAAATCCGCAAAGCGCAAATGCCGCCGTCTTCCAACGCCTGGGTTCCGTCAGTGGCCGGTCTGATTATGGGCGGACATGTTGTCATGGAGCTCTTAAAGGACATCGACATTAAACGGGTTAAAGATAAATAAAAAGAAAAACAGCCTTCTTCAGGAAAGGCTGTTTTTTTTATTTGAATCCGCCGTTTACACGAAAGATTTTGGCCGGTATCAAAAAAGACAAGAACACATAGGGTGTCCTTGTCCGGTTATTTTTTCTGCTTCATCAGTTTTTCATACACTTGCTTTATGGCGGCTTCAAATTTCCCCGTTTGTTTCGGTTTATAGTATTGCTTGTTTTTTAACGGATCAGGCAAATATTGCTGTTCGACCCATCCGTTCTCGAAATCGTGAGGATATTGATAGCCGATCCCGCGTCCGAGCTCTTGGGCCCCTTTATAGTGGGCGTCTTTTAAATGTTTCGGCACATCGCCGATTTTACCCGTCCTGATGTCTTTGAGCGCCTCATCAACGGCTGAGATGGCGGAGTTTGATTTTGGCGAGAGGCATAATTCGATTACCGCATTGGCCAGCGGAATTCTCGCTTCCGGAAAGCCGATCCGTTCTGCGGTCTGAATCGCGCTCAGCACCCGGGGGCCTGCCTGCGGGCTTGCGAGGCCGATATCTTCATAGGCGATCACGAGAAGTCTTCTTGATATGCTTTCAAGGTCGCCGGCTTCGATCAGACGGGCCAGATAATGAAGGGCGGCGTTTGCGTCCGAGCCTCGGATCGATTTTTGGAAGGCGGATAAGACGTCATAATGCGCATCGCCGTTTTTATCATGAGTATAGCTTTTTTTCTGCAGACATTCTTCCGCCGTCTCCCGTGTAATCCGGATCGTGCCGTCGCTTGATTCCTTTGTGGAGAGCACGGCAAGCTCAAGTGCGTTCAAAGCGGAGCGGACGTCTCCTCCGCACCCTTGTGCGAAATGATCCATCGCGTCGTCGTCCACCGAAACGCTGTAGGAACCGAGCCCCCGGTGTTCATCTGTGAGCGCTCTTTCCAATGCCTGCTTGATCAGATCGGGTGTTAACGGTTCAAGCTCAAATATCTGGGTCCGGCTTCTGATGGCCGGGTTAATGGCATGATAAGGGTTGGCGGTCGTCGCGCCGATTAAAATAATCATGCCGTTTTCTAAATAGGGCAGCAGAAAATCCTGCTTTCCCTTATCAAGCCTGTGCACTTCGTCAAGGATTAAAATGACCTGGCCTGACATTTTCGCTTCCTGTACGACAATCTCCATGTCTTTTTTATTATGAATGACGGCATTCAATTTCCTGAATGCGATGCTTGTCGATCCTGCGATCGCTGTGGCGATGGACGTTTTTCCGATGCCCGGCGGTCCGTACAGGATCATGGATGATAAGTGCTTTGCACGCACCATTCTGCCGATGATTTTATCCTCTTTGACCAAATGTTCCTGGCCGATAATGTCTTCGATATTGGCAGGCCGCATCCGATACGCCAATGGTTTCATGAACATCTCTCCTTACATATACAGGGTAACGGAAAACGGACGATTAGAAAAGCGAATTGCGGCGGGCCCCGTGTTTCAATGAAAATTAGGATAAGTTATGTTATAATAACAGTTGGTCTATAAGATACTAAACAGATTATTCATATCCATTTACTTGTATAAATTAACAATTAGAATTGACTGGGGTGTTCATATTGAAAATATCGACAAAGGGAAGATACGGGCTCACCATTATGATTGAATTGGCGAAAAAGCACGGAGACGGTCCGACGTCGCTCAAAAGCATCGCCCAAACAAACAGCCTTTCTGAGCATTACTTGGAACAGCTTGTATCACCGCTCAGAAACGCCGGACTCGTAAAAAGCATCAGAGGCGCTTACGGGGGTTACGTGCTCGGGGGCCAGCCTGAAGAGATAACGGCCGGAGATATTATCAGAGTGCTGGAAGGGCCGATCAGCCCGGTAGAAGTGCTTGAGGATGAAGAGCCTGCCAAGCGGGAGTTATGGATCCGCATCCGCGACGCTGTAAAAGACGTGCTGGACAGCACGACGTTAGAAGACCTTGCGAGCTACACGGACGGCGAGCAGGAAGCTTATATGTTCTATATTTAAACCAGAGGTGTACAGACAATGGAACGGATTTATTTAGATCATGCCGCGACTTCCCCGATGGATGAGCGTGTGCTCGAAGAGATGAAGCCCCATTTCTTCGGCAGTTTCGGCAACCCGTCAAGCATTCATTCATTCGGGAGAGAATCCCGGAAATGGGTCGATGAAGCGAGAGCGGACATCGCGCGCGAAATCAGTGCGAAAGAACAGGAAATTATTTTCACAAGCGGCGGCACGGAGGCTGATAATTTAGCGATTTTCGGAACGGCTGCCGCCCGGAAGAATGAAGGTAAGCATATCATTACGACCGCTATTGAGCATCATGCTGTATTGCACGCCTGCGAAAAGCTGGAAGAAGACGGCTTTGAGGTGACATACCTCATCCCCGGCCCTTCAGGACGGATCAGTGCAAATCAGGTGAAAGAAGCGCTCCGTGATGATACAATCCTTGTTACCGTCATGTATGGCAATAACGAAGTCGGTACCATTCAGCCGATTGACGAAATCGGAGAGCTGTTAAGCGGGCATCAGGCCTATTTTCACACAGATGCCGTCCAGGCATTCGGTTATATGCCGATTGACGTGAAAAAAAGCAGAATTGACATGCTGTCTGTTTCCGGTCACAAGCTTAACGGGCCTAAAGGGACAGGCTTTTTATATGTAAATCAAGAGGTGAAGCTGTCACCGATTCTTCTCGGGGGAGAGCAGGAACGAAAGCGCCGCGCGGGGACGGAAAATGTACCGGGCATCGCCGGCTTAAAAGAAGCGGTCGTCCTTTCAAACCGTGAGAGGGAAGAGAAAACAGCGAAGTATAAGGAGTTTAAGAACATCATCATGAGCACGCTGGAAAAATCCGGCGTCACAGCGGAGGTGAACGGAGATGCCGAGAAATGCCTGCCTCATATTTTAAACCTTTACTTTCCCGGTGTGCCGGTGGAAGCGCTGCTGGTCAATCTTGACATGGAAGGCGTTGCCGTCTCCAGCGGATCTGCTTGTACAGCGGGATCCGTTCTTCCGTCCCATGTGCTTACGGCCATGTTCGGAAGTGAGAGCGGCAGGCTGACTTCGTCAATCCGCCTCAGCTTCGGCCTCGGCAATACGGCGGAACAAATCGAAACAGCCGCCGAAAAGCTTGCCGCCGTCGTTAAACGGCTTGCTTAAAACGGCGGACTTACGTTTTTAATGGAGTGAATGCAAATGGAAAAACGGCCGGAGGATACAAGAGTCGTAGTCGGCATGTCCGGCGGCGTGGACTCTTCCGTGGCGGCCCTTCTGCTGAAGGAGCAGGGCTACGATGTAATCGGAATCTTTATGAAAAACTGGGATGATACGGACGAAAACGGTTTTTGCACGGCGACGGAAGATTATGAAGACGTCATCCGGGTCTGCAACCAGATCGGAATTCCGTATTATGCCGTCAATTTTGAGAAGCAATATTGGGAAAAGGTATTTCAATATTTCCTTGATGAATATAAAGCCGGAAGAACCCCCAATCCGGATGTCATGTGCAATAAAGAAATTAAGTTTAAGGCTTTCTTGGATCATGCTCTGTCACTCGGCGCGGATTATCTTGCGACGGGCCATTACGCCCGCGTGGACAGAAGCGCAGGTACAGTGCGCATGCTCCGCGGTCTGGATGAAAACAAGGACCAGACTTATTTTCTGAATCAGCTCAATCAGGAACAGCTCAGCAAAGTCATGTTCCCGATCGGTGATCTGCAAAAAAGCCGCGTGCGGGAAATCGCCAAAGAAGCGGAACTTGCGACAGCTGCGAAAAAAGACAGCACGGGAATCTGCTTTATCGGCGAACGCAACTTCAAAACGTTTCTCAGCCAATATCTCCCCGCTCAGCCGGGCGATATGATGACAATGGACGGAGAAGTAAAAGGGCGTCATGACGGTCTGATGTATTATACTATCGGACAGCGCCACGGTCTTGGAATCGGCGGAAGCGGCGAGCCGTGGTTCGCCGTCGGTAAAGATCTTGAAAAAAACATTCTGTATGTTGATCAAGGATTCCATAATCCGCTTCTGTATTCTGATAAGATCACGGCGACAAATGTCAGCTGGACGCGTCCCGGTCTGATGGACGGCGGCGAAATGACATGCACGGCGAAATTCCGCTACCGTCAGGAAGATCACAAAGTAACGGTGAAAATGACGGGTGATGATGAAGCGGAAGTCATTTTTGACGGGCAGGTACGCGCCGTTACGCCGGGACAAGCCGTCGTTTTTTATGACGGAAAAGAGTGCCTCGGCGGCGGAACGATAGATGACGTTTATAAAGACGGAACAAAACTGTGGTACGTATAACACATGTAAAAAACCTCAACTCGCATGTTGGGGTTTTTTAGCGAAAGGAAGTTAAAAATGGATTATAATAAAATCGGGATTGACGCCATGCAGGAGGGCGATTTTGAAAAAGCGGCGGAGGCATTTACGAAAGCGATTGAGGAAAACGGGCAAGATCCGGTGCCGTATATCAACTTCGCAAATCTGCTTTCTTCTGTGAACGAACTCGAACGGGCGCTTGCATTCTATAACAGAGCGCTCGAATTGGACAATTCGGCGGCAGCCGCTTATTACGGTGCGGGAAACGTATATGTGATGAAAGAATCGTTTTCCGAAGCGAAGGATATGTTTGAAAAAGCGCTTCGCTCCGGAATGGAAAACGGAGATTTGTTTTATATGCTGGGGACCGTTCTCGTTAAATTAGAGCGGCCGAAGCTTGCACTGCCATATTTGCAGCGTGCCGTTGAATTAAATGAAAATGACACGGAAGCACGCTTCCAGTTCGGAATGTGCCTCGCAAACGAAGAAATGCTGGATGAAGCTCTGGCGCAGTTTGAGACGGTGATCGAGCAGGACCCAAGCCACGCGGACGCATTTTATAATGCCGGGGTCGCTTACGCGTACAAAGAAAATCGTGAAAAGGCGCTTGAGATGCTGGAAGGCGCAATCGGCATACAGCCTGATCATATGCTTGCGCTTCATGCGAAACAGCTTATCACCCAGTCATAACAAAAGGAGGGAAGGCTCGTGGATCAGCTGAACATCGAGGAACAGCCGTATGTAAAAGGCGTCATTCATACGGTCATTTATCACAATGACACCAACCTGTATACAGTGCTGAAAGTCAAGGTTGCAGAAACGTCTGAGGCGATCGAAGACAAGGTCGTATCCGTAACGGGCTACTTCCCTCTGCTGCAAGAAGATGAGACCTACACATTTTACGGAAAAACCGCCACGCATCCTAAGTTCGGCCTGCAATTTCAGGCTGAGCACTTTAAAAAAGAAATTCCGACCACAAAAGAAGGGATCATTCACTATTTATCAAGTGATCTGTTTGAAGGAATCGGAAAAAAAACGGCGGAAGAAATCGTCAAAAAGCTCGGAGACGGCGCGCTCAATAAAATTCTGACGGATGCGTCGGTGCTTTACGATGTGCCGAAAATGTCGAAAAAGAAAGCGGATAAGCTTGCCGGAGAGCTGCAGCGGCATCAGGGGCTTGAGCAGATTATGATCTCTCTGAACCAATACGGTTTCGGGCCTCAGCTATCCATGAAAATATATCAGGCCTACGAAACGGAAACACTGGAGAAAATTCAGGAAAATCCTTATCAGCTTGTAAAAGACGTTGAAGGCATCGGCTTTGTGAAAGCTGACGAGCTGGGCGGAAAAATGGGTCTGTCAGGAAACCACCCGGAGCGGATCAAAGCGGCTATCTTATATACAATTGAATCGACCTGTCTTTCAGAGGGCCATACGTACATAGAAACAAAGCAGCTGATAATCAATACGCAAACGCTCCTGAATCAGTCAGCTGAAGGCGGCCGCGTCACGGAAATGGATGCGGCTGACGGCATCATCGCCCTCGGGGAGAGTAAGGATATCGTCATAGAAGGAGAACGCTGCTATTTTCCGTCCTTGTTTTACGCCGAACAAAATGTCGCAAAACGCGTGCTCGACATTGCGGCTCAGACGGAGTATGCCGATCAATTTCCTGAATCGGAATTTCTGCTTGCACTCGGTGAACTGGAAGAACGGATGAATGTTCAATACGCACCAAGCCAAAAGGATGCCATTCAAAAAGCGCTGTCTTCACCGATGCTTTTACTGACCGGAGGACCTGGGACGGGGAAAACGACCGTTATTAAAGGAATCGTGGAATTATACAGTGAACTGCACGGAGTATCGCTTGACCCCGGTGATTATAAAAAAGACGAGGCGTTCCCGGTGCTGCTTGCCGCGCCGACGGGAAGAGCCGCAAAACGGATGAGCGAATCTACGGGTCTGCCGGCTGTTACGATTCACAGGCTGCTTGGCTGGAATGGCGCTGAAGGCTTTACCTACAATGAAGATCAGCCGATTGAAGGGAAACTGATCATTATAGACGAAGCGAGTATGCTCGATATCTGGCTCGCCAGCCATTTGTTTAAGGCGCTTCCTAAGCACATTCAGCTCATTGTCGTCGGTGATGAAGACCAGCTTCCTTCAGTAGGACCGGGGCAGGTGCTCAGAGACCTTTTGGCTTCTGAGGTGCTGCCGACCGTGCGCCTGACAGATATTTACCGTCAGGCTGAAGGATCATCCATTGTGGAATTTGCGCATGATATGAAAAAAGGACTGCTTCCAAAGGGGCTGACCGCGCCGACAAAGGACCGCTCATTTATCCGCTGTAATTCTTCACAGATTAAAGAAGTCGTGGATCAGGTCGTCTCGAACGCGTTAAAAAAGGGGTATACCTCCAGGGATATTCAAGTGCTGGCCCCGATGTACAGGGGAAAAGCGGGAATTAACGAGCTGAATATGCTTCTTCAAGACATCATGAATCCGCCGAAAGAAAAAAGGCGGGAGCTGAAATTCGGAGATGTCGTCTACAGGACGGGCGATAAAATATTGCAGCTTGTCAACCAGCCGGAAAACAATGTGTTTAACGGCGATATTGGCGAAATCGTATCCATTTTTTATGCCAAAGAAAATACGGAAAAAGAAGACATGGTCGTCGTCTCATTTGACGGCAACGAAATCACCTTTACGAAAAAGGATTTCAGCCAGTTTACCCACGCTTACTGCTGTTCGATTCATAAGTCGCAGGGAAGCGAATTCCCTATTGTCGTCCTGCCTGTCGTCAAAGGCTACTATCGAATGCTCAGGAGAAATCTGCTTTATACCGCCATAACAAGGGCGAAAAAATTTCTGATTCTTTGCGGAGAAGAAGAAGCGCTTGAATGGGGCGTCAAAAACAATGATGCCACCGTCAGACAGACGTCGCTTAAAAACAGGCTCACAGAGCAGACTGAAGAGATGGATGCAGAACTGGCCGCCCTGCAAAAAGAGCTGCCGTTCAGTGTATATGATGCGAACATCGGAATGGAAGGCATCACGCCGTTTGACTTTATGGAAGAAAAAGCGTAAATAAAACCCGGAGCATAAACATGCGCCGGGTTTTCGCCTGTGGAAGTCATTTCAAAGTATGCTGCCCGGCTTCTTGGCAAAACCTATACGTGTTCAACAAAAGGTGGTTGATCACACTTTGAGAACATGCCATGCAGCTGAAGGACGAACAGTATATGACGAAAACACCGGGCGCAGTCTCGGGATGATATCGGATGTATGTTTCTCTCTGGACGGCCGGTTTCTCGGTTTCGTGCTGGAGCAGAAACGCCTGTTTCACAACCGCCATCTTTTTTTAGAGGCAAGTGATATAAAAGAGATGGATCAAGAAGCCGTAGCTGCCGGTCATGCTCATTTGCAGCCTTTGCCGAAGAGCTGTTTCACCTTTGAACAGATTAAGATGCAGCCGGTGAAATCGCCTGATGGTGAAATGTTCGGTTTGCTGGAAGATGTATACTTTTGTTTGGACAGGGGCATAATCGTAGCATATGAACTCTCGGACGGCTTCTTTTCAGATCTGGCTGGCAGACGCCAAGTGCGCCGCGCCGCCGATACGCTTATTGAAGCGGGGAAAGAAGGCATCGTCCTGAACGGATAAGAGGTGTAGTCTGTGCTTGTATGTCCGAACTGCAAAAGTAAAGATATCGGCAAAATCGGCGTAAACCAATACTATTGCTGGGGCTGCTTCATTGAGCTGACGGTGGCCAAAGGCAAAATTGCGACACATCAAGTAGAGGAAGACGGCACGTTAAGCAGTCTTGATGATTTGTTTTCTGAAGACGAACGCAGTATCAATTTTTAAAGTTGAAAGGAGATACGCGCGATGGGCAGAACAATGACCTCTCTGTTGGCTTTAGGAGCTGGAGCCGTTATGTATCGTATGGCTTCTCAGTCCGATATGCTGAATAAAAAAGGTATGAAACGGATGAGAAGACGAGTCATGAAAATGTTTTAAGCAGAAAAAAGGATACTTCTCCGGAAGTATCCTTTTTACGTTTGTCTCGCTTCCAGCCGTCTGGCTGCGAGAGACAGGCAGTAATTAACCGCGAAATACATCAGGGCCGCCAGCAGAAAGATCGGGAAAAAATATCCCCCGTCAGCGCTTTGTCCGTTTAAAATCTGCGCGTTATGAATCAGTTCGGGCAGAGCGATGACGACCGCAAGTGACGTATCCTTTAATAAGGAGATAAACTGGCTCACAATCGGAGGAACCATACGCCTGAGCGCCTGCGGCATGACGACGAGAAAAAGAGTCTGCGTGTACGTCAGTCCTGAAGAACGTGCCGCTTCAATCTGTCCTTTGTCAACGGATTGCAAACCGCTTCTGATGATTTCTGACAGCATGGCCGATTCAAAAATCGTCAGCGCCGTGATGGCGGCCGCGGTAATTTCCAGTTTGATCCCGATTTCCGGTAGGGCAAAAAACGTAAAGAAAATGATTAATAACAGCGGCAGGTTGCGGATGGTTTCCACAATGGCCGCTATAATGCCCGAGACGATAGGAATTTTCGCATAGCGCAAAGTGCCGGCGGCAAGCCCGAAAATAAAACTCAGGACAATGGAGATCAGCGCAACATAAAGTGTGACCAAAAAGCCGTCCCATAAAAACAGCAGATGGTCAGGTGTATAGGCGCCGCTAAAATCCATGTTTTTCACTCTCCTTCTCTAATAACTCTTTCCGAGACGTCTTTCCAAATAGTGAACCCCGATGCTGAGCGGGATCGTTACTATCAAATAAAAAAGCGCGACGAAAATATAGACATCAAACACGACAAGAGTGCTTGAGGAAACGAGATCCGCCTGATACATCAAATCGAGTCCCGCCACCACTCCGAGTATTGATGAGTTTTTGACAAGGTTGAGAAATTGGTTTCCGAGCGGGGGAATCACGATTTTTACGGCCTGAGGAAGAATGACGTATCTCATCGCCTGACTGTAGGTGAAGCCTGACGATCTGGCCGCTTCCATCTGCCCTTTGGAGACAGTCTGAATTCCGGCTCTGATGGCTTCTGCGATAAAGGCCGACGTGTATATCGTAAGCGCAATCGTTCCCGCCTGAAAGCCGTCCAGTCTCAGCCCGGCGTTCGGAAGTCCGAAATAAAAAACGAATGTGATGAGGAGAAGCGGGATGTTGCGGATAAATTCCACATACGCAGTGCCGATCCATTGAAGGGGTTTGAAAGCCGTGATTCTCATGACTGCGATCAGAACGCCCAGCGCAAAGCTGCCTGCCAGCGCGATGAAGCTCGCAAGCAATGTGTGCAGGAAACCGTCCATATACATATCGAAGTTTTCCGTTAAAATTGAAAAGTTCATCTATGTCACTCCTTATAAAACGGGGATGAGCATGCCTGCTCATCCCGCGGTCCTTTCTATTTTGCCGGTTCTTCTTTAATCCATTTTTTATAGATTTTTTCGTACCTGCCGTCGGCTTTCATTTTTTTCAAAGAGGCGTTGATTTCCTTGATGAGTCCGGATTGGCCTTTTTTGACGGCGATTCCGTAAGGTTCATCGGTGAAGGTTTCGCCTGTCAGCTGATATTGTTTATTTTCATCTGCCATGCCGTATAAAATCGCATTATCAGTTGTGAGCGCATCTCCCTGTCCCGCTTTAAGCGCAGTGAACGCTTCGGCGTAATTTTCAAATTCCAGCACTGAGGCGTCAGGCGCTTTTTCTCTGATGTTTTGTGAGGAAGTAGAGCCTTTTACCGCCAATACTTTTGAGCCTTTTCCCAGGTCTTCGGTGCTTTTGATGCTGCTTCCTTTTTTGACGAGCAGGGATTGCCCGGCTTCAAAATAAACATCTGAGAAATCAACTTCTTTTTTCCGCTCATCCGTTATCGTCATCGTGGCGGTGATGGCATCGATATCGCCGTTTTGCAGCATCGGAATTCTCGTTTTTGACGTCACTTCTTTAAATTCCGCTTTCTTCTCATCCCCCAGAATATCTTTTGCGAGCTGTTTTGAGATATCAATATCGAAGCCTTCAATATCACCGGAGCTTGGGTTTTTCAGCCCGAATAACCTCGTGTCGGTTTTGACGCCGAAGATGATTTTGTCTCTGTCTTTAATAGAGGCTAACGTGTCTTTTCCCGTTCCTTTTGAATCTCCGGACGTTTCTTTCCCTCCGCAGGCGGCCAGCATAAAGACGGCCAGTAGTGATATCAACCCGAATGACAACCATTTTGTTACACGTGACATAAGCACTCCTCCGTTTCTTTTCAGTGATTTAAAATACGGCTTAAGAATAAACGCGCCCTCTCTTCACGTGGGCTTTCGTAAAATTCAGCCGGTGCAGCTTCTTCTAAGATGGCTCCGCCGTCGATAAACACGATGCGGTCCGCCACTTCTTTTGCGAATCCCATTTCATGTGTGACGACTGCCATGGTCATGCCTTCCTTTGCGAGTGTTTTCATGACATCCAGCACTTCCCCGATCATTTCCGGATCAAGCGCGGATGTGGGTTCATCAAACAGCATAATTTCGGGCTTCATCGCAAGCCCCCTGGCGATGGCGACACGCTGCTGCTGGCCGCCGGAAAGCTGTGAAGGATAAGCGTCCGCTTTTTCCGGTATACCGACTTTTTTCAAATAGTATAAGGCCGTTTCTTTTGCTTCTTCTTTTGATTGCTTAAGCACTTTGATCGGTGCGAGCATGATGTTTTGCAGAACGGTTTTGTGCGGGTACAGATGAAAATGCTGGAACACCATGCCGATATTGCTGCGGACCTTATTTATATCCGTTTTCTTGTCATGGATGGAGACGCCGTTTACCGTTAAGGCGCCTCCATCAACTGTTTCCAGCTGATTAATGCAGCGGAGAAGCGTGCTTTTTCCCGATCCTGAAGGTCCGATGATAACGACGACTTCCCCTTTTTTAATGTGCAGATTAATGTTTTTCAGCACGTGGAAATGTCCGTAGTGCTTATTTACATCCTGAAATGAAATCATGGCCATCCTCCTTAAAAAACATGAGTCATATTGACTGGACAGTTTTTGAAATCCTTTAACACATTACGATGGTTATACAGATTTTTATGAATATTATTTAGATTATTTCGTAATTTCTGATAATTATTTCCGTCAAGAGGTCTGCGTCATAAGGCGGAGTTTATGAAACGGGAATAATTCCGGCTTTCTGTCAAAAGATAAAGCAAGAGGTGAAACGTCATGCTTCAAAAACCGCTGCAGCTCTTAATGTGGACGGCTGTATGTCTGCTCGTTTTGTTAACAGTGTATGTCTTTTGCATGCTCGATATGTTATGGTCTCCCATTTGGCTTGTTATAAAATCTCTCTTTATTCCTATATTCATCGCAGTATTTATTGCTTATCTTTTACTTCCGATTACTGAATGGCTTCATAGAAAAGGGATGCCTAGAACTTTAAGCCTGCTTCTGATTTATTGCCTGTTTTTCGGCGGAATCGGCTGGGGGGTTTATAAAGGGGTTCCTGTTTTAATTGAACAGCTGCAGGATCTGTCTGAGAGCATTCCCGGTCTTGCCAAAAACTACAACAGCATGCTGAAGCATCTGCATAATCACACGGATCATTGGCCTGACGGCATGCACCATCGAATGGACAAAATGATTCAGCAGACAGAAACGTTTCTTGCCGGCACGATTGAAAGCACGATCAGAAGCATCCGTTTCGTGCTTGATTATATCCTGATCGCGGCGACGATTCCTTTTCTCGTGTTCTATATGGTGAAGGATATAGACGTCATGAAAAAGACAGTCTGGTATTTGACGCCGAAGTCCTGGAGAAAAAGGGGGAGTGAATTTCTGCGGGATGTGGACGACTCTCTCGGTGATTACATCCGCGGTCAGCTTCTCGTTTGTTTTTTGCTCGGGCTAATAGCCGGCGTTTCATTTTGGCTGTTCGGGCTTCCTTACCCGCTGATTTTGGGCCTTGCCATCGGGATTACGAATGTCATCCCGTATTTCGGTCCGTTTATCGGCGCTGTACCGGCGCTGCTCCTTGCGCTGGCGATTTCTGCTAAAGCTGTGATCATCGTAATCGTCACGATTTTTATTCTGCAATTTATAGAAGGAAACATTTTGAGCCCGCTTATTGTCGGGCGCAGTCTCAGAATGCACCCCGTCGTGATCATGCTGGCGCTCCTTGCCGGAGGAGAGCTCGCGGGCATTCCCGGCATGATTCTCGCTGTTCCGGCGGCAGCCGTTTTAAAAGTGACGGCCATACACTTTTTGCGGATCAGGACGGAACATTGACATTCGGGTTCTGCTTGTCTATAATTTCGAGTAGAATACATACGAATCTCGAGTGACGGATATGAGTACGCCGAAGCCCTGTTTAAGAGAGAAGCTCCGATACGCTGAAAGGAGCTTCAGCAGAAGATCGGCCGAAGCTAATCCTGAGTGCAGTTAAAGGCTGCCGCAGTCCTGCGTTACGGGATGAAAGGTGACAGGCCTTTTTCGGCCTGTAATCAGGGTGGTACCGCGAGACAGCTCTCGTCCCTGTGTGAACGCATGGTTTGCATAGGGAGAGAGCTTTTTTGCTGTCGCAAAAGAGAATTTCGGGTAGTGATAAGGAGGAATATAGATGAAACACTTAACTTCTGCTGAAGTGCGTCAAATGTTTTTAGATTTCTTTAAAGAAAAAGGCCATGCCGTTGAACCGAGCGCCTCATTGGTTCCGCATGAAGATCCGTCTTTATTATGGATCAACAGCGGCGTTGCGACGCTGAAAAAATACTTTGACGGCCGCGTTGTGCCGGAGAATCCGAGAATTGTAAACGCGCAAAAATCAATCCGAACAAATGATATTGAAAATGTGGGGAAAACGGCGCGCCACCACACGTTCTTTGAGATGCTCGGAAACTTTTCCATCGGTGATTATTTTAAAGAAGAAGCGATCACGTGGGCATGGGAGTTTTTAACGAGCGAAAAGTGGATCGGCTTTGATCCGGAGCTGCTGTCTGTAACGGTTCACCCTGAGGATGAAGAAGCTTATACGCTATGGGCGGAAAAAATCGGCGTTCCGGAAGAAAGAATCATCCGTCTGGAAGGGAACTTCTGGGATATCGGCGAAGGCCCGAGCGGACCGAATACGGAAATTTTCTATGACCGCGGCGAGAAATACGGCAATGACCCGTCAGATTCTGAATTGTATCCGGGCGGCGAAAATGATCGTTATCTTGAAGTATGGAACCTGGTATTCTCAGAGTTCAACCACAACCCGGACGGCACGTACACACCGCTTCCGAAGAAAAACATTGATACGGGCATGGGGCTTGAACGGATGGTCTCCGTGATTCAGGATGTCCCGACAAACTTTGACACTGATTTGTTTATGCCGATTATTGAAGCAACAGAGCGCATTTCCGGAGATGCTTACGGAAAGGACGCAGTGAAGGATACGGCCTTTAAAGTGATCGCCGATCATATCAGAACGGTCGCATTTGCGGTAAGCGACGGGGCGCTGCCTTCGAACGAAGGGCGCGGGTATGTACTGAGACGCCTCTTGCGCCGGGCAGTGCGATACGCGAAAACCCTCGGTATCAGCCGTCCGTTTATGTACGAGCTAGTACCGACTGTTGCAGGAATTATGGACGCTTTCTATCCGGAGGTGAAAGAAAAGCAAGAGTTTATCGCCAAAGTCATCAAAACGGAGGAAGAGCGCTTCCACGAAACATTAAACGAAGGTCTGGCCATTTTATCCGACGTGATAAAGAAAGAGAAGGAAAAAGGCAGCGGCATCATCTCCGGAAAAGACGTATTCAAACTGTACGATACGTACGGATTCCCGGTTGAATTGACGGAGGAATACGCGGAAGATGAGCAAATGACGGTTGACCATAAAGGCTTTGAAGCCGAAATGGAAAAACAGCGTGAACGGGCGAGAAATGCGCGCCAAGATGTAGGAAGCATGCAGGTTCAGGGCGGCGCGTTGCGCGACATTACCGCAGAAAGCACATTTGTCGGCTACAGTGCCGTAAAAGCTGAAGCGAAGGTGATCGAGCTTCTTCATGACGGGCAATTAATCAGCGAGGCGCATGAAGGGGATACCGTCCAAATCCTTCTTGACAAAACGCCTTTCTATGCTGAAAGCGGCGGACAGATCGGTGACAGAGGAGTGCTGAGAAGCGAGCAGGCTGTCGTAACCATTAAAGACGTGAAAAAAGCTCCGAACGGTCAGCATGTACACGAAGGCACGGTGGATAGCGGCACGATTCAAAAAGGCGCAAGCGTGACGGCTGAAGTTGAAGATCAAATGAGAAGCGGCGTGGTGAAAAACCATACGGCTACCCACCTTCTGCACCAGGCGCTGAAAGACGTTCTCGGCACACATGTCAACCAAGCGGGTTCACTCGTTACCGAAAACCGTCTGCGTTTTGACTTCTCTCATTTCGGTCAAGTGACGAAAGAAGAACTTGAACGCATTGAAGGAATCGTCAACGAAAAAATCTGGGAGAGCATTCCGGTAGCGATTGATTTGAAACCGATCAATGAAGCGAAAGAAATGGGCGCGATGGCCCTGTTCGGCGAGAAATACGGCGATATCGTCCGCGTCGTACAAGTCGGAGATTACAGCCTTGAGCTTTGCGGCGGATGCCATGTCACGAATACGGCTGAAATCGGCCTGTTTAAAATCGTATCCGAATCAGGGATCGGCGCAGGGACACGAAGAATTGAAGCCGTAACAGGAAAAGGCGCTTATCAGGAAATGAACAGCCAGCTCAGCCTTCTGCAGCATGCTGCGGACGAGCTGAAATCAAACGTAAAAGACGTACCGAAGCGAATTCAGTCTCTTCAAGCGGAGCTGAAGGAAGCGCAAAGAGAAAATGAATCATTGCTCAGCAAACTCGGCAATGTGGAAGCCGGAGCCATTCTGTCTAAAGTAAAAGACATCGGCGGCGTAAAAGTGCTGGCTGAAAAAGTAAATGCGAAAGACATGAACCACCTTCGCACTATGGTGGATGATCTGAAAGCGAAGCTCGGTTCTGCGGTCATCATTCTCGGCGCCGTGCAAAATGAGAAAGTCAACCTTTCAGCAGGCGTGACGAAAGACCTGATCGAAAAAGGCCTTCATGCCGGCAAAATGGTCAAACAAGCGGCTGAAGTCTGCGGAGGCGGAGGCGGAGGCCGTCCGGACATGGCACAGGCCGGCGGAAAGCAGCCTGAAAAATTGGAAGAGGCGCTCGCATCTGCGGTAGATTGGATAAAATCCGTTTTATAATCCTTTCAAGTAGTGTAGAATGATGATAAGATGAGGACCTCAGGCTGAACTTTGCCTGCGAATTTGGGAAAGAGGTGCAAAACGGTGAGCTCGTTTGATAAAACGATGAAATTTAATTTCTCCGATGATTCTGCTGAAACAAACGTCGAAGAAGTGCTGAATACGGTATATGATGCGCTTCAGGAAAAGGGGTACAATCCTATCAACCAGATTGTCGGATACTTGCTGTCTGGAGATCCTGCATACATTCCTAGGCATCGCGACGCCCGGAACTTAATTCGCAAACTGGAACGTGACGAATTAATTGAGGAATTGGTAAAATCCTATCTAGAACAGCATAAAGAGGCGTAAATACATTCATGAGAATATTGGGACTTGATCTTGGAACGAAAACACTCGGCGTAGCTTTAAGCGATGAAATGGGCTGGACCGCTCAAGGCATTGAGACGATAAAAATAAACGAGGCTGAAGGAGATTACGGTCTGGACCGTTTATCCGAGCTGATGAAAGACTATAATGTAGAGAAGATCGTGCTCGGTTTTCCGAAAAACATGAACGGGACGATCGGTCCGAGAGGCGAAGCCAGCCAAACATTTGCGAAACTGCTTGAAACAGCGTACAATGTCCCTGTTGTGCTGTGGGACGAGCGTCTGACGACGATGGCGGCTGAAAAAATGCTGATCGCGGCTGACGTCAGCAGGCAAAAACGAAAAAAAGTCATTGATAAAATGGCGGCTGTCATGATCCTTCAAGGATATCTGGACAGTTTAAACTAAGAGGTGAAAAAAATGGAACACGGCGAAAAACACATTACAATTGTCGATGATCAAGGCAACGAACAGCTTTGCGAAGTGCTGTTCACATTTGAAAACGACACATTCAACAAATCTTACGTACTTTATTATCCGATTGATGCTCAAGACGATGATGAAATCGAAATTCACGCTTCAAGCTTCGAACCGAACGAAAATGGTGAAGACGGCGAACTGATGCCGATTGAAACCGATGAAGAGTGGGAAATGATCGAAGAAACGCTGAACACGTTTTTAGCGGAAGAAGACGAAGAATAAAATGAACGGAAAAAGCCGGAGCGCATATGCGCTTCGGCTTTTTTTTGTAATAAATTGCCGAATGCACATGAATCATGTAGTATAAGAGCTGTTGGGAGGAAAATACTTGTATGAATATCAATCAGACTAAACATTCATTTCCGCGTAAAAACAAAAAAATGACGATAATACTGTCCTCCGTGATCGCTCTGCTTATCATCATTTGCGGTGCTTTTTTCTATGGAAAATCTCTGCTGTCTCCGGTTGACAAAGGCAGCAAAACGGCAGTCAATATTAATATTCCGAGCGGTTCTTCCGTTTCGGCAATCGCTGAAATTCTTGAGGATCAGCATGTCATCAAAAGCAAAAAAGCATTTCAGCTGTATGTGAAGTATAAAGGCGCTTCCGGATTTCAGGCGGGATTTTACCACCTGAATAAAGGAATGGATGCGGATGCGATTATCAAAAAACTGACCGCGGGATCAACGGGATATGCTTTTCAGATCTCCGTTCCTGAAGGAAAACAGCTTACGCAGATTGCGGATGCGATCGCAAAAGAAACATCATATTCAAAAGAAGAGATCATGGCGAAACTGGATGACAAAACATTCATCGGCAAACTGAAGAAACAGTTTCCTGATACGATAACGGACGCGCTTTCAAACAAGAAGCTCAAGCATCCGCTAGAAGGCTATCTGTATCCGGCCACATATCCTTTTAATGATCCGGATGCATCGCTTGACACGATTTTGACGGCAATGGTTCAGGAAACAAACACCCGTATCGAAACATATAAATCTGAACTGGAAAAAAAGAAACTTTCCGTCCATAACGCGCTGACAATGGCATCGCTTATTGAAGAAGAAGCCACCGCCAAAGCCGACCGTCACAAAATCGCCAGCGTTTTTTACAACAGGCTCGAAGAAAAAATGCCGCTGCAGACTGACCCGACGGTATTATATGCGGCCGGTAAGCATAAAAGCCGGGTCTACTACAAAGACCTGAAAATTGATTCTCCGTTTAATACGTATAAACATAAGGGGCTGCCGCCGGGACCGATTGCAAATGCCGGTGATTCATCATGGGAAGCGGCTCTCCGCCCTGACAAAACGGATTATCTCTATTTCCTTGCAAAATCAAACGGCGAGGTTGTTTTCACCAAAACATTAAAAGACCATAATAAAGCGAAGGAAAAGTATATTTCCAAAAAAGACAGCGAATAAAAGGAGGGCAAAAGCTCTCCTTTTATTCCATTCTGAAAGGTTTTATGATAAAATATATCGGGTTGTTTACTTATGGATAAAGAAGTGTCTTAAGAGAGTGTCCCCGCGGATTCGTCAGGGGCACTCCTTTTTAGAACGGAGGCTGTTTGCCGTGAATGATCGGTATGAACAAATAAACGAGTATATAAACGCGATGCTGAAGCCTCGGCCTGATAAAGTGAAAAAGCTTGAAGCCTATGCAAAAGAGCACCATGTTCCGATTATGGAAGAAGCGGGCATTGAAGTGCTGCTTCAAATGCTGTCGATTCAACAGGCGAAAAACATTTTGGAAATCGGCGCGGCAATCGGATATTCCGCCATACGGATGGCGCTTGAGCTTCCGGATGCGAATATTTACACGATTGAACGGGACGACAAACGCTATGAAGAAGCTGTGAACAATATAAAAGACTTTGAAATGGAAAACCGGATTCACGTAGTGCACGGGGATGCGCTGGAACTTTCTGAGTCTGTCCGTGTCACGGCTCCTTATGATGCCATTTTTATCGACGCGGCCAAAGGCCAGTACACGAACTTTTTTGAGCTCTATGAACCGATGCTTGCGCCGGATGGAGTCATTTTTACGGACAATGTTCTGTTTAAAGGGCTGGTGGCGCAAAATCACTCGGACATTGAGCCGAAAAGAAGACGGAAGCTTGTTGAAAAAATTGATCAATATAACCAATGGCTGATGGACCGGCCTGACTATCAAACGGTCATACTGCCGGTCGGAGACGGCATCGCCATCAGTAAAAAGAAGAGGTGAAGGATCATGAAAAAACCTGAACTTTTGGTGACTCCGACTTCTGTACAGGATATTCTTCCGCTCATTCAAGCGGGCGCAACGGCCCTGTTAGTCGGAGAACAGAGATACGGCCTGAGACTGGCCGGTGAATTTTCAAGAGAAGATATAAAAGAAGCCGTAAAGACAGCTCATCAGGAAGGCGCGAAAGTGTACGCTGCCGTCAATGCTATTTTTCACAACGAAAAAGTGGACGAGCTGAACGGCTATCTTGCCTTTTTGCAGGAGGCCGGCGTTGATGCGGCTGTTTTCGGTGATCCGGCCGTTTTAATGGCGGCGCGTGAAGCGGCTCCCGAGCTTAAACTGCATTGGAGCACGGAAACAACGGGAACCAACTACTATTCCTGCAATTACTGGGGACGCAAAGGCGCACGGCGGGCAGTGCTGGCTAAGGAATTAAATATGGACAGCATCATTGACATAAAAGAAAACGCCGAAGTGGAAATTGAAATTCAAATCCATGGCATGACGTGCATGTTCCAATCGAAGCGTTCTTTAGTGGGCCATTACTTCGAATATCAAGGTAAAGTCATGGACATCGAACAGAAGAAAAAAGAAGCGGGGATGTTTCTGCATGACAAGGAACGTGGCAATAAATACCCGATTTTTGAAGATGAAAACGGCACGCACATCATGAGCCCGAACGATGTGTGCATGATTGATGAATTAGAGGACCTGATGGACGCCGGCATCGATTCTTTCAAAATCGACGGAGTTTTGAAGTCTCCTGAATACTTAACTGAAGTGACCCGCATGTACAGAGAAGCAATCGATTTGTGCTTCGAAAGCCGAGAGACATACGAAGAGAAAAAAGAGAGCTGGATAGAGCGGATTGAAAGCATTCAGCCTGTGAACAGAAGCATCGACACAGGATTCTTCTTTAAAGAAACGGTCTATTAAAAAGGAGGGTGCAACGGATGACAGCCGTAAATCAAACCATTTCCAAAGTCGTAAACGGAAAACGCGTCATTACGAAAAAACCTGAACTCCTTGCTCCGGCAGGAAACCTTGAAAAATTAAAAATTGCCGTTCATTACGGAGCGGACGCGGTTTTTATCGGAGGACAGGAATACGGACTCCGCTCAAATGCGGATAACTTCTCAATAGAAGAAATCGCAGAGGGCGTAGAATTTGCCAAAAAATACGGGGCAAAAATATATGTGACAACAAACATTTTCGCCCATAATGAAAATATGGACGGTCTGGAAGAATACTTAAAAGCGTTGGGAGACGCAAAAGTTGCCGGAATTATCGTCGCTGATCCGCTGATTATTGAAACATGCCGGAGAGTGGCCCCGGACGTAGAAATTCACCTCAGCACACAGCAGTCCCTTTCCAACTGGAAAGCGGTGCAGTTCTGGAAAGAAGAAGGGCTTGACCGCGTAGTGCTTGCCCGTGAAACGAGCGGACTGGAAATTAAAGAAATGAAGGAAAAGGTGGATATTGAAATTGAAACCTTTATCCACGGCGCCATGTGTATCGCTTATTCAGGCCGATGCGTGCTGAGCAATCACATGACGGCCCGGGATTCTAACCGCGGCGGCTGCTGTCAGTCCTGCCGCTGGGATTATGACCTGTATCAGACAGACGGTGCAAACGCGGTCGCGCTCTACGACGAAGAAGACGCTCCGTTTGCGATGAGCCCGAAAGATTTAAAATTGATTGAATCCATCCCGCAAATGATCGAGATGGGCATCGACAGCCTGAAAATTGAAGGCCGGATGAAATCGATTCATTACGTTGCGACGGTTGTCAGCGTGTATCGCAAAGTCATCGACGCATACTGCGCTGATCCTGAAAACTTTGTCATTCAAAAAGAATGGCTGGATGAGCTGGACAAATGTGCAAACCGGGATACCGCGCCTGCTTTCTTTGAAGGCACGCCCGGGTATGAAGAGCAGATGTTCGGTGAACACGGAAAGAAAACAACATTTGATTTTGCCGGTCTCGTGCTCGCGTATAACGAGGAAACTCAAATGGTGACGCTCCAGCAGCGCAATTTCTTTAAACAAGGTGACGAAGTGGAATTTTTCGGTCCTGAAATCGACAATTTCACATTCACAATCGGCACTATTTGGGACGAAGACGGAAACGAGCTTGATGCTGCCCGCCATCCCCTGCAAATCGTTACATTTAAAGTAGACAAAAAGATTTATCCGAGCAACATGATGAGAAAGGGGAAGTAATCACCAATGGGTAAGAGTCCTGTAGTTATAGGCATCGCAGGAGGTTCCGGATCAGGAAAAACAAGCGTCACCCGTTCCATCTATGAACAGTTTAAAGGACACTCGATTTTAATGATCCAGCAAGACCTTTATTATAAAGACCAAAGCCATCTTCCGTTTGAAGAAAGGCTGAACACAAACTATGATCACCCGCTCGCATTTGATAATGACTATTTAATCGAGCATATTCAAGAGCTTTTGAATTACCGGCCGATAGAAAAGCCGATTTATGATTATAAACTGCATACGCGTTCTGAGGAAACCATTCCGGTTGAGCCGAAGGATGTCATTATTCTGGAAGGCATTCTCGTTCTCGAAGATAAAAGACTTCGCGACCTCATGGATATGAAACTTTATGTCGACACGGACGCGGATCTCCGTATCATCAGACGGATTATGAGAGATATTAACGAAAGAGGCCGTTCAATCGATTCTGTCATTGAGCAGTATGTGTCCGTCGTCAGACCGATGCACAATCAGTTTGTTGAACCGACGAAACGCTACGCGGACATCATTATTCCGGAAGGCGGACAAAACCACGTCGCGATTGATCTGATGGTCACGAAGATTCAAACGATCCTTGAACAAAATGCAATTTTGTAATACCATAGCATAGACATAAATAACTCAGACCATATTATGTATAGGCTGGAAGGGAATGAGACAGTTCCCTTCTTTCCCTGTTTATAAACCGAAACATTTGCAGAAAACACACATTCAGTTTAAGATAAACAGTACCTATATGGGAGAGAAGAACGAGGACTGCCCTGTGTTCTCATTCTTGATTTTTTCGTTTATGCTCTCATACATAATCACACGTTATTGTTGAGGGACAACCACCAAGGAGTGAAGGAACATGGCACAAGAAAAAGTTTTTCCGATGACTCACGAAGGAAAACAAAAACTAGAACAAGAATTAGAGCAATTGAAAACGGTTAAACGTAAAGAAGTAGTAGAACGCATTAAAATCGCAAGAAGCTTCGGAGATCTGTCAGAGAACTCTGAGTATGATTCTGCAAAAGAAGAACAGGCATTTGTGGAAGGGCGCATCACGACGCTTGAAAACATGATCCGCAATGCGAAAATCATCGAGGACGACGGCGGTTCAAATGTAGTCGGTTTGGGAAAAACCGTATCATTCATCGAATTGCCGGACGGTGAAGAAGAATCTTACACGATTGTCGGAAGCGCTGAAGCTGATCCGTTTGAAGGGAAAATTTCAAACGACTCGCCAATCGCCAAAAGCCTGCTTGGCAGAAAAGTGGACGAAGAAGTGACAGTTCAGACGCCGGGCGGAGAAATGCTCGTGAAAATTGTGAAAATTTCATAAGATCCGTTTAACAATGAAACACCTCGTCCAAAATGTGGATGAGGTGTTTTTTTATGATCGTATCAAAAAGGCTGAAAGCGGCCGTGATTTGTTTTCTGCTCGTGTTTTTCTTTCTGCTTGCGAGGCTGGCTGAAATTCAGCTGTTTTTCACAGAATCTTTTTCAAAATCCAATATTAATCTGATTCAGGAAAGCGTCAAGCAGCGGACGGAAGAAGTCCTTATTTCAGACGGACGCGGCTCTTTTCTTGATCGGAACGGCAAAGAACTGACCGGAAAAAAGCAGCCTGCCGTCATACTGTTTCCCTTTCTCGTGACGCAGGATTGGCCGGTTGACCGGGTATCAGACATTCTCGGAATGAAACAGGGGGAGCTCAGGCAGCTGCTCACGGAAGCGAAAAAACCGGTGGTCCTGAACAGCAGAAAAATAAAACATTTGACGAAACAATCCGTGTCAAATATAAATTCTTTGAAATATCCCGGCATTTACGGCGTATATATGAAAGACAGCAAGGAAACAAACATAGCCGCTCATCTGTTGGGCGCGACAAACCAGGACCCTGAGCTTTTGAAAAAGAAATACCCCGGCAGGAAGGAACTGCCGATCACGGCAAAGATCGGGACAAGCGGGATGGAGCGGACGTTTGATGAGTTTTTACTGGCGGATCAGGACACAAAACTTTTGTATCATGTCGACGGAAGGGGAAACCCTTTATTCGGAATGGACGTCAAATATACGGCTGAAGCAAACGCGTTTTATCCGCTGCAAGTCAAAACCTCCATCGACCGCAATATTCAAAAAGCAATGGAAGATGTATTGAAAGACCGCGGGTTAAAAAAGGGGGGAGCCGTCCTTTTAGACATTGAAAAAAGCAGTGTGCTCGGAATGGTATCAAAGCCTGACGCCGACATGTCAAAGCAGCAGACACTGCAAAATTACATGCTGACGCCGATTTATCCGGGATCAGTGTTTAAAACGGTGATCGCCGCAGCCGCAATAGAACAAAACGAAGTGAAGCCGGGCACATCCTTTAACTGCAATCTCAACCTGTACGGAGAGCCGGGGGATGACAAAGGCACGCTCAGTTTTGGAGAAAGCTTTGCTCAAAGCTGCAATTATACGTTTACAAGTCTTGCGGAAAAATTGATCAAAAAAGATGATTCCGTTATTGAAAACATGGCGGAAAAACTCGGTCTCACACAGCGGGCGGGCTGGGAAGGCAAGCTGTACCGGGAAGACGGATTCAGGCAGCTGTATAATGAAAAAAGCGGGATCATTTGGGGAGATGACAAAGACAAAACCGTAAAAAAAGCTGTCGCACAGACGGCGATCGGGCAAAAAAACGTGAAAGTCACGCCTCTTGAAGTCGCCAATATGATGGCGGCGATCGCGCGCGGCGGTGAAAAAAAACAAGTCAAAATCGCGGACAAAATTGAATACAAAAACAAAACGACGATGGCGTCATTCAATGATCAGCCGTTAAAAGGGGAAAACATCGACAAATATACGGCGCAGCAGCTTCAAAAAATTCTCAGAGAAGTCGTCACCTCACCGAAAGGAACCGGCCGAAGGTTTCAGGATCTGCCGTATGAGATAGCAGGGAAATCGGGAACGGCCCAGACGGGAATGTTCACAAAAGAAAAACAGACGCTTTACCACAAATGGTTTGCGGGATACTTTCCCGCGGACAAGCCGAAATACGCTCTCGTGGTGCTGCACATGGACACGCCGGGGGATAAGGCTCTGACAAATACAGTGTTTTATGATATTGTTAAAAAGGTACATGAAAATGAAATAAATCAGACATAGAACAACCGCTCAGCCCATGTTAAAATATATGCTGAGCAAGAGGGATAAAGGAGTGCAGAATGATTGAGCAATAAACAATCTCGTTTTGAAAACCGTGATAAGCGCAGAAAAGCAAATATGGTGCTTAACATTTTAATTGCTATCGTATCTATTCTTATTGTCGTCGTTGCCGTCAGCCTCTTCATCAACAGTCCGTCGAGCGACGTGAGCGAAAAAGCGGACACGAGCCAGAAGCAGGAAACACCTGCATCAGGCAAGACGAAGCAGACATCCGATGAAGACATAAAAGACAGCAAAAAAGATACGGCATCAGACGATGACAAAAAAGATAAACAGGATAAGGACACATCTGATTCATCTTCAGACTCTGACAGCAAAAAAGACGATGATTCATCGAAAAGTGATGACAGCAGCAAAAAAGACTCTGATTCAAGCGATCCTTTTAAAGGCGCAAAAATAACAGAGGGCGGCTCATCAAGCGATGTCGAGAAAACAATTGTTAACCCAAAATGGAAAGCGGTCGGCACAAAGCAGACGGGAGAACATACGGCGACGTATGACTCAAGCTCTGAAGACTGGTCCGAAATGCTTGACGCCATCTCTTACGCAACAGGCGTGTCAAAAGATCATATGACAGTGCTGTGGCTCGGAAACAATGGAAGCCCGCAAGATGCGAAGGGTAAAGTTTTAGACAAAACGAACGGCAAAAAGTATCAGGTCACCATCACTTGGAAAGACAAAAAAGGCTGGAAGCCGACAAAAGTAGAAACCTTAAAATAACCGCAAAAAAGCAGCTGATTATTCAGCTGCTTTTTTCTGTCATACGTCAGCTGAAAAATGCACCGACGCGCTGTAAAGGATTCTGCCGTCAACGGCCGTCACCTGATGGGATACGGAACGGACGCGAAGCATAATCGCCTGGTTGTTTTCAATCTGAACGTTTATTTTCTTTTCAAGCTCCTGCAAAGATGCCGCTTCGAAAAGTTCTACTTTATCTTTGATTAAATCCAATTGAAAATTCATCAGTACAGATCCTCCTGATTTTTCTTCTGAGTCAATGAAAGTATAAGCCTTTCTGCCGTAATTGCGCAATAATCCCAAAGTATTTTAGTACCCTTCCATTCTTTTTTGTGATAGGATAGGAACTGTTCCACGATTAATCCATACTATACTCATAGGAATTATAAAATATGGAGAGTGAAAAATATGGGCCGTGAATTTATTCCTTTATTTGAAGATTGGGCAGCGACTTATGATGCCACAGTGCACGGGGCTGACAAACAATATGCCGCTGTTTTTAAAGGATATGACAGCATTCTTGACAGCATTGTCGCACTTTCAGGTTCAAACGTTTTAGAGTTCGGACCGGGAACGGGGAATTTAACGGCGAAATTAGCCGCTGCGAACAAAAAGGTGTTTGGTGTAGAACCGTCTCCGTCAATGAGAAAACTGGCGGCTGACAAGCTTTCTGACAAAGCCGTGTTCAGTGACGGAGATTTTCTGGAGTTTCCCGCTCCGCCTTTTAAAATAGATACCATCGTCAGCTCGTACGCCTTTCATCATTTAACCGATGAAGAAAAGCGAACGGCTGTAAAGCAGTATGGCGCAATCCTTCAGAAGCATGATAAAATAGTGTTTGCCGATACAGTCTTTAAAGATCATGAAGCTTATGATGAAGCCATTAAAAAAGCAATCCGAAACGGCTATCATCAATTAGCGGACGATTTAAAGACGGAACATTATCCGACACTCGGGACAATGAAAAACATCTTTTCAGAAGAGGGATTTGCCGCTCGGTTTACGCAGCAAAATGACTTTGTCTGGATAATGGAGGCGATTAAACGGTAAATCGAAGGGATTGTGTATAAATGAAACTGGCAGTCATCGGAGCAATGGAAGAGGAAGTTACGATTTTAAGAAGCAAACTGAAAGACGCAAAACAAGAGATGATCGCTCACTGTGAGTTTACAACTGGCAGCTATGAAGGCGTCGAAGTCATCTTGCTGAAATCAGGTATCGGGAAAGTCAACGCGGCGATCAGCACGACGCTTCTGCTTGACCGTTTCAAACCTGATTATGTGATTAACACAGGCTCAGCGGGCGGTTTTCATCATACATTGAATGTAGGCGACGTCGTCATCTCAACAGATGTCCGCCATCATGACGTGGATGTGACGGCGTTTGACTATGAATACGGACAGGTGCCGGGTCTTCCGGCAGCATACAAAGCTGATGAAAAGCTGATCAGTATTACTGAGGAAGCGGTTTCTGAACTGAACGGCATTCAAGTCGCCAAAGGCACAATCGCTACGGGAGATTCTTTTATGAATGATCCGAAGCGGGTTGAAGACGTACGCGCCAAATTTGCGGATTTGTACGCGGTTGAAATGGAAGCTGCGGCTGTCGCACAGGTGTGCCACCAGTTCAAAACGCCTTTTGTTGTCATCAGAGCTTTATCTGATATTGCCGGAAAAGAATCTGACGTTTCATTTGATAAATTTTTAGAACAGGCTGCCGTTCATTCAACTGAGCTTGTCCTGAATGTCATCAAACGAATTCACTAAGCGGGGGATTCTCGTTCTCCTCCGCTTTTCCAGGAGGAGGACATATATTGAACGTGATAACAGATATTACAGAACTGATCGGAAATACACCGCTGCTCCGTCTCAAGCATTTTGATATACCGGAGGGAACAGCGGTTTATGCTAAGCTTGAGATGATGAATCCGGGCGGAAGCATTAAAGACAGGCTGGGCGGGATGCTCATTGAAGATGCGCTTCGCACGGGAAAGGTGAAACCGGGCGGCGTTATCATTGAGGCGACTGCCGGAAACACCGGGATCGGACTCGCTCTGTGCGCCAGAAAGCATCAGCTTCGCGCCGTTTTTTGCGTCCCGGAGCATTTCAGCAGAGAAAAGCAGCAAATTATGAAAGCTCTCGGAGCGGACATCGTGCATACGCCGAGAGAAGAAGGCATGCAGGGAGCCATCCGAAAAGCGCTTGAACTGGAGAGAGAGATTAATAATTCTTATGCCGTTCTGCAATTTAAAAACCAAGTAAATCCATTGACTTACTATAAAACGATCGGACCCGAAATATGGAACGCGCTCGGCGGGGATATCCACGCTTTTGTCGCAGGAGCGGGTTCCGGCGGCACCTTTGCCGGTACGGCAGCTTATTTAAAGGAGAAAAATCCTGCCGTCAAAACGGTGATCGTTGAACCGGAAGGCTCGATCCTGAACGGAGGAGAGCCGCATGCCCATAAAACGGAAGGCATCGGCATGGAGTTTATCCCGGATTATATGGACGAGAACCATTTTGACGCCATTTACACGGTGGAAGACGATACGGCGTTTTCGCTTGTCAGAGAAGCGGCTGAGAAAGAAGGCCTCTTAATCGGAAGCTCTTCAGGGGCGGCTCTTTATGCAGCGCTTGAAGAAGCGAAAAAAGCGCCCGCCGGATCAAATATCGTCACTATTTTCCCTGATGGCAGCGATCGATATATAAGCAAAAACATTTTTCAAGGAGGTCAGTAAGATGAAGAAAAAAACGCTGATGGTGCACGGAGGAATTACGGGAGATGAAAAAACAGGAGCGGTTTCCGTACCGATTTATCAAGTAAGCACGTACCGGCAGCCGAAAGCGGGCGAGCACACGGGTTATGAATATTCAAGAACGGCCAATCCGACGCGGACGGCGCTTGAAAGCTTAATTGCGGAGCTTGAAGGTGGCGCGGCAGGATATGCGTTCGGCTCAGGCATGGCTGCGATTACTGCCGTCATGATGCTGTTTGACAGCGGCGATCATGTTATTTTGACGGATGATGTATACGGCGGCACTTACCGGGTGATGACAGGCGTGCTGAACCGCTTCGGCATTGAAGCGGACTTTGTCGATACGAGCAGTGAAGAAAAAGTCAAAAAGGCCATTCGCCCGAATACGAAAGCCATTTATATCGAAACACCGACAAACCCGCTATTGAAAGTGACTGACCTCAAACTGATGTCTGACATCGCAAAAGAAGCGGGTGTATTGCTTATCGTCGATAATACGTTTTACACGCCGTATTTCCAGCAGCCGCTCAGCTTCGGCGCGGACATCGTGCTTCACAGCGCGACAAAATATCTCGGCGGCCACAGCGATGTCGTCGGCGGCTTAGTCGTCACGGCTGATAAAGAACTGGGCGAAAAGCTTCATTATGTGCAAAACTCAACGGGCGGCGTTTTAGGACCGCAGGATTCATGGCTTTTGATGAGAGGGATTAAAACGCTGGGACTCAGAATGGATGCCATCAATCACAGCGCCGGAAAAATCGCCGAGCTGCTTGAAGCACATGATGCCGTTCAGACGCTCTACTATCCCGGATCAGCGAAACACCCGGGCCATGAGCTGACAAAAGCGCAAAGCTCCGGTTTCGGCGGAATGATTTCCTTTGATGTCGGCAGCAGCGAACGCGTCGACGCGTTTTTAGAAAAATTGAACCTGTTTACGATCGCGGAAAGTTTAGGAGCGGTTGAAAGCCTAATCTCCGTGCCGTCCAGAATGACGCACGCATCGATCCCGCGCGACCGCCGGCTTGCGCTTGGCATTACCGACGGGCTCGTGCGGATCTCGGTCGGTATTGAGGATACTGAGGATTTAACGGCGGATGTGAAACAGGCGCTTGATTCACTTTTATAAAGAATGGATAGATTTACATTCTCTGTCGGCTGTCAGCTTGTATTATAATGTTGGTAGACTATAAAACTGGCAGGTGACCTTATATGGAGAAGAAAAGACTGAAATCATTAATAGAAGATTTTAAGCATTACGCATTTATTCTGCTTGCAGTCAGCACCTTCATTTATATCGGCGCGGTTCTTCCCGGACAAGGGCTGACTGCGGGCCAAAAAATGCTGATGTTTGTAACGGATTGTGTATTTTTAGCGGGCGCTTATTTCTGCGTTGACCGTTCACTTATTTATAAAAAGAGGCTGGAAGAGGCCGATGAATAAAAAAAAGCCATTGTCTTTTGACAATGGCTTTTTCGTTTCTTATTCAGACGGGGTTTCGCGTAATTCTTTTCCCATTCCTTTTAAAAACTGCAGCCCGAAGCCGAGCGCGCGGTTAATATCAGGATCACCGACGGCTTTCATCAGTTCAAACATACTGACTTTCCTGTCCTCTTTTAAAAATCTTTGCGCCTGATCCGTCCCGGCCATGGCGCTTTCTAAAAGTCTGCCCATAAATTCGGGATCAGCTTTTGACAGCGCGCCTCCCGCGGCCATCATCGTATTCAGGAGATTGGTGACAGGTTCCCGGGAAATCTGTCCGAGTGCGATTTTGGCAATCTCCTCTTTTGCCTGGAGCATATAGCCGGCGGCATCAAAAATGCCCAAGCCATTCAGCTCTGCCATGATGGACATCGTTTTCGCGACGGCTTCTTCATTTTCTGCGAGAAGCGTCTTCAGCTCTTCCAGTTTTTCAGCTTTCAGCTGTTCCTCTGTTTTCGTTTCTTTTTGAATTTCAGTAATTGGGCTTGCCATAATGTTTCCTCCTTTCCTTAATCAGTTAAGTGCACATAGCCCGGACGGTTCCATTTTCGCTGAGCTTCCACACCGTTTTGCGGATGACGTTTTTTGTTCCGCGGATTCGTTTTCGGAAGCGGCGGAGTATCACAGGAACCGAGCACTTCCATGCGGACTTTTGTCTGCTTATAGGCAGGTGTATGTGTCCGTGAATCATACGCAGGCCCGGTCAGGAAATTAATCGCAGAATCTTTATCTGTAGAGTTCATCGGCAGATAAAGCTCATTTGCGCGGACGCGGTCTGTCACAAGCGCGTTCAATTTAACCGCCCCAAAAGGAGAGACGAGCCGGATCATTGTCCCGTCGCAAATTCCGCGTTCAGCCGCGAGCTCCGGCGATACTTCAACAAATACATCCGGAACTTTAGACTGAATGCCTTTTGACTTGTTTGTCATGTTTCCTTCGTGGAAATGTTCAAGCATCCGTCCGTTGTTAATATGCAGGTCATATTCTTCAGGGAATACGGCAGGCTCCACCCAATCGCTCAGCGCAAAACGGGCTTTTTTGTCCGGGAAGTTAAAGCCGTCTTCATAAAGAAGCGGAGTGCTTTCTCCCGTAAAACTTCCCCACAAGAAGCTGTTCCAGCCGCTAAGAACGTCGTAACTTGCTTTTCCGAACAGCGGAGAAAGGCTCGCCATTTCTGAGAAAATGTCGCTAGGATGCGTGTAATTCCAATCAGCGCCTAAACGATTGGCGACTTCCTGAATAATCCACCAGTCGGGTTTTGCATCGCCGAGTGTCGGAAGCGCCTGATACAATCTTTGCACACGCCGCTCTGTGTTTGTAAATGTTCCGTCTTTTTCAAGAGATGGAACCGCAGGCAGGATGACATCCGCGTATTGCGCCGTTCTTGAAAGGAAAATATCCTGCACAACAAAGAAATCAAGGCTGGATAAAATGTTATGAACATGGTTGGCGTTTGAATCGACGAGCGCCATATCTTCACCGACGAGATACATGGCTTTCATGTTTCCTTCTTCAATCGCATGGAGCATTTCGATATTATCAAGACCCGGCTTGCCGTCAATTTCAACACCGTAAGCTTTTTCGAATTTAGCGCGTGCCGCATCATCGGTAATATGCTGATACCCCGGAAGCCAGCCTGGAAGAGTTCCCATATCGCAAGCGCCTTGAACGTTGTTATGTCCCCGCAGCGGATAGGCTCCGGCGCCCGGACGGCGGTAGTTTCCTGTGGCAAGCAGCAGGTTGGAAATCGCCGCTGATGTATCAGAGCCGCCTGTATTTTGAGTAACGCCCATGCCCCAAAGAACACAAGTGCCGTCTGCATCACGAATCATTTCGGCAATGCGGATGATCGTATCCTGAGAAAGTCCGGTGATGCGCTCCGCATATTCCAATGTGTATTTTTCCAGCGTTTCTTTATAATCATCAAAGTAGTTGACATTTTCATCAATAAACGCTTGATCGTGCCAGCCTTGGTCAATCATATATTTCGTTACTGCCATGAGCCAGACCTGGTCAGTCCCTTGTTTTGGGCTGATAAAGAGGTCGGACCGTTCAGCCATTTCATTTCTGCGCAGATCGGCAACAATCAGTTTTTGGCCGTGCAGTTTATGGGCGCGTTTCACGCGTGTGGCCAGAACCGGATGTCCTTCCGCCGGATTGGCGCCGACGATGAGCACGAGGCCCGCTTTTGCGATATCTTTAATTGTGCCGGCGTCTCCGCCCATACCGACGGTGCGGAATAAGCCGTCCGTTGCCGGTGACTGGCAGTAGCGTGAGCAGTTATCCACGTTGTTGGTTTCAAATACTTGACGTGCCAATTTTTGAATGACGTAGTTGTCTTCATTCGTAATTTTAGAAGAAGAAATAAAACCGACAGAACCATTTCCGTGTTCGTCCTTGATCGAACCGAGTCTTGAAGCGACAAGATCAAGAGCTTCTTCCCATGACGATTCAACAAATGCGCCGTTTTTCCGGATAAGCGGTTTTGTAATCCGTTCTTCCGAATTCACGAAGTCCCAGCCGAATTTCCCTTTCACACAAGTGGAAATCGCGTTAACCGGAGCATCGGAAACAGGCTGAATTTTAAGGATGTCACGTCCTTTTGTCCATACTTCAAAAGAGCATCCGACGCCGCAGAACGTGCAGACTGTTTTTGTTTTTTTCGTCCGTTTATCGCGCATAGCCGCTTCCACTTCAGACACGGCGAAGATGCTTGTATAGTCGGGTTCAACATTTTTCACTAAATCAATCATCGGTTCCATGACATCTTCTTTTATTCCTGTCATAAATCCGGCTTGGCCGAGCATTGATTTTTCCATCAGTGCGTTACAAGGACAGACAGTGACACACTGGCCGCAGCTGACGCAGGAAGATTCATTAATGGCGACGCCTTCATCCCAAATGACCCGCGGGCGGTCGCGCTCCCAATCAATTGAAAGGGTCTCATTCACCTGAAGGTTTTGACACACTTCCACACATTGGCCGCAGGCGATGCATTGGTTCGGATCATAGCGGTAAAACGGGTGAGACATATCAACCGCGCACTTTGAATCATCTTTCGGCGTATACGGATATTTCTGATGCTCAATTCCCATCATTTCCGCTGTATTATGCAGTGTGCAATTGCCGTTGTTGTTATCGCATACCGTACAGTAAAGCAGGTGATTCTCGAGCAGGCGGTCCATGGCCTCTGTCTGAGCCTCTTTTACCCTTCCCGACGTAAGCGAGATGGACATCCCGTTTTCTGCAGCCGTGGAACAAGAGCGCTGCAATTTCCCGTTTACTTCAACAATACAGGTGTCACATGTTTGAATCGGATCCACTTCCGGTACATGGCATATTTGCGGAATCTCAATTCCGTTTTGGTTTAAAATATCTAAAATCTTAGACCCCTCTGGTGCTTCATACTCCGTGCCGTCAATTTTGACACGGATAGACTGAACGTCTGTCACTTCCAATTCCCCTCCATCTTTTAAACTCGAAAAAAAGCCATGCACATAGATACCGGCCTCCTGTACGGAGAACGGTATAAATACGCATGGCGGAATAGTTCACTAGCAAGTCTTACTAACAGACCAATCCTATTTGTATAAAACGATAGACTCATAACACGTTTCCTATTACAAATCCATCTTCACTGCTTTTATTATAAGGTGATATTTATTATAATACAATACGAAAGGAAAACTTTAACCAGGTGAAATGTCACAAAGGGGAACCGGGAATGTCTTTCATAGGCTAAAATCGGAGGGGACAATATGTCTAAAAAAATTCATGAATTTAACGATATTATCCGGAAATTGCGCAAAGAATTATTTGGAAAGGGGCCTGAACGAATTCACACCGTTTTTGTGGATAACATGGCGGTATCTACACTTTACGGCAATCTAAGCGCAAGTGAGCAGTTTATCGCACGCACGCCTGAAGGAAGAGAAATGGTTCATGCGGCGCGTACCAGCTTAATTCAGGAACTGTATTCAAAACAAACGCCTGACGGAATGGAAGAGCTCATCGGAGCAAAGCTTGTGCATCTGTTTTCAGATATTAAAATAGAGGAAAATATTGCCGTATCGGTGTTTGTCTTTGACCGCTCAATTGAAGAGCATAAAGAAGAAATCAAAAGCTGACAATATTCAATTGACACGAAATTGTCACATTTGATATGATATGAACTGCCAGCAGTGGCCTAAGGACGATTTTTTATGGAATGTGTGCATGATCTGTACATATTCTATACCGCATATTTTCATTCTGCTTGATATTGTTGTATGGGTATGCATACAAGTTAGGCAGCATTCAAACCCCGTTTTTTCAGACGGGTTAGTTGAGTGCTGCCTTTTTTGTTAGGCGTCTTTGGAAACTGCGGGCTGAAATGATAAATGGAGGGGTTATTATGGCTTTTCGTAAACCGGACGAAATAGCGGAGCTTGCGGTCGAATCAGGGGTAAAAAAGGTGCATTCACCGCTTTCAGCACTGATTGTATTGGGATTTTTGGGAGGAGCGTTTATCGCACTCGGTTATTTGCTTGATATCCGTGTCATCGGCGACCTTCCGAAAGAATGGGGAAGCCTGTCGAGTTTAATCGGGGCGTCCGTGTTTCCCATCGGCTTGGTGCTCGTCGTTCTTGCCGGCGCGGAGCTGATTACGGGAAATATGATGTCGGTATCCATGGCGCTGTTTTCCAGAAGAATATCCGCCGGTGCATTAGTGAAAAATTGGGTGATCGTGACGTTGATGAATCTTGTCGGCGCACTGTTTGTCGCTTACTTTTTCGGACATGTTGTCGGATTAACCGAAACAGGACCTTACTTGGAAAAAACAATTGCGGTCGCACAAGGCAAATTGGATATGCCGTTTGGAAAAGTCATTGTTTCGGCGATCGGCTGTAACTGGCTTGTCTGTTTGGCCGTCTGGCTTTCTTTCGGTGCAGAAGACGGAGCCGGAAAAATCGCGGGTATATGGTTTCCGATTATGGCGTTTGTCGCAATTGGTTTTCAGCACGTTGTAGCCAATATGTTTATCATCCCGGCTGCGATATTTGCAGGTTCTTTTTCGTGGGGTGATCTGATTGGCAATCTTATTCCGGCCTTTATCGGGAATGTCATCGGCGGGGCAGTGTTTGTCGGTCTTATTTATTTTATTGCATATTCAAAAGAAGATCAGAAAAAGCAAGGGATGAAAAGAGTTTCCTGAGGTAAGAAAGATGCCGGAAAACACGGACAATTGAAGCGGAATGCCAGCACATTTTCCGTCCAAATCTTGAAAAAAATGTTTACAAAATGGAAGCTGATGGATATACTTACAAAGTAAGAAAAAAGCAAAGGGAGGTTGAATCACATGACGACGTTAAACGGCAATCAAAATCTACAATTGAACCGATTCAGCCTGTGGAAGAGTTCGTGTCCTTCCTTAACCTCTGCCCGTCAAGCACGTTAATTTCGGAGTATCAGGACATTCGCAGCTCCCCGCAGGGAAAGAAGCACCGTCTTCTTTTGTCTGCGGATTTAGTCTGCCCGCAGCGCATATGAACTTTGCTGCGGGTTATTTTCGCTTGTGCGGATATTGAAAGGGGGTGAGCGATAATGACCATTAATCTTTTCTTTTTAACACTGACCATTTCAAAGCGTTTTAAAAGTGCGGAAGAGTATGAACGAGAACAGCAGGTCGAAGAGTTTTATAATGAAGCGAAAGAACGCCAGCTGAAACACTTTTATATGAACTAACGGACACGAAGGGCCAAAACGGAGGAGAAGGAGGAGATCATCATGTTCAGAATTGAACTGCTGAATCATTACACAATGGAGAAGGACCAGGTTTAGCGAGGATGTTGCTGTCACGTCGCAGACGGCCTGCATACCATGGTAAAGAAAGAAAAACTGGTAAGCGGGTGATAGCATGCAAGGCGGTCAGAACAGAATTCCATCCATCGGGCACGGGTATGCGTCAATGCCCCATTCATTTAAACACGGCTACGGCAACCCGTATCGCCGGCAGAGAATGGCGGCGCTTTCCCGGCAGACAAGATATATAGCACCGTATTATTGGTACTAGAGCAGGCGGAAAACCTACGTTTTCCGTCTTTTTTTTATGAAAACAAATATAAATTTCAAATAAATCGAAACGTTCATGAAGAGAAGTGCGTCTAGTTAGTACCTCATACTAATACGAGGTGATATTATTTCTGAATAATAAATCACAGGAATGGAAAAGCGGGTGTTATACAATGTTGCAACACACATCTTCAGCATTAAAACGAATGCGCGCGAAATACTTTGCTGCATCAGAACCGGCAGAGTCAGTCATTCAGCAAATTTTGATGGACATACAGGAATACGACCGCATTTTGGAAATCGGGACCGGAAACGGCTCAATGTTTAAACAAATCATCGGACAGCTTGAAAAGGGCAGTCTTAAAAGCATAGAAACATCGAAACGTAAAATACGGAAAACACAGCGCGCAAACCGTTCGGTTATAAAAGCCGGGCTCGGAAACATTCAGCAGGGGAGGCCGGAAAGCATACCGTTCCGCGACCGCAGTTTTCATAAAGTCTTCTCATTACATACTGCTGAAACAGTCAGCGATTACCGGACAGCATGTAAAGAAGTGTACCGCGTTCTTCAAATTGACGGGTGTTTCTATATGGTTTTGAAACCTTCGCGGATGAGTGAAAAGGATGTGATTGAGGTGCTCTATGATCAGCATTTCAGAGACATTTCAGTTGTCAGCAGAGATTCATTCCATTTTATTACTGCCATTAAATAGAATATTTCTTGGGAAATAAAAAGAGCTGCTTAAGTCACTGCAGCTCTTTTTGTGGAATTGGGCATATTTCCTTATTTTTGGTTATTTCACATATATTTTATATTAAAAAAAGTTTTTTTCTTATACAATGGTAATCAGATGACCGTACATTTTAAATATTTTGAACAAACGGAATGAATATTCATTCCGTATTTAGAAAGGGGGATGAAATGACAGCTTCAAACAAGGTTGAACTCATTATGAAAGCGTCGCTTACTTTGTTTACAGATAGAGGATTTGACGCCACGACGATTCCGATGATTGCCGCTCAGGCCGATGTTGGAACCGGCACAATTTACCGTTACTTTGACAGTAAAGAGACACTTGTGAACGTACTGTATCAGGAAAGTGCGCAGCGTTTTATGAAAAAAGTCAAAACGGACTTTCAGGGGATATCTGTAAGAGAAGGGTTTCATCACCTGTTTTATTGTCTGATTGATTTTACGAAGGAAAGTGAGTATGCATTGTTTTTTCTTGAAACGAATAAGGACGCCTACTTTCTGAATGAAACGAGCCGTAAGCTTCTTGATGAAATAACACAGATGCTTGACGTCTTTTTTCAGCGCGGCAAGTCTGAAGGTGTGCTCCGCAATCTGCCGTCCAATGTGCTGATGGCGCTGCTGCTCGGGGCATATCTCAAACTCTATCAGCTTATCCGGACGGGAAGCGTCGAAATAACAAAACCGTTTTTGAAAGAATTGGAACAATGTTCTTGGGATGCCATCAGAACTCATTAATTATTCGCCGAAGGAAGGAAGATCGATATGAAACAGCTAAGCGCTATACCGCAGCCGAAAACATACGGGCCTCTGAAAAATCTCCCTCACTTGGAAAAAGAAAAACTGTCACAATCGCTATGGAAAATTGCCGAAGAATACGGCCCGATCTTTCGTTTTGAATTTCCGAGCTCTGTCGGGGTCTTCGTCTCAGGCCGCGAGCTCGCGGCAGAAGTCTGTGATGAAAAGCGATTTGACAAAAATCTCAGCAAAGCTTTGCTGAAGGTCCGTGAGTTTGGCGGTGACGGACTATTTACGAGCTGGACTCACGAAAAGAATTGGCAGAAAGCGCATCGGATTTTATTGCCGAGCTTCAGCCAGAAGGCGATGAAAGGCTATCATTCAATGATGCTGGATATTGCCATGCAGCTCGTGCAGAAGTGGAGCAGATTAAATCCGAATGAAGAAATTGACGTTGCCGAAGATATGACGCGCCTGACGCTGGATACAATCGGCCTGTGCGGATTTCATTACCGCTTTAACAGCTTTTACCGCGACACACAGCATCCTTTTATCACAAGTATGCTTCGTGCGCTGCAGGAGGCAATGCGCCAATCACAAAGACACAGCCTGCAGGACAAGCTGATGATCAAAACGAGACATCAGTTCCAGCAGGATATTGAAGAGATGAATTCGCTTGTAGACCGGATCATCGCTGAGCGGAGGGAAAATCCGGATGAGAATCTGTCTGACCTTTTAGCATTGATGCTTGAAGCGAAAGACCCTGTAACAGGGGAAAGGCTGGATGATGAAAATATCCGTTATCAAATCATTACCTTTTTGATCGCTGGGCATGAAACCACTAGCGGGCTGCTTTCTTTTGCGATATACTGCCTGCTGAAAAATAAAGATAAATTGAAAAAAGCCGTTCAGGAAGCCGAGCGGGTGCTGACGGGAGAGACCCCTGAATATAAGCAGATTCAGCAGCTGACATATATCCGCATGGTGTTAAATGAGACTTTGCGGCTGTATCCGACTGCCCCGGCATTTTCTCTGTACGCGAAGGAAGATACGGTTCTCGGCGGGAAATATCCGATTGCGAAGGGACAGCCGGTGACGATTCTGACTCCTCAGCTGCACCGGGATAAAAGCGCGTGGGGAGAAGATGCCGAGTTATTCCGTCCGGAAAGGTTCAGTGATCCCGCGGCAATTCCGGCTGATGCGTATAAGCCGTTCGGAAACGGACAGCGCGCATGCATCGGGATGCAGTTTGCCCTGCAGGAAGCGACAATGGTGCTCGGCCTTGTCCTGAAACATTTTGAACTGATTGATCATACTGATTATGAGCTTACGATTAAAGAAGCTCTAACCATTAAGCCCGGTGATTTTAAAATCCGTGTGAAAAACAAGGACGTGTTCAATCATCAGCCCGTACAAAACCATAAAGCTGAAGGAAGCGGTCACAAAGAAGAAACGAAAGAAATCCCGTCCCACGGAACGCCGCTTCTCATTCTTTACGGATCAAATTTAGGAACTGCGGAAGGAATCGCGGAAGAGCTGGCTGATATCGGAAGAAGCAAAGGATTTTCAACTGAAACCGGCCCGCTCGATGATTATGCCGGGAAACTGCCTGTAAAAGGCGCGGTCGTTATTGTTACGGCTTCTTATAACGGGGCGCCGCCTGATAATGCGGCGGGTTTTGTGAAATGGATGGAAACCCTTGAAGATCAGGAATTAAAGGGTGTTTCTTACGCCGTCTTCGGCTGCGGAGACCGCAACTGGGCCGCCACTTACCAAAGGATCCCCCGCCTGATAGACAAAGTGCTTGAAGAAAAAGGGGCAAAACGGCTGACCTCTATCGGGGAGGGCGACAATGCCGATGATTTTGAGTACAGTCAGGAAGCCTGGGAAGACTCATTCTGGAAGGACATCATGAAGGCTTTTCATATAGAGGCCGCTCCAAAACAGACAAACAAATCACAGTTATCAATCGAATACGTAAGTGAAGCAGCCGAGACGCCGATTGCCAAAACGTACAAAGCATTTGAGGCGGAGGTCATCACGAACAAAGAGCTTCATACCGAAAGCAGCAAGCGCTCAGTCCGGCATATTGAGCTGCGTCTCCCCGAAACAGAAACGTATCAGGAAGGAGATCATCTCGGGGTGCTTCCGCAAAACAGCGGGGAACTGATCAGCCGTGTCATTCGCCGATTCGGTCTTGATCCGAACCAGCACTTTAAGATCAAGGGCCGGCAGCTGCCTCATCTGCCGATGGACCGGCCGGTTAATGCGCCGGAGCTTTTGGCGTCCTATGTAGAGCTGCAGGAGCCGGCAACGAGAGCCCAGCTTCGCGAACTTGCCGCACATACCGTGTGCCCGCCGCACCAAAAAGAATTGGAGCATCTTTATTCTGATGATGCGGCATATAAAGAAAACGTGCTGAAAAAACGAATGACCATGCTGGACCTGCTGGAAGATTATCCTGCATGTGAACTGCCGTTTGAGCGCTTTTTAGAACTTCTGCCGTCCTTAAAGGCGCGCTATTATTCAATCTCAAGCTCACCGAAGGCAACCAGCGGGGAGCTCAGTATCACGGTCGGCGTTGTGACGGCTCCGGCATGGAGCGGCCGTGGGGAATACCGGGGCGTGGCTTCGAACTATTTAGCCGGATTACAAAAAGGCGATTCTGCCGTCTGTTTCATCCGCTCGCCGCAGTCGGGTTTCGCATTGCCTGAAAATCCGAAAACGCCTCTCATTATGGTCGGAGCAGGCACAGGAATTGCGCCGTTCAGGGGATTTATCCAGGCGCGGGCTGCCGAAAAAATGTCCGGTAACAGCCTGGGCGAAGCTCATTTATACTTCGGCTGCCGGCATCCTGAACAAGACGATCTGTACAAAGATGAATTCGACCATGCGGAGAAAAACGGCCTTGTCACCGTGCATCGGGCGTATTCCAGGTTAGATCAGGACTGTAAAGTATATGTACAAGATGTTCTGCTTCGCGAGGCTGCACAAATTATTGCCCTTCTTGACCAAGGCGGCCATCTCTATATATGCGGTGACGGAAGCAAAATGGCTCCGGCTGTCGAAAATGTACTGCTTCAGGCGTATGAAAAGGGGCATAACACCGATTCAAAAGTTTCCTTGGAGTGGCTTGAACAGCTGCAGGCGGAAGGAAGATATGCGAAAGATGTTTGGGCAGGTATGTAACAGAAGAGTGAGACAACTGAAGAATGTTTTTTAATTGAAGAAAGCCGGCACGATATTTGAAATCTACTGAATCAAAAGGAATAGTTATAGGGAGTATCGTGCCGGCCTTATCTTTAGTATCGGCCAAAAGACACAAATCTTTAATGTTTTTATTGATTTACATGCAGGCGGCTATGTCCCTTTTTTCTGAATTCCGCCAGAAATAAAACCGGATAAGACAGCAATAGCAAAACCGAAATAAATGAAATGATACCGATCCAATGAAAATGCGTCCAAAAGAAACCGCCGCAAGACCCTGCCACGCTTGAACCGATATAGTATGCAAGCAGATATAATGAAGAGGCTTGCGCACGATGATCACCGGCTGCGCGGCCGACCCAGGCGCTTGCGATCGAATGCGCACCGAAAAAGCCGAAGGTAAAGACGGCAATCCCCGCGATTTTAAGCGCAAGCTGGGGCAAAAGTGTCACCGCTGCGCCGGCAAGCATAACAAAAATCGCAATCTTAATCATTTTCGCGCTTCCGAAAAGATCTGCTTTTTTCCCCATATAGACCGAGCTGAACGTTCCCGCGAGATAGACAATAAAAATAAAACCGATCACAGTCTGCGACAAATGATAAGGAGCCGCCATTAAATGAAAGCCGATATAATTATATAATGTCACAAAACTCCCCATTAATATAAATCCCAGAGATATTAACAAAAGCAGCCGTTTGCGGTGCAGGACCGCTCCGTATTCCTTACATGCCGCTTTTCGCCCGCATGCCGCTGAGATGAATGGCGCGGAGCCGGAAGAAAACGCCAAAACAAATAGCTTAATACAATAGAAAGAATGCCGATGATGGCAAGCGCCGGCCGCCAGCCGAATACATCGGTCAGAAGCCCCGTTAACAGCCTGCCGCTCATTCCCCCGATGCTTGTGCCGCTGATATACAAGCCCATCATTTTCCCGAGGCCCTTCGGATCAAACTCCTCGCCTACATATGTCATAGCGACAGCCGGAACGCCTGCCAGGAAAATACCGAGCAGCGCCCTCATCGCCAAAAGCGCGGGAAAAGCCGGACTGAACGCTGTTAATAGACCTAAAACAGAAGTAGCTGTTAACGACAGCACCATTAATTTTTTTCTGCCGAATCCGTCAGACAACGAAGCGGCGGCCAATAATGAAAATGCCAAAACGGCTGTTGAGATGGATAAAGTTAAGCTGGCAGCCGCAGCGGAAATATGAAACTCTTCCGAAAACAAAGGCAGAAGCGGCTGTGTCGTGTAAAGCGTGGCGAAGGTCACAAAGCCGCTGATAAACAGAGCCAAGCTGGCCTTTCTGTAAGCCTTTGTATGAGGCTGAATAAACGTCATGAATGTCCCTCTTTTCTCACTGTTGGTTATATATGTATCGTACGCTTTTCATTTCAATGTGTCTAATTTATAATAACTATAGAATTAATGCGTGTAGGTTATGGAGGAAGGGGAAAAGGAGAAAATGGAGCTTCATCAAATTGACAACTTCATTGCGGCGGCAGCTCATCAGCATTTCACAAATGCGGCAAAAGAAAGAATGATTTCTCAGCCGGCATTAAGCCGATCGATTATCAGGCTCGAAGAAGAATTAGGCGCGCCGTTATTTTACAGAGAGACAAAAGCCGTCCGGCTGACAAGGCACGGAGAGCAGTTCTTAATAAAAGCAAAACAAGCGAGACGAGCTTTAAATGAAGGCGTTGAACAAGTGAAAAAGAATATGAGCCTGGAGCACGGCGAAATATCTGTATCATTTCTTCATACACTCGGGCTGCGCTTAATGCCTCAGCTGATTGCCGAATTTAAAAAGCTATACCCAAACGTGACCTTCCGGCTTTATCAAGGCGCAAATGAAACGCTTCGCAAAATGGTGGAAACGGGAGATGCGGATATCTGTCTCAGCTCCCCGCCGCTTCCCAGCGAGCTTTTACAATGGACAGTGCTGGAGAAAGAGCCTCTTTATGCGGTGCTACCTGAGAACCACCCGCTTGCAGGAAATAAAAGCATTCAAATGAAAGAGATGCAGGACGAGGATTTTGTGGGTTTTAAACCGGGATACGGGCTGAGGTATATGTTTGATCTGATGTGCCGGGATTTGAATATACACCCGCATCTCGCATTTGAAGGAGAGGAAGTGTCAACCATATTAGGGCTGACCGCCGCGGGTCTGGGGGCTGCAGTGCTGCCGAAAACCGCGGAGCATTCATACTTTCCGGTCGTTTTTCTACCGGTTGCAGATTACCAATGCGAACGCACCATAGCGCTAGCCCAGCTGAAAAACCATGCTCTTTCTCCCGCTGCTGAGTGTTTTAAACAGTTTGCACTTGAGTATTACAAAGCACGCAACTGAGCGGTCATTTTATTAAAATCGAAGTTGAAAATAAAGCAGAAAGAAATACAGAAAACGGAGGAAAACCATGGCGAAAAAAACAGTGAAAACAAATGCTGTCCGTATAATTGAGCAGCAAAACATTCCCTATGAGCTATTAGGTTACAAAACAGAAGGGGGACAGCCCGCAGACGGTCTTTCCGTTTCACAAAAAATCGGATACGCTGCCGAATATGTTTATAAAACCTTAGTGGCATCTGCAGGTACTGATCGTTATTACGTCTTTGTCGTTCCCGTTGCAAAAGAACTGAATCTGAAAAAAGCTGCGAAGGCGGCAGGTGAGAAGAAAATAGAAATGATTGCCATGAAGGACCTTTTGGGAGTAACCGGCTATATGCGCGGCGGCTGCTCTCCGATCGGCATGAAAAAAAGGTTTCCGACTTTTATTGATAGATCCGCTGAAACACTGGAGTTTATGATTGTCAGTGCGGGGAAAATCGGAATGCAGCTGAAAGCAGCGCCTCAAGATTTAGCCGAAGCAAGCGGGGCGGTATTTACAGACATTGTATAAATGTCCGATGAATCTAATAGAACACGTGTCAAGGGAGAATGATAATGAAAAAAAGATATGAAAACTTGAATGGCGTGAAGAATGAACATGGATTCAGGGACATGTGGAAATGGATGAAAGAACGAAGAGAAAAAAGTAAAGACTTAAGCGAGAACATTCCGAAAGCGGTCACAAGGGATGTCCGTGATGTTGCCGTCAATCGGACGGAAACCGCCATAACTTGGATCGGCCATTCTTCATTTCTGATCCAAATACAGGGGCTTAACATAATGACCGACCCTGTATGGGCGCGGCGGATGGGTTTTCAAAAACGGCTGACAGAGCCGGGATATGAATTGAGCGAACTGCCTGACATTGATGCCGTGCTCATTTCACACGGGCATTATGATCATCTTGATTTTCCGAGTATAAAAAAACTGAGAGGAAACCCGGATTTTTACGTGCCTGCGGGATTGAAAAAGCTGTTCAACAAAAAAGGCCGCAAAAACGTTCATGAAATGAATTGGTGGGATCGTTTTGAGATGCGGGGGGTGAATATATCATTTGTTCCGGCCCAGCACTGGACACGGAGAACGCTTTGGGATACCGATACCTCTCATTGGGGAGGCTGGGTCATAGAAAGCAAAAACGGCGAGTCCATCTATTTTGCAGGAGATACAGGCTATTTTGAAGGCTTTAAAGAAATCGGAGAGAGGTTTCGTATTAAGGCGGCTCTGATGCCGATCGGAGCATACGAACCGGAATGGTTTATGCAAGTGTCACATATCAATCCGGAAGACGCCGTAAAAGCGTTTTTGGAGCTGAAGGCTGACAGCTTCATTCCCATGCATTACGGGGCATTCCGGCTTGCTGATGATACAGGCCGGGAAGCATTAAGCAGACTGCACGGCGAGTGGGATCGGCTTGCATTATCTCCTGAAAACCTGAAAGCATTAGCGCTTGGCGAAACATTTTGGCTGTAACAGCAGGTTTTCGCTGCCGACACCAATCGTTTAAAAACGGTTGGTGTTTTGACGTCAATCAAAGGTGAATTGTCTCTGTATAAAACATGATTTTTCCGGAACCTGCGGTAAAAAACAAAACTTTTTACTCTTTTGTTTCACTATAAAATGAAAACGGTTTCGTATGCGCAGTATATTTAACCTATCACAATTGCTCCAGCAGAAACGGACAGGAAGGATAGAAAAACAGATGAAATACATGAATTCAAGGCAGAAAAAGATTTTGTATCTGTTGTTATCTGAACCTGATGACTACTTAGTTGTGCAAGATTTCGCAGACAGGGTCCGCTGTTCTGAAAAAACGATCAGGAATGATTTGAAAACGATTGAAGATTTCCTGAATGAACATGCTCAAGCTCAGCTGATCCGCAAACCGGGATTAGGCGTCTATTTACATATATCTGAACAGGAAAGGTCACGGTTAAGCCGGCAAATTTATAATGAGCACTTTACGTGCGGGCACAAGACCGATGAAGAAAGAATACTTCACATCGCTTATGATTTATTAATGAATTCAAAGCCCGTTTCCGCAAAAGAAATTGCCGCACAGCATTTTGTAAACAGAGCTTCCATTAAAAAGGATGTAAGTGCGGTTGAGGAGTGGCTGAAGCGATTTGATCTCATACTGGTTTCTAAACAGCGGCTTGGCTTAAAGATTGAAGGGGACGAAAAAAACAAAAGAAAAGCATTGGCGCGAATTTCAGATTTGATTGATAATGCGGAATTTACAAGCCAATTTATAAAAAGTAAGTTTTTAAGTTATGAAGCGGACTTTGTGAGAAAAGAAATCAAGTTATTACAAAAAAAACATTCTATCTATTTTACGGATGAAACATTTGAAAGTTTGCTGCTGCATACATTGCTGACTATCCGCCGTATCAAAATGAAACAGCCGGTCGCCATTTCTGCAAGACAGCTGGACGCGGTAAAAAAGAAGAAAGAATATGAATGGACACTGGCTTGTTTAAAACGGCTTGAGCCGGTATTTGCCATCCGGTTTCCTGAGGAAGAAGCCGTCTATTTAACTTTACATATAATAGGCGGGAAAGTCCGCTATCCATCGCAGCAAGAAAAGAAGCTTGATCTTGAAGATTCTGAGCTTTCCAAAGTCGTCAGGCATTTGATCAATCGTGTTTCAGAACTGCAAATGCTGGATTTTCATAAAGACCGGGAACTGATCAACGGATTGAACATTCATCTCGATCCGGTGTTGAAGCGGCTGAGCTATGATCTCTCTGTTTCAAACCCCATGCTTCACGACATCAAAAAAATGTACCCTTATTTGTTTCATCTTATCATTGACGTTTTAGAAGACATCAATCAAACATTTGATCTTTATATTCCTGAAGAAGAGGCGGCCTATTTGACGCTGCATTTTCAGGCAGCGATCGAACGGCTGCGCCGAAGCAGTCATAACCCTAAAGGGACGATCATCGTCTGCCATATGGGCATTGGCATGTCACAATTGCTGCGGACTAAAATTGAACGCAAATTTCATCACATTACGGTAAAAGACTGTATCGCAAAAGCGGAGCTGACAGAGTATATCAAAAAGCATAAAGATATAGATTTCGTCATTTCTACGATAGGGCTTGGAAATGTAACGATCCCTCATATTGTCGTATCACCGCTTTTGGAGTCTGCTGATGAAAAGAAGCTCAGCGCATTTATGCAACAGCTTGATACATCACATCGCCGGGAGCAAAAAACGTTTAAAATGCTGAACGACACGACTCCGTTTCTCGTTTTTTTACAGCAAGAGACAGAGCACCGTTATCAGGTCATTGAAAAGCTGGCGCAGGCTTTGTATGAAAAAGGCTATGTAGAAAAAGAGTATGGCATTCATGCAGTAATGAGAGAAAAAATGTCGGCGACAAATATTGGGGCGGGTATTGCCATCCCTCACGCGAACTCTAAATATATCAAACAATCAGCCATTGCAATCGCCACCTTAAAAGAGCCGATTGAATGGGGGACAGAAAAGGTGTCGCTCGTTTTTATGCTTGCTGTCAAACACGAAGATCAAAACAAGGTAAAGCAATTATTCAGTGAGCTTTCCTATCTTAGCGAGCAGCCGGCATTTATTCAAAAACTGACGGAAGAAAAAAATGTGATGACGTTTTTATCGTATTTAAACTATTAAAAGCAGGGAATGGCTCCCTGCTTTTTTTCTGTTTATAGGGAAAAATGCCGTTATTTCCGGAACTTATGGTAAAAAAACGTGCTTATCACAGGCTGATTTCAGTATAAAGTTGAGACAAGATCTTGAAATTCAGACTGCAAAGGAGGATTTATATGAAACTGTTAGCGATTACTTCATGTCCGAACGGCATTGCCCATACGTATATGGCTGCTGAAAATTTACAAAAAGCAGCCGGCAGATTAGGCGTTGAGATCAAAGTGGAAACCCAGGGCGGAATCGGGGTGGAAAATAGGCTGACCGAAGAGGAAATCCAGGAAGCAGACGCAATCATTATCGCGGCGGACCGTTCGGTGAACAAAGACCGATTCGCGGGAAAAAAGCTGCTGGCTGTCGGGGTTCAGGAAGGCATCCGCAAACCGGAAGAATTAATTCAAAAAGCGCTTAGCGGTGAAGTGCCGGTCTATCAATCTGCTTCAAAAGCTGAATCCGCAAGTCAGCAGGGCAAAAAACAAAACCCGATTTACCGTCATTTAATGAACGGCGTTTCTTTTATGGTTCCTTTCATTGTCGTCGGCGGATTATTGATAGCGGTTGCATTGACGCTTGGAGGAGAAAAAACACCAAAGGGCTTAGTCATTCCGGACGAGTCTTTTTGGAAAACGATTGAACAGATCGGCAGTGCTTCTTTTTCATTCATGATCCCGATTTTAGCCGGGTACATCGCGTTCAGCATCGCTGATAAGCCGGGTCTTGTCCCCGGAATGATCGGCGGATATATTGCGGCATCCGGCAGCTTTTACGACAGTGCAAGCGGCGCAGGATTTCTTGGAGGAATCATTGCGGGATTTTTGGCGGGATATGCGGCGCTTGGAATCAAAAAATGTAAAGTTCCTAAAGCAATACAGCCGATTATGCCGATTATTATTATTCCGGTGTTTGCCTCACTGATCGTCGGTTTGGCGTTTGTCTTTCTGATCGGCGCCCCCGTCGCTCATATTTTCGCATCATTAACGGTTTGGCTTGCGGGAATGAAAGGTTCGAGCTCAATTCTTCTGGCATTGATTTTAGGAGCGATGATCTCCTTTGATATGGGAGGACCCGTAAACAAGGTGGCCTTTCTTTTCGGATCGGCAATGATCGGAGAAGGAAATTATGAAATCATGGGCCCGATTGCCGTTTCCATTTGTATACCGCCGATAGGGCTTGGGATTGCAACGTTTTTAGGGAAAAGAAAATTCGCCGCCGCAGAAAGAGAAATGGGAAAAGCATCATTTACGATGGGCCTTTTCGGTATCACGGAAGGAGCCATTCCATTTGCGGCCCAAGACCCCCTTCGTGTGATCCCGAGTATTATGGCGGGTTCTATGATCGGCTCGGTGATAGCGATGATCGGCCATGTGGGGGACAGAGTGGCACACGGCGGCCCCATCGTTGCTGTACTTGGAGCAGTAGATCATGTACTGATGTTTTTTATCGCTGTAACAGCAGGCTCTCTTGTCACCGCTCTGTTGGTTAATGTACTGAAGAAAGATATGGCGAAATCCCCCGCGCCCGGCGAGGTGCTGCCGTCTGCCGCACCAAATGAAGCTGCAGCGGCAAAAGAAACAAAGGAACCATCTCAGGCTGACAGCCGAAAAGCCGGGATGACCGAAATCAAAAAACTGACTGACATTATCAGTACGGACTTGATTGAACCGCATTTATCCGGCGAAACGAGGGATGACATTATCGATGAAATGATCGAGAAAATGTCCCGTAAAGGTATGCTGCTGTCTGACAGCGGATTTAAGCAGGCCATTTTGAGCCGGGAACAGCAGGGAACCACGGCGATAGGTATGAATATCGCCATTCCGCACGGAAAGTCTGAAGCCGTCAAAACGCCGGGTGTCGCATTCGGAATAAGACGTTCGGGTGTTGACTGGAACAGCCTTGATGGTTCTGATGCAAAACTGATTTTTATGATTGCCGTACCGAAGGAAAGCGGCGGAAATCAGCATCTGAAAATATTGCAGATGTTATCCCGAAAACTGATGGATGACAGCTATCGGGAAAGGCTGCTCTCCGTTCAGACAAAAGAAGAGGCGTATGAGCTTCTGGAAGAAATCGAATAAAGCGGGGGATGATCATGTCTACTGAACCGATATTTTTCAATCCGGTTTTCAAAGAAAGAATTTGGGGAGGCGCCGCCCTGCGTGATTTTCACTATAATATTCCGTCCGAGCGGACAGGGGAGTGCTGGGCCTTCGCCGCTCATCAAAATGGACAGAGCACAGTTCGAAACGGCATGTATAAAGGATGTACGCTCGGTGAATTGTGGGAGCATCACAGAGATTTATTCGGAAACCTTGAAGGAGACCGTTTTCCTCTTCTTACAAAAATTTTGGACGCAGACCAAGACCTGTCCGTTCAGGTGCATCCGAATGATGACTTTGCCAAAATGCATGAAAACGGGGAACTTGGAAAAACCGAATGCTGGTATATCATTGATTGTGAAAAAGATGCGGAGATCATTTTCGGCCACAACGCAACAACAAAAGAAGAACTGATATCCATGATTGAGCGCGGAGAATGGGACGGGCTTTTGAACAGAGTTAAGGTAAAGCCGGGAGATTTCTTCTTTGTCCCAAGCGGCACCGTTCACGCGATTGGAAAGAGCACACTTATTTTAGAGACGCAGCAAAATTCAGATACGACTTACAGATTGTATGATTACGGAAGAAAAGATGCGGACGGCAGGATGCGCGAGCTCCATTTGGAAAAAAGTATAGAAGTGATAGACGTTCCATCTGTCCGTGAACGGCCGACCGTTCAATATAAACAAACAGATGATCTGCTGGCAGCTGTTTTAATAGAATGTCCTTATTTTTCAGTCGAAAAGTGGGATGTAAAAGGTGAAGCAAATCTATTCCAGGATCATCCCTTCCTTCTTGTCAGCGTGATCGAAGGAGACGGAATAATGATTGCAGGCGGGCATGAATATCCCTTTAGAAAAGGAGATCATATTCTCCTGCCTTCCGGTTTGGGAGAATATAAACTGGCAGGCCATGCAAATTGTATTGTGTCTCATCTGTGATCTTCAAAACCCTTCTCTAGCATCAGAGAAGGGTTTTACAAAAAGGGCGAAATCTCCAGTGTATCAGTGTTTTCGTTCCTGAATTTATTCTCTCAATTTGTATATCTCCCGAGCCATTGATTCAAGTATGTACATAGCGGGGATTTGGGTGGTGATATTCGCATTTTCAACCCATTCTTCCGTCACGTAATATGAAATATTCACATCGGACATTTTGGCAATGGTTGAATGTTTATGATTTGTAATACTGATGACCCGGCTGCCTTCTTGTTTCAGCTGATTCAGATGAGTCACCGTAGAATCTCCTTCACCTGAAACCGATAATGCGATCGTGATACTGTTATGGCGGAAATGGGAATGGGCCGGAAAGTAAGGATCTTTAATATACATTGAAAGTTTCCCTAAGCACGAAAAATATCTGGCTCCGTATTCGGCGAGAATTCCTGAACTTCCCACTCCGATAAAAATAACGCTTTCTGCATCGGCCGCAAGGGCTGCTGCTTCCTTCAGCTTTTCTTCCATCCCTCCGCTTACTGTTCTTTCAAAAAATTCGGCAACGGAATGATGGGGACTCTTTAAAATCGTTTTTTTATTTGCCTCCGTATACATTTTCAGCTTCACCTTAAACTCCGAAAACCCTTCACAGTTTATTTTTTTGCAGAAACGTAAAATAGAAGCCGTAGATACATGGGTTTCATTTGCCAATTCACGGATTCGCATATAGACGACTTTCTCGCTGTTTTGGGAGATGTAGTTGTATAAAGAAGTTTCAAGCTCGTTAAATGAAGCAATCATTTCGTGTGTGAACATGCAGGGGGATTCTCCTTTTTATGAGAATGGTGAATGTACATCTAATCGTAACATATCATTTTTAAAAGAAACATAGTGTTATATTTATGTGACAAATCACTTTTTGTGTCATTCAAAACAAGACGTCAGCCAATGATTTACGGCGCAAAACAACTGCGGATATAATTCGTTCATACGCTTTATGCATGATCTCTTCAAGGGTCTCTGACAAAAGCGGCCGAAAAAAGGAGGACAATATGAGTATCAAACTGATAGCGGTTGATATGGACGGAACGTTTTTGAATGATGAAATGGCATATAATAAAGAGCGTTTTATGAATCAGTATCGTGAATTAAAAGCGCGGGGAATTAAATTTGCCGTAGCAAGCGGAAACCAATATGCGCAGCTTACATCCTTCTTTCCGGAAATCAAAAGTGAAATCGCTTTCGTTTCTGAGAATGGCGCTTTCGTCGTGAATGCCGGAGAAGAATTATTCGCGGGTAACATGTCTGAAGACACTATAAAAGCAGTGATCCGTGCTTTAGAGCAGTATGAGGTGAAAAACGTCATTGTCTGCGGAAAAAAAAGCGCGTATATTCATGAAAATGCCGGTGAAGATGAATATCTGCATGCCAGTAAGTATTATTATGTGTTAAAAAGGGTGCCGCATTTTGAAAACATCGATGATGACATTTTGAAATTTTCCATCAGCTTTCCCGCCGAACATTGTTCCGCACTTCTGAGCCATTTAAAAAACGCCATCGGGTCTTTCGTCACGCCTGTATCAAGCGGGCACGGTGACATAGATCTGATCATACCGGGGCTTCATAAAGCAAGCGGGATTAAGCTTCTCCAGAAACAATGGGGGATAAATGCTGAAGAATGCGCGGCCTTCGGAGACAGCGGCAATGATCTGGAAATGGTGTCCGCCGTGAAATACGGGGTCGCCATGGATAATGCGCAGGCAAGCATTAAACAGGCTGCCGCGCATATCACGCAATCAAACAATGAAGAAGGGGTCTTAAATGCGATTGATTCCATCCTCAAATGTGAAAAACCCTTTGTCTGAAAAAGACGTTTTAACTGCGGAGGTGCTGAACGATGATTAAATTAGTGATTACGGATTTAGACGGTACATTTTTAAATAATCAAGGCGATTTTGACAGAACGTTATTTGAAAAGACAAAACGAGTAATGGAGGAACAGCATGTCGCTTTCGCCATCTGCACCGGGAAGCAGTGTGAAAGAGTGGAAGCTTTATTCGGAGAAGATGCGAAAGATTTTTGGATTTTAGGAGACAGTGCCACACGTATAAAAAAGAACGGCAAGTTCGTATATGAATCTTTGATCAGCAATGAAGCGGGACTGTCAATTATAGGCGCTTTAGAAAAAATCAGCTGCGGGCATAGCATTATCGCATGCACAAAAAATGGCGCGATCGTAAAAGAAAATCTGTCTGAAAGTGAAATGAAATATGTAAATGCCTCTTATGCACATGTAACGAAAATAACTGATTTTACTGAGATAAAAGACGATTTTATCAAGATTACGGTTCATGATCCCGACGCCAACTGTCCGGAAACGAGAGAAAAGCTGCATGAATTTTTTCACCAATTATATATCGTAGCATCAGAGGATACCTGGATGGACATATCAAACATCGGAATACATAAAGGAACAACAGTACAAGAACTGCAGCGATTATTAGGGGTTTCGGCTGATGAAACAATGGCGTTCGGAGACGGCCGCAATGACAAAGAATTGATGGAAGCGGCATCCTACAGCTTTGCGGTTAAGAATGCCATTGACGAAATAAAAGATGCAGCGCACTTTGTCATCAAATCAAATGAGGAAAGCAGCGTCATGCACACGATTATGAGAATATTAGCGCTGCAAAAACAATGATGAGCTAAAATCAATGCGGCAGGACTTACTAGGGATAGAAAAAGCGGGCTATCCTCAGACTTTAATTCACTCCTGATTTTTCTAAAATACGTTAAAAATGAATAAATATCTATATTTGACTCGATTGTATTGGTATAATATGTATAAAATGAATGAAGCGGTGTAATATCAAGATGAAAAAAATCACTTCATATCAGACAAAAAGCAGGAACTGCCTCGTTTTGAAATTGGGAGGTGTTTGTATTAGCCCGCTGTTGAGCCCCGCGTATATCATTCTCATTTTTCTTCCGGCAGCTTCTTTTCTGTTAGGGATTTTAGGGTATTTCATCTTTAAAAAAGTATGGATGATGGTTGTTATTGTCTTCATTTTGTCCTTGATATTCATGTTTATTGTAATAGGTGCCGAACCGACATTTTTCATTTGGGTGGCTATGATGACGGGGAGCTGTTTTGTCTCCGGTTCAATCACTAAGACGATATGGACTTTCGCAAAGAGAAAATATTAGACAGAAGAATCCTGTTTGAACAGCTATCCTTTTTTTGTCGATTGAAGAAAAAGAAGTATAGAGTTATCCGTTATGTTCTTATATTTTGTCTGTTGTTGTCAGATCGGGCTTTCTGTTAAAAATGTCTGTCTATCGTTTTGTTCTTTTTTAACTAAACGGAGCACTATAATTGAACTGTAGATACATAGAAAAACAAAAAAGGATAAGGAGGATTTTTATGTTTCAAACCTTAGACCATTTTTTGAAATCTTGGGAATTCGAAGCCGATGCGACACAAAAACTGCTGAATCATCTGACTGATGAATCACTTAAACAAGAAATCACTTCACAACATTGGACTTTAGGCCGTATTGCATGGCATACTGTCGCTGCCATTCACATCATTACCTCAAACACAGATTTAACGTTTCACGCTCCGGCTGAAGATTATCCTGTTCCTGCATCGGCGCGGTTTATTGCTGAGAGTTATCATCAAGCCAGTAATGCATTTGTACAGGCGTTAAAAACGCAATGGACTGACGATACACTTCAAGAATGTGTCAACTTTATTGGTCAGCAATTGCCAAATGGTTCACTTTTGATGTTTTTAATTCAACATCAAAACCATCATCGAGGACAAATGACTGTCCTTATGAGACAAGCAGGTTTACCTGTTCCGGGTATTTACGGTCCGGCAAAAGAGGAATGGATTAAATTCGGTTTGGAAGCTCCGAAATAGGATGTTGTTGTAAGGGCTCGAATGAATAGATGATACCAATCGATGTTGGTATCTTTTTTGTTTTTTAGAGTTATTAAACCGGTATCCATGACATGCAGACGAATCAACAGTTCAAAAGATGTAAATTAAGGTCAATAAATACAGAAAGGTGATTATGGTGATAACTAAAATGACGCGATTCAATATGAAAGACTTCAATAAACCAAACGAACCTTTCGTTGTTTCAGGGAGAATCATCCCTTCATTTGAGGGCAATGTTTGGACATATACAGAGGAGAAATTTGCTGAGCCTTATGTCAAAAAATATGACGATGAAGACATTGATGTCAGTTATATTGAAGAAGAGGATAAAGTTGTCTTTTTTTATTACGCAGAGAACGACTGTGTCGGCCGGAGCAAGCTTCGTTCTAATTGGAATGGATACGCACTGATTGAAGACATTGCCGTTGCAGAAGATTATAGAAAAAATGGTGTCGGGACGGCTTTATTACATAAAGCGATTGAGTGGGCAAAGGAGAATCATTTATGCGGTCTTATGCTTGAAACACAAGATATTAATGTTTCAGCTTGTCATTTTTATGCCAAAAATAACTTTGTCATAGGAGCGGTCGATACAATGCTTTATTCCAATTTTTCAACAGCAAATGAAATTGCGGTTTTTTGGTAATGTAAATTTTAGATGTTTCGTCATTTAGCGGGTGTGTGTCGCGAAGTATTCAAAACATCGGCTTGAGGATTTATAATAAGGTATATCAATCAATGCAGGGGGAGTTATGGATGAAGTGCAAAATCCTTTGTTGACCCTGCACTGGGGAAAAATGTCTTGTTTATGATGGGCGTCCTTTGCGGAGGACTGATATTCGGCACTGCTGCAGGATTTGTTTCTATGGTTCCTTATATGATGAAAGATGTTCACCATTTAAGTACTGCGGCAATTGGAAGCGGGATTATGTTTCCCGGAACGATGAGCGTCATCATCTTCGGTTACAGTGGAGGATTGCTTGTTGATCGGAAGGGTTCTTTATATGTGCTGACCATTGGGATTGTATTGATGTTTTCCAGCTTTTTAATCGCTGCCTTTTTTATAGATGCGACACCTTGGCTCATGACCGTTATCATCGTTTTTGTTTTTGGGGGGCTCTCCTTCACAAAAACGGTTATATCTACAATTGTGTCTGGCAGTTTGAAACAAAAGGAAGCCGGCGCCGGAATGAGTCTGCTTAATTTTACGAGCTTTTTATCAGAGGGAACGGGTATTTCAATTGCAGGCGGTTTATTATCGACCCGCTTGCTGGATCAAAGGCTGCTGCCTGTTAACGCTGATCATTCCGCTTATTTGTACAGTAATATGCTCATTCTTTTTGCAGGAATCATCGTTATGAGCTGGCTGGTAAACATGAATGTCTATAAACGTTCGCAAAGAAATGACTAAAAAGGGAAAAGGATCAAACTTGATAAAAGTTTTGATCCTTTTTTTGAGGAGCTTCCTTATTCCGAAACCTTTTTTCGATGAATGAAAGGGGAGTTAAAGTGAATTACATTTATAAGAAAAAGGAAAAGAAAAATGGAAATTGTATCATTTCAATCAGAGATAAATGGGAGAATGCACTTATTGAGTTTGAACAAAAAAATAATCAAATTGAGATTATGATCAATTATCGTAACGAGAAAACAACCAAGTTTTCACTGCCAATCGAGACTTTTGAGAAAGTGTATGAGGATATTAAAATAGGCCGGAGAGAAAGTTAATCATTCTGTTTGAAAATGACCATGAAGTTCGTAAGCAGTATGGTTTTAACACGCATTTGGATTTCCCTGGCAAAGTAAAGGTTTTTGGGGATTTATGTTAAAATAATAGTAAGAACCTTGTGCAGCGGACAGAGAGTTTCGTTGCTTCATAAGGAGAGGGAACTATGAATAATATTCACATACTGGGAGCCTCCGGAGTCGGAACTTCAACATTGGGTGTTGCATTATCAAAGCATTTGCCTCATACGCATCTTGATACTGATGATTACTATTGGACAGACAAATTCACTAAGAAAAGAGAAATTCCTGAAAGAAGAAAGTTGCTTGAAAAAGACTTGACAATAAATGAGAAATGGATTCTTTCTGGCGCAGTGTGCGGCTGGGGCGATGATCTAAAAAGTTACTTTGACCTTGTCATCTTCTTATGGATTCCGCAAGATATACGGCTTGAGAGATTAAGGCATAGGGAATTTCAGCGTTATGGAAACGAAGTGTTAGCCGGCGGCAGTAAATATGAACAATCAAAAACATTTTTAGAGTGGGCTTCTTTATATGATAATGCTGGAATGGAAGTTAGAAGCAAAGCTTTACACGAACATTGGATGGCAGATTTATCTTGTCCATTGCTAAAAATTGAAGGAGATTACTCAGTCAATGAAAGAGTTGATCGTGTCTTGGATTATCTGAATTCTAATTAAACTAACGGACGGAGATAACTGGAAAACCAAAATTCAAAGACAGTTCCGGCCATTTTTTTAACGGAGCTGTTTTTTTATACCGCTTTCAGTTTCTCTGTTGTGAAGTGATTTATTTTCGGCAGTATCCCACAATAGAGAAGTGATTTGTTCTTCGTGAGGAAGTTTTTGGTTAAGTTGCAAGAGGCGGAACTCCAATGAATAGATACACCCTGAAACCTGTCCAGCCAGCGTTTAAGCTGGTTACCATTGAGTGAAAAGCCATTGCCGCCCGGCAAAGACAGTACCTGGAATGAAAAGTATTGCAGGGAAAGCTAATTTGGTCATTTACCGTGAAAATACGGAAGGCTTTTACGCTGGCCGAAATATGTATGGCAGTAACCCCGGAAGTGGCTGTATTGACTGGAGTTTTCACTAAAAAGGCGATTACACGTATTGCGCATGCAGCCGCCGTAAGAAGGTTACATGGCTCGGGACTCTTTTTGAATACGTGCCGAGAAGTGGCGGAACACTGAAGTGGATAATTATCATATCGATGCAATGACGGTACATTTAGTTCGTCGGCAGCTTGGGGCTTGCACTGTCAATTAGGGAAAGCAGGCAATGGCCCAGGCTGTTCACGGTTCGGCACCTGACATTGCAGTGAAAATATTGCGAATCCTATCGGTATTATACTTTCAACTGCTATGTTGTTTGAATGGCTCAGTACACAGTATCGTGATAAAAAGCTGAAAGAAGCAGCGGAATTAATAGAAAACTCACTTCGGGAAACCGTGAAGGCAGGAATCAAAATGGGAGATCTTAGCGGTCAATCATCAACGTCAGACTTTGCAGAAGCAATTGCAGAAAGGATCGGGTGTTAAGGCGGAAAATAAGAGGTGAGAAGCAGATCATCAAAACGCAATAGGACACCTCAATTTAGATTTTCAGTAAGAACGGCTCTGCTCATTAAAAAACTCAATTCGTAGATTAGTGGCATCAATATTGCCGCAGATCGGGTTAGTGACATAAAGAGGAAGGGATGAGACCCCTTCCTTAAAATCTTTAATTCCTCTAATTTCATTGTAAGGTATATTACTTTTTTGAGATGGGTATCCAAATTTCACTTTTAAAAGATGGCGATGTTACATCTTTATGCTCATTCCACAGGATTTCTGGGCCTTCAATTTGTTCATAATGTGACGATGGAAACCATTCGGAATAAATCCGCCCCCATACTTCCTGCAGTGCATCCGGAAATGATCCGGCTGCTTCGAATACAGCCCACGTTGAGGCAGGGACTTCAAGCTGTGATAGGTGATTTGGGCAATGTTTCGTTGTGGCTGCGCCAATATAGTGATCAAGCTCTCCGTTTTCCTCTGTCCGGCCTTCAGAAAAGTTCGTGGATGCACTAATGAGTCCTACAGGCGCTACATTAGAAAGCTCTTTTAGTTGATTGATTGCTGCTTCATCTAAACTTTCCCACATCGATGCAATGTCAGGATTCACGCCTTTGAACAAAATAGGGACTCTTTTTTTAATGCCGACGATGCGAAATGCCTCTTTTTCTTCAATGCGATAGTTCATTTCATTTCCTCCTTTGATTGATAACTGGAAGGTCATTCGCGGATAAGCTTTAAGTGAATGGCCATTATGTCTAGCTTCTGATGGTCTTATGCCATGCAGATTCTGAAATGCCCGCGCAAAAGAATCTGGTGAGTGATAACCGTATTTTATTGCAAGATCAATCACCTTTACGCGGCTGTCTTTAAGTTCAAAAGCTGCAAGAGTAAGACGTCGTCGACGAATATATTCCGATAATGAAATACCTGTGAGGAAGGAAAACATCCTTTTAAAATGATATTCAGAGCAGAAAGCAAGCCTTGCTGCTTCTTTGAAATCAATATCGTTCGTGAGGTTTTCTTCAATATACGTTAATGCGCTGTTCATCCTTTTAAGCGAATCCATTTATTTGACCTCCTTTACCAAAAGAATAACAGGAGCGAAATGTATCTGCCCGACATTTCGTGCACAGTTTTGCAGGATAACTTATATGTAATAAATTAGTGATTCACCTGTATTTGTACAGATAAAGAAAACACCTCATAACTGCTTGGGTTTCATAAGATGAAAGAAAGTTATCATTGTTTTATATTGAAAAAAATAGGAAAATCCGGAGTTTTCTTGTTGGAGGGGTTTACTATCAATCAATTGAAAGTTGCTTACGCAGAGGTAGATAAAAAATTTTAGTTATGTCGAGAACGGTGTTCACCTTCACTACTTGTTCAATTAGAGGAAGTGATTCTTCCTTAAGGGAGATCACTTTTTCTTATTCGACGAAAGCAGCAATTTAGCGGAAGATGGAGAAAAATCAGTTGACTTACTTGAATACTAAATAGGTGCAAAAAATGGTTATTCATACGGATTGGAAAAGAAGAACACGCAGCAGACTCACTTGCTCTTGTTGGGGGCAAGTGTTGACAACCCTATTAGCCGGTTTAATTAAAGAAGGGGTATAAAACCTGTATCAATGATGTTACGAGATATCTGCGACACAGGTTTTATATGCAGGTAACTAATATTCTTATATATGTAACATTGCATTTTTTATGATGCAATAGTTCACTCTATTTCTGCTTTCAATTTTTCGAACCACTCTAAATTAACCAAGTGATGTGAACGGGAATTTTCATTCATACGGCGAAAGTAATTGATTGTGCCGGGAATTTCTTGAGTGATGGACAGGTATTCGTCAAGGAGCTCGATTCGAGTTTTAGTCTGATCGATTTGTGATTGGATCAGATCCAGTAATTTATTTTTGTCGAATTCATCGGCAAAGAGTAACGCCCCATAAAATTGCAGGTTCACATATTCCGATTTGGTGCCGTATTTGATCATTAATTTTTCGAATTCTGCCCTTCCCGAATCTGTGACGTTAAAGTTACGGATTTCACGCCCGCCGGTTGAGGGTTTCTGCTGAATCTGTTCAATCAAACACTTTTCTTCAAGTTGCTGCAGATTGTAATAAAATGAACCTTTCGTGAAGTTAACAATGTATTTGTAATGACGTTTTTCCATTAAGGCCAGAAGTTCATAGCCGTGAGCTCCGGGGTTTTGGATGAGCAAGCCAAGGATAAGTAAGGGAATCATGGTTTCATCACCTTCGCCATCCGCGCCTCAAATTCCGCGTACGTGATTTTACCCGAAGCCAAATCCATACTATGAAGGTAAATCTGTTCTGTTTTAGAATAGTCACCATTCACTTTCAGTGATTGCTCCTCTCCCGAAATGGGTTTCAGGATATGGTGCTTTTTCGAAAAAGCCTCGAAATAGCGGTAACCGAATTTGCGTTGTGAAGCTGCGTCTAAATGAATGCCATCAGGATTCGCAGTCAAACCTGCCGCAGTAACAAAATAACAATTCTCTTGTTCATCAGCAAAACGCAGCAATTGTTCATTAACCTGTCGAAATTCAGTCGCGTGCTGTCCAAAACCAGTCTTCCCAAGAAAGTCACCAAGCCCTCCAATAATCAACGGTACCTCATCTAATTCCAACTCGTTTCTTAGCGTCCCGATGATAAGAGTTAATTTCTCGTAATAAGTTTCATGCAGCGAACGATAACTGTCACTCTCACCTTGATGCCAGTGAATTCCGCAAATTTGACTGGACTGGAGGGCGAAGCGGGCTTCGGACAAAGCATGCTGAAAAAGGATGCCTTCCGGATGCCAGTCATTCAATGAACTGCCGCCTTCCGCACAAGGGATCAAGCCAATTTCTTCATCGGGATGAGCTTTCGACCATGCATCTGCAAAAGATGCGGCCAGGCCAACGCCGGAAACCGGACGGTCGTAATTAATCGGCTCTGTCATCATCTGCCACTGTCCATTGCGCAGCATTTTTATTTTTTCATTATAGATAGGGTCTACTTCATTCAAAAATCCACGGCCTGCCATATTCGACTGCCCTAACATTAAAAAAGACTTTATCATCTAATTTTTTCACTTCTTTACATCAATATTTTAGTCTAATTAGACTATAGTCCATTCAGCTTGTCTTGTAAAGTTTCAACTAGGTTTTATTTTTATTATTAGTATGTATGAAAAACAAACTAACATTGAACATTTGGTGGATGTATTTGAGAATTAGCAAGTTCTTTTGCTTTAGGTCTTGATAAACAATGAAAAAACAACAAAAACCCTGTGATGTAAGGGTTCCTATGAGGTTCAAAATCATTTTTCATAGGAAATACATTCAATGATGGGGGGGTATAAAGGGGGGCTGTGTTGAAGGGGTTAAATATCAATAAAAAATTATTAAAAAGGTTAACGATTGTACCAATTCTATTCATTTGTTATGTTTTATTTCTAAATCCTGAAGTTATACTTGAAGAGCAATGTCCTAAAATGCAGAAAAAGCCGGGATGTCAGATCCGGCTTTTCGCTCACTTTCCCTTCTTCTTCCGCTTCTCCTTCTCCGCCCGATAAAACTCATGAAACATCTTCATCAATGCGCGTTTTTCAATCCGCGACACATAACTCCTTGAAATGCCGAGCTCCTTTGCGATCTCGCGCTGCGTTTTTTCTTTTTTTAAATCAAGCCCGAAGCGGCCGACGATGACTTCTTTTTCGCGGTCGTCTAAAATATCGATATATTTTTTGACCTTTTCAAGTTCCATGTTGAGCTGAATGGTGTCGATCACATCTTCGCTTTCCGACTTGAGGACATCGATCAGGCTTATTTCATTCCCTTCTTTATCCTGGCCGATCGGATCATGAAGGGAGACGTCTTTTTTCGTTTTTTTCAATGCGCGCAGATGCATTAAAATCTCATTTTCAATACATCGTGCAGCATATGTGGCAAGCTTCGTGCCTTTTCCGGCTGAGTAGCTTTCAATTCCTTTAATCAGCCCGATTGTACCGATGGAGATCAGATCTTCTGCGTCCTCTCCCGTGTTTTCGAATTTTTTCACAATATGGGCGACTAAACGGAGATTGTGTTCGATCAGCATGTTGCGGGCGTGTTCATCTCCTTCAGCCATAAGGTCTAAGTATTTTTTCTCCTCACTATTTGAGAGCGGTTGTGGAAAGGCATTATTTTTCACGTATGATACTAAAAACACGAGTTCTTTCACAATAAACCCGAGCGCTGCAAAAACACCTGTCACCATCCTCACCTCCACAAAGTTATGTAGGCAAAAGCCTATATGTAACTGTATGTGGCAGTCAGGCTGTTTGTGTCTGTACAGGGAAATTAATCAAAGGCAGGTTTTATTTCTTACAGCCTCTTGATTTTTGCTGATTGAGCCTGTATATTGTTAAAAAAAGTAAGGGTGAAAACAATATAACCGAAAAGCGCTGAAGAGACGAGTAGACAGATATCATTCATGACAGAGAGCTCCGGGAGCTGTGAAGGAGTATGAATGGATGTGTTGAAACAAACCTCTTAGCTTCGCATCGGAATCATGAAAAACGAGGATGATGCGGCGGATACTCCTGTTACCGAGTAAGCTTTGTACCCGGCTTAGGCCGGCACCAAACCGAATTGAGGTGGCATAGCGGGCTGTTTCCCGTCCTCAAGACTTTATTGTCTTGAGGGCGTTTTTTATTTCTGTTTTTTATTTCTAAGGGAGGGATAAGATGAAAAACCTGAAGTCTTGGCGGTACCCGATGCTTCTGTTAACCGGAATCGGGATAGCAAATATTGGTGAATGGATTTATTTTTTGTCTCTTAATCTTATTGTCTTAAAAGAAACGGGGTCTGCTTTTGCGGTTTCCATCCTTTATTTAATCAGACCTGCGGCTGTTTTGATGACAAATGGGTGGGCAGGCAGCATCATCGACCGGTGTAACAAACGGAATATGATGATGTCGCTTGATTTCATCCGGGCTGCATTCATTGCCGTTCTGCCGCTGATGGTTACAGCACGGTCTTTATTTTCCGTTTATTGTATCGTATTTTTGATTCAAATGGCCAATGCGATGTTTCGTCCGTGTTCCATGGCGTATGTGACGATGCTTATCCCGGCTGAAAGGAGAAAACGATTCAATTCACTAAGGGCTTTGTCGGAATCAGGGGCTTTTCTCCTCGGGCCGGCTGCGGCCGGGCTGCTTTTTATCGCCGGCACGCCGATTTTTGCGATTTGGGTGAATGCGGCGGCTTTAGTGCTGTCCGGTTTCATCACGATGCTGCTGCCGAACCTTGAAAATGGGCCTCACGTACATTCTCCCGCACAGAAGCTTTCTTTGGCAGTTTACAAACAAGATTGGAAGCTCGTCTATCGCTTCAGCCGAACAGCGCGAAACGTCATGATCATTTATTTTTTATTCAGTCTGGTCATGACCGTTATGCCATCAGCGCTTGATTCGCTTGAAGCCGCTTTTGCAAAAGAGGTTCTTCAGCTGACTGATGCCGATTACGGTTTTCTCGTCAGTGTCTCAGGGGCAGGCATTATCGCGGGGGCGCTTGTCAATGTGTTCTTTAATAAAAAAATGCCGGCTTCTTTATTGATGGGAATGGGCTCTTTATTCACAGCGGCCGGATATATGATTTATGCGTTTTCTGACGTTTTTTGGACGGCTGCTTTCGGATTTTTCCTTCTCGCTTTTTTTCTGGCGTTTGCCAATACAGGCTTTCTGACGTTTTATCAAAAGAATGTTCCGGTGGACATCATGGGGAGAGTGGGGAGCTTTTATTCATTAATCGAAGCCGTCTTCATTATAGTAGTAACGGCGGTTTTCGGAGCAGCTTCTGTCAGTTCTTCCGTCCGCGGCATCGTCATCGCAGGCGCTGCTGTTATGCTGGTGTTGGCAGCCGTTTTATGCTCGTTCTTATTTGCGGCCGCAAAAAGGAGGACTCCTGATGTATTTCAAGCGGATCAATTTAAACAAACATAAAGAGACGGCCGTTTCGTTTCGTGAGGATTCGTTTTTCGTCAGCTTTGGCACGGCGGATCATTTTAATAAGGATGAATATCTCAGGTGGCTGTCATCCCAAATCAAATGCTTTCCCGACGGTTTTATGCCGCTTTTTCATAACGGGCAGCCGATCGGACAGCTTGAAGCTTCCATCAAATTTTACCGCAGCCAAAAAATCGGTTATGTGCACCTTTACTGAGCAGCAAAGAGAACGCGGAACGAAGCTGCATCAATTTAGAATTAAACGGAAAAGTTCTCAGAATGAGAGGAGCCGTACCGCCGGAATAGGGGGCGGTACGCGTTTCATTTTTTCGTTGTTTTTAAAAGGCCGGGAAACTTCTTATAAATGACCGCCATTAAGACGAGCATATACATTCCATAAATCCCGAAAGACAGCAGTTTGTTGCTTGTAAATGAAGCGCCTGCGACCGTCACGATCACAATGTTCGGAATTTTGCCGAGCACCGACGCAGAAAAAAAGATCGGCCATCGGATATTACTCAGCCCGCAGACGGTATTCATGGCAAGCGACGGTATAATCGGAATCAGCCGCCCGAAAAGCACCGCCGTAAACGCGTGCTGATGAAATGAATCTTCATATTGGGCCGCTGCCGGGTAAGCCAGCAGCTTTTTTCTGGCCCAGTCTCTGAATCCGTACCGGACGAGAAAAAACAATGCCATTGTTCCGAGCATCGCGCCTGACAATGTAATCCACACCCCGTTTACAATCCCGAAAACCGCTCCGTTTAAGGCCGCGATAATGGCGAATGGAACAATCGGAAAAAATACGTCAGCTGCGACCAGAAGGATACTCATAAGCACGGCGTACATGCCGCCCGCGCGAATCATGCTGAGCCAGACGTCTTTTTGCATAAAGCCGATCATCACGACAGCAATGATGACGGCAAGACTGAATCCCTTTTTTATCATCTGCACGTTCACCTCTTGTCAATTAGTATACAGCACAAATCTATCTCCTTCTATTAAAATAAGCTGTCCGATAAGCGTATTTGATTTATCAGCATTTGCCGTTTGATGAGAAACGGCTGGCACCCGGGTTTGGACAAAAACAAGCGGGAAGCGGGTGATGTGCATCATTTGATGCAGAGAATGATTTTTATAAAAGGGGACACGTTAACAGTAGTGTTTACTGGAGGTGTAAACGTTGAGATGCTTTCATCTGATCATCATGATATGCGTCCTCACGAGTCTCACTGCCGTGTCCGCCGATGCGAAATCTTTAAAAAGAAGTGACATGGAGAAGACGGGAAACGTGTACTGGGATATAAGGTCTGAAAAAAAGAAACTATCTTTAACCTTCGATGACGGCCCCCATCCTGTCTATACGGAGGCTGTGTTAGACGTGCTGAAACAGCACAATGTTAAAGCAACCTTTTTTTGTGTCGGGAGCCGTATAGACAAATACCCCATAACGGCAAAACGCATCGTTGAAGAAGGGCATGAAATCGGCAACCATACGATGAACCATGTTTATTTTCACCGACTGAAACGCAAAGACATTTTACAAGAGCTTCACAGCTCAGCGCATCATATCACATCGCTGCAGCCGGAAGGGGACAAGTTATTCCGCCCGCCGGGAGGGTCGCTGAATCATACGGCTTTCAAAAGCATCTTAAAAGAGGGCTATCATATCATCATGTGGTCATGGAACCAAGATCCGAGGGACTGGAAAAGGCCAGGGAAAGGAAAAATCGTCAGGCACGTTGTTTCACATGCCAGAGATGGAGATATCGTTCTTCTGCATGACGGCGGAGGAAACCGGCGCCAGACGGTTGAGGCTTTGAAAGAAATCATTCCCAAGCTGAAAAAGCAGGGCTACACGTTTGTTAAGGTTTCGGATTTGATCGGACAGGATTCCGGTCCTTTTCATATCCAGTAAAGAGAGTGCCGCGTTGAAAGCCGCCAAAGAGATGTGTACCATAGGAGGTAAGGTTTGGGGGGAGAGAAAATGAAGTTTGCTGTTCTTTTGATTACGATAATCTGTCTGTTATCAGGATGCGCCGCGGGCAAAGAGAAAAGTGTTGTCGCGTTCGGCGACAGCAATACGCGCGGTTCCAACTGGGATTATCGTGATTATCCGAAGGCGCAGCAGTGGGTAAACATTTTAAAAACAGCGGAACGCGGCCGTCTTACGGTTATAAATGCGGGAATAGGCGGCCAGACGACTGAGGATGCGCGCCTGCGCTTTCAAAGCGACGTGCTGGACCGTAAGCCCCAATATTTATTTATCATGTTCGGAACAAATGATGCGGGCATTTTGACGGGCGATCAGCCGCGGGTATCAAAGAAACGGTTTAAAGAAAACCTGACTTATTTCATAAACGAAAGCAGAAATCACGGCATAAAGCCGATTTTAATGACGTGCATCCCGGTTATAGAAGGAAACGGAACGCATCATCTCTATTACTATTCGAGATATAAAGCCTCAGCCTTTAAAGAAAAAGGCGGCGCGAGAAAATGGCATAATTCCTATAACGGCGTTACGAGGCAGGTTGCAGCTGAGTTGAAAGTGCCGCTGGTGGATAACTGGAAACACTTTATACGCGCGGACGGCGGCAAAGATACAGACCGGGCGCTGATTCAATCCGGACTGATAGATCCCTCCGGAAATCATATGACGCCAAAAGGCGCCAGAATCTTAATTGAAGGCATAAAAAATGGGCGGGTTTTGGAACGCTGACGCCGTCAGCTGCCTAAACCGTTTTGCTTCTGCTTCATAGGCTGTAGAAAAAACATCTTTTTGGAGGCGATTGCTATGAACCGCGGTTTCCCTCCGCAATATCCTGTATGCCCGCCTCCTCGGGTGAATGCGGGGTACTGGTACGCATTTTTTGTTGTGCTGCTCGTCGTCATTCTCGTCCTGGGCGGTCTGTATTGGTTCAATATATAGCAGCCGTCCTCTTAAACACCTCTATTTTAGGGGTGTTTTTTGTTGAAAGTGGTAGTAATGCGCATAACCGAAGTGATATAATATCAGTCATCTGAGTAAAAAAAGGAAATTCGCCCGGGAATTTTTTCTGTTTAAGAAGAAACGGAAATAATGTGTCCGAGCGATCTTCTTTTGATTTCGTTTTCAATTAACTCGATAAATTCACGGCTCAAATTCATTTCATTGGCTTTGAAATAAGATTCTATTAGTAATTCATCAGAAAGCTTTCTCATGCCGGGGACCCAATTAATGGGAGTGGCACCTCCTTACAATTGTAATCAATCATCAGACGCAAGCATATGATGGAAGGTTGCGTTTCAATCATGGTGAGGTTATCTTTAATCTACCATGAAATACAAATAAGAACAATCGTTCTGTTATCCACACTCGTAAGTGGATAACTTGTTAGTATCTTGTTTATAATCTGGATAAATCCGGATGTAATAAGAGTGGATAATGTGTGTAATTTTATCCACAACTGGTGAAGAAACCCAATTTCTGTCGAAATTTTTTTACTGAGTCCGACTTTGTTTTTAAATCTGACAGGTTTCGACATATAGATGATAGAAAGAAAAGGAAGGGTGCGGGTTTTGTTAAAAAAGTTTTTTTTACCTGACGAATTTGTGAAAAATATATTTCATATCACACCGGAAAAGCTCAAAGAACGCAATGTGAAAGGGATTATTACAGATCTTGACAACACGCTTGTGGAGTGGGACAGACCGAGTGCGACACCTCGATTAATCGAGTGGTTTGAAGAAATGAAGGAGCACGGCATTAAAGTCACGATCGTCTCCAATAATAATGAACGAAGAGTGAAATTATTCTCGGAGCCGCTTGGCATACCGTTTATTTATAAGGCAAGAAAACCGATGGGGCGCGCCTTTAAAAGAGCCGTCAGCAGCATGGATCTGAAAAAAGAAGACTGTGTGGTCATCGGCGATCAGCTGCTTACTGATGTTCTCGGCGGAAACAGAAACGGGTATCATACGATCCTCGTCGTGCCTGTCGCTTCCTCTGACGGAGTCATGACGCGCTTTAACCGCCGGATTGAACGGAGAATATTGAGTTCTTTGAAACGTAAAGGCCATATTCAGTGGGAGGATTAGAAATGGAAAAGGTTGTTTGCATCGGCTGCGGAGTAACGATCCAGACCGAGGATCAACAAGGTCTCGGATACGCGCCAAAGGCATCGCTCACGAAAGAGAATGTCATCTGCCAGCGCTGCTTCAGACTGAAAAATTACAATGAAATTCAAGATGTTTCATTAACGGATGATGACTTTTTAAATATCTTGCACACAATCGGCGATACTGACTCTCTAATTGTCAAAGTCGTTGATATTTTTGATTTTAACGGAAGCTGGATAAACGGGCTGAACCGCTTTGTCGGCGGTAATCCGATCATTCTTGTCGGTAATAAGGCCGATATCCTGCCGAAATCCGTAAAACGGGAACGGCTCGTTCAATGGATGAAACGCGAAGCGAAAGAATACGGCTTAAAACCCCTTGATGTCTTTTTAATCAGCGCTTCCCGCGGACAAGGGATGAAGGAAGTCATTGACGCCATTGAACATTACCGCGAAGGGCGCGATGTGTATGTGGTGGGCTGTACCAATGTCGGCAAATCCACATTTATCAACCGGATTATTAAAGAGGTCTCAGGGGAAGAGAATATTATTACCACCTCTCAATTTCCGGGCACGACACTTGACGCGATTGAAATCCCGCTTGATGACGGATCTGCGCTTTATGATACGCCGGGAATCATTAACCATCACCAGATGGCGCATTACGTGGACAAGCGTGACTTAAAGGTGCTGACACCGAAAAAAGAACTGAAGCCGCGCACTTTTCAGCTGAATGAAAAACAAACGCTTTATTTCGGCGGGCTTGCCCGGTTTGACTATGTATCAGGCGATAAAACGGCGTTTGTCTGCTATATGCCGAATGAATTGATGATTCACAGAACAAAGCTTGAAAATGCTGATGCCTTATACGAAAAGCATGCGGGAGAACTGCTTACCCCGCCCGGAAAAGATCATTTGGATGAATTTCCGGAGCTTACACCCCATACGTTTTCGATTAAAGAAGGAAAGACGGATATCGTTTTTTCCGGTCTCGGCTGGGTCACGGTGCAGCAAGCAGATAAAAAAATAACGGCATACGCTCCGAAAGGCGTACACGTATTTGTCCGCCGTTCATTAATATAGAGAGAAGGGGAGAGGGAGCATGAAACAATTGTACGGAGTAATCGGAAATCCGATCGGGCATTCAATGTCACCCGATATTCATAACGCGGCTTTGCAAGATAAGAACATCAACGGGCAGTATTTTGCGTTTCAGGTGGAACCTCATCATCTCAAGGACGCCGTTAACGGAATCAAGGCGCTTGGCATCTGCGGAGTGAACGTCACAGTCCCGCATAAAGTCGCGATCATGGAGCATCTGGATGAAATACATGAAAGCGCGAAAGTACTCGGGGCCGTAAATACCGTCAAAAGAGAGGGAGACAGGCTCATCGGGTATAATACTGACGGAGATGGGTTTTATAAATCCTTAGTCAAAGTATTGGACAAACCGATATCAGAGCTCTCCATCCTCATGATTGGGGCGGGAGGAGCGGCAAGAGCGATTTTTACGACGATCGTCCGCAGAGAGCCGAAACAATTTGACGTTTGCAACCGCACGCCGGAAAAAGCAGAAAGCCTGATTGCGGCTGCTCCCTCTTTTCAGCAGAAACGCGCCCTTACTTTAAAAGAAGCTGAAAATCAGCTTGAACAATATGACGTCATTATTCATACAACATCTGTCGGCATGTATCCGAAAACGGATGCCGTGCCGCTCTCATTGGAACGGGCCAAAACGGGCGCCATCGTTTGTGATATCGTATACAACCCGATTCAAACGGCGTTCTTAAAAGAAGCTGAAAAAAGAGGTTTAACAACCCTTGACGGTGTCGGCATGTTTGTGGAACAGGCCGCACTGTCTTTCAAGCTGTGGACGGGACAAGAGCCTGATAGCGGCTTAATGAGAGCAATTGTTGAAGGAAAACTAGGAGGAACACAATGTTAACAGGAAAACAAAAACGGTTTTTGCGTTCAAAAGCGCATCATTTAACGCCTATTTTTCAAGTGGGAAAAGGCGGAGTCAACGAAAACATGGTGAAACAGATTGCCGAGGCTTTAGAAGCAAGAGAGCTGATTAAAGTCAGCGTGCTTCAAAACTGCGAAGACGATAAAAATGATGTCGCAGAAGCCCTTGTGAAAGGCAGCCGCTCACAATTGGTGCAGACGATCGGAAATACGATCGTATTGTATAAGGAATCAAAGGAAAATAAACAAATCGAGCTTCCGTAAGGTGGTTGACATGAAGAAAATCGGAATATTCGGGGGCACATTTGACCCTCCGCACAACGGACATCTTCTGATGGCTAATGAAGTCCTTCATCAGGCGGAGCTCGATGAGATTTGGTTTATGCCCAATAAAATCCCTCCGCATAAGCAGAATGAAGACTTTACAGACAGTCGGCACCGGGTGGAGATGCTGAAGCTTGCCATCAGCTCTAATTCCGGCTTTAAGCTTGAGCTTGCGGAAATGGACCGGAAAGGCCCTTCTTATACCTATGATACCGTCCGTTTACTGAAGGAGCGGCACCCGAACGACAAGCTTTTCTTTATTATCGGGGCGGATATGATTGAATATCTGCCGAAATGGTACAAACTGGACGAACTGCTCACGCTCATTCAATTTATCGGAGTGCGGCGCCCGGGGTATCATATTGAGACCCCTTACCCGCTGCTTTTTGCCGATGTTCCGGAATTTGACGTTTCGTCAACGATGCTGAGAGACCGTCTCAAAGCAAAAAAGCCGACGCAATACTTAATGCCGGATAAAGTGAGGCAGTATATAGAGGAGAATGATTTATATGAATCGTGAGGAAGCACTTGCCTGCGTCAAAGAGCAGCTGACCGAGCATCGCTACATCCACACAATCGGCGTGACAGATACGGCGGTTATTCTCGCAGGCCGGTTCGGAGCAGACCCGAAAAAAGCGGAAATGGCGGCTATTTTTCATGATTATGCGAAATTCCGGCCGAAAGAAGAAATGAAGCAGATCATCGTGCGGGAAAAAATGCCGGCTGAGCTCTTGGATTACAATGCCGAGCTGTGGCATGCCCCTGTGGGAGCGTATCTGGCTGAGAAAGAAGCGGGGATCACTGATCCTGAGCTCTTGGATGCAATCCGCTATCACACGTCAGGGCGTCCCGGAATGACCCTTTTAGACAAAGTCATTTACGTTGCGGATTACATTGAACCCGGACGCCATTTCCCCGGAGTGGAAGAGGTGCGCCGTCTGGCGGAAACAGATCTGAACGAAGCGCTCATACAAGCAATGAAAAATACAATGATATTTCTGATGAAAAAAAACCAGCCGGTCTTTCCGGAGACGTTTGCAACCTATAATTGGCTGGTGTCTCAAAATTGACAGGAGGAATTTAAAGAATGAATCAAGCTTCCGTATTAAAAATCGCGGCAAAAGCATGCGACGATAAACGTGCAGAAGATATTTTAGCGCTGGACATGGAAGGAATCTCACTTATAGCGGATTACTTTTTAATCTGCCACGGGAATTCTGATAAGCAGGTTCAGGCAATTGCGCGTGAAATTAAAGATCAGGCAGAAGAAAACGGCATTGATGTCAAAAAGATGGAAGGGTTTGATGAGGCCCGCTGGATTTTAGTTGATCTCGGCGACGTCATTGTCCACGTTTTCCATAAAGATGAAAGAAGCTACTACAATCTTGAAAAGCTATGGGGCGACGCGCCGCTCGCAGAGCTTGAACTCGGCTTGAACTCATGATTTACCAAGGCTTCGCCGGCGTATATGACGAGTTAATGTCACATGCGCCGTATGATGAATGGGCGGGCTGGATCGAAGCGTCTCTTCCGGAAAAGGGAAGGGTGCTTGATCTTGCCTGCGGAACCGGAGAAATATCCATCAGGCTTGCTGAAAAAGGCTGCGAAGTCACGGGGATTGATTTGAGTGAAGATATGCTGAGCTGTGCCCAGCAGAAAAAAACGGGAAAGCCGATTCTTTTTCTCCAGCAGGATATGAGAGAGCTTTCCGGTTTTGAAGAACAGTTTGATGCCGTTGTCATCTGCTGTGATTCCCTAAATTACTTAAAAACGAAAAGTGATGTCTTAAGCACCTTCAAAAGTGTTTTTCAAGTTTTGAAAGAGGGCGGCCTGCTTCTGTTTGACGTCCATTCCCCATTTAAAATGACGGAGCTTTTTCCGGACAGCACCCATGCGGATCAGGATGAGCAGATCAGCTATATCTGGCAAAGCTTTGCCGGCGATGAAGAGCTTTCTGTCATCCATGATATGTCCTTTTTCGTATGGAACGGACAATCTTATGACCGTTATGACGAGACGCATGAGCAAAAAACATTTTACATTGAAGAATATGAACAAATGCTTGCAGAGACCGGATTTGAACTGAAGAAGGTGACGGCTGATTTTACAGACCGGCCTCCTTCAACAGAGTCTGAACGTCTTTTCTTTACGGCAGGCAAACCAAAAACCATCGTTTAAACGGAACGATGGTTTTTAAAATGCATTTTTTGCGATTGGCGCGATAAAGCACTTTATGGCATACTCAGTTACACGTGAAATTGCTTCTTCACTAACGATATATCTTCATCGTATTTGTCATGTGTACGCTGAAAGACACGGTTGAACATATCCTGAACACCGCTTTCGAGAGCCTTCAGTCCTTCTCCGGTTACGCCGCCTTTTACGCATACTTTTTCCTGCAAGGCGGGAAGTGTGTAATGCCCTGTTTCCAGAAGCTTGCCGAGACCTACAAGCATTTCCGTCGACATAATCACGGCTTCTTCTTTGGTGATGTCCGTTTCTTCCACTGCCGCGTCAATAAAGCGCTGAACGAGATAACTCATAAAAGCGGGCCCACAGCTGACAATGTCTGACGCCGCTCTTGTAATGCCGCTGCTGATTTCCACAGGTTTTGAAATATGAGTGAACAGCGTTTGAATATCCGCTTTTGCAGACTCGCTGCAGCTTTTGCCGAACGTAACAAGCGAGACGCCGGCCAAGGCGCGGTTCGTAATGCTCGGAATGACGCGGGCCGTCTGACACGGAACCGTATGTTCAATCTGATCCGTCTGAACGGGGCTGGTAATGGAGATTAAAATGTGATCTTTCCGTAAATGCGGTGTGAGTTTTTTCAGCAAAGGATATATATCCAGCGGTTTTACACAAATGAATATTATTTCATTTTCCTGTACGAGCTTTTCCTGATCCTCGGTGACATGGATGCCGCTGAAACGTTCTTTTAGTTTTAATGCTTTTTCGATTGTTCTGTTTGTGATGGTGATATGTGAGGGATCGGCAGCGTTTGATTCGATAAACGATTCAATCAGGATCGTTCCCATGTTTCCGGTGCCGATAAAGCCTATTTTCAATGAATTCCCCTCCTTTTTCCCTTAATCCTCTAAACCTTATGCGGGGAGGCAATGCAATATGACGAAAGCGATGATGACGGAGCGGCTGCGGCGGAACCTGAAAATTCTGGGCGCTTGTCTTGCGGCAGGGGCGGTTTTTATCTGTATTTGGCTGTTTCGTTCTGAAAAGGAAGAGCCGGTCAAACAGCAGTCCGTGCTCGGCCAAACAGCCTCAGCATCCGTCGCGGACAAAAAAGACACCGCAGACGACAAGATTATGATTGATGTGAAAGGCGCGGTCCGAAATCCCGGCGTGTATGAAATGAAAGCGGGAGACAGAGTGACGCAAGCCATTGAAAAAGCCGGCGGCCTGAAGAAAAAGGCGGATGAATTGAATGTTAATTTAGCAGAGCAGCTGCAGGACGGGACGATTGTTTATATTCCGAGTGAAGGCGAAGAGGAGAATCGCCCGAAAACAGCGGCGGGTGAAAAGGAGAATGCAGCTGTCAATATCAATACGGCATCTCTGGACGAACTTCAGGCGATTTCCGGGGTGGGGCAGAAAAAAGCGGAAGCGATTATCGCCTACCGAGAAGAAAACGGACGGTTTCAGACTGCTGAAGATTTGATGAATGTATCAGGCTTTGGAGAGAAGTCATTTGAGCGGATAAAAACTTCCATTACGGTAAAGTGAATTGACGGTTCTGCTTAAATCTATGTAAACTTAGAAAGCAACAAGACTTTTTGGAGGGAACACTTGTGGAACGAATCTCATGGAATCAATATTTTATGGCGCAAAGCCATTTGCTGGCGCTGAGAAGCACATGTCCGAGACTGTCAGTCGGGGCAACAGTAGTCAGAGACAAGCGGATGATTGCCGGCGGATACAACGGCTCAATTGCCGGCGGCGTCCATTGCGCTGATGAAGGATGCCTTTTAATAGATAATCATTGCCAGAGGACCATACATGCAGAGATGAATGCGATTCTGCAATGTTCTAAGTTCGGTGTTCCGACGGAGGGTGCCGAAATTTATGTGACGCATTATCCTTGTATTCAATGCTGCAAATCAATTATCCAGGCAGGCATCAAAACGGTTTATTATGCTGAAGATTACAAAACACAGCCTTATGCAAAAGAGCTGTTCAGCCAAGCCGGAGTCAAGGTGGAGCAGGTCGAACTTGATGAAATGATCATCGATCTGAAAAACCGCGAAAAATTGTCTTTTGTAGCAGGTCTGATTCAGCAATTATCTGATGCGGGGGTTAAGGCAGATGAACTGAAAAAAATTCATGAACAGGCCAATGAGCTGTTTACCAGTTACGTATAAATGAAATATAAATACCTTCTTCTGCCTCTGGCGGCGGTTTCTGCAACTGCGGGAATTGCCGCCGCTCATGTCTTCTGGGTTATGCTCCTTTTTCTTCTGTATCTTCTCTTTATCATTGTAAAAACAAAGCAGCATGCTCCGGTTATCGTCTGCCTCGTTTCTTTTTGTCTTTATTTCTTTCTTTATACGGTTTGTGACGCTGCGAATGTAACGCGGTATCAGGCCGGCAGTTATACTGAACAGGCCGTCATCACTAATATTCCGAAGGTTGACGGAGCGAAAATGTCAGCCGTTATCCGTACACATGACAAGGAAAAATGGGCGGCTTCGTACAAAATCCGGTCTCTTGAGGAAAAGAGACTCATTGAACAGCTTGAACCGGGGATGCGCTGCACGTTTACAGGCTCTCTGGAACAGCCTGCACATGCGACGGTTCCCGGAGGTTTTGATTATAAGGAATATCTTCACTCTCAGCAGATTCACTGGTTATTTTCCGTGACTTCCATTCAGCAGTGTGAAAAATCCAAACAGCCGCTGTTTAAACTGCTGAACATCAGAAAAAATTTGATTTCGATCATTCGGAATCACGTGCCTGAATCTTCCGCCGGAATTGTTGAAGCGCTGACCTTAGGTGAAAGATTTTCTATAGAGGACGATATACTGAGTGCATATCAAAATTTGGGAGTCGTTCATTTAATGGCGATTTCCGGAATGCATGTCGGTCTTATTACGGCGGGATTATTTTATGCTCTGATCAGAATCGGGCTGGCAAGAGAAAAAGCAGGAATTTTGCTGCTGCTGTTTTTGCCGGTGTATACACTGCTGAGCGGTGCCGCCCCATCCGTATTGCGCGCATCCCTCATGCTGGGATTTTATATCGCCGGAACTCTTGTTAAACGCGGCATTCATTCCTCTGTTGCATTGTCCCTGTCTTATCTGCTGCTCCTGCTGTTTAATCCTTACTTCCTTTGGCAGGCGGGCTTCCAGCTTTCCTTTGCGGTAAGCGCCTCTTTAATTCTGTCATCCTCCATTTTAAAGAAAGCAGGGGAAAGCAGACTTGCCGGGCTTGCGATGGCTTCATTGATTGCAGAGCTCAGCTCACTTCCGTTTCTTCTCTATCATTTTCAGCAGATTTCACTTGTCAGTTTTCCGATGAATATGGTGATGGTGCCTTTTTATACGTTATTTGTCATTCCGGTTTCTGTCATCGGTTTCCTTCTTCTTTTACTCTCAAGGCAGATGGGAGAATGTTTGTTTGGTATGTTTGACCTTGTGATGAAGCCTGTGCATGATTTCATTACATATGCGGCATCCGTTGATTTATTTACTATGATTGTGTCAAAGCCTGACTTTCTTTCCCTTCTTCTGCTTGCGGTTTCCGTTTTTACGCTTTTTGCGGCTTTGGAAAAGGGAGGTTTTTTAAAACTCAGGAAATCGGCTCTTTTTTTCTGCGCGGTTTTGGCTTATTTAATATGCCGTCCGTATTTCAGTCCATGGGGAGAAGCGGATATGCTTGATATCGGGCAGGGAGACTCACTGTTTATAAGCGCGCCGCACCGCAAAGGGACCGTAATGGTTGATACAGGGGGAGTGATTGCTTATCCCGGAGAATCATGGAAAGAAAAACGTCACCCGTATTCTATCGGCGAGAAGGTTTTGATTCCATTTTTAAACGGAAAAGGGGTGAAAAAGCTGGATGCACTGATTTTAACCCATGCGGATCAAGATCACATCGGGGAAGCCGGAGTGTTAATCAAAAATCATAGAGTCAAACGGTTAATTGTCCCCGTAGGATTCGTAAAAGAACCGAAAGATCAGAACATATTAAATATGGCGAAAGAAAACAACATTCCCGTTGCCGAAGCAAAGCGGGGCGACACCATTACAGCCGGGGATCTTCAGTTTCAGGTGCTGTCTCCGGAGTCGTCTGACGGAAGGAGTAAAAATGATTCGTCACTGGTGCTTTGGACGGTTTTTGGCGGAGTGAGCTGGCTTTTGACGGGAGATTTAGAATCGGACGGCGAAACAGAAGTGCTGAAAACGTATCCGAATCTGAAGGCTGATATATTGAAGGCGGGTCATCACGGCAGCAAAAGCTCAACGAGTGAAGCCTTTTTGAAGCAGCTTCAGCCGGAAGCAGCGCTGATTTCAGCAGGAAAAGAGAATCGATACCATCATCCGCATGAAGAAGTGCTGGATCGTTTGAAGGCGTACTCTGTAAATGTGCTTCGCACCGATATCAGCGGAACGATTCAATACAGATTTAAAAAAGGCGCCGGAACGTTTTCCGTCTTCCCTCCATATGATATAGAAGAAACCAGGGCGCAAGAAGTAAAAAAGACTGCCGATTGACAGCAGCCCGGAATGCGGCTAAGAGCCGATAAGATGGATGGCTGTTGCCATCACGAACAAAAAGGCGAAAAATCCGAAGGACACGACAAAACCGACAGCTGAGTCAACAGCATCATTTCGTTTGCTTTGAACGTTTTTTTCAAAATCATTCAATTTCATCCCTCCTGACTTCCCTAAGTATACTGGAATTGTTTTGAAAAATCTAGAAGTGATGGTAACGTTTTCTGTTCTTGTGATTATCGCCTTTTTACAAGCAGACCCGGGAGCTTGTGAATCAGGCGTTTATTATAAATGAGGAAGCTGTCCTTAAAGCTTCCTCTTTACTATTTGCCAAACTCAATTTAGGATAGAAGGGGATCAAGAAAGAGAGGAAGTCATACGATCATGGTATTTGATGTTTGGAAAGCCCTGAAAAAAGGGGATGTCCGCTCCGTTTATTGCTTATACGGAAAAGAAACGTATCTGCTCCAAGAGACTGTCAGCCGGATCAGACAAGCTGTCGTTGATGAGGAGACAAAGGATTTTAACCTGTCTGTTTTTGATCTTGAAGAAGATCCGCTTGACCAGGCCGTAACCGATGCGGAAACGTTTCCGTTTATGGGAGAGAAGCGGCTGGTCATCTTAAAAAATCCGTCTTTTTTAACAGGGGAAAAAAAGAAAGAAAAAATAGAGCATAATACAGCCGCTCTGGAGACTTATCTGAAGGACCCTGCGCCTTATACGGTCTTTGTGATTGTGGCTCCGTATGAGAAACTGGACGAACGGAAAAAGCTGACGAAAGCGCTGAAGCAAAAAGCCCTTATGATTGAAGCTAAGGAGCTGAATGCAAAGGAGACGACGGATTTTACGATTAATCTGGCGAAATCCGAAAATAAAATGATCGATACAGAAGCTGCCGAGCATTTGGTTCTGCTTGCAAACGGCCATCTGTCTTCCATATATCAGGAAATACAAAAACTCTCCGCCTACACCGGTGACAGACATGAGATCACACTTGAAGATGTCCGTGAGCTCGTCGCAAGAAGTTTGGAGCAGAATATTTTTGAGCTGATCAACAAAATCGTGAACCGAAAACGGACGGAAAGTCTTCAAATATTTTATGATCTTTTAAAACAAAACGAAGAACCGATCAAAATTATGGCGCTGATCGCCAACCAATTCCGTCTGATTATGCAGACGAAGTATTTTGCGGGACAAGGATACGGCCAAAAGCAAATCGCTTCCAACTTAAAGGTGCACCCCTTCCGGGTAAAGCTGGCGATGGATCAGGCGAGGCTTTTTTCTGAAGAAGAGCTGCGGCGTATTATAGAAAGACTCGCAGTGATGGATTATGAAATGAAAACGGGGAAAAAGGACAAGCAGCTCTTGCTGGAACTCTTTCTCCTTGAGCTTCTCCGGACTGAATGAAAAAAACGATCCCCGTTAAAGGGATCGTTTTTGTATTATGCAGAAAGTCCGTTCACTTGTTTCGCAAGTCTAGATTTGTATCGAGCTGCGGCATTTTTGTGTACAAGACCTGTTTTCACTGCTTTATCAATGCGTTTCGCTGCTTCAGAAAGAGCAGTTTTCGCTTTATCCGCTTCGTTGTTAGCAACAGAAGCTTCAACTTGTTTGATTGCAGTACGCATAGCAGATTTGATTGTCGCGTTATGAGCGCGGCGTTCGTTGTTTGTTTTTGTACGTTTAATCGCTGATTTAATGTTTGGCATGTGTTTCACCTCCTAAGATACAACCTGTAGCACAGTGTCTTAAGGTTAAATCTTCTTCACAATAGAACAAATTGTATTCTATCAAACAGAACTTTAGATTGCAATATAAATGTAAAGTATTTTTCGTTGATGGGTAAATTCGCATGATTCGTTTTGTAAATGGCCACACTATGTACCACGATGATTGAAGGAGGTCTTCCCTGTGAAAAACAACGAACTGGATGTCAATCAATTTCTGATACGGACGGATTTAGCGGTAGAAACGAAACAGGCGGTAAAAGACGGACAAGCCGGTCAGAAAAAAGAAATAAACGGGTTTATTGAAAAAGAACGCGACAAGGGCGGCATTAAAGTCAGAACCGTCGATATTACCAAAGAAGGCGCCGAGCTATCGGGGAAAAAGCAGGGACGCTATGTCACGATCGAGGCTCAAGGGGTTCGGGAACACGACTCTGACATGCAGGAAAAAGTAACGGAAGTGTTTGCCGAGGAATTTTCCGCCTATCTGTCGGCATTAAAGATTCCAAAGGATGCAAGCTGTTTGATCGTCGGTCTGGGCAACTGGAATGTGACGCCGGATGCGCTCGGCCCTCTCGTGACCGAAAACCTTCTTGTGACAAGGCATCTGTTCAGGCTTCAGCCGGAAAACGTGCAGGAAGGGTACAGGCCGGTCAGCGCGCTTGCTCCCGGTGTGATGGGATTAACGGGAATTGAAACGAGCGATATTATTCAAGGTGTGATCAAAGAATCAAAGCCGGATTTTGTGATCGCGGTAGACGCTCTTGCGGCAAGAGCCGTTGAAAGGGTGAACACGACCATCCAATTTTCTGATACTGGCATTCACCCGGGATCAGGCGTCGGCAATAAGAGAAAAGAATTAAGCAAGGAAACGCTCGGCATTCCCGTCATCGCAATCGGGGTACCGACTGTTGTTGACGCGGTTACGATCGCAAGCGATACGGTGGATTATATATTAAAACATTTCGGAAGAGAGATGAAAGATGACAGCCCGTCAAGATCTCTGGTGCCCGCCGGAATGAACTTCGGCAAAAAGAAGGTGCTGACAGACGAAGACCTTCCGGGAGAAAAAGAACGCCAATCCTTTCTCGGTATTGTCGGCACGCTGGACGAAAACGAAAAACGCCAGCTGATTCACGAAGTGCTTTCTCCGCTCGGCCATAATCTGATGGTCACGCCGAAGGAGATTGACACCTTTATTGATGATATGGCGAACGTACTTGCAAACGGGTTAAACACCGCCCTTCATGAAAAAGTGTCACAAGATAACAAAGGTTCTTATAATCATTAAAATGAGTTCTACCTCCTCTAGCTTGTTCATAGAGTAATTACTAGACAAGCGCTGGAGGGATTCAAATCATGAGAAAAAAACGCAGAAACCGTCAAATTGTCGTTGCAGTAAACGGTGGAAATGCGCTCAAGGGCATGTTTTTGTTTATGACAAGCCTTATCGTTATTTTCGTATTATCGGGTGTGCTCACATCGCTTCGCCCTGAACTGAGGCTTTCTTCGGATTCTCTTCACGGGATTGCCGGAGAACTTCCGGGTGACGCGTTTGCACACCTCCTCGGCATGGAAAATCATTATTTCGCCTCAGAGCTTCCTGAAAAAGACTCTTTTCAGCTGTCCCGGCTTTCCTTAAAACTGGCGACAAGCATTAATATGGAAGACCCGCGGAGTTTCTTGGGACGTGAGCTGCCGGGATTTGCCCAATACGATACGGAGATCCTTCTGGCGGGGCAGGGGACGGATTATACGAATATGCCGGCTGAATCTCCGCCGCCGTCAAAGGTGATGGAAAAAGAAAAAGAAGTGAACCTGGCAGAAATCGAAAACAAAACGAAAAAAGAAGAAACGGCGCCGCCGAAACATTCAACAGGCAGCAAAAAAGTCGTTTTTATTTACCACACTCATAATACTGAATCCTATCTTCCTCTGTTAAAGGGGGAAACAAATCCGGATAACGCCCGCCATTCGAAGGCCAATGTCACACTTGTCGGAGATATGTTCGGAAAAGCGCTTGAAGCGCAAGGTGTAGGAGCGACCGTAGATAAAACCGACATTCAGGCCCGTCTGAACAAAGACGGTTTAAATTATGCGCGAAGCTACGACGAATCAAGGCCGGTCGTAAAAAGCGCGCTCGCCAAAAATAAAAACCTGCAATATACCATAGACATTCACCGGGATTCCCGCCGCAAGAAAAATACGACAGCCGACATCAAAGGAAAAAGCTATGCCAGAGTCGCCATCGTCGTCGGCAAAAAAAGCGCTAATTTTGAAGAAAACTATAAACTCGCAAGTGAACTTCATAAGCTCATGGAGAAAAAATACCCCGGCTTAAGCGTCGGTGTTTTATCAAAAGGCTCTCCGGGAGATAATGGAGTATACAACCAAGATTTAAACGACCGGTCGCTTCTGCTGGAATTCGGGGGCGTGGATAACAATCTTGAAGAACTGAGGCGCGCATCAGATGCCGTGGCCGATGTGTTCAGCGAACTGTACTGGGATGCAGAAAAGGTCAGCTCGCAATCAGGAGAGAAGAAAAAACAATAGAAATCAGGTGATTCGAATGATCCGTTTTACCGGCAAATGCCTGCTGATCGCCATTGTCATGTTTTTCGGCGTTTTGTTCGGCATGCAGCAGGCAAACAGCGGAATGCTTGATATGAAAGGATACAAAGATCCCTCCTTAAAAGGAGCATTCACGCTCGGCGGAGAAGGACAGGAAAAAGAAGCTTCCATTTTGGGGCAAACCGTTACGGCGAAAGATCTGGAAGAAAAACAAAAACAGCTGGAACAGGCGGAAACCTTCAACCTGTTTTCAAAAGCCGGAGAAACCCTTTCAAATACCGTGACGGACTCGGCGCAAGCGATGTATGAGTGGGTTTCGAAACTGAACCGTTAGCATTGATGAAGAGAAAAGCGGATGATTCCTTAAAGGAAGCTTTTCTCTTTCTTGTTTTAATTGAATGTTTACAATCCTATTGATATAATCTAAGCTAGTGTATTTTGCGTTTAATAGTAGGAGTGATAGATTGTGACAGATAAAGAAAAGCGTTTAGAGAGGCAGTCAAGAATCCGGAATTTCTCCATCATCGCCCACATAGACCACGGCAAATCGACCTTGGCGGATCGGATTTTAGAAAAAACATCGGCGATCACCCAGCGGGAAATGAAAGAACAATTGCTTGATTCAATGGACCTTGAACGCGAACGGGGAATTACCATCAAATTAAATTCCGTTCAGCTGAAATACAAAGCTAAAGACGGAGAAGAATATATATTCCATCTCATCGACACGCCCGGACACGTCGACTTTACATATGAAGTTTCGCGAAGCCTGGCTGCCTGTGAAGGCGCGATTCTCGTTGTTGATGCGGCTCAGGGAATAGAAGCGCAGACATTGGCGAACGTCTATCTGGCGCTTGATAATGATCTTGAGATTCTTCCTGTCATTAATAAAATCGATCTCCCGAGCGCAGAGCCAGAACGTGTGCGTCAAGAGGTTGAGGACGTTATCGGCCTTGACGCTTCAGACGCCGTCCTCGCTTCAGCGAAAGCGGGCATCGGCATCGAAGACATTTTAGAACAGATCGTAGAAAAAGTGCCGGCTCCCGCGGGAGATCCGGAAGCTCCGCTGAAAGCGCTCATCTTTGACTCGCTTTATGACGCGTACCGCGGAGTCGTCGCGTATATCAGAGTCGTAGAAGGAACAGTCAAACCGGGCCAGAAAATTAAAATGATGGCAACCGGAAAAGAGTTTGAAGTCATCGAAGTCGGCGTCTTCACGCCGAAAGCGCAGCCGGCTGACGAATTGACAGTCGGTGACGTAGGCTATTTGACAGCCGCAATCAAAAACGTCGGCGACACCCGTGTCGGTGATACGATCACGAGCGCGGTTAAGCCTGCGGCAGAAGCGCTTCCGGGCTACCGCAAACTCAATCCGATGGTATACTGCGGACTTTATCCGATTGACACAGCCAAATATAATGATTTGCGCGAGGCTCTGGAAAAACTTGAATTGAACGATTCATCTCTTCAATACGAGGCGGAGACGTCACAAGCCCTCGGCTTCGGCTTCCGCTGCGGTTTTTTAGGAATGCTTCACATGGAAATCATTCAGGAGCGGATTGAGCGTGAGTTTAAAATCGACCTGATCACAACGGCACCGAGTGTTATCTATGATGTGTATATGACAGACGGCGAAAAGGTTGTTGTCGACAACCCGTCAAACATGCCTGACCCGCAAAAAATAGAGCGGGTGGAAGAACCTTATGTCAAAGCGACGATGATGGTTCCGAACGATTACGTCGGAGCGGTTATGGAGCTTTGTCAGGGGAAACGGGGCAACTTTATCGATATGCAGTACTTAGACGCCAACCGGGTCAGCATTGTATATGAGATGCCTCTTGCGGAAATCGTATATGAATTTTTTGATCAGCTGAAATCCAGCACGAAAGGGTACGCCTCTTTCGATTACGAACTGATCGGCTACAAACCGTCTAAACTTGTCAAGATGGACATTATGCTGAACGGAGAAAAAATCGACGCCCTTTCATTTATCGTGCATCGCGATTACGCGTACGAACGCGGAAAAGTAATTGTGGAAAAACTGAAAGAGCTTATTCCGCGCCAGCACTTTGAAGTACCGATTCAAGCGGCGATCGGACAGAAAATCGTGGCCCGCTCAACCATTAAGGCCATGCGGAAAAACGTCCTTGCAAAATGTTACGGAGGAGACATCTCGCGGAAACGGAAGCTTCTTGAAAAACAAAAAGAAGGAAAACGCCGGATGAAGCAGGTCGGCTCAGTAGAAGTGCCGCAGGAAGCGTTTATGGCCGTTCTTAAAATGGATGACAGCCCGAAAAAATAACGGAAGCCGCCGCAGTCCCGCGCTGCGGCTTCTTTCTGTAAAGAAGAAGGTGTTTCAAAATGAAATCAGCTTATATTCATATTCCGTTTTGTGAGCATATCTGCCACTATTGCGATTTCAATAAATATTTTATTCAGAGCCAGCCTGTCGATGAGTACTTAAACTCACTCGAAAAGGAAATGATAAATACAATAGAACGGACGGGACGCCCTGATCTCCGCACGATTTTTATCGGGGGAGGCACGCCGACATCGCTCTCACCCGTCCAGCTGGAAAAATTGATGGATTCCATTCACCGCGTGCTGAAGCCTTCTGACGGACTCATAGAATTTGCCGCGGAAGCGAATCCGGATGATTTGTCTCCGGAAAAATTAAAAATCCTGAAAAATGCCGGTGTCAACCGGCTGAGCTTCGGTGTTCAAACCTTTGAAGATGAGCTTTTACAAAAAATCGGAAGAGTGCATAAACAAAAGGACGTATTCACTTCCTTTGAACGTGCGAGGGCTCTCGGCTTCGACAACATCAGTCTCGATTTAATGTTCGGCCTGCCGGGTCAGACGCTGGCCGATCTTGACAATTCCGTCAAAACGGCTTTGTCTCTTGATGCGGAGCACTATTCCGTTTACTCGCTGATCGTAGAGCCGAAAACGGTGTTTTATAATTTAATGCAAAAAGGCCGCCTGCATCTCCCCGCGCAAGAACAAGAGGCCGAGATGTATGAAACAGTCATGAGGCAGATGAGTGAAGCGGGCATCCGTCAATACGAGATCAGTAACTTTGCAAAGCCCGGATACGAGTCGCAGCATAATCTGACGTATTGGAGCAATGAAGAGTATTTCGGTTTTGGCGCAGGCGCTCACGGATATATCAGCGGCACGCGCACCGTCAACGCCGGGCCTGTGAAACATTACATGCAGCTCATCGAAGAAAAGGGGCTGCCTTACCGTGACACGCACGAGGTGACACGTGAGGAGCAGATTGAAGAAGAAATGTTCCTCGGTCTCAGAAAAATGTCCGGCGTACAAAAGCAAGCTTTTCTCGATAAATTCGGACGCTCGGTCGACGAACTGTTTCCCGATGTTCTCAAAGATTTAACCGAAAAAGGCCTGATCTGTGACACGGAAGAATCGGTTGCATTAACGCATGAGGGCAAATTATTAGGAAATGAGGTTTTTGGCGCTTTTTTGGGTGAGTTATAATTGACATTTTTCTTTTGGTTTGTTACTTTTGATATAGAATTAGCACTCGCTGACCTTGAGTGCTAACAGGGGTGATGATGATGTTAACAAATCGTCAGCTGTTGATCCTGCAAGTGATTATTAATGATTTTATACAATCAGCGCAGCCTGTAGGATCAAGAACTCTTTCAAAAAAAGACGAGATTACATTCAGCTCTGCAACGATCAGAAACGAGATGGCTGACTTGGAGGAATTGGGCTTTATTGAAAAAACCCATTCATCCTCAGGACGGATTCCGTCGGAAAAAGGGTACAGGTATTATGTCGATCATTTGCTGTCACCCGTCAAGCTGACAAAAACCGATCTGGATTTAATTCACTCGATATTTAAAGAAAAAATCTTCGAGCTGGAAAAAACAGTCCAAAAATCAGCGCAAATCCTGTCCGACCTGACAAACTACACATCGATTGTCCTCGGGCCGACGCTGAGCGAGAACTATCTTAAACAGATTCAAATCGTACCGATCCAGCCGGATAAGGCGGTCGCCATCCTCGTCACGAACACGGGGCATGTCGAAAACCGCACCATCAATTTCCCGGCTAAAGTGGATTTGGCCGATATTGAAAAACTGGTCAATATACTAAACGATCGATTGGCGGGCGTGCCGATGGACGAACTGAATGAGCGCATTTTCAAAGAGGTTGTCACATATTTAAGGCAGCATATCGCCAACTATGACAGCATACTTGAATCGCTCCGCTCCACATTCCATCCGGCGGCCCACGTTGAGAAATTGTTTTTCGGCGGAAAGATCAACATGCTGAATCAGCCGGAGTTCCATGATATTGAAAGGGTCCGCTCGCTCTTATCTTTAATTGAAAAAGAGCAGGATGTTCTGAAGCTGTTTCAGTCATCAAAAGCCGGGATTTCAATCAAAATCGGGAAAGAAAATGACTACGAAGAAATGGAAAACTGCAGTTTAATCACGGCCACCTATACAGTTGATACGAAACAGATCGGATCAATCGCCATTATCGGGCCGACGCGCATGAATTATTCAAGAGTCGTCAGCCTGCTGCAGCACGTGACTTCGGACTTGTCAAAAGCATTCACAAGTTTGTATGATGAATAAGGGAATTTTGGCAATCATTTTCAGTCATCTTTTTACAGCATTTGAGGGAGGTGAACACAATGTCAGAAGAAAAACAAACCGCAGAACAGGTTGAAGCAGCAGAACAAGAAGAAGTGACAGAACAGGCAGAACAAGCCGCTTCACAAGAGCAGCATGAAGAAACGGCAGGTCAGGAAGAAGCCCTTCAGCACCAAATTGATGAATTGCAGGGTTTGCTTGATGAAAAAGAAAACAAGCTTTTGCGTGTTCAAGCAGACTTTGAAAACTATAAACGACGCAGCCGCCTTGAGATGGAAGCTGCTCAGAAATACCGTTCTCAAAACGTCGTAACGGAAATCCTTCCGGCTCTCGACAACTTTGAACGGGCGTTACAGGTAGAAGCTGAAAGCGAGCAGACAAAAAGCTTGCTGCAAGGTATGGAAATGGTCCGCCGCCAGCTGATGGACGCACTTGAAAAAGAAGGCGTTGAAGCCATCGAAGCTGTCGGTCAGGAATTTGATCCGAACCTTCACCAAGCTGTCATGCAGGTGGAAGATGAAAACTTCGGCAGCAATATTGTTATCGAAGAACTGCAAAAAGGCTACAAACTGAAGGATCGCGTCATCCGTCCTTCAATGGTAAAAGTGAATCAATAACTACATAGCAGGAGGTAATTCAAAGTGAGTAAAGTAATCGGAATTGACTTGGGTACGACAAACTCATGTGTGGCAGTGCTTGAAGGCGGAGAGCCTACAGTTATCGCCAACGCTGAAGGAAACCGTACGACTCCGTCAGTCGTTGCATTTAAAAACGGCGAGCGCCAAGTAGGGGAAGTGGCAAAACGCCAATCCATCACAAACCCTAACACAATCATGTCTGTCAAACGCCATATGGGTACTGACTATAAAGTGGAAATCGAAGGAAAAGACTACACGCCTCAAGAGGTGTCAGCTATTATCCTTCAGCATCTGAAAGCATATGCTGAAAGCTACCTCGGCGAAACAGTTTCAAAAGCCGTTATCACGGTTCCTGCATACTTCAACGATGCAGAGCGCCAAGCGACAAAAGATGCCGGTAAAATCGCCGGTCTTGAAGTAGAGCGTATTATCAACGAGCCGACTGCAGCAGCGCTTGCATACGGACTTGATAAAACGGACGAAGACCAAACAATTCTTGTTTACGACCTTGGCGGCGGTACGTTTGACGTATCTGTTCTTGAACTTGGCGACGGCGTGTTTGAAGTCCGTTCAACTGCCGGTGACAACCGTCTTGGCGGAGACGACTTTGACCAAGTCATCATCGATCATCTCGTAGCAGAATTCAAAAAAGAAAACGGCATTGATCTTTCAAAAGACAAAATGGCGCTTCAGCGTTTGAAAGATGCGGCTGAGAAAGCGAAAAAAGATCTTTCCGGCGTTTCATCTACACAAATTTCTTTACCATTTATCACAGCGGGAGAAGCAGGTCCTCTTCACCTTGAGCTGACACTGACCCGCGCTAAATTCGAAGAGCTTTCCGCTCACCTTGTTGAGCGCACAATGGCTCCTGTCCGTCAGGCTCTTCAAGATGCGGATCTTTCTGCGAGCGAAATCGACAAAGTTATCCTTGTCGGCGGATCAACACGTATTCCTGCCGTACAGGAAGCAATCAAAAAAGAAACGGGTAAAGAAGCGCATAAAGGCGTAAACCCTGATGAAGTTGTAGCGCTGGGTGCAGCGATTCAAGGCGGCGTCATCACGGGAGACGTAAAAGACGTTGTTCTTCTTGACGTTACACCGCTTTCTCTCGGTATTGAAACAATGGGCGGCGTGTTCACGAAACTGATCGACCGCAACACGACAATTCCGACGAGCAAGTCTCAAGTATTCTCAACTGCAGCTGACAATCAAACGGCTGTTGACATTCACGTGCTTCAAGGTGAGCGCCCGATGTCTGCCGACAACAAAACGCTCGGCCGCTTCCAGCTTACTGATATCCCGCCTGCACCGCGCGGCGTACCGCAAATCGAAGTTTCTTTCGATATTGACAAAAACGGTATCGTAAACGTAAGAGCGAAAGACTTAGGCACAGGAAAAGAACAAAACATTACAATCAAATCTTCTTCAGGTCTTTCTGATGATGAGATCGAACGCATGGTAAAAGAAGCGGAAGAAAACGCTGACGCTGATGCGAAGAGAAAAGAAGAAATCGAAGTCCGCAACGAAGCTGACCAGCTTGTGTTCCAAACGGAAAAAACATTAAAAGATCTGGAAGGCAAAGTGGACGAAGAGCAAGTGAAAAAAGCAAACGACGCGAAAGACGCGCTGAAAGCCGCTATCGAGAAAAACGAAATTGAAGACATCAAAGCGAAAAAAGATGAGCTTCAAACAATCGTTCAAGAGCTTTCTATGAAGCTTTACGAAGAAGCGGCGAAAGCGCAGCAGGCTGAAGGCGGAGCAAACGCTGAAGGCAAAAAAGCGGATGACAACGTTGTCGATGCGGAATACGAAGAAGTAAAAGACGACGAAACGAAAAAATAAGTTCTGTCCCGCATGGCTATAGGCGGAAGAACACACAGCATATTCTGATTCAACAGACAGAAAGTCAAAGTCAGGCATCTCTTGGCTTTGACTTTTTTTCTTGCCCGGGATAAAAGGAATTGAAAAAACATAATTCAAAATGATACAATCTAATTTATGTGAGAAATTCGGGAGAGTGAAGCGAGATGAGTAAGCGTGATTACTATGAAGTGCTTGGGGTAAGTAAGAGCGCTTCAAAGGATGAAATCAAAAAAGCCTATCGGAAGCTTTCAAAAAAATATCATCCTGATATCAATAAAGAATCCGGAGCAGATGAAAAATTCAAAGAGGTAAAAGAAGCGTACGAAGCGCTCTCAGACGACCAAAAACGCGCTCAATATGACCAATTCGGCCATACAGACCCTAACCAGGGATTCGGCGGCGGTTTCGGAGGCGGCGGAGACTTCGGCGGCTTCGGTTTCGATGACATCTTCTCAAGCATCTTCGGAGGCGGCACGAGACGCCGTGACCCGAATGCGCCGCGGCAAGGCGCGGATCTGCAGTATACAATGACCCTGTCATTTGAAGACGCGGCTTTCGGGAAAGAAACGATCATTGAAATTCCGCGCGAAGAGAATTGCGAAACATGTAAAGGGTCTGGCGCGAAGCCGGGAACAAAGCCGGATACGTGCTCGCACTGCGGAGGTTCTGGCCAGCTGAACGTCGAACAGAACACGCCGTTTGGCAAAGTGGTTAACCGAAGAGTCTGCCACCACTGTGAAGGAACAGGAAAAATCATCAAAAACAAGTGTTCTGACTGCGGCGGCACGGGCAAAGTGAAAAAACGGAAAAAAATCAATGTCACGATTCCTGCCGGTGTGGATGACGGACAGCAGCTGCGCGTTCCGGGCCAAGGTGAACCGGGCGTAAACGGAGGGCCGGCGGGAGATCTGTTTGTCGTATTCCATGTGCGCGCCCACGAGTTCTTTGAGCGCGACGGAGACGATATTTATTGCGAAATGCCGTTAACGTTTGCCCAAGCGGCACTCGGAGACGAAGTGGAAGTGCCGACGCTTCACGGAAAAGTGAAATTGAAAATACCTGCCGGCACACAAACAGGCACGAAATTCAGATTAAGAGGCAAAGGCGTTCAGAACGTCCGGGGCTACGGACAAGGCGACCAGCACATTGTCGTCCGCGTCGTCACACCGACGAATCTGACAGACAAACAAAAAGACATCATCCGCGAGTTCGCTGAAGTCAGCGGAAACCTGCCGGATGAACAAGAAATGAGTTTCTTTGACAAAGTAAAACGCGCATTTAAAGGCGAGTAATGATTGGATAGGAGTTGGTAGTTTTGAAATGGTCCGAAATCAGCATTCACACAACACATGAAGCGGTCGAACCCATCTCAAATATTTTGCATGAAGCTGGTGCGAGCGGGGTTGTCATCGAAGATCCGCTTGATTTAATGAAAGAGCGTGAGAATGTTTACGGGGAAATCTACCAGCTCGACCCCAATGATTACCCCGATGAGGGTGTCATTGTCAAAGCGTATCTGCCGATCAACAGTTTCCTCGGCGAAACGGTGGACGGCATTAAAGAGACGATTAATAATCTGCTTTTGTACGACATTGATTTGGGCAGAAACACAATCACCATTTCTGAAGTTAATGAAGAAGAATGGGCGACAGCTTGGAAAAAGTATTATCATCCTGTGAAAATTTCTGAAAAGTTCACGATCGTTCCCACTTGGGAAACGTACACACCTGTTCATACAGATGAACTGATTATCGAAATGGATCCGGGTATGGCATTCGGTACGGGAACGCATCCGACAACCGTTCTGTGCATTCAGGCGCTTGAGCGTATCGTTCAAAAAGGCGACCGTGTCATTGATGTCGGCACCGGTTCAGGAATTTTAAGCATCGCGGCCGCCATGCTTGAGGCCGAATCGGTTCATGCGTATGACCTTGATCCGGTCGCTGTTGAAAGCGCGCGTCTGAATGTAAAATTGAACAAAGTGAGTGATACGGCTGAAGTGAAGCAGAACAATTTGTTAGACGGCATCACGGGCGAACATGATGTCATTGTCGCAAATATTTTGGCGGAAGTGATTCTCCGCTTTACATCACAGGCGTACGATCTGCTCAAAGACGGAGGCCATTTTATTACTTCAGGCATTATCGGCCAGAAAAAACAGGAAGTAAAAGAAGCGTTGGAAAAAGCCGGCTTTACCATCATAGAAATTCTGTCTATGGAAGATTGGGTCAGCATCATCGCGAAAAAATAACAGTTAGTAGGTGTCACAGCGTATGCAACGATATTTTATCGAGCTCACGAAGCAGGAGATGGACGAAACTCCTGATTTTCAAATCACGGGGGAAGACGTCCACCATATAGCGAACGTCATGAGAATGAGTGCGGGAGACCGGATTATCTGCTGTTCGAAAGACGGCCATGAAGCGTTATGCCTGCTTAAAGAGGTTTCTAAAGATCATATATCATGCAGCATTGCTGAATGGACGGGTGAAAACCGTGAACTGCCTTTGAAGATCAGGATCGCCAGCGGCCTCCCGAAAGGCGATAAGCTTGAATGGATTATCCAAAAAGGGACCGAGCTGGGGGCAAGTATGTTCATCCCTTTTCAGGGCGCCAGATCCGTCGTTAAGCTAGACGACAAAAAGGCAAAGAAAAAGCGGGAGAGATGGGCGAAAATCGCGAAGGAAGCGGCGGAGCAATCGTACCGCAATGAAATTCCCGAAGTGAAAACCGTTCATACGTTCCGGCAGCTGCTTGAAATGGCGGAGAATGTCGATAAATGTGTCGTTGCATACGAGGAGTCATCAAAGCAGGGAGAAACGGGCGCTTTCGCTGCGGAGCTCAAAAGCCTTCCGCAAGGTTCGTCTCTTTTAATCGTATTCGGCCCTGAAGGCGGTCTGACTGAGTCTGAAGTTCATCAGCTTTCAGAAAAAGGCGCCGTCTTATGCGGCCTCGGACCGAGAATTTTACGGACTGAAACTGCGCCTCTTTACGCGTTAAGCGCAGTTTCCTATCATACAGAGTTATTAAGAGGTGATCAGTAGTGGCAACTGTTGCTTTTCATACCCTTGGCTGCAAGGTCAACCATTATGAAACAGAAGCAATCTGGCAGCTGTTTAAAGATGCGGGTTATGAACGAAAAGAATTCGAACAGACAGCAGATGTATATGTCATTAATACATGTACGGTAACAAACACGGGAGATAAAAAAAGCCGTCAAGTCATCAGACGGGCGATCCGCCAAAATCCTGACGGCGTCATCTGCGTAACAGGGTGCTATGCGCAAACCTCTCCGGCGGAAATTATGGCCATCCCGGGTGTTGACATCGTCGTCGGCACGCAGGATCGTGAAAAAATGCTCGGTTACATTGAGCAGTACAGGGAAGAGCGTCAGCCGATCAACGGCGTCGGCAATATTATGAAAGCACGCGTGTTTGAAGAGCTGGATGTTCCCGCTTTTACTGACCGCACAAGAGCGTCGTTAAAAATCCAAGAGGGCTGCAACAACTTCTGTACGTTCTGCATTATCCCTTGGGCGCGCGGCCTGCTTCGTTCCCGCGATCCTGAAGAAGTCATTAAACAGGCGCAGCAGCTGGTGGATGCCGGCTATAAAGAAATCGTCCTGACGGGGATTCATACGGGCGGCTACGGCGAAGATATGAAAGATTATAATTTCGCCAAGCTTCTCCGCGAGCTGGATACGCGTGTAGAAGGACTGAAGCGGATTAGAATTTCATCTATTGAAGCAAGCCAAATCACTGATGAAGTGATTGAAGTGCTGGATGCGTCTGATAAAATCGTCCGTCACCTTCATATCCCGATTCAGTCAGGATCAAACACCGTTCTGAAACGAATGAGACGCAAATATACGATGGAATTTTTCGCGGACCGTTTAAATAAGCTGAAAGAAGCGCTGCCGGGTCTTGCCGTCACATCTGATGTCATCGTCGGTTTCCCGGGAGAAACGGAAGAAGAATTTATGGAAACATACCGGTTCATTAAAGAACATAAGTTTTCAGAGCTTCACGTATTCCCTTACAGCAAACGCACCGGAACACCTGCGGCCAGAATGGAAGACCAGGTTGACGAGAACGTGAAAAACGAACGGGTGCATAAGCTGATCGCGCTGTCTGACCAGCTTGCAAAAGAATACGCCTCCGATTATGAAGGAGAGGTTCTGGAAATCATTCCGGAAGAGGCGTTTAAAGAGTCTGATGAGGAGGGCATGTTCGTCGGCTATACGGACAATTACATGAAAGTCGTCTTCAAAGGCACGGAAGATGTAATCGGCAAACTTGTCAAAGTCAAAATTCAAAAAGCGGGCTATCCGTATAACGAAGGACAATTCGTCCGCGTCGTTGAGGATGAAATGACCCGAAACATGCGCATGTCTTCATAACTGATAAAAAAACCGGTGCCTTCCCGCATCGGTTTTTTTACGGTTTCGGAGGAATCAGCCTGTCAATCAGCCGGTAAAACAAATGTGTGAACGGCAGAAACAATAAGGCGGTGACTACGTTAAATAACAGGCTGAAATGCGCAATCATCTGCGCGGGATCATCAGACAGGCGCTCCGTAAAACCTGCTGATGCGGACAGGAAGGGAAATACGAGCAGCACGCCGAGAATATTAAACACAACGTGAGCACCGGCGGTCTGTCTGGCGGCATACCCGCCTGAAACAGCAGCCATGACGGCCGTGACGCATGTCCCGATATTAGATCCCAGAACGACGCTGACCGCTTGTTCAATGCCGATCACCCCTTCGTTCATAAAACTCATCAAAATGCCGATGCAGACGGAGCTTGAATGAATGATTGCCGTCAATATCATGCCGATAAAAAGAGCGGACCAGCTCGAATCATTCACATGTCGCAAAACCTCCGCCCCCGCCTTCATTTCTGTCAGCGGAACGGCGAGCCGGCTGAAGCATGTGATGCAAAAAAAGATGATGCCGAGACCGAGGAAGCTTATGCCGATCTGCCTGAACGGATATTTACGGAGGAGGATAAACACAAGGCCTCCGATAAAAAGCACCCAAATGAGCACATCCATCTTTATGGCTAAAAACTCCGTCGTAAACGTGGAGCCGACATTCGTGCCGAGAATCATCGGAATGGTCCGTTTAAAAGATAAAGCGCCTGCGCTGACAAAGCCGATGACAATGACCATGAAGGCTGAGCTGCTCTGAAGAAAACCGGTGAATACGATGCTTATGAGAAAAGCTTTCAAAGGGTGGTCGGTAAATAAGAGCAGGCTCTTCTCAATTTTTGAATACGTTAATGCGATCAGCCCCTGCCTGAGCAGGCTCATTCCGAGTAAAAAAATCAGGATAAGTGCGGTAAAGAGAATCAGTATCATCAAATGAAACACCCCTTTCCATCATTATATAGACAAGCAGCTTTATTCATGACGGAAAAGTGAGCTCGCTTAGTTGACCTGACTGATGGCTTATATTATAATGTCAAAGTACATGTTTATATATGTATCTTTTTAAAGGTAGTCGATTGGTGTATTCGGAGGGAGGGAAAGAGAATGTCAAAAACGGTCGTTAGAAAAAACGAATCGCTTGAAGATGCTCTTCGTCGCTTCAAACGCAGTGTATCAAAGACAGGTACTTTGCAAGAAGCAAGAAAGCGCGAATTTTATGAAAAACCTAGCGTAAAGCGCAAGAAAAAGTCAGAAGCTGCTAGAAAACGCAAATTCTAAAAGAGGGTGGATTTATGAGTCTTCTTGAGCGACTTAACCAAGATATGAAGCTGTATATGAAAAGCCGTGAGAAAGACAAACTGACTGTCGTTCGAATGGTGAAAGCTTCACTTCAAAACGAAGCAATTAAGCTTAAGAAAGACAGTTTGACCGAGGATGAGGAACTTACTGTCCTATCTCGTGAACTTAAGCAACGTAAAGACTCCCTCCATGAATTTTCAAACGCTAATCGTTTAGATTTAGTAGATAAAGTTCAAAAAGAGCTGGACATTTTAGAAGTTTATTTACCGAAGCAGCTTTCTGAAGAAGAGCTGCAGACAATCGTAAATGAAACCATCGCTGAAGTCGGTGCGAGCTCCAAAGCGGACATGGGCAAAGTGATGAGTGCTATTATGCCTAAAGTAAAAGGTAAAGCTGACGGCAGCGTAATTAACAGACTTGTCAGCAGTCAATTATCTTAATTGACAAGAAAAAAGACATCTTTCCTTGAGAGATGTCTTTTTTTATACATAAAAAAATGAAACTAAAGTACATTTGTTACGTATATAAAGAAGAACGAAACGGGAAGGAGGGTATATTTGCCTTGTTCCGAAAAAAAACCGGAATTGCTGTTGCTCTATTGGGCTTATTTGTATTATCTTTATTAGGAGTTCAATTGAACGCGAAAGCTGATCATCCATCGGTTTATGTCATCCCGGTTGAGAAAAATGTCGAACAGGGGCTCGCCTCGTTTTTATCGCGTTCTTTCAAAGAAGCGAAGGAGTCCGGCGCGTCACACATTATTCTTGACATCAATACACCGGGAGGCGCCGTTCAATCAGCCTTGGATATTGCTGATATCATCGGCCGCGCGGATGTGCCTGTTACCGCTTACGTTAATAAACGGGCGCTTTCTGCCGGAGCGTATATAGCGCTTCAGGCAGATGAAATCTATATGGCGCCGGGCGGAAAAATGGGTGCCGCAGCCATCATCGACGGAAAGGGAAACGCGGCAGACAAAAAGGCCCAATCACTGTGGCATGCAGAAATGGAGGACGCAGCGGTTAAAAACAACCGAAATCCGAAATACGCCCTGGCCATGGCAGATCCCGCCATTAATGCAAAGGAAGCGGGCGCCCCAAAGGGAAAACTGCTGACACTGACAGCTGAAAAAGCCAAGGAAGTCGGATATTCGGAGGGCACGGTTTCAGACCTTGATGCTTTATATACAAAGCTCGGTTTTGACAAAGCGGATGTTCACCATGCAAAAGAAGGTTTCGTCGGCAAACTGGGCAGATGGCTGACAAATCCGTTTGTTGTCCCCGTCTTATTAACGCTTGCTTTGCTTGGTTTGACCATTGAATTGTTCTCGCCGGGCCTCGGGATACCGGGTGCCGTCGGACTGACGGCCATGCTGCTGTTTTTCACCGGGCATATCGCTGCCGGATTCGCCGGCTATGACAGCGTATTCTTATTTTGCGCGGGCTTGGTTTTTATCCTTTTAGAGATATTTCTGCCCGGAGGCATAATCGGTCTTATCGGTATTGCAGGCGTCATCGCGAGCCTCTTTCTCGCTGCGGGCAGCTTTACCGTAATGGCGGTTTCTCTCTTGATCGCCATTGCTGTGTCTATTACAGCCTTTATCATATTAACAAGGGTGTTGGGGAAACGAATGAAATTCTTTAAAAAATTAATATTAACTGATTCAACAAGCACGGAGAGCGGTTATGTTTCAAATCAGAACCGGACGGAGCTGTTGGGAAAAGTCGGCGTTACCGCTACAGCCCTCAGACCGTCAGGCACCGTCATTATTGATGATGAACGTCTGGATGTCGTCTCAGAAGGATCATTCACTGAAAAAGACAGACAGGTGAAAGTAGTGAAAGCGGAAGGCTCACGCATTGTCGTGAGAGAAATATAGATGATAACCTTGAGGAGGAATTAGATGGAACTGTCAAGTTTGGCGATTTTAGCATTAGTTGCTGCTGCCATTATTGTGTTAGCCATATTCTTCACCTTTGTACCGGTGATGCTATGGATTTCGGCGCTTGCAGCAGGAGTCAAAATCAGCATTTTCACTTTGGTCGGGATGAGGCTGCGGCGCGTCATACCAAGCCGCGTTGTCAATCCGTTAATTAAAGCGCACAAAGCCGGCCTAACCGCAACAACAAATCAGCTCGAAAGCCATTATCTGGCCGGAGGTAATGTCGACAGGGTGGTCAATGCCCTGATTGCGGCACAGCGCGCCAATATTGAGCTGTCATTTGAACGCTGCGCAGCCATTGACCTGGCCGGGCGTGACGTATTGGAAGCCGTACAGATGAGCGTCAATCCGAAGGTCATTGAAACACCGTTTATCGCGGGTGTCGCCATGGACGGAATTGAAGTAAAAGCAAAAGCCAGAATCACGGTAAGAGCCAATATTGAGCGCCTTGTCGGAGGAGCGGGAGAAGAGACGGTTGTCGCCCGTGTCGGAGAAGGGATTGTCTCGACAATCGGTTCTTCACACAATCATAAAAAAGTGCTTGAAAACCCTGATATGATTTCGCAGACCGTACTTGGCAAAGGGCTGGATTCAGGCACCGCATTTGAAATTCTTTCGATTGACATCGCCGACGTTGATATCGGCAAAAACATCGGAGCGATTCTTCAGACGGATCAGGCAGAAGCAGACAAAAACATTGCGCAGGCCAAAGCCGAAGAGCGCCGCGCCATGGCGGTCGCCCAAGAGCAGGAAATGCGCGCTCGCGTAGAAGAAATGCGTGCAAAAGTCGTGGAAGCAGAAGCCGAAGTGCCGCTTGCGATGGCAGAAGCGTTGCGTGAAGGAAACATCGGCGTCATGGACTATATGAACATAAAAAATATCGACGCGGACACGGACATGAGGGATTCTATCGGCAAGCTGACGAATGACCAGCAAGATGAAGACCAACAATAACCTCTCTATTAAGGAGGGAGCCGCTATATGCACGAGATTCTGACAAATCCGCTCGTCATTGCCGCCGTCATCGGCATTATATCGGCAATATTCGGCAAGAAAAACAAAGATGAAAAACGTCCGCCGGGTACACGTCCCGGAAATCAGGCAAAAAAGCAGGATCAAAAACAGCCGCAGAAAGAGCATAAGCCGGAAGCGGAAGAATTGCCTGCCGTTTCAGAAGAGAACCCTTTTGAGCAAAAAAGAAGGGAAGCTGAAAAGCGCCTAGCGGAGACGGAGCAGATGTTTAACGGGCTCGAACATAAGCTGACGTCCGCACGCGCACGAAACGCGTCTCTGAAGAAATCAGCCCTCAAAATAAATAAAGAAACTGCGGTCCAAGGCATTATATTCAGTGAGGTTTTGGGTCCGCCCCGTGCAAAAAAACCGCACCGGACCATGCGGAACATCGGTAAAAAATAAAGTGTTAGAACCCCTTTTCAAATCATACATATGAGATGAAAGGGGGTTCTTTTTTTATGGGGCAAAGAAAGAATCGTGTAAAGGCATGGCTGACAAGAGCATTGGAAATTCCCCCGGACGTTATGATGGATCTGCCTCGTATTACGATGGTCGGCAGACTTCATATCTACATAGAGAATCACAGAGGCCTCCTGCTGTTCAGTGAAGAAGAAGTCAGGCTGATGCTCAAGCAGGGGCAGTGTATCATATCAGGAAAAAACTTGGTCATTAAGGCAATCCTTCCTGAGGAAATCCTTTTGGAAGGCACGATAGATCACGTACGATATGTCGATTCATAAAGCCGGGGGGAAATAATGTGAAAAACAAATGGCTGTCATTTTTTTCGGGTAAAGTCCAAATGGAAGTCAAAGGAAAAGGAATTGAACGGCTGCTGAATGAATGCACGAGAAACGGAATCGCCATCTTTGCGGTGAAAAAAAAGCAAGACTGTGTTCTGCTGATGATTCAGCTTCAAGATGTACATGCTTTCAGAAGAGTCATCAGAAAACATGAATGCAAAGCAAGCTTTACAAAAAGAAAGGGTCTTCCCTTTCTGCTTCTCAAATCAAAATTAAATCTGGGCTTCACTGCGGGATTTGTGATATTTTTTGTTATATTGTTTCTTTTGTCCAACATGATTTGGGAAATTGATATTAAAGGGGCCAAGCCCGAAACCGAGCATCAGATGGTAAAGCACCTTGAAGAAATCGGTGTGAAAAAAGGCCGTTTGCAATTTTTAATGATGACGCCGGAGAAAATTCAAAAATCATTAACAAACGGCATCGATAATATTACGTGGGTCGGTGTGGAATTGAACGGGACAGCCCTTCATATGAAAGTGGTCGAAAAGAACGAACCGACAAAAGAAAAGTACGTGAGCCCCCGCCATATCGTTGCCAAAAAGAAGGCGGTCATCAAAAGGATGTTCGTGCAAAAGGGGCAGCCGATGGCTTTTGTGAACGATCATGTTGACAAAGGACAGCTCCTCGTCTCAGGACTGATCGGAAATGAAGACCGGAAAGTCGCCTCAAAAGCGGAAATTTACGGAGAAACATGGTACAAGTCAGAAGTAACCGTGCCCCTTGAAACATCATTTACGCTATATACGGGTAAAGTAAGGACGAAGCACAAGCTGTCTTTCGGATCATGGGGCGTGCCTTTTTGGGGCTTCGGGTTTAATGAGGAGCCGCTGAAACATCCGAAAACAGAGGAAGAAAAGCATCCGTTTCAATTTCTGGGGATGAAGCTTCCGGTTTCTTACGTTTCAGAACAGACAAGAGAAAGTGAAACATCCGTGCGGACTTATACGAAAGGCGAAGCGGTTCAGGCCGGTATCAAAATGGGAAGACAAGATATAGAAAAGCGATTAAACGGCAGCGGAGAGGTGGAAAGTGAAAAAGTTTTGCACCAATCCGTTGAGAATGGTAAAGTAAAGTTGATTATTCTCTACCAAGTTATAGAAGATATCGTTCAAACCACACCTATTGTTCAGGGAGACTAAAGAATGGCAGAACATTTACTTGCGATTAATCACAAACTGAAAAGCCCGGACGAAGCACTTTCTTTGTTCGGCAGCCAAGATGCCTTTTTACATTTAATGGAGAAGGATCTGGGCATTAGCCTCATCACACGCGGTGAAACCATTTACGTTTCCGGGAATGATGAAACATTTGAGATCGCTGACAGATTATTGGGCTCGCTCCTTACTTTAATTCGCAAGGGGATCGAGATTTCGGAACGTGATGTGCTGTATGCCGTGAAAATGGCAAAAAAAGATGAACTGGACTATTTTGAAAGCATGTATGAAGAGGAAATAACGAAAACGGCAAAAGGCAAACCGATCCGTGTCAAAACCATCGGCCAAAGAGAATATGTGGCGGCGATGAAGAAAAACGACATGGTGTTCGGCATCGGGCCGGCGGGAACCGGCAAAACTTATTTGGCGGTCGTAAAAGCGGTGCACGCTTTAAAAAACGGCCACATTAAAAAAATTATTTTAACAAGACCCGCTGTGGAAGCCGGCGAGAGCCTCGGTTTTCTGCCCGGAGATTTAAAGGAAAAAGTAGATCCTTATCTGCGCCCGCTGTATGATGCGCTCCATGATGTGCTCGGAAGCGACCATACGGAGCGTCTTATGGAAAGAGGGGTTATCGAAATCGCCCCGCTTGCCTATATGAGAGGGCGGACGCTTGACGACGCGTATGTGATTCTTGATGAAGCCCAGAATACCACTCCCGCTCAAATGAAAATGTTTTTGACGAGATTGGGTTTTGGCTCTAAAATGATCATTACGGGCGACGTAAGCCAAATTGACCTGCCGAAAGGCGTCACATCGGGACTTGCAGTAGCGAAGGACATGCTGAAGGACGTAAACGGCATCTCCGTGATTGAACTTGACCAGACAGATGTGGTCAGGCATCCGCTTGTTGCAAAAATTATTGAAGCTTATGATAAGCAAAAGTAATGCAAAAATGACCCGATCTCCCGTTATCGGGTCATTTTTATATGATGTGTTCCTGATGTTTCAGGGAGGAGGTTCTTGTTTTGAAAAAGAAGGGAAAGGGCAAAAGCGCCCGGGAACGGTTCCGCAGTTTCAGACATGCCCGCTCAGCCCATGTGCTGCTGTACCTGCTGCTTTCAGCGATCATGTTTGGTTTGCTCTTTATTCATGTAAAACCTGAATCACTTAATTTGGATTTATTTGCAGTCAGTGATAAGACGATTTACGCGCCCGCCACAGTGGAAGATCAGCAGGCGACGGAATCGAAAAAACAGGCGGCCGAAGATGCGGTGGAAGATCAATACACTCTGAAAAAAGGCTATACCGACAACCGGCTTGACCTGATCACTTCCATTTTTGACAGCATCGGCGAAGTGAAAAAAGATGCGGAAAAAGACAAAAAGTCACCTTCGGAAAAATCACTGGTAAAATCGGTGAAAAACAAGCTGACACAGGATGTCAATGAATCCGTCTCGGAAGATGCCATTAAATCGCTTCTCCATGCAAACAATGAAGATTTCTCATTTGTGAGGGATTCCGTCATTACCGCGGTGAATACGGTGATGAGCAGTGAAATTCCTTCTGAAAAGCTTGCTGAAGCGAAGGATAAGGTCGCAAAAGAGCTGAAAAGCGCTTCTGTGCCGTCAAAATATTTAGCGGCTGCGACTGAAATCGGAAAATACGCGGTCATCCCGAATTACGTTTTTGATCCGAAAGCGACCGATGAAAAACGCCAGGAAGCGTCAGACAGCGTCCAGCCGGTACAGATCAAACAGGGACAGGTTCTCGTGGAAGAGAATGATCTGATTGACCGAGAAGTATACAGGAAGCTTGAACTGACGGGTCTTTTGAATAATTCCAACCTGTTAAAACCGATCAGCGGTCTCCTTCTGATGATCGGCCTGTTTATTGCCACGCTTGTCTACTATTTTGAGAAACAGCAGCAGGAGCTTAAGCTGAAAAATAAATCTCTTTTGCTGTTTTCTATCATTACAACGCTTATTCTCGTCATTATGGAAGTCGTCAGTCTCTTTCAGAAGATTGAATACACCAATATCGGCTATCTTGTGCCGATCGCCGCCGGCGCGATTTTAATCAGGCTGCTGCTCAATGAAAGGCTCGCCATTTTAGGAAGCATCATTCTGGCGATCTGCGGCAGTATGATGTTTAATCAGGGTGTGACGGGAACATTTAATTACGTCATCGGCATTTACTATTTAATCAGCAGCATTTCAGGCATTTTGTTTTTGGGAAAACATAATGCGAGATCAAAAATATTGCAGACGGGACTGTTCGTCTCATTTATTAATATGATTATCGTGCTGTCGCTTTTATTAATACAAAATACGGCGCTGTCACCGGTTGAAATCGGAACGCTTATGCTGATGGGGGTCGTCTCGGGACTTGCTTCATCCGTTTTGATTATCGGTCTGATGCCGTTTTTTGAGACGGGATTCGGCATTCTTTCAACGATGAGGCTGATTGAACTGTCTAATCCGAATCATCCCCTGCTTCGTAAGATTTTAACGGAAACACCCGGTACATATCATCACAGCGTCATGGTGGCAAATCTGTCGGAAGCGGCTTGTGAAGCCGTAGGGGCAAACGGTCTTTTAGCACGGGTCGGAGCGTATTATCACGATCTCGGCAAAACGAAACGTCCGCAATATTTTATTGAAAATCAGATGAATATGGATAATCCGCATGACAAGCTGTCTCCGCAGCTCAGCAAAAATATCATTATCGCACATACGACAGACGGTGCGAATATGCTCAGAAGCTATAAGTTTCCGAAAGAGCTTGTGGATATCGCGGAGCAGCATCACGGAACGTCCCTTTTAAAATTCTTTTATTATAAAGCGAAAGAAAAGGGCGACCAGATTACAGAGAAAGAGTTCCGCTACCCGGGGCCGAAGCCGCAATCGAAAGAAGCGGCTATTATCTCAGTGGCCGACAGCGTTGAAGCCGCCGTCCGTTCCATGCATAATCCGAATCCCGAGCGGATCGAAAAACTGGTGCGGGGAATTATATCCGATAAGCTTCAGGACGGACAATTCTCAGAATGTGATCTCACGTTCCGAGAACTGGATACGATCGCAAAAACACTATGTGCGACTTTAAAAGGAATTTTCCACTCCCGGATTGAATATCCGGAGGCTACGAAGAAGGTGAAATAAATGGGTTTACTCATAGATATTGTTGATGAAACGAACAGCGTCTCAGCTGATGCGCTCCAAGAAGTGGAGAAGCTGCTCCAATTCGCGGCGGAAAAAGAAGGCGTTCAGGACCAGGCTGAAGTATCGGTCACGATTGTGACAAATGAGGAAATCAGAGAAATCAACAGAGACTACCGGGGAAAAGACACTCCGACTGACGTCATTTCGTTTGCGCTTGAAGAAGAAGGCGAAGACGAGGTTGAAATCGTAGGCGCCGACATGCCGCCTGTTTTAGGAGATATTATCATCAGCGCAGACAGAACGAAAGAGCAGGCGGAAGAGTACGGCCATTCGTTTATGAGGGAGCTCGGTTTTCTGGCCGTGCACGGCTTTTTGCATTTGCTTGGCTATGATCACATGACAAAAGAAGAAGAGGAAGAAATGTTTTCAAAGCAAAAGGATTTGCTGGATGAGTATGGACTCACGAGATCATAAAAACGAGTGGAGCAGGTTCCTGAAGAGCTTTGTCCATGCATGGAGGGGAATCTGGAAAACGGCGCGGTCAGAGCGGAATTTTCAATTTCATATTACCGCGGCCTGCGCCGTTATCGTTTGCGGTTTTCTCACCGGGCTGAGCACAGCCGAATGGGCCGTTGTTTTGGTGCTGATCGGAGGAATGCTTGCTTTGGAGCTTTTAAATACGGCGATAGAGCATGTTGTGGATTTAGTTACCGATCAGTATCACCCGCTCGCAAAAGCGGCAAAGGACGCGGCCGCCGGAGCCGTTTGCGTCTTTGCCGTGATATCGTGTATCATTGGTTTACTCATCTTCTTGCCGAAGATATGTTAGCAGAAGATTCTTACAATTATTTTACATTGCCAAAAATGGGCGTGAAAAACCAATCATAATTATGTAAAATAAAAGTGACAGCGGTATCATACAGGATAAAGGTAAGAGAGGAATTAAGTACACATGAACAGACAAGAATTGATTGCAGAAGCATTAAAAGCGCGGGACACAGCGTATGTGCCGTATTCAAATTTCAGAGTGGGAGCCGCTCTTCTTACCAAAGACGGAAAAGTGTACAGAGGCTGCAACATTGAAAATGCGGCATACAGCATGTGCAACTGTGCTGAACGCACGGCGATATTCAAAGCTGTTTCCGAGGGGGATACGGAATTTGCGATGCTCGCCGTGGCTGCGGATACTCCGGGACCGGTTTCGCCGTGCGGAGCCTGCAGACAAGTAATTTCCGAGCTGTGCTCAAAGGATATGCTTGTTATTCTGACCAACTTACAAGGACAAATAAAAGAAATGACTGCGGAAGAATTATTACCGGGCGCATTTTCATCGGAGGATTTACATGACGAACGAAAGCTTTAAATCAGGATTTGTATCTATCATCGGAAGGCCGAATGTAGGAAAGTCTACCTTTTTAAACAGGGTCATCGGTCAAAAGATCGCCATCATGAGCGACAAACCCCAGACGACAAGAAATAAAGTCCAAGGGGTGCTGACAACCGGCACGTCGCAGACCATTTTTATTGATACACCGGGCATTCACAAACCAAAGCACAAGCTTGGCGACTTTATGATGAAAGTGGCGCAGAATACGCTGAAAGAAGTTGACTTGGTGTTATTTATGATTAACGCCGAAGAAGGGTACGGAAAAGGAGACGAGTTTATCATTGAAAAGCTCGGACAGACGTCTACACCGGTCTTTCTGATCGTAAACAAAATTGATAAGATCCACCCTGACCAGCTGCTTCTTTTAATTGATGAGTACCGTACGCGCTATCCGTTTAAAGAAATCGTGCCGATCTCAGCTTTGGAAGGGAACAACGTCGAAACCCTTCTCGCGCAGATTGAAGCGTATTTACCGGAAGGGCCTCAGTTCTATCCGAGCGATCAGGTGACTGACCACCCCGAGCGGTTCATTATTTCTGAACTGATCAGAGAAAAGGTGCTCCATCTGACAAGGGAAGAAGTGCCGCACAGCATCGCTGTCGCTATCGAGTCCATTAAAGGGCAGGAAAACGGCTCCGTCCATGTCGCTGCCACCATTGTGGTCGAGCGGGATTCTCAAAAAGGCATCGTCATCGGCAAAAAAGGAGCGCTTCTGAAAGAAGTCGGCAAAAGAGCGCGGGCTGATATTGAAGCTCTTTTGGGCTCACGCGTTTATCTGGAATTATGGGTGAAGGTGCAGAAGGACTGGCGGAATAAAATGTCTCAGCTGCGTGATTTCGGCTTCAAAGAGGATGAATATTAATTCATCTAAGGCGCATGCCTGAGGTGTGAGATTACCTCACAGAAGCAGGGATTCGTTAGCAAAATTTGTTTAACATGAAAAGGAGGACATCAGGTCAAGATAAGGGTAAGAATTTGGATTTGCAAGCTAGTTTAATGATGAAAGGTGGGTTTTTTGTGTTGAATTTTACCTGGAACGTATTTTCTCAAACAGGAAGTGTTGATACGTACCTTCTTTTTAAAGAACTGGAAAAAGAGAACCTGGAAAGACCCGAAGAACCGGAAGATGAGCTAGCCCGAATTGATTTTCCAATTTTGTAAACCTCTTGGCCCCTCCCATTGTTGGAAGGTGCGGAAATGCTGACTAAATGTGAAGGAATCGTGCTCCGTACGAATGACTACGGGGAGACGAATAAAATCGTGACATTGCTGACGAGGGAACACGGCAAAATCGGCGTCATGGCAAGGGGCGCCAGGAAGTCAGCCAGCCGGCTGTCAGCAGTCAGCCAGCCGTTTTTGTACGGGTCATTTTTAATGCAAAGAACATCAGGACTCGGCACGCTCCAGCAGGGTGAAATGATTCTCAGCATGAGAACGATCAGAGAAGATTTATTTTTGACGGCGTATGCCGCTTTTATCGCTGAACTCACTGACAAAGGAACGGAAGAGAAGAAACCGAACCCCTATTTATTCGAATTGATTCTCGAATCCTTTAAGAGGCTGAATGACGGGACTGACCCGGACGTGATCACCTTCATCGTGCAGATGAAAATGCTCGGCGTCATGGGGCTGTATCCGGAGCTGAATCATTGTGTCCACTGCAAAAGCGGGGAAGGGACGTTTCATTTTTCGATAAGAGATAACGGGTTTATCTGCCACCGCTGCTTTGAAAAGGATCCGTACAGAGTTCCGATTTCGCCGCAAACGGCAAGGCTGCTAAGGCTTTTTTATTACTTTGATATCGGAAGGCTCGGCAGCGTCTCGTTAAAACAGGAAACCAAAAACGAAATTAAACGGGTCATTGATCTGTATTACGAGGAATATTCAGGACTTTATTTAAAGTCAAAACGGTTTTTAGATCAGATGGAAAGCATGAAGAACCTTTTGGATGAAAACAAAAGTTGACATTCTGCCCATCTTTTTATATGATCATTTATTATAAAATATGTTGCAGTGACAGAAAGAAGTACTTGCGTCCAACTCATACAAGCGACCTTAGGGCAGTGTAAGCTAAGGATGAGCGCGCAACGAAAGGCATTCTCGAGCAACCCTTTAAAAAGAGGCTGAGTGATTCACATCCTCAGCAACTAGGGTGGAACCGCGGGAGAACTCTCGTCCCTATGTTTGCGGCCGGCAAGCATAGAGACGGGAGTTTTTTGGTTGCCGCCGCACTTGTAAAAGAATGGAGAAAGTGGAGGTGCTTGAAATGAACATTCAAGATATGATTTTAACCTTGCAGAAGCACTGGTCGAATGAAGGCTGTGTGCTCATGCAGTCGTATGATGTGGAGAAAGGCGCAGGCACAATGAGCCCGTATACATTTTTACGAAGCATCGGGCCGGAACCGTGGAGAGTGGCTTACGTTGAGCCGTCCAGACGGCCTGCGGACGGACGGTACGGTGAAAACCCGAACAGGCTCTATCAGCATCACCAATTCCAAGTCATTATCAAGCCGTCGCCTGATAACATTCAAGAGCTTTACCTTGATTCATTGCGTGCGCTCGGCATTGACCCGCTTGAACATGATATCCGTTTCGTAGAAGACAACTGGGAAAACCCGTCTTTAGGCTGTGCAGGTCTCGGCTGGGAAGTATGGCTTGACGGGATGGAAATTACTCAGTTTACATACTTCCAGCAGGTGGGCGGAATTGAATGTAAACCGGTATCCGTTGAGATCACGTATGGTATTGAACGTCTCGCGTCATATATTCAGGATAAAGAAAACGTCTTTGATCTTGAATGGACGTCAGGATTTACTGTGAAAGATTTATTTATGATGGCTGAATATGAGCATTCCGTTTATACTTTTGAAACATCTGACGTGGATATGCTTTTCCATTTGTTCAGCACCTATGAAAAAGAAGCGATCAGACAAATGGATAACGGGCTCGTGCATCCGGCCTATGATTATGTGCTGAAATGCTCTCACACATTTAATCTGCTCGATGCAAAAGGCGCGATCTCGGTGACGGAGCGGACGGGTTATATCGGCCGTGTCCGCAACTTAGCGAGAAAAGTGGCAAAAACGTATTATGAAGAACGGGAAAAATTAGGGTTCCCAATGCTTAAAGAGGAGGGCTCTTCCCATGAGTAAACAAGACTTGCTTTTAGAGATCGGACTCGAGGAAATGCCGGCGCGGTTTTTACATGACAGCATGGTGCAGCTCGGTGAAAAGCTGACCGGCTGGCTGGCTGAAAAAAATATCGCCCATGGCGAAGTGAAACTTTTTAATACGCCGAGACGTCTGGCAGTATATATAAAAGACGTAGCAGAAAAACAGGCTGATATTCAGGAAGAAGCAAAAGGCCCTGCGAAAAAAATCGCTCTGGATGCTGACGGAAACTGGACAAAAGCCGCTATCGGATTTTCAAAAGGCCAAGGCGCCGGAGTGGATGATCTGTATATAAAAGATGTAAACGGCACGGAATATGTCTTCGTTCAAAAATTCCAGGCGGGACAAGAGGCGAAGACACTTTTACCGCAGCTGGAAAATTTGATTGCCGGAATGCATTTTCCGAAAAACATGCGCTGGGGCACGCAGGATCTGCGCTATATCCGTCCGATCAAATGGATTATCGCTCTCTTTGGGAAAGACGTCATTCCGTTTGAAATCACAAATGTCGAGACGGGCCGGAACACGCAGGGACACCGCTTTCTCGGCCAAGAAGTATCTGTTGATGCACCGTCATCATACGAAAAGCTGCTGAAAGAACAAAGCGTCATTGCTGACCCGAAAGAACGCAAACAAATGATCCAAAGCCAGCTGGACGCGCTTGCGGCCGAGAAGAAATGGAACATTCCGATCGATGAGGACTTGCTGAACGAAGTCAACCATCTGGTGGAATACCCGACGGCGCTTTACGGATCTTTTGAATCCGAGTTTCTTTCTATCCCTGAAGAAGTACTTGTAACAACAATGAAAGAGCATCAGCGCTACTTCCCGGTAAAAGATGAAAACGGGAATCTGCTGCCTCATTTTATTACGGTAAGAAACGGGAACAGCCATGCAATTGAAAATGTTGCCCGCGGAAACGAGAAAGTGCTGAGAGCAAGGCTTTCAGATGCTGCGTTCTTCTACAAAGAAGACCAAAAGCTGAACATTGATGAAAACGTGAAGAAACTGGAAAATATCGTTTTCCATGAAGAGCTCGGCTCCCTTGGAGATAAAGTAAGAAGAGCGGCCGCCATTGCGGGCAAACTTGCCGTCCGCCTGAAAGCGGATGAACAGACGCAAAACCTTGTGAAGCGCGCCGCAGAGATTTCTAAATTTGACCTGGTTACACATATGATCTATGAGTTCCCTGAGCTTCAGGGCGTAATGGGAGAAAAATATGCGCGCATGCTCGGTGAAGATGATGCCGTCGCTGCCGCTGTCAATGAGCACTATATGCCGAGAGCGGCCGGGGGAGAAGTGCCTTCAACCTTCACCGGCGCGGTTGTAGCGTTAGCTGATAAACTGGACACGATTGCTTCCTTCTTCAGCATTGACGTGATTCCGACAGGTTCTCAGGACCCGTACGGATTGCGCCGTCAGGCAAGCGGCATCGTTTCCATTCTGATCGACCGCAACTGGGGCATTTCTTTTAAAGAGCTGCTGTCATTGACAGAAACGGAAAAAGAAAATGAGCTCCTCGATTTCTTTACACAGCGTCTGAAATACGTCTTAAACGCTGAAGACATCCGTCATGACGTTATCGAAGCCGTTCTGGACAGCACAGAGCTTGAGCCGTATGCAGCCGTTCATAAAGCAAGAGTGCTTGAGAAGCACCTCGGCACACCCGGATTTAAAGAAACGGCTGAATCACTCGGCCGGGTCATCTCCATCAGCAAAAAAGGCGAGAGCCGCGATATCAATCCGGATCTGTTTGAAAATGAACAGGAGAAAAAGCTGTTTGACGCTTATCAAAAAACAAAAGACAGTGTCGCGGAAAGCTTTGCCTCCAAAAACTATGAACAGGCGCTTGCCGTGCTCAGCGGATTAAAGGAGCCGATTGAAGACTACTTTAATCACACGATGGTAAATGCGGACGATGAAGCATTAAAAACCAACCGTTTAGCGCAAATGACCGCTCTTGCAGATGTAATCAAGTCTTTTGCTAATATGAATCATCTTATTGTAAAATAAAGAAAAAGACGGTTGCTGTGTGATCGGCAATCGTCTTTTCCCCTTTTACATAAACATCACAGAATGAAAACATAGATAAAGAAACCCTTCCATAAAGGTGGTGAGTACGATCGAATTAAATAAACGGCAAGAACAAATTTTACAGATTGTAAAGGAAAACGGCCCGATTACCGGAGAGCATATCGCAGAACAGCTCAATTTAACGAGGGCCACGCTGCGGCCGGACTTGGCCATACTCACCATGTCAGGCTTCTTAGAGGCCCGTCCGCGGGTCGGTTATTTTTATACGGGGAAAACGGGAAATCAGCTGCTTGCGGATAAACTGAAAAAGCTGCAAGTGAAAGATTTTCAATCGATCCCTGTTGTCATCAATGAGAATGTCTCGGTATACGATGCCATCTGCACCATGTTTTTAGAAGATGTCGGCACGTTATTTGTCGTAGATCGTGATGCTGTCTTAGTCGGTGTGCTGTCACGCAAAGATTTGCTGCGGGCGAGCATCGGCCAGCAGGAACTTGCCTCAATACCGGTTCATATTATCATGACAAGAATGCCGAATATCGCCGTCTGCCGGCGTGACGATTATGTGATGGACATCGCCAAGTATTTAATTGAAAAACAGATCGATGCCCTGCCCGTTATTAAAGATACGGATAAAGGCTTTGAGGTCATCGGCCGGTTTACCAAAACGAATATGACTAAGATACTTGTCAGTTTATCAGAAAATGAAATCATATAAGCTTGAAAACTAACGGGGGGATAACATGGACAATCGCATCATTTATGTAGTATCAGACTCAGTCGGAGAAACCGCCGAACTCGTTGTAAAAGCCTCGCTCAGCCAGTTTAACGGCTCAGCCGATGATACGCATATCAGAAGAATACCTTATGTGGAAGATATCGGCACCATTAATGAAGTCGTGTCTCTCGCCAAAGCGGACGGCGGCATTATTTGTTTTACGCTCGTTGTTCCTGAAATGCGCAAATACCTGGTTGAACAAGCGGAAAAAGCGAATGTGCTGTATTACGATATTATCGGTCCGCTCATCGATAAAATGGAATCGGCTTACGGTCTGACCGCTAAATATGAACCGGGCCGCGTCCGCCAGCTTGATGAAGATTATTTCAAAAAGGTCGAGGCGATCGAGTTTGCCGTCAAATATGACGATGGCAGAGATCCAAGAGGCATTTTAAAAGCCGATATCATCCTGCTCGGAGTATCCAGAACGTCTAAAACCCCATTATCACAATATCTTGCCCATAAGCGTCTGAAAGTGGCCAATGTGCCGATCGTTCCTGAGGTCGATCCGCCGGAAGAACTGTTCAGCGTTGATCCGAAAAAATGCATCGGCTTAAAAATCAGCCCTGATAAACTGAACCATATACGAAAAGAACGGTTAAAATCTCTCGGCTTAAATGACAAAGCCATTTACGCCAATATCAACAGAATTAAAGAAGAGCTGGAGTATTTTGAGAAAATCGTGGACCGGATCGGCTGCCAAGTCGTTGACGTTTCGAATAAAGCGGTCGAGGAAACAGCGAACATCATTCATCATCTCAAAACAAAGGGCCGATAACTCAGGACGCTTTATCCTGGGTTTTTGGGTATGCAAATAGGGAATAAACAAAAAGGATGGCATCTTTGCGAAGTTTGTATTATAATAAAAAATTGTGATAAAATGTTTATTTTTAGGTTTAAGCTTCGTGTGATACGAATAAACTATTATGGGTAAGATGTCAAGAATAACTCCCGGAAATTTTTCGACAAAGCTCAAAATAGATCCGCAGTCATGGAGCATATGCGATTTCGCTTGTTTTTATGCAGGAGATTGATGGAGGGATGGAGAATTAGTCTTCTAAATGAAAAAGAAAAGACGATTTTTGTCGATGCAGACGCATGCCCCGTAAAAGAGGAAATAATGCTCATTGCATCGCAATACAGCGTTCGGGTTATTTTCGTCGCATCATTTGAACACTACCAGCTTTCCAGAAGCAAAGACGAGAACTGGGTATACGTTGATCCTCATAAAGAAGCGGCAGACTTATATATCGCAAACCATGTGAGATCGGGAGACGTCGTAGTCACGCAGGATATCGGTTTAGCCTCTCTTTTGCTGAACAGAAATATTGCCGTCTTATCGGAAAGGGGCCGTTCTTATACTGAAGACACGATTGACTTCGCTCTGATGAGCCGTCATATGTCAGGCAAAATGAGAAGAAGCGGCATTCATTCCAAAGGACCTAAAAAATTAAATAAAGAAGATCGGAATCGATTTGTTACCCTGCTTAAAAAAATCCTGTCGAATGATGAAGGGATTTCAAATCAAAACATCGAATAATGTACGACGGAGTGTTATAAGATGGGAAACCGCATACCAGATGAAGTAGTTAATCAGGTGCAGCAGTCAGCAGACATTGTTGAAGTCATAGGTGATTATGTCCAATTGAAAAAGCAAGGCCGCAACTACTTTGGGCTCTGTCCGTTTCACGGGGAAAACACGCCCTCGTTTTCCGTCTCCAGCGATAAGCAGATCTTTCATTGCTTCGGATGCGGTGCGGGCGGGAACGTTTTCTCTTTCTTACGGCAGATGGAAGGCTATTCATTTACGGAAGCTGTTTCTCACCTTGCGGATAAATATCAGATTGATTTCCCTGATGATATAACGATTCACTCTGCATCCAGGCCGGAATCTTCCGGAGAGCAGAAGATGGGGGAAGCTCACGAGCTTCTGAAGAAATTTTACCATCATTTGCTAATAAATACAAAGGAAGGCCAGGAAGCGTTAGATTACCTTTTATCAAGGGGTTTTACGAAAGAGCTCATAGATGAGTTTGAAATCGGCTACGCGCTGGATTCCTGGGATTTCATGACGAAATTCTTGAAAAAGCGCGGTTTTGAGGAAGAACTGATGGAAAAAGCGGGTCTGCTGATCAGAAGGGAAGACGGCAGCGGGTATTTTGACCGTTTCAGAAACAGAATTATGTTTCCAATTCATGATCACCACGGAGCCGTGGCGGCTTTTTCAGGAAGGGCGCTCGGAAGCCAGCAGCCGAAATATATGAACAGCCCGGAAACGCCGCTGTTTCATAAATCTAAGCTGCTGTATAACTTTCATAAGGCGCGCCTGCCGATCAGGAAAGAGGAGAGAGCCGTTCTGTTTGAAGGCTTCGCTGACGTCATATCCGCCGTCAGCTCAGGCGTAAAAGAAAGTATCGCCACAATGGGGACGTCGCTCACCGAAGAACATGTGAAAATCCTCAGGAGAAATGTTCAGGAGGTCATTCTCTGCTACGATTCGGATAAAGCCGGGTACGAAGCTACGCTGAAAGCGGCCGGCCTGCTCCAGAAAGCCGATTGTAAGGTAAGAGTAAGCATGCTGCCTGACGGACTTGATCCTGATGATTATATCAGAACCCGGGGCGGAGAAAAATTCCGGACCGATATCATTGATGCAAGCGTTACGGTCATGGCTTTTAAAATGCAGTATTTCCGCAAAGGGAAAAACTTATCTGACGAAGGAGACCGGCTCGCTTACATGAAAGAAGTGCTGAAAGAAATCAGCGCTCTTTCCGGGTCGCTTGAGCAGGAAATGTATGTGAAGCAGCTCGCCTCAGAATTTTCTCTTTCGGTAGAATCTTTGACGGAACAGCTTTCCATCTACGCCAGACAAAACGCCCCCGGCGACAAAAACGCCGAACCGCAGACAAGGCGGGCCCGGGTGACGACAAAAGCGAAACGGCGCCGTCTCCGTCCCGCCTATGAGAACGCGGAAAGACTTCTGCTCGCTCATATGCTGAGAGACCGAAACGTCATAAAGAAAGTGATAGAGCGTGTCGGCTTTGAATTTAACATTGACGGACATCGTGCGCTGGCAGCATACCTGTACGCTGTTTATGAAGAGGGCGCTGACATGACGCCGCAGCATCTTATGGCGAGAATGCAGGATGAGGAAATCAGCCAGCTGCTTTCAGATATAGGGATGCTCCAAGTAAACGAGGAGCTCTCAGAGGCCGAGTTATCCGATTACGTAAAAAAAGTGTTGGATCACCGAAAATGGTCAATGATAAAGGAAAAAGAAGCAGAAAGAGCGGATGCGGAGAGGCAGAAAGACTTCGTGAAAGCTGCGTCTCTGGCTCAAGAAATTGTTGCATTGAACCGATCATTAAAGTAACACCAAAAAGAGGCTTGCGTTCTGATTGGCAATGATTCCTTGCGGAGGAGCAAATAGATCGCTTAACCTCATCATGAATTGTCATTTATTATCCGCAGCCCTGCATGCTGAAAAAGAGAGAAGGCTTCCGGGTCGGATAAGAAACATACCGCTTTTAGAATTCGTTGCAAGCTTTGGAAGGAGGGATCCATAATGGCTGATAAACAAACCCACGAAACAGAAACAGAACTTACATTAGACCAGGTAAAAGAGCAGCTTACTGAAACTGGAAAAAAACGTGGCGTTTTAACATATGAAGAAATTGCTGAACGCATGTCCAGCTTTGAAATTGAATCAGACCAAATGGATGAGTATTATGAATTTTTAGGAGAACAAGGTGTTGAATTAATTAGTGAAAATGAAGAAACGGAAGATCCTAATATTCAACAGCTTGCCAAAGCCGAAGAAGAATTTGACCTTAATGACCTCAGCGTACCGCCTGGCGTAAAGATCAATGATCCAGTCCGCATGTACCTTAAGGAAATCGGACGGGTAAATCTTCTTTCTGCTAAAGAAGAAATCACCTACGCTCAAAAAATTGAAGAGGGTGACGAGGAATCTAAACGCAGACTGGCTGAAGCAAACCTTCGTTTAGTTGTCAGCATTGCTAAACGGTATGTCGGCCGCGGCATGCTTTTCTTAGACTTGATCCAAGAAGGAAACATGGGTCTCATGAAAGCCGTCGAGAAGTTTGACTACCGTAAAGGATATAAATTCAGTACGTATGCGACTTGGTGGATCAGACAGGCGATTACACGCGCCATCGCTGACCAGGCGAGAACAATCCGTATCCCGGTTCACATGGTGGAAACCATCAACAAATTAATCCGGGTGCAGCGTCAGCTTCTTCAGGATCTTGGCAGAGAGCCGACACCGGAAGAGATTGCTGAAGACATGGATCTTACACCTGAAAAAGTCCGTGAAATATTAAAAATTGCTCAAGAGCCTGTTTCTTTAGAAACGCCGATCGGTGAAGAGGACGACTCACATCTCGGTGATTTCATCGAAGACCAGGAAGCGACATCTCCGTCGGATCATGCGGCATATGAGCTTTTAAAAGAACAGCTGGAAGATGTGCTGGATACGTTGACAGATCGTGAAGAAAACGTGCTGCGTCTCCGTTTCGGTCTGGATGACGGACGCACAAGAACTTTGGAAGAAGTAGGCAAAGTGTTTGGAGTAACGAGAGAGCGTATTCGCCAAATTGAAGCAAAAGCGCTTCGCAAATTGAGACATCCGAGCAGAAGCAAACGTCTGAAGGATTTTCTCGAATAGAATGGAACGGGTCTTTTTGATCCGTTCTTTTTTATGTATAAAGATATATGGATAATATACCTTTATTTTACTGGATAAGCATATGTTTTGCAAATGAGTTTGGAAAAAATGCGGCATGTCCTGAAAGGGGGAAAATGAGATAAGTTTATTTATATTCTTTATTGTAAGCGTATACAATTCATTATACAATAGAATAAAGATAATTTTGTGATAAACAAAACAGTTATTTTTGCTTTTTGTATAAATTGTGAAATCAATGAAATTGCTGAGCAAGACCATTTACTTTTTGTAAAAATAAGTTAGAATTAGAAGTGTTTACATAGGGGGAGAATGAAAAAGGGGGATGGAGATATGAAGTGGAATCCGCTGATTCCTTTTTTGCTCATTGCAGTGCTGGGAATAGGGCTGACTTTCTTTTTAGCTGTAAAAGGCAATGGAGATGCGCATCAGATCGCAAGCGGCGGTGAAAGCAAAAATGCCGAGAAGGAAACTGCAAACGCTTCACCTGAAGAGATTTATAAAGCGAACTGCATCACCTGTCACGGGGAAAACTATGAAGGTGTGTCAGGGCCGAACTTAAAAGGCGTCGGCAAAAGAAAAGATGTCGCTGAGATTAAAACAAAAATTGAAAAAGGCGGCAACGGGATGCCCGCAGGCCTTGTGCCGGCCGAAAAGCTGGATGACATGGCAAAATGGGTTTCTGACATTAAATAAAGCTTTACCGGTCCCTATATAAAAGACATATGAAAAACTCTATCCGCCGCTTGGATTCCGGGCGGTTTTTTTATATGATAGTAAAGGAAAAAGAACCTGAGAAAAGTTGTGATATTGTGAATGAAATGAAGTTATCTAAGAGATTGCAGTCTGTGGCGGAATATATCCCTCCGGGTGCCCTGGTTGCTGATATCGGGTCGGACCACGCGTATCTTCCTTGCTATGCCGTTTTGAATCATTTGGCAAGCCGGGCAATCGCTGGTGAAATTACAGACGGACCGTTTCTATCCGCCAAACAGCAGGTGGAAAAACTGGACTTAAGCACTCTTATCTCCGTAAGGAAAGGTGACGGGCTGAGCGTCCTTGAAAAAGGAGAAGCCGGCGCCATTACAATCGCTGGCATGGGCGGAGCGCTGATCGCTCATATTTTGGAGTCCGGAAAAACGAAATTGACGGGGCGTGAACGGCTGATTCTGCAGCCGAATATTCATGCCGTTCATATAAGAGAGTGGCTGTATCAGGAAGGTTATGAACTGATTGATGAAGTGATTCTCGAAGAAGACGGAAAGTGTTATGAAATCCTCGTTGCGGAAACTGGCGACCGTGATGCGCCGTATCGGGACGTGCCGATGGCTGCCGGAATGCTTGCGGGTCCGTTTTTATTAAAAGAGAGGAATGAAGTGTTTCTTCGGAAATGGAGCCAGGAACTTAAGCATACTGAACAAATTTATGAACAGATCAGCCGCAGCGCAAAGCATGAAAATCATGAAAAATTAGCTGAATTGAAAGAGCGGATTTCTCTGCTGAAGGAGGTAATCGGACATGCCTAAACATGTGAACGGACAGGAAATCATCCAGCTGTTTGAACAATTTTCACCGAAGGCTTTTGCGGTGGAAGGAGATAAAATCGGCCTGCAGATCGGTACATTGAATAAGCCGGTGAAAAATGTCATGGTGACACTGGATGTTCTGGAACAAACGGTAGATGAAGCCATTGAGAAAAAAGTTGACTTAATTATCGCCCACCATCCGCCGATTTTTCGGCCGCTTAAACAGATCACCACTGATCAGCCTGGCGGAAGACTGATTGAGAAATGTATAAAGCATGATATTGCCGTATATGCGGCTCATACGAATCTTGATGTGGCGGACGGCGGTGTGAATGATCTGCTTGCCGAAGCTCTCGGCCTGACAGACACAGAAGTGCTTGTCCCGACATATTCGGACCCGCTGAAAAAGCTTGCTGTATATGTTCCGAAAGACTATGAAGAAGCTGTAAGAACTGCACTTGGCAACGCCGGAGCGGGACATATCGGCAATTACAGCCATTGCGCGTTCTCCTCTGAGGGAATCGGCAGCTTTAAGCCGCTGGACGGGGCAGAACCGTTTATCGGACAGACGGGAGAACTGGAGCTCGTCCATGAAGTGAGACTTGAGACCGTTTTTCCGGCAAGTATGGAGAAAACCGTCGTAAAAGCGCTGAAAAAAAGCCATCCGTATGAAGAGGTGGCATATGATATTTATCCGGTGGAGCAGTCTCCGCTTAAAAAAGGGCTCGGCCGCATCGGAAAACTTCAGCAAGACATGACGCTTGAAGAGTTTGCGCTGTTTGTGAAAGAAAAGTTTGACGTTAACGGAGTCCGGATGGTCGGAGAGCGAAACAGCAAGGTGAAAAAAGTCGCGGTTCTTGGCGGTGACGGAAATAAATATATTTATCAGGCAAAGCGGAAGGGTGCAGATGTTTACGTGACAGGCGATCTTTATTTCCATGTAGCGCATGATGCGATGATGATGGGATTAAACGTCGTGGACCCGGGGCATTATGCTGAAAAGATCATGAGAAAAGGCACTGCTGAGAAGCTTACGGCAATGGCCGGAGAGAAAAACTATGACGTCCGCATTTTCGCTTCCGAAACAGATACAAACCCATTTACTTTCTTATAAAAAAACTGAGGCCCCGGGCCTCAGTTTTTTATTTTTACTTTCGGAAGGATTTTTTTAAGCGGCACACTGTGTTCAAGCTGCCATGTCGATTCATCGTTGTGGTCAAACTGCTCTAAAAAGCGGATGACTTCCTTTGTAATCGGTGTCGGTGTTGATGCGCCTGCGGTAACGGCGACGGTATTGACGTCTTTCAGCCATTCGAGCTTCAGTTCACTGATGTCTCCGATTCGGTAGGCTTTTGTTCCGGCGATTTCTTCTGACACTTGCGCCAGTCTGTTGGAGTTATTGCTTTTCGGATCACCGACAACAATGGTTAAGTCCGCTTTTTTTGCCTGCTCTGATACAGCTTCTTGACGAACCTGTGTGGCCAGGCAGATTTCCTGATGGTATTCCACGTACGGGTACTTTTCTTTGACTGATTCCATAATATCGTGGACGTCCCACTGGGACATTGTCGTTTGGTTTGTAACGATTAATTTCTCAGCCTGAATATCGAGATTTCTCACGTCTTCCTCTGTTTCAACGAGATGAACGATTTCAGGAGCGACGCCGACGGCTCCTTCAGGCTCGGGGTGGCCTTTTTTACCGATGTATATGACGTGATAACCTTCAGCTTTTACTTTTCGGATTAAGTCATGTGTTTTCGTGACGTCCGGGCATGTGGCGTCAATCGTAACAAGCCCTTTTTCCTCAGCGGCTTTTCTTACTTCCGGAGATACCCCGTGAGCCGTGAAAATAACGGTTCCTTTTTCCACCTGCTTTAAAATCTCCAGACGGTTTGTGCCGTCAAGCGTGTAAATGCCGTCTTCCTCAAACGCATCTGTGACATGCTTATTATGAACAATCATTCCGAGTATATATATAGGTCTTGGCAGTGTTTTATCGAGTGACGCGTTTTTGGCTATGACCATGGCATCAACAACGCCGTAACAGTAGCCGCGCGGCGATATTTTGATAACGTCCAATGTAGATGTCCTCCTATCAAAAGTGAGTGTAGAGGCAATATAAAAAGCCGTAGTTAAACGGCTCAAATCTTGCATTCTTCTGATCTCATTATAGCTAATCTTTCGTGAGATATCAAAGAATGTTAAATATATAATTTCGGCTTTGATCTGCCCGATGTTCTTTTTGGACGCGGCTGTTCCGCTGAGTCTGCCTGTGCGGCGTCTTTTTCTTTTGAAGCGGATGCTTTTTCAGACGTCTTCTTTGATGTTTTGGATGAGGCGTCTGATTTGTTTTCATCTTCTGTTTCATCTGTTTTTTCAGCTTCATCCTTTTTGTCCTGTTCGTCTGTTTCTTTCGTCTCGTCAGATTCATTCTCGTCATCACTGCTGCTTAATTGGCTGTAAAGCTTCATCATGGCGGGCAGACTCCGTACTAAAGGACCGTACTGCTGGATCATCGGCGTAACCTGCTGCGCCACGCCGAGCACCTTCTGAACGTTGCCGAGCATGCTCGACAGGGATGCCGGACTTGCCAGGTTCTGTATTCCCTGCAGTCCTGCACCTGCTCCTCCGCTGGCCGCCGCCGGTGCCGACGCGGCAGCGCTTCCTCCTCCTGAACCGGGTAAAAAACGGGAAAGCATCCCTTTTAAGCCCCCTCCGCCGCCCGTGCCTGCGTTTCTCAGGCCCGCTCCGGCAATCTGCTGCTGAGGGAAAAGCTGCCGTCCCTGCTGCATTAGCTGCCGTCCCGGCAATGACGGTCTTCCTCCCATCATCATACGCGGATTCATAAACGGCCGTCCCTGCTGCGCCATATTTCTCATCGGCTGCTGTGGAAACATACTTGTACCTCCTTTCTGTCTCTCTGCTATTACAATATGCATCGGAGGGGGCATTTGCTTTTCTGTCTCGAAAACAGGATTCCCCCAAGACATGGTGTTTTTAAGTAAAATCGGTTATAATGTGATGATGGACACAGAATGTGCCGCTTTAAGGAGCTGGGAAAAATGAAAGAAACTAAATTTGATGGATACAACTTAAAACCGTTTATTATAGATGCAGTTCACCGCCTTGGTTTTTATGAACCGACAGATATTCAAAAGCGTCTGATACCTGCCGTACTGAAAAACGAAAGCGTGATCGGGCAGTCCCAGACGGGGACGGGGAAAACCCACGCCTATTTATTGCCAATTTTGAATCGGATTGATCCGGGTTCTGATACGGTACAGGCCGTTATCACGGCGCCGACGAGAGAGCTTGCCAATCAGATTCATCAGGAAGCGCTCAAAATCACACAGGGTGCGGAAGACGAGCCGATCCGGACAAAATGCTTCATCGGCGGGACGGACAAGCAAAAATCAATTGATAAGCTGAAAACACAGCCGCATCTGGTCGTCGGAACGCCGGGCCGGATCGCGGATCTGATTAAGGCGCAGGCATTGAACGTCTATAAAGCGCAGTCTCTCGTCATTGACGAAGCTGATCTGATGCTTGATATGGGCTTTTTAGAAGACGTTGATTATATCGGATCGCGTATGCCGGAAGAACTGCAGATGCTTGTGTTCTCAGCTACGATTCCGGAAAAGCTGAAGCCGTTTTTGAAAAAGTATATGGAAAATCCGAAGTACGCGCATGTTGAGCCGAAAAGAATCACAGCCGAAAAGATTGAACATGTGTTGGTTCCTTCTAAACAGCGTGATAAAGACAAACTGCTTTTTGATATGATGTCTCATCTGAATCCTTATCTGGGCATTGTGTTTGCAAATACGAAAAACACGGCTGACCATATTGCGAAATACCTGACTGAAAAAGGAATGAGGGTCGGTCTTCTGCACGGGGGATTAACGCCGCGTGAGCGCAAAAAGGTAATGAAGCAGATTAATGATCTGGAGTTCACTTATGTCATTGCGACAGACCTTGCGGCTAGAGGAATTGACATTAAAGGCGTAAGCCACGTCATCAACTACGAGCTTCCGGATGATCTGGATTTTTATGTTCACCGCGTCGGGAGAACCGCACGCGCGGGTTCATCAGGCCAAGCACTGACCATTTACGAGCTTTCTGACGAAGATGCGCTCGTAAGACTCGAAAAGATGGGTATTGTGTTTGACTATGCGGAGCTTGTAAACGGCGAATGGAAGAAAGGCGATGACCGCCACCGCCGCAAAAAACGCAAAAAATCGGAGAATGAGGCCGACCAAATGGCGAAGCGCCTCGTGAAAAAACCGAAAAAAGTGAAGCCGGGTTATAAAAAGAAAATGGGCTACGAAATGGAAAAGATAAAAAGAAAGCAGAGAAGAAACAAATCTAACAAAGGAAAGTAGGGGAATCGGGTTGCTGAAAATAGGTTCACACGTCTCAATGAGCGGAAAACATATGCTCCTTGCCGCAAGCAAGGAAGCTGTTTCGTACGGGGCGAACACATTTATGATCTATACGGGCGCTCCTCAAAACACGCGCCGCAAAAAAATTGAGGACTTGAATATTGAAGCGGGCCGCGCCCATATGAAGGAAAACGGCATCGATGAGATTGTCGTGCATGCGCCGTACATCATTAACATTGGAAATACGACAAATCCGGCAACATTTGAGCTGGGCGTTGATTTTCTGCGTTCTGAAATTGAAAGAACGGCAGCGATCGGCGCGAGACAGATCGTGCTTCATCCAGGGGCGCATGTCGGAGCCGGGGCTGAGACGGGCATCAAAAAAATCATTGAAGGTTTAAACGAAGTGATTGTTCCAGGGCAAAACGTGCAGATTGCGCTGGAGACAATGGCGGGCAAAGGATCAGAATGCGGGAGAAGCTTTGAAGAGCTGGCCGAGATCATTGCGGGAGTCACGCATAATGAACATCTATCCGTCTGCTTTGACACTTGCCACACTCATGACGCCGGGTATGATGTCGCTAATGATTTTGACGGTGTTCTTAACGAGTTTGATAAAATCGTCGGCATCGATCGGATAAAAGTCCTTCATGTTAACGACAGTAAAAATATTAAAGGCGCCCGGAAAGACCGCCATGAAAATATCGGGTTCGGAGAGATCGGTTTTGACGCTCTGCAGTACATCGTTCATCACGAGCAGCTTGCCGATATTCCGAAAATCCTCGAAACACCGTATGTAGGCGAAGACAAGAAAAATAAGAAGCCGCCGTACCGTTTTGAAATCGAAATGCTGAAAGAAAAGCAGTTTGATAAAGAGCTTCTTGAAAAAATATCAGCTCAATAAGAAAGAAAGGAGGGGCGGGTGTCCCTCCTTTTTTACCCTGAGAATTGATTGAAAAGTTCGTCAACTTTCCGCGCCGTTTCTTTTGAAGTTATCGTTTCCACTTTTTTCAGCAGGCGCAGCCGCTCCTGTTCATCAAAAATATTGATGTTTTTTCCGTGCATCAGAGCCGCTACCTCAGCCGCTTGACTTCTTGTAATGCTGATCCCGTATTGCTTGGAATATTTCAGCAGATCGTCCGCAGTGACTTGATTGAGCCGCTGCAAAATAATTCTTTGTATTAAAATCATCGATACTTTCACCTCTTTAGACATAATGTATTGAGCAGATCATTAAACTGTTACAGCTTTTAATGGTAAAATAAAGTTGCTTACTGTTTAAAATAGTTATTATAGGAAAGGAGATTTTATGACCCCAAATAAACAGCATAAAAGAGAATCATTTTTACACTTTATCTTCAGGGTCATTATGATTCTGATCGGGGCGGGTTCAGCCGCCGTAAGTATTGAATTGTTTCTGGTCCCTAATAATTTTATCGACGGAGGCATTATCGGTGTTTCATTAATTTTAGACCACCTCTTTATGTCCAATCCCCTCCTCAATTTTGCCTTATTCGTTGTGTTACTCAACATTCCATTTATGATTTTCGGATATAAATATATCGGAAAAACATTTCTCATCTCTACTGTTATCGGAATCGTCGGTTTAGCGCTGATTGAATCCTCATTGCACCATGTGGAGGCCATTACGACCCAGCCTATTTTGGCGACGGTATTCGGGGGGCTTTTGCTCGGTTTCGGGGTAGGCCTTGTCATCCGAAACGGAGGCTCGATGGACGGTACTGAAATCCTCGGTATCCTTCTCACGAAAAAGCTGCCCTTTTCAGTCGGGGAATTCGTTATGCTCATCAATGTGTTTATTTTCATTTGGGCCGGTTTTGTGTTCGGTCCGGAGCAGGCAATGTATTCTTTCATGACTTATTATATTGCCATGAAAACGATTGACGCGGTCATCCAGGGGCTTGATGAAACAAAAGCGGTCATTATTGTTGCAGAGCAATATGCTGAGATCTCAGATGCAATATTGCACCGGCTTGGACGGGGAACCACCAAGCTTCAGGGAAAAGGCGGATATACGGATGAAACCAAAGAAGTCATTTACGCGGTCGTGACAAGGCTTGAAGTGACTAAATTGAAATCCATTGTGTTTGAAATTGATAAAAACGCCTTTATTACAATCATGAATACCCATGAAACGAGGGGCGGTAAGTTCAAAACCGCGATTCACTAGGCTTTCATTTACTTTTCATCATTTTATAGGTATAATTTGATACATCATAAGAAAATGGCCTGCTGTTCAGACAGCTGCCATTTTCTTTTTGGAGCGATACCGTGTTGTAAAGGGGAGGTCCTCATGAACGTACAAGAAGCGTTGAACCTGCTGAAAGAAAAAGGGTATAAATATACGAGTAAGCGAGAAGACATGCTGCAGCTTTTTGCTGATTCTGATAAATATCTGACCGCCAAAAACGTGCTTGCCGCATTAAATGACGACTATCCGGGTCTGAGCTTTGATACCATATACAGAAATCTTTCGTTATATGAAGAACTCGGCATTTTGGAAACGACGGAGCTTTCCGGAGAAAAACTGTTCCGTTTTACATGCTCTTATACCCATCATCATCACCATTTTATCTGTTTAACCTGCGGGAAAACGAAGGAAATTGAGTCCTGTCCGATGGATAAGCTGCACGATGATTTGGAAGGGTATGAAATCAGCGGCCATAAGTTTGAAATTTACGGCACCTGTCCGGCGTGCCGATAAAAAACCTCCTGCTTATACAGGAGGTTTTTTCAGCTTTTGACATGCTGAAAGCTATGTTTGTTTTTATTAATCCAGGCGACGGCTTCAAGCCAATTCTGCACCCTGATAATATTGGAATCGATGGGGAGCTGATTATATGGGGAGTTAAACAGGATAACCGGAATGCCTGCTTCTTTTGCGATCATTGTCGCATTGCCGTGGTGATCTTCGAAAAATAAATCAATGCCGTGTTTTTTGACGGCTTCCACTTTGTGATGGCCTCCGACAAGCTCAATGTGATCGTAATGAATGTCCCGGTTTGCAAACCAGTCCAGCGTAACTTCTTCTAAGTGGCCGCGTCTTGCCGTAATGTAGATCAGACGGTGCTCTTCTTTCAGTCCGTCCAGTGCCTGCTTGGCAAATTCCGCGAGCTTCGCTTCTTTATATATGGCTGCTTCATGAACGTTCATCCATTCCCAAAATTCCTCGTCTGTAATGTTCAAAAGCTTCGTCAGATCATAATCAGTCATATCATCCAGGGTAATGGAAAGATGAAATGAGCGGTTTAAATAAGGGACAAATGTATCCTGTGCCGTAACTGTGCCGTCAATATCTATACCTAACCGTAACATGTCCACACTCCTATAAATTCATCCCTTCAAGTGTAACATAAACAATTAACAATACCAGAAAAGTTTAGCAAACATGAATCCGTAAAAAACGCGGAAACTAAAAAAGCTCCTTTCATAAAAGAAAAAGGGGGAATTGAAGGTGGCATACGATTACGAAAATCGAAAAGGCAACGACTACTATGTGGATCATGGATCGGAAGGAACCGATATCACGCGTGATGTTTATTCAGAAGAAACAGCGGCCGAAATTTCAGAGCCATATCGTGCTTCTGACCGGGCAGCAGACCGTGATGATAATCGGGACGGAGTAAGTGAAGGCCGGGGGATAGGGTATGCAGCATTGGCTATTTCTATCATTTCCCTGTTTGTGCTCCCTGTTTTATTAGGGGCATGCGGCATTATCGTCGGCTATATCGCCAGAAGAAGAGGAGCAGGCGCTTTAGGCGGATGGGCGATGGGAATCGGTATTGTTTCCCTTGTGCTCGGCATCTTCATTACACCGTTTTTTTAACACAACGCAAAAAAAGCTTGGCGGAATATCCGTCAAGCTTTTTGTGTTTCTTGTTCTGCTTTTGCTTTTTCCGCTTCAAGCTTTGCGTAGTGTTCTTCTGCCAGCTTGTCGATTTCTTTTTTCAGCTCTTCGACCATGGTTTCTTCAGGGACTTTGCGGACGATTTGGCCTTTGCGGAAAAGAAGTCCTTCGCCGCGCGCGCCGGCAATCCCGATATCAGCTTCTCTTGCTTCGCCCGGTCCGTTAACGGCACATCCGAGAACGGCTACTTTAATCGGCGCTTTGACTTTAGAAATGTATTCTTCCACTTCATTTGCGATGCTGATGAGATCAATTTCGATCCGTCCGCATGTCGGGCATGAAATAAGCGTAGCCGCGTTTGAAGCAAGACCGAATGATTTCAGCAGTTCTCTGGCTACTTTTACTTCTTCAACCGGGTCGGCGCTCAGAGAGATCCGGAGCGTGTTTCCGATTCCTTTGCTTAAAATCGCTCCGAGTCCGGCCGCGCTTTTTACCGTTCCGGCAAACAGTGTGCCCGATTCTGTAATTCCGAGGTGGAGCGGATAATCAAATGCTTTTGACGCTTTTTCGTATGCTTCTATGGCGAGATTGACGTCAGACGCTTTCATGCTGACGATGATGTCATGAAAGTCAAGGTCTTCCAGGATTTTGATATGATGAAGCGCACTCTCAACCATCCCGTCAGCAGTCGGATAGCCGTATTTTTCTAAAATGCGTTTTTCCAAAGATCCCGCGTTTACACCGATCCGGATCGGAATTCCTTTTTCTTTCGCCGCTTTTACGACGGCTTCCACTTTTTCGCGCCGGCCGATGTTACCCGGGTTGATTCTGATTTTGTCGGCGCCGCCCTCAATTGCTTTTAATGCAAGCTTGTAGTCAAAATGAATATCGACAACGAGAGGGATGGAAATTTGTTTTTTGATGTCGGCAATCGCGTTAGCGGCGCGTTCGTCCGGACATGCCACCCGGACAATTTGGCAGCCGGCTTCGGCTAAACGGTTGATTTCCGCAACTGTTGCTTCTACGTCGTGTGTTTTGGTCGTCGTCATACTCTGAATGACGACTTCGTTATTTCCGCCTATTGTTAAAGGTCCCACTTTGACGGGACGCGTTTTTGTACGATGTGTGATTTCACTCACTTGTCAATCGCTCCTTAATTGTAGTTACCGCTTTTGCAGGCTGAGCCTTTTACATGTCAGGCAACTTCTATTTACATGTTATATTGTAACAGTGTATTTGCCGAACTGACAAGAAATTAACGTTTAATTGCGGTAGACGGGGAATTTATAAGCGGTGCCTGCCTGAATGGCATTTGCTTTTACATTCGGATTCAGCGCTTCAAAATCTTGTGCAATATCATCTGGCGCTTTATGTGCGCCGACTATCGACATCACCGTATCGCCTTTTTTGACCGTAACCGTTCTGTATGAAGCTTCCTGTCGGGCTGGCTGTGCCGCCGCTGCGTATGCTGGAAGGTCTTGAGAAGGGATCGTGCCGATTTTAAGATCGTAAAAGATAATGAATATCACAAATAAACTGCCGAATACAAAAGTAAGCCGCTTCATTCCAACCGCCTCCCGCATACATTTTTACTTCATTGTATGCTTGTCCCATTTTGTTCATGACAAAAAAAGAAGACCGCCGGGGGCAGTCTTTGTTACACAGCTGTTTTTCTTGGCGGTATCTCTTTTAAGACGAGGAAAAGGATGATAAAGTTTACAAACCAATTCACTAAAAATTCACTCGGCACTGTAATAACAAGCGCGCGCATGATCGTAAAGAATATGGTCGAAAGTGTAATGGAATAAGCCGAAAGCTTCCAGAGCTGCTGGTAATTCAATGTCTTTCTTTGCGCATTTTTCAATATCAGTCCGATGACGGCGAGAAATGATACTTCAATGAATTTTCCGGCTGCTGTCATGATGAACAGCAAAACGGACAGGACGGTGACGATCATTGTTTTATTTTGGTTTAATGCTGATATGATTTCTTTTTTTGTGATATCAGCAGGCATCAGCGAATAATTCATTTCTGTCGCCTGTCCGTCTACAGCAAGCACCATTTTATTTTTCAAAATGCCGATCGCATTTTGTTTCGCCGCTATTTGTTTCGCGCCGTAAGCATCTGTCGGATCAAACACGATGACGAACCCGTTCGCTTCCGTTTCCTTAGAGGCGGACGCTTTCGTCTGCAATTCTCCGTTTGAAATGCTGAAATCAGGGAAATCTTTCTTTAACACGGTTTTGAAACCGTTCATTGAATTTACGGTGCCGGAGCAAAGGTAATAAGCGCTTGGCAGCGTAAAAAGGACAGACAGCAAAAATACATAAAGGATCGCTTTTCCTATCCCCTGAAACCGTGTTTTTGCAATATCTGCCGGAGAGTATGTACTTTTCAATAAAGCCGTAAATATGTTCAACATCTTCACTTCCTAGCCTAAACTGGTATATGTTGCTTATTGTATCGTTCACAGGGGATGAACACAAGTGAGAGTATTTAAAGCGTTGATTAGGAATCATACATAATAAGATAATGCGGGAAGCGGTGATCGCCCGCAAAACAAAGGAGGGTGTTTTTGTCATGAGTGTTTTGTATTGGCTGATGATCATTGCGGTCTTCGTCATTGCTTTTATCGGGCTTGTATATCCGGTGATTCCAAGCGTTATTTTTATTGTGGCCGGTTTTCTTCTCTACGGATTTTTGTTTTCCTTCAGTCCTTATTCTTACCTGTTTTGGCTCATTGAGGCGGTATTTGCGGCCGTTTTATTCGCAGCTGACTATGTGTCAAATTTACTTGGCGTTAAAAGGTACGGAGGAAGCAGGGCGGCAATCTGGGGAAGCACGATCGGACTATTGATCGGGCCCTTCGTTATTCCCGTGGCGGGCATTATATTAGGCCCGTTTATCGGTGCTCTCTGCGCTGAGGTGTTTGTTCATCAAAAGGATATCAAGTCCGCGGCAAAAGTGGGGCTCGGCTCGTTAATCGGCTTTTTAACAAGCGTGGCGGCAAAAGGCGTCATTCAGCTCTTTATGATCGGATATTTCTTATGGACGGTGCTTTAGAAAGGTTTAATTTCGGCCGTGAACGGATAAAGTGTAATATGTCTGCTGGAATCGCCGGATTGTGAGCTTTTTCATTGATTACCACGCTTTCTTTTGTTACATTGAGATTAGAAAAGTTCGCGTTAAGCGGCATTTCAGTACATATATTTAAAGGAGGAAAAAATTATGGCTTACAAACTTCCAGAATTGCCTTACGCTTATGATGCTTTAGAACCTCATATCGATAAGGAAACGATGACGATTCACCATACGAAGCACCATAACACATACGTGACAAACCTCAACAAAGCGATCGAAGGATCAGCGCTTGCAGAGAAATCTGTAGATGAGCTAGTTGCTGATTTGAACGCAGTGCCGGAGGACATCCGCACGGCAGTCCGCAACAATGGCGGCGGACATGCAAACCACTCTTTATTCTGGACTCTTTTATCTCCGAACGGCGGAGGCGAACCGACTGGTGAGCTTGCTGAAGAGATCAAAAGCACGTTCGGAAGCTTCGATCAATTTAAAGAAAAATTCGCCGCAGCAGCTGCAGGCCGTTTCGGTTCAGGCTGGGCTTGGCTCGTTGTAAACAACGGCAAACTTGAAATTACAAGCACGCCAAACCAAGATTCACCGCTTTCAGAGGGTAAAACACCTGTTCTCGGCCTTGATGTTTGGGAGCACGCGTACTACCTGAACTACCAAAACCGCCGTCCTGATTACATTTCAGCTTTCTGGAATGTTGTGAACTGGGATGAAGTTGCCCGTCTTTACAGCGAAGCAAAATAATTGAGTTGAATGATCACAAGGTCTCCCGCGGGAGGCCTTGTTTTTTTATTGACTTTGATTCCTTTTACATATCTCAGTTTGAGTGAGACAAACTAATGTGTAGTAAAGGGGAGTCAATGATGAGCAAAATAAAAAAAATTATCGGCGACATCGAAATAAATAAAGGGCTGCTGCTGTTATTGACGATTGGCGGCCTTTACTCATTGGGCATCGCGCTGTCAAATACATTTGTCAACGTGTATTTGTGGAAGCAGTCGGGAAAATTTATTGATTTGGCCATATACAATTTGTCGGTCGTGACGATGCAGCCGGTTACCTTTCTGCTGGCTGGCCGGCTGGCTAAAAAAATTGACAGGGTGTTTATTCTCAGGTTCGGCGTTATCTTTTTGGCCGCTTTTTATTTAAGTGTGCTGCTTGCCGGAGAAACTGCGGCTTCCCGTCTCGTTTTGATAGGGGCTGTGCTCGGAGTTGGATACGGCTTTTACTGGCTGGCTTTTAATGTGCTGACTTTCGAAATCACGGAACCGGAAACGAGAGATTTTTTTAACGGGTTTTTAGGCATTTTGTCTTCATCGGCGGGCATGATCGGTCCAATTGTGGCCGGATATGTCATTTCAAGACTTGAAAACAATACGGGTTATACAATCATTTTCAGCCTGTCGCTCGGCTTATTTGCCCTTGCCGTGGTCATGAGCTTTTTTCTGAAGCGGAGGGAGTCGAAAGGCCGGTTTATGCTGAAAAAAGTTTTTGATGAGCGCCACACGAATCTGAATTGGCGCCGGATTACCAACGCGCACTTTTTTCAAGGCTTGAGAGAAGGGATTTTTGTTTTTTTAATCAGCGTATTTGTATTCATTGCGACAAACAGTGAGCTGGCGCTCGGAACATTCGGTCTCGTCAATTCCGCGGTTTCTTTTTTTGCCTATTATTTTGCATCAAGGCTCATCAAAAAAAGAGCGCGGAAAAAGGCGATTCTTATCGGCGGATTGATCTTGTACGGCGCCCTGTTTCTCATCATTTTTAAAATGAGCTTCACGACGCTCCTTTTGTACGGAGTGTTTATTGCGATCGGCTATCCAGTTCTTCTCGTGCCGTATGTCTCGCTTACATACGATGTGATAGGCCGGGCGCGGCTTGCCAGAAAAGCCAGAATTGAATACATTGTGCTCAGGGAGTTATTTTTAAATGCGGGCCGGATCGTTTCCATCCTTTGTTTCCTTGTCATCGTTACATTGTTCAAGGAAAAAGTGGGAATACCGGCGGCGCTCGTGCTGCTCGGAGCCGGGCATCCGCTGATTTATTACTTTATAAAAGACATCAAACTGGACACGGAAACTTCTGATGAAACAGTGGAAGAAGACCGACAAAAACGGGCGGCGGAACCGAATTTTATAAAAGGAGAAAGATAAAAGGGTTATCTGTAGAAAAATATCGAAAAAACCTTTAGAATGAAAAATGGCACCTGAACAGAAGGTGTCATTTCTTTCTGTAAATAAGAAAAGGTGATGTCATGAGGAGAAATAAAAAGAAAATAGCTGTAAACAAAGAAAAGAAAAAATCACTGCCGATCCGGCTTAATTTTTTGTTTTTGGCTGCGTTTCTTATTTTCACTTGGATTATCGTCGAGCTTGGCATCAAGCAGATCGTTCAGGGTGATGATTATAAAAACGCCGCTAATAAGCAGGAGGAGTCTGATGTCAGCACGGCGGTTCCGAGAGGGAAAATTTACGACCGGAACCTAAATCCCATCGTAACGAATAAAGCATTAAATGCGATTACATATACACGTTCAGCCTCAACCACCCAGGCGCAGCGTTTGAAAATCGCAAAAAAACTGTCGGGTATGATTAAGGTAAGCACCAAAAAGGTGACTGAGCGGGATAAAAAAGACTATTGGATGTTAACGAGGCCTGATGAAGCGAAAAAACTGATTACGGCCGAAGAAAAGCAAAAAGCTGAAGACAAAAAACTGTCTGACGATGATTTATATCAGCTTCAGCTGAAACGCATCACAGACAAACAGCTGAATGAGCTCACTTCAAAAGACATGCAGATCCTTGCGATCAAAAGGCAGATGGATTCAGGCTACTCCCTGACGCCTCAATACATCAAAAATGAAGGCGTGTCGGCAAAAGAAATGGCCGTCGTCAGCGAACATTTGGATGAACTGCCGGGAGTTGACGTGACGTCTGACTGGGAACGGTCTTATCCTTATAAAAGCCTGATCCGGACATTGCTCGGCAGTGTATCCAGTTCGAACGAAGGTCTTCCGTCCAACCTGCTGGATCACTATCTGTCACTTGGCTACAGCCGGAATGACAGGGTCGGAAAAAGCTATTTAGAATATCAATATGAAAGCCTGCTGCAGGGTCAAAAAGAGAAAGTGCAGAACTTAACCGACTCATCCGGAAATGTCACGGGCAGCAAAGTGATTTCAAAAGGACAGGCCGGCAAAGACCTTGTTTTATCCATTGATATGGACCTGCAGAAATCCGTTGAAAAAATCATTGAGAAAAATTTAAAATCGGCAAAAGCGAGACCGAGCACGAAGCTTCTTGATCGGGCCTTCGTCGTCATGATGAACCCGAAAAACGGAGAAGTGCTGACGATGGCCGGCAAACAGATTACGAATGACCATGGAAAGTACAAAATTAATGATTATGCCCTCGGCGCAATGACTTCCTCCTACGCAATGGGATCGGCGGTCAAAGGAGCGACGGTGTTGACCGGACTGCAGACGGGCGCGATTAATTTGAACACCGTTTTCCAGGATGAACCTATGTATTTCAAGGGAAGCAAAAACCCGAAAAAATCATGGACGAATTTAGGTCCCGTAGATATCCAAAAAGCGCTTCAGGAATCGTCAAACGTGTTCATGTTCAAAACGGCGATTGCCGTCGGTAAAGGGGAATACAAAAAAGGCCAGTCCCTGCCGCTTGATATGAAGGCATTCGATACTTTCAGATATTACTTCAATCAGTTCGGACTCGGAGTTAAGACGGGAATTGATCTCCCGAATGAAGCGACCGGGTACCAAGGGTCACAGCGAATTTCCGGTCTTCTGTTAGACTTTGCCATCGGACAGTATGATACGTTTACACCGCTGCAAATGGCGCAGTATGTATCTACAATCGCCAATGGAGGCTATCGTTTGAAGCCTCAGCTTGTAAAAGAGGTCAGGCAGCCTGATTCGAAAAAAGGAATCGGAGCCGTTGTAGAGTCTGTTCAGCCTCAAGTACTGAACAAGATTGATATGAATAATGCAGACATTAAAGAAGTGCAGGCAGGTTTCAGACGCGTCATGACGAAAGGGACAGCCGCAACTGATTTTGCGACGGCGACATACAGTCCTGCCGGTAAAACGGGTACGGCGCAATCTTTCTATGACGGTCCGGACAAATCAGAGACGGGTGAAGGAACGTATAATACGACTCTTGTCGCTTATGCACCTGCGGATAATCCGGAAGTGGCTATTTCTGTAGTCGTTCCTTGGGCCTATATTGATTACAGCGATCGATATTCGATTACGAATGATATAGGGAGAGCAGCTCTGGACAAATACTTTGAGCTGAAAAAGAAACAAGAAGATAATAATACGAAGCAGAAAAACGAAGATAAAATTCAGGAAGACGCTGAAAACGGCAATACAAATCACTAACAGAAAAACGCTCACAACTTGTGAGCGTTTTTTTTATACAAAAAAACATCCGGATTTACAAAACCTTAACACTTGATTTATACGCATTTTACAAGAACCCTTTACTCTAGACCTGTAGGACAAATTACACATTAAATGCAGGGGGAATTCAGGAAATGAAAAAAAACAAATGGATGCTTATGCTTCTGATGGCTGCTGTTATGATTGTTGCTGCAGCATGCGGAAATGCAAAGGAAAGCGGCAAGACAGACAGTCAATCTGCAAGTGAGGATAAAAAAGCATCAGGTTCTTTAACCATTTCTGGTTCATCAGCCATGCAGCCGTTAGTACTGGCAGCGGCGGAAAAGTTTATGGAAAAACATCCGGATGCTGATGTGCAGGTGCAAGCGGGAGGTTCAGGAACAGGTCTTTCGCAAGTGTCTGAAGGGGCAGTGCAAATCGGCAACTCAGATGTCTTTGCTGAAGAAAAAGAAGGCATTGATGCAAAAGCCCTAAAAGACCACCGAGTAGCGGTAGTGGCGATGGCGGCTGCGGTCAACCCCGGTGCGGGCGTAAAGGATATAACCAAAAAACAGCTGACAGACGTCTTTACAGGAAAAATTAAAAACTGGAAAGAGCTTGGCGGTAAAGATCAAAAAATTACACTCGTGAACCGTCCTGATTCATCAGGAACACGCGCTACGTTCGTCAAATACGCGCTTGACGGAGCAGATCCTGCTGAGGGCATTACAGAGGATTCCTCCAATACAGTCAAAAAAATCATTGCGGAAACGCCGGGAGCTATCGGTTATCTGGCATTCTCTTATATAAACGATGACAAAGTAACGCCTTTATCGATCGGAGGCATCAAACCGGAAGAGAAAAACGTCGTCACAGGCGAGTATCCGATTTGGGCTTACGAGCACTCTTATACGAAAGGTGAAGCGTCAGGCCTTACAAAAACGTTTCTTGACTATATGAACAGCGATGAAGTACAGAAAAGTATCGTAAAAGATCAGGGCTACATCCCGATCTCTGATATGAAAGTCACACGTGACGCAAACGGCAAGCAAAGCTGAGGGGAGGGCGGGCTCCCCGCCTCTTCTTCCTTATAGGAGTGTAAACAAATGATAAATCACAGAGAAAAAGAGTCTGTAAGCGAACGCTTAATAAGCTCAAAACAAAACAGGCAATTGGATGAAGTCCGCGGAAGGGTGATTGTGTCTGTGTGTGCCGCGATTATCATTGCGGCATCAGCGGCGATCACAATTTTTCTCGGCATTAAGGGGCTGCAATCTTTTTTTGTAAATGGTGTAAGCCCGATTGAGTTCTTAACAAGTCTGAATTGGAATCCAACCCAGGCAAAACCTGAGTTCGGCGCGCTGCCTTTTATTTTCGGATCATTTGCGGTCACGGTTCTGTCCGCTCTGATCGCAGCGCCCCTCGGAATTGCGGGTGCCGTGTTTATGACGGAAATTGCGCCGACTTGGGGAAAAAAGGTGCTGCAGCCGGTAATTGAGCTGCTTGTCGGCATTCCGTCCGTCGTTTATGGATTCATAGGTCTTACAGTATTGGTTCCGTTTATCGGCTCATTTAAATCAAGCGGAACGGGTCACAGCCTTCTGGCGGGGACGATCGTACTCTCGGTAATGATTCTGCCGACTGTTACATCGATTTCCGCTGATGCGCTTGCGTCACTTCCGAAACATCTTCGCGACGGTTCATACGCGCTTGGTGCGACGAGGTGGCAGACAATCAGAAAGGTGCTTATCCCGGCGGCGTTTCCGACATTGCTGACCGCCGTCGTGCTCGGGATGGCAAGAGCGTTCGGAGAAGCACTCGCCGTACAGATGGTTATCGGAAATACAAAGCTTCTGCCGGAAAGCCTGCTTGATACGGCGGGAACATTAACGACGATTATTACGTTAAACATGGGCCATACCACATACGGCAGTATTGAAAATAATACGTTATGGTCTATGGGGCTTGTTCTTCTTATCATGTCGTTTCTGTTTATATTGCTCATACGCTACTTGTCATCTAGGAGGAAAGTGTAATGAACCGGAAAATAACGGATAAATTGGCCACCGGTGTATTCGGGTTATGCGCCGCTGTAATCGCGGCGATTTTGGCAGGATTGTTTTTGTACATTCTTATTCACGGCGTCTCTGAAATCTCCTTGCATTTTCTTACGTCAAAATCGAGCGCCATTGCGTCAGGCGGCGGAATACGGGATCAGCTTTTTAACTCCTTTTACATTCTGTTTATCACCATGCTGATCACGATACCGCTTGGAGTGGGGGGCGGCGTCTTTATGGCTGAATATGCGCCCCAAAATAAAATCACTGATTTTATCAGAACGTGTATTGAGGTGCTGTCTTCGCTTCCGTCCATTGTCATCGGGATGTTCGGCATGCTGATGTTTGTAAACCTGACCGGATGGGGTTACACGATTATCGGGGGTGCGCTCGCGTTAACGGTCTTTAACCTTCCCGTTATGGTCCGGGTGACGGAGGGCGCGCTCACTGCAGTTCCTAAGGAGCTGAAAGAAGCTTCTCTCGCTTTAGGCGTATCGAGATGGCATACCGTCAAAACGGTGCTGGTTCCGAGTGCGATTCCTTCGATTTTGACCGGAGCCATTCTCGCATCCGGAAGAGTATTTGGAGAAGCGGCCGCATTGTTATTTACAGCGGGACTGACAACGCCGCGGTTGAACTTTACGGATTTGAACCCGTTTTCTGAATCATCTCCTTTCAACATTTTCAGGCCGGCTGAGACGCTGGCGGTTCATATATGGAGTGTCAATACGCAGGGAATCATCCCTGACGCCGAAGCGATTGCAAACGGCGGCTCCGCGGTGCTGGTGATTTCGGTGCTCTTGTTTAACCTTTGTGCAAGATGGCTCGGATCTGTCATTTATAAAAAGCTTACGGCAAATTAATCGGAAAGAGGCGAAAACATGATTGATCACATCATCAGGGAACAAGCGGAACAGACAAAGCGTTCGCCGGAGTCTTCAATTTTGGAAGTGAAGCATTTATCAATTTATTACGGTGACAAACAAGCGGTTAAAGATGTGAACATGAATATTGAAAAACATGCGGTGACGGCTCTGATCGGTCCGTCCGGCTGCGGGAAATCAACATTTTTGAGACAGATTAACAGAATGAACGATGCCATCCCTTCGGCAATAAGCGAGGGAGAGATCCTTTATGAAGGGCTGAATATTTTGGGGGAAGCGATTAATGTCGTGTCTCTCAGACGGGAGATCGGTATGGTGTTTCAAAAACCGAATCCGTTCCCGAAATCCATTTACAATAACATCACACATGCGCTGAAGTATGCGGGGGAACGCAGGAAAGCCGTTTTGGATGATGCGGTCGAGGAAAGCTTAACGAAGGCGGCGCTTTGGGATGAAGTCAAAGACCGGCTTCATTCATCGGCTCTTTCGTTATCAGGCGGCCAGCAGCAGCGTCTTTGTATCGCCCGTACGCTTGCGATGAAACCTGCCGTGCTACTTTTAGATGAACCGGCCTCAGCTCTGGACCCTATTTCAAACGCCAGAATCGAGACGCTTTTGACAGAACTGAAAAAAGATTATTCGATTATTATCGTTACGCATAACATGCAGCAGGCACTTAGGGTGTCTGACCGAACGGCTTTCTTTTTAAACGGGGAAGTGGTGGAATACGGGCAGACAGAACAAATTTTCACGAGTCCTAAAGCGCAAAAGACAGATGACTACATTAACGGAAAGTTCGGATAGGGGGAAGGACTGTGAGCCTTGTGAAGGAAGCGGTGCACACACAGAATTTATTTGATATTCACGGCATGAACGTATGGTACGGAGCCCACCAGGCTTTAAAAGACATTACGATCGGTTTTGAGGAGCGGAAGGTAACTGCGATCATCGGTCCGTCCGGCTGCGGGAAATCCACTTTTATTAAAACATTAAACTTAATGCTGCAAATGGCCCCGAATGTCAAAGTGACAGGCGACATGATCTATAACGGGCGCAATCTGCTGAAAGAAAAGACGGATGCGGCAGAATTAAGAAAACAGATCGGTATGGTGTTTCAAAAAGGCAATCCGTTTCCCCAGTCAATATTTGAGAATGTCGTGTATGGTCCGAGAATTCACGGCGAAAAAAATAAAAAGAAACTGCTTGAAATCGCCGAGGAATCTTTAAAGGCAGCTGCGCTCTGGGATGAAGTGAAAGATCGCCTTCACCAGCAGGCGCTTTCACTGTCAGGCGGTCAGCAGCAGCGGCTGTGCATCGCAAGGGCGCTCGCCACAAAACCGGACGTCCTTCTGATGGATGAACCGACGTCTGCTCTTGATCCCGTGTCCACGCGGAAAATAGAAGAGCTGATTTTGACATTGAAAGAAAAGTATACAATCGTCATTGTGACGCACAACATGCAGCAGGCTGCGAGGGTCTCTGATCAAACCGCGTTTTTCTATATGGGCGAACTGGTAGAGTGGGGCGATACGGGCAAAATATTTTCTCAGCCGGATCATCAAAAAACACATGATTATATCACCGGAAAATTCGGATGAAAAAAACGGGCCCGGCCATTGACCGGGTCCGTTTTATACTGCCTATTAAAAAAGCCTGCCGGCCGTATCCATCTGAATGGACGATGCCTGCAAGCTTTTTTAGCGGGTTAATGTTTTGACGATTTTTTTAAAGCTCATATCTGAGTCGACTTTGAAATGGCCGGCGCGGATTTCTTTATGGTAGCCTGCGTCAATGACGTAATCATTAAAGTCCTTCGCTGAAGGAATAATCCCTTCTTTTTCAAGAATGGATGACACATCAGCAGTGCTCATTCCGTCTTTAATCGTCAGTTTGTATGTTACTTTTTTCTTTTTGGCGTCTGTGTTTTGGTCGTTGTTTAACGATTTTTCTTTAGAATCAAGCAGTTTTTGATAGTCATCTCGGTTGACGGAGACTTTTTGCTGATCGTCGAGGTAGCTGTTTACTTCTTTTTCTGTCAATGCTGTTTTTTCGGTTTTAACGGCGGCTGCCTGGTCATGGTCAGTCAAATAGAAGACAGCGGCGAGAACGGCCGTCGCTAAAATCATGCCTGCTGCAAAAGCCTGAATGCCCCGTTTTGTCATACGAGCACCTTCTCATTATCTTTAATAATGGTATTGACGTCCTCGACAGACACGTGCTCCGCTTTTGCGATGGCTTCCGCAGACATTCCGTTGTTATATTTTGAAATGATTTGTTTGGCGATTTTTTGGTTAATGCCGCTGCTTTTGGCTTTGCGGATCACGAGGTTGGTTTCCAGCAATTCTTCTTCAAGCACCGTCATTTTCTTTTTCAACTTGTAAATTTCCTGCATGGCGGAAAGCTGAAGCGTTTCAAGCTCCTGTTCCACGTCTTTCATCGGATCTCTTTGAGAATATGAGAATGCAATAAGCGCTATACTGACGATAAACAACGCAATAATAGCAATTTCCACGTTTCATCACCTTCTATTATTAATTTGCCCTTCTTTTTTATACCATAAAACGCCGCCATTCTAAAGGAAATAGAGAAAAAAACGGAATTTTGTCGGGAAATCTTTTTTATTCGGGGAGTAAACGGTTATTTCTCTATAGATTTCGTATCAGAAAGTCCTTTTTTGTCCTGTTTCGTCATATTTTCCCTTCATCTGACGCAAGCTCATTCAGAGGATCAGAAGCATAAACTGATGTTTTCTGCACTTAAACAACATTTCATGTAAATCACTCTAGCATTCCGTCCATTATAGTGGTATTATATATAAGTCTGAATAAGTAAATGATATTTAGTTTGGAGGGAAAATAATGCGCGTTAATATTACTTTGGCTTGCACTGAATGTGGTGAGCGTAACTATATTTCTAAAAAGAACAAACGCAACAATCCGGACCGCGTTGAATTTAAAAAATATTGCCCACGTGATAAAAAATCTACGTTACACCGTGAAACAAAATAAGCTGTTTAAAACAGCGGAAAAAGCTGGAGCTTTCAATAAAGTTCTGGCTTTTTTGTCTTTCAGGGAGGTTTGAGAAACGTGAAAGCACAAATCAGAACCGCTATCAAAGCAAAGCTTTCTGACATGACAGAAAGTGAATGGGAGAAAAAATGCCGCAGCATGCGTGAAACGCTGTTTTCTTTAAAAGAATGGAAACAGGCCCGCGTGATCGCCGTTACCATCTCGACACGCCTGGAAATTCCGACACAGCCGATTATTGAACAGGCCTGGAAAGAGAAAAAACAAGTCTGTATCCCAAAATGCTTTCCGCAGACGGGAGCGATGGAGTTCCGTACATTTTCTGCGTATGATCAGCTGGAAACCGTATATGCGGGCCTCAGTGAACCGATCGAGAGCCAGACGGAAAAAGCCGCCCAAACAGACATTGACCTTGTGATTGTGCCCGGCGTGGCTTTTGACCGGGAAGGCTTCAGAATCGGATACGGCGGAGGATATTATGATCGGTACCTCTCCGGTTATAAAGGCCGTACCGTGTCGCTTCTCTTTGACTGCCAGCTGACAGACCGCATTCCCCGCATGCCCCACGATATTCCGGTCGATATGATCGTGACTGAATCTGAAACCATCGCTTAATCGCATAAAAAACTTCTTGCACCGGAATAATTCTCGCTGTTTGACAAACGATAGGGGCAGGAGGGATAAGATGAAAAAATTGTTGATCTACTCATTATGCGCCGTATCTGTTTTAGCCGTTTACCAAAACCGCTACCGTCTGATGAACAGCGTGCTCAGCCAGCCAGGGATCAGACGGTCATTCATTCATTTCTTTTTAAAAATACCGTTTATCAGAAACAAATTCATTCAGCAGGCATTTTAAACAAATCCCGTTTTTCAGCGGGATTTTTTGCATAAGAAAACCTGCCGGTAAAAAACGGCAGGTTTTCTCGTATTGTCAGCTTTTTTTCAGGAAACCGAGCAGAATTGAGATCATAGGAGAAATGTACAGGAAAAAGGTAAACGGCAGGTAGTCGATGACGGAAACCCCTAATGCGCTTGCCATAAAAGCGCCGCTTACTCCCCAGGGAATCAGCGGGTTGATCAATGTTCCGCCGTCCTCAAGCGACCGCGCAAGGTGAATCCGCTTAATGCTGAGCTTGTCATATAAAGGTTTATAAGATTGACCCGGAATTAAGATCGACAAATACTGCTCACCTGTCGCAAGGTTTACGCCTATACTTGAGAAGACGGTCGCCATGACAAGACGTCCTTTCGTATGCACGCCTTTTATCAATCCTTGAAGCAGCGCCGCGATCAGGCCCGTTTTTTCCATCAGGCCGCCGAGCGCAAAGGCGATCATGATCAGAGAGACTGATCCCATCATCGATTGGAGCCCGCCTCTGTTGATAATGCTGGCCACAGCCTGGTCGCCGGTTTTAAACGCCGTCCCGCTTTGCAGGGCGGATATAAATCCTTGAATGCTGCTGTCAGGAATAAAAACAGCAGTCAGAAGCCCTGCGGAAATAATACCGGCGGTAAGCACCGGAATCACGGAAACCCGTCTCACAGCTAAAATGATCACCAACAGAGGTGAAAGAAGCGACCAAGGCGTAACGTGCACGGCCTCTTTTATTCCGGAAATGACCGCATCAATATTTTGCGTTGAAGCGGCATTTATTGAAACCGATGAACCGAGAATATAAAAAAGAACAATCGTGATCAGCAGTGCCGGAACGGTAGTGCCCATCATATGGCGAATATGCTTAAAAATCGGAATTTCGCCGATTCCGGCGGCAAAATTCGTCGTGTCGGACATCGGTGACATTTTATCACCGAAACAAGCCCCGCAAATGACTGCTCCCGCCGTCCATTCGAGCGGAACTCCCGCCGCGCTTGCTACCCCTAACAGCGCGACGCCGATTGTACTGACAGTTGTCAGACTTGAGCCGACAAGCGTGCTGATAATCATGCAGGAAAATAATGCGGTCAAAAGCAGCTGACTCGGCTGTATAATTGACAAAGCGTAAACGGTGACGGTGGGAATGGCGCCGCTGTACATCCAGGCGCCGATCAGCACACCGATCAAAGCCAGCACGATAATCGGCTGCACACCGTTTTTCAATCCGCTGACAATTCCTTTTTCAAGACTCTCCCACGAGAAACCGAGCCACAAACCTGCCAGAGACAGAATAATGACGCAAAAGAACAGCGGCATATGCGGCTCTGTATGAAAGAAAAACAGGCAGGAAATAATGACTGCTAACATCAAGACAAATAAACTGATGGCTGAGATGAACGTCAGCCTTTTTTCTTGTTTCAAAACAACACCCCATCAAACTTTAATCCTTTTGTGCTTTTGGGCACGAAAGTATTGTAACAGAAAAACGCATAAATGAGTGTTTTTTTACAATTATGAATATACAATTTATGAAAATAATACAAGGATATTTTCTCCAATCGTTTTTTGCTTGACGCCCGGATCAGTGATGAAATACGCTTATACTAAGAAGAATAGAAATGGTGAAGAAGATGAATTCATTTTATGACGTGCAGCAGCTGTTTAAGTCATTCGGACATATCGTTTATTTCGGTGACAGACAAGCCGAAATTGACTTTATGAAAGATGAATTAAAGGAAATGTACTTGTCAAACGTGATTGAAAGAGAATTATGGCAAAAAGCCGCCGGAGTTCTTCAGAGAGAATCGGAGCGGATCAAAGGCAGATAACACAGCAGGATTTTAATAAGAAAAGGAGATTATTATGGAAGATACATGGTTTGCGGGGATTGATCTTGGCGGAACAACCATCAAGCTGGCCTTTATCAACATGTACGGTGAAATTCAGCATAAATGGGAAGTTCCGACCGATAAATCAGGAAACACAATTACGGTCACGATCGCCAAAGCGCTTGACCAGAAGCTGGAAGAACTGAACAAGCCGAAACGGATCGTAAAATGGATCGGAATGGGAGCGCCCGGACCCGTGGAAATGACGACGGGGATGGTCTATGAGACGACAAATATGGGGTGGAAAAACTATCCGCTGAAAGACCATCTCGAGGCGGAAACGGGTATTCCGGCCGTCATTGAAAACGATGCCAATATCGCGGCGCTCGGAGAAATGTGGAAGGGTGCAGGTGACGGGGCCAAAGATGTCATTTTAGTGACGCTCGGAACCGGAGTCGGCGGAGGCATCATCGTCAACGGAGAAATCGTTCACGGAAAAAACGGGGCCGGCGGAGAAATCGGTCATATTTGCAGTATTCCGGAAGGAGGAGCTCCGTGCAACTGCGGAAAATCCGGCTGCATCGAAACGATTGCGTCCGCAACAGGCATCGTCCGCATCGCGAAAGAAAAGCTTGCGGCGGTTTCCGACTCTTCGCTCTTACAAGTGCGCGATCTGACAGCACGTGACGTGTTCGAAGCGGCTAAACAGCAGGATAAGACAGCGCTTGAAGTCGTCGATTATGTCGCAAAACATTTAGGCCTCGTGCTCGGAAATCTGGCTAGCGCCATGAATCCGACGAAAATCGTGATCGGCGGAGGCGTGTCTAAAGCGGGTGAAATCCTGCGGTCAAAAGTGGAAGAGACCTTCAAAATCACCGCGTTCCCGCGTTCTGCGGAAGCGGCGGATATTTCGATTGCGGCACTTGGAAATGACGCCGGAGTCATCGGCGGGGCGTGGATTGCCAAAAATGAATGGCTCAAACATCAAAACTGCTGAAGAAAGTCTGCCTGCCCATATCGCGGGCGGCTTTCTTTTTTTATCTCCCCAGTCATATAGTTTTTAAAAAAGGGGGATGAACATGGCGGGAATTCGTGTCAAACCTGAATTGAAACAGCATATGAAAGATATTGCAAAGGTGCTTTCAATTGATGAAAAACTGTTGAAAGCCGCTGATAAAACGGCGGAAAGCGATGAATTATTTTGTCCCGGCTTTGCCGTGAGCGGGCAGTCAGAGGGTCCGCCGCTTGAGACGCTGAGCGGGCTTTCGCGATACATCCGGCACTGTGAAAGGATTCTTTCCGCTGATCAATGGGTGAAGGAAGAAAAGGTGTACGACTCCCAATCGGTTTATGAAGAAATTGAGAAAATAACGGATGTCTTTCCGTTTGTCACGTGCCGTAAAATCGGCAGTTCCGTATTGGGAAAGCCGCTTTATGAGCTGAAAATAGGTGCGGATACGGCTGAAAGAAAAGTCCATGTAAACGCCTCATTTCATGCCAATGAATGGATCACCACCTCGGTCGCGCTTAAATGGTGTAAAGAATATTGCGCGGCATTATGCGAAAATAAAACCGTTTTCGGGCACTCTGCGCTTGATATATTCAGCCTGACATCATTGTCATTCGTTCCGCTCGTAAATCCCGACGGTGTTGATCTCGTACTTTACGGATGTGAAGATTTATCAGAAAAAAATGAATTTCTTAATCGATTAAATGAACACCGCCCGGATTTCCGCGAATGGAAGGCGAATATAAACGGTGTGGATTTAAATAAACATTTCCCATCCAATTGGGATATTGAACAGAGGCGCAAACCGAAAGCCCCTTCATACCGTGATTTTCCGGGGACGGCGCCGCTCACTGAACCGGAGGCGCAGGCAATGCACCGGCTGATAACGGAGCAGCCGCCTGACAGGCTGATCGCGCTTCATACGCAGGGAAAAGAGATTTATTGGGGATACGAAGGATGTGAACCCGAGCAATCATCCCGGATGATTCGGGAGTTTGAAGCGATAAGCGGAAACCGCTATCAAGGCGTAAAAACCATTGACAGCCATGCCGGTTTTAGGGATTGGTTTATACAGCAGTATGGAAAAGAGGGCTATACCATTGAGCTCGGGAAGGGAAAAAACCCTTTGCCTTTTCATCAGTTTGCTGATATTTATCAAGCGACGGAAGGTATTTTGTGGAGGTCGCTTGTTTTTTGAGACATCTGTGAAATTTCTCATTTGTTTACATAAACAAATATGGGACAATAGAAAAGAATGGAGGGAAGGCTGGTGAGATACTTGGTTTGTGTTCTGCTGTCCGCATTCGTTCTGTGTTTAGCGGCCTGTGAACCATCTCATCAGCAGCAAGACACAGGCGTTTCGGCAAAATCGGCAGAACAGAAAATCGTTCCGCTCAGTAAAAAGGAAGCGGAGAAAACGGAAGGATGGCTGGATAACAGAACGATCCTGTATACAGCACATCATCAGCTGATGAAATATGATCTTTTCAGCGGAAAATCCGAACGGCTCTATGAAACAAAGGGCAATATTGTCAATGTAAAGATCAGCCGGAAAAAACAGCTGATTCTCGTACAGGTGACAAGCAGCGGTCAGACTGAGCTTGTGCTTATGAACAAGCAGGGGAAAAGACTTTATCACAAAGCCTTTAACTCTTATGAGCTGGAGACGGCTTGGAATCCGTATGACCCGTATCAAATGATGATTACCGTCTTTACTGAAACATGGGACTTCACAGCCTATACGGCCGATATGAACAACGGCATTTTAAAAAAGAGTCCCGTTCAGGCCCCTTTTGTCCATTGGACCTCCACTGATGAATTCCAATATATCAAAAAAGGAAAAACGGAGGAAGAGGGTCCTTTATATTCTTATGACTTGCAGACAAAAAAAGAAAAAAGAGTGCTTCATCACGTCATCTGGGCCGATTCCCGCCCGGGCATGACGATTGCCGTCAGACAAACGGATCAATCGGACGGAGACGGCGAGTTCCTTTTCCAAAAGCCGGCATCCGTGACGCACCGCTTTCCTCTCCAAGAAAAGTATCAGAGCTTTGCGCCGATGGAATATGATTACGATCAGACACACAAGCGGTTTTACATATTCAAGCCTGAAGGCCGCTCTTACAATCTGATCAGCTTTGACTTAGGAGACGAACGGGAGCGGACGGTGCTCAAAAACACGGAAATGGAGCCGATTCAGATCTCTCCGAACGGGGAATACGCTTTATACGGCTTTACGTATGACCGTCTGATTTCACTGAAAACAGGCATGACAGAACCAATCATAACAAATGAAAAAGGAGTTTGAACCAAATGGCAATTGCAGATGTGACAATCATTCCGATCGGAACAAAAACACCGAGCGTCAGTGAGTATGTAGCGGATGTGCAAAACATTTTGGAGGGTTACAAAGCTGCCGGCAAAATCAAATTTCAGCTCACGCCGATGAACACTTTGATTGAAGGTGAGCTGAGCGACTTATTCGCAGTCATTCAGGACATTCACGAAGCCCCGTTCCAAAAAGGGCTGCACAGAGTGGCGACAAATATCCGCATTGATGACAGACGTGATAAAGAAACGACACTGGAGAGCAAAATCAAAAGTGTCAGCAAACATTTGCAGCAATAAAAAATAAGCCTGTATCCATTGGATACAGGCTTTTAATGTGCAGTCGGATAGCCGCTGGTTACAACGGTCATTACGGTAAACCAGCCAAACACGCCCAGCGTGGCGGCGGCTAACAAAAATCCCAGGATATTTCTCTGTCTGACAGCCCGCAGGACTCCTAATATAGCTAATAATGCGACAAGGCCGAAGATTACAACAAGTAACATCATGCTCCTCCTTTGTCATTGAAACCTGAAAATCTTTCCATTTCATTTTAACCGTTTTCATTTTGTTTGTCGATAGCGTTTTCCCGGCCGCATTCATTGAATCTTCCGCAGAAAACCTTCATAATAAGGGCATATACATAAAGAGGTGATGAAAGTGAAATGGAGACGAATGCCGGCCGGTCCGATTCAGGCAAACGCGTATTTTCTTGTCAGTGAGGATCAGTCCTGTCTTATTTTTGATCCGGGCGGAGAAGCGGACAAAATCAACAATTACATAAAAGAAAACAATCTGAAGCCGCTGGCCATCTTACTGACGCACGCCCATTTTGACCATATCGGCGCGCTTGACGAAGTAAGAGACAGATGGGATGTTCCCGTATATCTTCACAAAAATGAAGAAAAGTGGCTGGAGGACTCTTCCTTAAACGGATCGGGCATATTGCGGGGCATCGCCGTAACGGCACGGCCCGCCGAACGGCTCATCGAAGGCGACGGCATTTTGGACATCGGGCCTTTCCATTTGGAGACATTGTTTACGCCGGGACATTCACCGGGAAGCGTTTCTTATTATGTGAAGGACGCGGATCTGGTGATTTCAGGTGATGTGCTCTTTCAGGGAGGCATCGGCCGAACTGATTTACAGGGCGGAAGTCAGGACGTATTGCTTGATTCCATTCATCAAAAACTGCTCACGCTTCCCGGACATACACTTGTGTTAAGCGGGCACGGGCCGGAAACGGATATTCAGACAGAGCAGGAGCGAAACCCGTTTATCAATGGTTTTTCACTGTAAATGAAAAAAGACAGACCATAACGGTCTGTCTTTTTCTGTCAGTGGGTTCCGCCGCCCGGTGTCATAATAAAAATAGAGTAATATGTAAATCCGGCGAAAAATACGGTTAAGTAAGCTCCGAAAATATAAATATACATCCGCTCAGTCAGATTCAAATAAGAAAGAAATACGAAAAAGATCGTCTGTCCAAAAAACAAAAGTGAAGCGTCTTTCATGCCCCCTAAAAAAAACATAACTGCAAATATCCCCGTCCAAAATCCTAACACCCGGAACATGCGATTCATTCCTTATCCCCTCCCGAGAGTCTATCTGAAGTTTATTATAATAGATCGGCACTCGAAATGTAAACATTTTCATGATTATATTTATTGTGGAATTTATGTCTTTCCCTGTGTTTTATATCTTATGCCGCTCTCTGAAAAAGATCCGAAAAATCTTTTTGAAATATGTTTAATGAAAAAAAGTTCAGGGTACTTATGTTAACAAAGAGACGGATTATCCGAGGGAGGAATTTTTAAAAATGAAAGAACTTATTTTTTATTCATACCCGAGCTGCACATCATGCCGAAAAACGAAACATTGGTTAAAAGCCCACAATGTTGACTTTCAAGAGCGCCATCTATTCAGGGAGACACCGACAATTGATGAATTGAAGCAGATCTTATCATTAACGACTGAAGGAATTGATGAAATATTGGCGACGAGAAGTCAAACATTTAAAAATCTCAACCTGAACATTGAAGAAATGACTGTAAATGAAGTGCTGAAGCTTTTGACTGAGAAGCCGAAACTGCTGCGGCGTCCGATTCTGATCGATCGAAATAAGCTCGTTATCGGATACAATCCGGGAGAACTGATGAAGCTGACGAAGAAAAAAACGGTACATCAATCTGTATCATAAGAGAAAAACGAAGATCCGCTGATCAAAATTTATCAGCTAATCTTCGTTTTTTGCGGTTGCGGGACTGGGCTAGCTGGATTCGAACCAACGATCACGGAGTCAAAGTCCATTGCCTTACCGCTTGGCTATAGCCCATCGGGTGTAATTACAGTATGTGCGTCCGGCGCCGATTTATACATACAAAGGAATTTGAATGGAGGAGACCCGTGAAACATTTGAGTGAAACATTATCTCGAACCTTAATTGAAGAATCAGGTGAAATCACACGCCAGTGGCTGCTCATACCAAAATCGGGGCGGCCTACAGATGATCAGAAAGCGGAAATGCAGCACCGTCTGTTAATTGAAATCGTTGCCGGCATTTTATCGGAAAAAGACGGCGGGGAAGAGGAGCTGACAAAATGGGCGCTTCAGTTCGCAAGGGACCGGGCCGTCCATGAAGTACCGGTCTATGAAAGCGTCACGAGCTTTAAAGAATTCCGGAGATTGGTCTGGAACCGCATACAGACGTGCTGTGAAACAATGTCTGAGAAGCCTGGGGCGAATGCGGTATTCCATTGGGGAGAGAAGCTGAACAAAGCAATTGACCATATGATTGAAGTATTTACAGAGGAATATTATAAAGTGACGGTTACACAATTAAACGCCCAAAAAGAAATGATTAACGAACTAAGTGCGCCGATTATGCCGATTGCCGACGGTATTGGAATTTTGCCGCTCGTCGGCGAAATTGACACCTACCGGGCAAAAATGATTTTGGAATCGGTGCTTGACCAATGTTCTTCACTCCGTCTTTCTTATTTATTTTTAGATATATCAGGTGTGCCGATTGTGGATACGATGGTCGCTTATCAGATTTTTAAAGTGATTGACAGCACAAAACTTCTTGGCATAGAAACGACAATCTCAGGCATCAGGCCGGAAATCGCGCAGACCGTCGTGAAGCTCGGCATCGATTTTTCTCAGGTGAAAACGGAGCAGAGTCTGGCGAAAGCGCTGGCAAAAAACGGATTTATCGTAAAAGAATCATTAAGATGATAAAAAGCTGAATGGCCGGGAGGGATGTCTCCCTCAGCTATTCAGCTTTTTCAGCTTCAATCGTAATGATATGATGGCTGTCGATTTCTTTTACCGTAAATGTGTAGCCTTCAAAATCAATGGTGCTCCCGGGCTTCGCGTCAATATGCTGAGTAAGAAACCAGCCCCCGAGTGTATCGACTTGATCAGCCGTAATCTCTGTTCCGAGTACATCATTGACGTCGCTGATCAGCAATTTGGCGTTCAGGAGATAGCGGTTCTTCCCAAGCTTTTGAACGGAAGGTGTTTCATCCGTATCAAATTCGTCGCGGATTTCGCCGACGATCTCTTCAATGATGTCTTCCGCCGTTACTAATCCCGCGGTTCCGCCGTACTCATCAATGAGAATGGCCATATGGGCGTGTTCCCGCTGCATTTTAACGAATAATTGATAAATCGGAATCGTCTCAATCACATGGATCGCCGGCTGGATGTAAGGGCTGAGTTCGTGTTTTGTAAACGCCGCTCCTTCTGACAGGAATCTGAATAAAACTTCTTTTATATTGATGATGCCGACTACATGATCTTTATCTCCTTTTACTACGGGATACCGGGTATATTTATTTGTTTTGATAATGTCCCGGAGCATATGTCCCGATCCGCTGTCTAACGGCAGACTCACCATTTCATTCCGGGGCACCATAATTTCTTTGGCAGTGCGCTTATCAAATGTAAAAATGTTATTTACGTAATGCAGCTCGCTTTTTTTAATCATACCGCTTCGATAGCTTTCGGCAAGGAGCACCCGCAATTCCTCTTCCGTATAAGCCATTTCATGTTCGGAAGCAGGCTTCAAGCCGAACATGGCTGTAATCAGGCGGGCGGAATGATTGAGCAGCCAGATGAACGGAAACATTAACTTATAAAACAAAATCATCGGTCTGGCAGACAAAAGTGTAATCCGCTCGGCTTTTTGGATAGCAAAACTTTTCGGGGCAAGTTCGCCGATAACGACATTCACATATGTAACCAGCAGAAAGGCGATGATCAATGACAGGACTTGGGCAACCGCTTCGTGAACTCCGGTCTTTAAAAATAACGGCTGAAGCATTGCTTTGACTGTCGGTTCACCCAGCCAGCCGATTCCCAAAGCGGTGACGGTGATGCCCAATTGGCATGCCGATAAATATTCATCGAGGTGTGTAATGACATGCTTGGCTGCTTTTGCTCCTTTTACATCTTCCTCAAAGAGCTGATTAATGCGGGAGCGCCTTGCTTTAACGATTGAAAACTCTATGGCGACAAAACACGCCGTTAATAAAATAAATAGTACGATGGCAGACAGTTTGATGATATACAATGTAACGCCTTCCGCGAAGGAAGGCTTGCACCTCCCTTTTTTCGGAATAATACCACTGTAGAAAGCTGCTCAAACATCGAACCTGGTTTAGCCTGCTTCATTTACGGTAATAAAACAAGAAAGCGATACTGGAGGATGACAAGAGATGAAGGTACATTCGGGTGCGGACTGGCTGTGGTACCAGCTCGGGCCGCATGAAAAAACAGAAGCGAAAAAAATGATTCATCACAATCACTGGCCGCAATGCGAAAAGTGGTTTGAACATGAAAATCATATAAACTTTCTGCGCTCAGATACAAATGATCAGAATAATGAAGCGGTTTTCGGTTCTTTAATCTATCATCAAGGATTAGATGATGAAAAAAACCATACCGTATTTCACTTTTATATTACGAGAGACTTCTTTTTTACAATTAATTTTGATTTTTCGCTGCTGCGCGGTGTAAAAGAAAAGCATGCCACACAGCAGATCCAAACCTGTGAAAATCCGATTGAAGGCTTTTTTGTTCTGCTGGGAGAGCTGATGAATTCCTATCTGATCGGACTGGATGAATTTGAAGTCAAGCAGCGGACGCTGAAATGGCAGATTCATGATGACAACAGCAAAGGAATCTTGGAAAATGTGCATAAACTGCGCCATGAGCTGTTCATTTGGAAAGGCCTTACACTGGGGGCTAAAAAAGTGGAAATGGCTTTAAAAGAAGCTTTTCTCCCCAAAAATGACAGGCAGAAAGATTACCTCAGAGCCCATCAAAAGATGGAAAGAGGAATTACATATATCAATGAGTTTGATCAGGAATTGAGCAATCTGCTGCACGCCGAGGAAGTCATTACCTCCCAAAGAGGAAATGAAATTGTGAAAGCCTTGACGATCTTTACAACTCTCTTTACACCGATGACGGCGCTTGGAGCTCTCTGGGGGATGAACTTTGATAACATGCCGGAGCTTCATTGGAAATATGCGTATATTTGTTCCATCGTGCTCATTATTGTATCTACCTTGCTGATTTATATTTATCTGCGGCAGAAAGGCTGGACAGGGGACATTTTGAGGGAGCATCAAAAAAAATATTTGCGGAAAGAAAAGAAACGCTAAGAAGAGCAGGCATACGCCTGCTTTTTTTGATGGCTGAAAATGGCCGAATGGTTCCGGATTTCATTCGGTAAATCAATGTCAGCGGCTTATTTTTTATTTTTTTACGTTTTACACAGTGTAAAACGCATAATCTCTCTTTTGCCGGCTTTTGTGTATCTGATTTACAATACGTGCGGAAGGAGGGAAGTCTTGTGAAAAATATTGAAACATACAGCAGGAACATCATAAACGAGGCCTATACGGCAAGGGCTTCAGATATACACATTGTGCCGAGAGAAAGGGATGCTTTCATTCATTTTCGCATCGGCCATGCTCTTGTGAAAAAAAGAGTCTTAAAAAAAGAGGAATGCGTAAGGCTAATTTCTCATTTTAAGTTTTTATCGGCCATGGATATAGGAGAAAGACGTAAGCCGCAAAACGGGTCATTGTCTCTGCCGCTTCCGACGGAAACCGTTCATTTAAGAATGTCAACCTTGCCGACAATGAATGATGAAAGTCTTGTCATCAGGCTTTTGCCTAAGCGGCAGATTCCCCCTCTGGATAAACTGTCCTTATTTCGGGGGGCGGGCGCCGCACTATTGTCCTTTCTGAAGCATTCGCACGGCCTGCTTCTGTTTACCGGCCCGACCGGCTCTGGAAAAACGACCACTCTTTACTCGCTTGTCAACTATGCAAAACGGCATTTCAACCGGCGGATTGTCACGCTTGAAGACCCCGTAGAAACAAGAGATGAGGATGTGCTGCAAGTTCAGGTGAATGAAAAAGCCGGAGTCACATATTCCGCCGGTTTAAAAGCGATTTTAAGACATGATCCCGATATGATCATCTTAGGGGAAATCAGGGATGCCGAGACGGCTGAAATCGCAGTCCGCGCGGCAATGACGGGACACCTCGTTCTTTCAAGCCTGCATACAAGAGATGCTAAGGGCGCCATATACAGGCTGCTGGAGTTCGGCGTGAACATGACAGAAATTGAACAAACCGTCATTGCTATTGCCGCTCAGCGTCTGGTTGATTTAACATGTCCGTTCTGCAAAGAGGAAAACTGTTCCGTGTACTGCCGGATGTACAGGCAGACACGCCGTGCGGGCATTTATGAATTGCTCTACGGGAAAAACCTCACCCAATGCTTTCAGGAAGCAAAGGGAGAGCACGCGAATTTTCAATATCAGACGCTCCGCAGGCTGATCAGAAAAGGAATCGCGCTCGGCTATGTCACGACCGACAATTACGATCGGTGGGTGTATCATGAAGCGGATTAACCGAACCTGGCCCTTGAAGGATCAAGCAGCTTTTTTGAAAAGGCTCGGTGAAATGACGGAAAAAGGATACAGTCTGATTGAAGGGCTCAGACTGCTAAAACTCCAGCTGCATAAACGTCAGCTTGCAGAGCTGACGGACGGAATCCGCCGGCTGAGGGAAGGTGATGCGTTTTACCAAGTGCTTGAGGCACTGTCTTTTCATAAAGAAGCCGTCTCTATCTGCTATTTCGCTGAGAAACATGGGGAATTGCCGGGGGCGATGAAACAAAGCGGCGACTTGTTACAGAGAAAGCTCATGCAGACGAATCAAATCAAAAAAATGCTCCGGTATCCGATGTTTTTAATATCTTCCGTCTGTGTCATGTTTTATATCCTGCAAAGTTTAATTATTCCGCAGTTTTCTGGGATTTATCAATCAATGAATATGAATACATCCGGTACGACTGCTTTCATCTTTGCGTTTTTTCGGCATTTTCATGAAGCCTGCGCACTGGCGCTGTCCGCCGCTTTCTGCTTGTTTTTGTACGTTTGGTTCTTATGTAAAAAAAAATCCCCGCAAGATAAAATGCTGATTGTTGTGAAAATACCACTATTAGGAAAAGTGGCCGTTCTTTTTAACAGCTACTTTTTCTCTTTACAGCTCAGCAGTCTTCTGAAATCCGGCCTATCGATCTATGACAGCTTAACAGCTTTTAAAGAACAATCTTTTCTGCCTTTTTATCGTGAAGAAGCAAAGATGCTCATTACACGTCTGAAAGCCGGAGAAACCATAGAATCCGCTCTTTCCGGGCATCCGTGTTATGAAAAAGACCTTGCGGCTGCAGTCAGCCACGGACAGGCAAACGGCCTGCTTCACCGCGAACTTTATACGTACAGCCAGTTTATGATGGAGCGTCTTGAACAAAACGCGGCGAAGTATACCGGCATTCTCCAGCCTGTCATTTACGGTGTTGTGGCCGGTATGATTTTAATTGTCTACATGTCAATGCTGATGCCGATGTACCAGATGATGAACCAAATGTAAGGGAGTGCTTCGTCTGAAAAATCAAGATGGATTTACTTTAATTGAAATGCTGATCGTTTTATTTATCGTTTCCATTCTGCTTTTAATCACCATTCCTAACGTTACAAAACATAATCAAAGCATTCAGCATAAAGGCTGTGAAGGACTGCAGAATATGGTGAAAGCCCAAGTGACGGCGTACGAAATCGATCATGAAGGTAAAATGCCGGATATGAACGATTTACAATCAGAGGGGTATATCAAAAAGAATACAGCCTGCCCGAATGGTAAACAGATCTTAATTAGTGGCGGAGAAGTTACAGTTGAACAATAACAGGCGGACAGAAAATGGGTTTACCCTTCTTGAAAGCCTGATTGTGTTAAGCCTGGCGTCCGTCCTGCTGACGGTTTTGTTCACGACGGTTCCGCCGGCCTACACCCACCTTGCCGTGCGGCAAAAAACAGAACTGCTCCAAAAAGATATTCAGCTTGCTCAGGAAACGGCTATCGCAGAACATAAAAGAACAAAAATCACTTTTCTTCCAAAAGAGCATAAATACAAACTGCAGTCAGGCGGAAGGATTGTCGAGCGTTCTTTTGACTCGCTTCACATTACACTTGTGACTTTACCGGAGAGCCTTGAATTTAACGAAAAAGGCCATCCGAATTCGGGAGGAAAGATTCAATTGAAGAGCGCCGGGTTCACCTATGAGATCACAGTTTACTTAGGGAGCGGAAATGTTCATGCTAAACGGAAATAAGGGGTTCTCTACTATTGAAACACTATCAGCAATGGCCATTTGGCTGTTCCTTATGACGTCTATCATTCCGGTCTGGACGGGCATGCTGACAGATGGTCTGAAAATAGAAGATCGCCAGGAAGCGTACCAGCTTCTTCAGAAACATATCAGCACTTATATGATGACCGGAAAAAAGCCGCCGTCTCCCGGTGTGAAGTGGAAGGAGGATGGTGAGTATTACAAAGTGTGTACGGCTGACCGCAGCGAAAAAGAAATGTGCCTCAGCATTCTCAAAACAGACTGGCTTTACGCTTCTTAATGTTTTGTTCTCCTTGGCAGTCTGTCTTTTCCTATCAGGCACCTTGGGCCCGATTTTACATCTGTTTTTATCAAACCGGGCCGATAACGGCGGATTAGACAGCCGGGAGCATCAAATTGCCGTTCAGCAGATCATGAACGAATGTAAACAGGCTGAGACTGTGAAGCCGGCGGACGGCGGACGGACGTTAGCATGCCGGAAAACCGGAGGCGAAGAAGTGCGTTTTGAAATTTATCATAAGATGATAAGGAAAAGAGTAAACGGAAAAGGCCACGTGCCGATCCTGCAAAACGCGGCATCATTAACGGCTGATGTGAAAAACGGCCTGCTCTTATTAGAGATCTCAAGCGTTGCAGGTCAAAAGAATCAGGCGGTCATTCCGGTTTACAGCTCTTTTAAAGGTGATTAAATGTACAAATCTGACGGTTTTATATATCCCGCGGTTCTGTTTGTTTCTGCCGCAGTTTTACTTGTCATCAGCTATACTTCGTCTGATTTCTTCACCCGAAAAACATTTGCAAAAGAGGCCGGGGAGTACTGGATCGGAGAGAATCTGCTCCAAAACGGCGTGCTGCTGTCAAGCCGCCATATGACACAGGGACAAAAGGTCCAAACTGGTACACAGCGTTTTCCGTATGGCACCGTTTCTTTTCACATCACGGGGAGTGATCGCCGGGAAACGGTTCAGGTTACAATTCAGGCGGAAACAACGACCGGAACGAGACGGGGGGCTCACCTTTTGTTCGATCAGAAGAAGAAACAGCTGATTCAATGGACGGAAGTATAAAAAAGAGGCGGCGGGACAACACTTCATAGTAAAGACAGCACTATGAGGTGAGAGCCGTGAAAACAAATGATTATGTAAAATATATGACTGAGCAATTCGTTAAATATTTCGATACGCCGAAACAGGAACGGAGAGAGCGAAAAGAAGTGCGGAAAGAAAAGAAAGTGCCGGCTTCTCAGCACTGGTTCGGAATATTGCCGTATAGTTTTAAGCTGTGGATGCAGCGGAAAAAATAAAGTGAATCACACGAAAGGCCCTCCTGATACAGGAGGGCCTTATTGGTATTCCTCAATGACGGCAATTTTATTTACCTTTTGGCTGTAGGGATTAAAAGAAATCGTAACAAACACGCCAAATTCTTTTGCGCCATCCCGCAATGTCAAGTGGTATTGCTTGACTGCTTCGTCCGTTCTTTTCCGATCCCACACCTTTTGAATAAATAACGTTTGGGCGAGAGGATATCTTTTTTTAGCTTCCTTTTCTGCTAACTTTTCCCATTTTGATTTATGGTGAACAGCATAATAAGGCACCGTTTCCGCCTGAGCTGTTCCTGAAACCCCGAAAACAAGAAGAGAAAGGCAAATCAGACTTTGTTTGATCATCATTCTTCGTCCTTTCGCTGTATATACTTTCCATTTTGTTCTAGGCACCTCGTTATTTTCTCACGTTTTATTAGAAAAAATTCCAAAAAGGTGTGTAATTTGAAGCAAAACGCTGTTTTTAAAAGATACCATTCTCAAAAACGAACAATTTGACCGATTTTGACATTTTTCAAGACGATAATCCTTGATTATACTTTGTTCATACAGTTCTTTAAAGAGAACGGTTGTCATATTTATTAACAGTTTTACAGGGGGTAAGGCATGTTCCGATTGTTGCGAATGGAAAAAAAGGGCAAGGTGAGATGGCGGATGATGCTATTTTTACGGCTTTCGTTCATTTTTTGCCTGTCCGTGACGATATGTGCTCAGTTCACAGGTGATACAAGTTCCTCCTTCAATGATGTGAAAAGCTTCAGTCTCCAGGTTCAAACGTGCGGAGATTTTCAATATACGGATGACGATTGCCGTTATGACGAACGCTGGGATCAAAGTGATTTACATATAACAAATCAAACTGATACGTCAGGCACCGTGTGTGCGCCGCTTCAGCTCTATGCCGAGCTGGAGAATAAGGGAAAAGAGCGGACTGTTTCTGACTGGAAATGGGAGCTCCATAAAATTGCTTCTCAGCAGCAGCCTTTACGAAACGGCAATGTTGTGGAAAAAGGGCTTATTACTGATAAAAAAAGCAAAACGATTTATAAAATTGAGTCAAAGCGGTCTTTGAAGCCGGGCATATACGCATTCAAGGTTTACAAGCCTGAAGGGTATCCGGCGGACGAAGAAAAATTTGAGTGGTCAAAACCGATGAAACTCGTCAAATGCCGGGAACAGGCGACCGTTTCCGATCTAAAGAAAACGGAGAAAGAGCCGGCTGAGCCGGTAAAAGAAAGCGGGGAAGAACATGAAAAAAACGCTGAAATTGATCAGTAATATTTTGTATGCCGTCATCTTCAGCTTGATTATTGTGCTGACGTTAACGGTGATTTCGACCCGGGCTTCCGGGGGTGAGCCGGCTATTTTCGGCTATACGCTGAAATCCGTGCTGTCGGGTTCAATGGACCCGGAATTTAAGACGGGTTCGCTCATAGCGGTAAAGAAAATTTCTGACGTGAATGACTTAGAAAAAGGGGATGTGATCACCTTTACGCAAGATGACGGAACAGCCGTCACACACAGAATAATCGGGATCACAAAAAAGGACGGGAACCTGCTGTTTGAGACAAAAGGGGACCATAATGCCGCCCCGGATGCCGCACCCGTTCAAGCTGAAAAAGTGGCGGCCCAGTATACGGGATATCAGCTTCCGTATGCCGGATATGTCATACATTTGGCCAGCCAGCCGATCGGAACGGCGATTCTGTTAATCGTTCCCGGCGTCATGCTTTTGATTTACTCAATAACAGTCATTGTCAGCGCCCTCCGCGATATTGAGCGGAAAACGAAAGCGCTGGAAGAACATGCGAAAAAGGGAACCATCTCCACATGAATACGGTTGCAACCTGGCGACAGGATTTGATAACAAAAATAAAAAGTAAGGGGAGAGTACAGACATGGGTATGAAAAAGAAATTAAGCTTGGGCGTTGCCTCAGCCGCACTCGGTTTAGCATTAGTAGGAGGAGGCACATGGGCCGCATTTAATGATGTGAAGTCGACAGACGCTACATTTGCGTCAGGAACACTTGATTTATCGGCTAAAGAACAATCAGCCAATGTCAATTTGTCAAACTTAAAACCAGGTGATAAATTGACGAAAGATTTTGAATTCAGAAACAACGGTTCACTTGCTATTAAAGAAGTGCTGATGGCTTTGAATTTTACTGACTTTAAAGGAGCAAAGAAAGGAAATGAATCTGCGGAGGATTTCCTCAGTCAGTTTGAAATTACGGTTCTGACAGTCGGTAAAGAAGGGGGCAACGGCTATCCTAAAAATATCATTTTGAAGGCGGCCAGCCTGAAAGACTTATACTTAATGTCAACAAAACAGGATAAAGCAGCTGCCGAAGCGATCAGCAAGCACATTGATCCGAAATTCCTGAGTGAGAGCGGAAAAGTCAATGTAGCAACCATTAACGGCAAAACAGCTCCTGAGTACGACGGAGTTCCGAAAACGCCTGCTGATTATGACCAGGTGAGAATGGAAATCCAATTTAAAAATGACACCGCAAAAACTGCGGACGGATTAAGTGTGCAAAACAAGTTCCAAGGCAATGCGATTTCTCTTCAATTCTCTTTTGAAGCAACGCAATGGAACGGCTTGACCATTACGAAAGATCATACGGATAAAGACGGTTACGTCAAGGAAAATGAAAAGGCTCACAGTGAGGATAAAAACTAATCCGAAAGTCGGACAGTTAAAAGAGGAGTTGTGCACATATGGCGGCACTACTCCTCTTTTTGCGCTTTTCTCCATTTTTGATAATCTAAAAATTCACGAAATTGTTTTTTTGATACCCCGGATGTCATCGCATCGCGAACTAATTTCTCCCATTCACTATCTAATTGACCATCGTATTCGGTTTCATGTTTTTCATCAAGTAAAGTATGAACCGAGACGTCCAGAACAGCGGAGACTTTTTCGAGAAATTGAATGGAGGGGTTCGTCTGTAAATTTCGTTCTATTGAGCTTAAATAAGACTTCGCTACCCCAGCTTTTTCAGCTAGTTCTGATAGTGAGTAGCCTTTTTCTTTTCGGTATTGTTTAATACGCTGGCCAATCAATGTCATCACCTTCCTTGTGATATTATAGCACATTCAGAAAGGATTTACGGTATGACTTCTGGCTGCCTGGATATGTTGAGAAGACTTTTTATGCGAAAGCAGGTATTTGCGTATTTCTTCTAGGCTGATATTTGCTTTTTGGGCTTCTAATATCAGCTCAACCCATTCCTTATCTAATTGCGAAAATTCCATTTTTGCATTTTTCATGCATTTTCTCCTCCTAAAATACTTGTTTATGTATTTCAGCCAATCCGCCCATGACCTTATCTTTACATGTCTGGAAGTGATTCATCGCATGCGAAACGCCAGAAATTTTTTCTATATACTTTTATTATAATATAGAATTTCCAGAAAAAACGGGAAAGGTGTCGAATGGATAACGCTTATCCAGAAAAATTACTTTGCAGGAAAAATAAACCGCCGTTTTCAATCTGAATGTGAATTTTCGGCTGATATAAGGCTTTCAGCGCTTGTTTTTCCAAATGGTATTCCTCAGGTTTTTCCTCTGTCTGCTCATAAAACTGATCGAGCAGCCCGAGGTCCTTTTTCCATCTGGCGATCGCACTGTCAGCCCAGGCTGACGGCTCTTTGGCGGCAGCGTCTTTTAAGTAATGCTCCATTCTTTTAATTCCGCTTTCCGGCTTAATCATCGGCGATATGGTAAAGCAATAGTCTGATATTTGCGAGGTCAGCGGAAGCGGTGCAAGCTTCTGCTGAAACCCTTCTATAATTGTTCCAGAAACAAGATGCAGGCCTAAAGACAAAAGTCTGTCTTTTTTCATGTCGGATTGGTATGAAATCACTACATTTAATCCAAGCCAGGGCTGAAGCGGCACTCTGGCTCCGGCTGATACAATTTTCTCATATATTCTTGTAAATCTCCCATTTTGTTTAACTGCTTGAAAGATTTGAAAGAGGCGCGGGGCTCCAAAGTAAATAAATTCGCCGTCCATATCCTCCGGAGCCGTTTCTTTATCAGTGATGAACGTGATCTTCATCGGGTTCGGTTCGCCGCCCGTTTTTTCACGCCAATGCCAATAAAACGGGCGGTTCATAATTTGTTTGTCCATCTCGACCGTCAACTGAACCGTCATAAAACCCGGCCCGTGTTCTGTAATCGGACAGTGGTTCGCTTCAAAAAAGCGCAGTAAAAATTCGTGAACCTCCTGCTGTCTCATGTCGCGCTTCCTCCTTTTAGATTAAGATCCTTTTTTTCTGGCGGGCTTTTCCGTATCGTACGACAGAAAAGAGGTGAGATTGTCCATTTTGATTCTCATTTCTTCCTCTGTCAGCGAATGGCATAAAATATCATGCAAATGGTCTTCAAAATTGCTCACTTTGATTTTTGTTAAAATGTCATCTAATTCTCCGACGACATTTTCAAATAAATGAATTTTGTCATACAGAAGTTTTAAAATATGCTCTTCCACCGTATGTTTTGTCGCCATATTGTAGATATGGACATCTCTTTCCTGACCGAGTCTGTGAATCCTTCCGATTCTTTGTTCAAGCCGCATCGGGTTCCACGGGAGGTCATAATTGATAATATGGTTGCAGAATTGCAGGTTGATCCCTTCGCCTCCGGCTTCTGTAGCGATCAGCACCTGCACTTTGCCGCGGAAGAGATCCTTCATCCAGTCTTTTTTTCCGCGCTTAAATCCGCCTCTGAACGGAACGGAGCTTATGCCGTTCTGCTGAAGGAACCATTGCAGGTAAATCTGTGTCGCCCTGTATTCAGTAAAAATAATGACTTTATCATTAATCTTTTGGATCAAGTCAACAACTTGAATCGCTTTTGAGTTTTGCGTGACTTGATTGATGCGGTCCATTAAATTAGCGATCGTCTGATCATCGAATGCGGGCGCTTGTTTGTCTTTTTGGTCAAGCATTTTTTTGAGCGTCATATACACGGCTTCCCTGCTTGAACAGCACTCTCTTTGCAGCGTCATAATGGAAAATGCGCTTGCGGGCTTTTCCGTGCCGTTTTTCAGTGCGGCGATGTCATCGTAAAGCGCCTGTTCCGTCGGTGAAAAGGTGATCGGCACTGTTTCCACATGGCGCTTCGTCCATGTAAGGCCGGTGTCGCTCCGCGTGTTGCGGATCATCACCTTATTGACGAGCTCTTTCAAATGCTCATGAGCGTCAATCCCGTCCTTCTGATTGAAGGTTTCTTGAAATCCGCTTTCGTTTCCTAAATGGCCGGGCTTTAACAGTGACACTAAATTGAAGATTTCTTCGATCCGGTTTTGAATCGGCGTCGCCGTCAGAAGCAGGCAGTATTTCTTCACAAGACTTCTCGCAAATTCATAATTTTTCGTTTTGCTGTTTTTGAGCTTGTGCGCCTCGTCAATAATGACGAGATCATACGGAATAGAAAGCACAATGTCTTTGTGAGGCGAGCGTTTGGCCGTATCAATAGAAGAAACGACGATATCGCACTGTTCCCACACATAGCTTTTCTTCTGTTCAACAGCGGGTATTAAAAACTTCTCCTGAAGCTCTTTCACCCACTGGGAAACGAGTGATGCCGGCACAAGAATCAGGATTTTTTTGGCCAGCCCGCGAATCATATATTCTTTTAAAATCAGGCCCGCTTCCACCGTTTTTCCGAGCCCCACTTCATCAGCCAAAATCGCCTTGCCGTTCATTTTTTCAACGACTTTCTGCGCGACCTCAAGCTGATGGGGAAGCGGAGTGAAATCGGGCAGGTATAAAGGAGCCCTCAATCCTTCAAATTCAGGAATGGCAAGGGTCTGCTGGACTTCAGCCGACAATTTGTACATCTCCCAATTTGACCAGGGACCGTCCGTTTTCAGCCGCTCAGAAAACTCTCCCGGCCAGTTTGCATCAAATATGATCTCTGCTGTCATATGTAACAAAACCGCCTTTCTTTTAAAAAACTGATTTATCATAATTTTTGTTGCCGGACGTAAATGAGGGTGGTAGGATATAAGTAATGATTTCACTAAAAGATATTGCTTTAGTATGTCCATAAAATTGGTAAATATGAGCGAATGACAGCAAGGGGAGAGACTCGGACGAAAGATGGGCGTCCGGGCGCCGAAGGAGCAAACTGCGGAGTGAATCTCTCAGGCAAAAGAACTCTTGCTCGACGCAACTCTGGAGAGTGTCTGCACTTAGAAGCAGCAGACCACCAAAGGGGACGTCTTTATGATATGTTCATAAAGTAAACTTTCAGGTGCCGGGACAGAGAAACCTTCATTTTCATGAGGTGTTTCTCTGTCCTTTTTTATATGTTTTTACAATGCGCCAATGACTGAAGGGGGAAGATGATGCTGAAACGAACACCGCTTTATGACGTGTATAAAGAATACGGCGGAAAAACGATTGATTTTGGAGGATGGGAGCTGCCGGTTCAATTTTCTTCTATTAAAGAGGAGCATGAAGCCGTCCGCACAAAAGCGGGCCTGTTTGATGTGTCCCATATGGGAGAAGTTGAAGTATCCGGTAAAGACGCCCTGTCTTTTCTGCAAAAAATGATGACAAATGACGTTGCCGATTTAAAGCCGGGAAACGCGCTTTATACCGCCATGTGTTATCCTGACGGCGGTACGGTCGATGACTTGCTGATCTATCAGAAAAGCGAGAGCTGCTATCTGCTCGTGATTAACGCGTCTAATATTGAAAAAGACATCGCTTGGCTGACGGAACATGCGGAAGGCGATGTCACGCTGACGAATCAGTCTGACGGGATTTCACTGCTTGCCGTTCAGGGGCCGAATGCTCAGTCGGTTCTTACGAAGCTGACTGAATGTGATTTGTCCTCCTTAAAGCCGTTTACGTTTATTGATGGGGCGGACGTTGCCGGACGACAAGTCCTGCTTTCAAGAACAGGCTATACCGGTGAAGACGGATTTGAGTTATATTGCCGCAATGAAGATGCGGTTCATCTATTTAAGGAGATACTTGCAGCGGGAGAGCATGAAGGCCTCGTTCCGTGCGGCCTCGGCGCCCGTGATACGCTGAGATTTGAAGCGAAGCTTGCTTTATACGGTCAGGAATTGACGAAAGATATTACACCGATTGAAGCCGGAATCGGATTTGCCGTGAAACACAAGAAAGATTCCGATTTTTTCGGGAAGTCTGTATTGCGCGAACAGAAAGAAAAAGGAGCCCCGCGAAAGCTGGTCGGACTTGAGATGATTGAAAAAGGGATTCCGAGACACGGGTACGCCGTGAAAAAAGACGGTGTTCCGATCGGTGAAATCACGACAGGCACGCAATCTCCGACTTTAAAGAAAAATATCGGCCTTGCCTTAATCAAAACGGAATTCAGTGAAGTCGGAACGGAAGTAGAAGTGGAAATCCGTAAAAAAACGGTAAAAGCGAAGATTGTCCGCACACCGTTTTATAAACGTCCAAAACAGAGCTGAAAAAGGAGAGTCATATGAAGCATCGATATTTGCCCGCGACAGAACAGGATAAAAAAGAAATGCTGAAAGCCATCGGCGCAGAAACAATTGATGAACTGTTTGCCGATATTCCGGAAAATGTACGGTTTCAAAAAGACTACCAAATTAAAAAAGCAAAATCAGAAACAGAGCTGACGAGAGAGCTGACGAAGCTTGCGGCGAAAAATAAAGACGCTGTTACATATGCATCTTTTCTGGGCGCAGGAGTGTACGATCACTACCAGCCGGTTATCGTCGATCATGTGATATCCCGATCAGAGTTTTACACGGCATATACGCCTTACCAGCCTGAAATCTCACAAGGAGAGCTGCAGGCGATTTTTGAATTTCAAACGATGATCTGTGAATTAACGGGAATGGATATCGCAAACTCCTCTATGTACGATGGGGGAACGGCGCTGGCGGAAGCGGCGATGCTTGCGTCGGGACATACGAAAAAGAAAAAAATCGTCATTTCCGCAGCCGTTCATCCGGAATCGCGGGATGTTTTGAAAACATACGCAAAGGGCCAATATATTGAGGTTGTAGAGGTGCCCGCGAAAAACGGCGTCACAGATCTTGAAGCATTGGAACATGCCGTTTGTGATGAAACGGCCGCCGTGATCGTCCAGTATCCGAACTTCTTCGGACAAATCGAGCCGTTAAAGGACATTGAGCCGCTCGCACATAAAGGAAACAGCCAGCTGATTGTTTCTTCAAACCCGCTCGCGCTCGGTATTTTGACACCGCCCGGGGCATACGGAGCTGATATCGTCGTCGGGGACGCGCAGCCTTTCGGCATACCTGCGGCGTTCGGCGGCCCGCACTGCGGCTATTTTGCAGTAACGAAAAAACTGATGAGAAAGGTGCCGGGCCGGCTTGTCGGCCAAACGGAGGATGAAAACGGGCGAAGAGGTTTTGTTCTCACTCTTCAGGCGCGCGAGCAGCATATCAGAAGAGACAAAGCCACGTCTAACATTTGTTCAAATCAGGCGCTGAATGCTTTAGCGGCTTCAGCCGCGATGACGGCGCTCGGAAAAAACGGCGTCAAAGACATGGCCCGCCAAAATATATTGAAAGCTGATTACGCGAGACGCCAAGCGGAAAAAGCCGGCTTGCACGTAGCATTTGACGGCCCGATATTTAATGAATTTGCCGTCAGGCTGAATCTTCCCGTCAAGGAAGCAAACCGGCGGCTCCTGCAAGACGGCATAATCGGCGGATATGACTTAGGCCTTGCGTATCCGGAACTGAATCAGCATATGCTCATTGCCGTCACAGAGCTGAGAACAAAAGAAGAGATCGATTCGCTTATTGCGGGATTGGGGGATCAACATGAATAATCAAGATCAGGCGCTTATTTTTGAAATGTCCCGCGAAGGGCGTATCGGTTACAGCCTTCCGGAGCTTGATGTGCCGGAAACAGAGCTTGAAAGCCTTCTTCCCGGTGACTATATCCGCGATGAAGACGCAAAGCTGCCGGAAGTATCAGAGCTCGATATTATGCGGCATTATACCGCTCTTTCTAAGAGGAACCACGGAGTTGATTCAGGCTTTTATCCGCTCGGCTCCTGTACGATGAAATACAATCCGAAATTAAATGAAAAAATTGCCCGGATCCCAGGTTTTTCCGCTATTCATCCGCTTCAGGACGAGGACACGGTTCAGGGGGCGCTTGAGCTTTTATACGATTTAAGCGGACACTTGGAGGAGATTACGGGCATGGACGAGGTGACGCTGCAGCCTGCGGCGGGCGCTCACGGCGAATGGACCGGCCTGATGATGATCCGCGCCTATCACGAAGCGCGGGGAGACTTCGGACGGACGAAGGTGATTGTCCCTGATTCAGCCCACGGTACGAATCCGGCATCCGCCACGGTCGCCGGTTTTGAAACGATTACCGTTAAGTCAAATGAGCACGGGCTGGTTGACATTGAAGATTTGAAAAGAGCGGTAAACGAAGAAACAGCGGCGCTGATGCTGACGAATCCGAACACCCTCGGGTTATTTGAGGAAAACATTACGGAAATGGCTGAAATCGTCCATCAGGCCGGCGGAAAGCTTTATTATGACGGAGCGAATTTAAATGCCGTTTTAAGTAAAGCAAGACCGGGAGATATGGGATTTGACGTCGTTCACCTTAATCTGCATAAAACATTTACCGGGCCGCACGGCGGGGGAGGACCGGGATCAGGTCCGGTCGGCGTGAAAAAAGAATTCATTCCGTATCTGCCGAAACCCGTTCTCACGAAAAAAGAGGGGCGTTTGACTTTTGACTATGACCGGCCGCAGTCGATCGGGCGTGTAAAACCTTATTACGGCAACTTCGGCATTAATGTCAGAGCCTACACGTATATCCGGTCCATGGGGCCTGACGGCTTAAAAGCTGTGACCGAAAACGCGGTTTTAAATGCAAATTATATGATGAGAAGACTCGCGCCTTATTATGATCTCCCGTATGACCGTCATTGCAAGCATGAATTTGTGTTATCGGGAAGAAGGCAGAAAAAGCTCGGCGTACGAACGCTTGATATTGCCAAACGGCTTTTAGACTTCGGCTATCATCCGCCGACTGTGTATTTTCCCCTCAATGTTGAAGAAAGCATCATGATCGAACCGACGGAAACGGAATCAAAGGAAACGCTAGATGCGTTTATAGATGCCATGATTCAAATTGCGCGGGAAGCGGAGGAATCGCCTGAAATCGTTCAGGAGGCGCCGCATACAACAGTTGTCAAAAGAATGGATGAAACCAAGGCGGCAAGAAAGCCCGTTTTAAAATACGAACGTACACTTGACGGCAGCCGCTGACACGGTGTAAAAAAAAAGAGCTGTCCGTTTTATACGGAAGCTCTTTTTTATGATTAGTTTTTTGCTTTAATTTTTCCGCCCCATTTTTTAAATCCGCCTTTCAGGTTGTAAATATCTTTACAGCCGTGTTTGCGGAGCGTCTGTGCCGCGCGTCCGCTGCGGACATTGTTTTGGCAGTACAGATAAACGGGTTTATCAGGACGGATTTCACTTTTGCGCTGTTTCAGCTGTGACAGCGGAATGTTGCGCGCGCCGAGAATATGGCCGCCTTCAAATTCATTCGGTTCACGGACGTCAATCAGCTGCGCTTTTCTGTAGCCCGCGCGGAATTCCTCTTCCGTAAGTGTTTTCATTAAACGCTGCTGGTAAAAATACGACACGATCATATAAACGATAAACGCCGCAACAATAATTAAAGCAATCATATTAGACAATGCGATTCTACTCCTTTAGCTTATAAAATCAAAGCCCCGCTTCCTGAAAACAAGGCTTACCGGACGTTTTGGGACAAATACTATTATAGTAAAGCATGAAGCGATTGTCATCCTTAATGAAACGAAATATTTTTCATTTTCAAGGCAGTTTGTTAAACTGATTTTATTAAAACGATAAAGAAGGGTTCAGTGTATGGAAAAAGAAACATGGCGGTTTATTGACTCAGGGAATGAAAGCCCGGCATTTAACATGGCGCTGGATGAAGCGCTTTTATATTGGCACAGCCAAAAAAAAATTCCTCCGGTGATCCGTTTTTACGGCTGGAATCCGGCAACTTTGTCTGTCGGGTATTTTCAAAATATTAAGAAGGAAATTAACTTTGACGCAGTACATAAACACGGCCTCGGGTTTGTCAGAAGACCGACAGGCGGACGGGGTGTTCTGCATGATAAAGAATTGACATACAGCGTAATCGTTTCAGAGGATCACCCGGAAATGCCGGCCACGGTGACAGAGGCGTACCGGGTGATTTCAGAAGGTATTCTGCAGGGATTCAGAAACCTTGGACTTGATGCCTACTTTGCGATTCCGCGAACAGAGAAAGAAAAAGAAAGCTTGAAAAATCCGCGCTCGTCCGTCTGCTTTGATGCACCTTCGTGGTATGAACTGGTCGTCGAAGGACGGAAAGTTGCCGGAAGCGCACAGACACGCCAAAAAGGCGTCATTCTTCAGCACGGTTCCATCCTGCTTGACATTGATGAGGATAAGCTGTTTGATCTGTTTTTATATCCGAGCGACAGAGTCCGTGAGCGCATGCAGCGGAATTTCAAAAACAAAGCGGTAGCCATCAACGCCTTAGCGCCGAAACGGGTAACGATGGATGAGGCCAGAATCGCTTTTAAAGCCGGTTTTGAGGAAGGGCTGAACATTCATCTTGAGCCTTACACACTCACGTCTGAAGAGCTTGCATTTGTCAATGAGCTGGCTGAGACGAAATACGCGTCTGATGAATGGAATTATAAGCGCTGATAAGGCTTGACAGACCGGAAGCATCCTTGTTTTTTCATGACCGTTAGTGTAAACTTGTAATGGTTTATAAAGTTAAGGTGCTTTTTGGGAGGGTTACTTATGACAACACCAAGTATGGAAGATTATATTGAACAGATTTATATGCTGATAGAAGAAAAAGGATATGCACGGGTTTCTGATATCGCGGAAGCTTTGGCAGTCCACCCCTCCTCTGTAACGAAAATGGTTCAAAAACTAGATAAAGACGAGTATTTGATTTATGAAAAATATCGCGGGCTCGTATTGACGTCAAAAGGCAAAAAGATCGGCAAACGGCTCGTATACAGACACGAATTGCTTGAGCAGTTTTTAAGAATCATTGGTGTTGATGAAGAGAAGATTTACAATGATGTTGAAGGAATCGAACATCATCTTAGCTGGAACAGCATTGACCGCATCGGCGACCTCGTTCAGTATTTCGAAGATGACGAAAGCCGGAAAAAAGAATTGAAATCCGTACAGAAAAAAACCGAAAATCCCGGTGAATAAAGGGCAGTCCGAAATGGGGCGCCCTTTTTTTAATGTCTTCATTCTTTGGTCTATTTCGCCCAGCCGTTTCTTAAAATAATAATACACCTTGAGATGGAAGGGAGAGGGCGCGCTATGCAGATTGACGGCGTATTTTCGGGCGGGGGGATAAAGGGGGTGGCGCTTGCCGGCGCTTATGAAGCGCTGGAAGAAAAGGGCTTTCGCTTTGAAAGACTCGCCGGAACAAGCGCCGGCGCAATTATTGCCGCATTTATCGCTGCGGGCTATACGAGCAGAGAGGTTCATTCCATCATAGATGAGGTTGACGGAAGGCAATTGCTTGATCAGAGATACTCATTCCTCCCGCTGAAAATCCTGCGGTGGGTGTCGATATATTGGCGCCTCGGACTATACAGAGGCGATATGCTGGAAAAATGGATTGCGGATAAATTAAAAGCGAAGGGCATCATCGCGTTCGGCGATTTGAAAAAAGGCTCGCTCCGTCTCATCGCTTCAGATCTGACGAACGGAACGATGATCGTGCTTCCTGACGATCTTCCCCGCTACGGATTAAATCCGGAGATGTTCCCGGTTGCCAGAGCCGTCAGAATGAGCTGCAGCATTCCTTATTTTTTTGAACCGATAAAACTGAAGACAGAAAAAGGCACCTCAACGGTCGTTGACGGCGGCGTGTTAAGCAATTTCCCGATTTGGCTGTATTCAAAAGAACGCAAACGGCCGGTCATCGGAATTTCGCTTTCGCCCAACGAAAAAGAGCGCCCGAAAAAATCAATCCGCAACGCTTTTGAGCTGTTCGGGGCTTTGTTTGAAACGATGAAAGACGCTCATGATGCCAGGCATATCGCGACAAAGTACGAACAGAATATTATTTTTATTCCGGTGGAACATGTGATGGCGACGGAGTTTCATCTCACACCGCAAAAAAAACTAGCTCTCATTGAGCTAGGAAAAAGCAGAACAGAGCAATTTTTGAAGCAATGGAGCTATTAAAAAAGCGCTCTGTTTTTCTTTTTATTCTTTTTGCCTTCTATGACGGTAAGCTGGGTCTGGCTTTTTTTCTTAAGAATCATCGGCTTCGGTCTGCTGCTGCTCGGCACGCTCCGCAAATGGCTGACCCGGCCTCTGTGTCCGGCGCGGTGCTTCGCTTTTTGCTCCTTCATTCGGAGCTGCGATTGTCTGGCCGCTTTTCTGAAAGCGGTTCCGTCACGGCCGGTGCGGCGGTTCAGGACCGTCCTCACGATAAAATAAATAATGATGCCTGCGATAATAACGGTGATCGCTCTTGAAATCATCTGCCCGGGGTTGGTTACCGCCGCATAAATGAAACCGAATGCGCCAAGCGCTATCAATACAGCAAAAAAAGGTTGTACACGATGATTCATAACTGCCCACCTCCAAAATAATAACGGTAACGGTTCAGATTACGTTGTGAGACGGCTTTTCGCTCTGTTCTGAAATGTCTTCCAGTCTGAGAAGCTCGTTAAAGCTTTCTATGGCAACCTCGACCTGGTCATCCGCCGGTTCCTTTGTCGTTAAAAGCTGCAGCCACAGGCCGGGATAACCGAGCACTTTCAAAACGGGGATATTCCGCACTCTGTTCGTCAGCTGGAGCACTTCAAAGGAGATGCCGAGAACGACCGGTATAAGCGCAATCCTGTCTAAAATCCGCACCCAAAGCGGATCTGTCGGAACGAGTAAATAGATGAACATGCCGACAATGATCGTAAATAAAATAAAGCTTGAACCGCAACGGTAATGAAGCCGTGACTGCTTCTGAACATTTTCTATTGTAATTGGCAAATTCTGTTCATAACAGTTTATGACCTTATGTTCGGCTCCATGATATTGAAACACTCTTTTAATTAACGGCGTCATTGATAAAAAATAAATGTAGCCGAGAAGCAGAATAAGCTTAAACAGACTTTCGATTCCGATCTGCGCGGCGTCTGAGGAAAAGACGGGCCTTACAAGCTCCGCTAAGAAGACCGGGACGAGCGTAAAAACGAATTTGCTGAACAAAAACGACAGAACGCCGATCACCGCCAGGCTGAAAAACATCGATAAGCCCGAACCCTTCTTATCTTCCTGCTCCAGCTTGGCGTCATCTTGAGGGTCAAGCCCGTAACGTTCGCTGGAAAAGTTTAAATGCTTTGTGCCGTTGGCGCTCGCCTCAATGATGGCGACGATTCCCCGCAAAAAAGGAATCTTTTTTAAAGCCGAAAGCTTGGCGTTCGGCACTCTCGGAAGCTTGAAAAAATCAATGCTTCCGTCATTCCTGCGGATGGCGGTAACATAATTTTTTCTGCCGCCGAACATGACCCCTTCAACGACAGCCTGCCCGCCGTAAGCAGGGGGCGTTTTTTGTTTGGACATTGTTTATCAACCTGCCTGTTTTTTTAGGATTTACTAACCATTTCCTTTCACTCTATTGTACAGGAAACCGCGGTAAACCTCTAGTTAGACAGCCGGAAAATCAATGCTTTTTCTACATGCAGTATACCCCGTTTCTTTAGATTTTACTCATTGAATGAAAATATGGCGCAGTTTTTTATGACTTTTCAATTTTGGGGCAATCTATGACTGGAGGTGCCATGATGACAAGCGAAAAACATTCAGAACAGGAAGAAAAAAAGAAGCAGGATGATGATCAGCAGCCTGTTTCATTTACCGGCAGAATTTGCGGTATCGGATTTGCCGGCGGTGTATTTTGGAGTTTGATCGGCTATCTCGGGTATGTCTTTCATTTTTCAGAGATCAGCCCCAACATGATTCTTCAGCCGTTTATGATCGGAGAATGGAAAAAACAATGGCTCGGCACGATGGTCAGCATCGTTGTCATCGGATTCATTTCAATTGCCGGGGCGTTTATTTATTTCGTCTGCCTGAAACGTTTTAAAACCATGTGGCCGGGGATGGTGTACGGCGTCATTTTATGGTGTGCGGTTTTTTTCTTATTCAATCCGATTTTCGAAGATGTGAAATCCGTCACTGAATTGAAATCAGATACAATCGTGACGACGCTTTGCCTTTACATTCTGTACGGTTTGTTTGTCGGCTACTCAATTTCCTTCAACTACAATGAACTTACGTCAGACAAGCTTGCAAGGGCGCTCGGCAACAAGTGAATAAGTGTATAATCCCTGTCCGGTATGGTAAAATGTTCACGAGAAGTGAACATTTTTTATGCTGAAAACCGGGCGGGGATGCTCCCGCGTTGTCAGGCGGCAGTCAAGAATCGGCGAGGAGGAGAAAGGGAATGAAACTTGAGAAATTGCGAAATCTTTTCGGTCAGCTGGATATAGACGGAATGTTGGTGACAAGCTCCGCCAATCTGCAGTATATGACGGGATTTACGGGTTCGTCAGGCCTTGCGGTCATATCGAAAGAACGTGCGGCATTTATCACGGATTTCCGTTACACCGAGCAGGCGAAGACGCAAGTGAAGGGTTTTGACATTATCGAGCACGGCGGAAGCTTAATCCAAACGGCTGCGGATACGATTCTTGAGTACGGCATTAAAAAACTCGGCTTCGAGCAAAACAGCATGACGTACGGAACATATGCATCCTACCAAGCGGTGCTGCAGGAAGCGGAGATGGTTCCCGTCGCGGATTCCGTTGAAAAGTTGCGCTTGATTAAGTCAAGTGAAGAGATTAAGATATTAGAGGAAGCTGCGAAGATTGCGGATGATGCGTTTGAACATATTCTGACGTTTATCAAACCGGGCATCTCAGAGATTTCAGTTGCAAACGAGCTTGAATTTTATATGAGACGTCAAGGAGCAGACGGCTCTTCCTTTGATATGATTGTCGCCTCGGGAGTCAGATCCAGCCTTCCCCACGGAGTGGCAAGCGGCAAATTGATTGAAAAGGGAGACTTGGTCACGCTCGATTTCGGCGCTTATTATAAAGGCTATTGTTCTGATATCACACGCACCGTCGCGGTCGGAGAGCCAAGTGATAAACTGAAAGAGATTTATCAGGTCGTATACGATGCCCAAGCGCTTGGTGTCCTGCATATTAAACCCGGCATGACGGGAAAAGAAGCGGACGCCCTGACGAGGGATCACATCACCGCAAAAGGCTACGGACAGTATTTCGGCCATTCGACAGGACACGGGTTTGGAATGGAAGTCCATGAATCACCGGGGCTGTCTTTCAGGTCATCGGCCGTTCTTGAGCCGGGCATGGCGGTAACGGTTGAGCCGGGCATATACATACCGGAAGTTGGGGGCGCAAGAATCGAAGATGATATCATCATCACTGAGGACGGCAACCGGACAATTACGCATTCCCCTAAAGAATTAATTATTTTGTGATCGGAATATAGGAGGACATCAAACATGATTTCAGTTAACGATTTTCGTACAGGACTAACGATTGAAGTAGACGGCGGCATTTGGCGCGTCGTTGACTTCCAGCACGTAAAGCCGGGAAAAGGAGCGGCATTTGTCCGTTCTAAATTGCGTAACCTCCGCACGGGCGCTATTCAGGAGAAAACATTCCGTGCAGGTGAAAAAGTCGCGAAAGCTCAAATCGAAACAAAAACGATGCAGTATCTTTATGCCAACGGCGATCAGCACGTGTTCATGGATACAAGCTCATATGAACAGCTTGAATTGAACGAAAACCAAATCGAAGAAGAATTGAAATATCTTCTGGAAAATATGTCTGTGCACATCATGATGTATCAGTCTGAAACGCTCGGTATTGAACTGCCGAACACAGTTGAACTGAAAGTTGTTGAAACAGAGCCGGGAATTAAAGGCGACACGGCGTCAGGCGGCACAAAACCTGCCAAAACGGAAACAGGTCTTGTCGTAAACGTACCGTTTTTCGTGAACGAAGGCGATACGCTGGTTGTAAATACATCAGACGGCTCTTACGTGTCAAGAGCGTAGTCAAAGAAATTCGGAGTCTGCTCCTTTTACGGGGCAGGCTTTTTTTGCGTTCTGCCTGAATCTTTCTTCTATATGAAAATAGTGAGACTACTTCCGTCAGCTAGAGCATATAGTGTAACAAAATGCTTGAAGTTGGGGGATTGCAATGAAATTTTTGTTCGGTTCAATCAATTCTACTGTTTTAACGATGGCCGGTTTACGAGTTTTGTCCTCGCTCATTGAATTATCGGCCGCTATTATCATGCTTTTGACAAACGACATCAGAAAGGCGGTTGTGGTGAATAGTATTTTGGCAATCGTCGGCCCGCTGATCTTTATCATCACAATGACGATCGGCATTTATCAGATTGCCGGACAGCTCTCATATGCAAAATTAATATTGATTTTTGCGGGAGTGGTGCTGATTTTGGCCGGTGTGCATAAATAGAGGGCCGGGGTGTCATAAAGTCTGTCCCGGATCATACATTTTAGAGAAGCCAATCGGTAAAAAAGGAGGAGACTCTATTGAATGAGATTACAGAGGTTCTCCCTGAATTATTGAGAGATGCCATCTCCGCCGTGCCCGAAGAAGCGAGGCGGGATACAGAAGAAATCAGAATCCGCGTCGACAGGCCGGTTGAACTGATCCAAAAAGGACAACCTTTGTATTTGTCATATGTCTGTACGGCCGGCGACGCACAGCTGATCCTCAGCCGGCTCAGCAATTACAGTATGTACACGCTAGAAGAAGAGCTGAAAAAAGGATATATCACAATCAGAGGAGGCCACCGTGTGGGGCTGGCCGGAAGAGTCATCGTCGAAAACGGAGCCGTCAAAGGACTCCGGGATATTACTTCTTTTAATATCCGAATCGCCCGGGAGAAGCTGGGAATCGCAGAACCGCTCATTCCTTTCTTATGGAAAGAAAACTGGCTGAATACGCTGATCATCGGTCCTCCGCAAACGGGGAAAACGACCTTGCTTCGTGATTTGGCCCGGCTTTCCAGCACCGGATCAAAACGCATACCCGCAAAAAAGACAGGTATCGTAGATGAACGTTCGGAAATTGCCGGCTGCCTGCGGGGCATTCCCCAGCACAGTTTCGGCCGCAGAATCGATGTCCTTGATGCCTGTCCGAAGGCGGAAGGGCTGATGATGATGATTCGCTCTATGAGTCCTGATGTCATAATTGTGGATGAAATCGGGAGAATGGAAGACTCACAAGCGCTGCTGGAGGCGCTCCATGCGGGCGTATCCGTCATCGTATCTGCGCACGGGTGGAATATGAAAGACTTGGTAAAGAGGCCGTCGCTGAAAATGCTTTGGGAGGAAAACGTGTTTGACCGGTATGTTGAACTGTCAAGGCGCCGCGGTCCGGGAACGATCAGCAGGATGTACGGAAAGGACGGGGAACCTGTTCCGCATGCTGAAAGCGTGATGACATGCTGAAGCTTTTGGGTGCCGTGTTTATTCTGACAGCGACGACTTGGACCGGATTTGAGATCGCCAAAATGTATATAGAAAGGCCGAGGCAGATCCGTCAGCTGCGCGCGGCGCTCCAATCGCTTGAAGCGGAAATCATGTTCGGGCATACACCGCTGCATACCGCCTCGGGACAAATTGCTGCACAGCTTTCCAAACCTGTATCGTTATTGTTTCAAGCTTTCAGCAGAAGGCTTGAGCAGGGAAGCGATTCCGCCAAAACGGCTTGGGAACAGAGCTTGAAACATAATTGGTCGTCCATGGCGATGAAAAAAAGCGAATATGAGGTGCTGAAGCAATTCGGAGAGACGCTCGGGCTCCATGACCGTGTTTCTCAGCAGAAACATATCAAGCTTGCGCTTACACATTTGGAAGCGGCGGAAGCGGATGCCGGACGGGCGCAGGCGAAAAATGAAAAAATGGTGAAAAGCTTAGGATTTTTAGCCGGACTGTTACTCATTCTTCTATTGATGTAAACATGAGGGGAGCAAACATAAAATGGGAGTCGACGTAAATGTCATTTTTCAAATCGCCGGAGTCGGTATCGTGGTTGCGTTTCTGCACACCATACTTGACCAAATGGGAAAAAAAGAATACGCCCAATGGGTGACGCTGCTTGGCTTTATCTATATTTTATTTATGGTGGCGACGATTGTCGATGACCTGTTCAAAAAGATCAAAGCTGTGTTTCTATTCCAAGGATAGGGGGGCTTACAGATTGAGATTGTTCAAATTGTAGGTTTAGGCCTGATCGCCACATTTCTCTCCCTGATCGTAAAAGAACAGAAACCGACTTTCGCGTTTATGATTGTCGTCTTCAGCGGCTGCGTGATCTTTCTTTATCTCATCGACCAGATTTACGACATTATCAGAATGATAGAAAAAATAGCCGTCAATGCAAATGTCAATATGGTCTATGTGGAAACCATTTTAAAAATTATCGGCATCGCCTACATCGCTGAATTCGGAGCGCAGCTGACAAAGGATGCGGGCCAGGGAGCGATTGCTTCGAAAATAGAGCTGGCCGGAAAAATTTTGATACTGGTAATGGCCGTGCCGATACTCACCGTCATTATTGAAACGATTCTCGGACTTATTCCTTCTTGATCATAAATAAAATGGAAAGGGGGACACAAAAAATGAAGCGCTTTCGGTGGGCGGGAGCTTTTTTGTTCATCCTCTTATTTTTTCAGACTGAATGTGTACAAGCTGCCGGAACAGACGGTGCGTCGCAGGAAACCGCAGTTCACCAAGAATCCGCTGATGAAGTGGCGAAAAAGCAGGCCGAAGCGCTGAAAACAGAAGGCATCGGAAAGTTTTGGGACGACATCATGACAGAATACGGCGGTCTTCTGCCTGAAAGCCAAAAGGGAAGCATCGTCGACTTTATTAACGGAGAAAAAACGTTCTCGCCGGAGGCATGGCTGAAGGCTTTATTTTCATACTTGTTTCATGAAGTGCTCGCAAACGGAAAGCTTCTGGGAACTTTGATTCTTCTCACCATTTTTTGTGTCATTCTGCAGCTCCTGCAAAATGCGTTCCAGCAGAGCACCGTCAGCAAAGTGGCTTATGCAATCGTCTACATGGTGCTGATTATTCTCGCTTTAAACAGCTTTCATGTTGCCGTCAATTATGCCAGTGAAGCGATCCAGACGATGACAAGCTTCATTCTCGCGCTCATCCCGCTTTTACTCGCGCTTTTGGCGTCTTCCGGGGGAGCCGTCTCCGCAGCTTTTTTTCACCCCGTTATTTTATTTCTGATGAATACGAGCGGCCTTCTCATTCAAAACATCGTCATGCCGCTTATCTTCCTGTCAGCGATTTTAAGCATCGTCAGCACGATGACGGATCAATATAAAGTCACGCAGCTTGCCAATCTGCTCAGAAATATCGCGATCGGCGCGCTTGCCGTATTTCTCACCGTGTTTCTCGGCGTCATCTCCGTACAGGGGGCTTCGGCTGCCGTGACGGACGGGATTACGCTCAGGACTGCAAAATTTATAACAGGCAATTTTATTCCCGTACTCGGCCGGATGTTTACGGATGCGACGGATACGGTCATCAGCGCCTCGCTCCTATTAAAAAACACCGTGGGAATCCTCGGAGTCGGAATTTTGATCTGCATCTCCGCGTTTCCGGCGATCAAAGTGCTCTCGCTCGCTTTTATTTATAAGCTCGCGGCCGCTATTCTGCAGCCGCTCGGAGGCGGGCCCGTCATTACGTGCCTCGGCGTCATCAGCAGAAGCGTACTGTATATTTTCGCGGCGCTCGCCATCGTCTCTCTCATGTTTTTCCTCAGCATCACAGTCATTATTACAGCAGGCAACCTCACCATGATGATGAAATAAAGGAGGCCCATTGGATATGAGCTTTTTAACAGAATGGCTGACAAGCATTATTTTATTTATCTTATTCGCCATCGTTATCGACATGCTGCTGCCCAGCTCCAGTATGCAAAAATACGCCAAGATGGTTGTCAGCCTGCTGTTAATCATTGTCATGCTCAACCCGATATTCAAACTTTTCAAAACAGACCCGGAAATCATCTTCGATTATTTGACAAAACAAGAGCAATCTCAATCCGCTGATATAAAAAATCAAATTAAATCAGAAAAAAAAGAAATACAAGCATCAAACCGCGCATATGTTTTAGAAGAAATGGCTGTCCAACTAAAAAAGAAAGCGGAGGAGATGTTCAGTCATGACGAATACAAAATAGACGACATCCGCCTTACAGCGGAAGAACAGGTTCGTTCAGAAGAAGATGTAAAAACGATCAGCGTGTATATGGCCCCATCTTCTGAAAAAACCGTGCAAACCGTCGCACCGATCGACATCCGCACAGACCGCAAATACGAACCGGAAGGCGCAGCCGACAAAAAAGAGGCCGCAGACATCAAAGAAAAACTTGCGGATATATGGGAAATCGGCAGTGAGAAAATTACGGTTTATATGGAAGGCGGGGAGAAAAACGGCCATGAATAAAAACGGACTATGGACCATACTCAAAAAACAGCTGATGATCGGACAGGCGAAAGACGGAGAAAAACCAAAACTGACAAAATATCATTACTTTCTGTTCGTGTTTGTGCTCGGGGTATCTTTTATGCTGGTCAGCCAGCTGTTCTCTTCACCGGAGAAAACCGGGAAGGACCAAGCGGTGCAGACCGTCATGTCCGGCCGAACGGAAGACAAAAGCGGGCAAAAAAGCGCACCCGTTTTTAAGGCATCGAAAGACGGCAGCGCAAAAACCACGATCGATGATTACGAAAGAGACTATGAAAACCAGCTGAAAGAAATCCTTGAAACGATTATCGGCGTGGAGGATGTCTCAATTGTCGTAAACGTAGACGCAACATCTTTGAAAGTGTTTGAGAAAAATAAAACGAAAAAAGACACCACCACTGAAGAAACCGATAAAGAAGGCGGCAAAAGAAGCGTAACCGATCAAACCTCTGAAGAACAAATTGTCATGATTCGAAACGGGGACCAGGAAACCCCGGTCGTCGTCCAGACGAAAAAGCCCGATATCCGCGGTGTACTCGTTGTCGCTCAGGGAGTGGACAACGTTCAAATAAAAAAAACCATCATTGATGCCGTCACAAGGGTGCTTGATGTTCCGAGCTACCGTGTAGCGGTTGCCCCTAAAAAAATCAAGGAGGATTCATAAATCATGCTGAAAAAACAAACGGTTTGGCTTTTAACAATGCTCAGTCTTGTCGTGGTATTAAGTGTTTATTATATTATGTCGCCGGAAAGCAAAAATGCCGTGCAGATGAAAAGCGAAAAAAGCAGCGGAGAAGTCGCCACTGAAAAAACGCCGGCTCCTGAAACGAAAGATAAGAGCGGAAGCGGCACGGAAAAAGAAGACGGCACAAAAGGAACGAAAGATTCTAAAGGCACAAAAGAGGATAAAGAAACATCAGCCGAAGCATCGGACAAAGACGGATCGGTCGCCACAGAAACAGCTGATGAAAACTTATTTACCGCATACCGCATGGAGCTTGAAGACGCGAGAAGCAAAGAAAGGGAACAGTTAAACAGCATTGTTTCAAGCGATGATGCGACCGCAAAGGAAAAAAGCGAAGCCTACGATAAAATGACGGCGCTGAGCAATGCTGAAGGGACGGAAAAACAGCTGGAAACGCTGATTAAAACACAAGGCTACAAAGATGCGCTCGTGGATGCTGAAGGAGACAAAATCAACATTACCGTCATGTCTGACAAACATTCAAACGCAAAAGCTTCCGCTATCATTGACCTGGTGGAAAAAGAAATCAAGACGATGAAAGACGTCGCCGTCACGTTTGAACCGACAAAGTAAGAGACCTGAACCGCCCGCACCCGCTGCGGGCTTTTCTGATGTCATTTTAGATCAGTGTTGAATTTACACAAGCGCTCCTGTAAGATAAACATAGTATGTACTTTTAGTAGCAACCCATAAATTTCTATTTTTTATACATAGGAGTGGAAACTGATGTTAAAAATCAACGAAATTCATGAACTGATAAAAAGAATCGATGAATCTTCCATCGACGAATTTGTTTACGAAATTGAAGGCGTAAGTCTCAAACTGAAAAAAAATGAAGCGCCGGCAGTGAATGTAACGGGACAAGCCCAAGCCGTTCCCGCCGCTTACGCACCTGCTCCGCAGGCTGCAAAACCGGAAGCGAGTGAAGCCGCTCCTGCTCAGGAAGCGCCGAAACAAGACGAAAACCTGCACAAAATTACGTCTCCGATGGTCGGAACGTTTTATGCTTCTTCATCGCCGGAAGCCGGCCCTTACGTAAACCAAGGTTCAAAAGTGAGCGAAAATACAGTTGTTTGTATCGTAGAAGCAATGAAACTCTTTAACGAGATTGAAGCCGAAGTAAAAGGAGAAATCGTTGAAGTGTTAGTTGAAAACGGCCAGCTGGTCGAATACGGACAACCTCTATTTCTTGTAAAAGCTGAGTAAGGAGACCTGCTATTATGATTAAAAAGCTATTGATCGCCAACCGAGGAGAAATCGCCGTCAGAATCATCCGGGCCTGCAAAGAGCTGGGCATTGAAACTGTAGCCGTTTATTCTGAGGCAGATAAAGACGCCCTGCATGTCCAAATGGCCGATGAGGCTTTTTGTATCGGGCCGAAAACATCAAAAGAAAGCTATTTAAATGTAACGAACATCGTCAGCGTCGCAAAGCTGACCGGCACGGATGCGATTCATCCGGGATACGGGTTTTTAGCTGAAAACGCCGACTTTGCCGAGCTGTGCGAGGAATTAAACGTAACGTTTGTCGGCCCTACGGCGGACGCCATTTCAAAAATGGGAACAAAAGATATCGCGCGCGACACGATGCAGCTGGCGGGCGTGCCGATTGTGCCCGGTTCAAAAGGAATCATAAAAAATACGGAAGAAGCGGTTTCGCTTGCAGGTGAAATTGGGTATCCTGTCATTATAAAAGCCACTGCGGGCGGAGGCGGAAAAGGCATCCGGGTCGCACGCACAGAAGAAGAACTGATCAAAGGCATTGAAATTACCCAGCAGGAAGCCGCTACGGCATTCGGAAATCCGGGTGTGTACATCGAGAAGTACATAGAAGATTTCCGCCATGTTGAAATTCAGGTGCTTGCGGATAATTACGGAAACACGATCCATCTCGGAGAGCGTGACTGTTCTATCCAAAGACGTCTGCAAAAACTTCTTGAAGAGTCACCGTCACCTGCGCTTGATTCTGAAATCAGGGAGCAGATGGGTGAAGCAGCGGTAAAAGCAGCGAAGGCCGTCGGTTACACGGGAGCCGGCACAGTAGAATTCATCTATGACTACAGAGAACAGCGCTACTACTTCATGGAAATGAACACGCGTATTCAAGTAGAGCATCCTGTCACAGAAATGGTGACGGGAACGGATCTGATCAAAGAACAGATCAAAGTGGCATCCGGACAGGAGCTTTCGCTCAGACAGGAAGACGTTGAATTTAACGGCTGGGCGATTGAATGCCGCATCAACGCTGAAAATCCTGCGAAAAACTTCATGCCTTCACCCGGTAAAATTAACATGTACCTGCCGCCGGGCGGACTCGGCGTACGCGTGGATTCAGCCGCATATCCCGGCTACTCGATCCCGCCGTACTATGACAGTATGATTGCTAAAGTCATCACATACGGAACAACGCGTGATGAGGCAGTCGCACGGATGAAACGCGCGCTGAGCGAATTCGTGATTGAAGGTATTGAAACGACGATTCCGTTCCATTTGAAACTGCTTGAACACGAAACATTTGTCAGCGGAGAGTTTAATACAAAGTTTTTAGAAACATATGATGTAATGGGCTCATAATTTTTGCGGGAGGTGAATTGAATGGAAGACAACAGTGTGCTTAAAATGGATCATGATGAGGCTCATTTAGGCAAGGTTGAAATTGCTCCTGAGGTCATTGAAGTCATTGCCGGCATCGCCGCTTCCGAAGTTGAAGGAGTTGCTGAAATGCGCGGCAATTTCGCCACGGGCGTCGTAGAACGCTTCGGCAAAATCAATCACGGCAAAGGCGTAAAGGTCGATTTAGCCGATGACGGGATTACCATCGACGTCTATTGCGTCGTTCAATTCGGGATCTCGATCCCGAAAGTGGCGGCAAGCGTTCAGGAGAATATCCGCCAAACCTTATTAAACATGACGTCTCTGACCATTAATGAAATCAATATTCATATCGTCGGCATTCAATTTGACACGAAAGCCCAAGAAGTCGAAATCGACGAAGAAATGTAATGAGCGTATAAAAACCAAGGGGATGGGCAGCCCTTTGGTTTTTTATACGTTTCCCGTCATTTCAGGCATGAAGAAAGCCGGCTTACAAACGGCAGCCGAGTTTCTTCATGCTGTGAAATCCGAATGAAATTAATACGGTTTGTGAAAATATTCGGCATTAGGGTGAAAAAACCTAAATTTCGACATGCGATTGAGAAAAAAATATGTTATGATCTCTTTAAGCTTAACGACAAGCGGATAAAGCGGATCTGAAGGAGAAAGAAAATGAAAAGAAGAACAGCTAGAGAAAAAGCTTTGCAGGCACTTTTTCAGATTGATGTCAGCGATATTGCACCGAACGATGCCATTGAGCACGCGCTTGATGGTGAAAAAACAGATGCCTTCTTTGAACAGCTGGTGTACGGAGTGATCGAACATCAGGTTCAGCTTGATGAAATGATTTCCGGCCATCTCGTCAATTGGAAGCTTGACCGGATTGCAAACGTAGACCGCGCGATCCTGCGTCTGGCGGTGTATGAAATGGTTTATTCTGACGACATTCCTGCTAACGTGTCATTAAACGAAGCAATCGAGCTGGCAAAACGGTTCGGCGACGATAAAGCTGCAAAATTCGTAAACGGGGTTCTTTCTAACATTAAAACTGATATCGAATCATAGGAGGAAAGAAAATGACTGCAACAATCATCGACGGAAAAGAAACGGCTAAAGAAAAACGCGAACAATTGGCAAAAGAAGTAGAAGAGCTGAAAGCACAAGGCGTAGTGCCTGGATTGGCGGTCATTTTAATCGGAGACGATCCCGCTTCTGTTTCATATGTGACAGGCAAGAAAAAAGCCGCTGAAACAATGGGAATGAAATTTAAGCTTGACCGCTTTGACTCAAGCTTAACCGAGGCGGAGCTTTTAACAGTGATTGATCAGTATAATCAAAATCCGGAATTCCACGGCATTCTCGTCCAGCTGCCGCTCCCGGATCATATTTCTGAAAAAGCCGTAATCGAGCGGATCTCCCCTGATAAGGATGTTGACGGTTTCCACCCTCTCAACGTCGGGAAAATGCTGCTTGGCGAAGATACATTTCTTCCATGCACGCCGCACGGAATTGTCGAGTTATTGAAAAAGACGAACGTAGATCTTTCCGGCAAAGAAGTTGTTGTAGTCGGACGAAGCAATATTGTCGGTAAACCGGTCGGCCAGCTGCTGCTGAACGAAAACGCGACCGTCACATATTGCCATTCCCGCACGAAAAATATGTCTGAGCATACGAAAAAAGCAGATATTCTTGTGGTAGCGGTCGGTAAAGCGAACTTCATCAAAGCTGATCAAATCAAAGAGGGCGCCATTGTCATTGATGTCGGCGTCAACCGTCTCGAAAGCGGAAAACTCTGCGGAGACGTTCAGTTTGATGAAGCGAAAGAAAAAGCATCTTTCATTACGCCGGTGCCGGGCGGAGTAGGTCCGATGACCATCACAATGCTTGCGCATAATACTGTTAAATCTGCCAGACGTACGTTATCATAGATAACCGGAGACAGTCACAAAAATTGTGACAATGAGCACGATACCCGCTTCTTAAGGCTCCTTTCAGCCAGAGCGGGTTTTCTTAGTTTAGGGCAAAAAGCCTTTATGAAAGGAGTGCAGGATGTGAGTGAAGCGGCATATGTCACGGTTTCCGCGCTGACCAAATACATTAAACGAAAATTCGATGTGGACCCTCATCTTGAAGACATTTGGATTAAGGGTGAGCTCTCCAATGTTAAAATTCATACGAGAGGCCACATCTATTTTACATTAAAAGATGAGCATGCCCGCATGCAGGCCGTCATGTTTCAGAGGCAAAGTTCGAGGCTTGCGTTTAAGCCAGAAGACGGAATGAAGGTCATCGTAAGAGGCGGCATCTCCGTCTATGAACCGAGCGGAAGCTATCAGCTGTACGCGAAAGAAATGCAGCCGGACGGTGTGGGGGCGCTCTACTTAGCATATGAAGAATTAAAGAAAAAACTTGCCGGCGAAGGGTTGTTTGATGACCGGCATAAGCAGGCCATCCCCGCTTTTCCGGCCACGATCGGGGTCGTCACGTCACCGACGGGAGCAGCCGTCAGAGACGTCATTACCACACTCAAAAGAAGATACCCCCTTGTGAAAGTCATTGTGCTTCCCGCGCTCGTTCAAGGTGAAAATGCCAGCAGATCGATTGTGAAGCGCATTGAAGAAGCCAATGCACAAAAAATGTGTGACGTCCTGATCGTCGGAAGAGGAGGGGGCTCGATCGAAGAATTGTGGGCATTTAACGAAGAAATCGTGGCCCGGGCGATTTTTGCTTCCGCCATTCCGATTATATCAGCCGTCGGACATGAAACAGATTTTACAATCAGTGATTTCGTCGCGGATATCCGGGCGGCAACGCCGACAGGAGCGGCAGAAATCGCCGTCCCCCACACGACGGACTTAATGGAACGGACAAAAACGGCGGAAGTCCGCCTGACAAGAGCGATGCAGCAGCATATCAGCAAGAAAAAAGAACGGGTTCAATCGCTCCAGTCATCCTACGCGTTCCGTTTTCCGAAACGATTGTATACCCAAAAAGAACAGCAGTTTGACCTTTTGTATCAGCAGTTCCAATCACAGCTCACAGGGCTTACGGACAGGAAACAAAGGCAGCTGGAGCGGAATACGTACAGATTAACGGCGCTCCACCCTGAAACCCAGCTGAAACAGGCGAAAAAACGGTACGAGGAGCGCTCAAATCAGCTCGCCCGAAGCATGAATGTCCAGCTGAAGCAGCTTCATTCGCAGTTTCAGACGGTTCTTGGTAAACTGAATGCATTAAGTCCCCTTCAGGTGATGGAGAGAGGATACAGCCTGGCCTATAAAGACAAAGAGCTGATCAAAAGCGTTGATCAAGTGGAACAAAATGATACGCTTGAAGTAAAGATGACAGACGGCGTTCTGACGTGTGAAGTATTGCAAAAGAGAGGCGAACGATAATGACAGAAACCAAAAAAAGTGAAGAGCTGACATTTGAAGAGGCGATGAAAGGCCTTGAAGGCATTGTGGCAAAGCTTGAAGAAGGAGACGTGCCGCTGGAGCAGGCGATTAATTATTTTCAGGAAGGGATGGCCCTTTCAAAAATGTGCCATGAAAAGCTTCAGCATGTTGAAAAGCAAATGGACTTTATTTTAAAAGATAACGGCGAACTTGCACCTTTCAGCGTTCAGGAGGAAGACGAAGGTGACAAATAAACTGGACGCATTTTTAGCATCGCGCAAACAACTGATTGAACAGCAGCTTTCTTTGTATACAGAACGGCTTGCGATGCCGGAAACCCTCAAAAAATCTATGCTGTATTCTTTGGAAGCGGGCGGAAAGAGGCTGCGCCCCCTCGTCGTCTTAGCCGTTCTGAATGCTTACGGAAAAGATGAAAAAGACGGGATTCCGGTCGGATGCGCTGTCGAAATGATTCATACGTATTCTTTAATCCATGATGATTTGCCTTGCATGGACGATGATGATCTGCGCCGGGGAAAGCCCACAAACCATAAAGTCTTCGGAGAAGCGGCAGCCGTATTGGCCGGAGACGGGCTTCTGACAGAAAGCTTTAAACTGATCACATCTCATGTGTCTGAGGCGGTTTCAGCAGAAAAACGGCTCCGTCTCGTCGATGAGCTGATCAGCGCGGCGGGAACGGAAGGAATGGTCGGCGGACAGGCTGCCGACATGGAAGCGGAACAAAAGCGGATAACGCTTGAGGAGCTGGAATCCATCCACGAGCGGAAAACGGCCAAGCTCCTCGGTTTTTCCGTGACGGCGGGCGCCATTTTGGCAGATGCGCCGGAGGATGAAGTCGAAAAGCTCCGTCTGTTCAGCAGCCATATCGGCATCGGATTCCAAATCAGAGACGACATCCTTGATATTGAAGGGCATGAGGAGAGGATCGGCAAACCGGTCGGCTCAGACACGTCGAATGAAAAGTCAACGTATCCGTCGCTTTTAACGCTTGAAGGCGCGAAAGAAAAGCTTGCGTATCATATAAGCGAGGCGAAACAGATCATCAGCGGCCTTTCTCTTCAGAAAGAATTGCTGCATGACCTCTGTGATTTAATCGCGGCGAGAGATCATTAAAAACGGTCCTGATTTGAAGGGGCTGCCGCTCCTATGGTAAAATGTAAGCAGTTTCGATGAAAATACAAAGGGAGTCTTTTTCTTTTTTCAAAAAGACACTGTTTAATTTGCAGAAATTCATGCTGAAAGTGAGTTGATCCGCTTTGGATCTTTTATCAATACAGGACCCGTCATTTCTTAAAAAGATGTCAATTGAACAGCTGGAAGAGCTGAGTGAGGAGATCCGCAATTTCCTCATCACATCGCTGTCTGCCTCTGGCGGCCATATCGGGCCGAACCTTGGGGTTGTCGAGCTGACAATTGCGCTTCACAAAGAATTTGACAGTCCGAAAGATAAATTTTTATGGGATGTCGGACATCAGTCCTATGTTCATAAACTGTTAACCGGACGCGGCAAGGAGTTTGAAACCTTGCGCCAATATAAAGGGCTTTGCGGTTTCCCGAAACGCAGCGAAAGCGAACATGACGTATGGGAAACAGGCCACAGCTCAACCTCGCTCTCAGGCGCGATGGGAATGGCTGCCGCCCGTGATATTAAAGGATCGAAAGAATATATCATCCCGATTATCGGAGACGGCGCTTTAACCGGAGGAATGGCGCTTGAAGCGCTGAACCATATCGGTGATGAGAAGAAAGACATGATCGTCATCCTGAATGATAATGAGATGAGCATTGCGCCGAATGTCGGGGCGATTCATTCTATGCTGGGACGGCTTCGCACGGCCGGCAAATATCAATGGGTAAAAGACGAGCTTGAATATTTATTTAAGCGCATCCCGGCCGTCGGCGGAAAATTGGCCGCCACAGCTGAACGGATAAAAGACAGTTTGAAATATATGCTTGTGTCAGGCATGTTTTTTGAAGAGCTGGGCTTTACGTATTTAGGCCCGGTTGACGGTCATTCCTACCACGAACTGTTTGAAAACCTGCAATACGCCAAAAAAACGAAAGGCCCTGTCCTGTTACATGTCATCACGAAAAAGGGCAAAGGCTATAAACCGGCTGAGACCGACACAATCGGCACATGGCACGGAACGGGTCCGTATAAAATCAATACGGGTGATTTCGTCAAGCCGAAAGCCGCGGCGCCTTCATGGAGCGGACTTGTCAGCGGCACCGTGCAGGAGCTGGCACGTGAGGATGACAGAATTGTCGCCATTACACCGGCCATGCCGGTCGGCTCCAAACTGGAAGGGTTTGCGAAAGAATTCCCTGAACGCATGTTTGATGTCGGAATCGCAGAACAGCATGCGGCGACGATGGCGGCTGGAATGGCGCTCCAAGGCATGAAGCCGTTTCTTGCGATTTATTCGACCTTTTTGCAGCGGGCGTACGATCAGGTCGTCCATGACATCTGCCGTCAAAACGCGAATGTGTTTATCGGCATTGACCGCGCCGGTTTGGTCGGCGCTGACGGGGAGACGCATCAAGGCGTCTTTGACATCGCCTTTTTGCGGCATATACCAAACCTCGTTTTAATGATGCCGAAGGATGAAAATGAAGGCCGCCATATGGTCAATACAGCCCTTAATTATGAGGAGGGTCCGATCGCGATGCGCTTCCCGCGCGGAAACGGGCTCGGCGTAAAGATGGATAAAGAGCTGAAAACCATTCCGATCGGAACATGGGAAGTGCTCCGTCCCGGAAAAGACGCGGTCATTTTAACATTCGGTACGACCATTGAAATGGCGCTGGAAGCGGCTGAAGAACTGCAAAAAGAAGGCCTGACCGTGCGTGTCGTGAATGCGCGGTTCATAAAACCGATTGATAAACAAATGATGAAGGCCATTCTTAATGAAGGTCTGCCGATTTTAACGATAGAAGAAGCCGTGCTTGAAGGCGGATTCGGCAGCACGATTCTTGAATACGCTCATGACCTCGGCATGTATCATACACCGATTGACAGAATGGGCATCCCAGACCGGTTTATTGAACACGGCAGCGTAACCGCCCTGCTTGAAGAAATCGGTCTCACTAAGGTTGAGGTTATGAACCGGATCAAACTGCTGATGCCGCCGAAGACACATAAAGGAATTGGATCATGACAGCAAAAAAAGAACGATTAGATGTACTTCTTGTAGAAAAAGGCCTTGCGGAAACGCGGGAAAAAGCGAAACGCGCCATTATGGCGGGCATCGTATACTCAAATGAAAACCGATTGGACAAACCGGGTGAAAAAATCGCCCGGGATCTTCCGTTAACGGTAAAAGGAAACCCTCTTAAATACGTCAGCAGAGGCGGATTAAAGCTTGAAAAAGCCCTGGAAGTGTTTCCCGTCTCGGTAAAAGGCAAAACGATGATTGACATCGGCTCGTCTACGGGGGGATTCACGGATTGCGCCCTCCAAAACGGAGCCGAGCGGTCCTACGCAGTGGATGTCGGCTATAATCAGCTTGCTTGGAAGCTCAGACAGGACGAGAGGGTCGTCGTCATGGAACGAACGAATTTCCGCTATTCCGAGCCTTCCGATTTCACAGAGGGTTTGCCGGAATTTGCGACAATCGATGTTTCTTTCATCTCACTCCGCCTCATTCTGCCGGTTTTAAAAACGCTGCTTGTACCGGGGAGCGATTGTATCGCACTGGTGAAGCCGCAATTTGAAGCCGGGCGGGAATCCGTCGGAAAAAAAGGCATTGTCAGAGATCCCGGCGTTCATACTGACGTTCTCCGCCGCATGAATCAATTTGCCGCTTCTGAAGGATATACAGTGAAAGGACTGTCCTTCTCACCGATTACAGGGGGAGACGGCAATATTGAGTTTCTGCTTCATTTGGAATGGGGCGGAGAAGACGGAAACGGCGCTGAACTGCCGGAAGAAGACATTCACCGTACCGTCCGCGAAGCACATGAGACATTAAAAGCCAAAAAGACAGATGTACCGGAATAATAGGGGGCTATTATTCCTTTTTTCTGCCATCATGTACTTTTTATCAAGAAGCGGTTAACATAATGACAAGAACAGCTTGAAAACAGAGGTGCTTACATGACAAAAGGCCAAAGGCATATAAAAATCAGAGAGCTTATTACAAGCCATGAGATTGAAACGCAGGATGACTTAGTTGACATGCTGAGAGAAGAAGGATATAAGGTAACTCAGGCGACTGTCTCCAGAGACATTAAAGAGCTGCATCTCGTAAAGGTGCCGACAAACAACGGCTCCTACAAATACAGCCTGCCGGCGGATCAGCGGTTCAATCCGCTGTCAAAACTGAAGCGTTCATTAATGGATGCGTTCGTAAAAATTGACTCAGCAAGCCATATGATCGTATTAAAAACGATGCCGGGGAATGCTCAGGCAATCGGCGCTCTGATGGATAATCTCGAATGGGAAGAAATCATGGGCACGATTTGCGGAGATGACACGATCTTAATCATCTGCAGGACGCCTGAAGATACGGAGGGCGTTCAAAGCCGTCTTTTGGAGCTGCTGTAGCGTAATTATCAGATAAAAGGTGGAATGCTGTTTGTTAGCTGAACTATCAATAAAAAACTTTGCCATTATAGAGGAACTGACGATTTCGTTTGAACGGGGGCTCACCGTCCTGACGGGAGAAACAGGGGCCGGCAAGTCAATTATTATAGACGCCGTTTCCCTATTAGTCGGCGGCCGCGGCTCGTCTGAATTTGTCCGTTACGGTGAAACAAAGGCCGAGCTTGAAGGACTGTTTCTTTTGGACAGCGGTCATCCCGTTTTTGAAGTATGCCGTGAGCAGGGAATAGACGCATCTGACGACATGATTGTCATGAGAAGGGACATTAATGCCGGAGGAAAAAGCGTCTGCCGTGTCAACGGAAAATTAGTGACGATTGCGGCTTTGAGGGAAATCGGCAGACTTTTATTAGATATTCACGGACAGCATGATAACCAGCTGTTAATGGAGGACGATAAACACTTAGAGCTGTTGGACAGGTTTGCGGGCGCTGAGGCCGAATCCGCGCTTCAGGCTTACCATGAAGGCTATGAGCGTTATATGAAGCTGCTCAAAAAAGTGAAGAAGCTGTCAGAAAGCGAGCAGGAAATGGCGCATCGGTTAGACCTGATTCAATTTCAGCTTGAAGAAATCGAGTCGGCGAAGCTTGAATTGAATGAAGACGAGCTTCTTCAGGAAGAACGGAAGCAGATATCCAATTTTGAAAAAATTTATGAATCATTGCAAAACGCCTATAATGCGCTCCGCAGCGAGCAGGGGGGGCTTGACTGGGTCGGAATGGCCTCTGCCCAGCTTGAAGATATTTCGGATATCAATGAACCGCTGCAAAAGCTGTCTGAAAGTGTGTCAAGTTCCTATTATCTGCTGGAGGATGCAACCTTTCAGATGCGCAATCTGTTAGATGATCTGGAATATGACCCGGAACGGCTGAATTTTATTGAAACCCGTTTAAACGAAATTAAACAGCTGAAGCGCAAATACGGAGCGACGGTAGAAGACATTTTGGAATACGGCTCTAAAATAGAAGAGGAAATCGATCAAATCGAGAACCGCGACAGCCACCTTGAAGCGCTGAAGAAGGAATTGGAGTCGGTCGGCAAAGATGTGGCCGTAGAAGCCGCCAATTTATCAAAAATCAGAAAAGCTTGGGCTAAGAAACTGGCGGAAGCGATTCATCAGGAATTAAAAAGTCTGTATATGGGCAAATCAACGTTTGATACGGAATTTCTCGTGAAAACCGATCCGTCAGCCAGTGAAGCACCGGTTGTTAACGGGCAGCCCGTGCAGCTTACCCAAAAGGGGATTGACCTTGTGAAGTTTTTAATTTCAACAAACACCGGTGAGCCTTTAAAACCGCTGTCAAAGGTCGCTTCCGGAGGCGAGCTTTCAAGGGTGATGCTGGCGATGAAGAGTATTTTTTCTTCCCAGCAGGATGTCACCTCCATCATCTTTGACGAAGTGGACACCGGTGTAAGCGGGCGGGTTGCCCAAGCCATCGCGGAAAAAATCCATAAAGTATCGACCGGTTCACAGGTGCTCTGCATTACACACCTGCCGCAGGTTGCCGCTATGGCGGATACGCACCTTCTAATCGCAAAAGAATTCAAAGACGGCCGGACGACAACGCATGTCACGCCGCTTTCCAAACAGGACAAGGTAGCGGAAATCGGCCGCATGATTGCGGGCGTCGAAGTGACCGATCTGACAAAACGGCATGCACAAGAGCTTTTAAAACAGGCCGGACAGGTCAAAACGACAGGATAAGCTGCTGATACAGGCAGCTTATTTTTTTGTTCCATTTCTCTAACAGTGTATCCAATGTTTTTCTTCGTATGCCGGTTATAAATCAAGCGCAGGAAGGCAAAAGTATAGATGTAGCAGAAAAAGAAAGTGGTGTGGGATAGGAGCGAGGAGAGTGAAGGAATGAATGCACGATAACATGAGGAAAGCAATAGGTGTAATTCTCCTTGTTTCTTTACTAAGTGTAGGCTTTTTTAAGCCATTTAAAGAATATTTACTGATACCATCAGAAATGAGCGTCTTTGAAAACCAGACACAGGCCGTTTCGGTCAATGCATCAATAAGCGCTGAAAAGGGCGAATTATCAGAAGCCTTTACGCTGAAAGAAGAGCACGGCCATGCAAACATAACAGGGCAAACACAAGGCCGGTCGGAAGTAGTATATGATCTTGCCGGATTTCCCATTAAAAAAACGAAAGTGCGTGTCCTTCCAGAATTGAAGGTCATTCCGGGCGGACAGTCCATCGGTGTAAAACTGCATTCAGTCGGTGTTTTGGTCGTCGGTTTTCACCAAGTGATGACAAAGGATGGAAAAAAGTCTCCGGGAGAACAAGCGGGAATTGAATCTGGCGACATCATTATTAAAATGAACGGACATAAAATTGAAAAAATGAGCGACATCGCCCCGTTTATTCAAAAAGCGGGCAAAACCGGTGAATCTTTGGATTTATTGGTGAAACGCGATAAGCAAAAAATCAAAACAAAGCTGATTCCGACAAAGGACGAAGCCGAGGGGAAATATCGAATCGGCCTTTATATCCGCGATTCGGCAGCCGGCATCGGCACCATGACATTTTTTGAACCGAAAACAAAAAAATACGGCGCATTGGGCCACGTCATCTCTGATATGGATACAAAAAAACCGATTGTTGTAGAAGACGGAGAAATCGTCCGTTCAACTGTAACATCGATTGAAAAAGGAAAAGGCGGCAATCCAGGCGAAAAACTGGCAAGGTTTTCGTCAGAACGGAAAACGATCGGCGATATTAACCGCAACAGCCCGTTCGGCATCTTCGGGACACTGCATCAGCCGATTAAAAACAACATTTCCGACAAAGCGCTTCCGATTGCTTTGTCAAATGAAGTAAAAAAAGGACCTGCGCAAATGCTGACGGTTATCGAAAACGATAAAGTAGAGAAATTTGATATTGAAATCGTCAGCACCACGCCGCAAAAATTCCCGGCGACAAAGGGAATGGTGTTGAAAGTGACAGATCCGAAACTGCTGAAAAGAACCGGCGGAATCGTTCAGGGGATGAGCGGAAGCCCGATCATCCAGAACGGAAAGGTCGTCGGAGCCGTAACCCACGTATTTGTCAATGATCCGACAAGCGGCTACGGCGTTCATATCGAATGGATGCTGTCTGAAGCGGGTGTTGATGTTTACGGGAAAGACAAAGCAAGCTGACTGCCGGATGATCCGGCAGTTTTTTTATGTGATGCGTTCTTCACTTCTTTCCTGGATTCATGTAAAATAAGACATGAAGATTTTTCGACAAATTCACGTTTCCTGATTTGTCAAACTTAATTTTTAGTCGAAAAACCTAGAAAATGCTAGAAAAACAAAGATATACCACTATTATTGGTAAATATGGATTTTTTAAAAGGGGAAGTAGTGGTTTTGTCGAATGTAACATGTAGCAGTCAAATGGGTTGCGTCCTGTTAATACATTGGGGGAGGAAGAAACGTGGAGAAAATTAAAGTTTGTGTTGCTGATGATAATCGAGAGCTTGTAAGCCTGTTGAGTGAATATATAGAGGGACAGGATGATATGGAAGTGATCGGCGTTGCTTATAACGGACAGGAATGTCTTTCTTTGTTTAAAGATAAGAATCCAGATGTGCTCGTTTTAGACATTATCATGCCGCATCTGGACGGACTTGCGGTTTTGGAGCGTCTGCGGGAATCAGAGCTCGAGAAGCAGCCGAACGTCATCATGCTGACGGCATTCGGTCAGGAAGACGTTACGAAAAAAGCCGTCGATTTAGGCGCGTCCTATTTCATCCTGAAGCCGTTTGATATGGAAAACCTTGTCGGCCATATCCGCCAGGTAAGCGGAAATGTCAGCAGTGTCACACACCGTGCGCCGTCCGCGCAAAGCAGTATTATCCGCAGCCAGCCGGAACCGAAGCGGAAAAATCTCGATGCCAGCATTACAAGCATTATCCATGAGATCGGTGTGCCTGCCCATATCAAAGGCTATCTTTATTTGCGTGAAGCCATTTCCATGGTGTATAACGATATTGAACTCCTCGGCAGCATCACAAAAGTCCTTTATCCCGACATCGCCAAAAAATTCAACACGACCGCAAGCCGTGTAGAACGGGCCATCCGCCACGCCATTGAAGTCGCATGGAGCAGGGGAAATATTGATTCCATTTCTTCACTGTTCGGATATACGGTAAGCATGACAAAAGCAAAGCCAACCAACTCGGAATTCATCGCGATGGTTGCTGACAAGCTGAGATTGGAGCATAAAGCTTCGTAACGCAAGCTTTTGGCCATATGTCTTTTTCGCGCCTTCTATTCCGTGCATGAACGCGGAAGAGAAGGCGTTTTGAAATTTTGCTGGCGAAAACAATGGAAATCACTCACGCCGTTACTTGTTCTATAAATGCGGGATCTATGACGTCTACACGTATAATACCGGAGCTGATATTTTAATGATTTTGCCGTCTCTGAAATAAAAGCGGGGGACGCGGCGGCTTAACACAGATAAGACTTCGTAGCTGATCGTACCGAGCATTTCGGCAATTTCATCAACGGAAATCTCGGCTCCTTGTTGTTTACCGTAGATGACGACTTCTTCTCCTTGTTTGCCCTCATTCTCACCTAAACTGACCATGATCATATCCATTGTCACTCTCCCCGCTACCGGCACCCGTCTGCCGCGGTGCAGAATAAACCCGCGGTTGGACAGGGCGCGGGAGTAACCGTCAGCATAGCCGATCGGAATCGTCGCGATGATTTCACCCGGTTCGGCGATATATGTGGCGCCATAACTGACGGTCCGGGGATCTGTCACCATGGCTTTCACATAAGCGATACGCGCCTTTAAACTTAGTGCGGGTGTGAGATCTACGAGGTTCAGTTCCTTTATCGAGGCGGACGGATATAAACCATATAACCCAATGCCTAAACGGATCATGTCGGCGCTGAATTCCGGGAATGCGATAGCGGCGGCTGTATTGCACATATGCACGGTAGGCAGCGTAATGTCTTGATTTTTTAAAAAGCGGAGAAAGCTGATAAACTTTTCGTGCTGCAGCATCGTCAGCTCAGTGTCCGGTTCATCCGCTGTTGAAAAATGTGTAAAGATGCCATCCCATGACAGATATGTACTCGACTTGAGCGCTTTCACCACTGCTAAAAGATCTTCTTCCGTACGCACACCCAGCCGGCCCATTCCCGTATCCACATTGATATGAATGGACAGCCGTTTCGAATCTGCTTCTTTTTCCAATATCCGATTCGCTTTTTTGATCCAGCTGACTTGAAACGCTGATAATGTTATGTTCCAAACGGCAGATTTTTTCACACAGCTGAGAGCTGTGAAGCCGAGCACAAGAATAGGTGCCGTAATTCCCGCTCTCCGTAACACAATTCCCTCTTCGACGCTGGCGACAGCGAGCTCGCTCGCCCCGCTTTCCAGTGCCTGCCGCGCTACTTCCACAGAGCCGTGGCCATAAGCGTTCGCTTTTACGACGGCCATAATTTTAGACGTATTCGGAATATGGCGGCGGATCGCCCGTACGTTCTTTTTTATCGCATCAAGGTCAACTTCAATCCAAACTTCCCGGCAAAGTTTTTTCATCACGATTCCTTCTTTCCTTAATGAGTTTCAGTACTCATGCTTTCAATCTGCATTCTATTCACCTTGAACTGAAATCATTCAAAACAAGGGAAGGTGATCGCTGATGTTTAAAAATCAAGTTTTTGGGAAATCAGTGTGGCTGCTTTATTTATGCTGAAAGGGCTGCATGGCAGCCCTTAAATTGACTTTACAATATTCTGATCTGAAAATTGATGTTCAAACATTTTGGACTGGCTTACAGCATTGTTTTGAATGACAATGCCGATATTTCCCCCTCCGGCACCGAAAACAGTTTTTGATGCAGTCAGCGGACTGATGGATATGGCGCCGCCAACATTGACAACTCCGTTTCCTGATACGTTGTTTATCGTAATCGGGCAACCGCTCATTCTATTTTTTCTCCTTTCTCTCACAGTCTACTAACTATATGTACGCTGTGATATGGAATAAGATTAAACAAAACGGCAAAAAGAATCCGGCTGCTGCCAGCCGGAAAGGGAGGGAAATACGGATGTCATAGTGTTTTCGTTACATTTTGATCAGAGTATTGAGAGCTTGAAGATTGAGATGTACTGGATTGATTCATTTGCAGGACCATCCCTGTATTTCCCCCACCTGAGCCGTAGACGGTTTTTGATACGGTTAAAGGACTTATCGAAAACGCACCGCCGACATTGACAACCCCGTTTCCGGAAAGACTGTTAATCGTAATAGGAAAACCAGCCATCATATACGGTCTCCTTTCTATTAATCTATTTACTATATGTACGCTGTGTGTTAGAAATAGGAGTAAACAAAGCGGTAAAAACTTGTAAATCAAAAAAAACTGCCGGACATGGGACTGACCCCCGTTTTTGAGACAGGGATCAAAACACCTTTAAGCAGCCAGCTGTCGGTATGTGACCGGCGGCTGGTTGTTTAGTTTCGTTTGAATACGAATGTTGTTATAATAGTGTATATAGGTTTCGACAGTTTGTTCTACGATGGTCGTCGTAGTGCTTTCCAACCTGTCGAGGTAGAACGTTTCAGACTTTAGTGAGGAATGAAACGATTCGATGGAGGCATTATCAGCGGGCGTCCCTTTGCGGGACATGCTCATGGTAATGCCTTTTGTTTTAACAGCTTTCTGATACTCATAAGATGTATAAACAGAACCTTGGTCACTATGTAACACACAGTTCTCTGGCAGTGCGGGCAGCTGATCAAGTGTGTGTAAGACAAAGTCTGTGTCCTGTCTATCGCCAATCGTAAAAGCAATCACTTCTCCATTGTATAAATCCAATATACTGGAAAGATACAATTGTTTCTGCCCATAAGGCAAATATGTGATATCCGTTACTAGCTTTTCCAGAGGGCGATCAGACTGAAAGTTCCGATCCAATATATTCTCGGCCACGGCATATGGCTGCCCATTCTTCTTACGCTTTTTCACCTTAACCCGGCATTGCCACTGATTCTTCTGCATAATGCGCTGAACCGTTTTATGATTCATACGCATTCCCTTTTTTAATATGGCTGTGATTTTCCGATAGCCATATCGATACTTGTGTTCTCGGCACAACGTGCCGATTTGTTTTTCTAAATGGTATTTAGGGTTATCTTTCATCAGATTCTTCTTCCAACGATAATAAGATGCTCGTGAGATACCTAAATGAATACAGATATCCTTTATGGTCATTGTGCTGCGCAATGCTTCTACAAGCTCGACTGGCGTTTCGCTATCAGCTTCCTTTCCAATTCGTTGTACTTTTTTAACACTTCATTCTGTTGTCTCAGATAACGATTTTCTGCCTGCAGTTTCTCTAATTCGGAAGAATACTCTGGACCTTTTCCATAAGAATATTGCTTTCCGACAGGTTGTTCGAATCGATGTGTGTCCCCAGCTTTATACCACCTGACCCATGTCTGCACCTGCGTCTTATTCTTTATATTCAATTCCTGCATGATCTCCTTCACAGGCACGCCCGCCAATCTCATTTCTACAGCCTTCTGTTTGACTTCAACCGGATAACTCACTCTTGCCCTCATAGAAAAACACCTCCAAGTCTAATTTCGGATAACAACGATCCGTTTTCAAACTTGAAGGTGTTTTTTGTTTGTCTCATATTATGGGGTCAGTCCCCATCCGGCAGTTTTTTTAGTCTACTTTTCAAACGGCACCCAGCCGCCTGTATTCTGAATCATTTCCCATAACGGTTCAGGAAGTCGGTATTTCTCAATTTCAGATGCTTGAATGGCTTTTTCGATTTCCTGTTCGCGGCCTTCTTTGACCAGCACCGCCCATTCGGGGTTAATCAAAATGACACGTCCCAGAGCCACCAGCGGAATTCCGCTTTCTAATACAGCAAGCGCTTCGTCCGCGGTATAGATGGAACCGACGGCCATCAGCGGCACTTTATGGCCGACGCGTTCGTTTAATAAATCCATCCGCGTCCGTGAAGAATCCGCCCCGCGGCGGGCTTTGGAGTTGACATCCATCAGTGAAATATGCAGATAATCCAAGTTCTCTTCCGCAAGCGCGTCGGCGAGCATGAATGTTTCTTTCATTGTAAGCCCCGGTGTTTCCGGCTCTTCCGGTGACAGGCGGTAGCCGAGAACGAATGGATTTTCAGCGTGTGTATCAATTGCCTGTTTGACAGCGTCAACGACTGCAAGCGGGAACGCAAGGCGCTTTTCATCGCTTCCGCCCCAGCGGTCTGTGCGCCGGTTTGTTTTCGGTGAATAAAATTGGTGAATCAGGTACCCGTTTGCCCCGTGAATTTCAACACCGTCAAAGCCGGCTTCAATCGCTCTGCGTGTCGCTTCGCCGAATGCTTTCACGATGTGCTCAATTTCTTGTTCGGTGAGAGCCCGGGACGTTTGTCTCCCGTCTTCTTCTGAGCCGCTCGGACTGACGACGTCGTTGTTTGGCACGAGTTCAGGAGGGCATTCCAATCCTCCGTGGTGAATCTGCACAACGGCTTTCGCTCCTTGAGACTGGATCGCCTGAGCGAGTTTTTTCAAGCCGGGAATGTGAGAATCATCATAGATGCCGGGCTGGCCTGGAAACGCTTTGCCGTCCGGCGTTACGTTTGCACATGCCGTAATGACCATGCCCATTTCTTTTGAACGGGGAGTAATGTAGCTTAATTCACGGTCGGAAATCGTTCCGTCATCATTTGATGAATAGTGTGTCATCGGTGCGACTGAAATACGGTTTGGTATGGTGACGCCGCTTTCGAACGTAAAAGGTTCAAACAGCGGTTTATAAGTTTGCTTCATCATTTCGCCTTCTTCCTTAGGAGTTTAACTCGTCCGTATTCTAGCTTATGTTTTAATTGTGTGCAATTATTTTGCTTGTTCTTCTTCCTGAGGTTATGACCGGCTGAACCATTTAAACGAATGAAACGGTTTTCTCCGTTCCTTTTCAGGATCTTTATATCCTCCTGAAATTTGATGGCCGATCGAGCTGAATATGACAGCGGCGGCGAAGAGGAGAATGATTTTTTTCATATACATATCTTCTTTCTTATCTTTTACAAGGTTATTTATAAGCATACGCTTGTGCGAAAAAACCGTCAATTTGTTTTTATTTATTCTTTTTTCCACTTTCCTGCGGCGAATATCGTTCCGATCTGAATCACAACACTTAACAGAGCGCACACTGCCACAACTGTGTTGCTGTCCATAGAAGACACCCTCCTTTTTGTTAGGTTGATGTATCATATGACAGCTGTCTCTGTTTTGACAAAACCGTAATGCGGTGTTTCATATTTTTCAACACAAAAAGGGCGCTTTTTTAAGCGCCTTTACTTTTTTTTCAGCCGGTTCAAAGCGATTTGAACGGCGATGGCGTCATCCAGGTAGCCGATCGGAAACATGTAATCCGGAATGACGTCGGTCGCTAAAATATAATACAGCAGCGCGCTCCCGAGAATCGCGCGGTCTTCAGCCGGTGTTGATTCATCCATATACTGATGATGCATGTTTTTCAAATGATCAATAAAAGGGCCGACGCTTTCTTCATTGTCCATTTTCTTTTGAAACTCATCGCAAATCAGGCGATGGCCCTGCTGGGTTTTGGCATATTGTTCATATCTGGTCAGTTCGCGCTCAATTTGCTCCCGGGAAAAAGGCTGATCAAACATCTCGGCCATATTCAGCATATCCTGAATCGCGTGCATCGGGTCTTGCGGCGCAGCTTCTTTTTCATGGCCGATGTCTATGCCTGACGCCTCAAGCAATTCCTCCAGCGGGGTGCGGAGATGTTTTGAAAATTCCTGAAGATGCTTTAAATTGGCCTTCTGCTTGCCGTTTATAATCCGGGAGATGGTGGCCGTATCAATGTTTGTTAAGGCGCCGAGTTTTCTCATGGAGAGCGAGTGCTTATCAAGCAGTGATTTTAAAAGGGGCCCCAGTGTCGTATTTTTATTTTCTGTCAAGGGTGTCACCTCGTTTCCGCCGGAATGATGATCATTAATCAATAATTTTTGCAGAATAGGTACCTTTTCTGTGCTGCTGAATAGGATAGTGTAGATTCAACGGCACAACATGTTGAAAAGACATCAAAGAATGGAGAGAAACGAACATGGCTTGGTTATTGATTTTAGGTTTGGCAGTGTCCTCGAGCATTGATAATTTAGGAGTGGGGATGTCATACGGCATCAGAAAAATCAAAATATCGCATGCGTCAAATATGATGATCGCTTTTATCTGTTTTGTATTCAGTTATATCGGAATTTATTTCGGCAAATGGATTTCAGCCGTTTTACCGGGCTTTCTTCCTGTATTACTGGCGGCGTTTATTTTATCTGTCATCGGTATCCGCATCATTCTGCTGGCTGTGCCGAGAAAAACAGCGCGTGTTGGCGCGTCAGGAAAAAAAGGCCGTTTTGCCGGTCTGCTGCAAAATCCGGAGGCAGCGGATGCCGACGGTTCGGGAGAAATCGGTATATTGGAATCCATGGTTCTCGGGGTAGCCGTATCCGCAAATGCGCTGACCAACGGATTAAGCGCGGGGTTGATCGGGCTTTCTCCCGCTGCCATTTCCATCACTGCGGCGGTCGGAAGCTTTCTGACCATATGGATCGGCTGCTCGCTTGGAAAAAAAGCCGCGTCACTGCGCATCGGTTCTTTTCACATCGGACAGTTCAGCACGGTGCTGAGCGGAGTGATTATTCTCATCATTGCCGCCAATACGCTGCTCTTTTAAGTTGTCCCGTTCATTTTATGAAAAGCTCAAAATAAATATGAATGTTTCTATTCGGGAGAGCGCATGACGCGGCTCTCTTTTTTTGCCGATCTGATATTTTTTCAAAATGAACAGAAAGTCGTCCGTTTCCGTTAAATTCTGCATATTCGGCCTTCAGACAGAACCTTTTTCATAGACTGATCAGCTTGTTTTCTTTCTAAGTTCAGGTAAACAGCAGGTCAGATAGCCTTCATTCCAAATATGGAAAAGCGCTGGAGGAATGGAGGCTCCCTTTACAAATCGGTCATTCTGTTCAAAGATAAAGCCGAATGAGAAAACGTGAGGTGATCTGTGTGAAGTCTGTCATACTTCTGATCTTCACCGCATGGCTGTTATCAGGCTGCGAGTATACCGCGGAGGCTGATGCGGCGCCGTCATTTACACAGGAAGGAACATTTATAAAAGCGGCCGGAAACGATACGATCGCGGTCGAAATTGACGGAGAAAGGCAAGAGGTGAAGGTGCCTTTCGCTAAGCGGTTTGAATGTCAGTCTCTGCCTGAACATACGGCGGTGCAAATCACCTATAAAAAAGAGAGCAACGGACAATTACGGCTTGAGGAACTGAAAAAAGAAACAGATATGTGAAAACGGGGAGGAAAAAACGTGGGTTTACTGACAAAAAGTGCTGCTGCCTTCGGTGCCGCTCTTCTTCTGCTTGCGCCGTCTGCTTATGCAGCTGAACCTTTGCAAGGGAAAACCATTTATATCGATGCCGGACATGGCGGAGAAGACAGCGGGGCCGGCGGAAATGGACTGCTTGAGAAAAACATCAATTTAGCGGTGTCAAACAAGGTGATCGCCAAATTGGAGACAGAAGGCGCAAAACCTGTTGCTTCAAGGACTGACGATACTTTTTTACGTTTGGACGAGCGGGTGGCGAAAGCAAGCGCCAGCCAATCCGATTTATTCGTCAGCCTCCATACGAATTCAGCCGTCTCAACGGCATCGGGCACGGAAACGTATTTTAATTCGACATATGAAGGAGCAGACAGCGAAAGGCTTGCTTCCGACATCCAGCAGCAGCTTGTCACGTCTTTAGGGATGAAGGACAGAGGCGTAAAAGAAGCTCCTTTTTATGTCATTACATATTCAAAGATGCCGAGTGTGCTGGCTGAATTAGGTTTTATCACAAATCCTCAAGATGCGGACAAGCTGAAAAGCGATAACGGACAAGAGCACGCCGCGGACGCCGTTGTAAACGGAATCGAAACCTATTACAGCGGACGGTAATTATAAAATATGTGTAAATAGCGCCCTCCTTATGTGCATAACGAATATAATAGAGAAAACCGATGACAAACACCTGAGGTGACACATATGACGAATATTTTTGCCCACCGGGGGGCGTCGGGCGACTGCCCTGAAAATACGATGCCCGCGTTCAAAAAAGCGATTGAGGACGGGGCTGACGGAATCGAACTTGATGTACAGATGACAAAAGACGGCCGGATCGTGGTCATTCACGATGAAACACTCGACCGCACGACGTCTTTGAAAGGATTTGTGAAAGATACGGCGTATGACAAAATCAGAACCGCTGATGCCGCCGGAAAATGGAAAGATGCTTTTAAAGGTGTCAGAATTCCGCTTTTGTCAGATGTGCTGCGTTTTGCGGAACGTGCTGATTTTCTGATAAACATTGAGCTGAAAAACAGTGTATTCCGTTACGAAGGAATGGAAGAAGAAGTGATTAAAAAAGTCAGATATTACGGACTGGAAAAGCGCGTTATTTTTTCTTCATTTAATCATGAGAGTCTCGCGGTTTGCTATGCCCTGGCGCCTGAAATTGAGCGGGCGGTGCTGACAATGGATGTGCTGTACCGGCCTGAACGGTATCTTGCCGCCATTCCCGCTTCGGGTTATCATCCGAAGCTCGGTACGCCGGCGGTGAGCGCTGAAGTGATCAAACATCTTGCAAAACACCAAGCGGCGCTCCGTCCGTTCACCGTCAATCGTCCTGAGGATATGAAGCAGCTGATGAAAGCGGGAGCAGACGCAATTTTTACCGATTATCCAAAGCTGGCTGTTTCTATAAAAGAAGAATGCCGCAGCTGAGAAGACTGTTCAGACAGTCTTCTTTTTTTATGGGCGGGAAAAAGGCGGTGCACTCATAACTCGGTCAGCCGGTTCATATATTGTAACAGTTTTGTGTAAGCGTTATCTTTTATCTTATTGAAAGTGAGGCAAAATTGTGGGAAAAACGGTTATCGTCAGTGCGGCAAGAACGCCGTTCGGAAAATTTGGCGGCACATTAAAAGAGGTAAAGGCGGCCGAGCTTGGCGGCATCGCCATAAAAGAAGCAATCAAGCGCGCCGCTATCAGTGAAAGCGAAGCGGAAGGAACGGTGATGGGAATGGTCGTCCAGGCGGGTGCCGGGCAGATTCCGGCACGGCAGGCTGCAAGATATGCCGGGCTTCCGTGGTCCGTTCCGGCTGAAACCATTAATAAGGTCTGTGCATCAGGGCTCAGGGCCGTTACCATCTGTGATCAAATGATCCGGGCGAAAGATGCGGACGTGCTGATTGCAGGCGGAATGGAAAGCATGAGCAACATTCCGTACGCCATTCCGGCCGGCCGCTGGGGTGTGAGGATGGGGGACGGGGTGTTTCAGGATTTAATGGTTCATGACGGGCTGACCTGTGCGTTCGACCAGGTGCATATGGCTGTCCACGGAAGCACTGCGGCCAAAAAGTACGGCATTTCCCGGGATGAACAGGATCATTACGCTCTTTTGAGTCAGAAACGCGCGGCTGAGGCGGCCGAGGCGGGCAAATTGCGTGAAGAAATTGTCCCCGTCACCTGGACCGGCAAAAAGGGCAAACAGCATACCGTTGAAGCGGATGAGGGGCTGCGCCCTGATACGAGCCTTGAGCAGCTTGCAGCGCTCAAGCCAATTTTTACAGCCGACGGAACGGTTACAGCCGGAAACGCTCCCGGTGTAAATGACGGGGCAGGAGCATTTGTGCTGATGTCAGAGGAAAAAGCCGCGAAGCAGCATGTCAGGCCGCTCGCAGCGATACTTGGCTTTGCGTCAGTCGGACTGGAAGCGTCCGAGCTGGCCAGCGCGCCGGGAGAGGCCATCAGCCGGCTCTTGACAAAAACCGGACTGTCCGTTGACGATATTGATTTGTTTGAGGTAAATGAGGCATTTGCGTCTGTCGTGCTGGTGAGTGAAAAAATAGCCGGGTTCAGCCGGGAAAAAGTGAATGTAAACGGAGGGGCAATCGCGTTCGGCCACCCGATCGGCGCAAGCGGAGCGAGAATCATCATGAGTTTAATATACGAATTAAAGCGTCGCGGAGGAGGTTTAGGCATAGCGGCTATATGCAGCGGAGCGGCTCAAGGAGATGCCGTCCTGCTTGAGGTGTACTGATCAAAGGAGGGAGCGCCGGATGAAGATGAAAACAATCATGGTCGCAGGTGCGGGTCAGATGGGAGCAGGCATCGCGCAGACGGCTGCAGAAGCCGGGTTTGCCGTCAAGTTATACGATTGGGAGCCGGAAACGGTAACAAAAGGTCTTCACCGCATAAAGACAAACCTGGAGAAAGAGCAGGCAAAAGGACGGAAGACACAGCAGGAGACAGATGCCGTTTTCAGCCGTATTTCCCCGGCAGAGCTCACAGAAGCGGGAGATGCTGATTTTGTAATTGAAGCCATTGCAGAAAACAAAAAAGCAAAAGCAGAATTGTTTGACACACTAGATAAAATCTGTCCCCCTCATGCCGTATTGGCAAGCAATACGTCTTCTCTTCCCATTACGGAGCTTGCCGCGGCCACAAAAAGGCCTGAAAAAGTAATCGGCATGCATTTTATGAATCCGGTTCCTGTCATGGAGCTTGTCGAAGTCATCAGAGGACTCGCCACATCGGAAGAAACGGCGGAAACAGTAAAGAAGCTTGCCGTCCGGATGAATAAAACCCCTGTCGAAGTCAATGACTTCCCGGGCTTTATATCTAATCGCATATTAATGCCGATGATTAACGAAGCCGTTTATTGCCTTTACGAAGGAGCAGCTTCAAAGGAAGCCATTGATGAGGTGATGAAGCTCGGCATGCGGCATCCGATGGGTCCTTTAACATTAGCTGACTTCATCGGGCTGGATACGTGCCTTTCCATTATGGAGGTTCTCTATGCGGGGCTCGGAGATTCGAAATACCGCCCATGCCCTCTGCTCAGAAAATATGTCAGCGCCGGCTGGCTCGGCAAAAAAAGCGGGCGCGGTTTTTATGAGTACGGCAGATGACGTAAAGATCATGAGGGGAGACGGCAGCCATGCATTTTACAGAAGAGCACATCATGATGAGAAAAATGGTGCGTGATTTTGCCCGCAAGGAAATCGCGCCGGTGGTTGAGCTCATGGAATCAACAGATGAATTTCCGGAGCGGCTGATTAAAAAAATGGGCGAAGCGGGATTGATGGGTATTCCCGTCCCGGAAACTTACGGCGGGGCGGGTGCTGATACAACATCTTACATTTTAGCGATTCATGAAATATCAAAAGTCAGCGCGGCCGTCGGCGTTATTTTGTCCGTCCACACATCGGTAGGGACAATCCCGATTTTGCATTTCGGGACAGAAGCCCAAAAACAAACGTATATTCCGAAGCTGGCAGCGGGCGAATATATTGGGGCTTTTGCGCTTACTGAGCCTCAATCCGGATCTGATGCGGGAAGCCTGAAAACAACGGCTGTGCGAAAAGGCGGTTCATATATTCTGAACGGTTCAAAAATCTTTATTACAAACGGCGGAGCGGCAGATCTGTATCTGACATTCGCCATAACCGATCCAGGTAAGGGAAGAAAGGGAATTTCCGCGTTTATCGTTGAAAAAAACACACCCGGTTTTTCTGTCGGAAAAAAAGAAAAAAAGCTCGGACTGTTAGGTTCCAATACTGTCGAATTGCAGTTTGACCAAGCGGAAATTCCGATTGAAAACCGGCTCGGCGAAGAGGGCGAGGGCTTTTCAATCGCCATGAAAAACCTTGACGTCGGACGGATCGGCATAGCGGCTCAGGCGCTCGGGATTATCGAAGCGGCGCTCGGCTGCTCGGTGGAGTACGCCAAAACCCGCAGCCAGTTCGGCAGACCCATCGCTTCGAATCAGGCCGTTTCATTTAAATTATCTGACATGGCGACGAATGCGGAAGCTGCCAAATTATTGGTCTATCATGCTGCTGATCTGTATCAGCGAGGGCTTCCGTGCGGAAAAGAAGCATCTATGGCGAAGCAATTCGCGTCCGATGCGGCGATGAAAGCGGCGGTGGAGGCTGTGCAGATTCACGGCGGCTACGGCTATATGAAAGAGTATCCCGCGGAGCGTTTATTTCGGGATGCGAAAGTCACGCAAATTTATGAAGGAACCAATGAGATTCAAAGGCTGATTATTTCTAAGTATCTTCTTCAATAAAAAGTGCGCAAAGGAGCGAAACCATGGAATCTTATTCTCCCGGTTTAGATGGCGTCATTGCGGTGGAAACGGGGATTTCTTTCCTGGATACACAGCAGGGCAGTATTTTAATCAAAGGCCACGATCTGATTGAGCTTTCTAAAACGGCCGGCTATATGGACATTGTTCATCTCTTATTGGAAGACAGACTTCCTGATGCGAAAGAGAAGGCGGCGCTTGAAGAAGACGTTCGGCGCGGCGGGCACCTTCCCGAGGAAATCTTGCACATATGCCGTCTGCTGCCCGAACATACTCACCCGATGGACGGACTGAGGACGGGTTTGTCCGCGCTTGGAGGCTTTGACAAGGACATCGATGACCGTTCATCTTCCGTAAATCAGCACCGCGTACGCGGACTGATAGGCAAAATGCCGAATCTGACGGTCAACAGCTATCGAGTCATCAACGGGCTGGAGCCTTTGGCGCCGGTTGGAACCTTATCATACAGCGCAAACTTTTTATATATGATTACCGGAAAAACACCGTCATCTTTGGAAGAAGAAATCTTCGACCGGTCGCTTCTTTTATACAGTGAGCATGAATTGCCGAACTCAACGTTTACGGCCCGTGTCATCGCTTCGACGCAATCGGATATTTACGGCGCGCTGACCGGAGCCGTCGCCTCGCTTAAGGGAAATCTTCACGGCGGAGCGAACGAAGCGGTTATGTACATGCTTGAAGAAGCGAAGGATACAGACGGATTTACACAATTATTAACTCAAAAACTCGCAAACAAAGAAAAAATCATGGGCTTCGGCCACCGTGTCTACATGAAAAAAATGGACCCGAGGGCGCTCATGATGAAAGAAGCGTTAAAAAAGCTGTCTGATCTTTCAGGTGATTTCCGTCTTTATCATATGTGTGAAGCCGGCGAAACCGTCATGCGGGAGAAAAAAGGCCTTTATCCGAATTTAGATTACTACGCAGCGCCGGTCTATTACATGCTCGGCATCCCAATACCGCTGTACACGCCTATATTCTTCAGCGCACGGACGGTCGGACTGTGCGCACACGTCATTGAACAGCACAGCCGAAACCGGCTTTTCCGCCCGCGTGTCCGCTATACCGGAGCGCGCCTGTAAACAGATGAGAAAGGAAGATGAAAACATGACAGAACCCCGCCGAATGGACGCTGTAATCGAAGAGATCTCTGATTACGTGCTCCATCAGGAGATTGACAGTTCAGAAGCTTTTACTACGGCAGGACATGTGCTTCTTGATACGATAGGCTGCGGAATTTTGGCGCTCAGCTATCCCGAATGTACAAAGCTGCTCGGCCCGATTGTCCCGGGAACCGCCGTGCCCAACGGCAGCAGAGTCCCGGGCACGCCTTTTGTTTTAGACCCGGTCACGGCTGCTTTTAATATCGGCTGTATCAACAGGTGGCTCGATTATAATGATACGTGGCTTGCGGCGGAATGGGGTCATCCGTCTGACAATCTCGGAGGCATATTGGCTTGTGCGGATTATATATCCAGAGTGCGGATTTCAGAAGGGAAAGAACCGCTTACCGTGCGCGATGTGCTTTGCGCAATGATCAAAGCGCACGAAATTCAAGGAATTCTCGCTTTGGAAAACAGCTTAAACAGAGTGGGGCTTGACCATGTGCTGTTTGTGAAAGTGGCGACTGCGGCTGTTTGCGCGCAAATGCTGGGCGGCTCAAAAGAGGAAATCAATAACGCCGTATCTCATGCCTGGATTGATAATTCAAGCCTCAGAACGTACCGTCATGCGCCGAATACCGGATCACGCAAATCATGGGCGGCCGGCGACGCGACGAGCAGAGGCGTATATTTGGCCCTTATGGCGCAAAAAGGTGAAATGGGGTACCCGACGGCTCTGACCGCATCTGGGTGGGGATTTCAAGACGTATTGTTTAACCGGCAGGAAATGAAGCTTGCCCGCCCGCTTGGGTCCTATGTGATGGAGAATGTTTTGTTTAAAGTATCCTACCCGGCTGAATTCCACGCCCAGACAGCGGCGGAATGCGCGGTCCGGCTTCATCCTGAGGTGAAAGACCGCATCGAAGACATTGACAGGATCACGATTATGACCCATGAGTCGGCTATCCGGATTATCGATAAAAAAGGGCCGCTTCACAATCCGGCTGACCGGGATCACTGCCTCCAGTATATTACGGCAATCGGGCTGCTTTTCGGAGATATCACGGCGGATCATTATGAAGAGGAAACGGCGTCTGACCCGCGAATTGATACATTGCGGAGCAAAATGGAGGTGACGGAACACAAAGCGTACTCAAAAGATTACTTAGACCCGAATAAGCGATCCATATCAAATGCCGTACAGGTGCATTTTACAGACGGCACGGCTACGGGACGGATTGAATGTGAATACCCGCTCGGGCACCGGTTCCGCAGAAAAGAAGCCGTTCCGAAGATTCTTGCCAAGTTTTCAGCAAACATCAGCACTCATTTTTCATTGAAGCAGCAGCGTAAAATCAAAGAGGCCTGCGAACATAGCGGCCGAATGCAGAAGCTCAGCGTTAGTGAATTTATGGACTTATTTCTCGTATAAAATAGGAGGGTGACAAACATGACGTGGATCGTCAGCAAGCAGTCGTCTCAAGAGGAGCTTGCAGAGCGGTTCCGTACGCTGATGGCAGCGCCGGATCTATTGCAGATCCCTGGCGCTCACGATGCGATGGCCGCTCTTATCGCCAAGAAAACGGGGTTTTCGGCTCTTTATTTATCAGGCGCGGCTTACACGGCGAGCAGAGGGCTGCCCGATTTAGGGATCATCACGTCGGCGGAAATGGCTGAACGGGTTAAAGATCTGGTCCGCTCGACTGATCTGCCCGTCCTTGTTGATATTGACACGGGTTTCGGAGGAGTGCTGAATGCCGCCCGGACGGCGAAAGAAATGTATGAAGCGCGCGCGGCCGCCGTCCAGATGGAGGATCAGCGCCTGCCGAAAAAATGCGGACATCTGAATGGGAAGCAGCTCGTGCCGATTGAAGAAATGGCGCAAAAAATCCAAGCGGTCAAGCGGGCCGCGCCGACTCTTCTTGTTGTTGCGAGAACAGACGCCAGACAGCAGGAAGGATTGGAGGGGGCATTAAAAAGGGCGTCCGCTTATATAAAAGCGGGTGCTGACGCTGTTTTTCCGGAAGCGCTCCAATCCGAAAGTGAATTCAGAGCGTTTTCCAAACAAATCAGTGTGCCGATTCTCGCAAACATGACTGAATTCGGAAAAACGCCGTATTACAGTGCTGATGAATTTTCCGATATGGGCTGTCAGATGGTCATTTACCCGGTCACGTCACTCAGAACGGCGGCCAAGGCTTTTGAGCGTATTTTCCGCCTTCTGAAAGAAGAAGGCTCGCAAAAAGAGGGGCTTTCGGATATGCAGACGAGAAAAGAATTATATGAAACGATCGCTTACGATGACTATGAAGAACTGGATCAATCCATTGCCAAAACGATACTGCCGGACGACTGAAAAAGCCCTTTTTTTGCAAGGGCTTTTTTTACAGCTTTTTTTTCCTGAACCGCGGGCTGACTTGATTGCGTTTCCGATCTCTGTACAGAATAAACCCGGCCAGAACATAAAGGCCGAACAAAAAAAACGCCAATCCGGCCGCCCCCTGAAGAAAAAGGGACGGAAACGGGGAAAACGCATGCCCGAATAATGCATCTCTCATCAGCTTAATGCCGAGCGCCGCGACAGCGCCGGGGAGGACCAGAATCAAAAGCGCAACAAGCCGGCTCATATTCAGAAAACCCCTTTACGATATGTTTTCCTTTATTGTCCAATCGAAAAAATATTTTGTCAAGAGATCAAAACGTGGTAACATAGGGGTTGTGCAAATTATTGCAACGGGAAATACAGGTGTGCAAATTTTTTCATATAAAGGGGTATCGGGATGCAGAAGGTGCTGATTATAGGTGCTGGTAAAGGAGGCACGGCGCTCCTACAGATTTTGATGAAAACAAAGCTGATCCGGATTATTGCGGTGGTTGATCAAGATCCGGAGGCGCAAGGGCTGCAAGAAGCCCGGAAATATGGAATTGCAACCTCATCAGATTGGAAACCCTACATAACTGAAGATATAGATATTATCATCCATACAACAGGCGATAAAGCGGTCATGGATGAGCTGCTCCATGAGAAAAAAGAACAAACCATCGTCATGCCGGGAAAATTGGCGTACATGGTGTTTCAGCTGATGGAGGAAAAACAGCAGCTTATCCAAATGCTGAAGTCGCAGACGTATAAGCATGACCGGATTTTTAATTCAACGCACGACGGCATGATTTTTATAGACGTCAACGAAACGATCATTTTATTTAATCAGATGGCAGAAAAAATGGTCGGCCAAAAACGGGAGGATGTCATCGGCCGCCAAATTAAAGATGTAGTGCCGAACACAAAGCTGCCGCGGATTCTGGAAACGAGAGAGCCGGAATATAACCAGAAGCAGCTTCTCGGAAAGCACCTGCAGATTGTCACGACAAGACTGCCGATCATTGATGAAGGCGGAAAACTTCTCGGCGCGTTATGCGTGTTTAAAGATATCACCGACGCAGTTGAACTGGCGGAAGAGGTCACGAACTTAAAACAAATCCGCACCATGCTTGAAGCGATTATACAATCGTCAGACGAGGCCATTTCCGTCGTTGATGAAAACGGCATCGGAATGTTAATCAACAAAGCGTATACAAAAATGACCGGGCTGTCAGAAAGCGAAGTCATCGGAAAACCCGCTTCCACCGATATCTCAGAAGGGGAGAGCATGCACCTGAAAGTATTGGGGACAAGGCGGCCCGTGCGGGGTGTGAGAATGAAGGTCGGCCCCAATAAAAAGGATGTTATCGTAAATGTTGCCCCCGTTATTGTGGACGGTATTTTAAAAGGCAGCGTCGGCGTCATCCACGACGTGTCAGAAATTAAAACGCTGACTGCTGAGCTGAATCGGGCGCGCCAGATCATCCGCACGCTTGAAGCGAAATATACGTTTGACGACATTATCGGCACGAGTGAACAAATGCTGGTCGCCCTTGAACAGGCGAAGCTCGGGGCGAAAACGCCGGCGACGATTCTGCTGCGGGGAGAATCCGGCACAGGAAAAGAACTTTTCGCCCACGCCATCCATAATGAAAGCGACCGAAAATACAATAAGTTCATTCGGGTCAATTGTGCGGCCTTGTCTGAATCACTGCTAGAATCCGAGCTTTTCGGCTATGAGGAAGGCGCGTTTACGGGCGCGAGGCGCGGGGGCAAAAAAGGACTTTTTGAGGAAGCGAATAACGGCAGCATTTTCTTAGATGAAATCGGAGAGCTGACCCAAAGCACCCAGGCAAAGCTGCTCAGAGTTCTGCAGGAAAAAGAAATTATCAGAGTCGGCGGCGCTAAAGCGATTTCTGTCAATGTCAGAATTATCGCAGCGACAAACGTCAACATCGAAAAGGCCATGGCGGAAGGCGCGTTCCGTGAAGACCTGTATTACCGGATTAACCGCTATCCGATCTCAATCCCGCCGCTTCGGCAGCGCAAAGAAGATATTGAAGCGCTGAGCATTCGGCTCATTGAAAAAATCAATCAGGATTACGGCCGCAATGTAAAGGGGCTCACGCCGAACGCGCTGCGAGCTTTATCAGCCTACAGCTGGCCGGGAAACGTCCGGGAGCTTGAAAATGTTCTCGGACGGGCAATGATATTTTTAGAGCCGCACATGGAACGGATCGAACAGCAGCATCTGCCTGTTTTTGAATCAGAGCTGAATGAAAAAAACGGCACCCAAAGTGATTTTCCGGATGTGGAAGGGGAAAAGCTGTCTCAGGCTGTTGAAAAATTTGAAGCGCACGTCATTCAAAAAACGCTTGAAAAGCATAAATTCAACCGAACCAAAACGGCAAAAGCGCTTGGTGTCAGCATTCGGAATCTGTACTACAAAATGGACAAGTACGGCCTTGCAAATGACGGCATGCAATAAATTGCAGAGAAAGCGCAAACAGCTGCATGTTTTCTTGAAGAAAGCCGGAATAAACCCTCCCGCACATTTGGCACGGAACTTGCATTGTTAAAAGCGGATTCGCACAAGGAAGGTGGTACAAAATGAAGCTGAGAGACCTAGTTGAAAAAGCCGCGGCAAAAAACGCAAAAACCATTGCAGTGGCCCACGCAGCAGATAAAGAAGTGATCCAGGCCGTCAAAATGGCGGCAGAACACTTGTCGGCACGATTTTTACTGACGGGTGACAGCGGAAAGCTGAAAGAGCTTCTCGCAAATGAGCCGAAGTTCAATGCTGAAATCATCCACGCCGATTCACCCGAAGAATCTGCGGCAAAAGCAGTGCGCGCAGTGCGTGAACAAGAGGCGGACGTTTTAATGAAAGGGAATCTCCCGAGCTCAACTCTTCTGAAATCGGTTTTAAACCGCCATGAAGGGCTTCGTTCAAAAAGGGTGTTATCACATGTAGCCGTTTTTGAGGTGCCGGACTATGACCGGCTGATGTATGTGACTGATTCAGCGCTGAACATTGCCCCGTCTCTTGAAGAGCTCGGGCATATTCTGCAAAATGCGGTTCATGTCGCACATTCAGTAGGGAACCCTATGCCGAAAGCCGCAGTCCTTGCCGCTATTGAAACGGTTAATCCGAAAATGGAGGCGACGCTGAACGCGGCTGCGATCGTCCAGATGTGCAACAGAGGACAGATTACTGGCTGCATTGCGGACGGACCGCTTGCTTTGGATAATGCCGTATCCCAAGCGGCTGCGCTGCAAAAAGGGATTTCCGGAAGCGTAGCGGGCCAGGCGGATATTCTCTTGGTTCCTTCAATCGAGGCCGGAAATATGCTTTATAAGTCAATGATTTATTTTGCGAAAGCAAGTGTTGCTGCCGTCATCGCCGGTGCAAAAGCGCCGATCGCATTAACGAGCAGAGCGGATACCGCAGAAAATAAACTGTATTCAATTGCGCTTGCGATTTGCGCATCACAAGAACAGTAGGAGGAACGAACCAATGGAAATTTTTAAATATATGGAGACTTATGATTACGAACAATTGGTATTCTGCCAAGATGAACAATCCGGATTAAAAGCGATCATCGCGATTCATGATACGACGCTCGGCCCCGCACTCGGCGGAACAAGAATGTGGACATATGACAGTGAAGAAGCGGCGATTGAAGATGCACTAAGACTCGCAAAAGGCATGACTTATAAAAATGCGGCTGCCGGTTTAAACTTAGGCGGCGGGAAAACCGTTATTATCGGAGACCCGCGCAAAGATAAAAATGAAGAAATGTTCCGCGCGTTCGGCCGCTACATCCAAGGCTTAAACGGAAGGTATATTACGGCGGAAGACGTCGGCACCACCGTTGAAGATATGGACATCATTCATGATGAAACAGACTATGTAACCGGAATTTCTCCGGCATTCGGTTCATCAGGAAATCCGTCTCCCGTTACGGCGTACGGCGTCTACAAAGGGATGAAAGCCGCAGCGAAAGCGGCGTTTGGCACTGATTCACTGGAAGGTAAAACAATTGCCGTGCAAGGCGTGGGAAATGTGGCTTACAATCTATGCCGCCACCTTCACGAAGAAGGCGCTTCTTTAATCGTAACGGATATCAATAAAGAATCTGTTAAACGTGCCGTTGAGGACTTCGGCGCCCGCGCAGTTGATCCCGGCGACATTTACTCACAGGCGTGCGATATTTATGCCCCATGTGCTCTCGGCGCCGTCATTAACGATGACACGATTAAACACCTGAAGGCGAAAGTCATTGCGGGAGCGGCCAATAACCAGCTGAAAGAAACACGTCACGGCGATACCATTCATGAAATGGGAATCGTGTACGCTCCGGATTATGTCATCAATGCAGGCGGCGTCATCAATGTGGCCGATGAGCTTTACGGCTACAATGCTGAGCGGGCTTTGAAAAAGGTTGAAGGCATCTATGCAAACATTGAGCGGGTGCTCGATATTTCCGCGCGTGACGGCATTCCGACATACTTAGCGGCCGACCGTCTGGCTGAGGAACGAATTGAGCGCATGCGCCGTTCAAGAAGCCAGTTTCTGCAAAACGGCCAAAGTATATTAAGCAGACGATAGGAATTTGATCTGGAGGTATGAAAATGTTCGAAAAGGAAAAACGCATTCTCATTCTGAATCCAGGCTCAACATCAACGAAAATCGGTGTCTTTCACAATGAACGCTGTATCTTTGAAAAGACGCTGCGGCATCCCGAAGAAGAGCTGAAAACATTTAACAGCATCATCGACCAATACGAATTTCGAAAAATAAGCATTCTTGAGTCTTTGCACGAACAGGGCATCAACATTTCAAAGTTCGATGCCGTTTGTGCCAGAGGCGGCCTGCTCAGACCGATTGAGGGCGGCACATATGAAGTGAATGACGCCATGATCACTGATTTGAAAAACGGCTACAACGGCCAGCATGCTTCTAATCTGGGCGGAATTATTGCCAGGGAAATAGCTGACGGATTAAATATCCCCGCGTATATCGTCGATCCGGTCGTGGTGGATGAGATGACTCCGCTCGCTAAAGTATCAGGAATGCCTGAAATCAAGCGGAAAAGCATTTTCCATGCTTTGAACCAAAAAGCTGTTGCCCGTCAGGCGGCGGCGTCCCTCGGCAAACGGTATGAACAGATGAAGATGATCGTCACTCATATGGGAGGCGGCACCACAGTCGGTGTCCATGATTGCGGACGGGTGACGGATGTCAACAACGGGCTTCACGGAGAAGGACCCTTCAGCCCGGAGCGCGCGGGAACTGTTCCGGCGGGTGATTTGGTAGAAATGTGTTTTTCCGGCAAGTATTCAAAAGCCGATATGATGAAAAAACTTGTCGGCACGGGCGGACTCTCCGGCTACCTGGGGACAACGGACGCGGTGAAGGTGGAAAAACGCATTCAGGCCGGCGATGAAAACGCGCGTCTCATTTATGACGCCATGGCTTATCAAGTAGCAAAAGAAATCGGGGCGGCAAGCGCCGTTTTAAAAGGAAAAGTAGACATTATCGTTCTGACGGGCGGATTGGCGTACGGGAAAAGTTTCGTATCCGCCATCAGATCGTACATAGATTGGATTTCGGATGTACTGGTGTACCCGGGAGAAAATGAACTGCAATCTCTCGCGCAAGGCGCGCTTCGGGTTTTAGCCGGTGAGGAGCAGTCAAAGCAATATCAGATCGGCGAAGGAGTGAAAACAAATGGCGACTGAGTATGATGTGGTCATTCTGGGCGGCGGCACGGGCGGTTATGTAGCCGCCATCAGAGCGGCCCAGCTCGGCTTAAAAACGGCCGTTGTAGAAAAAGAAAAGCTCGGCGGAACATGCCTGCATAAAGGATGTATCCCGAGTAAAGCGCTGTTAAGAAGCGCGGAAGTGTACCGAACCGCAAAGGAAGCGGCAGCATTCGGCATTGAAACGGAAGGTGTCTCCCTCCGCTTTGACAGCGTGCAAAAACGAAAGCAGGGAATCGTTGACCGGCTGGCCGGCGGTGTCGCCCACTTGATGAAAAAGGGGAAGATTGATGTATTCAACGGGTACGGACGTATGCTCGGCCCTTCCATCTTCTCACCTCTTCCCGGTACGGTTTCCGTCGAATACGCAAATGGTGAAGAAAACGACATGCTGATACCGAAACAATTGATTATCGCAACCGGTTCAAGGCCGAAAATGCTGCCGGGTTTAGAAGCAGACGGTACATATATTCTGACATCAGATGAAGCGTTAGAGCTTGAACGTCTGCCCCAATCCATGATGATCGTCGGCGGCGGTGTCATCGGAATTGAATGGGCATCCATGCTGAACGATTTCGGCGTCAATATCACTGTGATTGAATATGCGGACCGCATTTTGCCGACGGAAGACCGTGATATTTCAAGCGAGATGGAAAAACTGTTAACGAAAAAAGGAATTAAGATCGTGACGGGTGCGAAAGTGCTTCCGGATACATTGGAAAAAGCGGACGGCGTTTCAATTGCCGCTGAAAAGAATGGAAAAAAAGAAACGTATCACGCGGAACAAATGCTTGTTTCCATCGGCCGCCAGCCGAACATTGAAGGGATCGGGCTTGAAAACACGGATATTGAAGCGGAAAACGGTTCTATCATCGTGAACGAAGCCGGGCAGACGAAGGAATCGCACATTTATGCGATCGGTGATGTTGTCGGCGGGCTGCAGCTTGCGCATGTGGCCTCCCGTGAGGGCATCATTGCCGTTGAGCATATGGCGGGTCTTAATCCGGCTCCGCTTGATGCCGCTCTTGTGCCGAAATGTATTTATTCAAATCCGGAAGCGGCGAGCGTCGGTCTGACAGAAGAGGAAGCTCTTCGAAAAGGGCATGAACTGAAGATCGGGAAGTTTCCGTTCATGGCGATCGGAAAGGCTCTTGTATACGGAGAAAGCGATGGCTTTGTCAAAATCGTCGCCGATCGGAATACAGATGATATTCTCGGTGTCCATATGATCGGTCCGCACGTCACCGATATGATCTCTGAAGCGGGGCTTGCCAAGGTGCTCGACGCGACGCCTTGGGAAATCGGCCAATCCATACATCCGCATCCGTCGCTGTCAGAAGCGATTGGAGAAGCTGCGTTAGCCGCAGACGGAAACGCGATTCATTTTTAAAAGGAAAGAAGGAGGGGTTTGAATGACTACAAACCGCCATCAAGCATTAGGGCTCTCTGACGAAGAAGCCGTTGAAATGTATAGAACCATGCTGTTAGCCAGAAAAATCGACGAAAGAATGTGGCTCTTAAACCGCTCGGGCAAAATTCCGTTCGTTGTTTCATGTCAAGGACAGGAAGCGGCGCAAGTAGGCGCGGCCTATGCCTTAAACCGTGATACCGACTATGTGCTTCCGTACTACAGAGATATAGGGGTTGTGCTTGCATTCGGTATGACTGCAAAGGATTTGATGATGTCGGGTTTTGCGAAAGCAGCTGACCCGAACTCAGGCGGAAGGCAGATGCCGGGCCACTTCGGGCAAAAGGAAAACAGAATCGTAACGGGCTCATCCCCTGTTACGACGCAGGTTCCTCATGCAGTCGGAATCGCGCTTGCGGGACGCATGGATAAAAAGGATATCGTCTCTTTCGTTACCTTTGGAGAAGGATCTTCCAACCAGGGGGATTTTCACGAAGGGGCAAACTTTGCCGCCGTGTATAAACTGCCGGTCATTTTCATGTGTGAAAACAATAAGTATGCTATTTCTGTCCCGTATGACAGACAGGTGGCGTGCGAGAAAATATCCGACCGGGCGGCAGGCTACGGCATGCCGGGAGTCACTGTTGACGGAAACGACCTGCTGGAAGTTTACCGGGTCGTAAAAGAAGCGCGCGAACGGGCGTCTAAAGGCGAAGGCCCTACATTAATAGAAACGGTTTCCTACCGTTTGACGCCGCATTCCAGTGATGACGACGACAGCAGCTACAGAGAACGCGAAGAAGTAGAAGAAGCGAAGAAACAAGATCCGCTTCTTTTATACAAAGCATACTTGCAAGAAGCCGGGCTTCTAGGTGAAGAAGAAGAAAAGACCATGCTGGATGACATCATGGCTATCGTAAACGAAGCGACAGACGAAGCGGAGAAAGCGCCATACGCATCTCCTGAATCAACGCTTGATCACGTTTATGCGAAGTAGGGAGGAATACTTATGTCTGTAATGTCTTATATTGACAGTATTAATGCAGCAATGAAAGAAGAAATGGAAAGAGATCCGCGCGTGTTTGTTCTCGGGGAAGACGTCGGGAGAAAAGGCGGCGTGTTTAAAGCCACGGCGGGTCTCTATGAACAGTTCGGAGAAGAGCGGGTGATGGATACGCCGCTTGCTGAATCAGCGATTGCCGGTGTCGGCATCGGCGCCGCGATGTACGGCATGCGCCCGATTGCCGAGATGCAGTTTGCCGATTTCATTCTGCCTGCGGTCAACCAAATCATTTCAGAAGCGGCAAAAATACGCTACCGTTCAAACAATGATTGGAGCTGTCCGATGGTCATCAGAGCGCCTTATGGCGGCGGCGTGCACGGCGCGTTGTATCATTCCCAATCTGTGGAGGCTATTTTTGCCAACCAGCCGGGCCTTAAAATTGTCATGCCTTCAACTCCTTATGACGCAAAAGGGCTGTTGAAAGCTGCAGTCCGTGACGAAGATCCGGTGCTGTTTTTCGAACATAAGAGGGCGTACCGTCTGATTAAAGGCGAAGTCCCTGCGGATGATTACGTCCTTCCGATCGGAAAGGCGGATGTAAAACGCGAAGGCAGCGACATTACTGTTATTACGTACGGATTATGCGTCCATTTTGCTCTGCAGGCTGCCGAGCGCCTTGAAAAAGACGGAATTTCCGCGCACGTATTAGACTTGCGTACGGTTTATCCGTTAGATAAAGAAGCCATCATTGAAGCCGCGTCTAAAACGGGAAAAGTATTGCTGATCACAGAAGATACGAAAGAAGGCGGTATTATGAGCGAGGTCGCCGCCATTATTTCTGAAAACTGCTTATTTGATTTAGACGCGCCGATCAAGCGGCTTGCAGGTCCTGACGTTCCGGCAATGCCTTATGCGCCGACAATGGAAAAATACTTCATGATGAATCCTGACAAAGCAGAAGCCGCGATGAGAGAATTAGCGGAGTTTTAAAGACGTAAGGAGGTTTTTGACATGGCGATTGAACAAATGGCTATGCCTCAGCTCGGAGAGAGCGTGACGGAAGGGACGATCAGCAAATGGCTGGTATCCCCCGGTGATCAAGTGAATAAATATGACCCCATCGCGGAGGTCATGACAGATAAAGTGAACGCGGAGGTGCCGTCTTCTTTTACCGGTACGATTAGAGAACTTGTAGGAGAAGAAGGCCAGACTCTTGCAGTCGGCGAGATCATCTGCAAAATTGAAACAGAAGAAACGGAAACCGAAGAGGCGCCGAAGCGGGAAGAAGAGCAGAATACCACTTCAGACACAGATGCAAACCGTCAAGGTAAAGATCAGTCAAATAAAGCGCGTTATTCGCCGGCCGTGCTCAGGTTAGCGGGAGAACACGGCATTCAGCTTGAAGAAGTTGAAGGAACGGGTGCAGGCGGAAGAATTACGCGAAAAGACATTCAAAAGATCATTGATTCGGGAATGAAGCAGAAGTCGGAAGCACCGGCGCCGGCTGCCGTTCAAACAACGCAACAAGCGCCGAAACAACAGCAAAAACAAGCGCCGGCACCCGCTCTGTCAGCCGGTGATATTGAAATTCCGGTTACAGGCGTCAGAAAAGCCATCGCCGCCAATATGCATAAAAGCAAAACAGAAATTCCGCATGCCTGGACGATGATGGAAGTCGACGTCACGAACATGACGGCGTACAGAAACAGCATTAAAGACTCATTTAAACAGAAAGAAGGCTTCAATTTAACGTTTTTCGCTTTCTTTGTAAAAGCGGCGGCGCAGGCTCTCAAGGAGTTCCCGCAGATGAACAGCATGTGGGCGGGAGACAAAATCGTCCAAAAGAAAGACATCAACATCTCCATTGCCGTTGCCACGGAAGATTCGCTGTTTGTTCCGGTTATTAAGCATGCTGATGAAAAAACGATTAAAGGCATAGCCAGAGAAATAACGGACCTTGCGAAAAAAGTGAGAAACGGAAAACTTACTGCGGAAGATATGCAGGGCGGCACATTTACCGTCAATAACACGGGATCTTTCGGCTCAGTTCAATCTATGGGCATTATCAACCATCCGCAGGCGGCGATTCTTCAGGTAGAATCTATCGTCAAACGTCCGGTTGTCATGAATAACGGGATGATCGCAGTTCGTGATATGGTTAATCTTTGCCTGTCTTTAGATCACAGAGTGCTCGACGGGCTCGTGTGCGGCCGATTCCTCGGACGCGTCAAAGAGATCTTAGAAAACATTGATGAACATACTTCCGTCTATTAAAAAAACTCCTTTTGCCCGGGCGGCAAAAGGAGTTTTTTTATTTTCATTGTGAATCCTCGGGAACAATCATAGTGAGATGATGTTTTTTCACTTCGATCGTACAAGGTGTTGTTCCGTATACCTCGCCATCTGTATCCGCGTCCATCTCACGTCCGGTTTCGATTTCAATCCTGGAGGCCTGAATATAGGACAGCTCCCCTTTGAAATCATCAAACGAACCCTGCTCCATCGTCATCAGCTCCCGCAACGCGGCAAGGCTTGTGTTGCGGCAGATTAACACATCGGCTAAGCCGTCCTGGAGGCTGGCATCAGGCAGGGGAACTCTGTTTGTCCCGATATAATGCCCGTTCATGACAAGCACCATTACGGCTTCGTCTTCTTTCACCTCGCCGTCAATCGTCAATTTGACAGGAAACGGGTTCGCGCTTGTCATCGTCCGCAAGGCGCTCGTGAAGTAGCTGATTTTACCAAGCCATGCTTTTTCAGTTTCATTAATATGGCTTGATGCTTCGGTGATCAGTCCGATGCCCCAGAAGTTCAGAAAATAGCCGTCATCCGTTTTACAGACGTCAATCATCCGTTTATGTCCGGCCGCGAGCACTTCAGCGGCCTTTTGAAGGTTTTGCGGGATGCCGAGCGCCCGGGAGAAATCGTTGCACGTTCCTCCCGGCAAAATGCCGACAGCGGGTCTGTGATCAAGCTTGCTGATGCTGTTGATGCATTGATGCACAGTGCCGTCTCCGCCTAAAATATATAAATGGTCAACTGAACTGTCGAGATTTTCACAATACTGACGGGCATCATCCTGATGTTTGGTCGGTTTAATCAAAAGTTCATCAGCTGACTGGGCCAAAATGGGGACGACCGTGCCGAGCGTTTTATCAATCTGTTTTTGACCGGCGTTTCCGTTATAAATTAAAACTGCTTTCCGTTGGCTCATATGACTGCTCCTTTATTTCAGACAATCTCCTTAACAAGTTTCCCGTTTTTAAAGGGTCATAAACTTACATCGGGAACATAAAAGGGACAAAAAACAATTGGATATGAGCGGTGTCATTTGCCGATAGGGAGGTTCCTTGCTATCATAAGAAGAGATGATCAAAAAGGAGAGGTCCCAGTTGAATATGGATTTTAATTTATTTATGAATGATGTCGTGCGTCAAGCCCGTCAGGAAATCACGGCCGCCGGGTATACAGAGCTGAAAACCGCTGAGGAAGTGGACGAAGCGCTTTCGAAAAAAGGAACGACACTCGTCATGGTCAACTCTGTGTGCGGATGCGCAGGCGGTATTGCACGGCCTGCCGCGTACCATTCCGTACATTACGATAAACGCCCGGATCAGCTTGTGACGGTATTTGCCGGACAGGATAAAGAAGCGACAGCCAAAGCGAGAGAATACTTTGAAGGCTATCCGCCGTCCTCTCCGTCATTTGCCATTTTAAAAGACGGGAAAATCATGAAAATGGTGGAACGCCATGAAATTGAAGGCCATGAGCCGATGGCCGTCGTCACAAAACTGCAGGAAGCATTTGAAGAATATTGTGAAGAAGTATAAGTGAAAGAAAAACCCCGGAGCCAAGCGCTTGGGGGTTTTTTTTTATATGGCATATGTATAAATATAAATATATATACATCGGCGTTCAGCTGTCACTAACCTGAAAAACAATGACTATAATAAACACGGAAAGGAAAATATATTTTTCAAAAATAGTATTGCATCACAATTAAAAAGTGTTTAAAATACAAGTTAACGAATAAATATTCAAATTTAAGAGATCAGTAGATATGGGGGAAATGAATCATGAAGAAATGGCTGTTGGTATTAGCTGCCGCATGTATCACCTTTGCGCTGTCCGCTTGCGGATCAGGCAATTCAGGCTCAGAGGGCGGAAAGAACAAGCTGATTATGGGTACATCGGCTGACTATAAACCATTTGAATATAAAGACGGCGATCAGATCACCGGGTTTGACGTTGATCTGGCAAAAGCTCTGGGCAAAAAGACCGGCTATGACGTTGAGGTGCAGGACATGGACTTCAACAGCCTGATTACAGCCTTGAAGTCCAAGCAGGTAGATATGATTTTATCTGGAATGACACCTACACCGGAACGGAAAAAGCAAGTTGATTTTTCTGATATTTATTATACTGCTAACAATATGATCGTTACGAAAAAGGGAAGCAGCATGAAATCCTTGAATGATCTGAAAGGCAAAACCGTCGGTGTTCAGCTCGGCTCCATTCAAGAGGAAAAAGGCAAGAAGCTCGCTTCGAAATACGGTTTTCAGCTCGAAGACCGCAACCGGATCTCAGACTTAACCGAAGAGATCAAATCCGGGCGTTTTGATGCCGCGATTATCGAAGACATCGTAGCACAAGGCTATTTCAGTTCAAATCAAGATCTGCAGGGCTTTGCGTCAGCAGATGCGAAATCAGACGAATCGGGTTCCGCGATTGCGTTCCGCAAAGACAGTGATCTGACAGCGAAGTTCAACAAAGCGCTGAAAGAAATGGAGAAAAACGGAGAAATCGAAAAACTGAAGAAAAAATGGTTCACCAACGAGAAATAAAAGAAAGCTCAACTTTTCGTTGAGCTTTTTATCTTGAATAAAGACAAAGGAGATCACACGTATGAATTTGGATTTCTCAGCGACAATCCCCCAAATTCCTTTTATATTGGAAGGCCTTGCGGTCACATTGAAAATTGTGCTCGTTTCGGCGGTCATCGGTCTTGTATTAGGCATCGTGCTCAGCTTATTTAAAATCAGCACGATCAGTCCGCTGAAATGGATTGCGGATTTTTATACTTCGATATTCCGCGGCACGCCGCTCGTGCTGCAGCTGATGATCATTTATTTCGGTATGCCGCAGCTTCTGGGCTTTCAGATCGATCAATTTTGGGCGGCGGTCACCGCATTATCGCTCAATTCAGCCGCTTACGTCTCTGAAATTATCAGAGCGGGAATCAACGCAATTGACAAAGGACAAAAAGAGGCTGCCGTCGCTCTCGGCGTGCCGTACGGAAAAATGATGAAAGATCTGCTGCTGCCGCAGGCGTTTAAAAACATTTCTCCGGCTATTATTAACGAATTAATCACCTTAACGAAAGAATCGGCGATCGTCACAGTTATCGGTCTTGGCGACATTATGAGACGGGCCTACCAGTCCGGCGCCGCAACATACAACTATTTAGAACCTCTTATTGTGGCGGGCTTAATCTATTACGTGCTCGTTTTGATCTTAGCATTCATCGGAAAAGGCGTAGAAAGGAAGCTGAAAGCCAATGATTAAGGTCGACAACCTGTCAAAATCATTCGGGAAACATGAAGTACTGAAAAACATTTCAACACAGATCGAAGAAGGGGAAGTCGTCGCTGTCATCGGCCCTTCCGGTTCCGGCAAATCAACGTTTCTGCGCTGCTTAAATCTGCTGGAAACCCCGAGCGGCGGAACGATTGCCATTAAAGAAAATGAAATTACCGCAGCTAAAACGAATAAACTGAAAGTGCGGGAAAATATCGGCATGGTATTTCAGCATTTTCATTTGTTTCCTCATAAAACGGTGCTTGAAAATATCACATACGCGCCAGTCAGCGTGAAGAAAGAGTCTAAAAAGGAGGCGGAGGAAAAGGCGTGCGCCCTCCTTGAAAAAGTCGGACTGCTTGACAAACAGAACGACTATCCGAACCGTTTGTCAGGCGGACAGAAGCAGCGGGTCGCCATCGCGCGTGCGCTTGCCATGAATCCTGACATCATGCTGTTTGATGAACCGACCTCGGCTCTTGACCCGGAAATGGTCAAAGAAGTTCTTGAGGTGATGAAAGAGCTCGCGCAGACGGGCATGACGATGGTGATCGTAACGCACGAAATGGGATTTGCCAAAGAAGTGGCAGACCGCGTATTATTCATGGATGAAGGGACGATCGTGGAAGACGGGCAGCCGGAAGAATTTTTTCTTTCTCCGAAGTCAAAAAGAGCACAGGACTTTTTAGAAAAAATATTATAAAATATAACTGTAAGAAAAGAAGAAGAGTGCTCTTCTTCTTTTTTTTGAGAAAGAAACAAACAGAATGGAGCAAGCAATGTTTAAAATCGGTTACCGCACACTAAAGACCGCACTTGGAACGGCGCTGGCCATTTATTTAGCCCAGCTGTTGCATCTGCAAAACTTCGCATCCGCAGGAATCATCACCATATTGTGCATCCAGATTACGCAAAAGCGGTCGCTTCAGGCCTCGTGGGCCCGATTTGCCGCCTGTTTATTGGCGATCGTCTTCTCATATGTCTTTTTCGGGCTGATCGGCTATTATCCGTTTGCGATCGGAATATTGCTGGTGCTGTTCATTCCGACTACAGTCGTTTTAAAAATAAACGAAGGAATTGTCACCAGCTCAGTAATCATTCTTCATTTATATATGTCCGGCGGCATTACGATGGCGTTTATCTGGAATGAGTTCCAGCTGATCACCGTAGGTATCGGCGTCGCGCTGTTAATGAATCTGTATATGCCGAGCCTCGACAGAAAACTCGCGGCGTACCGGAAAAAAATCGAGGACAACTTTTCCGTCATCTTCGCCGAAATCGAACGGTATTTGTTAACTGGTGAGCAAGATTGGTCGGGGAAGGAAATACCGGAGACGCATCAGATGATTCAAGAGGCGAAAAACCTCGCCTATCGGGACGTTCAGAATCATATTTTGCGCCATGAAAATCTCTACTATCATTATTTTAAGATGAGACAGAAACAATTTGAAATCATTGAACGGCTGCTGCCGAAGATTACCTCTATTTCAATAACGGTGGAGCAGGGCAAAATAATCGCCCATTTCATCCATGAATTAAGGGAAGCCATTCACCCCGGCAATACCGCTCATAAATTTTTAAAAAGACTTGCAGAAATGAGAACGGAATTTGAAGAAATGCCGCTCCCGGCAACGCGCGAGGAGTTTGAAGCGCGGGCGGCTTTGTTCCACCTCCTCGGTGAGATGGAACAATATCTCGTGATTAAAAGTTATTTCAAAGGCATCAAGCTGTAAAAAACATATGGATCAATCGCATGAGTCCTCCTTTCATTGGTCATTCTAATGAAAAAAGGAGGGGAGCCCATGCGATTTTTTTTATTGTCAGCCGCCCTGCTGCTGTCTCCGCTTTGGCCGCTTGGCGCGAACCCTTTGCCGGGTGACCCTTATATTATCGTCAATAAAGCCACAAATGCGCTTGCTGTTGTGAAGGATAACCGAATAGAAGGCATTTATCAGGTGGCGACGGGAAAAACGGATGATTTGACGCCTGAAGGAGAATTTACGGTAACGGTCAAAGCCGTCAATCCGTATTACCGGAAGAAAAATGTAGAGGGAGGCGCGCCGGAAAACCCGCTCGGCGTCCGCTGGATCGGTTTTGACGCGAAAGGCACCGACGGCAGGATATACGGCATTCACGGAACAAACAGAGAAGAGCTGATCGGGGGGTTTGTTTCAAACGGCTGCATCCGTATGAAAAACCGGGATGTCATCCGTATTTTCCGGATTATCCCTCCCGGAACGAAAGTGTTGATTACAAAAGAAAACCGCTCATTCGAGGACATTGCAATAGAGCGGAAAGCCCTCATAAAAAAGCAGGAACCCCCCTTGCAATGAGGCGCCTGCTTTTTTACCGCAAATACATCATAATGCCTGAGAGGAGGGTTGAAAGTATAAATACGCCCAAAATGACGATGACGGCGCTTTTCATAAATTTTTGAGACATTGTTTCACTCCTTAAGATTACTGTCTATCATTTTAACGTGTTTTGCTTGTATGAACAAGCCATATCCTATGGCGGAAAGCAGGTGGCCGCGCTATGAAAAAACTTGATCATGTCGGCATTGCCGTCAGCTCTATTGAAGCCGCGAGAGGATTTTACGAACGGATGCTCGGGCTTACGTATATGGGAGACGAGCTGGTAAGCGGCCAAAATGTGAGAGTTGCTTTTTTAGAAGCGGGAGGCACAAAGCTTGAGCTGATTGAGCCGCTGTCGGACGCGTCTCCCGTCAGCTCTTTTTTACAGAAAAGAGGCGAAGGGCTGCATCATTTGGCATTCCGCTGCGCCGATATGAAGGAAACGATCAAGGAGCTTGAAGCATGCCGCATGACTTTGATCCATCATGAACCGCAAAACGGAGCGGGCGGGAAGAAGATCGCATTTCTCTCTCCAAAAGAGGCGAACGGGGTCCTGATTGAGCTTTGTGAAACAATTGAAAAAGGAGAAACTCAAGATGAGCATGAGTGATCATATCAGACACTTAAATGAAAGACGTTCCTTTTTAACAAATGGCGGCGGAGCGGAAAAAAATGAAAAACAGCACAAAAAAGGCAAGCTGACGGCAAGAGAAAGAATTGACTATTTATTGGACGAAGACAGTTTTTCAGAGCTGCAGCCGTTTGCCAAAAGCCGCATGCCCGGGTCCCGAAATGCTCCGGGAGACGGCGTTGTTACCGGATACGGCACAATTGACGGACGGCCCGTGTATTTGTTTGCCCATGACTTTACCGTACTCGGCGGGACGCTCGGCGAGACACATGCGGAAAAAATCGCGGCGGTAATGGATCTGGCGGCGAAAAATAAAACTCCGATCATCGGGCTGAACGACTCAGGTGGTGCGAGAATTCAAGAGGGTGTGGTATCATTAAATGGATACGGTCATATCTTTAGGCGCAACGTCCTTTACTCGGGAGTGATTCCGCAAATCTCTGTCATCCTTGGGCCGTGTGCCGGCGGTGCTGTTTATTCACCCGCATTGACGGATTTTGTGATTATGGCGGAACATACGTCGCACATGTTTATTACAGGCCCGAAAGTCATTGAACAGGTGACGGGTGAACAGATTGACGCGGAAAGTTTAGGCGGTGCGGGAATACATAATGTGATAAGCGGAAATGCCCACTATTCCGCACGAACGGAAAAAGAGGCTCTTTCCGCTGTGAAAACCCTGCTTTCTTATCTCCCGCACGGCGGACAGACGGCATTGCCCGTTAAAAAGGAAGACGCCAGACCGTTATTAAACACCCTCGTTCCCGCGGACAGTTCGAAACCTTACGATATGTTACAGGTAATAAAAGAGCTGGCGGATGACGGAACGTTTTTTGACATTCAGCCGTATTTTGCCAAAAACATTGCTGTCGGTTTTCTGAAACTCGGACGGCGTACAGTCGGTGTTGTCGCAAACCAGCCGAAACACTTGGCGGGGAGCCTCACGATTGATGCCGCTGACAAAGCGTCGAGATTCATCCGTTTTTGTGACGCGTTTCATATTCCGCTATTGACGATCGCTGATGTTCCGGGATTTCTTCCGGGCTTTCAGCAGGAACATGCGGGAATCATCCGTCACGGAGCAAAATTGCTGTATGCTTTTGCCGAAGCGACGGTGCCGAAAGTGACGCTCATCATCAGAAAAGCTTACGGAGGCGCCTATGTCGCCATGAATTCGAAAGGGCTCGGGGCAGATCTTGTATTCGCCTGGCCCAATGCGGAAATCGCCGTGATGGGAGCGGAAGGCGCGGCGTCGATTTTATACAGCAGAGACATACAGGCTTCTGACGACCCGGAGAAAACGAAGCGCGAAAAAAAAGCCATATACGAAAAGGAAAACGCCGGTCCGTATAAAGCAGCGGCCTGCGGAATGGTGGATGATATCATCCGGCCGGAAGACTCGAGGAAAAAATTGATTCAGGCATTTGACATGCTTGCGCATAAGGAAGAGGAAAGACCGAAAAAAAAGCACGGTAATATACCGCTTTAAACGGAGGGAACTGAAAATGGTAAACGAAAAACGTCTGCTTGAAGAATTTCTTGAACTCGTTCAAATTGATTCAGAGACAAAACATGAAGCGGAAATCAGCAAGGTGCTCAAACAAAAATTCACTGATTTAGGATTGAGCGTAAAAGAAGATGATACAAAAGAAGTGACGGGGCATGGAGCCGGCAACTTAATCTGTACGTTAAAGGGCACAAAAGATGCGGATACGATTTATTTCACATCGCACATGGACACGGTTGTCCCGGGCAAAGGCGTTAAGCCGATTGTGGAAGACGGCTATGTAAAATCCGACGGCACGACGATTCTCGGTGCTGATGATAAGACGGGACTTGCCGCAATGTTTGAAGCCATTAAAGTGCTGAAAGAACAAAACATCGAGCACGGCACCATTGAATTCATTATCACGGCCGGAGAAGAATCGGGATTAGTCGGGGCAAAAGCAATGGATCGTTCAGACATTACCGCGAAATACGGTTTTGCGCTTGATTCAGACGGAAAAGTCGGCAACATTATTGTAGCCGCGCCGACACAAGCGAAAGTGAGAGCAACCATTTTCGGGAAAACGGCTCATGCGGGGGTAGAACCGGAAAAAGGCATCTCCGCGATTACAATCGCATCAAAAGCAATCTCTAAAATGCCGCTCGGCCGTATTGATAAAGAAACAACGGCTAATATCGGACGTTTCGAAGGCGGCACGCAAACCAATATCGTCTGCGACCAGGTTGATATTCTGGCTGAAGCGCGTTCATTAGTGCCTGAAAAAATGGAAGCGCAAGTGCAGAAAATGAAAGAAGCTTTCGAATCTGCTGCAGCTGAGATGGGAGGCCGCGCGGAAGTGGACATCGCGGTCATGTATCCGGGTTTCAAATATCAGGACGGCGATCAGGTTGTGGAAGTCGCGAAAAAAGCGGCGGCAAAAATCGGCCGGCCGAGCGAACTTCAGACAAGCGGCGGCGGAAGTGACGCAAACGTCATTGCCGGCCACGGCATTCCGACAGTCAACCTGTCAGTAGGCTATGAACAAATCCATACGAAAAATGAAAAAATGCCGATTGAAGAGCTCGTCAAAACGGCGGAAATGGTCGTTGCCATTATCGAAACAGCGGCCAACTAAAAACGAAGCACCCAGTTGTTTGGGTGCTTTTTTCATTCTTCATGATAATTGGTTTAAAGCCTTGCAGATACAAGAAAAAACCCTGCCGGATAGGTTCCGGCAGGGTTTCAGTATTATGATTTGGCGGGCTCCGCCTGAGCCGCAGCTTGTTTCTTTTTATGATGCGTCTGCTGTAAAAGTACATTCTGCACTGTCAAAAACAGTCCGCTTGTAAACCAGTAAAGCGGCAGCGCAGCCGGTACGTTAAGTGAAAAAACGGTCATCATGACAGGGAAAATAAAGACCATGATTTTTGCTGACTGCATCGCGGCCGGATTTTGAGCAGCCGGTGAATATTTCTCGTTTAATTTTTGGGAAATATAAGCCTGTAAGAAATACATGGCCCCCGCGCACAGTGATACAAGAATATCAGAATGCCCTAAGCTGAACCACAGAAATGAGTGTGAAGCGATTTCCGGCGTTGAGCGGATGGCGTAATAAAAACCGATCAAAATCGGGAATTGCACCAGCATCGGAAGACATCCCATTGCCATCGGATTCAGATTGTGCTCACGGTAAAGCTTCATCATTTCCATTTGCAGTTCTTTTTGTTTCTCCGCATCTTTCGTTTGTTTCATTTTAGCCTGAATGCTGTCGACCTGCGGTTTGATCACAGCCATTTTTTTCTGGAACACCCGCTGTTTCTTAAATTGGTTCACAAACAAAGGCAATACAACGATCCGGACGATAATCGTCACCAGAATAATCGACAGTCCGTACTCACCGTGGAACAGGCCCGCCACACCTTTTAAAAGTGCCGAAAACGGCTCGATCAGGTAATCGTGGAAAAACCCGATATTCCCGAGGCCTCCCGTCTGAGTCTGAGATGTCGCCGCAAAAGCCGAGCGGCCTGTGCACAGTACGATAAAAAACAATCCGAATGCGATCCATTTTTGATATGTTTTAGACAATTATGTCTCCTCCTTTTTATCTTCACTTGCCGTTATAAAAGGAGGAAGCTGACATCTTCATCATCATTCGCCGGTGAATTCATGCGGATGACTTTACGTATCCAAGTTGTAATGCGATGATATATAATAATAAGAAAGTCTGTTCGGTTCAGCTGAACGACTGCTTGATGTTCATCTATTCGTTTCGTTCTCCAATGCTCGCCTGCGCGGCGCTCACGCAAAAGAAAAGCGATGCCGATCGCGGTCAGAGCGGGAAGAATAATTGTGAAAAAATCGACTAAAAATAAAAAGTCATTCATTGACTCAAGAATCATTTTATCACATCCATTCAGCTCTTATTTTACTACATATATATAAGGTTGTCTATGAAAGGAAAGGAGGCGCCGGGAGTGGCCGGAAAAGGGAGAATTATATTTCATATCGATATGAACAGTTTTTATGCCTCCGTAGAAATGGCGTATGATCCGTCTTTAAGAGGAAAACCTATCGCCGTTGCCGGAAACGTGAAGGAACGGAAAGGAATCATCGTCACCTGCAGCTATGAAGCGAGAGCGCGGGGCGTAAAGACCACCATGCCGGTGTGGCGGGCAAAACGCCTCTGTCCGGAACTCATCGTCGTGCCTCCGAATTTTGACCGCTACCGGAGTTCATCAAAAGAAATGTTCAGCATTCTGAGGGAGTATACGGATTTAGTCGAGCCTGTTTCTATTGATGAAGGATACATGGATATTACGGACACACCGCACAGACACAGGGCGTATGAGACAGCCGAAGACATTCAGGCGAGACTGCAAAAAGAGCTTTTGCTTCCGTCAAGCATCGGCATCGCCCCGAATAAATTTCTCGCCAAAATGGCGTCTGACATGAAAAAACCGCTCGGCATCACCATTTTAAGAAAAAGAGAGCTGCCGGACGTCTTATGGCCTCTTCCGATTGAAGAGATGCACGGTATAGGAACGAAAACTGCGGAAAAAATAAAAACGCTCGGCATCAAAACGATCGGTGATTTGGCAAAAGGAGATGAACATGCGCTGAAAACGCTTCTCGGCATAAACGGCCCGAGGCTGAAGGATAAAGCGAACGGCATCCATCCTGCAGAAGTCAATCCCGAGCGGATATATGAATTTAAAAGTGTCGGCAACTCATCCACCCTGTCGCATGATTCGGCTGACTGGGATGAATTAACGGGCGTGTTTGACCGGCTCGCGCTGTCTGTGAGCGAACGGCTCCAGCGTAAGGAGGTCATGGCCTGCCGGCTGTTCATCATGATTCGGTATGCGGATTGGAAAACGGTCACAAGAAGCATGACCCTCAGCAATCCGGCTGATCAGAAAAAAGACATCATGGAAGCGGCGATGGAACTGTTTGACAAGCACTGGAACCAAAATCCGGTAAGGCTTCTCGGCATCACCGGAACGGAACTGGTTGAAAAACAGCAGGCGTATAAACAGCTTGATCTGTTTTCATTCAAGGAGGACGCAAAGGATGAGCCGATTTTTCAGATGATGAACGAGCTGAATGAAAAGTACGGCCAAAACCTGATCAGAAAAGGCGCCGTTATAAAAAAAGAAGAAAGCAAAACAAGGGGAACGAGCTTTAACAGAGACTTTTTTCAGGATGAAAAGAAAAGGTGAATAACTTGAAAAAAGGGGTTATGTATGATAATTTCTTTAGTATAAATATCATTTTATTTTAATTTAAATTTTAAAATGGTTAAACGTTTGAAGAAGGGACGTTAGAATATGTCAAAACAACAAATCGGAGTTATCGGTCTTGCGGTAATGGGTAAAAATCTGGCTCTTAACATCGAAAGCCGGGGATTTTCTGTGTCTGTATACAACAGATCAAGCAGCAAAACGGAAGAGTTTTTAGAAGAGGCAAAAGGCAAAAATGTTGTCGGTACATACAGCATTGAGGAGTTTGTCCAGTCTCTTGAAACACCCCGTAAAATTTTATTAATGGTTAAAGCGGGAACTGCAACGGATGCGACGATTCAATCTCTTCTTCCTCATCTGGAAAAAGACGATATTTTGATTGACGGCGGAAATACATACTATAAAGATACACAGCGCCGGAACAAAGAGCTTGCCGAAAGCGGCATTCACTTTATCGGAACGGGTGTATCAGGCGGTGAAGAGGGAGCGCTGAAAGGGCCTTCTATTATGCCGGGCGGCCAAAAGGAAGCGCATGAACTCGTGAAACCGATTTTAGAAGCCATTTCTGCTAAAGTGGACGGAGAAGCTTGTACGACATACATCGGCCCGGACGGAGCGGGGCACTATGTAAAAATGGTGCACAACGGTATCGAATACGGTGACATGCAGCTGATCTCTGAGTCATATTTCATTTTGAAACAGGTGCTCGGATTGTCTGCCGAAGAGCTTCACGAAGTATTCGCTGAGTGGAACAAAGGAGAGCTTGACAGCTATCTGATCGAAATCACGGCTGACATTTTCACTAAAAAAGATGAAGAAACGGGCAAACCGCTTGTTGACGTGATCCTTGATAAAGCAGGCCAAAAAGGAACGGGTAAATGGACAAGCCAAAGCGCTCTTGACTTAGGCGTGCCGCTTCCGATTATCACTGAATCTGTTTTTGCGCGTTTCATTTCCGCAATGAAAGAAGAGCGTGTGAAAGCAAGCAGCCTTCTGTCCGGACCAGACGTTAAGCCGGTCACTGAAAATAAAGAAGAGCTGATTGAAGCGGTCAGAAAAGCGCTCTTCATGAGTAAAATCTGTTCTTACGCACAAGGCTTCGCCCAAATGAAAGCCGCGTCTGAAGAGTATAACTGGGATCTGAAATACGGTGAAATCGCGATGATCTTCCGCGGCGGCTGTATCATCCGCGCGGCGTTCCTGCAAAAGATCAAAGACGCATATGACCGTGAACCGGAGCTTGACAACCTGCTGTTAGACAGCTACTTCAAAAACATTGCAGAAAGCTACCAAGGCGCCCTTCGCCAAGTGATTTCACTTGCCGTAGCCCAAGGCGTGCCGGTACCTTCGTTCTCAAGCGCACTTGCGTATTACGACAGCTACCGTACGGCAGTGCTTCCTGCAAACTTGATTCAAGCGCAGCGTGATTACTTCGGCGCGCATACGTATGAACGCACAGATAAAGAAGGCATTTTCCATACTGAATGGATGAAGTAATGAAGAAGCCCCCGCAGTTATTGCGGGGGCTTTTCTAATATTAAAAACCGCGGGCCGTCATGAACGGCGCCGCGGTTTTTGATGTTTTCTTATATATTCCACCAGTGGAGACCGTCTTTTTCAAGAAGATCGTCCGAAGCTTTCGGTCCCATTGACCCGGCTTCATAATTCGGAGAAAGGGTTTTGTCGGCTGCCCACGTTTCGGAAATCGCATCGACGAAATTCCATGAAAGCGCCACTTCGTCCCAATGGGCAAAGTTTGTCGCATCACCGAGCAGACAGTCATGGATTAATTTTTCATAGGCTTCCGGTGTGTTCATTTCATCACTGCAGTTGCTGCAGTAGTCCAGCTTAATCGGCTGAGCATGTGCGGCTCCGCCTAATTTTTTAGCGTTCAGATATAGTGTGATGCCTTCATCCGGCTGAATATGGATGACAAGCAGGTTCGGATTTACATTCGTTTCATTGCCGTAATAAAGGTTCATCGGAATGTCTTTAAATTGAACGACGATTTTCGTTGATTTTTCTTTCATCCGTTTCCCTGTGCGGATATAAAACGGAACGCCGGCCCAGCGGAAGTTATCGATTAACAGCTTTCCGGACACGAATGTTTCCGTATTGGAATCCGGTGCTACATTTTGCTCATCTGTATAGCTCGGTACAGCGTTTCCGTCAATCGTTCCCGCTTGGTATTGTCCGCGGACGAAGAAGTCACTTACTTCGTTTGGAGCGACAGGGCGGAGGGCTCTCAGCACCTTCACTTTTTCGCTGCGGATTTCTTCCGTGTTCAGTTTAATCGGCGGTTCCATCGCCAAGAGAGCGACCATTTGTAAAATATGGTTTTGAACCATATCACGGAGTGCGCCTGATTTCTCATAATATCTCGCACGATCCTCAACGCCGAGATCCTCACTTGACGTAATCTGGATGTTTGAGATGTAGCGGTTATTCCACAGCGGCTCAAACAGCGCATTCGCAAACCGGATGACTTCGATATTTTGAACCATTTGTTTGCCTAAGTAATGGTCGATCCGGTAAATTTGATCTTCCGTGAAAGCTTCGCGTATTTCTTTGTTAAGCTCTTTCGCACTCGGCAGGTCATGGCCGAACGGTTTTTCAATGACGAGACGTGACCAGCCATTTGTCGCTGTGACACCTTCGTTTTTAAGTGATTTTGCGATAGTGCCGAAAAACTCAGGAGCCATCGCCAAGTAAAACATTCTGTTGTTCGGGATTTCATATGTATGTTCAAGCTGATCAAGCAGGACATTCAGCTCCTGATAGGAACCCGGATTCGTTACATCAAACGGATGGTAATAAAAATGAGATGTGAAATCGTCTATGTCTTTTTGCCCGGCAGAAGAAACAGACGTTTTAACGGTTTCCCGGAGGTCCTCGTTTGACCAAGGTCTTCTTCCAACACCTACAACTGCAAACTCTTCACCAATTTGACCATTTTTATATAAACGGTGAATGGATGGGTAAAGTTTTCGTTTTGCCAAATCCCCTGTGGCACCAAATATTACAATTACTGCTTTTGGTTTGTCGTTTGTTTTCACTTAGAGTACCTCACTTTATCTGAAGCATGGTTTAAAACCCCGCATATTTCCTTCATTTTAAATCTAAAATTCGTTGAAAGCAAACATTTCAGCCTGTTTTTTGCGGTTTGCGGAAAAAAATTAATCAGGCCGGAGAAGGCCCGGGTGAATTCACATTTTCAGCCTGATCCTGTATCCTTAGTAGTACAAAGATCTAGGAGGAAGCATTGTGGAATTATTATTTTTAGGGACGGGGGCCGGCATGCCGGCAAAGACGAGAAACGTAACGTCCGTCGCGCTGAAGCTTCTTGAAGAAAGGCGTTCCGTATGGCTGTTTGATTGTGGAGAAGCCACTCAGCATCAGATATTACATACAACAATCAAACCGAGGAAAATTGAGAAGATTTTCATCACCCACCTTCACGGCGACCATGTTTACGGTCTTCCGGGTCTGTTGGGGAGCCGTTCATTTCAGGGCGGTGAAGAAGAGCTGACGATTTACGGGCCAAAAGGCATTAAAGCCTTTATCGAAACAAGCCTGAACGTGACGGCGACTCATCTGACGTATCCTCTTACCGTACTTGAAATCGAAGAGGGGACGGTTTTTGAAGATGAGCAATTCATTGTTACCGCAGCATCCGTCATTCACGGCGTGGAAGCGTTCGGCTACCGGGTTCAGGAAAAGGATATTCCCGGCGCATTGCAGGCCGGCAGATTAAAAGAAATGAATATCCCGCCCGGACCCGTCTATCAGAAAATCAAAAACGGCGAAACGGTCACACTTGACGATGGCAGAATCATTAACGGGCGGGATTTTTTGGAACCCCCGAAAAAAGGGAGAATCGTCGCTTTTTCCGGGGATACGAGGGTATCAGAGCGGGTAACGGAGCTGGCGCGCAATGCGGATGTGCTTGTTCATGAAGCGACATTTGCCAAGGAAGATGCAAAGCTCGCACATAATTATTATCACGCGACGACAGAACAGGCTGCGCAAACGGCAAAAAAAGCAGGCGCCAAACAGCTGATCTTAACTCATATCAGCGCAAGGTATCAGGGTGAATCGCCGATAGAGCGTCTCGAACATGAGGCGAAAGCGGTATTTGAAAACAGTAAGATCGCATTTGACTTCATGGAGGTCACTGTGGAGCGGTCTTAAAAAATGGACGCTTGACATTTTTTTCTGGTGAGATATAATAAAACGTAATAATTACGATTTGCACAAGGGGTGAAAATGATGCGTGTGAATGTTACATTGGCCTGTACAGAGACAGGGGACAGAAATTATATTACGACGAAGAACAAACGGACGAATCCGGACCGGTTAGAAATGAAAAAGTATTCCCCCCGGTTGAAAAAGTATACGTTGCATCGTGAGACAAAATAGATCACGATAACAAAAGCCATTGTGCCGTTGCACAATGGCTTTTGTTTTATCAGTTTACCGCCTGATAGGCAGGAGCATTCATTTGCTGGCGCACCGCGCACCAAACATCATAAATGGCAAGGTGGACGATGTGCGGTTCATCGTGGTGAATGGCATGAGAACTGTTTTTGGCCTGAATCCATCCGCTTTGATAAGAGACATCAAGCATGCTTCTGTGCAGTTTCACCCATTGTTCATGAGCGTGCTTTAAACGCTCATCCCGCTCTCCCGATGATAAAATCAACAGCGGCATATCGCCGAAATGAATCTGCTGATGCTTGATCTGACGAAGGCTCGTCAAAAATTCCGCGTGTGATCCTTCCAATATGAACTGTTTCAAATAGGCGGCTTTCATTTCTTCGGGAAGAAGCGGAAGCACTTTCGTCTCCTGATCCTCAGAAACCGGATCAAGCATCACCATCCCGAGAATATCCCGGCGGTTTCGGCTCGCCCAAAGTCTGCTGATAATCGCGCCGTATGAATGCGAGACGACAAGATAAGGAGGCTTGACGCCGGCCTTCAGAAGAAGAGCGTTTAATTCCTGTACCATGTGGTCCGCCGTTCTCTTGTTTCGGCTTTGTCCGCTTTTGCCGATTCCGGCTCTGTCATATGTGAAAACCCCAAATTCTTCATCTATGTCAGCGAGTAATGATGTCCATGTTTCAGAAGAAGTGCCGTAGCCGGCTTCAAAGACGATCGTCACTTCGCCGGCGCCTTTACGGTGTTTCGTATAAAACGGACACCCGTCAATCAGATATGTCCTTTCCATCCATGCTGCTTTCATTGGAGTCATCCCCTCTAATTGGTTCTATAGGGAAGACGGAGAAGCTTCGGCAATCGTTTCTCAAAAAATAAAAAAAGAGACAGCCGGATCGAAAAACTCCGGCTGTCATTTCATCACCATGCTCTGTCGTATTGAACCGGTGACGGTATTTCAGTATTCAGCTGCTTCGCTGCACTCCTTGCAAAGTGCGGATCGCGCAGAAGTTCTCTTGCGACAAAAATAAGGTCAGCGCGGTTGTTTTGCAGAATTTCTTCCGCCATTGTTCCCGTCGTTATCAAACCGACGGCGCCTGTTGCGATTTCGGCCTGTTCACGGATTTTCTCTGCGAAGCTCACTTGGTAGCCTGGGAAGACATTAATATCAGCTTGAACGAGTGCGCCTGAGCTGCAATCAATGAGGTCGACTCCCTGTTCTTTCATCCACTTCGCAAAACCGATATGATCCGCAATGTCCAGCCCTTTGTCTGTATAATCCGATGCAGAAATACGGACAAATAACGGGCCGTCCCAGACTTCCTTGACGGCTTCAATGGTCTCGCCTAAGAAGCGGTAGCGATTTTCATGTGAGCCTCCGTATTCGTCTGTACGGTGATTGGACAGAGGGGACAAAAATTCGTGCATTAAGTAGCCGTGTGCCGCATGAAGTTCAATAATGTCAAAGCCGGCTTCTTTCGCGCGCGCCGCTGCCTGTTTGAATTCCTGAATGGTTTCTTTAATTTGTTCTGTCGTCATTTCAGCCGGTGTTTTGGACTGCTCATCGAACGGAATGGCTGACGGAGCGTAAATGTCTCCCTCAAGCTCAGCTTTACGTCCGGCGTGCGCAAGCTGAATGCCGATTTTAGATCCTTGCGCTTTCACTTGTTCCGTCAGTTTGGCAAAACCTTCGATATGATCATCGCTCCAAATGCCCAAATCCTGATCGGAAATGCGCCCCTGAGGATTAACGGCTGTCGCTTCCACGATAATCAGGCCGACCTGTCCGATTGCACGCGATATGTAGTGCGCCATATGAAAAGGCTGCAGTTTTCCGTCCTTCTCATGTGAGGAATACATGCACATCGGTGCCATAACAATACGGTTTTTGATCGTTACATCTTTAACGGTCCATGGTGTGAATAATTTTCTGGCCATTTATTTCGCCTCCCGGAATGTTTTTAGACATTGATTATAACAACTCATGATCATTCAGTCATATAAACTGCTCACGACTGAGCGCATTGTTATTATTGTTTTTTTATACACAGCGTAGCCGTATCTTCATAACAGGCATTTACAGCCGATCATATAGCAAATATAGATGAGAAACGCACCGATGACTGCGTGGCCACCTTTGAACCAGTTTGTCAGGATGAAAATACTGCTGATGAAGATCACTGCGCCGAAGGCACCGAATATTCCGTTTTTTTGAGCGGCTCTGAAATCGTCGGGGCTCATATTTTTCAGCTGCAAGTGAATATTCAGTAACGTCATGATCGGCAGCAATGTAATAACGCCTGATAAGAATAAGTATTTCGATTTGCTTAAATACGCGGCGGCCACCATAACGGTGCCGCCGATAAAAAATTGAATGAGAAAACCCATGCTGAAACGCTCACCTTCTGTTTGTTATCAAGTATAATGATGGAGACATTGCCATTTTATTTTTGATTGATGTATAAGTAAACTAAATATAACTAATGCATTGGATAATAAAGAATGATATCTGGGAGATGAAGCCGGTTGGATTTAAAGAAGCATTTAGCCTTTATTAAAACGGTTGAAAGCGGCAGCCTGACCCAAGCCGCTGCCATATTGAATTACACACAGCCGAACATCAGCCAAATGATCAGTAAATTAGAGGAAGAGTACGGTTTTCCGCTTTTGATCAGACAGCGGCATGGAGTGAGGCCCACCGCAAATGGCTTGAAAGTGTTACATATTATGAAGGAAATTCAAAAAAACTATGAAAAACTGTCTGAAACCGTTGATAATATTAATGGGTTAGAAAGAGGGGAAGTCCGGCTCGGCACTGTTACGAGCGTGGCGGTAAAATGGCTGCCGAAAATTTTGAGGGAATTTAATGAGCTGTATCCTTCCATTAAGGTGCATTTGTTTGAAGGAAATTCTACTGAACTGGAAGAATGGCTGAAAGATGACCGGATTGATGCGGCGATCGGCACATCCCACAGCGAGAGGTGGCATTTTTACCCGTTGGCCGAGGATCAGATTGTAGCGGTGATGAGCCCGCAGCATGAATTGGCGCAATGTGAAACGGTTCCGTTACATGTCATGGAGTCCGTCAAATGTATCGTGCCTTATCCGGAGACACATTTTGATGTGCTGAAAGTGCTGAAGGAAGAAAAGATTACGCCGCGGGTCGCTTATCAAATCAGAGGGGATGAAGCGATTATTGCAATGGTGCGGAACAATCTGGGGATCAGCATCTTGCCGCAGCTTTTGGTGAATGATTGTGATGTGCTCATCAAACGGTTCGACCGGTATGTCTCCAGGCAGCTCGGCATTTTGACAGCTCATGCAAAGGAGACGCAGACACCTTCTGTCCAGAAACTGATTCAATGCATACAAGAATGGGTTGCGGTCCGTCAGGCTTCTGTCTGAAGAAGCCTGATATGCGTTTAAGCCGGTTCAGCATAATAGACCAGCATAAAATATGTCACCGGTTCATCCGAGGAATTAAAATAACTGTGCGGCATCGCCCGAAGTCAGCACATGCTTTTCGTCATGAAGCTCAACCGTCAATTCACCGCTCTTGATTAAAATGTATCTTCCCCTAAATGTGATTTTGCCTCATGGGCGCAGCCCGGCTTTAGGTCAACTATGTCAAAAAGTCTGACCGTGACGGTGGTGAGCGGGGTTATTTTGATGTCGGGCTTTCGTCTGTTTATATAAAAAAAGCATCAACGGCACATGCTGTTGATGCTTTTTTTGATATGCTAGGGTTTGGAGAGCACTTCAATTCCGACGTTGACCATTTTGTCCAGTCCCATAAAAGACAGGCAGATTTTGGCGCGTCTTTTTCTTTTATCGATCTTTTTAATAATGCCTTCCATTCCTTTAAGAGGCCCTGAGGCAACGGTTACTTTTGAATTTTCAATATAGACTTTTGAATAATCTACAGTGTCTCCTTCTCCGATCAGCCTGATAATAGGGAGGATTTCTTCATCCTTAATTGTCGTGAAATAGGTTTTACGCTCTTTGGAATAATATGCGCCGTTATTCACGATTCTGCATGAAATGGGGAGTTCTTTGATTTTATGAAATGTCCGCTCTGTCATCTTCGTTTTAAACAGAACATATCCCGGAAACATCTTTTTGAGTGCCTCGTATTTGATTCCGGCTTTTCGTTCTGTGACTTTTTTCTTGGGTATGATTGAGTAGAGAGCCTGCTCATCAAACTGCAGACGCAGAAATTTTTGAACTGTTTCTTCTTTTCCGGACTCTACAAAAAGTGCGTACCATTTCATGACTGGGTCCTCCTTAGAATAATAAGAAATTATTATACAAAGAAAGTATTTAATGGATAGTATTTAAAGTGATTAAAAATTTTTCTAATTCGTCTTTTTTTTACATAATATATGAAAATGAAAAATAAGTATAGACCCAATTGACAGAGAAGCGATGAATTTTCTTTGACATGAATAGGGTTCAGGGAATTATCTGACATTTATCCCGAAACAATTATGCCGACTGTCCACCGAACATAAAACTGTGAAATAAATGTCAGAAAATAATGAAATAATTCCTTGACATTATTATCTATAAATTGATATTATTCTCTTTAAATAGCAACTATTTGTTAAATTTATTAAATTGATGTAAAGCACCTATTAAATTTCAATCGCTGTTTCGGCACGTTGAAGAGGAAATAGGGATTATAAAAATGATTGTAGTGTATATATCTACATATACATGATAAGGGAGAAGTGTGCCGTCATGGCTGTTTTCGGGCATATTGGCACTGCAGCTTGTCATGCGAAACATTCAGTAAACAAGCAAGATGTCTTTATATAAATTATGTTAGAAAAGGAAAACACAATGCGTTTGCGATTTTTAAACCTGTGCTGAATCGCAAACGCGTTTGTGTTTTTATTTTTATGCCGGTGTTTACACCAGTCAATATATGAAATAAGAGACGTTTTTGTATGGAGAACCACATGTGATGTACAAAATTGGCGATGCGGAAAGGATGAGGATAAGATGCTTACGTTTGTGTTCCCGGGGCAGGGTTCTCAATTTAAAGGAATGGGAGCCGGACTGTTTGATGAATTTCAAGATCTGACACGTCAGGCTGATGACATATTAGGCTACTCTATAGAAGAATTGTGTCTGGAGGATCCGAATCACCAGCTGGGGAAAACGCAATTTACCCAGCCGGCGTTATATACGGTGAGTGCACTCAGTTATTTAAAGAAAATGAAAGAGTCCGGCAGAGAGCCTGATTACGCCGCAGGGCACAGTTTAGGAGAATATAATGCGTTATTTGCGGCCGGCTGCTTTGATTTTGAGACCGGTTTGCAGCTTGTGAAAAAAAGAGGGGAGCTCATGAGCAAGGCAGCTCCCGGAGGCATGGCGGCGGTTTTGGGGTTTACCGCTGAACAAGTAAAAGAGGTTCTATCCGATTATCATCTGACCGGCATTGATATCGCTAACCACAATTCACCTTCGCAAATTGTGATCGCCGGAACGAAACAAGACATTGAAAAAGCGGGCCCCGTCTTTGAAAAAGCCGGCGTGAGAATGTACCTTCCTTTAAATGTGAGCGGCGCCTTCCATTCCCGCTATATGAAAGATGCTGAAAAAGAGTTCGCGGATTATTTAGAAGAAACGGTGTTTTTGCCTCTTCGTTTTCCGGTGATCTCAAATCTTCATGCCGCACCTTATAAGAATGATGAAATCAAAACAAATCTGACTTTGCAAATGACCAATCAGGTAAAGTGGACGGACACGATACGCCGTCTGATGGGACTTGAAAATAATGAAATTGCAGAAGTCGGGCCCGGAGAAGTGCTGACAAAACTGACGCGTCAGATTAAAAAAGATGCCGTCCCATTACCTATGCCGAAAGAAGAGTCTGATACTGCTGATGTTAAAGCATCGGCAGCTGATCCGCAAAAAACGGCGGGAATGAGATTAGGGAACGAAGATTTTAAAAAAGATTATAACATCCAATATGCTTACATGACGGGCTCCATGTACAGGGGAATTGCTTCGGAACAGATGGTCATTAAAGCGGCAAAAGCGGGAATGCTGGGCTTTTTCGGAACGGGCGGATTGAGTATCGAACGGATCGGACAGGCCATCGGCACCATCCGGTCTGCACTGCGGCAAGGGGAAACATTCGGAATGAATCTTCTTCATCATATGATGTCACCTGACAAGGAAGTCAGAATGATAGATTTATATTTGAAAAACGGCATTCATCTTATTGAAGCATCGGCATTTATGGGCATAACCCCCGCTCTTGTTATATACAGGGCAAAGGGATTAACCAGGAATCATGACGGGTCGGTGTCAGTTCAAAACAAAATCATCGCGAAAGTATCCCGGCCTGAAGTCGCTGAGGCCTTTCTGAATCCGGCTCCGGCTCATGTGCTGGAAAGACTTGTGTCTGACAATCGGCTGACAGCCGGGGAAGCGGCGCTTGCAAAAGAAATTCCGATGGCTGATGACATTTGCGTTGAAGCGGATTCAGGAGGGCATACCGACCAAGGGATTCCGTATACATTAATGCCTGCTATGATCAGACTCAGAGACCGCATGATGGAGAAGCACGGTTATGCGAAAAAAGTAAGAATCGGCGCAGCGGGCGGCATCGGCACTCCGGAAGCGGCTGCTGCCGCGTTTCTGCTCGGCGCCGAATTTATCGGAACCGGTTCTATTAATCAATGCACGGTCGAAGCCGGGACAAGTGATTCAGTGAAAGATCTGCTTCAGGAAGCGAACGTGCAGGATACGTCATACGCTCCTGCGGGAGATATGTTTGAAGCGGGAGCAAGGGTGCAGGTGCTGAAAAAAGGCCTGTTTTTCCCGGCAAGAGCCAATAAACTCTTTGACTTGTACAGACAATACAATTCTTTAGATGAAATAGATGAAAAAACGAAAACATTAATTGAAGAAAAGTATTTCCAGCGCAGTTTTGAAGAAGTGTATGAGCAGTTGAAACGTGATAAATCTCCTGAGCAGATCGCCAAAGCCGAACAGAATCCGAAACACAAAATGGCGATGGTATTTAAATGGTATTTTTCTCATACGACAAGGCTCGCTCTGGAAGGAAAAAGCGAAAGTAAAATAGATTACCAAATTCATTGCGGTCCTGCGCTCGGCGCGTTTAATCAATGGGTGAAAGGAACCCCGCTTGAAAATTGGAGAAACAGGCATGTCGATCTGATCGGCAAACAGCTCATGGAAGAAACAGCCGGCCTTCTTGCGCAAAGGCTGGTATCGATTACAGGCTGAGTATGACCAGCCATTACATTTTTTCTGCGGAGGACAGACCATGCTGATTGAAAATCATGAATTAACGATGAGCCATGTCGGGTTAGGGAATTTGAATGAGTACGCGCTGCTGCTGTTATTCGGCAACGCACACAGTCACCATTTAACGGACGGAACGGGATTCCGGCCTGATCAGATGGCCGATCACCAAGGGCTGATTTTGTATCCGGCTTATTTTATGACACATCTCAAAGTTCCTTCAGATCAGCCTCTTGATCAGTACCGATTATGGGACGAGGTTTCCGTCGGAGTCGATATCTCCCGGTTTGGAGAAACCATATTAGAATCTGATTATTTGTTCGGGCCGAAAGGAGCGGTCAGCTCTGATAAAAGCGAGTGGGACCGGGGACGGTTTCCTTCTATGAAAGCCAATAGTTTAATTGTCGTCGACGTCACACAAACAGAAGGTTCGACGCGCAAAGTCTCAGCGCCTAAGGCTGAATGCATTGCGGAACTTTCTAAGCTAGCCAAGCCGCCTTACGCCCTGATGCGGTCAAAGAAAATCAGAACGGACGCCTTCGGTATGAAGCCGGGCAATCTCAAAACAGCAGACCCCGTTTCATATCGGGTTCCTGTTGATCAGGATGCTGCGCCCGGACATGCCATGGTGTTTGCGAAATTCAGCAAGATAATGGATGCGGCGGAATTTGAATGGATGACGCGCCGGTCGAAGCCGGGTTTTCCGGTTTCAATCGCGCGGCATTTATTTTTGCTTGAAAGAGAGACGTATTATTACGGAAATTGTTTTGCAGATGAAGAGCTTGATATTTATATGACGGGACACATTGAAGAGTGCGATCCCGACTTTCACGGTGAGTCCCTCGGTATGATCTCAGTGGCGAAAATCAGCTATCAGATTGAAGTCTATATGAAAAGAAATCATACATTGCTGGCCATTTCCAAGGTGGATAAGCTGCTGGCGGTGCCGACCTCTTCACAAGATCATATTCCGGATTATAAACGGGTCATCAGAAGTTTATAAAATGAAGAATGGAGCTGAAAGCAAATGGAACAAACCAAGGAAATGAAGCAGATCATCGCTCAAATCATTCAGGATATTCAAGAACAGCAGTCATATCGGGCCGTCGAAGCGGGGGATGATGTGAGAGTCATAGAGGATCTGGGCTTCTCATCACTGGATATCGCTCAATTAGTCGCACAGATGGAGATGGAAACCGGAGTAGATCCTTTTTCCCAAGGAGAAACGATTTCCAGCATTACAACCGTCGGCAGCATTTGTAATATTTATCAAAAATATATGGACAGTGCTCAATCATGAAAACAGAAAGCAGGGGAGATATCAGCTGGGTGACTGATAAGCTTAGGGAAACGCAAGACAGTGAGTTTCTCATTTTTAAAGGGCAGACTTTTACGTATGATGATTTGCTGACACGAATCAGCTTTTTTCAGAAAGAACTTAAACAAAACGGAATACGTGAAGGAGAATGTGTGGCGCTTATCGGGGATTATTCCCCGAACGCCATTTTTTTGCTGATGGCGCTTTTGTTAAACCGAAATATCGTTGTCCCTCTCAGCAATGAATCAAGGGAAAAGCATCTCGATATGTTTGAAGACGCGAAAGTGAATCAAATCATTGAAATAAATGAAAATGACAGCTGGACGCTTCGTGAAGGTTCTGAAAGCGCCTCTCACCCTCTGCTTGATGACCTGCGCGAGAGAGAGGAGTCAGGCATTATTATTTTCACATCGGGAACTTCCGGCAAAAGCAAAGCATCCGTGTTAAGCGCCGGCCGGCTGCTTGAAAAATATAAAACGGCGAAGAGAAAACCGCTGCGTACGCTCATTTTTCTGAAATTGGATCATATCGGCGGCATTAATACGCTGTTTGCGATTCTGTTTAACGGGGGAACCATCGTCACATCAGACAGCAGAACGCCGGAGTCCGTTTATCAGGCGGTCGACAAGCATGCTGTCCAAGTGCTCCCCGCCACCCCGACCTTTTTAAACATGCTGCTGATGTCCAAGGCGGATGCCGGCTATAACCTCTCTTCACTCCGGCTGATCACTTACGGCACAGAACCGATGCCCCAATCAACGCTGCGCGGCATTCACCGGCTGTTTCCGGATGTACGGCTGAAACAAACATACGGATTAACTGAACTGGGTATATTCTCAACGAAATCAAAAGACAGCCAATCCACTTGGATGAAAGTAGGAGGTGCCGGAACAGAGACCAAAATTACCGGAGGCACGCTTTGGGTCCGTTCTGAGTCCGCGATGCTCGGCTATTTAAACGCACCGTCACCTTTCGATGAAGACGGCTGGTATGACACCGGTGACCAGGTGGAAACAGACGGCGAATATATAAGAATCCTTGGAAGAAAGAGTGAAATCATTAATGTGGGCGGAGAGAAAGTGTTTCCGGCAGAGGTGGAAAGCGTCTTTCTGGAGATACCGAATGTCCGGGATGTTCTCATAACAGGCAGAAAAAATCCGATTACAGGCGAGATTGTCGCGGCAGAGGCCGTGCTCGAAAAAGAAGAAGATATCAAATCTTTCAGAAAGCGGGCCGTAGCTCATTGCAAACAGAAGCTGCAGCCATATCAGATACCGCAGATCATCTCTGTTACAGATCGGAAACTGTCTAATGATCGATTTAAAAAAATAAGAAACGTGTAAAACAGGAGGCAAATATGAATAACGGAAAAGTAGCGGTCGTCAGCGGAGGAAGCCGGGGGCTGGGAAAAGCGATTGTACAGACGCTTTTGGATGAGGATTACATAGTAGCCGCTTTCAGCCGCAGTGAATCTGATTTTATTAACACATTGAGAGAGAGTGAAAAGTACCGCGGCCGCTTTTATTGGGAAGCGGCGGATGCGGCGGATGATGCCGCCATGAAACAGTTTGTTCTTCAAGTATACCGCAAGTTTTCCAGAATAGACGGCTTGGTCAATAACGCCGGTTTGAACCTTGATCAGCTGCTGCCCCTGACCAATGATGAAGACATTGACCGCATCCTCAATCTGAATATCGGCTCAGTCATCAAGCTGACCCGGAACGTTTCCCGTGTCATGCTGAAACAAAATTCCGGCTCAATCGTTAACATAAGCTCCATTATCGGCTCAAGAGGATTTAAAGGCACTTCAGTCTACAGTGCATCCAAAGCGGCTCTTGACGGCTTGACGCGAAGCCTGGCCAGGGAGCTCGGGTCTAAAGGAATCCGTGTCAATTCTCTTGCGCCCGGTTTTGTGGACACCGATATGACGAAAAATATGCCGGAAAAACAAAAATCACAGATTATCAGAAGGACGCCGATGGGCCGTTTAGGCGAAACAGACGATATGACCGGACTCGTTCGTTTCCTGCTTTCTCCTGAATCGTCCTTTATGACCGGACAGACAATGGCAATAGACGGCGGATTAACTTGTTAAAGCACAGAAAAATTCTTTTGTACAAGGGATGGTATCCTCATGAAATGTATTAACGAATTTTTAAGAACGGTAATAGCGCAAAAGCTGGGTGCCGAGGTGACCGAAGCGGAAGATAAAACCGCTTTTTTTACTTTGGGCGTGACGTCTCTCATCAGTGAAGAAATCATGACCATATTGCATAAAGAATTTACCGGCCTTTCTGAAACGCTGCTTTTTGAATATCCGAACATTGAGAAATTGAGTGAGTTTTTAAGTGCGCAGAAACGAAATCCCGAAAGCGTTCTTGAATTCACAGAAACGGAGCCTGATACGGGAAGCCGGCAGGAAGAAGAATTGCTTCCCGTACAGGCGGCTGAAAAGGTGCCTGAACCGGGAACGGGCGGGAGCTCTGATATTGCGGTTATCGGAATGAGCGGGATGTTTCCGAAAGCGGAAAACCAGCATGATTTTTGGGACAATTTAATGGAAAATAAAGATTGTGTCTCCGAAATCCCAGAGGACAGATGGGACAGCTCTTATTACTCGGAAGAGAAAACGGCAGAATACGCGTCATACAGTAAATGGGGAGGTTTTATTGATCATCCGGATCAATTTGACCCGCTGTTTTTTTCTGTTTCCCCGTGGGAAGCTGATTTAATGGACCCCCAGCAAAAATTGTATGTCACGTGCTGCTGGGAAGCGATGGAGGATGCCGGTTACGGGAATCCGACGGCGAGGCCGACGGATCAAATCGGTGTATTCGCCGGAGTGACCTGGAATGAATATTCATTAATTGCACACGAAGAAGGTTTCCTCAAAGATCAGTACAAAGGCCCCGGCTCCTTATATTGGGGCATTCCGAACCGGGTTTCTTATTTCCTTGATCTCCATGGCCCGAGCATCGCTGTTGATACGGCGTGTTCTTCATCGCTTGTCGCCGTCCATCAGGCTTGTCAGGCCATTATGTCGGGCGACTGTGAAATGGCGCTGGCCGGAGGCGTCAACCTCAGCTTACATCCGCAAAAATACATGTTTTTAAGCCAATCGCATTTTCTGTCTTCTGAAGGAAAATGCCGCAGTTTCGGTGAAGGCGGAGACGGTTACGTGCCCGGCGAAGGCGCGGGAGCCGTTTTGTTAAAACCATTGAAAAAAGCGATTGCGGACAAAGACCACATCTACGGTGTCATTAAGGGGTCCGCCACTAATCACGGCGGCAAAACGACCGGGTATACGGTGCCTAATCCGGAAGCGCACCGGGACCTGATTTTATCCGCTCTAAACAGAGCCGCGGTAAGTCCGGCGGATATCAGCTACATTGAAGCTCACGGAACCGGCACGGCACTCGGCGATCCGATTGAGATACGCGGCCTGTCTATGGCATTTGATAAACAGACCGATGAGAAAAACTACTGCGGAATCGGCTCGGTGAAATCCAATATCGGTCATTTGGAAGCGGCTGCAGGGATCGCCGGTTTAATCAAGGTGCTTTTAAGCATGAAATATGAAACGCTTCCCGCCAGTCTGCACTCCGAGGAACTGAACCGCAAGATTTCTTTTTCTGATTCGCCATTTTATGTCGTCCGAAACAACCGGCCGTGGCCGGCTGAAGGAGATAAACCGAGAATCGCCGCAATCAGTTCATTCGGCGCAGGAGGCTCTAATGCCCATCTGATCGTAGGTGCTTATCACCCAAAACGGCAAGCGGACAAGAATACTGAGCAAAAACCGCATGCCGTCGTATTAAGCGCACATTCCGAACAGCAGCTGAAAGAATATGCCGGGAAATTGAGCTCCTTTCTTGCCCGATTGGAAAACCTGCCTTCTGCCGGCGGATACAGTCTGGAAAATATCGCTGCCACCTTATTGTCAGGCAGAGAGCCTTTCTCCTTCCGGCTTGCTGTCATTGCATCATCCCTTTCTGAGCTGAAACAGCGATTGGACGGATTTGTAAGCGGTCACAGCGACGGCAGGTATATGTACTTCGGAAAAGCGTCACACGGGCGGCCGGATGTTTCAGGCCAATCCATTTCAGATCCTGAGAAATTTGCCGCGCTGTGGGTGAAAGGCCTTCAAGGTTGCAAAAAGCCGGAAACGCCGTATCAGAAAGTTCCGCTTCCTACGTATCCGTTTTTAAAGGAAACGTCCTGGCTGACCGATCAAAAAAAGCGGTATACAAAAAAGCCCCAAAATATCAAAAAGCGTGAAGCGCTGCATCCTCTGCTTGATGAGAATATTTCATCCGCCCGGAAAGGGACGTTTCAAAAGATATTTTCCAAGGATGAATATTTCTTTAAAGATCATTTAGTGAACGAAAAATATGTGCTTCCCGGAGTCTGTCATCTGGAAATGGCGGCATACGGCGCGGGATTGTGGGGAGAACGCCCGGTCGTCTCTCTTCAAAGTGTGTGGTACATGGAGCCGATTGTGACAGGGACAGACCCAAGATCCGTCATGATAGAGTTTGAAGCAGAAAAAGAGCGTATAAGCTATGTCATTAAAGAAAAAGGAGCGGACGGCGCCCTCTTTTCGCAAGGAGAAGTGATTTGTAAAGAAAAAGGGGCGTCTTTTGAGGCCTCGGCCTTTCAGCTCCCGGCGCCATTTGCGCAGAGAACGGAGCCGGAAGACATCTATCACTCGTTCTCTGAGGCGGGAATCGTGCAAAAGGACAGTTTTCAGGTCATCCGCGAATTCTCTTATACAGAAAGGAAAGCACTGGCCAAATTAACGCTCCCGTCACACTTGGAAGCCGATTTTAAACAGTACATCCTACATCCGTCCTTAATGGATGGCGCTGTTCAAACTGCAATGGCGCATGTGCTGCAATTTCAAAAAGAGCCTGCGCTTATCGTACCGTTTTCCTTCGGAGAAATACAGCTGCTTGAACCGTTAGCGAAAACCGTATTTGTGCATGCGGAGGTAAAAGCGGCCTCCGTTCACCAATTTGATCTGCATATTTGTGATGAGCGCGGCGTGCTGTTGGCGGCAGTGAAAGATTTTATCATAAAAGAGGTGCAGGAAAGCGCCGGGTTTAACCAAAAAGCCGGCGTCACGCCGAAGAAAAGCCGTGAAACGGAATTGCTTATGACACCGGTTTGGAACACCGTCACCATTCCGGAAACCGGCATGTCTTTCATGCGTGAAGAAAAAATAATCGTCATCGGGGCCGGGCCGGATTTTCAGCAGGCTTTGAAAGAGATGTATTCCGATGTCCGTTTTCCGGACATCACTTCTTTGGACAGCGCGGAACAAATGGCTGAAACATTGAAAGCGCAAGGTTCTTTTCAACACATGATATGGGCGGCGCCGGATCATCCCATTCCATCCGTTTATGATGCGGATACGGCCGAGGGACAGGAGCACGGGGTCATGCAGCTTTTCCGGCTGGTAAAAGCGCTTCTGCTTCTGAATTTTGACACGGAACAACTATCATTGACAATCTGCACGTTTCAAGCACAGCCGATTCATGAACATGATGAGGTCAATCCGAGTCATGCAAGCATACACGGATTAGCGGGGGCGCTCGCAAAAGAATACACCAATTGGAGCATCCGGCTTCTTGATTTGGAATCTCAAAGGGGAAACCGGCATCTTCCTGATGTCTTCTCTTTACCGTCGGACCCCGAGGGAAATCCGTGGGTCTTTCGTGCAGGTCAGTGGCATCGACAGCAATTGGCCGTCTGCCAGCCTCATGCAGATGAGCCTTCATTATACCGGCACGGCGGGGTTTATGTGATTATCGGCGGAGCAGGCGGAATAGGAGAAGTATGGACTGAATATATGATTCAGACCTATCAGGCGAAAATTGTCTGGATCGGGAGGCGGAAAAAAGATACACAGATTGAAAGAAAGCTGAAAAGACTTGCGGCTTTAGGCCCCGCACCGCAATATTTCAGCGCGGATGCTGCCGATTATGACTCTCTCAAACGGGCGTATGACACCATTGTAAAGGAAAATGGAAAGGTCCGCGGAATCATCCATTCCGCCATCGTGTTATCAGACCGCAGTTTTGCCAATATGGAAGAGGATCAGTTCCGCGCGTCACTTTCTGCAAAAACTGATGTGAGCTTGCAGATTGCCCGGATAGCTGAAGGGGAACCCCTGGATTTCTTGCTGTTTTTCTCTTCGATGATGTCGTTTCAAAAAGCGCCGGGACAGAGCAATTATGCCGCCGGGTGCACGTTTAAAGACGCTTTTGCTAAGCGGATCTCACAGAAAGCGCCGTATGCCGTAAAAGTTGTCAATTGGGGCTTTTGGGGAAGTGTCGGCGTTGTCGCTTCAGAACAATACCGGAAACGGATGGAGCGGGACGGAATCGCTTCTATTGAGGCGCCCGAAGCGATGAAAACGCTGGAAACCCTGCTTTCCGGACCTCATGACCAGCTGGCGCTGATCAAAACGACAGATCCGGTTTTTATGAAAGACGATCTGAAAGAACAAGTAACGGTTTATCCGGAAAAGATTCCTTCCGCACTCGGACAATTAACGGTTAACATCACGCAGAATGACGAAGCTGAGCGGTTAAAAGCATCAAGTGTCATGAGCTGCATGAGAGAGATGGAGTCCCTTATTGAAAAAATGCTTGTATCAACCCTTTATGAGATGGGAGCCGGGCTTGGTCAGGCTTTGCCGTTATTTCAATCGGCTGCCGGCATAACGGAACAATACAGCAGATGGCTGAAAGAGAGCTTTGTCCTCCTGAATAAATTAGCGCTTACTCCGGAAAAAACGGATCTAGGGCAGGTGTGGGAGGAATGGGAGCGGAAAAAAGAGACTTGGCTGCGCCAGAAAGACATGAGGGCGCATGTCAGATTGGCAGAAGAGACATTGCGTGTGCTTCCAGACATTTTAACCGGTAAGCTTCCGGCAACGGAAGTGATGTTCCCTGACTCCTCTTTCCGTCTTGTGGAAGGCATTTACCGCAATAATATCATTTCTGATTTTTTCAATGACAAGCTTGCTGACACATTGATTGCAGTTTTGAAGGAACGTCTGGAAAAAGACCCGCAGGCGAAAATCCGCATTTTAGAAATCGGAGCCGGAACGGGCGGGACGAGCGCTGCGGTCATGAGAAAATTGAAACCGTATGAAGCGCATATTGCCGAATATTGTTTCACGGATATTTCTAAAGCATTTCTTTTACATGCAGAAGACATATTCGGTCCGGAATATCCTTATGTCACTTATAAAATATTCAACGCTGAGCAGCCGGTATCAACAGAAGCGCCGGACATCGGCACGTATGACGCAGTGATCGCGACCAATGTGCTTCATGCGACAAAAAATATCCGCTCTACGCTGCGCCATGCGAAAGCAATGCTGCAAAAAAACGGCCAGCTGTTTATAAATGAGATCAACAGCCGTACCATATTCAACCATGTGACGTTCGGCCTTCTTGAAGGCTGGTGGCTGTATGAGGATCATGATTTACGGATTCCGGGCTGTCCGGGGGTTAATCCGGCCGGCTGGGCGGAAGCGCTTTCGCTTGAAGGATTCGTCCATCCTCTGTTTCCGGCTGAAGCCGCACACGACTTAGGCCAGCAGATTATAGCGGCTGAAAGTGACGGAACGGTCAGGCTTGCCCTCACGCAGGCGTCAGAAGAGAAGCCGGAGCGCCGTCCGTATGACGCAGAAGGTCTTTCGGATGATACTTTGCATGTCAGCCTGAGAGAAAAAAGCGTTGAACTGATGAAGAAGGTAATCGGTGAAGCGCTTAAAGTGCCGGCGCATCGTCTTTTATCCCATGAACCTTTAACCGCATACGGATTGGATTCCATACTGGTCGTCAGACTGACCAATGCGTTAAAAGACGTCTTCGGTTCTGTCAGCAGCACTTTATTTTTTGAATATCAAACCATTGATGAGCTTGCTGATTACTTTCTGTCTTCCCGTAAAGAAGCGCTCGAGCGGCAATTCGGGAATGGACGGGCTCATCCCGAAAACGCCGGACGGGTGCAGGCTCCCGCAGAAAGCGCCGCGCCGATTCCAAACGTAAGAGAACGGGGCATCGCATATCTGACGGAATTAATAGGAAAAACGTTGAAGATTCCGAGCGGGAGAATGGATCCGTCGGTTTCCTTAACCGCATACGGTTTGGATTCTATTCTGGTCGTCAGGCTCACGAATGCTTTTCGTAACGTGTTTGACCAAATGACCAGCACCCTCTTTTTTGAATATCAGACGATAGAAGAAATCGCGGATTACCTGCTTCTTTCTCAGCGGGGAGCATTTATGAAAGCGATGGGTGTGCGTGAAGAGCAGCTGTCTGATCACACAGATAACCTGAATGTAAAACAAAACAAAATTCCTCAAAACGAGGAAGGCAGCAGGACGAACGGAGATCCCTATATCCAGGATATCGCTGTCATCGGTCTGTCAGGCCGGTATCCGGGCGCCGATCACGTTGATGAGCTGTGGGAAAATGTAAAAGCCGGCAGGCATTCTATTACTGAAGTGCCGAAAGATCGCTGGGACTGGAAAACGTTTTATAACGAGGAACGCGGAAAATGGGGGTCCATTTATTCAAAATGGGGCGGTTTTCTCGATGACATTGATAAATTTGATCCGCTGTTTTTCCGTATATCTCCCGCGGAAGCTGAAAGGATGGATCCGCAGGAAAGGTTGTTTCTGCAGACTGCTTATTCAAGCATTGAAGATGCGGGGTACACCCCGGCCACCCTTTGTGACAGCCGGAAAATCGGAGTCTTTGTCGGTGTGATGAACAGCAATTACCCGACAGTTCCCAGCGACTGGTCTATCGCAAACAGAGTATCGTTTTTGTTCAATTTCCAAGGGCCGAGTATGGCTGTGGATACAGCATGCTCTTCTTCTTTAACAGCTGTCCATCTCGCTGCAGAAAGCCTGCGGAGCGGAATGAGTGAAACAGCGATTGCCGGCGGAGTCAATCTTATCGTTGATCCGGCCCACTATGAGCGGCTGTCCGCTTTTTCAATGCTGTCTCCCGGTGATAAATGCAAATCTTTCGGAGACAGTGCGGACGGTTTTGTTGACGGTGAAGGAGTAGGGGCGATTGTGTTAAAGCCGCTTGCTCAAGCGGAGAAAGACGGCGATCATATTTACGGCGTTATCAAAGGAAGCATGCTGAACGCAGCAGGCAGGACAAACGCTTATATGGTGCCGAATCCGAAAGCGCAGTTTGATCTGATCGCAGAGACGTTGAAACGGACAGACATTCACCCGAGAACGGTCAGTTACTTGGAAGCCCACGGAACGGGCACTGCGCTCGGTGATCCGATTGAAATCGACGGGTTAACGAAAGCTTTTCGCCTGACAACAGAAGACCGGCAGTTTTGTTCCATCGGTTCAATTAAATCAAATATCGGACATTTAGAAAGCGCTGCCGGGATTGCGGGGATCACCAAACTGCTTCTGCAATTGAAACATAAGAGGATTGCCCCTTCATTGCATGCGGCGGAATTGAATCCGAATATTGAGTTTGAGCACACTCCGTTTTTCGTACAGCAAAAAGAAACGGAATGGAAACGACCTGTCTTGAATATCACGGGTAAAATGAAGGAATATCCGAGAATTGCCGGCATTTCCTCGTTTGGAGCAGGAGGTTCAAACGCGCATGTCATCATTCAGGAATATGTGCCGTCTGACAGCCTGAAACCAATGGAAAACGCGTCTGTTTCTCCGCAAAAACCGGCTGTTATTATTTTATCAGCTCGAAATGAGCAGCAATTGACAGAGCGCGCCCGCCAGCTTCTGGATGATGTCATAAGAAAAAAACGTTCTGACGGGGATTTAGCCAAGATCGCTTACACGCTTCAGACGGGAAGAGAACCGATGGCTGAGCGGCTTGCATTTACGGCCGAGTCGATAGAAGAACTGAAAATGAAGCTTATGAGTTTCTCAAACGATCATAATATCGAACATGCTCATATCTGGCGGGGCAGGACAGCCAAACATCATTCATTGGCGGCTTCACTCACTTCTGATGAAGATATGGCGCTTACCATAAATGCCTGGCTGAGAAAAGGGAAATACGGAAAGCTGCTTGACCTTTGGGTTAAAGGACTTGACGTCGATTGGTCAGCTCTTTATCAGCGCAACCCGGGCCGCATCAGTCTCCCGGCCTACCCTTTTGCCAAAGACCGATATTGGGTCACAAAAGCTGATGTGTCACTTGACAAAACAGGCTCAGCGAAAAGTGAGAAAGCAGCCAGACTTCACCCGCTGCTCCACACGAATACATCGACCTTTACCGCCCAGCGTTTTACTTCTGTTTTTTCAGGACACGAACCGTTTTTTGCCGATCACATCGTCAATGGAAAACCGGTGCTTCCGGGCGCGGCTGCTTTAGAAATGGCCCGGTCCGCCGTTACATTTGCCGCTGAAGACTTGCCCGGCGGGAAAACGGGTGTCAGGCTCAAACAGATCGTTTGGCTCCGTCCGGTGACGGCGCTTTCTGAAGGAGTGACGCTTCATGTAAAGCTTCAGCCGGAAGAAAACGGAGACATCGCTTTTGAAGCGTATGCCGAAGGAGAAGAGCCGCTTGTCTTTTTCCAGGGAAAGGCCGTGCTCGAAGAGACGGAACGTGCTCCTGTTCTCGATGTGGAAGCGGTTCAGGCGCGCTGCGGCGGCCGTCACTTGTCAAAGGCTGAGTGCTATGAAGCGTTCGACAGCCTCGGCATCACCTACGGACCGTCTCATCAGGCGCTTGACGCCGTCTATGCCGGAAACGGAGAAGTGCTCGCGAAGCTCACTCTTCCGCCGTCCGCCCGCGAGGAAAAGGAGCCGTTCATCCTGCATCCGAGCATGCTGGACGCCGCCCTTCAGGCTTCTATCGGTCTTGTGCTCTCAGACGGTTCCGCGTCCGGACGGCCGTTTCTGCCGTTTGCTCTCCAGGATATGCAGGTGTTTTCTGCGTGCCGGGAGACGATGTGGGCGGTGCTTTCCTCAGCGGACGGCGCCTATCATATTGAGCTGTGTGATGAAAACGGCGCGGTATGTGTCCGATTGACGGGGCTCACCGCCTGTTTTCTGGAAGAGGAAACGGAGGAAAAACCGCTCTTGCTTCAGCCAAAGTGGCGGGAATCACCGCCGGGTGAAGGCGGCGGACAAGAAGCGTCTTTCAGATACGTGACGCTGTATGGCGGAATGAATGCTGAGGACATAAGCGGCGCCGTATGTGCGGCTGACGGCGAAGGTCCGATTGAAGACCGTTATGACGCCTGCGCGGCGGAGCTGTCAGCGATTGTCACGCGTCTTATCAAAGAAAAACAGAAGAAAAAAACGCTGATCCAGCTTCTTGTCCCCGACAGGGGGGAAGACAATGTATTGGCGGGGCTGGCCGCTTTTCTGAAAACGGCTCACCTTGAACATCCGAAGCTGTACGGCCAAGTCATCCAAGCCGATCCGGACGAGTCAGCCTCGGCGCTTCTTGCCAAGCTGAAAGAAAACCGGGCGCATCCTGAACAAGCGGAAATCCGTTATGAAGACGGCAAACGTCTCGTCAGAAACTGGCGTCATCTGCCGGCGCCTCAAAGCGGCGCCATTCCGTGGAAAGACGAAGGGGTCTACCTCCTCACAGGGGGAGCGGGCGGCATCGGACTGATTTTCGCTGAAGAAATAGCCTCCCGCGTCAAAAACGCCGTCCTCGTATTAACAGGGAGGGCAGAAGTGCTTGATGAAGAGCGCTCCGCCCGCTTACGGCGCTTGGCAGCGTCGGGTGCCCGCGTATTGTATCAACCGGTAGACGTGACAGACAGGGCGGCGGTCATCGCCCTCGTCCGCGGCATACAGGAGGAGCACGGAACACTCGACGGGATCATTCACGGCGCCGGCGTGATCGCTGACAATTACATTCTGAACCAGACAGAAAACGAACGGAAGACCGTCATGGCGCCGAAGGTGAAAGGGCTTATCAATCTTGATGAAGCAGCGAAAGATGTGCGGCTGGACTTTTTCATTCTGTTTTCTTCCTTGGCGGGAGGCATGGGAAATCCGGGGCAGGCCGGTTATGCGGCAGCCAACGCATTTATGGACGTATATGCAGCCCGCCGGAACCGTCTCGTGCGGGACAACGAGCGGAGCGGGAAGACCCTGTCCGTCAACTGGCCGCTTTGGGAAGAGGGCGGTATGCGTGTGGACAAAGAGACCGAACGGCTGATGTACGAACAGACCGGAATGAAAGCCATGCGATCAGCCTCAGGCATCCAAGCGCTGTACGCCGCTTTTGCCTCCGGAGAACACCAGGTCATGGTGGCAGAGGGCGACGAAAAACGGATTCGAAAAAACCTGATGCCTGAAACGCCGGAACCGCCGGAACCGTCCCGTAGCATTCATGTGTCAAGGAAGACGCCCGTCCATATGCCGAATAAAGTACAAGCGGAACTCAAACATATGATATCAGGCATTCTGAAGGTGAAAGAAGACGAGATAGATGCTGAATCAGAGATGAGAGATTATGGCTTTGATTCGGTTTCATTCACGCAGTTTGCAAATGAACTAAATAAAATGTATGGGCTTGAACTGACACCGGCTGTGTTTTTTGAATACCCGACAGTCTTTCGTTTTGCCCAATACTTGCTGACGGAACATCCGGATACATTCGGCTCACAGGCAGAAACAGAAACGGAGAAACCGGTTGTGCGTAAAAAAATGAAGACGGAGCCATTCTCGATTCCGTCCCGTCTTCCTAAAACAAAAACCGCAGCTGCACCTGAGCCCGTGGCGATAATCGGAATCAGCTGTGCATTTCCAATGGCTGAAAATCCGGAAATGTTTTGGGAGAATTTAGCCGGAGAAAAGGACTGCATTTCTGAAATACCGCCGGAGCGCTGGGACTGGAGACAGTATTACGGAGAACCGCAGAAAGATAAAAATGCGAGTAATGTAAAGTGGGGCGGCTTCATTGATGAAACCGCTCAATTTGATCCTTTATTTTTCGGTATTTCTCCGCATGAAGCCGAAATGATGGATCCTCAGCAAAGACTTTTAATGATGCATGTATGGAAAGCGATTGAAGATGCCGGCTGCTCTGCCAAAAGCCTGTCAGGAACAAATACAGGCATTTTTGCAGGCACGACAAACAGCGGTTACGCTCAGGAAGCTTCAAAGTTCCATATAGAGATTGAGGGTTCTTCCGCCGCCGGTACGGTTCCGTCAATCGGTCCGAACCGCATGAGCTATTTTCTGAATATACATGGGCCGAGCGAACCGATTGAAACCGCCTGTTCAAGCTCATTGGTCGCTGTTCACCGTGCGGTCAGGGCAATTCAGGCCGGAGACTGCGGCATCGCAATTGCAGGAGGCGTCAATGCTATTGTGTCGCCGGATATGCATATCAGCTTTAATAAAGCGGGAATGCTCAGTGAAGACGGGCGATGCAAAACATTTTCCGATCAAGCGGACGGGTATGTCAGAGCTGAAGGTGCGGGCATGATTGTTTTGAAAACATTATCCGATGCGGAACGTGACGGCGACCGTATTTATGCCGTTATTCGCGGAACGGCGGAAAATCATGGCGGACGGGCGGCTTCCCTTACATCGCCGAATCCGAAAGCACAGACAGAAGTCATGATAAAAGCTTATCAGCAAGCGAACATCGACCCCCGTACAGTGAGTTATATTGAAGCCCACGGCACGGGAACGGCGCTCGGAGATCCGATAGAAATCAACGGACTCAAAGCGGCTTTTGCAGCGCTTTATCAGAAAGCCGGAGTAACGGCACCCGATCAGCCTCATTGCGGCCTCGGTTCCGTCAAAACGAATATCGGCCACACAGAGCTTGCCGCCGGCATGGCCGGGCTTTTAAAAATTATTTTGCAGATGCAGCACAAAACGCTTGTGAAAAGTCTGCATTGTGAAACCGTTAATCCGTATATCAGCCTCGATGGCAGCCCGTTTTATTTCGTCCGCGACACTCAGCCGTGGAAAGCGGCGACTGATGATAGCGGAAATGAACTGCCGCGGAGAGCGGGTGTCAGCTCGTTCGGATTTGGCGGTGTCAACGCTCATGTCGTGCTCGAAGAATATGTTTCTCCTGTTGAAGAGAAACAATGGACGGCCGGTGAACTTCAGCCGTCCTTATTCATTCTCTCGGCAAAGACGGCGGAACAGCTGAAGGAACGTGCGGAACAGCTGCGCAGATATTTGGAAAAGACACATTCAGCTGACGGAGCTCTTGCGGGTATCGCTTATACGCTTCAGCTTGGCCGGGATGAAATGGAAGAGCGCCTAGCCGTCATTGCTGAAACAAAAGAAGAGCTTACGAACGCGCTGAATGATTTCCTCAGCGGCAAGGAGACGGGGCAGAATTTCTTTACAGGCCGGAACAAAGCGATGAAACAGCTGTTTACAGAGATGACGGACAACGCAGAAATGAGCGGGACCGTAGATCAATGGATGGAAGCAGGAAAGTATACAATGCTTGCAAAATTATGGGTGCAAGGTTTACATGTCGACTGGAATAAATTATATCCGGACGAAAGGCCAAAAAAAGTCAGCCTGCCCGTCTATCCTTTTGCGAAAACACATTGCTGGATACCGCACAGTGCGCAGCATATAAGGCACCGGGAGACTTATGAGATTGATACGTCCCCGCTTGAGACTTATGAGCGCCTGCTTGATGAATTGGAGAAAAACGAAATAAGCATAGAAGCCGCTGTAAAAAGAACGATCGGTTTTTACAGGGATTAGCGTAATGGAGGAAACCATATGAAAGAGTTTCTGCACCGGGTTTTTTCTGACGTCAAAAATAAAAAAATGACAAAACAGGATGCGATCGGCATTTTGCGCGATTATGATATGCGGATGGGACTTCGCCAAGCGGATTCCCTTCATCCGCTTGCTCAGCAGCATATTTCCGATGAAACGGGACAGGGATTCTCGGCAGCTTTCAGCGGCCGGGAATTTTTTCTCGCTGATGTTTCTTTACAGCGTAAAAAGCTTATGCCCGGAGAACTTCTTTTGGAAATGGCGAGAGCTGCGGCTGTTTTGACAGTAAAGGAGACTGAGGCTGTCCGGCTGACGCATATCGTGTGGTCAAAGCCCATTCTGACTGAGGCTGAGCCGTTCCATATCGAAATCAGGCTGATACCCGCAGAGGGTGAAGCCAAAAGGTTTGAGATTTATAATCCATTTTCTGCCGATTTCAGTCATTATGATGTGTACAGCCAAGGGACGATTCAGCCAGTTGATGCTGCGCCTGGCATGCTGGATATCAGCCGCTTGAAGGAAAACAGCGGCTTCCTGATGGATCAGCAGCAAATTGAAGCCATCACTCAGAACGATACCGTTCAATACAGTGAGCACATGAAAGGAATTGAGCGTATTTACGCCTCAGCAGGACGGATGCTGGCAGACATATCAATTCCATTGACAAACCAAAAAGAATCCGCCCGATTCGGCCTCCCTCCCTGTCTGATGAAAAGTGTGACAGAGGCATGCGCGCTGCTTGGCGGCAAAGAATATAAAACGCTCGCCCCGGTTTCATTGGACGAGCTTTTGTTTTATGAACCTTGTCCTGACAAGGTATGGGCCGAGATACAAGAGAAGGCGGGGAGCTTTTATATTGATTTATGTGACGAAGAGGGGAAAATATGGGCTTCCCTATCAGGGTTGAAGCTGCAGCCTGTCATCAAGACGGGCGCTCCCGGAAAAACCAATGCCGAACACCGCAGTGAACGTTTGTATGAACAAACGCTTCTTCAGCTCAAAACGCTGTTTGCCCTGACTACAAAAATTGCTGTTTCCAACATAGATACTGAAGAGCCGCTGGAAACCTACGGAATCGACTCAGTCACTGTGACGAAATTGAACCGCGAATTGTCTCTGCTTTTCGGTGACCTTTCCAAAACGGTTTTTTACGAATATAAGACACTGGGATCTCTGGCAGCTCACTTTGTCACGGATTATCCAAAAGAATGCCGAAAATGGACAAATGATGATGACCACCGTTCAGGCATATCAGAACAGGTTTTGGCAAATGAAGATTTTCCGGTGCTTCCGTCGTTTATCAAGCGAAAGAAACGGCCTGCTTTTTCCAATGAGAACCAGACAAAAGAAGGGATTGCGATTATCGGAGTCAGTGGACGTTATCCGCAAGCTGAAACACTTGAAGAGTACTGGGATAACTTAGCGGCCGGAAAAGACTGTGTGACGGAAATTCCCGAAGAGCGCTGGGAAAAGGACAAGTACTACAACCCTGATCCTGAAGCGGCCGTGAAAGAAGGGAAAAGTTACAGTAAGCGGGGCGGGTTTCTGAAAGAAGCCGCTTTCTTTGATCCGCTGTTTTTTCAAATTTCACCCCGTGATGCTTTGAATATGGACCCGCAGGAGCGTCTCTTTATTGAAATGTGCTGGCAGGTGCTGGAGGATGCCGGTTATACGAAGGAACAGCTTGAGAATTTGTATAACGGCCGGGTCGGCGTTTTTGCGGGCATTACGAAAAACGGGTACGGAATGTACTGGAAAAACGGCGGCACCCTGCAGCCGAAAACGTCGTTCAGTTCAGCGGCCAACAGAGTTTCCTATTTTCTTAATCTGAAAGGGCCGAGCATGCCGGTCGACACGATGTGCTCATCTTCGCTGACTGCAATTCACGAAGCGTGTGAAAACATCCTTCGCGGCGAATGCGACATGGCGATTGCCGGCGGTGTGAATGTGTATACGCATCCTTCGGCTTATGCGGAGCTCAGCGCCTATCGAATGCTTTCAAAAGACGGAACGTGCAAAAGTTTCGGTGAAAGCGGGGACGGATTTGTTCCCGGGGAAGGCGTCGGGGCCGTGCTGTTAAAGCCGCTGTCAAAAGCGATGGCTGATAAGGACCATATTTACGGGGTGATTCGCGGCACTCATATCAATCACGGCGGCAGAACAAACGGGTATACAGTGCCGAGTCCGAGCGCCCAGGCTGACGTGATTTCCGGCGCGCTTAAAAAATCAGGAATACATCCGCGGATGATCAGCTGTATCGAAGCACACGGCACGGGTACTGAACTCGGAGATCCGATCGAGATTGACGGTTTGACCCGCGCATTTCAAACGAAAACGTCTGATAAAGGTTTTTGCGCCATCAGCTCAGTTAAATCCAATATCGGGCATTTGGAAGCCGCGGCAGGCATTGCCGGTGTAACGAAACTGCTGCTTCAGTTTCAAAAACGACAGCTGGCTCCCTCTTTACATTGCAGAAAATTGAATCCGAATATTGCATTCGACCGGACGCCGTTTGTGGTGCAGCGTGAATTGGCAGACTGGAAACGGCCGGTCATTGAGGAAAACGGAGCGCAAAAAGAGATTCCGAGAATCTCGGGAATCTCTTCTTTTGGCGCGGGCGGGGCAAATGCCCACATATTGATAGAAGAATATATTGAACCTGATAGGGAGATTTATGAGCCATTCACAGATGAAGATCCCGCAGTCATTTTATTATCCGCCAAACTGGAGGCCAGCCTGAAGCAGCGGGCGCAGCAGCTTCTTCAAGCGATCAGAAAAAATGACGTCACAGACCGCAGCCTCCGGGATGCGGCTTACACCCTTCAAACCGGAAGAGAAGCGATGGAAGAACGTGCGGCGTTTATCGTGACGTCGACAGAGCAGTTAGCGGAAAAACTGCAGCGTTTTATTGACGGCGGGACAGACGGCTGCTTCAGGGGAAAAAGCAAACAGTATAAAGACATTCTAGCCGTTTTTAAGGATGAAGATATGCAGGAAGCCGTCCGTAAATGGATGAAAAGAAAAAAATTCGCGAAGCTTCTGGAACTTTGGGTGAAAGGGCTGAAGATTGATTGGTCAGAGCTTTATAACGGCAGCCTGCCGCACCGCATCAGCCTTCCCGGTTATCCATTTATAAAGGATCGGTATTGGCCGGACGATGCAGCGCCGGACAATGTTCGTGATGCTGAAACACATTCTGAAACATTTCGTGAAATCCGCTTTTTACAGAAAAGCTGGGCAGAAAGCAGCAGTGTTCCGGCTAAGGAAATGCGGGGCGTCATCGGAATAGCTGCTGATCACCAGACAGGAAATTTAGCCGTTGAGCTGTCCCGTTATTTCCCCGAGTCTGAAATCATTGACGCTGCATCACCGGAAATATCCGGGGACGCGGCCCGATTCGGCGGTCTGATTGATGTGACCGGATGCGGGACGGAAATCAATCATGATGACGGCTGGATTCATCGTCTGCAGTCTCTCATTGACAACAGAAACCGCGGCCGAAAGCTTCAGCTGCTTTGTGTGACAAAGGGGCTTGAACCCTTTGCAAATGAAACGATAAATCTCTCAGGTGCAAAAAAGGCCGGATTGTACCGGATGCTCCAAAGTGAGTATAAGGATATCCGCTCGCGGCATATGGATGCAGAACGGACTGCCGAAGATCCTGAGCTGGCAAACCAGATCGCAGATGAGTTTTTTCGCGATTCTGAAGACATCGAAGTGTGTTACCGAAACGGTGTGCGCTATCACGCGCGGTTAAAGGAAACAAACAGCTTAGCTGAAAAAGAATTTTCATTTCCGAAAGACCATGTGCTCTGGATCACCGGAGGGACCCGGGGACTCGGATATTTATTTGCCCGGCATTTTGCCGAACGTTACGGAGTCACGAAACTCGTGCTTACCGGAAAAGAAACAATGCCGCCGAAAGCGGAATGGGATGATCATATCAAACGGAATTCCCCGTTTTCCGATAAGGTGAGAAGAATTAGAGAGCTCGAACAAAAAGGTATCCGAACGGAAGTGCTGTCTGTATCTTCCGGCCCTGAATATGAGCAGGCCGTCAGCCGTGTGAAAGATCAAATGGGGCCGATAGGAGGTGTGTTACACGCAGCGGGAGCCGTAGATCTCGATCATCCGGCCTTTATCCGCAAAACAAGCGAACAGATGATGCCCGTGCTTGAGCCTAAAACAGACGGACTGGACCTTTTGTATCAAGCGCTGCACAAGGAGCCTCTCCGGTTTTTTGCGCTGTTTTCTTCAGTGTCCGGCGTGATGCCGGAATTAGGAGCGGGACAAAGCGATTATGCCATGGCTAACGCCTATATGGATTATTTTGCGGCCGCAAAAGGTTTTCCGGTGCTGAGCATCCAGTGGCCGAGCTGGAAAGAAACGGGTATGGGCGAATCAAAAAGCCGGGCCTATCTGAAAAGCGGTTTAAAGAGCATCACTGACAGAGAAGGGCTGAGCCTGTTTGATGCCATCATGGCAGGCGATTGCGGATCTGTTATTATGCCGGCCGTCATTCACCCGGAAAAATGGGAGCCTGACCGTCTGCTGCTTTCATCCGGCCTTACTGAAACAAAGCAGCAGGAACAGGCCGATACAGAAAGCGTTGAGGAGTGGCTGACGGGCATTTGCTGCCGGGAATTAAGACTGGAGCCGTCAAGATTTGAATCTGATACACCGTTTCAAGATTACGGAGCCGATTCCATCATGCTTGCCCAAGTGTCCAGAGCGATCGGAAAGAGGATCAAAGCTGACCTTGACCCGGCGGTGCTGTATGAATACCCTACGGTTGCTGCGCTGGCCGGATGGCTTGAAACAGCATATCCGGAAATCAAAGCTGCCGTTTCAAAACCGGTTCAGCCTGTAATCCCGGACGTTCCCAAACAAACAGCAGCCGCTGTTATTCAGCCTTCTCGTGCTAGAGCGGCGCAAGACATTGCTGTTGTCGGAATGTCCTGCCGTTTTCCGGGAGCTGAATCAATTGAAGCTTATTGGAAGCTGCTGTCTGAAGGAACGTCAGCCATTCAAAGAGTTCCGAAAGAGCGCTGGAAAACGGAGAAGGCGGATTATGCGGGCCTTTTACAAAATGTAACGCATTTTGACCCGGAGTTTTTCCTTATTCCCGAAGAAGACATCAAGGCAATGGATATCCAGTCCTTTCTTATATTAGAAGAGGCGCTTCATCTGTTCAGAGACAGCGGTTACTCTTTACAAGAAATGAAAGGCAGGTCAGCCGGTGTCTATTTAGGAGGACGCGGCGGCAGTATGCCTGATGAAAACCGTCTGAAGCATGCAAAAAATCCGATAGTCGCAGCCGGTCCGAATTACTTAGCGGCCAATCTTTCTCAGTTCTTTGATTTGAAGGGGCCGAGTCTTGTTTTGGATACGGCCTGTTCTTCAGCGCTTGTCGGTATGAATATGGCGATACAGGCGCTTTCTTGCGGTGAAATCGACTCAGCGGTGGTCGGGGGAGTCAGTCTGCTGGAATCCGGTCAAACCCACCGGATGTTCGAACTTCGCAATCTGTTAAGCGAAGAGCCTGCGTTTCATATTTTTGACCGCCGCACCGGCGGCATCGTATTGGGAGAAGGCGTCGGAATGGTGTATTTAAAAACAGCGGCCCAGGCTGTAAAAGACGGGGACCGGATTCATGCGGTCATTAAAGGCATTTCCGTAAACAATGACGGCAGAACCGCGGGGCCTGCCACACCGAATATACAGGCGCAGAAAGAAGTGATGGCCAAGGCGCTTGCCAAAAGCGGCAGAAAAGCGGAGGATATCAGCTACATTGAAGCAAACGGTTCAGGCTCTGAAGTAACAGACCTTTTGGAACTGAGGGCGATTGAAGCGGTGTACCGTATGCAAAACAGCGCGCCTTGCGAATTGGGGTCGATGAAGCCGAATATCGGACACCCGTTATGCGCTGAAGGGATTGCCGGATTCATTAAAACAGTGCTTATGCTCTCGCGCCGAATGCGTGTGCCTTTCCTTTCGGGCAAAGAGCCGATGACGCATTACGATCTGTCCGCCTCGCCGTTTTATTTTTCGCACGCTCTGCGTGAATGGACGGATTCACCGCGGATTGCCGCCGTCAGCAGCTTCGCTGACGGAGGGACGAATGCCCATGTCATAGTGGAAGCCTGGGAGCAAGAGGCGTATACCCCGGTTAGAAAGCCTTTGCCGAGACAGGAATTAAAACGCCGGCCCATTCGTCCGGACAAAGCCGAAAACCTGCATGAAAACGCACATAAGTCCCGTCCGAATACGTTTTGGAAACAAATGAAGACTTACTGATTGCGCTGAAAATTGAACGTCGATATGGAGGAAGTTCATATGCAAGAGCAGCTTCTTATTAACAATCAGCATCCCGTTCTGAAACATCATAAAGCCTATGGAAAGGAACTGCTGCCGGGTCTGGCTTATATTGACCTGATCTATCAGACTTTCAGAGAAAACGGTTTTTTTCATGCCGGCCTTGAACTCAGGCACTTATCGATTTTTCACCCTTTAGCTCCTGAACAGGGAGAAACAATCCTGCTTTCCGTTAATTGTACAGAGAACGGCGAAGGGCAGTGGAAGGTAGAGGTGAAAGGGCAAAAACAAGGTGACGAAGCAGCAGAGACAAAGGTATATGCCGCGGCGCAAATGCATTCCGTCAAGCCCGCCGGCTTCCAAGAAAGCGTCCGGATGGATGCCGTAAAACAAACGGCGGCAGAAATACCGCTTGAGGACATTTACGCGGAATGCAGGGATCAAGAACTGGTTCATTCAGGAATGATGAAAGGCTGCGGAAGCGTCTACCAAACTGAAAAAGAGATTTATATTGATCTGTCGGTGCAAAAGGATCAGCTGGAACATGCAGAAGAGACGATGTTTCATCCCGCATTGATAGATGCGAGCAGCATCGGCTCCAATGTATATCTCGCTCCTTTGACGAGGAAGGAGGGGCAATTATTTCTGCCGCTGTTTTATGAATCGTTTTATTGCGCCGAATTGCTGCAGACGACATGTATCACCAAGATAAAAAAAGAATCCGTCACCCGTAAGAAAGATCTCGTTTACGTGACAATGGAGTTTTTTAATGAGGAAGGCAGAAAAGTCGGCGAACTGAAAAACTTCGCCAATAAACTGGTGAGGGACCCGGAACTGATCAATCAGAAACGGCAAAAGAAAGAACCTGACGGGCGGAATGCCGTCCCGGCTCCGCAAGCGGAACCGGAGCCTTCTGAGCCCCGCCGTGCGGAGGCTTCCGCCGGCCTTACTGAACAGTGCATCCTTTATTTAAAAGAATTGCTTGCCGCCCGATTGAACAAACCTGTGAAAGAGATTGACCCGGATATCGGCTATTATGAAATGGGGCTGGATTCTCCGGGGCTGTTGGACATGGTAAAGGAAATTGAACAAAAAATCGGAACGCAGCTACTGCCGACACTGTTATTTGAATACACGACCATCGCGGAATTGGCGGGATATTTGTGCGAACATTACGGAGCCGGTTTCGGCCATGCTCAAAGCGGGCATTCAAGTGCTGAGCCTTTGCCCCGGGAAAAAAAGAGGACAACCCAAATCCGCGTGAAAAAATCGGCGTCAGCCGGAACGCAGAATGGAGATATTGCGATCGTCGGGATGGCGGGACGGTACCCCGGCGCCAAAAATCTTCGTGAATTTTGGACAAATTTAAAAAATGGAGAAAACAGCGTAACGGAAGTGCCTCGTTCCCGCTGGGATACGAGGACATATGAGCATTTGCGATCGCCGTCCGGCAAGCTGATTTCCAAATGGGGCGGTTTTATAGACGATCCAGATTGTTTTGACGCGAAATTTTTTCGGATTTCTCCGCGGGAGGCAGAAGCTAAAGATCCGCAAGAACGATTGTTTTTAGAAACATGCTGGGAAACGATTGAGGATGCGGGCTACACCCCGGAAACAATCGTTCAGCCGAAAGGGCCGAATAAGAGAATGAACGTCGGTGTGTTTGCCGGGGTGATGCATATGGATTATTCTCTCGCCGGCGCTGAAGCTGCTGCTAAAGGGCTGGTCTTTCCTTATCCCTTGAACTATGCGCCGATCGCAAACCGGGTTTCATATTTTTGCAATTTTCACGGGCCGAGCATGGCGGTTGACACGGTGTGTTCGTCATCTTTGACGGCCGTTCATATGGCGGCGGAAAGTCTGAGACGCGGTGAATGTGAAGCAGCTCTTGCCGGAGGCGTCAATTTATCATTGCACCCGACAAAATATATCACATACGGCTTGATGGATATGCATTCGAGTGACGGGCTGTGCCGCACGTTCGGCGAAGGAGGCACAGGCTATGTCTCAGCTGACGGCATCGGAGCCGTGCTGCTGAAGCCGCTTCACAAAGCCGAAGAAGATAAGGATCATATTTATGCGGTGATAAAAGGCAGCGCCGTCAATCACGTGGGAACCGTCAGCGGGATTACCGTGCCGAGCCCCGTGGCGCAGGGGGATATGATAGCTGAATGTCTTGAAAAGACGGGGATCGATCCCCGGACGATTTCTTATGTGGAAGCGCACGGAACCGGAACTTCTTTAGGAGATCCGATTGAAATACAAGGTCTTGTTAAAGCTTACCGCACGTTTACGGAGGATCGTCAATTTTGTGCGATCGGTTCCGTTAAATCGAATATCGGACATGCGGAATCAGCTGCCGGGATCAGCGGGCTTCATAAAACGGTTTTGCAGCTGTTTCACAAAACGCTTGTCCCTTCTTTGCACTCAGAGACGATTAATCCGTATCTCCGTTTAGAGGACTCGCCATTTTACGTGCAGCAAAAAACTGAGTCATGGAAAAGGCCGGCGTATACAGAGAACGGCCGTGAACATGCCTGCCCGAGACGCGCAGGCATCAGTTCATTCGGGGCGACGGGTTCAAACGTTCATCTCATTTTAGAAGAGTACAGGCCTAAAAACCCCGGTATTACGGAGGATCAAGAGAGACCGTATATCGTGCCTCTGTCAGCGAAAAATCCGGAGCGGCTGAAGGAATACGCTGCCCGCCTGCTGATGTTTCTCAAAGATAAAGCGCTTGAAGGAAGCGGTCCGCTTCATGACAAAATAGATACAATGCAAAATCAGCTGGAAAAAGCGTTGCGAGGTGTTCTGGCCGAAGTTCTGCATGTAGAGGCCGGCTCGGTAAATGATGAACAGGATTGGAAGGAATTCGGCTTGGATGTCATGCAGCTGACACAGTTTTCTGAGCTGATGACGGATCAATACGGGCTGGCAATAGACATGACTGATCTCATACAGCATACTTCCGTCCGGACTTTAGCAGAATGTCTTACAAACGATGAGAAACATAAGAATATTCTTTCCGGTCTTTTCGGTCAGTCCGGCTTAGATAAGCAGCCTGATGAATCTTTTTCCTTGCGGTCACTGGCGTATACGCTGCAAACGGGACGGCTGGCAATGGAAGAACGGCTTGTTTTTTTAGTGAACGATCAAGCGGACCTGATCAGGAAATTAACTGAATTTACAGAACGAAAACGGCAGATTGACGGCTGCTTTCAAGGGCGGTCTGATAGCGGAACGGAAATCAGGGGTTTCCTGAATGATGATCAGGATACGGAGGAGCTGATCCGAAAATGGATGGACAGCGGCACTTACAAAAAACTTGCGGAGCTGTGGTCAAAAGGATTTGAGATAGACTGGACGCGGCTGTATCGGGAGGAGAAACCGCGCAGGATGAGTCTGCCGACGTACCCTTTTGCAAAGGAACGATATTGGATACCGGAGCCCGATCATCCCGTCACTTCCGCAAATACAGAAAGCAGGCTTCACCCGCTGCTTCACCGCAATTCATCAGATTTGTTAGAACAAAAATTCAGTACGATACTGAACGGAGATGAATTCTTCTTAGCCGATCATATCGTCCGAAACAAGCGTGTTCTCCCCGGGGCGGCTTATCTTGAAATGGCGAGAGCCGCGGCTGAACTGGCTGCCGCGCCGTTAGCCGCTGGATACACGGCTAAAACCGGCATTTCGCTGCGGTATATCAGCTGGATACGCCAGGCCGTTCATAAAAAAGAGCCTCTGCGTATGACGACAGGGCTTTCTTTGGAGGACAACGGCAATGTTTCATTTCAAGTGTACAGCAATGAAAATGATTCAGACATTTATTGTGAAGGCAGCGCTGTGATTGAGCCGCTGTCTGAGGCGCCGGTTTTGCATATTGAACAGCTGAAAGCGCGATGCCGCAAAAAAGTGCTGTCAAAAGAAGACTGCTATGCGGCGTTTGCAAAGGCGGAAATTGTATACGGACCTTCACATCAAGGAATTGATTACATTTATTGCGGGGAAAAAGAAGCTTTGGCTAAATTGGTGCTACCTGCTTCCGTTTCTGATGAAGCCGAACAGTTTGTGCTCCATCCGAGTCTGATTGATTCCGCTTTTCAGGCGGCCATCGGCGTTATAAATGAAGATCAAGCGGGTTATCCGGAGCAGCCGTTAATGCCTTTTGAATTGCATGAACTGACCGTTTTTCATCCGTGCAGTCCAAACATGTGGGCGGCCGTATTTGTGACGCATGAAACACCGGCCGTGCGAAGAATGGACATTGATATATGTGATGAACGCGGCAATGTGTGTGTAAGGATAAAAGGATTTTCTGCCCGGATGGCCGAAAGTGCGCCGGCCGTAACCGATAATAAGCAATACGATCTCCCGGGTAACCTTACCGGAGCCGTCAAACTGATGCAGGTATGGGACGCGGAACCGATAGACAACCAAACCGGCTTCCCCATTTCTGAAGCAAAAGCTGTCATCATAGGCGGTACAGACGGGCAGGCGGACGCGGTTTTACGATTGTTTCCTAAAGCTGTGCGATTTGATATCGGCCAAAGTGCTTCCGTTGAAGTGATATCTGATCGGCTCCGCCGTCTCGGTGAGATTCAGCATATGATCTGGTTTGCCCCTCAGCCGGCTGATTCTGACAGCCATGATCAAAAAAGCGGGGTGCTGCAGATTTTCAGAGCGGCCAAAGCTCTTATCGGTCTCGGGTATGGAAAGGAGCAGCTCGGGATGACGGTGATTACGCACCAAGCACAGCCTATCACCCAATATGATGAGGTGCGTCCCGCTCATTCCAGTGTGCACGGTTTCGTCGGGTCTCTCGCTAAAGAACATCCGAGCTGGCACATCCGTCTCGCCGATCTTGAAGACGGGGGGGATTTCCCCGCAGAAGACATATTCAGCCTGTCCCGCGACCGTACGGGTAAAGCATGGGTGCGCAGACATCAGGAATGGTACCGGCCTCAATTGCTTCCGGTCCAAAGCGAGCCATCTGAAAGTGTTCCTTACCGCTATGGAGGCGTATATGTCATCATCGGCGGTGCGGGAGGCATCGGCGAGGTTTGGACAGATTATATAGTGACGACGTATAAAGCCCGAGTCGTCTGGATCGGGAGGCGGCCGCTGGACAGCCGGATACGCCAAAAAATAGACCGGTACCGGCCATCAGGCCCGGCTCCCGAATATATAGCCGCAGATGCTTCTGATCTTCCATCGCTTCAGCGCGCCTATGAACAGATTAAAAACACATACGGCACCATCAGCGGCGTCGTTCATTCAGCGATGGTATTTGCGAATGAAAGCGTAAAAGATATGGAAGAATCACAGTTTCACGCCGGTCTTGCGGCGAAAGTGGATATTTCCGTCAACATTGCCGAAGTATTTGCGAAAGAGTCTTTGGACTTTATTCTCTTTTTCTCTTCGGTTATTTCATATATTAAGAATCCGAATCAAAGCCATTATGCGGCGGGGTGCGCATTTAAAGACGCATTTGCCCATGAGCTTTCCGGACGGCTGTCATGCCGGGTCAAAGTGATGAACTGGGGTTATTGGGAGCGGGCTGACAATCACATTTCTGAAGAGTTTGACAGACTGAGTGCAATCGGTCTCGGGCTGATCAGCCGGGCGGAAGGGATGCAGGCGCTGGAAACTCTGCTGACGCAGCCGATCTCCCGCATGGGGCTGATGAAGCTGACCAAGCCGATTCCGATCGAGGGAATGAACCCTTATGAATTTGTGACTATCTGATTGCCTGTCAAAATGACGGAGCAAATTTAATTTTCTTAGGAGGATAAGGTTTTGGGTAAGGGAGACAAACAAAAAGACCGTACACAGTTATCCTTAAGAACAGAAATAAGCAATCAAATGAAAGAATTGAATCGGCTTTTGCTGCAAGTGCTGCGGGTGACGCTGCGTTCAATGGGTCTGACCGGCGAAGCGCCGGCGGCTTCCTGTCTGCCTTTATATGAACGCTGGCTGGAAGAAAGCATCCGTCTTTTAGACAGAGATTTTAAAAGCGGTGAAACGGCCGCGGTTTGGGAAGAGTGGCATAAGAAGAAAAACGAATGGCTGAAAGATCCGGATATGAAAGCGCAGGTTCTGCTGGCGGATACCGTCATTCAAGCTTTGCCTGACATTTTAACAGGCAAAATAAAAGCCACTGACGTGATGTTTCCCGATTCTTCAATGGAGCTTGTTGAAGGAATCTATAAGCATAATATTCTCGCTGATTATTACAACGATGTGCTGGCAAATGAAGCGTGTATTTATGTGGAAAATGTAATGAAAAACAATCCTGATGCAAACATCCGTCTGCTGGAGATCGGAGCGGGCACCGGCGGAACGAGCAGCACACTGTTTAAAAAGCTCCGCCCCTATCAAAACCATATTCAGGAATACTGTTATACCGACTTGTCAAAAGCTTTTTTAATGCATGCCGAAAAGGAATACGGCGCGGACAATCCGTATTTGACGTATCAGCTGTTTAATGTGGAGCAGCCTGCGGCGGGCCAGGGATTACATCTGCGAACCTACGATATCGCTATCGCTGCAAACGTGCTGCATGCCACCAAAAATATCCGGAAAACTTTAAGGACGGCAAAAGCCGTATTGAAAAAGGACGGTTTGCTGCTTGTTAATGAACTGGGCGGGCATACGCCGTTTACACATGTTACATTCGGCTTATTAGAGGGCTGGTGGCTGTACGAAGACGAGGCGTTGCGGATTCCGGGGTGTCCCGGTCTTTATCCGGAAACATGGAAATCCGTTTTAATGGCTGAAGGTTTTCATTCCATTCAATTTCCGGCTGAAAACGAACGTCTGCACACCCAGCAGATTATCACGGCGAAAAGCAACGGAGTCATCAGGCAGAGCAGGGAAGCTCACACCGCGCAAAAGCGCCAATCAAACGTACCGCAAACATCCTCTGATCGTCAGCTCCCAATCAAACAAGCGGGAGAGGGGCTTTCGGAAAAGACAGCGGCTTTTCTGATAAGGGCTGCGGCAAAAGTATTAAAAATGCCGGCAGAAGAGATAAATCCGCTGGCTCCTCTGGATGAATACGGCATTGACTCTATTCTGATCGTTCAGCTGACGAATGAGCTGCGGGATCTCGTCCCTGATATCAGCAGCACGCTGTTTTTTGAATACCGGACGATAGGAGAGCTTGCCGCATACTTGGCTGAAACGAAGGAGCGCGAACTGCATGCGCAATTTTCTGAAGAAGTCCGTCATACTGAAGCGGCATCATCCGGCTCTTTGCTTGAAAAAAGCACAGAGTATCTGAAACAGATCGTCAGCGCCATCTTAAAGATGCCGATTGAGGACGTTCAAGCCCATACGCCCCTGGAAGAATACGGAATCGATTCCATCTTAATCGTACAGCTGACCAACCGCGTGCGGGAAGACATACCTGATATCAGCAGCACATTGTTCTTCGAGTATCCGACAATCGGCGGATTAGCGGAATATCTCGTCAGCTCAAGACAGGAAGATATGGCTGGGATTTTCAAGACAAATAAAGAAGCCGAAAAGGGGCCGCACATTCTACAGAAAAAGCAAAGCCGCAACAAAAGCGCGGGATTGACGAAGCGCCAAGCGGCATCTTTTTCTGAAAAAGCGCCGCCCGCTTCCGAACCGCCGTCAAAACACCTTGAAGTGGCAATTGTCGGTCTTGCCGGACGGTATCCCGGAGCTGAAAATGTTAATGAGTTCTGGGAACGGTTAAAGACCGGTGAACACGGAATCACCGAAATTCCGAAAGACCGCTGGGATTGGCGGGACTACTATGATGAGACAAAAGGTAAGGAAGGCCGGATGTATACAAAGTGGGGCGGATTTTTAACAGATATTGATAAATTTGATCCGCTGTTTTTTAAAATCTCCCCGAAAGAAGCGGAGCGCATGGACCCGCAGGAGAGACTGTTTCTGGAAACCGCTTATGCGGCCCTGGAGGATGCCGGATATACCCCTGATTCACTATGCGCCGGTAAAAAGGTTGGTGTCTTTGCGGGTGTCATGAACGGCAACTATCCGACAGGGGCCCACTATCACTTTATCCCGAACCGCGTATCCTATGTGTTTGATTTTCACGGTCCGAGCATCGCGGTCGATACCGCATGCTCCTCATCCTTAACCGCCATTCATCTCGCCGCAGAAAGCATCAGAACAGGTGCATCTGAATGCGCGATTGCCGGCGGCGTAAACCTGATTACAGATCCGGTTCATTATATCGGACTTTCTTCTATGAGAATGCTGTCACCGTCAAACGCGTGCAAAGCGTTCGGTGATAAGGCTGACGGGTTTGTTGACGGAGAGGGCGTCGGCTGTATCGTGTTAAAGCCGTTGAAGAAGGCTGTTGAAGATCATGATCATATATACGGTGTCATTAAAGGAAGCGCTCTGAACGCCGGCGGCAAAACGAACGGGTTCACCGTTCCGAATCCGAATGCACAAGGAGAAGTGATCACAGATGCGATGGAGCGGGCAGGGATTGACCCGAGAGCAATCAGCTATCTGGAAGCCCACGGCACCGGCACTTCCTTGGGAGATCCGATTGAAATCGCAGGGTTAACCAAGGCTTTCCGCCGCTATACGGATGCAAACCAATTTTGTTCCATCGGTTCTGTTAAATCCAATATCGGACATCTGGAAAGTGCGGCGGGCATTGCTGCGGTCACCAAAATTCTTCTTCAGATGAAACACGGATATCTGGTGCCGTCGCTGCATTCAAAGCAGCTGAACCCGGAAATTGATTTTGAAACTTCTCCTTTTATCGTGCAGCAGGAAACAGCGGAATGGAGACGGCCGGTCATAGAATCTGAAGGAGTAACACGGGAATATCCGAGAATCGCGGGTACATCTTCTTTCGGAGCGGGCGGTGCAAATGCCCACCTGCTGATAGAAGAGTATGAACCGGCTGAAATGACTTCGGCAGACACCGGCCGTCCGGCGCTTTTTGTTTTATCGGCAAAAGATAAAGACCGCTTGCGCGAGCGGGCTCTGTTGCTGTCGGATGCCGCCGGAAACGGAACAATTACAGATGCGAACCTGCTTGACGCGGCATTTACCCTTCAAGTCGGGAGGGTCCCGATGGAAGAACGGCTGGCGATGACAGCGGACTCTGTTTCTGAATTGGAACAGAAGCTGACTGCTTTTCTGAATAATGCTGGTTCTGTAAGCGGGGTGTTTACGGGCCGGAGTGATAGTGCTGTCACGGAGACGGAAGGCACAGTCAGTGATTGGATGGAAAAACGTCAATTTGACAGTCTTTTGAATGCCTGGGTTCACGGGACGCCCGTCGATTGGGCATCTTTATATAAAGGCGCGCTGCCGCATCGTATCAGTCTGCCGTCTTATCCATTTGCAAAAGAAAGCTACTGGATGAAGCGGGAAGAACAAAAAGCAGGAACAACTGAATATGTGCATCCTTTCCTGCATGAAAATACGTCAACCTTGGCGGAGCAAAGCTATCATACATCTTTTACAGGCCGGGAACACGTTTTCCAGGATGTGAGCGGGGAGCGGGTTCTGTCGGCAGCCGTTTATTTAGAAATGGCGCTTGCGGCTTTTCATCATGCGGCAGACAGCTCTGAAGAAAAAGAGATATGGATCCGAACAGCGGCATGGACTGACCCGATTACCGGCGGACTTCACGGTGCGGGCGTCAATCTCTCCCTTCTGTCTGAAGACGAGGAAGGCATCCATTATGAAATATACAGTGACGAAGAGAAGCTGCATCATTATGGAATCATCGGACAAGGGAACATACAGCCATCCCGCGTGCTTGATATTGCCTCCTTACAAAAAGACTGCCGCCCGCTTTCATTCGATTATGAAACACCAGGCACATCAGGTGTAACGATCAGTAAGGAGTTCCGCACCGTTGAAAAGCTTTATGCGGGAGAAAGTGCGGTTTGGGCGAAGCTTGCTCTCACAGATGAAAGCGGACGTAATCCGGGATATCATCTGCCGCCGGAATTTCTGGACGCAGCTTTTCATGTCCTGGCCAAAACGGAGCCGTCAGTCCATATCGTGCCTGAAGCGGTTGAAGAACTGCGCGTCATGCGTCCGTGCTCATCCGGCATGTGGATGTATATTAATAAAAAGAATCAAACCGGCTGTGACATTCAATTTTGTGACGAAACCGGCATTGTCTGCGCAGAAATCAAAGGGGTGAGAATGAGACAGCCGTCTCAGCAGGATCACGGGCAAAAGGAACAATCCGAGATGATGATATTTGAAGAAATGTGGACTCAGCAGCCTCTGAAGAAATCCATTCATGAAGAGCTGAAAACGGTCATCTGTTTTCTTACGGGAGAAGCTGCCAGAAAGCATGCTTATCAGTCTTTACAATCCCTTTATCCGGAATCCGGCGTGTTTTTTATTTCACAGGGTGAGGAAACTCAAAAGCTTTCAAACACGCATTATCAAATTAAAATCACTGACGGACAAGCATATCAAGAAACGTTTCGGCATATTGAAACGGCTGCAGGCAAAGCGGATGCCGTTTTATATGGATGGCCGCTTGAAGATGAAAAGGCCGTGAAAGACTATTCCATTCTGTATCATGTGATCCGCGCAGCTGCTTCTTTGCGTTCTAAACCGAGGCGGATCCTTCTTTCCGCTCAGTGCGGGAGCGATACCGATATCAGTTACGCCGAGTCATGGATCGGGCTGGAACGGTCGCTGAAACTGATCTTGCCGGAGACGGATACGGCCGCGGTTTATTTTGGACAAAAAGGACCGTTAGAAAAACTGATCTATAACGTATGTGAAGAACTTCACAGCGCGTCGTTCCGCAGTGTCATGTACAGTGGGGAAATCCGTCGCGTCATGGAAATGAAGCAGACGGATATTGCCCCTGGCGAGAAGCGTGTGATAAAGAGCGGAAAAACGTACTTGATTACCGGCGGATGCGGGGGGTTAGGCTTGTTATTTGCCGGATATTTTTCTGAAAAAGGACCGGTTACGCTCATTTTGACGGGGAGATCAGCGGCAGATGGCCCGGTACTGAACAAGATAAAGAGATTGGAAGAATCAGGCGCCAAGGTGTTTTACGTGCAGGCGGATGCCGCTGATCAGGCTCAGATGGAGAAAGGTTTGCAAGAAGTGAAAGAGAAAGGATGCGGGCCGATTCACGGTGTCATTCACGCTGCAGGTCTTCAAGGCACTGAAAGCATTCTGGAGAAAGATCTGCAAACCTTTCAGCAAGTCTTATCGCCAAAAGCGGACGGCACCGCGGTGTTAGATCAGGTTCTGTCACGGGAGCCGCTTGACTTCTTCTGTTGTTTCTCTTCTTCTTCAGCGATTTTAGGAGACTTCGGTTCTTGTGACTACGCGATGGGGAACCGCTTCCAAATGGCTTTTGTCCGTCACCGGGATAAACTTGTGAGCCTCGGACTCAGAAGCGGCAAGTCACTTGCAATCAATTGGCCGCTTTGGAAAGAAGGGGGGATGCATGTCGGCACGGCGGAAAGCACCGATATGTATTTAAAATCAAGCGGACAGCGTTATTTATACACTGAGGAAGGACTCGAAGCTTTTGAAACATTGTTAGTCCAGCCGTCCAGCCAGTATCTCGTCCTGGCCGGTTTTCCGTCGAGGGCCAAACGCTTCCTGCAGATAGATCAAGGCGAACGGCCGATTTCGGGTTCTGTAAACAGGAACGTCCCGTTTTCAGGAAGGCGGAGTGAAATGAAAGGCTTTACACTGGAAGAATGCGTAAGCTGGGATGTGAAAGAACTGGCGGCGGGGCTTTTGAAAATAGACAAGAACAGACTGACGGACGCTGACAATCTGGCTGATTTCGGCTTTGATTCTATCAGTTTGGCGGAATTCGCCTCTTCTTTGTCCGCCCATTACGGGATTGAAGTGACACCGGCCCTGTTTTTCGGACATTCCACACTGGAGAAGGTCGTCCGCTATTTTCTGACGGAACACAAGTCCGTCATGGAGCATGTCTATGAAGAAAAGAAACCTGAATCCGCAGATCAATCTGTCTTTGAAAAGGCAGGAACGGAAAAGCGAAAGAAGCAGAGGGGAAGAAATAAGCTGAACGCCGGAACCGAGGGCAGTCAGGCAGCTGATTCCATTGCCATTATCGGCATGAGCGGCCGATTTCCTCAGGCGCGCACGGCGGACGAGCTGTGGGACATTCTGTTTCAGGAAAAGGACGTTGTCGCACCGGTCGCAAAAAAAGGCTTCACAAGTTCAAAATGGAAACTCGGCGCTGTACCGGGGGCGGACGAATTCGACCCTTTATTTTTTGAAATATCGCCGAGGGAAGCTGAAACGATGGATCCGAAACAGCGGCTGCTTCTTCAGGAAGCGTGGAGGGCCCTTGAGGACGCCGGCTACGGCGCCAGTCACATCAAGCAGCAGACGATCGGTATGTTTGTGGGGGCGGAAGAAGGAGATTATCACCTTTTAACACGGGACAAAGGCAATGTCACGTCTCATCATAACGGTATTTTGGCGGCACGGCTGGCTTATCACTTGAATTTATCAGGTCCTGTGATGGCCATAAATACAGCATGTTCTTCGGGGCTCGTTTCTGTCCATCAGGCGGTATTAAGCCTGCAGAATAAAGAGTGCACAACAGCTGTTGCGGCCGGGGTGAATATCATGAATACCCCGGACTTTTTTGAAACGATAGATAAAGCCGGAATGCTGTCGGAAAACGGGAAATGCTTCGCGTTTGATAAAAGGGCTGACGGCATGGTTCCGGGGGAAGCGGCCGCGGCGGTTGTTCTGAAGCCGCTGAGAGAGGCGGAAAAAGATGGTGATCCGATTTACGGGGTGATTCGGGCGAGCGGCATCAATTATGATGGGAAAACAAACGGAATTACCGCTCCGAGCGGCGTCGCGCAGACCCGGCTGCTTACTTCCGTTTATGACCGGGGCCGTATCAACCCTGAAGATATCGAATATATCGTCACACACGGCACAGGTACAAAACTCGGTGATCCGGTGGAAATTAACGCGCTTTATGACGCATTTTCTGCCTATACAAACGAAGAAGCTTTTTGCGCGCTCACATCAATTAAAACCAATATCGGCCACACGTTTTCCGCATCAGGCATTGTCAGTTTGATCAGTCTTTTACAGGCGTTCTCCCGTGAAATGATTCCCGCCAGTCTGCATTGCAGCGGGGAAAACCGCTATATCAACTGGGAGAAGAGTCCTTTTTATGTGAATAAAACGGGTAAACCGTGGCCTTCTCTGCCGGGTAAAAACCGAATGGGGGCAGTCAGCGCATTCGGGATGAGCGGAACAAATGCCCATATCGTTATGGAAAGCTATAAGCGCAGCGCTTCACCTCATCCGGATGCCCCTGCATATTTACTGACTTTGTCTGCAAAAACAAAGGAGGCCCTTCAGGAAAAAATCGAAGATATGATCACTTGGGCGAAAAATGGCGGACTGAAAGAAAATGATCTAGCCCAGCTCAGCTACACGTTGCTAAAAGGACGGCATCACTTTAACCATCGCGCCGCCATCGTAGTGCAAGATGCTGATGACGCAGTGTATGTATGGAAGCAGGCAAAGCTTAATGAACATCATCCTTATGTGTTTTCGGGAAAAGTACCGCAGCACTTTGCAGGCCGTCAGCATATTCAGGAGCACATAATAGAAGTGCTCGGCAAGTGCAGCGCCTCATATTCTGACCATAGAAAATATCAGGAGCTGTTATGCGTGCTGGCAGATTTTTATTGTCAAGGTTATGAAATCGAAGGGGACTTGCTTTATGGCGGACCTTTGCCGCGAATCGGCAATCTGCCGGGCTACCCGTTTGCCAGGCAGACGTATTGGGCATCCGATCATCTTCAGAGGGAGCTTGAAAGCCGGAATTCAGCTGAACGTGAAAAGCTCCATCCGCTGCTCCATACGAATACATCGACCTTTACCGCCCAGCGCTTTACTTCTGTTTTTTCAGGGCATGAACCGTTTTTTGCCGATCATATCGTCAATGGAAAACCGGTGCTTCCGGGCGCGGCTGCTTTAGAAATGGCCCGGGCCGCCGTTACGCTGGCTGCTGAAGACTTACCCGGCGGGAAAACGGGTGTAAGGCTCAAACAGATCGTTTGGCTCCGTCCGGTGACGGCGCTTTCTGAAGGAGTGACGCTTCATGTAAAGCTTCAGCCGGAAGAAAACGGAGATATTGCTTTTGAAGCGTATGCCGAAGGAGAAGAGCCGCTTGTCTTTTTCCAGGGAAAGGCCGTGCTCGAAGAGACGGAGCGTGCTCCTGTTCTCGATGTGGAAGCGGTTCAGGCGCGCTGCGGCGGCCGTCACTTGTCAAAGGCTGAGTGCTATGAAGCGTTCGACAGCCTCGGCATCACCTACGGACCGTCTCATCAGGCGCTTGACGCCGTCTATGCCGGAAACGGAGAAGTGCTCGCGAAGCTCACTCTTCCGCCGTCCGCCCGCGAGGAAAAGGAGCCGTTCATCCTGCATCCGAGCATGCTGGACGCCGCCCTTCAGGCTTCTATCGGTCTCGTGCTCTCAGACGGTTCCGCGTCCGGACGGCCGTTTCTGCCGTTTGCCCTCCAGGATATGCAGGTGTTTTCTGCGTGCCGGGAGACGATGTGGGCGGTGCTTTCCTCAGCGGACGGCGCCTATCATATTGAGCTGTGTGATGAAAACGGCGCGGTATGTGTCCGATTGACGGGGCTCACCGCCCGTTTTCTGGAAGAGGAAACGGAGGAAAAACCGCTCTTGCTTCAGCCAAAGTGGCAGGAATCACCGCCGGATGAAGGCGGCGGACAAGAAGCGTCTTTCAGATACGTGACGCTGTATGGCGGAATGAACGCTGAGGACATAAGCGGCGGCGCCGTATGTGCGGCTGACGGCGAAGGTCCGATTGAAGACCGTTATGACGCCTGCGCGGCGGAGCTGTCAGCGATCGTCACGCGTCTTATCAAAGAAAAACAGAAGAAAAAAACGCTGATCCAGCTTCTTGTCCCCGACAGGGGGGAAGACAATGTATTGGCGGGGCTGGCCGCTTTTCTGAAAACGGCTCACCTTGAACATCCGAAGCTGTACGGCCAAGTCATCCAAGCCGATCCGGACGAGTCAGCCTCGGCGCTTCTTGCCAAGCTGAAAGAAAACCGGGCGCATCCTGAACAAGCGGAAATCCGTTATGAAGACGGCAAACGTCTCGTCAGAAACTGGCGTCATCTGCCGGCGCCTCAAAGCGGCGCCATTCCGTGGAAAGACGAAGGGGTCTACCTCCTCACCGGGGGAGCGGGCGGCATCGGCCTGATTTTCGCTGAAGAAATAGCCTCCCGCGTCAAAAACGCCGTCCTCGTATTAACAGGGAGGGAAGAAGTGCTTGATGAAGAGCGCTCCGCCCGCTTACGGCGCTTGGCAGCGTCGGGTGCCCGCGTATTGTATCAACCGGTAGACGTGACAGACAGGGCGGCGGTCATCGCCCTCGTCCGCGACATACAGGAGGAGCACGGAACACTCGACGGGATCATTCACGGCGCAGGCGTGATCGCTGACAATTACATTCTCAACCAGACAGAAAACGAACGGAAGACCGTCATGGCGCCGAAGGTGAAAGGGCTTATCAATCTTGATGAAGCAGCGAAAGATGTGCGGCTGGACTTTTTCATTCTGTTTTCTTCCTTGGCTGGAGGTATGGGAAATCCGGGGCAGGCCGGTTATGCGGCAGCCAACGCATTTATGGATGTTTATGCAGCCCGCCGGAACCGTCTCGTGCGGGACAACGAGCGGAGCGGGAAGACTCTGTCTGTCAACTGGCCGCTTTGGGAAGAAGGCGGTATGCGCGTGGACAAAGAGACCGAACGGCTGATGTACGAACAGACCGGAATGAAAGCCATGCGATCGGCCTCAGGCATCCAAGCGCTGTACGCCGCTTTTGCCTCCGGAGAACACCAGGTCATGGTGGCAGAAGGCGACGAAAAACGGATCCGCCGCCATATTTTCGATCTGGGCGAAGAACAAAGCGCCGCCGGAAAAGCTCCGGCAGTGGCAGATGCAAGAGATCTGAAAGATCAGGTTCAAGAGAAACTAAAGCGGCATGTATCAGATCTTTTAAAGGTAAGCATGAAAGATATTGAGGCTGACAGCGAACTGACGGAATACGGATTTGATTCGATCATTTTCACTGAATTTACAAATCTATTAAATCGGTCTTATCAGCTTGAGCTCAGCCCGACTATCTTCTTTGAATTTCCGACATTGCGCAAACTGAGCGGCCATTTGATATCTGAATGGAAAGAAGCATTCAGCGGCTTAGAAAGAGAGCGTTTAAAAACCGCTCCAAAAGCCGGAATAAGAAAAGCTGAAGCTCCGGCGGCCGTTCATGTCAAGCGGGAAACGCCCGTATCCGTAAAAGGAAAATCAGAAGAAAAAACCGAACCGATAGCCATTATCGGAATCAGCGGTATTTTTCCGCAAGCGAAAGACATAGATGAATTCTGGACACGTTTACAAAAAGGAGAGCATTGCATCACAGAAATTCCACGAGATCGCTGGGATTGGCGCGAATATTACGGCGATCCGGCAGCGGATGCAAATAAAACGTCAATTAAATGGGGCGGTTTTATAGATGGAATCGCCGAGTTTGACCCGCTGTTTTTCGGGATATCTCCGAAAGAAGCTGAAATGATGGATCCTCAGCAGCGTCTATTAATGATGTATGTGTGGAAAGCCATTGAAGACGCGGGGTACTCAGCAAAACGGATTGCCGGAACAAAAACCGGCATTTTCACCGGCACACTGGGAAGCGGATATCAAACTTTAATCAATAAGGCGGGTCTTCCTGTCGAGGGGTATACGATGACCGGAATCGTGCCGTCCGTCGGGCCGAACCGAATGAGTTATTTTCTTGATATCCACGGGCCGAGCGAGCCGGTAGAAACCGCTTGTTCAAGCTCTTTAGTCGCCATTCACCGCGCGGTAAAAGCCATTGAAACGGGAGATTGTGATATGGCGGTCGCAGGGGGCGTCAACACGATCGTCACGCCTGAAGGGCATATCGGTTTTCAAAAAGCAGGCATGCTCAGTGAAGACGGGCGCTGCAAAACATTTTCTGATCAGGCTGACGGTTATGTCAGAGGAGAGGGTGCCGGGATGATTGTCTTGAAAAAGCTTTCAGAGGCTGAGCGTGACAGGGATCACATCTACGGCCTCATCCGCGGTACAGCGGAAAATCACGGCGGACGCTCAGCGTCACTTACCGCGCCGAATCCGCAGGCTCAGACGGATGTGCTGAAAAGCGCTTATCAAAAAGCCGGTATTCACCCGTCAACGATCACTTATATAGAAGCGCACGGAACCGGAACGGCACTCGGAGATCCGATTGAGATCAATGCATTGAAAAAAGCTTTCCAAACAGAGGGGGCGCCGGGCGGATATTGCGGGATAGGCTCAGTGAAGACAAATATCGGACATTTGGAGCTCGCAGCAGGTATTGCGGGCGTTATCAAAGTATTGATGCAGCTGAAACATCGGACGCTCGCCAAAAGTCTGCATTGCGAGAACATCAATCCCCATATCAAGTTGAAGGACAGTCCGTTTTACATTGTGACAGAAACAAAGGAGTGGGAAGCGCTGCGTGATGAAAACGGCCGGGTCCTGCCCCGCCGGGCGGGTGTAAGCTCATTCGGTTTCGGAGGTGTCAATGCGCATATCGTTATTGAAGAATACATGGGCAGAAGTGAGACGGAACAGCAGGAAACCAGTGAGAAAGCGTCATCTCTTTTTGTTTTGTCAGCTAAAAATGAAGAGCGGCTGAAAGAAAGAGCGCGTCTCCTTCGCGATTTTATCCAGAACGGATCATCCCGCCATATCGATCTTGCAGATGCCGCATACACACTGCAGACCGGACGGGACGCGATGGAAGCGAGGCTGGGAATCATTGCAGGCTCCGCAGAGGAACTGACTGAAAAACTGAACGCGTTTCTGTTGGGAAAAAACAGCGAAGATATCATCAGCGGCCGTAAAAAACGCGAGAATAACACGATTTCCATGTTCTCAGACGATGAAGACGCGGCTGACCTCGTCAGCGCCTGGCTTGAGAAAAAGAAATACAGGAAAGTGCTGCGGCTCTGGGCAAACGGATTTGACACAGATTGGGAGCAGCTGTATACGGACAGGAAACCGCGCCGCATCAGCCTGCCCTCCTATCCGTTCAGAGCCGACCGCTATTGGGTGCCGAAACGGGGACAGCTGCCGCTTTCGAATCAAAAAACAGTATTATTGCAAAAAACATGGGAACCGTGCGAGGCAGTGTCTTCATCCGAGCCGTTCAACAGCAAAATAGCGCTCATCGTCTCTGAAGATACAAAAGACCTTGCCGCCGAGGTGAAAAAACACCTGAATGATGCTGACATTGTGCAGGAAAATCAGCTCATCTCTTTCTTACAGGGTCCGAACGCGGCCATCTATTCCGGGTTTATTGACTTCACCGGCTGCGGCTCCCGACAAAAGCGGCAGGACATCAGCTGGGTGGCATCGCTGCAGCAGCTGATTGAATACGGCCGCGGACAAGAAAACATGAAAATGCTTTATCTTACAAAAGGGCTTGAAGCCTTCAAAAATAAGGCTGCCGTTATGCATGGTATTGAAAAAGCGGGGCTTTATCGCATGCTGCGGCATGAATACAGCCATATTCTCACCTGTCACGCCGATATTGATCCTGAAGGGCCGCTGGAGCAGACAGCCGCTTTTATTAAACAAGAAATTGAATCAGACTTAACGGAGTCTGCTGTTTGCTATAGGGACGGCATGCGCTTCAGCTATGTTCTTCAGCAGACTGATCAGATTGAACCAGAAGCTGTGCAAACAGACCGGACTGCGTTTCCAAAAGACGCCGTCCTGGTGATAACCGGAGGAACGCGCGGACTCGGCGCTTTATGCGCCAAGCATTTCGTTTCCGAATACGGTGTGAAGAAACTGCTTCTGACAGGCAGAAAGGAGCTGCCGCCGAAAACCGAGTGGGATCTTGAGCAAACAGACCCTGTCGTTTCGGAAAAAATACAGCTTATCCGGCAGCTGGAATCACAAGGTGTAAAAGTGTGCGTCTCAGCAGTTGATCTGACGGATAAGCAGGCCGTCGGACGGCTTATAAAAGAGGTAACCACAACGCTCGGACCTGTCGGAGGCATTCTGCATTGCGCGGGAATTGCGGACCGTGAAAACCCTGCTTTTCTCCGCAAATCCAAAGACAGTATCGCGCGGGTGCTCGCGCCGAAAGCAGACGGCCTTCACAGTCTGTATGAGAGTGTAAAGGATGATGCGCCGGCATTTTTCGTCCTGTTTTCATCTGTCTCAGCAGCCGTCCCGATTCTTGCGGCGGGACAGAGCGATTATGCGATGGCTAATTCTTACATGGACTATTTTGCAGAAAACAATGAGAGCGGCATCATTAGCATACAATGGCCGGCATGGGATGAGACGGGCATGAGCAGGGATATAAAAAGCGGGATTTATGAGCAAACGGGATTGCTGCGGCACTCTGACGCTGAAGGTCTCAAGATGCTTGATTACATTTTAAGAGAAAGACCCGGAGCTGTCGTGCTGCCGGCACAAGTGAAACATGATTGGGACGCCAAAGCGCTGGAAAATGCCAAGCCAGCCGCCCATAAAGGAATGAAAGCAGCTTCCAAACCTCCTGAAACAAAAAAACGGGAACATAACCGGATTGATATTCAATCTTGGCTAAGGTCGCTTTTGGCAAAAGAGCTGAGTATCGATGAAACGCATATGGATATCGATGTGCCTTTTCAGGAATACGGAATGGATTCTATCTTTCTGGCGCAAGTGCTGACAAAGATCGATCAAAAACTGCCGTCCGTTTCAATTGATCCGACTGTCCTTCTGGAACACCCTACCATAGAACAGCTCGCGGATTATTTAGCCGTACATTGTCCGGAAGCTTTTTCGGCAGATGCAGCAGTTCCCGCGGAGAAGGTCCCTTTGCAGAAGACGCCGAAACGGAGCAAAAAAACGGCAGATAACCCCGGGAAACGGGGAAAGGTTGCGATCATCGGCATGGCCTGCCATTTTCCGAAAGCGGGAGATATAAAAGAATTTTGGAAGAATCTCCGCAGCGGAACGGATGCCGTCACTGAAGTTCCGCCGGACAGATGGAACGCCGGGGAACACTATCAGCCGGGTGAATATCAAGAAGGAAAAAGCATCAGTAAATGGGGCGGTTTTATTCACGATATTGATCAATTTGACCCGGAGTATTTCAATATTTCAGAAACGCTGGCACCGATGATAGACCCGCTGCAAAGGCAGTGGCTCGAAGTGAGCGCGGAAGCTTTGGCCGATGCCGGTTATCAAAAAGAGGATCTCTGGGGCCGCCGTATCGGCGTTTTTGCCGGTGCAAGGGCAGGTGCGTTCCATCAGAAATTTCAATATTTGCAAAAAGACGCGATTATTGGCGCGGGGCAAAATTTTATTACCGCACACATGGCGCACATTTATAACTTTACAGGGCCCAACCTGGTCGTGGATACGGCCTGCTCCAGTTCGCTTACGGCAATTCATTTGGCCGTGCAGGCTATTCAAAATGGAGAAGCGGAAGCGGCCTTTGCGGGCGGGGTTGACATTTTGCTTGATGAAAAACCTTTTCTCACAATGAGCGCGGCGAGAATCTTATCGCCAAATGGCCGTTCAAAATCTTTCGATGCCGATGCGGACGGAACAGGAATCGGAGAGGGCTGCGGTGTGCTGATGCTGAAGCCGCTCGAAAAAGCGATAGAAGACGAAGATAAAATATACGGCGTTATTGACGGCTCTGCGATAAATAATGACGGCAGCACAATGGGCGTGACGACGCCGAATCCCCGGGCGCAGCAGGACTTGATTGAGCAGGCGGTTCAATCAGCGGAAATCGATCCGGACACCATGACATACGTAGAGACGCACGGAACCGGTACATTGATCGGCGACCCGATTGAATTAAAGGGATTAACCAATGTCTTGTCTGCTTATTCCGATGAAAAACAATTTTGCGGTGTAGGAAGCGTCAAAAGCAATATCGGCCACTTGCTGAGTGCGGCGGGCGCGGCGGGAATCATCAAAGTTTTGCTGGCGATTGCCAATGAAGAACTGCCGCCGACTTTGCATTGCCATAAGCCGAACCCCCGCTTTCAATTTAATGATTCGCCGCTTTATCCTGTGCTTGAGCTGAAGCGGTGGGACGGAAAAAAAGAGATACTCAGGGCCGGGGTCAGCGCGTTCGGTTTGGGCGGGAATAATGCCCATATCATTGTCAGCAACGAAGGAATTCCGAAAGAGCGAAAAGCGGCCATGGAACCGAAAGGCGGCCAGACAGTATACCGAAAACAACGGTATTGGCCTGAAAAAGCACAGTTGTCCGAAGCGGAAGAAAATGAGGCGGGCACAGAAGCAATGTTTGAAATAAGCGAGGTGTGATAGATTGGCAGTTGCCACCGATCAAGTCAAAACGTTCCTGCAGAAAATCAGCCATACGAATTATATCGTCCGGGATCATCGCGTTCATCAAATCCGCGTCCTCCCGGGCGTGACTTTAATAGATATGCTGTATCGGCTCGCCGCCGGGTATCTCGGTGAAAGGCCTATAGAATTAAGACAGATCATTTTTAAGCAGCCTGTTGTAACATCTGAAGAGTTTGATAAACACCTGTATGTGACCTTTACGCCGGCGCGTGACAGCTGGAAAGTTGAGATTACTAGCGAAAAAGCAAAAAACGGCACACCGCTTGGCGGAAACCGGGATGAGAATATGGAATGCCAGCTTTATTTGCAAGAAGACACGCCCAGGGCAAAAGAACTGAATATTGAAGCGTTCATGAAAAACGCAAGCCGAAAATGGGACATGCATGACATTTACGGAATTGCAAGAAGAAGCCATATTGAGCATGGCGAGTTTATGAAAAATGAAGGGGCCGTTTATCAGCTTCAGGATAAAGAAGAATTAATGGAGCTCACTCTGAGTGATTTGGCTGAAGGATTCCGGGAGAAATTTAAGGCGCATCCGGCTTTTTTAGATGCGTCCACCCTTGCCGGCTCTTCCTTTGCATTGTCGGCCCAAAAGCAGAATGACACACCTTATATTCCTTTTATGATCGATCGTTTTTGCATGTATCAGCCGTTTCCGAAAACGATTTACACTTATTCTGCGAAAAACAGCCGCACTGAAAGCGGCGTATCAGATAGCGAACCTGATGTTTATTCGGCTGACTTCACGATTTACGACAGGGCAGGGAACGTATTGGCCGAATGTGAGAAACTGACAGTAAAAAGGGTCAGACAAGCGAATATGATTACCCATCTGATAGACAAAGAGAAGCCGCCTCAGCAGAACAGAAGCGGCCGTGGTGAGTCGGAAAATTCTGTGGCCGCAGAAGACGTGTCTGAACAGCAAACGCCGGAACAAAACATGGTGACTTACATAAAGTCGGAAATCGCCAGGTTGATCAATCGTCCGGCACAGGATATTGATGTGCGGAAAGGCTTTTATGATATGGGGCTTGACTCGGCGCATTTGCTGAAGCTTGTAAAGATATTAGAGCAGACTTTTCAGCAGCAGTTTTATCCGACACTGCTTTTTGAATATTCCTCTGTCCGCCGCCTTGCGGATTACCTTATCAATGAAGCGGGCTGTGTGCTGAAAGATTCGGCCGAAGAACGGCATACATCAGATGCTGACATTGCTGATGAGGTTCTGTTTTTTGAACCCGCCTGGAAAGATCATCCGCTGGAAACGGCGGTGCAGAACGGGCAAAAACACACCCGTCATCTCATTATCGCTGCCGATGCAGGACCCCGTCTCACCGGTGAACTCGGCACACATTGCCCGGAAGCGGAAGTGATAGAACTGAAAAGGGAGCATGAGGTTGCAGATGAGCAGTTTGAAGCAGATGCCGAGCGCATATTTCGTATGCTCAAACGGGAACTGACAGACCATCCGAAAGAACATACATTGATTCAGCTTGTATGCGCCGTTGAGGATGGAGCGGCATTGTCTTCCGCTCTCGGGGCTATGCTGAAAACGGCACATCTGGAAAATCCGGCTCTTCGCACTCAGGTGATTACCTTCTGTGACAAGAATGAGAGATTGCCAAGTGAGACGGCCGCAATCATTAGAACAGAAGCAGACTGCTCTCATGCAGGCTGCACAGACATTCGGTATAAAGACAATATACGGCAGATCAGATTGTTCGAACGTATTGAGAAACTGGACGGGCAGACACAGTCTCCCTGGAAACAAAACGGCGTATATGTCATTACAGGAGGTCTCGGCGGTCTTGGATTTCTGCTTGCTTGTCACCTTGCAGAAAAAGAAAAGGTGAAGCTCGCACTCATCGGCCGTTCGCCTGAACAGTCTGAGAAGATCAGCAGACTGAAAGCATTGGGCGCAGAAGTTCTTTACGTTCAAGCGGACATCGGCAGCAAAGCCGAAACAGAGCGGGCATTTGCTCAGATTACAGAAACCTTCGGCCGGCTGACGGGCATTTTTCATTGCGCCGGTGTTTTAAAAGATCAATTTATCATCCAAAAAGACAGTTCTGACTTGAAGCAGGTGTTCCTGCCGAAAATCAGCGGCCTGATTCATGCGGACGAAGCTTCACGGCATGAACCGCTTGAATTTTTCGCCGTATTTTCCTCATTCTCGGCGTTGGCCGGAAATGCGGGCCAGACAGATTATGCCGCGGCGAACGCTTTTATGGATGAATATATGAAATATCGCGATTGCAAAGCGGAAAAAGGCGAACGGACCGGGGCTTCTATAACAATCAACTGGCCGCTTTGGGAAGATGGCGGCATGCAGGTTGACAGCTTGATGAAAGAGATCATGAATGATGCAACGGGCACCAGCCCGCTTCCGGCCGGGGAAGGGATGGCTTCACTTGAATATATGCTGCGTCTCGGCAAGCTGCAATCTGTTATTTTATACGGGAAGGAGCCGGCTGTAACTGAAAGCATGGCCCGATTGGTTCCGATGGCAGACAAGAACCGCTCTTCATTATCCCATGCAGCTGTAAAGAGAAGGAGCCAAAAACAAGAGAGACATACAGAAGAGCACGATATTGCGGTAATCGGATTGGCGGGAAGATACCCGCAGGCGGGAAGCATTGATGAATTTTACCAAAATCTGCGCTCAGGGAAAGATTGCATCACAACAATGCCGAAAGACAGATGGAAAGGTTATCCTTTCTCATATGAAGCAGATCAGTTCTACCGTTACGGAGGATTTTTAGATCGCATAGACAGCTTTGATCCGCTGTTTTTCAATCTGACTCCTCGCCAGGCTGAAATGATGGACCCGCAGGCACGGCTGTTTTTAGAGACGGCTTGGGAAGCTTGTGAAGATGCCGGTTTTTATCAGGACAGAACGGCGCGCGGGCCATCTTCGCAAAAGAGAAAACGCGTCGGGGTATTCGCAGGTGTGTTTTGGAGCCATTATGAGCTGTTCGGGGCTGAAATCACACAGCGGGGTACACCGCTGTCTATGGGCGTGACGCCTGCCTCTGTTCCGAATATCGTGTCTCACTGCCTGAACTTTACGGGACCGTCAATGGCTGTTGATACGATGTGCTCTTCTTCGCTCACATCCATACATTTGGCATGTGAAAGCATTAAAAGAGGGGAGTGCGAATTCGCCCTTGCCGGCGGTGTGAATGCGGTCACACACCCGCATAAATATGCGTTTTTGGCGAATGCCGGATTTCTGTCTTCAGAAGGCGTCTGCAAAAGCTTCGCCGACGGCGGTGACGGTTATGTGCCGGGAGAAGGCGTCGGCGCGGTGTTACTGACAACCGTTCAAGAAGCGGAAAGAATGGGCTGTCCGATATATGGCGTCATAAAAGGCTCCGCTTTAAACCATGTCGGAAAAACATCCGGTTTGACCGTGCCTGATCCGGCATCACAGGCGGAAGTCATTACAGATTCTTTTCAGAGTGCCGGCATTGATCCGGAGACACTGAGCTATATTGAAGCCCACGGAACAGGCACGTCTTTGGGTGATCCGATTGAAATTGAAGGGCTGAGCCGCGCTTTCCGCAAATGGACAAACAAGAAGCGGTTTTGCGCCATCGGCTCTGCCAAATCAAATATCGGCCATTTAGAAGGAGCAGCCGGGATCGCCGGATTAACAAAGGTGCTTTTGCAGCTGAAGCATGGAGAAATCTTTCCGTCATTGCACGCGGACACGCTGAATCCCCATATTCCGTTTCCGGACACGCCGTTTTATGTGGCGGACCGGCTGGAAGAATGGGAACGGCCGTCACATCCTGACCAGCCGAGAAGAGCGGGTTTAAGTTCTTTTGGCGCCAGCGGGAGCAATGCCCATTTTGTCATAGAAGAATATCTGCCGCTGCAGGCTGAAAAGAAATCGGTAAATATACGGGAAGACGAGCCGGTTCTGTTTCTGCTTTCGGCAAAAAATGAAGATCGCCTATTAGAATATGTCAAACGGTATGACCGCTTTTTACGGGAAAAAGAAGTCAACCTTAAAGACCTGGCCTACACGCTTCAAGCTGGCAGAGAAGCGATGCCTGAACGGCTGGCATTGATCGTTACATCCGTTTGCGGCCTGCAAGCGAAACTGAAGGATGTGCTTGAACGGAAAACAGAAATTGAAGGATGTTTCCGGGGACGTGCTCAAGATGATATTTCATCAAGTGGAATGGCCGAGCTGTTGAAAAACCAGCAATATTCCAGATTGCTCACTGAGTGGGCAAAAGGAGCCGCCGTTAACTGGAGCCTGTTATACGAAGGAGAGAAGCCGAAACGGGTCAGCCTTCCTGTATATCCGTTCGCGAAGGAGCGGTATTGGGTGCCTGTGCCTGCGGATATCCGGAAACAGACAGACGAACCGGCGGAAAACCAAAAGATCATTCTTCAAAAAGACTGGAAGCAGCAAGATCCGGCGGAATCTGAAGCATTATCAGGAACAGTAATGATACTTGCAACTGATAAGACGAGCCGATTGGCCGATGCTCTTTTTAAAGGAAACGGCCATATTGAAACGATCTGCTTCATCCATCAGGCAAAAGACGGCGCTGATTATTACGCCGCCGCATCGGGGCGAAACCTTTACGGCAGAGTGCGGGAGTCTCTTCAAAACAAACAGATACTCGGGGTCGTCGACATAACCGCATATGACGCGGAATATGAACGGCAGGAAGAGATAGAACACGGAAAGCTTGCCTTTTTACAGCAGGCTCTTGAATCATTCCGTCATAGCGGCGCTGTGTTCAGCCAAGTGACACACCGCCTTCAGCCTTTCAAGGAAAGTAAACCTCTGATGCAAGGGGCGAAAACGGCGGGGCTGTACCGGATGCTGGGCGCTGAGTATGCCAACATTCATTCTTTTACGATAGATAGCGATTGTGAGATTGAGCATACAGAAGAATTAAGCAGACAGATTGAGACTGAATTTTTACAGCCCCGGGCCAAAAGCGTCAGTGAATGCTGCTACAGGCTGAATCGCCGTTATGTGCCGTTTCTGAAGCAGGGTGTGAATGTTTCGGCGGCGCCTGAGCTTTCCTATTCGTCTGATGATGTGCTGTTAATAACGGGCGGATCGCGCGGGATCGGCGCAATTGCGGCGGAGCATGCCGTATCACGCGGATGCAGGAAACTGGTCATCATGGGGCGGGAGCCGCTTCCCGATTCCTCAAAGTGGGCAGACATGAAAAAGGACGGCATTCTCCCGGAAAAAGCCGAGCGGATGCAGAGGTTAGCCGAGCGGGGCGCGGAGATCCGCTATTACAGCGTTTCTCTTACGGATCAAAAGGGGCTCCGGAACATGACGGACAGTATCCGCGGTACGATGGGATCGATTACCGGCGTTTTTCATTGCGCGGGTTCAATGGGAGAACACCCCGCTTTTTATAACAAAACCGAAACTGAAATCGAAAGCGTTTGCACGCCGAAAGTAACAGGGCTTCGCGGTCTCTATGAAGCTGTTCAGAATGAGCCGCTGTCGTTTTTTATTTTGTTCTCATCCGTTTCGGGCCTGATCCCTTCGCTTGCTGCGGGGCAAAGTGACTACGCGATGGCTAATTCGTTTATGGACTCTTTTGCAAATCATCAAGCAGGTAAAGGGAACGTGTTTGTTAAAGCCGTTCAATGGCCCGTCTGGAAAGAAACCGGCATGGCTGAAGGCCTGCCGGAAACACCTGCTTATCAAAAATCAGGACTTTCCAGGCTGTCTGCCGAAGACGGACTGAAGTTTTTAGATTACATCATTTTAAACGGACAAAGCTGCGGAATTCCTTGTGTTCCCGAAGACAGTGAGGCTGATTTTGGTGATCTTCTGAAGGTGAAGAAATCTGAAGCTCCCGTGAAAAAAAGCACTGCCGGTGACCAAAAGGTGAAGGACATGATTCGTCAATGGGTGCGCACCGTTTTCAGCGAAGAACTGAAAATGACGGATGAGCGGATAAAAGATGATATGCCGTTTGATGAATACGGGATTGACTCAATACTCTTTGCGGAATTGGTTCAATCATTGCAAAAACGGATCAGCATTAAGTTAACACCGTCCTTAATGCTTCAATATCAAACGATTACAGAAATGGTTGACTATTTCGCAGCGCATCATGAAGCCGATTTTGTGACAAAAGAAAATGGTTTCGTTCAAGACAGGGACGTAGAGCCTGATTTAATCGCTGACGCTGAAGAGAGAACATTCATGGAGCCGAAAGCGGATACTGAAGACGATATTGCCGTCGTCGGCATGTCCTGCCGTTTTCCGGGGGCGGGCGGAACGGATGCTTTTTGGGAGCTGCTGATGAAAGGAAACACCGCCATCCGGCCTGTCCCCGCAACGCGCTGGCATGCAACAGCAAATGCAAAGGATTATGCGGGGTGGATTGATGATATCGATATGTTTGATGCGGGCTTTTTCGGCATCTCTGAAAAAGACGCGGCAATTATGGACCCCCAGGCGCGGATCATATTAGAAGAAGCGGTTCATTCCGTTTATGATGCCGGGTACGGCCAAAAGGATTTATCGGGCCGGAAAGTCGGCGTGTACATCGGCGGCAGGGCGCAGCCTTCAGCCGGTATGGAACATATCCTGCAGGCGCCTAACCCGATTTTGGGGGCGGGGCAAAACTATTTAGCGGCCAACATTTCACGATTTTTGAATGTCACAGGGCCGAGCCTTGTCGTGGATACAGCATGTTCCTCAGGGCTGATCGGGCTGTCCTTTGCAAAAGACGCCCTTTTGGCCGGAAGGATTGACGCGGCCTTAGTCGGTTCGGTGAGTCTGCTCTTATCTCCGTCCGCGCACCGGTTATTCGGAGCGCGCCATATTTTAAATGAGAACGGCGTGTTTCATATATTCGACCGTGAATCAGCGGGAGAAGTGCTCGGAGAAGGAGCGGGGGCGGTTTTTATCAAGCGATTGAGCGATGCGGTGCGGGACGGAGACCGTATTTACGGCGTCATAAAAGCCGTCTCGGTAAACAATGACGGCCGGACGCTCGGTCCCGGTTCACCGAATATAAGAGCGCAGAGAGACGCCATTCAAACTGCGCTTGACATAGCGGAAAAGTCGCCCGAAGACATTGGATATATAGAAGTGAACGGAGGCGGTTCCCCAATCGTTGATTCGGTGGAAATCAAGGCGCTCTCAGATGTCTATCAGCTGAACCGGAAAACGCTTCTGCCCTGCCGGATCGGATCGGTGAAACCGAATGTAGGGCATTTGCTTCTGTCTTCAGGTCTTGCGGGCTTCATCCGATGTGTGCTGAGCGTCTATCATAAGCGGATTCCGCCTTTCTTATCAGCGCGTGAGCCATTTGAACATTATGACTTTGAAGCGTCGCGTATTCATTTTAATCGTGAACCCATTGATTGGCATTCAGAGAAGAAACCCCGCGTCGCAGCTCAGAGTTCATTTCCTGACGGCGGGACAAATGCTCATATCCTCGTTGAAGAATACAGAGGTGAAAGGCAGCGGGAACATCACCTGGCGCCTCAGCCGCCGGAATTCAGAAAAAAACACTACCCGCTTTTGGGCGGCTGGAACAGCACGGAGAATGAAGCGGAAAAAACAAGTAATGAAAAAACAGACATTGCGGATCTTTTAAAGAAATATGAGAAAAAAGCAGAGACAAGCACTGCACCTGCAGACTCGTTTTGGCAGGTGACAACGTGACGTTTTTAAAAGGGGACTAACCATGAAAAAAACAGTGAATCTGCGCCTGACGGCAGAACATCCCATTATGAAAAACCATCTTGTTCACGGAGAATCTGTCATGCCCGGTCTGGCCTATATTGATATGCTGTATCAGCTGGCAAAGCAAAGCCTTGATCTTTCATTCCGTTCCATCTGTCTGAAACGGGTGACCATTTATCATCCTTTATCAGTGAAACGGTCAGAGCGGCTTGATGTGAGTGTCATATTCAGCAAAGAAAAGGAGTTCTGGACAGCCTCGATTTGCGGGGCGGATTCCGGGACGGTTTTCTTATCAGCGGAGGTGCATGAAGGGGTTTTCTCATCAGATAAGCGCCTTGACGCGGAAGAGAAAAAACAAGTTGCGCTTCCATCAGTCTCCTTGCATACGGTTTACGAAGACGCGAGAAGCCGCGGACTGTCGCATGACGGGCTGATGAAGCCGGAGGGAGAGATCTATGCAAATGAAGAGGAATGTTTCCTTGATATTCGGCAGTCTGATTCATGCCAGGAAAATCTCCCCGGCGCTCTCTTTCATCCCGCGCTGATGGACGGTGCCGCCATGGCCTCCGGCGTATTGCAGACAGCTGCAGGCGCCGGTTTGTTTTTACCGATTTATTATGATTCGTTTATTGCCGCTGAAACCGTTACGGAGCGCTGTTACGCGGTGATTTCGAAAAAATCCGGCACGCCTTCTGAAATGGTGAAAATGGATATTGACTTTTACAACCTCAGCGGTGCGCATATTGCTTCACTGCTCGGCCTGACAGCCAAAAAGGTGCGGACAGACCGGCAGCTGATACCAGGCGTTCAGCAGATGGAGGAAACCTTATACCGCATTTTCTCAACATACGTAGGCCGTCCTGTCACAAGAAATGATGCGCACACCGTGTTTTTTGAATTAGGTCTTGAATCGTCACAGCTTCTGGCCATTATTAAAGACATCGAAGGGGCGTTTGATCTGCGGCTGAATCCGACTCTTTTATTTGAGTGCAGCAGCATATCCGAACTGCTTGAAGACATAAAAACAAAAGGAACAGAAGAATCTTCCGGCCTTGTCGCGGATGCAGCACCGGTCTCTGAAACGCAATCAGTCAGTCAGACATTTACTTTCTATGAACATGAAGCATTCCTTCAGGATCATCTGGTTTTCGGCAAACCGGCACTGATGGGTGTAGTGTATCCGTGTCTGGTGCTTGAAGCATCCGGAGCGTCTCATTCCGGCACGTATCCCGCCGAGCTGAAAGATATCCGCTTTACGGGCGGGCCCGTCACGCTGGAGCCGGGAGAGGCCGCACAGATTGACATTTCATTTGCGGCAGAAAAGAGTGCCGAACGCTTTACCGCAAGCTGCACTGTTTCCGGTAAAGAAAGCCGGAAGACGTGTGCCGAAGGAGAAATAAGCAGAGGTATAGAGGCACCCGTAAAAAAATCGTATGACGTTGAACAAATGAAGGCGCATGCACAAAAGGTAGCGCCGGATGTTATTTCCCGTCTGTACGATTCGGTTGCCGGCTTCACGATAGGCCCGATGCTGAAAACGGTAACGGCGGGATACAAAATGAGTGAGAGCTCCTTTTTATTGCAGCTGGACTTATCAGGAAAAAAAGAAAAAGGCGATCTGCGTCACTTTGCATTTGACCCGCTTATATTGAATTCTTGTTATATGTCGCTCGGTGAAGAAGAATTGCAGCTGAAAAAGCGGATTCACGTCCCGCTCATGATTGAGAGGCTGACGCTTTACGGACCAGTCATGTCTGATACCGCCTATGTGGTGAATACAATCAAACATAAAAAAGACGGGTTTCTCTCATTTGATGCCGCAGTCCTCAGTCATACCGGGGAACAGCTGGCGGAATTGAAAAACGCGTCTGTGAAAGAAGTGCTTCAGCCAAATCGGCTTGAAAATGCGTCTTTTGCCCCGTCCGGGAATCAAAACCGTCCGAAAACGAAAGGAAAACCGCTGGATATTGCCATTGTCGGGATTTCCGGCAAGTATCCGCAGGCCGATGATATCAATGCGTTTTGGGAAAATCTCAAACAAGGAAAGGATTGTATTACCGAAATTCCGAAAGACCGCTGGAAATGGGAACATTACTTTTCCGAGGACCGGACGGCGCCGGGAGCGATCTACAGCAAATGGGGCGGATTCATTGACGGGATCGCCGATTTTGATCCTGAGTTCTTTAAGATTTCCCCCCGTGAAGCGGAACACCTTGATCCTCAGGAACGGCTGTTTTTAATGCATGCGTGGATGGCCATGGAGGATGCGGGATATACGAGGACATCACCTGAACTGGGCCGTCAGGTAGGTGTGTATGCCGGTGTCATGTATCAGGAATACCCGCTATTCGCGGCTGAAGCGGGAGTGAAAGGACGGCATATCGGGCTCCCCGGCGGGATTTCATCCATTGCTAACCGTGTCTCCTATTTTTGTGATTTTCAAGGGCCGAGCATTTCGGTCGATACGATGTGTTCGGGTTCGCTGACTTCATTGTACATGGCGTGCCGGGATCTGCGGGATCATCGGATTCGCGCGGCGCTTGCCGGCGGAGTGAATCTCACCGTTCATCCTAACAAGTACTTCATGCTGAGCCAGGGGCAGTTCATCTCATCTAAAGGACACTGCGGGAGTTTCGGCGCCGGGGGTGACGGCTATATTCCGGCAGAAGGGGTCGGGGTGCTGCTTCTTAAACGTTTAGAAGACGCCGTACAAGACGGAGATCGGATTTACGGCGTCATTAAGGGAGCTGCCATTAATCACGGCGGAAGAGCGAGCGGTTACACCGTACCGAACCCCAAGGCGCAAAGCGAAGTCATTTCTCAAGCTTTACAGGAGGCGGGGGTTTCTCCGAGCCAGATCAGCTATGTGGAAGCGCACGGGACAGGGACGAAATTAGGCGATCCGATTGAAATCCGGGCTTTAACCGATGCATTCGGTGATGTTCCTGAAACATGTCTCATCGGGTCTGTCAAATCAAATATCGGACATGGGGAATCAGCAGCAGGCATCGCCGCTGTCACAAAAGTGCTGCTGCAGATGAAGCACAAACAAATCGCCCCATCTTTGCATGCAGATGTTTTAAATCCGAATATCCAATTTGATGAAGGACCGTTTTCCGTCTGCCGGGAATTAACAGATTGGAAACGGATTGCAGCAGACGGAGCAGAACAGCCTCTCAGGGCGGGGATCAGCAGCTTTGGGGCGGGCGGTTCTAACGCGCATATCATTATTGAAGAATATGAGGCTCCTGTCAAACAAGCAATCAGCAGCCAAGAGCCGGCTGTCATTCTGCTGTCTGCGAAAAATGGGGAGCGTCTGACAGAATATGCGGAGCGCCTTCTTGCTTTTCTTCAAAAGAAGCATACGGATAAGCCGGACTTATTTGATGTCGCATACACTTTACAAGCGGGGCGGGAAGCGATGGATGAGCGGCTGGCTTTCATTGCGGACTCTCTTAAGGAGCTGGAGGACAAGCTCAGATCGTACTTGGAAAATGAAAACGCACCGCATCTTTACAGGGGGCGGGCGAAGCGAAATCATGAGACAGTGGCTGTGTTTGAATCTGATGAAGATTTGCAGGAAGCCATGGTCAAATGGCTGAAAAAGAGAAAGTACGGTCATTTGCTGAACATGTGGGTGCAGGGAGTCGATGTGGACTGGAACTTGTTATATTCGGGACAAAAACCCCGGAGAATCAGCCTTCCCGCCTATCCGTTTGCAAAGGTCAGATGCTGGATTCAAGATGAAGCCGAGGCGGTTTCAAAACGGAATGACGGCAAAACGGTGATCCATCCGCTGCTTCATGAAAACACATCCGATCTGTGGGAGCTGAAATTCACCTCCGTTTTTACCGGACGGGAATTCTTTTTCACTGACCACACAGTCAATGGGGAGAAGGTGCTCCCGGGAGCCGCCGTGATCGAAATGGCCAGGGCGGCCGTTGAGCGTGCCGCATACGCTGTGCCGGACGGACGTAAAGGACTGTATTTGAAAGATCTCATATGGATGAGGCCTGTCGTTCATAAGGGGACGGATGTAGAAGTCCATATCAGCCTTATCCTTAAGGGAAATGAAGACATTGAATTTACAATTTACAGCCTATCGGAAGAACCCGGGGGAGAACGGATTTTATACAGTAAAGGCACCGCGGTATCAGGAGAGATAGCAGCGGCTCCGTCAGTTCACTTAGAGGGCTGGCTGTCCGACTGCAGCCAATCGGTTATGACGTCTGATGAGGTTTATCAGGCTTTCCGGCATGCGGGTATGATATACGGGCCGAGCCATCAAGGAATTGATCAGCTGATGATCGGAGAGAGGGGTGCTGCAGCCCGGCTGTCGCTGCCGGAAACGGCAGACAGTACCGCCGATCAGTTTGTCATCCATCCGAGTCTTTTAGATGCCGCGTTTCAGGCGTCAATGGGTGCCGGTTCAGATACTGCCGGAGACACTCCGATGCTGCCGTTTTCCCTGAGGCAGGCAGAAATATTTCTGCCGACTCAGAAAACGATGTGGGCGCTTGTCCGCAAACAGAGCGATCGGTCAGATAACGGAGCGCTGACGCTGGATATTGATTTATGTGATGAAAACGGCGCTGTTTGTATGAGATTAACAGGATTTTCCTGCCGGGCTGTCCGGCAGACAAACCAAACCGAAAGCAAACGGCAGGAAGTTCAGACGGCGATGCTTGCCCCTGTTTGGGACAAAACTTTCTTTTCTCTGGAAGAAAATCGAGCGGTTGATCAGGAACAATTGCTGATCATCGGAAAGCCGGGAAATACCATAAAGGCTGCGGCAAAAATGTGGCCCCGCGCCCATCTGGCGGAGACGCCGGATCATTCAAGCGAGCAAACATTACGTGAATTGACAGCCGGGTATCAGGATATCCGCCATTTCTTATGGATTGCGCCGGATCGTTTCGCACCCGCATCCGTCAGTCAGGAAATGCTTGATGAGCAGGAGAATGGGGTGATTCAATGTTTCCGTTTCATCAAAGCGCTGCTGTCACTCGGGTATGGAAACCGAAACATCAGCTTTACGGCGGTGACCCGGCAGACACAGTCCGTGTATCCGGGTGATCTGCCGCAGCCTGAGCATGCAGGCGTACACGGTTTGATCGGTTCATTGGCAAAAGAATATCCGAACTGGGACATCAGGCTGATTGATGCAGAAGAAGGCAGTGATTCGTCTGAGATGAAAAACATCTGGCGCCTTCCTCCAGATCCGGGCGGAAATGCTGCCGCGTACCGTCACGGAGCTTGGCACAAGCAAAAAACAGTCCGGGTGCTGACAAGTTCCGCTCCGCGTATGTCGTACAGAGAAGGCGGCGTTTATGCTGTCATCGGCGGAGCGGGCGGCATCGGAGAAGCATGGAGCAAATACATGATCACCCGTTACAAGGCACGGATGATATGGATCGGCAGGCGGCCTAAGGATCAGGAGATTCAGAGCAAAATAGACAGGCTGGCGCTATCAGGCCCCGCGCCGCATTATATACAGGCTGATGCTCAAGATGCCGCAGCGCTTAAAGCGGCCGTCCGTTCCGTAAGAGAACAATACGGCAATATAACGGGAGTCATCCATTCCGCGATAACGCTTGCCGACAAAAGTATGGCGAATATGGATGAAGCTTCTTTCAGAAACGCTTATTCAGCTAAGGTGAATACGAGCGTCCGAATGATCGAAGCTTTTAAGGGAGAACCGCTTGATTTTGTGCTGTTTTTCTCATCCGTTAATTCTTTCACAAAAAATGCCGGGCAAAGCAACTATGCGGCAGGGTGTACATTTCAAGACTCCTTTGCCCGCCATATCGCTTCCTTGCTTGATTGTGAAGTGAAAGTCATGAATTGGGGATATTGGGGCAGTCTGGGTGTTGTATCAGACCCGTCTTACAGAAAACGGATGGAGGCGTCAGGGATCGGTTCTATTGAACCCGATGAAGCAATGGAGGCGCTGGAAGTCTTACTATCAGAACCGTTCAGCCAAGCGGCATTCATCAAAGCTGCTCCGCACGGCTTAGCCGCGCTGACGGATCAAGATGCAATATCGGTTGTATCCGGCCCGAAGCCTTCATTTATGGAAAGCGTCAAGCGGCAAAATCCGGATCGGAATGACCGGCTTGAGACTTTAAAACGAGAAATGGAGTTGCGCATATGAACAGCCTTCTTTGCAAACTGCTCTTTTACCAATTACAGTCAATCGGGTTTTTCAGCGAGCCTGTCACCACACCTGCAGCATCCATGCGGAGCGCCGGCGTGATCGGCACATACGGCAGATGGCTGGAAGAAAGCTTGAATCTATTAAAAGAAAACGGATATATCGCGTATGACGGATACACGATCACTCTTCTCACGGATCAGCGCCCGGACGGCCGCACAGTCTGGAATGAGTGGAATGCCCATAAACGCCTGCTTCCCAATGGGGAGCTTGCGCAAGCTGAATTGGCCGAGGCGACGATAAAAGCGATGCCTTCCATTTTAAAAGGAGAACGTCCGGCTACGGATATCGTATTTCCCGATTCATCAATGCGGCTCGTTGAAGGTGTTTATAAGCATAATCCCGTCGCGGATTATTTTAATGAAGTGTTAGCAGATTCCGCGGCCGCTTACCTGAAAGCCTATCTTACAGAACACCCCGATGCCCGCATCAGGCTGATAGAAGTAGGGGCCGGGACGGGCGGAACGAGCGCCATGCTGTTTACAAAACTGAAACCATTTGCAAAACAGATTGCGGAATATTGTTATACGGACGTTTCTAAAGCTTTTTTAATGCATGCCGAACAGGAATACGGACCTGATGTGCCGTATTTGACAACAGCCTTGTTTAATGCGGAGGAGCCTTGCGAATCACAAAATATCAAAACGGGTGTTTACGATATTGTCATCGCCGCCAATGTGCTTCACGCCACAAAAAATATCGGTTTGACACTGCGCCGTCTGAAAGCGCTCCTGAAATACAACGGGATGATTTTGATAAACGAAATCAGCGATCGTTCTGTTTTTACCCATTTAACCTTCGGGCTGCTTGACGGGTGGTGGTCCTATGAGGATGCTGAGCTTCGGATTCCGGGAAGTCCCGGCTTATATCCAAAATCGTGGGAGCGTGTGCTGCATTCGGAAGGATACAGAGCGGTTTGTTTCCCTGCTGAAACGGCTCATGATTTAGGCCAGCAGATTATCGCAGCTGAGAGTGACGGACTCGTCCGGATGCAAGGGATCAGAGACGGCAGAAAGCCATACGCCGCCCCGGCCGAAGTTTTCCGAAAGCCCGCGCAGCCTGCTTCCCGCAGCCGCGCGCCAGAGGAGCATCAAGCTGTTAAGGCTGATGGGGAATCGGTCTCTTCCCATGTCCGCTCTGTCATCAAAACAAGTATTGCCGATGTATTAAAAATGAAAGAAGAGGATATTCAGGAAGAACTGAATTTCTCTGAATACGGCATTGATTCCATTCTGGCCGTCAATGTGATTAACGAGATTAATAAGCGATTGAATCTTACACTGCAGACAACGATTTTATTTGATTACTATCATGTGAAACTGCTGACCGGTTATATCTCGGAAGAATACGAAACCATCATAGCCTCGTCTCTGAAGGCCGAAAGAGCGAAAATCCGCCCGGCGCTTCAGGAAGAACGGCCTGCTGAAAAACCTCTGCAGACGGAAAGAAAGGAAAACGGTTATCAGAAACCGAAACAAGAACGTATGCCGCCTTCTTTCGCAAAGTCCGATGACTCGGGAATGTTACGGGTTGTGATTGACCGTCCGGGCGGCATTGAAGATCTGACGATTGCCCGCAGTGAAGTGCCCGAGACAAAAGATGACGAGGTTCAAATAGCCGTCCGCGCCTTTTCTTTAAATTTCGGAGACTTGCTTTGTGTCAGAGGGCTGTACCCGACGATGCCGCCTTATCCGTTCACTCCGGGATTTGAAGCAAGCGGCGTCGTGATCAAGACAGGGAGGCATGTAACATCCGTCATTCCAGGTGATGAAGTGATTGTCGGCATGGGAGAGGAATTTGGATCTCAGGCGAATCTCATCACATGTAAAGAACATCAAGTCTATCATAAACCGGCCCGGCTGACCTTTGAAGAAGCATGCGCTCTTCCCACCGTGGCGGTGACAATGATAGACGCCTTCCGGAAAGCCGGACTTAAAAAAGGCGAAAAAATATTAATTCAGACCGCGACGGGAGGAACGGGGCTGATCGCGGTGCAAATGGCCCGGCATATCGGCGCGGAAATATATGCCACGGCCGGATCACAGAAAAAAATTGAGTATTTGCATTCGCTCGGGGTCCGCAATACCATTTGCTATTTAGAAGAAGATTTTGAAACGGAAATCATGCGAATGACCGGCGGCCGGGGGGTGGATGTTGTCATTAATACCCTGGCCGGTGATGCCTTGCAAAAAGGAATGAATTGCCTGGCGCCGGGCGGAAGATATATCGAAATTGCCATGACTGCGCTGAAATCCGCTAAATCAGTCGACTTGTCCGTCCTTCATAACAATCAATCGTTTCACAGCGTGGATTTGCGGAAGCTGTCCCTTCAAAATCCGGATCAGGTCAAGGACTATCAATTGGAACTGCAGCGGCTGGCGGAAGAGGGAGTCATTCAGCCTGTCATCTCAAAAATCTTTTCCTTTGAAGACATAAAAGAAGCGTATCACTGTCTGGATGACCGCGGAAATATCGGGAAAATCGTCATTAGCGTTTCTGAGCCGTATCAAATGACGTACCGCCCCGAACAAAAGGATCCGGCCGATACAGTAAAATCAGCAGCTGTGTTACCTGAAAAAGAACCGATCGCGATTATCGGGATGAGCGGGCGGTTTGCTGAATCGGAGAATCTCCATGAGTTTTGGGAACACTTAGCCGCCGGACGGGATCTGATTAAAAAAGCAGACAGATGGGATATCTCTGACAGCCAATGCCAGTATGGCAGTTTTATAGAGGACATTGAATGTTTTGACCCCGTTTTCTTTCATATATCGGGACGTGAAGCGACCTATATGGACCCTCAGCAGCGGCTGTTTTTGGAAGAATCATGGAAAGCGCTTGAAGATGCGGGATATGCGGGAGACTCGGTAAGAGGCCGGGAATGCGGCGTGTATGCCGGCTCCTGCGGCGGAGATTACCAGGCCATTTTTAAACAGCAGGGGCCCGCGCAGGCGTTTTGGGGCAATCACAATTCCGTCACTCCGGCAAGGATCGCCTATCACCTTAATTTACAAGGTCCGGCGATCACTGTTGATACGGCATGTTCCAGTTCACTGACAGCCATTCATTTGGCATGTCAGGGGCTCTGGACGAAAGAAACGGAAATGGCGGTGGCGGGCGGGGTTTTCATTCAATCCACTCCTGCTTTTTATCAGTCGTCAAATAAGGCGAATATGCTGTCACCGACCGGACGCTGCCATACGTTTGATCAAAGCGCGGACGGGTTCGTGCCGGGTGAAGGCGTGGGAGCGGTGGTGCTGAAACGTCTTAGCGACGCCGTTAGTGACGGAGATCATGTGTACGGCGTCATAAAAGGATCTGCAATGAATCAGGACGGCGCTACAAACGGAATCACCGCTCCAAGCGCGCTTTCTCAAGAACGATTGGAACGTCATGTCTATGATACTTTTCACATTGATCCGGAAACCATTCAAATGGTGGAAGCTCACGGAACGGGCACTGCACTGGGCGACCCGATCGAATTCGGCGCCTTAACGCGCGCTTTCCGCCGCTATACGGATAAAAAAGGATATTGCGCCATCGGCTCTGTGAAAACCAATCTCGGACATGCCGCTGCGGCCGCGGGGATGGCCGGACTGTTTAAAATCCTGCTGTCGCTGAAGCATCGGCAGATTCCGGCTTCCCTGCATTTTCACCAAGCCAATCAGCATATTCAATTTGCGGACAGCCCGTTTTTTGTGAATGAAAAGCTGATACCGTGGGAACGGAATCCGGATGCACCGCGCAGAGCCGCCATCAGTTCATTCGGATTCAGCGGAACAAATGCCCATCTTGTGATTGAAGAGGCGCCGCAAACCGTGCGCCGGTCGCCGGCAAAACCGGTCTGCCTCATTCCTTTATCTGCGCGGACGGAGCGTCAGCTGGAAATTCAGGCAGAACGCCTGCTGGATTCACTCAGCAAGAACAAAGACAGCGATCTGGGAAATATAAGTTATACGCTCCTGCTCGGCAGAAAGCATTTACATCACCGGTTTGCCTGTATCGTAAGCAGTGCGGACGAACTGAAGCGGGTATTATCGGAGTGGCTTGTAAAAAGAGAGCTTCCGGGTGTGTTTGTGTCCAATTTGAAGGATCAGAAGCCGGCAGAAGAAGCCGGAATGAAAACATTCGGAATGGAATGCATTGAACAGTGCCGCTCGGCGGCTTCGCCCGCACAGTACAGAGAAAGCCTGGCACATATCGCTGACCTTTTTTGCAGAGGGTATGATCTTCCTTTTACACGGCTTTTTGACGGAGGGCAATATTATAAAACGCCGCTTCCTGCCTACCCGTTTTTAAAAGAAAGGTATTGGGCGGCTGATGTAAACAGTTCTTTACCAGGACAGACCATGAAAAAGTCTGAAACGCAAACCGTTCTCCCGTCTTCGCCGCCTGAACATGAAGGGCTGATTTCTCTGAGTCCTTTAACTGAGATCGAAATGACAGCGTTTGAACCGGAGACATTGCAAAAACCGATCGTGTTACAGCCTTTGGATTGTACTGTTTCTGTCCAGCAGCCAGAAAAAGCCGTTTCCGAAGACAATAGAACATTGCTTGAAGAATTGAGGATAAGCCTGGCAGATATTTTATTTTTGTCACCGGAAGATATTGATGCTGATGAGCCTTTCATCGACATGGGGCTTGACTCCATTATCGGGGTTGAATGGATACAATCAGTAAATAAAACGTACCACACTGAGATTACTGCCAATAAGGTGTATGAACACCCGACGCTTGAAGAGCTTGCGGAATATATAGCGGGACAAATAAAGAAACCCGAGTATGCTGAAGCGGAGGAAACAGCGGTACGTCCGCAAATCCCGGAAGCAGAAACTCCCCTTGCCGGCATCTCTGACGGCACTTTGCGCAAAGAGCTCAAAGAAAGCCTTGCGGACATCCTGTTTCTGAAGCCGGAAGATATTGATGAGCATGAGGCATTCATTGAGATGGGGCTGGATTCTATTATCGGTGTGGAATGGGTTCAGTCCATTAATAAAGCCTATCAAGCGTCTATTACGGCAAATCTGGTCTATGAATATCCGACAATCGCAACATTAGCCGGGTATCTGACCGGTTCTGTCCAAAAAGACACTGAGGAAGTACATGGGGAACATACGAAACAAAACGATATATCAGAAGAGACAGATGATCAAGAACCGCCCGAGCTGATCTGTCTTAACCCGGGTGGAAAGGGAAGACCGATTTTCTGGTTTCATTCCGCGCTGGGGGCAGTGGAGCTGTACCAGCCTGTTGCCGAACGGACCGGGCGTCCTTTTTACGGAATTCAGGCAAGAGGGTGGATGACAGACCGGGAACCGATCCGCGGCATTAAAAACATGGCCGAATATTACGTTAAGCTCATACGTACCGTGCAGTCCCGGGGTCCTTACGATGTGGGCGGCTATTCATTAGGGGGCATGCTCGCTTATGAAGTCACCCGGCAATTGCAGCTGGCTGGAGAAACCGTTGAGTCAATCGTCATGCTCGACTCCTTTGACTCGGCGGGTGCGCGGGAAATAAACATTCCTGATGAATTATTTGATAAAAATATGATGCTGCAGACGGTGAACATGGCTTTATTTGCACCAATCTATCAACATCCGGAACGCATTTCTGAAACCTTGATTCATCGTGATGAACTGAATGCCGATCTTCATGAAGACATATTTTTAGAGCAATTAATCGCAAAAGCCAAACAGCGGGGGTTAACGAAGACGGACGCGTTGGTGAAAAATCTGATCAGGCAGAATATAAACGTTCAGGACGCTTACGAAATCACTGATTACGAACTCCTGCCGCTTCCGGATCCGAACGGGGTGACATGCTATTATTTCCGAAATAAAAACGGTATTTTCTTGGGTGAGCTTGATCCGTATTTTACGATCAGGGCTGATATTTTATCCGCTGATTTCGTCAACTATTGGAGCCAGTGGGAAGAGCATATGACAAACATCGCCATCATGGATGTGGCGGTATCCAACCATATGACGTTATTGGCAGAAGACAGCACAGCCGAAACGATTTCTGAATTTTGCGGCGTTTTATATTCGGCAGACGGAATGACAGAATACAGCTTTCTGCAGCTGCAGGAAAAGATACTGAATGTGCATGGTGAGATGCTGAAGCAGCCCGCCAAAACAAGACCGTAATTTCACATATCCGCCCGCCGGGTTTACTCGTAAGCTTTGGCGGGTCATTTCAAATCTTGATCACATCTTGGAGGAATGAAAATGACCAGTTTAACAAAAATCAGACAGCAGCAGCCGTACAAGTGGTACCAAACGATGAGAGAAACCTCTCCCGTTCATTACAATAAAAAGGAAGATTGCTGGGAAATCTTCACCTATGATGAAGTGAAGCGGGTGATTTCTGACTACAGTCATTTTTCTTCCGATCATAAATACTTAAGTGCGGACAAACAGGAAAAAATGATTCGGCATATTAACAAAGACAGCCTTTTGAAAATGGACCCGCCTGAACACACCGTCTTCAGAAAATTGGTCAATCAGCCGTTCATGCCGAAATCGGTTGAGACTCTTGCACCGCGTATAGCCGCTATCGCTGATGACCTGCTTCAGACCGTCCGTTCAAAAGACAGGATGGACATTATTGAAGATTACGCATTTCCGCTTCCGATTATCGTGATCGCAGAGCTTTTAGGATTTCCTCCGAAAGACAGAGATATCTTTAAAGGCTGGGTCGACCAAAGCCAGAATGTAAAAGATGAAAAGAAAATGAATGAAGTGCAAAAGCAGATGATCGGATACTTCATGCAGTTTATTTTACAGCGGAGAAAACAGCCGCAAAATGATTTAATCAGCCATTTAATTTCAGCTGATTTAGACGGAGAGCCACTGTCAGACAAGCAATTAATCGGTTTTTGCGGCTTGTTGATCGTCGCGGGGCACGTAACGACGGAAAATGTGATCGGAAATTCATTTCTCAGTCTCAAGGAGTTCCCGCACATTCTGCCCCGGCTGCTTGAAAACAAGGCGCTCCTTCCTGACTTTATTGAGGAAGTCATCCGCCTCAGACCTTCCATTCAGCGGGTAACCCGCTACACCGCGGTTGAGAGCGAGATTGGCGGAAAAACGATTCCGGCCGGAGAAAAAGTGTATGCGTGGATTGGATCGGCGAACAGAGATGAAAAGAAGTTTGAAAATGCCGATCAAATTGACTTGGGACGAAAGCCGAATCAGCATCTGTCATTCGGTCAGGGCAGCCATTATTGTTTAGGAGCGCCGCTGGCCCGGCTTGAAGCGAAAATCGCGCTTTCCCACTTTTTTGAACAGGTGCCCGCATGGCGTTTTACTGAGGATCAAGAGCCGAATCTGGTTCCGAGCCCTGTATTTCACGGCGTTGACAGGCTGCTTGTTGAGTTTTGAGCGAAAAAATAAAAGAGGCTTCCACAGGAAGCCTCTTTACTCTGGGGGCTTGGAGAAATGAATGTAGGAATCGAAGCAATGAACGTGTTTGGCGGAACCGCGTATGTAGACGTCATGGAGCTTGCGGAACATCGGAACTTGGATAAAAAAAGGTTTGAGAACCTGCTGATGAAAGAAAAAGTGGTGGCGCTTCCGTTTGAAGATCCGATTACGTTCGCCGTAAATGCCGCAAAACCAATTATCGACTCTCTGTCAGAAGAGGAACGGAATCAGATTGAAATGGTCATCACCTGTACGGAATCCGGGATTGATTTTGGCAAATCCATCAGTACATACGTCCATGATTATTTGCAGCTGAAGCGGAATTGCCGGTTATTTGAGGTGAAACAGGCTTGCTATTCTTTAACGGCCGGGTTTCAAATGGGCGTGAATTTCATCTTATCGCAAACATCGCCGGGAGCGAAAGCGCTCATCATCGGAACGGATATTTCCCGCTTTTTAGTGGCTGAAGGCGGTGACGCGTTGACGGAGGAATGGTCCTATGCCGAACCGAGTGCGGGGGCGGGAGCTGTGGCGCTTTTAGTCAGCAGCACCCCTCATGTCTTTTTGCTTGATCAAGGCGCAAGCGGGTATTACGGGTATGAAGTCATGGATACCTGCCGCCCGATCCCGGATAGTGAAGCGGGGGATGCTGATCTGTCGCTCATGTCTTATTTGGACTGCTGTGAAAAATCATTTCAGGAATACAGAAAGCGTGTGAGCGGGGCGGATTATAAGAATACATTTCAATACCTTTCTTTTCATACTCCGTTTGGCGGAATGGTAAAAGGAGCGCATCGGACGATGATGAGAAAATTGGCAAAGGCTAAGCCGCAAGACATTGAAGCGGATTTTCAGCAACGCGTGCTGCCTGGGATTCAATACTGTCAGCGCGTCGGCAACATCATGGGGGCCACCGTATTTTTATCTCTTGCCAGCACGATTGATAACGGCTCTTTTGAAACGCCGAAACGAGTCGGCTGTTTTTCATACGGTTCGGGCTGCTGTTCTGAATTTTACAGCGGTGTCGTTATGCCGCAAAGCCGTACGCGGCAGAATCAATTTCAGATCAGCCGGCATTTGGATGAACGCGTCCGTTTATCGATGGCTGATTATGACCGGCTGCTCCAAGACAGCGGCATCGTAAAATTCGGCACAAGAAATGCCGCGCCCGCAGCAGACATCCCGAATGCGCATCAAGGAAAAACGCGATTGGTGCTGACTGAAATAAAAGAGTTTCACAGAAAGTATGAATGGACGACCTAGTATCAGAAACACTCAGAGACGGAAGGCTTGAGTATTTTTAAAGAAACGGAGAATAAACATGAATCCAATGATTGATGTACAGGAAACAGAACCGGGCATTGTGCAGGTCACAATGCAGGATACGGCCGGGAAAAACGGGCTGTCAGAAGAGTTTGTCAGAGAGCTGCACCGGGTATTCCAAGACATCAATGCCCACCCGTCCTATAAAACCGTCCTTCTGACGGGTTACGGAAATTATTTCTGCACGGGAGGAACGCAGGAGGGGCTTTTGACCATTCAGAGCGGAAAGCTCCAATTTACAGATTTAAAGCTTCACAGTCTTTTATTGGATTGCAGGATCCCTGTGATTTCCGCCATGCAGGGGCATGCGATCGGAGCCGGCTTTACGATCGGTCTGAGCTCGGATTTTGTGATTTTAAGCAGAGAGAGTTTTTATTCTTGTAATTATATGAAGTACGGATTTACACCGGGAATGGGCGCGACGTATATTGTGCCTGAAAAACTGGGAATTGTCCTCGGGGAAGAAATGCTGTTTACTGCCGCGAATTTCAGCGGCGCCGCTCTGGAAAAACGGGGAGTTCCGTTTGAAGTGCTGCCGAAAAAAGACGTCCTTCAAAGAGGCCGCGAATTAGCCCGGCTGCTGGCGGATAAACCGAGAGCCTCACTGGTTGCGCTGAAAACCAATGTGACGGCACGGATCAAAAGAGAGCTGACAAAAGCGGTTGAGGAAGAGGTGAACATGCACGAAGCCACATTCCATCTTCCTGAAGTAAAAGAGAGAATCAGCCGCTTATACGGCAGTTAAACAGAATGAAAAAAGCATGGGAAGCCCCATGCTTTATCACTGGTCCGTCTTTTGCAGAACGGAGCCTGCGAATTGTTCTTTAATTTCGGCGCTCCGGGCTGCGGTTTCTGCGATGCAGTGCATGATGGCTTCTTCAAAGCGGCGCTCTTCTAATGCGCGAAGGCCTGCTTCAGTCGTGCCGCCCGGGCTTGTGATTTCCTTGCGCAGGCGTTCAGGCCGTTTGCTGCTTGTTCTAAGCATTTCCGTCGCCCCGGCCATGGTTTGTAAAATCAGCTCTTTTGCCGTTTCTTCCGGCAGGCCGGCTTGAAGGGCGGCCTTTTCCATTGCTTCGACATACCGGTACACATAGGCGGGACCGCTTCCGGCAATGGCTGTGACGGCATCAAGGTGTTTTTCTTCAAAGCGCGTCGCTTCTCCGATTGTTTCCAGAAGCTCTTTTGCCGTCCGGATTTCAGCTTCACTCGCCTCGGAGCTTGCGGAAAAACCGGTCGCCGATTGCTGAATGGCCGCGGATGTATTCGGCATCGCCCGGATGATGGTGAGCTTTCTGCCGAAATATTGCTGAATCGTGTGAATCGTCAGCCCTGCGATGACAGAAATCACAAGCTGATCTTTCACGTATTCGCGAATGTTCTCAATGCTTTCTGCCGCATCTTTCGGTTTAAAGGCGAGAACGATAATGTCGGTATTGCTGAAAAACTCTTCTTTATCCCGGCACGGTTTCACTCCGTACGTTTTTTGGAGCTCTTCAAGCCGGCTGTCATTTGACCGGTTTGTCATATATATATGTCCGGGGGCTGTCATCCCGCTTTGCAGCAGTCCGTTCACCATTGCTTCCGCCATTGATCCGGCCCCGATAAAACCGATTTTCTTCATATAAATCCTCCTTCTTCTCAAAACACAAAAAAACCTTCCCGTCAAAAAGGACGAAAAGGTTTCGCGGTACCACCTTACATTAGCACGAATCAGCCGTGCTCAGCTCAAATCCCGTAACGAGGGGATACGTTTAGGTTTTCCTAACCGCTCTGAGGGCAGGTTCTGTAAACAAGAGGGCCGCAATGTCTTTCAGCCGGGGACATTGCTCTCTGCTGCCGTTGTTTATATACTAGTTCCTCGTCATCGCGTTCCGTGTTTTCTAGTTTGTTGTTCATTATGCTATGCGCAAGAGCGGGATGTCAATCTTTTTTTCCGATATGCGGCAATAATGACACAGTGAAAAGAAAACGCTAAAATATGATTATTCAGGAATGAAAAGAACGAAGGAGCGTAAACATGGCAGCGAGAAAGATCATTCCGATACGTGTGCCGACTCCGTTTGCAGTCGGCGACGTTATCGTTTATTTAGTAAAAGATGAAGCCCTAACCCTTATTGATTGCGGCCCGAATACAAAGGAAGCGGCTGAATCGCTCTCATTGCAGCTTAAGGAACACGGGGTTTCTGCGGCGGATATAGAACAGGTGGTGCTCACTCATCATCACGCAGATCATTCAGGTCTGCTGCACCTTTTTTCTGAGGATACGGAAGTGATCGGACATCCGCTGAATGACAGGTACATTACTCAGAACCAGTCGTATATCGCCCGGCAGGAGGATTTTTTTCTGTCGCTTATGACAGAAATGGGCGTTCCTCTGACGCCCGAAGACATACATAAAACAGTTAAGCTGTCATACTTATTTTCTGCAAACCGTCCGTTAACGAAAACAGTGAGGGAAGGCGGAAAAATTGACGGGCTTAACGGCTGGACGGTGCTCGAAATCCCGGGTCATGCCGCTTCTCACATTGCGCTCTACCATGAAAAAAGCGGTGAAATGTTCAGCGGCGATCTGCTTTTGTCCAACAGCTCCACCAATCCGATTCTGGAAGCTCCGGAAAAGGGGGGCGTGCGCGCGGCCCCGATGCTCGACTACTTGAACTCAATGAAGCGGCTGTATGACGTAAACCCGTCCTTTTTATATCCGGGACACGGCGATCTGCTGACAGACGTAAAGCCTGCTTTTGACAGGCGGCTTGAAAAACAGAGAAATCGGTCGGAATATGTGCTGCGCCTGTTGTCAGAGGAAACACTGACGGCTTTCCAGGTATGCCGGCGGCTGTTTCCGGCTGTGTATGAAAATGAATTGTTTTTAACGATGTCAGAAACGATCGGCCATCTTGACGTGCTGGCCGCCGAAGGGAAGGCTGTATCCTTTCAGTCGGGGAACACTCTGAAGTTTAAAGCTGTGAAGGGGTGAAGGAAATGAGCAGATTAACGGATAAGCGGATTTGGATCACCGGAGCATCAGGCGGACTCGGAGAACGGCTTGCATATTCTTGCGCGGCAGAAGGGGCTCATGTTTTTTTATCCGCCAGGCGGGAGGACCGCTTGCAGGAAGTGAAAAAGACGATTACCGCGCGCGGCGGACAGTGTGATGTCGTTCCGTTTGACGTCCGGTATGCAGAAGAGGCTGAAAACGTAAGGCGTTTGATCGGTCATGTTGACGTATTAATCAACAACGCCGGCTTCGGCATTTTTGAAACGGCCGCTGATTCATCTTTGGATGATATGAAGGCAATGTTTGAAGTCAACGTCTTCGGATTAATCGCCTGTACGAAGGCCTGTCTTCCTGTGATGCTTCATGCGAAAAGCGGCCATATTATCAATATCGCTTCACAGGCCGGCAAATTGGCGACGCCGAAATCAAGCCTTTATTCTGCAACGAAGCACGCCGTGTTAGGGTATTCCAATGCGCTGCGGCTTGAGCTGGCCGGTACGGGTGTAGCCGTGACAACGGTTAATCCCGGTCCGATCAAAACAGACTTCTTTACAATTGCAGATAAAGAGGGCGGTTATGTGAAAAGCGTCGGCAGATGGATGCTTGATGCCGACCATGTGGCAGAGCGCATTACATCCGTGATTCTGACGGATAAACGGGAAATGAATCTTCCGCGATGGATGAGCCTCGGGACGAAGCTGTATCAGCTTTTCCCATCGTTTACAGAAAAACTGGCCGGCCGCGCATTAAAGAAAAAGTAACAAGGGGGAAAAAGGAATGTCCGACCGGGATATACACAAGGCATTGATGGCAGAGCCTCTAGTCAGGCAAATGGCGGAGGCGCGTGAAGTATTTTGGATCAATCCGCATAAAACCGATGATCCAGTAAAGCATGGCGCTGAATGGAAAAAGGAGATTGCCGAAGCGGGAGAAAGGCTGCGCCGGTTTGCGCCTTATATCGCGTCGGCTTTTCCGGAGACGGAAGCGGAGGGAGGCCTCATTGAATCTCCGCTTGTCTTGGTTAATGAAATGAAAAAGCGTCTGGAACACAGCGCCGCTCAGGCTTTCCCCGGGCGTCTGCTTTTGAAATGCGACGACGAACTTCCGATTTCCGGTTCCATTAAAGCGCGCGGCGGGATTTACGAAGTGCTGAAGCATGCCGAAGATCTCGCGGTAAAAGCGGGAATGCTCTCAGCAGACGACGATTACAGCATATTGACTGAAGAACGGTTTACCGCTTTTTTCTCAAAATACTCTATAGCCGTCGGCTCTACGGGCAATTTAGGTCTGAGTATCGGCATAATCGGCGCGAAGCTCGGCTTTTGTGTGACCGTTCATATGTCCAGTGACGCAAAGCAGTGGAAAAAGGAGCTGCTCCGGGAAAAGGGGGTTCGCGTCATCGAATATGAAGCAGACTACAGTCTGGCTGTCAAAGAGGGGCGCATGCAGGCGAAGCAGGACCCTTATTGTTATTTTATTGATGATGAACATTCCCGGGATCTGTTTTTGGGGTATGCCGTTGCGGGAAGCCGTGTGAAAAAGCAGCTCGATCAAATGAACATAAAGCCTGATGCAGATGAACCGCTTTTCGTTTATTTGCCATGCGGGGTCGGAGGAGGCCCGGGCGGCGTCGCGCTTGCGCTAAAGCTGATCTATGGCGAGCATGTCCATATTTTTTTCGGTGAGCCGACGCATTCACCGTGTATGCTGTTAGGACTGTTTTCCGGCTTGCATGACGGAATCAGCGTGCAGGATATCGGTCTTGATAATCAAACGGCCGCCGACGGACTCGCGGTGGGAAGGCCGTCCGGACTGGCCGGCCCTCTGATGGAACCTATACTCAGCGGCTGTTATACCGCCGATGACGGCACGCTTTTTTCGCTGCTTTATCAATTAAGGGCGGCCGAGAATAAGAGCCTTGAACCCTCTGCACTCGCCGGACTGGCCGGAGCCGTCAAGGTCGTTCAGACCGAAGCCGGAAACCGTTATATAAAAGAGCGGGGGCTTGAGATGGAAAATGCCGTGCACCTTGTGTGGAGCACCGGCGGAAGCATGGTTCCGGAGGAGGAAATGGAAGAGTACAGCCGGATCGGTTCCTCATTTGTGAAAAAAATGGGCAGACAGTGAAGCGGTTTTCCGTTACAATCTTTGTAAGCGTTTGTTTTTTTATCGGAAAGCCATACAGAGAGATTGGTGTGAATTGTGAAAAGTAAAGAATTGAACTTACATACATTGTATACGCAGCACAGCCGCGAGTCGTGGGCCGGATTCGGCGGCCATCTTTCCATTGCCGTTTCAGAGGAAGAAGCCAAGGCCGTAGAGGGGCTGAATGACTACCTGTCGGTGGAAGAAGTAGAAACGATTTACATTCCGCTTGTGCGCCTGCTCCATCTTCATGTCACGTCTGCCGCAAGACGGAATCAGCATGTCAATGTGTTTCTGAAGCATCCGCATTCAGCGAAAATCCCGTTTATCATCGGAATCGCGGGCAGCGTCGCCGTCGGCAAAAGCACGACGGCGAGAATTTTGCAAAAGCTTCTTTCCCGTCTGCCGGACAGGCCGAAGGTGAGCCTGGTGACAACCGACGGTTTCTTGTATCCGACGGCGGAATTAAAAAGGAAAAACCTTCTGTCCAGAAAGGGATTCCCGGAAAGCTACGACGTGAAAGCGCTGCTTGAGTTTCTGAACGATATAAAGTCGGGGAAAGAGAGAGTGGAGGCGCCCGTATATTCCCATCTTACCTATGACAGGGAAGAGGGCGCCGTCGAGGTTGTCGAAGGTGCGGATATCGTTATTATCGAAGGAATCAATGTCCTGCAGTCGCCGACCTTAGAGGACGACAGGGAAGATCCGCGGATTTTTGTATCGGATTTCTTTGATTTTTCGATCTATGTGGATGCCGAAGAAAGCCGGATTTTCACGTGGTATTTGGAGCGTTTCCGCCTCTTAAGAGAAACCGCTTTTCAGGATCCGGCTTCTTATTTTCATAAATTTAAGGATTTGTCTGATGCAGAAGCGGATACCATGGCCGCCTCCATTTGGGAGAGCGTCAACCGTCCGAATCTGTATGAAAATATCCTGCCGACAAAATTCAGATCGGATTTGATTTTGAGAAAAGGTGATGGCCATAAAGTTGAAGAGGTGCTGGTAAGGCGGGTGTGATGGGAGGAGGAAGCGAATATTATGATGCATCATATTGAGTTGTATGTATCTGACTTGAATGCCTCCGCCCGGTTTTGGGGATGGTTTTTAGGTGAGCTCGGTTATAGGGAATTTCAAAATTGGGACTCCGGCATCAGCTGGAAAAACGCAGGATTTTATGTTGTGCTTGTACAGACAGAGGAGCGTTTTTTAACACCGGAGTACCACAGATGCCGGGTCGGGCTGAACCATCTGGCTTTTCATGCTGCATCAAGAGAGCAGGTTGACGAGATGACAGAAAAGCTGCTTGCCAGAGGATGCCCCGTGCTTTACAGGGACCGCCATCCATATGCAGGCGGAAGCACGCATTACGCCGTATACACGGAGGACCCGGATCGGATAAAAGTGGAGCTCGTTGCTCCTGTTTCTGAATGAACTATAACTTTTCGTTTTTTTCTTCGCGCAGCGCGTCGAGTTTCTTTTCGATTCTGTCCAATTGTATGCGGCGCTTGTTCAAGCTTCTGAATACGTATATCGCGGCAAACAGGAAAAATGCGGCTGCAATAAATGAAATCAATTGAAAAATGACATCACCGATGTTCATCTTTTTTACCTCCGTGTGCGGCGGGCTTCTTCAGCCCGCCGTTTTTTCATTTTGACCGATGTGAAGACATGGGGGATGAATCATTTCTCTCCTAGCTTTGTTTTTTTTCTGAGAATGAATAGTTTCTGCATGTGGCTTATGACCACTTTTGCGGCCGCATATCCCGGAATGGCCAGAAGCATCCCGGCAATTCCTGAGAATTTGCCGGCGGCAAGCAGAAGAAAAATAATGGTCAGCGGGTGAATGTCCAGCTTCCGTCCCATAATTTGCGGGGAAATCAGCTGGCTTTCAAGCTGCTGGACAATGACGACGACCGTAATCACCAGCACCGCCTCGGTCGGTGAATCGAACAATCCGACAATGACTCCGGGAAATGTGCCGATCCAAGGCCCGATAAACGGAATCAGGTTTGTCACCATGGCGAACGCGCCCAGAACGAGCGGATAATCGAGCCCGATTATAAAATAGCCGATCGTGACGAGAACGCCGACACAGAAACTGACGAGCAGCTGTCCTTGTATGTATGAACTGAGAGCTTCATCCATGTCCCGAAGGATTTGTTTTCCTTCTTTTTGATGTTTTTCCGGAAGAAGCTGCAGCAGTCGCCGGGGGGCTTTGTTTCCTTCTTTTAACATGTAATACAGCGCAAACGGAATAATGGCTGCGGTGATGGCGGCATTGGCAGCCGTACCGGCCAGGCTGCTGAGAGAATCAGCGATTGAACCGGAATAATTTGCGGCTTTGTCTGCTAATTTTTTAAAGGAATCCCCATGCTGAAGCCGGGAAAACCATTTGCTGTCCTGGAGATGCCCGATCCAATTTTCAGCTTTTGCGGAAAGCTCCGGAATATGATCTGTGAAGGCTGTAAACTGTTTTTGAACGGCAGGGCCCGCCGTATAAAGGAAGAGGACAAAAAGGCCGGCTGTTCCCGCATAAATCGCTAAAATCGCGATTCCTTCGGGCAGCTTTAATTTCGCATGCAGCAGTCTGACGAGCGGGCGGCACAAATAATAAAGGACGCCCGATAATACAATGGGCGGAAATAAGGTTTTAACCGTAATCACAACAGGCTGGAACAAAAAGTCTATTAATGTTCCGAGATAAATGATGAGAAATAACAGAAGAACGGCATAGCCGATCCTGAAATAAGGCCCGACAGGCATATCCTGCACCACGCAATCTTTAAGGGTTTACTCTCGGACATTTCCCTTATCGCCCGGTGCATAAACGTCGTGTCAGGAAAACTGCCCCTGATTGGTGACGTAATCGTAGATAATATCTTCTACATGGGCATGGAGATCCTCATCGGGTTCTTCATTCCTTCTTTCTTCTAAAGCTTTTTTTAAACTCTGTTTTTCATAGGGGCTCAGCGGATCTGTCGACACATTCCGTCCATACTGGCGGAGGGCTTGTCCCAGCATTTTTTCTATAAATTGATCCATCATATATTCTCCTATTCTTGTCATTCATCTTTATTCTACTAAATATCATGTGATCCTCCCACTCTTCTATCATATTTTCTGTCAGGACGATTTGGGCTTTTATTCCAGTTCAGCCGAGAGAATACGATGAAAAGGCAGCGTTAACGCATCTTCATCGTTTATGATTTTTAAACGCTTTTCGTCATGCATCACTTGTTTTACCCAGCCCCAAAAGCGGCGGGGGCCGTGTGCTGAAGCGTAGGTGACCGAAATGGCCCTGTCTTCTTCAATTGACGCCGCAATGATGCGGTTCATGTCGTTCAGTTGCTCTTCGCTCAGTTCCGGAGGCCGGAATTCCCGTTCTTTTTGTTTTTTCGCAAGCAGCTGTTCCCGATGTTCGGGCAGCATCATCCGGCTTGATTCCCACATGACATTATACCCGGGTGTTAATTTGTTCGGATTCATGTATATCACCTCAAATTATTTGTAATGCCCGCCGATTTTTTCAGCCCGGTGAAAGGCTTGGCCGGCCTCTGTCAGTGAAGCGGCATGGAGGAGCGACGCAGGGCCGTACCGCTCATGAATATCATCCAATACTTTGCCGAGACTGATCTTTTTTTCCTGGGCATCGAACAGGCTCAGCTGAACATAATCACAGGGCTCCAGCTGGGAAAGGGAGACGCCGGCGCTGCGGACGGGCTCACCGTTCCAATGCTCTTTGAAGAGCTTGACCGCCGCTTTAAAAATATCCATTCCGAAATTAGTCGGAGACACCAGCTTTCTCTGTCTGTGAAAACCTGAAGGGAATTCAAAATCAGCGCCTCTGATGCTGACCGAAACCGTATGGCCGATGTATTGTTTGAAACGGGCACGGCGGGCCACTTCTTCGCTTAACTCCAGCAGCACGACTTTGATATCCTCAAAGCGGCTGTAGTCTCTCGGGAGGGTCATGTTATGGCCGATCGCTTTTTGCCGGCTGTGCGTGTTGACGGTGACCGGAGAGGGATCGATGCCGCGGGCTGTCCGCTGAAGCAATTCGCCGTTAATGCCCCAGCGTTTTTTCAGCAATTCGGCGGGGTGTCCGGCAAGCCCGCCGATTGTGCTGATGCCCATCCGTCTTAAATGATGCTCCATCCGTTTTCCGATGCCGAATAATTTTCCGACCGGCAGCGGCCACAGATCCTGCCTGATATTTGACATATCCAATCTGTGGATGCCGGATGCGTTTTTTTTGGCAAAATGGTCGCAAGCCATTTTCGCGAGCGCCTTATTCGGCCCGATGCCGACACGGGCATAAATTCCGAATTCACGCATAATCGCTTGCTGAATGCTTTTGGCAATTGTAAAAGGATCACCGAACAGCCGCCTGCTTCCGGTCACGTCGAGAAACTGCTCATCGATGGAGTAGGGTTCTACAAGATCGGTATACCGTTCAAACAGTTCGGTAATCATGACGGATACATCAATATACCGCTGCATCCGCGGACGGACAATAACGGCGTCGGGACATTTGGCCTGCGCTTCCCACAGCCGTTCGGCATTTTTTACGCCGTATCGTTTGGCGAGCGGACAAGCCGCAAGCACGACGCCGCTGCGTCTTTCGGGATCTCCCGAGACAATCACGGGCCGGCTTTTGAGATGAGGCGCTTCCGCTTTTTCCACAGACGCATAAAACGATTGCATATCTACAAGAAGAATATCAGCCATAAAAAAACCTCCGGGAACATTTGTTCTGTTTTTCATTGTACCCGAACAATGATCACGTTTATACTGGTAAATCATTCCCCGGCTGGAAGACGTGCTGATTCGTTCGCTTGAAAAGAAATCATTTACAATTGCAAACAACCCACATATAATTTTTTATATTCCAATGAGAAGAGCTGACATTCATTTTGCCGGACGAAAAGGAGAGTCAATCGATAATGGATATTCGAACAATTACCTCTGAAGACTATGAAATGGTTACGTCTGTTTTGAATGAATGGTGGGGCGGCAGGCAGATGAAAGACAAACTGCCGCGCTTGTTTTTTGAACATTTTCAGGACACAAGCTTTATCACGTACGGGCCGGAGGGAATGACCGGTTTTTTAATCGGTTTTCAGTCACAATCAGACCCTGAGACAGCCTACATTCATTTTTCCGGTGTGCATCCGGATTTCAGAAAAATGCAAATTGGAAAACAGCTCTACGACCGATTTATGGAGACGGTGAAGAAAAGGGGCTGCACGAAAGTCAATTGCGTGACGGCGCCTGTCAATAAAGTATCAATCGCTTATCATACAAAATTAGGATTTGAAGCTGAAAAAGGAACCAAAACCGTAAACGGAATCCCTGTTTTTGCGAATTATGACGGTCCGGGAGAAGACCGGATTCTGTTTGTGAAATATATGTAGAGGGGGATGAATATGGGTTTTTTAGCTGACACGCCCAAACCGCCCTATTATGCGGTCATTTTTTCATCAATAAAGGGAAAATATGATGAGGAATATGAACATACGGCAGAGCGCATGATGAATTTGGCAGGCGGACAGCCGGGCTTTTTAGGTGCGGAAAGCGTTCGGGAGGAAAACGGCTGCGGCATCACGGTTTCCTACTGGGACAGCCTGGAAGCGATTAAAAGGTGGAAAGATCATACTGACCACCAGGCGGCAAAACAAAAAGGAAAAAGCGCCTGGTATGAAGCGTACGCGGTCCGCATTACGAAGACGGAGTCTCAGCGGATGTTTGCGTCAAAAGGGGCGGAAGATTGATTACATTTTTACAGCATACACAAGAACAGACCGCGCGGGAAATTGCGGCGGTTCAGCGCTGCGCTTATCAAAAAGAAGCCGAGCTGATCGGCTTTTTCGGCATTCCCGCCCTGCATGAAACACCCGATGATATACAGCGGTCACGGGAGACGTTTGCCGGTTTCAAGGAAAAAGATCAGCTTGCAGGCGTCATTTCGTATGAAAAAAAGGGATATGACCTTGTCATATGCAGGCTGACGGTGCACCCGTCCGGCTTTCGGAAAGGAATCGGACGGGCGCTTATTCAATTTGTGATAAATCAAAACCGGGACGCCCAAAAAATAGAGGCGGCTACCGCCAGCCAAAACGTTCCGGCAGTCTCTCTCTATTTAAAAATAGGTTTCACAGAAGCCGGACAGATAGAGACGCCGGAAGGGCTGACCCTCTCGTTTTTTCATCTTTATCCGAAGAGGAAAGCGGAAGTTGTTCCGTACAAGCCGGAATGGAAAGAAATATTTGAAAGAGAGAAGACGGACTTGATCCGAATCTTCGGCCCAGCACTTCATTCTGTCAGCCACATCGGCAGCACCTCTATCCCAGGGATGGCCGCCAAACCCGTCATCGATATACTGGCGGAGGTTAAAGATATTTCGGACGCTGACCGATTCAGTCCGCAACTGGAAGCACTCGGCTATGAGGCGAAAGGGGAAAACGGGATAGAGGGCCGGCGTTTCTTTCAAAAAGGCGGCAACAAGCGCACACACCACGTTCACATATACGAAACAGGCCATCCGGACGTGAAGCGTCATCTGCTGTTCCGGGATTACCTCACCGCAAAGCCTGAAAAAGCGGCTCAATACATGGAACTGAAACGGCACCTCGCTAAGACGTACCCATACGATATGGCAAAGTATAGTGAAGGGAAAAATGACTGGATCAAGGCGGCTGAACAAGAGGCAAAGGTCTGGGAGAGCGGGCTGCTGTAAAGAAAGCAGAAACAATGCATACAGCGGCTCGGTATGCTACAATGGCGAAAATGAAAAACGGAGGATCATCTATGCAAATACATGTGACGGATGCGGCGAAACACACACTTCAGCAGGCAATGGACGCCAACCCGGGGAAAAAAGCGCAGCTCCGCTATGACGCAGAAGGCTGCGGGTGCGCGGTGAGCGGCGTGCCGACCATCTGGCTGGCGGACGAATTAACGGGACAATGCGAAGCCATTGAAACCAACGGACTTCCGCTTTACATCCAGACCTCACAAAAAGTGTTTTTTGACGAGGAAATGACAATCGATTACAATGAAAAGGCAAAAACGCTCGTCTTAAAAAGCCCGGCAGAGATGCTGAGCCCGAGAATGAGCATATTAGTAAAGCAGGGAGAAACGGAAAGTGAATCAAAAGCTGAAAGCCATTAAACAGACGGCACAGCATAAAACGTGGGTATCCTTTCTGAACAACAACCACCCGTACAGTCTGCTGCACTGGTCCATCGGAGGCGCTGAATCCGTTCAGAAGGATGTCTGGCTGCTTCAGGATGAGATGACCTTCAAAGCGCAGGAGTTTACGACAATCGACCTCGCCATTGACTGGATCGGAGAAAATATGGACGGGATTACCGACGTTTTATGACGGGAAAGCGAAAGAACCAGCATACGTTCTTTCGCTTTTTTACGTTTGCGTCATGGTATCTAAAAAGGTTTGAACGGCTTTACGGTAGCTCTCCGGATTTTTGGTGTACGACATGGCATGCCCGCCCGATTCGGCCAGATAGAGCATCTTAGGGCCGCTTTTTTTGCGGTGCAGCAATTCGGAACAAGCGGAGGGTATATAATCATCTTCCTTACTGTGAATAAACAGCACGGGCTGCCGGATGCGGCTGATAACCGATAGAGGAGATACATCACGGATACGGTAGCCTTCTCTCATCCGCAAAAAGAAATCAGCCAAAGGCAGAAGCGGCCACGGAGGCAGCCGGAACTCCCGTTTCAGCCTGTAGGCGAGCTGATCGCGAAAGCTTGCGAACGGACAGTCCGCAATATAAAAATCAGCGCCGTTTTCATCCTGATGCCCGCCCGCGTATAATAAGGCCGTCACCGCCCCCATCGATTCCCCGTGGATGCCGATTTGACCGCCGTCTCCGGTTTTGTGTCTCACCCAATTCACGGCTTCTTCCAAATCATCTTTTTCAATATAGCCGTAGCTCGTCGTTCTGCCGCCGCTTTTTCCGTGCCTGCGGTGGTCATATACGAGCACATTCCAGCCTAAATCTAAAAATAAATCCATGTATTTCAATGAATTGAACGAATTTACGGTAACGCCGTGACAAATAATCATGGTGTTTGCCGTATGATGCGGGGCGATGTAAAAGCCTTTGATCTCATACCCGTGGCGTGACAGGATGACGGCCTCTTCTTTTTCCATGGCCTGAAAGGAATCAAATCTATCATGCCCGTCCGCCGTTTCTTTTTTCATGATATCTTCATCCGTCTTTTTCTTCATAAACATAATCAGATTCGTAAAAGCGAATCCGGCAGCCAAAAAGACTGCGCAAGCCGAACCGAACACCGCCAGCCATTTTTTCACACAGGCACCCTCCTTTCATATGAAAAATCCTTCCTCCGGCTATTCAGGACCGTGAACGTTGCCGGCCTCCGGCGCTCCGTGGTACACTTGCTTCACCATATTCAGATACGGGGGGCGTAATGATGAAAAAGCAGCTGCCTAAAGAAAAACACAGCTTAAAAGACGATCTGGAGGAAGATCTGAAGGCCAGGCTTTTGCAAATGAAAAGTGAGCTGAAGGAAGAAGACGAGAAAAAACAGGCGCAGCAAAAGGCGGAACAAATCAGAAAACGAAAAGAAAAAGAAAAACATAAAAGCTTTGAAGAGCTGCTGAATGAAAGCAGTCTCGATTGGCACAAATATAAATAAACCGGCATCTGAAAAGGTGCCGGTTTTATTATTTAAGAACGATGGGCTTCGTATACGTCCCGTTTTGTATGGTATTGCAGGGCTTTGATTTCCTGGCTGCTTAAACGCCGGGCCTCTGCAGCCGAACAGTTTTCTCTCAGCTGCTCAAGTGAGCTGGCTCCGGTGATGACAGAAGCGACGGCCGGCTGTGACAGCAAGTATTGAAGAGAAAGCTCCGTCATGCTCAAGTCAGGTGCGGCAGCGCTGATCGCTTTTTTGGTTTCTGCCAGTTCTGCAAAAGAATATGTTAAATAGCCGTTCTCTTTTACGCTTGCGGCCGCTTGATCAAGCGGTTTTTCCGTAAGAAGCCCTTTAGCGACAGGCCCTCTTGCGACTACGCTGATTCCGTTCTCCTCTAAAAGGGGAAGCCACTCCTCGGGACGCCGGTCCAGCAGGCTGTATTGCATCATAACGCTGGTGATATTTGATTTTTTCACATATTCTTTAATAACATTCGGACGAATCGAGGAAATGCCGTAATACCGGATGACACCTTCCTGTTTTAAGTCCTCAAATGCTTCGATCGTTTCGTCAATATGGTCTTCCATCGTGCCGCCGTGCAGCTGATAAAGGTCGATATAGTCCGTTTTCAGCCGGCGCAGGCTGTTTTTGACCGCTTCTTTTATGTAGCCCTTGGAAGCGTCCCAATGCCAGCCGTCTTTATCATCATTCCAGCGGTTTCCGGCTTTCGTGGCTAAAATGATGTCGTGCCTGCGGTTTTTGACGGCCTCCCCGACAATTTCCTCATTTCTGCCGAAATCATAAAGATCAGCGGTATCTAAATAATTGATTCCAAGCTCGATCGCTTCATCCAAAATAGACAGCGCTTTAGCTTTATCCGTGCCCAGCGACATACAGCCGAGCCCGATTTCGCTTATTTCTAAATCAGAATGTCCCAGTGTGCGTTTTCTCATCGTTTCGCTCCTTTTTATAGTCTTTTATTGACCGTAATATAAAGGCGCGAAGTTTTCAACTGTTAAGGCCCGGTGATCCAATCTCCGACATAGCGGAATGTCCGTCCGTATTCTTTCAGTTTAGCCCGCACTTCCCACGCCTTTCCGACCAATACGATACTCTTATCCTTCCGGTACACCTTCAATCGAAAAGCACCTCCCTCTCATGCATGTATGATAAAATATATGAGGCATAATAGAGAGACAGAACGGGAGATGACATGATGAAACATTTAGAAGAAAAAACACTTGCGAAAAAAAAGCTGTATGACGGGAAAGTCATAGATCTTTACTTAGAGGACGTAGAGCTCCCGAACGGAAAAACAAGCAAGCGGGAAATCGTCAAACATCCGGGAGCGGTGGCCGTACTTGCGGTGACCGAGGAAGGAAAAATCATTTTGGTGAACCAGTTCAGAAAGCCGCTGGAACGGACAATCGTTGAAATTCCGGCCGGGAAGCTTGAAAAGGGGGAAGAGCCGGAACATACGGCGTTAAGAGAGCTCGAGGAAGAAACGGGATATACGGCGGAAACCTTGACGAAAATCACCGCTTTTTATACATCACCCGGGTTTGCTGATGAAATCGTGCATCTCTTTCTTGCGGAAGGGCTTTCGCCGCTGGAAGAAAAACGAGAGCTGGATGAGGATGAATTTGTCGAAGTCATGCAGGTCACGCTTGAAGAGGCCGTGAAGCTGATTGAATCCCGCAGGGTGTATGACGCAAAAACGGCTTACGCGATTCAGTATCTCCAGCTGAAAGAAGCGCTGAAGGAAAAATGATGAAAACCATCTATGCGGATCTGCATATTCATATCGGCCGCACCTATACGGGAAAACCGGTCAAAATCACCGGGGCCAAAACGTTGACGCTGCACCGGATTTTAGAAGAAGCCAGTGAGGGGAAGGGAATTGAACTATTGGGCATCATCGACTGCCATTCCCCGGAAGTCATAGAAGAAATCGAGCGCGGAATTGAAGAAGGCGGATACCGTGGGCTGAAAGAAGGCGGCATCCGGTATCGGAATACGACGCTTCTGTTGGGCAGTGAGCTTGAAATCTATGATCACACATGCCGCGGGCCGATTCACGTTCTCGTCTTTATGCCGTCTCTTGCCGAAATGAAGATGTTTTCTGAGTGGCTTGCAAAAAGGCTTAAAAATATCCATCTCAGTTCCCAGCGCATTTATGAAACCGGTTTGAATCTTCAAAGGAAAACAAAGGAATTGGGCGGCCTGTTTATTCCCGCCCATATGTTCACCCCGCATAAAAGCCTGTACGGAAAAGGGGTCAGATCTTCTTTGACAGAAGTTTTCGACCCGTCGCTCATTGACGCGGCGGAACTCGGGTTAAGCTGTGACACCGACATGGCTTCGCGGGTAACAGAACTTGATCCGTATACATTTTTAACAAATTCTGATGCGCATTCCTTAGGAAAAATCGGCAGAGAATATAATGAAATGCTTCTTAAAGAAGCGAATTTCACGGAATTTTCGCTGGCTTTAAAAGGGAAGGACGGAAGAAAAATCACGGCGAATTACGGGCTGAACCCGAAGCTCGGGAAGTATTACCGGACGGCTTGCGACCGCTGCGGCAGCCCGGTTGAAAAAGGAGCTTCCGCATGTCCGGAGTGCGGGGGGAAAACAATGACAAAAGGGGTCAGTGAACGGCTGGAGGAACTGAGCGGCCCGAAAAAAAGCCGCGTGCCGCGGCCGCCGTATATTCATCAAATCCCGTTGCAGTTCATTCCCGGGGTCGGGCCGAAAACGTTAGAAAAACTGAAGCGGGCTTTCGGGACGGAGATGGCGATTCTTCATCAGGCGCAAGAAGAGGAATTGGCGCGTGTCGTCCAGCCTAAAATAGCGGCTGTCATTCATAAAGCGCGCACCGGGCAGCTTGTCCTTGAGGCCGGGGGCGGAGGGACGTACGGCAGAATCAAGCCGTAAAAGCCGGTTTTTAGCGGAGCTCCTCCTGCACCTTCTTTTTCGTGCGGACAAACGCAATCAATTCGATGATTTCATCCTGATTCAGCGGCTGTCCGTCAACGGTCAGTGTGCCGCGGCCTTGTGCGGCGTTTGTTAATTCGATGGTCTGGGCAAACGGCTCCGCCTTTTTTTCAGTGCGCCCGAGTAAATCGTCGCACGTCGTGTCAAACAGATCGGCAAGCGTGCCCAGCGCCTCGAATGACGGACGCCGGTATCCTGATTCATACCCGGCGTACGTGCTTTTGGCGATGCCGAGACGGTCAGCCGTATATTGAAGAGACCAATTTTTCTTTTTTCTCAGTTCAGTTAAACGATCTAAATTCATATTCAAAACCGCTCCTTTTCACTTGAGCAAATTATATCATATCGATATGCAAAAGTGTACGCGAATTGAATAATAATCACTTGATTAATTTCATTCGTCTGTCTATAATTTGATTAAAAGTATGCGAAAAGCGAATGCTTAACACATCTTGAGAAATGGATGAAGAGGTGCAGGGTATGAAAAAATTATTGCTGTTAACAACCGGAGGAACAATCGCCTCAGTCGAAGGAGAAAACGGGCTTGCACCCGGGGTGAAAGCAGACGAATTGTTAACCTACGTATCAAAACTTGATAACGATTACACGATGGAAACCCATTCGTTAATGAACATCGACAGCACAAATATGCAGCCTGAATACTGGGCCGAAATCGCAAATGCTGTCAAAGAAAAATATGACGCATATGACGGGTTCGTCATTACGCACGGAACAGACACAATGGCCTATACATCAGCGGCACTGTCTTATATGCTTCAGCATGCTGATAAACCGATCGTCATTACGGGTTCGCAAATCCCGATTACATTTCAAAAAACCGATGCCAAAAAAAATATCACGGACGCGATCCGCTTCGCATGTGAAGGGGTGGGCGGCGTATACGTCGTATTTGACGGCAGAGTCATTCAAGGCACACGCGCCATTAAATTAAGAACGAAAAGCTATGATGCATTTGAGAGCATTAACTATCCGTATATCGCGTTTATTACCGAAAACGGAATTGAATACAACAAACAAGTGCACATCCCAAAAGACGATGCTTTTACGGTCAATACTTCACTTTGCACGGACGTGTGCCTGCTCAAGCTACACCCTGGGCTGAAACCGGAAATGTTTGATGCATTAAAGGGCATGTACAAAGGAATCGTCATTGAAAGCTACGGCAGCGGCGGCGTGCCGTTTGAAGGAAGAGACATTCTCGCCAAAGTCAATGAAATGATTGAAAGCGGCATTGTCGTCGTCATTACGACACAATGTCTTGAAGAAGGAGAGGACATGAGCGTCTATGAAGTCGGCCGAAGAGTTAATCAAGATCTCATTATCCGCTCCAGAAATATGAACACGGAAGCCATCGTGCCGAAATTAATGTGGGCGCTCGGCCAGTCTCACAACTTGGCTGAAGTCAAAAACATTATGGAGACACCGATCGCAGACGACGTTGTACTGTAAAAACATGACTACCACAAAGAGAAAGTAGGGTTTTAGCATGACAAACGCGCAAAAAGAATATCGTCAGGAAAAAGATTTCCTCGGAGAAAAACAAATTGAAGCTGATGTGTATTACGGAATACAAACGCTGCGCGCGAAAGAAAACTTTCCGATTACCGGCTACCGCATCCACGAAGAAATGATTAATGCGCTCGCCATCGTCAAAAAAGCGGCGGCGCTTGCCAACATGGATGTAAAACGGCTGTATGAAGGAATCGGAAATGCGATTGTACAGGCCGCAGATGAAATCCTTGAGGGAAAATGGCATGACCAATTTATCGTCGATCCGATCCAAGGGGGAGCCGGAACGTCCATGAACATGAATGCCAACGAAGTAATCGGCAACAGGGCTCTTGAAATCATGGGCCATAAAAAAGGTGAATACATTCACCTCAGCCCGAACACACACGTCAACATGTCACAATCGACGAACGACGTGTTTCCGACGGCAATCCATATTTCAACCTTGAAACTTTTGGATAAGCTCCTTGATACGATGGCGCATATGCTCAGTGTCTTTAAAGATAAAGCGAAACAATTTGATTCTGTCATTAAAATGGGGCGCACACACCTTCAGGACGCTGTGCCGATCCGTCTCGGACAGGAATTTGAAGCATACAGCCGCGTGCTTGAGCGTGACATAAAGCGAATTAAACAATCCCGCCAGCATCTGTATGAAGTAAACATGGGGGCAACGGCCGTAGGTACGGGACTTAACGCCGATCCGCGCTACATAGAACAGGTTGTGAAGCACCTGGCTGACATCAGCGGACTGCCGCTTGTCGGCGCCGGCCATTTGGTTGACGCCACACAAAACACTGATGCGTATACGGAAGTTTCAGCCGCGTTGAAAGTATGCATGATGAACATGTCGAAAATCGCCAACGATCTGCGCTTAATGGCTTCAGGTCCGCGCGCGGGACTTGCGGAAATTTCACTGCCCGCCCGTCAGCCGGGATCATCCATTATGCCTGGGAAAGTCAACCCTGTAATGGCAGAGCTGATCAACCAAATCGCCTTCCAGGTCATCGGGAATGACAATACGATCTGCCTCGCTTCAGAAGCGGGCCAGCTGGAGCTTAACGTAATGGAGCCAGTACTCGTATTTAACCTGCTTCAATCCATCAGCATCATGAATAACGGGTTCCGTTCATTTACCGATCATTGTCTGGCGGGAATTGAAGCCAACGAAAAACGTCTGAAGCAATACGTGGAAAAAAGCGTCGGCGTCATTACAGCGGTCAATCCGCACCTCGGGTATGAAGCGGCTGCGCGAATTGCCCGTGAAGCAATCATGACGGGGCAATCTGTAAGAGATCTTTGCCTTCAAAATGATGTACTGACAGAAGAAGAATTGGATATCATTTTGAATCCATATGAAATGACAAAACCGGGGATTGCCGGAAAAGATCTATTAGAAAAATAAATTTTAAAGCAACAACAGCCGCCTTTTCACGTTTTTTAGTGAATAGGCGGTTGCCATACAAAGGGATGAGGCAGTATAGTATAATTTGTTATATCATTTGATGAAAGCGTTTTAGCTTTTTTCTTCTAGGGGGATTTTCTTGTGAAAGAGGCCAGATTGCCAAATTTATTGGAAATTATTATCTTATTATTCGGGTTTTTAGCACTTGTCTTATCGTTCACAGTGTTTTTAGACCTGCCGATCCAGCTAGCTCTATTAATATCCTGGTTTTTCGCTATTATTCTCGGAGTCAGGCTGGGATATTCATATAAAGACTTGCAGGCTTCGATTGTCACCGGGATATCAAACGGTCTTGAAGCGGTATTGATTCTCGTTTCGGTCGGTGCGCTCATCGGGACATGGATTGCCGGCGGCGTTGTGCCGACGTTAATTTATTATGGTTTAGAGTTTATTAATCCTCATATTTTCCTTCTGGCCACACTGGTTATTTGTTCCGTTATGTCCGTTGCGACCGGAACGTCGTGGGGAACCGTGGGAACCGCAGGGATCGCCATGATTGCCATCGGAGAGGGAATGGGTATACCGCTTCCGATCGTAGCGGGAGCCGTTTTGTCCGGCGCTTACTTCGGAGACAAGCTTTCACCGCTGTCTGACAGTACGGTGCTTGCCTCCACGCTTTCTAAGGTGGATGTGCTGTCACACGTCAGAGCGATGATGTATCTGTCAATTCCGTCCTATATTATTACGGCCATTCTGTTTACCGTAACGGGATTTATATACGGCGGAAAAAATATTGATCTCGGCAAAGTGGAATTTTTAAAATCTTCATTGCAGAAAACGTTTGACATTCATATATGGATGCTCATTCCGGCTGTTGTCGTCGTTGTCCTTCTGATTTTGAAAAAGCCGTCTATGCCCGTTATTATCATCGGTGCTTTGCTTGGCGCAATCTGGGCTTCCGTCTTTCAGGGAATGAATTTTGCCAGTGCCATCGCGACTGCTTATAATGGTTTTTCTATTAAAACGGACGTCGAATTTTTAAACGGCCTGTTAAACCGCGGAGGCATTACCGGTATGCTGGATACGTTAGTCGTTATCCTGTTCGGTCTCGGTTTTGGAGGAATTCTTGAGAAGCTCGGCGTATTAAAAGTGATTGTCTCAACTTTTGAGAAAAAGCTGACCACACCGGGAAATGTAACGCTTTCGACATTGATCGTCGCCCTTTTAGGAAACATTTTCGGCTGTGCGATGTACGTGTCATTGATTCTGACGCCGAAAATCATGGAGAACAGTTATGATAAACTGAAACTTGACAGAAGAGTTTTATCCCGGAACGCAGAGGTGGGCGGCACGCTTACTTCAGGGATGGTGCCGTGGTCTGATAACGGCATCTATATGGCCGGCATTCTCGGCGTATCCACATTTTCTTATCTGCCGTTCATGTGGCTCAGTTTTGTATCTATCGGACTGGCAATATTGTACGGATACACGGGGAAATTCATTTGGTACACGAAAGAAAAATCCTTGCAATCTCAAAAATTGGGTTAGGAGGTTCATTTCATGATTACAAAGCATATGATTCGGACGTTAATGATTGAAACGCCGACTGTTCCCGGAAATCTCGGAAAAGTGGCAACCGCCATTGGAGTGATGGGCGGAGATATCGGGGAAGTTGAAACTGTTAAAGTCGGCCCGAACTACACAATGCGCAACATCACGGTGCAGGCCGAAAATGAAGAGCAGCTGCAGGAAATCATTCAAGCCATTGAAGCTCTCGGTGAAGGCATCCGGCTTCATACAGTCTCAGATGAAGTGCTCTCTGCTCATGAAGGCGGCAAAATTCAGATGAAAAGCAAAATGCCGATCCGGACACTGGCTGAGCTTGGGCGTGTTTATACGCCGGGTGTCGCCGATGTGTGCAGACTGATTGAAAACGAGCCTGAAAAAGCGTCCATCTATACGACAATCAGCAATTCTGTCGCCATTGTCACCGACGGAACGGCGATTCTCGGCCTCGGCAATATCGGCTCTGTCGCCGGAATGCCCGTAATGGAAGGGAAAGCCGCGCTTTTTGACCAGCTGGCGGGTATCAGCGGAATTCCGATTTTGCTCGATACCTCTGATCCGGAAGAAATCATTCGCACGGTAAAACATATTTCTCCGGGGTTCAGCGGAATTCTGCTTGAAGATATCGGTTCGCCCCACTGCTTTGACATTGAAGACCGCCTGAAAGAAGAACTGGACATTCCGGTTATGCACGATGACCAGCACGGCACGGCGGTCGTCACGCTCGCCGCCGCCATTTCCGCTTGTAAAAGCGCCGGTCTTGATTTAAAAGAAGCGAAGGTCGGTCAGATCGGTCTCGGCGCGGCAGGCGTCGCCATCTGCCGCATGTTTATGGCATACGGAGTCAAAGCGGTCTGCGGAACGGACAAGTCAGAAGACGCAATGAACCGCCTCGCTCAGTACGGAGGTCAGCCGCTTGGAAGCATCAAAGAATTAATGGACACGTGTGACATTGTGATCAGCACCACAGGAGTTCCGGGTCTCATTAAAAAAGAGGATGTCAGAAAAGGACACGTCATTCTGGCTTTATCTAATCCGAAGCCGGAGATTGAACCGGAAGAGGCATTACAAGCCGGAGCCGCTTATGCAGCTGACGGCCGTTCGGTCAATAATGTTCTCGGCTTCCCGGGGATTTTCCGCGGCGCGCTGAACGCCAAAAGCAAGAAAATCGACCATGAAATGCTTGTGGCGGCCGCAGAAGCCATCGCCTCTTGCACGAAACACGGCGATCTCGTGCCTCAGCCTTTGGATGCGGACGTGCATCAAGCCGTATCAGCAGCCGTAGAACGGGCCGCGGCAGGGAAATAAACAACTCTTACAGTACCGGACATGTGCCGGTGCTGTTTTTTTATCATGAATAGGAAGCGGAATTCTTAGGCAGGCTAACAGATAGCAAAAGACGGAATAAAGAGGTGTCGATGTGGATTATTTTCCGCTGATCCATACAAATATTTGGGATGCTGTGATCGGCGTGCCGGTCGTCTTATGTGTCACACAGCTGATCAAAGTGTTCTGCCGGGTTCCGGGCATATTCGTTCCCACGATTGCCCTTGCTGCCGGAAATGTTGTGTCTATCGTTTTCGGTCATCATGAACACGTGTATGCGGGGATTTTTATGGGTTTTTTTTACGGATACGCCGCAATGGGGAGCTATTCATCTGCCAAAACGTCTCTGCGCGCTTACCGGTCGAAACATGAGCCGTATTCATGAACACATCCGGATTTTTTTGTTATGATAAAGAAAAGGGAAAAAGGAGCGATTGGCACATGGCGAAGAGCAAAACGAAAAAAATGCGGGAGCATCTCAAAAGAAACGGGATGCGTGACGCAGTCCTGTCAAGGGGGACGGCGCCGTCTTTCAGCACCCATGAAAGAGTGACGAAAACCAAAAAAGACAGGCTCGAAAGAATAAAGCATAAAAAAAGGAGCCCCTATGATCACCGGAGTGATGACGGGGGTTCTTTTTTTATGCCCGAATCTCGCGCCTTTCTATGATTTCTCTGTCATGTTTTCTCTTTTCTTTCATACAATCTACTAAATCAAGTCAATAGATTAGCGGGAGGAAAGCGGTATGAGAAAACAATCGTACAAAGAACTGTTTTTTCGCCATGTAAAGGATCATCTGTCACTTTATATATTTGTGTTCGTCTTGTTTTTAATGGGGGTCATTTTCGGGGCGATTATCGTCAACAGCATGACCATCACGCAGAAAGAAGATTTGTATTACTATTTAAGCAAGTTTTTCGGACAGCTGTCTGACGGAAAACATGCCGGCGCTTCAGAAATGTTTTGGCAGGCCGTCTTTCATGATGTGAAATATTTGGGGCTGATGTGGATTCTCGGTATTTCCGTGATCGGTCTTCCGGTTATTTTCATTATGGTGTTCTTAAAAGGAATCGTGGTCGGCTTCACGGTCGGTTTTTTAGTGAATCAAATGGGGATGAACGGGTTTTTCCTGTCATTTATTTCGGTTCTGCCGCAAAACATCGTTCTCATTCCGGCGTATCTTATCATGGGGACATGCTCCATCGCTTTTTCACTGAAACTGATCCGGCAGCTGTTTGTCAAACGCAGCCTTCATGACGCGCCGATCCAATGGTTCGGACGCTACGCCTTCGTGCTGATTCTCATCGTTTTCTTCTCGGTCATCGCCTCGCTGCTCGAGGCGTACGTGTCTCCGCTGTTTATGGAAAAGCTGTCATCACGCATATTTTAGAATGATTATCACAAAATAATACTTTTATTTATCAGTTTATAATAATTATAGTTGGAACTCTGCGCGTATTTTGTTATAATGAGTCATGGAATGCGGCGTAGGAGGGAAAGACATGGAAAACCGTATTGATCGAATTAAAAAGCAGCTGCACTCGTCAAGCTACAAGCTTACGCCACAGCGGGAAGCAACGGTAAGAGTGCTGCTTGAAAACGAAGAAGACCATTTAAGCGCAGAAGATGTATACCTCCTCGTAAAAGAGAAATCTCCTGAAATTGGTCTCGCTACAGTATACCGTACATTAGAATTATTAACAGAATTAAAAGTCGTTGATAAAATTAACTTCGGGGACGGCGTATCCCGCTACGACCTTCGCAAAGAAGGCGCGGCTCACTTTCATCACCATTTGGTGTGCATGGAGTGCGGAGCCGTCGATGAAATTGAAGAAGATCTGCTTGAAGACGTTGAAGAAGTGATTGAACGTGATTGGAAATTTAAAATTAAAGATCATAGATTGACTTTTCACGGAATCTGCCACCGCTGCCGCGGGGATGAAACAGAGTAAAAGCCTACGAACCTTTTCTGCCAGGAAAGGGTTTTTTGCTGTTTTTATGTATAAAAGCCTTTGAAATTGGCATAAGGTGTACTAACAGCCGCCAAAAGAAAGGGTCGATCGAAAGATGGGCAGATTCCTAAAAACAGCCGCGGATACGATCAAAGTGTTTATTCTGTTCACAGGTTTTACCGCGCTGTTCTATTATGCTATGATATGGGTGAATTCAGAGTATGAAAACTATCATCGGTACGATAAACCGGAAGGCTCCGCCGTCAAAGTGGCCAAAACGGAACAAGAGGATAAAGACGGCTGGTTCGGCCGATTGATCTTTTTTTACCAAAACGGGGAGTAGATCAAGAGTGAAGGATCAAATTAAGGATTTCATCCATTATGTGAGGGTTGAAAGAGGGCTGTCCCAAAATACGATGATGTCCTATGAGCGTGATCTGAAAAGTTATTCTCTCTTCTTAACTGAAAGCCTTCAGATCACTTCATGGAATGATGTGACCCGTCTTCATATTATTCAATATTTAAAGCATATAAAGGACTCCGGGAAATCCGGCAAGACGTCTGCGAGGCATTTGGCGTCAATCCGGTCTTTTCATCAATTTCTGTTAAGGGAAAAAGCCGCGGATAAAGATCCTTCGGTACATATTGAAACACAAAAAACAGAGCGGACGCTTCCAAAAGTATTGGCGCTTCACGAAGTTGAGCGGTTATTGGACACGCCTAAGCTTGACAGCCCGTTCGGTCTCAGGGATAAAGCCATGCTTGAACTGCTGTACGCAACCGGCATCAGGGTCAGCGAGATGATCGAGCTGAAATTATCCGACGTCCATTTGACGATGGGATTTGTCCGCTGCTTCGGAAAAGGGCGGAAAGAGCGGATTGTGCCGATTGGTGAAGCCGCTTCTCATGCGATAGAAGCATACATTGAAAAAGCCAGAGGGAAATTATTAAAGAAAAACGTAACCGAAGCGCTTTTTCTGAATCATCACGGCAGGCAGATCAGCCGTCAGGGATTCTGGAAAAACCTGAAAAAAATCGCACTTGAAGCGGGGATTAAAAAAGAGCTGACACCGCACACGCTCCGGCACTCTTTTGCAACGCACCTGCTCGAAAACGGCGCGGATCTGCGCGCCGTGCAGGAGATGCTCGGACATGCCGATATTTCCACCACGCAAATTTATACGCATGTGACGAAAACAAGGCTGAAGGACGTGTACAAACAGTATCATCCGCGCGCTTAGGAGCCGCTGCCAGAGGGGCCGCGGCTTTTTTGCCGGATTGGCGGAATACAGAGAAGGTTCTAATTATTTGAATCGGCATTGTCAGCAAGAATGTAAACGGTTTATACTTGAGTTGTCTGACCTCTGTAAGCTACAATGGACAGATGGAAGAAAAGGAGGCTTTTATGATGTCTGAATACAAATATAACCGGGTATTTTTGATCGTAATGGATTCTGTCGGAATCGGTGAAGCGCCGGACGCCGCCGATTTTAATGATATAGGCGCAAATACGCTCGGACACATCGCAGAGCACATGAACGGCTTACATATGCCCCATATGGCGCAGCTCGGTCTCGGACTGATCGGAGACATTAAGGGCGTGGAAAAAACGGAGCACCCTCTTGCGTACTACGGAAAAATGCAGGAGGCGTCAAACGGGAAAGATACGATGACGGGGCACTGGGAGATTATGGGCCTCTACATTGAAAAACCGTTTAAAGTGTTCCCGGAAGGATTTCCGGATGAACTTCTTCAGGAACTTGAGCGGCGTTCAGGACGGAAAATCATCGGAAATAAGCCGGCTTCAGGCACGGCGATTCTGGATGAGCTCGGAAAAGAACATATGGAAACGGGTGCGCTGATCGTTTATACATCAGCAGATTCCGTGCTGCAGATTGCGGCTCACGAAGATGTCGTTCCGCTTGACGAACTGTACAGCATCTGTGAAACGGCCAGAGAACTGACGCTTGATCCGAAATACATGGTCGGCCGGATTATCGCAAGACCGTTCGTCGGAGAACCGGGCAGCTTCAAACGCACGCCGAACCGTCATGATTATGCGCTCAAACCGTTCGGCCGCACGGTAATGAACGGAATGAAAGACAGCGGATTAGACGTCATTTCCATCGGCAAAATTTCTGATATTTATGACGGAGAAGGCATTACATCTTCCCGCCGCACGGTATCTAATATGGACGGCATGGACAAAGTGATTGAAACGCTCGGTGAAGAGTTTACGGGCCTGAGCTTTGCCAATCTCGTTGATTTTGACGCGCTGTACGGACACCGCCGCGATCCGGAAGGGTACGGAAAAGCGCTCGAGGAATTCGACGCAAGGCTTCCGGAAGTGTTTGAGAAAATGAAAGAAGACGATCTGCTTATCATCACTGCGGATCACGGCAATGATCCTGTCCATCACGGCACGGATCACACGCGGGAGTATGTGCCGCTTCTTGTGTACAGCAAAAAGCACAAACACACTGAACAGCTGCCGCTTGCGGATACATTTGCCGATATCGGCGCAACCATTGCGGATAATTTCAAAACGGAAAAGCCGAAATACGGAAAAAGCTTTTTATCAAGATTACAGTAGGGGGACTTTTTTTGAAACAAAAGATCGAACGTGCTGCTGCATTTATTAAAGAACACGTGAAAGAAACACCAAAGATCGGTCTGATTTTAGGGTCAGGGCTCGGCGTATTGGCCGATGAAATTGAAGGAGCTGTCAAGCTTACATATGAAACGATCCCTGATTTTCCGGTCTCAACGGTAGAAGGCCATGCCGGCCAGCTTGTGATGGGAACGCTTGAAGGCGTGCAGGTCATCGCGATGCAGGGCCGCTTTCATTACTATGAAGGCTACTCAATGGATCAGGTCACATTTCCCGTCCGCGTGATGAAGGCGCTCGGCGTTGAATCTCTTGTCGTGACGAACGCAGCCGGCGGTATCAACACTGAATTCCGCGCCGGCGATCTGATGATTATTACAGACCACATCAACTTTACGGGCACCAACCCGTTAATCGGGCCGAACGAAGCTGAATTCGGACCGAGATTCCCGGACATGTCAGAAGCCTATGACAAAGAGCTGTCAGGCTTGGCTGAAAAAACGGCCGATGAGCTTGGCATCCCTGTTCAAAAAGGGGTGTATACAGCTGTTACGGGGCCGTCTTACGAAACGCCTGCTGAGGTTCGGTTTTTAAGAACGATGGGTTCTGACGCTGTCGGCATGTCGACCGTGCCGGAAGTCATCGTCGCCAACCACGCGGGGATGCGCGTGCTCGGCATCTCATGCATTTCCAACGCGGCGGCAGGTATTCTTGACCAGCCGTTATCCCATGAAGAAGTAATGGAAATGACGGAAAAAGTAAAAGGCGGCTTTTTGAAGCTTGTAAAAGCCGTAGTCGCACGATCTCAAAAATAAGTCAGCATAAGTCAGCTGTTTCTTCGGAAGCAGCTGTTTTTTTGTGCCCTCAACACGAAACATTTTCCAGATGAGGCGTATAAAACCACCGGATTTGGAAAAAATAAAAAGGATTATGAAATGGAGGGCTTTGGAGATGAAACGTCTTATATCCACTTTGTTGATTGGCATTTTATTAACGGCATCAGCACCGTCCGCTTTTGCAAAGCCGGACGGAAAACATACATCGGAGCTCGCTCATGAAGCCAAAAGCGCCGTGCTGATTGAACGCGATACGGGAAGCATTCTTTATAACAAGAACAGCCGGGAGCGTCTGGCGCCGGCAAGCATGACAAAAATCATGACCATGCTTTTAATCATGGAAGCGCTTGACAAAGGGAAAATAAAGATGAGCGATAAAGTCAGGACGAGTGAACATGCCGCGTCCATGGGCGGATCACAGATTTTCCTTGAACCCGGAGAAGAAATGACGGTAAAAGAAATGCTCAAAGGAATTGCGATAGCTTCCGGAAATGACGCATCTGTCGCAATGGCGGAGTATATTGCCGGTTCAGAAGAGGATTTCGTCAGCCGGATGAACAAAAAAGCAAAAGAATTGGGATTGAAAGATACCTCCTTCAAAAACCCGACGGGACTGCCTGAAAAAGACCATTACAGCTCTGCTTATGACATGGCGAAAATGGCGAAGGAATTATTAAAGTATGATAAAATCACTCAATTTACGGGAACGTATGAGGATTATTTAAGAGAAAATACAGACAAAAAGTTCTGGCTCGTCAATACAAACCGGCTGATCAAATTTTATCCGGGTGTAGACGGCGTGAAGACGGGCTTTACAGGCGAAGCGAAGTATTGTTTAACCGCCACCGCTAAAAAAGGAAATATGAGGGTCATTGCTGTTGTTTTCGGAGCCAGCACTCCGAAAGAAAGAAATGCCCAAGTGACCAAAATGCTTGATTACGCCTTCAGCCAGTTTAAAACACACCCGCTGTACAAACGGGATCAAATCGTCGGAACGGTAAAAGTAAAAAAAGGAAAACAGAAACTGATCAAGCTGACCACATCTGAGCCGATTTCTCTTCTGGCCAAAAAGGGAGAGAACATGGACAAAGTAAAAAAAGAAGTGAAAATCAACGGCAATGTAACGGCTCCGGTTAAAAAAGGAGAAGTGCTCGGCAGCCTCGTTCTGAAAAAAGACGGAAAGGTGCTCGTTGAAAGCCCGGTCACGGCAAAAGACGACATGGAAAAAGCGGGTTTTCTCACTTTTCTGAAGCGGACGATGGGAGATTGGACTAAATTTAAATAATCGTGGCGAACGGGCACTAGTTTTGTCATAGTGAAGGAATTGCTTTCCCGAAAATCGAAACACTCATTATCCGATCATATCAAGGAGGAATGAGCATGAGCCTTGGAATTGACTTTCATGTCAAAGAATCCGTGCTTTGTATTCGATTAACAGGTGAACTCGACCATCATACGGCAGAATCATTAAAACAAAAGGTTACTGAATCGCTGGAGGCTGACGGCATCCGTCACATCGTGCTGAACCTTGAAGATCTTACCTTCATGGACAGCTCCGGCCTCGGCGTGATTTTAGGGCGTTATAAACAAATTAAACAGCTCGGCGGAGAAATGGTCGTGTGCGCGATTTCACCCGCGGTGAGGCGTCTGTTTGACATGTCCGGCCTGTTTAAAATCATCAGGTTCGAACAATCAGAACAAAAAGCGCTTTTAACGTTGGGGGTGGCATCATGAAAAACGAGATGCATCTTGAATTTTCAGCCCTCAGTCAGAACGAATCGTTTGCGCGCGTAACAGTTGCTTCTTTTATCGCACAGCTCGACCCGACGATGGATGAGCTGACGGAAATCAAGACCGTCGTATCAGAAGCGGTAACAAACGCGATCATCCACGGCTATGAAGAAAACTGCGACGGAAAGGTGTACATCTCCGTTACGCTGGAGGATCATGTCGTCTATCTGACCATACGTGACGAAGGCCTCGGGATCACGGATCTTGAGGAAGCGCGCCAGCCGCTCTTTACGACAAAACCCGAGCTTGAGCGCTCCGGAATGGGCTTTACCATTATGGAAAACTTCATGGATGATGTCACGATTGATTCCTCGCCGGAGATGGGAACGACGATACGCTTAACAAAACACCTATCAAAAAGCAAAGCGCTTTGTAATTAAGGAGATTTGTTATGGATGTGGAGGTTAAGAAAAACACCAAAAACGCGCAGCTCAAGGACCATGAAGTCAAAGAATTAATCAAAAAGAGCCAAGAGGGCGACCAGCAGGCAAGAGACCTCCTCATAGAAAAAAACATGCGTCTTGTGTGGTCCGTCGTTCAAAGGTTCTTAAACAGAGGCTATGAGCCGGACGATCTGTTTCAGATCGGCTGTATCGGATTGTTAAAATCCGTTGATAAATTCGATTTGTCCTATGATGTCCGTTTTTCAACTTATGCCGTGCCGATGATTATCGGAGAAATCCAGCGCTTCATCCGCGATGACGGAACCGTCAAAGTTTCAAGATCTTTAAAAGAGCTCGGCAATAAAATACGCCGGGCGAAAGATGAACTGTCAAAAACATACGGAAGAGTGCCGACCGTCCAGGAAATCGCGGACCATTTAGAAATTGACGCGGAGGATGTGGTGCTTGCGCAGGAAGCGGTGCGGGCGCCTTCATCCATTCATGAGACCGTGTATGAAAATGACGGAGACCCGATCACCCTGCTTGATCAGATCGCCGATCATTCAGAAGAGAAGTGGTTTGACAAAATCGCCCTCAAGGAAGCAATCAGTGATTTGGAAGAACGGGAAAAACTCATTGTCTATCTGAGATATTATAAAGATCAGACACAGTCGGAAGTAGCCGAACGGCTCGGGATTTCCCAAGTCCAGGTATCGAGGCTGGAGAAAAAAATATTAAAGCAGATTAAAGTGCAGATGGATCATACGGAAAGCTGACCTTTTACGGGCCGGCTTTTTTTATTTGTGCATCGGTGGTAATTTATGGTCTTTTGCCGCTGATGAATGAGAACAAAAGTGAACCGCATACTACATATATAACCACCCGAAAGATGGTGATGCAAGATGGAAAGACGAATATTTCTCAGACTTCGCCACCGCGTGAAGGCTCATACCGGAGATATCATCACAATCGGCGACGCCGCGCAGATCGCGGGACAGCAAAAGCTGAAAAAAAAACTGTCGGCACTGCCGCTGTATAAGGTCACGAAAAAAGACAAAAATATCGTCGTGCTGGACATCATAAAAGTGCTGAAAACCATTCATACCGCTTTTCCCGCTCTTGATGTACAGACCGTCGGCGGCGCTGAAACGATAGTGGAAATCCATTACCAGAAAAAGCAGCTGTCAGCCGTTTTGTTCGTCGGTGTCTGGCTCCTGCTTTTTATCGGTTCATGTCTTGCCATTATGAATTTTCATGAAGATGTCAGTATGAGAGAAGTTCATATCGCTTTATATGAAATCATAACGGGCGAACGGAATGAATACCCGTATCTGCTTCAGATTCCATACAGCATCGGCCTCGGTCTCGGTATGATCGTCTTTTTTAATCACATCTTCAAAAAACGCCTGAATGAAGAGCCAAGCCCGCTGGAAGTCGAGATGTTTAATTATCAGCTTGATCTCGATCATTATGTCGCAATGCACGAAAATGAAGAGACGATGAAAGATCTGCATGATCGTTAGCATTCTTTTCGTTATGTTTGTCGGGCTTGGCGGAGGGCTGACCGTGGGAGCGGGCTTTGTGGCTTTTTTAACCGTTATGGGAATCGTCCCCCGCCTTATGCAGCTGACAAAAACAATGCGCTTTGTACAGGCCTACGAAGGAGCTGTTATTTCAGGAGCTGTGTTCGGCGGCTGGGAAACCTTAAATATGAATCATTTTTTTTTATCTGAATGGCTGGCCGTTCCGGTCGGGCTTTTGGCCGGCATGTTTGTCGGCATGCTGGCCGCCGCGCTTACAGAAGTGCTGAATGTGCTTCCCATTCTTGCCAAACGGATCGGCTTCGGCAGCAAAATCATCATATTGCTGATGGCTATTGTGTTCGGCAAAATAGCCGGCTCTTTATTTCATTGGCTGTATTTTATCCATCATTCATAAGGAGGAACCGACATGACAAACTTAAAAGAAAATTACAAAACAAAAGTGAAAGACTATCAGCCGAAACCGCCATATGTTTGGAATTGCGTCAAAGCCTTTCTGATCGGCGGTTTGATCTGTCTGATCGGGCAGGCTCTTCAAGACTTTTACATCCACTTTTTTAATTTTAATGAAAAAACAGCGGGCAACCCGACGGCCGCCACTCTTATTTTAATTTCCGCCCTTTTGACCGGATTCGGCATTTATGACAGACTCGGGCAGTTTGCCGGAGCGGGTTCAGCCGTGCCGGTGACGGGTTTTGCAAACAGTATGACAAGCGCCGCTCTCGAACACAGAAGTGAAGGACTCGTGCTCGGGGTAGCGACAAACATGTTTAAATTGGCGGGCAACGTCATTGTATTCGGCGTCGTGGCAGCCTATATCGTAGGCTTGATACGGTTTGCTTGTGAAAAACTGTTTTCGTAGGAGGAGAAAAAATGAAATTGACCGGAAAGCAAACCTGGGTGTTTGAAAACCCGTTATTTGTAAATGCGGCGGGGACGGCAGCCGGACCGAAAGAAAAAGACGGCCCGCTCGGTTCGCTGTTTGATAAGACATACGATGAAATGCACTGCAATCAGAAAAACTGGGAAATGGCGGAACGTCAGTTAATGGAAGATGCCATCAACTCCGCTTTGCAAAAACAGAATTTGAAAAAGAGCGATATTGATTTGTTACTCGCGGGGGACCTTTTAAATCAAAATGTGACCGCCAACTACGTCGCCAGACATCTGAAAATTCCGTTCCTCTGTCTGTTCGGCGCCTGTTCGACATCAATGGAAACGATTGCCGTCGCATCCGCGCTCATTGACGGCGGTTTTGCGAACCGGGCGATCGCAGCCACGAGCAGCCATAACGCGACGGCAGAACGGCAATTCCGCAATCCGACGGAGTATGGCGGGCAAAAACCGGATACCGCCACTTCAACGGTCACGGGGGGCGGGGCGGTCATCATCAGCCAAAACCCTTCTGATATCAAGATTACAAGCGCAACAGTGGGAAAAGTAAGCGACCTCGGAATAACAGATCCGTTCGATATGGGGTCCGCCATGGCGCCCGCTGCCGCCGACACAATCAAACAGCACCTGCAGGACTTAAACCGCACGGCGGATGATTATGATCTGATTTTAACGGGAGACCTTTCAGGCGTCGGCTCGCCGATCGTGAAAGATTTGCTCAAAGAAGAAGGCTATCCCGTGGGAACGAAACACGATGACTGCGGTCTTCTCATCTATACGCCGGACCAGCAGGTGTTTGCGGGCGGAAGCGGCTGCGCCTGCTCTGCGCTTGTTACGTACACACATATTTTTAATCAATTAAAAGCGGGGACTCTAAACAGGGTACTCGTTGTCGCGACAGGAGCGCTTTTGAGTCCGACAATGATCCAGCAGAAGGAAACCATTCCGACCATCGCGCACGGTGTGGTATTTGAGCGGGCGGGAGGTGCATCATAAATGGAATATCTGTTGGCTTTTGTTTGCGGGGGAATCATTTGCATTATCGGTCAGCTGCTGCTTGACATTTTTAAACTGACACCCGCCCATGTGATGACAACTTTTGTCGTTATCGGCGCCTTGTTAGATGGGTTCGGAATTTATGACAAATTTATCGAATTCGCAGGCGCGGGCGCGACGGTTCCCATCGTCAGCTTCGGTCACAGCTTATTGCACGGCGCCATGCATCAAGCTCACGAGCATGGATTTATCGGGATCGCCATGGGGATTTTTGAACTTACTTCCGCCGGTATATCTTCAGCGATTTTATTCGCATTTCTTGTAGCCGTTATTTTTAAACCGAAAGGATAATGCCTGATGACGAAACGGAAGGTCATTCTTGTGACAGACGGGGACGTATACGCCGCAAAAACAATTGAATACGCCGCGGAAAAAGCAGGCGGACGGTGTATTTCCCAATCAAAGGGCAATCCGTCAACAAGAAGCGGCCCCGAACTTGTTCAGCTGATTAAAGCCGCGCCGAATGACCCGGTGTTTGTCATGTTTGACGATTCAGGCCTGCAAGGGGAAGGGCCGGGCGAAACGGCGCTGAAATATGTCGCCTCACATCAGGACATTGAAGTGCTGGGGGTGATTGCGGTCGCTTCTAAGACCCATCAGGCTGAATGGACGAAAGTCGATGTCTCCATTGACCGTGATGGAGAAGTGACGGAGTTTGGCGTCGATAAAACCGGAATGAGAGAAATGGACGAGCACAGAATGAATGGAGATACGGTGTATTGTCTGGATAAATTGGACGTTCCCCTCATTGTGGGCATCGGCGACATAGGTAAGATGGGAAGAAAAGATGACATATCCAAAGGCTCGCCGATCACGATGAAGGCGGTCGAATTCATTTTAGAAAGGAGCGAAAGCCATGCCGGAAAAACCGGAAAACATGATCAAGGTGTACCGGGATCCTAGAAAAAATGAACAATTTTTTAAAGACCGCGTCGGTATGGGAACGAGCTATGATGTCGGCGTCCGCAAAGTTCGAGTATTAGACCGGGAAGTCCAGATTTACTTTGTCAACGGATTAACCGATACTTTGTTTATCATTCATTTAATGGAACAGCTCGTCGACGTCAATAATTATGACGAGAATGCGGATGAAGCGATTGACGTTGTTGAAAACAGGCTTGTCAATCAGCAGGTTCAAAAAGTCAAAACGCTCGACGAAGCAACGGATCAAGTGCTTTCCGGACTTGTGGCGGTTATCGTTGAAGACGCGGGCTTCGCCTTTATCGTTGACGTCAGAAGTTATCCCGGACGCACACCTGAAGAACCGGATACGGAAAAGGTCGTCCGCGGGGCAAGAGACGGTTTTATTGAAAATATCGTCATTAATACAGCATTGATCAGAAGACGAATCAGGGACGAAAGGCTCCGCGTCAAAATTACGAAAGTCGGCGAGCGCTCTAAGACCGATCTTGCGATTGTGTATATAGAAGACATCGCGGACCCGGACCTTGTCAGCATCGTCGAAAACGAAGTGAATGCGATTGACATTGACGGATTGACGATGGCTGATAAAACGGTGGAAGAATTCATCGTCAAACAGGGTTACAATCCGTTTCCGATGGTCAGATACACAGAGCGGCCGGATGTAGCAGCCAATCACATTTTAGAAGGGCACGTCATCATCGTCGTCGATACGTCACCGAGCGTGATCATAACGCCGACAACGATATTTCACCATGTTCAGCATGCGGAAGAATACAGGCAGGCGCCTTCAGTGGGCACATTTTTAAGATGGATCAGGTTTTTCGGTATTATTGCTTCAACCGTTCTGCTTCCGATTTGGTTCCTCTTTGTTCTCGAACCGTCTCTTCTGCCTGAAAGATTGGATTTTATCGGTTTAAATAAAAATACGCACATCCCGATCATTCTGCAAATCTTTTTGGCCGATTTGGGGATTGAGTTTCTCAGGATGGCCGCGATCCATACGCCGACCGCTTTATCCACCGCCATGGGTCTGATTGCGGCGGTGCTGATCGGTCAAATCGCCATAGCGGTGGGGCTGTTTTCAGCAGAAGTGATTCTGTACGTATCGATCGCCGCCATCGGATCATTTACCACGCCGAGCTATGAGCTCAGCCTCGCCAATAAAATGATACGCCTCATCTTAATGGTGCTCGTGGCCATTTTCCAAGTGAAAGGCTTTGTGATAGGTTTTACATTGCTGCTGATCATAATGGCGAATATCCGCTCGTTTCACACGCCGTATTTATGGCCGTTTTTACCGTTTAACGGCAAGGCGCTGTGGCAGGTGCTCGTCCGGACGACAGTGCCGGGAGCCAAAGTCAGACCGAGCATTGTTCACCCGAAAGACCGTCAAAGACAGCCAAGCGGTTCATAATCGCATTGAAACCGACAGAAGATTATGATATTGTATGTCTTAACTTATACGGGACTTGTATAAGGACAGCTCAAAAGAAGCTGTCCTTTTCACCCATATGCGGATCAGAAAGAGGGAATGAGCATTGTTCTTACATGGCACAAGCAGACAAAACAAACTAGGTCATTTGGAAATCGGAGGTGTGGACGCGCTGTATTTAGCGGAGCATTACGGCACGCCTCTTTATGTTTACGATGTGGCTTTAATACGTGAGCGCGCTAAAAGCTTTAAACAGGCATTCATTGACGCGGATTTAAAGGCGCAGGTCGCGTACGCGAGCAAGGCGTTTTCTTCTGTTGCGATGATACAGCTCGCTGAGCAGGAGGGGCTCTCACTGGACGTTGTATCCGGCGGAGAGCTGTTTACGGCGGTTGCGGCTGGTTTTCCGGCTGACAGGATTCATTTTCACGGAAATAACAAAAGCGAAGAAGAGTTGAAAATGGCGCTCGATCATCAAATCGGCTGCATCGTCGTTGATAATTTTTATGAAATATCCTTACTTGCGGAACTGTGCCGCAAATCAGGGCGCACAATGGATGTGCTTCTGCGGATCACTCCGGGGGTAGAGGCGCATACGCATGATTATATTACAACGGGACAGGAAGATTCCAAATTCGGTTTTGATCTGCATAACGGGCAAATAGAAAAGGCGATTGAACAAGTATTACAGTCAGACCATATCCGCCTTCTCGGCGTTCACTGCCACATCGGATCGCAAATTTTTGATACGGCGGGCTTTGTGCTGGCCGCAGAAAAAATCTTCACAAAACTGAATGAATGGAGAGAATCATTCGGCTTTGTCTCTGAAGTGCTGAATTTAGGGGGCGGCTTTGGCATCCGCTACACGGAGGAGGATGAACCCCTTCATCCCGCCGTTTATGTGGAAAAAATTATCGAAGCGGTAAAAGAAAACGCAGCGCTGCACGCTTTTGACATTCCGGAGATCTGGATTGAACCGGGACGCTCGCTCGTCGGAGACGCCGGAACGACGCTTTATACCATCGGTTCGCAAAAAGAAGTGCCCGGCACCCGTAAATATGCAGCGGTTGACGGGGGCATGAGCGATAATATCCGTCCTGCGCTGTATCAGGCGAAATATGAAGCCGTATCGGCAAACAGAATCGGAGAACACCACGATAAAACGGTATCCATCGCGGGTAAGTGCTGTGAAAGCGGTGATATGCTCATTTGGGATATAGACCTTCCGGAAGTGAAAGAAGGCGATCTTCTCGCCGTTTTCTGCACGGGAGCATACGGATACAGCATGGCTAACAACTACAACCGCATTCCGCGTCCCGCCGTCGTTTTTGTGGAAGACGGCGAAGCGCACCTTGTCATTAGAAGGGAAACTTATGAAGACATTGTAAAACTGGATCTGCCGTTTAAGACGGGGGTCAAACAATAAATAAAAAAGAGACCGGAACAATGGCGTCCGGTCTCTTTTTGCATTCAGCTGTTGTTAGAACTTGATCCGCTGTCTCCTGTAAATACAGACACGATCGCATTCCAAATCGAAGCGAAGAAATCAATGACTTTTTGAACAAAGCTTTTGCCTTCATCGGATTGAATGAACTTCGTGATTTTGTCTTTTGCCTTGTCAAGCTGGCTGCCGACTTGGCCCCAATCAATCTTGGCGTTTTTCATTTTATTAAACAATGAAACGAGCTGGTCTTTTTGAGCGTCAGTCAGTGTAATGTTAAGGTTTGAAGCCGCATCATCGACCTTTTTCTCGATTCCTTCTTTTGTATCGGGCACACCGTTTTTCGCGAAATCATCTTTAATGTTTGCGATGAGCGCTGAGGCGTTTTTATCCCCGATTTTATCCCCGAGATTTGAAGTGGTGACAAGCTCTTGGTTGGCGACCTGTTTTACATCTTCTGAAATCGCTTTGTCTGATGAGACTTCATATGCCTTGATGATTCCCGTTAATGCTGCGGTGCCTGATACCTCAAACGGCGCCGTCACGTATACTTTCGCATCTTTCACTCCTGCTGTCATCAGGGCGTTTAAGTACATTTCATCCGTGATGGAATCGATATTATGGGTCTTAACGTCAAGCCCGGACCCTTTCTTTGCCACCGTGATGGATGATGAAGAGATGGCTCTTGTGCCGATTTGGGCATTCGATATATATTTTCCCAGATATTCATGTTCTTCTTTATTCGTGACCGTCACTTTTGTCGCGTTATCAGGGACATTTAATTCGTCAAGCACTTTCTGACGGTTTTCGTTTGACAGATCCGCCCCCAGTGTGACGATGACATCTCCGACTGCGGCATCGGCCAGGCTGATTTTCGGTATTGTGCACAATACAACGGCCGCCGCCAGCAATCCAATCCACATTTTTTTCAAAGCGGTTAACCTCCTTCTTTTCACAAATGCCGTTTTGAAGCGGTTTGTGAGGGCCTGCGTGAAGCAGTTCCGATACATAGACGGCTGTGAAGCTGTTCTGGTTTCATTTTCTTTCTGCGGAAGCGGGGAGATTCGTTTTCCGGCTGAAGGTGTGGTATAATAGCCGCGAAAAGAAGAGCAGAGGCCTCTTCCTTCAAAAGAATATCAAAAAGAAAGCCGGCTTACAATTGAAATTCATATTGAAGAAGGCTTTGACAAAAAACAATACGGAAGTAGGAATGAGAATGAAAACTGGTTACATCGAAATGGAAAACGGCAGCAGAATCGAATTTGAACTTTATCCGAATGAAGCGCCTAATACAGTCGCTAACTTTGAAAACCTGGCGAATACGGGCTTTTATGACGGCGTTATTTTCCACCGCGTGATTCCGGGCTTTGTCAGCCAAGGCGGAGATCCGACTGGGACAGGCATGGGCGGAAGCGGAAAAACGATCAAATGTGAAACAGAAGGCAATCCGCATAAGCACGAAGCCGGTTCTTTATCAATGGCGCATGCCGGTAAAGACACGGGTTCAAGCCAATTCTTCATCGTACATGAGCCGCAGCCGCATTTAAACGGCGTTCATACTGTATTCGGAAAAGTGACAAGCGGTTTAGAGCATGCGAAAAACATGTCTAACGGAGACAAAATGAAAGAAATCCGTGTAGAAGGATAATGACGGAAAACCCGCCTTTTTCAGGCGGGTTTTTTTATGTATATGAAAATTCTCATGTGTAAATCATGAAAAAATACATATATGAACATCGGTGATCATTCTGGTATAGTGATAAAGACCGATTACAACAATGAAAAGAGGTAGAAACGTTGGTTCAATTGGCAACCGTTTTATTTGTCATTATCATTCTCGCACTTATAATTTGGTTCAGGGCGAAAAAGGGGAACAGGCCGATTAAAGGCGGCGGCTTCGGCATCATTCTCCCGCTTTTAATTATCGCCGTCATTTTTACATTCAGCATCAGCCAGCTCATGAATATCCCGGGAAAGCCGTTTCATTTTCCCGCTCTTTGGGAGCTCGCCATCGCCGGACTGTTAGGCGTGGTATTCGGCGTCATCATGCTGTCGCAAACCGCCTATGAAATCCGGGAAGACGGCTTTGTCTACTCCAAGCGGAATAAAAACTTTAAATATGTCATTATCGCGATTATTGCGATCCGTATCGTGCTCAGCCAATATTTCAAAAACATTGACGCGGCGGAATTCGCCGTTTTAACGATGGAACTTGCTTTTGTGTATTTGTGCATTTGGCGGATCGGAAGCTTCGTGAAATACCGTAAAATCAGCAGATCCGGCATATAAAATGAAAAAAATGGATGAGGTGCGGGGCTTATTTGCCCTCTGTGCAGGGATTCATGGTAAAATAAAAACGACCATGGCTAATGGGAGGAAATCACTTGAAATCAGAAAAAGAAAAAACTTCTAAAAAAAGCGCCGTACTTGATTGGGCGAAAGCCATTATCATCGCTGTCGTTCTGGCACTGCTCATCCGAAACTTTTTATTTGCCCCTTATCTCGTTGATGGCGAATCAATGGATCCGACGCTGCATGACCGCGAGAGAATCTTTGTCAATATGACGGTCAAATACATAAGCGACTTCAAACGCGGCCAGATCGTCGTTCTGAACGGAGAAAACGAACACTATGTCAAGCGGATTATCGGACTTCCCGGCGACACGGTGCAAATGAAAAACGACCAGCTGTACATCAACGGCAAAAAAGTGTCCGAACCGTATTTAGCGGCAAATAAGCACAAGGCGAAGCAAGACGGCTATGACCGGCTGACAGAAGACTTCGGCCCGGTGAAGGTGCCGGACGACAAATATTTCGTCATGGGTGATAACCGCAGAGAATCTATGGACAGCCGCAACGGCCTCGGTCTTTTTACGAAAAAACAAATAGCGGGCACATCAAAATTCGTCTTCTTCCCGTTTAATGAAATTCGCAAGACGAAATAAACCGTACAGGCAGTTTTCTTCATGAGGAAAACTGCTTTTTTATATAAATTTATCTTTCTACCCTCAAAAACAGAACATAAATTCGTATATCTATTTAATAGATAGAAAGTTTTACAGATACATGAAACATCTTCCCTTTATGAAACGTTATATGAATAACTCACGCAGGGAAGAACGGTTTTCTATTCATGAACAAAAGGAATATGACATAGTAATGAATAGATTGATACGGGCTGGAGGTAGAAAAATGGGAAGAATTAAAACAAAAGCAGCCATTTTACTTGTACTGCTGCTGTTATTAGCGGGCGGTTATATGGTCATAAACGATATTGAACTGAAAGACGTGCCGACTGCAATCGGACAAACCCTGTCCCAGGAAAAAGAAGAATATACAGTCAAAACATATAAAATTACGAAAATCGAAGGAACTGAGTACCACGGTACGGCAGAAAACGGCACAAAAATTATTTTTAACGGCGACAAGCTGAAGCAGGATCTCTCCGATGTGAAAAAGGGAGATAAGATTAAAGCGTATTTCAGCAAATCAAACCGGATTGACGGCTTATTGAAGGTCGTCAAAGTGAACGAATAAATAAAGGCGCCTTTTATGGGAAAAGGGCGCTTTTTATTTTTCTGAATAATTAGGTGCAAATTCATTGCGCCTGCCGCAAAGGATGTTATAATAGCGGATAAGGACAAAAAAATATTGATTGTATCCTTCGGGGCTGGGTGAAAATCCCGACCGGCGGTAATAAGGCGTTTTGCGCTTTACAGCCCGTGACCCGTATGCATCTGTATACGGTGGATTCAGTGAAAAGCTGAAGCCGACAGTGAAAGTCTGGATGGGAGAAGGATGAGAGAAGCTATGCAAAAAATAAACTTACTGTATAGTCTTATTTCCTATGGATTAAAACTGGAAAAGCCCCGAACTGTGTAAACATTCGGGGCTTTTTTGACGCCAAATTGCGTGGAAGAAGGGAGGGATAACGATGGAAGAATATTATATGAATACGGCAATAGAACTTGCCAGACGCGGTGAAGGACAGACACAGTCCAATCCTCTTGTCGGCGCTGTCGTCGTCAAAAACGGACAGATCGTCGGAATGGGCGCCCATTTGCAATACGGAGAAGCGCATGCCGAGGTTCACGCGATTCATATGGCCGGCAGACACGCAAAAGGCGCCGATTTGTATGTGACGCTGGAGCCTTGCAGCCATTACGGAAAAACACCGCCATGCGCCGAACTGATAATAAAGTCGGGAATAAAAAGGGTGTTCATCGCTGTGAAAGATCCGAATCCGCTTGTAGCCGGAAAAGGCATCGGAATGCTGGAAGCAGCGGGCATCGAAGTGAAAACCGGACTTCTCAGGCAGCAGGCAGAAGAGCTGAATAAAATGTTTCTTCACTTCATGCGGACCGGACTTCCGTATGTCACCTTGAAAGCGGCCGCGAGCCTTGACGGGAAAACAGCGACTGAAACCGGTGACAGCAAATGGATTACATCAGAGGCAGCAAGGCTTGATGCCCAGCAATACAGGAAATCGCATCAAAGCATTCTTGTCGGAGCAGGCACAGTCAAAGCCGATAATCCGAGCCTGACCTGCAGGCTTCCTGATGCGGTGAAGCAGCCGGTCAGAGTGATTCTCGATACAAAGCTGACCATTCCTGAAACGGCAAATGTGCTCACTGACGGCGCTGCGCCGACATGGATATTTACGGCCAAAGGTGCAGACGTGCAAAAGAAAGACCGGCTGACCGCACTCGGAATAAAAGTTATTCCGTTGGAAACAGACCGCATTCACGTCCCTGAGGTGCTCAGTATTCTCGCTGAAAACGGCATAATGTCCGTTTATGTGGAAGGCGGAGCATCCGTACACGGAAGTTTTGTCAAGGAAGGCTGTTTCCAAGAGCTTCATTTCTATTTCGCCCCTAAATTAATCGGAGGAACGCTTGCTCCCAGCTTGATCTCCGGTGAAGGTTTTCAATCAATGAAAGATGTCCCCCATTTACAATTCACACAAATCACCCAAATCGGGCCGGATATAAAACTGACGGCCATACCTAAAGATGGAAAGGATGGTGACGATGTTTACAGGAATCGTTGAAGAAACAGGCACGATCCAAGCAATCAAAAAGACAGGCCTTTCCATGGCATTAACCATCGCCGCTTCAAAAGTGACAAGTGATGTGAAGCTTGGCGACAGCATTGCGGTAAACGGCATCTGCCTGACCGTAACCGGATTTTCTGACAATCAATTTACGGTTGATGTCATGCCGGAAACAGTGAAAGCCACTTCGCTGAACGGCTTGTCAAAAGGCAGTAAAGTAAACCTGGAAAGAGCGATGTCCGCCAACGGGCGGTTCGGCGGCCACTTTGTATCAGGGCATGTGGACGGAACGGCGGAAATTACGCGGATCGAGAAAAAAAGCAACGCGGTCTATTACGATTTAAAACTTTCGCCGGAATTGACAAAAACGCTCGTATTGAAAGGTTCAATTACGGTAGACGGCGTGAGCCTGACGATTTTCGGTTTATCAGACGAAAGCGTGACGGTATCCATCATTCCGCATACCATCTCAGAAACGATTTTTCAGACGAAAACAGTCGGATCGACCGTAAATATTGAGTGTGACATGATCGGCAAATACTTATACCGCTTTTTGCACAAAACAGAACAAACGAAAAGCAATCAAACTATCACGGAAGCCTTTTTAAGCGAGAACGGCTTTTAGAAAGGAAGATCGATATGTTTCATCCGATAGAAGAGGCGTTAGAGGCGCTGAAAAAAGGTGAAGTCATCATTGTTGTCGATGATGAAGACAGAGAAAACGAAGGAGACTTCGTAGCGCTGGCTGAGCATGCCACGCCGGAAGTGGTGAATTTTATGGCGACCCATGGGAGAGGCCTGATCTGCACGCCGCTGTCTGAAGACATCGCCGGCCGGCTGGATCTTCACCCGATGGTCGATCATAATACGGACTCACATGAGACCGCGTTTACGGTCAGTATTGACCACAGGCTGACAAAAACGGGCATCAGCGCGCAGGAACGATCCTTTACCATTCAGGCGCTGTTGAACGAAGAATCTGTGTCTGACGATTTTCAGCGTCCGGGCCACATTTTCCCCTTAATCGCAAAAAAAGGAGGCGTCCTGAAGCGGGCCGGCCATACGGAAGCAGCCGTTGACCTTGCAAAAGCCTGCGGATCTCAGGGAGCGGGCGTCATTTGTGAAATTATGAATGAAGACGGCACAATGGCCAGAGTGCCGGAGTTAGCCGAAATCGCCGAACGCCACCAGCTGAAAATGATTACGATAAAAGACTTAATAGAGTACCGTTACAACATTACGACACTTGTGAACAAAGAAGTTGATATTACGCTGCCGACTGACTTCGGCACGTTTAGAGTTTACGGATATACAAACGAGGTTGACGGAAAAGAACACCTCGCCTTTGTCATGGGGGATGTCCCGTTTAACAGCGAACCCGTTCTTGTCAGAGTGCACTCAGAATGCCTGACGGGCGATGTGTTTGCATCCCATCGCTGTGATTGCGGACCTCAGCTTCATGCCGCGCTTGCGCAAATTGCTGAAGAAGGCCGCGGCGTTCTATTGTATTTGCGCCAGGAAGGCAGAGGAATCGGTTTAATCAATAAGCTGAAGGCGTACCGATTGCAGGAACAAGGGTACGACACGGTTGAAGCGAACGAAGCGCTCGGCTTTCTGCCTGATCTGCGCAACTACGGCATCGGCGCCCAGATTCTCCGCGACTTAGGGGTTCAGCATATGAAGCTTTTAACCAATAACCCCCGGAAGATCGCCGGCCTCGAAGGATACGGTCTCAGCATTTCAGAACGGGTGCCGCTTCAAATGGAAGCGAGTGAGCATAACAAGCAATATTTACAGACCAAAATGAAAAAACTTGGACATCTGCTTCATTTCTAAAAACAAATCTCACAAAAAAGGATGGATAACATATGAATATCATACAAGGAAACCTAGTAGGAACAGGACTTAAAATCGGAATCGTCGTCGGCAGATTTAATGAATTTATAACGAGCAAGCTGTTAAGCGGAGCGGAAGACACGTTGCTTCGCCACGGTGTAGAATCAAACGACATTGACGTCGCTTGGGTGCCGGGAGCGTTTGAAATCCCGTTTGCGGCAAAGAAAATGGCGGAAACGAAAAAATACGATGCCGTCATTACGCTCGGCACGGTTATCAGAGGAGCGACAACGCATTATGACTATGTCTGCAATGAAGCGGCAAAAGGCATTGCCCAGGCGGGAACGGCGACGGGCGTCCCGGTTATCTTCGGCATCGTGACGACTGAAACCATTGAGCAGGCCATCGAACGAGCCGGAACAAAAGCCGGAAATAAGGGAGCGGATTGCGCGGTATCTGCCATTGAAATGGCAAACTTAAACCGTTCATTTGAATAATTTGTTGAAAAGCGTTTAAAACAGCGGCGAAAATGATATAATGTGAGGAAACGGATCGCCTTTATGTATCCGTTTGATAGGACATGAATGGACATTTTGGATATAGAGGGGTTTTTATGTTAATTCGTTATAAAAAATCGTTTGAAAAGATTGCGATGGGTCTTCTGTCATTTATGCCGAATGAAAAAGATCTCAAGCAGCTTCAGCAGACAATAAAGGACTATGAAACGGATACTGGCCGCCAGCTCTTTCTTTGGAAAGAGGATGAAGATATCGTCGGAGCGATCGGAGTCGAAAAAAAGGACTCAGAAGTTGAAATCCGGCATATCAGCGTGAATCCTTCTCACCGCCATCAAGGAATCGGAAAGCAAATGATGGACGCCTTAAAACGTCTGTTCAAAACGGAGGCACTCGTTCCGAATGAATTAACGCAAAGCTTTTTTGAACGCTGTCAACATCAAAAAGATCAGGATATCTCATATAATAACTGACAAATGCTCCCGGAATCTTCACGGTTTCGGGAGCTGTTTTGATATAGAAAAAGCAGGGCTGACCGTCAGCCTCTGCTTTTTTTTCTTCTCTCAATTTCCCGTTCGCGTTCCTTAATGACATCCGTCCTGTCCCGCAGGCGGTGTTTATGAATAAGAAAGGTATTTGATACGCCGTCTTGCCCCCATGTATAGCCCTTTCGGCGGCATTCGGCAAGACATGCTTCTTTCAAGGCTTCATCTGTAATCGGCAGCATAACACTTCTGTAAGGCAGGCCCGCTTCTATATCGTCTGACAGCGTTTCTATCAGCTCAATCAGCTTCGGGTGGCTGAGACCGAGAGAAGAGACCGCCTGCTTTTCAGACCGGAGAATACGTAAGCTGTTGGCAATCAGCCGTTTCGCCCCGGCTTCATTTCCCCTGCGCTGGTGATACAGAGCGACGGCAAGCTGAATCAGGCCGACCCAATGAATGCTCCGCTTTTCAGCCGGGCTTTCTTTCCAATATTCCTCTAACAGTTCATGACACTCAAAATAATCTCTTGATGCGTGAAATTCGGCCAAAAAGCCGATATAAGCTTTAGGATACAAGCCGCTTCCTCCTTTTATGCTAAAACCAGTGTACCACAGCGCTATGAAAAGGAAAAAAAGAGCGGCTTGGTGTCTGAAGCCTGAGGAACTAGCAGATGTAAGATGCTCCTACGACAACGAGCAAAATAAACAGAACGACAATTAATGCAAAACCTCCGCCGAAACAAGCTCCGCTCATGTGAAATCAGCCTCCCTTTGTTTCAAGTTTACACGGCTATCATATGTGCATCCGCCTTTAAAGGTATAGGCGTATATCTTCTTTTTCAGTATTTTCTAAATAACGGAGGACGTGTATAAAAGTATTGGACGAGAGCATTTCGGTGGATTATACTAAAGGGTAGCCAGTTTTTCCGGCAATGAGAGTGATATTGAAAATGGTGAGATAATGGTAGAATATCAAGTGAAAATTGATACGTTTGAAGGCCCATTGGACCTGCTGCTTCATCTGATTAACCGTCTTGAAATCGACATATACGACATACCCGTGGCAACCATTACTGAACAATATTTATTATATGTACATACAATGCAAGAGCTTGAACTTGATGTCGCCAGTGAATATCTGGTCATGGCGGCGACGCTTCTCAGCATTAAAAGCAGAATGCTGCTTCCGAAACAAGAGGAAGAGCTGTTTGAAGACGAAATGCTTGAAGAAGAAGACCCTCGGGACGAGCTGATTGAAAAGCTGATTGAGTATAGAAAGTATAAAACCGCTGCGAAGGATTTAAAAGAGCGGGAAGAAGAAAGACAAAAGTCATTTACAAAGCCGCCGAGTGATTTAAGTGAGTATGCAAAAGAAATCAAACAGACGGAGCAGAAACTGTCGGTGACCGTTTATGACATGATCGGCGCGTTTCAAAAGGTGCTTCAGCGTAAAAAAATCACGCGGCCGAAAGAAACGACCATTACAAGGCAGGAAATACCGATTGAAGACAGAATGAACGAAATCGTAAAAAGCTTAAAAACGGCGGGGAGAAGAATAAACTTCACGGAGCTTTTTCCTTCTCGGCAAAAGGACCATCTCGTCGTGACGTTTTTAGCAGTCCTGGAACTGATGAAAAATCAGCAGATTATCATTGAACAGGAAGAAAACTTTTCAGATATATACATTACGGGGAGTGAATCCATTCATGGCGCTTGATATCGTGAATTGGAAAGCGATTGTGGAAGCCCTGCTGTATGCGGCGGGTGATGAAGGGCTGACCAAAAAGCAATTGGTGACGGTGCTTGAAATAGAAGAAGCGGAACTGGCCGGAATCATGGAAGAAGTGGCCGCTCAGTACAAGGAAGACGACAGAGGCATCGAGCTTACCGAATATGCGGATACGTATATGCTTGGAACGAAAAAAGAATTCGTGCCTTATTTGAAAAAACTAATCGAAGTGCCGTCAAAAGGGCTGTCACAGGCTTCTTTGGAAGTGCTGGCGATCGTTTCGTACAAGCAGCCGATCACACGGGCGGAAATTGAAGATATCCGGGGCGTGAAGTCTGAGCGGATTCTGCACAGCCTCGTGTCAAAAGCGCTGCTGTGTGAGGTGGGCCGCGCCGACGGTCCCGGCCGGGCGATTTTATACGGCACGACACCGGTATTTCTTGAACAATTCGGCTTAAAAACATTGGAGGAGCTCCCGCCGCTTCCTGAAAATGCGGAGGAAGACGTTCTCCAGGAGGAAGCCGATTTATTCTTTGAAAACTTCAACCAAACTTTTGAGGATATTAAATAATAATCGTTTTTCATCATACGATAGTAGGGAAAGGCCATTGATGAATGACGCAAATGACGACGTACAAGAGAGGAAGGAAACGGACGGAAATGGGAAATTCGATTGTGAGGGCCCATACTGAAGAAACTGGTGAATTTTTAGCCGAGGTTGTCACGATGGTCAGCAGCTATTTAAATCATACAACTTTGCCGGAGATGCGGGCTCAAGGAGAGGCGGATGAAGCATACTGCCGCGACGTGCTCAGTGTGCTGAGGAGGATGACCGTCTTTTGCGAAGGCGCCCAGGAAGCCTGCAGGCGGCTTTTAATGCAGGAGCCGTTTCATGAGGCGAGAGCGGAAAAAACGCTGTATAAAGTATATCATCAGTGCGTGGAAGAGTTTTTCATGCCGAAAAAGGATACATGGTACGAAAACAGCCGCGCCGCTTATACAGGCCAAAGCGCGATTGAATTCTACCAGCAAGTGCCGGACTCGCTGCGGAGCCTTCTGCTTTCGCTCAGCAGTGAATTTCTGCGCATGCGGGAAGAATTGGCGCAATATGAAGCATCAGGCTCAAATATGGCATCAGTCAGATAAAAACTCTTCCTTTTGGGAGAGTTTTTTTATGTGAAAGTGATGCAATTGGTATTCATAAGTCATGGACATGCGCATAAACTTGTACAAACCCACAACAAGGACGTGAGCATTCATGCGCTTTCTCAAAAAAGCTGCCGTATTTCTTTTGACTTTTGTTATTCTTTTTTCCATTACAGACGGCAATACGGCACATGCCCAAATACATGTCAGCGCAAAAAGCGCGATTATAATCGACGGAGCATCTGGCCGGGTGTTATTCGCCAAGGATGAACATCATAAGCGGCGGATTGCAAGCATTACGAAAATCATGACGGCGGTGCTGGCGATTGAATCAGGGAAGATGGAAGAGACCGTGACGGTTTCCCCGAATGCCGTAAAAACGGAAGGCTCAGCCATTTATCTTCAGCCGGGACAAAAAGTAAAGCTGAAAGATCTCGTATACGGGCTTATGTTAAGGTCAGGAAATGACGCCGCTGCGGCAATAGCGGAATATGTCGGCGGAAGCCTTGACGGTTTTGTATTTATGATGAACAAAAAAGCCGAGCAAATCGGGATGGAAAATACAAAATTTCAAAATCCGCACGGGCTGGACGACCATGAAAATTTATATTCAACGGCGTATGACATGGCGCTTTTGACTAAATACGCGATGAAAATCAAGGAATACCGGACCGTTTCAGGCACAAAAGTGTATAAGGCGGAAACGATGGACCGGGTATGGAAAAATAAAAACAAGCTTCTGACAGGGCTCTACCGTTACAGCACAGGCGGAAAAACAGGTTACACAAAAATCGCGAAACGGACGCTCGTCTCGACGGCCTCAAAAGACGGTACGGATCTCATCGCGGTCACCATAAATGATCCGGATGATTGGGATGATCATATGAATATGTTTAATTATGTCTTTGAGCACTATAAAACCTATGTCGTCGCTAAAAAAGGCGGCATCCCGAAGCTGAAAAAGACGTTTTACGGAAAGCGCGCTTTTATTGCCCGGGATGTCAAATATTTGTTAAAAGAGGATGAAATAGACGATGTAAAAATCCGCACAACCTTAATAAAACCGAAAAAAGCCTGGAAAAAGGACGCCTCTCTCATTCCTGATGTCGTCGGCCGGATGACTGTTATGCATGATGGGAAAGTGATCGCCAAGATCCCCGTCTATTATGAAAATGAGCGCCATAAAAAACCGAAAAAGCATTTCATTGAGACGTTTACGAGCCTGTTTATGAGCGCGGCGGGCGGTTCGTCATGGTCAATTTAATCTGGGTATGTCTGACGGTAATCGGACTTGTCTTTGCGATGTTTAACGGTACCTTGCAGGATGTGAATGAAGCCGTTTTTAAAGGAGCGAAAGAAGCGGTTACGATCTCGTTCGGATTAATGAGCGTTCTCGTGTTCTGGCTCGGCCTGATGAAAATAGCCGAGCAGTCCGGCCTTTTGGATATATTCAGCAGAATGTGCCGCCCGTTTATTTCTAAGCTGTTTCCCGATATTCCCCCTGATCATCCGGCGATGGGATACATCTTATCAAATCTCATGGCAAACTTTTTCGGACTGGGAAATGCGGCGACACCGCTCGGCATTAAAGCCATGGAGCAGATGAAAAAGCTGAATGGAGGTAAGTCTGAGGCCAGCCGTTCCATGATTACCTTTTTGGCGGTAAATACTTCGAGTATTACATTGATACCGACAACCGTCATTGCCGTGCGCATGGCTTACTCGGCGAAATCACCGACCGATATCGTCGGGCCGACCATCTTAGCGACTTTAATTTCGGGAATCGGCGCGATTTTCATTGACCGCTACTTCTGGTACCGCCGCAAAAGAAAAGGGAGGTAAGCGAATGGAAATGGTGAATTGGCTGTCTTTAGCCATGATTCCGATTATTATCGCCGGTATATTGATATACGGCACGATCAAAAAAGTGCCGACGTATGAATCATTCGTTGAAGGCGGAAAAGAAGGAATTGAGATTGCGTTTTCCATCATTCCGTATTTGGTCGGGATGCTGGTGGCGATTACCGTATTCCGGGCCTCGGGCGCGCTGGATTTTGTCATGGGGCTGTGCAAGCCTTTCTTTACAGCGATCGGCATTCCCGCAGAAGTCGTGCCGCTTGCTCTGATCCGCCCGATTTCGGGGACGGCGGCGCTCGGCATGACGACAGATCTGATCGCCGTGTACGGGCCTGATTCATTTATCGGCAGGCTGGCTTCGGTCATGCAGGGATCGACTGACACGACGCTGTATGTCCTGACGGTGTATTTCGGGGCGGTCGGCATCAAAAAAATGGGGGATGCTTTAAAGGTTGGTCTTCTTGCTGATTTGATCGGGGTGGTTGCATCAATCATCATAGTTACGTTATTATTTGGAAGCGCCTGAAATCAGGCGCTTTTTATATATCAAAATAACTCTCCTTGAAAAAGCTTGTTTGTTCAAGGGGAAAAAAGTAAGATTATACTTGAGGTGAACGACATGGAAAGACTGCAAAAAGTTATTGCTCATGCCGGCGTGGCATCACGCAGAAAGGCAGAAGAGCTGATAAAAGAAGGAAAAGTAAAGGTGAATGGAAAAGTAATAACAGAGCTCGGCGTAAAAGTGACCGGTTCTGATCAGATTGAAGTAAACGGATTAAAGGTGGAGCGGGAAGAACCCGTGTACTTTCTGCTTTATAAACCGAGAGGAGTGATCTCAGCAGCTGATGACGACAAAGGGCGGAAAGTGGTGACCGACTTTTTCAAAGAAGTGCCGCAGCGCATTTATCCGATCGGCAGGCTTGATTATGATACGAGCGGACTTTTATTGCTGACAAATGACGGCGAGTTTGCCAACAAACTCATGCATCCGAAATACGAAATTGATAAGACGTACGTCGCCAAAGTGAAGGGGATTCCTTCCAAGGAACTTCTGAGAAAGCTTGAGCGCGGCATTCAGCTTGAAGAAGGCAAGACGGCGCCGGCCAGAGCGAAAATGCTTTCCCTGGACAAAAGAAAGCAGACGAGCATCATTCAGCTGACGATTCATGAAGGCCGGAACAGACAGGTCCGCCGCATGTTCGAGGCGATCGGTCATGACGTGCTGAAACTAAAACGTGAAGAATACGCATTTTTAGATTTAAGAGGCCTGCGCACAGGAGACGCAAGAGAATTGTCGCCGCATGAGGTGAAAAGGCTGCGGGCTTTAGCTGAACACGGTAAAAACGCTTTCTAATTTTCACATAACCTTCAAAAATTACAAAACGTGTTGATGATATAATTGAATGGATTTGCAGGCAGGGGAGGGGAGCAGTGTACAATGAACAAAAAACGGCGGCGTTTATTCATTCGGACCGGCATCCTTCTCATCTTACTCTGCGCGCTCGGATATACCATCTATAATGCCGTATACACAAACGGTGAGCGTATATCTGAGGGGTCCAAAGCCCCGAATTTCGCGCTGAAAGATACAGAGGGCAGACTCATAGAACTGAGTCAGTTAAAAGGAAAAGGTGTTTTTCTGAATTTCTGGGGAACGTGGTGTGAGCCGTGTAAGCAGGAATTTCCCTATATGGAGAATCAATACAAGCATTTTAAAGACCTCGGTGTCGAGGTGGTTGCGGTAAATGTCGGCGAATCAAAAATTGCAGTACATAATTTTATGAAAACATACGGCGTCAATTTCCCGGTTGCGCTCGATACTGACCGGCAAGTGCTGGACGCGTACGGCGTATCACCTATTCCGACGACATTTTTGATCAATCCCGACGGAAAAGTCGTGAAAGTGGTGACCGGCACGATGACAGAACGCATGGTTCATGACTATATGAATTTAATTAAGCCGGAGGCGTCTTCATGAAAAAGGTCAAATGTGAATGCGGGCACGTGAATCCAGCCGGGACGGTTTTGTGCGAGTCGTGCGGGAAGCCGCTTGATGATCAAAAATCGCCGCTTGCCGATATGCGGTACGACGGCAGCGCAAGGCGTTCGCAAACATATAACAAAACAATCGTAGATAAGGTATGGAACTTCTTTTCTTCCGTAAAAGTCGGAATATGGCTGATCGTCATTACTCTGGCGGCGTCTGCTTTCGGCACGGTTTTTCCGCAGGAAGCTTATCTGCCGCCGGGCGCCCAGCCGGATACATATTATGAACAGCAGTACGGCATAATCGGCCAAATGTATTATCTGCTGGGATTTCATCACCTGTACGGCTCATGGTGGTATATGCTCCTGATCGCATCCATTGGCATATCACTGGTCATCTGCAGCCTGGATCGGGTGATTCCTTTGTACAGGGCGCTGAAAAATCAAGGAGTTCGGCGGAATCCGGTCTTTTTGAAGAGGCAGCGTCTATACAGCCGGACAGAAACCGAGCTGAGCGGGGATGCGGCTGATGGCCTCAGAACACGATTGAAAAAAAAGCATTATAGAGTGCGAGAACAAGAGGGAAGCATTCTGGCGGAAAAAGGCCGTTTTTCAAGGTGGGGGCCCTACGTCAATCATATCGGCCTGATCATTTTTCTGATCGGAGCCATGCTGAGATTTGTACCTGGTATGTATGTCGATGAAACGCTCTGGGTCCGTGAAGGCGAAACCGCTCAGATCCCCGGCACTGACGGCAAGTATTACTTAAAAAACAATCGGTTCACGATACAGACATATAACAAAAACACTGAGAAAAAAGTATTCGCCGACGCCATTGACAGAGCCGGAAACGGCAAAGTCGCCAAATCCTTCACAACGGACGCGGTTTTGTACAAGAGGGAAGGCGACATTGTATTCGGTGAAAAGCCGAAGCTTAAAAGAGTCAAAGAAAACAATATCCGCGTCAATGAACCGCTGCGCTTTGACTCCTATTCTGTGTATCAGGTGGACTATAAAGAAAACCAGCTCGATCAGATGGTATTTCAGCTGATCGACCAAAAAACAAAACAGTCATTCGGCAAACTGAAGATCAATCTTCTCGATCCCGACACGGACTATGATCTTGGTAACGGTTACAAAGTGCAGATCGCCAGTTATCTTCCTGATTTTTATTTTAACAAGGACGGAGAACCGAGCACGAAAACGAAGGTTCCTAACAATCCGGCTTTTGTCTTTAAAATCACGGCTCCTGACAAGCCGAAAGGGGAGAAAAGTTTTGTTGCGATTCAGCAGACTGTTGAAGGTTCCGAAAGTAACAAGTACAAATTAAAATTCGACCATGTGGAAACGAAAAACATTACAGGACTCACCGTCAGAAAAGATTTAACCTTATGGGTGCTTGCCGTCGGCGGCGCGATCTTTATGATCGGCGTCATTCAAGGAATGTACTGGCAGCACAGAAGGATCTGGATCAAAACAGGTGATCATGAAGTGCTTGTGGCGGGACATACGAACAAAAACTGGTTCGGTCTGAAAAAGGATATCGAATTTGTTCTTAGCGGGACCGGGATTCAAGAGCCGGCCGATCAAAAAGAATTGGCCAAAAATCAGGCCTAGTGAAAAAGGAGTGGTGTCATGGCGGAGCTGAGCGCAAATTTTCTTTATGCTGCCTTTTTGATTTATTTAATTGCCGTCCCGGTTTTCGGCGGCGCCATCCGGGGAACAAAAGGTGCTAAGGACGGTAACGGCCGCTGGTCGGCTATCGGAATCACGTTAACCATATTCGGATTTCTTTGTCATCTCGCCTACTTCATTGCGAGATGGTCGGCAAGCGGACATGCGCCTGTCAGCAATATGTTTGAATTTACGACGTCATTCGGCATGATGCTTGTTCTCGCTTTTATTATTATTTACTTTATTTACAGACTGCCTTCATTAGGCATGTTCACATTGTCTATCGCGCTTTTGCTTATCGCATATGCAAGCATGTTTCCGACAGACATCACGCCGCTTATTCCGTCACTGCAGAGCAATTGGCTGTACATTCACGTCACGACGGCGGCGCTCGGGCAGGCGATTCTTGCGATCAGTTTTGTAGCCGGCGTCATTTTCCTGTTAAAGCATGTCGACCAATCCAGACCGGGCAAAAAAACGTTCTGGCTTGAAGTCATCATGTTTATACTCGTGACGACCGTGGCATTTATTGCCGTCACGTCGGCATTCCGGCTGGCGGACTACAAAGCTGAATTTAATTGGGTGGATAAAAAAGAAGCTAAAAGCGTCATGATATATGATATGCCTGCGCTTGTCGGCCCGCATGAGGGAGAACTGCTTACGGAAGGCGCAATGAAGCCGCTTATTGAGCTTCCGGCCATTTTTTCAGGCAGAAAGGTCAATACGGTGATCTGGTCGTTTGGCGCAGGCCTCGTTTTATACGGTGCGCTCAGGCTGATATTCAGAAAGAGAATCAGCGCTCTTATCAGCCCGCTCGTCAAAAATGTGAATCTGGACTTGGTCGATGAAGTCGGCTACCGCGCTGTTTCCATCGGTTTTCCGGTATTCACACTCGGCGCGCTTGTGTTTGCGATGATTTGGGCGCAGCTTGCATGGACGCGTTTTTGGGGCTGGGACCCGAAGGAAGTATGGGCGCTGATCACCTTTTTATTTTACGCAGCGTATTTGCACTTGCGGCTGTCAAGAGGCTGGCATGGCGAAAAGTCCGCGTGGCTTGCCGTCATCGGCTTCGCCATTATTATGTTTAACTTGATTTTTGTGAATCTCGTGCTTGCCGGACTTCATTCGTACGCATAGATGCAAAAAGCCGATACAGTTCTCAAGCTGCCGCACAGTTTGTTAAAATGAAAGTAACAGAAGGAAAGCAGGGGGAAAACGATGGATCAAACAAATGAAACTAAAATATTAGTAGTAGATGATGAAGCCAGAATTCGACGCCTTTTAAGAATGTACCTTGAACGGGAAAACTATGTGATTGAAGAAGCGGAAAACGGCGACGAGGCCATTAAAATGGGGCTGGCATCAGATTATGATCTGGTGCTCTTGGATTTAATGATGCCGGGAACGGACGGAATCGAAGTATGCCGGCAGCTCAGAGAAAAAAAAGCGACGCCGATTATCATGCTGACGGCAAAAGGGGAAGAAGCCAACCGCGTCCAGGGGTTTGAAGCGGGTACGGACGATTATATCGTCAAGCCTTTCAGCCCGAGAGAAGTGGTGCTTCGGGTAAAGGCGCTTTTAAGAAGAGCTTCCCAAACATCTTATCTGACAGCCAATACCCCGACAAAAAATGTGCTCGTCTTTTCGCATCTATCCATTGATCACGATGCTCACAGGGTGACTGCGGACGGCACGGAGGTGAGCCTGACGCCGAAGGAATATGAACTGCTGTACTTCCTGGCGAAAACACCGGACAAAGTGTACGACAGGGAAAAGCTTTTAAAAGAAGTGTGGCAGTATGAATTTTTCGGAGACCTCAGAACGGTGGACACCCATGTCAAACGGCTCCGTGAAAAATTAAATAAAGTGTCCCCGGGAGCGGCGAAAAAAATCGTCACCGTATGGGGAGTCGGATACAAATTTGAGGTAGGCGCTGAATGAAGTTTTGGAAAAGCGTAGTAGGAAAGCTTTGGTTTACCATTCTTTCACTCGTGTTAATTGTTTTATTTATTTTAACGGTGCTGCTTCTGGAATTTATAGAAAATTACCACGTTGAAGAAGCGGAAAAAGATTTAACGCAGCTTGCCGATAAAATTGCGGTCATAATAGAAAATCATGAAGACCAGCCGCTTGCCAGATCCATCACGTGGGAACTGGCGGACAATTTAACGAGCATCGCGATCATTCAGGATGATAAGCATGTCTGGTATTCGCCCAATGACGATAATCATTTATCCTCTATTACATTAGAGCAGATCAAACATGACCGGGATCTGCACAAGGCGCTGACAGACCGCAAAAAAGTAAGCAAACGCGCGGTCCCCAACAATGCCGGTTCGGATAACGAACGGCTGATCGTCGGAGTGCCGTATGAAAAAGACGGCAAAAAAGGCATGGTTTTTTTATCCCAATCGCTGCTTGCCGTCAAAGATACGACGAAACATACGACACGCTATATTTTTCTTGCGGCGGGCATTGCCATCGTCTTGACAACGTTTTTCGCGTTCTTTTTATCCAGCAGGGTGACATATCCCCTTCGGAAAATGCGGGAAGGCGCCCAAGACTTGGCGAAAGGAAAGTTTGATACAAAAATTCCGATTCTGACCCAAGATGAAATCGGGGAACTGGCCATTGCCTTTAATCAGATGGGACGGCAGCTCAATTTCCATATTAACGCGCTGAATCAGGAAAAAGAACAGCTGTCCAATATTTTAAGCAGTATGGCAGACGGGGTCATCACCATTAATATCGACGGCACCATTTTGGTGACCAACCCGCCGGCCGAACGTTTTCTGCAGGCATGGTATTATGAGCAGAACATGAACATTAAAGAAGGAGACAACCTTCCCCCTGAAGCAAAAGAGCTATTTCAAAATGCAGTGAACACGGAAAAAGAGCAAATGATTGAAATGACGCTTCAAGGAAGGTCATGGGTTTTATTGATGTCGCCTCTTTATGCGGAATCACACGTCCGCGGCGCCGTGGCCGTGCTCCGTGATATGACCGAAGAGCGCAGGCTGGATAAATTGCGTGAAGACTTCATTGCCAATGTCAGTCATGAGCTCAGAACCCCGATTTCTATGCTGCAGGGATACAGCGAAGCAATAGTGGACGACATTGCAAGCACCGAAGAGGAGAAAAAAGAAATCGCGCAGATCATTTATGATGAATCTCTTCGCATGGGCCGGCTCGTCAATGATTTGCTGGATTTGGCCAGAATGGAATCCGGACATACGGGCCTGCACTATGAAACGGTAAACCTGCATGAATTTCTGGAGAAGATCTCCCGCAAATTTTCCGGGGTAGCGAAGGAAAAAGGCGTTTCGCTCACAGAGGACATCTCGGTGTCTCAGCCGGAGTGTGTCTTTGATGAAGACAAAATGGAACAGGTGTTTACCAACCTTATAGATAATGCGCTGCGCCATACGGAGTCAGGCGGAAGCGTTCATATCGCGGCTCAGACCGTAAAAGACGGACTGAAAATCGATATCAAAGATTCCGGCTCGGGAATACCGGAAGAGGATCTGCCTTTTATTTTTGAACGTTTTTATAAAGCGGACAAAGCAAGAACAAGAGGCAGGGCGGGAACCGGACTCGGACTCGCCATCGTAAAAAATATCGTGGAAGCCCACGGCGGCTCAATTGCGGTTCACAGCAGCATCGACAAAGGGACGACGTTTACATTTTATATTCCGACAAAAGCGCAGGATGACGTCTGAAATTGACGAACAATCTTGTTCCATACGAAACACCCGCATGTTCTGCGGGTGTTTTTTATTTGTTTCTCCTTTAAAAATTTAAGAATATGTTAATATAAATTCCCTTCCAAATTCCAGTTTCTCGTAATATAGTTGTAATGTAACTTTTCAACGCATTTTTACGACAAAAAAGTGAACGGAGGGGTTTCCCATGGAAGAAACCTTTCAGATATTATATGATGCATACCATCAAGATTTATATCAATTTTTATTTTATATGGTAAAAGATAAGTCGCAGGCTGAAGATTTGACGCAGGAAGTGTATATCCGCGTCTTGAATTCCTATCATACATTTGAAGGAAGAAGCAGTGAAAAAACATGGCTGTTGTCCATCGCACGCCATGTGGCGATTGACTGGTTCCGCAAGCAGCAGACGATCAGACAGCGTATTATGGGTACGTTTGATTGGGATACACAAGATGTCAGAGATCAGCATTTGCTTCCGGACGAACTCGCCGTACAGCATGAAAACGTCCGGGAAATTTATACCGCGCTTGATCATTGCACCATTGATCAAAGAGCTGTTATTATCTTGAGATTTATTCAGGGATATTCCATTCAGGAAACAGCCGCCGCTCTCCGCTTCTCGGAAAGCAAAGTCAAAACGACCCAACACAGAGGGCTCAAAATACTTCGGAAACAGATGGAGCTTTTGAGGGAGGAGCTAATGGATGATGAAGTCATATTGGAACGAAGAAAGAGTAGAGGAGTTGTTAAGACAACTTCCGGCGGTTAGAGATCATCGTTCACCCGAGGCCATTTACCGGAATATTGAAACGGGTAAACCGTACAGGAAAAAACCGGCCCGAAGCTGGATCAGCCCCGCCGCAGCCGGCGTCTGCGCATTGTGCATCGCTCTGATTATATCTCCTCACCTGATGACAAACAAATCTTCCGGTGATCTTACCGCTGACAGCCGCCAGACTGAAAAAGCCAGTCAGTCAGCTTCTGTCAAGCCGCCGGATCAGAAGACGTTCGTCGTCTCAAACCAAAACAAAAACAATTACATTACTTTGGCATTTGCCGATTCAGAAACATCCGCCGTCATACCGGTCAGTTTTGAAAAAAAGAAGCCGGATGAATCGGTATCAGAGGCTTTATCCGAAGCGGAAGACCTAGAAGTGCCCGAATCCTTCCTGTCTGTGCCGAACCTTTTGGAAGGTGTGCAGGTAACGGAGGATAAGAAGGATTTGCTTGTGCAGGTAAACGGACGGCTTTCTATCGAATCAGTTGTCGATGCTGACTTATTGAAAAAGATGCTGAAAGAGACTTTGACATGGAGTCCTTACGAGCGGATTAAATTGAAAAAGGTTCAAAACGGAGCCGGACAGGATTTTTATAAATCTTACGGCATTTCCGCTGAGATGTCCGTACATAAACAGACAAACCGGGCGTATTTTTCTTACAGCGACAGTCTGGGACAAGAGTATCTCGTCCCGTCTGAACAAACCTATTATTCAGTATATCAGGCTATTGACGGGATGAAGACAACAGACGGAGGCTCACAGACTGCGAGCATTATAGAAGCCGATGCGATTGCATCGGTATCGGAAAGGGAAGACGGCGAGCAGCTGCGGATTCAATTGTCCGAAAAACATAAGGTTGAAGATTCGCTGGAAGGGATTTTAATGATCGAAGGACTTCTGTTAACTGCGAAGGAATTCGGTTATTCTGAGGTGCTGTTCACACATGCGCATACAAAGAAAATCGGTAATTATGATGTGACAAAACCTATCGCTGTGCCTGCCGCGCCTAATCCGCTTCCAAGCCATTAAACGTAAAAAACCCAAAACATATGAATGTTTTGGGTTTTTTGTTGGTTACGGAAGGTCAATCAGTTTAACGGAAACAATATCCTGAATTGAAGTCAGCTCATTGACGACTTTATCATCTAAATGTTTATCAAAAGAAAGCATCATAATGGCTTCTCCGCCTTTTTCTTTACGGCCTACCTGCATGGTAGCGATATTGATATCGTTATCGCCGAGGATGCGTCCTACGCGTCCGATTACACCAGTCGTATCCTGGTGCTGGATATAAACGAGGTGGCCGGCAGGATTTAAGTCAATATTAAAGCCGTTCAGTTCAACGATTCGTTCACCGAAGTGAGGGATATACGTAGCCGTTAACGTAAATGTGCTCCGGTCTCCGGTTACTTTTACGCTGATGCAGTTATCATATCCTGATTCATTGGAGGAAATCTTCTCGCTGAAGCTGATTCCGCGTTCTTTTGCTACACCGCCGGCGTTCACTTCATTGACCGTTGAGTCTACACGCGGTTTTAAGAAACCGGACAGCAGGCTTTTTGTAATAAATGATGTTTCAAGTTTGGCGATGGTGCCTTCATATTGAATCGCAACATCTTTGACGGGTTCCTTCATACATTGTGACACGAGACTTCCGATTTTATCGGCAATTTGGTGATAAGGCTGGATTTTTTTGAATTCATCTTTCGTCATCGCAGGCAGGTTGATCGCTGACATGACAGGCAGACCTTTTGCAAACTGCAGCACTTCTTCAGAAACCTGTGCAGCGACATTCAGCTGTGCTTCTTTCGTTGAAGCGCCTAAGTGAGGTGTGGCGATCACCAGCGGATGGTCGGGAAGCTTTGATTCAACTGGCGGTTCCACTTCAAACACGTCAAGGGCAGCGCCTGCGACATGGCCGCTTTCCAGCGCTTCCAAAAGCGCCGCTTCATCAATAATGCCGCCTCTTGCGCAGTTGATAAGACGGACGCCTTTTTTCGTTTTGGCAATGGTTTCTCTGTTAAGCAGTCCTTTTGTTTCCTTTGTTAAAGGCGTGTGGACGGTAATGATATCCGCGCTTTCAAGCACTTCTTCGAATGTCCGGCTGTTTACGCCGATTTTACCGGCTCTCTCTTCGGTTAAGAAAGGATCGAATACATGAACCGTCATACCGAACGCTCTGGCGCGCTGGGCAATCTCGCTTCCGATCCGGCCCAGACCGACAATGCCTAAAGTCTTTCCGTAGAGCTCCGCCCCGACAAAAGCCGTCCGGTTCCATTCTCTTGATTTTACTGAGATATTGGCTTGCGGAATGTGTCTCATTAATGAAGAAATCATCGCGAATGTATGCTCTGCCGTTGAAATGGTGTTTCCATTCGGCGCGTTTATCACGATAACCCCATGTTTTGTGGCCTCATCAATGTCGATGTTGTCTACGCCGACACCGGCTCTGCCGACGATTTTTAAAGAGGTCATTTTTTTAAACAATTCTTCGGTTACTTTCGTGGCACTGCGGACTAACAGGGCATCAAAGGTATGTAATTCATCTTCTGCATCCGCGACGTTTTTTTGAACAATTTCTATAAAGTCTGATTCCATCAGCGGCTTTAAGCCGTCATTGCTCATCTTATCTGAGACCAAAACTCGAAACATTGTTAGATTTCCTCCTAGTTTAGCTGACTAAATATCTGATAATTTATCATATTCTCAATAGAGTGTCAATGTGTATTGACGCAGTAAAGGAGAAAAGGAAACCGCTGAATCAGCTTAAATTGGGCTTCCCCAATATTTTATTTAAATTTGAGCAGCTCTCTATACAATTGCAATTTGATCATATATAATGTGAATAAATTCATAAGATCAATCTTCGGGGCAGGGTGAAATTCCCTACCGGCGGTGATGAGCATCATGCTCTAAGCCCGCGAGCTGCTTCGGCGGCAGGATCCGGTGAGATTCCGGAGCCGACAGTATAGTCTGGATGGGAGAAGATGGAGGTTCAGCAGGCGTTTTGATGCTTATATCAAACGTTTCTTTGCCAAGCCTTAGTAAGCTCCCGCTTTTTAACAAAAGCGGTTTTTTTATTGGGGCGCAAAAGAACCTTTCCTCTTTTCGAGAGATTTGATCGAAAAGGAGAGAGCATTGTGAAAGTAAAAAAATTAGTTGTCATCAGTATGCTTAGCAGTATTGCTTTTGTGCTTATGCTGTTAAATTTCCCGTTTCCGGGGCTGCCGGATTACTTGAAAATTGATTTCAGTGACGTTCCTGCAATTATCGCCATTTTGGTTTACGGGCCTGCGGCGGGGATTGCGGTTGAAGCGATTAAAAATATTCTGCAGTATATCATTCAAGGAAGCATGGCCGGCGTGCCTGTCGGGCAGGCAGCCAATTTTATCGCAGGAACGCTGTTTATTCTGCCGACGGCGTTTATGTTTAAAAAGCTCAAATCTGCTAAAGGACTTGCAGTGAGCCTGCTGGCCGGAACCGCAGCGATGACTGTATTGATGAGTATTTTGAACTATATTCTTATCCTGCCCGCGTATACTTGGTTTTTACATTCACCGGCACTGTCAAACAGCCAGTTAAAAACGGCGGTTGTCGCAGGAATCCTGCCGTTTAACATTGTAAAAGGCGTTATCATCACCATCGTCTTTACGTTCATCTTTACGAAGCTGAAACCTTGGATTGAACAAAAACGCAGCATCCAGACACAATAACCACTTCAAACGCCCGCTCTGTAAAACACAGACCGGGCGCTTTTTTGATTGTTTGATCACGCAAAAAAATAAGACTCCGGCCGATAACAGCCGGAGTCTTATTCAGGACGAAAAAGCTCCTCTCACGGGGAGGGCTTTTTTATTCGTATTTCAGCGGGTCGCCTTCGAACGGTTCATCCGCAACTTTGATTGAATCAGTAGGGCATCCTTCAAATGCGTCAATCATATCTTCTTCCAGAACTTCCGGAACTTCGACGACGCCTTTATTTTCGTCAAGCGTAACGAACGCAATGCCTTCATCATCATAATCATAAATGTCTGGTGCCGCAGCTCCGCAGGCGCCGCATGCAATACACGTATCTTTATCTACAATTGTGTACTTTGCCATGAATAAAACCTCCCAGATTGTTCGTGTTGGAACAAATGGTTTACCTTATATATTTTTAAATATAACACCTATTCCTCTTACTTATTGTAATGATGTTAGTGTCAAATTTCAACAGAAAAATGATTGAGAATGCTTATCACATAAGGGATTCTCTTTAGCACTTCCCCCTAAAAGATGACTTTAAACGTCAAATTTATATGAAAATCTGTTAAAATAAAAAGAACCAAAAAACGAAACTTGTCACAGAAGAAATGTAGGTGTGTTTAGATTGGCGATAAACTACTTTGATACCGTGGTTCTCGACTGTCTGAACAAAATAGACGGCGAACGGACTCCGAGTGCTGTGTTTCATTTATTAAAAGGAAAAAAGTCGTCTCAAACCATTCAGGATGCCGGCTTATTTCAGATCGCTAAATATTTCGGCATGGCTTCACATTGTGAACGCGGCGATATTGCGGCTTCTTTGCATAAACTCACCGAGAACTCATACATTACAGCCGGAAAAGAAGAGGGAACGTGGAAAGTGACTGCGCGCGGCGTTCAAAGGCTTGAACGGGCGTTTGCCGAGCGTCCTTGGCCGAAGCACTGCCACGGCGCGAATTATCAAACGCCTGCTGTCACCCTGTGGAGGCGGCTTTCCCTGCTCATTCAAGTCCTGTCAAACAAAGAGCATCAATGCAGTCAATATATCCCGGTTACAAACGATGTGCAGACGCTGAGATGGGTCAAACGGTTCATGCGGAAAAACAGAGACGCTAAAGAGCTCTCCGTCCAAATGCATGAGACGCTGTTTCACCTTCTGCAAGGCGTAAGTGAACGGCAGGCGCTTATTTTTGTCTATTCTTTAACTTCATTCAACAGAATCGGCAAAACGAATAAGCAGCTTGCTCTCCAGCTGAACGAAGATGAATGGTATGTGTCCGTCCAGTTTTGGGGAGCGGTACATTATGTTATTCAATCGCTTCCGCAATGTGCATATCCCGCTCTGCGCGAGCTGTTGTCCGATTTGCAGGCGGAAAGCGCGCTGACACAGTCTGCCAGAAAAACCTTTGAGCTGTTGGAAAAAGGGTTTCCGATTGAACGGATCGCCGCGGTCAGAAATTTAAAAACCGCCACAATCGAAGATCATATCGTAGAAATATCATTGCATCAGCCTGCATTTTTTATAGAACAGTATCTTTCTGAAGAGGAACAGCGTATGATAACGGCATTTGCAAAACAGCATCAAACGAATAAAATTAAACGGATTCGCGAAGGAATGCAGATGCGCTTCAGCTATTTTCAGATCAGGCTGGCGCTGGCAAAGACGGTGAATCAGCATGACTGAGCTGCATAAAGCTTTATCCAGGTATTTTGGTTTGCATTCCTTTAAAAAAGGGCAGGAAGAGATTATGACTAGCGTGCTCCAAAAAAAAGATACGATCGCCATGCTTCCGACCGGCGGGGGAAAATCATTATGCTATCAGCTCCCGGGTTACATGATGGACGGGCTGGTGCTGATTATTTCGCCGCTCCTTTCATTAATGGAAGATCAGGTGCAGCAGCTGAAAGCGAAAGGAGAAAAGCGGGTTGCTGCATTAAACAGCATGCTGAATTCCGCAGAGCGGCATTTTATCCTCAGCAACATCAGCCGTTATAAATTTCTCTATATGTCTCCTGAAGCCCTTTCTTCACCTTATGTGCTGAACCGTTTGAAAAATGTCTCGGTCAGTTTATTTGTTATTGATGAGGCTCATTGCATATCAGAATGGGGACATGATTTCAGGCCTGATTATTCGAAGCTCGGACCTTTCAGGCAGGCACTCGGAAAGCCGCCTGTATTGGCGCTGACCGCAACAGCGACAAAAGAAACGCTCAGAGACGTGACGGATGTGCTCGGACTTGAGCATGCGGTGCGTCATCTTTATTCAGTCAACCGGCCGAATATTCTCCTGGCGGCAGAACATTTGGCTGATAATGCCGAAAAAATAAGCAGGCTCACGGAGCTTGCCGAAAAGCTTGAAGGCCCGGGTATCATATATTGTCCGACCAGAAAATGGGCGGAAGAGCTTGCGGCTGAGCTGAACGAAAAAACGGGAAAGCGGACGGATTATTATCACGGCGGAATGGATACAGGCGACAGGATTTTAATCCAGCAGCAATTTATCCATAACCAGCTTGATTGCATCTGCTGCACCAATGCGTTCGGCATGGGTGTGGATAAGTCAGATATCCGCTTTGTCATTCACTTTTATCCTCCCCAAACGGCCGAGGCCTTTATGCAGGAAATCGGCAGAGCGGGACGCGACGGCAGCCCGAGTGTCAGTATTTTGCTGAGGGCGCCCGGCGATACCGAGCTTCAGCAGCAGATTATTCAGACAGAAAGCCTGTCTGATTATGACCTGGAAGGCATTCTGGCCGTCATACGGGATGCCGGTACGGGTGATGAACGAAAGCTTCGGGACGTTCTGATCAATAAGGGCGTCCAGGAAACACAGGCGCGAACGGCCGTCCATCTGTATCTGCAAGGAAAAACCACAAAAGAGCAACTGCAGGAAGAACTGACATACCGCGTGGAAAAGAAGCTGCGTAAAATGAATCGTTTTTCGGCGTTATTAGAGCGGAAAGAATGTATAAGAGAAGCGCTGCTGTCTTATTTTGATGAACCGTATGAGCCTGATGGTCAAACCGGACAATGCTGCAGCAGCTGCGGACTTGATCTGGCTCCGTACGAGCAAAAAGGAGAACGTAAAAATATGGAACGGTTTGAAGATTGGAAGCTGGAATTAGGCCGGATTTTCGGATCAGAGTCTGCGGGTGAGTTCAGCTGAGACGGCAAAGCGAATTGATCCGGCAGCTCTCAGACCGGGAGATTGTGATGCAGCTGTACGCCACCCAATTGCTCATATTGGCGGTTTCAGCTATTATCGGCTTTTTCTTTTTTACCGACATTCACGATTTTTTAAAGCTGTGGCATATACGTGACGATAATATCATATGGTACGGTGTAACTCTTGCCGTCCTTGTCATTTTTGCCGATCTGGCGGTGATGAAATGGTGTCCTTCGCATTTATATGATGACGGCGGCATTAATGTATTGCTTTTTAAGAACAGGCCGGTTCTGCACATTTTGTTTTTGACGCTTCTCATTTCGTTCAGCGAAGAGATTTTGTTCAGAGGCGTTCTGCAGACACATATCGGCTTATGGGCCGCCAGCTTCATTTTTACCGTGCTTCATTTCAGATACTTGGCGAAGTGGCTTCTGTTTATGATGGTTGCGGGCATCAGTCTTTTGCTGGGGCTTATCTATGAATGGACCGGCAATTTATTCGTTCCGGTTACAGCGCATTTTATTATTGATGCGGTATTTGCCTGTCAGATCCGTTTTCAATATGTTAGGAGGGGTTTGCATGACGGAAATGTCAAGAGTTGAAAGAAGAAAAGCTCAGCTGCGTGCCGAGCAGCAGGTTGCCGCGGCCGCGGATGAACAAATTGAATATCTTGAAGACAGCCTCCCGACAAGACAATCTGTAAAAGAGGAGCGTAAAAAAAAGGAAGAGCAGGTGAAGGAAAAAACCAAAACAAAAACGCCGCTGTTCACTTTTCTGACCGTCCTGTTCATTATCGTAACAATCGGTGTCTTTTTCGGTCTTCTTTATATGACGAACAGCAGCAGATTTGACCCGAAGGACTATGAAGATGTCTTTATAGACCACAGTGAAAGCGCGCCTGCCGTTATTCCGAAAGGCGCTCAGAAAGAAACGTCAGAAACCGCTCTTTTAGAACAACCGAAAAAAAAGTCTGACGACAAAGATAAGAAAGAAGCGGCTGCACCTGAAAAAACGAAAGAAAAACCAAGTGAAAAAACACCTAAAAAAACGGAAACGCCCTCAGAAAAACAAGTAAAGCCGACAGACACCGAATACGCGGAGACAAAACAGCAGTCTCCGCCGGCTGTCCGTGAAAAAGCGGCTCCGGCTGAGGCGAGTGATCAAGCCGGGACTGTCCCAAAAAAAGTGCGGACCGTACAGCATACTGTACAGCCGAAAGAAACGCTTTACCGCATTTCAATGAAATACTATAAAAGCCGGGCGGGTGAAGAAAAAATCCGCAGCTACAACGGATTAAACGGAAACGACGTGTACACCGGCCAGGTTCTGAACATTCCGCTGTCTGATTAAAATAAATGCATGTTTTCACCTCGTTTTTCATATAGTGTACCAATGAAAACGGACAAGGTGTGAAGCGCATGGATTCTTTATGGAAGCAATTAGACCGATTTGCTGACGGACCGACGAAACAAATGCTTCAGGCGCTGGTGAAACGGAAATTAAAATACGAAAATTATGCCGCACAATGCCGAAGATGGCAGTGGGCGTCCCTCGTTTGTTTTTCCCTGATGTGCATACTGCTGATGTTTAAAAGCTTTAATGCCCCCCAAGCCTCTCCGCAGCTGATTCTGCAGGAAATATTAGGCCATACGGTTTACTTGTGCTGGATTATGGCTTCCGCTTTTGCGTATTGCACTTCTTATTATTTCAAAAAAAAGGAAGAAAAAGCTGAGGGTGAATTTCATAAACTGAGATGTGAAATTATCCAAAAAAGCACGGATTTATGGCCCCAGCCTGAAAAATGGAGGGCGAGAGAATCTGTTTTTCACTTGATGAAACATCGGTATGATATCAATCTTTATTTTGAAAGCAAATAAAATGAGGCGTTTTCCGGAAAGGATAGAAACGTCTTTTTTTGTTTGTCCGTCTAATATAAGACAATGACAGAATGGAGAGTGCGTTTATGAAGCTTACAGCGGGAATTCTCGGCTCATTGGCGGGAGCGGCTGCGGTTATGGCGGCCGTTATGTACAAAACGGCAAACGGCAGCCATCTGAAAACACATACATTTACGCTTGATAAAATGAAGGGGATGAAGCCGCTCACCATCTTTTTTATATCTGACGTGCACCGCCGTTTAATTGATGAAAAGCTTCTCCGCGAAGCGGCAGGTTATAAGCCGGATGCCGTTTTGCTCGGCGGTGATATGGCGGAGGGCGGAGTTCCTTACGCCAGAATTGAAGAAAACATCAAACGTCTGACGGCTCTCGCGCCTGTCATGTATGTGTGGGGAAATAACGATTACGAGGTCAGCCAGCAAAAACTGCTCTCTCTTTTACGGGCATACAAAGTGATCCCACTGAGAAATGAATCGGTTCAGTTTGCTTATAAAGGGGAAACCGTTACGATCTGCGGCGTGGATGATATCAGGATGATGATGGATGATTACGATGCTGCAATCAGATATACGGATGCTGACAAAGTAAACCTCCTGCTTTGCCATAACCCGGACATCCATGAGCAGATGAGGGAGTCAGACGGGATTGACGCTGTGTTCAGCGGCCATACGCATGGCGGCCAAATCCGTTTCGGCCGGTTCGGGCCGTACGAATTGGGCGGGACGGGAACGGTAAAAAAAGCGCATTACCTGATCAGCAACGGCTACGGGACGACAAAAGTTCCGCTGAGGCTCGGGGCGAAACCGGAGACGCATATGATTACGCTGTGCGGACCGGATGAGCCGTCTTCCTGAAACAAACCCGGCCGCGGTGATAAAAAACGGCATTCTGCTTGTCTTCCCGCTGTACACGGTGTAAACTGATAACAAATTAAGAACCTATGACTCATTTATTCATATACTGTGTTATATGATTTGTGTGCAAGAAGAGGCAGGAGGGAACATTATGCGGCTTGAGCGTCTGAACTATAATAAGATTAAAATCTTTTTAACCCTCGACGATCTGACTGATCGGGGACTGACAAAAGAAGACCTCTGGAAGGACTCGTTTAAAGTCCACCAGTTATTTAAAGATATGATGAATGAAGCAAATACAGAGCTCGGCTTTGAAGCGAATGGTCCGATCGCGGTGGAAGTATATTCTCTTCAGGCACAAGGCATGGTTGTGATTGTAACGAAAAATCATGACGCGGACGCAGAAGATGACGAATATGACGATGATTATATCGAGATGCAGGTCAAACTTGACGAAAGCCCGGATATTATTTATCAGTTCCATTCGTTTGAAGATATCATTCAGCTTGCCGGAAGCCTTCACCGAATCGGGATTACCGGCGGCACCGTCTACCACTATGAGAACCAATACTATGTAAGCCTTGAAGACCTCGGCTCCCGTTCCGCCGAAGGCGTCATCGCGGTGCTGGCTGAATACGGACACCCGGCGACGATTACGATTTACAGGCTCCATGAGTACGGAAAACTCATCATGGACGGCAATGCTGTGGAGACCATCCAGAAACATTTTTCATAAAAAAGATTTGAAACGGCAGCTGTTTTCAGCGGCCGTCTTTTTTTAAGCGAAATAATGGAAAAATCATTGTCTTTCTTCTATGCACGGAGATATTGAAGGTGTATACTAGTCACTGAAAGGGAGCATGAGAGAAACAGAAGATTTTAGGAGGTTAACTCAAATGGCAGCCGATCGATTCACCGGTCATAATGAAGAAGACAAACATGATGTATTAAAATCAACCCAAACCGTAATACATAAAGCTCTGGAAAAATTGGGGTATCCAGAAGAAGTGTATGAACTGCTGAAAGAGCCGCTCAGATTATTAACGGTTAAAATTCCTGTTCGGATGGATGACGGGTCTGTGAAAATATTTACAGGCTATCGTGCGCAGCACAATGATTCCGTAGGTCCGACAAAAGGCGGCATTCGTTTTCACCCGAATGTAACTGAAAAAGAGGTGAAAGCACTTTCCATCTGGATGAGTTTAAAATGCGGAATTATTGATCTTCCTTATGGCGGTGGTAAAGGCGGAATTGTTTGTGATCCGAGAAATATGTCATTCAGAGAGCTTGAAAGACTGAGCAGGGGATATGTCAGAGCAATCAGTCAGATTGTCGGACCGACTAAAGACGTCCCGGCACCTGACGTATTTACAAACTCACAGATTATGGCTTGGATGATGGATGAATATTCAAGAATTGATGAATTTAACTCACCCGGCTTTATTACGGGAAAACCGCTTGTACTCGGCGGATCCCACGGCAGGGAATCAGCGACGGCAAAAGGCGTCACCATCTGCATAAAAGAAGCGGCCAAGAAAAAAGGTCTCGATATTCAGAACGCGCGCGTCGTCGTACAAGGTTTCGGAAACGCGGGCAGCTATCTGGCCAAGTTTATGCATGACGCCGGCGCGAAAGTTGTCGGAATTTCTGACGCGTACGGAGGCCTTTACGATCCGGACGGTCTTGATATTGATTACCTGCTTGACCGCAGAGACAGCTTCGGAACGGTGACGAAGCTTTTCAATGACACCATTACGAATCAGGAGCTGCTTGAGCTGGACTGTGATATACTTGTCCCGGCGGCGATCGAAAACCAAATTACAGAAGAGAACGCTGACCGCATCAAAGCGAAAATCGTTGTAGAAGCGGCAAACGGACCGACGACACTGGAAGGAACGAAAATCCTGACAGACAAAGGAACGCTGCTGGTTCCCGATGTTCTGGCGAGCGCCGGCGGTGTAACGGTTTCTTATTTCGAATGGGTTCAAAACAACCAAGGCTTCTACTGGAGTGAAGAAGAAGTCGAGGAAAAACTGGAAAATATGATGATAAAATCGTTTAATAATATTTATGAAATGTCCCAAAACCGCCGGATTGACATGAGGCTTGCGGCTTACATGGTCGGCGTGCGGAAAATGGCGGAGGCTTCGCGTTTCAGAGGCTGGATATAAACCAATCGTTTGCATAAACAAAAAAAATCTCCTATGATAATATAGGAGATTTTTTATATGAGTGGAAACTTATGATGGAAATGCCAATCGCAGGAGTTGAAGGACATGACAGAAGAAAAAGCAATTATAATAGGCGGAGGTCCTTGCGGATTATCGGCGGCTATACATCTGAAGCAAATTGGCGTGAACGCGCTTGTGATCGAAAAAGGGAATGTCGTAAACAGCATTTATAACTATCCGACCCACCAAACTTTTTTCAGTTCAAGTGAAAAATTGGAGATCGGCGATGTCGCCTTTATTACGGAAAACAGAAAACCGGTCCGCATACAGGCTCTCTCTTACTACAGAGAGGTTGTCAGAAGAAAAGAGCTGCGCGTAAACGCCTTTGAAACGGTGGAGCGCGTAACGAAACAGGAAGACGGCCGTTTTCTTGTAGAAACATCAAAAGACCGCTACCTCACTCCGTTTTGTATCATTGCGACAGGATATTATGATCATCCGAATTATATGAACATACCGGGTGAAGGGCTTCCTAAGGTATTTCATTACTTTAAAGAAGGCCATCCTTATTTTGATAAAGATGTTGCTGTGATCGGCGGGAAAAACTCAAGTGTGGACGCGGCTTTGGAACTGGTGAAGTCCGGTGCGCGCGTCACGGTGCTCTACAGAGGACATGAGTACTCCCCGAGCATCAAGCCGTGGATTCTGCCTGAGTTTGAGGCCCTCGTCAGAAACGGCACAATCCGGATGGAATTCGGCGCTTGTCTTGAAGAAGTGACGGAAGATGAAATCATTTTCCGCTCCGGCCGAAATGAGACGGTCCGGCTGAAAAACGATTTCGTATTTGCCATGACGGGATACCATCCCGATCACGGTTTCCTCGAAAAAATCGGTGTGCGGATTGATGCGGAATCAGGCCGGCCGTTTTTCCGGGAAGAAACGATGGAAACAAATGTTGACGGTGTTTTTATCGCCGGAGTCATTGCGGCTGGAAATAACGCCAACGAAATTTTTATCGAGAACGGCCGTTTTCACGGCGGCTTGATCGCAAATGAAATATCAAAACGGCTGGGTGCAGAGAGCATATGATCATTCATATGCTCTTTTTTAAAAAAATTGAAAGATGTAAAAATGTGAACAACATGGTACGATAGATATAGGAATATAAAGGAAAGAGGTTGCCTGATGTTTGCAATCATCTCTGCAGGAATTGCTCCCGGCATTGCGCTGTTAAGCTATTTTTATTTAAAAGATCAGTATGACAATGAACCCGTACATATGGTGCTGAGGTCTTTTTTTCTCGGGGTTGTCCTTGTGTTTCCGACCATGTTTATCCAATATGTTCTTGAAAAAGAGCATGTGGGGGGAGGAAGCTTTTTCGTTTCGTTTTTGTCTTCGGGATTTCTGGAAGAATCGGTGAAATGGTTCGTTCTGATGATCAGTGTGTATCCGCATGCTCATTTTGATGAGCATTATGACGGAATCGTTTACGGGGCCAGTGTGTCTTTAGGATTTGCCACGCTTGAAAATATTCTGTATCTATTTGGCCACGGCGTTGAGCATGCTTTCATCAGGGCGCTTCTGCCGGTCTCCTGCCATGCGCTGATCGGAGTGATTATGGGATTTTATCTCGGAAAAGCCCGCTTTTCGCAGAAAAAAGCCCGTGTCAAATGGCTTGTGATTTCGCTGGCCGTGCCTTCATGTCTGCACGGTTCTTACGATTTTATTCTTACCGCCCTCAATCATTGGGTATATTATATGCTGCCGTTTATGCTGTTTTTATGGTGGTTCGGGCTGCGAAAGGCAAAAAAAGCACGCTCCGTCAATATGATCCAAGTGTGAAGAAACCGCGCGTCGCGTGCGGTTTCTTTTTTATGCCTTGACAGGGGATAAGAAGGAAACGTGCATAAAAATAACCTCGTGACAGACAATACGGGTACACTTTAAATTTTGCAGTAGGAGGCTTGAAGAGATGAAGTGCAAAGGAGCCTTTATGGCATGTCTCATTCTATTTTCTTTCGCCGCCGCTTTCTTCGATCATCATGAAACGGTTCATGCGTTTTCAAATCAAGTGATTCAAAGAGGCGCGACGGGTGATGATGTTATAGAATTGCAGGCCCGTCTTCAATATAACGGATTTTATAACGGGAAAATCGATGGTGTTTACGGCTGGACCACATACTGGGCCGTGAGAAATTTTCAGGAGAAATTCGGCATGAAGCCGGTTGACGGCCTCGTCGGCGCGAAAACCAAACAGGTGCTGATTTCTAAATCAAAATATTACCGTGAATATGTAATGGAGCAGATCCAAAAAGGGAATACGTTCACTCATTATGGCAACGTCCCATTGGAAAACCAAACAAAACCGAGAGCCGGAACGCAGAAGCCGGCGGGAACGAATAAGCCTGCTCAAAAGCCGCAAAACAATACAGGCGGTCAGTCAAATCAAAAGCAAAATACGACAGCGGCCAATATGCCTGGCGGTTTCTCAAACAACGACATCAATCTTCTGGCACAGGCTGTGTACGGGGAAGCACGCGGTGAGCCGTTTGAAGGGCAGGTTGCCATCGCCGCGGTTATTTTAAACCGTATTAAAAGCCCGTTATTTCCGAATACGGTGGCCGGCGTCATTTTCGAACCGCTCGCGTTTACCGCCGTTGCCGACGGCCAAATATATATGCAGCCGAATGAAAGAGCAAAAGAAGCGGTTCTTGATGCGATCAACGGCTGGGATCCTTCTGAAAACGCGATTTATTATTTCAATCCTGATACGGCGACAAGCAAATGGATTTGGGGACGTCCGCAGATAAAAAGAATCGGAAAACACATTTTCTGTGAGTAAAAGTACGCAAAATGAGGTGTTAACATGATTAGAGGAATCATTATCGCTGTTCTCGGTGTCGCGATCGCCGCAACCGGATACTGGGGATATAAAGAGCATCAGGAAAAAGATGCGGTCCTTCTGCATGCGGAAAATAATTATCAGAGGGCTTTTCATGAATTGACGTACCATGTTGATCAGCTTCACGACAAAATCGGGACGACGCTTGCAATGAACAGTAAAAAATCTCTGTCTCCGGCGCTCATTGATGTATGGAGAATTACATCTGAAGCACATAACAATGTGAGCCAGCTGCCGCTGACTCTCATGCCTTTTAATAAGACGGAGGAGTTTTTATCCAACATAGGAGATTTCAGCTATAAAACATCCGTCCGGGATTTAGATCAAAAACCGCTTGATAAGAAAGAATATACAACACTGAACAGCCTGTACAAACAGGCGGAGAACATTCAAAACCAGCTCCGCAGCGTTCAGCATCTCGTCATGAGCAAAAATTTACGGTGGATGGATGTTGAGATGGCGCTCGCCTCTGACAAAAAACAAAGCGATAATACGATCGTCGACAGCTTTAAAACAGTCGAAAAAAATGTAGGCGCTTTTTCTGAAGACAGCATCAGCCCCACATTTACGGGAGCAAATACAGAACGAAAAGGTTTTACGCATCTGAAAGGAAAACAAATTACGGAAAAAGAAGCGGTCAAAATCGCACAACGGTTTGCGCCTGATCATAATTATTCAATTAAAGTGGTCAAAAGCGGCAGGAAGACGAATCGGGACGTATACAGCATCCGCATGAAAGACGCGGACAACAAGTCTTTTATCTATATGGATATTACCCAAAAAGGCGGACATCCGGTCTATTTGATTCAAAAACGGGCCGTGAAGAAACAAAAGATCAGCCTCAATGAAGCATCTAACCGGGCCGTCGCGTTTTTAAAGAAAAATGGATATGAAACAAAAGGCCTCGAAATTGATGAAAGCGCGCAATATAATAACATCGGCGTCTTTTCTTTTATCCCCGTGGAGAAAAATGTCCGCATTTATCCGGAAGCCATCCGAATGAAAGTGGCGCTGGATGATGGTGAAGTCGTCGGTTTTTCCGCGCGTGATTACCTGGCCGCACACCGCACGAGAACGATTCCGGCTCCCGCTTTGTCAGCTGATGAAGCGAAAGCGAAGCTGAATAAAAATGTTGAAGTGCGGGAGACCCGGCAGGCGCTGATCACGAATGAACTCGGTCAGGAAGTGCTTTGCTACGAAATGCTTGGGACGATCGGGAAAGACACATATCAAATGTTCATTAATGCGGACGACGGAAAAGAGGAAAAAATAGAAAAGTTAAAAAGTGCAGAACCTATATATAAAGACCTATAAAAAATAAAGGAGGAAAGGACTAAAAGTCTTTTCCTTTTTTTCGTTACATGCTTTAATAAAAGCATAAATAATGAAAGAGTGAAGGCCCATGATAGCTGTCGGAGATTATATTTGGATTGAATACATAGAGAACAATGAGCCCAAAAAAGCGAGGAGCAAAGCAGTAAGCGTTGAAAACGGCGAACTGCACATCTCATATCCCGTCGATTTGGATTCGGGACGGACGGTCTTTTTGCATAAAGGATTGGAAATAACAGCGGAATTTATGGGGAATGGCCACGTGCCGTATCAATTTAAAAGCATAATCAAAGGAAAGAAAAAAGACCCCATCCCGATGATCGGATTGGACATCCCCCCTCAGGAGGAAATGAAGCGGATTCAAAGACGCCGATACGTCCGTGCAGACGCAGTATTGGATGTATCCGTCAAAATGGAAGCGAAAAAAACCGCTTTCCAAACGGTTTCCTCTAATATCAGCGCCGGCGGAATCGCTGTTGTGATGCCTGAGCATATTTCCGCGGAACCAGGTGAAAAGCTGTATGTCTCATTTTCTCTTCCCGGCAAGGAAAATACAGCCGATATTACGGCCGAGGCTGTTACCCAGCGGATTTTTTATGATGAAAAGGCGGATAAACAAAAAATGACGCTTGAATTTGCAGAAATCGATCCCGCATCACAGCAGCTTTTACTCCAATATTGTATGCGCGCGCAGCTTCAGCAGAGAAGAAACAGTCTGTCGGAATAAACAGCAGCGCACTTTTCCATACTAATCCTAATGGAGGTGCGCGTATATGAAAACGTTTGAACGTCTGCTGGTCAAATTGGTCTGTATTCAGCTTATCATTTTGGGCGCGGTGCAATTTTTGCTTCATTATCAGCCTATTGAACCTTATATTTCGAAAGCTGTGAAATATGAGGGAGTTGATAAAATGGAGAAAAAAGAATGGATTGAAACGGTAAAGCGGTAAATCAGCTCAATTTTTTCGCCCCTTTTCCGGCAGTTCATGATACAATCCATAGAGGAGTAAAGAGCAAGGAGAGAGATTATGGACAAGAAATTATCAATTGCGATCGACGGGCCGGCCGCTGCCGGAAAAAGCACCGTTGCTAAAATAGTGGCTGAGAAAAAATCATATGTGTACATTGATACAGGAGCGATGTATCGTGCCATTACATATACGGCGCTCAAGCAGAATGCCGATTTAACTGATGAAGCAGCGCTTACAGAGCTGCTGAAGCGTACGGAAATTGAGCTTGTATCCGCTCCGGAAGGACAAATCGTTCTGGTAAACGGAGAAGATGTGACAGAAGAAATCCGAAAAGACGAAGTCAGCAACCAAGTATCAATCGCCGCCAAGCATAAAGGCGTCAGAGAAGAAATGGTCAAAAGACAGCAGCAGCTCGGACAAAAAGGCGGTGTCGTCATGGACGGCCGTGATATCGGTACTCATGTGCTGCCTGATGCCGAAGTGAAAATTTTTCTGCTCGCGTCTGTAGAGGAAAGAGCGAAGCGCCGATATGAAGAGAATAAGAAAAAAGGCTATGACGTGAATTACGAGACGCTCATTGAAGAAATTTCCAGACGCGACAAACTCGATTCAGAGAGGGAAGTTTCCCCGCTGCGCAAAGCGGAAGACGCGATTGAAATCGATACGACGTCACTCAGCATTGCCGAAGTCGCAGGAAAAATTCTGGAGATCGTCGAACAGAAATCACGTTAACTTCGGGCGGAGCGCTTTATAATTTTTTTCGAAAGACAAGATGTTATTGCTTGACAAACCAGTCCATTTATTAGAAGTTAATACTAATAAAACTTTTTATTGATCATTCAAAATCTTTTTTGGATGATTCTTTAATACATATTCGGCTGAAAAGCGGACATTCACATGTTCAGCTTTCAAACCGTATTAATTAAGCTGTGTAGGTTTGGACCAAGGAGGTTATTCAAATGACAGAGGAAATGAATCAAATTGATGTTCAAGTGCCAGAGGTTGGAGATGTAGTAAAAGGGATTGTGACAAAGGTAGAGGACAAGCATGTAGATGTCGAAATTGTCAATGTCAAACAGTCCGGAATCATTCCAATCAGTGAATTATCAAGTCTTCATGTAGAGAAAGCATCGGATGTCGTAAAAGTTGACGACGAGCTTGACCTGAAAGTAACAAAAGTGGAAGACGATGCTTTGATTTTATCTAAACGTGCCGTTGATGCTGACCGCGCTTGGGAAGACCTTGAAAAAAAATTCGACACAAAAGAAGTGTTTGAAGCTGAAGTGAAAGATGTGGTGAAAGGCGGTCTCGTCGTTGATATCGGCGTTCGCGGCTTCATTCCCGCATCACTTGTCGAAGCTCATTTCGTCGAGGATTTCACTGACTATAAAGGGAAAACCCTCTCTCTTATCGTCGTTGAACTCGACCGTGATAAAAACCGGGTGATTCTGTCACACCGGGCTGTAGTGGAAAAAGAACAGACAGCCAAAAAGCATGATTTTCTCCAAACACTTGAGGTTGGAAGCGTGCTTGAAGGAAAAGTGCAGCGTCTGACTGATTTCGGCGCATTTGTCGACATCGGCGGAATTGACGGGCTTGTTCATATTTCGCAGCTGTCTCATTCACACGTCGAAAAACCGTCTGACGTGGTGGAAGAAGGTCAGGACGTAAAAGTGAAAGTACTGTCCGTAGACCGCGATAACGAACGTATTTCTTTATCTATTAAAGAAACGCTGCCGGGACCTTGGAGCCAGATCGGCGAAAAGGTAAAACAGGGAGATGTGCTTGAAGGAAAAGTGCAGCGCCTTGTAAGCTTCGGCGCCTTCGTTGAAATTCTTCCGGGCGTGGAAGGACTTGTGCACATTTCGCAAATTTCCAATAAACATATCGGAACGCCGCATGAAGTGCTTGAAGAAGGACAGACTGTTAAAGTGAAAGTGCTTGACGTGAACGAAAGCGAAGAGCGCATTTCCTTAAGCATGCGTGAGCTTGAAGAAGCGCCGAAAGCCGATCAGGAGGACTTCCGCCAATACCAGGCGAAAGAAGAGCCGAGCACCGGCTTCCAGCTTGGCGATTTAATCGGAGACAAGCTTAATAAATTAAAATAAATTGGTGATAAAACGTGACACGAGCAGAACGAAAAAGAGAACATATAAATCATGCGCTGTCTACCGGCCAAAACCGGGAAACGGGGCTTGATGATATTACGTTTGTTCATGTCAGCCTACCGAACCTAGCATTGGAAAAAGTGGATATATCAACGAAAATCGGCGGACTCACAAGCAGTTCGCCGATTTTTATCAATGCGATGACAGGCGGCGGCGGACAGCTTACATACGAAATTAACAGATCGCTGGCAATAGCCGCGCGCAAAGCCGGCATGCCGCTGGCTGTCGGTTCGCAAATGTCAGCTTTAAAAGATCCCTCCGAACGGTGTTCTTACGAGATCGTCAGAAAAGAGAATCCGGACGGGCTGATATTTGCCAATTTAGGCAGCGAGGCGGATGCCGAGCAAGCGAAAAGAGCAGTTGATATGATTCAAGCAGATGCCCTCCAGATTCATTTAAATGTGATTCAGGAGATCGTCATGCCAGAGGGTGACAGAAGCTTTACTGGCGCTCTCGGCCGTATTGAGCGGATTGCGGCGGAAGCGGGAGTTCCCGTTTTTGTCAAAGAAGTCGGCTTCGGAATGAGCAGGGAATCGGCACGGCAGTTATTTGATGCTGGCGCAGCAGCAGTTGATGCCGGCGGATACGGCGGTACAAATTTCTCTAAGATTGAAAATATGCGCAGAGAGAAGGAGCTTCATTTTTTTAATACGTGGGGGATTTCCACTGCCGCAAGCTTAGCGGAAATCCACTCGCTCTCCGCTGATCAATCAATTATCGCATCCGGCGGGCTGCAAAGCGCCCTGGATGTCGCCAAATCGATTGCCCTCGGCGCTTCCGGCGCGGGAATGGCGGGCACTTTTCTGAAAGCTCTCACCTCTAAAGGAGAAGAGGGCCTGTTTGACGAGATGACGGCGCTTTTGCAAGAGCTGAAAATGATTATGACCGCCCTCGGATGCCAATCGGTTTCCCAATTGCAAAAGACGCCTTTGGTCATAAAAGGTGACACACATCACTGGCTTTCTGAACGGGGGATTGACACGTCCCGTTTCAGCAGACGTTAAAAGGCATGCGAACCCGCATGCCTTTTTCTGTTTTTTACGATTTTCTTTTTCGGAATTCCCCGTTTTGCTCAAGGCTTGTCGCTCCTTTATGGTGAATCGAATCATCGCGATCAGATTCCACTCGTCGGGAGGCTTTCAGTTTTTTCTCCTGTCTGTCTTTTCCCATCCTTATCCGCTCCTTTCAGGCATAATTGGTTTAAAAAATGCGTTCCCGCTCCATACTGATCAGAGGAGGAGCGATTATGGAACCGTTTTATTATTACTGGTCAATGTGGTTTTTATGGATACTAGCGACTTTTATTTTTGCCAAAACGAAAAGCCGTTTTTACGTATCAGTCTTTATTTTGACTAATATGATGGCAAGCATACATCAGATTACGGCTTATTTTACGCTGAATGCGGCATATGTCATGTTTTTTGCTGCGGCATTTGTTTATGCGGGAAGCCTCGGCATGCATAAACGGCTCCGTAATATTGTGATTCATCTGACGGCGGCTGCGGCGTACAGCTTTATTTTTCTTTTTGCATTATATGATCCTGTTTGGTTTATCATAAAACCTGAATGGGCGGCGGTTATACTGCTTACCGTTATTACGCTTTCCGTTGAGGGGCGGTTCCCTGAGAGGCTTTGTCTTTTTGTTCTCGGCATGTGCCAGGGGGAGCTATTGTATGCTGCGGTCATCCGCAATATTGCGGGTGCTGCAGCCGTCGGGGATTATCAATGGCTTTCAGGCTGTTCGGCGGGAGTGATTCTGCTCGTCGGGCTGACTACATATGAACAGCTTGCGGCGCGCATCAGCCAAAAAAGCAAAAAGCAGGGCAAAGGAGCGACAAAAATGTCTTGAAAACAGACGGAGACTGTTACATGAATGCGAAACATTTTGAAGAATACATTGTGATCTCAGTGAAAACTGATATAATAAATGAGTTAAGCCCTTCTGTTTGAAGGGTTCTTTTCATAGCGAAGATGATTTTTAATAACCGGTTGAACAATTTTTTGTGAAAATGTAAGCGGCTGGATTGAAAGGAAGGGTACTATGGGTAAACCTGTCGTAGCCATTGTCGGAAGACCGAATGTGGGAAAATCCACAATCTTTAACCGGATTGCGGGTGAAAGAATTTCAATAGTAGAAGATACCCCCGGAGTGACGCGGGACCGGATATACAGTTCGGCGGAATGGCTGAATTATGATTTTAACCTGATTGATACGGGCGGAATTGATATCGGAGACGAACCGTTTCTGACACAGATCCGCCAGCAGGCTGAAATCGCCATGGACGAGGCTGATGTGATCATCTTTATGGTGAACGGCCGCGAAGGTGTGACGTCTGCGGATGAAGAAGTGGCAAAAATACTGTACCGGACGAAAAAACCGGTCGTATTAGCCGTTAATAAATTAGATAATACCGAAATGAGAGCGAACATCTATGACTTTTATGCGCTCGGCTTTGGAGAACCGTATCCGATTTCGGGCACACACGGTTTAGGATTGGGAGATTTGCTCGATGCTTGTGCCGAGCATTTTAAAAACATTCCGGAGACGAAGTACAGTGATGATGTCGTTCAATTCTGCCTGATCGGCCGCCCGAATGTCGGAAAATCATCCCTTGTCAATGCGATGCTCGGCGAAGAGCGGGTTATCGTGAGCAACGTAGCCGGAACGACTAGAGACGCTGTGGATACGGCGTTCACCTACAATCAGCAGGAATTTGTAATCGTTGACACGGCGGGAATGAGAAAAAAGGGTAAAGTATATGAAACAACAGAAAAATACAGTGTGCTTCGGGCGTTAAAAGCCATTGACCGCTCAGACGTCGTCGGCGTTGTGCTGAATGCAGAAGAAGGCATCCTTGAGCAGGACAAGCGGATCGCCGGATACGCCCATGAAGCCGGGAAAGCCGTCGTCATTATCGTAAACAAATGGGATGCCGTTGATAAAGACGAGCGCACGATGAAAGAATTTGAACAGAATATTCGGGAACATTTCCAATTTCTCGATTACGCGCCGGTGCTGTTTATGTCGGCACTGACGACAAAGCGGATTCATACACTCATGCCTGCGATTATTAAAGCGAGTGAAAACCACTCTCTCCGCGTGCAGACAAATGTCTTAAATGATGTCATTATGGATGCGGTCGCCATGAATCCGACTCCGACGCACAACGGCTCCCGTCTGAAAATTTACTATGCGACTCAAGTCGCTGTTAAGCCGCCGAGCTTCGTTGTTTTTGTCAACGATCCGGAACTGATGCATTTTTCTTATGAACGCTTTTTAGAAAACCGAATCCGGGACGCTTTCGGATTTGAAGGTACGCCAATTAAAATATTTGCAAGAGCAAGAAAATAAAAAGGTGTGATACAGAGATGAAAAAAGTGGCAATGCTTGGAGCGGGAAGCTGGGGCACTGCACTTTCTTTAGTGCTGGCTGATAACGGACATCAAGTCATGATGTGGGGACACCGTGCCGAATTGATCGATCAAATCAACGAACTGCATGAAAACAAAGATTACCTGCCGGGGGTGGAGCTATCAAGTTCTATCATCGGTACAGCTGATTTAAGCGAGGCTTTAAAAGGAGCTGACTTCATCATTGTGGCAGTTCCGACAAAAGCCATTCGGGAAGTGCTGAAAAAGGCTCTGCCGTACATCCCGAAACAATCGATTTTTGTTCATGTCAGCAAGGGAATTGAGCCGGATTCGCTTCTCCGCATTTCAGAATTAATGGAAGAGGAGCTGCCTGAGGAGTACAGAAAAGACATCGTCGTGCTTTCAGGGCCGAGCCACGCTGAGGAAGTCGGATTAAGACACCCGACGACTGTTACATCATCTTCAAAAAATATCAAGGCTGCAGAAGCGGTTCAGGATTTATTCATGAACCAGCATTTCCGCGTCTATACCAATCCGGATATGATCGGTGTTGAAATAGGGGGAGCGTTAAAGAATATCATCGCTCTTGCAGCGGGGATTACAGACGGATTGGGATACGGAGATAATGCAAAAGCGGCCTTAATCACCCGAGGTCTTGCTGAAATCGCCAGACTCGGCACAAAGATGGGCGGAAATCCGCTCACCTTTTCCGGCCTGACCGGCGTAGGCGATTTAATCGTGACGTGTACAAGCGTTCATTCCCGAAACTGGCGCGCCGGCAACCTGCTCGGCAAAGGATATAAGCTGGAAGCTGTCCTGGATAAGATGGGGATGGTTGTTGAAGGCGTGCGGACGACGAAAGCTGCGTATCAGCTGTCTCAAAAATACCAAGTGAAAATGCCGATCACAGAGGCGCTTCACCAAGTATTATTTAACGGGCAGAAGGTAGAAACGGCCGTAGAATCCTTAATGGCCAGAGTGAAAACCCATGAGATGGAAGACTTGGTCAACACATTCGAAAACCGGGTGAAGTGACAATAACATGCCGTCAGCATATTCTGAAGTGACGAAAGTCCAAAACGCAGAACTCTCCGGCTGAAATCGCTTAAAACATTTGCTGATTTAGGCAGAAGAGGATGCAGACGTATGCATCTGCGCATACTATAGCATCGAAGTCCAAGAGAGTGTATCTCAGACGTACAGGTGAATATAGTCAACTTGACTGAAGCAAAGTCCCCCTCTTTGCTTCAGTTTTTTTGTTTTTTCAATAGATGGAAAACCTGTTGATCTTTTCAACATTTGTATATTAAAATGAAATATAACGCTTACAATGATGGGACGGGGGGCACGAACGTGAGTGTGGCATTGATGAAAATGTGGTTTGCGCTTGGTGCTATGGGATTAATGTTTGTTGCGGTGGCCTCTATTTATGTCAGCAGGTACAAAGTGAAAAACAAACTGATAAAAGCAGCGGTTTCTTCACTTGCTTATGCCTGCATGGTCATCTCGGGATTGATCGTGTTAATGGTCGTTTTCAGCGGGCCTGTCAATGAATAAAGCAAAAAGGGGGCGCGGAATGCATAAGTTAAAAATGGCCGTCATAACGGCAATGGCGGTGCTCCTGCTGTCCGGCTGTCTGTACCCTGAAGCGGAAAAAACTGAAAATAAAGTATCTTACAAACATCAGCTTCAGCAGGTGCAAGCGGCAGTGGATGAATTTAAAAAGGCGAACGGCGGACTTCTGCCGATTCAGACAAAAGATATGAAAACACCGCTCTATCAAAAATATCCGATAGATTTTAAGCGGCTCGCGCCCAGATACATAGAGGAGCCGCCGGCCTCAGCTTATGAAAGCGGGGGAATGTACCAATACGTGCTTGTCGATGTGGAACATAAGCCGACCGTCAAGCTGGTCGATCTCCAAATGGCGGAAGCAATCCGCGACATGAAGCTGCGTGTCAAAATGTATCAGGAAAAGCATACATATCCTCCCTATGAGGACGCCGTTTCAAAAGGGCTTTTCACTTTAAATAAAAAAAAGCTCGGCATGAAAGACTCTCCTTCAGTCAAAAGTCCGGTTTCAGGCACGTCTCTGCCGCTTTTAATCGGCGCTGACGGAGAAATCTATGCCGACTATCGCGTCGATCTCGCCCGCTGCCTGAAGGAAAACAAAAAGAAAATCAAACCGGGCGCGGAAATTCAAGATATTTTATGGAAAGAGACTCCTTTCGTCCCGGCCTTTTCAGTCACATACACCGTAAATGAAAAACAGGAACCCGTTTTTTTAGAAAGTCAAACGAAACAGGAATGAACCTTTTTCCCGCGCATACAAATAGGGAGAAAGGTTTTTTTGATTTTGATAGAAAAGACTGCCTGAAAATTTTCTAAAGATGTCATATTGAAATAGGACAACGTCATACACATATAGTGTCCTGTATTTGATTGGAGAATGGTGAATGAAAAATGATAAGGATAGGAAGTCCGGGAGGGGATCACTTGGAAAAGGTCGATATTTTCAAGGATATCGCTGAACGAACAGGGGGCGATATATACTTAGGAGTCGTTGGCGCTGTCCGTACAGGGAAATCTACATTCATTAAAAAATTTATGGAGCTCGTGGTGCTCCCGAATATCAGCAATGAGGCCGATCGAGCGCGGGCGCAGGATGAGCTTCCGCAAAGCGCAGCAGGAAAAACGATAATGACCACAGAACCAAAATTTGTCCCGAATCAAGCCATGTCCGTTCATGTTGCGGAAGGACTGGATGTCAACATCCGTCTTGTGGATTGTGTGGGATATACGGTTCCCGGGGCGAAGGGATATGAGGATGAAAACGGCCCGAGAATGATCAATACACCTTGGTACGAAGAACCGATTCCCTTTCATGAGGCAGCGGAAATCGGTACGAGAAAAGTCATCCAGGAACACTCCACAATAGGGGTCGTCATTACGACAGACGGCTCAATCGGCGATATTGCGCGGGGCGATTACGTGGAAGCGGAAGAAAGAGTCATCGACGAGCTGAAGGAAGTCGGCAAACCGTTTATTATGGTCATCAACTCGGTAAAACCGTACCACCCGGAAACAGAAGCGCTCAGAGCTGAATTAAGCGCGAAATATGATATTCCCGTCCTCGCCATGAGTGTTGAAAGCATGCGGGAAACAGATGTGTTAAGCGTCCTCAGAGAAGCGCTTTACGAGTTCCCTGTGCTGGAAGTCAATGTCAACCTTCCGAGCTGGGTCATGGTGCTGAAAGAAAATCACTGGCTCAGAGAGAGCTACCAGGAATCAGTGAAAGAAACCGTAAAAGATATTAAACGCCTGCGCGATGTCGACCGGGTTGTCGGCCACTTCAGTGAATTTGAGTTTATTGAAAGCGCCGGTCTGGCCGGAATCGAACTTGGCCAGGGTGTCGCAGAAATTGATTTGTATGCGCCGGATCATTTATATGACCAGATTTTAAAAGAAGTTGTCGGTGTTGAAATCCGCGGGAAAGACCACCTGCTTGAATTAATGCAGGACTTCGCCCACGCGAAAAAAGAATATGATCAGGTATCAGATGCGCTGAAAATGGTGAAACAGACCGGCTACGGCATTGCCGCCCCGGCCTTAGCCGATATGAGCCTTGATGAACCGGAAATCATCAGACAGGGATCAAGGTTTGGAGTAAGGCTCAAAGCGGTCGCTCCGTCCATTCATATGATCAAAGTGGATGTGGAAAGTGAATTCGCGCCGATCATCGGGACGGAAAAACAAAGTGAAGAACTTGTCCGTTACTTAATGCAGGACTTTGAAGATGATCCGCTTTCTATCTGGAACTCCGATATTTTCGGCAGATCATTGAGCTCTATCGTAAGAGAAGGAATCTCCGCAAAACTGTCACTCATGCCGGAAAATGCGAGATATAAACTGAAAGAAACGCTGGAGAGAATTATTAACGAAGGCTCAGGCGGCCTGATCGCCATTATTTTGTAAGCTGAAGGACCTCTTCCTGAAACGGGGGGTCTTTTTTTATTCTTTTTAGATACTGGAAATCAATCAAGGATTAGGAGGAAAAAAACAAAAAAAGGAATATTTGTTCGGTAAAACACGTGAAAACCTTGACGAGCAAGGGATTGAGGCTTTAAAATGCTTGATATGGCTTTTTATATGTGTTACTCTACATACAGAAAATCTTCACTTTGTTGGACAAACATTCCTCAAAGTGTCTGTTTTCTTTTGAAAAGCCGTTTACTTGTCTGTTCTTCCCTGCTTTGATTTTTTATCAGACAGGTTTAGAATCAGGCTGAACTGTGAAGAAATGATAATAAACTGCTGATTTGATACCCTTTTGGGAGGAGGTGAAAGGCATGAACAAGACAGAACTAATCAATGCGGTTGCTGAAGCAAGCGAATTGTCTAAAAAAGACGCTACAAAAGCAGTTGATTCTGTTTTTGATACGATTTTAGATGCACTTAAAAACGGTGATAAAATCCAACTGATCGGTTTCGGTAACTTTGAGGTGCGCGAGCGCTCTGCACGTAAAGGACGTAACCCGCAAACAGGTGAAGAAATCGAAATCCCTGCAAGCAAGGTACCTGCTTTCAAACCAGGTAAAGCTCTTAAAGACGCTGTTGCAGGAAAATAATTGTGAATATAGATCGTGTATGCATCTGATACATACACTTTGTTTCTTCACAGAAAAGCCCCTTGATAAAGGGGCTTTTCATATTTAAGCAGCCTCGGTCACCGGGCAGGACTTTCGTTTTGCTTTTGGCGCGGCAAATGTGCTAGAATCGAAATTAAATGTATTCAATGGTGGAGGACACAGACAATGAAAGAAGTTAATAAAGAACAGATTGAACAGGCGGTTCGCCAGATTTTAGAGGCGATTGGAGAAGACCCGGACCGGGAAGGGCTTTTAGATACGCCGAAACGCGTGGCAAAAATGTACGCGGAAGTATTCTCGGGATTAAATGAAGACCCGAAAGAACACTTTAAAACCGTTTTCGGAGAAGACCATGAGGAGCTTGTTCTTGTAAAAGATATCGCGTTTCATTCCATGTGTGAACATCACCTTGTTCCTTTTTACGGAAAAGCGCATATTGCCTACATTCCGCGCGGCGGCAAAGTGACGGGCCTGAGTAAATTGGCGCGGGCGGTGGAAGCCGTCTCAAAACGCCCGCAGCTGCAGGAGCGCATCACTTCAACGATTGCAGAAAGCATCGTAGAGACCTTAGATCCCCACGGCGTCATGGTTGTCGTCGAAGCTGAGCATATGTGCATGACGATGAGGGGCGTAAGAAAGCCGGGTGCAAAAACAGTGACTTCCGCTGTAAGAGGTATTTTTAAAGATGACGCAGCGGCGCGTTCCGAAGTGTTAGAACATATTAAACGTGCGGATTAATAATGATAGAGGGTGCAGATATGAATTCAAAGCATTCAAGTGATTTTGTCGTCATTAAAGCGGTCGAGGACGGCGTGAACGTCATCGGTTTAACGAGAGGAACGGATACGAAATTTCACCATTCCGAAAAACTGGACAAAGGCGAAGTGATTATCGCTCAGTTTACTGAGCATACCTCTGCCATCAAAGTGAGAGGCAACGCCCTCATCCAGACCGCTTACGGAGAAATGAACAGCGAAAAAAAATAAGCCGGCTGTTTCCCGCTTTTGCCAAATGCCCGCAAACGGCGGGAGAATACAGCCAATTTCTTTTTTTTATGCTATAATGATACCTGCGTATAATAATGACGAGTAAATCTCATACATATTAGAATAAATGTGAATTTGGGGACAAGGGTGATATTTTTGCAAGACATCTACGGAACTTTAGCGAATCTAAATATGAAATTAAAACAAAAGCTGTCTCATCCTTATTTAGCGAAACATATTTCTGCGCCTAAAATCGATGAGGATAAGCTTCTTCTTTTTCACGCTTTGTTTGAAGAGGCGGACATTAAGAACAACGACAGAGAAAATTACATAGTAACTGCGATGCTTGTCCAAAGCGCCCTTGATACCCACGATGAAGTGACAACAGCCAGAGCGTTAAAGCGAGACGAAAATAAAAACCGGCAGCTCACCGTGCTTGCCGGCGACTATTTCAGCGGACTGTATTATTCGCTTTTATCTGAAATGAAGGATATCTATATGATTCGGACGCTCGCTACGGCAATTAAAGAAATCAATGAGCATAAAATCCGTCTGTACGATCGGTCTGTCAATGACTTGAATCAATTGATCGAAAGCATGGCGATTGTGGAAGCGGCCCTGTTTCACAGAGTGTCAGACCACTTTAATCTTCCGCGCTGGAAAGAGCTGGCGAGTGATTTTTTTGTATATAAGCGGCTGATGAACGGCAATGCTATATTTCTCGATGTCATCGGCAATATTGTAAAGTCAGGAAAATCAAAGGCTGACATAATGGAAGATAGCTTCCGAAAGGCAAAGCAAAGCATTGAAACGCTGCTGCCGCTCAATTCACCAATCCAAAACCTAATGCTGAACCGGCTTAAAGCGATCAGCCAGGACAAAACATATCATCAGAAAGTGGAAGAAGGGTAATCAACATGCAGGAGTCAAAAGAACAGCGCGTACACGGCGTGTTTGAAAAAATCTATAAAAATTATGACCAAATGAACTCTGTTATCAGTTTTCAGCAGCATAAAAAATGGCGCGATAAAACGATGCAGATCATGAATGTAAAAGAAGGCGCAAAAGCGCTTGATGTCTGCTGCGGAACGGCTGACTGGACGATTGCCCTCGCAGAAGCGGCCGGAAAAAGCGGCGAAATCAAAGGACTGGATTTCAGCAAAAATATGCTGAGCATCGGTGAGAAAAAAGTGAAAGAGGGCGGTTACAGCCAAATTGAGCTTTTGCACGGAAATGCGATGGAGCTTCCTTTCGCTGATGATTCTTTTGATTTTGTCACCATCGGCTTCGGGCTGCGGAACGTTCCCGACTATCTGACCGTGCTGAAAGAAATGCGGCGGGTCGTCAAACCGGGCGGACAGGTCGTATGTCTGGAAACATCCCAGCCGGAAATGTTCGGATTCAGACAGGCATATTTTCTTTATTTTAAATACATCATGCCTTTCTTCGGAAAAATGTTTGCGAAGAGCTATAAAGAATATTCTTGGCTTCAAGAATCGGCAAGAGAATTTCCCGGTATGAAAGAACTTGCCCGTCTGTTTGAAGAAGCGGGCCTGACGAATGTCAAATACCATTCGTTTACCGGCGGAGTGGCTGCTACGCATATCGGTTGGAAATGATGAATATACAGATGTTTGGGTGAATGATATGAAATTTAAAATGGCCTATTCTTTTTTAAATGACGATATTGATGTGATCGAAAGGGAGCTTGAGCAAACGGTGCGGTCAGACTATCCCTTGCTGAGTGAAGCCGGACTCCATCTGCTCCAGGCGGGCGGCAAGCGGATCCGCCCTGTTTTCGTATTGCTTTCCGGCATGTTCGGCGACTATGACATTAATAAAATAAAATATGTTGCGGTGACGCTGGAAATGATTCATATGGCGTCCCTCGTGCATGACGACGTCATTGATGACGCCGAGCTGCGGAGGGGAAAACCGACCATCAAAGCCAAGTGGGACAACCGCATCGCCATGTATACCGGTGATTATATGCTTGCGGGCTCACTTGAGATGATGACGAGATTGGATGAGCCGAAAGCCCACCGGATCCTGTCCAAAACCATCGTAGAAGTATGCCTCGGAGAAATTGAACAGATCAGAGATAAATACAATATGGAGCAAAACCTCAGAACCTATTTGCGCCGCATCAAACGGAAAACGGCTCTTCTCATTGCCGTCAGCTGCCAGCTCGGCGCCATCGCTTCGGGAGCTGATGAGAAGATTCACAAAGCATTATATTGGTTCGGTTATTACGTGGGCATGTCCTATCAGATTATTGACGACATTCTTGATTTCACTTCAACGGAAGAGGAACTGGGAAAACCGGTCGGAGGGGATCTGCTGCAAGGAAATGTCACTCTGCCCGTTTTGTACGCGCTCCGTCAGCCTGAATTGAAAAATCAGCTGAAATTAATTAACAGTGAAACAACACAGGAGCAGCTCGCCCCCATTATTGAAAATATTAAACGCACAGACGCGATTGAAAAATCAATGGCCGTCAGTGACAGGTACTTAAAAAAAGCGTTTGAAAAACTGAATACACTGCCGAGAGGACGTGCGCGCTCATCATTGGCCGCCATCGCCAAATATATCGGCAAACGGAAATTTTAAATTCCTTTTTACGAACAAGATGTGAACATTCTCCGCCCTGGATTGATTAATTGTCAGAAAGATGTTACGATTTCGGTGTGCAACTTGAAAGCCTATACATAATGATGGGGTGGAGAATCTTATGGAAAAAACTTTTATCATGGTAAAACCGGACGGCGTACAGCGCCAGCTGATCGGAGAGATTTTATCCAGATTTGAGCGTAAGGGCTTACAATTGGCAGGAGCCAAGCTAATGCAAGTTTCAGAACAGATGGCTGAAACCCATTATGCTGAACATAAAGGGAAGCCGTTTTTCGGCGAGCTTGTGGAATTCATTACATCAGGACCCGTATTTGCAATGGTATGGGAAGGGGAAAATGTAGTAGAGATCACAAGACAGCTGATCGGAAAAACGAACCCGAAAGATGCACTGCCGGGCACAATCCGCGGTGACTACGGCATGTTTGTCGGCAAAAATATCATTCACGGTTCAGACTCCTTAGAAAGCGCTGAGCGGGAAATTCACATTTTCTTTAAACAGGAAGAGCTTGTACCGTATCAAAAATTAATGGCCGACTGGGTGTACTAAGCCGTCAGCCTTTCTTTTTCTCGCATTATGAAAAGGTTTACATCATTTATGAAAGACAGAGGCTGCGCTGCCCTGTCTTTTCGTTTCTCACAAATCAGCCCGCGGGCTGATTTTTTTATTGAAATCGTACAATTTCGACAGAAAACAGGCTATACTAGGACAAAAGACAGCGAGATTGGGAGAGAAGCAATGGAGCCTTACGACATTTTTATCACCAAGTGGAAACAAATAACCGGCGTTGATTTATCTTTATACAAAGAAGCACAGATGAAAAGGCGGCTGACGTCCCTTTATGAAAAGAAGGGGTTCAGAGATTTTCAGGAATTTGCCGCCGCTTTGGAAAAGGACAAGCTTTTATTAAACGAAACATTGGACAGAATGACGATCAATGTTTCTGAATTTTACCGAAATTATAAACGGTGGGAAGTTCTTGAAACCTCAATTCTCCCATTAATAAAGCATAACAAACCGTTAAAAATATGGAGTGCGGCCTGTTCAACGGGAGAGGAGCCCTATACTTTGGCGATGATTCTCAATCAGCAGACGGGACTGGCCGGATTTGATATATTGGCGACAGATATTGATGAAAAGGCGCTAAGCAAAGCCAAGCGGGGCATCTATCAGGAACGCTCGCTGCAAGAGGTGCCGGCTTCCGTGAAAAGCCGTTATTTCACTAAGCAGGCTGACAACAGTTATCAAGTAAAACAAGAGATTCAGAAAAACATCCGGTTTAAGCGGCACAACCTGCTTGCCGACAGCTATGAACAGGATTTTGATCTGATCGTCTGCCGCAACGTCTTTATTTATTTTACTGAAAAAGCAAAAGAAGAGCTGTATGTAAAAATGGCGGGCAGTCTGAAAAAGAACGGAATTCTGTTTGTCGGCAGTACAGAACAGATTTTCAGCCCGGAAAAATTCGGCCTTGAGAGCACTGATACATTTTTTTATCAAAAAAGATAGAAGACATTTAATGAAAACTTGTGGTATAGTTTTACTTAAAAGCGTTAATGCGATGAAGGGAGAAGAAAGAAATGAGATACTTAACAGCCGGAGAATCACACGGTCCGCAGCTGACGACAATTATAGAAGGTGTGCCTGCGGGGCTTTATATAACTGAAGAAGACATTAATTTTGAGCTTGCCAGACGTCAAAAAGGGCACGGCCGCGGACGCCGCATGCAGATTGAAACGGACAGAGCGAAGATCACAAGCGGCGTGCGGCATGCCCGGACACTCGGTTCACCCATCGCGCTCGTTGTAGAAAATAAAGACTGGACCCACTGGACAAAAATTATGGGCGCCGCACCGATTACAGAAGAAGAAGAAAGTGAAATGAAACGCCAGATTTCAAGACCGAGACCGGGACACGCAGATTTGAACGGTGCTATTAAGTATAATCACCGTGATATGAGAAATGTGTTAGAACGATCTTCCGCGCGTGAGACAACGGTTCGCGTGGCTGCCGGAGCCGTCGCTAAAAAGATTTTAGCTGAGCTTGGCATTAAAGTCGCCGGACATGTCCTGCAAATCGGCAGCGTAAAAGCAGAGAAAACCGATTACACATCCATTGAGGATCTCAAACGGGTAACGGAAGAATCACCGGTCAGATGCTACGATGAAGAAGCAGGCCGTCAAATGATGGCAGCCATTGATGAAGCGAAGGCAAACGGCGACACGATCGGCGGAATCGTTGAAGTGATCGTCGAAGGTATGCCGGTCGGTGTCGGAAGCTATGTCCACTATGACCGTAAGCTGGACAGCAAGCTCGCTGCTGCCGTTCTGTCGATTAACGCTTTTAAAGGCGTAGAGTTCGGCATCGGTTTTGAAGCGGCCGGCAAAAACGGTAGTGAAGTTCATGATGAAATCGTATGGGATGAAGAGAAAGGCTATACACGCGCCACAAACAGGCTCGGAGGATTAGAAGGCGGTATGACGACGGGAATGCCGATTGTCGTCCGCGGCGTTATGAAACCGATCCCTACTTTGTACAAGCCGCTGAAAAGCGTCGACATTGAAACGAAAGAACCGTTTACAGCGAGCATTGAACGTTCAGACAGCTGCGCGGTTCCGGCAGCAAGTGTAGTGGCTGAAGCAGCAGTGGCCTGGGAAATCGCAAATGCCGTCGTAGAACAATTCGGGCTTGACCAGATCGACCGAATTAAAGAAAATGTTGAAAACATGAAAAAATTATCGAGGGAATTCTGATGAAAGAGCTTGAGGTTCGGACAGCTTCCTCCGCATATCCCGTGTATATCGGTGAAGGCATAAGGAAACAGGCCGCTGCCCTTTTGTCTTCACTGAACAGGCCGCTGACAAAGATCCTTCTCATCATCGATGCTGAAGTTGACCGGCTTTACGGTGATGAGATGTTCCGGTTTTTAAACGAAACATGGCCCGTGAAAAAAGTGATCGTCCCAAGCGGAGAAGAAGCGAAGTCTCTAAAAGAGTATGAACGGATTCAAACGGAAGCGATCGCTTTCCATATGGACCGCTCCTCATGTATGATCGCCTTCGGAGGCGGCGTGACGGGTGATTTGGCCGGCTTTTGCGCAGCAACTTTTATGCGCGGAATTGATTTCATTCAAATGCCGACAACACTGCTTGCCCATGACAGCGCGGTCGGCGGCAAGGTGGCCGTCAATCATAAACTCGGAAAGAACTTAATCGGCGCGTTTTATCAGCCGAAAGCGGTGATTTACGATACGGAGCTACTGAAAACCCTGCCGGAACAAGAGCTGAGATCGGGCATGGCTGAAGTGATCAAACACGCGTTTATCGCCGATCATGCTTTTTTAGAAAAACTTCTCACGTTTGACACGTTGCAAGGACTGACAAGCGCTGAGCTGAATGAAATGATTTATAAAGGAATTTCAATCAAATCGGCCGTCGTGCGTGAGGACGAAAAGGAAGAGGGGGTAAGAGCTTTTCTGAATTTCGGCCATACGCTCGGCCATGCCGTTGAGGCGGAATACGGCTACGGACGGATTACACATGGAGATGCGGTCGCCCTCGGCATGCAGTTTGCCCTTTACGTGAGTGAACAGGTTGCGGGTTGCAAGATGAACAGGAAAGAACTTACACAATGGCTGATTGGGCTCGGCTACCCGGGAAGCATCAGACAAGATATTGAAACGCCGGTTCTCTCCGCCCGGATGATGAATGATAAAAAAACGCGCGGAGGCATGACACAGTTTATCGTGTTAAAGGAATTAGGCGAAGCGCGGGACTGCATGCTTTCAAAAGATGAGCTCGAAAATTTGCTGAACAAATGGCGAATGGAGGAAACAGCATGATGATACGCGGCATTCGCGGAGCAACAACGGTGGAACAAGACACCGAACAAGAAATTTTAGAAAAAACACAGCAGCTGCTTGAAAAAATCATTGAACAAAATGGATGCAAGCCGGAAGACGTTGTACAGATCCTGTTATCCGCCACGCCTGATATCCATTCCGTATTTCCGGCAAAAGCGGTCCGCCGCCTTTCCGGGTGGCAATACGTCCCGGTGACGTGCATGCAGGAAATGGATGTCACCGGCGCTCTGCAAAAGTGTATCCGTGTCCTGATGACGGTTCAGACGGATACGCCTCAGGATGAAATCAAGCATGTCTATTTAGAAAAAGCCGTTGTGTTAAGGCCGGATTTATCATTGACAAAAAATACTGACATGTAATACGATAAACAAAGCTTAGAAATACACAAGAGTGTGTATAGAGCTGGTAAGTAAGACATTGAACAGTTGAGTTTAGAATAGGGTAGCAGAGAATGAGTTTAGCTGAGCTGAGATAAACACGTTTTTATTCTGCCCAAAAGAAGCCTTTCTTTTGGGTTTATTTCTTATACGCAAGACTCCTCTCACTCTTCATCTCATTCTCCTTACCGTAAGGAGGAGAATCATGAATTTACAATCGGATGTTTCTTTATTTTTAAAGGACAGTCTGACACACCGCACCATTCCAATCGCAGAGACTTTTACGGTCGACACGATCACACCCATTCAGATGGTTGAAAAACTGGACAGAAACATTACGTATCTTTTAGAAAGCAAGGATGAGTCATCAAGCTGGTCGAGATACTCTTTTATCGGCCTCGATCCTTTTATCACGATTAAAGAGAGTCATAACACATTCACTGCCGCTGATCCAAACGGGCATACGCTGTTTGAAGCCGGAGAATTAAAAGCCGTGCTTGACTGGATGAATGAGAGCTTCCGCATTAAAACACCAGAGCTTGATATCCCATTTGCGGGAGGGGCGGTCGGTTATCTGAGCTATGAGATGATTCCTTTGATTGAGCCTTCCGTGCCAAGCCACGCGAAAGTAACAGATTTCGAAAAATGCATGCTGTTTGTCTGCCGGAAAATCATCGCGTACGACCACGAAACGAAACAAGTGCATTTCATTCAGTATGCGGAGCTTAACGGCCGGGAGACGGAGGAAGAAAAGCGGGCCGTTTTTAAAGAAAATTGCGCGGAGCTTCGTAAGCTTATCGGTATTTTGACAGAATCGAAAGATATGAAAGAGCCGTTTTTTTCTAAAGAAACGTTTGACACGCCAAGTTTTGCCGATGTGACATCCAATTATACGAAAGAAGAGTTTATGGCCGGTGTTAATAAACTGAAAGAATATATAAAAGCGGGAGACATTTTTCAAGGGGTGCTTTCGCAAAAGTTTGACATTCCGGTATCCAGGCATTCATTTGAGCTGTACAGGGTGCTTCGCATCATCAATCCTTCACCTTATATGTACTATATCAAACTGCCTGACAGAGACATTGTCGGGAGTTCGCCTGAACGTCTGATCCGCGTGCATGACAGGCACCTGGAAATTCATCCGATTGCCGGAACGAGAAGAAGGGGCGCCGGAAAAGAAGAGGATGAACGCCTGAAAAAAGAGCTGATGAATGACGAAAAAGAAAAAGCTGAACATTACATGCTCGTCGATCTTGCGCGCAATGACATCGGCAGAGTTGCGGAGTACGGTTCCGTAGCCGTTCCGGAATTCACAAAGGTCGTTTCTTTTTCACATGTGATGCACATCATCTCTGTTGTAACCGGCCGTTTAAAGCAGGGCGTCCATCCCGTTGACGCGCTGATGTCAGCATTCCCGGCAGGAACACTCACGGGCGCTCCGAAAATCCGCGCGATGCAGCTTTTAAATGAATTAGAACCGACTTCCAGAGAAACCTACGGCGGATGTATCGCTTATATCGGATTTGACGGGTCAATTGATTCGTGTATTACCATCCGCACCATGAGTGTCAAAAACGGTACGGCATCGGTGCAGGCGGGCGCGGGAATAGTCGCCGATTCCGTCCCGGAAGCCGAATATGAAGAAAGCTGTAACAAAGCGGGGGCGCTTTTAAAAACGATTCAAATCGCAGAAGACATCTTTTCTGGCGGGGAGGAGAAGACGGATGAACAAATTTCTGCAATCGTGCGTTAATGGCCGTACGCTGAAAACCGGAGAAGCCGAAAAGCTGATGGAGATGATGATGAACGGGGACATGTCGCAGTCTGAGATCGGCGGGATTTTATCGGTATTAGCCCACCGGGGTGAAACGGCGGAGGAGCTTGCCGGATTTGTAAAAGTGATGCGGGCGCGGGCACAGACATCAGGTGGCTTGGCGGATGTCGTTGATACGTGCGGAACAGGCGGAGACGGGATTTCTACGTTTAACATATCCACGGCAGCGGCGATTACAGCTTCTGCCGCCGGAGCTAAAGTTGCCAAGCACGGAAATCGCTCCGTTTCGTCTAAAAGCGGCAGCGCGGATGTGCTGGAAAAACTGGGGGTTTCCATTCAAGCCACACCAGACAGCGTCAAACGCAGCATTGAAATGAAACAAATGGGGTTTTTGTTTGCGCCGCTGTTTCATTCGTCAATGAAGCACGTCGCCGCCGCAAGAAAAGAGCTTGGCTTCCGAACCGTATTTAATCTGCTGGGCCCGCTCAGCAACCCGCTGCAGGTGAAGCGGCAGGTGATCGGCGTCTATTCATTTGATAAAGCGCGCCTGATGGCAAGCGCTTTGGAACAATTTGATGTCAGACACGTCATGCTTGTGTCGGCCCGTGACGGATTAGATGAACTGTCCATCTCAGCACCGACCGATATCATTGAACTGAAAAACGGTGAACGTCTGGAATATTCCGTTTCACCTGAACAATTCGGTTTTACAGAAGGTTCACTAAAGGATATTCAAGTGAGTTCATCGGAAGAAAGCGCGCTCCTCATTCAGAATATTTTTGCAAATAAAGCTCCGTCATCCGCTCTGCATATTACCGCCTTAAATGCGGGCGCGGCCATTTATACGGCAGGTCTTGCAAACGATCTGAAAGAAGGAACGAAAACCGCCTTAGAAGCGATTCAAAACGGAGATGCCAAAAGGCAGCTCGAACGTCTGAAACAGAAAGAGGAAGAAATGTATGCTTGATCAAATCATTCAGCAGAAAAAAGAAGAAATCAAATCCCTCGTGCTGCCGGAAACCTGTCAAATTGAACCGAGATCCTTTAAAGAAGCGCTCCTGAACCCGAACCGTTTTATCGGGCTGATCGCCGAAGTGAAAAAAGCTTCGCCGTCTAAAGGATTGATTAAAGAGCATTTTGTTCCGGAAACGATTGCGGCGGATTATGAAGCGGCTAAAGCCGACGCCCTTTCGGTTCTCACGGATACCCGTTTTTTTCAGGGGAGAAATCAATTTCTGACAGATGTTAAACAAACCGTGTCTCTCCCCGTGCTGAGAAAAGATTTTATTATTGATTCCCTTCAGGTGGAGGAATCGTTCAGGATCGGCGCCGATGCCATTTTGCTGATCGGGGAAGCGCTGGAACCTTCAGAGCTTCATGAGCTTTATCTGGAAGCCCGCGAAAAGGGCATGGACGTTCTCGTTGAAGTCCATGATGAAACTGTACTTGAACGGATTTTACAAGTGTTTCAGCCGGACATTCTCGGCATAAACAACCGGGACTTAAAAACGTTCCGTACTTCTGTTTCGCAAACGGAAAAAATAGCGCAGCTTGTGCCGGACGGCTGCCTGCTGGTCAGCGAAAGCGGCATCGGTTCTTTGGCTGACCTGCAATTCGTCAACAAGCACGGGGCGCAGGCTGTATTGGTCGGAGAATCCTTAATGAGAGAGGATTCGCAGCAAAAGGCGATCCGCGGACTGTTCGGGGAGTGATGATATGAAAAAGCCTGAGGTAAAGTACTGCGGGATACGATCGAAGCGTGATTACGAACTTGCGGCAGCTTCAGGAGCGGATTATCTGGGATTTGTTTTTGCCGCAAGCAAACGGAGAGTAACGCCGGATGAGGTCCGGAAATGGAAAGAGCAGGTCCGGACAGACAAGAAACATGTCGGAGTATTTGTAAATGAAACGATAGAAAACATCGCGCAAATCGCCTCTGATCTGGCACTTGACGCCATCCAGCTTCACGGTGATGAATCGCCTGAGGATGCCCTCCGTCTCCGTCCGCTTGTGCGCTCGGAGATATGGAAAGCGCTCCATCACGGGGAAGGGACGCTTCGTCAGATGGCTCAATTTGCACCTGCTGTCGACGGATATGTCATTGATTCTTCAGTAAAAGGAATGAGAGGCGGCACGGGAATCGCGTTTTCATGGGCTCGTGTCCCCTTGTACCGAAAGCAGGCTCAAAATGCAAACAAGCGCTGTTTTATCGCGGGCGGCGTTAATCCTGAAACGATTACCGGCTTACTGAGATCGCGTCCGTGCGGTATAGATCTTGCCAGCGGAATTGAAAAAAACGGACAAAAGGATCAAACACTGATCCGGCTTTTAGAAGAAAGGATGAACCACTATGTATCCATATCCAAATGAAATCGGAAGATACGGCGAATTCGGCGGCAAATTTGTCCCTGAAACATTGATGCGGCCCCTTGAGGAAATCGAAACGGCTTTCAAAGAATTAAAGAATGATCCCGTTTTTCATGCCGAATATAAAAAACTACTGTTTGATTACTCCGGAAGACCGACCGCATTAACGTTCGCAGACAGGGTGTCAGAGTATTTGGGAGGGGCGAAAATCTATCTGAAAAGAGAAGATTTAAACCATACCGGCTCTCATAAAATTAACAACGCGTTAGGCCAGATTCTGCTTGCCAAAAAGATGGGCAAAACGAAAATCATCGCCGAAACCGGTGCGGGACAGCACGGTGTGGCTGCCGCGACAGCCGCCGCAAAATTCGGTTTTAAGTGTACAGTTTTTATGGGTGAAGAAGACGTTGCACGCCAGTCGCTGAACGTATTCCGGATGAAACTGCTCGGCGCGGAAGTGGTGCCGGTCACAAGCGGCAACGGCACGCTGAAAGATGCGACGAATGAGGCGATCAGGTATTGGGTCCAGCATTGTGAAGATCATTTCTACCTTATCGGTTCTGTAGTGGGGCCGCACCCGTATCCGTATATCGTTCGCGAATTTCAGAAAATCATCGGCGAGGAAGCGAAAGAACAGCTCCGCCGGGTTGAAGGAACGCTCCCGGACAAGGTTGTTGCATGTGTCGGCGGCGGAAGCAATGCCATGGGCATATTTCAGGCCTTTTTAGACGAAGATATTGAGCTGATCGGCGCCGAGGCTGCCGGAAAAGGAATTGATACGCCGCTGCATGCGGCAACGATCGCAAAAGGGACGCTCGGGGTGATTCACGGTTCAATGACCTATTTAATACAAGATGAATACGGGCAGATTATCGAACCGTATTCCATTTCAGCCGGCCTTGATTACCCGGGGATCGGCCCTGAGCACGCTTATCTGCATAAAAGCGGCCGTGTAACGTACGAAAGCGTGACAGACGATGAAGCGATTGCCGCGTTGCGTCTGCTTTCTGAAACAGAAGGTATTCTTCCGGCTATTGAATCTGCCCACGCCCTGGCAAAAGCGTTTGAAATGGCAAAAGACATGGATAAAGACAAAATCATTCTCGTCAGTTTATCGGGAAGAGGAGATAAAGATGTTCATACGCTGATGAATGTTTTGGAAAACGGGGTGGAGACACATGTTTAATCTGCGAGATTCTGAAAAATTATTTATCCCTTTTATTACAGCTGGCGATCCGCTTCCTGACATTTCTGTTGAGCTGGCAATATCATTGCAGAATGCAGGCGCTTCTGCCCTTGAAATCGGCGTTCCTTACACAGATCCGCTTGCGGACGGACCCGTCATACAACGGGCTTCAAAACGGGCTCTGGAAAACGGAATGAATATCGTAAAAGCAATTGAACTTGGCGGCAAAATGAAAAAAAACGGCGTTCATATTCCAATTATCCTCTTTACGTATTATAATCCTGTGTTACAATTAGAAAAAGAATACTTTTTCGCTTTACTGCGGGAAAACGACATAGACGGTCTGCTTGTACCCGACCTTCCATTAGAGGAAAGCGCCCTTTTGCAAATGACATGCAAAAAGGAGAACATCGCTTATATCTCACTGGTTGCGCCGACAAGTGAAGACCGTTTGAAAATAATTACTGAACAGGCCTGCGGCTTTGTGTATTGTGTATCCTCTTTAGGAGTGACGGGCGTACGCAGCGAATTCGATCCGTCTGTATACTCTTTCATACGTAAGGTGAAAGAATTCAGCCCTGTTCCGGTGGCGGTCGGTTTTGGCATTTCAAACCGCAAACAGGTTGACGGGATGAATGAAATATCTGACGGTGTCGTTGTCGGCAGCGCGCTTGTCAAAAAAGTTGAAGAGCTTAAAACAAAGCTTGTGAATCCCGGCACAAGAGCCAATGCGCTTCTTGAATTTGAAGAATACGCAAAGACGTTCGGACGACTGTACAGTGTAAAATGAGGTGACTGGATTTGCAGATTAAAGAACAGCTGCGGCAGCTGAAACCGTATCAGCCGGGCAAACCAATAGAAGAAGTGAAAATGGAATACGGGCTTGAGAAAGTAGTAAAACTCGCTTCTAACGAAAATCCGTTCGGCTGTTCACAGGCCGCTAAAGATGCGTTGCATCAGGAGATTGAGCAGCTTGCGCTGTATCCCGACGGTTACAGTGCCGCTTTGAGAACACGGCTCAGTGAGCATCTGCAGGTCAGTGAATCTTCGATCATTTTTGGCAACGGCTCTGATGAGCTTGTGCAGATTATCTGCCGTTCTTTATTAAATGATCAGGCAAACACGATTACCGCCGCCCCTACTTTCCCGCAATACAGACACAATGCGGTGATTGAAGGCGCTGAGGTGCGCGAGGTGCCGCTCCGCAGTGACGGCGCTCATGATTTGGACCGGATGCTGGAAGCAATTGACGGCGAGACGAAAGTCATATGGGTATGCAACCCCAATAATCCGACGGGGACATATACTTCTGAGCAAGAGCTAATTGCCTTTTTAAACAGAGTTCCCGAGCATATACTCGTTGTACTTGATGAAGCGTACTACGAGTATGTTACGGCGGAAGATTACCCAGAAAGCATTCCGCTTTTAAAGCAATATCCGAATGTTATGATCCTCCGCACCTTCTCTAAAGCGTACGGACTTGCCGCGCTGCGCGTCGGATACGGCATTGCGGACGAAGCACTGATCCGCCAGATTGAACCGGCGAGAGAGCCGTTCAATACGAGCAGAATCGGTCAGGCTTCGGCACTGGCAGCGCTTGATGACCAGACATTTATTCAGGAATGCGTCGAGAAAAATAAAGCAGGCCTTAAGCAGTATTATGATTTTGCAGAAACTCACGGATTAACTTGTTATCCTTCACAAACCAACTTTGTGCTCATTGATTTTAACCGCCCGGCGGATGAACTGTTCCAAGCCCTGTTGGAAAAAGGATATATCGTCCGCTCAGGACAGGCGCTCGGATTTCCGACAGCGTTAAGGATTACGGTCGGTACGAAAGAGCAGAATGAGGAAATTCTCACAATTTTAGCTGAAATATTATAAGAGGTGATCAGGCATCACCTCTTTGCTCTATTAAAATAGTTGAAAAAGGAAATGAGTGAAATGAAGGATACTATATTGCTTGCGGGGATCGGGCTGATCGGCGGATCGATCGCATTGGCCATCAAAAAGGAGCATCCGCATAAACGGATTATCGGTGTGGATATTTCGGAAGAACAGCTCACTGCCGCGCTGAAGCTCGGAATTATTGACGAGCGGGCCGGCTCATTTACGGAAGGGGCGCAGCAAGCGTCTGTTGTCATTATCGCCACGCCTGTCGCCCAAACGCTGAAAATGCTCGATGTGCTGGCCGCATCAGACATCACCCATGAACTCCTGATTACGGATGTGGGCAGCACGAAACAGAAAGTCGTCAGCTACGCCGACAAAGTGCTTCCGGCTCACTATCAATTTGTCGGCGGTCATCCGATGGCGGGATCTCATAAATCCGGGGCCGCTGCCGCGAAAGAATTTTTATTCGAAAATGCGTTTTACATTTTAACACCCGGAAAATCAACTTCTAAAGAGTCAGTAATGCATCTGAAGGAACTCTTGAAAGCGGCAAACGCCCACTTTGTGGAGATGACCCCCGAGGAGCATGACGGCGTAACGAGCGTCATCAGCCATTTCCCTCATATCGTTGCTGCAAGCCTCGTACATCAGGCTCATCATGCTGAAGAAGATTATCCGTTTTTGAAACGTTTCGCAGCCGGCGGTTTTCGGGACATCACCAGGATCGCCTCAAGCAGTCCGGCGATGTGGAGGGACATACTTCTTCATAACAAAGATAAACTGCTTGACCGCTTCAAAGAATGGAAACGGGAGATTGACACGATCGAATCTTATGTAGAAAATGAAGATGCGGACAGCCTGTTCGGATATTTTAAAAAAGCGAAAGATTATCGCGACGGTCTGCCGCTCCGTCAAAAAGGAGCGATCCCGTCCTTTTATGACCTTTATGTCGATGTTCCCGATCATCCGGGGGTCATTTCGGAAATTACGGCGATATTGGCAGAAGAAAAAATCAGTATCACCAACATCCGCATTATCGAAACAAGAGAAGATATTAACGGAATTCTCAGAATCAGTTTCCAGACTGATGATGACCGGAAGCGCGCGGAAACCTGCATTCAATCCCGCGCCAAATATGACACATTTTACGCTGACTGAGGTGGAAAACATTGAAAAGAGAAAAAGTGACGTCTTTAAACGGTGAAATTCATATTCCGGGGGATAAATCCATCTCCCACCGTTCTGTTATGTTCGGAGCGCTTGCGGAAGGAACCACAACGGTAAAAAACTTTTTGCCCGGAGCAGATTGTCTGAGCACCATTGCTTGCTTCAGAAAAATGGGTGTCTCCATTGAACAAAACGGAAGTGATGTAACGATATACGGGAAGGGCATTGACGCACTTTGTGAGCCTGACAGCCTTCTTGATGTCGGAAATTCCGGCACGACCATCCGCCTGATGCTCGGCATTTTAGCCGGACGCCCATTTCACAGTACGGTAGCGGGCGACGAAAGTATTGCAAAGCGCCCGATGAAGAGGGTGACGGAGCCTTTAAAACAGATGGGAGCCGCGATTGACGGAAGAGCGGACGGAGGATTTACGCCTTTATCCGTAAGAGGCGGACAATTGAAAGGCATTGATTACGTCTCCCCTGTTGCAAGCGCGCAGATCAAATCCGCCGTGCTGCTTGCCGGATTGCAGGCTGAAGGGACGACGACCGTCACGGAGCCTCATAAATCAAGAGACCATACGGAACGGATGCTGAACGCTTTTGGCGCCGAGCTGGCGGAAACGGAGACGAGCGCTTCCGTAACGGGCGGCCAGAAGCTTCAGGGGGCTGATATTTTCGTGCCCGGCGATATTTCTTCAGCAGCCTTTTTCCTTGCGGCAGGCGCTGTCGTTCCCGGAAGCCGGATTGTGCTGAAAAACGTCGGCCTGAACCCGACACGCACGGGAATGATTGATGTCTTAAAGCAAATGGGGGCTTCACTTGAAGTGATTCCTTCAGAAGCGGACAGCGCAGAGCCTTACGGAGACCTGGTTATTGAAACCTCAGCTCTGAAAGCGGCAGAAATCGGCGGAGAAATCATTCCCCGTTTAATTGACGAGATCCCGATTATCGCCCTTTTGGCAACGCAGGCTGAAGGCACAACTGTCATTAAAGACGCTGCGGAGCTGAAGGTGAAGGAAACGAACCGGATCGACACCGTCGTATCAGAGCTCCGGAAAATCGGCGCAGACATTGAACCGACTGAAGACGGCATGAAAATACACGGCAAAAAAACGCTTGCGGGCGGAGCCGATGTGTCAAGCCACGGCGACCACCGCATCGGCATGATGCTCGGTGTCGCTTCATGCCTGACAGAAGAGCCGATTGACATCTGTGATACTGAGGCAATCCATGTCTCATATCCGACATTTTTTGAGCATTTAGATCAATTAGCCAAAAAAGCCCGAAGAGATTGGGACTGACCCCATAATATGAGACAAACAAAAAACACCTTCAAGTTTGAAAACGGATCGTTGTTATCCGAAATTAGACTTGGAGGTGTTTTTCTATGAGGGCAAGAGTGAGTTATCCGGTTGAAGTCAAACAGAAGGCTGTAGAAATGAGATTGGCGGGCGTGCCTGTGAAGGAGATCATGCAGGAATTGAATATAAAGAATAAGACGCAGGTGCAGACATGGGTCAGGTGGTATAAAGCTGGGGACACACATCGATTCGAACAACCTGTCGGAAAGCAATATTCTTATGGAAAAGGTCCAGAGTATTCTTCCGAATTAGAGAAACTGCAGGCAGAAAATCGTTATCTGAGACAACAGAATGAAGTGTTAAAAAAGTACAACGAATTGGAAAGGAAGCTGATAGCGAAACGCCAGTCGAGCTTGTAGAAGCATTGCGCAGCACAATGACCATAAAGGATATCTGTATTCATTTAGGTATCTCACGAGCATCTTATTATCGTTGGAAGAAGAATCTGATGAAAGATAACCCTAAATACCATTTAGAAAAACAAATCGGCACGTTGTGCCGAGAACACAAGTATCGATATGGCTATCGGAAAATCACAGCCATATTAAAAAAGGGAATGCGTATGAATCATAAAACGGTTCAGCGCATTATGCAGAAGAATCAGTGGCAATGCCGGGTTAAGGTGAAAAAGCGTAAGAAGAATGGGCAGCCATATGCCGTGGCCGAGAATATATTGGATCGGAACTTTCAGTCTGATCGCCCTCTGGAAAAGCTAGTAACGGATATCACATATTTGCCTTATGGGCAGAAACAATTGTATCTTTCCAGTATATTGGATTTATACAATGGAGAAGTGATTGCTTTTACGATTGGCGATAGACAGGACACAGACTTTGTCTTACACACACTTGATCAGCTGCCCGCACTGCCAGAGAACTGTGTGTTACATAGTGACCAAGGTTCTGTTTATACATCTTATGAGTATCAGAAAGCTGTTAAAACAAAAGGCATTACCATGAGCATGTCCCGCAAAGGGACGCCCGCTGATAATGCCTCCATCGAATCGTTTCATTCCTCACTAAAGTCTGAAACGTTCTACCTCGACAGGTTGGAAAGCACTACGACGACCATCGTAGAACAAACTGTCGAAACCTATATACACTATTATAACAACATTCGTATTCAAACGAAACTAAACAACCAGCCGCCGGTCACATACCGACAGCTGGCTGCTTAAAGGTGTTTTGATCCCTGTCTCAAAAACGGGGGTCAGTCCCGATTCTTCGGGCTTTTTTCTTCATGTGTCATAAAACTTTGGGCTTTGACATAGCTTGTCTTAAACAGAAAATAACAGAAAGGGGGAATGCGTTTTCGTTACAGAAACAGCCGGAACAAATTGCGCTGTTTGCGTATAAAGATGCCGTCCCCTTTTTTGCCGTTTTCCTCTTAAGCATTTTCTGATAAACTATAATGCCGGGTGAAGCATCTTATTTGCGGGCAGGCCCTGTCTGAATTATGATAAGAATAACCCGAATAAAAACCCTTTTCATTGGTTGATGAGGTATAGGAAAAGAAAGGACCGGTCTGATTTGAATACATTGATCCAAGAAGCCATAAAATTAGTTGAAGCAGGTGAAACCGAAAAGGGACTAAAAGCGCTTTCGATAGCTGAAACGCAGCTTCATGACGAAGACAAAGCCATTGCAGCCCAGCTCTACTATGAATGGGGAAACGCCGAAAAAGCGTTAGCGCTGATCAGTGATCTGCATGACCTTTATCCGGATGAGTCTGAGCTGACGAATTTTTACGCCGAATTGTTAATAGATATTGATGAAGAAGAAAAAGCTCTAGAGGTGCTGGAGACAATTTCTCCGGAAGACCCGTCTTACGCGGAAAGCCTTCTTTTAATGGCTGATCTGTATCAGATGCAGGGCTTATTTGAAGTAAGTGAGCAAAAGCTGTTACAGGCGAAATCGATGTTACAAGATGAACCTGTTATTGATTTCGCTCTGGGGGAATTATACTTCACTCAGGGATCATATGCAAAAGCCGTTCCTTACTATGAAGAGACGGCAAAAGAACGGCACGAAATCGGCGGCGTAAATGTTCATCAGAGGCTGGCTGAGTCATTGAGCGCGGCGGGTGAATTTGAGGAAGCGATTTCATGGTATGAAAAAGCGGCGGCAGAACATACAGAACCGAATACGATTTTCGGGTACGGGTTCACAGCCTATCAGGCGGGAATGGTCAAAACAGCCATCAAGCAGCTGTCTGATTTAAAAGGGCTTGATCCTTCCTATTCATCGCTTTATATGCCGCTTGCAAAAAGCTACGAGGCAGAAGGCATGTATGAAGATGCATTAAAAACCGCTAAAGAAGGTATTACTTACGATGAATACAATAAAGAGCTTTTTCTCTATGCGGCGAAAATGGCGTTAAAGCTCGGCAACGCAGAAGAAGGAAAAAAGCTTCTTCAGGAAGCGCTGGCGCTCGATCCGGGTTACGTGGAAGCGCTCCATACGCTTTTAGCCGTCTATCATAAAGAAGAAAGCTTTGAAGAGATTATTGATCTGATTCAGGAAGTCCGCGGCTACGGAGAAGAAGATCCGAAATACAATTGGTATTTGGCGGGTGCTTATACAGGCCTTGAGCAATACGCTGAAGCGAAAAAAAGCTTCGAAGCTGCGTATCTCCATTATCAGGATGATCGGGATTTCTTATATGAATACGCTCACTTCTTATTGGAAGAGGGTCTCCAGAAAGAAGCGCTGCCGCTTTTAAAACAAGTGCTTTCAATGGATGGAACAAACGAAGAGCTTGAAGAAACAATCTTACGGATAGAGGATGAATTTTTAAGATAAGCAGGATTTTGGACCATGCTTGCTGAATGTATAAGTGATGTCAGATTATACGATCGATAGAGGAGGGAATTACATGCAGACCCCTGTTTCTGTCAATGAAAAAAAGGATTTTATCCGTTGGTTTTTAAATCATTATCAGCTTAAACGCCGGGAGTGCGTCTGGATTTTAAATTATTTAATGAGTCATGATTCATTAATGGAAAAAGTCCATTTTGTAGAACAAGCCGAATTTTGCCCGCGAGGCATTATCATGTCTACTCATTGCGTTGATGAGGTGCCGTTTAGGTTTTACAAAGAAAATGTCATGACTACGGACGCGGAAAAATCTTTTCACGACATCCGGTTAAATAAACAGCAGGATTTATTTATCCAGCTGAATTTCCGTTCGGCCTACAGCTCACCGGAATATGCCGCTGTTCTTGAATCAAATCCGCATCTGCCGAAAGACCTGTTTGAAAATAAACAGGATCAGGGGATGGCCGAAAAAATATTAGAACATGCCATTTCCACTTTCCAGCGGGAAAAGCTGCTTAAAGATATCGACGAGGCGCTGGACCGCCACGACAAAGAAACATTTGAAAAGCTTTCCCGCCAATTGAATCAGCTCACATAAATGACAGCCTTGCAGAATATGCAAGGCTTGTTGCGTAAAGAGGAGGAACGAGACATGAGATGGAGGGCCGCTGATGCCGATGCCTATTTACAATCTGCGGATTACATTGATACCGCTGTCATTCCGTTAATTTCCATAACATCTTCAGGAGGCTTAAAAGAGGCCGTTGAACAGGGGGAAAGCACCCAATTGCTTTCTGAAGAGCTTGAGCGCCAATTGAAGGGACGGGTATATTTATTCCCCTCTTATACATATGTTGATATAGACCAATCACAAATCGCCCTGCTTCAAAAACTCAAAGACGAGGTGATGACCAACTTTCGCCACGCCTTGTTCCTGACGGCAGACGAAAAATGGAAGGATTCTGAAATAGGGTCTGATGTCATATACATACCTGCCGTTCCGTTTGAACATATGAAAGACTCTTTAAAGAGAAAAATTGCGGATGACAAGTGCGGAGAAATTTTGAACGTTTTGTTACAGAAGTGGAACAATTCTTAAAAACACCAGGCATCCCGCAAAACACCCGTTTTGCCTCTGTTGACCTTGCTGAAAGATTCATATATTATGAGGGTGTCAAATCTCAGAATTATTTTCTATTTTAGTTAATTTTTGGTCAATCTTTAGGGGGGGAAGAGATGGGCGGAAAACAAGATATATCAAGAAGACAATTTTTAAACTATGCGCTCACCGGCGTGGGGGGATTTATGGCCGCCAGTGCGCTTATGCCCATGGTCCGTTTTGCACTGGACCCGGTATTAAAACCGACGGGAGATCAAAAAATGGTGCAGGTTGTCAGTGTGGATGAGCTGACGAAGGAGCCGAAGCGGTTTGACTTTAAAATTCATCAAGTCGACGCCTGGTACGAATCGGAAGAATCCAGGTCAGCCTGGGTTTACAAGCATGGGGATGAAATTATAGCGCTTTCTCCGATCTGTAAGCATTTGGGCTGCACCGTAAACTGGAACAATGATCCTAAAAATCCGAACAAGTTCTTTTGTCCCTGCCATTACGGGCTGTATGAAAAAGACGGCACAAACGTTCCGGGCACGCCGCCGCTCGCGCCTCTTGACCGTTATGAGCAAAAAGTAAAGGACGGCTTTTTGTATCTTGGAAAAGCAAAGCCTAGGGGGGAAGGGTGACATGCTGAACAAAATTTATGACTGGGTGGATGAACGTCTCGATATTACGCCGATGTGGCGGGATATCGCCGACCATGAAGTGCCGGAACATGTAAATCCCGCTCACCATTTCTCGGCTTTTGTCTATTGTTTCGGCGGTTTGACGTTTTTTGTAACCGTTATCCAAGTGTTGTCCGGGATGTTTTTAACGATGTATTATGTGCCGGATATAAAAAACGCGTGGGAATCTGTGTATTATTTGCAGAATGAAGTCGCTTTCGGGCAGATTGTAAGGGGTATGCACCATTGGGGTGCAAGTTTAGTCATTGTGATGATGTTTTTACATACGCTGCGGGTTTTCTTTCAGGGAGCTTATAAAAAGCCTCGGGAATTGAACTGGATCGTCGGTGTTCTGATCTTTTTTGTGATGCTCGGTCTCGGTTTTACAGGGTATCTGCTTCCATGGGATATGAAGGCGCTGTTTGCGACAAAGGTAGGTCTTCAGATTGCGGAGGCGACGCCATTGATCGGAGCGCAGGTGAAAACTCTTCTTGCCGGCCACCACGATATTGTCGGCGCCCAAACGCTGACGAGATTTTTTGCGATTCACGTATTTTTTCTCCCTGCCGCTTTGTTTGCGCTCATGGGCGCCCACTTTGTCATGATCCGCAAGCAGGGAATTTCAGGACCGCTTTAATACAAATCTGATATAAAAGGGAGGGGATGACATGCACCGGGGGAAAGGAATGAAGTTTGTAGGAGATTCAAGGATACCGGCTGAAAAAAAACCGAATATACCGAAAGACTATTCAGAGTATCCTGGAAAGACAGAGGCGTTTTGGCCGAACTTCCTGCTGAAAGAATGGATGGTCGGGGCCGTTTTCCTCGTCGGATTTCTCGTTTTAACGATTGTGCACGAGCCGCCTTTGGAACGGGTGGCGGACCCGACGGATACAGGGTATATTCCGCTGCCGGATTGGTATTTTCTATTTTTATACCAGCTATTAAAATATGAATATGCCGCAGGGAGCTACACCGTTATCGGCGCGATGATTATACCGGGTCTTGCTTTCGGGTCGCTGCTTTTGGCTCCGTTTCTCGACAGGGGGTCTGAAAGAAGGCCGTGGAAGCGTCCGGTTGCGGTCGGCATGATGCTTTTGGCGCTTTGCGCTACGGTCTTTTTAACGTGGCAGTCAGTCGCAACGCATGACTGGGCGAAGGCGGAGGAGCAAGGGAAAATCAAAAAAGAAGCCGCCATTGATACTGAATCAGACGGTTATAAGGTATTTAAAGAACAAGGCTGTATTTCCTGTCACGGGGATAATCTTCAAGGCGGAAGCGCCGGTCCGTCCCTGGTCGATAACGGGCTGAGCCCGGAAGAAATTAAAAAAATCGCCGTTAAAGGGAAAGGGCAGATGCCAGCCGGTATTTTTAAAGGGAATGACAAACAGCTTGATCAGCTGGCGAAGTTCATTTCTGAAACGACAGCGAAATAACGTATTGTGAAGTAGACAATAGCAGGATATACTTTTATGAAAAGAGCTGACTTGGATGTCAGCTTTTTTTGCATAATACATACTTTTTACGGACTGAGAGTTGATGGTATGAGGTGGATTTCTTATCTTTTAGGGTTGCGCGGCATGCTTCTGCTTGTTCTTGCCGTTAATTTTATCGGTACGGTATACGGCTATTATTGGTATGTGCCTCAGCTTGCGGACACGCCGTTCCGATTTCTGATATTTGTGCCTGACAGCCCGACGGCGACGTTTTTCTTCCTGTTCGTGCTTCTGGCATTTCTCATGGGAAGAAACGCGCCGCTGTTTGAAGCGCTGGCTCTTGTAACCCTTGTAAAATACGGGCTGTGGGCGGTCGGAATGAATGTCTTTGTGCTGGTCAAAATGGGGCAGATGCCTTGGGAAGGGTACATGCTGATTGCTTCACATTTTGCCATGGCCGTTCAAGGCGTTTTATACAGCCCGTATTTTCGGTTCCGGTTAAGGCATCTTGCCGTTGCCGCTGTTTGGACGCTTCATAATGATGTCATTGATTATCTTTTCGGCATGATGCCCCGCTACTCAATGCTCAATGACTATATGCAAGAGATCGGCTATGCTACATTCTGGCTGAGCATATTTTCACTCGGCCTTGCATACTATTTGGTGATTTCTAAAAGACGGATAAAGCTTGACTTACACTGATAGAATCTTGGTCTAACCTTGTCCCGCTCCTCATATTCTGTAAAGAGAAGGAGTGGGAGGGACCTCTATGAAACGAAAGCTGACGATCTGTCTTTTACTTGCTCTTATGTGTTTCATCACAACTGCCAAAGCTGAAGATGAGGGCGGTCTCAAGGAACTGAACGACCTTTCGGATACCGTTTTCCAAATGACGCGGCATTCGCAGTATGATGAGGCTCTGCAAGTGCTTGGCTACTTTAAGAAAAAAATGACACACGTAAACTCACTGAGCGGCGCCGAAGTCAGGCAGGTGACTCTGGGTTTCAATGATTTAGTGCGCGTTCTGAAACAGGCAGACGCCTCAGATACCGAAAAAATCCGGGCAGCCGCCCAGTTCAGGTTGGTAATGGATGCGATGGAAGACCACTCCGATCCGCTGTGGGGTTCGCTTGAAAGACCGATTATGGCGACATTCAGCGCCTTAAAAGAAGATGTCAGCGGAAACGGAAGTGAAAATTTCAATGAAAAGTGGAATGAATTTATATCATTATATGATTTAATTTATCCCAGCCTGACAATGGATGTGTCGGCCGGCCAGCTTGATACGGTGGCGAAACATATCGAGGTGATTGAGCAGGACGGGTTCCAGCAGATGACAAAAGGAACAAAGCTTGAGCGTCTGACGCTCCTGCAGCAGGATTTAAAGCGGGTTTTTGACAAGGTGGAGCGGGATGACGCTGACCCTTCGCTGCTCTGGGTCATTCTGACAACAGGCGGTATCATTATTACTGCGCTGACATATGTCGGCTACCGAAAATACAGAGCGGAAAAAAAGAAAGAGAAAAAGCGTGAGTATCCTAAGTCTAAATAAACACAAATTGCTGTAAAGGAGCTAAGGCAGTGAAAAAACTCATCCAGCAATTGGCTTCAAAACACCTCCCGCAGCCGATCAGAGGCAGAAAAGGGGCGACTGACGAAGGACCGCGAAACCTCGCGCGTGACTTCCAGAATCCTGACATGCTCGTTCCGCCTTCAACGGATGCAGGAACGGTTCAAAACTTGAAATTCTCATTTTCTGATACGCATATGAGGCTTGAAGACGGCGGATGGTCCAGAGAGGTGACGGTCAGGGAACTGCCGGTATCCAAAAACATCGCGGCGGTGAACATGAGACTGAAGCCGGGAGCTGTGCGGGAGCTTCATTGGCATAAAGAAGCCGAATGGGGATATGTGATTAACGGAGGAGTCCGTTTAACTGCGGTCGATCAAAATGGGCGGAATTTTATTGACAACGTAAGTGAAGGGGACCTGTGGTATTTTCCTTCCGGCATTCCTCATTCCATTCAAGGATTAGAGCAGGGCAGTGAGTTTTTGCTCGTCTTTGATGACGGCTCTTTTTCAGAAAACAGCACCTTTTCAGTAACGGACTGGTTTGCCCATACCCCGCGCAGCGTGCTGGAGGCGAACTTCGGTGTTCCCGGATATGATTTGGCTTACATCCATAAAAAAGAGCGTTACATGTTCCAGCTGGAACCGCCTCCCCAGATTGAGCGGGCAGCAGTTTCTTCCCCGGAAGGCACCGTTTTGGAGCCGTTCAGCTACAAGCTTTCCCGGCAGGAGCCCCTTGTTACCAGCGGGGGAAGAGTAAAGATTGTCGATTCAAAAACGTTTAAGGTGTCAAAAACGATTGCCGCAGCTCTCGTGGAAGTCGAACCCGGAGGCATGAGAGAATTGCATTGGCATCCGAATACGGACGAGTGGCAGTATTATCTTTCAGGAGAAGCGAAAATGACGGTGTTTGCGGCGGAGGGAAGAGCGCGGACATTTAACTATCAAGCAGGTGACGTAGGATATGTTCCTTTTGCAATGGGACATTATGTTCAGAATACCGGTGACACCGTACTTCGCTTTCTGGAAATTTTCAAAAGCGACCGTTTCGAAGACGTCTCCTTAAACCAATGGCTGGCACTGACGCCGCAGCGCTTCGTCGAACAGACGCTCAATGTCAGTCCGGCATTCGCCCGCCGATTAAAAAAGAAAAAATCACCGGTTGTCAAATGGAAACACAAACAGTAAAGGCGGCAAAAGCCGCCTTTTTATTATCGTCTGATCGGATTTTTATTTTCATCAAGCGTAAATCCTTCGCCGAGCACATCATGAACGTCGCTTACTGCAACAAAGGCGTGCGGGTCAACGGAAGTGATGACGCTTTTCAAAAGCACAATTTCGTTTTTCGGAACGACGCAGTAAAGAACGTCCCTGTCTTCTTTTGTATATGATCCCTGTCCTTTTAAAACAGTGACGCCGCGCTCCATCTCTTCAATGATTTTTTGCTGGATCAAATCGTTTTTCGAAGAAATAATCGTTGCCCCTTTTGCGGCATAGCCGCCTTCCTGGATAAAATCAATCAATCTCGCAGCGACAAAAACGGCTACAAGCGTGTACATCGCTTCCTTGTAAGAAAGATACGTAAACAAAGAAAGCAAAATGATACAGGCGTCAAAGGCAAACATCGTCCGGCCCATCGGGATTCCGAAAAATTTGTTGATCAGCCTGGCGATGATATCGACCCCGCCCGTCGTGCCGCCGTATTTAAAAATAATGCCGAGACCCGCGCCGATAAATACACCGGCGAATAAGGCGGCCAGCGCTAAATCATGCGACAGCGGCATATGAATTTCGTAGCGCTGAAAAACACTCAGAAAAACGGAAAGAGAGACGGTGCCGATCAGGGTATAGACAAACATCGTCCGGCCGAGCATACGCCAGCCGATGAAAAAGATAGGAATGTTCAATACCAGGTTGGAAATAGAAGGGCTGATGTGGAATAACGCATATAAAAGCAGCGTAATGCCGGTAAATCCGCCTTCCGCCAAATTGTTCTGCATATTAAAGTGAACCAGTCCGAATGAAAAAACAGCGGCGCCGATTAAAATAAAGCAAATGTTTTTGATTCTGATTTCTCCAAGCATTGCATCAAACCCCTTTTCCTTCCATAAGATTGCGTAAATATTATAGTGGATACAAAAGAAAACAGCAAACTGCCGTTTTTAACATTTGTCAAATGTACTTGAATTAGCTAACATGGAAGAGATGACAGGAGGTATTCGCACAGTGAGTGACAAAACGATGAAAGACTTACAAGCTGAGGTCGATGAATATATCGGCCAATTCAAAGAAGGCTATTTCAGCCCGCTTGCCATGATGGCCCGTCTCACGGAAGAACTGGGCGAACTTGCAAGAGAAGTCAACCATTATTATGGGGAAAAGCCGAAGAAAACGACGGAAAATGAGAAAAGCATGGAAGAGGAAATGGGCGATGTGCTGTTCGTCCTGATCTGCCTCGCCAACTCCCTTGATATTTCATTGGTGGAAGCTCATAACCGCGTCATGCATAAATTTAATACACGTGATAAAGACCGCTGGACTAGAAAAGAAGAAGGAAAGTAGGAGAAACCATGTCAAATGAAACCATTAAAGTCGTCATTGCCGGACCGAGAGGCAGAATGGGCCAGGAGGCCGTAAAACTTGCCGTCCGCACGCCTCATTTTGAGCTTGTCGGCGCCATTGACCATACATACGATCAGCAAACATTGCGGGAAGTGATGTCAGCTGATTCAGACGCTCTTATTTATACGGATATCCGCGCATGTTTCCAAGAAACAAAACCGGATGTGCTGATCGATTTGACAACGCCTGAAATCGGCAAAAAACATACGAAAGCCGCTCTTGAACACGGCGTCCGCCCCGTTGTGGGAACGACCGGATTTTCTGAAGCGGATTTAGAGGAGCTTCAAGCCTTGACTGAAGAAAAAGGAATCGGCGCCATCATCGCTCCGAACTTTGCATTGGGCGCGGTGCTGATGATGAAGTTCTCACAAATGGCCGCCAACTATTTTGAAGATGTAGAAATCATTGAACTTCATCATGATCAAAAGCTGGATGCCCCGAGCGGAACGGCGCTGAAAACAGCGGAAATGATCTCAAGCGTCCGTACAGAAAAGCAGCAGGGCCATCCTGATGAAAAAGAAATTCTGCCAGGCGCCCGCGGTGCTGAATTAAACGGCATCCGCCTTCACAGCGTGCGTCTGCCGGGCCTTATCGCCCACCAGGAAGTCATGTTCGGCATGGACGGCCAGACGCTGAAACTGCGCCATGACTCCTATAACCGGGCTTCCTTTATGTCAGGAGTAAAGCTGTCAGTGGAGCAAGTGATGAAAATCGACCAGCTTGTATACGGACTCGAAAATATTATCGACTGAATCGGCAAGGGGGAGAACATCAAATGAAAATCGCTTTGATTGCTCACGATAAGAAAAAGCAGGATATGGTTCAGTTTACGACCGCATATAAAGATATACTGAGCCATCATGAGTTATACGCGACAGGTACGACAGGCCTGAAAATCCAGGAAGCGACCGGATTGTCTGTTGAACGTTTTCAATCCGGCCCGCTCGGCGGAGATCAGCAAATCGGCGCATTGATTGCGGCAAATGCCCTGGATCTCGTCATTTTTCTGCGCGATCCGTTAACTGCGCAGCCTCATGAACCGGATGTCTCGGCGCTGATCCGGCTGTGTGACGTATACGCGATCCCGCTCGCCACAAATATGGGGACAGCGGAAATCCTCGTCCGGACGCTGGACGGCGGGGCATTTGATTTCCGCAATCTTGTGCGCGGAGGAGAGCCGAATGTCTGAACACGTTGATATTCTGGCGTTCGGCGCCCATAGTGATGATGTCGAGATCGGTATGGGCGGCACGATCGCAAAATTTACGGCTCAAGGAAAAACCGCGGTGATATGCGATTTGACCGAGGCCGAACTATCATCCAACGGAACGGTAGGGATAAGAAAAGAAGAAGCGGCAGAGGCGGCACGAATTCTCGGCGTAAAAGAGAGAATCCAGCTTACGTTTCCCGACCGCGGGCTTTTGAAAAGTGAGGACGGCATCCGCCGGATTGTCAGTGTCATCAGAGCCTGCCGGCCGAAAACCGTTTTCATGCCTTATCCGAAAGACCGCCATCCTGACCACGGCAATGCGGCGGCTTTGGTCGAAGAAGCGGTGTTCTCGGCGGGAATTCATAAATACAGAGATCACCAGGAACTGCCGGCTCATAAGGCTCAGCGCGTATACTATTATATGATCAATGGGTTTCACCGTCCGGACTTTGTAATCGACATAACGGAAACCATCGATCTGAAAAAAGAAAGCCTGCACGCCTATCAAAGCCAGTTTATTCCTACGGCGCAGTCAGTGAACACACCGCTGACCAACGGTTATATCGAAATGGTGGAAGCGCGGGAAAAACTGTATGGCAAAGAAGCCGGGACGGGGTATGCCGAAGGCTTCTTTTCAAAACAGCTTCCCGTTTTGAATGATGATGTTTTTGGGGGCGGACAATGAGACCATTAAAAATAGGGATTACATGCTACCCGAGTGTCGGAGGCTCGGGTATTATTGCGACGGAACTCGGCAAGCTGCTTGCGGAAAAAGGGCACCAGGTTCATTTCATCACATCAAGCATCCCGTTCAGATTAAATACATATCATCCGAATATTCATTTTCATGAGGTGGAAGTCAACCAATACGCGGTATTTAAATATCCGCCTTATGACCTTACGCTGGCGAGCAAAATCGCCGAGGTTGCCGCGAGGGAAAATCTTGATATCATTCACGCGCATTATGCGCTGCCGCATGCGGTATGCGCTTATCTTGCCAAACAGATGCTCAAACGCGACATCGGCATCGTGACGACGCTTCACGGTACGGACATCACCGTTTTAGGATATGATCCGTCATTAAAAGATTTAATCCGTTTTGCCATCGAAGCGTCCGACAGAGTGACGGCGGTATCAACCGCGCTTGCCGGAGAAACATATGACTTAATCAAGCCGGATAAAAAAATTGAGACCATCTACAACTTTATTGATGAACGTGTTTATCTTAAGAAAAATACAGAGAGTATAAAAGAGAAACATGGCATTTTGCCGGATGAAAAAGTCGTCATCCATGTCTCGAACTTCAGAAAAGTAAAACGTGTTAAAGATGTCATCCGCGTTTTCCGTAATATCGCAGCCAAAACAAAGGCGAAGCTCCTGCTTGTCGGCGACGGGCCGGAAAAGTGCGTCGCTTGGCAGCTTGTCGAAAAATACGGACTGCAGGATCAAGTGCTGCTCCTCGGAAATCAGGACAGGGTGGAAGAGCTGTATTCCATCAGTGACCTTAAGCTCCTTCTTTCTGAAAAAGAAAGTTTCGGACTCGTACTTCTGGAGGCGATGGCCTGCGGCGTGCCGTGCATCGGAACAAATATCGGCGGAATACCGGAAGTGATTAAAGATCAAGTAAGCGGTTTTCTGGTGGAAGTCGGCGATATTCAGACGGCATCTGAAAAGGCGCTTGCCGTTTTAGAAGATAAACAGCTCAGCAAACGATTGACTGATCATGCGCTGAAAATGGTGGAGACCGCCTTTTCTTCGCAAAGAATCGTCAGTCAGTATGAACGGATTTATGACGAATTGGCAGGACCGGAGTGATCTTATGGAACAGGAATTTGTCAAAGCCCTCCCCATCCTTCATCACCTGATGAAGGCGGGCCATCAGGCGTACTTTGTCGGGGGAGCCGTCAGAGACAGCTATATGAAACGAAAAATAGGTGATGTGGACATCGCAACCAGCGCTTCGCCGAATGAGGTGGAGCGTCTCTTTAAGCGGACTGTCGATGTAGGAAAAGAGCACGGCACCGTCATCGTCCTGTGGGAAGATGAAACCTATGAAGTCACCACTTTTCGTGCCGAATCAGAATATAAGGACTACCGGCGCCCTGAAGCTGTGCGGTTCATTACTTCTTTATCAGAAGACTTAAAGCGGAGAGACTTAACGATTAATGCGATGGCGATGTCTGCCGAAGGAGAGCTGCTTGATTATTTCGGAGGCGCACATGATATCGGACAAAAGCTGATCCGTACGGTGGGTAATCCTGAAGACCGTTTTCGGGAAGACGCTCTGCGGATGATGAGAGCCGTCCGCTTTATGAGTCAGCTCGGCTTTCTGTTAGAAAAAGAAACAAGAGAGGCCGTCATAAAAGACAGGGAGCTTTTGGCACATGTATCAGTAGAACGAAAGACCGTCGAGTTTGAAAAGCTGCTGCAGGGCGCTTTCTCACAGGAAGCAATTCAAACGATGGTGCAGACAGGTCTGATACAAGAGCTGCCCGGCCTTTCCGGTTATGAGCAGCAAATGCTGGAAGCAAGCGGATTTCCCTTTTCTTCTTTAGATGCACGCGAAGAACGCTGGGCAGCGCTGTTATTGTTTCTCGGTCTTTGTCCGAAAAGCGCCGAGGCGTTTTTAAAACAATGGAAACTGCCGGGAAAAGTCATAAAAAAAGCGGTGCAGATCATAAGCGTTTATCCGGCGCAGCTGGAAGCGGAAGCGATGTACCGGGCGGGAGAGGCGCTGTTTTCAGCCGTTAAAATCGGGATGCTGAAAAAGCATAAGACGATTGATGAACAAAAGCTGAAAGAGGTTCAGAGCCTGTATGAGCAGCTGCCGATCAAAAGCCTTCGAGACCTCGACATTTCAGGCGCTGATCTGATGGAGCTCAGAAACCGCCGCGCGGGTAAATGGGTGGCCGAAGAACTTCGCCGGATCGAAGAAGCGGTATTGGCAGGGAAGCTCCCTAACCGAAAACATGACATAAAGGAGTGGCTCGCATCATGGGATCAACATTAAGAACCCGATTAATTGATTTATTTTCTGAAGCGGGTGACGGCTTTATCTCCGGGCAGAAAATAAGTGACGCGCTCGGCTGCTCGAGAACCGCCGTTTGGAAACATATAGAGGAGCTCCGCAAAGAGGGCTATGAGGTTGAGGCGGTCAGGCGAAAAGGGTACAGGCTCATTAAAAAACCGGGGAAACTCAGTGAATCCGAAATCCGTTTCGGGCTGAAAACAGAGGTTTTGGGCAAACAGCTTCATTACCGGGACGTCCTGCCGTCCACCCAAAAAACCGCTCATGAACTTGCCAATGACGGCGCGCCGGAAGGGACGCTCGTAGTCGCCGATAAACAAACGGCAGGCAGAGGAAGAATGGCCAGAGTATGGCATTCACAGGAGGGAAACGGGATTTGGATGAGCCTCATTCTGAGACCCGACGTTCCTTTGCAAAAAACGCCGCAGCTCACCCTGTTATCCGCCGTTGCGGTCGTACAGGCCATCGAGGCTTTTACAGGTGTACAGCCCGCCATTAAATGGCCGAATGATTTAATGATTCACGGCAAAAAAGCCGTCGGGATTTTAACTGAGCTGCAGGCGGAAGAAGACCGTGTCCGTTCGGTTATTCTCGGGATCGGGATCAACGTGAACCAGCAGGAAACCGATTTTCCCGGCGAGCTTCAGGACATTGCGACGAGCCTGAGCATGGAAGCCGGCGAGAAAATTGACAGAGCGGGTCTGATACAAGAGATTCTGCTGACTTTTGAAAAACGCTATCAGGATTACTTGAACCACGGCTTTACACCGATCAAGCTGCTATGGGAAAGCTATGCGGTCGGACTGGGGAACGAGCTCAGAGCGAGAACGCTGCAAGGGACGTTTTACGGGAAATCGCTCGGCATTGATGATGAGGGAGTTCTTCTCTTGGAAACGAGAGATGGTATAAAGAAGATCTATTCTGCCGATATTGAGCTCAATTAATCTTAGTTGGTACAAGCCTCGTGAATTTGGTATACTTCCTATGGGCAGTATCATAATGAACTGCACCCGATCAGCAGAACAGAGATTACGAAAAGTCTGCCTTGATCCAAAAAAGGACTGGGACAGAGGGATGACATTCGCCGAACGTTAAACAAGTGGGAATCCTTCTTATTTTACAGAAGGCTTTTTTGCTTGCGAAGAATTGGCGGCTCATCTCCTCACCGTTTAGAGGAGGAGAAACAGAATGAAAACAAAACTGGATTTCGTGAAAATGAAGGAAAACGGAGAGCCGATCGTGATGCTCACCGCTTACGATTATCCGCAGGCAAAGCTTGCGGAACAGGCGGGAGTCGACATGATTTTAGTCGGGGATTCGCTCGGAATGGTCGTGCTCGGACTCGATTCAACAGTCGGCGTAACGGTCAGTGACATGATTCACCATACAAAAGCGGTAAAACGCGGTGCGAAAAATACGTTTATCGTAACTGACATGCCGTTTATGTCTTACCACCTTTCAAAAGAGGATACATTGAAAAACGCCGCGGCCATTATTCAGGAAAGCGGCGCGGACGCGTTAAAGCTGGAAGGCGGAGACGGCGTTTTCGAATCCATCCGCGCGCTGACTCTCGGCGGAATTCCCGTCGTCAGCCATTTAGGCCTCACACCGCAGTCTGTCGGCGTATTAGGCGGATATAAAGTGCAGGGAAAAGATGAGCAAAGCGCGAAAAAGCTCATTGAAGACAGCATCAAATGCGAGCAGGCGGGAGCGATGATGCTCGTGCTTGAATGCGTGCCTGCTGAACTGACTGCTAAAATAAAAGAAGAAGTATCCATTCCCGTCATCGGAATCGGAGCCGGTTCAAAAGCGGACGGCCAAGTCCTTGTCTATCATGACGTCGTCGGCCACGGCGTGGACAGAACACCGAAGTTCGTGAAGCAATACGCCAAAATCGACGGCACGATTGAGTCGGCCCTCAGCGGTTACGTCCGTGATGTGAAAGAACGGGTTTTCCCGGAAGAAAAGCATTCCTTTCAGATAAACCAAACTGTGCTGCAAGGCTTGTACGGAGGAAAGTAAGCGATGAAACAACTGACAGAAACTCAACAGCTGAAAGAATTAATTGCACAATACCGCTCAGAAGGCCGGACGATCGGATTCGTCCCGACAATGGGTTTTCTTCATGAAGGACATCTGACGCTGGTTGAAAAAGCAAGCAAAGAAAACGATATTGTTGTGATGAGCATCTTTGTCAATCCGACTCAATTCGGACCGGGCGAGGATTACGAAGCATATCCGCGAGATTTAAAGCGCGATGCCCGGCTTGCAGAACAGGCGGGGGCAGATGTTTTGTTTACGCCGTCTCCAAGTGATATGTACAAAGGCGAGCAAAATGTTGCCGTGCAAGTGAAAAGGAGAACTGACGTGTTGTGCGGCGCCTCCCGCGTCGGCCATTTTGACGGAGTGGCCACTGTGCTGACGAAGTTTTTCAATCTCGTTAAACCGACCCGCGCCTACTTCGGCCTGAAAGATGCCCAGCAGGCAGCGGTTGTGGACGGATTGATTGAGGATTTCTTTATGGATATCGAATTGGTTGCAGTGGACACGGTCAGAGAAGAAGACGGACTTGCCAAAAGTTCTCGCAACGTCTATCTGACTGAGCAGGAACGCAAAGAAGCGCCGATGATCTATAAAGCATTGCAGCAAGGCGCCGAACGGATCAGAGACGGTGAAAGAAATCCGGAAACCGTTATAAAAACCGTCACCGATATCATCGAAAACACAAGCGGCGTCATTGATTATGCCGAACTGTACGCTTATCCGGAGCTGACTCCGCTTAAAACATTAAACGGCAAGGTCATTCTGGCCTGTGCCGTCCAATTTTCTAAAGCCAGACTGATTGATAATATCATTATTGATATTGATGAATGGGAGAGATCATAATATGTACCGCACTATGATGGCCGGAAAACTGCACCGTGCTACCGTGACGGAAGCCAATTTAAACTATGTCGGCAGCATTACAATTGATGAAGATCTTTTAGATGCCGTCGGAATGCTCGCTAATGAAAAAGTTCAGATTGTGAATAATAATAACGGAGCGAGACTTGAAACGTATATTATTCCCGGTAAGCGGGGGAGCGGCGTCATCTGTTTAAACGGAGCAGCCGCCCGTCTCGTCCAAGAAGGAGATAAAGTCATTATTATTTCTTATCAAATGATGTCTGATCAGGAAGCAAAAAGCCATCAGCCGAAGGTGGCCGTTCTGGATGATCAGAATAAAATCGAGCAGATGCTGGGTCAGGAGCCGGCACACACGATTTTGTAAAAGAGCCCCCTTCATGGGGGTTTTCTTTTAAGATTTAGGGGCAAAAGCTGTTTTTCCGCTCCATTTCTCAACAAAACGTGTTACACTTTTCTCGTATGCAAGAATTGAGGTGTCCATTTTAATGAACAAACAACGGTTCGTTGTCATAGATGTCGAAACAACAGGAAATTCGCCGAAAAAGGGCGATAAAATCATTCAAATCGCAGCGGTTGTCATTGAAAATGGACAAATAACTGAGCGGTTTTCAAAATATATCAATCCGAAACAGGCCATCCCGCCGTTTATTGAACAGCTGACCGGAATTTCGTCCGGAATGGTTGAAAATGAACTGCCGTTTGAAGCGGTCGCGGAGGAGATTTTTCATCTGCTTGACGGCGCGTATTTTGTTGCCCACAATATTCATTTCGACCTCGGATTTGTCCGGCATGAACTGAGCGAAGCGGGCTATGAGCTGCCGGATTGTGAAGTGCTTGATACGGTTGAGCTTTCACGTATTGTTTTCCCGGGGTTTGAAGGATATAAGCTCGGTGAGTTGTGCGCGGAGCTGAATATTGTTCATGACCGACCTCACCGCGCAGACAGCGATGCGGAGGTTACGGGACTGGTCTTTTTAGACATTTTACATAAACTGAAACATTTGCCTTTACCGACATTAAAGCAGCTTAGAAGGCTTTCACAGCATTTTATCAGCGATTTGACGCTGCTTTTGGATTCTTTTATACATGAAAGCAGGCCGGCGGAAGAAAAGAGCTGCATTCCATACGCCTCTTTTTCGATTAAAGAGCCCGATCACATTCCGGTTTCCCGTCCGGTGAATGCGGACATTGACCTTGAAAAGTGGAACGAAGAAAAAGAACAGATCTTATCCGGCATCATCCCCCGCTATGAAAAGCGGAAAGGGCAGCTTTCGATGATGGATGAAGTGCTTGGCGCCTTCCGCAATCGGGAGCATGCGCTGATTGAAGCGGCACCCGGCATCGGAAAAACGATCGGTTATCTCGTTCCGGCTGTTTTATTTGCCAAAGCGGAACAAACTCCCGTGATTATCAGCACGTACTCTACTCTTCTGCAGCAGCAGATCATGTCTAAAGATCTTCCGCTTTTGGAGCGTATATTTCCTTGGCCGGTCAAAGCCGCTATTTTAAAAGGGAAATCACATTATCTGTGCCTGCCTAAGTTTGAACATATTCTGCATGAGGAAGATGACAACTATGATGCGGTTTTGACGAAAGCGCAGCTTCTCGTCTGGCTGACGGAGACTGAAACTGGCGACGCCGCTGAGCTGAATCTTCCATCAGGCGGCAGATTGCTGTGGGAGCGCATGGCTTACGATGAGAATTCTTTTTTTAAAAAAGGGAAGGACTCGGCTGCCGGGTTTTATGAACGGGCTAAAGAAAAGGCGCAGGCCGCAGATCTGATTATCACAAACCATGCTTTGCTGTTTTCAGATCAAAGCAGTGAAACGAAAAAACTGCCTGCAAGCGGAACGGTCATCATTGATGAAGCGCATCATTTCGAACGCGCCGCCAGCGAGCACCTGGGGAAGAGAGCTTCATACATCGGACTGCACACAAAGCTCAGCCGAATCGGCACCTTAAAGGAACACGGACTGTTAAAGCGGATGAGAAAACTGTTTTATACGTATGAACTGCCGGCGGAAAGTTTTTTTGACGCCGATGAGTGGATGAAGCATATTCAATCGGAAAGCGACGCATTTTTCAGTTCAGTGCATTCTTTTGTCAAACGAAGAAAACCTAAAGACGATTCGAACCGTCTCGTCTATAGTCTCAATCATAAAAGCCAGGATAAAGGGTTTCACATGATAACGGACGGAGCGGAGCGGCTTTGTGCGATGCTGGATCAGCTGCTTGACATGTTTTCAGTACAAGAGAAACTGTTACATCAAAAGCTTGATCAGATGAAAAGCGGAGCGGCTTTTTTAGCGGCCGAATATGTAAAGTGTATCAGGGGGCTGAAAGAATATCGCGATACGTTCAGCAGGCTGCTGTTTGAAAATGATGAGAAAGAAGCCGTTTGGGTTGAAATTGACGCGAAGGGCGCAAAAAATGCCGTCAGCATCTATGCGCAGCCTTTGGAGCCCGGTGAAATGCTGGCAGACCAGTTTTTCGCCCGCAAAAAAAGCGTTGTGCTCACATCAGCGACCTTAATGGTGGAGCATTCTTTTCAATTTATGATTGAAAGGCTCGGACTTGCGGATTTTTATCCGCGCACCAAAAGCATCCCGTCTCCTTTTTCTTACGATGATCAGATGAACGTCATCATTCCGAAAGAGATGAAATCCGTTAAATATGACGGAGAGCGGGAAGTCATTGAGCATATTGCCAAGTATGCAGAAATCATGTCAAAGGGAAAACAGCCGAAGATCCTTGTCCTGTTTACGTCTCATGATATGCTGAAAAAAGTGTATCAGGAACTGAAACTCAGTATGGAGATATCAGGCATTCAGCTTCTCGCCCAAGGTATTTCGGGCGGGAGTCCCGGTAAATTAATGAAAACCTTTAAAACGGCAAGCCGGGCGATTTTACTCGGGACAAATCATTTCTGGGAAGGCGTTGATTTTCCGGGGGATGAATTGTCAACCGTCATGATCGCAAGACTTCCTTTCAGGGCGCCTGACAATCCGCTTCATGCCGCAAAATGCGAATTTGCCAAGAAGCAGGGGAAAAATCCGTTTCAGACGATTTCCCTGCCTGAGGCCGTGTTAACGTTCAGACAGGGGATCGGGCGCCTGCTCCGTACGGCGGGAGACAAAGGAACAATCGTTCTTTTAGATCAGCGTGTAAAGACGGCGGGATACGGACGGCTGTTTCTTGAAGCGCTCCCGACTTCATCCCTTTTGGAGCTGACTGATGCCGAACTCGGGGCTTATGTCAGCCAAACGGAATAAAAGCCGCATAATCGCGGCTTTCGTGGTGTGGGATGAGGAATTGTTTTTATAGTAAAAGCGGGTTCATGCCGCCTTGTGATTTTATTATGCCGCGGGCGCATCCCGTTATGACTAACAAAATTTGTTCGACCGATGGAGGGTATAAAAATGGAAAGCAAAATTGAAATTCTGTCAACGATTAATGTGGAGCATTCAGATGATTTATATAAAATCGTCGATACTTTAAACCGGACTTTGAAACGGGACAATCTGATGTTCGGGCTTGCGCTCGACGAAGAAAATCAAAATGAAGCGGTCTTCACCATTTATCGCACATAGGTGAAAAAGATGAGAAAAAAAGCATTAATATTTACAGCCGTATTTGGTATTATTTTTTTAGCAGTTCTTTTATTTTCGGCCAGCATTTTTAAATCTGCAATGGCCCAAAAAGAAGAAGGCCACGACACAGCTGCCGCAGCCGCTAAAGAAAAAACGGATCTGACAGATGCTGAGAAAGTGGAGACCTTTGTCGGCAAACAGAAATATTATGTTGTTACCGGAACGGATAAACATGGAAAAGATATGTATGTATGGGTTCCGGCCGACAAAAAAGCAAAAATTCTCTCAAAAAAAGCCAGTGACGGCATTTCAAGCGGCAAGGCTGCCAAGATCGTCCGGCACGAAGGGCTTGTTTCCAAGCTGAATGGCGTTCACCCGGCGAGAGAAAACAATGTTCCGTTATGGGAAGTGACCTATATCAACAAAAGCGGGCAGTATAGCTTTAGTTATGTGGACTTTACAAGCGGCAAGATTCTCAAAAACATCACACCGTGAGACGTATTAGGGGGAGTTCAAGTTGAAATTGGCAAAAAGAGTATCCGCATTAACACCGTCTGCAACACTTGCAATTACTGCAAAAGCGAAAGAGCTGAAAGCAGAAGGCCATGATGTCATCGGCCTCGGAGCAGGAGAACCGGATTTTAATACGCCTCAGCACATTATAGATGCCGCGGTGCGTTCCATGAATGAAGGCCATACGAAATATACGCCTTCAGGCGGTCTGCCGGCGCTGAAAGACAGTATCGCAAAAAAATTCAAAAACGACCAGGGGATTGAATATAAGCCGTCAGAAATCATTGTCTGCACCGGAGCGAAACACGCTCTGTATACATTATTTCAGGTTATTCTCGATGAAGGGGACGAAGTGATTATACCGACTCCTTACTGGGTCAGCTACCCTGAGCAGGTGAAACTGGCAGGGGGGCGTCCCGTCTATGCAGAAGGGCTGGAATCCAATCAGTTTAAAATTTCACCGGAGCAGCTGAAGCAGGCTATCACCGAGAAAACAAAAGCGCTCATTATCAATTCACCGAGCAACCCGACAGGTGTTATGTATACGAAAGAAGAGCTTGCGGAACTCGGAAAAGTGTGTCTGGAGCATGGCATTCTGATCGTTTCCGACGAGATTTATGAGAAGCTTACATACGGAGGAAAAAAACACGTCTCAATCGCACAGCTTTCAGATGAATTGAAAGAGCAGACGATCATCATTAACGGCGTGTCCAAATCTCACAGCATGACGGGCTGGAGGATCGGCTATGCGGCGGGTTCGGAGACGATTATTAAAGCGATGACGAGCCTTGCGAGCCACAGCACATCAAATCCGACGTCTATCGCTCAATACGGCGCTATTGCGGCCTATAACGGTCCGGCTGAGCCGCTGGAAGAGATGAGACAGGCATTTGAGCACAGACTGAACACCATTTACGCTCAGCTCAGTGAGATTCCCGGATTCACCTGTGTCAAACCTGAAGGGGCGTTTTACTTGTTCCCTAACGCCAAAGCGGCCGCAGAAAACTGCGGATTCAAAGATGTCGATGAATACGTCAAGGCGCTTCTGGAAGAAGAAAAAGTCGCCGTCGTGCCGGGCTCGGGCTTCGGCTCACCGGACAACGTCCGTTTATCTTACGCAACGTCACTCGATCTTTTAGAAGAAGCGGTCGAAAGAATCCGCCGCTTCACAGAAAAACACAGCTGATTCTGAAAAAGCGGCTTTTAAAGCCGCTTTTCACTTGCATTGACCCCGTTAGAGTAGAACGGGTATAATAAAGTGATGAAAAAAGAGATTCAGGCAGATTCCTGAATGTCTTTCTTGTTCTGGAGGGAAAGAGTTTGAAAACAACAATCAACCAAGTGTATAAACACACAGGCGAGGAAGTAATGATTGGAGCTTGGGTCGCTAATAAACGCTCAAGCGGTAAAATCGCATTTTTACAGCTGAGAGACGGTACCGGCTTCATTCAGGGAGTTGTCGTCAAAGCTGAAGTAGAAGAAGACATCTTCCAAATCGCGAAATCAGTGACGCAGGAAACGTCACTTTATGTAAAAGGAATTGTGAAAGAGGACGAGCGTTCACCGCTTGGCTATGAGCTTGCTGTTACATCCATTGAAGTCATTCACGAAGCGACTGATTATCCGATTACGCCTAAAGAGCACGGTACGGAATTCTTAATGGATCACAGACATTTATGGCTCCGTTCGAAACGCCAGCACGCAATTATGAAAATCCGCAACGAAATCATCCGTGCGACTTATGAATTTTTCAACAAAGAAGGCTTCGTGAAAGTTGATCCGCCGATTTTGACGGGAAGCGCTCCGGAAGGCACGACTGAGCTGTTCGCGACGAAATATTTTGATGAAGACGCCTTCTTGTCTCAAAGCGGCCAGCTGTATATGGAAGCAGCTGCAATGGCGCTCGGAAAAGTATTCTCTTTCGGACCGACGTTCAGAGCGGAAAAATCGAAAACGAAACGCCATCTCATCGAATTCTGGATGATTGAGCCTGAAATGGCATTTGTTGAATTTGAAGAAAACCTTGAAGTTCAGGAGAATTATGTTGCATACATCGTACAAAGTGTGCTGGAACATTGTAAGATCGAGCTGAACACATTAGGTAGAGACACATCGAAGCTTGAACAAATCAAAGCGCCATTCCCGCGCATTACGTACGATAAAGCGATCGAATTCCTGAAAGAAAAAGGCTTTGACGATATTGAGTGGGGAGATGACTTCGGTGCGCCGCATGAAACAGCGATCGCAGAAAGCTATGACAAACCGGTGTTTATCACTCATTACCCGACGTCATTAAAACCGTTTTATATGCAGCCTGCCAAAGATCGTGACGATGTCGTGTTATGTGCCGACTTAATCGCTCCGGAAGGCTACGGGGAAATCATCGGCGGTTCAGAACGCGTTCATGATATGGATTTATTGGAAGAAAGATTAAAAGAACACGGTCTGGATTCAGATGCTTACAAATGGTATGCTGAACTCAGACAATACGGTTCTGTTCCGCACTCCGGCTTCGGCCTCGGACTTGAGCGGACAGTGGCTTGGATCAGCGGAGCGCCTCACGTGCGTGAAACGATTCCGTTCCCGAGACTTCTGAACCGTCTGTATCCGTAATAGTTTTAAAAAACGAAGTCTCCTGCAAGGGAGACTTTTTCTAAGTAAAGGGGAAAGCTCCCGGAGATAACCTTTTACAGTAAGAGGTGTAAGGATGAAAAAACAGCAATTTATAGATATGCAGGAACTCGGCATTTCAAGCATTCCCAACCTGCTGCTGACACATTACCGGCAGCTCGGGCTGAATGAAACCGAATTGATCCTGCTTTTGAAGATTAAAATGCATTTGGAAAAGGGCTCTTATTTTCCGACGCCGTTTGAACTTCAGTCAGGCATGTCCATCTCTGCTGAAGAATGTACAAGCTGCCTGAGAATGTTTATTCAAAAAGGTTTTCTGTTTATTGAAGAATGTGAAGACCATAACGGCATAAAGTTTGAAAAATATTCTCTGCAGCCGTTATGGGCGAAGCTGTATGATTACATGCAGCATTCACAAAACGAAACGCAGGAAAGAACGTCAGAAAGAGAACAAAAAAGCCTGTATACCATCTTTGAAGAAGAGTTCGGAAGACCGCTGTCGCCGCTTGAATGCGAGACGCTGGCCATATGGCAGGACCAGGATCAGCATGATGCGATTCTGATTAAACACGCCTTAAAAGAAGCCGTTTTATCGGGGAAACTCAGTTTTCGCTATATTGACCGTATTTTATTTGAATGGAAAAAGAACGGCTTCAAAACGGTTGAGCAGGCAAAGGCGCACAGCCAAAAATTCCGGCGTGTTCAAACAAAACAAAATGATCCGCAAAAAGAGTATACGAGGCAGGTGCCTTTTTACAATTGGCTGGAACAATAACATGAGAAGGGGAGAAACGTGTTAAATTTAAAGCAAATTGAATATTGTCTTGAAAAAATCGGCGATATGTTTCCGCACGCAGAATGTGAACTTGTCCATTCAAATCCTTTCGAATTGGTTGTGGCAGTCGCATTATCCGCGCAATGTACGGATGCTCTCGTCAACAGAGTGACAAAAACGCTATTTCAAAAATATAAACGGCCCGAAGATTATCTTGCCGTATCGCTGGAAGAACTCCAGCAAGATATTAAATCAATCGGCCTGTACCGTAATAAAGCCAAAAATATTCAAAAGCTGAGCAAAATGATCATCGAAGAGTACGGCGGAGAAGTGCCGAAAGACCGGGATGAGCTTGTGAATCTGCCGGGTGTCGGACGGAAAACGGCAAATGTGGTCGTGTCTGTTGCTTTCGGCGTACCTGCGATCGCAGTAGACACTCATGTGGAGCGGGTCTCTAAACGGCTCGGTATCTGCCGCTGGAAGGACTCTGTTTTGGAAGTAGAGAAAACATTAATGAAAAAAGTGCCGAAAGAGGATTGGTCTGTTACGCATCACAGATTAATATTTTTCGGCAGGTATCATTGTAAAGCGCAATCTCCCCGCTGTGCGGAATGTCCTTTGCTTCCGCTATGCAGAGAAGGGCAGAAGCGTGACAAAAAAGGGCTGGTGAAACGGTGACGGCGATTGACATTCTGGCAGGCTATGAAACATACCTGCGCAGCCTTACGGACTTGGAAAGCCTCGAGATCAAAACGGCGCTGCGCCGCCATCCGCTGTATATGGATTTCAGCGGTCAGCCAACCGTGCAGCCATGGAGGGAAAGGGGCGAATATGTCCCGTTTCTGTTTCAGATTTGGAATGAAACGAAAGAAACGCTGCTTCCCGTTTTTCAAACAAGAAAATCGAGATGTGATCAAAATGACATGCTGAAGGGAATTGCCTGTCTGATTGCCGCTTTTCACTGGACGGCAGGGGAGCGGGTCACATCACTCGACTGGACTGTGCTTGAAACAAAGCATTTTCCCGCCGAACCGATCAATTGGGCGGAGCGAATGGCGTTTATTTTAACGAAACCGACTCAATATCACTCGTTTATTCAGCTTGATGAATTGATGACGGAGATGAAGAAACAATATCATAAATATGAAGCCATGAACAAAGGTTAAAAACCTCCTTTTCTCATAAGGAGGTTTTTTTGTATGAAAAAAATCCTTCACCTGGTTGAGGTGAAGGATTTCGTCCGCTAATGAGCGGAATTTGACTGGATGGTTGACGAATTTGACTGCCCGTTGATATTTGAAGATGAGTCTTGGTTTTTGTCCGTTTGACCGTTGTCAGGTTTATTTGAGCCGTCTGAACCGGAATCGGAATCATTATCAGAGCCGTTATCTTGCTGTCCGTTGTTATCGGTCCCGTTACCGGGCTGATTCTGATTGTTGTTATCTGTTTGATCCTTATCGGATTGATCCTGATTTTTATCCGAGTCATCAGTTGGTGTTTGATCCGATCCGTCAGACGTATCTGTCTGATTGTCATCTGTGTTTGAATCATCGGTTTGCGTTTTGTCTTTGTCTTTATCTTCATCAGACTTCTGTTCATCGTCAGTCGCTTTATCTTTATCCGCATCGTCTTCTTCATCTTTCGGGACTTTGAAAGAAGCTGATGCCGTATCGCTTTTTCCGTCATCGTTTTCCGCTGTCACCTGGAAGCTGTATGTGGAGCCTGGTGTGACATCTGAGACGACGGCTTCTTTTGCTGAACTGTTTTGAATGTCACTGTAGCTTCCGCCGTCAACGGATTGTTTGACATTGAATGTTGCATCACCGTCATAATTCCAGCTTAAAGTTAATGATTTTTTATCTTTGTCGTATTTCACTTGCAATCCTGTCGGTTTATCGGCTTTTTCTTTCGTGTACGTTTTAGAAACGGCAGTTGGCTGCGTTCCTTTCACGAAGTACTCCGTCACTTTTTTATCATCCGGCGTATTCGGTCCGGCTAAAGCGGCAGGATTCGAGCCTTTCTCAACTGTTTCTTTGACGACGCTGTCAGGCTGCTTGAAGCTTCCTTTACCGTCATCAACGTATGAGATCAGCTTTTGGAAAATCCGTTTTGCGACTTGCTGGTCAGCAGAAGACAGTGATTTCTTGCCTGCTTTGTTGCCAGACTCAACTCCGGTCCAAACCGCCGCTGTATATTGAGGGGTGTATCCGACAAACCATGAGTCTGGGACTCCGCCCGGAGCAATGTTATATTTTTGAATGTCCTCTTTAGTAAAGTTGGTCGTACCCGTTTTACCGGCGACTTCCACGTTCGGCACCTGAGCCAGTTTACCTGTTCCTGATTCGACAGCTGATTTGAGCATATCGGTAATCATAAACGCTGTGTAGTCGCTCATAGCACTTTTCGGTTTCGGTGTTAAATCAAGCTTAGTGCCGTCATTAAATTCAATCGATGTGACCGCGTGCGGTTCGTTGTACGTTCCGTTATTTCCGAACGCACTGTAGGCGCCTGCCATGGTCATAGTAGATACACCGCGGTTACCCTCACCAAATCCCCCGATAGAGTAGGGTTCATATACTTGATCTTTGTTTAATCCCAATCCTAAGTCGTTTGCGAAGTCGACGGCATTATCTTTTCCTGCTGCTTGGTATGCTTTTAAAGCAGGAATATTACGTGAGTCTGCGAGGGCCTCTCGCATAGATATCTGCCCTCTGTATTTATTGTCCCAATCATGAATCGGTGTGCCGTTAGAGTACGTATAAGCCGAATCATCAATCTGCTCATACGTCGACCATTTTTTATTTTCAATGACCGGCCCGTAATCAAGAATAGGTTTTATCGTTGAACCGGGCTGGGTTTTACCTTGTGTTGCATAATTGAATCCCCCGGTAGTTCTGTTCCGTCCTGCTCCGATAGCGCGGATTTCTCCGTTTGTCGTATCAAGGAGGGTGACGCCGCCCTGCATGCCTTCCGAAAAGCCGGCTGTATCTCCGTTCATCAATTGATCAAGATAATCTTGTGCTTTCGTATCAAGAGTCGTGTAAATTTTTAATCCGTCAGTTGAAATATCGACGTCTTTCTTTTCTTTTGTCTCAATTTCTTTCATAACTTCTTCGACAAAAGCGCTGTATTTATTTGTGTCCTTTTTATCGTATTCCTTTTGGCTGACGACGCCTTCATCTTTCATGGACACTTTCTTTGCTTTTTGGTAGTCAGAATTTGAAATGAATCCTTGTTTTTCCATTAAGCTGAGAACGATGTTTCGGCGTTTTTCGGAAGCCTTCGGATTTTTAACCGGGTTATATCCGGTCGGGCTTTGCGGCATTCCGGCAAGCGTCGCCGCCTGTTCAACCGTAAGCTTGCTCAAGTCTTTTACGCCGAAGAATTCTTCAGCCGCTTTACCGACGCCGTAGGCGCGCGGTGAGAAATAAATTCTGTTTAAATACATTTCTAAGATTTCATCTTTAGAATAATGGCGCTCCAGCTGCAGTGAAAGCCACACTTCCTGTGCTTTCCGTTTAATCGTTTTCTGATGGGTCAAAAGCGAGTTTTTCACAACCTGCTGGGTGATTGTGCTTCCTCCCTCTGAACCGAATCCATCCGTAAAGTTGGCGACCAAGGCGCCTCCGATCCGGATCGGGTCTATACCGTGGTGCTTATAAAAACGGGCGTCTTCAGTTGCGATAAATGCTTCTTTCACAACATCGGGTATATCCTTAATCGGGACGTAGGTTCGTTTTTCACCGCCCACTTCCGCGATTTCTTTGCCGTTTTTATCGTAAATCGTTGAAGAGTAAGGCGTTTTCAGCTTGGCTTCGTCCAAAGACGGCGCGCCGGAAACCAAAACGGCAAATGCCGCCGCTCCGCCGACTATGCCAAGGACAAACAGAATAACCAAGGACAGCACAATCTTTTTGAATAAACCGCCTTTACGCTGTTTCTTGCCTTTTTTCGGTGAAGAGGGCTTAGTGCTTTTCATCTGCCTTGCCTTACGGCGTTCTTCACGGCTCGTAAATTGATCTGACATAACATCTCAACCTTTCGTTTATCAACCTTTCGCTCAGTCTACTGTTCCTGCGAAAAATAAAGCTGTTCAATAATACTAATATAATCAATTCTCGGTGAGTATCCAAGGGAAATCGGAAAGGAAGCATCTTCTAATTCGTCTCTGCGAATCGATTTTCTGCCATTGTTCTCCTTTCTCTCCCAAAAGACAAACAGCTTGTCGGCTTCGAGGAAATAAACCTTTCCGAAAGCGGATATAATAACAAAACAAATGCCGTCTTGTCTGACCACCTGCTTCATATGCTCAATCTGATGATCATGAAAATTCTGCAGGGGAAATGCCGTTTTGTTTTTTGTTTCTTTTGCCTCAAAATCAATGTAGCGCCCTTTATAAATGCCGTTGTAGTCAGTTGTGGAAGACTGTTTAAAATAAGCTTCCTTAATGACTGCGGCGCTTCTTTTCGGATAGTGGACGTTTACAATCTGGACGGGTGTCGGCTTTTTGTGAATGACAGCAATTTGGTTAGCCAGATAATACTTATTCGTTTCATTCAGGTCGTCTTCGAGGGTCATGCCGCGATTACTGTATGAATGAGACCGTTTCTGGCTGTTTTGGGATGAAACCGTTTTGTTCGGCTGAAAAGTTTTTCCATTCGGGTACCGAATCACTTTTTCCATCCTCCTTATCAAACTAATAGTGACGGAAGTGAATGAACGTGCATAAACGACAGACCGTAACCGCCATTCTTCGCCTGATCGAAAAAGAGACGAAAATAAAAAATGCCGATAATATTTCCCGGACGAATGCCTATAAAGCATATTATGACCGCCATCCTGAGATCAAGTGGCCGCTTTTGGCATCGTTTGTGTCCCGCAATGCGGGCTGGTCGATGACTGATTTAAGAGGCGTCCTTTATCAGGAGGGCCTTGACAGCAGTCAGAAAAACTGGTTTTTCCTTTCGTATGAAAGGGCGAATTGGCTGATTTTTTCTGATGCCTATCCTCAGCTTTTGGTCTACCAGTGGTCAAAACAAATCGGCGAACCTCTTTTCCGTCATCTTCCTCATTTCCGCGTCTCGGCTTTTATGCAGGAAGAATGGTTCCGCTTTTGGCGTGACGGAGATACGGAACGGCTCATGTATGCTCTTATTATAAATGAACAAAACACTATCCAAGCACCTATTATACAAAATCCTTCGTTTAAAAAGAATGTTTTTGGCACGATTCCTTTTTATTTAAGTGATTGGTTTCACTTTAATACGGTGATATTCCCTTCATTTGACGGACATTTATACGGAATCTCCGTCAAACGGTTTTCGAAAACCGAAGAAAGAATTACGCTCGGAAAACAGCTGGCCCGTCTTCTGTTCAGCCCTGATCTGCACGCTTCTTTTTACCGTTTTCTTGATACCGTTCCTCATACCGGTTCACGCTTTGATATGGAGAAAATGATCGGCATCAAAAAAAGAACATCACCGATGCTGAGGACAACCTATCCCATTGTTGCCCACCCATTAGACGGCGAAAGGGCGGATTGGTTTCAAAAAAGGTTAAGAAAAGGGGCTTTCTTACAGGAGAAAATGCCGAAACAGCTTGAACTGACGGACTGGTACTTCCAGAAAAGACGGGAGCTCCATGCGCTCTTCGCGGTTAAAGAGTGGCTGAAGAAATGAAAAAGCCCGAAACCGTTCGCTGGGGTTTCGGGCTGCTGATGTGTTACGTGGAAGGGCGGTTTGGGCCGCCTAATTTTTTATCAAGCGTATCAGTCGTTTTTGCTTCGGTTTTTTGCTGTTTACCTGCATTTTTCGGTCTCGTTTTCATACGGCACCTCCTCAACTGTATCGTTTGCATTAACGTGCCGGTTCATACAAAGTTTGCGGCACTTTTTTGTCGAAAGGCACGCCTTTTAGGATAATCTCTGTTTGTTTGCCGAACTGCTTCTAGTTTTGTCATGTGCAGAGGAGAGCGGTATGAAAACGAGAATTATATTCTAAAGAGACGCAAGTGATAAAAGGGAGGAACATGAATGTCTGTTTACACGAGCAAGGCTGATATTCTCCGTCTGCTTTCTGATATCGAATTCCGGATTTCTGCTGCTGAAAAGACGCTTACCCAAGCAGTCAGATCCTGTCAGGCGGAAGCTGAAGAAATCAGACAGGAGAAACTTTCCCGCCTTGAGGAAGAGGCGCGGGAGCTTCATGTTTGTATTGATGACCTGTTTTTGGCTGACCGGCGTAAAAAGGATTTGCCGAAAGCCTGCCGGATCAGCTGATTTTATGCAAAAACTTTGGTACCATATGTACTGAGGTGAGTCCGTTTGCAGACACAGTCGTTATTGGAGCTGACAGAACAAATGATAGAGGCGGTTCTGGAAGCCGAAAAAAGGTATCAGGATGGAAAAGAGTCAGGCCGTTCATATGATTTTTTTGAGATTATTAAACCCGATGTTGAAAAAAGAGACCGGCTTTGCGCGCTTTGGACAGAAGCAGCGCTTGCGTTTATTCAGGAAAACCGTCCGAAATACGTTCATCACGCACAAATTCAGGCCGTTACAGAAAATTTCGGAGAGCTGATGCTCCAATCATATGTTCATCATATTCATAAAAAAAGATACAGGGATTTAACTGAATCTGTTTTATATACGCTTCGTATATTAAGGGATGAAATTGAAAAAGAAGGCAGCTGAAAACGGCTGCCTTCTTTTATATAAAGGGGTCGGGTATGTTATTCATACGCCGGGTTTTCTGCTCCACTTGCTTCGAGAACCTTCATACTGTTTCGAAATTCGGTTGCGGTGAGATGGCCTTGAATATAGAGGAATTTTGCAAAGTCCATCAGTTTATCTGCACAATCTGTTTCATATTTTTTCACTTCAGCAAAACGCTTTCTTAAGTATGATACGTTCATAATGGTGCATCCCCTCTCATGTATGTTGAGATTATGGTAACATAACGATTCGACTTTTTTCTGTTTTTAAAAAATTAAGACTTTCGACAGCATTTGACAAAAATCAGAATCACCGAAAGCACATAACCACGGCGGAATTCATACATATATAGCAGAAACTTAGTGAGAGACAAGGGGGAATGTCATATGCAATGGAGAGCAGAGCCATATCAAAATATGTACCAGCAGCCGGCGGGATATTTCTACCCGCAGCAGATACAGCCATTACAGCAGCCGTATCCGCAGCAGATACAGCCATTGCAGCAGCCGCCATATCATCAGCAAGGGCAGTACCCGCAGCAATTTTATCCGAATCAGGAATACGGTCATGTGCAGCAGCCGTTTGCTCCCTCTCCTCCTCAGGCAGCCATGCCGGGGGGGCAGCCGGGGTTTGTGAATCCTTACCCCGTTCCCAGACCGAATCAGCAGCAGTCTTCCCAATTCTCAGGCATACTCTCCCAGTTTAAAAAAACGAACGGACAGTTTGACTTTAATAAAATGATAGATACAACGGGGCAGATGGTAAGCGCCGTAAATCAGGTCGGATCGCTGGTGAAAGGCTTCACCAGTATCTTCAAATAAAAAGCATGAATGATATCCATCATTCATGCTTATTTTTTAGGGAAAAAGAGGGTAAGCGTCTGTTCATTCCAGGATGTTTCCATATCTTCTTCACTCACCTTATACGGGAGGACAACGGTTCTTGTCATGCTTGAAGACACATGGGATGAATGAGCCTGTTTATGATCGTAGCGGATTGTAACGTGAAGGTAGCACCCCTTCGTTTCCACCAGCATATCACCGTCACGGAATGTCTCGGGAACGCTGATATCAACCGCGAGGCCCGTCGGCTCTTCTCTGACGTCAATCGTCACTTGCGCTTCAGTAAAAGCCGAATTGACAAGGTGCTGAAAACCCTGCATCAATTCTGCGAAGGGACCTGAGTGAAAAAATTGGTCCATCGCATGGCTGATGATGTCCTCATTTCTTTGCGGATCAAGTTTATCGTTTTGTGATTGATCCATATGACCACCGCCTTTTTACAAACAGACTATGCGATGTTATGCCGTATGGTTAAGAATTGAAGGAAAAAAGAAAGTATGGTTAAATAGTGGAGAATAAACTGGTAACGGATTCACATTTAGGAAGGGGAGCACAACACATTGCTGAAAAAATTATTCGGATTGGGAGACAGCCGGAAAAAGCCGGCCGAGGAAGTGATCTTTTCTCCGGCTGACGGAGCGGTGATGGATTTGGCTTCAGTGCCGGATCCCGTATTTTCACAAAAAATGATGGGGGACGGGATCGCCGTCGAGCCTGCAAACGGAGACATTGTTTCACCGGTTGAGGGAGAAGTGATTCAGCTGTTCCATACAAAACATGCTGTCGGCATCCGCACCCTTTCCGGAGCGGAACTTTTGATACATGTCGGTTTGGATACCGTCAATATGAACGGTGAAGGCTTTGAAGCGCATGTAAAAGAAGGAGACAAAGTGAAAACAGGCGATCTGCTTTTAACGTGCCGGCTGGATTTAATAAAAGAAAAAGCAAGCAGCACCGTCATCCCTATGGTGATTATGAATGGCGATGCCGCAGAACCTTTGCAATTTGCAGGCGCAAATGAAGCGAAAAAAGGACAAACAGAGCTTTTTACGATAAAAATGAAGTAGGCAGGGGCTGATTCCCTGCTTTTTTTCTTGTGCAGGATTTTCATCTAGCCAGGCAAACAAATATTCGGTAAACTGTACCTCATAAAGAGGTGTGAACGATGAAGAAAAAATCACTGAGCGAACTGATTCAGGAATTAAAAAATCATGAAAATATTGTGCATTGGCATGAAGAGGAACCGCGGGAGGCGAAAACCATGCCGATGCCGGAGCAAGTAGATCGGAAAATTCGGGCGGCTCTCGAAAAGAGGGGGATCGAGCGGCTCTTTACACATCAATACTCCGCTTTTCAGACGGTTCAAAACGGAGAAAGCATTGTGGCCGTCACACCGACGGCCTCCGGAAAAACACTGTGTTATAATCTTCCGGTTCTTCAGTCTATCGCGGAAGATGCCTCAAGCCGCGCGCTTTATTTATTTCCGACAAAGGCGCTCGCGCAGGATCAAAAAAGCGAGCTGAACGAAATCATAGACGAGACGGGCATGGACATTAAAAGCTTCACCTATGACGGAGATACGTCTCCGGCCATCAGGCAGAAAGTCAGAAAGGCCGGGCATATTGTGATCACAAATCCCGATATGCTTCATTCAGCCATTCTTCCCCACCATACAAAATGGGTGAGTCTGTTTGAAAACCTGAAATATATCGTCATTGATGAATTACATACGTACCGGGGCGTATTCGGCAGCCATGTGGCGAACGTCATCCGCCGTTTAATGAGAATCTGCGCTTTTTACGGAAGCAAGCCGTCATTTATCTGCACATCCGCCACAATCGCCAATCCGAGGGAATTGGCGGAGCAGCTGACGGGAAAATCAGTGCGCCTGATTGACGATAACGGCGCCCCGGCCGGAAGAAAGCACTTTGCTTTTTACAATCCTCCGATTGTAAATAAACCGCTGCATATTCGAAAAAGCGCCACCGTGGAAGTGAACGAACTTGCCAAAACTTTTTTAAAAAATAAGATCCAGACGATTGTTTTTGCCAGAAGCCGTGTCCGGGTTGAAATTATTTTAAGCCACATTCAGGAGATCGTAAAAAAAGAAATCGGCGCGAAGTCTGTCAGAGGCTATCGCGGCGGATATCTTCCGAAAGAAAGAAGAGAAATAGAGCGGGGGTTAAGAGACGGCAGCATTCTCGGCGTTGTCAGCACAAACGCGCTGGAGCTCGGCGTTGATATCGGCCAGCTTCAGGTCTGCGTGATGACGGGGTACCCGGGCAGTGTCGCGAGCGCATGGCAGCAGGCGGGCCGGGCCGGGCGGCGGCAGGGAGAGGCGCTTATCGTGATGGTGGCGAACTCTGATCCGATTGACCAATATATTGTGCGCCATCCTGATTATTTCTTTAAACGCTCGCCTGAATCTGCAAGGATTAATCCCGATAATCTCATTATACTGGTCGATCACCTGAAATGCGCCGCGTATGAGCTGCCTTTCAGAGCCGATGAAACATTCGGAGAAAATGATGCAAGAGATATTCTCGAGTATTTAGAAGAAGAAGGGGTGCTTTACGAAAACCGCGAACGCTATCACTGGGCGAGCGAATCTTTTCCCGCCTCCAACATCAGTCTCCGTTCGGCGTCACAGGAAAACGTGGTCATCGTTGACCAGTCAGAGACGGCTGATGTAAAAATCATCGGAGAAATGGACCGCTTCAGCGCGATGACGCTTCTTCATGATGAAGCGATTTATCTTCATGAAGGGGTGCAGTATCAGGTTGAAAAGCTTGATTGGGATCATAAAAAAGCGTACGTGCGAAAGGTCGATGTCGAATATTATACAGATGCCAATTTAGCGGTGCAGCTGAAAGTGCTGGACATTGACAGAACGGACAGCAGAAAGAAAACGGCCTTACATTTCGGCGATGTAACCGTGAACGCACTTCCGACAATATTTAAAAAAATTAAAATGACGACATTTGAAAATATAGGATCAGGGCCGATTCATCTTCCAGAAGAAGAACTGCATACCAGTGCTGCCTGGCTTGAATTGAAAGAGACGGATTCGGAGATCGGCGAAAAAACGCTTGAACAGCTGCTTTTAGGTATTGCCCACGTCCTGCAGCATATCGTGCCTGTATACGTCATGTGCGACCGAAATGACGTGCATGTCGTGCCGCAAATCAAAGCCGCACATACCGGACTTCCGACAATCTTTCTGTATGATCATTATCCGGGCGGAATCGGACTTGCCGATGAAGTATATAAGCGATTTGATGAAATCAATGAAGGGGCTGAGCGCCTGATCAGACAATGTCCATGTCAAGACGGATGTCCTTCCTGCATCGGCTCCGAAATAGAAGGAATAGATGCAAAGAAAGCGATACTCCGGCTCTTGAATTACGTGTAAAAGAAAAGGGGGACGAAAGATGTCCTTGAAAAATAAATTAAAGCGGATGAAAAACCACCTGAATGTGCCGGAAGCTGAAAAAAAGCCGGCAGCTTCACAACTTTCGGTCCCGGATATTCAAGTCCCATTTAGAGAAGAATGGGAGGCATTCGGAGTGAAGCCTTTCTTTTTTGAGGATGAATACTGTCTTATCCGCGAAACCGTCTATCCGCTTTCGCACCGCCACGGACGGTACAGCTTCAGTGAACTTGATGACGTCATGGCATTATGGAATAAAGGCGGATTGACACATACTTTATCAGCAGAAGGATACGAAAAAAGCCAGCTGTTCTTCTTTGATACTGAAACGACCGGCCTCGGCGGCGGGGCCGGCAATATGATCTTTTTGCTCGGTCATGCAAGAGTGTATGAAGACCGTGTCGCGGTTAAACAGCATCTGCTTCCTAAACCGGGAAACGAGACGGCTCTTTACAAAAGCTTTTTAAGTGAGGTTGACATTACGTCCCTTGTTACGTATAACGGAAAAGCCTTTGACTGGCCGCAGGTAAAAACTAGGCATACATTGCTCCGGGACAGGCTTCCGAAACTTCCTGACTTCGGTCACTTTGATCTTCTGCACGGGGCGAGACGGCTTTGGAAACATAAATTAGAGCGTGTATCGCTTTCGGCGGTTGAAAATGAAGAGCTTGCTTTTAAAAGGGACGAAGACACCCCTGGTTATTTGGCGCCGATGCTGTATTTTCAATTTTTAAAGGCGGAGGATCCGGCTCTTTTAAAGGGAGTGCTCTCGCATAATGAACAAGATGTGCTTTCCCTCATCGCTCTTTACATCCATATGTCAAAAAAGATCTTTGCATCTTCTGATCAGACGTCAGAACGTCAGGAAGCATACGCCATGGCGAAATGGTTTATCGCTCATAAAGAAACCGATCGGGCTGTTTCACAGCTGGAAGCGCTGCAAGGCAAAGCCTTTGAAGATTCAGATCGGGCCCTTTTTGACTTAGCAATGCTTTATAAAAAACAAAACCGCAGGCAAGACGCCGTGCCCCTTTGGGAGAAACTGACGGGCTCTGATCTTCACATATGCAGACACCAATCAGCGGTAGAGCTGGCGATCTATTTTGAGCATCACGCAAAAGATTACAAAAAAGCTCTGCAGGCCGCGCAGCAGGCGGCAGAAGACGGGGAAATATCGGAAAAAGAAGCTGAGAAGCTCCATGTGAGAATTGCCCGGCTCAAGAGGAAATATTCCTCTTGAAATATTGCCCGGGAAAGCGCAAAAGCCGAGCTGTTTCGCCAAAAATATTTTTTTCTGAATCCGCATCGATTTTGTTGTAGAATGGTGCCGCATCTTGTAAAATAGCGTTAGTTATTTATAGGGGAGAGTTGGTATGTATAAAGGTGTTTTTTACTTGTTCTTTGTCGTGGTTTTTTTGATTGCGTTTGTATTTTCGAATTTTAAAGACAGTTTGCTGACGCACTTTTAAATTGGGTGATTGAATTAGAACATGTACCCTCTTTTCTTCATAACCTAACAGTGTAATAAAAGTTAATGGAGAGGGGATTTAGCATGTTTCATCATCATTGTTGCAGACCAAACGTGATGCCGCCGATTGTCCATCCGACTCATTGCTGTGAACACCATTGCTTTTCTAACACGGTTGTGCCGCATATTCATCCGCAACATACAACTAACGTAAATCACCACAACTTTGAGCACGTTCATTACTATCCGCACACTTTTTCAAATGTTGACCCGACAACTCACCAGCATTTTCAGTGCGGAAGCCCTTGCTGCGATCATTAGTATTGAACGCTTAAGCAAGATCGGTTAGGATATCAGCAAATCAAAATGGGGCCCGATGGGGAGCCCCATTTTTTAAGCAGGTGATCAATTGAAAGTATTAGCCGTAACAGGATACAAGCCGTTTGAACTCGGGATTTTTAAACAGGATGACCAGGCCCTTGTTTATATAAAAAAGGCGATAGAAACCAGACTCAGAAGCTTTATTGACGAAGGCTTGGAATGGATTCTCATATCCGGACAGCTGGGGACTGAGCTTTGGGCGGCAGAAACGGCGTACGATCTCAGAGAAGAGTATCCGGAATTAAAGGTTGCCGTTATCACGCCTTTCTACGGCCAGGAGGAAAAGTGGAAGGAACCGAATAAAGAAATGTATGAAGCGGTGCTTGCTCAGGCAGATTATGAGGAGAGCCTGACGCATCGGCCGTACGAAAGTCCGCTCCAATTCCGGCAGAAAAACGCGTTCTTTATTGAAAAGTCAGATGCGCTTTTGCTTTTATATGATCCTGAAATGGAAGGATCACCGAAATATATGCTGCAGCAGGCAGAAAAACGCCGTGAAACAGACGGATATCCGATTTATTCAATTACGATGGATGATCTCCGTGCCGCCGTTGAAGAAGAAGATTTCTTTACATAACACGTCAGAGAATATTTGACAACGGGACGTGTTTCTGAATAAAATATAACATGATGATTCACGATATGAGGTGAAAAAGATGCTTGCTGATAAAGTAAAGCTTTCTGCGAAAGACATTTTGGAAAAAGAATTTAAAACAGGCGTTAGAGGTTACAGACAAGAAGACGTTGACAAATTTTTAGATATGATTATTAAGGATTATGAAACCTTTCATCAAGAAATTGAAGAATTGCAGCAAGAAAATCTGCAGCTGAAAAAACAGCTTGAAGAAGCAAGCAAAAAACAGCCGGTGCAGTCCAATACGACCAACTTTGACATTCTGAAAAGGCTGTCCAACCTTGAGAAACATGTATTCGGAAGCAAACTTTATGACGAATAGGGCAGATGCACTTGTCAAATGAGACAAGTTGCTTTATAATGAACAAGTGTTCTTAACGTTCGGGTAATCGCTGCAGATCTTTGAATCTGTAGAGGAAAGTCCATGCTCGCACGGTGCTGAGATGCCCGTAGTGTTCGTGCCTAGCGAAGAAATAAGCTAGGGCAGCCTTGATAGGCTGACGGCAGGAAAAAAGCCTACGTCTCCGGATATGGCTGAGTATCCTTGAAAGTGCCACAGTGACGAAGTCTCATCAGAAATGGTGAGAGTGGAACGCGGTAAACCCCTCGAGCGAGAAACCCAAATTTTGGTAGGGGAACCTTCTTGAAGGAATTGAACAGATAGAAGGACAGAATGCTTTCTGTAGATAGATGATTGCCGCCTGAGTACGAGGTGATGAGCCGATTGCAGTACGACGGAACAAAACATGGCTTACAGAACGTTAAACATTATTGATATGACAAATTAGAGCTCTCCTTAAAAGGGGAGCTTTTATCTTGAATGAAACGAAAGCTTAAAAGAGACAGGGTGATACGATGAAGAAGTACACACTAATAGCGACAGCGCCGATGGGAATTGAAGCGATCGTCGCCAAAGAAGTGCGTGATTTAGGTTATGAATGCAAAGTAGACAACGGAAAAGTCATTTTTGAAGGAGATGCGCTTGCGATCTGCCGCGCTAACTTATGGCTGCGGACGGCTGACCGCATCAAAGTACAGGTCGCCGAGTTTCAGGCGAAAACGTTTGATGAGCTGTTTGAAAAAACAAAAGCGATTGACTGGCGCGCGTACATTCCGGAAAACGCAAAGTTCCCCGTTATCGGAAAGTCCGTGAAATCAGTGCTTGCCAGTGTGCCTGACTGCCAGCGGATCGTCAAAAAGGCGATAGCGGAAAAGCTGAAACTTCAATCAGAAAAACAAAATGAATGGATTGAAGAAACGGGCCCCGAGTATAAGGTGGAGATTTCCCTTTTAAAAGATAAAGCCGTGCTTACACTGGATTCATCAGGAACAGGCCTTCACAAACGGGGATACAGGGTTGATCAGGGAGGAGCTCCGATTAAAGAGACGCTCGCTGCCGCGTTAATTCAGTTAACCAACTGGACGCCTGACCGTCCGTTCGTCGATCCGTTCTGCGGTTCCGGCACGATCGCCATCGAAGCCGCTTTAATCGGGCAAAACATTGCTCCCGGTTTTAACCGTGATTTTGTTTCAGAAGACTGGGAATGGATCGGAAAAGAACTGTGGGACAAGGCGCGTCTTGAAGTGGAAGAAAAGGCTAACTATGATCAGCCGCTGCAGATCTTTGCCAGTGACGTGGATCACCGGATGGTAAACATCGCCAAAGAAAACGCAGAAGAAGCGGGACTTGGTGACCTGATCGAATGCAAACAAATGCGGGTGCAGGATTTTACGACGAAACTCGAATACGGCGTAATCGTCGGAAACCCTCCGTACGGCGAACGGCTCGGCGAAAAAAGGGAAGTCGAGCAGATGTATAAAGAAATGGGCCGGGCATTTGAATCTCTTGATACATGGTCTGTCTACATGTTAACGTCAAATGAACAATTTGAAGAGGTCTACGGAAGAAAAGCAACCAAAAAACGGAAGCTCTTTAACGGTTTTATCAAAACGGATTATTATCAGTACTGGGCTAAAGTGCGGCCGCAGCGGAAAAAGCCGCAACAAAGAGAAGACGCCTGAAACAGCGTCTTCTCCGGCATCTTTACGTTTTATTCTGCCATTACCAGCGGTGCGCTTTTGCGTTGCTCCGTAAAATAATGTTGGTCTTGGACATTTCGGTGTGGCCGTTCACTTGCGATTTAGAGCGTTTCGGCCGCGTCCAATTGTGATGAAACAATTCAGAATGCTGATCTAATCGATCTTTATAACTCATGTAACCATCACTCCCGGATAGAATAATTTTGTGAAGATGGATATTCGATCGAATATCTGTTGTAGTTTGTGCAGGTCAGGTGCGGATCATTCAGAATGGCATGTATAGAAAGTGAAGCATCGGCATAGAATGATGATTATTTCTATTTGAGAGGTGATCTATTTTATGCTGAACAGCGAGCACTTCAGTAAAATACAAAAGGCGTTAGACGCAACTGCTTTCCGGCTGGAGGAAGCCGGAGCGGAGTTCGGTCCTTCCGCCATGACACACGCACAGGAAGAACTTGAAAATGCGGTAAAACATACACATTCAACAGACCATCCGTTCCTATGTACACATATCATTAACCGGAAATGATAATGGCAAAAACTTGGCGAGGCCAAGTTTTTTTGTTGTATTGAAAAGGGTTAAATGATATTATAGATGGTCTGAATGCCGAATAGTTAGGGGTTGGAGTTGGGTGACAACATCACGTTTGCCTTTTGCTTTAACAAAAGAAAAGAATTTTTACGAAGAATTGAACAATTGGATTGGTGACGTGTTTTACGATATCCTTCCCGAGAAAGGCTTTGACCTTCGGGATGAGCAGGTATTTATGGCGTTTCAGCTTGAACGGGCATTTAAAGAGAAAAAAGTCATGTTCGCTGAGGCAGGAGTCGGTACGGGGAAAACGCTGGTGTATCTGCTGTTTGCCATCAGCTATGCCAGATATACGGGTAAACCGGCCATTATCGCATGCGCCGATGAAACGTTAATTGAACAGCTTGTCAAAAAAGAAGGCGACATTTCCAAGCTGACAGAACATTTGGATCTGCAGATTGATACACGGCTGTCCAAATCCCATGAGCAGTATCTGTGTCTGAAAAAGCTTGAGAAAACGATGCAGCGTTCTGATGATGAAAAGTGGCTGGATCTTTATGAGTCGCTGCCTTCATTCGTACACGAATCACAAGCGATGCAGCGCTTTTATCCGTACGGCGACCGCAAACAGTACGCTGATTTGACGAATGAAGAGTGGGCAGGCGTCAGCTATGATTCCTTCCAAGATTGTTTAACTTGTGATATGAGACATAGATGCGGTTTAACACTTTCGAGAGATCATTACAGAAAATCAACGGATCTGATTGTTTGCTCCCATGATTTCTACATGGAGCATGTATGGACGGAAGAATCACGCAAAAGGGAAGGACAGCTGCCGCTTTTGCCGGATCACAGCGCCGTCGTGTTTGATGAAGGACATCTGCTGGAATTCGCCGCGCAAAAAGCGTTAACGTATCGCGTGAAGCAGTCGACGCTTGAGCTGTTTTTAGAGCGTCTGCTTCAAAATGATATCAGAGAGGAATTCGCCGAACTGATTGAAGATGCCCTTGCCGCAAACGATGAGTTTTTCTATGTGCTGTCAGAGGAATCGAAGGAAATCGCAGGCTCTCACCGATTGGACATCCAAAACGATCAGCGTGTTAAGCGTGCGGCTGACGAACTGTGCCGTCTGCTCGATAAAATCGGGGAGGCGCTCGTATTTGAATCGGAAATGTATACGATCGATAAGTACGAGCTGTCAGTCGTAGAAGAATACGTCGAACAAATGGCATATTCGCTGTCGCTGTATCAAAAGGATGCCATCAGCTGGCTTGAAACGCGGGATACAGACTCAACGTTTGTCGTTATGCCGAGAACTGTAGCCGAAGTTTTGGGAGAAAAGGTCTTTTCTAAAAAGATTCCTTATATCTTCTCATCGGCCACTCTTTCTGAGGGCGGTTCATTTGATTATATCGCTGACAGCCTCGGAATCCGTGATCCTTTATCATTCACCGTTGAATCTCCGTACGATTATGAGGAGCAAATGTCTGTTGCGCTTCACGGTGACATGACGTCTGAGCAGAAAACAGCCGAAACGATTGAAACCATTAAGAAGAATGAAGGACGCACCCTCGTTCTTTTCCCTTCCTTTGAAGACATGAAGGAATTTAAAGAACAGGCTGCCGCGTGGGAGCTGCCGTATCCGATATACTACGAAGGTGATGAAGAAATCAGCAGTCTGGTCGAAAAATTCCAGCGGGATGAAGAATCCGTGCTTTGTTCCGTCCACTTATGGGAAGGTCTTGACATTCCCGGTGACTCGCTCCGGAATGTGACCATTTGGGCGTTGCCGTATCCGCCTCATGATCCCGTGTTTACCGCAAAGCGGAACGGAGCGAAAAAAGATCCGTTTGAGGAAGTTGATCTGCCGTACATGCTCTTGAGAGTCCGGCAGGGAATCGGCCGCCTCATCCGTTCTAATCAGGACAGCGGAACCATATCCATTTATGCGGGCGGAGAAAGTGAACGGGTCTTGGCCGAAGTCAAAAAGATCTTGCCTGTTACACCGAAAATCGTATAAAAACAAAAGCTGCAGGATTCTTATCCTGCGGCTTTTTTAAATCCGGGAAGTTGACTTTATCACGGCATTCCATTAGCCTGTAATTGATAGTGAAAAGGGAGGGGAACGGATATGGATTTACATACATATGAAAAAGAGTTTTTTGATCTGTTAAAAAGAGTATCCCACTATGTCGAAGCCATTGCACTTATGCATTGGGACTTAAGAACGGGAGCCCCAAAAAAAGGCTCTGATGACCGGGCGGAAAGCATCGGACAGCTGTCGGCTGACGTTTTTCAAATCCAGACATCCGACCGGATGAAAGAGCTGATCGACATCCTTCTCGCGCATGCAGAAGAGCTGCCTGAAGATACAGTGAAAGCGGCGGAACTTGCGAAAAAAGATTATGATCATAATAAAAAAATTCCTGAAGATGAGTATAAAGAATATGTCATTTTAACATCGAAAGCTGAAACGGCTTGGGAGGATGCAAAGGCTGCCTCTGATTTTTCTATGTTTGCTCCGTACCTTGAGAAGCTGATTGATTTTAATAAGCGGTTTATTTCGTATTGGGGCTATGAAGATCATCCATACAACGCATTGCTCGATATTTTCGAACCGGGTGTTACGGTAAAGGTGCTGGATCAGCTGTTTTCTGAATTGAAGGAAGCGATTATTCCGCTTATCAAAAAAGTGACGGAATCCGGCAATAAACCGGACACTTCCTTTATAACGAAAACGTTTTCGAAAGAACAACAAAGAGACCTCTCCTTGTATTTCTTAAAAGAGTTCGGGTATGATTTTGACGGCGGCCGCCTGGACGAGACGGTGCATCCGTTTGCGACGACAATCAACCGGGGCGATGTGCGGGTGACGACCAGATATGACGAAAACGATTTCCGCACGGCGATTTTCGGAACGATTCATGAATGCGGGCATGCGATCTACGAGCAGAATATTGACGAAGCGTTGAGCGGAACGAACTTATCTGACGGTGCATCCATGGGAATTCATGAATCCCAATCGTTATTTTATGAAAACTTTATCGCCAGAAATCAACATTTCTGGACCGCCTATTATGAAAAAATGGTTGAGGCTTCGCCTGATCAATTTCAAGATGTGAAAAGAGAGGACTTTGTACGCGCCGTAAATGAGGCGAAACCGACATTTATCCGAATTGAAGCCGATGAGCTGACATATCCGCTTCATATTATTATCCGTTATGAAATTGAAAAAGCGATTTTCAGCAATGAAGTGACAGTGGAAGAACTGCCTGCATTGTGGAATCAAAAATATCATGATTATTTAGGCATTACGCCGCCATCTGACGCAAAAGGCATTTTGCAGGACGTACATTGGGCGGGCGGCGATTTCGGCTATTTCCCTTCCTATGCGCTCGGATATATGTATGCGGCACAGCTGAAGCATACCATGCTTGACGATCTGCCTGAATTTGACCAATTAATAGAACGGGGCGATTTTGAGCCGATCAAACAATGGCTGACAGAAAAGGTTCATCAGCACGGAAGACGCAAAATGCCGCTTGACATCATAAAAGATGCAACGGGAGAAGAGCTGAACGTTCAATATCTCATTGAGTATCTCGTCGGCAAATATTCAAATTTATATTTATAAACGAAACGCCCGGTATACACCGGGTGTTTTTCTAAAAATTCTAAAAACACGAATAATCGAAAACCAATTCTTTGTAAAAGTTCGGAAATATTCAAATTTCACTATGCAAAAGAAGTGTATCTTGTTATAATTTGATTAATATCATACGAACACTCATATAATCGCGTGGATATGGCACGCAAGTTTCTACCGGTCACCGTAAATGTCCGACTATGAGTGAGCAATGGAACGGCTTTATTCGGCCGTTGCGTGTAGATCATTCGGCATTGCTTGCTCTTTTTTTGGAGAGCGGGCAATGCTTTTTTTATTTTTTATAAGCGGGGGTAATCATTGTGGAAGCATTAAAACGAAAAATAGCAGAAGACGGAATTGTTCTTTCTGATCAAGTGCTGAAAGTGGATTCTTTTTTAAACCATCAAATTGATCCGGTTCTCATGCAGCAGATCGGCCGGGAATTTGCGCGCCGTTTTGAAAAAGACGAGATAACCAAAATCGTCACAATTGAATCTTCGGGCATTGCCCCTGCGGTGATGGCCGGCCTTGAACTCGGCGTTCCCGTCATCTTTGCGAGAAAAAGGAAGTCTCTCACATTAACGGATGATCTGCTGACGGCATCCGTCTATTCTTTCACGAAAAAAACAGAAAGTCAGATTGCTGTCTCCGGAAATCATCTGTCGAAAGATGACCGCGTGTTAATCATTGACGACTTTTTAGCGAACGGACAGGCGGCAGAAGGACTTTTATCCATCGTAAAACAAGCAGGCGCAGCGGTTTGCGGGATCGGAATCGTCATTGAAAAGTCATTTCAGCCGGGAAGAGATGAGCTGGTGAAAAAAGGATGCCGGGTCGAATCATTGGCGAGAATTCAATCGCTTGAAGACGGAAAAGTGACATTTGTACAGGAGGTCCGTTCATGAAAAACGGCTATGCCAAAACACTTTCACTCGGTATCCAGCACGTGCTTGCCATGTATGCCGGCGCCGTCGTCGTTCCCTTAATTGTAGGAGCGGCATTGGGACTGAACGCAGGACAGCTGACATATCTCGTATCAATTGACATTTTTATGTGCGGGGCGGCTACGCTGCTTCAAGTATGGAGGAATAAATGTTTCGGCATCGGCTTGCCCGTTGTGCTCGGCTGTACGTTCACCGCGGTAGCGCCGATTATTTCCATCGGTAAGGAGTACGGGATTTCAGCCATTTACGGAAGCATTTTGGCATCGGGTCTGCTTGTCATTCTGCTGTCGTTTTTCTTCGGCAAGCTCGTATCCTTTTTCCCGCCTGTCGTAACCGGATCTGTCGTGACGATTATCGGGATGACCTTAATGCCGGTCGCGATGAATCATATTGCCGGCGGGGAAGGCAGCAAGGATTTCGGTGATCCGGCTAACCTTGCCCTCGGATTTACGGTGCTCGTCATCATCGTGCTGCTTTATCGGTTTACAAAAGGATTTTTGAAATCCATTTCGATTTTAATCGGCATTGTCATCGGGACGGCCATCGCATATTTTATGGGAAAAGTGCAATTTGACAATGTGGCGAATGCTGACGCAATTCAAATGATTAAACCGTTTTACTTCGGGGCGCCGACATTTCATGCGGCACCGATTATTACGATGTCCATCGTTGCCATTGTCAGCCTTGTTGAGTCAACCGGCGTCTATTTCGCTCTCGGTGACCTGACAAACCGGCGCCTGTCTGAACGTGATTTAGCAAAAGGCTACCGTGCGGAAGGCCTGGCGGTATTCATCAGCGGCATTTTTAATGCTTTTCCGTACACGGCTTATTCCCAAAACGTCGGCCTCGTGCAGCTGACGGGAATTAAGAAAAACGCGGTTATCGGTGTCACGGGCGCACTTTTAATGCTCTTCGGCCTTTTTCCGAAAATCGCAGCCTTCACGACCATCATCCCGTCTTCCGTACTGGGAGGCGCGATGGTGGCCATGTTCGGCATGGTCATCTCCTACGGCATTAAAATGCTCAGTCAAATTGACTTTAAAAAGCAGGAAAACCTTCTGATTGTCGCGTGTTCGGTCGGATTGGGACTCGGTGTAACCGTCGTTCCCGATATGTTTAAGCACCTGCCGTCTTACTTAAATCTACTGACCACAAACGGAATCGTCGCCGGAAGCTTTACCGCCGTCCTTTTGAATATTATTTATAATATGATTCCTAAAACGAAAAAAAACCTTGATGTGACAAGGGTTCAAGAGGGTTAGTCACCCGTTTTTCTTTAAAATAACATCTTATTTTATCCAGATCGAGGATGCTTCCGAAAGTTTGCTGAACTTTTTGCGAGGCATCCTCTTTCATTTATTATTTTCATTGTTTGAAAAGAAACAAATTGAGTGATGAGGCATCCACTTTTTTTGCCGAAAAACCGTCCCGGACTATATGTACGTGAACGAGTATCTTGTGCACGGATCCTTACAAATGAGAGTGAAAAGAAGGGAAAGCCCCTTCTTTTAATTAATCCATCCTTCAAAAGTTGCGCGATAGAACCCTTCGATTATCTCTACTTTCTTAAGGTAATATGTAACACCATTCTTAACAGTTGTATTTGGGATATCCCATCTATGAAGGTAATCCATTGTAAAAGAATCTTTGGTCGCTTGTGTCGAAATTTTTGTTTGAGTTGAGTCGCTATTTGTATGACCAGGGCTAGATGCAAAAGCAGGGGCAGCGGAAACGAGTAAAGCGAGAGACAAGGCAGAACCAGTTAAAACTTTTTTTAATTTCATTTTGAACACTCCTTTGTTTTTTAATACACTTGTATTATTACATACAATACAAAAATAACCAAGGGTTTTTTTGTTAATATTTTGCGAGCGTGAATTTAGTTAGGGGCAATCTTTTCATTCACTGTTGCGGCTTATTTCAGGATATTGATAAGTATATAGAGAAAAAGAGTTGAATATTGCTGGCCTCTGGTGATCTGCAGCTTTTGAGTGAGTGCTAGCTTTAGATATTTCAATGCTTTTCCAACGGGGAAGGTGCGATATGAAATTTAACACTGAAACAATTGTACAAAAGTAAAATCTTTATTTAAAATGTTATAAATACGAATTTTCAATATAGGAGGTTATCTGATGGCAGAAAAGAAAAAAGCTTTAATCATTGTGGATGTACAAAAAGCCTTTGATGATAAAAAGTGGGGAGAACGAAATAACGTAAAGGCGGAAGAAAATATCAGCAAAATACTGAAATTATGGAGAGAAAAAGGATGGACAGTCATATACATACAACATACTTCTGATAAACCTGGTTCTTTATTTTATCCAAAAAATGAGGGGGTTGCTATAAAGGAAATCGTTAAACCTATGGAAAAAGAAGTCATTATAACCAAAAAAGTAAACAGCAGCTTTATTGGGACTAATCTAGAAGAGCTTTTAAAAGCAAATGATATAACAACTGTCGTAATCACTGGCTTGACTACGCCGCACTGTGTTTCAACAACCACAAGGATGAGCGGTAATTTAGGATTTGATACATACCTGATTTCAGATGCAACAGCAGCCTTCGGAATGAGAGATCAAAATGATACATATTATGATGCAGAGACTATTCACAATATATCTCTGGCAACATTGCATGATGAATTTGCCACAATATTAACGACTGATCAATTAATCAATGATTTTATAAAAACAAACTGACTAACATTATGGCTAAGGGCGGCGGTGGATATAGACGGCTGAAAAGCATATTCAGGCGCATACAAGGACCTCTCGAAAAATACGGGGGTTGCCGACTCTTTTCATCGTCGCAATATCAATTTAAAAAAGGCATCTGCTTCAGATGCTTTTTTTGTTTCTTGTAAACCGGTTTCGGTAAAAAATGGCGGTTAACGGTCTGATTCGGCATCGGTTTTGAATAACAAAAGGCATTACTAATCAGCGAATTATTCAGATTTTTTGGCTTGTGCTGAGCCTGGTGTTTTTTGATTTCCTCGAATATATTGGCTTGATCATCTTTTTGAGGCTGAGGCTCTTTGTTAAGACATTTTGGATCGATCACTTTTTTAAGATCTTTGATGGTTAAAGGCTTACAATCATCTTTTAATTCGTAGCCTAATTGTCCATTAGCTTCTAAAGTGGCATATTTAATTGTGTTTATATTTGAAATGCCAAGAAGCCTTAAACGCATTTCGAGTTGATCTGCTGTCAGCCTCAGCTTCTTTAAGTTTTCTATATTGAGTTGGCCGTCTTCTATAACGAATTTAGATTTTCCGGTTAGAAAAGATTCAATCCAGTTTACTTTTACTTGAAACCATTCCATCAAAATCAAAGCGCTAAAAAGGATAGACGCAGCGATTAATGTTTTCAATAAACTGGTTTCTAAAATGGGGTGAACGATAATCGTACCGATTGAAATCATCACCATTGTCTGTGCAATGGTCATTTGTGCAATGGATTTTCTCCCTGAAATTCTCAGTAAAATCATTCCGAATGCAATTATAATTAATTCTTCCCAAGCAAATCTCATGTTATCACCCTGGATTGTGTTTTATCAAAAATAAAAGAGCAAGTAAGAGGTTTTATGTGTACTTGCTCACGAAAAATTATTGCCCTTACATTTAATTTTATTCATTTTAGGTGTTTTTCTGATCGGGGATGTCCTGTGCCCCTCGTCCAAAAGAAGGTTTGATAACTAAAGAGGGGAGGAAAAACATTCCATGGCCTTTTGTTTACGTCAGCATATATCAAGAATAGAGTTACCTTAACATGAGCTGGGGAACTCAGGCGTCCATAGAAATGTTCTGAAGGATCTGGATTGATTCTTCGTAAAGAGTTGAGGCTCGGCTTTTGGATAGACATGTGATTCACTAAAATGCTGCAGGATCCGATCAAAAACCCTATGGCAGGAGAGAATTTTAGATTATGTGTTTTTGCGTCTAAAAGCAGAAAACAGTACAACTGATAATGATCATCGGGTGAAATGAAATTACGCACCTAGGTGCTATATGTTGGATCAATTATAAAAGGCAGTGAAACTAGAAAAAGGGGCAAAGCCCCCTTCATATTAGTAACAGTGCTCATCATTCCCATACCAGATTCCGTTCCAGAAAGAAACTCCTTTTAGATACCAATTGTTGATATCGTCCAGCAGTTGCAAAAGCAGGAGATGCTGATAAAAGTAGAGCAAGAGATAATTCAGAAGAATCTGTCACAATTTTCAATTTTGACACTTCTTAGGTACATGTTAGCAATCATTTATTCTCTTATCGGCACGGTAACATACGGATTATTTTTAGTTGTTGCCTAGAACAAACATTCCGCGTCATGAAAAATCAGCTTTTGTAGACGGCTGTCCAAGTGCCATCAGCACCATGGAAGGTGATGTTGTCTAAATAATAGGTGATTCCATTCCGGTAAATTGAAGTAGGATAATCAGGGCCGGAACCATTCAGTATGAACGTCGCCAAAGCAGATACTTCCTTCGTTTTACTTTCTGCAGAAGGTGTATCAGCAGGACCTGCGGCAAAAGCAGGGGCGGCAGAACAGAGTAAAGCGAGAGATAGGGCTGAGCCGGCTAAAGCTTTTTTCATTTTCATTGTAAACACTCCTTTTCTTTTTTAATACAATTGTATTATTACATATTATGTTAAATATGTACATACTTATCTTTGTTAATTTTTTGTGAACAAACAGATAATCTATTTAAACGCAGAGATGAAATAAGTATGATGATATAGCAATTATCATCTATAGAAATAAGATCAGGAAGTGGCTGATTTTCTCAAAAATCATCTGCTCTTGCGAAATGAGGAGTTCCATGACATTTACGGAACGGGCGGTAGCCATTATCAAACAGATTCCTGAAGGAAAAGTGATGACGTATGGTCAAATTGCCGATCTTGCGGGAAGTCCGCGGGGAGCGAGGCAGGTTGTGAGGATTCTTCACTCCATGAGTAAAAAGCATCGTCTTCCTTGGCACAGGGTCATCAATGCAAAGGGCGAAATCGGATTGAGAGACGAAGAGATGTTTTCTGTACAGAAGCTGTCTCTTGAAGCTGAGGGGGTAGCGGTCACGTCAGACGGACGGATCGATCTCAATTTATACGTCCATGATCCGAATATGTGAAAAACCTGCCATATATCGGCAGGTTTTTCAGTTATATGCTTTGAGCCGGCCAGAAAGGTTTTGCCGTATATAAGGCCATTCCTCCCGAAGGATGGAGTAGTAGGCGGTATCTCTGAGACCGCCGTCGACAGCCGGAATGTGTGCGCGGCGGATCCCTTCAAATTGGGCTCCGATCCGCAAAATCGCAGTCCGTGAGCGCTGGTTGCGAACGTCGGTTTTCAGCGTCACCCTGACAGCTTGCCACACGTCAAACGCATGAGTCAGCATCAGAAGTTTACATTCCGTATTGACACCGGTCCGCTGCACGGCAGAGGCATACCATGTGCTGCCGATCTCACACACTTCCGGAGCTGCGTCCGCCGGCCGCGTAAACACTTCCGCATCCATAAACCGCGTGCTTCCGACGATTCGGTCTGTTTCAAGACTCCGTACTGCAAAAGGCAATGCAAGTCTTTTTTCATAATCGGAAAGCGAGCGCTCAATATAACGCTTTGTTTCTTCGATTCCGTCAGGGACATGGGTGTAAGCGTAAGTCGTCCTATTTTCTGAAGCAGCGTCACAAAGTGCCTGAGTGTGATCAATCGTCATCGGCTCTAACTGAACGAGTGACCCTCTAAGAATGACAGGTGTCAGCATCCCAATCACAACCTTTTTTTATGAATGGATCAAGTATAGTCGAAGGGTTTCTTATTCAAAAGGGCCAATTTCCTATTAAAATGGCATGTCAGTGAAATCCTCGATTCAAACTTATGCATACATTCAGGAAAAAAGCGGGAACCTTTATGTAAAGAGGTGATGGGCATGGCATATGTGTTATCTGTCGGAACGAGCATTCCGAAGTATCATGTCTCGCAAGAAACGGCGGCGGATTTTGCGAGAGGGATGTTTGCCGATTCATTTAAGGATATTGACCGGCTGTTAAAAGCCTTTCAAAACGGCGAAATTGAATCAAGGCAGTTTGTCCGGCCGATTGAATGGTATAAAACGGCACGGGGTTTTTCAGAAAAAAACCGGCTGTATACGGAAGAAACCGTCAAGCACAGTGCGGATGCGGCACTTGATTGTTTAACAAACCCGGATTGTTTAACAAATCCCTTTCCATATGAAAAAGTCGATGCGATCTTTTTTATTTCCAGCACCGGGCTTTCAACACCCAGCATTGAAGCGAAAGTGATGAATCAGCTGCCGTTTTCTGCGAAAACAAAACGGATACCGATCTGGGGCTTAGGATGCGCGGGCGGAGCGGCTGGCCTGTCCAGGGCGTACGAATACTGCCGCGCGTATCCTGAAGCATACGTGCTTGTCATCGCGGCTGAACTCTGCAGCTTAACGTTTCAGCCGAACGACAAGTCAAAAAGCAACTTAATCGGAACCTCCCTGTTTGCGGACGGGATTGCCGCATTACTAATCGGAGGAGAAAAGGCGAACCGAAACGACGTCAAACAGCCGCTTCTTCCGCGGATATTCGCCACCCAATCGGTGATGATGCCGGATGCGGAAGATGTGATGGGCTGGGAATTCACGGACAGCGGTTTTCAAGTCATTTTTTCAAGAGATATTCCCACCCTGGTTTCACAGTGGCTGAAGGACAATGTTGATGAATTTTTATTTGAATATGGTGTCAGTCCTCACGACATTAAAACCTTTCTTGCCCATCCAGGCGGGAAAAAGGTCATTGACGCCTATTTAACGAGTCTTTCAATGGACACCGGTCAGCTTGCGGCATCTCGGAAGGTGCTGCAAAAACACGGGAACATGTCTTCCGCAACTATTTTTCATGTGATAAAAGAACAGTTGCTCCACGGACGGCAGAAAGAAAACGAGAAAGGGCTGATCGGCGCTCTCGGGCCGGGATTTTCGTCTGAGCTTTTGCTGTTCAGCTGGGAAAAGGGGGCTTCTTAATGTTTTGGCTGTTTATCATGCTGCTTGCGGCCCAGCGGATTGCGGAGATGATCGTGGCCCGGCGCAATGAGCAAAAGGTGAAAAAGCTAGGCGCAGTCGAATACGGAGAAGGACATTATCCCTTTCTCGTCCTGATGCACGTGCTCTTTTTTGTCTCTCTTACAGCTGAGGTGGCGGCGTTTCAAAAAACGCTTTCTCCAAGGTGGACCGCCATTATATGTATCATTTTATTTGTACAGGGGATCAGGTATTGGGCGCTATTATCATTAGGGCGGTATTGGAATACGAAAATCCTTGTCGTGCCGGATGCGGAGCTTGTCAGAAAGGGGCCGTACAGGTGGATGAAGCACCCGAACTACGCGGTCGTCATCTTAGAATTTATTTTTCTGCCGCTGTTATACGGAGCGTATTGGACACTGTTTCTCTTTTCGATTCTCAATGCCTGCATGCTCACTGTGAGGATTCGCGCCGAAGAGAAAGCGCTAGAAGAAAACACCGCAAAATAGAGATTGAAAATCATTCTCACTCATGATAAGATATAAATATGAAAATGATTCTCATTCAAGGTGGTGCCGAAAATGACAATGTTATTTTTATTTGCAGCCGTTTGTACATACAGTGTTTTAATTGGTTTCGTATTGAAAAAAGTTTCGAATAAATCGATGTCTTCTTAAACATCTGCGGTTTTTCCTGCCGCGGGTGTTTTTTCTTTATCAGCTGCCGATATCGGCGGCTTTTTTGCGTTTCCTGAAGAAAAGTGAGCCATTCTTGTGTAAAATGGGGGAGAGGTTTTTTTCAGAGCTTTCTAAAAATGAAAAACGTCATTTGATGCGACAGACACAAAGGGGTAAAGACACATGACAGAAGAAGAACGCCATAACAGGGAGATTTTCAGCAGAACGGGTGCCTTATACGCACAATTTTTGGATCATCAGGATGAAAAACGGGCCGATCAGCTCGCGGCCATTATGAAAAAAGCGGCTGATGAAGAGGTTTATATCGCGTTTACCGGGCATTATTCGGCCGGAAAGTCCTCTTTATTAAACACATTGCTCGGTGAAGACATACTGCCGACAAGCCCGATTCCCACAAGCGCCAATCTCGTTGTCATCCGGCACGGTGAAGATAAAGTCATGCTTCATACGACGGACGGGGCTTATGCAGAAATTAAAGGAAGTTACGATAAAGAACAAGTGCAGCAATTCTGTAAAGACGGTGAGCAAATTGAAACGGTGGAAGTCTATGCCGGCTTTAAGGAGTCAGAGCCTTATGCGGCCTACATTGACACACCGGGAATTGATTCGACGGACGAAGCGCATTTTTTATCTGCCGCTTCGGTTCTGCATCAGGCTGACGCTTTATTTTACGTCGTTCATTATAATCACGTCCATTCAGAAGAAAATATGCTGTTTCTCAGCTCCATCAAAGACCGTATTCCGAATTTATTTCTGATCGTCAACCAAATTGACAGACATGATGAAACTGAAACGAAGTTTGAAGAGTACCGCAGGCAGGTGGAAGACATGCTTGAAGGCGCGGGAATACCGAAAGAATCGCTTTTCTTTACGTCTGTCACTGAGCCTGACCATCCTTTAAACGGCATGGAACAGCTGAAAAAACATCTGCAGAAGCTGAAACAGCAGGCAAAAACAAATTTATGGTCCTTAACGGAGAGAAAAGTCGCACACTTAGTCACAGAGCATACAGAGATGCTCGTAAAAGAAGATAAAAACAGCAGCGGAGAGCAGTTTGACAAACAAGAAGCACTTGTCCGTTCTGTTGAAGATGAGCTTAAAAAAGCCGTTCAACAGGCTGAAACAGCAGAGAAAGACATCAGAAAAGACGTGCAGAACATATTGCAAAACGCTAATCTGACACCCTTTGAGATGAGGGAGCTTGCATCTGCTTATATTGAATCACAGCAGCCCTCATTTAAAACCGGATTATTCTTTTCAAAAGCGAAAACGGCTCAGGAGAAAGAGAGAAGGCATGCTGAATTTTTTGCCGATATTAAAAAAAGAACGGAAGGGGAAGCGGATTGGCATATTATCGACACATTTACGAAAGCTGCCAAGCGGTATGAAGCGGATTCGGACGAACTGATCAAGAAAATCCAGGCGTACCGCACATCGCTTTCTGATGATATCACCGCTCAGGCCCTTAAGCAGGGAGCGGCCTTTTCATCTGAATACGTATTAACTTATACGAAAGACCTCGCTGAAATGATCAGAAGGGAAGCCAAAAGACAGACAGCGGAACTCATTGAGGAGCTGACAGCTTATGTTCAGACAAAAAACGGACCGCTCATTGAGAACTTGAAAAACCGGCTCGAAAAAGAAAAGAAAATAAGGGATGAGCTCGCGCAATCGGCAAAAGAAGAACGCAATGCCTTGGAAAAAGCAGCCCGCGTCCGCGCTTTGTGGGAAGAAGAATTGACCTGTGCTACGGGAAGCGGCGACTGGTATACGCGAAAAAAACGCCTTGCGAAAGCGCCCGTCCAAAAAGAGAAACCAAAAGAGGCTGTACAGCATGAAGTAAGCAAGCCTGAAAAAAATGCGATGAAGGAACTTCCTATAAAAGAGCAGACTGATCGGTTCTATGAGCTTGCCGGGATTCTTGAATCCTCGAGCATATTAGGAAAACAGGCAGAAGCCTTTCGAAGCAGGATTGAGCGGCTTGAAAACCGCCAGTTTACCTTGGCATTATTCGGCGGATTCAGCTCGGGGAAATCATCATTTGCAAATGCGCTTGTCGGTGAATACGTGCTTCCATCATCACCGACGCCCACAACGGCTACAATCAACAAAATAACGAAACCGCAAGACGGCAAACCGCATAAATCTGCGGAGATCGTTTTTAAAACGGAGGAGGAGCTGGACGCTGAAATGCTTCAGCTGACTGAGCTGAAAGATGCTGATGTAAAGGGGCGTTCACTGAAAGAGAGATGGAATTATGCCATTAAAAAGGGAAAAATTCCGGATGAACTCATCCCGGTGATTCAGACGATGCTGCAGGCGTTTGATACGTACGAAGAACAGATCCGTCAAAGGCTGACACTGACGGTGCCGGTTGAAGATTTAAAACCGTACGCAGCCGAAGAAAAAACGGCCTGCTGCGTAAAAGAAGTCACCGTGTATTATGATTCGCCTCTCACGCAAAAAGGCATCACCATTGTTGATACGCCGGGAGCAAGCAGTATAAACAAGCGCCATACGGAGCTTGCCTTTCAATATATAAAAGATGCTGACGCGTTCTTTTATATGACGTACTATCAGCATTCTTTTTCAAAAGGAGACAGGTCTTTTCTGAAGAAACTCGGCCTCGTCAAAGAATCATTCGGCATGGATAAAATGTTTTTTGTCATTAACGCCGCCGATCTGGCCAAAACCGAAAGCGAGCTGGAAACCGTCAAAGACTATGTCCGCTCAGAACTCTCAAAAGAGGGAATTAACCGGCCGAAATTATATCATGTCTCAAGTAAAGAAGAGCTTGCGGGTAAAAAAGAAGCTTTTTATAACAGGTTCTCTGATGTAAGAACCGGGCTTGAGCACTTTATTGAGGAAGATGTAATGAGGGCCAGCTGCGCCCAGCTGAAAACAGAGGCGGACAAATTGTGCGATATGGTGGAACAGCTTCACGAATCTCTTCACCAGTCGGCAGAAGAAAAAGAAAAAAAGAAACAGCGTCTGGAGTCTTCCTATGAAAAAGCTCTCGCTGACATTTCAAAGCGCCGTACGTCTGAGGTCATCATTCGAAAAGTGATGAAAGATACGGAAGAACAGCTCTATCACATTAAACACCGCCTGACGTTTTATGCGAATGATATGTTGAAAAACGCCTTCCATCCGGGTCTTCAAAACGGTGATTGGAAACGAAATATATCAGCGGCGCTGAATGAGGCGCTCAAGGAATTCCGTTTTGAATATATTCAAGAGCTGAAAACGCTCGATATCCGGATGACCGGTTTTATTGAGCGCCATATGACTGAGGAATGGATGGAAAACTGTCAGAAGAAGCTTATGGAAGACGGAGATTTCTCCATTTATGTGAGCGGTGAAAACGAATTTGCCGTTCAGCTGAAAGAGGTCGCTCCGGTCATTGACGTCTCGGCATTCTCACATCACGTAAAGGAAGTTAAATCACCGAAGCAGTTTTTTGAACAGAACGGAAAAGCAGCGTTTGTAGAAGGGCTCAGGCTGAGCCTGCAAAAAGTGACAGAAAAGTGGCTTGAGCAGGAGAAAGAAAGCCTTTCAGAGCGATATGCTGAGCAGGTGCGCCGTCTGCAAGAAGACATGGCGGATAAAAGCCTGTCCCAGATCCGCGAGCAGCGGGACACTTATTTACAAGGTCTTGCGGAAAATACGAGTGCAAGGGAAATTGAACACCTTTACGAAGCCGAAAAAGCATGGAAAAAGAAAGATGAAATGCTGAAAATTTAAAAATCCGCTTGGCGGGCAGATTACAGTCGTGGTAGACTAAAATGAAAAAAAGCGAGATGAAACCTTTTATGTCAGAAGTCCATAAAGCAATTTCAGCACATTCCGCAAAACAGCATCAGCACGTCAAAACATTTGTACAGCTTGATTATGAGCGTGAACAGGCCATTGAAGAAGCCATTGTAAAATGCAGACAGAATAAACCGTTCACGACAGATGCCATCAATGGCATCACCGCAAAAATGAACCAGCTGGCGAAAAAGGGCATCGTGCCGCAAAGACGATTCGTAAGTGAAGAGATGGTGAAAGAATTCGTCAGCAGACAGTAATGGATGAACCTGCCGCGTGTGTCATCAGCGCTTGCTGTACATACTATCCGTATCTTCTCTAAAGGGGGATATGACCATGGGCAGAACAAAACTGGGAAACAGAAATGCTCAGCAGAATAACAATGCCAAAAAGAAAAACGGCTTCGGACAGAAATTTGATTCTTATGCCGGCCGTGAAGCTGAAAAGCTGATGGCAAGCAATAAAAGACACGGTGAGTAACGTGACGGCAGCATCTTCCAAATGGGGGGATGCTGTTTTTTTACCGCCTTCTTTGGTAAAATAGGAACATTGAATAAAAAGGAGTTTTGATATATGAATAATAAATTACTGCTCGTTGACGGCATGGCGCTTTTGTTCCGCTCGTTTTTCGCGACGGCCGTTCATCGCAATTTTATGATAAATGAAAACGGAATTCCCACAAACGGCGTCAACGGTTTTTTAAAGCATCTTATTACGGCGGTTGATACGTTTCAGCCCACACATGTCGTCTGCTGCTGGGATATGGGAAGCAAAACGTACCGCAATGATTTGTTTCAAGATTATAAGGCCAACAGAAGCGAACCGCCGCTAGAGCTGATTCCGCAATTTGATCTAGCGAAAGAAGCAGCGCGAGAGCTCGGTTTTTTAAACATCGGCATAAAAGGCTATGAGGCGGATGACTGTATCGGTACGCTTTCTGCCCTATTTTCCGGGGAAGCGGAAATTACGATTGTAACGGGTGATAAAGATCTGCTTCAATTGCTGAATCATCAAGTTCGAGTAGCGCTGCTGCAAAAGGGTATCGGCAATTATAAGGTATATACAGATGAGATATTCAGAGAAGAAACGGGAGTTCCGCCAAAAGCGCTGATTGACATTAAGGCGCTGATGGGAGACACGAGCGATAACTATCCCGGCGTTAAAGGGATCGGGGAAAAAACGGCGTACAAGCTGATCCGTGAATACCAAAACATAGACCGGTTATTAGAAAGCCTCGCTCTCTTGCCGAAGGGCCAGCAAACGAAAATTCAGCAAAGCTTGAAAGAATTGGAGCTGTCAAGGCAGCTTGCTGAAATACATTGCGAGGTGCCGTTAGTCTGTACGCTTGAAGAAGCGCTTTTTTCATTAAAGATGGAAGAGGCGGCATTAATGCTCAGACGTCATCAGATAAAAGGAATTGAAAGGATGCTCGAAAAGCTGAACGCCAGAGAGATCAGCTGATCCCTCTAGCGTTTTGTATTGCTTTTTTTTGCGTTGTTTTCAAGGGCTGATTTCGGGTCTTTATGCGCATTTCCTTCCATATTTCCCTGAGGATTTACGCCCCCGGTCAGCCGGCCTTTATTTTCCTTTCTCATAGCTGTTCACCTCATTTGTAGGATGAACAGTGAGACGCAATTTCATTCCGGTTATTTATTCAGCCGAATCGCTTTTTTTGCGAGCTGATCGGCTGTTTGGTTCTGTCTGCCGGGAATCCACTTAATGAAAAACAATGGAAATTCGGCCTTTAAGCGGATGATTTCGTCAACAAACGGCTGGAAAGCCTTGTTTTTAACCGCTTCAAGATCTGCGGCCCGCTCCACGATATCCGAATCCGTCCGGAATGACACGGACTCAAATCCGCGGGCGGCACACAGCTTCATTCCTTCAATTAAAGCGAGAAATTCAGCTTCCTGATTTGATTGGTCGCCGATCGGAATTGAGAAAGATTCTGTTTTCCCGGCATGTTTAATAAAAATACCGATACCGGACGGGCCCGGGTTTCCGGCGCTTGCACCGTCTACATAAATTTCAGCGGGCATCATCCGTCACTCTCCATTCGGTGTCATTCGTTTTGCCGCATACGCATAAGGGACAGAAATGAGTGATACCGCAAATTTAATCAGGTAAGTTGAAATGAAGATGCTGAACCATACTCCCGCGGAATAAACGCCGATAAAGGCCACGGCAGTGAAGATAAATGTATCCAGCAGCTGGCTGAGCGCCGTGCTTCCGCTGTTTCTGAGCCAGAGAAGCCTGTCTGAAGGAAAGATTCTCCGAATGGCTGAATATACATAAACATCTATCGTTTGGCTGAAAATAAAAGCCAAGAGGCTTCCGAGCGCAACACGCGGCAGAAAACCGAAAATCGTCTCAAGGGCAGGCTGTGCGATATCTGACGCAGCCGGTTTATATAAAAGAGCCCCCTGCATGGCGCATGTCAAAGCGAGCAGAGTGGAAAACCCGAGCCAGACGGCTTTGCGCGCTTCCCTGGGACCGTATTTTTCATTCAGCACATCCGTTGCGAAGAAAACGGTGCCGTACATGATATTTCCCAGTGTCGCCGTAAGCCCGAACAGTTCGACTGTTTTGACAACCTGCAAGTTGGCGCACACCGTGGCGAAACCGATCCATACGAATAGGCCCGTTTTGCCAAATCCTTTATAAAACAGAAGAACAATGATAAAATGAATGACCGCAAATAAGATCCATAACACATCGTTAAACAAAACCTGCTGACTTCCTTTCAATTTGAGAATGGTTTGATTATAGCACACGCCCGTCAACTAATGAATGGTAAGGTGATTTCAATGAATCTTAAGCCGTATATCGAAATAGAAGCAAAAGGAACAGGCCCTGTCGCGTTTTTTTCCGAAGATTGGCTGACCGTTCCGAAAGCGCGCATGCTTGCAAGAGAAGTCAGCCGCTTTCCTTATATAAAAGACATTTATTTTGAGGATGAAAAAGGCGCGAGCTGGACGCTTAAAGAATTAGAAAAGCTTACTGAAGAGCTTGCGCACGAACCTGACGACATTACAGTGTATTTCGACGGCGGCTTTGACAAAACAAGCGGACGCGCCGGACTCGGAATTGTCGTGTATTATTCTATCGGCGGCAAGCGATACCGCATACGGAAAAACAAAAGCTTAACGCTTCAGACGAACAATGAGGCGGAATATGCCGCTTTATACGAAGCGCTTAAGGAAGTGCAGGAACTTGGCGCAAGCAGAAATTCAATCACGATAAGAGGGGATTCCCTTGTCGTTTTACATCAGCTTGACGGCAGCTGGCCGTGTTATGATGAAACGCAAAACGAATGGCTGGATAAAATTGAAGCGCTGCTCGAATCCTTAAAGCTGACACCGACATATGAAGCCGTAAACCGAAAGGAAAATCAAGAAGCGGATGACCTTGCCAGAAAAATTCTCTCGGACCGGCAGATTGAAAGCCGTATAACATTAGAAGGTAACGGAGATGACTGATATTGGATAAAAAAAGCATTTATAAAGAATTGACAGAGCTTCAGGATGAATATTGCAAAGACTGTTTCGTAAAAAAGCATTTCCGCAAAGAGTTTGGAAAAAATCACGCTCATTCTTTCTGCATCAACCAATGCACAGTGGGGGAGAAGCTGAAAGCCTACGGCAAGGAGCTGACAAATCAATAAAAAATAAAACCGCAGCTTCTGCGGTTTTATTTTTCGAATTCATCAAGCTGATGCTGGCAATCGTCGAGAAGCATTCGCTGCTTTTGCAGAAAATCCTGGTCGAGAGCCTGCAGTTCACTGGATTGTGACATCGTTCTGGCATCCTGAATCGCCTGGTATGCAGATTCCACCAAAGTTGAATTTTGGCCCCGGGTAGCCGCTCCCGTTGTTTTCTGGGCCGTTTCCACCGCTAATTCAAGCTGGCGTTTATCCGTCAGTCCGTTTGGAAAAAATTCAGAGTCCATTAAAAAACACCTCCGCAAATAGTTTGGAGATTTTTTTTTAGAAATATGTACGGAAAATAGAAAAAAATATAGAAAATAAGCCGATATAACTATTGAACCTGATTAATTAGGGCTTATTTACTATTATTCAGGGTATCTTGGGAGAGAAGGGAAAAACCAGCCGTGAATGATAAAGATTTAAAAACAATCCTTCAGCAGACATTTAAAGAGATATACGGTGATTTGGGAAGTTTAGCGGAAATGGCAAAAAAAGGAATGCCGTCAATGGAGAAACAAATTGAAGAGATCGAGCAGCGCTGCAAGCAGAATCTTGTCGCAATTGAGATTCAGACGGCAATCAAATAGGAGAGGCATACGCCTCTCCTCTATTTGTCATCTGATCAACATGTATTGAGTTTAGAGTTTTACAACATTAGAAGCTTGAGGTCCACGATTACCTTCGACAATTTCAAAAGAAACTTCTTGTCCTTCTTCTAATGATTTGTATCCTTCTCCTTCGATAGCAGTGAAGTGAACAAATACGTCGTCTCCGCCTTCAACTTCGATGAAGCCGAATCCTTTTTCGTTATTGAACCATTTTACTTTACCGTTTTGCATATTGCTTAATTCCTCCTAGTACTGTAGCACCTTCGTGCTAAAAAAAATTTTGTCATCATCCAACCGTACGTATGTAAACGTTGTTAAATGATGGTTCAACTATACACCATATGGGAGCGGACGTCAAGCGGCCGCTCCCTATTTTTTATCTTTATTTTTCCAGTAACAAAGCTTAACCGGAAAAAACAAAAAGCACACGAATCATTCGTGTGCTTTTCTTTTACGATAATGCCATATCCGCCTTCCCGGCCATCATTTCAGATTCTTTTATAATGTCCTGCAAAATGACTTCAGAAGAGTTGGGGAGGTGAAGGCTTTTAATATTGTCCTTCATCCGGTTCAGCTTCTCCTCATCCGCAAGAAGGGAGGTGACAGACTCTAAAATTTCTTCGTGGCGGTTGACCACAACAGCCGCACCGCGATCTTCAAAGAAAATGGCGTTTTCTTTTTCCTGCCCGGGAACCGGTTTGTACAAAATAACGGGTACTCCGATCGCCGTCGCTTCCGTCAGTGTGATGCCGCCCGGTTTCGTGATCATGCAGTCCGTAATACGGAACAGCTCGTCAATTCTTTCTACATAGCCCAGAACTTTCAGCCGGTCGGCATTGTCACCTTCCAAGCTGCTGAGGGATTCTTTCAGCGAGCTGTTTTTGCCGCATACCACCACAACCTGCACCTGATCGTCATGAACGAGATTTTCGCACAGTTCTTTTACGTTTTTCAGCACACCATGCGCTCCCGCCATAATAAGAAGAACTTTTTTGTCGGGAGAGAGATTGTATTTTTTATAAATCGGCTCTTTCGGCATTGATTCCTCGAATTGAGGCCTGATGGGAATGCCCGTGATCTTTACGTTGTTCGGGTGAGTGCCGATTTCAATCAGTTTTTCCTTCACGTAATCTGTGGCGACATAATATTTATCAACATTTTCATGAACCCAGATTTTGTGAAGGCAGAAATCGGTCATAACGTTGAACGTCGGGATCACTTTTCCGGTTCTCCGTCTGTATTCCGGTACGACAATCATCGGAAATGTATTGATAATAATGTCCGGCTTATGCTCTTCGACGAGCTGGCCTAAACGTTTATTTCCCATTTTAAAATAAATATTGAATTTGCGTTTATTATAGATTTTGTCAACTCCGTAATAAAACAAACGATAAAACTGTTTCCCGATTGAGAAGCTTTTTAAATAAAGGTATTGAGTAACCTCTGAAACAATCGGATTTGACTCTTGATACAAATTGGAAACCGTCACATCTAAGCCGAGACGCAGACACTGTTCGTAGAGCGTTTTGGCCACTTGAACATGCCCGTTTCCGTAATTTGCAGTCAAAATTAATACTTTTTTATTGGTATTCAAGTAAATTCACCTCAATGTAATCAACAACAAGCAAGCTTCATGCATCGTAAGGAGTTATTGTCTATAGATAAACATAACACAAGTGCATCATTTTATAATAAGCGCGGCAACATATTTAAACTAAATTTAATTGATATGTTCCATTATTTTAAAGTTTTGTTATACGCATACTGAATCAAGAGTATTTTATCATATTTTTGTCACCGTATCACTCAAAACAAAAATTAATCCCATTCATACGGGGTTTCCTGATATACGTAATAATTCAGCCAATTCATAAACAATAACGTTGCATGAGCTTTCCAGCGGTTAACAGGTTCTTTCCCGCCGGGCGCAAAATAGTGCTTAGGAGCTTCTACGTTTGAAAGATTTCTCTCTATGTCTCTCTCATACTCCTGAAGTAGCGTATCGGTATCATATTCCGGATGACCCGTTAAGAAAATCTGTTTTTCGTCTTTTGAAACGATTAAACAGACCCCCGCTTCCTCTGAAACGCTGAGCACATCCAGATCCGAAGCCGATTGCAGCTGCTCCGTATTAATATCTGTATGCCGTGAGTGGGGCACATAGTATAGCTCGTCAAATCCTCTTACCAATCTCTCATGTTTTTTAAGAACGGTATGCTCAAACACACCGAAGATTTTTTTCGGCAGCTCCACTTTCTCAATGCCGTAATGATAGTATAAACCGGCTTGAGCGCCCCAGCAGATATGGAGGGTTGAAGTGACATTCGTTTTGCTCCATTCCATGATTTCCTTCAATTCTTCCCAGTAAGAAACATCTTCAAACGGCAGGTGCTCAATCGGAGCCCCGGTAATAATCATTCCGTCAAACCGTTTGTGGCGGATGCTGGAAAAATCCGTATAAAATTCATCCAGATGCTGCCTTGCCGTATTTTTTGGAGTATGTGTGCTCGGAATTAAGAACGTAAAGTGAACTTGTAAAGGTGAATTCCCAAGCATCCTGAGGAGCTGGGTTTCCGTTTGGATTTTTTTCGGCATCAGATTTAAAATCACGATCTTCTGCGGCCGGATATCCTGATGAAAAGCCCGGCTTTCATCCATTACAAAGATGTGTTCACTTTCAAGCACCTGCTTAGCGGGCAGGTGATTTGGTATATTAATAGGCAACATGCCACCTCCGTTATTCCCCGTTAATTTTCTTCATTATAGAAATTTTTAAGCCATTTTTCAATCCATCCCGGCGTAATAAACCGCATTTAACGCATAATGACAGGGATAAAAGCGGCAAATGGGCATAAATTCGGAGCGGCTCTTTATTATGACGGGTAAAGAGCCGTTTGGTTCCTCGAAAAAAACGTTTTCCGTTAAGTGGAAGGAAAAAGCGGTTTCCGTTTGTTTTGCAGTGTAAAACAGGTAAAATAAATGGAGAATGTAAAAAGGAGGGCCGCAGATGACAATTTACGATATAAACGTACGGACCATAACAGGCGAAGACATGACGCTATCGGCTTACAGAGGCAAGGTGATGATCATTGTGAATACAGCAAGCAAATGCGGGTTCACATCCCAGCTCAAGCAGCTTCAGGAGCTCTATGATACATATCGGGAGGAAGGTCTTGAAATATTGGGATTTCCCTGCAACCAATTCATGAACCAAGAACCTGGAAACGAAGCGGAAATTCAAGAGTTCTGTGTGAAAAACTACGGAGTCACATTCCCGATGTTTGCGAAAGTTGATGTCAATGGAGCAGACGCTCATCCTCTCTTCACATATCTGACGGAGCAGGCGAAGGGGATGCTCGGCACAAAAGCGGTCAAATGGAATTTCACTAAGTTTATCGTGGACCGAAACGGTGAAGTCACCGGGCGTTTTTCACCGAACGTCAACCCAAAAGAGCTTGAAGATACGGTGCAGAGGCTTTTGGCCCGATAAGAGGTGATACGGTGAACGAAAAAGAGCAGCTGGAAAGCGTCAGGAATTGGGTCAGAGACAAGCTTATCAATGAACGAACGGGCCATGACTGGCTTCATATTTCCCGGGTCGCAACACTTTCTGTTTATATGGCAAAAGAAGAAGGCGCCGACTTATTTATCACTGAGACGGCCGCGCTGGTTCATGATCTGATTGACGCCAAGCTCGAAAAAAGCGAAAGGCTGACGGCAGGCGAAGTGACAGAACGGCTGGCTGCTTTCAACATCGCGGATGGCTCCATTCAGGAGATCACGGATATTATCACGAGAATGTCATTCAGACACAGGGAACTGCTGATAAAGCGGCCGCTTTCATTGGAGGGGAAAGTTGTTCAGGATGCAGACATGCTTGATGCGATCGGCGCAGCGGGCATCGGCAGGGCTTTTATGTTTGCCGGGGCGAAGGGTCATCCGATGTACGGAACTCAAACAAGTGTGCTGGCCCATATAGAGGATAAATTAATCAAGCTTAAAGGCTTAATGAATACAAAAGCGGGGGCCGGTTTAGCAGAGGAGCGGCATCAATTTCTTTTGCAGTTCGCCGCCCGTATCCAAAAAGAAGCCGGCATTTGCAAAAGCTAAGCGGCGCAATAGAACGCTTGTGCCGACTATGTTAGAATAAGTGTCAGATTGCGCATAGGAGGACCAATATGAAGATTAAATCAATAGAACCGACGCCGAGTCCGAACACGATGAAAGTGATTTTGACTGAAGAGCTTCCGGCAGGGAAAAGCAACAATTACAAGCCCGATCAGGCAGATGATGCTCCGGTTGTCGTACGTGATATTTTAAACATTGAAGGAGTAAAGGGCGTTTATCACGTTGCCGATTTCCTGGCTGTGGAGAGAAACGCACGTTTTGACTGGAAGGAAATTCTGCCTCAGGTCCGTTCCGCCTTCGGAATGGAACATACGGAGCAGTCTGAGAGCCGTTCTGAACAGGAATCGTTCGGTGAAGTGAAAGTTTTCGTACAAATGTTCAGCGGAATCCCGATGCAGGTCAAATTGACGGACGGCGAACGTGAAGAGCGCTTCGGCCTTCCGGAACGTTTCCAAGAAGCCATTTTAAAGCTGCGTTCCGAAGCTTCAAATGTTGTATTTGAGCGGACTTGGAAAGAACAAGGCGTGCGCTTCGGAGATTTTACCGAAATCGGACACGATGTCACAGAAGAGCTTCAGGCCGCCTACAGTGATGAGCGGCTCAAACGCCTGACAGAAGCAGCCGCACAGCAAAAGGGTGAGGCCAGACCTGCAGTGCAGCGGAAAGCTTATAAAGTGACACTGGACATGCTTGATGATGAAGACTGGAAACAGCGCTATGCCCATCTTGAGCAAATGGATCCGGATGAAGACGATTTACCAGTATTGGAAAAGGCGCTGCATGATCCGAAGACTTCGATCAGAAGACAAGCCGTCGTTTATTTGGGAATGATCGAAAAGCCGTCTGTGCTTCCGCTGTTATACAAAGCGCTTGAAGACAAAACGGTGACGGTCAGAAGGACGGCTGGTGACTGTCTGTCGGATCTCGGCGATGCGAGCGCCATCCCGGCCATGATTAAATCGCTCAGTGACTCAAGCAAGCTCGTGCGCTGGCGCGCGGCCATGTTTTTATATGAAGTCGGCGATGAAAGCGCGCTGGAAGCATTAAAAGCGGCGGAAGACGATCCGGAATTCGAAGTCAGCCTGCAAGTCAAAATGGCGATTGAACGGATTGAGCACGGAGAAGAGGCGAAAGGTTCAGTCTGGAAACAGATGACTGAAAGCAGAAAAAAAGAACAGTTATAACAAAAAGGTGCGCCATGCACCTTTTTTATTTGAATTCACTTTTTATAAAAATTATTTAGAATATTGTTGAAAAATGATTCAAAACTCTATATAGTAAGTACAATATTAATTGTTGGAGGGTTTTTATCGAAATACAGAAAGAATAGAAAAGCGAGACAGGGCAAAGACACTGTAAAATTTGCAGAACGCGCCCTAGAATAAACTGAAAATTTTAAAAATAGCGCACAGTCTAAAAACAGTAGGGGGATCACCATGGCAGAATTACGCAGCAACATGATCACACAGGGAATTGACAGAGCGCCGCACCGCAGCCTTCTTCGCGCTGCCGGCGTAAAAGAAGAAGACTTCGGCAAACCGTTTATCGCGGTCTGTAATTCATACATCGATATCGTTCCCGGGCATGTTCACCTGCAGGAATTTGGAAAAATCGTAAAAGAAGCAATCAGGGAAGCGGGCGGTGTGCCTTTTGAATTTAACACGATCGGAGTAGATGACGGAATCGCGATGGGGCATATCGGTATGAGATATTCGCTGCCGAGCCGCGAAATCATTGCCGATTCAGTTGAAACGGTCGTCTCGGCTCACTGGTTTGACGGAATGGTCTGCATTCCGAACTGCGACAAAATTACGCCGGGAATGCTGATGGCGGCTATGCGGATTAATATTCCGACCATTTTTGTCAGCGGGGGGCCGATGGCAGCCGGCCGCACAAGCGACGGCCGCAAAATTTCGCTTTCTTCAGTATTTGAAGGCGTCGGCGCATATCAAGCCGGGAAAATCGGTGAAAGCGACCTGCAGGAGCTGGAACAGTTCGGCTGCCCGACGTGCGGATCTTGTTCGGGCATGTTTACGGCAAACTCCATGAACTGTCTGTCTGAAGCGCTCGGTATGGCGCTTCCTGGAAACGGAACAATTCTAGCAACTTCACCGGAGAGAAGAGAGTTTGTGAGGAAATCAGCGGCCCAATTGATGGAGACCATCAAAAAAGACATTAAGCCGCGCGATATCGTCACCGAAAAAGCGATTGACAACGCATTTGCGTTAGACATGGCTCTCGGCGGCTCAACCAACACTGTGCTTCATACGCTTGCGCTTGCCAATGAAGCTGGGGTTGAGTACTCTTTAGAACGCATTAACGAAGTGGCTGAACGAGTGCCTCACATATCGAAATTGGCGCCGGCCTCGGACGTCTTCATTGAGGATCTGCACGAAGCGGGCGGAGTCTCGGCGGCCCTTAATGAATTGGCGAAAAAAGAAGGAGCGCTTCATCTTGACGCGCTGACTGTAACAGGCCGCACACTCGGAGAAACAATTGCGGGTCATGAAGTAAAGGATTATGACGTGATTCATCCCATTGACAATCCGTTTACCGAAAAAGGCGGTTTGGCCGTCCTATTTGGGAATCTGGCTCCGGACGGCGCCATTATCAAAACAGGCGGCGTACAGGACGGGATTACAAGACATGAAGGGCCCGCTGTCGTCTTTGATTCCCAGGAAGCCGCGCTTGAAGGCATTATAAACCGCAAAGTAAAAGAAGGAGATGTTGTCATTATCCGTTATGAAGGGCCAAAGGGCGGCCCGGGCATGCCGGAGATGCTCGCTCCGACGTCTCAGATTGTCGGAATGGGGCTTGGCCCGAAAGTGGCGCTTATTACAGACGGCCGTTTTTCAGGAGCGTCCCGGGGCCTTTCAATCGGGCATGTATCGCCTGAAGCGGCTGAAGGCGGCCCGCTCGCATTCGTAGAAAACGGCGACCATGTCATCGTTGACATAGAAAAACGGATTTTGGACGTACAAGTGCCTGAAGAAGAATGGGAAAAACGCAAAGCCGAATGGAAAGGCTTCGAGCCGAAAGTAAAAACAGGATATCTAGCCCGGTATTCCAAACTCGTAACAAGCGCCAATACAGGCGGAATCATGAAAATATAAAACAGAGGCCTGAACAATTGAATTCCGGCCCCCTCTATAGTATCCTTGACTTCATATAAGGATTTTAGAGGGGGCTTTTTTATGTCAATGGCTTATGAAGAATATATGCGCCAGCTGGTCGTGCCGATGCGCCGTGAGCTGACGGGTGCGGGTTTTCAGGAATTAACGACTGCTGAAGAAGTAGAAAGCTTTATGGAACAGGCAGAGGGCACGACATTGGTCGTTGTCAACTCCGTGTGCGGCTGTGCTGCCGGTCTTGCCCGTCCGGCTGCGACTCAGGCTGTTTTACAGCATGAAAAAGCGCCTGATCATACGGTTACCGTATTTGCCGGTCAAGATAAAGACGCAACTGCAAAAATGCGTGAATATTTTACGGGGCAGGAACCTTCCTCGCCTTCAATGGCGCTGTTAAAAGGGAAAGAGGTCGTTCATTTTATTCCCCGCCACGAAATCGAAGGGCATGACATGGAGGAAATTATGAAAAATCTGACGGATGCCTTCGATGCGCACTGCTGAAATGCCCGAATTCCGGGCATTTTCTTTTTGGAGAAAAAAATGATCACAACGAGTTACAGACCAAGCGAATATACGATACACACAGCGCAGTCACTCAGTGTCAAGCTGGGTGACACTTACTGCAGCCGCAATAAACAGCCCATTGAAAAAATGCTGGAACGAGCGGCTAACGATCTTTTAGTCATCGGAAAGGAACGGTTCGAACTTTACACGAAGCAAGGGGAGAAGTTCTTTTTTCACCCGAATACAGCGATGTTCCGCGCAAAGCGGTTTTTGAGAGGTGAAGCCGAGCCGTTGTTAAAAGCAGCCGGATTACGCGAAGGGGATTCCTTTTTAGATTGTACGCTCGGCCTGGCATCCGATGCGATTTTGGCAAGCCTGGCAGTCGGAAAAAGCGGACAAGTCATCGGCCTGGAGAAAAACAAGCTTGTCTCATTGCTTGTAGAAACAGGACTTCAAACGTGGGAAACCGGAATGGAGCAGCTCCAAACCGCCATGAAACGCATTCAGGTCAAACATGCCGACTGCGCCGATTATTTGCGGGAGCTTCCTGATTCATCGGTAGATGTCATTTATTTTGACCCGATGTTTCACGAACCTGTAGAAACGTCAGACGGCATTGCACCGCTCCGCGCGCTGGCAGAAGAGGGTTTTAACGAAGAGTGCATCACGCAAGCCGTCCGGGCGGCGAAAAAATGCGTAGTGCTTAAAGACCATTGGAAAAGCCCGCGGTTTGAACGATACGGCTTCAAGGTGCTGAAAAGAAAGACGGCGCTTTTCCACTTTGGTGTCATCCATGTGAGCTCATGATATCATGGGCTTCTTTTTCGTTAATCAGTGATTTCCATAACGACAAAATAAAGCAGCGTGAGAAGTGATACAGTCGCAAATAAAGCGTTAATCATCTCATCCCCTCCTTTTTCTCCTTCTTATTGTAAGCGGTTTATCCGCTCAGTCACAGTTACCAATTTCCCATATTGCATGATAATACGCTGCCGGACATGACGCCGCGCTTTCATCTATGCTAAAATAAAGGAAAAGAGGACAATAAAACAGAGGGGAACAATCTGTCATGAAATTGTGGATGAAAAAGACCCTTGTGGTTCTGTTTACCATTGTAACGTTCGGACTCGTGTCTCCTCCGGCTGCTTTGATGACAGACAAGCCTTCAGGACAGTCGAGCAGTCTTGAGCAGAATGATTACACCGCTTTTTATGATGAACACGCCCTGCCGGGAGAAGAGAAGGCAGGGCGGGAGCCTGAATTTCTGTTTCAATCGTATCAGCAGCAGCTTCTCGGTGATGCTGAAAATCAATCATTTTTAAAATTCGGCAGCAAAATCTCTCCGGTCATTGAAGATGATTACAGAAGTGAAATTCTGCCGAAAATCGAAGATGTGATCACAGGACATTTAGCCAAGTTTCAAGATGATGAAGCGTATCAGGATGTGGTTATTTCCAGCAAACCGTCGGCCGGAAAAACTGAAAAAATTTTTCATGTGTATAACAGGCTGACGGGTGAAGATCTTTTAAGGTTCCACGTCCGCCGGGATCATCCCCCGCAAGACGGCTACTGGTTTAATTTTCATTACCATACCGCTGAAGACGGATTTCAATCACATCATGAGCTCGGCAGCATTTACTGGGACCGCAATACGCCGCCTGACTGGATGAGCGTGTAATAGCGAGAAGAAATAAAAAAATCATTTCTGAGAAATTTTGCAGAAATGATTTTTTATTGTGTTACACTACTAAAAGACTACTTTAAAAGGATGAAAAAAAATGAAACAATATAAAGATTTGTGCCGTCATGTGTTAGAAAACGGAGAAAAAAAAGGAGACCGTACGGGAACGGGTACGATCAGCACGTTCGGCTACCAAATGCGGTTTAACCTTCAGAAAGGTTTCCCGATGCTTACGACGAAAAAGCTCCATTTTAAGTCCATCGCGCATGAGCTGCTTTGGTTTTTAAAAGGAGATACGAATGTCCGCTACCTTCAGGAAAACGGAGTCCGCATCTGGAACGAATGGGCGGATGAAAACGGAGAACTCGGACCGGTTTACGGTTCTCAATGGCGTTCGTGGCGCGGAGCGGACGGCGAGACCATTGATCAAATCTCCCGGCTGATTCATGACATCAAGACAAACCCGAATTCCAGACGTTTAATCGTCAGCGCCTGGAATGTCGGCGAAATTGATCATATGGCGCTTCCGCCTTGCCACTGCCTGTTTCAGTTTTATGTCGCGGACGGAAAACTGTCGTGTCAGCTTTATCAGCGCTCAGCGGATGTCTTTCTCGGCGTGCCGTTTAATATTGCGTCTTATGCGCTTTTAACATTGATGATCGCGCATGTGACGGGACTTGAACCAGGTGAGTTTGTTCATACATTCGGAGACGTCCACATTTACCAAAACCATGTGGAGCAGGTGAATCTGCAGCTGACAAGGGATGTCCGTCCGCTGCCGAAACTGCGGTTTGCGCGAAATGTTGATTCTATTTTTGATTTTACGTTTGAAGACTTTATCATTGAGGATTATGACCCGCATCCGCACATAAAAGGAGCTGTCAGCGTATGATTTCGTTTATTTTTGCGATGGATGAAAACCGGCTGATCGGAAAAGATAACGATCTGCCTTGGCACCTTCCCGATGATCTCGCATATTTCAAAAAAGTGACGACGGGCCACACCATTGTAATGGGGCGGAAAACGTTTGAATCAATCGGACGCCCGCTTCCGAACCGGCGTAACATCGTTGTAACCTCACGGGACGAATCTTCATTCCCGGGCTGTATTACCGCTGACTCGGCTGAGGAAGTGCTCAAGCTGATCCCGGCGGATGAAGAATGCTTTGTAATCGGCGGCGCCCAGCTGTACAGTGCGCTCTTTCCTTACGCGGACAGACTCTACATGACAAAAATTCACCATGTCTTTGAAGGAGACCGTTTTTTTCCGGAATTTAATGAAGCTGAATGGGAATTGACATCCCGCAAACAGGGAGTAAAAGATGAAAAAAACCCTTACGATTATGAGTACCTTGTATACGAGAAAAAGAATTGAGTTTAAGCAGGGGGACAAGAATTGATTCGTTACGGCTGCCTTGTGATGTACGTTGTATTTATGTTCATGAAAAATATTCAGGAATATATCAATCAAAAAGAGCTTGACCCGCGGCTTTCTTTTCAAAAACAGATGAGGCTGGTGTATGAGCGGCCGAAAGCCTTTATGAGAGGCTGCATTGACGTGTCGGGATCGGCAATCGGCATTCATCATGATCAGCCGATACCGGACGGCCCCGTATTGTATGTGCATCCCAGATTGCGCCCGGCTGATCTTCTGCTGCTTGCGGGACATCTTGAAGAGCCGGCTGGTTTTATCGCTGGCGAGAAAGCTTTCCGGATGCCGTTTCTCGGAAATTGGCTGCGGCTGATGGGTGTCATTTGTGACGGAGACAGCCGGGATGCCATGTTTCAGGAGGCGGAAGTCCGTCTGCAAAAAGGGCAAAGTCTGATTCTGTCCGAAGACGGCAAAATCAATCCGGAGGAACTGGCCCTTCGTTTCGATCTCCCGATTGTGCCTGTCAGCACTTCGGGAACAGACCGGCTGCTGCGGGGCAGATTACTGAAACGGCTGAAACCGGCTGACATTGAATTACATATAAAGCCCGCTTATTATCCGGCCGGTCAGAAACGGCTCCGTGCATAAAAAAAGCACAGTCTCTATAGAGAGGCTGTGCTTTTTTATTTCAGATAAAGGGGACTTTGACGCAATAAAATAAAATACAGAAAAACATCGAGGCGCTGCCGCCTAAAACAAAACTGTGCCAAATGGCGTGATGATACGGAACCTTTCTCCAAATATAAAATATTGTGCCGGCGGAATACAATAAACCGCCGAAAAGAAGAAGGCCGAAACCGGGGCCTGACAGCGAAGCGTACAGCGGTTTAATGGCGACGATGATCAGCCAGCCCATCATTAAATAGACAAGCGTTGAAAAAATGATAAACCGCTTCACGAAAAAGATTTTAAACACGATGCCTCCGATGGCAAGCGACCAAACAATAATTAAAAGGGTCAGACCGAGCGCCCCTTTAAGGGGTCCTAATAAAAATGGCGTATATGTTCCGGCTATTAATACGTATATCGCGGAATGATCCACAATCTCAAGAATGTCTTTCGTTTTTTTATGCTGAATGCTGTGCAAAAGAGTCGAGCTGAGATACAGCAGCAGCATTGAAGCGCCGAAGATTGAAAAGCTGACGATGTCTGTCGGCGATCCGTATTTCACCGCGAAGATAATGAGAAAAATAAGCGCCGGAATCGACAGCAATACACCGATTCCGTGTGTGACGGCATTTGCGATTTCTTCTTTTATTGTGAACAATCAAATGTCCTCCTTTTTAAAGGATTTGTTTTTGCAGTGACTGCAAAAAGCTCAACCCTTCTAATGTAATTTTTGTTCCAGCGCGTCCTCGGCCTTTTGTCACATAGTTCATCTTTTCTAAGTAATCAAGCCTGTTTCTGACCTGCTGGGGCGATAATGTCATTGTGCTGTTTTCGCTTAATTCGGATATGCTCCGTCTGCTGGCAGGTTCGCCTTTTGTATTTAAGTCTTTAATTGATTCCAAAATAAACAAAAACTCTTCTTTCTCCATCAATGTCAGCCGTTTTTCTTTTTTCTTAGCTGTTTTCGCTTTCTGGCTGTTTTTGATATACAGCGGGACATCATCGGGATAAATCGTGCTGCCGGATGCTGCCGCGGCCATATAGTACGCCGCATTTTGAAGTTCCCTGATGTTGCCGTTAAAGGTGTGCCGCTCAAACAGCGGATAAACGGACGGATCGATATGAACATGCTGCCCCGTGGCTGTCAGCATATGCTGCAGAAGAAGCGGTATATCGCTTTTTCGTTCAGATAAAGCAGGGAGCGGAAGGCATAACACGTGAAGCCTGTAAAATAAATCTTGGCTGAACGTATTTTCTGCGCCGGTATCGCCAAGATCCGCCGTGCTGCTTGCAATGATGCGGGCGGAAAGCCCGGCATCCAGCTCGGAAAGAAGGCGGGCCTGTACCGAGAGCGGCATGTCTCCGATTTCATATAAGAATAATGTTCCGCGGCTGGCCCTGTTTAATGCGCCTTCAGCGCCGAACAGTTCATATTCGAGCCGCTCTTCGCTTTGGCTGCAGTGAACGGTAATAAATAGTTCGCTGTTTCTGCGGGATTTATGGTGGATCGCTTTGGCCATTTGTTTTTTTCCGGTTCCGACTTCACCCGTTATGAAGACTGGCAAATCAGATAAGGCAAATTGCGAGGCCAATCGTTTCGCTTCTGAAAAGGTGTGATGTTCGCCGGCTAGCTGATAAAAAGGATCAGTTTGTTCAATTACACTCATAAATTGGCTCCTTTTGGTTCTAATTGGTTTAAGTATAACACGTTTGTGCGATCGAAAATATCTTTTTCTCTTGTATCGGTTCATTTAATTTTATTTACAAAATTAAAATAATTGTCTTATTATTTGAATATTCATGTTATAATGGCATATTAAATAGGGATTTAAATAAGAAAGGACTCTGTAAATGAAACCGTTGCTTAAAGAAGACTCTCTCATCCAGGTAAAAGACATTTTAAAAGCGCACCAAAATGTAAAGGACGTTGTGATACATACGCCTTTGCAGAGGAATGACAGACTTTCTGAGAGGTATGGCTGCAACATCTATTTGAAAAGAGAAGACCTGCAGGTGGTCAGATCATTTAAGCTCAGAGGGGCTTATAATAAAATGAGGCAGCTCTCAAAAGAGCAGACTGAAAACGGAATTGTATGCGCAAGTGCGGGAAACCATGCGCAGGGGGTTGCGTTTTCATGCAAACACCTCGGCATTCACGGCAAGATTTTTATGCCGTCAACCACACCGAGACAGAAAGTATCCCAAGTGGAATTGTTCGGAAAAGAATTTGTTGAAATCATATTGACGGGTGACACTTTCGATGATGCGTATAAGAGTTCTGCGGAATGCTGTGAAAAAGAAAACCGTACGTTTATTCATCCGTTTGACGATCCCGATGTCATGGCCGGACAGGGAACGGCTGCCATCGAAATTTTAAATGACATTGACGTTGAACCGCATTTTCTTTTTGCAAGCGTAGGGGGAGGAGGACTCCTGTCCGGGCTCGGCACGTACATGAAAAACATCTCGCCGGATACAAAAATCATAGCGGTAGAGCCGAAGGGCGCAGCCTCCTATTTTGAATCGAAAAAAGCCGGACAAGTGGTTGAACTTGAGAAAATTGATAAATTTGTCGATGGGGCGGCCGTAAAAAAAATCGGCGCGGAAACCTTTCAAACGCTCGAAACCGTCGTCGATGACGTTGTGCTTGTCCCGGAAGGAAAAGTGTGCAGCACGATTCTCGAATTATATAATCAATGCGCCATCGTAGCGGAGCCGGCGGGGGCATTGTCCGTGTCAGCACTTGATCTGTACAAGGAAGAGATTAAAGGGAAAAACGTCATCTGCATGGTCAGCGGAGGGAATAACGACATCGGCAGAATGCAGGAGATGAAGGAGCGCTCCATGATTTATGAGGGGCTGCAGCATTATTTTATCGTTAATTTCCCGCAAAGGGCGGGAGCGCTTCGCGAATACCTAGATGAAGTGCTTGGGCCTGATGATGACATCACCCGGTTTGAATACACGAAAAAAAATAACAAAAGCAGCGGCCCCGCATTGGTCGGCATTGAGCTTAAGCATCGGGAAGATTACGGCGCGCTCATTGCCCGGATGAATCAAAAAGGATTTCATTACGTAGAGGTGAATAAAGATCAGGATCTGTTCCACCTGTTAATCTGACTTTTTTTAGAACGACGCGCAAAATGACAGACACGCTTTCTCAGATTGTATATAATAAAAAGAAAACAATCGAAAAAGAAGGATTGATATCTTGTTACTCAAAAGCCTAGAGTTCAAACGACAGGACGGGATTCAGGTAAAAGTGACAGAAATACCGGTTGTCACGGAAGGTGAACATTATTTTTTTCAAATTCATCAGCACCTTGAGCTTTATTTGAGAGAGGTTTTTGCTTCACAAAGTGTGAGAACAGTGTATTCATTCCGACAATATGTCAAGCGCCGTATGAAGTGGAAAGATTACGAGGCCGTTTTCAACCAAGAGATTTTAAAACATAACGCATAACGGTGCATATTCCTTAGCGCCTTCCTTTTGATAAGGGAGGGTGCGGGAATTTTTTTATGATGAATGCTGTAAGCGTTTTATCCATGGGGGGAATGGAAATGAAAAAAATGAAAATCTTCGCTGCCGTCTTTTGTTTGCTGCTCTTGTGCGCCTGCGGGGGGAAAACGATAAAAGACCCGCTGAACTATCAGATTGAACCGTTTTCATATCAAAACCAAGATGGAAAAACAGTGTCACTGAAAAGCCTGAAGGGGCATGTCTGGATTGCCGACTTTATGTTTACAAATTGTAATACGGTCTGTCCGCCGATGACGGCCCACATGACCGAACTGCAAAAAAAACTGAAGGCTGAGAATCTGGACGTGCGGATTGTGTCGTTCAGTGTAGATCCTGAAAAGGATACGCCGAAACAGCTGAAAGCCTTTGCTTCCAAATATCCGCTTTCGCTTCGCAACTGGGATTTTCTGACCGGTTACAGCCAAAAGGACATTGAAGATTTTGCGCTGAACAGCTTTAAAGCAATCGTCAAAAAGCCGGAGGGAGAGGACCAGGTCATACATCAAACCTCTTTTTATTTAGTCGGACCTGACGGCAAGGTGCTTAAAGATTATGACGGCGTGCAGAAAGTTCCGTATGATGATATCCTGTCAGATGTCAAAGCGGCTGAGGAGCTCAAGTAAACTGGCAGATTAGACATTTTCAAATCTGAAAAAACATGTTACACTTTCCACTAGTAGACGGGGAAGGAGCAACTAGATTGAAGCTGCGAATGTTCTCATTGATCGCCGGACTGGCCTTGCTTTTATCAGCTTGTTCTGTCCAGCGCACCGGTTCAAACGCTGAAGAACCGAAAACGAAAGATCATATTGTCATAGCTGCGGTCGGTGATTCATTGACTGAAGGAGTAGGAGATCCTGACGGTTCAGGATACGTCGGCAGGGCAGCGGAGTCTCTTAAGAAAAAGGGACATGTGAAAACGGTAGATATTAAAAATTATGCGGTGCAGGGTGACAAAACGTCGGACCTGCTGGAAAAGCTTGATAATAAAAAAGTTCAGAAATCATTAAAGAGCGCCGACTATATCTTTTTTACCATTGGCGGCAATGACTTAATGAAGGTGCTCCGCCAGAATATGATGCAGCTGACGGTTCAGCCGTTCCAAAAGGAAGAGAAACCTTTTGAAAAACGATTCAAGGCGATCGTTTCAAAAATCCGCAAATATAATGAAAACGCAGAGCTGGTGTATGTCAGCATGTATAATCCATTCACGTTTACGCTGCCTGAATTGAAAGAAATTAATGGGGTTGTAACGGATTGGAACAAGATCGCCGCAAAAGAGCTGGAAAAAGATCCCCACGCCGCTGCGGTGAATGTTGAAGACTTGTTCAGTCAAAAAAGCGGCAGCAGACGGATTTCAAAGGATGATGATTTTCATCCGAACGCAAAAGGGTATGCACTCATCGCCGATCGATTGTACGGCATCATTGAAAAACAAGGGTTACCAGCAGAATAGGGTGAAATGATGAAAAAGTGGAAATCGCTGTTTTTTGTTCTTCTCGCACTCAATGTGATTGCCGCCGCGGTAATTGTGACATTATTGGTTATGCCGGGAGAGCAGGCGAAAATACAAGATCAGACAAAAAGTGAGTACGGCTTTCATATCACGAGCTCGAAAGAATCTCTTGCCAGGTTTGTGAATGCGTACTTAAAAGAGAAGGCATCGAATCAGCTTGACTACAAAGTGGACATCAATAACGATGTGCACGTGGCAGGTAAAATCAAAGCATTCTCAACCTCCATTAACGCGGTCGTCACATTTGAACCGTCCGTACAGGAGAACGGAGATGTGATGTTGAAAGTGACGAAGTTTTCCTTAGGCGAATTAAGCCTGCCGATCAGCTTTGTGCTGAATTATATGGACAGCTTTTATGAACTCCCGTCATTTGTGCACGTTCATTCCGGGGATAAAAGCATCGAGATCCGTCTGTCGGAAATGCCTTTAGACAACGGCATGTATGTAAAAGCGGATAAAATCAATCTCGACACGGATGAAATTGAATTTTCCTATTATCATCCGAAACAATAAGTTTTCATAAAAAAAAACACAGATCCTTTCAGGGATTTGTGTTTTTTCGTGTCAGCGTTTTTTGTCCAGCTTGCTGAATAGTTTGATTAACGTTGCGAGCTCTTCATCAGAGTAGCAGTCAAACCGTTTAAAAAAGTATTCTGTTTTTTTCTGGTTGAAATGATCGACAATTTTCTCCCCGGCTTCCGTAATATGGATTCTGATAATTCGCCTGTCCTCTTTAGAACGGATGCGGGTGATCCATTCCTTTTCTACTAAAGCGTCGGTCACTGCGGTAATATGGCTTGCGGAGACCTCAAGAATGGGGGCGAATTCCGTTACTTTTTTAGGCCCTTGTTCACTGAGAATCCGCAAAATGGTGAATTCGTTCCTGGACAGCTCTTTATCTAGAATTTCATTAACTTCATTTCTGATTTGTTTAAACACTTTTCGAAGCAAAGCTTCCATATCATACATCATTTGTGTCCTTACTTTCAAATCATGAACCTCCAATATGTAGTCAGCGTGGCATTCGTTTAGCTTCCCCTGAAAGCAGAATTATTTTTATTCTGTTTATACATGCTATAATATAATAATACCACGTATGAACAAAGGAGGGCACCCGTATGTCAGAAAAAAAAGAAATCGCCACATTTGCAGGCGGCTGTTTTTGGTGCATGGTGAAGCCGTTTGACGAACAGCCCGGGATTGAAAAGGTGGTGTCCGGCTATACAGGAGGTCATACTGAGAATCCGACTTACGAAGAAGTGTGCAGTGAAACGACCGGACACAGAGAAGCCGTTCAAATCACATTTCAACCTGACATTTATCCGTATGAAAAGCTTGTCGAGCTGTTTTGGCAGCAGATCGACCCGACTGATGCAGGCGGCCAGTTTGCAGACCGCGGAAGTTCATATCGGGCGGCGATATATTACCATAATGATGAACAAAAACAAATCGCTGAAGCCTCAAAAAAACAGCTTGAAGAAAGCGGCATATTTAAAAAGCCGATCGTGACAGACATTTTGAAGGCTGAGCCTTTTTATGAAGCGGAAGGCTATCATCAGCACTTTTATAAGAAAAATCCTGATCACTACAGGCGCTACCGTGTAGGTTCCGGACGTCAAGGCTTTCTGGATGAGCATTGGAGGGACAGATAAGATGGCTTTTAATAAAGAAGAAAAAATCAAATCATTAAACCGCATGCAATATGAAGTCACACAAAATAACGGAACGGAGCCGCCGTTTCAAAATGAATTCTGGGATCACAAAGAAGAGGGGCTGTATGTTGATATCGTATCGGGAAAGCCCTTGTTTACTTCTCTGGATAAATTCGATTCTCATTGCGGCTGGCCCAGTTTTACAAAACCGATTGAGGAAGAAGAGGTTGACGAAAAACTGGACACAAGCCACGGGATGATCCGGACGGAAGTGAGAAGCAAAACAGCGGATTCCCACTTAGGCCACGTATTTAATGACGGTCCGGGGCCAAGCGGTCTCCGTTATTGCATTAACTCTGCGGCACTCCGGTTTATTCCGAAAGACAAGCTGAAGGAAGAGGGCTATGAAGCCTGCCTGCATTTATTTGAAAAATAGAGCTCAGCAATGAGGCCTGCCTATCAGACAGGCCTTTTTTCTATGTTTTTTTTTCTTCATGTAATCGTTCAATAATCTTTACGATTGTGTCTTTTGTGATGAGCGGCGCCTGATCGGATTGATATCTGGGGAGATTGACCTTCCGAAATTCCGGATGTTTGGCGGGGTCGGGCAATATCGCGTAAAGATTGCCCCATTCATATAAAGAGTCCGTCTCATGAGGAGAGGTCAGTTCTTCATGAAGCTTCTCACCGGGGCGTTTTCCCACTTCAACAGCGGCTGGCCGCGGCAGTCCATGCCGGAACGCATATTCTTCAAATCCGTGAAGCAGTTCTTCAAGCCTCAGGGACTCCATTTTAAAAATAAACGTTTCTCCGCCCTTTGTAATCGCCGCAGATTGCAGGGTGAGCGTTGCGGCGTCATCAATCGACATAAAAAACCTCGTCATGTTTTTATCCGTAATGGTGAGCGGACCGCCTGCCATCAACTGCTCAAATAAAATAGGAATAACGGAACCGCGTGAACCTAGAACATTGCCGAAGCGGACCGAACAAAATACCGTACCGCGGTTTTGAACATGATGATTCGCCTGATGAAACAGCTTTTCGGACAACAGCTTCGTAGCTCCCATTGTGTTTACCGGGGAAACGGCTTTATCGGTTTTTTAAGATATTTACTGTATTTTGAGGGACTATCAGTGACGGTGAGGTCGATAACGAAAAATTAAACCTTAGGATAGGGATAATTTCAAACTGAGCCGGAATTGGCCCTTTTCTTTTTTGTGTCATCGTAACGATAACTTCTTTGAAGACCATTCTTAATAGCGCGTTCTTTTTCTCTGTGCTTGATTCAATGTGATATTGATCAATTATCCTATTTATGTTGTTTCTGACTGTATTACTGTCTATTTCTGATTGCGCTTCTTGAGTTCCATTGAGCTCATGCTTGGCAATCTGGAGTTCTTTAAATTCTTCATCTAAAACAGCTTTTCTTTTCAAAAAAAGTTCATCAGTGTAAATGCCGCTCTCATATTTCTCGAAGATAAAATTCTCTTTATTTATTAACTCTTGTTCTTTTTGTGAAAGATGTTCAGACATTTGCTTTTTTGTTTTCACATTACTATTTACGTCTTCGTATTTAGAAATCATTGAAGTGATATGTTTTGTTAAAGTCTTATTATCTAAGTTGCTTAAAGAAGAGAGGTAATCCAAAATGGCATTTTCAACATCGTTATATCTTACATAAGTGCATTTATTCTTTTTGCAAGTGAGTGATTTAACGTGATACACACTTTTCGTGCCGTTTTTGTTTTCTCGCGTTCGTCTAGTTTCGTATTTAGATAATGGTTCACCGCATTTAGAACAAGTGCATACGCCTGCCAATTCACTTAATTCCAATGCATTTTTATTAGGCAGCAGGGGGACTTTGTTTGCAATTTTATCTTGTGATTGTTGAAATTGTTCTTGATCTATTATAGGGGCATGTGCATCCGATACTACAATTTGTTCCTTTTCAGGTCTAATTGTTCGTTTACCGTCTTTTGTTTTTTCTCTAACCTTATATTTAACAGTTCCGATATACGCTTCGTTTTGCAGAATTGCTTTAATTGTGTATTGATTCCAGCGCTTTTTTCCTGATGGAGTCGGTATTTGTAATTTTGTTAAGTGAGAAGCAATCGCTGTATAACTATAATCTTTTCCATTCAACCCATTTAAAAAGATGTTAAAGATGAATTGAACGACTTTTGCTTTTTCTTCGACTGGGACTAGTTTGGATGTTTTTTTGTTTAACCGGTATCCATAAGGCGCTAGTCCGGAAATCCATTTCCCTTGTGCCGCATATGTGTATTTAGCGCCTGTCATACGCTCTCTGGTCATTTCAAATTCTTCTCTGGCCATAAACAATTCAAAACGAATCTGACGCATGTCTGCAGGGTTTCGAGGGTCATAAACTTTATATGGTGTAATGATAATCAATCGCTTGCTTTGAAGAAGGTTAACAATTTGTCCCGCATCACTGTAGCTCCCGCGGCTGAGTCTTGTTATTTCTTTAACAGCAATTGCCTGGTACTTGCCTTCCTCGAGGTCTTTAAGACATTCTTTAAAAACAGGGCGGCCCTCAATGCTTTCTCCTGACCCGATTTCCATTTTTAATTCATAGGGGATTTCAATCGACTTCAGTATTTTATTCATGAGTTCTTTTTGTTCTGTTAGCGTATCTTCGCCTGTTCTTTTTTCTCGCTCCATATCCTGACGAGAGCGTCTAAGATAACCCAAAATATTTGTAATGTTGTAAGAATGAACGATGTTTTTTAACTCCAAAAATCAGCACCTCCTCTTTATTGTATTTGCTGTAAAAACAGAAGTATTCATACAATATGCTGTCTGACATTGAATACGAAAATAACGTAATATATTGTAAGGATTGTATTGTTTGAATATTGATCTATTCTAATCGTATTCATTTTTTAATTAAACGCCGACTGTAATTAACAGGGTTTTTATTTTGTTCATTTAATCCTCATATGGCAGCGCTTATGAGCAACTATAACTTGAACACTAAATAAAATAATGGTTTTATCCATAAACAAAGAACTTAAAACGATGGGGGAAATATCAAAGGAGCTTAATATTCCAGACTGGGGTATTCTGAATCTTTTTTTAAGGCGAAAAAAGTGGACAAGCTTTCTTATCCTGAATTGTCAAAGAGGAGGAGAGCAAAGGACTTTGATCTGTTATACGATCTGCATTTCAACAAAAAAATGAGTCTAAAAGAAATTGGCCGGAAATATGGTTATTCACCTCCCTACATCCGTCAAGTTTTTAAGGATCAAGGAATTGAGCACTTGGCGTTTAAAAATCAGAATAAGAATTAAGGAAATTAACGGATACGTTAATTCTAAAAACATCTAAGACTGTTTTTGAGAACAGTCTTTTTTATGTAGTAAAAATATCTTAAATTGTGAATGAATATTTGATCACCGTAGTGATTTCTGAACAGTTTCAAATGCAGGACTTCCTTGCCTTTTTTAAACTAATATTATAAAAACAGGAAAAAATATTAGTATTTTATGGTATTGTGGTCAATGTGTTGAACAATAAAATTAGGGATAAAGGAGAGTTTAAATAAAATTCTTTTGATGGTGCTTGCAGCCGTTATAGCCATCCCTACTGTTGGAGCTTCGGCCTCAGAAGTGCAAAAAGCAAGTGTTTCTAAACAGGACGTGCAATTTACTTATAATCCTACCGAGCTTCAAAAACTAGCTAAAGAATACTCAGTCCCACCAGTTAAAGAAAAAGGCATTTTAAATGCTGCTGAAGAATTAAAAGGTCTCGAAAATGGTAACTCACAAGATCAAATGAGTACTATGGGAGCTAAAAGCGCCGCAGCTAAAGAAGCGATTAAGGTTATTAGAGGACTAGCGAATAATGCTTGGGCAAAAGACATTTTAGGTACAATGTTTGGAAAGTCCACGGTAAACAAGATTATTAAAAACACAAACAAAATTTGTAAGGTTCTCGAAGATATAACCGGAGCTCCTAAAGAGGTTGCTGCTATGGCAAGAAAACAAATCCCGCCAGCTATTAAAGGTGCAGTTGGCGCAGGAGTTGCTGAAACAATTGGCATGGCAGTAGAATATATCATCCTTGCTGCAGATTATCTTGTTCTTTAAATACTAAAATTAAAGGTGATAACATGACTGGAAATCGTTTTGTAGACTGGTGTAACGAAAATAACTTAAATTCTAAAGATGAAACTTTTCTCGTCCAGTTGTCAGGTGCATTTTGTAATTATGAAAATGATAAAGCGAAAGAAATGAATAAACAACTATTCATTAACCGATACGGTGAAGAGCTTGGAATTAGCTCCATTAAAGGAGATAATCGATCAGAATATGAAGAAATTATTCGTACTTATGAAAAGAATAATTACAAGCAGAACGAAATTAATATAGATGAACTGCTTCAGGTATTATTTGAGACAGAGATGATGTTATCTTTAAAAGAAAAGTTTTGATAAAATCCTAATTGATGTATCATAGGGGTTTAATCAGCCACTATAGGCCACAGAGTCCCTCACACGCTCAGTGGTTTTGAATGTATCCAAATAAAAAAAGAAGCCTCAGAGGACTTCAAAATAATTAATTCTTCTCACATGCAAAGTTGTCATTATCCCGATCCATCTTAGATGTATAAGCAGGGTGAGTGCTTGGTACTCCATGCGGATATTTCTTTCTCAGCTCTGTGCAGTTTGCAAAGTGTTCTGTTCCTCCAGCAGAAGGGGAGGCTTGTGCAGAGTTAGAAGAGCTGCTTGATGCTGAACCGCTTGAGTTCGATTTATGTGTCTCGGATTGGTGTGTTGCAACTGACTTTTGAGCCGGCTTAGATACACTTACTGATTTCTTCGGTTTCGTTACGCAGCCATTAAATCCTTTATCAGTCGCATATCCATTCTTACTCCAAATCTTCAAGTCTTTATCTTTCGCAGCTTGCTCATCTTTCTTATACGTGTCTAAATACTTCGTGTTTGGCTCATATACATAAGCTACTCGTGCTAATCCTTCTTTAAGCAGTGTTTCTTGTACTGATTTGCCATCTGCATAAACGTAAGCTAACAGTCTTCCATACTTATCTCTGCGGTCACCTTTATCAAATTCAAGCTGTAGCTTACCGCTATTGACCAATTCTTTATTTCGCTTAGATGAATCCTCACCATGTGGCTGAACACAAGAATTTGGTTTCTTCGTCTCAGGTGTATCAATAAGCAAGTAGCAGACTGTGTCTACATTTCCGTTGTAGTTAACTTTAATTGTGTAACCATCAACTGCTCTATCTAATTTAACATCGACCAATTCTTTTTTGTCTTTTTTCTTAGATTTGTCAGCAGTTTTTTCTTTAGCAGCTTCCTTTTGTTCTGTTTTCTTTTCTACATCCGTAGACGCTTGTGACGTTTCTTTTTCTGTGCTTACTTTTTCAGAATCATTTGAGCTGCAGGCTGCCAATGATAAGCTCAAAGTGAATCCTGAACCCAGTAAAGTTTTAACATACCCCAACAAAACTTAAACAGAGATGTGATTATATTTTGGGAAAATTAAATTTAGAAACAATAATTAGATACAGGATTATAATTATTGATGGTTTACCGATATAATTAGAGAACAAACATTCTAAAAGGGGGAATGAAGTTGAAGAAAGTATTATTGGGTTTTTAAAGTCGGAAAATCAAATGGAACTTAATTAAGTGTTTGTACCTTCGGATATATTAGAGGTTTGTTATTCAATAAAAGGGTAATTAAAATTCAAATAATAGGTGGAGTAAAATTGTCCAGTAAAGGGATATGGGAGGAGCAAGTATGGGACAAAAAAATAGACAGCACTATGTTCCGAAATTTTATTTGAGAATTTTTCTGAAACTGACAAATCAATTAGCACATTTAATATCATGAATTCATTATACATCCAAAATGCTTCGATTAAAGATATGTGCCAAAGAAACAATTTCTACGGTGACGACAAAGTAGTTGAGGATTTTTTAGATAAAGAGATTGAAAGAAAAGCCGCGAGAATTTTAAAGAAAATTATAGACACGAACAGTATCATACACTTTGTTAATGAAATAGAAGATTATGAACATCTACTTACTTTTTTATTAGTTAGTGAGGGAAGAAATTTAAGGAGTGCTGACTCAGCAGAAAATGCAGCTGATAAACTGATTAAAACAATGATTAAGGGACACCCTAATTTTAAAGAAGTAGATTTAGAACAATTTGAAATCAAGATAAATCAACCTGCTAATAATATTATAGGTATTGCTTTAGAAAGTTCCCCGCTAATTTATGATTTGGAACCTATCTTGATATTACAGAAAACATCAAGACAGTTCATAACATCAGATAATCCATTAGTTCGTTACAACTCATTTTATATTGGAAGGAATTATTATGGAAGGGGCTTTGGCCTTGTTACTAGAGGGCTACAGTTGTTCCTCCCAATATCTCCCCAGCACTGTTTACTCTTTTACGATAGTGTAGCATATGATATTCCAGGGGAAGAAAATGGTATTCTAACATTAAAAAGAGCCCGAGAAATAGATTATTTAAATGAGCTGTTCTATTTAAATTCTTATAATAATACTTTCTTTAATCAGAGAATAAAAGAAGACTATATTAGAAAAATTCATAATAAAAATAGGAATACTTCCAAAATTAATGAACTAGATAAAGAAGTTAAATTTTACCATTCATCAGAGGATAATAACCAAATAATAAGTCTCTCACACAATAGAGTTACCAAAAAAATTAATCTTCCGTGGATTACTGATTCTAGATTTGCAAAAAGCTTAGTTCTTCCTCGACATATGGGAGGGTTACAAAGAATGGAATCACCAATTATCAGAGAATATATGAAGAATACTAGAGCTAATTTTGAAAATCAACGATAAAGATATCTTTGGTCATAATTATTTTTAATTTCACGGACGAATTCCCTTTTTCGTCATCAAGATTAACACTACATTCTTACTTAACAATTTATTTCAAAATTAAAAATCCATTTCCAATCAAATAACGATGTATTTCTTGAGCCTAACTATGGGGGAGGGGAGAAAAGCGCAGTAAGGATAGAGTTAGGATAGAGTTTCCTTCTGGCTCTACGGATAGGATAGTAATTAAAACAGCAAATAACACTTACATTTTGTTCACCACAAGTGCTGCTTCAATTATGAATAAAATTGTTACTGATTAACAAATTCGTATCCTCAGTAATTATTCTGAGGAGTATGGGGGTGTTTTTATTGACTAACTTTGTCCATAAGACTATCAATGGTTTGAAAAGTCTTTTAGATGAAAAAGGGGCTATTAAATTGTTTTGTTCTGAGGGATATATTATAGAGAGCCTTGTGACTTTTTCTCCAAACAAAGCGTCTCTTAGTGAAATCCAAAACTTTCAGTCGAATCATAAATTCACTCTTCCTGATGATTACCTGAAGTTTATTTCTCAGCATAATGGTGCGAAAATTTTCGAAATTCTTTCAGAGGGTGAGAATATTGGAAGAGGACTTCATCTATTTAGCCTTGAAGAAATAGAAGAAGAACTAAAATACGAGCTTTTGTTTGAAGGTATCAATGGAATACCTGTTGGCTACCTGTTGGAAGAATGTCATTTAATGATCGACAAGGATAGAGTGAATCAAGGTGATCCTAATTATCTATTTATATTTGAAAGTGGTTCAGAATATAATCCATTAAATTTAAACTTTGAAATATTTTTAGACCGATATATTATGTCGAACGGGGATGCTTTTTGGGACTGGAAATACTATACAGCTGAAAATTATTACAGGACGAGATAAAACTGTGTATGACAGTCGGAACGGACTGTCTTTTTCTGTTAATCAAATAATAAAGCTATGGTAAAATTTAGATGAAATAAGTGGGAAGGAGACAGATATGAAGGTATTTGAAGCATCCTCGTTAATCTCAGCAGCGGAAAAGCGAGCAAAAGAATATGATCAGATTAGAGAACAATTTATCAATCTCAGAAAAGCTTTTCAGGGAATGGCTGACTTAGATGACAGTGAGTTTTCAGGTAAAGGTGCTGATAACATCAAAGCATTCTTCCAAGATCATGCAGGTGTTACTGACAGCTGGCTTGATCTAATAGATATGAAGATTGCGTTTCTTAACAGTATTTCTGGAAAAGTATCTGATGCGGGATTAGCCGATTCGTTTGTGGAAGAGTCATTTTTAGAACATGAGTTGATTCATGCGAAGAATAAATCAAAAGCCATCATGCAAGAGCAGCGGAATGAAATGAGGGATATTCTTAACGAGATAAGCGATATTGTCCCTATGCAGGTTTTTTCAACAGAGGGTGTCGATCAAAAGCTGGAATCAGCAGACAAAAAACGGGACGATACCATACATAAACTCGGCAAGCTTGATCACGATCTAACGAAAGAATACGCCGAAACAGAAGCGAACGAACAGTTCATCCAGGCCGACTTTCAGCAGCTCCAAAATGCAACAGGCCAAGGAAAAAACGCCACTCCGCTTCACTATAACGCCAAGGCGTACAGAGAAAGTGACATACATAAGAAAAAAGGCGAGATTGCAAGACATTCAGACGCTTACCTGACAATTAAAAAGGAAGAAGCGAAAGAGCGGAAAATCAAGGATCTTAAGAAAAAGCTCGCTGATGGAGTAACTGATCCTGATGAATACTTGGAGATTGCTAAGAAGATCGGCTATGAAAACCTTGAACCTTCCCAGCAACAGTATGTGACGCAGCTTGAACAAGCAAAACAGCTGGAAGAAGCCGGAGAAGTAACTTGGGATATTTTAAAAGGAGCCGGCGTCGGTCTTTATGATGTCGGGAAAGACACGGTAACAGGTTTATGGCAGCTGATCAGCAAGCCTGATGAAGTTGTTGAAGGTATCATAGGGGCAGTTGCTCATCCAATTAACACGTATAATGCCATTTCAACAGCTATTGAGGAATCGTATCAAAAAGATATGGTAAATGGAGATGCGTATTCCAGATCAAGATGGGTGACATATGCGGTCGGTTCAGCAGCTGTGGCTGTCGTCGGAACGAAAGGCGCGGGAGCCGTTAACAAAGCTGATGCGGCGGGGAAGGTCATAAACAAGGCAGGACAGGCAGGGAAGAAAATTAAAGATGTTAAGATTGCAGATTTGCTTCCTTATAACTCTAAGTATGATCTTGCCTTGGCCGATAACGTACCATACAATGTGGTTGACAGCCAAAACCTTAAAAATGAACTTTTGACCAATGCAAAGAAAATCCCGGATGGAACGAGAAAGCCATTTACTGGTCAGAAAGTAAAAGTCCCTTGGTTAAATAAAGAGAAGTATGAGGCCTATGAAATAGATGGCAAAGTAAAAACAAAAGGGAAAATTAGAGATGTAAGCCGTAGGGTATATACAATGAAAGATATTGATCTTAATCAAAAAAATCGTAAAGGCCTTACGAATCTTCAACTAATGAAAAATGGTAATGCTCCTTATGCAAAAGATGGAACCCAAATTAATTTGCATCATTTGATCCAAGAAGAGCCTGGTACTATGCTGGAGATACCTGAAAGCTGGCATAATAAGTACAGTGATGTTTTGCATGGATTAAAAGGGAATGGACAGAGTTTTAGAAATGATCCAGTACTTGATAAACAATATAAAAGTTTCAGAAGAAGGTATTGGAGATGGAGAGCTCAGCAATTTGAGAACCAAGAATAAGAGGTGAAAGTTTAATGGATTATTCGAAAATAAAAACTTTCTTTGATGAAAATAAAGAAAATTCAATTCTCACGGGGGGAGTCACTGAAGACCAGATTAGAGAAATAGAAGAGCATCTCAATGTAACTCTTCCAGACAGCTATAAATGGTTTTTAACTGAGTATGGTTCAGGGGGAGCATACGGGACTATGATACTCGGTTATGACTCTCACGGTGCTGAAGTTGTCGAACAGACCAATGAATATAAAAAGTATTATAACCTTTCTGATGGTCTCGTAGTTATCGAATATGTAGATGAATTTTCTTATTGTCTTGATACTAACAAGATGAAAAATGGTGAATGCCCCGTCATTCTTTGGGATAACCAAGAGGGATATGGTAAACAAGTTAGTAGCACATTCCTAGAGTTTTTAATAGAGGAACTAGAAGAAGCGAAAGACGACTGGATTGAGGATGAAGACTGGGACGCTTAAGCAAAAGTATTACACTTGTGTGATCTATAAAAAATGGTTTTATCCAATAAATAAATTTTTTGTAAATAATTCCAATGGTTTCGTTTAATCTGTTATAATCAAACTGTAAAATATAAACTGGTTATAGTGTATTTCTTTAATAAGAAATGCATAAAATAAAAGAGTATGGTGTTGATCACACCCCGTCAAAAGGCTTACTCGATGCGGTTTCTTAGTAGACCCATCCCTTCAGGTTCTGAGGCTTAAGGGAGGTCTATTTTTATTTATATACGTCAACAGGGCGATTATAAACGACCCGAATGCAAGCATTAACATTAATGCCTGAAATGTTGACATAAGCATCACCCCCTTTCTATAGGGGGGAGCAAGACTCCCTTAAGTAAGCATACTTAATGTACAGGAATCATTTATATGTCGTTAAAAACCCATTCAGTTACTAAAACGAAAAGAACCATGTTAGAATCAGGTTCTTTTTTTGTATTTAAGTTAAATATCTCGCTGGAATTACCGATAAATAACATGTGGAATAATACCAATGGGGTTAAAGAATTGAAAAATGTACTTAGTTTAGTAACAATTACACTTCTTGCTGTTACAACGATGTTTTCCATTCACACATCGAGAGCAAAAGCAGTTGAAGCAGTACCGCTTTACAGTCTTTAGATTCTTTCCGTCACATCAGATGGCAACAAATTTGCTTGGGAATCCATTACAAGCAGCAAACCAAATGCAACAAATGTTTTGAAAGGTGACAAGCTGCATATTAAGGTTCGCTTTATGGGCTATACAAATTCAACCGTCATTAAAGCAAAGGATGGGAGAAATTTGTTATACAAAGGTGAAGCGAACATATACAAATATGACCCTATACTTGGACAAAACAAAGTTGTGATAGGATGGGACAAATACATTGAAATTCCAATGAACGAACTTCCTTCAAATGAGATTCAAGTTGAAGGTCTTGGGAAAAACATGAAAATCATTTATAGCAACGTTGTAAAATTCGAGAGAGGGTGAATGTTATGGAAGGTCTAAATAACTCTTACAATATCACGAAAGATCCGAAGTTTTTAGCGTTTTGCAGTTTAGCGACAGAAGGCGCAGGAATTAGTTCGAATCAGCAATGTTCAATTGGTTTTACTGAATTCAAAGAAGCGCTGGAGAATGGCAAAGTAGTTGATAATAAAAACCTTAAAAGCAGTTCAGAGTTAAATCACCAGTTTGATTACTGGAAGTCCAGAATAACTGGGGGACGAGCTGTAACTGAAACTGATAATCAAGTGCTGGATATCATCAAACAAGCATACAATCTCGGAATGGTTACGAAAGATAATATGCTTTTGAGAAATCAAGCAATTAACGCGTATAAAACATCTATTTAATTTAAAATCAAAGCCCCTTATCGTACAGGAAGGGGCTTTTTGCTTTGCACCTATTCTTTATGTTTAATCTAAAACCATAAAGTCCTGCACTTTTGTTTCTTCTTCAGGCAAATCAAATTCATTAAGTTTCTTTTTAGTACGGATATCAAAAATCCCCATATAGCCACCAATGCCTTTTTTGTTTTCCTCTTGTGAAATCACATAAAGTTTTTGATCTTTAAACTTTGCATTCATATATGGAAATTGTAAATCGAATTTTTCAAAAGAAAAATCTTGACCGTACTCAAGTAAGCAGGTGTATCGGGATTTGTTAATATATGTAACGTAAAATTTGTTGCTTTTTTTGTCGTAATATACAGTGTCCGCTTGTTCAAGATCATCAGGATATTTTATGAATTTTGATTTCCAGGATCCTTTTTCGATTACAGTTAGTTCATTTTCTGAGCTAGCCACAACATATTTTTCAGAGTGATCAAATACATCTCCATAGGAAGCTAATCCAATCGTTTTTATAATTTCTTCTTTTTTTCTATCAATGACGTACATAGACATTCCTTGAATGATGTAAATATACCTCTTATCGCTTCCTCCCATGGTTACGAGGGTAGGCAAAGTCAGGCTATATTTTTTATTGAACTTTTTATCATTTACTTTCAGTTCATTTCCATTGGTGTCGACATTATAGGCTTTTACGATAACATCCTCTCCTTGATACCAAAAAGCAAATGGATTGGACAATTGATGTTCCTTAATGGTGTTGTTATTTAATGTGTAATAATATGGTTCATGTTCAGCTAACAAGACGATATCGTCTGAAGAAGGTTTTTTTTGGATATATGGGTATATCCGGTACCTTAAAGTATCGTTTATTGAATTTTTCTCCTTGGGATGTGGATATGAGTACGCTTTTCTTGATGAGTGGATTTGAATAGATAAAAAAGATTTTATCCTCGGTTGGATTAATTTTAGAAGTACTTACAGAGTGTTCACCTTTATTTATAAAGAATGCATTGATCAACAATATAACTATTGCACCAATTAGAACTCCTGAAATCCCATATAAAACATAAGACTTTTTCATATAACGCTCCTTATCTTTTATATAAAATAAAAAGACACTTGCAGAATAAATCTGCAAGTAAATTAAATGATTAGGAGCAGACAGTTTTTGATGAGCGGTCAATATCCAGATGTGACAAGTGCTTCTCCATTACTGTTTAGGTCTGTTCCTTTTGTGTTTTTGTATGCTTGCCACACAAGTTTAGAGCAATACTATTTATTTGTGCTTTTTTGGTTGCAGCTACTGAATAAGGCTTACCTGTTTTACTACTAGCATATGTCTGAGCCTTTACCTTATCATAGATATCTGCGCCCTTATGCTTTTGAATCGCTTACTCCAGTTGTTCTGATAATTCCTTACCCTTTTCCAGCCCATGCTTCCATAATTTTGTTATGGACTGGATAAGAAATAAATACGGATCTAAAAGCGATCTTACGAGCTGTTTCTTATACACCTGGAGGCACAGCTTTGCATAGAGCAGGTTTGACAGGTGATCACAAATCATAAAATAAAAAGCCCACTCATATGAGTAGGGCTAAATTAATTTTTAACCTCCGACTGGCCTTTCAGCTACCTGGATGTTAGATGGTGAATCTGTACTCAATTGCGTTAAAGCTACCCCACTTAAAATTACAGTTAAAATAGATACGCAAAGCACAATTTTTTTCATAAGATTCCCTCCACCTGATTCATTTTCTGTTCAGCCCAAATTTTTTCATTGAAAAAGCTTGTTGCTTCTTCAAAAGCACCTATTGATTCAAACCTTTTTGCAGCTATGTAGGACAATTCATCTACACTTTCAAGGTCATTTTGTTGTTTTAAAAACTCAATATAACGGATGCAATTATTGAAGTTGTTTTTTAATTCACCACAATATAGGTTGTATAGGATGCTAATTTTGGCTTCGTATATCTTATTCTCCATTAATATGAGTCTTTCCTGTGCTTTATTGTAAAAATTAATGGCTTTCATTTTTTCGTCAATTTTAAATAGTTCCTTAATCATCATGAATAAAGAATTTATATAATAATTTGAATTCATCCAAGATTCATTTCCAATAGCTTTTTCGAGAGATTTAATGCACTTATCAGGTTTGTCCCAATCAGAATACACGATACTAAGGTTGTGATATAACTGAGCTTCCAAATATTCATCCTTTGTTTCTTGTGCAATGTCTATTGCTTCTAAATAATATGTTTCTGACTCTTCAAACCGTTTCATATCGGAATAGTTTGCAGCCGCAATCATTGTTGAAGTTGCCAGTTTGCATTTATAATCAGGGTGTCGCTTATATATTGCAATTGCATTCTTGATGTAGTGTTGTGCCACAATGCTTTGTTTAACAAGAGTGTATAAGTAGGAGACCTTGGAGTAGAATTCAGCTGCTTCAATTTCATCCGGAATTTCTGCAAGCTTTTTCTCCGCTAATCCATATAAGTTAATTGCTCGATCATAATTTTTGTTGTATGCCTCGTACATTGCTTCGAATAAATAAAAGTTATATTCCAATTTATCGTTCGTTCTTTTTATGAAATTTTCATTCTCTTCAGTGAAATAAGTGTGCTTTTGTAAAGGCTCTCCGCGTGAAGAGTGTAGCAACATTTTGTGTCTTTCTTCTAATAAACTGTAATATGCAAGAACTTCTTGATCCTCTTCCATATCATCGAACAGGCTTTTAATCTCTGAGTAATATTTTATTGACTCATGTACCTTTTGTTTCTTTATAGCAATGTACCAATCATTCAGTGTAGTAGCAACAACTTCTGAAGCGATCTTGCTCATCCAAACCCCTCTTTCTGAAAATTTCAAAAATCCTTTGGGGATAATCATAACATAGTCATTGAAAAAATTGTAAAAGGATGTAGAGATTTTGGGATTTTCTAATTTGAAAAAACGAAAAAAATACCCTCCTCGTTAGAGAAGGGTACGTGATCAGTTTGCTGTTGCTTTTAGTAAGGCAAGCCATTCATCTAATGTTCCTGAGAAACCTTGTTGAACGGCTAATTCATATGCTGATTTTCCATCTTTACCAGCAGCACCAGTAGCTCCTTTAACCCCGGTTGCACCTGTAGCTCCAGTATCGCCTTTTTCACCTTTTAATGAAGCTAACCATTCCTCTACAGTTCCTGAAAAACCATTGTCCACTGCAATATCATAAGCAGACTTCCCAGTGACAATTGAGACATTAACAATCGGATTGAAGAAACTCATTTATGCGCGCCCCCAAAAAGTTATATGTTATTCCTGACTCAGAAATCTTGAAGCTTGTGATAGGTGATTCATGAGCTTCCATTTGAAAGCCTTGTCCAGCTCTTAAATTGATAGGATCGCCACCATTGATTGATACGTGGCATTCCTGATCATTTGAAAAGCTGAACTTATAGAAAGAATATTTAATCGTCCATGTCTCAGGAGGAGAAGGGATCACTTCATGGTTAGATTCTGACTTCTCAAGCATTGGGCTCCCGATATATCCAGATCCTATTTGCATGATCAATAATCATTAATTAAAAATGAAAAAAAGAGGAGATAAACTCCCCGAGCTATTTAGGCGGTGGTCTCCCTAAGATAGATATCACTGCTGAATATTATGTGATTGCGTATGCCAAAGCTTTCGGAGACAGACCGATAATTTCAAGCTGTGATGGCAAAAGTTTTGAGGGGGAAACTTGTTGGATCGTTGATCATCACATTTTAATGGCTTTAAATTAAGATAAAACAGCAGTTTAATTAGATTTTCAAAACGATTCTTTATCATCGCAAAGAAAAAATGTAAAATTCACCTATAGGCTTGAGTTGCCAATGACATTTAGACGTCCGACTGCTTGGGGGGAGAGATTTGAAAAATAAACTTGAAAAATTGCTTCTTGAAAAGGGTGTATTTGAATTTCATATTAAGGAAATGAAGGAAACCGCAAATATAAGTGAGTATCCATATGAATTGTATTATGATAAAGTCGGAAAGAGCGAAAAACTATATCGGGATGTTCCGTTAAAAAAAATTAAGGGTTTAGGGTTCAGGGGAACCAGTGGTGTGTCTTGGTTTGATCACGCATGTTATAACGGTACAGATAATATTGACATCGGCCGATGTGAAAAAGCTTTTGAATACTTGAAAAAACAAAGCCTAGAAGAATTCCACACTTATTATCAACACTCACCAGTGAAATTGATTCATTATGAAGATGACGACTTTTATGCTGTTTACGGTGATGGAACACACCGTACAATTTGGGCCAAGATAACAGGAGCTCCAACAATTTATGCTCAAGTAACTAGAGCAAGAAAGAATCCTTCCTTATATAAATCATACTTAAGATTTAAAGAATTAGAATCACAGATTAATAAGTATTTTGAGGAGAATGACCTTAGCTGGGGAGTTAAAAATACTCGATACTATTCAGAAATCCTTTACAAAGGTATGCCCGTAGCACTCTATTCTATAGATCCGCCTTACTCATTTAAACGATCTTCCTACAGTCTCAACGATCAAAAGTTGGACACTTGGAATAAGCAATTAAATGAATTTATGATTGAGTTTGAAGAAAGTTTTCGCTATAGAAAAATCTTTCGCAATGTTATGAAGATTACGCCCGGAAAATTAGAGCACAAACTTTTTTCTTTTATTGAAAAGATAAGTGAAAGTTGGTCTGCAGCAAATGGAAAGGCAAGAATTATAAAACAAGGATTCGATATGCATTGTATCGATAAAAAAATCATTTAAGTTACTTTAAAATATGTACAACAGCATGAGGGATGACGAAGAAACTAAAGGAGAAGTGATGAAAAAGTTAATAATTTTATGTTTGGGTATTATCGGGGTATTTCTTATAGTTCAGTGTAGTAAATTTAACAACAATACAGAAGTTTATGTGGATACTCAATTAGAGGAAAATCACGATGATGAAAATGAAAGAAAAAGTTATTATGACAATGATTCAAGTCAAGAAAGTGAAGCGCTTAATGACAAATATTTAAGCCGAGAAGAGAATAAGGAATATGACATTTACGCATATGATTTAACAACCAGGGAAATTCAATCACGTAATGGACAAGACGAATATGTTTATAGAGGCAACGTGATCTCTAGTAGTCAAGCCGAAAGCTATGGTTATCACACAACACCAATTACTAAGGAAGTAGCTAAAACAATTAAATTTTGGAGGAACGATGTAGATTTTGTTCCTAAAAAGGGTGAGATTGTTCTGGTTAAATTTCCTAAGGGTAATTATAAAACCTATATTGATATTGAGCTTATGTATAAGCCAACTGGAGATTGGAATTGGTGAACAAAACATCAACGGGAATCGGGCTGCCTACATAAGAACAGCCCTTGCAGTTAGCTCGCAATCCTTGCTTTGACTGGTTTGTTTTTCTTGATATTACGTAATTTAAGAGCGGGTTTTTCCACTATTCTGTACGAAAGAAATGCGGATGCAGCAGTAACAGCAATTAGGGCTATGATCAGCGGGTAATCAGACAATGTTTTATTAATTCCAGTGTATAAGAAGATGTTGATGATCACCATGTGCCATATGAAAATCCCCATACTGATATCATCTAACCGGTTCAGCTGCCACAATATCTTCGGCCCATTGTAACCGAACCAGACGATTGCATAGCTTAGGGGGACGAACCATGAAAAGTTCCATAATGTGCTGTTTATTGAGCTGAGATGTAGAGATGTAGAAGGTCAAATTTAAAGAATAAAAATAAAATTATTGAAGATAAGAATAAAACAATATGCCGCGGTGACTTACTCCATGCCTTTGCCCAGAAGATGCCCAAGGTGAAATAAAACATCTGCGGCAAAAAAGAATGTAAGTATAGGCTGCCGATTACATTACCTGGCAAGAACTTCAAAGCCACGAAAGAAATCAGCACACTAAAAGCGGAAACAGCAAAAGAACAAAGAATCATTTTTTTGAATCCGAAGCATTTATAAAACCAATAAATTGCGGGTAACACCAGGTAAAAGCTAATCTGAACAGGAATTGTCCAAAGTGAATCGTTAAGGCGACCTGTGCCAATGTGATGGAATATGTCAGGGAAGTATTGAGGGTATAACACAAAATTGCTAAGAAGCCATGACCAGTACTCTTTAGTAGTGAATACTGTTAATGAAAGAGCTCCTAGAACAATTAACAGGATGGTGAGGCAATAGTATAGGTGTAAATTGCGGGTGCGATCCTGATAATTCGGCTCCAATAAAAATCCGTTACATTATTTCCTTTAAGCTTGTATCTCTCATAAGAAGTGAAAAGAAAAAATGCGCTTAGAAAAAAGAAGATCGATATGCCGGTGTGAAATATTGCTTTACTCCCTGGAGTATAGCCAAAGACAGAAATGTTTAGATCTCTTGTAGCATGACCAATCAACACACAAAGAGCAGCAAAAAGCCTGACAAGAAAGAAACAATTAGAGTGTTTTACATTCATTAAAAGAACCTCTTTCCTATACCATATGTCGAATAAGCAGTAAGGTTACCTATAAGCAGTGATGATTATATCATAAAAATGGAAGATTTGTTCTTGAAAATGAACTAAAATAAATATTTTTGTTCTCAATAAGATGTATTTGTGTGATATAGGGAGGTGTAGATACTTATAAATACACGTAGATATTCATAGATACATGTATATCTAGCTATATCATGAAGAATACAGATAAATCACGAAGCTTCTGCCTGTTCTTTCACCTTTATTTCAAATATAGTATAATTTGGAAAAGGGGGAGAGGGAATGAAAAAGCTAATCTTTTTGGTTGTGATTTGCATTGCATTGGTTTTATATTGAGTTTTAACACACCAAGTGCTGAGGCGAAGCTTACATTAGACTACAAAAATGTGAATTTTCACATGAGTGAGGATTCAGAGAGTTTTTCAATGGCAGATTATTTTGATCGGAATTATGATCGCACTTGGTTCTTCTACAAATTCACAATTAGCAATGCAGAAGGGTGTACTCTAAATATGAAAATCAGTAGGATAACTCTTGCTGGCTGGGTATTTCCACGTAGTGAGAAACAGTTTGTAGGGAACTATGCCGACTATACTGCTACAGATCGAGTAGAGGGAGATGCTAATCGTAATCATATGTTAGAGATTACAAAAAATCCAGGCTGCGGAGATGTGTGGATTAAAGGTATTTATGGGTTTGAACATGAAGATTCATTTGATTGGTAAGCTTAATACATTGTCAAGGTATATCCTTGACCTTTTTTATGGATATAATGATAATTTAAAGTGATCATACATAATGAATGCGAGGTAGTAATATTGATTAAATCAAATTTAAAGCCAATATTAGACGAAAGGAATATCAGTATTCGAAAGCTGTCCAATGATATTAATCATGGTTTTAACACAGTCAGGAAGCTGTATCATGACGAAATGGAGCGATACCCAAGGGATCTGTTGGATAAAGTCTGTACATATTTAGACATTGAATTGCATGAGCTGTTGATTTACAAAAAAGATATTGATCACTTAAAGTGATCATGGTATACTAAAGTTACAAGAACAGTAAATACTTTCAAATTTTCTGAGTCCACATAAAATCGTACTTTTAACCAGATATAAGACATCTAGGACATTGTGTTCCAAGGATTCAATAAAGTTTGTTATGGAAAGGGCATGATGAATGAATGACGATGGTGATAACAGTAATTTCAGATAATAGCATAATTATGACTGCTGATAAAAGAGTAACCAAATCTAACGGTTTTGGTCAAGGATTTGAGGTAGTTTCTGATGATTACAGGAAGATTAAGATTATAAAGGATAAGTACATTGTTTCTTTTGCTGGAAGAGCAGATATAGCAAAAAAAGCATTTGAATACATTGATGCGAAAATAGATGGAATAAACAATTATATTGATCCTCTAATATTTTTCAAAGAGGCATTTAAGAATGGAAAAACATTTTTTGAAACAAGTTATCCTGACATACCCCCAATTTCGGTGTTTTTCCTCGGATATATAAATCAAAATCAGCCGAAATTATACTCTTTTTCTTCAGATGATGACTACATTGGAGTCGAAAGAGAGGCGGCTATAAAGATGCACTCCAACAATCCGGATCAAGAGGACTTGCTTACAGATGAAACAGTAAATTTTATAGGGAGTGAAATAGCCAAACAACCACTTTATTATCAATTCCCTCAAAACCTTTCTAAACTTTATTCTAAAGCAATAAAAAGAGTTGACAATATAATGATCGGTAATTCAACTTACTCTGTTGTATTATCTTCTGCGGGGGTTGAAGAATATAATCATTAAACGTTATTTTCAATAGTCTTTCAATCCATATAAAACTACGATTTTGGGGAGAGTCATAAGTAAAATGAATTATAACCTAATTAGACTAGTTAAAGATTTAATCAGATTAAAGAGAGAAGGTGACTTTTGGGACTTCAAAGAAAAGTGGCATTCTTTTAATGAACTTTTAATTCACGATATTTTATGCTTCTCTAATACTGTTCATGATCGAGACTGTTTTATTATAGTCGGTGTTAAAGATGATGGTGAAGTAGTTGGTCTTGGTGAGCACGAAAGAAAAAAACAAGCTGATTTGATCAATATGGTTAACAGCTTTCCTTTTTCCGGGGAAACCCCAAACATTAAACTTGAACATATTGAGATAGAAGGAAAAGCATTGGACATATTAATTATATTAAATTCTTATTCAGTTCCATTTATTCTCTCCAAAAGGGGAAAAAGTTATAAAAAAATTAAACAAGGCATTGTTTACAGCAGATTTGGTGATACAAATACACCAATTGATCAAGGGGCAAGTTTCTCTACTATAGAGTCTTTATGGAAAAAGAGGTTTGGCTTGAACAAGACAGTAATTGAAAGAGTATCATTTCTGCTAAATAACTCGAATGATTGGGTTGAAAATGAAGTGGGTTTTTATCACCTCTATAATCCCGAATATTCATTGGAATATGGCGACTATGAAAGTGGAGATCCTGCATTTTATTCATACTGTATGGATAATGAGCACACAAGTTATCAAAAGATTAAATTAAAATTTAATGGAACTATATTAGAGGGATACAATACAGCAATTTTGGATGCTGGTCGTTTTAGAGTAGTCACTCCTAAATGGGGTTTTATTGTTTTTGATATAAATGAAAAGTTTAGTTTTAGATATTATATTCATAATGAAAACGATTATAAATTGAATGACCTTTTACTTAATGAAGAAAATTATGAGGGAATAATAGCACGAAGGAATTTCTTTGAAGTAATCTTAGTATTCAATTCTGAAGCAGAAAAAGAAGATTTTGCTGATTATGTTCAAGTCAATCAAAATCAATTCCTGTCTAAATTTAAAGATAAGGAAGATGCCTACTACTCAACAGACAACGAGGTTAAAAAGAGCCAAATTATAACAGGGAAAGTCCTTAGGGAAATGTTATATGGCTTTAGAGAGGGGAAAAAATAAAATTTAATAAAAGAAGTGTTTTATAAAGAAGTTTGAAACTTTTCCCATCCTCATTCGTAATTAAAAGAAAATTTAATGGAGGTAAGTAACTACAATGGGGAGAGGAAGATCAATTCAAAAAGCACATATAGAGGTAAATGGAACTTTAAAATCGATTTATGCAAGAGATGTTACAAAAATAATGAAGGATAGAAGCCAAGTTTTTTATTGTCCAAATACAAATTGCAACGCTAAATTAAGTCATAATAAGGGGTGTGGTAAGAACCCTAAACCATATTTCTTTTTGCGGAGACTACCAAACGGTAAGCCAAACAACCATATAAATGGTTGTAGTTATCTAATTCCTGATGAATATGTGGATGTATTTGAAGTAAATGAAAAAAGGACAAAATACAATGAGGTAAAGTGGGTTGTGCCACTAGAAGAAGAGCAAACCTATTTTAATAATAGCGGGTCTTATAATACAGAAATTTCCAATCGCGCCACTGTAACTGTAAATAAATCAATAAAGGAAATTACTAAACCATATATTCAAAAGCTTATTAGTGTGAGATCTTTCTTTACTTTGAAAAAAGAACTTGCTGCATATGATAAGGAGATTCAAAGAAAGATATATGGAGAATTGCAAGATCAGTGTGTTCTTTACTTGATACAGGATCGAGGAAAATTAAGTAATGATATTGAAAATAAAAAACTTGGTCATGCTTTTTATTTGTTAGGTTATCTATGGATGTCAGAGTGGAGACATCTTAAATTGGCTAACCCTTATTTTCTTTTAAGAGATGCAAACAAAGACATTATAAAATGTTATATCGGGAAAAAAACTGTGAAAAGTGATGTTGGGAGTATAACCTGGGAATTAAAAAAACAAATTGAAGCAGGCACTTCTGAAAAAAGATCTGTTCTTGTTGGTGTTAAAGCAACTGCGATTGGAAAGGAGACTATCGAAACTTTTGATGGTGAAGCAGTTGTTCCTACTATTAAAATTTATGAAATAGACACAGAGTTTTACTGAAAAGAGCATTAAACTAAATGCTCTTTTTCATACCACATCGCCGACATTCACGCAAGAATATACCGCTTTTTACAGAGCTTTTGAACAAAGTATAATTGCAATTGTCGCAGCGTCCATATTTAACATCGGGGTACTCCTTATAATCATATACAACTGTTACATCGTAGCCATTAGTCTCAAAATCTTTCTCTTTCATTTATTTCACCTACACAAAGTATTTAACACTACTATAATACCAGACGATGTATATAAGGAGGGCTTTAATTTGATTGGAATAGCATATTTCTTAATACTCTGGCTTGGTGTTGGCTTTCTAACGGGATTTAAGGCCTTATTTGTTGATCAGGTTTATGATGAAGAGTTTAAGCAGGAACTGATTGATTCATTTCCACCAGGTATGGAGCAAAATATGATTGAACTGTTCTTTAAGAATAAAATAAATATCATGGTGTTTTACATATTAATTGGGTTGCTGCCACTGGCCATAAAAATTGCTGGTCTGCTGAAGAGGAGTTAGCTATGCCGGTTATCGATACCTTTTTATTATTTAATTTGAAAATAATAATTACTATTACTTCAAGTCATTTAAATTAAAAGGCAGTGGTTATATAGTATCTAAGGGGGTCATGGCGCTTCTAAGTTTACTACAATGTCAGAAGCTTTAGTGATCTCAAACGAGCTACATACAGAGTTTAAAGCCACTTCTGCCATAAGACAAATTGAAGTTATTACTAGGTGAGGAGTGTCCAGGTGTACTGGATTGAATGGGCCGCAATCCTGGAAGACCTTTATCAGCATCGATTTGAGTATGTTGAATGGAAGAGACTTTAACTAGATATAAGGAGATAGCAGATGGAAAAAATAATCAAATGATGATAGAGTAAGGCATAGGAAAAATTAACTAACCAAAAGTGAGGGGTATACAATGGGGTTTAAATTTAGAAAAAGTGTCAAAATTGCTCCAGGAGTTAAACTGAACATTAACTCAAAAAGTGTCGGCATCAGTGCCGGTGTTAAAGGGGCACGTATATCAACAAACACTAAAGGTAGAACCACAACCACTGTAGGAATTCCAGGTACGGGTATTTCTTATAGTAATACCGTGAATTCTAAAAGGTCTAAAAATAAAACAATATCTTCAGATCAGGCAAGAGTTCAAGCTACTTCATTCCAAAACCCTATTCAGGAAGTCTATAGTTCCTTGAGTAAAAAATATAAAAAACCATCTAAAGATCTTCAAAAAATATTTAGTCATGCAGCCAATCGAATAAATCAAGATCAAATAGTGACTTTCGTTAGAGGGAATCTAAATGGTTTCATGGGAAATGCCGGCGTTCTTTTTGCAATGCCAGATAGGTTATTGCATTATGGTGATAAATATGCAAAGTACGAGATTGTGGAATTTGATTATAATCTGATTGATCATGTAAAAGTTAAAAGTGGGCTAACGGGTTATAAACTAATCTTTGATTATGCCGGGAAAGAAATTTCAGTTTCAACAATTGATGAAGGAAGCATTGACGAAATTTTCGCATATATCCAAGAAAAGATAGCAGAGCAATCAAATCAAAATATGAATGATGTGTCTTTTTCAAGCTCGAATGTCCCTGAACAAATTAGACAATTTGCTGAGCTTAGGGATCAAGGAATAATAACCGAAGAAGAGTTCGCGAAGAAAAAAGAGCAACTGCTTGATATTAACTAATGAATTTTTAAGTGAACTTAGACTTTAAAGTAAAGTAGGTATATATTCAATGGATGAAATAAAGCAAATAGGCTACCAAGATTTTTTTGATGTAATAAAAAACGAAAAATTTGATGTGGGTTCATTTAAAGAGTTTGTCAATTCCTTATACGGGGAGACAAATTTTCTTGATTATAAGGAGAAGATAATTGAAGAATTTAAATTAGCAAAGCTTCTCCTTGCAATGGCGAATTCAGGTGGAGGAATGATTGTTTTTGGTATTGAAGATAAAGAATATAAGCCAGTTGGGCTACAATTAGATGACAACTTTGATAAAACAGTTTTTGAGAAGAAATTGAGGAATTATGTACCTGATGAGCTTAAGTTTTTTTCTCAACTTTTAAAATACTCCGACGAAGATGTTTACGGTGATTTGAAAGGAAAAGCTTTTTTTGTTGTATACATTCCAAAGCAATTGAGATACATTCCATTCTTAGCAAAGAAAGAAACAACAGGAATCAAAGTAAACAGAATTTATGTAAGAAGAAACACGTCTGTTGAAGAGGCAAACAGCCATGAAATAGAGGAAATGGTCAAAAAACGAGTTCATAGTACGTATCACGATCTTTCATCGTTAACTTTGAATGAGCATATAGAACAATTGAGATGTTTATATGGGAATATTAATAAATATAACAACAAAAGTTATGCTTTTACATCTCTCGCACAAACATTTGCAGCACAGCTTTACACTAATAGAAAAAATCCACATTATCCGGCTGAATCTTTTGATAAGTTTATAGCAACAATGATTGATAAAAAGAAAAGAAGAATTGAAGGTATTTTGGAAGTAGCAGAGCAATTAAATTTTTGGAGAAATTAGTACAAAAAATTGAGGGGACAAGAGAGTGCCGTAGTCTTGTCTCCTTAAAATACGAATTTAATTAGAGGGATCTGAATTTTTCTTAGGGGAGAAGACTTATGGATTTACTTAATTTACATTATATCTACAATTATAGGAGCTGCTGGGTTCATAAGTTTAGCAACTACGTTTACAATTTAGAAGGGTATAACGAGAAAGGATAGAAAAAGATGGTCTCTTTCTTTGTTGAAAAGCCTTATCGAGAAGGGGATATTGTACGTGTGCCGAGGAGCCATAACGGATATACTGGAGAACCTGAAGCTATTAAATCCGATAAAACTGCCAGAAAAGATCAAAGACCGATTTAATCTAGAGAAATAACAACGACCTGTATTAAAGGAATGATGAAATTGAACAAAGAGAATATCAATCGGAACTTTATTCCGATCAGGTCAAAGGTCGGAACACTCTTCCAAATCTAGTGCGCTGCTGTCCACTCTATATATTGTATATAGTGTATCTCCTTAGAGCAAACGAACAAATTGCCTTTTGGATCAAAACAGACATTTCCTTTTTCTGGGTGAAGAATCGTTCAGTCTACAAAAATGCAGAGTGAGACCAAGGTGAGCGATACCTAAATTTTCGAAGTCGCGTTTTTCGAACTAACTCAATTTGATTTTAGTCAATGAAACTGTTCTTTTGCATACCCTCAGGTGAAGGTATGTTGATTTGTACACTACTTTAATTATGTCGGCAATGATGGAGTCTTGTTTTGTTACTCCATAACTAATTGTTCAGCGGGTCTTTTCGTGTACCATGGAGTCACACAAACATTTTAAACTACTTAGAAACAACAAATATCAATCAGAAAACTAAATCCCATGAAGTTTGATATGACAAGGGTTTGGGCAATTATTTAGGATTGTTAAAGATTAGTCAGAATACGTGTCTCGTCCTTAACAGGGTAGAGGTCTCTGGTTCGAGCCCAGTCGGAATCATCCACGGCGGTTAGAGGCGTTATATCAACGTTTCTAGCCGTTTTTTATTGCGTTGACTTAGTCGATGACTTAGGCGTATTAAGGCACAGGGTAGCGGTGGGCCGTTACCGTGTTTGAACGTTTCTTATTCTATTAAACTGGAATAGGAGGCGTTCTTTTTTTATGGATGATGTTCGGAAGGGGAAACCGATTAAACGAATATGCAGGCGTAAACTTCGTGATTTCGGTGAATTAGACATAAAAGATAAATTACTGAATAAGTCCTTCGCTCTCCAAGGTGTTATACATTACTCGCAGTGTTTTTAAGCGTGTATTTATCGTGCTATCTGATAGACCTCGCTTCTTTTCCTCATCCGATATATAAACGTTCCCCTTAAATTGCACCCAATCATCGCGCATATAGTTTTTTTGTAGTGCCGTAATCTCGATCAATAGCCGTAGGAGTCGGACTATGGATTGAGTAAAAATAACTATAGGAATAGCATTAACTCTCCTATACTATGGTAAAATTTAGACTGTTGAGTGTCAGAAAAAGGAGAATGATATGAAGGTGTTTGAAGCGAAGTCATTACTTTCTGAAGTGGATAAAAGAACCAAAGAGTACAAGGAACTAAGAACGCAATTTATCACTCTCAGGAAAGCCTATCAGGGAATGGCTGACTTAGATGACAGTGAGTTTTCAGGCAAAGGCGCAGACAACATCAAAGCTTTTTTTAAGGACCACGCCGGCGTCACAGACAGCTGGCTTGATCTGATCGACATGAAAATCGCATTTCTCACAAGCCTTCCCGGCAAAGTCGAAGATGCCGGACTTTCCAATTCACATGTGGAGGAATCATTTCTGGAACACGAGCTCACCCACGCCCTAAATAAATCAAAGGCAATTATGGAAGAGCAGAAAAAGGACATGCGCTCCATCCTCGGAGAGATCGAAGACATCATCTCGCTTGATCTGTTTTCAACCGAAAACACGGATCAGAAGCTCTCTTCAGCTGACAAAAAAAGAAGCGAAACCATACATAAGCTCGGCAAGCTTGATCATGATCTAACGAAAGAATACGCAGAAACCGAGGCAAACGAACATTTCATTCAGGCAGATTTTCAGCAGCTTCAAAATGCCACGGGTAAAGGGAAAAACGCAACACCACTTCACTATAACGCCAAAGCATACAGGGAAAGTGACATACATAAGAAAAAAGGCGAGATTGCAAGACATTCGGATGCTTATTTGACGATTAAAAAGGAAGAGGCGAAAGAACGGGAAATCAAGGATCTGAAGAAAAAACTCGCCGACGGTGTGGCCGATCCGGATGAATATTTGGAAATTGCGAAGAAGATCGGCTATGAAAACCTTGAACCTTCCCAGCAGCAATATGTCATTCAGCTTGAACAAGCAAAACAGCTGGAAGAAGCCGGAGAGGTGACTTGGGATATATTAAAAGGAGCCGGCGTTGGTTTATATGATGTCGGGAAAGACACGGTAACCGGTCTATGGGACTTCATAACCGATCCGGGAGAAACCTTGTCAGCACTGGGGAATGCAGTACTTCATCCTGTTAAAACATATGATGCTGTTGCAGAGGCAATTGAAGAGTCGTATCAAAAAGATATGGTAAATGGAGATGCGTATTCCCGATCAAGATGGGTGACATATGCAATTGGTTCAGCAGCTGTGGCTGTCGTCGGAGGCGCAGGAGCCGTTAACAAAGCTGATGCGGCGGGGAAAGTCATAAACAAGGCAGGACAGGCAGGGAAGAAAATTAAAGACGTTAAACTTCCAGAACTGCTTCCTTATAACTCTAAATATGATCTTGCTCTGGCAGGTGACGTACCATACAATGTGGTTGACAGCCAAAACCTTAAAAATCAACTATTAACTAATGCGAAGAAATTAGATGAGAGTAGAAAGCCGTTTACAGGTAAGGAATTAACTCTCCCTTGGCTAAATAAAGAGAAGTATGGCGCCTTTGAAGTTAAAGGGAAGGTAAAAGCTTCGGGTAAAACTAAAGATGTAAGTCGAAGAGTATACACGTTGAAAGATATTGATATAAACAAAGTTGATGCTGAAAGCGGAAAAACAAATTTACAACTTATGAAAAAAGGTGACGCTCCTTTTGCTAATGATGGCACAAAAATCAACTTACATCATTTAATTCAAGAAGAGCCAGGAACGATGGTGGAAATTCCAGCTTCTGTTCATCAAAATAATAAAAAAGTTCTCCATGGATTGAAAAAAGGTGGGGAAAGTTTTAGAAATGACAGGGAGTTGCGGAATCAGTATAAAAGCTTCCAACGAAGATATTGGAAATGGAGAGCGAGCCAATTTGAGAAAGGAGAAATGTAACAATGACTTATCATGAAATTGAAGAATTTATTAAAGAAAACGCTGAAGATGATGATTTTACAGGCGGAATAAGTGAAGAAAAAATCAAAGAGATACAAAATCGTTTAAATGTAAAACTTCCCGAGAGTTATAAGTGGTTTTTAAATAAATATGGCTCCGGTGGAATTTACGGGGTAAATATACTAGGCCATGGGAAAGTTTCTGCAAGGGTTGTTACAGTTACTGAGGAATATAGAACTTATTATAATTTAAGTGACGGTATTATCGTTATAGAAGATGTAGATGAATTCTCTTATTGCCTTGATACAAACAAAATGGAAAACGACGAATGTCCAGTAATAGTTTGGGCAAATGAAGCCGGTTATGGTGACAAGGTTGCAGATAACTTTCTGCAATTTTTCTTGGAAGAGCTTGAAGAAGCAAAAGAAAATTGGGAAGAGGACGAAGATTGGGACGATTAACTTGGTAAATCCTCTGAAACGCTGATGAGAACATTCGATGATTTAGCGCCATGCCACGAGATTAATAAATAATTTATGAATGAATAAAAGGAATAAAGTTTACCTTGAACAGCGAGGAGAATAGTGAAAATGTATGAAGAATATAGTAAGCAGTCTTTACCGTCAAGAAAGTATAGGGAGTTGTTAGGAAGCGCAATCTGTGTTTTCAACTCTAACAATGCATTTATCATTGAAAATATACTTAAAAATGATGTGGAAAACAGGTTTAATTGGCAAGAATTAATTGACTATACTTCTGGTCAACTTAGTCAACCAATAAAGGAAACTATAACTAAGTTTTCAGGTGCAAAAATTACTTCGTGTTTTTCTGAAATCATTGAAATGAGAAATAGAATTATTCATAGCTTTCGAATAACCGATGGTGATGGTAAACAGACTTTAGCAACTAAACATAAGCATGGAAAACAGTTTATTATTACAGAGGATTACCTTTATCATTTTATTAAAAAGAACGAAGAGTTAAGTGATCTCCTTCATGAATTTAGAGGCCATTAGTTCTATCATGGAAAAGGGCGAGCGTCTTTTTCAAACCACTCCACACATTAAATCAGAGTTAGGCCTAAAAAGATTGTGAAGGGTTACACTTAAACTATCGGGTGCATTAGTTATACAACAACCAACATCTGTTGTTCTAAAATCCTGTTCATCTATTAGGCCTACGATTTCTGTTGAAGAAGCAAATAGAGTTGAGTCTTGGGTAAATGAGGATTTTGAAAAAGGGGCAGACTTGCTTTGTGGTGGAAAAAGAGAGGGATCATTTTATTATCCAACAGGTTTTGAGTGCATACCTCACGACTGTAGGCTTGCTACTAAGTGAAGTTTTTGGCCCTGTTGTTTCAATTGAAGATCTTGAAAACGCTATTTCAAAATCTAATGATGTATCCTATGGTTTACAAGTTGGAATCTTTACTCAGAATATAAATGCGGCTTTTAAAGCTATAAATTAATTGGATGTTGGTTGAGTCATGGTAAACCATGGTTCTGATTATCGGATAGACGCTATGCCTTTTGGTGGGGAGAGGGATCGGGCTTAGGATGGGAAGGAATAAAATATTCTATCAGGAGATGACTGAACAAAGCAGTATGCTTTAATATTTCAAACAAAGGGTAAACCTTTAGAGTTCCGAATTAGTCTCTTAATTGTATTTGAAATGAGGAAGGCCCTGTTATTTCTTGAGTTAGAGGAGTAAACATTTGTTTATTCCTCTTTTTGAGCAGAAATAAATACAGATCAAAAGCGATCTTTTATACACCTGGAGCACAACATTGCATAGAGCAGGTTTAACAGGTGAACACAGAGCATAAAAAAACACCCCCTTATATGGGAGTGCCAAAACATTTATGCGGTTTGCCCTCGGCGTTCCGTTGAGAAGTCATTATGGTGATCAAGCGCGATGTGGATACTGGCTGTGTGGCCTCTTCGGGCTTCTTTAAAAACTTTGTGGCCGTCAAGAAGATAATGTCCGGCAAACCCAAGTAAAATAACTAAAAAAATAAAAGCAGATGTAAGTTTAAATTTCATAAAGACAATCCCCTCTCTGAATTTGTTTTCGGGCATAAAGCACTTTCTCATAAAAGGCGGTAGCTACTTTATGGTCTTCATTTACATTATAATACATTGCTGCATCAGTCGCTAGGTCTTCCACATCTGAAAGCATAGCTTTTGATTCTAAGTAATCTAAGATTTTAAATAGTCGGTCTTTGTCATTCTCAACGAATAAACCCATAAGAAAATCAAACATTTTTCCTAATACGTCATCGTTCAACGCCTTTGATAGCGTGAGACCTTGTTTACAAACCTGTTTTCCCTCAACCGTGTTGAACAATTTAAAGTGCGTTTTTGCCAACATTAGAAGTATGTCTAGTAGTCGGCTAGAATTGTGAAGAGAATTACTTTGATAAATTGAGACGCCTTCTTTAAAATACTCCAATGCTTTCTCCATATTTCCTGTTGTAAATGAGCATAAACTGAGATTGTACAAAGAAGAACCTATTAACCGTGGCATATCAATTTCTTGTGCTTGTTTTAATGCATTCATGAAATGCGGTATTGCTTTTTCTGGATACTCCATGTCTAAATAATTCAGACCGATGACGAATGAACATTGGATTACTCTTATTGAGTACGTTTCGTGCGCTTTGTAGGTTTCTATTGCTTGAACGATATGATGCATAGACATGTGGGTTTGCTTCATGTGATAGTACACTTCAGCTACCTTATAGTGAAATTCAGCTCGCTCTATTTCATCGGGGACAACGGCTAACTTCTTTTCAGCTCGGTTGTAAAAACTTATTGCCTTAAGATATTCGTATTGTTCAAATTCATACATCCCATGAAAAAAGTTAAAATAATATTCAAGAATTCCTTTTAGATCACTTTGTTTACTTTCGATCTTTTCTAATAAGTCTGAAACTTTTGGGCGTTCTTCATTCATGGTTTTTGGTTCAAGATAATCAAGCATTAATTGATGTCTAAAACACATGAGCGAATAGTACAACAATAAGTCTTGATCTTCTTCCATATGCTCTATTTCTTGTTCAACTTCATCCTTTAGAATTTCTGCATCTGCAACACTGAACAATCTTATGTATTTGTACCATTCATTGATTTTTAAGCCAACTTTTGAAGAAGAGATCAATTGCTCCAAAAAAATCACCCTCCTAGCATTTCGTCTGATTATGTAATATTTTATCATAATGTAATATGTTGGGAAGGGTGTTTTTTCTTAATTTCTCAATTCGGTATGGAATGCGATAGAATCCTCCTTGTTAGAGAAGGGTACGTGATCAGTTTGCTGTTGCTTTTGGTGAAGCTAGCCATTCATCTAATGTTCCTGAGAAAACTTGTTGAACGCTAATTCATATGCTGATTTTCCATCTTTACCGGCAGCACCAGTAGCTCCTTTAGCTCCAGTACTGCCTTTTTCACCTTTTAATGAAGCTAACCATTCAAAAGTGATGAATATTCAAGGCGGGAGTAAGGGAAATTAACAAATGTGAGGGAATGTAGATGAAACGATTTATCTTGGTTATACCGTTATTGGCTGCTGTTATTGCCTCTCCAACTCAAATGAAAGCAAGTCCAATGCCTTGTAGTGCAGTACTCGAACCGGTAAATCAAAAACTGAAAAATGCGAAGGGTGCGGCACTAATCTATAAAGTGCAGTTATACCCGCCAAGTGCTGCAAGAACGAATATGAGTATTCTTGCTGTCCACCTTCCTCAACCATCTTCTTATGGAAGCTACGACGGTTATGAAGGATTTGCCTCCAAAACAGGAGAGGTCAGTTGGCGATTTAAACTATATCCGACTCCCGAGGAAGAGAGCCCTAATTGGGCTGGAAGGGTTGATTCCATATCAGCTGAAATGACAAATGTTAAAGTGCAAGTGCGCCTTTCAAATTCTAAGACGCAAAAGTTGGGGCCAAGTGTATTAACAAACAATATTCAATCTTGCTATTAGAAATGTAGAGTTCTTATCAAAGAGAGCAATGCGACTGGAGTCAAAAAGGTAATTGATCGAGAAATTCTGGTGAAAAATGAAAAAGAGTCCATTAAGATGCAATGTCTGGAGTCAATTCATCATTTGACAGAAGAGAGCCGGCAAAAGTCGATATTGCGTTTGATTTTGTACATAGAAAGACGGCATAAAAAGAAATGGTTAGCTAAAAAAAGGCAAAGAGTCAACGCTCTTTACCATCAGGTGTTTTCCTTAAGCGGTCTGCAATATGCTTAATTAAACTCAGCGCAGCAGTCACTAATCCAATAACTAAAACAATTTCAAGTAAGAGGATAAATCCAAAATTTAAACCGCGACTTTCAAAGTAATCACCAGTAAAAAAGAGCAATTGATAAATTCCAAGCATTAGCACAATAAAGGAAGCGCCTATAATCGCCAGAGACTTTTTAGAGAACTCCTTAGTATGGTTAAAATTATAAACCAATAAGAACAAAAATAGACAAGCCATGGCGATCTTATGAGTCAATGAATCACTTGCTGAGAACCCTTGCACAAGTAAGGAGATAATTAATCCGGTCATTCCGATTATTTTGTTCAATATATCACCTGCTTTGTATAAGTATGACCTTAGATATCAGCTTACCAATTAAAGGTGATATTCTCAACATAATGCAGTTTAAACTTAACTTAAAATCGTAATTTTAAGAACAAATTTAGAGTGGATCATGACATGCTGTTTATTATGCTGTAAACAAACGCAACAATAAATAATGGATAAGAGATAACAGCAATTAGTTTTGAAGATTTGCTCTTTTTTTCAAATGTGTATATCAGTGCAAATCCTAAAAAGAATATTGTGACAAACCAAGAAGAATAGGACGGGTACAATGCAATAAGTAAGACAATAAGAGTGGATAACGCAAAAGAAGAGTCAAGTGTTATTTTCTGATCGTTTTTCAAATAAACCGCCTCCTTACACATATTCCCCCCATATAAAAACACTTAAACATTATATTAAGTCAGCATGATTAAATGATAAACATTTTAAGTAAAGAACAAGATAAAGCAATCCGGCATTTCAAGGACAAGCTGAACATGTCTGAAAAACTGTACATACCCTTAGTTAATGTAAACTGCTTATAGATAAGCAAAATGATTAAGCGGAAAGGCTGTATAGACTTATAGGACCTTATAATATAAACATTAGATCGCTTAAAGAAGGTGATGTGGTTGATCAGTCAATTGAATATTTCATGATGCAATTGTGCGGTTCTATAATGGTGAAGACCTCGCCGTGTTCCATTTGTCTAGGGGGGGAATTTGTTTAAATTCATAAACATAAGGCGTTTTAGTCTGTCATTTCCTAAGCCAGTGTTTTATTCTTGTTACAAATATGCAAGAAGGGCGGTTTGAACTTGTATAGAGTGTTTATAATGCTGTTAATTTTGTTATGTATAACATTAGGGTGTCAAAACCAACATAACAAACATTTTATGGAAGTTGAGCAAACCATGGTCGGCTATGTCATTTTTAAAGGAGAGAATCAAGCAATTCTCATACCTAATGAAAAAGCTGATGCTAAAGACTTTAAAAATCTTAGTGAAAAAGAGATTATTAAAAAGTATAGATCGGATATAGTTTTACTGGGACTTAGTCAACTTAACAATAAAGATGACTTGAGCAAAGGACAAAAAATTCGTATTTTGTATAAAAGATTAAATGAATCTTCACCGCCAAAAACAAACATCTCAAAGTTTGAAAGGATTTAGTACGTATTCTTTAATTCTCAGGGATACCGCTTCAAAACTTAAGCGGCATATTGAACCGAAATAATGTCTTCAAACCTCACGTCATTCTTCATTCGCGGTGGCTTATTCCTGCTCCGGGATTTATTTGACGATTGTTGACTCAAGTGCAAGGAGAAGGCACATGCCAAGAACACATTTTTGAATTAGTGGGCACCTTGAATAAAACCAGCATTCCCGTATTCATATGCGAAGAGATCGGTACTGAACGCTGGATAAAGAAAAAAGTTAACCATACATTTGAACAAGCTTGCGAGGTTTTGATAAAGAAAGAACAGTCAAGAGACGAACCATTACATACATATAATACTCCTGTGAAAGCGGGGGTGTAGTTTTGGAACCTTACCAACGTTATGAGGAATTGAAGAAGAAAACAATAAAGGTTGTCCATAAAGATAATTACAGTATCCGCTATATAGAACAGGATGAAGCCAGTGATGACTTAGATGAATTTTATAAACAATTTGCTCAGCATTTATTGGAGGCTGCTTTGGAAAGGAGTGCAGAGTAAGCTTCTTTTTTTGATTTGTTTGTAGTAAGTATCTTAATAAACAGCTTTATCGGTACTGATATTAATCACATGCGTCACCTCTTGCAGCAAAGCGGCTTCGGCGACATTTTGTCCGCCGATAAGGTTGGTTTGAATGGCTTCAAAGGGATTATCCTCACATGTCGGAACCTGCTTCAGCGCAGCTGTGTGAAAGACAATATCAACACCTTTCATCACTTGGTTGACTCTTCTGTAGTCACGAACATCGCCGAGCACAAACGACAGTCTTTGTTCATCCGCGTATTTTTGTTTCATCACATATTGTTTGCTGTCATCTTTGCTGAACACAATGACTTCTTTAGGGGTTAAGAGCAAAAGGCGTTTTACTATTTGGCTTCCGATTGATCCTGTCCCGCCTGTGACGAGAACAGTTTTATCGTGAAAAAACGGTTGTAGCTCTACTGCTTGCTGTTTAGGCATGGCTTATCCTCCAACTCTCGTTTCTCTACCATGCATCATATGTTGAACAATTTCAGCGAGTTAATGAAAGAAACCAATAAATCAAAAATTAGAGAAAAACATTAATCTGATGCGCTTTTATATCGCTTTACCTGGTTAATAGAATAGAAATAACAAATAAAACATTGTACTAAATGTTCATTTTAAATATTTGCTCACGTCAATTTTTTCTCTTCATAAATTCTCACATGCGGACAATCTTCACAAAAACTTAACACTGACATTCCTGTATGTATTTTACAATTGAAGTACACTTTCATAAAAGGAGGAAGGAAAATGAATCATTCAAAAACACTTTTGTTAACCGCGGCAGCCGGATTGATGCTCACATGCGGTGCGGTTTCTTCCCAGGCCAAGCATAAGCTGTCTGATCCTTATCATTTTACCGTGAATGCGGCGGCGGAAACGGAACCGGTTGATACAGCAGGTGATGCAGCTGATGATCCTGCGATTTGGCTGGACCCCAAGAATCCTCAGAACAGCAAATTGATCACAACCAATAAAAAATCAGGCTTAGTCGTGTACAGCCTAGAGGGAAAGATGCTTCATTCCTATCCTACCGGGAAGCTGAACAATGTTGATATCCGCTATGATTTTCCGTTGAACGGAAAAAAAGTCGATATTGCGGCGGCATCCAATCGGTCTGAAGGAAAGAATACCATTGAGATTTACGCCATTGACGGGAAAAACGGCACATTACAAAGCATTACGAACCCAGACCGCCCGATTGCGTCAGCAATTGATGAAGTATACGGTTTCAGCTTGTACCACAGTCAAAAAACAGGAAAATATTACGCGATGGTGACAGGGAAAGAAGGCGAATTTGAACAATACGAATTAAATGCTGATAAAAATGGATACATATCCGGCAAAAAGGTAAGGGTGTTTAAAATGAATTCTCAGACAGAAGGGATGGCAGCAGACGATGAATACGGCAGTCTTTATATCGCAGAAGAAGATGAGGCCATCTGGAAGTTCAGCGCTGAGCCGGACAGCGGCAGTAACGGAACGGTTATCGATCGTGCCGACGGCAGGCATTTAACCCCTGATATTGAAGGACTGACGATTTACTACGCTGCTGACGGGAAAGGTTATCTGCTTGCATCAAGCCAGGGTAACAGCAGCTACGCGATTTATGAAAGACAGGGACAGAACAAATATGTTGCGGACTTTCAGATAACAGACGGGTCTGAGACAGACGGCACAAGCGATACAGACGGAATTGACGTTCTGGGTTTCGGGCTGGGACCTGAATATCCGTTCGGCCTTTTTGTCGCACAGGACGGAGAAAATATAGATCACGGCCAAAAGGCCAATCAAAATTTTAAAATGGTGCCTTGGGAAAGAATCGCTGATAAAATCGGCTTTCACCCGCAGGTCAATAAACAGGTTGACCCGAGAAAACTGACTGACAGAAGCGGAAAATAAACATGAAAAAAGCAGCTTATCCAAGCTGCTTTTTGATGTGAAGAGCGTTTCATGAGAAAGTCTTGGAACGGATAGCCGCAAGCACAGCCGGAAGCTGGTCATACGTGTACGCCGGTACTGTCTCTTGATAATTAAGCGCCGCGATTTGTTTACGTTCACCCGGGTTTGTCATATAAAAATGGATTTTATCCGCAAAATCCGCAAGCCCGCTGTAAGAAACAAAGGATGAAAACGGGGGCGCGGGAGAAAGGTCTGTCAGCTGAAAGGCCTGACAAGCCGCAATGTCTAAGCTTCTCGTATTTAAACTGATATTTTCGATGCCGCGTCCGTTCTGATTGAGCGCAAACCGATAAGAACGGTGAGGGTTTAAGACCACGTCTGCGCTGTTGTAATATAATGCGGCATGTTCGGGTGCAATCCATTCATCCATTACGAGCACATTTTGCTGCCTGGCGATTTTTTTAGGCAGATGTCTGCGCCATCCCTTCCCGATGATACGAAGCGTATACGGAAGCTTCGCCGCTGCTTTCACCAGTTCAACGCGGTTCGGGTACGGGTATCCGATCAGAAGCAGATTTGTGTGAAGAGAAGCTTCAGCAGGTTGTTTCTTAAAAAGCCGCTGATTAACGGGGATCGGGACATAATATACGTGCTGTAAGCCCATTTGCCGGTAAGCATCAAGCGCGTTTTGTTCTATCGTTAAAACGGCATCGGCGAAAGGGGCGATTGTCATGCTCACATCGAAATAAAAAGGATCTTCCGTCATCCATAGATAAACGGGAATCTGTTCTGTCTTCAGCCATTGAAGCCATTCAGACGGAATACGGTCTCCCGTCATCATCAGACTGATGTCTGGTTTGAATGCCCGTATACTGCGGATGGTATCTTCCTCAAACTCAGAAACAGAAAAAAAGCGGACGGAAGACTGTAAAAAGCCTTCCTCGATCCAGCGGTCAAAATACGTGTATATGCCTTTATATCCTGAACGGATATATAAAACGTTCATATGCTGTTACGAAGTGAACGTGACACTTTCAACTTTGTCGACGTCAAGCAATGTTGTAGCAGAGCCTGCCGGTGTAACAGAATTTTCCTGTGTAACAAAAACGATTCCGTGAATTTCGTCAAAGGCAACAAATTGAACCGGGCCGATCATGTCTCCTGAATCCATCACAATGCTGATGACAGTGCCGGGCTGAATTCTTGCAAAAATCCATCTCGCCGCTAATGAAATACCGCTTCCCAATACAGATTGTGCGCTGAGACTGTCTTTCACCGCTGCTTCATCTACTTTTGCATCAATTGCCGCTTCCAATAATTCTTTTACGCTGTTTTTCACGTTATCTCCTCCATCTGTACCGCCAGATAAAGCGCTGTTGTCAAATACAGGGGCTAAAAGAGTTTTCAATAAGTTCTTTTTAAGCTCCAAACGATCTTCGCTCATGCGGACATACACCTCCTTTAACAATTTCAACCTCACGTTTATTCATATTCCTGATTGAAGAGATTGGTATAAGTCGAATGCCGTTTTGCTTGTGTTTTTTTCAATATTTAATCAAACAGCTGAATTTTCGAATCAGGCTTTGTTTGCCTATGCGGTTTGTAAGAGTATGACATACGTTGTATAGATTAAAAAATGAAGGAGAGGAATACTTTGGATTCAGAAGAAACTGTAAAACACGGGGGTTTTGAGGAGGACTTTCAGCTCGTACTGCTTCTTCTTCTTTTGTTATCCCGTCAGCCGTCCGGAGATCATTCAGATTTGCGGCGTCAGCTTGTAATGGCAAAAGAGCTTGGGGTTCCTGTATCACGCGTCAATCTGATTAACGGCAGCACACTGCAAAACGTAATTGTCAAAGAAGTGCTGTCAGATTTGGCCGTTTTTCAAAATCCGCTCAATAATACGAGATCAAACGTCGCGATTTCAAGCATCGTCAGCTGGGGTGCTTTTTAATAACGGATATCAGGCTCTGTCTCTTTCGGAGCCGTTTTTTACGTTTTACAGAAGGGGTGATGGGATGGAAAAGAAGATCTCAATTATCTTAACGAGTTACAACAAACCGGATCTTGTGAAACAGGCGATTGAAAGTGTTTTGCATCAGACCTACAGCAATTGGGAGCTGTTTGTAATGGATGATCATTCAAATGAAGAAACCTCGGCTGCCATCAGTACGTATATAAAAGATCCTCGCATATATTATGACAACAGTTTTATCAATCCTGCCGAACGGCTGAAGTCCACCCGGTATGCCGTTTTGATTAATGATGCGCTTTCACGGGCTAAAGGCGAATACATCACTTATTTGACAGACGACACCGTATTTCATCCGGATAGGCTCAGCCGCATGGCGGAAGCGCTTAATCAATACAGCGAGTTTGATGCCGTCTATTCCAGCCAGAAGGTGATACATGTAAACGGGCGCGGAACAGAACAATTCCACTTCTATCGTTTTGCTGAAGAGGTGCTTGATCAGGCCGCTTTTCTCGTTGATCACTGTTCAGTGATGCACCGGAGATCATTGCTTGAGCGTGTGAAAGAGAAGTTCGGCAGCTTTTGGGACGAAGATGTTATGCATTGGAATCACGGAGACTCTGTTTTTTGGAGCAGGCTCAACACATTTACATCATTTCTGCCGATAAAAGAAGTGTTGGATACGACCTATAAAACACCCCACTCATTTCAGAACACGTATCAATCGCTTCCGTCTGTCCTGATCGACGGATCCTTTGTAAAGGGGACGGATCAGAAAGTATATCAGCTTGACCGAAATAAAAGGAAGCCTGTAAACGAGCGCTGGCATTCGTTATATGAAGGCCGAACCGTCGTCATTCCGGATCCGTTTTTATTTCAATATGAGGAAGAGAACTCCGTCAGTATTCCGAATTTTCAGCTCGTCAGGGATCAGTTTCATGTTTATTTTATAGAAGACGGGGAGAAAAGGCTGGTTGATCATAGCGCATTTCGCTTTTACCGATTTAAACGGCATGACATCCCGGCTTTAGAGCGGGCCGAAATACAATCGCTTCCGGACGGTCCGCCGATCAGCCGGGGGACATCGGGCTGTATTCAACATCTGCCCGGGAGAATGCTGTTTCGCATTGAACGGGAATTTTATGTTTATTTGAGAGGGGTTCTCCATCCGATCAGTCATGACGTAGCGAAACGCTTTTTTGCGAATCAGAAGGCGATACCCATTTCCTTTCAGCAAATTAAACAATTACCAATTGGAATGCCGTTCTATCCGGTGTACGATGAAATTATGAGAAATCTCAATATAACAAAAGGTTGAGGGATGCAGTTGGATGTGTAAGGAAAAGGAGAGCTTTTATGACCGATCAATTTGATAAAACCGAGAAGCAGTATATAGAGCTTACTTCCGGCATTCAGAGGTTCGAGCATTTCAGTGTATATACGGACCCTTTTTTGCCGCAGATTTTTTCGCATAACTTTGTTCAGCTGCACCGTACATTTCCGTTAGACAAACTGCTGCCGTTTTTTTCGTCCGTTCCGGGCTTGCTTCAAGCCAATTATATTCATGTGAAAGCGGCTCCGGAGCACGCGTTTCCGCTTCTTCTGAAACAAAATCTCGTAAAGCAGGGCTGCGTAGTGGAAGATGAGCTGTTTTTTGCAAGGAAACTGGAAAATGGGGACCTGCAGGCCGGACACCCGCTCACTGCTTGGGGGACGGAAAAAAGCCTCGCCGACGGGTCGTCTATTATGAACATCTATGATGCCCTTTACATTGGCGAGGCGGCGGCCGAACAAAAGCTTGAGCGGAAATATCCTTTGTATAAGGACGGAACGGTTATGCTTGTCGTGTGCTACAGCGACGCCTCGCAAACGATTCCGATCGGCTGCGGAGAGCTTTTCATCAACAAAGCAGATAAAACCGCAAAAATAGAAGAAGTCGCAATTCTGGACCAATTCCAACGAAAAGGCTACGGATCGATATTGATGAATGAGCTGATGGCGGCGGCAAAGCTGAACGGCATGGAAACCGTATACCTTGTGACGTCCGGGATGGACGGTGTAAACCGCTTTTATGAAAAACTCGGCTTCAAAAGATTTCGGCGCGTGCATACAATTTTTCATTATTTTCTTACATAGTTGGGCATTCGCATAAACCAATTGGGAGTTGGCCCGCATACAATGCCGTATATCGTAAGAAGAAAGGATGATTTGCGCATGTACGGATACGGATATGGCTACGGTTGCGGCAGTTTTGGCTATGGTTACGGGCACGGCGGCTGCGGAGGCGGAACCAGCACTTTTGTGCTGATCGTGGTATTGTTTATTTTATTAATCATCGTCGGTGCGGCTTTTATTTGTTAGACTGAAAAAAATCCTATAATGAAAATCAGCCTGCAGAGAACATCACTTTCTGCAGGCTTTTTGTTATTTCCATGCTGAAAAATCAGCTTGAAAAACATTTTAATACATACTACCTTTCTGGAGAAGGGGGCGAAAATGTGAACATAACGATTGAAGAATTACCTGAATCAAAAATTGCTTATTTCCGAAACATCGGAGAGTATGGCGGAAAGCAAAACAAAGAACTGATGGAGGTCATTTAAAAACTGGGCGCAATTGAATGGTCTGCTTTGTCATTCTGTCATTTTAGGAATTCCGCAAGATCATCCGAATCGTACTCCTAAAGAGAAATGCCGCTATGATGTTTGTCTTGTTATCAATCAAGACCATGTGCCTGAACCAGCCCGGATTGGTACATTTTCCGGAGGGAAGTACGCTGTTTTCTTGCTTGATCATACAAAAGAGGCAGTCAGTGGATTTTGGAACACTGTTTTTTCTGAGATCGAAAAAAATAATTTATCAATCAGAGAGCAGCCCATTATCGAAAGGTATACTTTACAAAAGGTGAATCATCATTTGTGTGAAATATTGATTCCCATACGGTAAAGAAGACGGGAATTTTCCGCCTTCTGCTTATACTGATTCAGATCAAAAATGATGGATGATGAGCTGAGCAAAGAATAAAATCAACAATAGGAATAGAATTTCCAGAACGCTCTTCAGGCTGTCGGGACATCTCCGGCAGCCTGTTTTACAGAAAGGTATTTTCTGCAAAAAACTTTCTGAAGGATAAGAATGCGGTTATTCATCTGTTCATACAATGAAGCAAATGGGTTTTCGAGGTGGAAAGATATGGGGAGCTATTTAATCAAACCGGAGCTTGACGGGAATTATCCGTCAGTCAGTCATGGAAAGGGATCATATGTGTATGATCAGGAGGGGAACAAGTATCTTGACGGAGCATCGGGGGCGGTCACTTGCAATATCGGCCACGGCACGGAGGATATTATACAAGCTTTAAAAGAGCAGCTTGACTCCGTTTCGTTTGTGTATCGCTCGCAATTCACCAGTACTCCGGCAGAAGAACTCGCTTTATTTCTGGCGGATCATCTGCCGGGCGGGCTGAATTGGTCATTTTTTGTAAACAGCGGATCAGAGGCAGTCGAAACAGCGATGAAAATGGCCGTTCAATATTGGCAGGAAAAAGGGCAATACCAAAAATCCGTCTTTCTATCAAGATGGGGCAGTTACCACGGCATTACTTTGGGAGCGCTTTCATTATCGGGGTTCTACGAACGGAGATACCGCTTCACCCAGTTGCTCGAACGGTTTCCTGCCGTTTCAGCGCCTAATATGTATCGTTCAGAGCTGCAGGGAGAGGAATTTGTGAAAGCTGCGGCGGCTGAACTGGAAACGGCTGTTCAGCGGATCGGTCCCTCATTTATCGCGGGATTTGTCGCAGAACCGATTGTCGGAGCAGCCGGGGCGGCCATCACTCCGCCGGCAGGTTATTATGAAGCGCTTGAGGATGTCTGCCGCCGGCACGGTATTTTGTTTATCGCGGATGAAGTCATGACGGGGCTCGGGAGAACAGGGCGGATGCTTGCTTCTGAGCATTGGAGGATCGCACCTGATATCGCGGTGCTCGGAAAAGGGTTAGGCGCCGGTTACGCTCCGATAGCGGCAGCCGTTGCGTCTGATGACATCATTGAAACGATCAAGCGGGGCTCCGGGGTCATTATGAGCGGACATACGTACAGTGCCAACCCATACTGTGCTAGAGCGGCGCTTGAAGTGCTTCGCTATGTTAAGAAACACGAGCTGCTTCGGCAGTCAGAGGAGAAAGGCGTAATGCTGAAGCGGAAATTAGAAGAAATCAAAGAGCGCAGCGGGGTGATTGGGGATGTCCGCGGTAAAGGCCTCCTGATCGGGGTTGAATTCGTTAAGGATAAAACGACGAAGGACGTTTTTTCGAAAAAACAGGCCTTCACCGAAAAAATCATTAAAGCGGCAAAAAAACGGGGCCTGCTTATTTACCCTGCAAAGCCCGGTATTGACAGCGGAGAAGGAGACGCCGTCATCATCGCCCCGCCGTTCACGATTTCATATGCCGAGCTGGATGAGCTGTCAGATCTATTTTCCCAGGCAGCAGAAGAAGTTGAAAAAATGATGAAGAAGGATTGAGCTGATATGTCTATTTTTCATAAAAAAATCGATATTCATGAAGCAATTGCCGATGTCAAGGACGAATCTGTCATCATGTTCGGCGGTTTTGGGGGAGTGGGTTCACCTCCGTCATTAATCGAAGCGATTTTGGAAAGCGGCGTTAAAGAGCTGACCGTCATCTGCAATGATGCCGGATTTCCGGAAATCGGCATCGGCCCGCTTATCGTTCATAAGCGGGTAAAAAGGCTGATCGCTTCCCATATCGGCTCAAATCCTGTCGCGGGCAGACAAATGACTGACGGAGCGCTTGAGGTGGAATTTTCGCCGCAAGGGACGCTTGCTGAACGGATTCGCGCAGGCGGAGCGGGGCTAGGCGGTATATTAACTGATATCGGCATTGATAACGCAACCGTTTGTGAAAACAAAGAAACCGTAACGATTGACGGAAAGTCCTATTTAGTTGAAAAAGCGCTGACGGCTGATTTCGCTTTTGTGTCCGCACATACTGCTGATGAATTCGGGAATCTGACGTTTGACAAAACGGCGCGCAACATGAACCCTCTGATGGCTGCGGCGGCCGAAAGAACATTTGCTGAGGCGGCAGAGATTGTGCCTGCCGGCGAACTTGACAGCGAGCATATTGTAACGCCGGGCGTTTTCGTGGAGGGTGTCGTGCAAAGTGAAGGAGTGAAGTGGAAATGGGCTTGGGAATAGCGGAAAGAGAGAGTATCGCGAGGCGGGCCGCCAGTGAAGTTACCTCAGGTATGATTGTCAACCTGGGGATCGGCATTCCTTCTTTAGTGCCGAACTTTCTGCCGGCCGGCATGGAGGTAATGCTGCAGGCGGAAAACGGCGTCCTCGGGATCGGCGGCAGTCCGGAGCGCGGAGAGGAGGATGAGCTTTTATGCAATGCGGCCGGATTTCCTGTCAGTACAGTTAAGGGAGCTTCCTATTTTGATTCAGCTCTGTCTTTTGCCATGATCAGAAAAGGGCTGATAGATATTACCATTTTAGGCGCGCTCCAAGTCAGCAGGACAGGTGATCTCGCCAATTGGCTCGTGCCGGGAAAAAAAGTGCCTGGAATGGGCGGGGCGATGGAGCTTGCCCAAGGCGCGAAAAAAGTAGTTGTCGTCATGAGCCACACCGATCAGAAAGGACGGCCGAAGCTGGTCGAAAGCTGTTCATTGCCGCTTACAGCAGCGGGCTGTGCAGATCTCATCATTACAGAGAAAGCCGTCATCAGCATAGATGATGGGGCTTTTGTTCTTGAGGAACTGCTGAATGGCACGACCATAGACGATGTCATTCAAACAACGGATGCCGAGATCAGATTGGGAGAATGTTTTCTTAAAAGGGGGCATGTCCATGGATCAATTAGAAAAGAAAGTCACTGAGTGGGCGGAAGAAAACACAGCAAAAGCGGTAAGCTTGCTGAAACGGCTGATCGGGGAAAAAAGCACGTTCGGCCATGAATTTAACGCACAGGCAGTCGTTTTAGAAAAACTGAGACAGTTTGACATGGATATTGATGTATGGGAGCCGAGTGTCAAACATTTGAAAGAGCATCCTTATTTTGTATCGGAACGCGAAGACTTCCATGAAAGCCCGAATATCACAGCCGTAAAGAAAGGGGCCGGGGGCGGAAGATCACTGATACTGAACGGACATATTGATGTTGTCCCGGAAGGAAATCCCGCCGCATGGACGTATGAACCGTTTACCGCTGTTGAAAAGGACGGCAAAGTTTACGGCCGCGGTTCAACGGATATGAAAGGCGGCAATACAGCCCTCTTGTTTGCGTTAGAAGCGCTTGAAGCCTGCGGGATTACGTTAAAAGGAGATGTCCTGTTTCAAAGTGTCGTAGATGAAGAGTGCGGCGGCGCGGGAACGCTGTCGGCTGTTATGAGGGGCTACAAGGCTGACGGGGCGCTTATTCCCGAACCGACTAATTTAAAGCTGTTTGTTAAGCAGCAAGGGTCTATGTGGTTCCGCATTACGGTAAGGGGATTGTCCGCACACGGCGGCACCCGCTATGAAGGGGTGAGCGCAATTGAAAAAAGCCTGCATGTCATCACAGCCCTTAAAGAGCTTGAACACGTCCGCAACGCCCGTATCACAGACCCGCTTTATCGGGACGTTCCGATCCCGGTTCCCATTAATATCGGCACCGTCCAAGGGGGAACGTGGCCATCATCGGTAGCTGACCGTGTGGTGATAGAAGGCAGGTGCGGAATAGCTCCGGATGAAACGCCCGAAGCAGTAAAAGAAGAGCTGGCAAGCTGGCTGAAAGATTTGGAGTACCGGGATGAATGGTTTAAACACCACCCCGCGGAAATAGAATGGTTTGGGGCTCAGTGGCTTCCGAATGATCTCCCGGATGAGCATCCGCTGATTTCCGCTCTGGAATCTTCTTTTGAGAAAATGAAAGGGGCAAAACCGGTTCGTGAAGCGTCCCCGTGGGGAACGGACGGAGGGCTTTTGCAGCACGCAGGACAGACGCCGGTCATCGTCTTCGGGCCGGGAGAAGTCAAGGCGGCGCATCAGGCGAATGAATACATTGAAATCCGGGCGTTAATCGATGCCGTCAAAATCATTTCTCTTTTTATCATGGAATGGTGCGGGGTGGCAGATGGGGGTGACGGAGCTGATAAAGGAACTGAGGGCTGAAAAGGGAGCGGCCGAGATTGATGCAGACCGTTTCAATGAGCGGCTCAGAGTCATTCATTATGACGGACAGATCACGGCGCTTATTCCGGCCGTTTTGGCAGAAGCAAAGCAAGAAGGAGCCCAAAAGGTAATTTTCTTTGCCAAGCGCGGCGATGAGCCGGAATTTGTCAAGCATCTTTTTATTGTTGAGGGTGTCATAGACGGGTATTACAACGGGCATGAGGCTGTTGTGATGGTGCGCTATTTAGCAGAGGAACGGAGACGGTCAGATTCATATGTATCAGAAGATTCGACTGTTGACCGTTTACATGAGACACCGCGGCGGGGACTGACTCAGACAGAAAGCGCGCTGATGTTCAGAAAAGCGGACGAAGATGATGCAGACCGTTTAACGCACTTATATAAACATGTTTTTCTTACCTATCCGACTCCTGTCTTTAATCCCCTTTATATTAAAAAAACAATGAGAGAAAACACCATCTATTATGCCGCATTCGATCAGGATCGTCTCATTGGGGCGGCAAGCGCAGATATCAATCCGGTATTGGGGCACGCTGAAATGACCGATTGCGCGGTTCTGTCAGATTACAGGGGGAACTCCGTAACGGCACACTTGTTTAAAGCGTTGGAGCAGGAACTCGCGGACCGGGGAATCATCCATCTTTTTTCCTTGGCCCGTGCAGCGTCTTACGGGATGAATGCCGTTTTGTATCATGCCGGATACGGCTACAGAGGCAGGCTTTTGAACAACTGCCGCATTTCAGAAGGGCTCGAAAATATGAATATATGGTGCAAGACTTTACGTTTGGCCATTCATAAGGAGGAATTCGTTTGACAAACAAATGGTTTCAGCCGAAGCGTCATTGGAAGGAGATTGAATTGTGGAAAGATGTGCCGGAAGACAAGTGGAATGATTGGCTGTGGCAGCTCACCCATACTGTAAGAACCGTTGATGACCTGAAAAAAGTCATTCATTTGACCGAAGAGGAAGAAGAAGGCGTCAGGATGTCTGTAAAAACCATTCCCCTGAATATTACGCCTTATTATGCTTCTTTAATGGATCCCGATAACCCGAGATGTCCGATCCGCATGCAGTCCGTGCCGCTGTCAGAAGAAATGCACAAAACGAAATATGACCTTGAAGATCCGCTGTTTGAAGATGAAGATTCACCGGTTCCCGGTCTTACGCACCGCTATCCCGACCGCGTTCTTTTTCTGGTGACAAATCAATGCTCGATGTATTGCCGATATTGCACCAGAAGGCGTTTTTCCGGACAGATCGGAATGGGGGTGCCGAAAAAACAGCTTGATGCGGCAATCGCTTACATCCGGGAAACGCCGGAAATCCGTGACTGCCTGATTTCCGGCGGAGACGGGCTTTTAATCAACGATCAGATTCTGGAATATATTTTGAAAAACCTGCGTGACATTCCCCATCTTGAAATTATCCGGATCGGAACGAGAGCGCCCGTTGTATTTCCGCAGCGGATAACGGATAACCTTTGTGAGATTTTGAAAAAATATCATCCGGTCTGGCTGAACACTCATTTTAATACGAGCATCGAACTGACGGAAGAATCGGTTGCGGCGTGTGAAAAGCTCGTTAACGCAGGTGTTCCGGTCGGTAACCAGGCCGTTATTTTAGCAGGCATTAACGATTCGGTGCCGATTATGAAAAAACTCATGCATGATTTAGTGAAAATCCGTGTGCGTCCGTATTATATTTATCAATGTGATTTGTCAGAGGGAATCGGCCATTTCAGAGCGCCTGTGTCAAAAGGGCTGGAAATCATTGAAGGACTGAGGGGCCACACAACGGGCTTTGCCGTGCCGACCTTTGTCGTCGACGCCCCGGGCGGAGGCGGTAAAATCGCCCTGCAGCCGAACTACTTGCTCTCCCAAAGTCCGGAGAAAGTTGTGATCAGAAACTTCGAAGGGGTGATTACATCTTATCCCGAGCCGGAAAACTATATCCCGAATCAAGCCGACGACTATTTTGAATCTGTTTTTCCGGGAACGATGGCCAAACACGAGCCGGTCGGACTGAGCGCCATTTTCGCGGACAAAGAGGTTTCGTTCACACCGGAAAATGTATCGAGGATCGACAGGAGGAAAACGTTTACATCAAACCCTGATCATGAAACGCTGAAAGACCGCAGGGAAAAGAGAGATGAATTGAAAGAAAAGAAATTTATTGCACAGCAAAAGAAAGAGCAAAAAGCAGGATCGGAAGTCGGAGGTGAGTCGCCGTGAAGCCATGCGAGTGGTGCGGCAATCAGAAGGCATCAGCTTGTCAGGCGGCTGTGTACTGGGAGCTTCCTGACGGTACGAGGGCCATAGAAATTACAGAAACACCCGCATTCGCCTGTTCCTCCTGCGGCATGACTTATCAGGAGGAAGCGGTCATAGCGGAAATCGAAAATCAGCTTTTTTTAGTCAATGCAAAAAAATTACCGGAAACACTCACATATCAAGAGCTGATGGAGACAGAACGGATCTTGAAACGGAATTATTTTGACTTCTCCTAGTCTTCTTTTGTTGTAATTTCACACTTGAATTGTATAATAGTACAACAAAAGACAGTCATCAGGAGGGGAAACCCATGAAATCCTTTTATCACTATTTGATGAAATACAGGCATCCCAAGCCGCAGGACGCAATCAGCCAGTTTGCGAATCAGGCATACGAAGATCACAGCTTTCCGAAAACGTCAAGCGATTATCACGAGCTCAGTTCTTATTTAGAACTGAGCGCCGACTATTTAGAAACGATGGCGACATTTGATGAAGCTTGGGAAAAATATGAGACCGAGGTGCATCACGCCTGACGAAAAACCGCACATTGTGCGGTTTTTTTCTGTTGCAAATATGCAGCCTGAATTGAATCTCCATACACCTTCGATGATTTGTTTCACGGCAAATCTTGAACATCACGGCGGTGATATTGTCAACATGCCTTCGGGCCGGGTATTTACCTTTGCGTCATAGAGAAAAAAACAAAGACTCATAAAAAATAGAAGCTTTTTGTCTCAGCATTGTTACTGCTCATTCGATCGAGAGCGGAATGTCATCGGACGCTTCTGTTACGGTAAGCGAAAAAACGCACAAGCATGTTGCGCTTTTTGACATTTTGAACAGGTTCAGAAATAGATATTTCCTGTGGTTTTCATGCCCATGCGAAATGATGGCGGCCGGCATACGATAGCGTATGACAGTCCGCGGCAAGGGGGAGACAGCATGAAGCCAGATAAACCGAAATTTCAAGTGGGAGACATCGTGGTCGTCGTGATGTACGGAACCGTCGGCACCATTACGAAGGTTCATCAAATTGATAAACATTATCTTTACGAAGTCAATCATAATGAAGTGCTTTATTTTGAATCGTCCATCCAGCTTTATAAAGATTATGAGGGCGTGATCGTCGATATGGAAAAATTGGATATTGAATATGAATTTCTGATCGGCGACGTAGTATATGTAAAGGACTACGGAAAGGAATTATTCCGTGTCATCGGCCACAGAACTGAAATATGGAGATATTTAGAGGATGGCTGGGAGGATATTATTTATGAGCTGACTCGGCTGAAAGACGGAGAGTGGCTTGAAACGGAGGAAGAGGATCTCACGCTGGTTCTGAGAAAATATGAAATGGATCAGTTTGTACATCAGCTGCTGTTTGTCCACTATGTTGGGGAAGCATCTCATGAGATCGGCGAGGATACCGTCGCGTCTGCTCTTCTTCAGTTTGAAGGCGATGCTGATGATCCCGATGCCCTGCATGTGCTGGCGGTATCGATTGTAGATGAGCTGCTTGATATTTATAACGATTATAAGATTCTTTATCATTTGTTCGGTGACGAAGAATATAAAGATATGATGAATTTTGTGCTGGAAAGCCTGCGGGAGCATTTCAGCTAGCCGGCAAAAAAACGGACGGTGACATATAAAAACCAGGGCAGACAGCCGGCAAAGATTACAAACGACATTCCTTTCAGCACTTTTTCCAATACGATATCAAATCCATCTCCGTCCAATAAAGCCATCATTTTCGTCATCATCTTTTCTCCCTCCGGGGCTTGTTTTTTAAAAGTATATGAGCGGACAAAACGTTTAGAACTTTCGGGTATAATTTGAACGGTTTTTTCATAAAACATAAAAAAGGAGGCGGTGTTTGCATGAAAGAAATAGATCTTGTGATTGACACAGAAGAAATAGCTGATTATTTTTACAGTCAGCTTGCTATGCGCGGGTACATACCGAGTGAAGAGGAAATCTTCGAAATAGCCGACATCACCTTTGATTATTTATTAGAAAAATGTATGATAGACGAAGAGCTTGATGAAGACTGAAACTGCGGAACCGAAGTGAAAAAGCTTCGGTTTTTTCAATCAGCTCGGGAGAATGAAACATGGGGGGAAAACGTTGTACAAGCCAGCAAGTCTTTTCGCATTGTTTATTCTGCTCGCAGCAGCGATCCGGATAGAAGCCGTCCAGGTTTTTGATGAGCGTCTCATAGAAGCGGCTGTCAGGATCAGGGCTCCCTGGCTGAATGAATTGATGTTATGGATAACGGAGCTCGGCACGACCGCGGTGCTTTTGCCGCTTCTTCTTTTGACAGGCGCGGCTCTGTATATGTACAAAAAAACGCCGGATGTTGTTTTTTTGCCGCTTCTCTTTCTCATTGAACGGATTGTAAACATAAAAATAAAAGAATTGATTGAAAGAGCCAGACCCGCTTTTGAACCGCTCGTCCATGAAACCTCATACAGTTTTCCGAGCGGCCACTCCATGAATTCGGCAGTGATGTATCCCGTCATCGCTTACTTTTTGATCAAGCATGTTCCGTTTTTCACGAAAAGAAAACGGGCCGTCACCGTTTTTACCGGGGTTCTCGTCATTCTGATCGGATTCAGCAGAATTTATTTGGGCGCGCATTTTCCGACGGATGTGCTTGCCGGATTCAGTCTCGGACTTTGCCTCGTTTCGCTTTTTGCGCTCTTTGACGAAAAGTATCATCCGTTTCGACAAAAATAGAGACAGGAGAAATGAGAAAAAACGCTAATACTATTAAGAAATAAGAGGGAGGGATCTTGATGCTGTTATCGCTGCCCGTGTTTAAAAAAAAGACTTGCGCCTATGATGTGACGATTTTTCAAACACCCCGCTACGGCGAGAAAAAGGGATACAGGGTCGTCTATCGGACAGAGCTGGCCGCTGACAATCATCAAGACGCACTGGAAAGGGCATTTTCTGTTTTTAATGTGCCTGATACGGTCCCAAACGACTATCAAGCCAGATTCATAGCGACCGGAGATGTCATACTCATAGACGAAGGAAGAAAAGGAAAGACCTATTACAGGCTTAACCCTGCGGGATGGAGCAAAATTAACCGGTTGCTCGTCCAGCCGAGGTAAGACGGGGCCGGCTGAATCTTCAGCCGGCTTCCGTATTGTCTGGGAAAGACAGTGTTAAGGCTTCCGTTTAGCGGCGGAATGCTCTTTTCCATGCGCTTCATCAGCTGCAATGACGTCTGAAACGGGCACGTGATTGTTCTTTTTCTGGCCGGTCACCCGGTTGCGCTGTTTTTTGCCCATTATGTTCACTCCTTTTTCTTTAGGCTTGTCATCCCGCATATTCTGCCCAAGATCGCCCTGATCATGCTGATGATTGTCTCTTACCGTTATTCAGTGTACAATGGGTGGGAGTTTGAATAGGCAGGAGGAAAAGGAAATGAGTGTACATATAAACGCAGAAAAAGGCCAAATTGCGGATACAGTGCTTTTGCCGGGAGATCCGCTCCGAGCGAAATTTATTGCGGAAACTTATCTTGAAAATGTGGAATGCTATAATGAAGTCAGAGGAATGTACGGATTTACGGGTACATATAACGGCAAAAAAGTATCAGTCCAAGGCACCGGCATGGGTGTTCCGTCTATCTCTATTTATGTGAATGAACTGATTCAAAGCTATGATGTTCAAAACTTAATCAGAGTCGGCTCATGCGGAGCCATCCGTAATGACGTGAAGGTGCGTGACGTGATTTTGGCTATGACGTCTTCAACGGATTCACAGATGAACCGTGTCGCCTTCGGCAGTGTAGATTATGCTCCTTGCGCAGACTTCGAACTGCTTCATAAAGCGTACCAGGAAGCGCAAAAAAACAATCTTCCCGTAGCGGTCGGAAGCGTATTCACCGCCGATCAGTTTTACAATGAAGACTCCCAAATCGAAAAGCTTGCCAGATACGGCGTTCTCGGCGTAGAGATGGAAACGACTGCTTTATATACGCTTGCCGCTAAATACGGCAAAAAAGCGCTGTCTATCCTGACTGTAAGCGATCACGTATTAACGGGAGAAGAAACAACGGCAGAAGAGCGTCAAACGACTTTTCATGATATGATTAAACTGGCGCTGCATACTGTATCGTAAACTTGAGATGAGGGTTATGCTGATTAAAGCAGCCCTCTTCTTTATGCATCGCCCTGATTCAAAAAAAGAAAGGTAAGTGTAAAATGAAGAAATCCACTAAATGGTTTTCGCTCGCTGCCGCTCTCAGCGTAACCGCAATCGTGGGAACCGGCTGCAGCATTTCAGGCGGCGACAGCCACAAGGACACAAAAACAGCAGCTGAAACAAAACAATCAGATGACACATCAAGCAAAAAAACAACGAAGGCAGAAAACAGCGATTTTGTATTGGAGAGCAAATATTTTAATGATATTAAAGAAGTGAACGGGCTTGAGACCATTCAAAACCCGACAAATACACTTGCGCTCGTGAATAAGACATACACGCTGCCGGGAGATTATAAACCGAATGATCTCGTGATCCCGAAAGTCGAATTTTCTTTTACTGAGAAAATCGAGAAACGATATATCCGCAAACCTGCCGCCGATGCTTTGGCGGAACTATTCAGCGCCGGGAAAAAAGAAGGTTATGACCTGGTTGCCGTTTCAGGATACCGCTCTTATGACAGACAGAAAGTTATTTTCGATAATGAAGTCAGTCTGAAAGGTGAAAAAAAGGCGAAAGAAGCCGTCGCATATCCGGGGCAAAGCGAACACCAGACGGGGCTTGCCATGGACATTTCCAGCAAAAGCAACGGATATGAGCTGAATGAAGCGTTCGGAAACACGGCGGACGGCAAATGGGTGAAAGACCATGCGTATGAATACGGCTTTATCATCCGCTATCCTAAAGGCAAAGAAAATGTCACAAAGTATGAGTATGAACCATGGCATTTACGCTATGTAGGCAAAAAAGCGGCAAAAGCCATCCATGACCATCAATTAACACTTGAAGAATATTTTAATGAAGTAAAGAAAGTGTAATAAGAAGAAGCCCGCTTGAAAAATAGAAAGCGGGCTTTCTTTATTACCAGAAGAGTAAACCTCCAAGCGCAAATCCGGTAATTAAACCAAGGCCGATACCGTAGGCTGCTCCCCAGCCTCCCCAGCCTCCCCAATAGCCGAACCCGTATCCTCTGTGACGGCCGCCGACAGGGGCGATATACACTTTGCTGTTAGTCACCCGTACGATTCTTCCGACGTGGACTCTGCCGTTTCGTTCTGTAATTCTTGCTACTTTTCCCTGGTGCTGCCGGCAAAGATGATAATAGTTTTGCATCTTTTCTCCTCCTATCCAACCTATCTTTCTATGTCAGCTTATGATAGAGTGCGGTAAAAAGGTTGGACGAAAACAGGAGGACAATCGCCGTTTTACTTGTAAGCGACAAAAGCGCAGTGTCCCATATATTCACGGTACGTCTGCATAAGCTCGTAATGAGCCGTCAGCGTATCGTAGTGAACCGGCTGAATAACGGGCGATAAATCCATTTCTGTAGTCGGCTCCTGCGCATTGTTTTCAAAGACAGCGGGAATGAAATCCGCTTTCTGAAAGCCTTGCTGAAGCAATCTCTGTTTCCATGCCGTTTCATCCTGCAATACGGTAAAACCGTAGAAGTCTTTTATCTGCGTGATGGCGTTTTCCGGCATGGGCTTTTGTAAAGCAGCTTCAATGCCGATCAGCATACCCCCGGGTTTAAGGACCCGCAGGATTTCAGACAGCGATGAATCAAGATTTGAAAAGGTGAGAACTGATTCGGAAAGAACGGCGGAAAAATGATTTTCAGCAAACGGGAGCCGCTCAAGCTCCGCCAAATAGCCCGGAATGGTTAAGCCTTCAGCGGCAAATCGTTTTGCTGCTTTTTCAAGCATAAGGGGATCCTTATCAACACAGGTGACGGGGTACAGCAGGTGGCCGAGATAAGCGGCCGTCTGTCCCGTTCCGCAGCCGGCGTCAAGAATCGGTTCGCCAGGAGGAGGAGCCGCTTTTGTGAGAACGGCTTTGGAAAAAGCGAGCCCGCCGGGGTGAGCCCCTCCGACTCCGAATAAGGACAGCATTTCTAAATATTTGCTCAAAGGCCGAATCCTCCTTTTTCCTCAGCATATGTTGAGAGAAAAGCATAGGTTTGGGTAAACGGGAAAGAAGGGCGCCTCACGTTTGAAGTTGACGAATGAGCGTTCGTCTATGATAATAATGTAAGAATAAAAAGGTGGTGTTTTCTTGAAGCGGCAATTTAAACTGTTTTTTATTATATTGATCACCGCGGTCGCAGCCTCGGCGCTTACGCTGTTTATCACGGGCAATACGACCATTTTCGGACAAGGCTCGGCTGCTTTGACGAACAGCAAATTTGAGAAATTCAATAAAGCCTACGAGCAGATTAAAAGTGATTACTATCAAAAAACAGATGACAGCAAATTAGTAGACGGAGCGATAAAAGGCATGATCAGTTCCCTGGATGATCCATATTCTTCTTATATGGACCCGCAGGAAGGAAAGTCTTTTGAAGAAACCATTTCCGCTTCGTTTGAAGGCATCGGCGCACAAGTGGAAGAAAAGGACGGCAGCATCCTGATCGTATCGCCGATTAAAGGGTCACCCGCGGAAAAAGCGGGGGTTAAACCGAATGACCAGATCTTGAAGGTCAACGGCAAAAGCGTTAAAGGCCTTAATGTAAACGAAGCCGTCGCATTAATCCGCGGCAAAAAGGGAACAAACGTCAAGCTTGTGCTGCACAGAGCGGGTGTCGGCGATCTGAACCTGTCGATCAAACGTGACACCATTCCGGTTGAAACGGTGTACTCTGAAATGAAAAAAGGAGACATCGGCGAAATCCAAATCACATCCTTCTCCGAATCGACGGCAAAAGAGCTGAATTCAGCCATTGACAGCCTCGAAAAACAAGGAGCGAAAGGATACATTCTCGATTTAAGGGGCAACCCGGGCGGACTGATGGATGAAGCCATCAAAATGAGCAACATGTTTATCGATAAAGGGAAAAATATCATGCAGGTCGAATACAAAGACGGCACGAAAGAGGTCATGAAAGCGACGAAAGAGCGCAAAGTGACAAAACCGACAGTCGTCCTCGTCAATGACGGCACCGCGAGCGCCGCGGAAATCATGTCGGCTGCGCTGCATGAATCATCGGGCATTCCGCTGATCGGCGAGAAAACGTTCGGAAAAGGAACCGTGCAGACGGCAAAAGATTACAGCGACGGTTCTACCGTTAAACTGACAATCGCTAAATGGCTGACAGCGGACGGAGAGTGGATTCATAAAAAAGGCATCAAACCGCAATATCAGGTTAAGCTTCCTGAATATGCGAACCTGCCGTATTTAGATGCGAAAAAAACATACAAATACGGGGATTCCGGAACCACCGTCACCAATGCGCAAAAAATGCTGAAAGCGCTGGGGTACAGCGTGAAAGTAAACGGCACGTATGATAAAGCATTTGAACAAGCCGTTAAACAATTCCAAGCAAAAGAGAAACTGAAACAAACAGGCATTATAAAGGGAGACACAACGGCAAAATTGATGACGGATCTGCAAAAACAGCTTGCGGACAACGATACACAAATGAAAAAAGCCGTTGAAACATTAAATAAGAATATGAAATAGTAAAAAACACCCGATGCGCCGCTCGCGCATTGGGTGTTTTTTGTTTGCGAAAAGCCCGTCTTATGTCGTTTCCTGTTCAAAAAGGTGGCTGTTCGCCTGAATGAAAAACTGTGATTGCTCATAGTGATAGGTGACTTTTGAGAAGTCAAACGGCTGGCCGTTGGTTAAATGAAAAATCGTTTCAACACAAAGCTTAGGCGCTCCTGTAAACAGACCTAAGTACTCCGCTTCTTCCTCATTTAACATCCCCGCGTACAGATATAAATCTGAAAAACCGCGCTTTAACCCGAGACCTTCTCTAATATAATCAAATATTGATTCTGCCACGATCTCTTTATTCAAATACGTAATAATCGATTTGTTGTAAAATGACTCTTCGATACACAATGTCAGCCCATCAATATATCGGATTCGCTTGACATAATACACGTCGCCGTCAGGCGGCATATTCAGATTTTGGGCAGCCTCAGGCGTGGGTTTTCTCACTTCCAGCGCTAATAATTTGGAAGTGACATTAAAATCTTCAAGTGATTCTTTAAATCCCTGATTAGAAAGCAGACTGATATACCCTTTTCTTTTATTCCGTCTGACAAAAATGCCGCTTCCCCTCACTTGAAACACAATCCCCTTTTTTTCTAATAAATCTAAGGACTTGGTGATCGTGCTTTTGCTCACGTTAAACCGGCTCATTAAGGTTTGCAGCACAGGCAGTTTATCCCCTTGCTGCAGCTGATGTTCTTCTATGTATTTTTCAATATCTATCGCGATTTGCTGGTATTTTAACATATACATTCCTCATTCATTTATTGTCCCGCTTCTTCCAGAATTATAGCATAATCGTTTTTAAAAGCCATTTCGTAAATTAACTATAATTGTTTATGTATTGATAAATTATATCGGTACAATTATAATGTAAACGTATAATATGAAAATAAAGGCAGGCATTCTTCTGCACTTGCGAAGCGGATGCTTGAAGCGGCTGCAGTGCATTTATTCGGCATGCAAGCGGCAGTCAAATAAAGGAGGATATAAACGATGGGGACATTGCCAAAAGATTTTTTATGGGGAGGCGCTCTGGCCGCCCACCAATTTGAAGGGGGATGGAATAAAGGCGGCAAGGGGCCGAGTGTAGTGGACGTCATGACGGCAGGCGCGCATGGTGTGCCCCGGAAAATAACAGATACAATTGAAGAGCGGGAATTTTATCCGAATCATGAAGCGATCGATTTTTATCATCGTTATAAAGAGGACATCGCATTATTCAGCGAGCTGGGCCTGAAATGTTTAAGAACGTCCATCGGCTGGAGCAGAATTTTTCCTAAAGGTGATGAAGCCGAGCCCAATGAGGAAGGATTGGCTTTTTACGACCGGGTGTTTGATGAATTGCTGAAACATGGGATTGAACCGGTAATCACGCTGTCACATTTTGAGATGCCGCTGCATTTGGCGAGAGAATACGGCGGTTTCAGAAACAGAAAAACCATCGGATTTTTTGTAAAATTCGCTGAAGTGTGTTTTGAACGCTATAAACATAAGGTGAAGTATTGGATGACGTTTAACGAAATCAATAATAAGATGGATGTGAATAATCCGATCTTTTTATGGACGAACTCGGGCGTCGCCGTCAAAGAAAACGAAAACGCAAAAGAAGTCATGTATCAGGCCGGCCATCACGAACTGCTGGCAAGCGCATTGGCTGTTTCGAAGGGAAGAGACATCAATCCTGAGTTCAGGATCGGCGCGATGGTATCACATGTTCCGATTTACCCGTACTCATCTCACCCCGACGATGTGATGCTGGCTGAAGAAACGATGAGACAGCGTTTTTTCTTCCCGGACGTGCAGGTTCGCGGATATTATCCAAGCTATGCGTTAAAAGAGTTTGAAAGAGAAGGCTATCAGATACACTTTGAAGACGGTGATGAAGAGATTTTGAAAAACGGCCGAGTGGACTACCTCGGATTCAGCTATTACATGTCTACAACCGTAAAAAGTGATGTATCAAACGATAATACCGGGGATGTCGTAAACGGAGGATTGCCAAACGGTGTGGAAAATCCTTATATTACAGCGAGTGATTGGGGCTGGGCGATTGACCCGACCGGTTTACGGTACACATTAAACCGCTTATACGACCGCTACCAGATTCCATTATTTATCGTGGAAAACGGATTCGGCGCCATCGACACATTAGAAGAGGACGGTTCAATTCATGACACTTCAAGAATTGAATATTTATCGTCACATATAAAAGCTTTGAAAAAAGCAATCACATATGATGGTGTGGATGTAATGGGCTATACACCATGGGGAATTATTGATATCGTGTCATTTACAACCGGAGAAATGAAAAAACGCTACGGCATGATTTATGTTGATCGGGATAATGAAGGCAACGGTTCAATGAGGCGGCTTAAGAAAGACTCATTTGAATGGTATAAAAAAGTGATTGAAACAAACGGCTCATATGTATCTTAAAGGTGTAAAAAGGGAAGGCTTCACCGTTGTGTGAAGCCGGCTTTTTATCAGTAATTTTGAAAGCGCATTCATTCAAGCGGGAAGGAGGTGACTGTCCGGCTTTTCAATTAGAATCGCTTATAAAAATAAGGAAAGGGATGGTGGTTCATGTTTTTTAAAAAAGGTCTGCACATAACGCTGGTTTTTCTTATGTTTTTCTTTTTCATATCAAGCAGCATGGAAACCGAAGTGTATGCGGCTGATCGGAAGGCTTCAGACAAAAACAAAGTAAGGGTGTGGTTCAGTTCTGAAAAAGATCCGGCTTCCCGTACGTGGTATGACGGGCCGCTAGAAGTGAAATACGCCTTAGACGAACAAACACCGCTTACATTGACAAAAAAGAAGGCTTCTGACTCCGCCGCTGTGTATATTGATCCGTCGCGCCGCTATCAAAATGTGTTAGGCGTAGGATCGTCCCTGGAAGAATCCACAATCCATAATTTATCAAAAATGACACCCGCAAAAAGAAAAGAAGTGCTGAAAAAACTGGTTGATCCCAAAGATGGTATCGGAATGGACGTTATGCGCATAACGATCGGGACATCTGATTTTACGGCACAGGAATTTTATACGTACGACGATATGCCTGAAGGCCAAACAGATCCTAAGCTCCGCCATTTCTCGATCCAAAAGGATATTGATTTACACATTACAGCAACCATCAAGGAAGCGCTGGCGATAAATCCGGAACTAAAAATCATTGCCTCACCGTGGAGTCCGCCGGCTTGGATGAAAACGAATGAAAACCTCAAGCGGGGAAAGCTGAAAGATAAATATATCGGCGCACTGGCCGTTTACTTCCGCAAATTTATTGAGGCGTACGAAAAGCAGGGAATTCCGATTTATGCGATGACCCTTCAAAATGAACCTTTGCTGGAAATCGACTATCCGAGCATGTATATGCCGCCGTCTCAGCAGCGTAAACTGGCACTGGCCTTAAAAAAAGAAATGAAAAAACACGTAATTGACACGAAAATTTGGATTTATGATCACAATGCGAGCGGGGCGTGGAACTATATTCCGCCGATTTTAGATGATAAAAAAGGAAACCGGGCGGCAGACGGCATCGCTTTTCACGATTATGACGGTGACCTTTCCGTCATGTCGGAAATCGGAAAGAGATATCCTGATCAATCTATTCACTTAACGGAGCGGTCTGTCTGGGGGACGGCAGGGGCGGACCGGATCGCGCAGTATTTCCGCAATGGCGCGTCGAGCTACAATGCGTGGGTGACGATGCTCGACAGTCAAATCAAGACGCATCATTGGATAGGCACCCCAGACCCGACGCTGTTTATTCAGGATGCTAAAAACCCTGACCGCTATTGGAATATCCCGATCTTTCATATGACAGGCAACTTTTCAAAATTTATCGACCGGGGAGCAAAGCGGATAGAAAGTAATTATGGCTCCAAAAACACAGTCTCGAATGTATCGTTCCTTAATCCTGATCAATCCATTGTGACAGTCGTAATCAACCAGACATCCGCCGATCAAAAATTCCATGTCGTTTCAGAAAATCGGCAGTTTGAAGCTGTCATCCCGGCTAAAACTGTGGCTACCTACAAATGGAAGTGAAAAAAGTAAAAAACCGGCACATTTACGTGCCGGCTTCTTTCTGTTAAGCGCCTTTTTGGTTCAGTTGATCAGAAGGCGCTTTATTGAATAAACCGTCTTTGACGGCGTTTGAAGCCGCTTTTTTTACAAAAAACGGGTTAAGGATAATAACGGCTGCCATGTTAGCGGTCAAACCCCAAAAGCCTTCATATATACCGTGGGCGGATTGGGTGATATTTACCGTGAATGTCACGATAAGACCGACGAGAAGACCGATAATTGTCGCTTCTTTCGTTTGATTCTTCCAAAACAGACTGACGGCGATAGCCGGAAAGATCTGAACCATGCCGGAAACACCGAGAAGCTGAAGGGTAACGAGCGCAGTCGGGAACAGCATGCCGAATAAAAGCGCGAGTCCGATGACGACAAATACCATTGAACGGGTGATCATCGTCAGCTTGCTTGGTGACACATTCGGGTGAATCAAATCCCGATATAAGTTATTCGCAAATAAGTTTGATGCTCCGATGGCCATGATAGAGCAGGGAATCAATGACGCAAGGGCAATCGTGGAGTAAGCAAAGCCCTGCGCGACTCCGCCGTAAGACGTTTGAATCAGCTTCAATAAAGCAAGCCGCGGATTGGTATCTTCCGGCAGGACAAGAAACGCGATAAAGCCGAGAAAAATAACAAGAATCAAAACAATATTATAAAGCGGCAGAAACATGCTGTTTTTGCGGACGGCATCTGCGCTTTTTGCCGTAAATACGCCGGTTGCCGCATGCGCCCACATAAAGAGCGCCAGCGCAGATACGATGGAAGCTGTGATAAACCAAGGAATTCCTTTCGGCCCCGAGTCCGGGATCGTCAGCATTTGCGGAGCTTTTTCAGCCAAAGTGTGAATCATCGGCGTCCAGCCGTGAAAATGGATCAGCGGGAGTGACACGACCATAAACAGCATAATCACCCACACGAGAATGTCTTTAATAATCGCCGTAAACGTCGGCCCTTTAATTCCGCTGAAAAAAGTATACAGCGCTACAAGAATAAAAGAGATGATGACGACCATATTGACATTAATGACACCCGTTCCGGCCACCTGAAGCGTATCTTGAATTCCGCTCAGCTGGAGACAAATATAAGGAATGAGCATAAGAACGCCGACAATGGCGACAAGACTGGCCAAAAGTTTACTGTCAAAACGCTCACGGGCATAATCGGCAAGCGTCGTTAATTTGTGTATTTTTGCCACCTTCCACAGCTTCGGCAAAAAGAAATAAGCGATAAAATACGCCAAAACAGAATACGGGATTGCAAAAAAAGCAACGCTTCCCCCTGTGTAGGCTGTGCTTGTTAAGCCTAAAAACGTATAAGCCGTATAGAGATCCGCGCCGACTAAAAACCAGACGAGGAGCCCCCCGAACCGTCTGCCGCCGACAGACCATTCCTCAACAGAAGTGCGTGATGATTTGTCTCTCCCGGCTATAAAGCCGATACAGACAACGGTTAAAACGATGACGGCTGTAATGATCAATGCTGTTATATTTGCGGGCATCAGTCCAGTCCTCCTTGTTTCTTCTGCAGCCTATAAATAAGAAACGAACATAATGGAGTGACTGCGATCCATAAAAGCAGCCAGAAATGAAAAAAAGGCAGCCCGATAATGATCGGATGAACCCGATTAGCGACTGACAGCAGGGCCAGCTGGCTGAAAGGGATTAAGATGAGAACGAAAATTAGTGCTTTTCTGACCATTTACTTTCCTCCTGAAACTTGATAATGCTCCTTATCATAGCAGGTGTCAGATAAGATCACAAGATATTTTTCAGAAAAAAAAGAATTCTATTACTTTTTTAACTGAAACACTTTAGTTGCATATTCATTCATATTAAATTAAAATAGTTAATATCTCGAAATCAAGATATTTAGGAGTGAATACATTGAATACGCAAGGATTGCACCATGTTACCGCATTTGCAAAAGATCCTGCTGAAAATCTTCGGTTTTATACTGAAGTGCTGGGTTTGCGGCTCGTTAAAAAAACCGTTAATTTTGACGACCCTGCCACTTATCACTTTTATTTCGGCAACCAAAACGGAGAGCCGGGCACGATCATTACATTTTTTCCTTTTCAGGGAAGCCGCCCGGGAACCGTGGGAAAAGGGCAGGCCGGAAGAATTTATTTCTCCGTGCCGAAAGGAGCACTCGCGTTTTGGAAGCGCCGGCTTGAAGGAAACGGCTTGTCTGTAAAAGAACAGATCATGCTGTCTGAACAAGTGCTTCTCTTTAATGATACAGAAGACCTGCCGCTTGCCATAATGGAAGATGAAAGAAGCGGACAGAGTGAATGGACGCCTGCGGGTATTACTGAAAAAGAAGCGATCACAGGCATGAGAGGTGTTCTTCTGTACTCGTACCGTCCTGAAGCAACCATTCAATTTCTCAAAGAATGCTTCGGTTATTCAAAGACAGGAGAAGAACAGCAGATTGTCAGGCTGCAATCGGAGGCGCGGATCGGACATATTATAGATGTTGACCTTGCGCCGAAAGAAGCAGGTATCGGCGGTTACGGGACGGTTCATCATGTCGCTTTCCGCACTAGCGAAAAAGAGCAGGCGGAATGGAAGGATATTCTTGCTGATTCTCATCTTGCTTCATCTGACATTCTTGACAGGTCTTACTTTACATCAATCTATTTCAGGGAAAGCGGCGGCATTTTATTTGAAATGGCAACCGATGAACCGGGGTTTATGACGGATGAATCCTTTGAAAATCTCGGAACAGAGCTGAAGCTTCCGGAATGGCTGGAAGAGCATCGCAGCCAGATTACAGCTGTTCTGCCCAAAATGGAGAAAGGAGAATGATGATGAAACATGTGTTTGAACAGGGAACGTCAGAAAATGTTCTGCTGCTTTTGCACGGAACGGGAGGAAATGAACATGATCTTCTGTCGCTCGGACGTTTTATCGATCCGAACGCAAGTCTGCTCGGGGTCAGAGGATCAGTGTCGGAAAACGGCATGCCCCGTTTTTTTAAGCGGCTGAAAGAAGGCGTATTTGACGAGAAAGATTTAATTGAACGGACGGAAGAATTAAAGAATTTTATTGATGAAGCGGCGCAAATGTACGGATTCAGCAGAGAAAACGTGATTGCTGCCGGCTATTCAAACGGCGCCAATATTGCAGCAAGTCTTTTGTTTCATTATAAAGATGGACTGAAAGGAGCGGTTCTGCATCATCCGATGGTGCCGATACGCGGAGTGAAGCTGCCTGATATGGAAGGGATGCCTGTGTTTATCGGTGCGGGAAAACGCGATCCTCTATGTACAAAAGAAGAATCGGAGGAGCTTTATCAGTGTCTGACAGATGCCCATGCATCCGTTTCTCTTGTTTGGCAGGAGGGCGGTCATCAGCTCACACAGCAGGAAGCAGAGCAGGCACGAACCTGGTACAGTGAGCGATTCCTATAAAAAACCCTTAGTCCGCTTAAGCGGATTAAGGGTTTCTTTCATCTTACAGCCAAGTTGACACTTTAGATACAGGCAGCCGGTTGCTTTTATGCGCCGGCTTAACGGCTTTACCGATTGAAATCAGCATGACGGGCACGAAACGCTCGCTCACGTCGAATTCCTTAACGAATTGCTCTTTATTGAATCCGCCGATCGCGCAAGTGTCGTAGCCTTTTGCTTTAGCGGCAAGCATCAGCTGCATTGCTGCTAAAGAAGCGTTTAAAAATGCTGAATCACGGGCAAACTGATCATTTTGGTATGCACCGTTAATCTGGCCTAAAAGCGTTTGTTTAATCTCTTCTGTGATATTGCCTTGCTCAGCCAGTTCAGCATAAACGTCTTCCCCATTTTCATTTGCTTTTAAATCGCCTAATACGGCAATAACTGCTGATGAATCAATAATCTGTTTTTGATTAAAAGCAACCGGAAGCAGGGCAGCTTTTGCTTCATCACTGTGAAAGACTTGAAAATGCCAATGCTGAAGGTTCCAGGCGGAAGGCGCTTGCGTTGTGATTTCAAGGAGTTCTGTTAATTCCTCTTTTGTAATGACCGCGTCTTTATCGTATTCTTTAACAGATGCGCGTTCTTTTAAAACGTCTAATACGGATGTCATCATGTTTCCTCCTTCGGATAAACGTGTTATCATAATAGAAAAGTTAGAAGCTTACTAAATGTAACTCGAAAACTAATTTTAATGGATCACAAAAAACTTGTCAATTCATAGATGAAGGGATGAACTCACGTGGGATATACAATGTGCCCTAAAATGGAATCCGCTTTTTCTCTTTTGGGAAAGCGCTGGAACGGCCTCATTATCCATGTACTGATGGACGGGCCGAAACGATTTAAAGATATGACCGAAACGATACCGACAATCAGCCAAAAAATGCTCGCGGAGCGGCTCAAAGAGCTGGAACAAAATGAAATTGTCGAGCGTCAGGTGCTGCCTGAAACACCTGTCAAAGTCATTTATAAACTGACTGATAAAGGCTTGGCCCTGCAAGCCGTTTTTCAGGAAATGCAAAAATGGGCAGACAGTTTTTGCGAGCCCGGGGGATCTGCCAACGACACATGTGATGAATAACAAAGGCTGCCCAAGGCAGCCTTTTCTTAATGATCATGTTTACCCGTCATAAAAACCATTAATATCAAAATTGTTCAGATTAAGATTCAAGCCTTTTAATTGCTTTAATAAAGCATCAAATGTAAGGAAATGATCATTTTTACATTCCGCCGGGACATCATTTGGAGAAAATAGTTTCATTCCTCCCTCAATCCACTGTTTCCGGTATAACTGAAATGCCGATTCAATTAAATAATCAGGCGTTACAATAAACCCTAAGCTTACGTCATGGTCCTCGCTGTAGCCGAATTCAAACCCGCAGCAGGGGCAAATATCAATGTTTTTTGATATTCGCCGTTATAAACGGGATTTGTCTCTAATCCTTTAAATCCGCAAAAAAGGATATAACTCACTAACCAACATACATCCCTCTTTTATTCAGTTTGCAATCATTCAGAACAAGCGGGGAGGCCTTTTACAGTTTCCCGGTTAAAAACTGAGCCTCACCAAGCCCGAAGCTCCAATCGGCGTTCCCGTTTTCTGTAATGGAAATCATGATGTCCTCGGGTGATATGCCGCATTCTGTTTTAAGCTGATCAGCCATCAGTTGATATAACGTTTCTTTTTGATGTTCGGTGCGCGCTTTGCTGACAATGCTGATGATGACAAGATCTTTGCTTCTTTTGAAACCGAGCCCGGTATCTTCAATGATAAGCTCATGAGGCCGATGCTGGTGAACGATCTGATAACGGTCCGTTACAGGGACGTCAAAAGCTTTAACCATGGCGTAATGGGCGGTATCCAGTAATTTTTTTAATGCTGCGTCATCCCGGCCTTCAATAACGTCAAAACGAAGTAATGGCATTGTTTTATTCCCCCTGATGGTTTTTTATCATGTCGTAACTTGTAAAAAAGTATAACAGTTAATCAAAATGTAATCAAATTATAACCAAATATTTATACTTTAATGCAATATCACAGAGAGGCACATGTTGTTACAATCGCCCAATCAATTTCCTCATTTTATGAATACGCTTAAGAATAGGCAGACATAAAGGAGGAAAAACATGTACCCTCGTCATGCATTGTATCGCGGGAATTTCGGTCCTGCCGGATTTCCGGCGAGAAGTCCTTTTTTGTTCGGCGCTCCTTTATTCGGCGGATTTTTAGGCGGTCTTCTCGGAGGCGTGATTGCCACAGGTTTTACAAGACCCCGCTATCCGTACGGGTTCGCCGGTTACGGATACGGAGGCGTCCCATACGGCGGTTTCGGGCCGGGAGCCGGCGGTTATCCGCCATTTTATTAAAGAAAAAACGGCCTGCATCGCGCGGGCCGTTTTTTTTATCTTAAAATCTCCACTTCCGATAGATTGTAGTCTTCCTGTTTTGAAAACATAACTTCAATCATCCCGTCTTTATAGACTGCTTTTGTTCCTTTCCGTTTGACGAGGCTCGGAAGGACGATTTCTTTTTTTCCTTCTCCCAGACTGCTGTTCTCTACAACGAGGCTGTGTGACGTATGCTTAATCCTGATACGGTCGAGTTCCTCTTGTTCTGCGGGAATTTTCGCAAAAACATGATCGGATGTTTCAAACAGGTCAATTTCCGGCTTGGGCGGTTCCGCTTCGACCGGATCGGCCTTTTTGGACATTGGGTCGCGAAAAGGGAACTGTCCGGCATAACCGGCGCCGAATACGCTTTCCATCACTCGGTTGACATATGTCTCGACATCTTTCGGATCAGCATTTTTAAACGTTTCTTTAGAGAACTGATTTTGGAAGGGAAAATATCTGTTCCAATCAAACACGGCATCTCACCCTTTCTTAACGGACAACATAGTATATGCCCGCCGGAAGCTTCCCGTGATATAATATAATCTGTTTACAGAAAGGAAGGGGAAGGCCGTGCAAGGGAATAACGCAAGAAAAGGAATCATTTATACCGCTTGTTCTTTCGTCATGTGGGGGCTGTTTCCGGTCTATTGGAAACTTCTTGAACAAATACCCGCATTGGACATTTTAGCTCACCGGATTTTATGGTCATTTGTTTTCATGTGTGTGCTTTTAACTGTGCTTAAGAAGTGGAAAACCGGATGGCGTGAACTGCGTCTTTTGAAATCGGAAGGGGGCCTGCTGGCGCTTTTTTTCGCTTCCGTTTTAATTTCCGTTAATTGGTTTGTGTACATATGGGCCGTCAATCACGGCTTTTTGCTTGAAGCAAGTCTCGGGTACTACATTAATCCGCTCGTTTCCGTTCTTTTGGGCATCCTATTCTTAAAAGAAAAGCTTAACAAGATGCAAACAGCAGCCGTTTCTATTGCCGGGGCGGCCGTGATCATATCTGCGTTTCAATATGGCGCGGTTCCTTATATCGCATTGCTGCTTGCATTCAGCTTCGGCCTGTACGGCTTATGTAAAAAAAGAACCCGCATGTCCAGCACGATCGGACTGACGCTGGAGACGCTTTTGATTACCCCGGCTGCACTTATTTATTTAGGATATACAGCTGACGGGAGCACTTCCGGGTCCTTGGGGGCAGGAACATGGGCGCTCCTATTCTTCGCAGGCGTATTTACGGCCCTGCCGCTGTTGCTGTTTGCAGAGGGGGCAAAGCGTCTGCCGCTGTATCAAGTCGGCATTTTGCAATATATAGCGCCGACCATTACCCTTATGCTCGGCGTATTTGTGTATCATGAACCGTTTTCCGGGCAAAAAGCGTTTACCTTCATTTGTATATGGGCAGCATTGCTTTTGTTTACCTTTTCACAGATAAAATGGAAGCGGCCGATAAAAAGCCGCTAAGCCTTTCGCTTTCCAGCGATAGCTTAAATTATGTATAATCATTACGAGTATGTAAAGGAGCTGTACAATGGGCACTGATAAAGACATAGCAAAAGCCTATCAGGCACTGTGGAATAACCGCACTCTCCCGGCTTCAACTCTTGAAGAAGCGGAGAAGGCAATTGATCTTGAACTGCTTGATCAAAGAACACATCCGAGGCTCCGGAAGTCACCCGAGGAAAAGTTTGCTCTGGCGGTGCAGCGAATTGTAGATTCCCGGCTGCGGCCGATTGAGAAATATGAATTGGTTGAACTACATACGAAGCGTTTGCAATTTTTAAAAGAAGAAAGAGGGGAGCAGCTATGAAAGCGATCATAAAAGAAGATGTGCAAACTTCTTTAGAGCGATATGCCGATCGTCCTGTATATATCCATTTGGAAACAACGACCGGTTCTTATTCAGCGCATCTGAATGAGAAAAACATGACGGTTGTAGCCTATATACGCAATGCAAAAGTGACGTACCATCAGGCGAAAATCAAAGGAAACGGCCCGTACCGCGTCGGTTTGAAAACGGAAGAAGGCTGGATTTACGCAGAAGGTCTGACTGAGTATACAGTAGATGACGAAGACCGTCTGTTAATGGCAGGGCATCTGCCGGGCGGAAAATTGGCGATTTCGCTTCAAATCAGCGAAAAGCCGTTTACAGTTTAAAGAAAAGGGTGAAAATCATGAAAGAACATGTACTCGTCATCCTGCCTCACCCTGATGATGAATCATACGGAGTGGCAGGGCTGATTGCTTTACACAGACAAAAAGATATTCCCGTTACGTATGCATGCGCAACGCTTGGCGAAATGGGCCGGAACATGGGAGATCCTTTTTTCGCGAACCGTGAAACACTGCCGCTGTTAAGAAAACAAGAGCTGATCGACGCATGCAAAGCAATGGACGTTACTGACCTGAGAATGCTCGGGCTTCGTGATAAAACACTTGAATTTGAAGATGACGAGTGGCTCGCTGATATGATGGAAGAGATTATCGACGATGTAAAACCGAGTCTGATTGTCACATTCTATCCGGAGCACGGCGTCCATCCGGATCATGATGCATGCGGCGAAGCGGTTATCAGAGCGCTTTACAGAAAGAAAAAAGAGGACCGCCCGCGCACGCTTTGCATGGCAATCACCCGCAACAGGGAGGAAGCCGTCGGCAAGCCTGATGTTATTCTTGATATTAAAGAGGTTGCCGATATTAAAATGAATGCCTTAAAAGCGCACCGCACCCAAACGGAAGGCATGCTGAGAGAGCTGGAAGAAAAAATAAAAAATAACGAGCCGGTTCTTCAGACATGGTTTGAAGAAGAAGTGTATTGGACATATCCGTGGAAAGACTGATAAAAAAAGGGATAAGGCTGAAATGCCTTATCCCTTTTTTTGTGTCAGATCGGAAGCGATCGCTTCTGCAAGCGAAGACCTTATTGATAAATTTGAAAAACTCAGTCCCAGCTGCACTGCGGTTTGGGCGATTTCAGGACGGATTCCGGATAATGTCGCTTTCACGCCGAGCATTCCGAGTGATTCAATTAAGGTGAAAAGCTGTTGGGCAACCATAGTGTCAATCATGGCTACGCCCGATAAATCAATGTACAGCTGCGTGATGCGCTTCTCTGAACACTGGTGCAGCGTATTCTCCAAGATCATTTTGGCTCTTGCCGTGTCAATATCCCCGATCAGCGGCAGCAGTCCGACATTGTCAAAAAGCACAATTACCGGCGAGCTCAGCTCGGTAATCAATTCTTTTTGCGCTTCAAGCTGAATGTTTGTGTTTTTATACATTTCCTCTATGAAAATATGAATGACCACATCAAAAGATTTAATCAGCGTATGGAATATATCTTCGGCATCTTCTTCTGTCACGGTGTCTGAATAAAGTCTGGTAAACTGCTTGACATGGCCGACATACAAATCACGAACTCTGATAAACTCGCGAATAATATAATGGATGGGAGTTTTTAAATGTTCTTCATCCCGTGCGGCTTCGAACGCCCACTTTTCCAATGCCGCTGTATATACTTCCTTCTCTTCAGAAAAAATCCGATTGAGCTGATAATTAAACGCCAGATTTTGTTTTTTCAGATTCGTGAGTACAGCCGGGTCAGTAGAAGCATAAACAGAATCAGGATCTGTATCATGAAGGGTATCAAACCATGTCTGACTGATGTCCTCCGCCCGTTCAGTTAAATAATCGTACAGCAGTTTATGTTTTGGCATTGCTTCTCCTCCTTTATGAAATCATTTTTTTCACATAATGTTTTTGCAGTTTCATCAGTCTGAAGAATAAACCGGCAGCTCCTGCGGCAAGTCCTGCAATTAACCCGATCCAGTAGCCGTATGCCCCGAGGCCCGTATAAGTGCCGACTGCGTAACCGACCGGAAGCCCGATAATCCAATACGACACAAAAGCCGCGCCGAGTGTATAGTTGACATCCTTATATCCTCTCAGAGCGCCTTGTATCGGAGCTGCTACGGCATCAGAAAGCTGGAAAAACAGCGCATAGATTAAAAAGTGCTGTGTCAACATGAGCACAGCCGGATCTGATGTATACATTCCGGCGATTTGCGGTCTGAACAGTAAAATGAAAGCCGCCGTGCATAAAGAAAAACTAAGCGCCATCACGATCCCGATATAGCTGTATGAGCGGGCATCTCTATAGCGATTTGCGCCTGCTTCAAAGCCGACCAAAATGGTCATGGCCATGGATACGCTGAGCGGCAGCATATACAAGAGGGAAGCAAAATTCATTGCCGCTTGGTGGGCTGCAATCGTCACCGGCTGAAAATGGCTCATAAGCAGTGTGACAGCCGCAAAAATGCTCGTTTCAAAAAATACCGCAAAACCGATAGGCAATCCGATTTTCAAAAGCTTTCTGCATTCAGACGGAGAAAAACGGTACAGTTTCCGAAATACAGAGTACCCGGCAAACGGCTCAAATCTGCAGACGATAAAAAAGCTGATGGCGCAAATACACCAGTAAGTCAGGGCGGAAGCGAGCCCCGCCCCGACTCCTCCCAATGCCGGCATGTTGAATTTCCCGAAAATAAATACATAATTTAAAACAAAATTAATAGGCAATGAGCAAAGCGTAATAAGCATAGTGACTCGCGTTTTGCCGAGTGCATCAATAAACGAGCGCAAAACGGTGTACACAAACAAAGGAAAAATACCGAGGGATAAAAATCCTAAAAAGTGTTTGGCGATCGTCCGGACACGAGGTTCCAGGCCCAAATGTCCCAAGATCATATCAACGGTGAAAAAGCCGATCAGGATAACCGCCGCACTGAGAACGGCCGCTACATAAACGGCCTGGATGACGGAAAACGGCACTTCCTTTTGTCTGCCGGCTCCAAACAGCTGCGAAACAACGGGCGTAACGGCCATTAATATTCCTGCCAGGCCCGTATAAACCGGCGTCCACAGGCTTGAACCAATTGCAACCCCGGCTAAATCGGCAGCGCTCACTTTCCCTGACATCACCGTATCCAAAAAGGTGATCAGGGAAAGGCCCGCCTGTGTGATTAAAATCGGAATGAAGATATGTAACAGCTGTCTGACCTTTTGGCCGATCGTGTTCGTTTCTCTCAAGTTAGGTTCCCCGTTTCTTTATTTTAACGAGAGAAATTATAACATTTTATGTATAAAAAGCAATGAAAGCCGGCCTACTCTTTTTTGTCCGGTTTCGGCTTTTTAAACATCTTGGCATAAATGAATGAAAGTGAAATGACCCCTAAAAAGGTGCAGATATATTGCATCAGCCGTGCGAATTCCATATGATGTGCGCCTCCTTTCATGATTATGGTGCACACAGCGGCGCATATCCATGCGCGCGATGCAGAAAATAAGGGAAAGGAGCTGATGTGACATGCGCCACACTCAAATGACGGAAAGCGCGTTTACCGCTGCCGTTCAAACGTATTTAAAACAAATTACAGAGGATGCCGGAATGATACTGCGGACATTGGATGAAAAAGACCAATGCCTTCTTTGCGAATTAGATGAACTGGGACATACGTTTCAGGAAATGCAGGCTGTCGCTTCGTCGTTTTACCTGCAGTCATATATCGAACATTTTACGCCTTCCTATACAGAGCTGGCGAGGGCTGTGCAGCATCTGGCGGAAGAAAAACACGGAGCGCTGATTGTGATTGAACGTGCAGATCCGCTGGACGGAATGATACAAAAAGGGACCAGCCTGCATGCCGAGATCAGTGCAGCTTTAATTGAGAGTATTTTTTATCCCGGCAATCCGCTTCACGACGGAGCCGTATTGGTCAGAGAAAACCGGGTGGTATCAGCAGCCAATGTGCTTCCGCTCACAACAAAACATGTCGATCTCAAATACGGGACGCGCCACAGGGCCGCGATGGGACTTTCGGCCGTGACTGATGCACTCGTGCTCGTTGTTTCAGAAGAAACGGGAAAAATGTCCTTTGCTAAAGACGGCGGACTGTATCCGCTTGTTTCGCCGCGGGCGCTTCATACGAAATAATAAGAAAATGGGAATATTGTACCCATTTAATATTAATAAGGTGAACATCTTTACCTTTTTCTGTATTGATGTTATCGTTTAAATATACATAAAATTTAAAAGAATAGGGAGTGGAAAGATGGCAAATGTATTGATGATCGGCTTTCCGGGAGAAGGGCATATCAATCCGTCTTTAGGCGTCGTAAAAGAACTGAAGGCAAAAGGGGAACATGTCGTATATTACGGCGTGAAGGAATATGAGAACAAAATCGCGTCAAGCGGAGCGGAATTCCGTGAATATGAAGATTTCCGTAAAGATGAATTCGGAAAAAACGCAACGGGTGATGAACAGCGGGACGCTACCGAGTTTTTGCTATTAATGATTGAGACTTCCAAAAAAGCCGCACTCCGTATTCTTGAGGAAGTAAAAGATGAATCCTACGACTACATCCTGTATGATCATCATTTTCTGGCAGGAAGGCTCGTGAGAAACCAGCTGAAACTGCCGGCATATTCACTTTGTACGACATTTGCAATGAATGAAGCATTTATTAAAGAAGTGTTTTCAAATACAAACCTTGTATCAGAGGAATCATCTCATTATCCGGCTTATACCGAAGCGGTCAGCCGGCTCAATGAAGAATTCAGCGCAGACATTAAAACGCCGTATGATATTTTCTCAAATGACGGCAGAAAAACCATCGTATTTACTTCAAGAGCGTTTCAGCCGAAAGAAGAAGAGTTTGGCGATTCTTATCTCTTTGTCGGTCCGTCCATAACCGAAAGGGCGGCGGCTCAAGATTTCCCGTTTGAACAGCTTGAAGGAGAAAAAGTCCTGTTTATTTCCATGGGTACGATTTTTAACAATCAGAAGGAATTGTTTAATAAATGCTTAAAAGCGGTCAGAAACTTTAACGGAAAAGCCGTCATGTCAATCGGCAAACATCTTGATCCGGCGGAGCTTGATGAAATTCCTGAGAATGTCATTGTCAAGCCTTATGTTCCGCAGCTTGAGATCCTGAAGAGAGCGGACTTATTTATCACTCACGGCGGAATGAACAGTACGAGCGAGGGGCTTTACTACAAAACCCCGATGATCGTCATTCCGATGGGCGCAGATCAGTTCGCCGTCGGAAGCCAAGTGGAAAACACGGGCGCGGGCAAAATGTTTAAAAAAGAAGATGTAACAGCGGAACTGCTTACTGAAGCAATAAAAGAATTGAGCGAAAATCCTGAATATCAGACAAAAGCTTCTGAAATCGGAGAATCCCTGAAAGCGGCCGGCGGAGCACAGCGTGCAGCGGAATTGATAGCAGAAGACGTGAAAACTGCCGAGACCCGGGTTCTGTAATCAGCCCTCACCCGCTTCCTTTAAAGGAAGCGGGCTTTTTTTGATTGTTTTTCGGGAGGATTTTTCACGCCGTAAAGAGAATTGTATGAAAAACAGACAAGAAAGGTGGAATGTCGCGGAAAAAAGCCATGTTATGAAAATGATTCCAAAGTCTTTTGTGAAATGTTCTCAATTTATGTAAAATGTGTGGCATTGGTGATGATCTAAGGCCAAATGAATCGGAATTAATGTCGACTTCTGAATGAATCCTGCATAACAGGCGGCGTCCAAAGAAAAGGAACGTCCCTTTCAGCAATGATAAATAGGAGGTTTTTCGTTATATGAAGAAAAAAATCGCAGCCGGACTGGCTGTATCTGCAGTAATGACTTCAACCTTCGCCGTGCATCCCGCTGAAGCAAAAACCATTCAAGTAAAAAGCGGCGACTCTCTTTGGAAGCTTTCCCGGCAATATCATACAAGTATTTCAGCCCTGCAGGCGGAAAATAAACTGAAATCAACGATACTCCACCCAGGACAGCGGCTGCACATTCCCGACGGCAGCGGCACACATAAAACGGGGCAAAAGGGAAAACGAAGCACGGGTGCCTACACAGTTACATACGGAGACTCGTTATGGGTGATCGCAAAAAAATACAAAATGAGCGTTTCTGAGCTGAGAAGCCTGAACCGTTTGAGTTCAGATGTCATCTATCCTGGCCAGAAACTGAAAATTAAAGGGTCTGCCGGCGGCACGGACGGAGGCGGCAGACAGACAAAGCCTGATAAAGGCGCATCAGGGACTTACACTGTGAAGCCGGGTGACTCGCTGTGGAAAATCGCCAATCAAACCGGGATCACCATCGCCGAACTGAAAAAGCTGAATCAATTAACATCAGACATGCTGTATCCGAATCAAGTGTTAAAGATCAAAGGTTCTTCACATAACGGAAACAGCGGCACAACACCGCCATCTCATTCAAACCCTTCTGAGAAGCCATCCACTTACAAAGTAAAAGCAGGCGATTCCCTCTGGAAAATTGCTAATCGGTTCGGCATCACCGCTCAGCTCATCAGAGAAAAAAATAAATTGACAACTGATGTGCTTCAAATCGGACAAGTTCTGGTGATTAACGGAACGGGAAAAACAGAAGATCCTGTGCGGCAGCCGGATAACAAACCGGCAAAACCAAACAAGCCGAATACTCCCGAACCTCCGGTGACAGGGTCAAAGATTGACAGAATGATAGGCGAGGCGAAAAAACATGTCGGCGTGCCTTACCGCTGGGGAGGCAATACGCCTGCGGGCTTCGATTGCAGCGGTTACATCTATTACCTTTTAAATAAGGTAAGCTCTGTTTCCCGTCTGAGCACGGCCGGATATTGGAATACGATGAAACATATCAGCCAGCCGTCAGCAGGCGACTTTGTCTTCTTTACGACATATAAAGCGGGCCCTTCTCATATGGGGATGTATTTAGGCGGAGGAGATTTTATTCACGCAAGCTCCTCCGGGGTTGAAGTTTCAAACTTAAGCAATCCGTATTGGAAAAAAGCTTATTTAGGAGCGCGCAGTTATTTTTAAAAAAAGCCTTTCGGGGCTTTTTTTGTTTACCATTTTCACGTTTTGACAAGACTGATGGGTAAAAAAATAAGGGGGAGGAAGCATGAATCGTCTCTTGCTTTTTCTCATGCTCGTATCAATTACGCTTTGCGGCTGCGGGGGGAGACCCGCTCCTGTTCCGCCCAAAAAACATGGGGAAAGCCGCGCATTGGAAGCATCTGCATACCGTGAGCATGCCGGACTCATCAATCAAAACGGAAAAACGATCGGATATATCGAAGTGAGGGAATCTGATGATGAAGGGTCAGACATTCATATATCAGCGGGGCATCTGCCGCCCGGCACTTCTCTCGGGTTTCATATTTATGAAAAAGGGACATGTCAGGCACCTGATTTCGAATCAGCCGGCGGTCCGTTCAACCCTTTGAACAAAGAACACGGCTTCAACAATCCGATGGGTCATCACGCCGGGGATCTCCCCAATCTTGAAGTGGGGGCTGATGGTAAAGTGGATGTCATTATGAACGCGCCGCAAACTTCATTAAAAGAAGGGAGCAGACTCAGCCTGCTCGACCGGGACGGAAGCGCGTTCGTCATTCATGAACATACGGACGATTATTTGACAAACCCGAGCGGAAATTCCGGAGCCAGAATCGCCTGCGCTCCCCTGACAAAAAGCGCCCGCAGGGAATGAGCCCTTTTGTATTGAGTATACAAGGGCTTTTTTAGTATACTCGGTTATGGAATACAAATGGAAAGGAAACATCACCTATGACTTCAGAATTACAGCACCTATCACTTCCGGAAGATATACAAAACAAACTGCAGGCTTATCAAAATCATCCCGTTTCCCAAGAATTCCGGGATTTAATCGGATCATCAGGCTATGAGGCCGAAGATAAAGCGATTGTATTCGATGCCGTCATTGCTTTGACTATGGGAAAAAATATCTTATTAAAAGGACCGACGGGTTCAGGGAAAACTAAATTGGCGGAAACGCTTTCGAACTATTTTCATAAACCGATGCACAGCGTCAACTGCTCCGTAGACCTCGATGCAGAAGCGCTTGTCGGCTATAAAACGATTGAAAATGAACAGGGACAGGCGACAATTGAATTCGTTCCCGGACCTGTAACAACCGCAATGAACGAGGGACATTTTTTATACATTGACGAAATCAATATGGCAAAGCCTGAAACCCTTCCGATTCTAAACGGCGTGCTAGATTACAGAAAAATGATGACAAATCCCTTTACAGGAGAAGTGATTAAGGCAAGCGAAGGATTCGGTGTTATCGCCGCGATTAATGAAGGCTACGTCGGCACCGTTCCGCTGAACGAAGCCCTTAAAAACCGTTTTGTCATCATTGATGTTCCGTATATTAAAGGAAGCCTCCTGAAGCAGGTGCTGACCTCTCAGTCTGTCTTAAAAGATGAGAAATTAATTGAGCGCTTTATGACGCTGTCTTCTGATTTAATCGCACAAGCGCATAACGGACAAGTGTCAGAAGAAGCGGCGTCCATCAGGGCTCTCATTGATACGTGCGACTTGGCTGCGTACATCCCGCCGAAACGGGCGATTGAAAGAGGCATCGTAGAAAAACTTGACGATGACAGGGAAAAAGCCGCTGTCAGAAATATTGCAGAAACGCTGTTCGAATGAGGGATATACAATGAAGTTTATCAAATTTAATGACAGCACGATTGATTCGTTTTTGTTCATGATGCTGACTGATCTGGCCAAAACACTGACCAGAAGCAGTGAAGTTGAAGTGGAATACGGCGTGCAGTCTTACTACAATCCCTTTGAAAAGAAAATTTACATGAGCCACTTTTGGAAAGACCGATCAGCCGGGGATATGGAAGCCGGCCTGAAAAGCGATGTCTATTTGCGCGCTGTCGGAACACGCAGCAGCTCATTTCGGGAATTTGCGGGGTTTTTAAATGACGTTCACCGGCATTTCACCCGCCAAAGCTTTGCCAAGCAGCTGTTTATGCTGCTTGAGGATATCAGAATTGAAGAGCTGATCAAAAAAGAACGGCCGGGAACGAAACGTGTTTTTCAGAAGCGGAGGGAGATGTACAGGAAATATTTCACGACGCAGCTGACATTGAATTTAGAACGGAGCATTTTCACCGACGCTTTGTATTGCGCGATGTTTGTCAAGCTGACGGCTGAGTCTCCGCTTGAAGGCATTCCTTCCATGCATGAACATATTGATATGATGATACCGTATATTGAACGTCAGCTCATCCGGGTGTATGAGGCGGATTCTACGGAACAAATCGCAAAAATAACGGAAGACCTCATGGAAGGCCTTGATGAAGTGCTTGAGAAAGATATGCTGAACACGTACTTTTTTCTGCCGGAACTTGATTACGAAAAAGCGGCTGAAGAGCCTTTATTCGAAAGTGTAAAAAAAGCGCCTTCGTTAAGTGACGATCTCACGCTCCCTGAGTCTTCCGACGGAGATGAAGAAATCCTTGAAGAGAAAATGAATACGTGGCACCGGGAAACCGAAGCGCCGTCAAAAAGTTTCCTTCAATTTGATATTGAGCACGGCGCGAAATCAGATCTTGGGAAAGACGCGGCCAGAGAAGGCGATGACGGTGACCAGGCGCTCGGCTCCGTTCAAGGTTCCGCACGTCAGACGAAAAGAGAGGATTACTCCAAACTGGAAGCGCTTGAATCCATTCAGGATGAACATGAGGGCGCGGGGCTGGCTGACGGAAAAGAAAACAAATTTGCCTTCCCGGTTTATCAAACGCCTCATAAAGCGTCTCCTGAAGAGGAGCAGTCTTATAAAGAACAGGCAAAAACGATAGAATCATATCAAAAACGCCTGAAGCAGATGATACAAAAAACACTTGAGCACAAAAAGACGCTCCCGCGGACCGACCTTCACGCAGGCCGGCTGAATCGCAAACTGATCCGCTATTTTACGGAGCGGAACCCGCGCCTTTTCTTTAAAAAGCAGGACCCGTCTTCAGACATTGACGCCGTTTTTACATTGCTTGTCGATTGTTCGGCCAGCATGTTCGACAAAATGGATGAAACAAAAAGAGGGATCGTTCTTTTTCATGAAGCCTTGAAATCAGTGTCCGTACCGCACCAGATCGTCGGATTTTGGGAGGATACGAACGAAGCGACTGAAACGAGCCAGCCGAATTTCTTCAATACCGTCATTCCGTTTGAAGAGTCGCTGCTGCAGGCGGCGGGTCCGCTGATCATGCAGCTTGCGCCTGAAGAAGATAACAGAGACGGATACGCCATCAGACAAATGACGAAACAGCTGATGCGGCGGAGTGAGGCGCAAAAATTTTTAATCGTGTTTTCAGACGGAGAGCCGGCAGCATTCGGATACGAACAAAACGGCATCGTCGATACGAGCGAGGCTGTCATCGAAGCGAGAAAAAAAGGGATAGAAGTCATAAATGTTTTTCTGTCCAATACTGCAATAGAGGAATCACAGATGAAAACCATTCAGGATATGTACGGAAAGTACAGTATTTTTGTTCCGGATGTCGATCAGCTGCCCGATGTGCTGTATCCGCTCTTGAAAAAACTGCTTCATAAAAGCATAGGATAGGCTTTTTCCTATGCTTTTTCGCTTTTTATTTTAAAATGATTTAATTTTTTCGGTATTGATCTGTTTTTTTTACTATTTTGTGAACAATCAAGGTAGAATCCAAACGCAATCAGTGGTAAAATATCCTTGGAAGCGTTTTTATTACATAATTTTGGGCACAGCGTTCAAAAGTTATTTCAAGATAGTGAATTGATCACTTGATTATCTAGGTTGGGGGTAATATTCAAATGTTTCAAAATAATATGAAACAAAGAATGAATTGGGAAGATTTTTACGGACCGAACCTCGGCTACGCACTGGAGCTGTACGACCAATATGCTGAAGATCCAGACAGCATTGATCCGGATCTGAAAGACATGTTTGACGAACTCGGCGCTCCGCCAAGCCAAATAAAAGAGGCATCGGGTACAAAGGAACAGGGACGCGTCACCGCAGATCTGATTCAAAAGATCGCAGCAGCAGTTAAACTTGCAGAAGATATTCGAACCTATGGCCATCTGAACGCTTCCGTCAATCCGCTCAGAAAGGATCCGAAAAAGAGCGAGCTCTTTCCGTTATCCGAGTACGGGCTTACAGAAGAAGAAATGAAAGCAATACCCGCGTCTGTCATCTGTAAAGACGCACCTGCCAATATAACAAACGGCTTAGAAGCCATCCAGCATTTACGCAATACCTATAAAAGAACCATCTCCTTCGAGTTTGACCATGTGCATGATTTCGAAGAGCGCGCATGGATTACAAAAATGGTCGAATCCGGAGAACTGTTCCGGAAAAATTCACCGGAAAAACTGTCAGCCGTTTTAGAAAGACTGACGGAAGTAGAAGGATTTGAACAATTTTTACACCGGACATTCGTCGGTCAGAAGCGTTTTTCAATTGAGGGATTAGACGCGCTTGTGCCGGTTCTTGACGACATTATCGCCCAGTCTGTGAAAGCGGGCACAACCAATGTCAATATCGGAATGGCGCATAGAGGCCGTTTAAATGTGCTTGCGCATGTGCTCGGCAAACCGTATGAGATTATTTTCTCAGAATTCCAGCACGCGCCGAATAAAGACCTTGTGCCGTCTGAAGGATCGACCGGCATCAGCTACGGCTGGACGGGCGATGTAAAATACCACCTCGGTGCAGACAGACAGCTTCAGGATGCTGAAACCAAAAGCGCGCGGATTACGCTTGCAAACAACCCGAGCCATTTGGAATTCATCAATCCGATTGTTGAAGGAAGCACGCGGGCGGCACAGGAAACAAGAACGCAAAAGGGGTACCCGGTTCAAGACGAAACAAAATCGCTCGCCATTTTAATTCACGGTGACGCAGCGTTTCCGGGAGAAGGCATTGTCGCCGAGACGCTGAACTTAAGCTCTCTGAAAGGCTATCAGGTCGGCGGGGCCATTCATATCATCGCCAATAATATGATCGGCTTTACAACTGAAAGCGATGAATCACGATCCACGAAATATGCCAGTGATTTGGCGAAGGGCTATGAAATTCCGATCGTTCACGTCAACGCGGATGATCCGGAAGCATGCCTGTCAGCCGTTAAATTTGCGGTTGAATACCGGAAGCGGTTCAATAAAGATTTCTTAATCGATTTAATCGGGTACAGACGGTACGGCCACAATGAAATGGATGAGCCGTCAACGACACAGCCGATGCTGTATGAAGCCGTCAGAAAACACCCGACTGTCAAGCGGATCTTTGCGGAAAAACTCGTAAGTGAAGGACTGATCAGCGAGGAAAAAGCGCAAAACATCGAAACGGCAGTGACAAAACGAATTGAAGACGCCTATAAAAAGGTGCCCGCCAAAAAAGAAGACGCCGTACGGGAAATTGAATTGCCGGAACCGGTGTCCAACGGTTTTCCAGACGTTGACACAGCCATTGATTTTGATGTTCTCCGCAAGCTGAACGGCGAACTTATCAACTGGCCGGAATCTTTTAACGTGTTCGGCAAGCTGAAAAGAATCCTGGAAAGACGTGCAAAAGCGTTTGATGATGACCGTAAAGTTGAATGGTCATTGGCTGAATCGCTTGCGTTTGCTTCCATTTTGAAAGACGGCACGCCGATCCGGCTGACCGGACAGGATTCAGAACGCGGAACGTTCGCTCAAAGAAACCTTGTGCTGCATGACAGCGAAACAGGAGAAGAATTTGTTGCCCTCCATCACTTAGACGACTGCGCTGCTTCATTTACGGTGCATAACAGCCCGCTCTCTGAAGGATCGGTTCTCGGCTTTGAATATGGATACAACGTGTATTCGCCTGAAACGCTTGTGATGTGGGAGGCGCAGTACGGGGATTTTGCCAATGCGGCTCAAGTCTATTTTGATCAATTCATATCTGCAGGACGGGCAAAATGGGGACAAAAATCAGGACTGGTCATGCTGCTGCCTCACGGTTACGAAGGGCAGGGCCCTGAACACTCCAGCGGCCGCGTCGAGCGGTTCCTGCAGCTGGCGGCGGAAAACAACTGGACGGTGGCCAACCTGACAAGTGCGGCTCAGTATTTCCATATTTTAAGAAGACAAGCGAAAATGCTGCTTCGTGAGGAAATCCGCCCGCTTGTGATCATGACGCCGAAGAGCCTGCTGCGCAACCCGAATACGGTATCTGAAGTGCAGGAACTGAGCGAAAGCCGATTCAAGCCTGTCTATGAGCAGTCCGGTCTTTCCCATGCTTACGAAAAAGTGACTCGCGTCGTATTATCAAGCGGAAAAGTGTCAATTGATATCAGCGATCACTTCAACAAAATGGAAGGCGATAAGGATTGGCTTCATATTGCCAGAATCGAACAGCTGTATCCGTTCCCGGCAAAAGATACGAAGGAGCTTTTCGCCAAACTGCCGAACCTGCAAGAGATCGTTTGGGTTCAGGAAGAGCCGCAGAACATGGGGGCATGGAGTTATATCAGCCCGTATCTGACGGAAATCGCGCCAAAAGGAGTAAATGTCCAATACATCGGCCGAAGAAGACGATCCAGTCCCGCAGAAGGAGATCCGACAGTCCACAAAAAAGAACAGGAACGCATTGTATCTGATAGCTTGACTCGCAAAAACTAAGGGGGAAATGAAAAAATGGCGGAAATTAAGGTACCTGAATTAGCAGAATCAATCTCAGAAGGAACGATAGCCCAATGGTTAAAGCAGCCCGGTGATTATGTAGAACAGGGTGAGTACTTGCTTGAACTGGAGACGGATAAAGTAAATGTTGAATTGACAGCAGAAGAATCGGGTGTTCTAAAAGAGGTATTGAAAGATTCGGGTGATACCGTCCAAGTAGGAGAAATTATCGGTACCATTACAGAAGGCGCTGGCGATAGTTCTGCACCCGCCCCTTCAGAAAGTGCTCCAGCCAATGAACAAACGAAAGAGGAAGCAAAAGCTGAACCTGCTGCACAAGAAGTCAGCCAGGAAGCACAATCAGAAGCGAAATCCAGAACGATAGCGTCTCCGGCTGCACGCAAGCTGGCAAGGGAAAAAGGAATTGATCTATCACAAATTCCGACGGGAGACCCGCTCGGCCGCGTGCGCAAACAAGATGTGGAAGCTTATGAAAAACCGGCTTCAAAACCTGCGGCACAGTCGAAACAGCAGGCTCCAAAAACACAGCAAAGCTTTGACAAACCTGTCGAAGTGCAAAAAATGTCCCGCCGCAGACAGACGATCGCGAAACGATTGGTTGAAGTGCAGCAGACTTCTGCGATGCTGACTACATTTAACGAAGTTGATATGACGGCCGTTATGAATCTAAGAAAACGCCGTAAAGACCAATTCCTTGAGCAAAACGATGTAAAACTCGGTTTCATGTCGTTCTTTACAAAAGCCGTCGTGGCTGCATTGAAAAAATTCCCGCTCCTTAACGCTGAAATTCAAGGCGATGAGCTGATCGTGAAAAAATTCTATGACATCGGTATCGCTGTCGCGGCTGAAGAAGGGCTTGTCGTCCCAGTCGTGCGTGACGCTGACCGCCTGACGTTTGCCGGCATTGAAAGAGAGATCGGCGAACTTGCGAAGAAAGCGCGAAACAATAAATTAACATTAGGTGAGCTGCAAGGAGGCTCCTTCACGATCACAAACGGAGGTACATTCGGATCGCTTATGTCAACACCGATCCTAAACAGCCCTCAGGTTGGGATCTTAGGTATGCACAAAATTCAGCTGCGCCCAGTAGCGATTGATGCGGAGCGCTCTGAAAACCGTCCGATGATGTACATCGCTTTATCATACGATCACAGAATTGTAGATGGTAAAGAAGCGGTCGGATTCCTTGTTACCATTAAAAACCTGCTTGAAGATCCGGAACAGCTGTTGCTGGAAGGATAATTTGAGACAGACAAAAAGTACACTGCCCTTACAAGCAGTGTACTTTTTTTATTGAGAGAAGGGGAGAATTTATATGAAAAGCTGTTATCCGCTTGAGATCGAATTTGAATATAATGAAGAATTGCATTCTATCACTCCGGTTCTTCTGCAAGACGAACATGACACGATATTAATAGACTGCGGATATCCCGGTTTTACAAACCATCTTCAACATGCTGCTGCCCGGCATGGAATGTCGCTTCATTCATTGACAAAAATCATTGTAACGCATCACGACATAGACCATATCGGCTCACTCGCTGCATTATACCGTTTGCATCCGGATGTCAGCGTGACAGTACATGAGCGTGAAGCGCCGTATATTGACGGCTCTAAAAAATCTTTACGGCTTGAGCAGGCTGAATCAACGTTTTGTTCATTGCCAGAGGATGCAAAGCCTTATGCAAAACAGTTCATCCGCTCGCTTCAATCAGTCGAACCGGCTCCAGTTCACCGGACAGTTACTGACGGCGAGCTGCTGCCTTGGTGCGGAGGCATTCGCGTTGTAGCCACGCCGGGTCATACACCCGGCCATATCAGTCTTTATCTGCCTGCCGAAAAAACTATGGTCACAGGTGATGCAGTCGTCATTGAAGACGGAAAGCTGAACCTTGCTAATCCCGGCTATACGTTACATATGGATGATGCGGTCCGTTCTGTGCAGCGGCTGCTCGATTACGATATCCGCCAATTGATTTGTTATCATGGAGGTTTATTTCAGGGGGATGTAAAAAAAGCGCTTTTGCGTCTGCTTCGTGATCTGCAGAATCAACAAGGATAGGAGCGGCAGCAGCCTATCCTATCCTTGTTCAGTTATGAAAACGGAATCTTTGCCGTTTCTTCTTCTTCGGCGCTGTTTTTCTCTTTTTTCTTAGACCAGTAGGTGGCAAGAACAGACCCCGACAGATTGTGCCATATGCTGAAAATTGCGCTCGGCACGGCTGACAAAGGGGAGAAATGCGCTGTCGCAAGCGCTGCACCCAGTCCGGAGTTTTGCATTCCGACTTCGATCGCAATCGCTTTTTGTGAAGCATAATCCATTTTGAACAGCTTTGCAGTCAGGAATCCTAACAAATATCCGATTCCGTTATGTAAGATGACGACAGACACAATCAGCAGTCCTGATTGAAGCAGATGCTCACGATTTACGCTGACGACAGAGGATACAATCGCTACGATGCCGATTACCGACACGAGAGGAAGCGCGTGCACGGCTTGTCCGACCTGTTTTTTGAAGAACAGCTGCACAATCACCCCGAGGACGATCGGCAAAAGCACGGCTTGCATAATGGAAACAAACAGTGAGCCGAAAGAAACGGGGAGCCACTCTTTCGCAAACAGCATAATAAGTGCCGGCGTTACAATAGGAGCAAGCAATGTTGAGATCGTGGTGACCGCAACAGAAAGCGCCGTATTGCCTTTCGCCAAAAACGTCATGACGTTTGATGCCGTACCGCCCGGACAGCATCCGACCAGAATGACGCCCGCGGCGATTTCTGCGGGGAGGCGGAGCCCGATTGATAAACAGAAAGCCGTAAGCGGCATAATCGTAAACTGGGCAGCGACTCCGATCACGACATGCCAAGGCTTTCTGATTAATTCTTTAAAATCGTCTGCTTGAAGAGTAAGCCCCATCCCAAACATAATAATACCAAGGAAAATCGTCATATAAGAACTGATCCAAGAAAATAAATCAGGGTAGGCGAATCCTAAACCGGCAAAGACGATAACCCACAAGCCAAAGGTTTGGCCCGCAAACCCGCTTATTTTTTTCAGCCATTCCATAAACACAGCTCCTTTTACATTCAATCAATCAGTCAGAAAATATGACTGACTTTTCTGTATTCCATTATAAATAATTTTCTGAATAATTCAATATTAAATATAAGTTTTCAATAAAATTATTATGTAAACTAACATCTTCTTGACTATTCAGACATATATTCTTACAATTGATTTTTATACTGAAATGAATTGGGAGTGCTGAAGTGAAAGAAGCTAATCAATGGTCATCTAAGCTGGGATTTATTTTAGCTACGGCCGGCTCTGCAATCGGGCTCGGCGCAATATGGAAGTTCCCTTACGTAGCGGGAACCAGCGGAGGCGGCGCTTTTCTGCTTGTTTTTATTTTATTTACTGTTTTAATCGGACTGCCGCTTTTGCTTGCTGAATTTATTATCGGCAGAAAAACACAAAAAAACGCCGTTGAATCCTATAAGGCGCTCGCGCCGGGGAAAAAGTGGCACTGGATCGGATATCTCGGAATCATTACGTGTTTTATTCTATTATCCTTCTACAGCGTAGTGGGGGGATGGATATTAATCTACATTATAAAAGGCTTTACAGGCGGCTTATCGCTTTCTTCGGGATTTGATACGTTATTTATCGATACCATTTCAAATCCTTATGCAGCCGTTTTCGGTCAGCTGCTGTTTATCGTGCTGACGATTTTAGTTGTGGCAAAAGGGGTGAGCAGCGGAATCGAAAAGGTAAGCCAGGTGCTGATGCCGGCTCTGTTTATTCTGTTTATTCTCTTAATGATCCGCTCCGTTACGCTGCATGATGCAGCAAAAGGATTAAAATTCTTTTTTATGCCTGATTTTGGCGCGATGGATGCCAATACTATTTTATATGCGATGGGACAATCATTTTTCTCGTTAAGCGTCGGAGTGTCCGTAATGGTTACATACAGCGCATATTTAGAAAAAGAAGAAAATATTGTTCAATCCGCCGTATCGGTGACGGTATTAAATGTCCTTGTTGCTGTGATGGCGGGAGTGGCGATTTTTCCGGCGGTGTTTGCATTCGGCCTCAAGCCGGATCAAGGCCCGCAGCTTTTATTTAACGTGCTGCCGACCGTCTTTAACCAAATGCCGTTGGGCATCGTGTTTTTGCTCGCCTTTTTGCTGCTGTTTTTATTTGCGACGCTGACATCGGCTTTTTCAATGCTTGAAATTTTAGTTGCTGTTTTGTCAAAAGGCGATTCGGCAAAACGGAAGCGGTATGCATGGATCGGGGGACTTGCTATATTTATTGTCGGGGTCCCTTCGGCGCTGTCGTACGGAATTTTGAGTGATGTTTCTATTTTTCACCGCAGTATTTTTGACGCTGCGGATTTTCTGGTCAGCAATGTCTTAATGCCGCTGGGCGCGCTTTTAATTGCCGTTTTCGTACCGCTGAAAATCCCGAAACAGATGCTGTTTGACGAACTGAAAAGCGGTTCCGGTATAAAACGAAAATGGTTTGCAGTCTGGCTCCTATTAATCCGTTATGTGGCTCCTGTAGCCATTATTATCGTTTTTCTGCACGTGCTTGGTATTTTTTAAACCAAAAGAACCAGGCCCCCGTTCAAGACGGGGGCTTTTTTAATAAAGCGGCCATATCACGCGGTGCGCTTGCTCGAACCGTTTCTCCGCCTCCCGCCAATCAACGACATTCCACCATTGATCCACGTAAGCCGCTCGGTCGTTTTTATATTGTAAGTAATAAGCGTGTTCCCACACATCCAGCGGAAGCAAAGGAATGACGTCCCACTGGCTGTAGAGCTGATGCTTCTCAGCGGCCAAAATCTCCAGCCGCCCGGCGCGCGGCGCCCAGACTAGGATAGCCCAGCCGACTCCTTCGACTTTTTTCGCCGCTTGAGAAAATTGCTCTTTAAAAGCGGAGTAGCTTCCGAATGACACATCAATCATTTGAAAGAGCGCCCCCGTCGGCCGTCTTTTTCCGTTTGGATTCATCGAAAACCAGAAAATACTGTGCAAATAATGGCCCGCGCCGTGAAACGCCAATTGCCGCTCCCAATGCGCCACTAAGTCGTACTGTTTCGTCTGTCTCGCTTTTTTGAGCTCCAGTTCTGCTTTATTCAGACCGTCAACATAGCTCTGATGGTGTTTGGTATGGTGAAGTTTCATAATCTCTCTTGAAATATACGGTTCCAATGCGGAATAACTGTAAGGCAGTTTAGGGAGGACATGCTTGCCGATCGGCACATAAGCTCTGCGCTCATCGGGCTCTTCGGGTTCAGTAATGTCCCGGTAAAGTGCCGATGCCTGTTCGTACCATTCCGCCTCCGTTAATCCATCATCCTGAAGGGTGTGAAAAATCCGGTCGATTTGTGCCGCGAAGCGATCGAACCGACCTTGCTGAATAACTTGTTCCTTCAAGGTTTCACACCAATTCAGCATCTCGGTTTGATAAGCGTGCCGTTTCATTTTTCTTCCTCCTTTTCACTCATTTTCATAAAAGTGCTGAGCGCAAGCAAAGAAAACACATACGGGTAGCTGTGATACCTGATGTAAAACTGTTTCGGCAGGCCGATTCCGGTCGGATAGCTGAAAGCGGCGCCTTCGTAATGCCTGTTTTCAATAAGAAAAGATATGCCTTTTGTGACGGCTTGATGATGAGTTTTTTCGTATTGCAGCAAAGCTTCGGCCGCCCAAGCCGTCTGGACAAGCGTCCCGTAAGAAAGCGGAACATAGGTTTTCTCTTCTGCGCTTTTACAGGATTCCCCCCAGCTTCCGTCCTCGTTTTGAATGGACTTCAGCCAGCGGATCGCTTTTTTCACGGCCGGGTGGTTTTGGCTCACGCCGCAAGCCTTCATTCCTGTCAGCGCTGCCCATGTGCCGTAAATATAGCAGACACCCCATCTGCCGTACCACGATCCGTCCTCTTCTTGATGGCGGATCAGCCATTGGACGGCCTTTTCAATCTGAGGGTGATCAGAAGAAAGCCCCGCTTCTCCTAAACAGTGCAGCACCCGTCCGGTTAAGTCGCTTGTTGAGGGATCGATGGCAGCTTCCTCAGCCGATTCCAGCGGCAGCAGGCGGACCAGCGGATGATTGACATTTTTCTCAAAAGCAGAGAAGCCGCCGTCACTGTTTTGCATGGACAAAAGCCAGCTCAGTCCGCGTTCCCATGAGGCGGGATAAAGTTTTCGCGGAATGGCTTTGAGCACTGCGGCTGTGTCATCACAATCAGGATTATTTGTATTGATGTTTGAAAAACCCCATCCTCCCGGTTCAGCATGCGGGTTGTGAACGGCCCAATCAGCGACTTTCGTCTGCTGCCGTTCACGCAGAAACCGGGCGGCGCTGGTTATCATCTGATCGTTATCTGAGATGCCGCTTTTCATAAGCGCATAGTTGAGAAGCGCCGTATCCCAAACGGTCGACGTTGAATTTTCCAGGTACGGTATATCGCCGCAAGACGTGAGCAAAGCTTTCGTGCCGGCAAGCGCTTTTCTGATAACGGGGGAGTGGCGCGATACACCGAGAGCGAGCAGGCCGTACACCATAAAAATAGTGGCGCTCGCATAGCTGTATAATGTGCCGTCTTCTTCAATCCGGTCAAGCATATACGTTTTGGCCGTACGCAGACCGAGCTGGTGAAAAGCGGCAGGAATCTGCAAAAGCCGCTTCCAGTGCGCGAAAAGAGAAGAGAGGTCTCTGTTCTCATCCTGATCGGAACGAAGCCATGTAAACGGATTTTTAGTCATATGCCGATCTAAATGCGCGAGAGACGGAACGTTGGGATTTTTCAGCGAAAATCTTTTGTTAAGCGTCACGGCCATCGGTACAAAATGAATACGGGCGTATGTACTGAACTGGTAAAAATGCAGCGGGAAGGATGGGGGAATGACTAAGAAAGATAATGGCAGATGCAGCGCGGGCCATGGATAAAGGCCGTTTGCCGCAAGCATCCACTTTGTCATGAAGTGTACGTTGCGCAAGCCGCCATTTGAGATGATAAAGCGTTCGGCCTGAATCATATGCGCCTCAGAACGGCTATATAAACCGGAAGCCAGCAAGCCGGCATAGCCCTGTACAGTGGCGGTCACATTTCCTTTCCGGTCATCAGGATAGTTGGCAAAAGTTCCGTCCGGGCGCTGTTTAGCGCGAATGCCTTCTGCAAGCTCAGCGATCAGTTCTTTATCATTGTCTCCAAGAGAAGTGAGGAGGAGGATCAGAAAGGCGTTTGTCAAAATCGGTCCTTCAAAACAAAATGACCATGAGCCGTCCGCATTTTGCGTTTCTCTTAATAGAGAGATGGTTTTCTTTTGGCGGCTTTTGACGTTTTCATGAATTGTGCTCACACTCGCTCAACTCCTTCAGAAGCATATATATTCATATGTAAAAGTCGGCATGACAAAAGAAAGAAACTGCTGACAGGCAGCAGTTTCTTGTTTGATTTAATCTTCCAGATTGATCCAGACGCTTTTCACTTCTGTATAATTATTCAGCGCGTAAGAGCCCATTTCCCGCCCGAGGCCGGACTGCTTATAGCCGCCGAAAGGAGATGCCGCATCGAAAACATTGTAGCAGTTGACCCAAATGGTGCCGGCTTGGAGACGGTCAGCAATGTAATGGGCGTTTTTCACATTCTCAGTCCAAAGTCCGGCTGCAAGGCCGTATTCCGAGCGGTTCGCCCGCTCAATGACTTCATCTACCGTATCATACGGAATGGCGGCTAAAACAGGGCCGAAAATTTCTTCTTTTGCGATGGTCATGCTGTCATCCACATCCGCAAATACAGTCGGGGAGACAAAATACCCTTCTTCAAACGGGCAGCTGCCGCCCGCGACAGCTTTGGCTCCTTCCGCTTTTCCTTTTTCAATATATGAAAGCACGCGCTCATGCTGTTCCTGACTGACGAGCGGGCCGATTTGTGTATCTTGGTGAAGGCCGGCGCCTTGCTGAAGCGATTTCGCATATGAAACCATTTCGCTGACGACCTCATCATATTTGTCTTTGTGAATGAAGACGCGGGAGCCTGCGCAGCATACCTGCCCCTGATTAAACATGACCCCGTTTAAAGCGCCGGGAATGGCTTTCTTCAAATTGGCGTCAGGTAAAATGATGTTAGGTGACTTTCCGCCAAGCTCCAGTGTCACGCGTTTAATTTTTTTTGCGGCTTTTTCCATGATTTTTTTGCCGATTTCTGTAGAGCCGGTAAAAGCGAGTTTATCGACATCGTCATGGTTGGTCAGCGCTTCCCCGGCCGTCTCGCCGAACCCTGGAACAATATTGATGACGCCGTCAGGGAAGCCCGCCTGATCTATTAATTCCGCTAAATAGAGGGCGGTCAGCGGTGTCTGCTCGGCCGGTTTCAAAACGATTGTGCAGCCTGTGGCAAGGGCGGCGCCCATTTTCCACATCGCCATAAGGAGCGGGAAGTTCCAAGGGATGATCTGCCCCACGACGCCGACAGGCTCATGGCGGGTGTAATTAAAATATGAGCCGGCGACCGGAATTGTTTGTCCGGTTATCTTTGTAGACCATCCGGCATAATAACGCATATGCTCAATTGCAAGCGGGATATCCCCATTCGTCGTTTCATTAATCGGTTTTCCGTTATCAAGTGTTTCAAGCTGCGCGAGTTCCGTTTTGTGCTCTTCCATTAAATCGGCAAGCTTATACATCAGCCTGCTTCTGGAAGCGGCCGGCATAGTGCGCCATTCGCCGTGATCAAAGGCTTTGCGTGCCGCTTTCACTGCACTGTCAATGTCTTCTGACTGTGCCTCGTAAAGCGTCATCAGCGTTTCTCCGGTTGCCGGATTCGGTGTGACAAATGTTGATCCTGAAGCGCTCGGAACAAATTTTCCGTCAATATAAAGTTTTTTCGTGCCCTGCAAAAATGTTTCCAGCCTTTTTGTGATCTGCATCGTTAAAGAACTCATTCGTAACAAACCTCCCGAAATTTTTTTATGGTCTGTTTTGAGCATCTTGATGTCCGCGCAAAGTAAGCGCATACAGTCATTTTATAATAACACCTCCGGTAAAATCAATCGATAACCGTTATTGCAATTCACAAGAAAAAACGGCTACAATAAGCTTATCGATTAAGAAAAGGAGTTTTATAAATGATTCATAATAATTGGCAGACAAAAGAAAGCGTCAAAAAGGTCAAATGCGTACATACAGATGCGAAAAAATACATTGTCAAAAATGTGCTGACGCCGGGTAAAGAGTATGAAGTCAAAAATGAAACAGAAGAATTCATTTTTGTTGTAGACAATACAAACAAAGTCGGAGGCTTCTACAAAGAGTATTTTGAAGAAGTTTAAAGCTGAATGAATTCATTTTGCCTGAGCCATACTAAAAAAGACTACATATAAAAGGTGGCTGCAAAATGAAAAAAACAGAGCAAGACAAACAAAATAAAACATCAGATCAGCTTCAGCAAGTGCAAACTGAAGAAGGCACCGACACGACGATGGAACAAATTTCAGATACCTATAAAGAAGGAACAATTGAAGATACGGATCGTTGATGTTTTGTTGAAACCGCGGCATTGGAGAAGCCGCGGTTTTTTATGGCGAAAATAAAAAACTGACTTTTCGAAAAAAATACCGTTTTCTTGAAACCTTTTCTTTCGCTGAACCGTACTACTTCATAACAGCGGCACCTTTCGCGAAGGGCTTTTTTGATGAACGTTCTAAAAATGTAATCTGTTCGTAATGGTTTAAATGCCGTCTATGTCGTATTCTTATATAGGGATAAAGAACTTATTTTTTTATGATTGTAATAAAACAATAGTATAGAAGCAGAAAGTGGGGTTCTTCATTGGGAATTTTTTCTGTCAGCAGATCAACCGACACAAAAAAGCTGGAGGCTTTGCTCGTTGAGGGAGAACGGATCGAAACGATTTATAAACTGCGGGTTGACCAAATATGCTTTACGAATAAACGAGTGATTTTCTTTGATAATAAAATGTTCTCCAAAAAGAAAGTGCGCGTATTTCTTCCATATAAAACAATTGAAAGCTTCGCCATTCAAGAAGCGGGGATGTTTGATCCAGATACCGGGCTTGTATTAATGACAAGGGGAAAAACTTTCGAATTGGAATTTGCAAAAGAAACGGACTTGACTGAGGTTCAAGCCATCTTAACAAAATACTTATGCAGTTAAATATCACATAAAAGCCATCCGAATGCATGCGGATGGCCTTTTTATTATATAATGCTTGTTTTTCCGGAGTTCGAATCAATGAGATCCGGATCAGCAATAGAACTGATGGGGATATAAATCGGCGCCAAATCACCATTCTCTTCACCGAATCCGTAGTTGATCTTATTGGATAAAAAATAATCGATTTGCTGATACGGGCCGATCGTAATGGAAGAACCGCGGTCGACTGCATTTACTTTAAAGCCTCCTACATTTACCAAAACCGGCGAAAACATCATAATGGGCCTCCTTTTCCGGCAGGGATTTTATCGCATGCAGACTCAAAGGTAGATGGAGAATCAATTTGATCCCGGTCATCCACTTTGCCGTTCGTGCCGATGAAGCCGCTTGCATCTCCGAAGTTCTGTCCGTATCCCTGATTCTTTTTATCAGAATTCTGCCATTCCGCCAGTAAATTTTGTCCGACATTCACCGCTGAAGCATTTTCAAAGGAATTAATTTTCAACATGAAAATATTAATATTGATATATGGAGTTGGTTGAACCACAGGCAAACCTCCTTTAATACAGGTGTATGCCGGCTGTTATGACCGTATGCTTAGACAGGGGGCGATAAAAATGGATTTCGATAAGATGAAGCAATGGATGGAAATGGCGCAAAACATGTCCGGCGGCGACTTTTGGAAAAACGTTTTTGATGATGAACAACTGAAATCATTTCAAAACGGCCATTCTCATTTTCCCTTTCAACAGGGAGATGGGCAAATGAGTAGAAATGAGGGTGCTTTTCCTCTTATAGATATTGTGGAAACCCATGATGAGCTCCAATTTTTGCTGTATCTGCCCGGCTACCGGAAACAAGATGTTCAGCTGCTGTCCTACGGAGAATATATCGTCGTAAAAGGCACGAGAAAATCCTTTTTCAATGAACAGGATTTTAAACAGAAGACCGGAAAATACGGCGATTTTGAAAAAAAACTCGACCTTCCGCATTCCGCTCAAGGTACGAAGGGAATGCAGGCGGTATTCAAAGACGGGATTTTATATATATCGATTGCTAAACATCTGGGGGATGCAAGCCAGATCATTATCGAAGGCTGATCTTGTTTGCTGTGCCATCTATCAGATCTGAATCATCGATACTCATGATAGGGATGACGACAACGGTGCAATCACCGTTTTGTTCACCGTACCCTTCATTTCTTTTATTGGCTGCTGTGTTTCTCACCATAACGGAAGAGCCGGTGTTAAAAGTTGCTCCGCCGCTTATTCCGTTCATTTTTATATACTCAAAATTGATAACGGATGGAAAAAACATCATGATTCGCCTCCTTTTTGTATATCATGTTTATATATTCGCAATGCGGGACGCATAGAACTTTCCAAGAGTGACGGGGAAAGAAGTGATTTTCTTTGAAAAAAATAATGAAAGAGATTTTCAAAAAAGTGTGTGAAGAAGAATTAGACCGGCTTAAGAAAGTGGAACAACAGCTTGATGAGCTTCAGGATAAGTGTCATTTTGAGCCGCAAACGGTGGAAGGGGAAAAAACATATGTCCATATTGAGCACGTCAAAGTGGACAAGGTTGAGTACAATATTGATTTTGAAAAGCTGAGTATAGAAGAGCTGAGCGGTATGCTGAATATCGGCGCCACTTACCATACACCGGCGCACAGGCTCAAACAAGCCTGCGCTGAAGAATTTCGGGACAACCCGCAAAATGATGCTGCGAAAGAAAAAAGACAGACAAAGCAGCAGACACCCAATGTCACCATCAGGGGGAGAAAGCATTGACCCCGTTGTTTCAGCCTCCTTTTTCGAGGGTATGTATTAACAGATGCAGCGAAGAATACAGACGAAAAAGGAGATGATGAATATGTCATTATCAAAAGAACAGCAGGACAGCCTTTATCATAAATTAATCGATTTAAAGGAAAGTCTCCAGGGAGAATCAAAAGAAAATCATTCAATGAGTGAAGACACAGGAGAACTGTCGAACGGAGTAGATAATCACTTAGCTGATCACGGAAGCATTTATTTGGACAGGGTCACGAATCAGACGCTGGACGGTGTCGATCAGAATCTTTTAGATGAGGTGAACGCCGCGCTTGAACGAATGGATAAAGGAACATACGGGATTTGCGAGAAAACAGGAAAAGAAATTCCTTATGAAAGACTTGAAGCCGTGCCGTACGCCAGAATGACCGTCGAAGCGCAGCGAGAAACAGAAGGGGATGTGAAAACAGACGCTCCGTCATATGAAAGGGAATTTCACGAGCAGGTGAAAGACCTCTCAAATAAAGAAACCGTTGATCAAAAAAGCTCACAAACTTACGAAATCCTGGATCGCGAGCAGGATTCACAATAATAGCAGCAGGTACATTCATATGTACCTGTTTTTTTATTCCATAAAAAATCTCAAAATCGAAATAAAATCATTGACTTTATATAAAAAAGAAAGTAACATACTATTTGTAAGTAAATATTAAAAGATTACCGGGAGGAATTTAGAATGTCTCAAGTATTATTTGTAAAATCAAGTGACCGTACGGCTGAAGAAGGCGTATCCGTAAAATTATACGAAGCGTTTCTGGCTGCTTATAAAGAAAACAATCCGAATGATGAAGTGATCGAACTTGATCTTCATAAAGAAAACCTTCCTTACCTCGGAAGAGATATGATTAACGGAACATTCAAAGCTTCAAAAGGAATTGAAATGACAGACGAAGAGAAAAAACAAGCGTCAACTGCTGACATTTACTTAAATCAATTTGTCAAAGCTGACAAAGTCGTGTTTGCATTCCCGCTTTGGAACTTCACAGTGCCTGCTGTGCTTCATACTTATGTTGATTACCTGTCTCGCGCAGGAGTTACTTTCACATACACGCCTGAAGGCCCTAAAGGTCTAATGGGAGATAAAAAAGTAGCGCTCTTAAACGCACGCGGCGGCGTATATTCTGAAGGACCGATGGCATCTCTTGAAATGTCATTAAACTTCATGAAAACCGTTCTCGGTTTCTGGGGTGTCCAAGATCTTCACACTGTTGTCGTTGAAGGCCATAATGCTGCACCGGATAACGCTCAAGCGATCATTGAAAAAGGACTGCAAGAAGCGAAAGATCTGGCTGCAAAATTCTAATTTTCATTAACTCTTGCGCCCCTACAGGGTGTGAGAGTTTTTTCTATTATAGAAGAAACTGGCGGCTGCTTTCGATCTGATCTTATATTGATATATTGATATTTTGTCGAAAAAACAATTTTTATGTAGAATAAAGCATTTTCCACAAAGAAAAAAGGTTTTCTGTAAAAGAATTAACCCTCTTGCCAAAATACGACTGATGGTGTAGGATATAAGAGAAGCTACATTGTTCGTATTGTTAATTAAGTTTTAACCTTTAAGCTGTAATAGGGAGTTTTATATCGAAGCCGGAATGTCATGCCTCCATTGCAGAGGACGACAGGAACGCTTCTGCAAACACCCACTTTGAGGAGTGGTGGTTTAAAACTTTCTTACTTGCGTACGGCATACGTAGCGAAAGCCATTTCCCTTGCGGAGATGGCTTTTTATTTTGAATTTCCCTTGAGCAGCGTACTTTATCAGTATGATAAAATAAAAGAATCAAAGACAAAGTGAGGTTTTACAACATATGCTGGAGAAAGCCCAATCCCTTCTGGCGCATTATTTTGGCTACGACAGTCTTCGCGCGGGCCAAAAGCAGGCGATACAATCAGTTGCAGAGGAGAGAAAAAACACGGTCTGCATTATGCCGACGGGGGGCGGAAAATCAATCTGCTATCAGATTCCCGCACTGCTGTTTGAAGGAACCACAATCGTTATTTCCCCTCTTATTTCCTTAATGAAAGATCAAGTCGACGCGCTTGAAGAAGCGGGTATCGCGGCAGCTTATATTAACAGTACCCAGACAAGCCGTGACATTCATGAGCGCCTGACCGGTTTGAAACAAGGGGCTTACCGGCTCTTTTACATCACACCGGAGCGTTTGACTTCTTCTGAATTCATTCACATCCTGCAGAATATTACGGTTCCTCTTGTCGCCATTGACGAAGCTCACTGTATATCGCAATGGGGACATGATTTCAGGCCGAGTTACCGGAATATCGAAATCCTTTTTAATGAATTAAAAGAACCGCCCGTCATCATCGCATTAACGGCGACGGCTACGCCTGAGGTTCATGATGACATCTGCAAGCAGCTTCATATTAAGAAAGAACAAACTGTATATACCGGTTTTGCCAGAGAGAATTTAACGTTTAAAGTAGTAAAGGGCGAAAACAAAGACCGGTTTATCGAGCGGTACCTGGAAAAAAATAAACACGAAGCCGGCATTATATATACAGCGACAAGAAAAGAAACCGACCGTTTATATGAGAAATTAAAACGCAGCAGCATCAATGCCGGCCGTTATCACGGCGGATTGGCGGATGATGACAGAAAAGACCAGCAGGAGCGGTTTCTTAACGATCAGATACAAGTGATGGTAGCTACGTCCGCTTTCGGAATGGGAATCGATAAGAGCAACATCAGGTTCGTTTTACACGCGCAGATTCCGAAAGATATGGAGAGCTATTACCAGGAAGCCGGACGGGCCGGGCGCGACGGTCTTAACAGCGAGTGTGTGCTCTTGTTTTCGCCGCAGGATATTATGGTGCAGCGTTTTTTAATAGACCAATCGGCCGCCGGAGAAGAAAAACAAAAGCAGGATCTCAAAAAACTGAGACAGATGGTGGATTACTGTCATACGGAAGATTGCCTGCAGCGGTTTATTCTGAAGTATTTCGGCGAGAATGAGGCGGAAGCTTGCGGAGCATGCGGCAATTGCACTGATACAAGGACCGCCCATGACGTCACAAAAGAAGCGCAGATGGTATTATCATGCATCATCAGAATGAATGAGCGTTTCGGAAAAACGATGGTGGCGCAGGTGCTTAGCGGGTCAAAAAATAAAAAAGTGCTGGAAAACGGCTTCAGCAGCCTGTCCACTTACGGCATTATGAAGCATCAATCCGCAGCGGAAATCAGTGATTTTATCGAATTCCTTATTTCAGATGAATATATCAGAATGGCGGACGGCACATTTCCGACGCTTATGGTCACCCAAAAAGGCAGGGACGTTCTGCTTGGAAAAAGCGCAGTCGCGAGAAAAGAAGCCTTACAGGCCGCCGCCGTTACCGAAAATGATGAATTATTTGAGCTTCTCCGGCGTCTCCGCAAAGAGATTGCAGCTGAACAGGGCGTGCCTCCATTTGTCGTGTTCTCAGATCAGACGTTAAAAGAAATGTCGGCGAAACTTCCGAAAACGGATCAGGATCTTCTTTCCGTAAAAGGGGTCGGGGAACAAAAAAGATTGAAATACGGAGCAGTTTTTTTAGAAGAAATCCGAAATTATGTAAGAGAAACAGAGTGAAAAAAAGTTTTTTTAGAAATTTGCACATTGTGTTTTTCATTCGCGCCGGAAAAATCAGAAGCTTGAAAACCCTTGCTGTATCAGGGTTTCAGCAAGACTTACCAAGCGAGAGAAATGTTTCATGTAAAGGAACTGTAATCTAATTCAAATCGTTTTGTTATTGAACTGACATTTTCATATGTTACGATATCACCTGTTAGCCGCCAATAAAAAGCTAACAAGGGAGGATTTACTTATGAAGAAGACGATTATGTCCTTTGTCGCAGTTGCAGCAATTTCAACAACTGCATTTGGAGCTCACGCTTCTGCTAAAGAAATCACGGTGCAAAAGGGTGACACGCTCTGGGGGATCTCGCAAAAAAACGGAGTGAACCTAAAGGACTTAAAAGAATGGAATCAGTTATCTTCTGATTTAATCATTGAAGGAGAGAAACTGACTATTTCTTCAGTAGAAACAACCACATCTGGGCAGTACACAGTGAAGCAGGGCGACAGCCTCTGGAAAATTGCTCAGAAATTCGGAACATCAGTCGGCAATCTGAAAAGCTTGAATAACTTGCAATCAGATATAATTTACGCAGGCACAACGTTAAATGTGAAAGGTCAGGCTCAGGCTGCACAGCCGGCTCAAGAAGCCAGCCAGCCGCAAACTGAACAAAAACCAGCTGCCGAGACAGAACAGCCGAAACAAGAAGCTGTCAAAAACGAGCAGCCTAAACAAGAACCTGTTCAAGAACAACAACCTAAACAAGAAGCGAAGGCTGTCGAAGCAAAACAGCAGCCTGTTCAATCAAATACAAACCAACAAGAGCCTAAAAAGCAGCTGACAATGACTGCAACTGCTTACTCTGCTAACGACGGCGGCATTTCCGGTGTAACGGCAACCGGTGTTGACTTAAACAAAAACCCTGATGCAAAAGTCATCGCGGTAGACCCTAGTGTCATTCCGCTTGGCTCTAAGGTTTATGTTGAAGGTTACGGAGTGGCAACAGCAGCAGATACAGGCGGCGCAATTAAAGGAAATAAAATTGACGTATTTGTTGCAAAGAAAAGTGACGCTAACAACTGGGGCGTCAGAACAGTAAATGTTAAAGTATTAGACTAGTTTCATATAGAGATGAAGAACACAAGGCGAAATGCTTTGTGTTCTTTTTTTCTTCCCTTTTTTGACTGTATATAATCGTTATATGCGGAAAAAGAAAAAGCGTTTCTCTTATAATAAGGAATGGATGTGAAAACGGAATCTGAAGGGATGTATGAATTTGATGGAGCCGGAATTTATATGTTTATGGAATGCCTTCATAGAATCACCGGTGTTTCAAGCAGGTATATGCACCGCTTTCGCCATTGTGCTCGTTATCGGACTGTCTATGCCTGCTGTCAGGCTGTTTCAGGCGCTTGACAGAGGGAGAGGAAGGCCAGCCGTTATTGAAAAGGTGAGACGTACTGGCGTGATGAAGAATGGCAGGCACGAGCTTGTGCTTATTTTAAACGTAAAAAACCAAGACGGAACGCATGATAAACGTGAACTGACACATGCCGTATATAATGAAGAGATCAGCCGTTTTTATGAAGGAGCTTCCGTATGGGTGACGGCAGCGGCCGGCGGAGGAATTATGATCGCTCCGCGCACGCCGCGGCATAAGGCGTCAAAATAAAAAGACGGGGCGGTTTTCCCGTCTTTATGTATTAATGCCGATCGATCCATATCCGTCCGCCTTCTGAGCCGGCTTCTATCCTGCATGTTCCTCCGATCGGGAATGTCATCAAAGGGGAGGTATGGCCGAAATCAGCATTTGCGATAACAGGCATGGATGACAGTTCTTCTTTTGTACGGATGACGGCACGCAGAGCCTCCTCAGACACATTTGAAGCATGCTGGAAACGTCCGATGACAATTCCCTTCACGGCTGAAAAAGCGGGAAGGTGGATGAGTGACTGCAAATCCCGGTCAAACATATGAATGTCCGACATATGATCATCTTCTATAAACAGAATCACTTGCTCCATCTCCGGAAAGTATTCGGTGCCCTGCAGAAGATTCAGCGTGCATAGATTTCCTCCGATCAGTGTTCCTTCCGCATATCCGGGTTGAATAACGAGCGGTCCCGGATTCCGATAAAAACGTCTGTCCTCCTGGTTCAAATACCATTTATCATCACTCCACTCGGATGAAGGCTTTACCTCATACGGGTTGTCAGAAGCACAGCAGGCCAAGAAAGACTTAATCGTATAGTCCAGCCCTTTTTTCATGGCAAATGAAGAAAAATGGGGACCGGAATATGTAATAAGGCCGGTTTTTTGATATATGGCATGGCCGAGAGCGGTAATATCTGAATAGCCGCAAAGGATTTTCGGATGCCGCTTGATGTTTTCATAATCAAGATAGCGGAGCAGCTGATTTGATTGGAACCCGCCGAGTGTCGTCAAAATCGCTTTGATGTCAGGGTCAGCGAAAGCCTCGTGCAGATCCCGTACACGCGATTCAATGGATGATGAATCAAATTCATTTATTTCTTTCGCATGCTCTGAAAAAGAGACACAAAAGCCCAGCTCCTCCAATTTTGTCTTCGCGGCATTTATATTTTCATCTGACATAACGGACATGCTTGTGGCCGGAGACACAATACGAATGCCGTCACCTTTTTTCAATTTTTCCGGATACAAAAAAAACCCTCCTTATATGGTTTAATCTATTACACCATATAAAAGAGGGTTTCTCTATTATTTTTTACAGGTCGACCCATTTAATGCCGCCTGATTGCGTATCATTGTCAATCCAGACATCAAAGTGATGCTTTTCATAAAAATGAACGAGTCTGTCGACATGATCCCAATCACGCTTAGCGATGTCGCCCGTCACTTTCGGGATATTCTGCTCTCTGGCGATATGTTTTAAAAATTTCATGCAGATCGAGCCGTAGCCATGGTTCGGCGGGCCTTTAATGTCCCCGATATGAATGGCATTGTCATAATAAGAGGCGATCAGTGAAAAACAGCCTCTTCCCCGGTAGGCTGATTCACAATCAGTCAGCATAATCTTACATGTTTGGCCATCATCAATCGAGGAAACAATGATCCAATCGTCATTGTTCGATTGATCAATACCAAGCACTCGCGCGTCTTTTGATACATCTATCAGATTTTCCCGCATTCTGAAAATCTGAAATTCAAGTTTATGAAGCTCTTTTTCCAGCTCTTTCTGATCTCTTTCTTCTGCAGTAAACAAAATCATACTCCTTTCACAGCGTAAAAGTCTTAGTTAAACACAAGTATCCATTGTAGTAAATGATGTCTTGGTTTGTAAATGGGTTTTGCAAAAACTTTTTTAGAAAAGTCTGCCGTTTATATGTGGATTGACGTTTTTAAGGCGGTGCGGATAGGGAAAGGAACAGTGAGCAGCGGAAATAGGAGGAATCTATAATGGCAATTGACTCACTCATCGGCAAATTGAAGTACGTAATGACGGAATCTCCTGATAAAATGCTTTCCTTATATGTAAATACGGATATGAGAAATCCGGATCAGCAGGGGGGAGAGTGGAAAATCGCCTTGAAAACCGGTTTTCGGAGATTAAAAGAGTATCTGTCTGCCAGTGATCCGGAAGAAGAAAAATCTCTCGTCCGCATCATGGAACGTGTCTATCAATATATCGATGGGCTTGGTAAAGAGATGCCGCGAAGTCTCGTATTTTTTGCGTCGGGAGAAGGCGGTATTTGGGAGACGATTGAATTGCAGGTGCCTGTTGAAACACGATTTTATTGGGAAGAGACGCCTGTCCTTGATCAATTAGAAATTCTTCGTGAACAATTTCCGAGCACGGCTTTTATTCTCACCCAGCAGAATGAAGTGAAGATCATAGAAACCGTACTCGGAAAAATTGAAGGAGTGGAGCATTATCATTACGACGTCATCAATGAATCGTGGAAACCGCAGGATGTAAGCGGAAACTCCGCATCGATGGACGAAGACGCCGCCAAAGCCCACGTCGAAGAAAACCAAAACAGGCTGTATAAACGATTGGCTTCGAACCTTGATCAGAAGGCCGCTTCACACCAATGGGAGCGTCTCGTAATCGCAGGGGACAAAGAAACAGCCGATATTCTCGATCAGCACATGAATAAACCGATTGATCGGATCATTCCAAAAAATCTGTTGAATGAAAACGAACATAAGGTGATAGAAGAACTGTTGAAGGAAGCATAATATGACGAAAGGCCGGGTCTCAAACACCCGGTCTTTTTAGGGCTTAAGTTTGTCTAATTTCTGACGAAGCGGGCGAAACCGTTGACATCAAAGCTGAATTCTCATACCATTTGGATAGTCAGTAAAATTGAGAGAGGTCATAAGATGAATCAGACAGAAAACAAACCTAAAAGTTATACCGGTGTCGTGCTGACATTGACCGTTCTGATCAACGGATTAATTGCGGTGCTGTTTTTTATGCCGAAATCGGGACAGGTCAGCATTGCCAATATTCATATTCTGCCGATGTTAAATGCCATTTTTAACAGCTTCACGTTTATCTTTTTGCTGGCAGCGCTCTTTATGATTAAGCAAAAAAACATTCAAGCGCACAAACGCTTTATTTTAGCGGCGTTTACGACGACTTTGCTGTTTTTGATCTGCTATGTCGTGTACCACTCGATAGCTGAGAATACTTTATTCGGCGGCCACGGCATCATGCGCGGGATTTACTTCTTTATTTTAATTACGCATATTTGCCTTTCCTTCATTATCGTGCCGCTTGCGCTGTTTACGCTGATCAGAGGATTCAGCATGCAAGTGGAGCGCCACAAAAAAATCGCGAGATGGACGATGCCGCTCTGGCTGTATGTCAGTCTGACGGGTGTCATTGTATACTTAATGATCTCACCGTATTATTAAAAAAAGCCGTGCTCTGCGCGGCTTTTTTCTATTGATTGAAAAAGGCGCCTCATCAGGGCGCCTTTTACTCTTCAAGCGTTTCAAGTGTTGTTACATTTAAGGATTGTTCAACGGTTTTTGTTTTTGCTTTTACTTTTTCTGCGTACGTGTAATCACCATAGCAGTAGGGATAACGGAAATTGTCTTTGTTCCCTCCGCAAGTGTAAAGTTTCGGATTCTTTTTGACCTGCTGCTCGGAGTATTGTTTTGCCAGTTCCTCAGTATGCGATCCTCCATGTTCAGCCACAAAATCAATATAGCCGGCTCCCATGTTGTAGCTTTGTATAATCGTATCCAAGTCTACGCCTTTTTTCTTGCCTGTTTGGTACATGAGAGTGAATTGTTTGATTCCCTGTTTGATACTGGTTTGAGGGTTTTTAATCTCATTTCGCTTTAAACCCAGAGATTCTGAAGACTGCATGGGATCATTTCCTCTTCCTTTTGACTCCTGATATATCATGCCGAGTACAAGCGATGTATATTTGGTGAGTCCTTTTTCATCCAGTTCGTCTTCAACAAGCGGTTTGTAATCTGTCAGCCGTTCAAGGACGATCGGTTTGACATCAAACGGAAGACTTTTGAGCCATTCATTATTTGAAAATAGCAGAATGAGGAAGAAGGAAACCATGACAAAAACACATATCATCATAAGACCCGCGGCAGCGAAACAGCCTTTTTTCTTTTTCTCCACTGTGTTTCACCCTCAATTTCAGGAGCATTATGACTTTTTCATTATGACACAGATGAATGCGCGAAACCAAGCGGAAACCCGTATTTGAAACATAAATTTAAAATAACGGTTCTTTTGTCAGGCGCAGGATGTATCTGCATCAATTGACATTTGGTATAATTGGGCTACTTGAGAAAAGAAGGGTGAGGTATATGACTGAATTTCACGAATCCGGAAACAAAAATGACCCCGCTGTCGATTTAGATGAGGAAACTTTATTTTTGGTTGCCCAGACTTTTAAGGCGCTGTCTGACCCGACCAGAATCAGAATTCTCCATTTGCTGTCACAGGGTGAGCACGCGGTAAATGATATCGCAGAAAAGCTGAATTTGCTGCAGTCTACCGTTTCTCATCAGCTGCGTTTTCTTAAAAATCTGCGCCTCGTCAAATCACGCAGAGAAGGAACATCCATCTATTATTCTCCTGAGGATGAACATGTGTTAGATGTGCTTCAGCAAATGATTCACCATACGCGGCACGATTAAAAAACATCCCTGCTTTTTAGACAGGGATGTCAACCGTACTGACTGTTATTGGTTTGGTCTCTGCTCGTTTTTAAAACATAAAAAGAGAAGCCGCTGTAATAAACTGCGATGAAATAAAAGATACTGATGGTCAGCGGATCGGCCCCGACCGTTTGGCTGTATGCCTCCGGATGGGTAAAGTCCGCTGTGACCCGGTACATTTCAATAACGCGATAAACAAATCTCGATAGGAATAACGTTAATAGAATAAGTTCAATCCACAGGTGAGTGCGAAAATACATTTTTCCGCGGCGTTCTTCAAATGAAATGTTCCGTTTTGCAAACAGGACCAGAAGCCAGCCGCAAAAAGTGCCGAATATAAGATGGCCGTATAAAGCCGGGTGTGTGATGCTGAAAAACGCCAGAGCTGCGGCCAGCAATGAAAACAAAATCATTCTTGTATAAAGCCAGCGGGGTTTCAAAGGCTGAAAGCCGACGGACCGTTTCACCTTTTTATACAGAAAAAAGGCAATCATTAAGACAGGGCAGATGCTTTGAAGTGTGATATGCATGGTGTAGAACTCCCCCTCCGTTGAGTAGTGTATGCTTATCCGGCTGGTTTTAGTAGTCTGATTTATTCGCAGGCTGAAAGCATCTTTTATCACAGTATGCACGTTTCTTTTTTTTGCATAAGAGAAGCGCCCGCGCCTTTTTCAGGATTTAAACAGAAAACTCTTGATAAACTAACGGTATTAGTTATAATAAAACTAATGATATTAGTTTTTGGGGGGATGTTGATGAGAATCTTACAATACGGAACCGTTTGGCAGCTGACTTTTTTTCCCGCGCTCTTCCCGGTGAATTGTTATTTGGTTGAAGAAGAAGAAGGAGTAACCCTGATTGACGCCGGACTGCCTAACAGTCATAAAGGAATCAAACAAGCATTGCGGCAGCTTGGGAAGCCGCTGAATGACATATTACTCACCCACGCGCACGGGGATCACATCGGTTCGCTTGACTCATTAGCTGCGGAATTTCCGGATGCTTCCGTCTGTATTTCTGAGCGGGATTCTTTCTTGCTGAAAGGTGACACTTCATTATTTGAGCATGAAGCACAAACGCCGATAAAGGGGGGAGTGCCGAAAAATGTTCAGACCGAACCTGATCGCCTGCTGAAAGGCGGCGAGCGGATCGGATCTTTACTTGTCATTCCCGCTCCCGGTCATACGCCGGGAAGCCTCGCTTTTAAAGATATGAGAAATGATATGCTGATCGTCGGAGATGCCTTTCAAGTACGGGGCGGCCTTGCTGTTTCAGGGAAGCTGAAATGGAAATTTCCGTTTCCGGCTTTTGCTACGTGGAATAAAGAAGAAGCTGTAAAAACAGCAAGAACGCTTATCGCTCATCAACCAAGCAGTCTGGCCGCCGGACATGGAAATGTTCTCTGCAATCCCGTTGAAATGATGGCTGAGGCTGCTGAGGAAGCCGAACGAAGCCTGCCGGGAGGCCGATCATAATGTCACCGAGAGTCGGAATGAGCCTTGACATGATATTGAGAGCCGCAGCAGGCATCGCTGACGAAAAAGGGCTGAACGAAGTGACGCTTGCGGCTGTTGCAAAGTCCTTAAACGTAAAACCGCCTTCCCTTTACAATTTTGTCAATGGCCTTCAAGGAATTAAAGCAGAGCTGGCTGTCTCCGGTTTAACTATGTTATATGAAAAAATGGCGGCCTCTGCAGAAGGACTGACGGGCGAAACGGCTTTGCTTGCTCTCGCCGATGCCTATATCAATTTCGCCGAAGCCAATCCCGGATTATATGACGCAACATTTCAAAAGATAAAAGATGGCCGGATTGAGAATCTGTCAAGCCTGCTTGTAGGGCTTGTTGTCAGGCAGCTGACAGCTAACGGATATGCACAGTCTGACACTGCGATTCATGCTGCGAGAGGACTGAGGAGCCTTCTTCACGGATTTGCCGTGTTGAGAAAACAGAGTGCATTTGAATTAACCGAATCAATTAAGGAAAGCCGGAAGTTTGCAGTTGTTGCTTTCCTAAGAGGTTTGCAGGAGAGGAAACAATAATATTATTATGTAAACTAAATAAAAAGACGCATCATGTAAAAAGGAGGGACAAATGGATTCATTACAACATATCATTTGTGAGCGGCGCACCTATTCACATATTTTTGATTCTCATGCACACACATACTGTCAAATGCTCTTTCCGCTCGAAGGACAGCTGGACCTGGAGACAGAAAGACGTAAAATCAGATTAAAACCTGATCAAATGTTGTATATTCCGCCCGGGCATGAACATCGGTTCCGTTCTTTGGAGCGAAATGAATGTCTCGTTCTCGACATACCGGCATATTTTTTCAAAGGTTCATTTGCCCCCGGCGTTCTGAATAAGCTTGATCCTTTTTGGACATCGATTCGGTTTCTGCTGACAGAAGAGACAAAGCAGCAATCGGCTCATTCATTGAGTCTGCTTGCAGAATATATTGCTGAAAAGATACAAGAAAACCGTACAAATGATTCAATTGCGTATATCCGCCGAAATCTCTCAAAGACTTTTACAATTAAAGAGCTTGCCGCAATGGAACATTACCACCCGGCGTATTATTCCGACTGGTTTAAAAAGCAGACGGGGAAAAGCCCGCAAGCTTATATTGCTGAGCTCCGTATGAAGAAAGCGGAACAAATGCTTATTGAAACAAAATGCCGGCTGACAGACATCAGTCAGGAGGTCGGCTTTCAAAATTTGTCTTCCTTTACCAGATGGTTTGTCAGACATAAGGGAATAACGCCGCGTGTCTTCCGAAACACCTTTCAATCTGATAAATAATCCTGAAAATCGGTTAAATAAACTACGTCTTTTTTTGATATCATGATTGTAAAAAAGGAGTTTTTGATATGGCAGTCATCGAAGATTTTATCAAGCTTGATCTCAGAATAGGAACGGTCGTAAAAGCGGAAGTATTCCCGGAAGCAAAGGTGCCGGCCATTAAGATGACAATAGATTTCGGCGAAGAGATCGGCATGAAACAATCAAGCGCCCAGATTACAAAACGGTACGAACCGGGTGATCTGACGGGCAGACAGGTTACAGCTATTGTCAACTTTTTGCCGCGGCGGATCGCCGGATTTAAGTCAGAAGTTCTCGTTCTCGGCGGCATCCCGGAAAAAGGAGACGTTGTCCTGCTTACGCCAGAGCAGACAGTACCGAACGGAACGAAAATCGGATAATAAAAAAAGACGTTTGCAGAAGCAAACGTCTTTTGCGTATTGAGGCGATACACCACACGCCACATTCGTGTGTGCCGCAAGGGCATGTGCATCGACTTACACAATTCAGCTCATCGCTATATCAATATAGCATGGCGGGTGCGGAAATGCAAGAGATTTTTTAATATATGTTATATCTGGCTTTGTTTTGCCGATCCCCGATCTTTCGTGTAAGGTTTTGTTTGAAATTTTATGATCTTGAATAAAGCAGTTCGACAAATGCAAGAGATTCATCTAATCTTATATCCTGTGGTAAAATTTAGGAATAAAGAAGCGGGAAGGAGACGTAAATGAAAGTATTTGAAGCAGCCTCGTTCATTTCAGCCGCAGAAAAGCGAGCAAAAGAATACGATCAGATTAGAGAACAATTTATTAATCTCAGAAAAGCATTTCAAGGAATGGCTGATTTAGATGACAGTGGGTTTTCAGGCAAAGGCGCTGATAACATCAAAGCATTCTTCCAAGATCACGCTGGTGTCACAGACAGCTGGCTTGATCTGATCGATATGAAGATTGCTTTTCTTAACAGTATTTCAGGAAAAGTAGCTGATGCCGGATTAGCCGATTCGTTTGTGGAAGAGTCATTTTTAGAACATGAGTTGATTCATGCGAAGAATAAATCAAAAGCCATCATGCAAGAGCAGCGGAATGAAATGAGGGATATTCTTAATGAGATAAGTGATATCATTCATCTTGATGTTTTCTCGACAGAGGATGTCGATCAAAAGCTGGATTCAGCAGATAAAAAACGGGATGAGACCATACATAAGCTCGGAAAGCTTGATCATGATCTAACGAAAGAATACGCAGAAACCGAGGCAAACGAACATTTCATTCAGGCAGATTTTCAGCAGCTTCAAAATGCAACGGGTAAAGGGAAAAACGCCACTCCGCTTCACTATAACGCCAAGGCATACCGAGAAAGCGACATACATAAGAAAAAAGACGAGATTGCAAGACACTCAGACACATATTTAACGTTTAAAAAGGAAGAAGCGAAAGAGCGGGAAATCAAGGATCTGAAGAAAAAACTCGCCGACGGTGTGACCGATCCAGATGAATATTTAGAAATTGCGAAGAAGATCGGCTATGAAACCCTTGAACCTTCCCAGCAGCAATATGTCATTCAGCTTGAACAAGCAAAACAGCTGGAAGAAGCCGGAGAAGTGACTTGGAATATATTAAAAGGAGCCGGCGTTGGTTTATATGATGTCGGGAAAGACACGGTAACCGGTCTATGGGACTTCATAACCGATCCGGGAGAAACCTTGTCAGCACTGGGGAATGCAGTACTTCATCCTGTTAAAACATATGATGCTGTTTCAGCAGCAATCGAGGAATCGTATCAAAAGGATATGGTAAATGGAGATGCTTACTCCAGATCAAGATGGGTGACATATGCAATTGGTTCAGCAGCTGTGGCTGTCGTCGGAACGAAAGGCGCAGGAGCTGTTAACAAAGCTGATGCGGCGGGGAAGGTCATAAACAAGGCAGGACAGGCAGGGAAGAAAATTAAAGACGTTAAGATTGCAGATTTGCTTCCTTATAACTCTAAGTATGATCTTGCTCTGGCGGGTGACGTACCATACAATGTGGTTGACAGCCAAAACCTTAAAAATGAACTTTTGACCTATGCAAAGAAAATCCCGGATGGAACGAGAAAGCCGTTTACTGGTCAAGAAATAAACCTTCCTTGGTTTTAAATAAAGAAAAGTATGGTGCCTTTGAGGTTAAGGGCAAGGTAAAAGCAAAGGGAAAAGTTAAAGACATAAGCCGCAGAGTGTATACTATGAAAGATATTGATATGAACCAAAAAACAGAATTTGGCGTAACAAATCTTCAGCTTATGAAAAACGGTAATGCTCCTTATGCAAAAGATGGCACACAGATTAATTTACATCACTTGATTCAAGAAGAACCTGGCCCAATGCTTGAAATCCCACACAGTTTACATACAAAATATAGTGATGTTATTCATAAGCTTAAGACTGATGGTGAAAGTTTTAGAAATGATAAGGTTTTAAAAGCACAATATGAAAGCTTTCGAAAGAGATATTGGAAGTGGAGAGCGAAACAATTTGAGAATGAGAATTGAGGTGTTTAAATTAAATGATTTATTCAAAGGTTGAAAACTTTATTAATGAAAACAAGCAAAATGCTATATTCACAGAGGGTGCAAGCCATGAAAACATAACTCGCATTGAAGAAATCCTCCAATGCGAACTTCCTATTAGCTATAAATGGTTCTTAGAAAAATACGGTGCTGGTGGTTTATTTGGGGTTTTAGTTTTAGGCTATAACTTCGATCATGCGTCAGTTGCAGATAAAACTAAAGAATATAAACAACATTATGGACTTGCTGATGGTCTTGTTGTCATAGAAGATGTTGATTTCTTTGCTTACTGTCTAGATACGAATAAAATGAAAGACGGAGAATGCCCTGTAGTGGAATGGGATAGGATAATTGGCTATCAAGATATCGTTGCAGAAAGCTTTATCGAATTTTTTTATAATAAGATTCAGGAAGCGAAAGATGACTGGGAAGAAGATGAAGACTGGGACGATTAATAAAAGAAAGCTCTCTTTTAGAGAGCTTTTTTCAGATTTTCAATTTTTAACAGGCTTTATAATGAGCAAGCAGGCATTACTCAAAATACTCGCCGCGCCTATCCAAAGCAGCCATTGTGTTGCGGTCAGCCATGAGGCAGTTAGGATAAAGAGTCCAATGGCAATTGATATATAATTGCCGGCTCGGTCCAGTTTACGGTTGCAATGAATTTTGTATTTAGTATGAGAAATAAATTGATCAATTTTATCTTTCAGCTCATAGCATTTTTCCTTCATTTTATCCTCTGTTTCTTTTACTTTTCGATAAAGCATATTATTCATCGTCTGCACTCCCATATCGCCGTTTTGAAAATTCAGCCATGATTTTTTCTTCATAGTCATCTGAGATGAATTGTGCCTGATCTTCAACTTTCAAATGTGCTTTTTCTTCAAAACCATCCTGTTCTTCACCATCAAAACGATAAAGTTTTTGCAATAGCCTCCAGAATGTTTCAATTTCATCAGTTGTGAAGTCATGAAACATATCCGCTAAAAAATAGGTGGATTTTTCTGAACAGGAAATTAACGCTTTTTTTCCTTCAGCGGTAATCTCAATATTGATTGCACGTTTATCCAGTTTGCTTGGCACAGTGTGAACATATCCTTTTTTCGCGAGGCTTGAAATTAATTTGTTAGCGGTTTGTTTTGTTGTGCCCAGCTTTTTAGCGATATTCATAAGTGTGGTATCTTCCGTCGGTAAATGGGCAATAGCAATAAGAGTCATGTGCTGTCGGGAAGTCAACATTTCTAAGTATTCGTCCCCCCGAGCCTGCACTTTATTGACAACCGAAAATAATGATGCGTAACTTTGTTGCATAACATGCAGTTCCTTCATTAATAAATTAATATCCATAAGGTATCTCCTATCTTAATTGTCACCATGTTGACAATTATAATATACAACGAAATGGGGAACAAGTCAACATGGTGACTAATTGGAGGGGTTACGGCTGTTTTCAAAAATGTCACAGGCAGTCGGAGTGTTTACAGAAGGGGTAATAAGTAAAAGAATGCGAAAAGGCATTAATCCAAAGTGAGAAGGTGTTTGACATGCAGAAAGTGAACTGGTCAGAACAGTATGAATGGTTCAATAAACAAGATGAAAAAGACGGGCGTTTAATGGCGCTCCTTCGTCATGAGCTTACATATGAGGAAGTCATACGGTTATATAAGAAAGGGTTTTATTTGAAATCTAAAGAAGGGGATGTTTCGTTACGTAAGAATGATATCTGTCGTATGTTTGGGGTTGAAGAGAGGCAGGGCGGCGAATCTTAATAAACGGGAAGAGAAAAACTCTTCCCGCTTTTCATGGCAGCTGTTATTCTTTTTCCAGCATGGAAGTCAGCCATTCTCTTAATGCAGTTTTCTGTACATACCGCTTTCCGTTTCTCGTGATATGCGGAATGTCGGAGGTGTCGGGCACGATTTGTTTCGCTTCTTCCTTGGTAACTCCGAAATAATACCAATATAGAAGTGTAAATCTTTTTCTTTAATGAGAATGTGGTCAGTGTGTTCATGAGGATCAGGTGATTTAAAATTTTTCAATCCGTCTCCTATGAAATATCCGGCTAAAGCGATTCCGATGCCGGTATGATATCCATACAGCAAACCTCCAATAAACGTTATCACTTTTTATACGGTGAAGCCGGCTGAAAGGATTCAGCCTTCATCAAAACCGCCCGGCGTTTATTGCGGACGGTTTTGATTGCTGAGCTTTTCCACCTGCACCTTTCCGGAGAAGAAAACAGCGCCTCCGCCCATATCCGCCAGCCGATCGGGCGTGAGCGAATTGACGAGCTGTTTTTTATCATCCATATCGGCCCAAAGACCTTGGCTGACTGCAACGCCGGGAAGCACCTGTTCGCCGACCGAAACTGTCAATTCACACTCTCCGCGGTGATTCCAAACTCTAACGGTTTCCCCGTCTTCTATGTTCCGGCGTACAGCATCTTCTGTATGAATAAAAAGCTTTGGCGCTTTTTCCAGTTTTACGTGTTTTTCGTTATTCGAAAATGTCGAATTTAAAAAATTATGATTCGGTCCCGGGACAAATAAAAGCGGAAAATCGTCATCTCTCTCAAGAGGGATGTGTGTCGGCAGCGCCGGATAACCGTCCTGTTTCATCTTTTCCGAATATAATTCAATTTTTCCGCTCGGTGTTTTGAGCTTTCCCGGAAAAAGCGGTTTTTTCCGTTTGGCTTTCATGAAGGAATGGCGTGAGAGCGCTTCGTAATCAATATCCTCGATATACGGATTGTCGGGAAAGTCCAGCGCCTGTCTGATCAATTCTTCATCGGTATCCTGAAGCTCCTGCTCGGTAAATCCCATTGCTCCGGCAAGCAAACGGAACACTTCCGTATTCGATTTGCTGTCCCCGCAGGGTTCGATCACCGGTTTTTGCAGCTGAATAAAATGATGCCAGTAAGACGTGTAAAAATCCGTGTTTTCCAAAGCGGATGCAGCAGGGAGCACGATATCCGCGTATTTGGCGGTTTCCGTTAAAAACAGATCGTGAACGACTGTAAATAAATCCTCCCGCAGCAGGCCTTTTCTGACTTTATTCGCTTCCGGCGCAACCACTGCGGGATTCGTACCGTAAATAAACAGGGAGCGCACGGGCGGTTTTGTTTCTAAAAGAACGCTTCCGAGCCTGTTCATATTAAATGATCGTGGCTTCCTGCCGTAAAGCAGATCAGGCCGCTGGAGCGCTTGTCTGTTATAGTTTAATACCGCGCTGTTGTGCTTGATTGCGCCTCCTCCGGTGTTGAGCCACTGTCCTGTAACAGCCGGAAGGCAGGCAACGGTGCGGACGATCATTCCGCCATTGTCATGGTGCTGAATGCCGTTTCCGATCCTGATAAGGGAAGGGGAGGTTTCCCCGTACATTCTCGCAAGGCGTCTGATATCGTCGGCTTTAACGCCTGTAATAGCAGAAACCGTTTCCGGATCATAGTGTTTAACATGCGCTTTTAATTCGTCACTGCCTTCGGTGTATTCTGTGAGAAATGCTTCATCGTGAAGGTTTTCGTCGAATAAGACATGCATGATACCGAGGGCGAGTGCGGCATCTGTGCCGGGGCGAATGGGAATAAACCAATCGGCAAGCCGGCCGGTTTGGTTCTTATGTACATCGATAACGACAATTTTAGCCCCTTTTTTCCGGGCTTTTTGAGCAATCATGACTTGGTGCATATTCGTGCTGACGGCATTGATCCCCCAAAAAATAAAGAGCTTTGCATGTATGGTCTCCTCCGGATCAGTACCCGCTCCTTCTCCCATTGTATAGTTATAGCCTTCAGAACCGGCTTTGCTGCAGATCGTCCGTTCGAGATGACTCGCTCCGAGACGATGGAAAAAACGGCGGTCCATTCCCTCTGCCGCCAGTTTTCCCATATTGCCGTAAAAGCTGTACGGAAGAATGCTTTCCGCTCCTTCTTCGGCAATAAGCTCTTTCCAGCGCGCACTGATCGTATTGATCGCTTCCTCCCAGGAAATAGGCGCAAACGCGGCTTCACCTTTTTTACCGATCCGTTTTAACGGAACGGTTACGCGCTTTTCATCATAAATGCGCTCAGCCATGTGTCTGACTTTGTTGCAAATATTCCCTGATGTGACCGGGTGATCGGGGTCTCCCTGAATGTTAACGATTTTTCCGTCTTTTTTTGTCACAAGCAAGCCGCATTGATCGGGACAGTCTAGTGAGCATACCGACTTAAAGACCCCGTTCGGCTGTGTTGCAGCAGAATTCATAGCCCATTTCTCCTCTTTGTTTATATTGTAAGCATTATAACATTTCAAAATCGAACGTCAATTCAGAAAAAAAGTGTTGACATCACGGAAAGACTTTTCTATGATGAGTTTATTCTTTTAAACAGCCTGACAATTTCATCATTTTATTTTCTATCCAGAGAGGTGGAGGGACTGGCCCTACGAAACCTCGGCAACATTTATTGTGCCAATTCCAGCAAGCGTATGCTTGAAAGATAGGAAAGAATGATCTATACATATTTGTGCGCTTCAAGCGCATAAAGACGGTATATGAATCTCTTTCCTTCTTTGGGGAAAGAGATTTTTTTATGACAAAATTTATGTGAAAAGGATGTTTTGCACCATGACGGTTTTAATTACCGCACCATATCACGACGAGGGGCTGAAGGAGCTGACTGAGCTGTTCGGCCGGACTGTGCACCGGCCGTGGAAGAAGCACGGCCGGGCCTATCGGGAAGATGAATTGATCCGAATGATTCAAGAGACAAACGCGTCGGGGCTTATCACTGAACTTGATGAGGTGTCTGAGCGTGTTATTGACATATTGCCTGATTCCGCTTTTATCGGTGTCTGCAGAGGAATGCCGTCTAACGTGAATATTGCGGCGGCGACTAAAAGAAAAATCCCCGTTTTCTTTACACCGGCCCGCAATGCCCAGGCTGTTGCTGAAATGTTTATCGGAAATGTGATTTCATTTTTGCGTCATACGTATTCTTCCCATCAGTGGCTGAAAGACGGGAAGTGGAATGGTGATTATTTGCAGGCTTACGTCAAATTCAGAGGAAATGAGCTGACGGGGAAAACAGTCGGCCTTATCGGTTTCGGAGCCGTCGGACAGAGAATCGCCCGGCTATTGGCCGCTTTTGACTGCAAGGTGCTTTACTATGATCCATTTGTCCATCATGAAAACCGGGAGTATGAAAAAACGACGATTGAACGGGTATTTTCTGAAAGTGATATTGTTTCCGTTCACTTGCCGCGTACAGAAGAAACCATCGGCCTTATCGGCGCCCGGCACTTTCAATTGATGAAACAGGAAGCTGTTTTTGTCAATACGTCAAGAGCGGTGGTTACAGACAGGGAAGAGCTGCTGCGGGTGCTGAAAGAACGGCGGATTAAGGGAGCGATCCTTGACGTGTTTTATCACGAACCGCCAGAATCTTCTGATTATGAATTGATCTCTTTGCCTAATGTATTAGCGATTCCCCATTTAGCGGGCGCAACATTTGAAGTGGAAGATCATCATGTGAAGATTTTAAATGAAGCGCTTTTCAAATGGAAACAAGATCAAACCTGCTCAATACGTGAACTTTATAACAAAAGAGAACTTGAAACGGAAGGAGGAGGCTGTAATGGCTGAACAAAAAGGCTACCTTGTATTTGACATCGGGACGGGGAATGCGCGAGTCGCGGTCGTGACTGCCGGCGGCGAAGTGACCGCGCTTGAAAGGGAAGACATTGAATATGTGACGGATCCGCTTTATCCGGACGGACGATATTTCTCACCGGAAAGATTATGGACGCAAATCAGCGCTATGGCAAGGAAGGTTATTGCCAAAAGCCCACATATTACATTAATCGGAATCACCTCCACAAGCCAGAGGCAGGGAATTGTTCTGATCAATAAAGGTAAAAAGGCATTTCTCGGTCTGCCCAACATTGATAACAGAGGCCGTGAATGGGAAGACGGGATTGAGACAAAAGAAGAAGTGCATCAGCAAACCGGACGTCTTCCGAGCGCTTTATTTTCCGCCATGAAACTTGTCGGATTAAAAGCTAGACAGCCGTCTTTATGGAAAGAAGTGAAGTACATCACAAGCATCAGTGACTGGGTGACATTTGAGCTGAGCGGTATTTTAAGCTATGAACCGTCACAGGCTGCTGAAACACTGCTGTTTGACGTAAGGAAAAAGGCGTGGTCAGAGAAATTATGCAACATCTTCGGTGTGCCTTCTGCCATTCTTCCTTCACTCGTCCGATCTGGGACGGTTGTCGGAATGTTAACGTTTAAGAAAGCGGCGGTTCTCGGTCTATCTGAAAGAGTGCCTGTGATTGCAGGCGGGGGAGACACACAGCTTGCCATCAAAAGTGCAGATGCAAAGCCGGGAGATATCGTCATCGTATCCGGCACGACGACGCCGATTACAAAGATAACAGCGGAGACCGGAACCGAAAGTTTAACGAATGCATGGCTGAATTGCCATACAGAAGAAGGTCAATGGCTTCTTGAAACGAATCCGGGTGTAACAGGACTCAATTATCAAAAATTAAAATCCATTTTTTATCCGAATGAATCCTACGGCGTTATGGAACGGGAAATCGCAAGTCTGCCGAAACATGATCATGCTTGTATTTCTGCGTTAGGCTCCTATTTATCGCCTGAGAAAAACGCACTGGCAAAAGGCGGATTTATTTTTGACGCTCCGCTGTCCCAAAACTTAAGCAGAGCCCATTTTGTCAAAGCCGCACTGCTGGAAATCGCTTTTTCAATCAAATGGAACTATGAGGCGTTAATAGAGGTGGCTTCCTTTTCACAAGATGATGTGAAGGTGTGCGGCGGCGGTTTCCAAAGTGATGCTTTGACGCAGTTTCTTGCTAACCTTCTCCAAAAGAAAATCTATAAGAGAGAGGGGTTCAGCCAGGCATCCGCAATGGGAGCGGCGATGATTTGCAACGAAGCTCTCGGTGTGAAAGCAGAGCTTTCGAGCCGCACAAAGGTAATTGAGCCGGAAGCGGATCAGACGGATCTCTTCCTATATGAAGAATGGAAACATACGCAAAAATTATTTACTCATTTTCAGCCGGCGGTGAAAGCCTGACTTGGGGATGAGATGACAACATGAAAGATTGCTGAGGAGGAACAAAAATGCTTAATAAAATAGGAATTCCAAAACAGCTCGCATGGGGATTTTTGGGAGTCGTGCTGTTTATGATGGGGGACGGCCTTGAACAAGGCTGGCTCAGCCCGTTTTTAGTTGAAAACGGCTTGACGGTACAGCAATCAGCATCCCTGTTTACAGTTTACGGTATTTCTCTCGCTGTGGCGTCTTGGTTTTCAGGGGTCTGCCTCGAAGCCTTCGGCGCAAAGCGGACGATGTTTATGGGGCTGTTGTTTTACGTTATCGGAACAGCCGCATTTATCGCATACGGATTTGAAAATCTTAATTTGCCGGTGATGTATGTCACGTATTTTATTAAAGGGCTGGGTTATCCGCTGTTTGCCTATTCTTTTTTGACATGGGTGATTTACCGGTCGCCGAAAAACAGGCTCAGTACGGCGGTCGGCTGGTTCTGGATTGCATATTGCTGCGGGATGTTTGTATTCGGTGCTTGGTATTCAAGCTGGGCCATCAAATCCTTCGGCTATTTGAATACACTGTGGAGTTCAATTTTCTGGGTCTGCCTCGGCGCGTTTTTTGCTTTGATTTTAAATAGGGACCGCTTTGAAAAGAAAAAGGCAGATAAGCGGGAAAAGGCGCAGGAATTAATGAAGGGAATCACCATCCTTGCTGAAAATCCGCGCGTGCTCTCTGGGGGGATCATTCGGATCATTAACAGCATCGGTACATACGGATTTCCGGTATTTCTTCCGATGCATATGGCGCAGCACGGCATTTCTACAAATGTATGGCTTCAAATTTGGGGAACGATCTTTCTCGGAAATATCGTCTTTAACTTGATCTTCGGCGCAGTCGGCGATGCCTTCGGCTGGAAAAAGACTGTCATGTGGTTCGGGGGAGTGGGCTGCGGCATTTTTACTCTTTTATTATATTATGCTCCTGTTGTATCACATGGGAACTTGCTTTTCGTCAGCATTGTCGGTTTTATATGGGGAGGGCTCCTCGCCGGGTTCGTTCCGATCGGGGCTATCGTGCCGACGGCGGCCGGCAGCGATAAAGGTGCTGCCATGTCTGTGTTAAATCTGGCTGCGGGCCTGTCGGCATTTGTCGGCCCCGCGCTTGCCTGGGCGTTCATCGGACTTGTCGGCGCACAAGGCGTTGTATGGATTTTCGCAGCGCTCTATTTCGTAAGTGCAATCTTGACAAATCAAATCAAAATACCTGAAGAGAAAACGGCAAAACACAATAAAGCATTGCCTGAATACGCTTCTTAACAGCAGCGCCCCGAAAATTCGGGGCGTTTTTTTACAGCTGCTGAAGAAACCCGGCAAAGCGCTGAATTTGTTCACGTAACGATTGTTTGTTTTCGTGAAATTGTTTGAAACGATGTCCGTTTGCTCCGGACGGATGCGGGAAGCCTTCCAGAATGACCGCATGACCCATTCTGCCGTTCTTCTTCAGCATGCGGCAGGCTGATTCTGCTGCTTTGCCGAGAGGGATAAGCAGAATGTCCTTTTTCATCATTTCTATTTCATCCGGAAAACATGTCAGCGCGTAACGGCTGAGAAGAGCTGACCTGCTGATTGCCGGCCGATGTCCCGTATAGTTTTTCTGTTTATAAAAAACAGGGTGTTTGATAACGGACGTTGTATGAAGCAGCTCCCGTTTTGAATCAAATAACCGGGATGAATCCTCAACGTGAAGCGCGGCCGGCAGACCGCATTCATTAAGCATTTCGATGATGTTCTGCCTCATTGAACCGGAAAGTCCGGCCGCTTTTTTTGTTTCATAGGCTATCGTTTCAAAAGTTTCGCCATCTTTTAAAAGCTGTGCCGCTTTTTTGTAAGCCAGCTGCATTTGAAAAAAACCGGGTGTGATTCCGGAAATGGCAACGACTGCATAAGGGTTAATATATTCATTATGAGGCGAATAATACAAATCCAGATCTCCGTCCTTAGCTAAATGGAAAGCCGGAGTCAGCAAATCCGATTTTGTAAACCCTCCCGAAGAAGATAGTGCTTTAAGCTGCTGCAAAAAATGCGCAAGCCGCTCACGATCGCAAATCATGTTATGCCTCCTTGAATCCGCCGGTTTCTCTTAGTGTCATCAAAAACGTCGGATGACATGCAGGCTCATACATCACTTTTACCGGCGTTCCAGAGCATCTTCAGGACGTGAGGCGTTCCTTTAACTTCGGCCGCCGTCGTTTGCACGGCTGTTTTTTTAGTGAGAAAATCTTCTTTCAGCTCTTTCTGCTTTTGCGATAACAGATCGGTTTCTGTTTTGATTTCATCAACGGCCGTCTGCATGGACGCTGTCGCGGCGTTAATCTTCTTTATATCAGGCGCTGTGTTTCTTTTAAAATGCACGGCGGATACGGCTGCATAAATTAATGCGGCAGCCGCAACGGCAGCACTGATATACAAAATGATGATCATCTGCTTTTCACTCCTTTTTTTCAGTTGATACCCTTTACGGATCGTGTTGAATCATTTTATTTGCTAATTGTTTTTTTTCTGCTTATAATGTGAAATCGTACATAAGGACATTCAGAAAGGGTGAAAGACGTGGAAAGTTTACAAAACAAAACGGCTCTTATCACGGGTGCGGGCAGAGGAATCGGCCGCGCCGCCGCTATCGCTTTAGCCAAAGAAGGAGTCAATATCGGTTTAATCGGGCGCACAGAAGCAAATGTCGAAAAGGTTGCGGAAGAAGTGAAAGCCCTTGGTGTAAAGGCATCATTCGCTGCTGCCGATGTAAAAAACCAAAAAGAGGTTGAACAAGCCGTCTCCTCTATTAAAGAAGAACTCGGTGAGATTGACATCTTGATTAACAATGCCGGAATCAGCAAATTCGGCGGATTTTTGGATCTTACGCCTGAAGAGTGGGAAGACATCATTCAAGTTAATGTAATGGGTGTATACCACGTGACACGCGCCGTTCTTCCTGAAATGATTGAGAGAAAATCAGGAGATATCATTAATATTTCTTCTACGGCGGGCCAAAGAGGCGCCGCGGCGACAAGTGCGTACAGCGCTTCTAAATTTGCCGTTCTCGGTCTGACTGAATCTCTCATGCAGGAAGTCAGAAAACACAATATCCGTGTCAGCGCAATGACTCCGAGCACGGTTGCCAGCGACATGTCTATTGAATTAAATCTGACAGACGGCAATCCGGAAAAAGTCATGCAGCCTGAGGATCTTGCAGAATATATGGTTGCTCAATTGAAATTACATCCGCGCATTTTCATCAAAACTGCCGGTTTGTGGTCAACCAATCCTTAAACAAAAGGGGACCTGTCTTCATGACGGGTCTTTTTTATTCCATTCGAAACGGTCCATCGGCGCTTCTGATTATCTTTTGAAGGGAGTGTTAATAGATCAAAAGATTCATCTTCTGAATTTCCGTGAACGGGGGAGTACCAGCGAAGCTGTCACAACCCGAAATAAGGAAATATCAAGATTAAAATAAGTTATAATTGGGGTAGCGTCAGAAAAATGCGGATTTACAACGTTAAGCAAATAAAGTTCCCAAAAGACGCTTTGGGAACTTTGGAAATTACAATTAATAATATAAACATTCAATCCTGCGATAATATAAAAAAAGTTGGATAACATACATTTATGATTATCCTGTTGTTTTTTATTTTTACTATAATCACTACAATTCTAAGTAGCTATCTAACTTGGTGATGGCACAATGTATAGCAATTTTTTCACCTGCGTACACCGCCAAATATTTAATTCTTATTGGACTAACGTGCAGTTTAGTGCAAAAATCAAAGGTAAGGGAGGATTTTCACCTTTACCTTATTTTAACTTTAGCTCTAGTATAGGGTATGGACGTCCAGAAGAATCTGTTTCCGTTTCACTTACTATAAAAAAGCCATTATTAATATAGAATTTAGTTGCACTCTTATTGTCTTTATTTACATCAACTGTTGTAATATCAAAGTCTTTAATTAAAGAATTAATAATAGCTTTACCGTATCCTTTACCTATTTTATTAGGTTTTAAGAATAACATTTCTAAGTGTTGTTTATTTATAGCAGAAAAGCCAATTAAATCTTCTTTCTCATACCATAACTGGACATTAAGATGTGGGAAATATGAGGGTATTTCTTTTTTAAACTCTTCTCTATCGGTATCTCTTAAAAAATGATGAGTAGCTAAAACCGACTCTTCCCATATATTCAAAATTGTATCATAATCTTTCTGATTTGCTTTTCTATATATCATTAATATCTCTCCTTTAGTTTTAAATTATCAACTCCTTCCCAATAAGTATTTTATGATTTTCATGTTATATAACCACGAACTTAAAATGTTCATTAATAAAACCTCCAAATAAACATTTCGATAATTTGATTATAATATCAAATCTTTATTATTACTTTACAGTATTTTTTCATTTTAAGGGTATTTTGTTTTTTAACTTGATAGTGATGTGGTACTACCCCTGAACGGAAGAATGAAATATCGGCACAAACAGGTTATAATTATACTAAATAAACTATGTACCAAATGTTCAGTTATTCAATTTTTCCCTCTATCCATAAAAACAACAAGATACAAATAAAACTGATACAGCATATAAAAAGGGAAAAGGGCATCTATAGAGAATATTTAGTACATGGAATCATTTGTTAGAGGAAAGGGTGTGCACATATTGAAAGAAGAAAAAAGAAGTTCAACCGGTTTTTTAGTGAAACAAAGAGCTTTTTTAAAGCTTTACATGATTACAATGACAGAGCAGGAACGGCTATACGGACTGAAGCTTCTCGAGGTGCTGCGTTCGGAATTTAAACCCATCGGTTTTAAGCCGAACCATACCGAGGTGTACCGTTCGCTTCACGAACTTTTGGATGACGGGATTTTAAAGCAAGTAAAAGTGAAAAAAGAGGGAGCCAAACTCCAGGAAGTCGTTCTCTATCAATTTAAAGACTATGAGGCTGCGAAGCTTTACAAAAAACAGCTGAAGACAGAGCTTGACCGCTGCAAAAAGCTGATAGAAAAAGCCATTTCAGATAATTTTTAAATCCGGCCGGAACGCCCCCGGCCTCCCGGGCTCAAAAGGTTTGTTCTGTGATTCATTATACATAATAGCAGGCTCGGAACAATACATATCAATAATACCTTCAAACTTGACATCAACTCCTGAAGTGGTAACATAAAAAACGTGTGAAAAATACGAACAAAATACGAACAAGGGAGATGTTACCGATCTTAGATCAAAAGAAAGTTGCTTTTATCGGAGCAGGATCAATGGCTGAAGGAATGATATCAGGCATGGTCCGCGCAAAAAAAATTCCCAACCAAAACATCTGCGTGACAAACCGCCGCAATACAGAGCGACTCGCTGAATTGGAACATCAATACGGTATTCAAGGCATTGCTTTTGACAGCATGAAAACCGAAGACATTGATGTCTTTATTTTAGCCATGAAACCGAAGGATGCTGAAATCGCTCTGGCTGCGCTGAAACGGCGTATTCAACCTCATCAAATCATCCTGTCTGTTCTGGCAGGCATAACAACCTCATTTATACAACAATCATTACATGATAATCAGCCGGTTGTAAGAGTGATGCCGAACACATCCAGCATGATCGGCGAATCGGCAACAGCTGCGGCTTTCGGAGACCATGTCTCTTACGGTTCAGCAAAAACCGCGGTATCCCTTTTGGAATGCCTCGGGGAAGTGTACGTGATCAAGGAAGATCAGATGGACATTTTCACCGGCATCGCAGGCAGCGGACCGGCGTACTTTTATTATTTAATGGAGTTTATTGAAAAAGCAGGTGAAGAAGCCGGCTTAGACAAACGGCTGTCCCGCAAAATCGGCGCGCAAACGTTATTGGGCGCCGCTAAAATGCTGATGGAAACGGGTGAAAAACCGGATGTGCTTCGGGAAAACATCACCTCTCCAAACGGCACGACGGAAGCCGGCCTCGATGCGCTCAGGTCAGAAGGCGGCGGAGAAGCCATTGCCAAAGCCATTAAACACGCGACCGAACGTTCTATTGAGATCAGCAAAACAATTGAAAAAACGGCAGCACTATAATCGTTAAAAAACAGGAGTGATACAGTGACGTCTCGGACGAAGATCAAAAGAGTCGCGGTGAAAATCGGCAGCAGCTCACTGACGAGCCTGCACGGGGAAATCAGCAGAAGAAAGCTGGAAGCATTGGTGGATCAAATCGCACAGCTGAAAGACAGCGGCTATGAAGTGATTTTAGTATCTTCCGGCGCAGTGGCGGCAGGTTATCGGAAGCTCGGATTTATTCAGAAACCGGAAAGCCTCCCTGAAAAACAGGCTTCTGCTTCCATCGGGCAGGGATTATTAATGGAGGCTTATTCAAAGCTGTTTTTAGCGCACGGTTATGTCGCATCACAAATTTTAATTACAAGAAGCGACTTTTCCGATGAATACCGCTACCATAATGTGCGCAATACGATGAACGTCCTTTTGGAACGGGGCATTATTCCGATTATTAATGAAAATGACACGGTCACAGTCAACCGGCTGAAATTCGGAGATAACGATACACTCGCAGCGAAGGTGGCAGGTTTAATTGATGCCGACATGCTTGTGATTTTATCAGACATTGACGGTTTATATGATGATAATCCGCGCAGCAACCCGAAAGCGAAAAGAATCCGTCATGTAAGTGACATCACTCCGGAAATAGAAGCAAGCGCGGGAGATGCCGGGAGTGACATGGGAACCGGCGGAATGCGTTCGAAACTGGATGCTTTTAAAATTGTGATGGCCTCCGGTATTAAAGGCTTTCTCGGGCAGGCTAACATTCCGGACATTCTGCTTCAAGCGGTAGATGAGGCGGCTGAAGGAACTTATTTTGAAGCGAAAGGAACCCTGCCGTTAAACCACAAAGAACAATGGCTTGCATTTAATTCCGGCCCCGAAGGCGAAATTGTGATGGAAAAAGAAAGCAGCCGCGATGTCGCAAACGGAAATATGGAGCTGTCACCGCAGGACATCGAGCAGATTAAGGGCAGATTCAGCAGCGGAGCGGTTGTCAGGCTGCTTGATCAGCAGGGAGAAGAGCTCGGACTCGGCATCGTCAACTATTCCTCAGCCCAGCTGAAGACATTTAAAGAAACGCCGCCCAAACAGACCGATCAATCAGTCATTGATCCGGAAGCGTTTGTCTGCCACGTTGAACTATCCATTCCGATCGGCTGAGAAAGATCTATAAAAATATGAAAAAGCCCGAGGCTTCGTTTTGAAGCTCGGGTTTGTTTTTTATTGATATTGTTCAAGTTTGGAGAAAAATTGAATGACAAAATGATAGAAATCATTTGCAGACGGAGCCAGTTCCCTTCCTTTTGGTTTAATAATGCCTACGGTGCGCTTCACTTGAGGAAATTCAATCGGAATTTTGACCGTGAACCGGGGTGTGGTTTCTGCAAAGGTGCTTTCAGGTAATAAAGTAACTCCCATCCCCGCGGAGACTAATCCTTTAATGGCATCTAAATCCTCGCCTTCCGTCGATACAAGCGGCGCAAAGCCGGCCTGTCTGCAAGCGTCAATCGCCATGTTACGGAGAATAAACCCTTCAGGAAATAAAACAAATTGGTCGCCGCGCAGATCAATTAAATGAATATTTTTCTGTTTGGCAAGCGGATGATGCAGCGGAACAAGCGCGTAAATCTTTTCCGTGAATAAGATATTGCCTGTTATGTCGGGGAATTCCGTCGGAACGGGGCCGAGCAGCGCCGCATCTATATCCCTGTTTCTTACCGCTTCGATTAAAAACTTATAAGAACCCTGGCGGAGCAAAAACTCAACGTTCGGGTATTCCTCTTTAAACGCCGAAATCACCGTCGGCAAAAGCTGGCTTGCAAGGCTCGTCGGAAATCCTATTTTGACGGTTCCGCGATTCGGATCAAGATATTCATCGATTTGTTCCTTCGCGTAATCAATTGCTTTCATCGCCGTTTTAATATGTTCTAAAAATTGTTTGCCGATCGGCGTTAATTTAATATTTCTGCCTTCCCGTTCAAATAAAGTGACTTGCAGCTCTTCTTCAAGATTTGCAATCTGCCTGCTGATGGCGGATTGTGCGACATGCAGATGATCAGCCGCTTCTGACACATGTTCCCGTTCTGCTACCTCCACAAAATACCGAAGCTGGCGTAATTCCATTGCGTTCACACCTATCTATCTCATTTTGAGATGTATTTGATCTAAATTATATATTGTTTATATTGTTTTGAAAACTTACAATTAATTTAAAGTTGTCAGATTTTATGACCGATAATTAACGGAAACTGATCGGGGGAGAGGAATTATGACTTACAATCAAATGCCGAAAGCACAAGGTCTCTACCGTCCGGAATTTGAGCACGATGCATGCGGAATCGGCTTGTATGCCCATTTAAAAGGGAAACCTTCACATGACATTGTCAAAAAAGGACTGAAGATGCTTTGCCAGCTGGATCACAGAGGAGGACAGGGCAGTGATCCGAATACGGGTGACGGCGCCGGCCTGATGGTTCAGATCCCTGATGCTTTTTTTAAGAAAGAGTGCGGAGAAATGAGACTGCCGGAAAAAGGCCGTTACGGGGTAGGAATGGTCTTTTTCTCGCAAAATGAAGAGGAAAGAAAAAAGATCGAAAAACAGGTGAATGCATTCATTGAGCAGGAAGGACAGATCGTTCTCGGCTGGAGAACCGTCCCTGTAAATGTCGGAAAAATCGGAACAGTGGCACAAGGCACTTGCCCATATGTGCGTCAAGTATTCATCGGCGCCGCAAACGATTTGAAAGACAGCCTTGCTTTTGAACGCAAACTGTATGTCATCCGGAAGCAGGCGGAAAATTGGGGCGTTCAAGAACAGCTTGATTTTTACTTCGCAAGCTTGTCAAGCCAGACTATTGTTTATAAAGGGTTGTTAACGCCTGAGCAGGTTGACGCTTTTTATTTGGATTTGCAGGATGAAACCTTCGTATCTGCATTTTCACTCGTGCATTCAAGGTTCAGCACAAATACCTTTCCTACTTGGGAACGTGCCCATCCGAACCGCTATCTGATTCATAACGGAGAAATCAATACGCTCCGGGGCAATATCAATTGGATGAGAGCGAGGGAGCAGCAGTTCGTTTCAGAAAGCTTCGGAGACGATCTTCACAAAGTGCTGCCGATTCTAAATGCTGAGGGCAGTGACTCATCCATTCTTGATAATGCGTTTGAATTTTTCGTGATGGCAGGGCGGAAACCGGCACATACGGCAATGATGCTGATTCCGGAACCATGGACGGAAAACACTCACATGTCTAAAGCGAAACGGGCTTTTTATGAATATCACAGCTCTTTAATGGAGCCGTGGGACGGGCCGACCGCCATTTCGTTTACGGACGGAAAACAGATCGGCGCCATCCTTGACCGTAACGGCTTGCGTCCGGCACGTTACTATGTGACAAAAGATGACCATATTATTTTCTCATCTGAGGTCGGCGTTATTGAAGTAGAGCAGGAGACCATTCTTCATAAAAAACGTCTGGAGCCCGGAAAAATGCTGCTCATTGACTTAGAAGAAGGCCGGATTATTTCAGATGAAGAAGTGAAAACAGAAATTGCCAATGAATTCCCTTATCAAAAATGGCTTGAAGAAGAATTGGTTCAAGTGAATCCTGACCCGGAAATCCGGGAAGAGGAACAATTCGATGATCTTCTCGTCCGTCAAAAAGCGTTTGGCTATACGTATGAAGATATTCAGAAGTATTTAATTCCTGTTATTAAAGAAGGCAAGGACCCGCTCGGCTCTATGGGAAATGATTCGCCGCTCGCCGTTTTATCCGACCGCGCCCAATCACTGTTTCATTACTTTAAACAGCTGTTCGCGCAAGTCACAAACCCGCCGATTGATGCGATCCGCGAGCAGCTTGTGACCTCTACGGTGACCTGGCTTGGAGCTGAAGGCGATCTGCTGCATCCGAGTGAAAGAAATGCACGCCGCATAAAATTGTATACTCCTGTATTATCAAACGAACAGTTTTATGCGCTGAAAACACTTGTGCATCCTGACATTAAGAGCCAGAACATCCGCACGCTGTTTTCCGATGACCTAGAAAAAGGCCTGAAGGATTTGTTTCAGCAGGCGGAAAAAGCGATCAAGGAAGGCGTATCTCTGTTAATTTTATCTGACAGGGCAATGAGTAAGGAATTGACGCCGATTCCGCCGCTTTTGGCCGTCAGTGCGCTGCATCAGCATTTGATCCGTCAAGGCCTGCGAACAAAAGCAAGCATTATCGTTGAATCCGGGGAAGCGCGTGAAGTTCATCACTTTGCGGCTCTCATCGGGTATGGTGCAGATGCTGTCAATCCGTATTTGACTTACGCTACGTATAAGCAGGAAATCGATGAAGGCCGGCTTGATATTCCGTATGAAGAAGCTGTCAGCAAATACGGAAAGAGCGTAACAGAAGGCGTCGTGAAAGTGATGTCAAAAATGGGGATTTCAACTGTGCAAAGTTACAGGGGCGCCCAAATTTTTGAAGCGGTCGGCATCGGTGAAGACGTTATCGCCAAATACTTTACCGGTACTGCATCTCAGCTTGGCGGAATCGATATCGAGACGATTGCGCAAGAAGCGAAACAGCGCCATCAAGCGGCGTACAAGGATGATTACAGCCAAACCCTTGATCCGGGAAGTGAATTCCAATGGCGGAACGGAGGAGAGCACCACGCTTTCAACCCGAAAACCATCCATACGCTGCAATGGGCCTGCCGCAAAAATGATTACAGCCTGTTTAAGCAGTATTCTCATGCAGCGGATGAAGAACGAATCGGATTTTTACGCAATCTGTTCGCCTTCAAAGAAGACCGCAAGCCTTTAAAATTAGAGGAAGTTGAATCAGCTGCTTCCATCGTGAAACGTTTTAAAACAGGAGCGATGTCATTCGGTTCATTAAGCAAGGAAGCCCATGAGGCTTTAGCGATAGCGATGAACAGGCTTGGCGGAAAAAGCAACAGCGGAGAAGGCGGCGAGGACCCGAAACGTTTCGTTCCGGATGAAAATGGCGACGACAGAAGAAGTGCGATTAAACAGATTGCTTCCGGCCGTTTCGGCGTAAAGAGCCATTATCTCGTCAATGCGGATGAATTGCAGATCAAAATGGCGCAAGGGGCGAAGCCGGGAGAAGGCGGTCAGCTTCCGGGCAACAAGGTATATCCTTGGGTCGCGGATGTCCGCGGTTCTACACCAGGTGTAGGGCTGATCTCACCGCCTCCTCACCATGATATTTATTCAATTGAAGATTTGGCGCAGCTGATTCATGATTTGAAAAATGCAAATCGAAGCGCGCGAATCAGCGTCAAGCTCGTGTCAAAAGCCGGCGTCGGCACGATTGCGGCCGGTGTGGCAAAAGGCACTGCGGATGTCATCGTCATCAGCGGCTACGATGGCGGAACGGGCGCGTCACCGAAAACAAGTATTAAACATACGGGTCTTCCGTGGGAGCTTGGTCTTGCAGAAGCTCACCAAACGCTGATGCTGAACGGTTTACGGGATCGCGTGGTATTGGAAACGGACGGTAAGCTGATGACAGGCCGAGATGTCGTAATGGCCGCCTTGCTCGGTGCGGAGGAATTCGGCTTTGCTACAGCGCCGCTTGTCGTTCTCGGCTGCGTCATGATGCGCGCCTGCCATTTAGATACATGTCCTGTAGGTGTCGCGACGCAAAACCCGGAGCTCCGCAAAAAATTCATGGGCGATCCTGACCATATCGTAAATTACATGCTGTTTGTCGCAGAAGAAGTGCGTGAATATATGGCGCAGTTAGGCTTTAAGACGCTTGATGAAATGATCGGACGGACAGACGTTCTACATGTCAGTGAACGTGCGAAAGCGCATTGGAAAGCGGGCCAGCTTGATTTATCCACACTGCTGTACCAGCCTGAAGGCGTACGCACTTTCCGTACGGCGCAAAACCATAAAATCGACGAGTCGCTTGATATGACGGTTATTCTTCCGGCGGTGCAGGCTGCAATTGAAGCCGGTCAGGAAGCGGAAGCTGAAATCAAGATCAATAATACAAATCGCGTAGCCGGGACCGTGACGGGAAGTGAAATTTCTAAACGCTACGGAGCGGAAGGCCTGCCGGATGATACGATCAGACTTCATTTTACCGGATCAGCCGGACAGAGTTTCGGAGCATTTGTCCCTAAAGGGATGACGCTTCATTTGAACGGGGATTCAAATGACTACGTAGGCAAAGGGCTTTCAGGCGGAAAAATCATCGTGAAAGCGCCTGATGCCTTCAATTGTGAAACGCACGATAACGTTATTATCGGGAACGTCGCATTTTACGGAGCAACAAGCGGGGAAGCGTACATTAACGGGCGCGCAGGTGAACGTTTTGCAGTCCGTAACAGCGGAGTCAATGTCGTTGTAGAAGGTATCGGAGACCACGGCTGTGAATACATGACAGGCGGCCGGGTTGTCGTCCTCGGCGAAGTCGGCAAAAACTTCGGGGCGGGAATGTCAGGCGGTATCGCATACGTCCTGAGTGATGATGCCAAAGCATTTAAACGCAAATGCAACATGGAAATGATTTCATTTGAAAAGCTGATGGATGAGGCGGAGATCAAAGAAGTGCAAGAAATGGTCAAACGGCATGCGGCGCTGACAAACAGCAAAAAAGCCGCAGATCTTCTGGACAATTGGGAAAAAGCCGCAGAAACCTTTATCAAAGTCATTCCGAAAAACTATAAACAAATGCTCCTCAGCATCGAAGAACAAAAAGCGGCGGGTTTATCAGAAGAAGACGCAATTATGTATGCTTTTGAAGCCAATACAAAGGTTCACCAAACGCCTGCCAAAGTCCATAAACAAGCGGTAGTACAGTAAGAAAGGGGAGAGGAACATGGGGAAACCAACTGGATTCATGGAAGAAAAACGAGAAAAACCGGCTGAGCGGGACCCTCTCACTCGCTTAAAGGATTGGAAAGAGTATTCGGCTCCATTTTCAGATGAAGCGTCAAAGCGGCAGGGGGCGCGGTGTATGGATTGCGGCACACCGTTTTGCCAAATCGGCGCTGATATCAACGGTTTTACGTCCGGCTGCCCGATTTATAATCTGATACCGGAGTGGAATGACCTCGTCTATCGGGGGCGCTGGAAAGAAGCCTTGGAGCGCCTTCTGAAAACGAATAACTTTCCTGAATTCACAGGGCGGGTCTGTCCCGCTCCTTGTGAAGGATCTTGTACGCTGGCTATTTCAGATCCGGCTGTTTCAATTAAAAACATCGAGCGGACGATCATTGACAAAGGTTTTGAGAACGGATGGATTCAGCCGAGAATTCCAGCGAAACGCACAGGTAAAAAAGTCGCTGTCGTCGGTTCAGGCCCGGCAGGTCTGGCAAGCGCTGATCAGCTGAACCAAGCCGGTCATTCCGTAACGGTCTATGAGCGTGCCGACAGAGCCGGCGGTCTGCTGATGTACGGCATTCCGAGCATGAAGCTTGAGAAAAGTGTCGTCGAACGCCGTATTAAACTTTTGACGCAGGAAGGTATAGATTTTGTAACAAATACCGAAATCGGCGTTGACATAACGGCAGATGAGCTGAAAGATCAATTTGATGCCGTCATTTTGTGCACAGGCGCCCAAAAGCAGCGCAATCTGCTGATTGAAGGCCGGGAAGCAAAAGGCGTCCATTATGCGATGGACTATTTAACACTGGCGACGAAAAGCTATTTAGATTCCAACTTTAAAGACAAACAATATATAGACGCTAAAGGGAAAGACGTCATCGTAATCGGCGGAGGAGACACAGGAGCTGACTGCGTGGCAACCGCGCTGCGCCAAAAAGCGCGCAGCGTGCACCAGTTCGGGAAACATCCTAAACTTCCTCAAACGCGCACGAACGACAATATGTGGCCTGAACAGCCGCACGTCTTTACCCTTGAATACGCCTATGAAGAAGCGCAGGCAAAGTTCGGCAAAGACCCGAGAGAATATTCAATTCAGACGACAAAAATGGTGGCCGATAAGCAGGGCCGCTTACAAGAGATTCACACCATTCAAATGGAAAAAGTCAGAAACGAATTCGGAAAGTATGAATTTCATGAACTGCCCGGGACAGAAAAAGTATGGCCTGCTCAGCTGGTGTTCATCGCCATCGGTTTTGAAGGGACGGAACAGCCATTATTGAAACAGTTCGGTGTCGATTCGGCAAATCATAAAATTCAGGCGGCATATGGGGATTATAAAACGAATGTTGACGGTGTTTTCGCCGCAGGGGATGCGAGAAGGGGCCAAAGCCTGATTGTATGGGCGATTAATGAAGGCCGGGAAGCAGCGCGCGAAGTCGACAGTTATTTAATGGGGAGCACTGTTTTACCGTAAATAAAGGGGTTTATTTATAAAACCGGCTGGGATCAGCCGGTTTTTCGTATTGAAATGAAACCTCCTTCTTCCTTTATTGGTCATATAAAGGTAACGTGGAAGATAATATATGGAATTTTGTTTTACAGAGTGGAGAGATTGTTTTCTTCCGCAGACTGAGACGATTTGCAAGCCTTGAGCAGTCGACCACGGTGCTGCTGACGGGCTCTGTGTGTATGCAGTCGATTTGCGGGCAGATTTTAATTGATGAAGAAAAACATATTGAATTTCAAGCGGAAACGCTTATAAACAAATAAGCAAACGGACGGGTCCGCTCCTCTTTTTTAGACATCCAAACGTAAGCTGATATTGCCGAACTGCCGTCCTTCCCGCATTCTGTTAAAAGCGGCAGCTGCTTCACTGAGAGGGTACATGCGGTCGATAATGGGACGGATGCCGCAGCGGTTTACCAATTCCAGCATATCCGCAAATTCCTCATTGCTTCCCATTGATGTACCGAGAATATGAATCTGCGGAAAAAACAGCGAGCGAATAGGAAATCCGAGCTGATCGCCTGAACTGGCGCCGAATGTTACGATCCGGCCATTCGGTTTCATAATGTCAAGATAGTGTTGAAATAAGGCGGGGCCTACACCGTCAAGTATGATATCTGCTTTTTCGCCATTCAGCGCCTCATTCCAGTCACCGTAGCTGTCAATCGCCCGGTCTGCACCGTATGACAGTGCGGTTTGTTTTTTGTTTTCACTGCGGGAGGTGACGCTGACTGTCGCTCCGATAGCTTTTGCCATTAATAAGGCGTATGTTGCCACGCCGCTTCCGATGCCCGGAAGGATAAGATGTTCGCCTTTTTTTAATTGTCCTTTTGTAAATAAGGCGCGATAAGCGGTTAATGCTGATAACGGCAGCACGCCCGCTTCCTCCCAAGTCAGGTGTTCGGGTTTTAAAACGGCATTTTCCTCAGGAACGATGACATAAGGTGAAAATGTTCCGTCGCTCGGACCGCCTAAAATGTCAGGGACGGCCGGTACGTCCTCAACAGTCTTCCAATTCAGCACCGGGTTGATGATGACTTCTGCATGCAGTAAATGAGACCGGACGCCGTGTCCTATTTCGGTTACGATTCCCGCGCCGTCTGAACCGAGAGTAAATTCATGGTTTCCGGTTTCGTGGTTTTTCATTAAAAACAAATCACGATGGTTTAATCCGGCTGTTTTCAGCTTTATTTTTACTTCGCCGTTTCCCGGCCTTTTGTCAGGTGCCTGCCTGAAATCAAAGCCATTTTCGTGTATGATAAGGGCATTCATCATTCTTCTCTCCTTTATGATTGATGAGAAAGATTTTACAGGCTGTATCAGCTGCAGTAAATAAATGAAAATTGATAGCCCGCTATCAATAAAATTCATAGCAAGAAGGTGCCCTTACATGGAAAGCGGAGACTTAAAGATTTTTCAGGCTGTCGCCCGCAAAGGAAGTATTTCAAAGGCGGCAGAAAGCCTGCATTATGTTCAATCAAATGTGACAAACAGGATTCAGCAGCTGGAACGGCAATTGCAAACACAGCTTTTTTACCGCACAAATCGGGGCATGACGCTGACGCCCGCAGGTGAAAACTTATTGAAAGACGCAGACAGAATCCTTCAATTGCTGCATGAGGCGCAAAAAACGGCGCAAGAGGCAGGCGATCCGAACGGCCCGCTTCGAATCGGTTCTCTTGAAACGGCGGCAGCCGTCCATCTCCCTCAATTTTTCACAGAGTATTGCAGCCGCTGCCCGAAAGTACAGCTGTCTCTGTCAACCGGTGATACACATACCTTAGTGCAGCGCGTCTTACACTATGAGCTGGACGGCGCTTTTGTTTATGGTCCGGTCGAATACGAAGATCTTGAACAAGTCGCTGTATTTCAAGAAGAATTGGTCTTGGCTTCAAATAAGCGGGAAGGCAGTTTGCAAGACTTGTTGCGAGAGCCGATTCTGTATTTTGCCACGGGCTGTTCGCACCGCCGCAAAATAAAAAACATACTGAAAGAAGAAGCAGTACCCGCACATAAAATCATTGAATTCGGTACGTTGGAAGCCATTATTGGGGCGGTGCAGGCGGGGATGGGGGTTTCCTTTCTGCCTACATCAGCCGTCCGTTATTTTCAAAACAGGAAAAATCTTTTTCTTCATGAGCTTCCTGAACAGTTTCGGGATATGAATATATCATTCATCTACCGGAGTGATTTATTTTTGACATCGGCGTTTGAAGAACTGCTGAATGGATTAAAAGCATTACCGAACGGAAGATGAGAAAACAGGACAGCTGTGTACGCCAATTTTTTCGTTCTGGTTTTTCTTAAAAAAACTTTCTTTTTCGGAAAATTTATGTATAATAAAAGAAAGTTTTTCGGATAAAGTATCTGCAATGATAAGGACATGAGACATTTTAACCGGCCATACAGAGAGGGAAGGCACGGCTGAGACCTTCCCGGCACGAAGAATGAGCTTACCGCCTTTTGAGCTGTATTGGTGAACGAAAGCAGCCGATACCGTATAGCCGCGTTACGGCAAAAATGAGCCGTCACTTGAAGTGGCGGGAATTTGGGTGGAACCGCGGGTCTGACACACACTCGTCCCTAGCTTTGGGATGAGTGTGTTTTTTATTTTATTAAAAATAAAGGAGAGATCAGACCGTGAAGGAGCCACACATTGTGATTACTTTTCCTGATGGGAAACAAAAAAAATACCGGAAAGGCGTTACGTTAGAAGAGATCGCACAATCAATCAGTCCGAGTCTGAAAAAGGCATCTGCCGCCGGAAAGATAAACGGATCGTTATTTGACCTTAGAAGAAGCATTCAGATTGACGCGGCGATTGAACTGTGCAGTTTTCAGTCTGAAGCGGGACTGGAAGTGATGAGACACACAGCAGCACACGTATTGGCGCAAGCGGTAAAACGTCTGTATCCGAAGGTTTGTTTAGGGATCGGACCCGTTATTGAAAATGGCTTTTATTATGATTTTGATATGGATGAAACAATTACTGAAAAAGACCTGGCCGTCATTGAAAAAGAGATGAACCGAATCATTTCGGAAAATCCGGAAATTATCAGAGAAGAAATCTCCAGAGAAGAGGCAGAGCAGCTGTTTGCTCATGAACCGCTGAAGCTTGAGCTCTTAGCCGGTATTCCGCAGACTGATACAATCAGTATATACCGCCAGAGCGAATTCATTGATTTATGCCGGGGTCCGCACTTGGCGTCTGCCGGACAGATAAAAGCTTTTTCGCTCACTCATGTATCAGGGGCTTATTGGCGCGGCGACAGCAACCAAAAAATGCTCCAGCGTATCTATGGAAAAGCATTTTCCTCAGAAAAGGAGCTGAACAGACATTTTCAGCTGTTGAAAGAGGCGGAGATGAGAAATCATCGGAAATTGGGAGCGGAGTTACAACTTTTTATGTTTTCGGAAGAAGCGCCGGGTATGCCTTTTTATCTGCCGAACGGTCAGTTTATCCGAAACACGCTTGAATCATTTCTGCGTTCAAAGCAGGATGCCTATCATTATCAGGAAGTGCGCACCCCTATGATGATGAACCAGCGTCTTTGGGAGCAATCCGGTCACTGGGAACATTATAAAGAGAATATGTATTTCTCAGAAGCCGATCATCAGCGCTTCGCGTTAAAGCCGATGAACTGCCCCGGCCACATGCTCATATTTAAAGAAAAGCTTCGTTCTTATCGTGATCTTCCGATTCGGATGGCTGAGTTCGGTCAGGTGCACCGTCACGAATTCAGCGGGGCGCTTAATGGCCTGCTCCGCGTCAGATCTTTTTGCCAGGATGACGCACACATTTTTGTAACGCAGGATCAAATCGAGAGTGAGATCGCTTCGGCGCTGCAGCTTATTCACGAGGTGTACACCGCATTTGGTTTTTCCTATGATATTGAGCTGTCAACAAGACCGGAAGATTACATGGGAAGCGAACACTTGTGGGACAGGGCTGAGAGCGCATTAGAAAAAGTATTAAAAGAACAGGGATATCGTTTTCGGTTTAATCGGGGAGATGGTGCATTTTACGGACCGAAAATTGATATTCATATAAAAGATGCGCTGAACCGGAGCCATCAATGCGCCACTGTCCAACTGGATTTTCAAATGCCGGAGAAATTTGATTTAACATATATTGATGAAAAAAACCAAAAAGTCCGTCCTGTTGTCATTCACCGGGCGGTATTCGGATCTCTCGACAGATTTCTCGGAATCATTACAGAACATTTCGGGGGAGCGTTCCCTTTATGGCTTGCACCGGTACAGGCAAAAATCATCCCAGTATCAAACACCGCACACCGGGACTGCGCAGAACAGGTGCACCGGCAAATGAAGAAAGCGGGTATCCGGGCTGAGCTTGATCAGCGCGATGAAAAACTCGGCTATAAAATCAGAGAAGCACAAATGAAAAAAATACCGTATATTGCTGTTGTGGGAGATCGAGAGTGCCGCCATCAATCTGTACATGTAAGGCAATACGGGCGGGAAGACACATTTGAAGAGAATGTGAGTGATTTTATTTCCCGGATCATAAGAGAGGCAAAACAAAAAATAGAGATTTAATAAAAACAATATTGACATATCGTAAAATCACGATATAATAAAGCGTATGAAACCTATTGATGTTTTTAAAGCGTTGTCTAATGAGTCACGGCTTGAGATTTTGCAATGGCTGAAAGAGCCGGACCGTCACTTCGCCCCGCATGATGGCATTGATATGAATGAGATCGGAGTATGTGTCAGCCAGATCACCGATAAGCTTCAGATGACACAGTCAACGGCGTCTCAATATCTTTCCATCCTTCAGCGGGCGGGCCTTATCCAAACAAAACGGATTGGCAAATACACCTATTATAAAAGAGATGAAGACGCGATAAAGGCGATGGCCGATTATTTTCAGCGCGAAATGTAGGGCTGAATCCTTTAGAAGAGGGATTCAGTTTCTTTTTCCGACTACACATCGACATATTGCGATTTGTTTCTGTTTGTTCAACTCTTTATATCGATATATCACAATATATCTTTATATAAATCATCAATGAAGGAGTGTGTCAGGTGCAAAATACCTGGAAGATTTACATTTTGGCAATTATCAGTTTTTTAGTGGGGACGTCTGAATATGTGATATCAGGGATGCTTGATAAAATTGCAGGTTCCTTGGGAGTTACTGTGGCAGCGGCAGGGCAGCTGATTACGATTTTTTCACTTGTTTATGCAATCGGAACACCTGTCATGATGGCCCTTACAGCAAAACTGGATAGAAGGAAGCTTATGATCTATGCTCTTGGGCTGTTTGTTATCGGGAATATCATTTCTTTCCTTGTGCAGGGATTCGGCTTATTTGCGGGAGCGCGGGTGATCATGGCGCTTGGAGCAGGAACCGTGGTGGTCACCGCGCTTACGATCGCAGCAAAAATCGCTCCCCCGGGAAAACAGGCAAGTTCTCTCGCAACCGTCATTATGGGGTTTACGGCGGCGCTCATTATCGGTGTTCCGATCGGAAGAACCGTGTCTGAAGCTTTTGGCTGGAAGGTGGTTTTTGCCGGAATTGCGGCAATCGGAATCATTGCCATGCTTATTATACGTTTCGCGTTGCCTGAGATAAAAGGAGATAAACCGGTGCCGCTCATTCAGCAATTTTCTCTTTTGAAGAAACGAAAGGTGGCTGTCGGGCTGGCCATTACGTTTTTTTGGCTCGGAGGCTATTCGGTTGCGTATACGTACCTTTCTCCGTATTTACTGAACGTCACTCATATCGGCAGCGGAATACTGAGTACATTGCTGCTTATTTTCGGTGTTGCAAGTCTTGCCGGTTCTAAAGCAGGCGGTTTCAGCGCAGACAAATGGGGGGCGCGTATGACATTAACCGGCGGAATGGCGCTTCATGCTATCATGCTCATGTTATTGCCGTTTGTCACACATTCTGCTTTCGGAGCGGCGGCAGTGCTTATTTTTTGGTCCTTCGCCGCCTGGTCATCTGGGCCTGCTCAGCAGTATCATTTGGCAACGATGGAGCCTGAATCATCGGGTGTATTACTTGGCCTCAACCAGTCTGTCATGCAGCTGGCTATGGCGGCCGGGGCGGGCATCGGGGGCATTGTTGTCACTCATCTGTCTCTTGCATCAGTGACATGGATCGGATCAGCGGGTGTTGTCATCGCGATGTGCGGTGTGCTTTCGCTTGCGTCATTAACGTCTGAAAAAACCTCATCTGAATACAGTGCAGAATAAACAAAAGCCTCGTTTCTCAGCTTGAGAAACGAGGCTTTTTATCTTGTTATTTTGTATGTTTTTTCAAGTTTACGCCGATTGCGGCTCCGTTTCGGCTTGAGTCGGCAACTCCGGTGAAGGTGCCGTTTTCACGGTCAATCAGGATGCTTTGCACATTACCGATATCAACCGGGCTGCTGCCGAATTTATGCCCCATTTCGTTCAGTTTTGTGCGGGTTTCTTCCGGCACTCCTTTTTCATATCGATAGGATGTCATGCTGTTTGTGTAAATTCTCGGCTCTTCGACCGCCGCTTTCAGATCCATGCCGTACTCAACTTTGTTCAGGATCGTTTGCAGGACGGAAGAAATAATCGTTGCTCCGCCGGGGGAGCCGACAGTCAGGACAGGTTCGTTATTTTTGAATAAAATAGTCGGAGTCATGCTGCTGAGTGGACGTTTATTCGGCTGCACTTCATTTGCGCCGCCAGGCACCGCATCGAAGTCTGTTAACTCATTATTCAACACAACGCCGTATCCGGGAACCATAATGCCGGAACCGAACAGCTGTTCAATCGTTGTCGTATAAGATACGACATTGCCGAAGCGATCAGTTACCGTGAAGTGAGTCGTTTGGCCTTCTTGTTTGTCAGTCGGCTGCTCCACTTGTTTATAGTTTGCAGAACCTTCCTGATAGGCCCAAGGGTCGCCGGCTTTCGGTTTTTTATTGACTTTATCAATATCTATCAGCTGTCTGCGGGCATTGATATAATCTGGATTCAAGAGGCCTTTGAGAGGGACGTTGACGAATTCTGGATCCCCGGCAAATGCGGCGCGGTCAGCATAAGCCAAATGCATCGTTTCTGCGAGAAGCTGATATTTTTGCCAAGAACGGATATCATATTGAGAAAGCTTAAAATCATCCAGGAGGTTCAGCATTTGCAACAGGAAAACACCGCCCGAGCTTGGAGGAGGAGCAGTTGCGATATGATAGCCCTGGTAATCTCCCCAGATCGGTTCGTCAATCGTCACATTGAAGTTTTTAATATCTTTTTCTGTCATTGAGCCGCCGAATTCCTGCACTGTTTCCGCAAGCTTTTTGGAGAATGCTCCGTCATAGAATGCTTTTGTGCCTTTGTACTTAATAGCTGTAAATGTTTTGGCTAAGTCTTTTTGGATGAGTGTGTCTCCTTCTTTCAGAGGTTCTCCGTCCGGAAGAAACACGTCTTTTGCAGCAGTGTGTGATAATTTGTCTTTATAATCTGAGATGGCATCAGCTAAAACCGAATCGATCGGAAAGCCTTTTGAGGCAAGTTTAATGGAAGGGGTGATGAGTTGTTTCATGGAGCGTGTGCCCCATTTGTCGAGCGCTTTTTCAAGTCCTTTTAATGTTCCCGGAACACCGACTGCAGTCCCTTTCGTAACGCGTTCGGAGAAAGGGATGGCTTTGCCGTTTTCGTCAAGGAACATATCCGGTGTTGCGCCTGCCGGTGCGCGTTCCCGGCTGTCGATAATGGTGGTGTCTTTCGTCTTCGCATCATAAACCATCATAAATCCGCCGCCGCCGATTCCCGACATCATCGGTTCAGTTACGTTTAATGCGAATTGAATGGCAACCGCGGCGTCAATTGCATTGCCGCCTTTTTTCAGCACGTCTGCACCGATTTGCGAAGCGAGAGGATGGGCGGTGGCAACCATGCCGTCTTTGCCGACATCTACCTGTTTGTAGTCGTCATAGGAAAACGGGTGTTTCTTAGCCTGAGCGTGATAAGGGATGCTTCCGGCCGCGAGCAACGTACTGAGCAGAACGATAAAACAGAGATTCATAAACTTTTTCTTTTTCATAGTCTGCCTCCTTTGTTTTCCGCTTACAATTATAGAGTAAGTAAAATGTGCTGTTTTCACAAGTGACAAACGGAATAGTCCGGTGCGTAAAAAGCCGGAGTTTCTGTGTGAATGTAATCAGTCGCAAATAGGCTAAATGGGAAACCGGACTGAAAAAGCTGTGAAACAAGCATAAAGACAAAAAATAAGCTACAATAAACAAAACAGAATTCACTCACATGACATATGAAAGGAACGTGAGCCATGTATTTAACGATCAAAGAGACAGCGGAGTTTACCAGTCTTCCTGAAGAATATGTGCACAATCTTGTTTTGACGAATAAAATAAGGGCCGTCCATGACGGGCAGCAATATTTAATCAACAAGGAACAATTTCAAACCCATCTCGAACAGCTGGAAAAATATAAGGAAATGATTCAAGAGTTTTTAAATGAGCCGCTTCCTGAAGACATTGATGTAAAAGATGAAGACTAGGACACAATTTCATATTGTGTCTTTTTTTTGCATTTTTTTCGGTTGCTCACAAAAAAACGGATGCTCAGATTTCATTTTAAGGCCGTTGTTTTCATTTTTTAATGCCTTGGGTCTCTATTTGTTTAAAATCTCGTCACTGGGCTGAAAATGATGTTTTTGAGGAATTTGTTGAAACTGCGTATCTGATTCACCTTATGTAACACTATGTATATTATGTTACATAAGACCCTTTATCCTTTATCATTCAACGGGTTTCGTCTATAATAGTAACATAAAGCTCAATATGTTACTTTACTATTATAAGGGGTTTTTTGATGCATATCGTACAGCCGATCCGAAGTTTGGAGAAGATCCAGGAAGTCAAACAGTATTTAATGAAGAAAAGTGATCGTGATTATTTTTTATTTATTTTTGGCATGAACAGCGCACTGCGGATTTCTGATGTTCTGCCGCTTCGCGTGAGGGATGTCAGGAACAAAGACCATGTGTGGGCAACCGAAAGCAAAACGAGAAAGAAAAGAAAAATTCTGATACTGGAGTCTTTAAAGGCCGACATATACGCTTATACAAAAGACATGAAAGAGGATGACTATTTGTTTAAATCGAAACGGACGAATAAGCCCATATCCCGGATTCAGGCATACAGAATATTAAAGGAAGCGGCTGCCGCTTGCGGATTGGAGGAAATCGGGACGCATACGCTTAGAAAGACGTTCGGGTATCATTTTTATCAGAGGACAAAAGACATTGCTGAACTGCAGAGGATTTTGAATCATTCTTCTCCGTCTATTACAATGCGTTATATCGGAATAGATGAAGATACGACGAGAGCCGCCTATAAAGTGTTCGGAGGGCTGTAGACTTGAAAAAAACGGCCGCCAGCGTTACTATAATAGAAGCAGGCTCTAGTAGCACAGCGGATAGTGCAGCAGTTTCCTAAACTGCAGGTCGGGAGTTCGAATCTCTCCTAGAGCGTTTTTTGTATGAGATAGGCGCAGCTTAATAATGTCGGTAAAACAAAAACCCCCTTGTTATACAAGGGGGTTTTGAGTTGAATATTTTGTGAAAACCTGGTGGAAATGATGTGAAAAAAGCCCGCTGTAAGCAAGCGGGCTTTTTCTTATATGACAGCATCAAATTGATTGACTTTCCAAACGTTGTTTTCTTTTACGAATGTAACATCGCGTTTTGCTGACAGAGAACCGTCAAGAGTGGGTACAGTGAAGCGGTATGTTTGGACGCTTCCTTTTTTAGAAAGAAGGGTCATTTTTGCTTTTTTCCAATTCAGGAGGTTATCTCCGTCGCCGACCGGAACAGCCAATTTGCCGTCTTTTACAGTGAAGTGGTAATCTTTGAGCCCTTTGTCAATCGCTTGCTTTGTAAAAGCGGGTGTCAGATATTTTACGGCTTTCGCTTTTGTTCCGAGGTCTTTGCACATAAATACATATTGCAGATTTTGATATTCAAACGGTTCAGATGAGCAATTTGCGTTTGATTTAAGCGCACCGCCGCTCATTGTATTCCAGAAATGTTCTCTCGCTGACAGGGCCAGCTGAAGTGCTTGTTTTTGTGTAAGGTCATTAGGTGCATTTTTTGCAGTCGCCGCAGTGCCCAATGACAGAATCAATGTAATAGTAGTGAGGAATAATAGCCATTTTTTCATGATATAATCTCTCCTTCAATCAATCTCTTTCTCTTATGTTACAAATGTTACAATAATTACGGTAAGATTACAATACCTTTTCAGAAATATTTTCCGGACTTTTTATTTTTATGGTTTATTTCCATGTAAGACGTGAGAAAAAGATAAAGAGTTTCATTGAACAAAAGGTTTTTACAAGCTGTCTGCTGAATAATAAAATGGAAGAAAATCAAAAAAGGAGTCCTACATATGGAAGTACAAGATCATTTAGAAACAGCGGAAGGCCGCGGCCAGTCAGTCTGGCGATCGATGTCACTGTTTTTAGTGCCGCTGCTTTTAAGCAATGTATTGCAATCTGTCGGCCAATTGGTCGGAATGGTATTTGTCGGAAGGTGGCTCGGAGTCGATGCGCTTGCCGCTGTATCGTCTTTTTTTCCGCTGTTTTTTCTGCTGATCTCCTTTACGATCGGAATCGGTTCAGGAAGTTCCATTCTGATCGGGCAGGCTTACGGCGCGAAAAACGAAGAGAGGATGAAGGCGATTGTCGGCACTACACTGACTTTTACCTTTATGCTCGGTGTTGTTCTGGCAGTTGTCGGCAGTGTGTTTACGCTTGATATTCTGCGGCTGATGGGAACGCCGGAAAACGTAATAGATGTCAGTGTCCGATATGCGCGCATTTTGTTTTGCGCAATGCCGCTGATGTTTTTATATTTTGCGTATACGACATTTTTACGCGGAACGGGAGATTCAAAGACTCCGTTTTATACGTTAATCGTCAGTACAGTCATAAACATCGGGCTCTTGCCCTTATTGATTCTCGGGCTTTTCGGACTTCCGAAGTTCGGCATTTACGGTTCGGCGTATGCAACCGTGATTTCAAACATCGTGACATTTATCGTACTCATGGTTTATTTGCGGAAAAGGAAACATCCATTGGCATTTGACCGGACTGCGCTCCGTTCTCTTAAAATGGACAAAAAGCTGCTCGCGCTTTTACTCCGTCTCGGTATTCCGTCGAGCATCAATATGATTCTCGTGTCACTTTCTGAAATTGCGGTCATTTCATTTGTCAATCATTACGGATCAAACGCGACGGCTGCTTACGGGGTCGTCAACCAAGTGGCGAGTTATGTGCAGATGCCGGCGGTAAGCCTCGGTATCGCCGTTTCCATTTTTGCCGCCCAATCCATTGGCGCCAATCAATTCGGCCGGCTGAAACAGGTCATCAAAGTCGGCATCGGCCTGAATTATTTGATCGGCGGGGTTTTGATTGTGCTGATTTATACCTTCTCCCGGCAGATACTTGCTTTGTTTTTAACAGATCAGGACACGCTCCACATTGCCCGCAATCTGATTATGATTACCCTTTGGAGTTATTTGATTTTCGGTCACGCTCAGATCGTTTCAGCAACGATGCGGGCGAGCGGTACGGTGTTATGGCCGACGATTATCAGTATTTTTGCGATTTGGGGAATTGAAGTGCCTGTGGCCTTTATTCTTTCTCATTATACGAATCTCGGCATTCTCGGCATTTGGGTCGGTTATCCGGCGGCTTTTGTCGTCAGCCTGCTGCTGCAATACGGATATTACCGGTTTGTATGGAAGAAAAAACAGATTACCCGATTGATTCAATAAGGTTTTACCGCACATCGCTCAGTTCATACGGGCGATGTTTTTTTTAGAGAAGGAAAATGAGTTTAGAAAATGGAATTCCTATACATGCTAGAAAACAAGGAAAGGGCAGGTGCTTATGACGATTGAACATACGACTTATTTAGGGGTTTCAGCCATAAAAGCGGAGACTGATCAGGCTGAATGCATCATTGTGCCGGAGTGGGGATCAAATGTCATATCGCTTCGGGATAAAAGAACCGGTATGCGGCTTCTGAGAGAACCGGAAACTGCGGAGCAATTCCGCAAAAAACCGATGCTGTACGGCATTCCCGTTTTATTCCCGCCGAACCGGATTACGGACGGGACGTTTCGTTTTGACGGCCGCGCGTATCAATTCGAGATAAACGAAGAGGATAAACATAATCATATTCACGGCTTTCTTCACAATCAGCATTGGAAAGCGGCGGCAGCGAAAGAAGAGGGGGATGGAATGAAAGTCGAAACAGAAATTGATCTTTCAAAGATTCCCCGTGTTCATAAACAATTTCCGCACGATGTCATTGTCCGGATGACCTATACATTAAAAGACAATGTGTTTACGCAGCGGGCGCTGATTATGAATAAGGGAACGGAGGCTTTTCCTTGGGGGCTCGGCTATCATTCAACTTTTGTTTTCAATGAAGAGCGATCCCGTCTATTTTTGACGGCTGACCGCATGTGGGAATTAAATGAACGTTTCGTGCCGACGGGCCGTTTATTGGATGTGCCTGATAAAGAAGCGTTCCGTCATGGGATGTCTTTGAAAAATAAACAGTTTGACGATGTTTTTCTTTCTTCCGGACGGAATGGCGGCAATAATGAAGCTGTTATTTATCATCCGGATGAGCAATTATCCGTTTTGTATCAAGCAGACACGTCTTTCAAGCATTGGGTGGTATATAACGGTGACGGAAAGCAGGGGTTTGTCAGTCTTGAGCCTTATACTTCCGTTACAGATGCATTTAATCTGAATCAGCCTGCATCACTGACAGGGCTTCAGATTCTGAAACCGGGCGAAGAAGCGGCTTCGTCATCCAGGATCACCATTTTGCATGACGAAGAATAGGAAAGAGGCGGGATAACATTGAAAACATATGTGAAACGCTTGAGCGCGGTGATTCTGCTTTTGATCATTGCCGCAGTTCCTTATATTGATGATGCGGCTAAGGCGGCTGAACAAAAAAATACTTTGCAAAAAGAGCTGGAACACATTCTGGATGAAGAACCTGCTTTAAAGGGAGCTTCAGCGGGCGTCAGTGTCCGGTCAGCAAAAACAGGGGAGGTGCTGTTCGGCAGCCGGGAAGATATGCGGCTGAGGCCTGCATCACTGATGAAGCTGCTGACGGCATCTGCGGCGCTTTCCGTTCTCGGAGAAGATTATACCTTTAAGACAGAAGTACGGGCAGACGGCGCCGTAAAAGGAAAACAGCTGCGCGGAAACCTTTATCTCAGGGGAAAAGGTGATCCGACCCTATTGGCTTCTGATTTTGAGAAGATGGCTAAACAGGTCAAAGCCAGGGGCATCCAAGTCATTAAAGGAGATCTGGTCGGGGATGATTCGTGGTATGACGATACCAGGTATTCAGTTGATCTTCCGTGGAGTGATGAAGGCCAATATTATGGCGCGCAAGTATCAGCTCTTACCGCTTCACCAAATGAGGATTATGATACCGGAACGGTGATTGCGGAAATCAGCCCGGCGAAACAGCCCGGTAAAAAGCCGCGCATTTCGATTTCTCCCCATACGGACGTCGTTCGTGTGAAAAATGAAGTGAAAACCGTCGCTTCTGATGAAAAGAAAGATTTGACGGTTGAACGGGAGCACGGCGGCAATGTGATTACGATAAAGGGAACCATACCTGCCGGCTCGGCACAGGCAAGAGAATGGGCGGCAGTGTGGGATCCGTCGTCCTATGCTTTAGATTTATGGAAACAAGCGCTTACTAAACAGGGTATAACTGTAAAAGGGAAAATCAGAACAGGGCGAATGCCGCACCGCACCCAGCTCGTCACATCACGGACATCCATGCCTCTTTCAGAATTATTGATCCCGTTTATGAAACTGAGCAACAACGGACACGCCGAAATTCTGATCAAGGAAATGGGAAAAGTGAAAAAAGGGGAGGGCAGCTGGGAAAAGGGCTTGGACGTGATGAAATCGGAACTCAAATCGTTCGGGCTGAATCCGGATGAATTGATTGCAAGAGACGGATCCGGCGTTTCTCATATTAACGGCGTATCCGCCGGCCAAATCGGAGAGCTTTTGTATGCGGTTCAGAAAGAAAAGTGGTACCCGGCTTTCCTTCGTTCGCTCCCTGTCGCCGGTGCAAGCGACAGAATGACGGGAGGAACCCTTCGGAACCGGCTGAAGAATACTCCGGCAGAAGGCAAAATTAAAGCGAAAACCGGGTCACTAACATCAGTCAGTTCGATTGCCGGCTATGCAGACACAAAAACAGGAGATACGCTTATTTTTTCCGTGCTTCAAAACGGGCTGCTTGACGAAGATGACGGAAAAGACATTGAAGACAAAATCGCAGTCGTGCTGGCAAATCAATAAGAAGGGCCGAATCCTTAGAGGATTCGGCTTTTTTTGATGTCTGTAAAACATTATATTGCGATTATGAATCAATCTTTTCAAAAAGTAATATCGGCAATATCCTTCCTTTTTTTTTACATACCGCTTTCTTACATGTTCACCGATTATTCATTTTTTAACATAAAACTTCTTTTCGGGAGGAAAACCTTTTTAAAAGCGCAATTAATTATACATTTTATTCCTTATTATAGTGTTTAAGAACCAGTTTATAGTATGCATACATACCGTTTTACATGGTATAAAGATTATAGAAATGAAGAAGTGAAGTGAGGAATATATACTATATTCTAAAAAATGTTAGAGAAAATTTAATTTTTTATTGTGATTTCTAAAATATGTTTTAAAATAATGCTTATATGGATGATTAAGTCATATGCTGTCGAAATTTAATTGTAATTATTTCACTTTCTTATCCTCTTAAATTGAAGCGGAGGGATTCCATTGGAGAACACTGTTTATTCTTTAACTCACGCACAAAGAAGAGTGTGGTTTACGGAGCTGCTCGAACCGGGCACAAGTATCTGCAATCTCGCGGCATGCGTCAAATTCAGGGGGGACATCGATTTTGACGTACTGCGCCAGGCTTTAGATTTTTCTATCTCGCAAAATGATTCGCTCAGGTTTCAACTGACAGAAGGGGACGGATCAGAACCCCAGCTGTATCTGGCGGGGCATCGGCCGATTTCTCTAGAGACTGTTGATTTTACTCATACTGATCAGGCAGAGCGGGACGCATGGATTGACACGCAGACTCGTGTTCCGTTCAAGCTGTTTCATTCACCTCTGTATCAATTTACTCTTCTTGTCATGTCAGACAAAGAAGTTTGGCTTTATTCAAAATTTCACCATATTATCATGGACGGCATCTCGCTCAACCTGCTCGGCAACCAGCTCATTGACATCTACCAAAAGATCATGCGGGGCGAGGATTTAACTGAACATCACAGACCTTCCTATCTCAGCTACATGGAAAAAGAACAGCAATACTTACAGTCTTCCCGTTTTCAAAAAGACCGTTCATTTTGGACTGAAACATACCGAACCGTTCCGGAACACCTTTCACTGGCGGAACGAACCTCTCATCTTAGACAAAGCACTGCGGCTTCCAGAGATACTATCACTCTTTCTCACTCCTTAGAACAATCTATCCGGCGTTTTTGCAAAGAAAATAATATCAGCATCATCTCTCTGTTTATGGCTTCGTTATACATATGCATCAGCCGTCTGACGGCTAAAAAGGATATTGCCATCGGCACTTATTACGGAAACCGGGGCTCCAGGCTCGAAAAGGATATGCTCGGCATGTTCGTCAGCACACTGCCGATCAGAATGACGGCAGATCCTGATGCGGAGTTCCTGTCCTTTGTCCGCAGCGTAGGAAAAGAGCAGCTGTCTGTTATGCGGCACCAGAAATATCCTTACAATCTTTTTGTCAATGAATTAAGGCAGATTCATCACGACCTGCAAAATATCACCGGGATTTCGATGCAATACCAGCCTCTCGCGTGGCGTCAGGCAGAAGGTTTCGATTATGAAACGGCGATGTTTTTCAGCGGGCATACGGCAAATGAGCTGTCCATTTTAATTAAGGAGCGGACAGATACGGGATTGATTGAGCTGAATTTTGATTACCAATCCGCTTTATTTACTGAAAAATCAATCAAACGCATTCAAACTCATTTGCTGACGATCGTTGAAAATGCCGTTAGAAATCCAGACCGGCTGATTCGGCATATTGATATGGCGGATGAAAATGAAAAGAAACGGGTGTTAACTGCGTTTAACCGTACAGAAACGGCTGAACCGTCGGCCCCGACGCTTCACGGGCTGTTTACCCGCCGTGCCGCGCTTTCGCCGCATCGTCCGGCGCTCCGTTTTCCGGGCGGTATGCTGACGTACGCCGAGCTTGACCAGTACACAGACAGGCTCGCCGCTCGGCTCCGACAAAAAGGCGTCCGCAAAGAAAGCATGGTCGGTGTGCTCGCTGAACGCTCGCCGGAGATGGTGGTTTCTGTGCTTGCCGTGTTAAAAGCGGGCGGCGCCTACGTGCCGCTTGACCCGGAGTATCCTGAGGACAGGCTGCGCTATATGCTCGATGACTGCGGCGCTTGTCTCCTGCTTGCACAGCCGGGGTTATCCGTTTCCGGTTTTTCCGGAGAAACGCTAGAAGTGTCTCTTTCTTCTCTGACAGGCGAGACGGAGACAGGGGCTGTCTCTGACGAAGCGGATAGCGATTCGCTCGCTTATATCATTTATACGTCCGGTTCGACGGGAACACCGAAGGGAGTGGCTGTTGAACACCGTCAGGCCGCCGCCTTTTTATCAGGGATGCAAGGGCAGTTCCCGCTAACGGAAGAGGATATTATCGTGCTGAAATCATCCTTTTCTTTCGATGCCTCCATCTGGCAATTGTTTTGGTGGACGATGTCCGGCGCCTCCGTGTATCTGCTTCCGGCCGGCTGGGAGAAAGATCCTGTGCGGATGATTGAAGCGTTTGCCTCAGAAAAGGTGACGACCGCGCATTTTATTCCGGCGATGGTCAACAGCTTTTTAGACGCGCTGGAAACAGAGCCTGCGGAAACAAGAACACACCTCGGCAGAACACTGACACGCGTGTTTGCCGGAGGGGAAGCTCTTTCACCGCTTACGGCTGCCCGGTTTGCCGATCTTCTGCCGGAGACCGTGCTTATTCACGGCTACGGGCCGACGGAAGCGACGGTGGATGCGGCGTTTTACGTCTGTGACCGAAAACGGGACAGCGGACGGACGCGGCTTCCGATTGGTAAACCCGTTCCGGGTGCCCGTCTGTATGTATTAGATAGCGGAGGAACCATCCAGCCTGCGGGCGTGGCAGGAGAGCTGTACATCGCGGGGACAGGGGTGGCCCGGGGCTATCTGAACCGGCCTGAGCTGACGGAGGAGCGTTTTCTCGATGATCCGTTTTACCCGGGAGAACGCATGTATCAGACGGGCGATATCGCACGCTGGACAGAAGACGGCCTAGTCGAATGGCTCGGACGTTCAGACGGACAGGTGAAAGTCCGCGGCTACCGGATTGAACCGGGAGAGATCGAAGCGGCGATCCGGCGCATCGACGGCATTCGTGAGGCGGCGGTCACCGCCCGGAACGAACACGGCGAAACCGCGCTTTACGCCTATATCGAAGGACGGGAAAGCGATGACGTGCGGGCGGAGCTTGCGACACGCCTTCCGGCCTACATGATGCCGGCTCAGTTTATAGAGATGAGCGAATGGCCGGTCACGCCGAGCGGAAAACTTGACCGCCGCGCGCTGCCGGCTCCCGGCGGAGCGGCAGACAGACAGGCGTACACCGCCCCGCGGAACGTCACGGAAATGAAGCTTTGCGCCCTTTGGGAAGAGGTGCTGAAAAACGGCCCCGTCGGCATCCGGGATCACTTTTTTGAGCGGGGCGGCCATTCGTTAAAAGCGACAGCTCTCGTCTCCCGCATCGCCAAAGAATTCGGTGTTCAGGTGCCGTTACAGGACATCTTCGCCCGGCCGACGGTGGAAGAGCTTGCTTCGGTTATTCAGGACTTGGAAGAGAGCCCGTATGAAGCGATTCAGCCTGCGCAAACACAGGACACCTACCCTTTGTCTTCGGCGCAGAAACGGATGTATGTGCTCCAGCAGCTTGAAGACGGCGGTGTCGGCTACAATATGCCGGCTGTGCTGGAACTGACGGGTCCGCTTGACCGCGGCCGGCTGGAGGAGACGTTCCGGCAGCTTGTGGAGCGGCATGAGTCGCTCAGAACGTCCTTTGAAACGGGGCCTGACGGCGAACCGGTGCAGCGCATCCATGACAGCGTACCGTTTCAGCTGGATGAGGCCGGGTCAGCTGACGCATTCGTCCGGCCGTTTTGTCTGGAGGAAGCGCCGCTCTTCCGTGCGGCCCTCGTGAAAGAATCGGACGAACGTCATCTTTTATTAACGGATATGCATCATATTATTTCTGACGGTGTGTCCGTCAACACCTTGATTAAAGAATTCGGCGAGCTGTACGCAGGCCGTTCGCTTGCGCCGATGCGCCTTCAATATAAAGACTATGCCGTCTGGCAGCGGTCGTTTCAGGAGAAAGAAGGGTACCAGAAGCAGGAAGCCTATTGGCTGAAGCGGCTTGAAGGAGAGCTTCCGGTGCTTGAGCTTCCGGCTGACAAGGCCCGTCCGGCTGTCAGAAGCTTTGCGGGCGGCAGCGTATCGTGCACGCTTGACGCTGAAACGGCATCCGGCCTTCACCGCATCGCCCGGGATCACGGCTCCACTTTGTATATGGTGCTTCTCGCCGCGTACAATACGTTACTCGCGAGATTGAGCGGGCAGGAAGACATCATCGTCGGCTCGCCGATTGCCGGGCGTCCGCACAAAGACCTTGAACCGATTCTCGGCATGTTCGTCAACACGCTCGCCATCAGAACGGAGCCGAAAGGAGACAAACGGTTCACCGATTACTTGGCGGAAGTCCGCCAGGCCGCGCTTGAGGCGTATGAGCATCAGGACTATCCGTTTGAAGAGCTAGTGGAACGGCTCGGGGTGCAGCGGGACATGAGCCGCAATCCGCTGTTTGATGCGATGTTTATTCTTCAGAATATGGAGCGAGAGGAGATAAATCTGGCCGGTCTGAAAGCGTCGCGATCAGAGCATACCGAACATGATGTATCAAGTTTTGACCTGACCTTATCAGCGGCTGAATCCGATGGAAACATCCGCTTTGAAATGGAATTCAGCACCGAGCTTTTTATGAAAGAAACGATTGAACGCTGGATGGGCCACTTACTGAATCTCTTGCGCCATGTTGCCGCCGAACCGGAAGTCACACTATTGAAAGCTGACATTTTGGATGAAGAAGAAAAACAAAAGTTACTGATTGAGTTTAATAACACACAAACCGAATTCATGGAAAAACACAAACTGTTTCACCAGTTGTTTGAAGAGAAAGCAGAAGAAACGCCTCATCAGACCGCTGTTATTGAAGGAGCACAACAGATCAGCTATTCGCAGCTTAATGAGCGGGCAAATCGGCTTGCGCGAACATTACACAAAAATGGATTCGGTCCGGGAAAAAGAGCAGCTATATTGGCAAACCGCTCGATTGAAGCGATCGTCAGTGTTCTTGCCGTCATGAAATCGGGAGGGGCGTATATACCGGTTGACTCCCATTATCCCGAGGAACGGATTCGCTATTTATTAAAAGACAGCGCGGCATCCGTCTTGATGGTGCAGTCAGAATACAAAGAACTTGCTTCACAGCTGACGGATCACAATTTATTTCTCATTCAGCTTGATCATGAAGATCAATACGATATTTGTGCAAAGAATATTCAGCCGTCAGCGTCACCGGATGATACTGCATATATCATATATACTTCGGGAACAACGGGAACGCCGAAGGGAGTCGAAGTCAGAAATCGCAGCTTTACGCATGCAGCACTTGCATGGCGCAGGATTTATGAGCTTGATCTTATACCGGTCAGAGTGTTGCAGATGGCGAGTTTCTCATTTGATGTATTTTCTGGGGATCTTGCACGCGCCCTGCTAAACGGGGGAACGCTTGTCATTTGTCCGGATGACGTCCGGCTTGAGCCACAACAGCTTTATCAGCTCATTGATCAGCACTGTATCACGTTTATGGAGTCGACACCCGCGCTGATTGTTCCGTTTATGGAATATATATATCGCCGGAAGCTCGCGCTGCGAAGCGTAAAAATACTGGTACTGGGTTCAGATATGATCAAGTCGCAGGATTTTTATACGCTTCATGAACGCTTCGGAAAAGAAATGCGGATCATTAACAGCTACGGTGTAACAGAAGCGACAATTGATTCTTCGTATTATGAAGCCGAAATGAGCGAAAAGCCGCGGGAAGATGATGTGCCGATCGGTGTTCCGCTTCCGAATGTGCAAATGTACGTCTTAAACAAAGACAAACAGGTCCAGCCGATCGGCGTTTTCGGAGAGCTGTATATCGGGGGCGCCGGCGTCGCAAAAGGATATTGGGGACAGCCTGAGCTGACAGAGGACGCATTCAGTGACCCATTACAAACGGGAGAAACGCTTTACAGAACCGGAGATCAGGCTTGCTGGCTGCCGGATGGTACTCTTCGTTTTAAAGGGCGGATTGATAAGCAGGTAAAAATCAGAGGCTACAGAATTGAGACGGGAGAAATTGAAAGTGTGCTTTTGAAACACGATCAAGTCAAAGAAGCGGCTGTTACCGTGATGAAAGATGCTGAAGGACAAGCCCGATTAGCGGCATACATCGTTCCTAAAGAGGCCGATATCTCATCACTTCGCCAGTCTCTAATGCAGGAGCTCCCGGCTTATATGATGCCGTCCCATATTATCGGTTTAGACAGCATGCCCCTGACACTGAACGGCAAACTTGACAAATCGGCATTGCCGGCAGAAGAGATACATTCATCACAGGCATTTGTCGCGCCCGGCGATGAAAAACAAGCGATGTTATGCCGGATTTGGGAAGATGTGCTTCATATTCAGAAAGCGGGAATTCATCACTCTTTCTTTGAGCTTGGGGGGGATTCCATTAAGGCGCTTCAAGTGTCAGCCCGACTCGCCGGAGAAGGCTGGAACATGTCGATCCGCGATTTGTTTCAATTCCCGACGATTGCAGAACTCGCGAAGCACCTCATGCCGGCTGTTGCAACGGCTGATCAGGGGCCGATAGAAGGAAGCGCTCCGCTGACACCGATCCAGCAGAGATTTTTTGAAGAGCCGGGTGCGTTTGAGCTTCATTATAACCAAGCGGTCATGCTGTGCAGTGAAGACAGCCTCGAAATAGATGCGCTGTATCAGGCGGTTTGCGCGCTGACAGAACATCATGATGCGCTGCGAATGACTTTCACTGAAAATGAGCATGGGGAAACGGTTCAATATAATCGCGGAATCACAAAGCAGTATGAAGAAATCTTTACGCTTAACGTCATAGATATTTCAGAAGAAACGCAGCCCGAAAAACGGATAGCCGCTGAGGAAAAAGAAATACAGCAGGCTATGCGTCTTGATCAAGGGCCTCTGCTTCATCTCGGAGTGTTCCGGCAGAAGGAAGCCGACCATCTTCTTATAACGATTCATCATCTTATCGTGGACGGCGTGTCATGGAGGATATTGCTTGAAGATCTGCAGACAGCTTATCAGCAGGCATTGGAAGGCAAACAAATCAAACTGCCGCCGAAAAGCGATTCTTATATAAAGTATGCCGAAGAGCTTTTTGACATTTCCAAAAGCAAAGCATTGCTGGAGGAAGCCGCATACTGGGACAGCGTGATGTCTAGTGAAACAGCGCCGCTGCCGAAAATAACTGATGAAAACGCCGGACGATTGCAGGAAAACGCGCGCACGGCATCGTGGATATTAAGCAGCGAAGTCACGAAACAGCTGCTGTTGGAAACACAGCAGGCATACGGAACGGATGTTCATGAATTGCTTTTAACGGCGCTTGGAATGGCGCTTCATGAGTGGACGGGTTCTGAACAGATCCTTATCAGCACTGAAGGGCACGGGCGCCAAGGGCATATGCCTGACATTGATATGTCAAGAACAGCAGGATGGTTTACATCTGTTTACCCGGTGCTTTTGGATATGAGAGTGCCGGGCGGCTCAGGCGAAAAAACCGCTCACCGCATAAAGACGGTAAAAGACATGATGAGACGGGTTCCTTATCACGGAACCGGCTACGGGCTGTTGAGATATTCGCGAAACATTCTTTATAAAGACCCAGAAATAAGCTTTAACTATCTCGGTGCGTTTGACGGTCTTGAGGGAACGCTGAAGATGTCACCGTTCAAGCCGCAGCATGATATAGCGGCCGGGCGCATCCGCGAGTTTGATCTGGATATTAACGCGATGGTGGCGGCCGGGCAACTGGAGGTAAAAGCCGTTTATACCGATGTATTTGCACCGGGGGCAATCGAGTTCTTCATGAATCGTTTCCATACTCACATCGAGGACATCATCGCCCACTGTTCCGGCAAGAAAGAGCGGGAAAAAACATTAACGGATTACAGCCATACAGAATTGACCGCTCAAGCACTATCAAGCATTGAAGATCTCGTAAAAGGACTTTAATTTCATAAAAAGGTGTGTGGCATTCGTGACACAAGCGACAGAAATTCAAGATATTTACCCTTTATCATATATGCAGGAAGGCATGCTGTTTCATTCGCTTCTGGATTCCGGATCAAACGCATATGTCGAGCAGATTTCGTTTACAGTCAGCGGGGACTTATGCATTGATACATTCCAAAAAAGTCTGGATATGCTTGTCAGCCGTTATGATATTTTCAGAACGATTTTCATAAAAGAAGTGCCTGACCTTGAAGGGCCGCAGCAGGTTGTCCTTTCACGCCGTGACACAGCCGTACAGACTGAGAACATTTCAGATTATTCGGAAGAACAGCAGCAAAACATCATTAAGGAATTCAAGGAAACCGACCGGAATAAGGGCTTTGATCTGCAAAAAGGCCCCTTAATGCGCCTGACTCTTTTTCAAACGGGAGAAAACCGCCATACATGCGTTTGGACTCACCATCACATTATGATGGACGGCTGGAGCTTGGGCATTGTGCTGAAAGATTTCTTCAGCATGTATTATGCGATCCGAAACGGGCGGCCTGTAAACCTCAGCAGTCCGGCTCCTTACAGTTCTTATATCAAATGGCTCCGAAGCCGGAATAAAGAAGAAACGTCAGCGTTCTGGTCGCGCTGCTTGGAAGATTACGGAGAAGTCGTTTCCGTTCCGCAAACGAAGAATAAGCCGGCGCAAAACGGTTATGCATCTGAGCATTTTCAATTTTCCCTTGAGTCTGAAACCGTGCAAAAGCTGACAGACATTGCCCGAAGCACCGGGGTCACGCTGAATACTTTATTTACGAGCATTTGGGGACTGCTTCTCCACCGTTACAACGGCACTGAAGATGCGGTATTCGGTTCAGTTGTTTCCGGCAGGCCGTCAGCTATCGCCGGCATCGAATCCATGGCCGGACTGTTTATCAATACCGTGCCGATAAGGGTGCGCGCGGCTCGGGATATGACTTTTTCTTCTCTTCTCAAAAAGGTGCAGAAAGAGTCACTCGCTGCGGAAGAGCACAGCTATTATCCGCTTTATGACATCCAAAACGAGAGCGGCCTGCAACAAGATCTCTTGAACCACATCCTGGTTTTTGAGAATTATCCGGTTCAGATGCAGACTGCGGTAAACGGCTGGAAGCAAACGGAAAGCAGTGCGCTCTCACTTGAAAACTTTTCGATGGCGGAAGAAACCAATTACGATCTTAACGTCGTCATCGTTCCGGGAGAAGAGTTTTATGTGAAATTCAGCTACAATGCGGGCATCTACGATCGGGAAGACATGAAACGGATCAAAGGGCATATTCTGGAGGTCATCTCCTGTGTAACGGAAGATCCGGACAGGCTTTTATCAAGCATCAGTCTCGTGCCTCCAGAGGAAGAAGCCTTGATTCATTCGTTTAACGAAACGAACCGTCCGTACCCTGAGACAACCGTTCATGGGCTGTTTGAAGAACAGGCGGCAAAAACGCCTGACCAAGAGGCGTTGAGATATAACGGGGTAAGCTGGAGCTACAAGAAATTAAATCAGCGGGCGAATCAGATTGCGCATGCGTTAAGGGAAAAAGGCGCACGCCCCGACCAGATCACCGCTGTTATGCTGCGCCGATCAATGAGTACGGTTGCCGCTCTGCTCGGAATTTGGAAGTCGGGCAGCGCCTATATGCCGATTGATGCGGAATTCCCGCCTGAACGGATTTCATTTTTACTGAGAGACAGTGAAGCCTCACTGCTCGTGACTGAAAAAGACCTGCTCCCCCTCATTCCGCCGCATTTCAAGGGCAGCGTCGTCATCATGGAGGAAACGGTTTCCCAGCAGACTTCACCGCTTCCGCCGGTATCTGACAGCGGAAATTGGGCGTATGTCATTTACACCTCCGGAACGACAGGCCGGCCGAAAGGGGTGCTTGTACAACACAAAGCGATCAGCAATACATTGCAATGGCGGCGTGAAGAATACGGGATGACAGAAGGGGACATAGCGCTTCATCTTTTTTCATACGTATTTGACGGGTCATTAACGAGTCTTTTCACTCCGCTTCTGTCGGGCGCCTGTGTATTGTTAACTGATGAAGATGATGCGAAAGACGTCCTTTCAATAAAACAGAAAATCACCCGACACGGAGTGAGCCATCTTCTGATCGTTCCGTCTCTGTATCGCGTTCTGCTTGATTCGCTGACGAAAAAGGATGCGCAGACGCTTCGGGTGGTGACATTTGCCGGGGAAGCGGCCACTCCTGATATCGTGGAAGCGAGCCGCGGCATATGCCCGAATGCCGAGCTGCTGAATGAATACGGCCCGACGGAAAACAGTGTGGCCACGACGATTCTGCGCAACCTGCAAAAAAGCAGCCGGATTACGATCGGGCGCCCGATTGCCAACACTTCTGTCTATATGATGCACGGAGATCGGCTGCAGCCGGTCGGAGCCGTCGGTGAACTGTGTATTTCCGGAAAAGGTCTGGCGGACGGATATTTTCAGCAAAAAGAGCTGACGGACAAAGTCTTTACCCCTCATCCGTTTCGTGAAGGTGAACGGCTTTACAGAACGGGAGATGCAGCCCGATTTTTACCGGATGGAACGATTGAATACATGGGACGCTTTGACGATCAGGTGAAGGTAAGAGGTTACAGAATTGAATTAGGAGAAATCGAAACGGCACTCAGAAGTCTGTCCGGGGTAAAAGAGGCGGCAGTCACCGTGCGCAAAATGGCGGACGGGGAACAGGAGCTTGCAGCTTATGTCGTACTGGAAAATGCGGGTGTGACATTTAAACCGCACGCTGAATTGGCCGGGAGATTACCTGCTTATATGATACCGGGAAGCTTTACCAAATTAACGGAAATGCCGCTGTCTGTGAGCGGAAAACTTGATCGGGCCGCACTTCCTGAGCCGAAAGAAGCCGAGAGAACCGGTGATTATCAAGCTCCGCGCACAATGCTTGAGACTGAGCTGCTGTCTATTTGGCAAGAAGTGCTGAAACGGGAACACATCAGTATGAGAGATGATTTCTTCCAAATCGGCGGACAGTCGCTGAAAGCCGCGTCGCTTGTTTCAAACATACATAAACGGCTGCAAATTGAACTTGCCGTCCGCCATGTTTTTGAACATCCGACCATCGAGAGCATGGCCCGCTTCCTTGAACAGAGGAAAAGAGGAGAATATGCAGAAATCACGCCTGCTGTGGCAAAGGACTTGTACCCGCTATCTTTTGCGCAAAAAAGGCTCTATGCCCTTCATCAGCTTGCAGCGGACAGTACGGGCTATCATATGCCCGCTTGTCTGGAACTGAGCGGCAGACTCAACCGGGATCGCCTGCACGAAGCCTTTTCAGCGCTGTTACAAAGGCATGAAGCGTTACGCACTTCATTTGTTTTACGAAACGGGGAGCCGATGCAGCAAATACATGCACATGTCGATCTTGACCTCACAGAGATTCACATGCCATCCGGGAACCTTCTTCAAGAGGTGATGGAAACTTTCGTCAAACCGTTTGACGTGGAAAAAGCGCCGCTTTTGAGAGTGACTTTAGCCAAAGTTACTGAAGAACGTCATTTTCTGCTGCTTGATATGCATCATCTTATCGCAGACGGTGTGTCAATGAGCGTTCTGATTCAAGAATTGACGGATTTGTACAGAGGAAAAGAGTTGCGGCCGTTAAAACTCCAGTACAAAGATTTTTCCGTCTGGCAGCATGAGCGGTTTGCCGCTGAAGAATTCAAAAGACATGAGCGTTATTGGCTGGAGACGATCGGGGAAAACATTCCCGTACTTGATCTGCCGCTCGATAAAAAGCGCCCGCAGCTTCCTGATTTCAGCGGGTCCGCGGTTCGAACGCGCCTTCAAAAGGAAACGGCGGAGAACTTGCGCCAGCTCATGGATGAGACGGGTTCGACACTGTATATGATTCTTTTGGCAAGCTACTCCTTGTTCCTTTCTAAATTGAGCGGGCAGGAAGACATTGTCGTCGGTTCACCTGCGGCCGGCAGAAGCCGCGCTGAGCTTGACGGGGTCATCGGCATGTTTGTAAATACCGTGGCAATGAGAAGCAGGCCGAAAGGGGATAAGACATTCCGCGCTTATTTAGAAGAGGTGAAAATGCTCGCCCTCGGCGCGGCCGAACATCAGGACTTCCCGTTTGAAGAACTTGCCCAAAAGCTTGATACACACCGGGAAGTCAATCGCAATCCGCTGTTTGATGCCATGCTCGTTTTGCAAAACAGTGATGATTTCGAAGTGAACCTTCCGGGCTTATCCGTTTCTTCACATGCAGTGAAGCATGACATTTCAAAATTCGACTTGACGCTTCATGCCGAGGAACGGCCGGATGGCTCACTGGATTTTCATTTTGAATACAGTACCGCGTTGTTTGAAAAGGATACGATCGAACGGTGGGCCGGTCATTTTAAAGAGCTTTTAGGACAAATCGCATCGGATGATGAGCGGAAGCTGTCTGACATTCATTTGCTGGGCATAAACGAGCGGCAGATGCTTCTTCAAGCGGAAAATCAAACGGCGGAGTATCCGAGGCATGAAACGATTGTCAGTTTATTTGAAGCACAGGCGGAAAAAATGCCGGATCAAATTGCAGCCGTCATGTCTGATGAGCGTCTCACCTACCGCGAGCTCAATGAAAAGGCGGATCGAATCGCCGATATGCTGTCGGAAAACGGCATCCGCTCCGGACAGATTGTCGGAATTATGACCGAACGATCTCCGGATATGCTGATTGGGATTCTCGGTATTTTAAAAGCGGGAGGTGCTTATCTGCCGATTGATCCTGACTATCCGGACGAGCGGATTTCATTTATGCTGACTGACAGCGGCGCGCGTGCTCTGTTGACGCAATCGGGTCTTGGGATATCCGGAATGGACGGGCTGCCGGTTTTATACATCGATAAGCCTGAATCCGTTTCAGCAGACAGAACGAAAGAAATAATAACGCCTGAACAGCCGGCTTACGTGATTTACACATCGGGCACAACCGGAAAACCGAAAGGCGTTATGACGGAACACCGCAATGTCATCAGTCTTATCACACATAAAGGACTGCCGTTTGATTTCGGCTCTGAAGACGTCTGGACGCTGTTCCATTCCTATTGCTTTGATTTTTCTGTCTGGGAAATATTCGGCGCGCTCTTATACGGCGGAAAGGTAGTTATCGTGCCGAAAGACACAGCCCGTGATCCGTATTTGTACCGGCAGCTGCTGCAAAGTGAAGGCGTAACGGTGCTGAACCAAACGCCGACGGCTTTTTCCGGACTCATTCATGAAGAGGCCGGGCATACGGACAAGCTGAAGCTTCGATATGTCATTTTCGGCGGAGAAGCGCTTCAGCCCGGCATGCTGAAAAGCTGGAAAGAGAAGTACCCGGAGACGGAGCTTGTTAATATGTACGGTATTACGGAAACCACGGTTCACGTCACATGCAAAAAACTGAATATGGATGATATTGAGAGAAACAAAAGCAATATCGGCAGACCGCTGGAAACCCTTCATGCTTTTGTTATGGACGCCTATATGAATCCGCAGCCGATCGGAATTCCCGGTGAGCTTTATATCGGCGGGGAAGGCGTCGCGAGGGGATATGTAAACAGGGATGATTTAACCGCCTCCCGTTTCATCACGAATCCGCACGTTTCCGGCATGCGGCTCTACCGGACGGGTGATATCGCCAAAAGACTCTCAAATGGAGAGCTGGAATATGTCGGGCGGAAAGATGCGCAAGTAAAAGTCAGAGGCCACAGAATTGAGCTGGGAGAAATTAAATCAGCGCTGCAAGAGCTTTCCTCCGTGAAAGAGGCCGCCGTGATCACACGTGCTGATCAGCACGGTCAGCACTCCATTTACGCATACGCGGTCTTACACGGGAACGAAAAGATAAAAGAAGCAGAGATTCAGGCCTCTCTCAGAGCTTTTCTGCCGGAATATATGATTCCCGCCCGCTTGATAGAGCTTGATGAACTGCCTCTGACGGCGAATGGGAAGCTGGACGAGAAGGCGCTCCCGCAGCCTGAATTAAATGATAGCCTTGGAGATGATATCAGCCTGAGAAATGAAACTGAAGAAATGATGGCTGACATTTGGGAAGAACTCTTAGGTGTTGAAGGCCTCGGCCCCAATGCTCATTTCTTCCATCTCGGCGGGGATTCGATTAAAGCGCTGCAAGTATGTGCGAGGCTGAAACAGCAGGGCTATGAAACGACCGTCCGCGAGCTGTTCGAGCATCAGACACTGGGAGAAGTATCGATGCGGCTCCGGAAAGTCCGCCGCGTGATTGATCAGGCTCCCGTCACGGGAGACGTGCCGCTGACGCCGATCCAGCACTGGTTCTTGTCGCAATCATTGCCGCATGATCATTTTAATCAGTCCGTAATGCTCCGCAGTGCGGACAGAATCAATGAATCTGCTATGAGAAAAGCGTTGGCACAGCTCGCGGTTCATCATGACGCATTACGGATCGTATGCGGCACGCAAAACGGATCGGTGACTCAATACAACAGAGCGGAAAACCTTTCTGAAGAAGAACTCTTTACGTTTGAAACGCATGACGTGAGAGGGAAAGGGTCATTACAAGAGGAGCACGCCGCAATTGAACAGGCGGCCGCCCGTATTCAAACTTCCATTCGGCTGGAGACGGGTCCGCTCGTAGCTGTCGGATTATTTCACGCTAATGATGGCGATCATCTGCTGCTTTCTATTCATCACCTTGTCATTGACGGTGTATCATGGCGGATTTTATTTGAAGATCTCACCGCGTGCTACAGGCAGGCGCTCGCAGGAAAAGAAACCGCGCTTCCGGCAAAAACCGATTCCTATCAGACTTACGCGAAGCAAATCTCTGATTATGCAAAAAGCCGCCGGCTGTTACAGGAAGCAGACTACTGGTCCGAAAGAGAAAGAGCGGCGGTCGAACCGCTTCCGAAAGATGCCCGCATCTCTTCCAATCTTCTGAAAGATACAGATGTGATGACCGTTACATTGACGAAACAGGAGACTGAGCAGCTGTTAACGGAAGCGAACAGAGCATACACAACAGAGACGGGTGAATTATTGCTTGCCGCGTTAAGCCTTGCGCTGAACAGATGGACCGGAAACGAGACATTCAAAATCAGCATGGAAGGCCACGGAAGGGAAGAGCACTTGGAGCATCTTGATATCAGCAGAACCATCGGTTGGTTTACGTCAATTTATCCGGTATTGGTTGACGCAAGTTTTCAAGATCAGGCTGATGACGGCGAGCGGCTCGGCTATCACATTAAGCGGACAAAAGACATGATGCGCCGCATTCCGCATAAAGGAGCGGGATACGGGGTGCTGAAGTATATAAGCAAACTCTGGGAAGAGACTGAATCCGATTCTCCTGAAATCAGTTTTAACTATCTGGGACAGTTTGACCGTGAAATCCGTTCCAGCGGCTTTGGTGTTTCTCCCGTAAAAGCGGGAAATGAAGTCAGCCCAGACTGGGAACGTCCGTACACACTTGATATCAGCGGCTCCGTATCGTCGGAATGTCTCAGCATGCATGTCGTGTACAACCGTTTTCAGTATCAAAAAGAAACGATTGAAGTTTTGACGGGATATTTTCATGCCTTTCTCAAGCAAATCATCACGCATTGCACAGGCAAAGAGGAGCGTGAATGGAGCGCCGCTGATTTCAGTGACGAGGAGTTAACGCTGGAAGATCTGAGTGACATTATGGGAGCCGTCAACAAACTATAGAAAAGGAGTGGCGCAATGGGGCAGCAACCGGAAATACAAGATATATATCCTTTATCTTTTATGCAGGAGGGCATGCTTTTTCATTCTCTGTTGGATCATGACTCAAGAGCCTACTTCGAACAAGCGGTGTTTACGATCAGCGGACAGCTTGACCGGGAACGATTCCAAAAAAGTATAGATGCTGTTTTTGAACGATACGATATTTTCCGTACGACATTTATTCATAAGAATGTGGCGAAGCCCCGCCAAGTCGTGTTGAAAAACAGGCCGAGCCGCGTTCAGTTTCATGATATTTCTCATTTGGACGAGAAGGCACAAGATAAATATGCCGACCGATTCAGAAAAGAAGATAAAGATAAAGGCTTTGATTTGCAATCAGACCCTCTCATGAGAGTCTCCATTTTGAAAAAAGCGCCTGAACGCTATGTTTGTATATGGAGCCATCATCATATCGTCATGGACGGCTGGTGCTTCGGAATTGTCATGAAGGAATTTCTGATGATCTATCAATCTCTCGGAGACGGACGGCTCCCGTCTCTCGAGCCTGTTCAGCCATATGGAAAGTATATTAAATGGCTCATGAAGCAGGATCGTAAAGAAGCCGAGATTTTTTGGAAAACGAGACTTGCCGATCTTGAGCAATCGGCGTCTCTTCCGAAAAAATCTGCAGAACCAAATGGCGAACTTGAGCAGGCGGTTTTCACCATTTCTGAAGAGCAGACAAATGAGCTGAAGAACATTGCGGCAAGGGCGGGAGCAACGCTGAATACAGTGTTCCAGGCACTGTGGGGCCTGTTGCTGCAGCGTGTCAGCCGCTGTGATGACGCCGTTTTCGGTTCTGTCGTTTCCGGCCGGCCGTCGGATCTCGCAGGCGTGGAAAAAATGGTGGGCCTGTTTATTAATACGATTCCCGTGCGGGTGAAAAGCGGTTCATTTTCTTTTCTGGAGCTCGTCAGGCATTTGCAGCAGGAGACGCTGCAAGCAGAAGCGTACAGCTATTATCCGCTGTATGACATTCAGGCGCAAAGCCCTTTGAAGCAAGCGCTGTTTGACCACATTATCGTGTTTGAAAATGTGCCGGCCCAGCGTGAAATTGAAAATGTGAGTCAGGCAGGTTCATTTGATTTTGCGGTAGAAGATTTCACGATGGAGGAAGTCACAAACTACGGATGCAGCATAAAGGTGATTCCGGGAAATTCTCTTTATATCCGCTTAAACTTTGATACCGGTATATACGATCGTGTTTTTATGAAGAATATTGAAACATTTTTACGGCATATGATGAAGTCAGTCATTTCCGACCCTGAAATGAGCGCCTCCGAGATCGCATTGCTTGATGCGTGTGAAGCCAGAAATATGCTGGATGCGTTTAACCGTACAGAAACGGTTGAACCGCCGGCTCCGACGCTTCACGGGCTGTTTACCCGCCGTGCCGCGCTTTCGCCGCATCGTCCGGCGCTCCGTTTTCCGGGCGGTATGCTGACGTACGCCGAGCTTGACCAGTACACAGACAGGCTCGCCGTTCGGCTCCGACAAAAAGGCGTCCGCAAAGAAAGCATGGTCGGCGTGCTCGCTGAACGCTCGCCGGAGATGGTGGTTTCTGTGCTTGCCGTGTTAAAAGCGGGCGGCGCCTACGTGCCGCTTGACCCGGAGTATCCTGAGGACAGGCTGCGCTATATGCTCGATGACTGCGGCGCTTGTCTCCTGCTTGCACAGCCGGGGTTATCCGTTTCCGGTTTTTCCGGAGAAACGCTAGAAGTGTCTCTTTCTTCTCTGACAGGCGAGACGGAGACAGGGGCTGTCTCTGACGAAGCGGATAGCGATTCGCTCGCTTATATCATTTATACGTCCGGTTCGACGGGAACACCGAAGGGAGTGGCTGTTGAACACCGTCAGGCCGCCGCCTTTTTATCAGGGATGCAAGGGCAGTTCCCGTTGACGGAAGAGGATATTATCGTGCTGAAATCATCCTTTTCTTTCGACGCTTCCATCTGGCAATTGTTTTGGTGGACGATGTCAGGCGCCTCCGTGTATCTGCTTCCGGCCGGCTGGGAGAAAGATCCTGTGCGGATGATTGAAGCGTTTGCCTCAGAAAAGGTGACGACCGCGCATTTTATTCCGGCAATGGTCAACAGCTTTTTAGACGCGCTGGAAACGGAGCCTGAGGAAACAAGAACACGCCTCGGCAGAACACTGACACGCGTGTTTGCCGGAGGCGAAGCTCTTTCCCCGCTTACGGCTGCCCGGTTTGCAGATCTGTTGCCGGAGACGATGCTTATTCACGGCTATGGACCGACAGAAGCGACGGTTGATGCGGCGTTTTACGTCTGTGACCGAAAACGGGACAGCGGACGGACAAGGCTTCCGATCGGAAAACCCGTTCCGGGTGCCCGTCTGTATGTATTAGATAGCGGAGGAACCATCCAGCCTGCGGGCGTGGCAGGAGAGCTGTACATCGCGGGGACAGGGGTGGCCCGGGGCTATCTGAACCGGCCTGAGCTGACGGAGGAGCGTTTTCTCGATGATCCGTTTTACCCGGGAGAACGCATGTATCAGACGGGCGATATCGCACGCTGGACAGAAGACGGCCTAGTCGAATGGCTCGGACGTTCAGACGGACAGGTGAAAGTCCGCGGCTACCGGATTGAACCGGGAGAGATCGAAGCGGCGATCCGGCGCATCGACGGCATTCGTGAGGCGGCGGTCACCGCCCGGAACGAACACGGCGAAACCGCGCTTTACGCCTATATTGAAGGACGGGAAAGCGATGACGTGCGGGCGGAGCTTGCGACACGCCTTCCGGCTTACATGATGCCAGCTCAGTTCATAAAGATGACCGAATGGCCGGTCACACCGAGCGGAAAGCTTGACCGCCGCGCACTGCCGGCTCCCGACGGAGCGGCAGACAGACAGGCGTACACCGCCCCGCGGAACGTCACGGAAATGAAGCTTTGCGCCCTTTGGGAAGAGGTGCTGAAAAACGGCCCCGTCGGCATCCGGGATCACTTTTTTGAGCGGGGCGGCCATTCGTTAAAAGCGACAGCTCTCGTCTCCCGCATCGCCAAAGAGTTCGGTGTTCAGGTGCCGTTACAGGACATCTTCGCCCGGCCGACGGTGGAAGAGCTCGCTTCGGTTATTCAGGACTTGGAAGAGAGCCCGTATGAAGCGATTCAGCCTGCGCAAAAACAGGACACCTATCCGGTGTCTTCGGCGCAGAAACGGATGTATGTGCTCCAGCAGCTTGAAGACGGCGGTGTCGGCTACAATATGCCGGCTGTGCTGGAACTGACGGGCCCGCTTGACCGCGGCCGGCTGGAGGAGACGTTCCGGCAGCTTGTGGAGCGGCATGAGTCGCTCAGAACGTCCTTTGAAACGAGGCCTGACGGCGAACCGGTGCAGCGCATCCATGATAGCGTACCGTTTCAGCTGGATGAGGCCGGGTCAGCTGACGCATTCGTCCGGCCGTTTTGTCTGGAGGAAGCGCCGCTCTTCCGTGCGGCCCTCGTGAAAGAATCGGACGAACGTCATCTTTTATTAACGGATATGCATCATATTATTTCTGACGGTGTGTCCGTCAACACCTTGATTAAAGAATTCGGCGAGCTGTACGCAGGCCGTTCGCTTGCGCCAATGCGCCTTCAATATAAAGACTATGCCGTCTGGCAGCGGTCGTTTCAGGAGAAAGAAGGGTACCAGAAGCAGGAAGCCTACTGGCTGAAGCGGCTAGAAGGAGAGCTTCCGGTGCTTGAACTTCCGGCTGACAAGCCCCGTCCGGCTGTCAGAAGCTTTGCGGGCGGCAGCGTATCGTGCACGCTTGACGCTGAAACGGCATCCGGCCTTCACCGCATTGCCCGGGATCACGGCTCCACTTTGTATATGGTGCTTCTCGCCGCGTACAATACGTTACTCGCGCGATTGAGCGGGCAGGAAGACATCATCGTCGGCTCGCCGATTGCCGGGCGTCCGCATGAAGACCTTGAACCGATTCTCGGCATGTTCGTCAACACGCTGGCCATCAGAACGGAGCCGAAAGGAGACAAACGGTTCACCGATTACTTGGCAGAAGTCCGCCAGGCCGCGCTTGAAGCGTACGAGCATCAGGACTATCCGTTTGAAGAGCTGGTGGAACGGCTCGGTGTGCAGCGGGACACGAGCCGCAATCCGCTGTTTGACGTTATGTTTGTGCTCCAAAATATGGAGCGTGAATCCCTGGTGTTAAATAAGCTGCATTTGGCTCAAGCTGCGGATACAAGTCATAAAACCGCAAAGTTTGATGCCACGCTTTACGCGTCAGAAGGGTCTGACGGTTCCATCAGCTTTGATTTTGAATTCAATACAGATATCTATCAAAAACAGACAATTGAAAAATGGCTTTGTTATTTTACACGTATTCTTACAAAAGTAATTGAAAACCAAGCGATACCGCTTGGTGACATTCACGTACTGGATAATGCTGAAACAAATCGCGTCATTTATCAGTTTAATCAGACGAAAAGCGATTACCCAAGACACGAAACCATCAGCCGTTTATTTGAGCGGCAGGCAAAAGAAACCCCCGATGCCCGGGCAGTTGTATATGATGGACAAATCTTGACATACCGTGAGCTGAACGAACGGGCTAACAGAATAGCGGCGGCTCTCCGATCAAATGGCGTCGGTCCGGAAAGCGTTGTCGCCTTATTAACCGGCCGCACAACAGAGCTTGCCTCCGGAATCCTCGGAATATTAAAAGCGGGAGGCGCCTACTTGCCTATTGGTGACGATGTGCCGCGGGAACGGGCTGAATGGATGCTTAAAGACTGTAAAGCTGATATTCTTCTCCAATCTGATAAACTTGACGGTCTGCCGCTTTCAGGAAAACGTTTATTCATAGAGGATATTCAAACAAAGGCCGGCTTGAGTTCAGAAAATCCCGAACCGCTCGGCGGACCTGAATCGTTGGCCTACATGATTTATACGTCCGGATCAACAGGTGCGCCAAAAGGCGTCATGATTGAACAGCGAAGCGTGATCCGCCTTGTGAAAAACAGCAATTATATTGATTTTACGCCGGAAGACAGACTATTGTTTACTTCATCATTAGGATTTGACGTTACGACATTTGAAATATTCGGTCCGCTTTTAAACGGCGCTTCTTTATATGTAAGTGACCAGGAAACCTATCTCGACTCGGATGTTCTGGAAACATTTATACAGCAAAACGGCATTACGACACTGTGGCTGACATCGTCTCTGTTCAACCATTTATCAGAACAAAATGAACACGTGTTTTCCGGATTATCCCGATTGATTATCGGCGGGGAAGCACTGTCCCCAAGCCATGTAAACCGGGTTCGGAGTGCGCTGCCGCAACTCTCAGTATGGAATGGATACGGACCGACTGAAAACACGACGTTCTCGACTTGCTTTTTGATTGAACAATCATACGATCATTCAATCCCGATCGGCCGCCCTGTCGGAAATTCAACCGCATATATCATAAACAGCAGGGGAACACCGCAGCCGATCGGCGTCATCGGCGAATTATGCACGGGCGGAGACGGTGTGGCAAGAGGATATTTCGGCCGCCCTGAACTGACGGAAGAAAAATTTGTCCCTAATCCTTTTGTTCCCGGAGAACGGATGTACCGCACCGGAGATTTAGCCCGCTGGCTGCCGGACGGAACGATCGAATATGCCGGGCGGATGGATGATCAAGTGAAAATCCGCGGTTATCGGGTGGAGCTGGGAGAGATTGAAGCCGCACTGAGGAGCCTGGACGGCGTGAAAGAAGCCGCCGTGTCAGTCAGAACCGGGCAGTCCGGCAATAAAGAACTGATCGCATATATGAGTCTGCAGGCGGACATGGATACAGAAAAAGTGCGTTCTTCACTTTCTCAGCAACTGCCGAATTACATGGTTCCGGCCTATATGATGGAACTTGAGAAGCTGCCGCTTACGCCGAACGGTAAATTGGATCGGAAAAATCTGCCCGAACCGGAGCTCGCGCTTCAAACCGCGTACACAGCTCCCCGCAATGAGCTCGAAGAACAGCTTTCCGTGATCTGGCAGGAAGTGCTCGGCGCAAAACAAGTCGGGATTGAGGACTCATTTTTTGAATTGGGCGGCGACTCAATCAAAGCGCTGCAAGTTTCCGCACGGCTCGGACGCTATGGGTGGAAAATGACGGCGAGTGACTTATTCCGGCATCCGTCCATTAAGGAGCTCGCGCCACTTATCCGGAAAGCGGAAAGAGTCATCGATCAGCGGCCGGTGGAAGGAAACATTCCTTGGACACCCGTTCAGCAGTGGTTTTTATCACAGCGGATGGAAAACAGAAATCATTTCAATCAGTCCGTCATGATGTTCAGCTCTGACGCATTGCATAAACAGCCGCTCAAAGAAGCCTTGCAGCATCTTGTCATTCATCATGATGCACTCCGGATCACCGTCAGTACAGAAAACGAAAGTTTCAGACAAATCAATCACGGTATTCAAAAAGATGAACTGTACAGCTTGGACATTTGGGATCTGTCTGAGACAGATACTTGGGAAAAAGAAATAGAAAGTGAAGTCGCTGCGCTCCAACAGCGGATGGATATTGAAAAAGGCCCGTTATTAAAAGCCGGCTGGTTCAAAACCCGGTCCGGGGATTATTTATTCATCACCGTACATCACCTGGCGGTTGACGGAGTGTCATGGCGTATTTTGCTGGAGGATTTATCTGCCGCTTACACTCAAGCCGTAAAAGGTCAGCCGGTCCAGCTTCCGCCAAAGACCGATTCGTTTAAGCAATACGCTGAAAGGCTTTCAGAATACGCAAAAAGCAGCAAGCTGATGCGTGAAGAAGAATATTGGCGTTTTATTGAAGAAGAAACAGCTGCCGAACTTCCTTATGAAAAACCGCAGCATCAGACGGGAGCCGACAGCATTCGGCAAACGGTAAGCTTTACGCTTACAGAAGAAGAAACGTCCGTTTTGCTTCAGCAGGTCAACCGGGCCTACCATACCGATACGCAAGATATTCTTCTGACTGCCGCAGCTTTGGCTTTACGGGACTGGACAGGGGGCGGCAGACTGCGCATCGCGATGGAAGGGCACGGGAGAGAGCACATCATGCCGGAGCTCGACATCAGCCGCACCGTAGGCTGGTTTACCTCCATGTATCCGGTGCTCATTGACTTGAACACAGCAGGCGCTGAGCTTGGAACGGCGGTAAAAACGGTCAAAGACACACTCGGAAGAATACCGGATAAAGGAATAGGCTACGGCATTTTAAAATACATGACACCGCCTGAACAAAAAACAATCCGCTTCAGACAAGCGCCTGAAATCAGCTTTAACTATTTAGGGCAATTCAATGATACAGAAGATCAGCACACGTTCAGTCTGTCCGGTCTTGCAAGCGGGCACGACATCACGCCGACATGGCAGCGGGAACAAGCGGTGGAAATGAGCGCGATGGCCGCACAAAACAAACTTCACTTCAGTTTGAGCTATCCGCCGAGCCGCTTCCGCAAAGAAACGATGGAACAGCTGCTGCAAACTTTACAGCAATATTTGCGTGATATTATGGCGCACTGCACAGGCAAAGAGGAAGCAGAAAAAACCGTTAGTGATTTTAGCAGCAAAACGTTAACATCTGATGATTTGGACAGCATAGCGAGTTTTGTCGAGGAACTGTAGAAAAAGGCGACGGGGAGATTATAACATGACAAAAAAGAATGCAATTCAGGATATTTATCCGCTGTCTTATATGCAGGAAGGAATGCTTTTTCATTCCCTCCTGCAAAAGGAATCACAGGCTTACGCCGAGCAGGCCTCCTTTTCAATAACGGGGAAGGTTGACACCCGCGTGTTTGAAGAGAGCGTTCATGCCCTTTTCGAAAGACATGATATTTTCAGAACGATCTTTATCAGCCAGAACGTGTCAGTGCCGCAGCAGGTCGTATTAAAAGAGCGGAACGTCAGCATCATTGAGGAAAATCTCACCAATTTAAACAAGGCTGATCAAATCAAGCATATTGAAGAAGCCAAACGAAGAGACCGTAAGAAAGGATTTCATCTGCAAAAAGACATGCTGATGCGGGTGACGCTGCTTCAAACCGGTGAATGTGAATATACGTGCATATGGAGTTTCCATCACATCATTATGGATGGCTGGTGTCTCGGAATCGTGCTGAAAGAGTTCTTCCAGATATACGCCTCGCGGCTCCGCCGGACACCGTTAACGCTTGAGCCCGCTGTGCCGTACGGGACCTACATCAAGTGGCTGATGGAGCAAGATAAAGAAAAAGCCGCTTCGTACTGGGAGCGGTACCTTGAAGGCTTTGAGCAGCAGACTGTTCTGCCGAAGCAGAAAAAAGCCGGCGAAAGCAGACAAGAGGAAGTGACGTTTTCCTTTTCAAAAGAGGACACGGCTAAGCTGAAAGAGCTGGCCGTAAAAGAAGAGGTCACGCTGAGCACCATTTTCCACACGCTCTGGGGCATTTTGCTTCAGGCGTATAACCAGACAGAAGATGCGGTTTTTGGTTCTGTCATTTCCGGAAGGCCGTCTGAAATCGAAGGCATCGAGCGAATGATCGGCCTGTTTATTAATACCGTGCCTGTCCGGATCAGCGGGGCAAATATCCCGTTTCAAAAGCTGATCAAAAACGTGCAAAAGGACGCTTTGAAAGGACAGGCTTACAGCTATCACCCACTTTATGACATACAGGCGAATTCACAGGTAAAACAAGGCTTAATTGATCATATTCTTGTCTTTGAGAATTATCCGGTTGAACAGGAGCTTGATGTGCTGAACAGCAAGGGGGATACGAAAGACCTTTTTCACATCCATGATTTCAGCATGGAAGACGAAACCAATTACAGTTTTTATCTTATGGTGGCGCCGGGTGACGAGATTCACTTGAAAATGAGATACGATTCAAGTGTGTATGACCGCCAATTCATCGAAAATATCAAAGGCCATTTGGCACACATCGTCTCCCAGGTTCTCGACAAACCGGACATCACGCCGGACAAGCTTGAAATCATAACCCCAGAGGAAAAAGCGCAGCTGCTCGCACCGATTTCTGAAGAGACCGAAAAGCCTGAATATGACACGGTTCATGCGATGTTTGAACGGCAGACCGCAAAAACGCCGGATCAAATCGCGATTCGGTATGAAGGCGAGTCAGTAACGTACAAAGAGCTGAACGAATCGGCTAATAAGCTGGCCCGCCTGCTGCAAAAGCGCGGATTAAAGCGGGAGGAACCGGTAGGCGTCATGCTCGGCCGTTCCCCTTCTTTAGCGGCGGCTGTTCTCGGTATTTTAAAAGCGGGCGGCGCCTTTGTCCCGATAGATCCGGGCAGTCCAAAGGAGCGTATTCGATATGTCATTGAAAACAGCGGCTGCGTCCATGTTGTAACAGAGCGGCATCAGTCAGTGCCCGCGGAACAAACGCTGCAAGTTACATACATAGAAGAGGCCGGGACGGAAGCGGACGGAAGCAATGTGCAATCCATTAATACGGCGGACGACCTTCTTTATATGATTTATACATCCGGTACGACAGGAAAACCGAAGGGCGTGCTGCTCGAACATAAAAATATGGCCAACCTGCTTTCTGACCAATTGACGAACACAGACATTGATTTTTGCACAAATGTGCTGCAGTACGCATCTGTGGCGTTTGACGTCTGCTATCAGGAGTTATTTTCAGTACTCTTGAGCGGCGGCACCCTTTGTATCGTGCCGGAATCAATCAAACGGGATGTTTCTCAGCTGTTTTCTTTTATTGATCAGCACAACACGGAAGTTGTGTTTTTCCCGACTGCGTTTGTCAAGATGCTTTTCAATGAAGAAGGTTATGCACAGTCTTTTCCCCGCTGTGTGAAGCATGTCATTACGGCCGGGGAGCAGCTGACCGTTTCGCGTTTGTTCAGGCAGACGCTCCGTTTACACGGTATGCACCTGCATAATCATTACGGCCCGTCAGAAACTCATGTGGTTTCAACGTATACGATTTCTGCGGGAGATGACATACCTGAACATCCGCCGATCGGGAAACCGATCCATCATAACAAGATGTATATTTTCAGCAAAAATAGGCAGCTTCAGCCTCTCGGAATTGCGGGAGAATTGTATATTTCCGGGGCGAATACAGGAAGAGGCTATGTGAACAATCCGGCGCTGACCGAAGAGAAATTTTTGCCGGATCCGTTCAGAACGGACGCCGTCATGTACCGGACCGGAGATTTGGCAAGACTGCGTGCGGACGGCCAAATTGAATACATCGGCCGGACAGATGATCAAGTGAAGATCAGAGGGTACCGGATTGAACCGAAGGAAATTGAAACCGTCCTGGCAAATCATCATGCCGTGAAAGAAGCTGCTGTTCTGATTCAAACGAATGAGTCGGGCGAAAATGAATTATGCGCCTACTGCAGCGTCTCACAAGCGACTGATCCTTCTCAGCTGCGAAGTGATTTGGCGAAAGAGCTGCCTGATTATATGATTCCGGTCAAATGGGCTTTTGTTGACTCAATTCCGCTCACTGCGAACGGAAAAGTCGATCAGCGGGCCCTTCCGGAAGCTTCGGCATACGCAGCGGGCCGTCAATATACAGCTCCCCGGAATGTGACCGAGCTGAAGCTTACCCGCATATGGGAAGAAGTGCTTCAAACCGGACCGATCGGCGTTCACGATCACTTTTTCGAGCTTGGCGGCCATTCATTAAAGGCGACGGCACTCGTTGCAAAAATAGCTAAAGAGTGCAGTGTGCAAATCCCGCTGAGTGATGTCTTCAGCCATCCGACTGTAGAAGAACTCGCCAAAATCATCAGTGAAGCAGAAGAGAACCCGTTCGCATCCATAGAAAAGACAGAAATGAAAGAAACATATCCTGTCTCATCCGCCCAAAAACGGATGTACGTCCTTCACCAGCTTGAAAATGGCGGTGTCAGTTATAACATTCCAGCCGTTTTAGAGGTGAAGGGCCCGTTTGACCGAGATAGGATGGAAGCCGTGTTCAAGGAACTGATCCGGCGGCATGAACCGCTCAGAACGTCCTTTGAAGAACAAAACGGCCTGCCTGTGCAGAGGATTCATGACGACGTGCCGTTTGCATTTACAAAAGAACAATCAGCCGAAGCGTTTATCCGGCCGTTCGATCTCGGCAAAGCGCCCCTTTTCCGGGCAGGATTTGTCCAAATAGAAAAAGACCGGCATCTGCTTTTAGCTGACATGCATCATATTATTTCAGACGGCGTATCCGTCAATCTTTTGATACGTGAATTCAGTGAGCTGTATGCTGAGAGAAGTCTGCCGCCGTTACGGATTCAATACAAAGATTATGCCGTCTGGCAGCAATCATTTATGGCGGGCGCCGCATATCGGAAACAAGAGGAGTACTGGCTGAATCGGCTTGCCGGTGAGATTCCCGTGCTTGAATTGCCGGCTGATAAGCCGCGTCCCCCGGTGCGGAGCTTTTCCGGTGACCGGGTGTCATTTGTCATCAATGAAAAACATACAGCACAGTTGAAAAAGCTGGCGAAAGAAAACAAATGCACACTGTATATGACGCTGCTCGGTGTGTACACGGTTCTGTTAGCCCGTTTAAGCGGACAGGAAGATATGATTGTCGGGTCTCCGATTGCAGGAAGGCCTCATGCCGACCTTGACGCCGTTCTGGGCATGTTTGTCAATACGCTTACTTTCAGGACGCGTCCCGACGGAAGCATGACATTCAAAGAATATTTAAAGGAAATTCGCCAAACAGCGCTTGAGGCTTACGAACATCAGGATTACCCGTTAGAAGAGCTCGTCGATAAGCTCGGTGTGCCGCGGGACATGTCCCGAAATCCGCTGTTTGACACAACATTTGCGCTGCAAAATATGGAACAGCAGAAGCTTAGGGCAGCTGGACTTGAACTGCAGCCGGCAGACGTCAGCCTGCCGATTTCTAAATTTGACTTATCACTGTACATCTCTGAAAACGCCGGTGAATTATACTGCCAGTTTGAATACAGCACCGATTTGTTTAAGAGAAAAACGATTCAAAAATGGGCGGGATTTTTTACGACACTTGTCGAAAACGCCGCGGCTGATCCGGGCTTGGAATTAGACGATATTTCTGTTTTGACAGAAAAAGAAGAAGTGTCTTTGCTTCAAGATTTCAGCCCCTTGCAGAAAACAGCGTTTCCGCTTCATCAGTCTCTTCATGATCTGCTGGAACATCAGGCTGAAAAAACGCCGGACCGTCCGGCAATTTTAACTGATGACATTTCGATTACGTATCAGGAACTGAACGAAAGGGCAAACGAGCTTGCGCATCAGCTGATCAAGCGCGGGATAAGGCTGGAGGATAAAACCGCCATTATGGGCCGGCGTTCTCCTGACATGCTGATCGGCATTTACGCTGTCTTAAAAGCAGGCGGTGCATATCTGCCGATTGATCCGGATTACCCGGAAGAGCGGATTCGCTTTTTACTGAAAGACAGCGGCGTGAAATTCTTACTGGCAGAACCAGAACTTTCCGCACCAGATCTTTTTGAGGGAGAAACGATCTCTCTGAAAAGCGGACAAACAGGAAACCCTGAAGCTGCGGCCAACCCTAACGTTCCGGTAAAACCTGATTCATTGGCTTATATCATCTATACATCCGGTTCTACGGGACGCCCAAAAGGCGTGCAGGTTGAACATCGGTCAGCCGTAAACTTTTTATACTCACTGCAAACGCGTTATGGATTAAGTGATTCTGACATCATTTTGCATAAAACATCATACTCTTTCGACGCTTCGATTTGGGAGCTGTTTTGGTGGCCGATCGCGGGAGCTTCTGTTTTCCTCCTTCCGCAAGGCGGCGAGAAAGACCCTGAAATGATACTGAACGCATTGGAGAATAACCGCATAACGGCGGCTCATTTTGTGCCATCCATGCTTCATGCTTTCTTGGAATATATAAATTCCAGAAAACAGCCGATCAAAAAAACCTGCTTAAAAAGGGTTTTTGCCGGCGGCGAACAATTGGGCCCGCACCTGGTTTCCCGTTTTTATGACCTTCTGCCGGGAACGGAATTGACAAATTCCTACGGTCCGACGGAAGCGACAGTAGAAGCGGCGTACTTTGATTTGCCGCAAGGAAAAGAATTTCACAATGTTCCGATCGGCATTTCCGGGCATAACATGCGGCTGTATATTTTAAATCAAAAGATACGGCTTCTGCCGCCGGGCTGTATCGGAGAGCTGTACATCGCGGGGACAGGGGTGGCCCGGGGCTATCTGAACCGGCCTGAGCTGACGGAGGAGCGTTTTCTCGATGATCCGTTTTATCCGGGAGAGCGCATGTATCAGACGGGCGATATCGCACGCTGGACAGAAGAGGGCCTAGTCGAATGGCTCGGACGTTCAGACGGACAGGTGAAAGTCCGCGGCTACCGGATTGAACCGGGAGAGATCGAAGCGGCGATCCGGCGCATCGACGGCATTCGTGAGGCGGCGGTCACCGCCCGGACCGAACACGGCGAAACCGCGCTTTACGCCTATATCGAAGGACGGGAAAGCGATGACGTGCGGGCGGAGCTTGCGACACGCCTTCCGGCCTACATGATGCCGGCTCAGTTCATAAAGATGAGCGAATGGCCGGTCACGCCGAGCGGAAAACTTGACCGCCGCGCACTGCCGGCTCCCGGCGGAGCGGCAGACAGACGGGCGTACACCGCCCCGCGGAACGTCACGGAAATGAAGCTTTGCGCCCTTTGGGAAGAGGTGCTGAAAAACGGCCCCGTCGGCATCCGGGATCACTTTTTTGAGCGGGGCGGCCATTCGTTAAAAGCGACGGCTCTCGTCTCCCGCATCGCCAAAGAGTTCGGTGTTCAGGTGCCGTTACAGGACATCTTCGCCCGGCCGACGGTGGAAGAGCTCGCTTCGGTTATTCAGGACTTGGAAGAGAGCCCGTATGAAGCGATTCAGCCTGCGCAAACACAGGACACCTACCCGGTGTCTTCGGCGCAGAAACGGATGTATGTGCTCCAGCAGCTTGAAGACGGCGGTGTCGGCTACAATATGCCGGCTGTGCTGGAACTGACGGGCCCGCTTGACCGCGGCCGGCTGGAGGAGACGTTCCGGCAGCTTGTTAAGCGGCATGAGTCGCTCAGAACGTCCTTTGAAACGGGGCCTGACGGCGAACCGGTGCAGCGCATCCATGACAGCGTGCCGTTTCAGCTGGATGAGGCCGAGTCAGCTGACGCATTCGTCCGGCCGTTTTGTCTGGAAGAAGCGCCGCTCTTCCGTGCGGCCCTCGTGAAAGAATCGGACGAACGTCATCTTTTATTAACGGATATGCATCATATTATTTCTGACGGTGTGTCCGTCAACACCTTGATAAAAGAATTCGGCGAGCTGTACGCAGGCCGTTCGCTTGCGCCGATGCGCCTTCAATATAAAGACTATGCCGTCTGGCAGCGGTCGTTTCAGGAGAAAGAAGGGTACCAGAAGCAGGAAGCGTATTGGCTGAAGCGGCTTGAAGGAGAGCTTCCGGTGCTTGAGCTTCCGGCTGACAAGCCCCGTCCGGCGGTCAGAAGCTTTGCGGGCGGCAGCGTATCGTGCACGCTTGACGCTGAAACGGCATCCGGCCTTCACCGCATCGCCCGGGATCACGGCTCCACTTTGTATATGGTGCTTCTCGCCGCGTACAATACGTTACTCGCGCGATTGAGCGGGCAGGAAGACATCATCGTCGGCTCGCCGATTGCCGGGCGTCCGCACAAAGACCTAGAACCGATTCTCGGCATGTTCGTCAACACGCTGGCCATCAGAACGGAGCCGAAAGGAGACAAACGGTTCACCGATTACTTGGCAGAAGTCCGCCAGGCGGCGCTTGAGGCATATGAGCATCAGGACTATCCGTTTGAAGAGCTTGTGGAACGGCTCGGTGTGCAGCGGGACACAAGCCGCAATCCGCTGTTTGACGCCATGCTTGTCGTCCAGAATATAGAGCATGAGGAACTGCTGTTGGACGGTTTGCATATTCAGCCTGCGGACGTGTCCCGTCCGGTTTCCAAATTTGATGTCACTCTGCAGGCTTCTGAAGGCAAAGGACAGATTCATTTTCTGTTTGAATATGCGGCGTCTTTATTCCGGAGAGAAACAATGCAGCGCTGGGCTTCCCACTTTATGACGATGCTTGAACACATTGTCCGTGAACCGGAAACTTCTTTACAAGCGATCAGCATGCTGACTGCTCCGGAACGGAACCGGATTCTTTCAGACTTTAACGGCATGACGGATCAACAGTTGCCTGAAAAAACAGTTCATGAACTGTTCATCACCCAGGCGCGAAAAACACCTGATGCCGCGGCCCTTATCAGCGGGGAAACATTGATCACATACAAAGAATTAGATGACTGGTCGAATAAAATCGCCAGAGCCCTGCAAAAACGGCAGATCGGACCTGATGCAGCCGTCGGCATTGTGATACCAAGATCGCCGGAACAAGTAGCGGCAGTCTTCGGGGTTTGGAAAGCCGGAGGAGCCTACGTCCCGATAGATCCTGAATATCCGGAGGAACGCAAGCAATATATCATCTCGGACAGCGGCACAGCGCTTCTCCTTACCGCACACGGTGCGATAGAACAAGTGCCTGATCGTTTTAACGGTGAAGTGCTCGCACTGGAGGATATCCAAGAACAGGATGCTTCGCCGGTCCAGTCATTATCAGCACCGGAAGATTTGGCTTACATCATTTATACATCGGGAACGACAGGCAGGCCGAAAGGGGTTATGGTCGAACATCGATCCGTCAGCCAAACCCTTCAATGGCGGAGCGGATTTTATGATCTGAATGAGAAAGATACGATTCTTCAGCTCTTTTCATTTTCCTTTGACGGGTTTGTAACAAGCATGTTCACACCGCTGATTTCCGGTGCGAAAGCGGCCGTTTTAGCCGAAGATGAAGCAAGAGATATTCTTGCTATTAAACACTATCTTGCATCTTACCGCATCACTCACATGATCATTGTTCCCGTACTGTACCGTACACTGCTTGACGTACTGGAGCCGGGGGATGCAGAGTCTCTCAGAATTGTCACATTAGCGGGAGAAGCTGTCGACCAAAACATTATCAGCCGCAGTTTATCAGTTTGTCCACACACGGAGCTTGCCAATGAGTACGGCCCGACGGAAAACAGCGTCGCCACTACAGCGGCAAGACATATAGAACAAAGTGAGAACATTACGATCGGCCGTCCGATTGAGCATTCACACGTTTATATTTTAAACGGAGATCATCCGCAGCCGATCGGTGTAACGGGAGAACTTTGCATCTCGGGTTCCGGTCTTGCAAGAGGGTACCGCAATCTTCCTCAGCAAACGGCTCAAGCCTTTGTCCAAGACCCGTTCCGGAAGAACCGGCGCATGTACCGCACGGGTGATCTGGCAAAATGGCTGCCGGACGGCACGCTGCAATATATCGGCCGAATGGACGAGCAAGTCAAAATCAGAGGCTACCGGGTGGAACTGAAAGAAATTGAATCCGCCTTAACAGGCATAAAAGGTGTCAAAGAAGCAGCCGTCACCGCTCATACCGCATCAGCAGGCCAAACGGAACTATGCGCTTATATCGTGACAGAAGAAGGAACAGAAAGTGAAACCGTGCAGCAGGCGCTCAGAAATGAAATGCCCGCTTATATGGTGCCGGCGTTCTTTGAAACACTTGAAGCACTGCCTGTCACACCGAACGGGAAGCTTGACCGCCGCGCGCTTCCTGAGCCGCGGAAAAAAGCGCACACCGGACAGGCATTTACCGAGCCTGAAAGCGACATGGAAAAAGAGCTGTCCGCGATTTGGAGCGAAGTGCTCGGAACTGAAAACATTGCCGCGGATCAATCATTTTTTGAACTGGGCGGCGATTCCATCAAAGCCCTGCAAGTATCAGCCCGATTACATCAGGCAGGAAAACAGATCGCCGTAAAAGATATTTTCAGCCGGCCGACAATTAGGGAGCTGGCGCCTTATGTCCGTACAGAGCGGCAGCCGGTCAGCCAAGCTCCTGCAGAAGGAGAAGTGAAGTGGTCGCCGATTCACAAATGGTTCTTCACACAAGACATGAAGGAAGCAAATCATTTTAACCAGTCCGTCATGCTGACGAGAGCAAATTCAATAGATGAAGAGGCTCTGAGGAAAACGTTAAAAGCCATTACCGTACATCATGATGCCTTGCGCCTTGTCTGCATAAAAGACGAAGAGAAAGGTCTTCTCCTCTTCAACAGACCGGCTGACCTCGCAGATGAACAGCTTTACAGCCTGACCATATTAGAAATGGAAGGCGATGAGCATGAGAAGGAACGTTTTGTAAAACGCCGCGTCGCAGAGCTTCAGAGAAACATGGATTTAGAGAACGGGCCGCTGGTACAGGCGGGGCTGTTCCGCTCTGAAGCAGAAGATTACTTGTTTCTGACGGTCCATCATCTCGCTGTCGACGGGATATCATGGCGGATTTTATTGGAAGACTTGGCTTCTGCTTATGAACAGGCCATCTCTGGACAGGAAATCAAACTCCCTCCGAAAACCATGTCATTCAAAACATATACGGAGCAGCTGGCCGATTATGCGGAAAGTAAACAGCTTCTTCAGCAGGCGGAGTATTGGCGGGAGATTGAACACTATGAAACAGAAAGTCTTCCTTACGAACAGGCAGATTTATCTCAAACTCCTGCAAAAAAACGGAACACGGTATCCTTCACTCTGACAGAAAGTGAAACGGACGCCCTGTTGAAAGATGTACACAGCGCCTACAATACGGATACGCAAGATGTGCTTTTGGCTTCCGCCGTGCTTGCCATTCAAAAGTGGTCGCCGCGGCACGCTTTGAAAATCGCCCTTGAAGGACACGGACGCCAATCGGAGCAGGCAGGTGCGGACATCAGCAGGACAGTGGGGTGGTTCACTTCCATTTACCCGGTGCTTTTCCGGAGCGGAGTTTATGAACCTCTTGAAGAATATGAAATTCGCACATTGAAAACCGTCAAAGACACATTGCGGCGCATTCCGGATAAAGGGAACGGATACGGCGTCCTCAAATATTTAACACCGCCGAAGCTTGCCGGGATGACTTTCGGGAAAGCACCGGAGATCAGCTTTAATTATCTCGGACAATTCGATGCGCCCGGCGGGAACCCGGCAGAAACGGAACAGCCTGACGCGTTTCAGTTTTCTCCTTTGGGAGGCGGAGATGATGTGACAGATACATGGAAACGGGAGCAGTCACTTGAAATCAGCGCGATTGCGGCAAAAGGCCGGATGACCGTCAGCATTTCCTATGAAACGGAGCGCTTCCGGCAAGATACGATCGAACGGCTGTCCGAAAGCTGCCGGTATTATCTCCTGAAACTGTCGGAACACTGCCTCAGCAAAACCGATACGGAGAAGACCGTCAGTGACTTTGATGATCGGGAGCTGACTGAGGAAGCATTGCAGGATATTGCCGACTTACTCAGCTTCCACTAAACCGAGCGGGAGGAACACATGGACAAAACAAAAAATATCCAAAATATTTATCCCCTCAGCCGAATGCAGGAAGGAATGCTTTTTCATTCCTTTCTGCAAAAGGAGGGGGCTGCATATATCGAGCAATCCGTCTTCACCATAAAAGGCCGGCTTCGTCCGGAATTGTTTGAGCAAAGCGTACAGTCTGTCATCAGCCGCCACGATATTTTCAGAACGGTTTTTTTACCTCATGTCGCTCAGCTGAACGGCCCCCGCCAAGTTGTGCTGCGTGAGCGGGAATTCCGGCTGCACCGCGAAGATCTTACACATTTGGAGGAAGCGGAACAGAGCATCTATTTACAGCGATTTAAGGAACGTGACCGCTTAAAAGGCTTTGACTTGCAAAAGGATATGCTGATGCGTGTTTCTTTGTTTAAAACGGCTGACGAAAAATATGTATGCGTCTGGAGCCACCATCACATCCTTATGGACGGCTGGTGCCTCGGCATCGTCCTTCAGGAATTCATGCATATGTACCGGGCGATTGAATCAGGCTCACCCGTCACACTGGCGCCCGCAAAGCCTTACAGCTCTTATATTACATGGCTGACGGATCAGGACAAAGACGCGGCTTCTGAGTATTGGAAAGGATATTTAGCAGGCTGCGAGACACCCTCAGGACTCCCGAAAATATCGGCCCGTCCCCAGGAAAAAGGCTACCGCAAGGAAGAGCTGCTGTTTTCTATAGATCAAAACCTGACGGACAAGCTGAAAACCATCGCCAAAGAAGAGGGCGCTACGCTCGCGGTTCTTATGCAGACTGTATGGGGCCTGATGCTGCAGCGCTACAACCGGACGGATGATGCCGTATTCGGCGCCGTCGTATCAGGGCGGCCTTCCGTCATTGACGGCGTGGAAAGCATGATCGGGCTGTTTATCAATACCGTTCCGGTACGCATTAAAACGGGTGACGAAAGCTTTAGAGAACTGCTGGGCCGCTTGCAGAAAGAAATGCTTGATTCAGAGGCGTTCAGCTATCATCCGCTTGCTGACATCCAATCGCAGACTGAGCTGAAACAGGATTTAATTGACCATATCATCGTGTTTGAAAATTATCCGATTCAGCAGCAGATGAAAGACGCGGAAAAGGAATCGGATGCACCGTTCCGGATCGGGAATGTCAACGTTTCGGAACAATCGGGCTACGATTTTAACCTCATCATAGCGCCTGGCGATGAGCTGCTCATCAAATTCAGCTACAATGCGAACGTTTATGACGAAGTATGGATAGAGAGCGTAAAAGGACACTTGGAAGAAGCTCTGCGCGGCGCCGCCTTCAATCCCGATGTTCCGGCTGATCGGCTTCCGATGCTCGGACAAAAGGAAAAATCAAGAATAATCGGCGAATTTAATGACACGAAAACAACTTATGAAAGAGGTGAAAGCATCATCAGCCTGTTCAGCCGACAGGTGAAGAAAACCCCGGACCATCAGGCGCTTCACGCCGGCGGGCTGACGATGACGTACCGGGAGCTCGATGAACGGTCAACTGCATTCGGCCGCACCCTGCTGGAAAACGGTTTGGCGCCAAAAGGAATTGCCGGGATTCTGGCCGAACGATCACCGGAATTTATCATCGCTGTTCTCGCTGTATTGAAAGCGGGAGGGACGTACCTTCCTCTTGATGCAGAACTGCCAACCGACAGGATCGCCGATATGCTCACTGAGAGCGGAGCACAGCTGTTAACGGTACAAAAAGGGATTGAGACTGACATTGACTTTTCTCACATCATCTCTATCCCGGCTGCAGCTCAAAAACAAACACCTGATGCGGGAAAACTGAATACCGATACAGCACCTGATGACCTTGCCTATATTATGTATACATCCGGTTCAACAGGAAAACCGAAGGGCGTGATGATTTCCAACCGAAACGTCGTATCGCTCGTGTCAAACAGCAATTACACGTCGGCTGGCATGTCGGACCGTCTCATTCTGACAGGGTCCATCGGTTTTGACGCAGTGACGTTTGAAATCTTCGGAGCACTTTTGAACGGAGCATGTCTTCATGTGGTTGACCGCTCGACAATGCTTGCCCCTGAGAGGTTCGGCAATTATCTTTCTTCCAACCGGATTACGATTCTGTTTTTGACGACGGCGCTCTTTAACCAGTTCGCCCAGGCAGATCCGGAGATGTTTTCTGGGTTGCACACCTTATATGTCGGCGGAGAAGCATTGTCCCCGGCGCTCATCAATAAGGTCAGACACCGCTGTCCGAATCTCAGCCTTTATAACATATACGGACCGACAGAAAATACGACATTTTCTACCTTTTACGAAATCAGGCACGATTTTTCTCAGCCGATCCCAATCGGAAAACCGATCAGCAATTCAACCGCGTATATCATTGATAAAAATGGCGGACTTGCGCCGATCGGCGTGCCCGGTGAGCTTTGTGTCGGCGGTGACGGGGTTGCCAAAGGCTATTTAAACAGGCCTGACTTAACAAGTGAAGCGTTTGTCAGCCACCCGGTTCATCCTGAAGAAAAGATCTACAAAACAGGCGACTTGGCACACTGGCTGCCTGATGGAAGCATCGGATACATCAGCCGTATCGACCGCCAATTCAAGATTCGCGGGAAGCGGATTGAGCCGGCCGAAATCGAAGCGCGCTTGACTGAAATTGATGGAATCAGGGAATCGGCAGTCATCGTAGCAAAAGAAGGACAAGAAGCAATCCTTTGTGCGTATTATACAGGCGCACATGTTGAAGAAAGAGCCATTCGATCCCTGTTGGCCAGGTCGCTTCCCGACTATATGATTCCAAAGTATGTGATGAAGCTTGACCGTATGCCGCTTACCGCAAACGGCAAAGTGGACCGCCGCGGGCTGCCTGCGCCAGAACGGAAAAAAACGTCATCAAAAGCCGTTCCGCCACGAAACTGGGTAGAGCGTGAGCTGATCGACATTTGGACGCCGATCCTCGGCTGCAGGGAGCTGGGCATACAGGATGACTTCTTTGAGCTGGGCGGCCATTCTTTGAAAGCATTGCAAGTGATTCATCAGCTGAAGACCAGGCAGCAGATGGATGTGCCGATTGAAATGATATTTGAATATCCGACAATTGAACAATTGGCTGAAAAGCTGTATTCAAACACACTGACAGAAGCTGCAGAGCAGCATATCAGCAGACTGAACCAGCCGAAAGGCCGCAATCTATTCTGTTTTCCGCCTATCTCAGGTTTCGGCATTTTCTTTAAAGATCTTGCGGCGGCATTAAACGGACGGGCTGCTGTGTACGGTTTTAACTTTATTGAAGAAGACAGCAGAATGGAACAATACATTGATAAAATGCTGGAAATCCAGCCGGAAGGCCCTTATATCCTCTTCGGATATTCGGCAGGCGGCAATACGGCATTCGAGGCGGCAAAAGCGATGGAAAAGCGCGGCTTAGAAATCAGCGACGTCATTATCGCAGACGCGTACAGAAAGCTTGACACATTGCCGCCGCAGCCAACAAACGCAACAGCCGAAAATGTCCCGGAAGCCGTCAGGGAAGCGGTCATCCGAAAAACAGAGCGCTATCAAACGTACTGGGCGGAACTGATAAATGACGGCCAAATCGCGGCAAACGTCCATTTTATCGAGGCCGGCATAAAGGAAGAGCACAGTGATAAGACCGAGCCGATGAAATGGGAAGGCGCCACAACGGGACTCTATCAGGAATATCAAGGCGAGGGCGCCCATAAAGATATGTTTGAACCCGCCTTTGCACAGCAAAATGCTGAGGTCATACTGGACATCATTGCAAACAGCGGAAGACGCTTGGCGCGGAATCTGTAACATCCGGCAGAATGGCTGAAGAAGACAAAGGGCAAGATAGGGGAACCAAACTCAGTTTTTTGGAGGCTTTGAGATGACAAACCTATCTTGGCTTACGTATGTAATGATCATTCTTGCCAGTTACCGGCTGACCCATTTGATCGTATTTGATAAGATTACGGAATTCATAAGAAAACCCTTTATAAAGCAAGAAAAAACCGTCGATCAAAACGGGCGCGCCGTCCAAAAAAAAGTCCCTTCCTCCGCATTCGGTTATATGCTGCAATGTTATTGGTGTGCGGGCGTCTGGTGCGCCATATTGATCGGTATCTGCTACTTGGTCTGGCCCCGCTATGCACATCCGGTTATTTTCATTTTGTCCATCGCCGGAGCGCAGGCCATTCTTGAAACGTGTGTCGGCGTCGGAACGAAGGTCATTGACGTGCTCGCCGCTATGAAACATAAAAAGTCCTGAAGCGTTTTGATTCGCTTTAGGACTTTTTTCTTTCCCTTTTAGGCTGAGAGGAGCAAAGCAGGCTTTCTGATTCACCGCCCGGAATGCTTCGGAATACCGTAAAGCAGAGAGGGGGAAAAACATGAAAAGCTGCCGTTTTAGCATGATATGGTTTTTGGCCGTTGTACTGACAGCCGGCATCTTTACATTCTCAGTATCCGCACAAGCAAGCGGCACTCAGCCGGAGAGAGAAATGAGAGCCGTATGGATCGCGTCTGTCACCAATATCGACTGGCCCTCTAAAAAAGGGCTGTCACCGGAAGAGCAAAAAAGAGAATACAGCAAGCTGCTGGATGACGTTCAGGAGATGGGAATGAACGCCGTTATCGTCCAAATTAAGCCTGCGGCTGATGCTTTTTATCCATCAGATTACGGGCCTTGGTCAGAGTATCTGACAGGAACACAAGGCAAAAATCCCGGCTACGATCCGCTTGCTTTTTTAGTTGAAGAGACACATAAAAGGAATCTTGAATTTCACGCTTGGTTCAATCCTTACCGGATCACGATGAATCACACAAATTTGAATGCGCTTTCAGATGATCATCCCGCGCGTTCGCATCCGGACTGGGTCGCTGCATACGGAAAACAGCTGTACTATAATCCGGGCATTCCGGAAGTAAGACAATTTATAACGGATGGAATCAAAGAGGTGGTCAGCCGTTATGACATTGATGCGGTTCATATGGATGATTATTTTTATCCTTATAAAATTGCCGGACAGGAATTCCCCGATCAGGCGGAATACGAACGGTACGGAAAAGCTCACTTTGCATCAATTGATGACTGGCGCCGGGATAACGTCAACCGGCTTGTAAAAGAAATCAACCAAACCATCAAACGAGAAAAACCTTATGTCAAATTCGGAATCAGCCCGTTCGGCGTATGGAGAAATGCCGCAGATGACCCGACAGGCTCCGAAACGGCCGCAGGGGTGCGGAACTATGATGATTTATATGCTGATACGAGAGAATGGATCCAAAAAGGATACATTGATTACATCGCTCCGCAAATTTACTGGAGCATCGGATTTAAAGCGGCGGCATATGACGTCTTAGCGGATTGGTGGGGAAAAGAAGTGAACAATCGGCCGGTGCATTTATATATCGGGCAGGCAGCTTATAAAATCAACAACAACGCTGATCCGGCCTGGGCCGACCCGGGGGAATACGGAAGACAGATTGCTCTTAACAGGGGATCAGCATGGATAAAAGGCAGCATACATTTCAGTTTAAAGGATTTAAACCGTAATCCGCTCGATGTGAAAAACCGTTTGATCAAAGAAATGTACAGCCGGCCCGCATTAATTCCCGAGATGCCTTGGCTCGGACATTCCGCTTTAAAAAAACCGGCTGTCAAACGGGCGGAGAAGAACGCTTCAGGCCATACACTCTATATCGAAGATGCGAAATCCAACGGTAAAAAAACGGCTTATTACGCCATTTACCGCGCAGAAAAGGGAAAGCAGCCTTATTTAGTGGATACAGTCAGAAAAACATCGTCACGGACGCAGACATTTTCAGATACTGATATTCGGGCGAAAGAAGCCTGCACCTATTTCGTTACTTCCGTTGACAGGCTTCACCATGAGAGCCGTCCCTCCGCAAAACGGACAATTAAATAGCCATTATTAATAAAACTGACAGTTGCGGCGCTGTCAGTTTTTTTGTAGCGGATGAGTCCGAATGTTCAGACTTTATTTGGATGGAATGAATAAAGACCCCCATTAATAAAATGTAGAAAGCAGCAGAAGGAGGAAGGTTAATGAATTTTCAACTGACAAAAGAACAGCAGATGGTGCGCGAAATGGTCAGAGATTTCGCCAAAAATGAAATTGCCCCGAAAGCCCATGAGGTTGATCAATCAGCCGTCTTCCCGATAGACACATTTAAAAAAATAGGCGAACTCGGGCTGCTCGGAATTCCGTTTCCGGAAGAATACGGCGGGGCGGGCGGTGACACCATTTCATATGCAGCAGCGGTCGAAGAAATCGGAAAAGCCTGCGGCAGCACGGGGCTGAGCTACGCGGCGGCCGTGTCACTCGGTGCAAGCCCATTATACTATTTCGGTACTGAACAGCAAAAGCAAGAACATCTTATTCCGCTTGCTTCGGGAAAAGCGCTCGGATCATTCGGGCTGACAGAGCCGAATGCAGGTTCCGATGCCGGCGGAACCCAGACAAAAGCCGAGAAAAAGGGCGATGACTATGTGATAAACGGAGAGAAATGCTGGATCACAAACGCAAATTACGCCCGCACGGTCATTGTCACCGCCGTTACGGGAAAGAACTCCGCCGGAAAACCGATCATTTCAGCTCTCATCGTCCCGACAGACACACCGGGATTTACGATCACAAATCCGTACGACAAGATGGGTGTGAGAGGGTCGGATACGGCCGAGCTTGTGCTGGAGGATGTCAGGGTGCCTGCCGATAACCTGCTCGGTGATCCTGAAAAAGGTTTTAAACAATTTTTATATACATTAGACGGCGGGCGGATCTCGATTGCGGCACTGGCTGTCGGTATCGCTCAAGGCGCACTGGAGGCGTCGCTGTCATATGCGAAGGAACGCAAGCAGTTCGGCAGTCCGATATCGTCATTTCAAGCCATTCAATTTAAGCTGGCCGATATGGCGATGGAAATTGACCTTGCCAGACAGATGGTGCTTAAAGCGGCATGGCTGAAGGATCAAAACCTGCCATTTACGAAAGAAGCTGCATTCGCCAAGCTCTATGCTTCTGAAATGGCCGTCAGAACGTGCCTTCAAGCCATCCAAATTCATGGCGGTTCCGGTTATATGAAGGAATGCGGTGTCGAACGTATGCTTCGTGACGCAAAGCTGATGGAGATTGGCGAAGGAACGTCAGAAATTCAAAGAATGGTCATCGCAAGACAGCTTTTGAAGTGAAATGAAAACGTTTACTAAGACAGGGATGGAAGGGGGGCAGGTCATATGGCTGAACTTATCCATTTAACAGCCGGAAAGCTGCTTGAGCGGACCGCGGAGCTTTTTCCGGATCGTGAAGCGGTTGTTTACCCTGAGCGCGGCCTTCGTTATACGTATGCCGAGTTTGACCGGTTATGCCGGCAAACCGCAAAAGGGCTGATGAAGCTGGGAGTTGAAAAAGGAGATCATGTGGCCATATGGGCATCCAACATTCCGGAATGGCTCGCGGCGCAATTTGCAACAGCGAAAATCGGCGCCGTTCTGGTCACCATTAATACCAATTTTCAAATCGCAGAGCTCGATTACCTGCTGGCACATTCAGACGTCTCGGCCTTGATAATCATGGATTCCTACCGGCAGACATCTTATGTTGAGATGGTGAATAAGCTGATTCCGGAGCTGAAAACGTGTGAGCGCGGCAGGCTGCGTTCGAAACGTTATCCATTTTTACGGACGGTGTTATATATCGGTGATAAAAGCCCGCCCGGGATGCACCGTTGGGATTCATTGCTGGATAATGCCGAAGCTGTAACGGATGCAGCGCTTGACGGAAGGATGGACAGCCTGAAAAAGGATGATTGCATTCATATGCAATATACATCAGGTACGACCGGATTTCCGAAAGGCGTCATGCTCTCACATTTTAATATCGTAAATAACGCGGCCAATATCGCAGAATGCATGAAGCTTACTTCATGTGACCGTTTATGTATTCCCGTGCCGTTTTTCCACTGCTTCGGGTGTGTGCTCGGCGTGCTGGCATGCGTATCCGCGGGTGCGGCGATGATTCCGATCGAACAGTTTTCTCCGCCGGCCGTTCTGAAAACGGTGGAGCAAGAAGCCTGCACGGCTCTGCACGGTGTACCGACGATGTTTATCGCCCTCCTAAATGACAGCCGTTTTTCTGAATATGATCTTTCCCACGTCCGAACCGGGATTATGGCAGGCTCGCCATGCCCGGCGGAAGTCATGAGAGAAGTGATCGGCAAAATGGGGATGACCGACATTACCATTGCCTACGGACAGACCGAAGCATCACCTGTTATTACGCAGACAAGAACGGATGATTCATTTGAAAGAAGAGTGGAAACAGCGGGGCGCGCGCTTCCTCATATCGAAGTCAGAATCGTTCGGCCCGGAACATCCGGAGAAGCCGCCCGGGGCGAACAAGGAGAGCTCTGCACCCGCGGATATCATGTCATGAAAGGCTATTATAAAAATCAAGAAGCGACCGAAGAAGCGATAGACAAAGACGGCTGGCTGCATACCGGTGATTTGGCGGTCATGGACGAGGACGGGTACTGCAAAATCACGGGCCGTCTGAAAGACATGCTGATCAGGGGCGGCGAAAATATCTATCCGCGCGAGATTGAGGAAATGTTATATCGGCATCCCGCAGTGGCGGACGTTCAGGTCGTCGGCGTTCCTGATCCGAAATACGGAGAAGAGGCCGCGGCGTGGGTCAGGCTCAAAGACGGACAAACCGCTTCCGCAGAAGACATCAGAACCTTTTGCAAAGAACATATCGCCCGCTATAAAGTCCCCAGGTATGTTTTGTTTACAGATGAATATCCAATGACAGCCTCAGGAAAAATTCAGAAATTCAAGCTGCGGGAAAAAACGATTGAAGAGCTCAAGTTAACTTAATGAAAAAGGAGTGCTTCACATTTGTTTAAAAAAGTCCTGATTGCCAACAGAGGAGAAATCGCCTTAAGAATTATCCGCACCTGCAAACGTCTCGGCATCCCCTCGGCAGCTGTGTATTCAGAAGCCGATCGGGACGCGCTGCATGTAAAAGCGGCTGATGAGGCCTATCCGATCGGTAAATCGAGAGTAAATGAAAGCTATTTACATATCGACAGAATCATAGAAGCCGCCAAATCCGCCGGAGCGGACGCCATTCATCCGGGCTACGGGCTTCTGTCAGAAAACAGCCTGTTCGCCGAACGCTGCCGAAAAGAACAAATCACATTTATCGGTCCGTCCGGTGATATCATCGCCAAGATGGGCAGCAAGATAGAAGCCCGAAAAACGATGCAAAAAGCAAAGGTCCCGATCGTTCCCGGTGTTTCAGAGCCATTGCCCGATGTTCACTCCGCCTTAGCCGAAGCCCGTGCCATCGGTTTTCCGGTCATGCTGAAAGCGTCCGCAGGAGGAGGCGGAATCGGCATGCAGATCGTACATTCAGAAGAAGAGCTGGCCAAAGCGTTTGAAGGCAATCAAAAGCGGGCCGCCTCCTTTTTTGGAGACGGCGCAATGTACATGGAAAAGGTCATTGAAAATGCCCGTCATATTGAAATTCAGATACTCGCAGATTCTTTCGGCAACACCGTTCATCTGTTTGAACGTGACTGTTCAGTCCAAAGGCGCCACCAAAAAGTGATAGAAGAAGCGCCGTCGCCGTTTGTTGACGATGCATTAAGACAAAGACTCGGTGAAACCGCCGTTAAAGCCGCAAAATCGATCGGCTACCAAAATGCAGGCACAATAGAATTTCTCGTCGACGAAAAGAAACAAATCTATTTTTTAGAGATGAACACCAGACTGCAGGTGGAGCATCCGGTGACAGAAGAAATTACAGGACTGGATCTTGTGGAAGAACAGCTGAAAATTGCCGCTGGGCAGGCGCTGCCTTTCTCGCAGAAAGATATCAACCACCGCGGTCATGCGATTGAAGTGCGGATCTATGCGGAAGATCCGGTCACCTTTTACCCGTCTCCCGGTACCATCTCGTCTTTTTCCGTTTTAAGACACCCGTCAGTGCGACACGAATGCGCCGTCGAAAAGGGAAGCGTCATTTCTCCGTTTTACGATCCGATGATTGCCAAAATGGTCGTCACGGCGAATACGAGAAAACAAGCCATTGAACAACTGAAAACCGCCCTTGGCGAATATCATGTAGAAGGGATTAAAACCAACATTCCGCTGCTGACAAAAATTGCTCAATCAGAAGTGTTTGAAAAGGGCGAGGCAACAACCGGTTTTTTACAAACAATGAACGAGGGGGCATCCAAATGAGCGTCATAAAAATTCAAATGGCGGGAAACCTGTGGAAAATTCATGTGAAGCCGGGTGATGTCATTGAAGAAGGACAGGAAGTGGCCATCTTGGAATCTATGAAAATGGAAATTCCGATTATCGCTGATGCAGCGGGTACGGTGAAAGAAGTGAAAAAATCAGAAGGTGATTTCACTGATGAAGGAGAGGTCCTGATTGAACTTCAATAAAACGGGAGGTGCAGCATGAACTGTCCGAAACATGTCCGCATCAATGAAGTAGGACCGCGTGACGGCTTGCAGAATGAATCGGCGTGGGTGGATACAGAAGATAAGATTGAGTGGATCAATATGCTGTCAAAAACAGGCCTTCCCTATATCGAAGTGACATCTTTCGTGCATCCGAGATGGATTCCGGCTCTTCGTGACAGCCTGGACGTCGCAAAAGGCATTGCCAGATCTGAACATACGGTCTACGCGGCTCTCGTTCCGAACCTCATCGGACTGGAGCATGCGGCAGAAGGCGGAATCGATCAGGCATGTGTATTTTTATCTGCAAGCGAAACCCATAACCAAAAAAACGTAAACAAACCGATTGACCGGACCGTTCAAGAGCTCAGGCGGGTTATTACTGAAGCAAAAGCTGAAAAAATGGCGACGAGAGCTTATCTGTCCACTGTGTTCGGCTGTCCGTACGAACAGAACGTGCCGGTCGAACAAGTCATCCGCCTGTCAGACACCCTGCTCGAAATGGGTGTTGATGAAATATCGCTCGGCGACACGATCGGCGCGGCAAACCCCTTGCAGGTCATAGCCGTGCTTGAAGCCCTTTTGCCGAGAATTCCCGCCTCAAAAATCGCACTCCATTTCCATGATACAAGAGGAACGGCTCTAGCGAATATCATTCCCGCTCTTGATATGGGCATCACATCCTTTGATACTTCCTCAGGCGGGCTTGGCGGCTGCCCGTACGCCCCTGGATCAGCAGGCAACGCTGCCACAGAAGACGTCATTTATATGCTCGAACAAATGGGGATTGATACCGGGACGGACATGAATAAACTTCTTTATGCCGCCGGCTGGATCGCGGATAAAATAGGCAAAGACCTGCCAAGCAGAAACCTGCAGGCATTCAGAACGAAATGAGAAAGGAGAAGCCATGGGAGATTGCGTTTTGTATTCCGTCTGTCAAGAAACAATCGGTCTGATCACGCTGAACCGCCCGCATGCGGCCAACTCGCTGTCTTCAGAAATGATTGATCATTTACAGCGTGTGATTGAAGACATCAAAAACTCGCCATCCATTCGTTGTGTCATTCTCACCGGCACCGGGAACACATTTTGCGCCGGTGCTGATTTAAAAGAAAGAGCGGGGATGAATCATGAACAAGTTAAGCAAAGCGTCAGGCGTATCGGTGAAACGGCCGAATCCATTGAAGCTCTCCCGCAGCCGGTCATTGCAGCGCTGAACGGAACCGCTGTCGGAGGAGGCCTTGAACTCGCTCTCGCCTGCGATATCAGAACAGCCGTCAGCCGGGCGGGCCTCGGCCTTCCTGAAACAGGGCTTGCGATCATTCCCGGAGCGGGCGGAACGCAGAGACTGCCCCGGCTTATCGGCCCCGGCGCGGCAAAAGAATTGATCTATACCGGCCGAAGACTTTCTGCAGAAGAGGGGAAAGACATGAAGCTGATCGAGCATGTTTGTGAAGCCGATGAACTTATGGAAAAAGCAAAAGCACTGGCCGGCCGCATCGCCGCTAATGGGCCGATCGCCGTCAGACAAGCAAAATCCGCGATAAACAAGGGTCTGGAGACAGATCTCAATACAGGGCTCGAAATCGAACGAAAAGCATATGAACAAGTCATTCCCACACTTGACAGAGAAGAGGGCCTGCGCGCTTTTAAAGAAAAAAGACCCCCTGAATACAAAGGAAAATAAAACATGGAGGGACTCGGATGGATTACGAAAAAGAACGGCAGACACGCAGCAAAACGATTGAAAAGGGAGGAGCCGCGAAATATCACGCAAGCAACGAAAAGAAGGGAAAACTTTTTGTAAGAGACAGGCTGAAGCTTTTATTCGATGACGGCATATCCGTTGAAGACGCTTTTTTCGCCGAGTGCATGTCAGACGGACTTCCGGCTGACGGGGTCGTTACCGGGATCGGAACCATCGGCGGCAGAACCGTTTGTGTGATGGCAAACGACTCAACCGTAAAGGCGGGCTCGTGGGGCGCGAAAACGGTGGAAAAAATCATCCGCATTCAGGAGACGGCGGAAAAGCTTCAGTGTCCGCTCTTGTACTTAGTCGATTCCGCAGGTGCGAGAATTACGGATCAGGTCGACATGTTCCCGGGCAGAAGGGGAGCCGGCCGCATCTTTTATAATCAAGTAAAGCTGTCGGGCCGCATTCCGCAAATCTGTTTATTGTTCGGCCCTTCCGCTGCGGGCGGCGCTTACATTCCGGCCTTTTGCGACATTGTCATTATGGTCGAGGGCAATGCATCCATGTACTTAGGTTCCCCGCGTATGGCAGAAATGGTAATTGGCGAGAAAGTATCGCTTGAAGAAATGGGCGGCGCCCGTATGCATTGTTCCGTATCAGGCTGCGGTGATCTCCTCGCCCGGACGGAACAGGAAGCAATCATGATGGCGCAGACATACCTCAGCTATTTCCCGTCAAATTATACTGAAAAAGCGCCCGTCAACAAATCTAAGAACCCGAAAGCTTTTGAAAAACCGCTCTCAGATGTCATCCCGGCACATCAAAACGCACCGTTCAACATGATGGATTTAATTGAACGTGTCATTGATGAAGACTCATTTTTTGAGATTAAACCGTTATTTGCGCAGGAATTAATAACGGGGCTTGCGCGGATTCACGGACAGCCGGTCGGCATTATCGCCAATCAGCCGCGTGTCAAAGGCGGGGTTTTATTTCTCGATTCGGCGGATAAAGCCGCAAAATTTATTGCTTTGTGCGACGCATTCCATATTCCGCTTCTGTTTTTAGCAGACATTCCCGGATTCATGATCGGAACGAAGGTTGAGCAGGCGGGCATCATCAGGCATGGCGCAAAAATGATCTCCGCAATGGCGGAAGCGACTGTCCCGAAGCTTTCCGTTATCGTCAGAAAAGCCTACGGTGCCGGATTATACGCGATGGCGGGGCCTGCTTTTGAACCGGACTGCTGTTTAGCGCTTCCGACTGCGCAAATTGCCGTAATGGGTCCTGAAGCGGCGGTGAATGCGGTCTACGCAAACAAAATCAGCGAGCTAACCCCTGAAGAAAGACCGGCTTTTATTCAAGAAAAGCGTGATGAATATAAGGAAGACATTAACCTTTACCGGCTTGCCTCTGAAATGGTGATTGACGGCATTGTTCCTGCTGATTCCTTGCGGGAAGAACTCAATAAACGCCTCACTGCTTACATGTCCAAACAACTGACATTCACACACCGGAAACACCCCGTATACCCGGTATAAATAAAAAAAAAAGACTGCATAGATCCGGCTCGCAGCCGTTCTTATGCAGTCTTTTTTCACAGTCTTGATCTCATTTTCTTCACAACGAAATAAACAACAATAAATACGAGAGCCAATATAATGATCGGAGTTGTATACATTCCGGCATAGCTGTCTACGTCTTTCCACTGTCCCCCGAGCTGATACCCGAGATAAACGAAAATGACAGACCACGGAATAATGGCGAGTGTCGTCAATATGACAAACTTGGAAAGAGGCATTTTCGCAAGGCCGGCCGGGATGGAGATCGCATGTCTGACGACCGGGATAAACCGCGCCGAGAACACAACGCCGGCGCCGTAACGGCGAAACCAGTTTTCCGCAACATCAACATGATGCTTTTTCAGAAGTAAGTACTTGCCGTACTTGTCCAAAAACGGCCGTCCCCCATAACGGGCGATCCAGTAAATAAAGCACTGCGCGATCGTCCCCCCGATCACACCGGCGACAATGGCGCCGATAAAGCTGATCGTGCCTTCTGACACCATATAGCCTCCGTAAGCCAGAACGATTTCACTCGGAATGATTTCGATCATTAATCCGAGCGCAATCCCTAAATAGCCCATACTTGTCAGCCAGGATAATATTTCACTAATAAAATTGCCCACACTGTTCACAACCTCTTTATCTTTTTACCCAATTATATGACTGATTGACAAGCAAAATGGTTACAAATTATTTTTTAACGCACGATTTCTTCAGATTCTCTTTTTAACACCTCTTCTAAATAAGCTAAAAGTTTCGGTCTCATTTCTTCCCGCAGAAGCCCGATCTCCGTGCCGGCCTTAAAACAGCCGAACTTATCTCCTATATCAAACCGGCTTCCTTCAAGCTCCCGCGCGTAAATGCTTCGGGTGCGGCACACTTCGCGCAGCGCGTCTGTCAATTGGATTTCGTTGCCCGCGCCTCTTCCGACCGTCTTCAGCGTTTTAAAAATAGCAGGGGTTAATATGTAGCGGCCCATCACGGCAATATGAGAAGGCGCCTTTTCAACAGCCGGCTTCTCAATCAGATCCTCAACCTCGTACACATGACCGCTCTGCCGCCCCGTCTGTATAATACCATATTTTCTGACATCAGCAGGATCGACGGGCTGTACGCCGACCGTTTCTGTGCCGTGTTGGTTATAGACGTCTATGAGCTGTGAAAGAGCGGGAGTGTCAGATACCATAATATCATCACCTAAGAGAACGGCAAAAGGCTCATCTCCGATAAAATGCTCCGCACACAGCACCGCATGTCCTAATCCGAGCGGTTCTTTCTGACGGATGTAATGAATATTGGCCAAATCGGCAATCCGCTGCATTTCCTTCAGCGTCTCCGTCTTGCCTTTTTCCTGCAGATTGAATTCCAATTCCGCCGACCGGTCAAAATGATCTTCAATCGAGCGTTTGTTTCTCCCTGTAATAATCAATATATCTTCAATTCCTGACGCTGCGGCCTCTTCGACAATATATTGGATGGCCGGTTTGTCGACAATCGGCATCATTTCTTTCGGCTGCGCCTTTGTCGCCGGCAGAAATCTCGTTCCTAAACCTGCTGCGGGAATGACCGCTTTTCTCACTTTTTTTCTCATTCATCTTCACTCCTGATCCTGTATGTTTTTCAGCGAATCTCCAAATACCCAGATTCGGTTTCCGATAAAATTCATCATCATCCCGCCGATAGTGGCGGCGAACTTACTCACCAATAGCGAACAGCCGCCTTTTTGAAACGCGTAAAGCAGCAAAAAGGTGATTCCCGACGCGGCAAGATTAATCATGAGAAATCGCATGATCTCTTTCCCGTCAGCCTTGCGTTTTACACGAAACGTCCACTTCCGGTTCCATACATAGCTGTTGATGATCCCTGCCGAATAGGAGCAGATCTGCGCCGGAAGATAGGGGACATGACAAGCGGCGAGAAGAAAGAAGACACCAAAATCGATCAGCGTATTGCCGACGCCTACAGTGCAAAAACGGCCTGCTGTCTTTACTTTTTCTTTCAGCATAACGGCATCCGGTTTTGACCTCCCTTCATAAAAAAATCAGATGGCTGTCATATTTGTTGATATGGATTACTTTAGCGGACAGTGTTGAATAAACAATTACTAAAATATGAACAAAACATGAAAACGTAATGAGGCTTTGCAAAACTCATTAAGTTAACATTTTGATAGTTTAGGTTGACATATTCCGCGAAGGGCACTAATATTCTGTATAAGTGTTAACCTAAAATTTATTTTGGTTAACATAAATTTTCAAAGTAAAAGAAAGGAGGGGAATATATGCGGGAAGAAACCTATTACAGCGTCAGAATGAGAGCTTCCCGAAACGCCCCCCATGAGCAGGGCGGAAAACACATTTCCGGCGGAGAACGGCTCATCACTTACAGCGGTTTACAGGAAGCGGTAGATGGCTTATTACATAAAGGCTTCTCGCACTCAAGAGGGATACCTGATTTTATGCAGATTCAGCTTGAAAGCATTAATGAACCGATCGAAACGATCCGCCCTTTGCCGGTTGCTTTCCATCAATCAGACACGCCGGAAAAAGGACAAGCAATCGCCCGCAAGCTTCTGCAAAAGGCGGGGATTCCCCCGCACATGATAGAGAAAGCGTACGAAAACATTGCGGAATATGCAGAAGCAAGAGGAGCGGTCCTGTTTGATATCCGGGCAGGAGAACGCATTGACGGCAGAGGAAATAGAGGTGTGCGGGTATCCCGAATGGATTGGCCGTCACATGATTTTCAAAAATGGGCTTTTACTCACAACATGCCGGAACATTCACGAATAAAAGAAGCACATGCCATCGCGGCAAAAGTTTGCGCACATCCGGGGATTATTGCTGAATTGTGCTGGTCGGATGACCCTGATTACATAACAGGCTACGTTGCCGCAAAGAAGCTGGGATATCAGCGGATTGCCAAGATGAAGAATGCCGGAGATGAAAGCGGCTGCCGGATTTTCTTTACAGATGGCTCCATAGATACGGAGAGCTGTATCCATTTTTTAGAGAAGCAGCCTGTATTCATTCAGCAGGAGGAGAAATGATGAAACAATCAATGATTGAAAAAAGCAAAAAGCATCTTTGGCTGCCTTTCACACAAATGAAAGATTACGATGAAGATCCGTTAATCATTGAAAGCGGAAACGGGATCATGCTGAAAGACATCAGCGGCAAAGAATATTATGACGGCTTTTCTTCAGTATGGCTCAATGTACACGGCCACCGAAAAAAAGAAATGGATGAAGCGATTCAAAAACAGCTTGAAAAAATCGCTCATTCAACCTTGCTGGGTATGACGAACGTTCCCGCAACAGAACTTTCCGAGATGCTGACAGGCATCGCACCGGAAAAGCTGACACGCGTTTTTTACTCCGACAGCGGAGCGGAAGCAATGGAAATCGCTCTGAAAATGGCCTTTCAATACTGGAAAAACATAGGGAGACCCGAGAAACAGACGTTTATTTCTATGCAGAACGGCTATCACGGCGATACGATCGGAGCCGTCAGCGTCGGCTCCATTGAACTCTTCCACCATGTGTACGGCCCGCTGATGTTTGAAAGCTACAAAGCCCCGATTCCGTATGTATACAGATCTGAAAGCGGCGACCCCGTACAGTGCCGGGATGAATGCCTTCACGCGCTCGAACAGCTGCTTGCTAAGCATCACGAAGAGATTGCCGCACTTACGATCGAATCGATGGTGCAAGGCGCATCCGGGATGATCGTCATGCCTGAAGGCTTTCTGGCAGGCGTACGAAAGCTGTGTACGGCATATGATGTGTTAATGATCGTTGACGAAGTGGCGACGGGGTTCGGCCGCACCGGAAAAATGTTTGCCTGTGAGCATGAAAATGTCCAGCCGGACTTGATGGCGGCAGGGAAAGGCATTACGGGAGGCTATTTGCCGATCGCTGTGACGTTTGCCACAGAAGCCATTTATGAAGCCTTCTACGATGACTACGACAAAATGAAAACATTTTTCCACGGCCATTCCTATACAGGAAATCAGCTTGGCTGTGCTGCGGCAATTGAAAATCTGCGTTTATTCGAATCAGAGCGCATCGTTGAACAAGTCGCCGAAAAATCAAAAACGGCAGCGAAATTTCTTCATGATCTGAAGCAGCTTCCTCATGTCGGCGATGTCCGCCAGCTCGGTTTCATGTGCGGCATAGAGCTTGTGCAGGATAAGGGGACAAAACAGCCTTATCCGCCTGAAAAGCGGATGGGATACAAGGTGTCCTTGAAAATGAGAGAGCTTGGTATGCTGACACGGCCGCTCGGAGACGTCATCGCCTTTCTGCCGCCGCTTGCCAGCACAACCGATCAGTTACAAGCCATGATCTCCATTATGAAAGAAGCGATAGCCGAGGTGACCGGCCGTGGATTTTGACGGATGGCTCCTCGGAAGGCTCGATGCGGTGAAAAGAGACGGGCTGTATCGGACGCTGCGAACACAGGAAACCGCTCTCAAAACCAAAGGGCAAAAGCGGCAGACCTGGGCGTCCAATGACTATTTAGGCCTGTCAAAAGATGAGCGGCTGATCACAGCCGCGCAAACGGCGCTGAGCCGGTTCGGAGCGGGAAGCGGCGGCTCACGGTTAACGACAGGAAATACTGTGTGGCACGAAAAACTTGAACACACAATCGCGGATTTTAAACAGACGGAAGCGGCTTTATTGTTTTCAAGCGGTTACTTGGCAAATATCGGCGTGCTTGCCTCACTGCCTCAACAAGGCGATGTCATTTTAAGCGATCAACTGAACCATGCGAGCATTGTTGACGGCTGCCGTTTATCAAAAGCGGAAACCATCGTGTACCGCCATATTGATATGGCTGATCTTGAGAAAAAACTTGCCTCCGTCCAGGCTCGGAACCGCCGCTTCATCGTCACAGACGGCGTCTTCAGCATGGACGGCACCATCGCGCCTCTTGACCGCATAATGGCGCTTGCAAAGCAGTACCAGGCATTTGTGATAGCAGATGACGCGCATGCAACCGGTGTACTCGGGGAAAACGGCGGGGGAACCAGTGACTATTTCGGTGTTTGTCCTGATGTTATCATCGGCACATTAAGCAAAGCTGTAGGAACGGAAGGCGGTTTTGCCGCGGGATCAAACATTTTCATTGATTTTTTGCTGAATCAGGCGCGGACGTTTATTTTTCAGACGGCCCTCCCGCCGTCAATTTGTGCGGCTTCGCATACGGCATTTGACATCATATCAGATATGCACGATACGCGCCGTGAGCTGCAGTCGTCTGTCAAAATGATAAAAACGCGTCTGGCCGATATGGGCTTTACCGTAAGAGGCGGAGATACACCGATTATCCCCGTTATCATCGGTGATGCAAAAACAGCGGTTTCAGCCTCTGCACTGCTGGAGAAAAAGGGAATCTGCGCCCCGGCCATCCGCCCGCCCGCCGTTCCGGAAGGCGAAAGCAGAATCAGGCTGACCGTTACGGCGGATCGCAGCTTACAGGATATAGACGAGCTGACAGAAGCATTTGCTTCCATTAGAAAAGAGCTGAATATAAACAAATGAGAAGTTTTTTTGTCACAGGAACAGATACCGGCGTCGGAAAAACCATCGTTTCTTGCGGACTTGCCGCGGCATTCCGGCAGAAACAGGCGGATATCGGAGTGTTTAAGCCGTTTTTAAGCGGCGTGCCTCGGACTCATCCGGAAAGTGACACCTCGCTGTTGAAAGACATGTCACAAACCGCACTGTCTCATGAAGAAATCACGCCATTTGAATGGAAAGAGCCGCTTGCCCCGTACACGGCCGCCATGCTTGAGGGGAAATCCGTGAGCATGGCGGATGTCATGGCCCACTGGAGTAAGATCAAAAATCGTCATGAGTGTTTCATCGTTGAGGGGGCAGGCGGCATTTCCGTCCCGCTTGGTGAAAATTATTTAGTCAGTGATCTGATAAAAGCCATGGAATTGCCGGCGGTGATTGTGGCCAGGCCTGATCTCGGAACCATCAACCACACATATTTAACCGTTGAATATGCGAAAAACATGGGGATAGAGGTTCTCGGCATTATTATCAACGGCGTAAGGAGCAGGCCGGGGCTGGACGAAAAGACAAACCCGAGCATGATTGAAACATTATGCAAAGTTCCGATTTTGGGAATCACACCGAAGCTGGATCACGTTTCATCGGAAAACATTCAACACATGATTGAGAAACATATAGATGTTTCCTCTTTCATGAATCTGACACAAATGGGGAGATAAACATGAATCAATGGATGGATCTTGCAGAGAGAGTGCTGGACGGGGCGGAAGTAACGAATCAAGAAGCGCTGGCCATTTTAAATTGTCCTGATGAGGATCTTTTATTGCTGATGCATGCCGCTTTTCATATCAGAAAACGATTTTACGGAAAAAAAGTAAAGCTGAATATGATTATGAATGCAAAATCAGGCCTGTGTCCGGAAAATTGCGGGTACTGTTCACAATCTTCAATATCAAAAGCGCCGATTGAGTCTTACCGGATGGTGGATAAGCATATATTGCTTAAAGGGGCAAAACGCGCCCACGACCTGAATATAGGGACATACTGTATCGTCGCCAGCGGCCGGGGACCGTCAAACAGAGAAGTGGATCAAGTTGTTGATGCTGTCAAAGAAATTAAAGAAACGTACGGTTTAAAAATCTGCGCATGCCTCGGTCTGCTGAAGCCGGAACAGGCAGAGCGGCTGAAACAGGCAGGAGTAGACCGGTACAATCATAACATCAATACATCACAAAGAAATCACTCAAACATTACGACCTCCCACACGTATGACGACAGGGTCAATACAGTGGAAACGGCGAAACAATCGGGGATGTCACCTTGTTCTGGTGTCATCGTCGGCATGAAAGAGACGAAACAGGACGTCATTGATATGGCGAACAGCTTAAAAGCGCTTGACGCCGACAGCATCCCGGTTAATTTTCTGCATGCGATTGACGGAACTCCGTTAGAAGGGGTAAGCGAATTACATCCGGTGTATTGCCTGAAAGTGCTCGCCTTGTTCCGTTTTATCAATCCGTCAAAAGAAATCCGTATCTCAGGAGGCCGGGAAGTCAACCTTCGTTCGCTGCAGCCGCTGGGACTTTACGCCGCAAATTCGATTTTCGTCGGAGATTACTTAACGACAGCAGGGCAGCAAGAAACAGAGGATCATCAAATGCTCCATGATTTAGGTTTTGAAGTCGAATCCGTTGAAGAAATGAAAGCCGGCCTGCAATCCGCCTGCAATACGGAGGTATAAGATGACGGCGGACCTATCGATTGCACATCCGTCTCTCCATGCGGATTCGGGTTTTTGGAATGACCCTTACCCGTTTTATGACAAACTGCGATCCATTGATCCTGTTTATAAAGGAACCGTATTAAAATATCCGGGCTGGTATGTCACCGGGTACAAAGAAGCGGCAGCGATTCTGAAAGACATTCGGTTTAAAAACCGCATTCCTCTTCCGGAAGCTTCAACGAAATATCAAAATCTATCGCATATCCAGCACGATATGCTGTTATTTAAAAATCAATCAGACCATAAGCGGATGCGGATGCTTATCGGTAAAGAATTTACCGCAAAGACGGCGGAATCACTTCGCCCTTGTATAAAAGAAACGGTTCATGACTTGTTGGATCAAGTCCAAATCAAAAAAACCGCGGACCTTGTTTCAGAGTTTGCCTTTCCATTGGCAAGCCTTATCATTGCGGAGATACTCGGAGTGCCGAAAGAGGAGAGATATCAATTCAGACAATGGACGGCAGACGTCATTCAGGCCATTGATCTTACCCGATCAAGAAAGACGTTAGTCAGAGCAAGCGACACCGCAGGCAGGCTGACGTCATATTTCAGAGATTTGATTCACAAGCGGGAAGCGCACCCTCAACAAGACTTGATCAGCAGGTTTATTATGGAGGAACAGCTTTCAAAAGAGGAAGTGCTCGCGACATGTATCTTACTTGTCATAGCCGGACACGAGACGACGGTAAACCTCATAAGCAACGGTGTGTTTACTTTATTGAAACACCCTGAACAGCTTAGCGCACTGAGAGAAAACCCCTCGCTTATTGAAACTGCAGTTGAGGAATGTCTGCGCTACGACAGCCCCGCGCAGCTGACGGCACGCACCGCTTCAGAAGACTGTGAAATAAATGGGAAGACCATAAAAAAAGGAGAGCAGGTATATATCCTTTTAGGGGCAGCCAATCGCGATCCAAGCATATTCGATCAACCTCACAAAATGGATATCCAAAGAAAACCGAATCCGCATCTTGCATTCGGAAAGAACGCCCATTTTTGCATAGGCTCCTCATTAGCGCGCATCGAAGCACAAATTGCAATTCTCACACTGTTTGAGCGGATACCTAAGCTTCGGCTGGCTGCACACCGCCTTGAATACCGCAAGCTCATTGGTTTTAGGTCGCTCAAAGAGCTTCCGGTTGTCATTGGCTGAATGACCATGCAGGAGGGCCGGATTTTATCGGTTCCTCTTGCAGGAAATAAATGAAAGAAAAAAGAATACATATTTATAAAGCAAAAATCCTCTCTGATCCATCTCACTATCCCTAAAAAAACTCACTGCTCAGCCAATCAATCTAATACAGCAAGAGTCTCCCTTTCTTTCGCCAAAACGGAACATTCATCATGATGCACATTTTTTCAGCCTCAGAAACTGTGCAAAACCGGCATGTTTTTTGCTTTATTTTCTCGATTTTTTGTAAGCGCTTACTAATATTAAGCAGAAAAGAGGGGGATTTGTGGACATTGTTATTATTTTATTGGCATTAGGCATGCTGATGTTTGCGGCTTACCGGGGCTTTTCAGTCATTTTATTCGCCCCGATTTGCGCGCTGTTTGCCGTGCTCCTGACAGATCCAAGCTTCGTACTTCCTTTCTTCTCGAATATATTTATGGAGAAGATGGTAGGATTTATTAAGCTGTATTTTCCCGTATTTCTTTTAGGGGCCGTTTTTGGCAAGGTTGTTGAAATATCCGGGCTCGCTGAGTCGATTGCAAAAACAATCGTCAGACTTGTGGGAGCAAAAAGAGCCATTCTCGCCATCGTCTTAATGGGTGCGATTTTAACGTACAGCGGCGTCAGTCTCTTCGTAGCGGTGTTTGCCATTTATCCGTTTGCTAAAAACCTATTTATTAAAGCTGATATTCCCAAGCGTCTGATACCCGGTACGATTGCATTGGGCGCCTTTACATTTACAATGGATGCGCTTCCCGGCACACCGCAAATTCAAAATGTCATTCCGACCGCTTTTTTTAAAACAAACATTTATGCCGCTCCCTGGCTCGGACTGATTGGTGCAGCATTTGTGCTTACGGCCGGAATGATTTATTTAGAATCCCGGCGCAAAAAAGCGGCCAATGCCGGAGAAGGCTATGCTGGATTTCAATCTGAAGTTTCCGCTGCAGAGGAATCCTCTAGTCTGGCTAATGAAACACATACGCCTGTTTTACCGCAACCCAGCCCCGCGCGGCAAGTGCTCGCCTTTGTTCCGCTTATCCTTGTGGGAGTCATGAACAAATGCTTCACGATGTGGCTCCCGCATTGGTACCCTGACGGATTTGATTTTGCGCCGCTCGGGCTAGAAGCGTTCGGGAAGATTGACCTTTCCTCCGTCACTGCGATCTGGTCAGTAGAACTCGCACTGTTCATCGGAATCATGACAACGATTTTGTTCGATTGGAAAAAAGTCCTCTTCAATTTGAAAGAGGGACTGAATGAGGGTATCGGGGGCGCCTTGCTGGCGTCGATGAATACAGGAGCCGAATACGGATTTGGCGGGATCATTGCGGCGCTTCCCGGCTTTAAAATGGTCAGCAGCGGCATATCGCAGACGTTTACTGATCCGCTCGTCAACGGAGCGGTGACGACCACTGCGCTTGCCGGGATTACAGGATCGGCATCAGGAGGAATGGGCATCGCTTTAAGCACGATGTCAGCAGCGTATACAGAAGCAATCAATACATTCCACATCCCGCCGGAGGTCATGCACCGGGTGATCTCGATGGCCTCCGGCGGGATGGACACTCTTCCGCATAATGGCGCCGTCATTACGCTGCTCGCGGTCACTGGGTTGACCCACCGCCAATCCTACAGGGATATCTTTGCCATTACCGTCATTAAAACAGCCGCTGTGTTTGTCATCATCGCCATTTACAGTCTGACGGGCCTTGTGTAGCCAAAACAGAAAGGGGAAACGAATATGGGAAAAGGAAAAGTGATGGACTCTTATCAAGATGCTGCTGCACTGATCAAGGACGGAGACACCCTCATCGCAGGAGGCTTCGGCCTGTGCGGCATTCCGGAACAATTAATTCTCGCGATCAGGGACAGCGGCGTAAAAAACTTGACCGTTGTCAGTAATAACTGCGGTGTTGATGATTGGGGGTTAGGCCTCTTGCTTGCAAACCGGCAGATCAAAAAAATGGTCGCATCCTATGTGGGAGAAAACAAAACCTTTGAACGGCAGTTTTTAAGCGGGGAGCTGGAAGTCGAATTGGTGCCCCAAGGAACGCTCGCAGAAAGAATTCGCGCGGGAGGGGCGGGCATTCCGGCGTTTTACACACCTGCGGGCGTCGGAACATCAGTAGCCGAGGGAAAAGAACATAAGACATTTGACGGACGCACCTATCTTCTGGAGAAAGGGATTACAGGGAACGCCGCCATCGTAAAGGCCTGGAAAGCCGATCCTCTGGGCAACCTGATGTTCAGAAAGACGGCGAGAAATTTCAATCCGCTCGCTGCAATGGCAGGCAAAGTGACGATTGCAGAGGCTGAAGAAATCGTCGATGCCGGAGAGCTTGATCCGGATCAAATTCATACGCCGGGTATTTTTGTGCAGCACGTGCTGCTCGGCGGGATTCATGAAAAACGGATTGAACGCCGCACCGTCCGTCAAGCATGATAAAGGAGGCTGACAGAATGAGAGATAGCAGAAAACGAATGATCAAACGGGCTGTAAAGGAAATTAAGGACGGAATGAATGTGAACTTGGGGATAGGGATGCCGACGCTTGTAGCCAATGAGATACCGAATGATTATAACGTCCTGCTTCAGTCTGAAAACGGCTTGCTCGGGATCGGGCCTTATCCGGCGGAAGGAACGGAGGACCCCGATCTGATCAACGCGGGAAAAGAAACCATCACCGAAGTAAAGGGAGCCTCGTATTTTGACAGTGCCGAATCCTTTGCCATGATTCGCGGCGGCCACATTGATGTAGCGATCCTCGGCGGGATGGAAGTGTCCGAACGGGGAGATTTGGCGAACTGGATGATCCCCGGAAAAATGATCAAAGGAATGGGCGGCGCAATGGACCTAGTTCACGGAGCAAAACGGATTATTGTCATTATGGAGCACGTTAATAAATATGGGGAATCTAAAGTGAGAACGGAATGTACGCTGCCTTTAACCGGCAGGCAGGTGGTCGATCGGCTGATCACAGATTTGGCTGTATTCGATTTTCATGATGGCCGTATGACGCTCACCGAACTGCAGGAAGGTGTAACAATGGAGGAGGTCTTTGAGAAAACAGAAGGTCATTTTACTGTCAGCCAGTCGTTAAAAAACGGGATCAGACCAAAATGAGGAGGTGCCGTCATGCATTCATTGCTTATTGAAAAAACAGCCGTTGTAACAGGTGCAGCAGGAGGAATCGGGCTCGAAATCGCAAAAGAATTCGCCCGTGAAGGAGCAGCCGTCATCATCTCTGATGTAAACGAACAAGCGGGGAAAGAAGCGGCGGCAAGACTGACAGATGAAGGCTGTGAAGCAGTCAGCATCACATGCGATGTAACAAATGAAAAGCAAGTGGCCGACATGCTCCAGACGGTCGAGAAACAATTCGGACGTCTCGATGTCCTTGTGAATAATGCGGGCATTCAGCATGTCGCGCCCATCGAGGAATTTCCCACCGAACAGTTTGAACGGCTCATTCGTCTCATGCTGACTGCGCCATTTATCGCAATGAAGCATGCATTTCCCATTATGAAAAAACAGCAATTCGGTCGAATCATTAATATGGCGTCTGTCAACGGACTGATCGGTTTTCACGGGAAAGCGGCATATAACAGCGCCAAGCACGGCGTCATCGGTTTAACGAAAGTCGGCGCACTTGAAGGCGCGGCTGACGGCATCACCGTCAATGCACTTTGTCCGGGATATGTGGACACTCAGCTTGTCCGCAATCAGTTAAAGGACATTTCCGCAACAAGGAATGTACCGTACGAACGGGTGCTTGAGGACGTCATCTTTCCGCTCGTTCCCCAAAAACGGCTGCTGTCAGTGAAGGAAATCGCTGATTACGCCGTATTTTTGGCCAGCGACAAAGCAAAAGGGGTCACAGGTCAGGCCGTAGTCATGGATGGCGGGTATACCGCTCAATAGTTCTTATACTTTTTAAAAAAACAGCCGCTCTGAACGGCTGTTTTTTTATGCCTGAAAACCTTGCTCACTCAATAGGCCGATTTACTGCGTCAATCGGTATCCGGGCAGGGTCATTCGCATGTTCTGCGGCGTATTTCGTCCTTGCGGATTTTCCCCATCCAGATCCATCTCTTGCGCCACATTTATAAACAAGCGCAATCAGTTTACAATCCTTCACAGATATACAAATGATTTTTTACAATAAACAGAAAATATGTAATTTCTGACACAATAATGCCAATAGCCCTAAAACATATGAAACATGAAGAGCGTGTCCGAAGTGAAGAAGAGCCGGTAACAGGCTCCACCCCGGCTTTCATCATCTCTCTTTAAGACTGATTTTCGGTGAAACCCCCATGTTTTATTTTATGAATAAATATATCTAATTCGTTTGTGAAAACGAACAATAACTCCTCCGAAAGTATTCTATACACATTTGTTATAATCATGCTAGGATGTTAGATAAAGGGATATTTTGTAGGATATTGTATCCCCTGTTCAATATGATCGGAGGAATCTCATGAACAATCTTGCCTTTTTATTTCCTGGACAAGGGTCTCAATTTGTAGGAATGGGCAAACAATTTTGGAATGATTTTGTGCTCGCAAAGAGATTGTTTGAAGAAGCGAGCGATGCGATCTCCTTGGATGTAAAAAAACTGTGTTTTAACGGAGATATGAATGAATTGACAAAGACAATGAACGCGCAGCCCGCTATTTTAACGGTCAGTGTGATTGCTTTTCAAGTGTATATGCAGGAAATAGGGGTGAAGCCCCGCTTCCTGGCAGGCCATAGCTTAGGCGAATATTCAGCGCTTGTCTGTGCCGGCGCCCTTTCTTTTCGGGATGCCGTTACACTTGTAAGGGAGCGGGGAATTCTTATGCAAAATGCAGATCCCCAGCAGCAGGGGGCGATGGCCGCCGTGACTCACCTCTCTCTTCAAACGTTGCAGGAAATATGTTCGAAAGTGTCGACGGAAGACTTTCCGGCAGGTGTAGCCTGCATGAATTCAGAACAGCAGCATGTGATTTCCGGACACCGGCAAGCTGTGGAACGTGTCATCAAGATGGCGGAGGAAAAGGGTGCGGCATACACTTATTTGAATGTTAGTGCGCCTTTTCACAGTTCGATGATACGATCAGCCTCCGAACAATTCCAGACTGTATTACACCGGTATTCCTTCCGGGATGCCGCATGGCCGATCATTTCAAATGTCACCGCGCGCCCTTACAGCAGCGGAAATTCGATCAGCGAACATCTCAAGCAGCACATGACGATGCCGGTTAGATGGACAGAATCGATGCATTACTTGCTTTTACATGGAGTCACAGAAGTCATCGAAATGGGTCCGAACAATGTCTTAGCCGGTCTGCTGAGAAAAACAACGAATCACATTGTACCTTATCCCTTAGGACAGACATCTGATGTTCCCCCGCTTTCCAATTCAGCGGAAAGAAAGAAACATATTGTCCATTTACGCAAAAAACAACTGAATAAATTGATGATTCAATCCGTCATAGCGCGAAATTACAACAAGGATTCAGCGGCTTATTCCAATATGACGACGCCATTATTTACGCAAATCCAAGAGCTGAAAGAGAGAATGAAAAGGCATGAAGACGTGCTTTCAGAACAAGAACTCGAACATTCGATCCATTTATGCAAATTAATTTGTGAAGCTAAACAGCTTCCGGCTTGGGAAGAATTGCGGATTTTAAAATAAAGCGCCCAGGAGGGGACCTATGTATACCAGTCAATTCCAAACCTTAGTAGACGTCATTCGGGAAAGAAGCAATATCTCTGATCGCGGGATCCGTTTTATCGAATCCGATAAAAACGAGACGGTTGTCTCTTATCGCCAATTGTTTGAAGAGGCGCAAGGGTATCTTGGCTATTTACAGCATCTCGGCATTAAGCCGAAGCAGGAAATTGTATTTCAAATCCAAGAAAACAAATCATTTGTCGTTGCTTTTTGGGCTTGTATATTAGGAGGAATGATCCCGGTTCCGGTCAGTATCGGAGAAGATGATGACCATAAACTGAAGGTCTGGCGCATTTGGAATATATTAAATCATCCGTTTCTGATTGCCTCTGAAAAAGTATTGGACAAAATAAAGAAATACGCTGCAGAACACGATTTACAGGATTTCCATCATCAATTAAACGAAAAATCTGACGTCATTCAAGATCAAATCTACGATTACCCCGCTTCGTTTTATGAACCTGATGCGGATGAACTCGCCTTTATCCAATTTTCTTCCGGATCGACAGGAGATCCAAAAGGAGTCATGTTAACGCATCACAACTTAATACATAACACGTGCGCCATTGGGAATGCCCTACACGTTCATTCGAAAGACTCTTTCTTATCATGGATGCCTTTAACGCATGATATGGGGCTCATCGCCTGCCACCTTGTTCCCTTCATAACCGGAATCAATCAAAATCTAATGCCTACAGAGTTATTTATTCGCAGACCTATTCTTTGGATGAAAAAAGCTCATGAACACAAAGCCAGTATTCTATCATCTCCTAATTTCGGGTACAACTACTTCCTTAAATTTCTCAAAAACGAACCAGACTGGGATTTATCCCACATCAAGGTCATCGCAAACGGTGCAGAACCGATATTGCCGGAGCTGTGTGACGAATTTTTGAAAAGATGCGCAGCATTCAATCTGAAAAGATCCGCCATTTTGAATGTTTACGGTTTAGCGGAAGCTTCGGTTGGCGCAGCGTTCTCTAAAATAGGTAAAGAATTCGTTCCCGTTTATTTGCATCGTGACTATTTAAATCTTGGTGAAAGAGCTGTAAAAGTCAGCAAAGAGGATCAAAATTGCGCTTCATTCGTCGAGGTGGGACAACCTATTGACTATTGTCAGCTTCGGATCTCCGATGAAACAAATGAAAGAGTAGAAGACGGAATCATCGGCCATATCCACATCAAAGGAGACAATGTGACGCAAGGGTATTATAACAACCCAGAGAGTACGGAAAAAGCGCTGACTTCTGACGGCTGGGTAAAAACGGGAGACCTCGGATTCATTAGTGAAAGTGGTAACTTAGTCGTAACCGGAAGAGAAAAGGACATTATTTTCGTGAACGGAAAAAATATCTATCCGCACGATATTGAACGGGTCGCGATTGAAATGCAAGAGGTTGACTTAGGTAGGGTTGCCGCCTGCGGTGTATATGATCAAAAGACACAAAGCGGAGAAATCGTGCTCTTTGTTGTTTACAAAAAATCACCTGAAAAATTCGCACCGCTTGTCAAAGAGATAAAAAAACATTTGTACAAGCGGGGCGGCTGGAGCATAAAAGAAGTCCTTCCGATCCGAAAACTCCCTAAAACAACCAGCGGAAAGGTTAAACGCTACGAACTTGCCAGACAGTATGAGGCAGGGAATTTTTCAACAGAGTCTGCCGCTATCAATGAATGTTTGGAGAGCAGCTCGAAAACATCCGGACAGACTCCCATTCATGAAATTGAAACGGAATTAATGTCTATCTTTTCCGAAGTGCTCGATGGAAAAAAGGTTCACCTCGCTGACAGTTATTTTGATATGGGAGCAAATTCATTACAATTATCGCAGATTGCCGAGCGCATAGAACAGAAATTCGGACGCGAGCTTGCCGTTTCAGATCTCTTTACGTATCCTTCTATCACTGATTTAGCGGTATATCTGTCTGAAAGCCGGGCTGAAATCAAGCAGGACGCGGCAGCGAAACCAAGCCATGTGACACCGAAAGATATCGCCATTATCGGGATGTCGCTCAATGTCCCGGGAGCGTCAACGAAAAGTGATTTTTGGAATCTGCTTGAAAAAGGTGAGCACAGCATTCGAGAATACCCCGAATCCCGGCTGAAAGATGCGGCGGATTATTTAAAGTCCATCCAAAGCGAGTTCAATGAGAGTCAGTTTGTGAAGGGCGGCTATTTAGATGAAATCGACCGCTTTGATTATTCGTTCTTCGGTTTAGCTCCTAAAGCGGCTCAGTTTATGGACCCTAACCAAAGACTGTTTTTGCAGTCTGCATGGCATGCGATTGAAGATGCGGGCTATGCCGGCGGCAGCATGAACGGGAGCCGTGTCGGGGTATATGCGGGGTACTCGAAGGTGGGCTACGATTATGAACGTCTCCTTTCTGCGAATTATCCGGAGGAACTTCATCAATATATCGTGGGCAATCTCCCTTCCGTGCTAGCCAGCCGAATCGCTTATTTCTTAAATTTAAAAGGGCCGGCGGTCACAGTGGATACGGCATGCTCCTCATCGCTTGCCGCCGTTCATATGGCATGTAAATCTTTAATGTCCGGCGATTGTGAAATGGCTCTTGCCGGAGGTATCCGAACATCGCTCTTGCCGATCTGTATCGGGCTTGATATGGAATCTTCGGACGGGTACACGAAAACGTTCAGCAAAGATTCAGACGGCACGGGCACAGGTGAAGGCGCGGCCGCAGTCCTGCTAAAACCTTTGCAGGATGCTGTTCGCGACGGAGACCATATTTACGGCGTAATCAAGGGAAGCGCGATGAATCAAGACGGAACAACCGCCGGGATTACAGCACCGAATCCGGCAGCTCAGACTGAGGTCATTGAGACGGCCTGGAAAGACGCGGGCATTGCCCCTGAAACACTGTCTTTCATCGAAGCGCATGGCACCGGAACGAAGCTCGGTGATCCGGTTGAATTTAACGGGCTTTGTAAAGCGTTTGAAAAGTATACGGCAAAAAAACAATTTTGTGCGATTGGTTCTGTTAAATCGAACATCGGTCATTTGTTTGAAGCGGCAGGCATCGTCGGGCTGATCAAATCTGTCCTCATGCTGAATCACAAGAAAAATCCGCCGTTAGCGCACTTTAATGAACCTAATCCGCTCATTCATTTTCACTCTTCACCATTTTACGTAAACCAGGAAGCTGCAGCGTTCACATCCGGTGATGAGCCGCTGCGAGGCGGAGTCAGCTCATTTGGCTTTAGCGGAACGAACGCTCATGTGGTACTGGAAGAATATATTTCTCAAAGTGAGTATGCACCCGAGGATGAACATGGGCCGCACCTATTTGTTTTATCCGCTCATACTGAAAAATCACTCTATGAACTCGCACAGCAGTACCGGCAATATGTATCGGATGACAGCCAAGCTTCCTTAAAGTCCATTTGCTATACAGCCAGTACGGGCAGGGCTCATCTGGATCATGGCATTGCCATGATTGTATCCGATAAACAAGAACTATCGGATAAGCTGACCCGCCTGATTCAGGGAGACAGAAACCTTCCCGGTGTATACATCGGTTACAAGAATATGAAGGAAATGCTGCCTGCTCATAAAGAAGAGCTGAATCAACAAGCAGCCGCTCTGATTAAGCAGCGTTTACGTACGCAAGATGAACGGATCACATGGCTGCATCGCGCAGCCGAATTATTTGTGCAAGGAGCCGTTATCGATTGGCGCGCGCTTTATTCCGGTGAAACTGTACAAAAGACGCCATTGCCCCTGTATCCGTTTGAACGGAGCCGATGCTGGGCTGAAGCTGACCAATTGCGCTTAAACGAGGGCGAAAAGAAAGGAGAAGCGGCATTGAATATCAATCAATCGAAGGCGCACATTGAATCCTTCCTGAAAACTGTAATCAGCAATGCTTCGGGGATCAGGGGAGAGGAACTCGATCTGAATGCTCATTTTATCGGGCTCGGAATGGATTCTATCATGCTGTCACAGGTCAAAAAAGCCATCGCGGACGAATTTGGGGTAGATATCCCGATGGATCGTTTTTTTGATACGATGAACAACCTTCAAAGTGTCATAGATTACTTGGCTGAGACCGTTCCATCGTCCTTTGCATCCGCTCCGCCTCAAGAGAATGTACCGGCGCAGGAAAAACAGGTCATTTCAGAAGCGCAGCCTGAATCGGATCGCAGAGATGGTCATCAAGAGCATACGCTCGAAAAAATAATCGCATCTCAAAATCAATTAATTCAGGATACCTTGCAAGCTCAATTAAATAGTTTTAATTTGTTGAGAAACAGCGGACATCATTCCGATGAGAAAGAATACGCTAAAGCGCAAGAGAAATCAATTCCTTCTGTCGAGCAGGGGCCTCCGACCGTCACTGCAGAAAAGAAAGCGGCTCAAGAAGCGAAACCCTATGTTCCTTTTCAGCCTCAGAACCTGAATGATCAGGGGCACTATACCGCACGGCAAAAACAATACTTAGAAGACTTCATCAAGAAATACGCAGATAAAACGAAAGGTTCCAAACAATATACGGACAACACCCGATTTGCTCATGCAAACAACCGCAATTTGTCCAGCTTCCGTTCGTATTGGAAGGAAATCGTATACCCGATTATCGCCGAACGTTCTGACGGTTCTAAAATGTGGGATATTGACGGAAATGAATATATCGATATCACCATGGGATTCGGGGTTAACCTTTTCGGGCATCATCCTTCCTTTATTACACAGGTTATCGATGATTCAACCCGTTCATCATTGCCTCCGCTCGGCCCGATGTCAGATGTCGCCGGTGAAGTTGCCGACCGGATCCGGACATGTACCGGAGTGAAAAGGGTCGCTTTCTATAATTCCGGAACAGAGGCCGTTATGGTTGCCCTGCGTTTGGCGCGGGCGGCAACAGGAAGAAAGAAAGTTGTGGCGTTCTCGGGATCTTATCACGGCACGTTTGACGGCGTATTAGGGGTTGCCGGCACAAAAGGCGGGGCTGCGTCTGCGAATCCGCTGGCTCCGGGCATACTGCAGAGCTTTATGGATGATTTGATTATTTTACATTACAACAATCCCGATTCGCTGGACGTGATCCGCAGTCTTGGTGATGAATTGGCAGCCGTACTGGTGGAACCGGTACAAAGCCGCAGACCGGATTTGCAGCCGCAGGCATTTTTGAAAGAATTGCGGGCGATCACGCAGCAATCCGGAACAGCTCTGATTATGGATGAAATTATTACCGGATTTCGGATCGGTCTTGGCGGCGCACAGGAATGGTTCGGCATTCAGGCTGATTTAGTGACCTACGGAAAAATCATCGGCGGCGGACAGCCGTTAGGGGTAGTTGCCGGAAAAGCTGAGTTCATGAATGCGATCGACGGGGGTACCTGGCAGTATGGGGACGATTCCTACCCGCAAGACGAGGCGAAACGCACGTTTGTGGCCGGCACCTTCAATACTCACCCGCTTACCATGAGGATGTCATTGGCCGTCCTTCGCCATTTACAAACCGAAGGAGAGCATCTGTATGAGCAGCTTAATCAAAAAACAGCCTACCTGGTCGATGAGCTGAATCGCTGCTTCGAACAAGCGCAAGTGCCTATCCGCATGGTTCGATTCGGTTCTTTATTCCGGTTTGTCTCATCGCTTGATAATGACTTGTTCTTTTACCATCTCAACTATAAAGGGGTCTATGTGTGGGAGGGACGCAACTGCTTCTTGTCTGCGGCGCATACCGCGGATGATATCGAAAATATTATTCAAGCGGTGAAAGACACGGTGGAGGATCTTCGCCGAGGCGGATTTATTCCGGAAGGCCCGGATTCCCCTGATGGCGGAGGCCGTAAAAAGTCCGGGACGCGCGAGCTTTCACCTGAACAAAAGCAGTTGGTTATGGCATCCCATTACGGGAATGAAGCTTCCGCCGCTTTAAACCAGTCCATTATGCTGAAAGTGAAGGGCGAACTGCAGTATACATCATTAAAACAAGCCGTCCGGCATATCGTTGACCGTCATGAAGCTTTACGTACGGTGATTCATCCCGATGACGAGGTACAGCAAGTGCTGGAACGGATGAATATAGATATACCTGTCATTGATTTTACCGGTCACCCGCATGAACATCGGGAGCCGGAAATCCAAAAATGGCTGACAGAAGATGCCAAGCGGCCGTTTCATTTCCATGAACAAAAGCCTTTGTTTAGAATCCATGTGCTTACATCGGCTCACAATGAACATCTGATTGTGCTCACGTTCCATCATATCATTGCCGATGGATGGTCAATCGCCGTTTTTGTTCAAGAACTGGAGAGCAACTACGCGGCAATAGTACAAGGAAAACCGATTTCACCGAAAGAGGCAGATGTTTCGTTTCGCCAATACTTAGACTGGCAGCAGGCACAGATTGACAGCGGCCATTATGAAGAAGGGGTCCGTTATTGGCGGCGTCATTTCTCTGAACCGATACAGCAGCCAATTCTGCCAAGCACAGCTTCTGTCCGTTATCCGAACGGGTATGAGGGAGACCGGTGTACCGTCAGGCTTGGACGGCCATTGAGCGAGGCTTTAAGGTCATTAAGCATTCAGATGAAAAATAGCGTATTTGTGACGATGCTGGGTGCATTTCATCTTTTTCTGCACCGGCTTACCAAACTGTCAGGCCTTGTGATTGGGGTCCCCGCAGCAGGTCAATCGCATATGAAACAGCATGATCTGATTGGAAATTGCGTCAATATGATTCCGGTGAAGAACACGTCTTCTTCAGAAAGCACTTTATCCGGTTATCTTGGCAGTATGAAAGAAAGCGTGAATCTTGCAATGCGGCACCAAGCCGTCCCGATGACACTGGTGGCCAGAGAGCTTCCGCACGATCAAGTGCCGGATATGCGTATTATCTTTAATTTAGACAGGCCTTTTCGAAAACTGCATTTCGGAAAGGCTGAAGCGGAGCCCGTTGCATACCCGGTAAAATGCACCCTGTACGATTTATTTCTGAACATAACAGACGCGCATCAAGAATATGTTCTTGATTTCGACTTTAATACGAACGTCATCAGTCCGGAAATCATGAAAAAGTGGGGAGCGGGTTTTACAACATTGCTGCAAAAAATGGTTGAGGGAGATTCAATCCCTCTTGACGCCATGATGATGTTTTCCGATGAAGAACAGCATGATTTACAAGCACTTTACGCCGAACACCAGAAGCGGATCTCTTCGATAGGAAGCAATACGGCAAATTTTACTGAAGCCTATGAGGCGCCGGTAAATGAAACGGAACGGCAGCTGGCGCGGATTTGGGAGGAACTTTTCGGCCTTGAACGGGTTGGCAGATCAGATCGCTTCCTGGCTCTGGGGGGAAACTCACTCCAGGCAACGCTTATGCTTTCCAAAGTTCAGAAGACATTTCATCAAAAGGTTTCCATCGGACAATTTTTCAATCACCAGACTGTTAAGGAATTAGCACGTTTCATTCAGAACGAAACGAAAGTCGTGCACCTCCCGATGAAGGCTGCCGAGAAAAAAGCGTATTACCCGACATCGCCGGCACAGCAAAGAGTATATTTCCTGCACCAACTAGAACCGGATCAGCTGGCGCAAAATATGTTCGGCCACATATCAATAACAGGGAAGTACGATGAGCAAGCCCTGATCTCATCTCTTCAACAAGTGATGCAGCGGCACGAAGCGTTTCGCACGTATTTCGACATTATAGATGGCGATATCGTTCAGAAACTTGAGAACGAAGTTGATTTTAACGTTCATGTCCGGACAATGAGCCGGGACGAATTTGATGCCTATTCAGACCGGTTTGTAAAACCGTTCCGCCTTGATCAAGCTCCGTTAGTTCGTGCGGAGCTGATCAAGATTGAAAACGAGCAGGCCGAACTGCTCATCGATATGCATCATATCATTTCGGACGGTTATTCCGTCAACATCCTTACAAATGAATTGCTGGCTTTATATCATCAGAAACCATTACCGGACATTGAATTTGAATATAAAGATTTCGCAGAATGGCAAAACCAACGGCTGAATGACGATGCCATGAAGCGGCAGGAGACATATTGGCTGGAACAATTTCAAGACGAAATTCCCATCCTTGACCTGCCGACAGACGGTTCAAAAGCGGCAGAACGGTCTTCTGAGGGACAGCGTGTGACATGCTCCTTACAGCCGGATGTCATCCGTTCGCTTCAAGACTTGGCGCAAAAGGCGGAAACGACTCTCTATACAGTGCTTCTGGCCGCCTATAATGTGCTGCTTCATAAATATACGGGACAAGAAGACATTGTCGTTGGCACGCCTGCATCAGGAAGAAATCATCCGGATATCGAAAAGATCATCGGTATTTTCATACAAACCATCGGAATCCGGACGAAGCCGCACGCCAATGGAACGTTTACGGATTATCTGGAAGAAGTAAAGCGGCAGACGCTTGACGCTTTCGAAAACCAAGACTATCCATTCGACCGGCTTGTGGAGAAATTAAATGTGCAGCGGGAAACAACCGGAAAGTCTTTGTTTAACACGATGTTTGTGTTTCAAAACATTGAATTTCATGAAATCCGGCACAATGAATGTACATTTAAAGTGAAAGAACGAAATCCAGGAGTCTCTTTGTATGATTTGATGCTCACGATCGAAGATGCCGGTCAACAGATAGAGATGCATTTTGATTATAAACCGGGACAATTCACAAAAGACACCATTGAACAGATTACCAGACACTATACCGCCATTTTAAACAGCCTTGTTGAGCAGCCGGAGATGACATTGTCTTCCGTTCCTATGCTGTCTGAAACCGAACGGCATCAACTGCTGACGGAGTGTAATGGCACAAAGACGCCGTATCCGCATAAGGAAACGGTATATCGGTGGTTTGAAATGCAGGCTGAACAGAGTCCCGATCATGAAGCCGTTATTTTTGGCAATGAGCGGTATACGTACAGACAGCTCAATGAACGGGCGAACCGATTGGCGCGGACGTTACGGACAAAAGGCGTACAAGCGGATCAATTCGTTGCCATCATCTGCCCGCATCGGATCGAGCTGATTGTCGGAATTTTGGCTGTTCTGAAAGCCGGCGGCGCATACGTGCCCATTGATCCTGAATATCCGGAAGATCGGATCCAATATATGCTGAGAGATTCAAGAGCGGAGGTTGTGTTGACACAGCGCAGCCTGCTGGATCAATTACCGTATGATGGTGACGTTGTGCTTTTGGATGAGGAAAACTCATACCATGAGGAGCACTCGAATCTTGAATCGGACAGCGATGCGCATGATTTGGCCTACATGATCTATACGTCAGGTTCCACGGGAAATCCAAAAGGTGTACTCATTGAGCATCAGGGGCTGGCTGATTATATTTGGTGGGCGAAAGAGGTTTATGTAAGAGGTGAGAAAACCAACTTTCCATTATACTCTTCCATCTCTTTCGATCTGACTGTGACCTCGATATTTACACCGCTGGTTACGGGAAATACCATCATTGTCTTTGACGGCGAAGACAAAAGCGCTGTGCTTTCTGAGATTATGCGGGACTCAAGAATAGACATGATTAAATTGACCCCGGCACATCTGCACGTCATCAAGGAGATGAATATCGCTGGCGGCACCGCAATACGGAAAATGATTGTCGGCGGAGAAAATTTAAGCACCCGTCTGGCCAAAAGTGTCAGCGAGCAGTTTAAAGGCCGGCTGGACATTTTCAATGAATACGGACCGACGGAAGCTGTCGTCGGATGTATGATTTATCAGTTCGACGCAGAACGGGACAAGCGGGAATTTGTACCGATCGGCACTCCGGCTGCCAACACGGATATTTATGTGGCCGATGCAAGCAGAAACCTGGTTCCGATCGGGGTAATCGGCGAAATATATATCAGCGGACCGGGTGTTGCCAGAGGGTATTGGAACCGCCCGGATTTAACGGCAGAGAAATTTGTTGAAAACCCGTATGTCCCGGGAGCGAAGATGTACAAATCAGGGGATTTGGCTAAGCGATTGAAGGACGGAAATCTTGTATATATTGGGCGCGTTGATGAACAAGTCAAAATCAGGGGACACCGAATCGAGCTTGGTGAAATTGAAGCAGCGATGCATAACGCGGAAGCGGTGCAAAAAGCCGCGGTTACAGTGAAAGAAGAACAAGACGGCTTAAAACAATTATGCGCGTATTACGTAAGCGACAAGCCTATAGCGGCTGCGCAGCTTAGGGAACAATTGTCATCGGGGCTTCCGGACTACATGGTTCCGTCCTATTTTGTCCATCTGGAGCATATGCCGTTAACGTCCAACGGGAAAATAAACCGTAAGGCACTGCCTGCACCAGAATCGAGTCTGCAGCAGACAGCTGAATATGTTCCGCCGGGTAATGAGACGGAGTCCAAACTGACAGATTTATGGAAGGAAGTGCTCGGAATAAGCCATGCGGGGATCAAACATAATTTCTTTGATCTCGGAGGCAACTCCATTCGAGCGGCTGCCTTAGCCGCCAGAATTCACAAAGAGCTGGATGTGAATCTGTCTCTCAAAGACATATTCAAGTTTCCTACCATTGAACAATTGGCTGACAAGGCGTTACACATGGACAAAAATCGATATGTACCGATTCCGGCTGCAAAGAAAATGCCATATTATCCGGTTTCTTCAGCTCAGAGGCGGATGTATTTGTTAAGTCACACAGAAGGCGGCGAGCTGACTTACAATATGACGGGTGCCATGAATGTGGAAGGGACGATCGATCCCGAACGGTTAAACGCCGCTTTCCGAAAATTAATCGCGCGTCATGAAGCGTTGCGTACCAGCTTTGATTTATATGAAGGCGAGCCGGCACAGCGTATTCATCAGAACGTCGACTTTACGATAGAACGAATTCAAGCTAGCGAAGAAGAAGCGGAAGACCGTGTGCTTGATTTCATCAAAGCGTTTGACTTAGCCAAACCGCCGCTGATGCGGGCCGGACTGATTGAAATTGAACCTGCGCGGCACGTGCTTGTGGTGGATATGCATCATATCATTTCTGACGGCGTGTCCGTCAATATTCTGATGAAAGATTTAAGCCGAATCTACGAGGGGAACGAACCGGACCCGCTCTCTATTCAATATAAAGACTTTGCAGTTTGGCAGCAATCGGACATTCAGAAACGGAACATCAAGAACCAGGAAGCGTATTGGCTGGATCAGTTTCACGGTGATATTCCTGTACTGGATATGCCTGCGGATTATGAGCGACCTGCCATACGCGATTACGAAGGCGAATCATTTGAATTTCTTATACCCGAACACTTGAAACAGCGTTTAAGCCAAATGGAAGAAGACACAGGAGCAACACTGTATATGATTTTATTGGCAGCCTATACGATTCTTTTATCCAAATACAGCGGACAAGAAGATATTATCGTAGGAACGCCGTCTGCCGGGCGGACTCATTTAGATGTAGAGCCGGTCGTGGGAATGTTCGTCAATACGTTAGTCATTCGCAATCACCCGGCGGGCCGTAAAACATTTGATGCCTACTTAAATGATGTAAAAGAAAACATGCTGAACGCCTATAAAAATCAAGACTATCCATTGGAAGAATTAATTCAGCATCTGCATCTTCCAAAAGATTCAAGCCGCAATCCTTTATTCGATACGATGTTTGTGCTGCAAAATCTTGATCATGCTGAATTGACTTTCGATTCCCTTCAAATCAAGCCGTATCCATTTCATCATTCAGTTGCCAAATTCGATTTGACCTTGTCGATTCAGGCGGACCGCGACAACTATTACGGACTGTTTGAATATTCGAAAAAACTGTTTAAGAAAAGCAGAATCGAGGTTTTATCAAACGACTACTTACACATCCTATCGGCGATTTTGGAACAGCCAAGCATTCTAATCGAACATATCGGATTGAGCGGCAGCAATGAGGAAGAAGAGAACGCGCTTGATTCTATTCAATTGAACTTTTAGGGAAAAGCATTATTTCTTTAAAATATATAAAATGAGGTGCTCCAATGTCGGTATTTAAAACTCAAGAAACGTACTGGGAAAACCTGTTTGATGAAGAAGACGGCCTAAGCGCATTCCCTTACTTTAAAGCAGCGGATAAAGCGTCGTTGGCCCGTACCGGCTACCAGGAAAAATGCATCTGCCGTTCCTTATCTCCGGAAGTATCTCAAAGAATCATGACAATGGCGAATCATTCCGATATGGCGGCCTATCTGATTTTATTGGCGGGTATTGAATGTTTGTTATATAAATATACGGATCGAACGAGCCTGATTCTTGGCATTCCAACGGTATCGAAGCAAAAAACCGGCCAGTCAGCCGTTAACAACATTGTCCTCTTAAAAAATACGCTTTCAAACGAGAGCACATTTAAAACCGTATTCGGGCAGCTGAAAGAAGCCGTTAATGATTCTCTGAAAAATCAAAACCTGCCGTTTAGAAAAATGGCCCGGCATCTGAGCGTGCAATACAATGACGAGCATATGCCTTTGATTCATACCGTCGTTTCGCTTAACGAAATTCATTCCTTGCAATGTAAAGAAGATACTGCAACCGATACGCTGTTTCACTTTGATTTGGAGAACAACGGGATTCATTTGAAGCTTTTTTATAACGGCAATCTGTACGATGAGCGCTATATCAATCAAATTGTATCCCATTTGGATCAGCTGCTGTCTGTGATCCTGTTTCAGCCTCAAGCCGCGATCCATACGGCAGAGATCTTACCGGAAGCGGAAAAACAGAAGCTATTGTTTGATTTTAACGACACCGTCAGAGATTTCTCCGGGAGCAGAACAGTCTATCAATTATTTGAAGAGCAGGCGGAAAGAACGCCTGAGCATACGGCCGTCAAGTTTAAAAACGACCATTTGACGTACAGGGAACTGAATGAGAAGGCGAATCGTTTGGCAAGAACATTGCGTAATTGCGGGGTTCAACCCGATACGTTAGTCGCCATTCTCGCTGATCGTTCATTAGAGATGATCGTATCCATTATAGCTGTTTGGAAGGCAGGGGGCGCTTATGTGCCCCTGGATCCTGAATATCCAAAAGAGCGGCTTCAATATTTGCTTCATGATGCGGATGCAGACGTTCTCCTTGTTCAGCATCATTTAAAAAACAGCCTCGCCTTTGACGGCCCGGTGATTGATTTGAATGATGAAACATCATACCATGCCGATTGCTCATTGTTATCACCCGTAGCGGGACACAGCCATTTAGCCTATGTCATTTATACGTCGGGTACAACAGGAAAGCCGAAAGGGGTCATGGTTGAACACGGCGGCATTGTGAACTCGCTTCAGTGGAAGAAGGCGTTTTTCAAGCATTCTCCGGCGGATCGCGTGCTTGTCTTGTACCCGTATGTTTTTGATGCGTTCATTTTAAATTTCTTCGGCCCGCTCATCTCAGGAGCAACTTTGCACCTTTTGCCTAATGAAGAGAATAAAGAAACTTTCGCCATTCAAAATGCCATAAAACAAGAAAGAATTACCCATTTTTCAACTTCCCCCCGTCTTCTGAAAACGATGATCGAACAGATGAACAGAGAGGATTTCATCCATGTTCAGCATGTTGTTGTAGGCGGTGAGCAGCTGGAAACAGATACAGTTGAGAAGCTGCATTCTCTGCAGCCTCGCATTCGGATCAATAATGAATACGGACCGACAGAAAACAGCGTGGTATCTACATTTCACCCTGTTCAGTCCGCTGATGAACAGATCACAATCGGCAGCCCGGTGGCCAACCATCAAGCTTATATTTTAGGAGCGCACCATCAAATCCAGCCGATCGGCGTACCGGGAGAGCTGTATGTCGGAGGAGCGGGAGTGGCCCGCGGCTACCTCAATCGGCCTGAATTGACGGAGGAAAAATTTGTGGAGCATCTGCATGTCCCTGGTCAAAAGATGTATAAAACGGGGGATCTCGCCAGATGGCTGCCGGATGGAAGAATCGAATATTTAGGGCGGATTGATCATCAAGTGAAAATTCGCGGCTACCGGATTGAGATCGGCGAGGTAGAGGCAGCCATGTTCAATCTGGAAAACGTTCGTGAAGCCGCAGTCGTCGCGCGGGAAGACGCAGACGGGGCCAAACAATTGTATGCCTATTATGTCGGCGAGCCTTCTTTGACCGCTGCGCAGTTCAGAGAAGAATTATCCCGGGAACTGCCGAATTATATGATTCCCTCCCGCTTTATCCCATTGGAACGCATTCCGCTCACTTCCAATGGGAAGATTGATCTGAAAGCTTTGCCTGCTGCTGACGAAAATACGCGGGCGGAAAACGAATACATAGCCCCGCGGAACACAATAGAAGAACTGCTGGCGTCTATCTGGCAAGAAGTATTAGGGGCAGAACGTATAGGAATTTTGGATAATTTCTTTGATTTTGGCGGAGATTCGATTAAATCAATTCAGGTGTCATCCAGATTGTATCAAGCCGGATACAAGGTTGATATGAAGCATTTGTTTAAACACCCCTCGATTGCTGAACTTAGTCAGTTTGTAGCACCGGTCAGCAGGGTGGCTGATCAAGGAGAAGTGAATGGCGGAACCAAGCTGACCCCGATACAGCATTGGTTTTTTGAGCAAAAAATGCCGCATGCACACCATTACAATCAGGCCGTCATGTTATATTCGAAGGAAGGCTTTAAAGAGGGCCCGCTTCGCCGGACGATGGAACGGATCGCGTCGCATCACGATGCCTTGAGGATGATTTTTGAAAAAACGCCGGATGGATACGCTCCGCGAATTACAGGAACAGATGAAAGTGAACTATTCCATCTGGAAGTGATGAATTATAAAGGGGAAACCGATCCGGCTCAAGCGATTGCCGATAAAGCGAATGAGATTCAAAGCAGCATGGTATTAGACAAAGGGCCATTGATGAAGCTCGGTTTGTTCCAATGTCCGGACGGAGATCATTTGCTGATTGCAATTCATCATTTGCTGATTGACGGTGTATCCTGGCGTATTTTGCTCGAAGATTTTGCAAGCGGTTATGAGCAGGCAGAACGCGGACAAACGATCCAGCTCCCGCAAAAAACAGACTCGTTTCCATCCTGGGCCGATCAATTGTCCAAATATGCGGCGGAAACCGATATGGAAGAGGAGATTGCGTATTGGACTGAGCTTTCAAGTATAAAGCCTCAGCCATTGCCTAAGGACACTATCAGCGAAGGATCGTTATTAAGAGACAGCGAAGAAGTGACGATTCAATGGACAAAAGAGGAAACGGAGCAATTATTAAAACAAGCGAACCGCGCCTACAACACGGATATCAACGATCTGCTGCTGACTTCGTTAGGGCTGGCTGTTCACAAGTGGACAGGCACGGAAGACATTGTCGTGAATTTGGAAGGCCACGGGAGAGAACCGATTATTCCGGATGCTGACATTTCCCGCACGATAGGATGGTTCACAAGCCAGTACCCTGTTGTCCTGAGGATGGAAGCCGGAAAAAACCTGTCGCAGCGGATCAAGATCGTAAAAGAAGGGCTGCGCCGTATCCCTGACAAAGGAATGAATTACAGCATCATCAAATATATATCCGGGCACTCGGAAGCCGACAGCCTGCAGCTGAATCCGGAGATATCGTTTAACTATTTGGGACAATTTGACCAAGACCTGAAGCATCAGGCTTTGCGCATCTCGCCTTTTTCCACAGGGTTATCAATGAACGAAAACCAAGAGAGAACGGCCGTGCTTGATTTGAATGGCATGATTGCCGAAGGGACATTATCACTGACACTGAGCTACAGCAGCAAACAATACGAAAGATCTACTATGGCGCAATTTGCCCGGGGGTTGAAAGAAAGTCTGCAAGAAGTCATTGCGCATTGCGTAAGCCGGCAGCAGACTTCTCTCACACCAAGTGACATCCTGTTAAAAGACATCTCAATCGACGAACTGGAACAGCTTTTGGAGCAGACGCGTGAATTAGGCGAAGCGGAAAATATTTATCCATTAACGCCGATGCAGAAGGGCATGCTGTTTCACAGCTTATTTGATCCGAATTCTGGTGCTTATTTTCAGCAAACGATGTTTGATCTGCATGGAGATCTGGAAATTGATTCATTTTCAAAAAGCTTGGACGGCTTATCGCAAAAATATGATATTTTCCGCACGAATTTTTACAGAGGCTGGAAAGATCAGCCGCTCCAAATCATATTCAAAACGAAAAAAATCGGTTTTCAATTCAATGACTTACGAGAGATGAAGGAATCACAAAAAGAAGCGATGATTCAGCAGTATGCCAGAGAAGATAAGATGCGGGGGTTCGACTTAGAAAAAGGCGCGTTAATGCGGTTATTCATCCTTCGTACGGATGAAAAAACATACCGTTTTATCTGGAGTTTCCACCATATTTTGATGGACGGCTGGTGTCTGCCGCTGATTACAAAAGAAATTTTCGAGAATTACTTTGCTTTGCTTCAGCAAAAGCAGCCTGAACAATCGTCAATTACTCCGTACAGTCAATATATTGAATGGCTCGGCCGGCAAGATGCGAAAGAGGCCACGGCTTATTGGGATCAGTACTTGGAGGGATATGAGGAGCAAACCGGCCTTCCTAAGGATCACCATGCAGCGGAAGACGGACGATACGTTCCTGAAAAAGTGACGTGTGACATAAGCTCCGATCTCACTTCGAAAATGAAGCGGACGGCAGGCAAGCATCATGTCACCCTGAACACGCTGCTGCAGACGGCATGGGCGGTTTTGCTGCAGAAATATAATCGCAGCCGGGACGTTGTGTTTGGAAGTGTTGTATCCGGAAGACCTGCTGGAATTCCAAACGTGGAAACCATGATCGGCTTATTCATTAACACCATTCCCGTCCGGTTCCGATGTGAAGCCGGGACAACGTTTGCTGAGCTTATGAAAGAGGCGCAGGAAAGGGCTGTAGCGTCTCAACAATTTGAGACACACCCGCTGTACGATATTCAAGCGCGTACAACGCAAAAGCAAGATTTAATTACACATTTAATGATATTCGAAAATTATCCGGTTGATCAGTATATGGAAAGTATAGGCCGCCAAAACGGAACATCCATCACGATTTCCAACGTACAAATGGAAGAACAGACCAACTACGATTTTAATTTGACCGTTATACCGGGCGACGAGATGAACATCTCTTTTGAATACAATGCAAATGTGTATGATCGGGCAAGCATAGAGCGGGTTCGGGAACATTTCATGCAAATCCTGCATCAAGTCGTGACAGATGCGGATATCCGGGTGGATCAAGCGGAATTGTTAACGGAAGGCGAAAGAAGAACCCTTCTGCAGACGCTTAACGACACGGCCGCGCCGTTTCCGCAGACGCCGGTTCATCAATTATTTGAAGAGCAATCGCAGCGTACGCCCGATCAAGCAGCCGTCATTGATAAGGACAGGCAGCTCACGTACGGAGAGCTCAATAAGCGGGCCAACCGCCTGGCGCGAACGTTAAGAGCGAAAGGAGTGCAGACGGATCAGCCTGTAGCCATCATCACAAGAAACAGCATCGAATCGGTGGTCGGAATCCTTGCCGTTTTAAAATCAGGCGGAGCCTATGTCCCTATAGATCCGGAATATCCGCAAGACCGCATCCGGTATATGCTGGATGACTCCCAAGCCGGAATCGTTTTAATGCAGCGGGACGTCAGGAAACAGCTTGCCTATGAAGGCGTCACGGTTTTACTTGATGATGAAAGTTCTTATCACCAAGATGGCTCTGACCTTGCTCCGATAAATGATGCGAGCCATTTGGCATATGTCATTTATACGTCAGGTTCCACAGGCCGGCCAAAAGGCGTACTAATCGAGCACCGAGGCTTGACCAATTATATTTGGTGGGCGAAAGAGGTTTATGTAAAAGGCGAGAAAGCCAACTTCCCATTGTATTCGTCAATTTCTTTTGATCTGACGGTGACTTCTATTTTCACGCCGCTTGTCACAGGAAATGCAATCATCGTCTATGACGGAGAGGATAAAACAGCTCTGCTTGAATCGATTGTGCGGGACCCGAGGGTGGATATCATTAAATTGACCCCGGCCCATTTGCAGGTTTTGAAAGAAATGAACATTGCCGATCAAACGGCTGTCAGAAGAATGATTGTGGGCGGGGAAAACTTAAGCACCCGGTTAGCCCGCAGCATTCATGAACAGTTCGAAGGCCGGATTGAAATATGCAATGAGTACGGACCGACGGAAACTGTTGTCGGCTGCATGATTTACCGTTACGATGCCGCAAAGGACAGACGGGAATCGGTACCGATCGGAACCGCTGCGGCAAACACGAGCATTTACGTTCTTGATGAGAATATGAAACCCGCGCCGATCGGTGTCCCGGGAGAGATCTATATCAGCGGCGCCGGTGTGGCAAGAGGATATTTGAACCGTCCCGAATTAACGGCAGAGAAATTTGTCGATGACCCGTTTGAACCCGGAGCGAAGATGTATAAGACCGGAGATTTGGCGAAGTGGCTGGCGGACGGAAACATTGAATATGCGGGCAGAATAGATGAACAAGTGAAAATCAGAGGCTATCGTATCGAATTAGGCGAGATCGAGGCGGCACTGCTTCAAGAAGAAGCGATCAAGGAAGCTGTCGTTACAGCCAGAGAGGACGTCCACGGGTTTAAACAATTGTGTGCATATTACGTAAGCGGCGGGCAAACAACGGCAGCCCGGCTCCGGAAACAATTGTCTCAAACCCTTGCAAGTTATATGGTTCCGGCTTTTTTTATTGAGCTTGATGAAATGCCTTTAACTTCTAACGGAAAAATAAACAGAAAAGGGCTGCCGGCTCCGGATTTCGAACTGCAGGACAGAGCAGAGTATAAAGCTCCCCGAACAAAAGCGGAAGAAATATTAGTTTCTGCCTGGGAATCGGTATTAGGCGCTGAAAACGTCAGTATTCTTGATAATTTCTTTGACCTTGGCGGAGATTCCATTAAATCCATTCAAGTATCCTCCAGATTAAATCAGCAAGGATACAAAATGGAAATCAAAGACTTGTTTCAATATGCAACAATTGCAGAATTGAGTCCGCATATCAAGCAGAATCTGCGTATAGCCGATCAAGGTGAGGTCAAAGGAAAAGTCAGCCTGACTCCTATTCAGCATTGGTTTTTCGAACAAACAACAACAGATCAGCATTATTACAATCAAGCCGTCATGCTGCATGCGCCGGAAGGTTTTCAGGAAACGCAGCTTCGTCAAACCCTGCAAAAGCTTGCTGAACATCACGATGCGCTCCGCATGACGTTCCGGACTACGGAAAATGGCTGTGAGGCACAGAATGAAGAAATCGCCCAAAGCGGACTGTACCGCTTAGAAGTCCTGAATCTGAAAGAAGATTCCGATCCGGGGCGTACAATTGAAGCCAAGGCTGATGAGATACAAAGCAGTATGCGTTTAAGTGATGGGCCGTTAATGAAAGCCGGGTTGTTTCAATGCGCAAATGGAGATCATTTGCTCATTGCCATCCATCATTTGCTGATTGACGGAGTATCCTGGCGTATTTTACTCGAAGATTTTGCAAGCGGATATGAGCAGGCAGAACGCGGACAAACGATCCAGTTCCCGCAAAAAACAGACTCTTTCCAATTATGGGCTAAGAGACTGTCAGAATATGCGCAAAGTGAAACCATAAAACAAGAACAGGAATATTGGACAAAAATCGAACAAACCGAAGTCAAACCGCTGCCTAAAGATTTTCATGAAACCCATACAACTGCAAAAGACAGCGAAACAGCAGCTGTGGAATGGACGAAAGAGGAAACGGAGCTCTTATTAAAACAAGCGAATCGCGCTTATCACACGGAAATAAACGATTTGCTTTTAACTTCTCTGGGTCTTTCCATATCGCATTGGTCAGGACTGGAACAAATTCCGATTCATTTAGAGGGACACGGCCGAGAACAGATTATACAAGATATAGATATCTCCCGCACGGTCGGGTGGTTTACAAGTCTGTATCCGGTTGTGCTGCACGCGCAGCCGGGCAAAGAAATCTCTGATTATATCAAGACGACCAAAGAAGGATTGCGTCAAATTCCGCATAAAGGGATCGGATATGGAATAGCGAGGTACTTAAGCGGCGGAATGCCATCGAAACTAAATCCCGAGATCAGCTTTAACTACCTGGGACAGTTTGACCAAGATTTACAGCAGCATGGGGTTCAGTTATCTTCTTATTCTTGCGGTTCAGACTCAAGCGGAAATCAAGAAAGACCGTATGTATTGAATATAAACGGAATGATCACCGAGGGCCGGCTGAAGCTTACGATCAGCTACAGCAGCAAACAGTACGCAAAAGAAACGATCATGCGGTTATCGGAAACGATTCAAAGCCGCCTGCGGACCATCATTACGCATTGCGTTCATAAAGAACAATCGGAACTGACGCCAAGCGATATTTTGTTAAAAGGCATGTCCATTGACGAATTGGATCAGCTCCTCATTCAACTGCCGCATGCAGGTGAGGTTGAAAACGTGTATCCGCTCACTCCGATGCAGAAAGGAATGCTCTTCCACAGCCTGCTGGACGAGGCCTCAAGTTCTTATTTTGAACAAGCATCGTTCGATTTGCAGGGAGAGTTAAAGATTGATTGGTTTAAAGCAAGCCTTGAACGATTATTTGAAACATACGCCGTGCTCAGAACCCGTTTTTACAGCGGCTGGAACGATACTCCTTTACAAATTGTCTATAAAACGCAAACACCGCAAATTCATTTTGCAGATTTGCGTGATAGAGAGGAGCACCTGAGAGAGGATGCAATCGCAGCCTATCAAAGAGAAGACAAGGCAAAAGGATTTGACTTGGCTCGGGATCCGTTGATGCGCATAGCGATTTTCCGTATGGAAGACCGCAAATATCATTTGATTTGGAGCTTCCATCATATTGTGATGGATGGCTGGTGCCTGTCTCTTATCACGAAGGAAGTGTTTGATCATTATAGCGCCTTACAGGAAGGCAGGGAACCAGAACCGCCATCGGCAGCTCCTTACAGCGACTATATCGAGTGGCTTGACCGCCAAGATCAGGGAGCGGCAAAGCGGTACTGGAGCGGGTATCTTGAAGGATATAAAGGTGAAACCACGCTTCTTCATAAAATAGCGCAGCATGAACAAAAAGAATACGCTTATGCCAATGTGATCTGCCGATTTGATCACGAACAGACAAAACAATTACAGCAGATCGCAAATCAGCATCAGGTTACGTTAAATACGTTGATCCAAACGTTATGGGGAATTTTGTTACAGAAATACAGCGGGTCCGCAGACGTTGTCTTCGGCAGTGTCGTGTCGGGAAGGCCGGCGGAAATTCCTGATGTGGAACAGATGATCGGCCTGTTCATCAATACGATTCCGGTTCGCATCCGCTGCGATGAGGACAGCACTTTTGCTGATACGATGCAAATGGTTCAACAAAACGCGCTGGCTTCCCAATCGTACGATACCTATCCTTTATACGAAATTCAGGCCCAAACGGAACAAAAGCAAAACTTAATTGATCATATCATGATCTTTGAAAATTATCCGATAGGGCAGCAAGTCGAAGAGACGGGACATCATGGTACGGAGCTGAACATTACGAATTTTCATATGCAGGAACACTCCCACTATGATTTGAATGTGGTTGTCATACCTGGCAAACAGCTGGCCGTTCATTTCGGTTTTAATGAAAACGAATATGAAAAATCAGAAGTGGAGCGGCTCCGAGGTCATTTTGAAAAACTCATGCAGCAAGTATTGCGGCAGCCGTCTGTCAAAATAGAAGATTTGGAGCTTCTCTCTCAGCAAGAAAAAGAATATCTGCTCAGCCGCTTTCAGTCTAATGACATGCATTACCCGCGTGAAAAAACGATTCATGAGTTGTTCGAGGAACAGGCGCATCGTACTCCGGACAATACAGCGGTTGTATTCGAGGGTAAACAATTCACCTACGAAGAACTGAACCGGCGTGCCAATCAGCTTGCTCGAACCTTGCAGGCAAAAGGAGTGCAGGCGGATCAGCTTGTCGGCATTATGACTGAACGCTCGCTTGAGATGGTTGTAGGCATCTTGGGAGTTTTAAAAGCGGGCGGTGCATATTTGCCGATAGATCCTGATTCTCCGTCTGAACGCATCCGTTATATTTTAAATGATTCAAGCATCAGCGTATTGCTTTACTGCGGGAAGCTGCAGGATGACATCGGCTTCTTAGGAACATGTATCGATCTCATGGAGGAACATTTCTATCACGAAAAAGACAGCAGTCTTGCACTCTCTTATCAGTCCAGTCAACTGGCCTATGCCATTTATACTTCCGGCACGACAGGCAAGCCTAAAGGCACGTTAATTGAACATCGCCAGGTCATCCACCTGATAGAAGGGCTGAGCCGCCAAGTATACTCTGCCTATGATGCGGAGCTGAATATAGCCATGCTCGCTCCATATTATTTCGATGCTTCTGTTCAGCAAATGTATGCTTCCTTGCTGTCAGGCCATACCTTGTTTATTGTTCCGAAAGAGATAGTGTCAGACGGTGCTGCCTTATGCCGTTACTATCGGCAGCATTCGATTGACATCACTGACGGAACACCTGCCCACTTAAAGCTTTTGATAGCTGCAGGTGATTTGCAGGGAGTCACGCTTCAGCATCTTTTAATCGGAGGAGAGGCTCTTTCTAAAACGACGGTAAATAAGCTCAAGCAATTATTCGGCGAGCATGGCGCTGCGCCTGGGATTACTAATGTATATGGGCCTACGGAGACTTGCGTAGACGCGTCTCTGTTCAACATTGAATGTTCTTCCGATGCTTGGGCACGCAGCCAAAACTATGTCCCTATAGGCAAGCCGTTAGGCAGAAACCGAATGTACATTCTTGATTCAAAAAAACGGCTGCAGCCGAAGGGCGTCCAAGGCGAGCTGTATATTGCAGGGGACGGTGTCGGGCGGGGTTACTTGAACCTGCCGGAACTGACGGACGAAAAATTTGTTGCCGATCCGTTTGTACCGGAGGACCGAATGTACAGAACCGGTGATCTGGCCCGCCTTCTGCCGGATGGAAATATTGAATATATCGGCCGGATTGATCATCAGGTGAAAATTCAAGGTTTTCGGATTGAACTCGGTGAAATCGAATCGGTGATGCTGAACGTTCCTGATATTCAAGAAGCCGCCGCAGCTGCCCTTAAAGATGCAGATGATGAATATTACTTGTGCGGATACTTTGCAGCAGATAAGACAATACAGATCAGTGAACTTCGCGAAAGAATGGCCCGGCATTTACCCGGATATATGATCCCCGCTCATTTTGTGCAGCTGGATAAGATGCCGCTGACGCCAAACGGGAAGTTGAATCGCCAGTTATTGCCGGCTCCGGTCAAAAAGCGTGACAGCGGCATAGAGTACGTCCCGCCGCAAACTTCGGCAGAAATCCAGCTGACAGCAATTTGGGAGGATGTCCTTGGACTAGAGCAGGTGGGGATCAGAGATCACTTTTTTGAGATCGGCGGACACTCCCTGCGGGCAACGGCGCTGATTGCAAAAATACAAAAGCAAATGCATGTCCAAATTCCTTTGCGGGACGTCTTCCGTTTCCCAACCATTGAACAGCTCGCACGGACGATCACGAAGACGGAGCTGACCGGGTATGCCGCGATTCCTGCAATTGAAAAAAGACCTTATTATCCGGTATCCTCAGCACAAAAACGGTTGTACATCCTGAATCACTTGGAAGGCGGAGAACTCAGTTACAACATGCTGGGACTGATGACTGTGGAAGGAAAGCTTGATCGTGACAAGCTGCAGCAAGCCTTCCGCACGCTGATTTTGCGCCATGAATCTTTGCGCACCGGTTTTAAAATGGCTGACGGAGAACCTGTTCAGTATGTCTTGGATCACGCGGCGTTTGAAGCAGAGTGGTACCAAGGGGAAGAAGATGATGCGGACCTTTATATCCGCCAATTTATTCGTCCTTTTCACCTGGATGAGCCGCCGCTGCTTCGCGTAGGGATGTTTGAACTTCAACCTGACCGCGGAATTCTGATGTTTGATATGCACCACATTATTTCTGACGGAACATCCATGAGCGTATTGATCAAAGAATTTATCCGGATTTATGAAGGAGAGACATTACCGCCCCTGCGCATCCAGTACAAGGACTACGCGGTATGGCAGACCGGCGAAGCGAGATTACAGCAGATTCAAAAACAAGAAGCCTATTGGTTAGAGCTGTACAGCGGCGACGTTCCTGTCCTTCATCTGCCGGCCGATTATATCCGGCCGTCGGCACGGGATTTTGCGGGAGCCACAATGCATTTTACGCTTGATAAGCAAAAAAGCGACGGATTAAAGCAGCTGGCATCCCAAACTGAATCGACTTTATATATGGTGCTCCTTGCGTCTTATACATTATTGCTTTCAAAATACAGCGGCCAGGAAGACATTATTGTCGGCAGTCCTATAGCGGGAAGACCGCACGCCGATTTGGAACCGATTATCGGAATGTTTGTCAATACATTGGCGATGAGAAATTACCCTGAAAAAGGGAAGACGTTCTCTCAGTATCTGTCCGAAGTGAAGGAGAATGCATTAAAAGCTTATGAACATCAGGATTATCCGTTCGAAGCGCTGATCGATCAACTGAATATCGCCAGAGACTTGAGCCGCAATCCATTGTTTGACACCATGTTTGTGCTTCAAAACACGGAGCAGGAACAGTTAGAGATAAATGACGTCACTTTCAAACCATATCCAAACGGACATACGATGGCGAAATTTGATCTAACTTTAACTGCTGTGGAAGAAGGGGCGGGTATTCAGTTCACGCTGGAATACTTGACGGCTCTGTTTAAACCGGAAACGATCGAACGGATGATGGGGCATTTTGAACAGCTGGTTGATTCGATTATTAAACAGCCTGAGGCCGAGCTGGCTCGTTTAAATATGATGACCAAGGAAGAGGAAAGAGACATTCAGCAACTCTTTAACGATACTGCAGTTGCGGAAAAACGAATTCCGACAACGATTCATCAGCTTTTTGAGCAGCAGGCTGAGCGTAACCCGGATCATGAAGCCGTCATGTTTGGAAATCAGACGCTGACTTATCGTCAGCTGAATGAACGTTCCAATCAGCTGGCGCGCGTTCTTCAAGATAAGGGTGCCTGCACTGATCAGGTTGTTGCCGTTCTCACGGATCGCTCAGCACATATGATCATCGGCATTTTAGCCATATTAAAGGCCGGCGCAGCATTTCTCCCTATCGATCCGGAGCTTCCCGAAAAACGGCGGGCTTTTATGCTAAAAGACAGCGGTGCCGATGTGCTTTTGACTTGTGCAGGTCACGCTATTCCGCCGCTCTTTGAAGGAGAAGTGCTTCTGCTTGATGATCCGTTACTATATCAAGGCAGAACAGACAATCTTAATCTTTCCTGCTCGGAAAATGATTTAATGTATGTTATTTACACGTCAGGCACAACAGGGCAGCCGAAAGGCGTTCAGCTGGAGCACAAGACGATGACGAATCTGCTCGCTTATGAGCAGGATCATACGCAGCTTCGCTTTGACAGAGTGCTGCAATTTGCCGCAATGAGCTTTGATGTCTGCTATCAAGAAATGTTCTCCGCGCTTTCAAGCGGAGGAACACTCTTTATCATCGGCAATGAGGCAAAACGTGACATACGGCAGCTCAATGATTTTGTCAGAACGCACGGGATACAAACAGCATTTCTCCCGACAGCGTTCCTTAAGCTCCTTGCCTCAGAGAAACACTATTTCGAACCGTTTGCCGAGTGCGTGGATCACATCATCGCTGCGGGAGAACAGCTCATCGCAACAAGGATGCTGCGTGACATGCTGGCACGACACCAAGTCACATTGCATAATCATTACGGTCCGTCGGAGACGCATGTTGTGACCATGTATACCGTCGATCCTGATACAGATCAGGAGCTTCAGCCGATCGGAAAACCGATTTCAAATACGGAGATTTTCATTTTGAATGAAGCCGGAACGCTTCAGCCTGTCGGAATCGTCGGTGAACTTTGTATTTCAGGAGTGAGCCTGGCCAGAGGCTATCATAACAGGGAGTCTTTGACGCTCGAAACTTTTGTTCCGCACCCATATGACTCGAATCAACGGATGTATAAAACAGGCGATCTGGCTCGTTACCTTCCCGAGGGAAACATTGAATATGCGGGAAGGAGGGACCATCAAGTCAAAATCCGCGGTTATCGGGTTGAACTCGGTGAGGTGGAAGCCGCTCTTCTCAAGCACGTACAGGAAGCAGTTGTCCTAGCAAAAGAAAATACCGATGGCCAAAGCGATTTGTATGCCTATTTTACAGCAGAGCAATCACTCTCGATCAGTCAGCTTAAAGAAAAACTTGCTGGCCAAATACCGGGATATATGATCCCTTCATACTTCATCCAGCTGGAGAAACTGCCGCTAACCGGCAATGGAAAAGTAAATCGAAGATCATTACCGATGCCTAAAGCAGGTTTGCAAACGGGGACTGACTACGTTGCTCCGCGGACGAATATGGAAGAGCAGCTGATATGCATCTGGCAAGACGTTTTGAAGGTAAAAGAAATAGGTGTAAAAGATAACTTTTTCGATTTGGGCGGCCACTCGTTGCGGGGGATGACGCTCATCGCCAAAATTCATAAGCAATTCAGCAAAAACATTTCATTAAGAGAAGTCTTTCAATGTCCGACAGTTGAAGAAATGGCACAAGCTATTGCAGAAGCTGAAACCAACGGACCGGACTATATTCCGAAAGCCAAAGCAAAAGATGTCTATCCCGTATCGTCCGTGCAGAAGATGGTTTACCTGTCAACACAAATAGAAGGCGGAGAACTGAGCTACAATATGCCGGGAATTCTTACATTAGAAGGAAAACTCGACACGAATCGCTTGCAAACCGCTTTCCAAAGACTGATCCAGCGCCATGAATCGCTGCGTACCGGTTTTGAAATGGTCCGCGGAGAACCGGTGCAGGTGATCAAATCGCAAGTGGAGTTTTCGATGGAAAGATACAAAGCAACAGCCGACGAGGTTGAGGAATGTTTCCGGACCTTCGTGCGGCCGTTCGATCTCAGCCAAGCTCCATTACTCAGGGCCGGACTCATCGAGTTAGAACAAGACCTGCATATTTTCATGTTTGACATGCACCACATTATCACGGACGGCGCCTCCATGAATATTTTTGTCGAAGAACTGATTCAATTGTATGACGGCAAAGAGTTAGCTCCGCTCCGTATTCAGTACAAAGACTTTACGGAATGGAAACATCAAAAAGAACAAAGAGAACGAATCAAGAGCCAGGAAGAGTATTGTCTTGGTGTATTTCATGAAGAGCTCCCGTCATTCGAGCTGCCGAAAGATTTTGCGAGACCGCCGGTTAGAAGCTTTGATGGGAAAAGGCACAATTTTACGCTCGATAAGACTGTCACCCAAGGGATAAAGCAGCTGGAAGAATTGACCGGAACGACCGCTTACATGATTCTATTCTCGGCCTATTCCATACTGCTGGCAAAATACAGCGGTCAGGATGATATCGTTGTCGGTACACCTATTGCAGGGAGACCGCATGCGGATTTGGAACCCATTATCGGAATGTTTGTCAATACATTAGCCATCCGCACCGCTCCGATGGCGGAAAAGACATTTTTGGATTATATAACGGAAACGAAAGAAACCATGCTGAAGGCTTTTGAACATCAAGAGTATCCTTTTGAAGAATTAGTTGAAAAACTAGGTGTGAAACGGGACTTAAGCCGCAATCCATTGTTTGATACGATGTTTGTCCTGCAAAATACCGAACAAACAGATATTGAAGTGGACTCTCTCGCAGTCAGGCCTTATGAACAAACAGAGACGGCAGCCAAGTTTGATTTACAGCTGAACTTCTTAATAGACCAAGATGAGATTCAGGGCAGTTTTGATTACTGTACGAAACTGTTTAAAAAGAAAACCATTGCTGTATTGGCCAAGGATTACGTCATGATCCTTTCGGCGATTATGAGAAACCCATCCATTCCTTTAAAAGACATTCAATTAAGCGAAAAAGTAAACAAAAGTAAACATCTCGCAAGCACAATCGAATTGGATTTCTAATCACAGGGGCAGTGGCTGTCCCGGCATGAATGCCGCGGCTGCCGCCAGTCGCCTGAAAACAGGAATGAAACCAACTGGAGGGATATGAGTGTCAGAATTCAAACAACAGGAGTTGTTCTGGGGCCGAATGTTTCACACGGAAGACCGTCCTAGTGCATTCCCTTCGTTTCAAATGTCCGACTCAACAGTAAAGCGTGATATAACAAGTGGATCTGACTGTATTCACAGTTCATTGAGTGCGGATGTATCACGGCGCATCCTGACCATGACGAACCAAACGCCAATGGCCGTCTATCTGGTTCTCCTGATCGGAATTGAATCCCTTTTATACAAATACACGGGGGAAGAAGGCGTGATTACAGGGGTTCCAAGCTTTGAAGACGAAACTGATGAAGATCTTCGTTCAGACCAGCTCATGTTAATCAAACAGCATATCAATTCCGGCAGTACGTTTAAATCAATTTTCCATGAATTGAAACATACGCTGGACGAAGCGATCTTATATCAGGACGTTCCCTTTGATAAAATGGCCGGACAGCTGAGGCTGAACTACAATGCAAATCATTTGCCGATCATCGATACAGTCGTTTCGCTAGAGCAAATTCATCCTGATGGTTTCATAGAAACGGCTGCTGCAGATGCTTTATTCCAGTTTGCTATGGGTGAAGACTTGATTGACATAAAGTTATGTTTTAATGAACAAGTCTATGATCGTCAGTATATGATGCAGGTGCTCGGACATTTAAACCGGCTATTTTCTGTCATATTATTTCAGCCTGAGCTCCCCCTCGGTCAAGTGAATATTTTGCCAGAATCGGAGACACATTCACTTCTCGTTGACAATCAAACTGCGAAAACTGAATATCCGCGGGATAAGACGGTTTATCAGTTATTCGAAGAACAGATGAAACGAACACCGGATCAAGCAGCCGTTATTTACGGAGAAAAGCAATTCACATATCGTCAGCTCAATGAACGTGCCAATCAATTAGCCCGAACGTTAAGGAAAAAGGGGGTAAAGACGGATCGGCTCACTGCGATTATCTGCGAACATGAGATCGAACTGGTCGTGGGAATACTGGCCGTTTTAAAAGCGGGAGGGGCCTATGTGCCAATTGATCCGGATTATCCGAAGCATCGCATACAGTATATAGTAGAAGACTCCCAAGCTGATATCGTCCTGACGCAGAGCCATCTTCAAAAACAGTTGGAACTTGCGGGCACAATGGTTTTCCTCGATCAGGAAAGCTCTTACCACGAAGACGGCTCTTACCTGGAACCGATCAGCAGTACGAAGGATTTGGCCTATGTCATTTATACGTCAGGCTCCACAGGCAAGCCTAAAGGAGTGGCAATTGAGCATCAGGGCTTAACCAATTATATTTGGTGGGCCCGCCGAGTCTATGTCAAAGGGGAAAAAACCAACTTTCCCCTATATTCGTCCATCGCTTTTGATCTGACGATAACATCTGTTTTTACTCCGCTCATTACAGGAAATGCCATTATTGTCTACGGAGGAGAAAATAGTACTGCCTTGCTTGATTCCATTATTCAGGATTCAAGGGCGGATATTATCAAGCTGACCCCGGCGCACTTGCAGTTATTGAAAGAGATAGATATCCCTGCTGAGTGCACCATTCGGAAATTCATTGTCGGCGGTGACAATTTAAGCACGCGGCTCGCCCGTAGCATCAGCGGGAAATTCGGCGGAAAAATCGAAATTTTTAACGAATACGGGCCTACAGAGACAGTCGTCGGCTGTATGATTTATTCCTTTGATCCGCAAAACGACAGACGGGAATCAGTGCCGATCGGAACCGCCGCGGACAACATGAACATTTTCGTGCTGGATAAGAGCATGAAGCCGGTGCCGGCCGGCGTCCCGGGAGAAATATATATCAGCGGGGACGGCATCGCCAGAGGATACTTGAACAGAGCGGAATTAACGGCGGAAAGATTTTTGCAGCACCCCTTTGTACCAGAGGTGAAAATGTACCGGACGGGAGACTTAGCAAGGCGGCTGCCGGACGGAAATATCGAATATTTAGGCCGGATCGACCACCAGGTGAAAATCCGCGGTTACCGCATTGAAATCGGGGAAGTCGAATCCGCATTTTTCCAAATACCGCCGATTCAAGAAGCTCTCGTTACGGCACAAGAAACCAACGGGGAAACATCCTTGTGCGCCTATTATACCGCACAGCATTCTTTAACCGCAGGCGAAATTCGGGAGCACCTGTCCCGGCAGCTTCCGTCCTATATGATCCCTGCTTATTTTGTACAGCTGGCAGCGATGCCGCTTACTTCCAACGGAAAAATAGATCGTCAGGCGCTGCCTGCTCCAACGGGAAATCTCACCGGCAATCCTTATACAGCTCCGCGGACAGAACTGGAAAAAATACTGGCCGGGGTGTGGGAATCGGTATTAGGCGCAGAACAGGTCGGAATCGATGACCATTTCTTTGAGCTGGGAGGAGATTCGATTAAGTCGATTCAGGTAACCTCAAGCTTATATCAAGCCGGGTATAAGCTTGACATCAAACACTTGTTCAAACACCCGACGATCTCCGGGCTTGCTCCTTTTATTAAGCCCGTTACCCGAATCGCAGAACAAGGGGAAATCAAAGGCCGTACTTTATTGACGCCGATTCAGCATTGGTTTTTCGCCCGGCAATACCCTGATCCGCACCATTATAATCAATCTGTCATGCTTTATTTTAAAGAGGGGTTGGACGAATCGAAGCTTCAGAAAGTCATGAAGAAGATTGCCGAGCATCACGATGCTTTGCGCATGGTCTATGTTCAGGGAGATCATGAATACGAAGCCAGAACCTGCGGGATCAGTGAAGGAGAATTATTCAGCCTCGACGTATTCTCTTTACTCGAAGAAAACAACCTTGCCGAAACGATAGAAATGATAGCCAATGACATTCAGCAATCCATCCATTTAGCCGATGGTCCGCTCATGAAACTGGGATTGTTTCAATGTCAGGATGGCGATCATTTGCTGATTGCGATTCATCATCTGGTTGTAGATGGCGTATCGTGGAGGATTTTACTTGAGGATATAACGTCAACTTATGAGCAGCTCCAAAACGGAGAAGCGATCACGCTCCCTAAGAAGACGGATTCCTATCTGTTATGGGCTGAACGATTGAAACGTTATGCAGAAAGCCCGGAATTTGAAGCGAAAAATCAATATTGGCTTGAGCAGAAACATATCTCGCAACACAAATTGCCAAAGGATAATGAGCAGGAGACCGGTCTGGCCGAAGACCAGGAAACGATCATCGTCCAATGGACAGAGGAAGAAACCGAGCGTTTATTAAAAAAATCGAACCGTGCCTATACGACTGACATTAATGATTTATTGCTGACCGGACTCGGAATGGCTGTTCATCGCTGGACGGGGCATGAAGAAATTCATGTTCATCTGGAAGGACACGGCAGGGAATCTGTTTTTCAAGACGTTGATATTTCACGTACGGTGGGCTGGTTCACAACCCAATACCCGGTTTCTCTTCAAATCCAGGCGGACCGGGACATCTCCCAGCGGATTAGGACGGTGAAAGAACAGCTGCGTCAGATTCCCCAAAAAGGAATAGGATATGGCCTGATGAAATATTTGTCCGATCATCCGAAGGCATCAGAATGGACCGGACATCCGGAAATCAGCTTCAATTACCTCGGACAATTTGATCAAGATTTCGAAAATGGAGGAATCGAGGTATCTCCTTACTCCGGAGGGAAAATTGCGAGCGACAGGCACCCCATTGCCTATACGCTTGACATTAACGGCATGATCTCAGACGGTCGGCTGTCATTGGCCATCAGTTACAGCGGTAAACAATATCGAAGAGAAACAATGGAAACATGTGCAGCTCTCTTAAAGAACAGCCTAAAAGAAGTCATCGAACATTGCGCAGCTCAAGAACACATTCACCTGACGCCAAGCGATATTTCGCTGAAGGACATAACAATCGAGGAATTAGATCAATTTGTTAAGCAAACACAGCATATCGGCGACATTGAAAATATATATCCTTTAACTCCCATGCAGAAAGGTATGCTGTTCCATAGTTTAATCGATTCGGCTTCCAGAGCTTACTTTGAACAAGCCGCTTTTGACCTCAAAGGCGACTTGGATATTGAGGCATTTACAATGAGTTTGTCGCAGCTGGCGGAAAGACACGAGATTCTCCGGACTCATTTTTATACGGAATGGAAAGATCAGCCTTTACAGATCGTATTCCAAAAAAAACCGATCGAAATAACTGTTGAAGATATTCGAAGCATGAAGAATAAACAACGAAACGAGTTCATTGCCGGCTTTGTACAAAAAGATAAGGCAAGAGGATTCGACCTTACCCAAGATGCGTTAATGCGCGTATCAATCCTTCGTACAGAGGACGACCAAGTCCGATTGATATGGAGCTTCCATCATATTTTAATGGATGGCTGGTGTCTGCCTCTTATTACGAAAGAAGTGTTTGAAACCTATTATGAGCTTCTTGAGAGAAGACAACCGGAGCGGGAAGCCGTCACCCCGTACAGCCGATATATCGAATGGCTGGAAGACCAGGATCATCAGAACGCTTTGGCCTATTGGCAAAAATATTTGGACGGTTATGAAGGACAAACCGTTTTACTGAAAGAACCTGTCTCAAACCAAGCCAAGAAATATCAAAAACAAAGGCTTGCATGCCGGCTCGGAAAGCAGCTGTCAGAAGAAATCAGACAGACTGCAAGCAAGCATCACGTCACCGTGAATACATTCATTCAAAGTGCGTGGGGGCTATTGCTGCAAAGATACAACAACAGTCAGGATGTCGTTTTCGGGTCGGTTGTATCCGGACGCCCGGCAGAAATTCCGGGTATTGAATCCATGGTCGGCTTATTTATCAACACCATTCCCGTACGTATTACCGCTCAGCCTGGAATGACTGTGGAACAAGTGTTGAAAATGAGCCAGGAGCAGGCATTGGCTTCTCAGGCGTATGATACATTTCCGTTGTATGAAATTCAGGCTCAAACCGAACAAAAGCAGCAGCTGATCAGTCATATCATGGTATTTGAAAATTATCCGGTCGAGAAACAAATGGAGCATATGAAACCGAATCGTGACGCGCTGGACATTATCAATTTCCATATGGAAGAGCATACCCATTACGATTTCAATTTCATTGTCATGCCGGCTGGAGAAATCGACATTCATTTTGTATACAATAGCAACGTCTATGATCATGCAAGTATCAAGCGGATGGAAGAGCATTTTATGCAAATCATTAAGCAGATGGTGAACAGTCAGGCGATTCGCGTCCAAGACTTGGATATACTTACGGGAGATGAACGTTCGCTCCTTATAGAGGCATTTAATGATACGGAAGCAGATTATCCAAAGGAAAAGACGCTTCATCAATTGTTTGAGGAACAAGCACAGCGTACGCCTGATCAAACGGCTGTCGTATACGGGGAAAGCCAGCTGACATACCGGGAACTGAATGAAAGAGCGAATCAACTTGCCCGGACATTGCAATCAGAAGGCGTGCAGCCGGATCAGCCGGTCGGGATTATGGCCGAACGTTCCTTGGAAATGATCGTAGGACTCTTCGGAATCTTAAAAGCCGGCGGCGCGTATGTGCCGATCGACCCGAGCTATCCGGTAGAACGGATTCACTATATATTGGAGGATTCGGATACGAAGCTGTTGTTAGCACAGAGTCACTTGAGGAAAAGCGTGCCTTTTACGGGAAAAGTGCTTGACCTGGAAGATCCGCGATTCTCTTGGGAAGATGGTTCAAACTTGAAACAGACGGCCGGACCGAATCACTTAGCTTATGTTATCTATACTTCGGGATCAACAGGCCGACCGAAAGGGGTTATGGTGGAACACCGATCCGTAATCAACCGTCTCGTTTGGATGCAGGAACATTACCCGCTGGATAAGCAGGATGTCATTCTGCAAAAAACCCCAATCACCTTTGATGTATCGGTGTGGGAATTGTTCTGGTGGTCGATGACTGGTTCTAAAGCGGTATTGCTGTCAAACGGAGGAGAAAAGAACCCTGACGTCATTTTAGATACGATTGCGCAGAAAAATGTCACCATTATGCATTTTGTGCCTGCGATGCTGCATGCTTTTCTTGAGTCCATGGAGCAGAAATCCGACGAGGAATTAAAGAGAAAGCTGGCGTCATTAAAATATGTATTTGCAAGCGGCGAGGCTTTGACGCCTGCGCACGTTGCCGGGTTTCATCGCATGATCACACCGGCGGGCGAGGCTCAAATCATTAATTTATACGGACCGACCGAAGCGACGATCGATGTATCGTATTTTGAATGTGAAGCGGGAGAAACGCTTAACTCCGTTCCGATAGGTAAACCGATTTCCAACATTCAATTGTACATCGTACAGCCCGGATCGGAATATTTCCAGCCGCTCGGTGTGGCAGGAGAGCTGTGTATCGCCGGAGACGGGCTCGCTCGGGGCTATTTGAACCGTCCGGAGCTGACAGCTGAGAAGTTTGCAGCTCACCCATTTGAAGCAGGGAAGCGGATGTACCGGACAGGCGACTTGGCAAGATGGCTGCCGGACGGAAATATCGAGTATTTGGGACGAATTGATCATCAAGTGAAAATCCGAGGCTACCGGATAGAACTCGGCGAGATTGAAGCATCTTTATTACAACTCGATGCTGTCAAAGAAGCGGTCGTCATCGCGATTGAAAAAGAGGGCTCAAAGCAGCTGTGTGCTTACTTGTCAGGAGACGAGTCATTAAATACGGCGCAGCTGAAGCGTCATTTGCTGAACAAACTGCCTGCGTATATGATTCCGGCTTATTTTGTACAAGTAGAGAAGATGCCGATAACTGCTAATGGAAAAATCGATCGAAAAGCTTTGCCGGCTCCTGAGGGAAATAGGCTTACCGGAACCGAATACACAGCGCCAGGAACGTTAATTGAAAAGCAGCTGGCCGATATATGGAAGGATATTTTAGCTCTGCCTGACCCCGGGATTAAAGATCACTTCTTTGACGTTGGCGGCCATTCACTTAAAGTATTGCAGCTCATTCATCAAATTAACGCCGGTATGGGACTCAACATGCATTATCAAGCCGTATACGATTTTCCTACCATCGAAACAATGGCACGCGCCATTCAAGCGGCAGTTTTCGAATCCGAGACGGATCATAACGTATTCGTCAAGCTGAACCAGGAAGATTCAATCCCTGTGTTCTGTTTCCCGCCTTTAATCGGATATGGACTCGTTTATAATGAAATGGCGAAAAGACTTGACGGCGTCAGCACCGTCTATGCTGCTGATTTCTTAGAAGAGCCGTCTCATGAGAAAGAAATCGTTGACCGATATGCAGAAAGCATGATACGCATTCAGGAACAAGGGCCTTTTGTTTTGCTTGGTTACTCTTCGGGATCGAATTTGGCTTTTGAGGCTGCCAAAGCTTTGGAGAAGCGAGGCCGCACCGTATCTGATGTGATTATGCTGGATTCTAAAATAACCACTTCTGTAACTCATTTATCGGAAGAGGAAATCGAAGAGATCGTCCATCTGAATATGGACATTATTCCGGACTATTACAGAGAAATATTAACCATTCCTTCGATTAAGGATAAAATCAGAGGCTATCTTGCGTACCACAATGAAGTGATCAATTCCGGCGCCGTTAACGCCAACATCCATCATTTGCTATGCGGCGATGTAACCGATGATAGGGGCTGGACACAATCAACAGCACAGCATTATCTTGAGTACAAATTAAAAGGAGATCACGTGACGATCTTTGAACCTCACAATATCGAAGAAAATGCGGAAGCCATTCGATCTATTATTAAACGGATTGAAGAACGGCATCATCACGGACTTGTTCTTGAAGAACAACTGTCAATGGGATCATTTGCGGGAAATACGAAGTTTGACAACATGTAAATGATCCAGTGTAAAATGCCGCTGGATGACAGTCAGCGGCGTTTTTATTAAAAAGGCGAGAGTCATACTCCTGTGTTCGCAAGGCTTACTCCAGAGCCGTTCTCCATGACCAGTTGTCATCAAATGGTAAAAAAATCATCATACATTTTAAGGAAAAAGGAGGATGTCAAGTTATTAGAAAAAAGTGTAGCGTATGTTTATGGGTACTAGCTCTATTATTGAGTTGCTTAACTGCGGAGTCTGCTTTTTACTGCGGGTACTGCAATTTGTTCTCAGATGGTAAAAGTTGCCTAAATTTTTAAAAAAAGGAGGAGCGTTAAGTTATGTGTAAAAAATGTTGGGTATGCCTATGGGTCCTTGCTTTATTATTGAGCTGTTTACCTGGGGAATATGCGAATGCGGTAAGCACTCCAATTGCAAAACATGTTGGGAATTCAAATCCGCTTATTGACCATCATCTGGGCGCAGATCCGTTTGCGCTGACTTATAACGGAAGAGTCTACATCTATATGTCAAGCGATGACTATGAATATAATAGCGACGGCACGATTAAGGATAATTCATTTGCCAATTTGAATAAAATATCCGTCATATCTTCAGCGGATATGGTGAACTGGACAGATCACGGAACGATTCCCGCAGCGGGTGCCAATGGGGCGAATGGCGGCCGGGGGATTGCCAAATGGGCAGGAGCATCATGGGCCCCGTCAGCCGCGGTGAAAAAGATCAATGGTAAGGATAAATTTTTCCTTTATTTCGCAAACGGCGGCGGAGGTATCGGGGTTCTCACCGCAGACAGCCCGACCGGCCCATGGACCGATCCGATCGGAAAAGCGCTGGTAACGCCAAATACGCCAGGAATGTCCGGTGTTGTATGGCTTTTTGATCCGGCAGTATTCGTAGATGATGATGGTACCGGTTACCTATATGCCGGCGGAGGCGTTCCGGGCGGTTCAAATCCCGCACAGGGGCAATGGGCCAATCCTAAAACAGCAAGAGTCATGAAATTAGGTCCTGATATGACCAGTGTTGCCGGAAGTGCGTCTACGATTGATGCGCCTTTTATGTTTGAAGATTCGGGAATGCATAAGTATAACGGAAAATATTACTATTCCTATTGTATCAATTTCGGGGGCGCGCACCCGGCCGATAAACCTCCAGGTGAGATCGGTTATATGACCAGCTCAAGTCCTATGGATTCTTTTTCGTATAGAGGGCACTTTCTGAAAAATCCGGGAGCATTTTTCGGAGGCGGCGGGAACAATCATCATGCTGTTTTCAATTTTAAAAACGAGTGGTATGTGGTGTATCATACTCAAACTGTCAGCTCCGCTCTTTACGGGGCCGGCAAAGGTTACCGTTCTCCCCATATTAATAAGCTTGTGCATAATCCAGATGGCTCCCTGCAAGAGGTAGCGGCAAATTTTGCAGGTGTCAAACAGCTATCCAATTTGAATCCATATCACCGCGTAGAAGCGGAAACGTTTGCCTGGAACGGACGGATTTTGACAGAGGCATCCTCAGCACCCGGCGGCCCGGTCAATAATCAACATGTCACAAACATTCATAACGGAGACTGGATTGCTGTTGGAAATGCAGATTTCGGGTCAGGCGGCGCCAGGACGTTTAAAGCAAATGTAGCGTCCGCTCTTGGCGGGAAAATAGAAGTGCGGCTAGATAGTGCAAACGGTAAGCTTGTCGGAACCTTGAATGTCCCTTCCACAGGCGGAACGCAATCTTGGAGAGAAATAGAAACTGCGGTAAGCGGCGCATCCGGTGTTCACAACGTATTCTTTGTATTTACCGGAACTGGTACAGGAAACTTGTTTAATTTCGATTACTGGCAGTTTACACAAAGATAAGCAAAGGGAGACAAAGGTACGTTTTCTAAGTCCATAAACGACATATGAAGGAGAGGAAAAAATGATATCGAGCGTAAAAAAAACAATTTGTGTATTATTGGTATGTTTCACAATGCTGTCCGTCATGCTCTTAGGACCGGGAGTTACTGAAGTTTCAGCAGCAAGTGATGCAACAGTTAATATATCTGCAGATAGACAAGTGATTCGCGGTTTTGGAGGAATGAACCACCCGGCTTGGATTGGGGACTTGACTGCGGCTCAACGGGAGACCGCTTTTGGCAATGGACAGAATCAGTTAGGTTTTTCGGTCTTAAGAATTCATGTAGATGAAAATAGAAATAATTGGTACAAGGAAGTGGAGACTGCAAAGAGTGCAATCAAACATGGAGCAATCGTTTTTGCTTCCCCTTGGAATCCGCCAAACGATATGGTTGAGACTTTCAATCATAATGGTGACACAACAGCTAAGCGGCTGAGATACGATAAGTACGCCGCATACGCGCAGCATCTTAACGATTTCGTTAATTTCATGAAAAGTAATGGTGTGAATCTGTATGCGATTTCTATGCAAAACGAGCCTGATTACGCTCACGAATGGACATGGTGGACGCCCCAAGAAATCCTGCGTTTCATGAGAGAGAATGCCGGTTCCATTAATGCTCGTGTGATTGCGCCGGAATCATTTCAATACCTGAAAAATATATCGGACCCCATTTTGAACGATCCGCAGGCGCTTAGGAATATGGATATCCTCGGAACCCACCTGTACGGCACTCAGGTCAGTCAGTTTCCTTATCCTCTTTTCAAACAAAAAGGAGGAGGGAAAGAGCTATGGATGACGGAGGTATACTATCCGAATAGTGACAACAATTCAGCGGATCGCTGGCCTGAGGCTTTAGGTGTTTCAGAGCATATTCACCATTCAATGGTAGAGGGAGATTTTCAAGCTTATGTGTGGTGGTACATCCGCAGATCATACGGCCCTATGAAAGAAGATGGGATGATCAGCAAACGCGGATACAATATGGCTCATTTCTCAAAATTTGTGCGCCCTGGCTATGTAAGGATTGATGCAACGAAAAATCCTGAACCGAATGTTTACGTGTCAGCCTATAAAGGAGACAATAAGGTCGTGATTGTTGCCATTAATAAAAATAACACAGGGGTCAACCAAAACTTCGTATTGCAGAATGGAACTGCTTCGCAAGTATCCAGATGGATCACGAGCAGCAGCAGCAATCTTCAACCTGGAACGGATCTCAAAGTAACGGACAATCATTTTTGGGCCCATCTGCCGGCTCAAAGCGTGACAACATTTGTTGTAAAGCGTTAAAGGCATCAGCATCGCAATAAGCCAATTTTCTTACTTGAAAAAGAAAATTGGCTTATTTTCTGTGGGATAGAAGTGTTGATTTTTTTAACGATACACAGACATTGGGTATAATAATGACAATGACTTCAAGGAGTGATCAATATATGTCACGGCTTCACAGCAAAGTATTAATCATAGATGACGAAAAAGAAATTTTGGAACTGATCAAAACCGTATTAATAAGAGAAAGCATTGATCGCGTGATCACCGCTTCGACTGCCCGTGACGGATTGGCTCAATTTCATCAAGAAAATCCCGATCTGGTGATATTGGATATCATGCTGCCAGACGGTGAAGGCTATGATATCTGCAAGCAAATAAGAGACATTTCACACGTTCCTATTATCTTTTTGTCTGCAAAGGGGGAGGAAACGGATAAAATTGTAGGTCTTGCCATCGGCGGGGACGACTACATTACAAAACCCTTCAGCCCTAAGGAAGTTGCATACCGGGTCAAAGCGCAGCTGAGACGGGTCTCTTACTTACAGCCTTCTCAAACCGGAACCCTAATAAAAAAAGGGCCATTTGAATTAAACCAACAACAAGCCGAGCTCACCAAAAATGGAGCGGCTATTGAGTTAACACCTAAAGAACTTATGCTTATGACCTATTTTCTGCAGCATCCCAATCGGGTGATCAGTAAAGAAACACTCTATCAAGCTGTATGGGGAGAAGATTTCTTCGGTTCTGACAACACGGTGATGGTTCATATACGCAGGCTCCGTGAGAAAATAGAAAACACCCCATCAAAACCAGACTTTCTCGTCACTGTGAAAGGGTTAGGCTACAAATTTGTTGTAAAGGATGCGTAAGGATGAATTGGCGATTAACAGGCAGATATATGGTCTCTGTCATTATCGTGACCATCATTACAGTTTTCATTAATTTATTTATTTTTATGTTTTGGCTCGTTTTCCAGGCGAACAGCCAACATGACGAAGAAAGTACACCGGAAACTTTCACAAGATCATTCCGACAATATGTCACGTTATCGAACAATGGTATCACAGTAAACAAAGAGGGCCAAAAAGCTTTAAAAGAGCAGAATGCATGGATTCAAATATTAGATGAAAACGGACAGGATGTTTATCATGATAGAGAACCTAAAGGACTGAAGAAAAAATATACGCCTATTGAAATTGTAAATTTACATAAATATAAGGATGAACGATTATTATCAACCATTTACGCCGGCGGAAAAAAAGTAAACGGCAAGGAGTACAGTTACTTTATAGGGTTTAAAAATCCCTCTCTCGGAAAATATGTCCTCTCATATGATACCAAGGAATTTGTGACGAAGTTCAATGCAGGGACCATCATATTATTATCAATAGATGCATTGATCGCGTTAGTCATTGGCTATCTATTCAGCCGGCAGCTCACAAAACCGCTCGGCCGTGTCATTCAAGGAATCCAGCGGTTAGCTAATGGAGATTATACGATCAAAATGAAATCCAAAGGCATTTATAAAGATGTCTTCTATAATGTCAATCATTTATCGGAACAACTATCTTCAAGCAAAAAAGAAAAAGATAAATTAGAGCAAATGCGTGAAGAGTGGATCAGTCATATTTCTCATGACATTAAAACACCATTAACATCTATTCAAGGCTATGCAGAAATCATTCAAGATCCAAATTACCATCTAACAGCCGAACAGATCAGAGAGTACGCCCAGATCATTGAGAGTAAATCCCTCTATATGAAAGATGTGATGGAAGATTTAAATTTAACGACAAGGCTGAAAAACAACGATGTGATGTTACATACAGAGCGGGTAAACCTTGTATCGCTGCTGCGGGAAACGTTAATTGATATGTTAAACGATTCTAGATATGCGGATAAGTCCATTGAGCTTCAAACGAACGTGGAAAAGCTGATGCTGAACCTTGATGCGATATTGATTAGGAGAGCGGTCACGAATCTCATTTTAAATGCCCTCGTTCACAATGATCCTGATGTGAAGATCGTTGTACAGCTTGAACAAAAAGAACGAACTCATGTGACAATTAAGGACAACGGCAAAGGGATAGAAGAAGAGGAGCTGGAAAAAGTGTTTGATCGCTATTACAGGGGGACAAATACAGGAACGACGCATGCAGGCTCTGGTCTTGGAATGGCCATAGCAAAGGATATTATCCAAAAGCACGGAGGGGACATCACCATTCACAGCACCGCGGGAGAAGGGACAACGATAGATATACAATTATGATAATGGCTATACAAAAAAACGGTTCTGTTGATTAATAACAGAACCGTTTTTTCCTATTGTTCCGAAAACACTTTGATTCCTTTGACAATGTTCCAAATGAAAAAATAGATCGCCACAAGGAATGTAACAGCATAAGTCGCAAGCAGGAAAGGCCCGGCGTGCCTGATGTCATTCATACCAAGTAAACCTGAAGCGATGATGCCAATTACAAAAATCAAATAAGGAATCAGATGCGTCCACAAAGATTTTTTCGCATGATATTTCACATCGTCCTGGCCTAAGAAATAGACGATAATCGGAAACAGAAACGGCGCAAAAAATATACTGAAGTAACATAATGAAGACAAAATTTTATTTTCTCTCAAACCTTTTCACCTCTATGATTTATTGAAGGGGGAATTCTTCTGGCTGAATCCCTCACTGAAGTACAATCTTATTGTACAACTCCAACCTTAACCCGTATTAATCCGAACCTTACATCAACCTTAAATTAACAAGGACTCGTCTTCTTACAGCAATCATAAGATTCAATGCCATATTGAGACTCATCACATTCAGCGTGTCTACGTTGGAAATACATTTAATTTTTCGATTCGATTGAAAAATGACGTGTAAAGTCCCGATTCAGCCCGGTTTTCTTTGTTCTATATGTGTCAGGTGTGTCTTATTCAATAGAGATAGAGCAAATTGACAGGCTTTTACACCTCCCAAAAACAAGAAATTAGGTTGATAGACAATCATGAGAAAGATTTTTACAATGAGTTCGAGCTCATAAGAAAGAGCCAAAATGATGCGAAGGAGGAAAAGATCAGATATGAAACGGTCAATTTCTGTTTTTATTACGTGTTTATTGATTGCGGTATTGACAATGGGCGGCTTGCTGCCTTCGCCGGCATCAGCAGCAGGGACAAAAACGCCAGTAGCCAAGAATGGTCAGCTTAGCATAAAAGGTACACAACTTGTAAACCGAGATGGCAAAGCGGTACAACTGAAAGGGATCAGTTCACATGGATTGCAATGGTATGGCGATTTCGTCAATAAAGACAGCTTAAAATGGCTGAGAGACGATTGGGGCATAACCGTTTTCCGCGCGGCGATGTATACGGCAGATGGCGGTTATATTGACAACCCGTCCGTGAAAAATAAAGTAAAAGAAGCGGTTGAAGCGGCAAAAGAACTTGGGATATATGTCATCATTGACTGGCATATTTTAAATGACGGCAACCCAAACCAAAATAAAGAGAAGGCAAAAGAATTTTTCAAGGAGATGTCAAGTCTTTACGGAAACACGCCAAACGTCATTTATGAAATTGCAAACGAACCAAACGGTGACGTGAACTGGAAGCGTGATATTAAACCGTATGCGGAAGAAGTGATTTCCGTTATCCGCAAAAATGATCCAGACAACATCATCATTGTCGGAACCGGTACATGGAGCCAGGATGTGAATGATGCTGCCGATGACCAGTTAAAAGATGCAAACGTCATGTACGCGCTTCATTTTTATGCCGGCACACATGGCCAATTTTTACGGGATAAAGCAAACTACGCACTCAGCAAAGGAGCGCCTATTTTCGTGACGGAATGGGGAACAAGCGACGCGTCTGGAAATGGCGGTATATTCCTTGACCAGTCGCGGGAATGGCTGAATTATCTCGACAGCAAGAAAATCAGCTGGGTGAACTGGAATCTTTCTGATAAGCAGGAATCATCCTCAGCGTTAAAGCCGGGAGCATCTAAAACAGGCGGCTGGCCGCTGTCAGATTTAACTGCTTCAGGAACATTCGTAAGAGAAAACATTCGCGGCACTAAAGATTCAACGAAGGACGGCCCTGAAACGCCAGCACAAGATAACCCCACACAGGAAAAAGGCGTTTCTGTACAATACAAAGCAGGGGATGGGCTTGTGAACAGCAATCAAATCCGCCCGCAGCTTCACATAAAAAATAACGGCAATGCGACGGTTGATTTAAAAGATGTCACTGCCCGTTACTGGTATAACGTGAAAAACAAAGGCCAAAACTTTGACTGTGACTACGCGCAGATGGGATGCGGCAATCTGACCCACAAATTTGTGACGCTGCATAAACCTAAGCAAGGTGCAGATACCTATCTGGAACTGGGGTTTAAAACAGGAACGCTGTCACCGGGAGCAAGCACAGGGAATATTCAGCTTCGTCTTCACAATGATGACTGGAGCAATTATGCACAAAGCGGCGATTATTCCTTTTTCCAATCAAATACGTTTAAAACAACGAAAAAAATCACATTATATCATCAAGGAAAACTGATTTGGGGAACAGAACCCAATTAGTTAGCTTTAGGCGGACATCAGCAACGATGTCCGCTTTTGTCATCTTAAACAGCAATACAAGGAGGTTTACGTGGCGGATGAAACTCTGAAACAGTATATGGGCCAGTACAAGGGTTGTTAGCAATCTCAAGAAAGCCAAGGAGTAGCTATGATTCACTGAACATATGATGTAATGAAAAGCGTTTGTAGAGCAATGTGTGTATTTCACATCCGCCACTTTTATTACGTAAGGGGGAACAAGAGAATGAAAAAGTATGACGCGTTTCCGGAGCCAATTGGCGGCTATACTGTCGGCCGAACCCAGATGGATTTTGAGTACACGGCATCAGATCATACAAAAAGAGAACTGACGGCGTTTGTGTATTATCCGTCCGACAGCAGCGAAGGGAAGACTACATCAACGTACATGTTTCCTGAAGTCTGCGAAATGCTTGATGAGCAGCCGCTTCTCTCTGCGTTGAAAGATGCTTACTCTATAGATATCAAGACCCAATGTTACGACGACCTTGCTCTCTCCGGGAAGGAAAAACGCTATCCGGTGTTATTTTATGTTTGCGGCGGGGGCGGTTCTCCAGAATGGGGTACAGTGATCTGTACAGACTTGGCAAGCATGGGATATGTTGTAGTAAGCATCGGCCATCAAAATAGCACGATGTATAAGCGTAAAGATGGGCGAATGTTTAATGTATCAAAGGATTTTTCGGATGTCATTATGGCGTTTTCTGAAGATCCGGAGATGCTGGCGTTGGCTGGTAAGATGGAAATGCAGCCCGACGATGAAACTGCCATTGAGATGTGCCAAAACGTGCTTACACTGCCGATACTTGACAAGTTAACAGAGTATAGTGAATTACAGGCAGAAGATGTAAGGTATGTAGCCGATTATCTTGTCAAATTGGATTCTGGAGAGCTGAATTCCATCTTTAAGGGCAGATTGTTGCTTGATATCGGCATGGGCATAGTCGGACATTCTTATGGAGGGCCTACGACGGCGATTGTTTGCCGGGACGACGAACGGTTCGCCTGCGGGATTGGCTTGGATAGCGGTGCGTTCGGCCTTCAGGGCAGCGACCTTAAGAAACCCTTTTTGCTGCTGTTTTCTGAACCGAACTATAACATGAATGCGATCATTGGCGCTAACAATAGCATGGATACCTATTATTTCTCTGTTGATCGTGCTGCGCATTTAGATTACTGCGACATCGTGTTTACCAGTGTGAATAAGGAACTTAGAGGTGAACGGGATGCCATGGAGATGCGAAATCTTGTTACAGACTATACGAAGAACTTTTTTGATCATTACATACTGCAGAAGGCTGCAAGTGTGGAAAGTCTGGCATACGATGGCGTGGACTTGATCAAGAAGACCAGCAACAAGTGACATAACCGATTAAAATACTCAAACTGAAAAACCTTTATGACCAATTTAATTTATTAAGGCCGTAGAGGTTTTCCTTACAAAAGGGGATGCTCTTAGAATATGGATCCACTTTTATATTCTCTACATCATTCCTAGTTTACATAATATATATTCTAGGAAGTAAAATCTTCAACGAAAATCCTGTCTCGTTATCTTAAGTATACTTAGTTGATGAGACAGAATTAAAAAATAGGATGTTTTACGATTTGTATTTATTTCTTACTGCTTTACATAGCATCGATCTTTATAAATTGTTTCACACTTTACTTCTTCCACATCAACTTTGCCATCGGATAATCTTGTGTAAACATAAACCCATTTTTCATTTCCGTTTTTAATAAACATGTCGAATTTAAAAGCGTCAGTATATTTGTCCATGACCCAGATCAATCCCGGAAGAGTTTCTGCTTTTGCTGGCGACACGGAAACCAATAATGCTCCAGCAATTACAGCCGCACCGGCTATTTTTTTAATTTTACTTTTTAACATTAATATTGCCCCCTTTTGATTTGTTGCCTGCTGCTTACTCACTTAGCAGGCAATCTGATTTTATCACCTTGCAAGAGGGAAATTTGTCATATTTTGTAGATGAGAGTATTACTTTCGGAAAAAATACAAAATTATGGCGATTCTTTTCCATTCTTGAATTCTGAAACTTTTCGAAGGGCTTCTGATAGCGATCCTTTTTGCAAATATGCTTACATAAAAAAACCGGCGTGTTGGCCGGTCCTTTCTTCTAGAACAACATGTACCCTTCTTGATACTTCGTGAGGAAGCATCAAAGCCTTTATTAAGCCTCGTAATTTCTGCTGTTTGAACCTAAATTCCTAAAGAGTAAAGAAGAAAGCAGAGCTAACACAAAATAAACAACAACGAATCCACCCCAAAAGAAGATAGCCTGATCAAATGGGAAGCCAAACATTCTAAAAATTATTCTGTGTACCACTCCGGCAATAATGACCAGGATGCTTGCTGATAACGCAAAAGTAATGTGTTTCAATTTAAACCTCTCCTTATGAAAGATTAATAACTCTGTCAGACCCATTGGCGATTTCTTGATCATGTGTAACACAAATAATCGTTTTCCCCATACCTTTTAACTGATGGAATAAAGACAAAATAATGCTTTTGTTATATTCGTCTAAGTTTCCTGTCGGTTCATCAGCCAGGATAATATCACAAGGCTTCAAAATAATTCTTGCGATAGCCACACGCTGCTGCTCTCCGCCACTCAGCTGATAGACCTTTTTCTTTAAAAAGCTTTTATCAAGGCCCACCATTTCTAATGCTTCTGTCAACTTTTCTTTCTTGAAATCTTTTGCATATGCCGTAGAAAGCAGTAAGTTTGTTAATACTGTTTCGTTGTCCATAAGCACGTAATTTTGAAAGATATACCCTAAGTTCTCTCTCCGTAGTTTCATCACGTCGTTAGGTTTAGGGTTTCGAAAGCCTAAAATCTCAATATCTCCTGAGTATGGAGTATCAAGAAGACCTATGATATTTAGCAGGGTAGTCTTCCCTGAACCGCTCTTACCAACAATTGAAACAAATTCATTTTCTTTTATCTGAAGAGAGAAATTCGAAAGAACAGATTCTTCATCAAACGTCTTTGATATGTTGTTGAGTGTAATCATATTCTATCTCCTTTTAAGATCTTATTCATGTTTTTCCTGTTTAAATAGACACTCAGAAAATAAAGAATAAGCAGCTCGATTACAATAAACAGCGCGATGAAAATTGTTAATTCAAAGATTTTGTAATAAATACTGCATCCTAAACCTATAAGGCAATTGGTTAAAAGGGAAAAGATGATTAAATTTTTATTTCTGGCCCAATATGAATATCCAAAAAGCTCTTTAAGGTACAGCCGATATGCATTTGCGCTGTAATACGACCAAATATAAGCAACAAGAAAGGCTATGGAGAGGATAACTGTTATTGTTAGTCCAATTAAATTCTGCAAGAATTGATTCTGAATACTTGCTATACCGTCGCTTACTTCTTGATAAACCGAAATTGATGAATCAATTAGATCTCTCGTATTGGTCTTCTCCAAATAAGGAACTATGCGGTCATACGCCATGCCTTTTGAAGAATCTGAAAAGAATAAACTTGAGGTTGAGCAAGCACCTATAACAGATGGATCAACGTTGTCCGTGAAAATTGCAGCTATTGGATCAACAATGTTATTTTTATTGCCGGCATCCCCAAACTCACTATTAAAGGTGAAATACTCCTGCCTATTTTTAGTATAAATGATGTTGATTTTCAATTCATCTTTTTTGAGGGTGTTTAAAGGTTGATTCATCTCCTTGTTATACATATTATCTAATTCAACTTTGTCAAAGAAAAACTGATCCCTGTATGCAGCTATTATTTTTTCTTTATATTTTTCATACTTTTGTGGAACAAGCAGGTTCAATGTATTTGAATCAACCCTTAATTGCTTATGGCTTATGGCTTCCCCATTAGCGCCGATAATCGGATTCACCTTTAAATAATTAGGGCTGATTGTAATACTTCGTCCAGATGGAGAGTAAATTTCATTTTTCTTTGTCGTATTTAAGGTGTAAAAATAAACAGGTTTTTTTCCATCTTTCCTTAGTACAGCATAGTTATGTGCATCAATGACGAACGCATTTTTATGCTTCTCTAATTGATGATACAACGCGCGAACTCTAACATTTTTCTCCCTGTCTAATTTTAAATCACTATAGTCTATCCCGGTATTTGCAAAGCTTGTCTTATAAGTGTTTTGTGTCTTTTTCCAGTACGATTGATTATCAAGCTGCTGTTTGAGATCGAATACGTTAGAAAGTGAGGACGCAACAATATTGAAAAGCAATATCGTGACAACAATTTTAAAGCCTACAGATAACCATTGGAATTTTTTAATCGGTGTGCTGCCTTTGATCGAGCCACTAATGTCGCTGTTGTTATACAAGACGAGGGTAACAATGATGGTGTATACCATCATGATAAGCGCACCAATCATCGCGTTTCTAATGTAAATTCTAAGATATGCAGCCAACCAGTCATTTAAATTGAAAGAAAAAGCTAGTAAAGCTACAATAATTGCACCGCAAAATATGATTATAATTAGAGGCTTCAAGAACATTGCTGGGTAAGAAAGCAGTGTTTTAACTTTGGAATACCCCCATAACTTTTGCAGCAGAAGCCGTTTGCGATTTTTAATTACAAAATAAAGGACACCAATAAACAAAATCAGCATAGAAAGCAACACTAGCATAAGCAAAGTTTTGTTAAACATAAAAGCAGTATTCTCAGTGATGTTTTCAAAACTTACTTCACCATAGTCAGCAAAAAGGTTTTGTGCTTTCTCCAATACCTTGTCATCGTTAGATGAAATATAAAATTTGCTTCCTATGCCTATATTCTTTATTTGATTGAAGTCAAAATATCTGATTTCCCATGTTGACAGCGGAAAAGAAATGCTGCCGATCATCTTCTGCTCTGAATGGCCTCTTAGAAAATTTGACACAAGTTTATTGCCGTTATGTATTGATGGTTCATTTTCAGGGCTTGTAGAATAGATGTTTAAGCTCTTTTCATCCAAGAAATTGTATTGAGAAATGTTCACTTTGTTTTCTTTGGAGAAGGCGACCAATCTCTTTATAAAGTCCTCACTTTTAAATTCTGAAGTATAATTGATTATCAATGCTTCTTTATTTGAGAATAAAGTGTAATAGATTTGTTTGTTAAGAGTGTAATGATAGCTTGACATATTCATTGAGAGCAAAACCAAAATGAACAATATGTAGATTGTTTTCTTCATTGGACAGCCTCCATAAAAAGAAATCCGGTGCTGACTTGTATTCAAGTTTGACCACACCGGAAGGAAAATTAAAAAATCACTTTGCTATCGTTTTCTTTATTTTGTATTCCAAAAAGCCTTGTTTCCGAACCAAGTTTGATACACGGAAGCGTAGGCATACCCTTCATCTTTTTTCTTCCATTCGGTTACCTGCGGAAGCATGAGTGATCCGATAATGCACAGTTAAAAATTTCAGTCCGAACAGCCACATATGATGAACGGCCTTCAGGCTGGTTTCGCTCTGGGCTGAAATAAGAAATGTCTCTGCCAGCGGAAGATGACACGTCCCCCATTTCGTCTGCAGATAAATCCCTTCATCACCCGCTCCGCTTTTTCGCCGTCTGCTTGTCAAAACAAGATTCTGCTTACGCGCATAAGGCTTTAAAATGCCCGTCATTTGGCCGTACGGCAACGGAAGAGAGATATTCATGTATCCTTCCCCTTTTGCCCTGTACGCTGAATACAGCGCAGTAAAAACGGTTTCCTGCTTTTCATTTGTTCTGATCCACGCACGGACATTTTTTCTGCCGTCTTTGTCAGAGTCAACTCCTATAATATCACTGTGCATGATATACCAATCCGGATTCATGGACAGGTGAATCTGCCCCGCTCTTCTGCTGAACGGCTCGTACACGCGCGCGAACGGACGAAACCATCCGCTCCACGTCACTTTTGCCATGATGTCATAATCAATTGTCTCTTCATAAAAGGAATTAACGGCCGGCGCCAGTTTTTGAGTTGAAAAGTCTTCAGAATGCAGTTCTCTCATCTGATCCAGAAGGCCGGTATATTGGATGTCATTTGCTGCATGAATATCAGTCAAAAAGTCTTTGCCTATCGTTCTCTTCCCGTAAATACGGCTGAACGTTCTTTCACTGCCCTCATCAAACGATCTCGGATTTTCTAACCTCCACCCCGCCAAAGCCGGCAGGATAACGCCGAATGCATTGACGGCCCCGTGAATCCAAATCATCTGGCTGATCGTGAGCGTTGCCTCCTCGCGGTAGACACCGTACGAATATATCAAAGAAAAAGCAATTGTAATCATTAACACAGCCGAAGAACTCCTGATCAAGATCCTGCCTGTTTTCGTAACAAACGGCGCCGTAAAGACGAGATATGCATTTACATACAGACCCGCCAGATACAGAGCGACAGCAATCACATCAAGTGTCTTTGAAAATGTAATCCCCAAGGCAATAAGGATCGGCGAAATCAAAATAATGACCGTGCTCCATCTGTAAAGAACCCGTTTCTCCCGTATGATCCTGCCGAGCAATCCGTTAAAGATCGGAATGAGGAAAGCGGAATAGTGAAAGTGCACCGCCGTCAGCAGAACGATAAGCGGGCCGAAATTCATGACGGGAATCTCAAGGACATATGCGAAGAACCAGAATCCGCCCCCGGCCAAATAAATGAAACCCGCCATAACAGACATCTCTTCTGTTCTGTGAATATTTGTTTTCATCAGCCGCCGGACAGCATACAGTGCCAGCCCAAGCGTATAAATGAGCCACACAAAGGCAAAAAAACTGAAGTCTGTGACAAGCGCAAGCACCGCACATAAAGCGGCAACAGGATAACTCCGTAATAACACATTCTCTAAGGTCTTTGACGGCCGAAAAGCAAAATCGAATACAGCGGGAACGAAAAAAAGTACGGAAAATAAAACAAACGTCTCAGCAGCTGATATATGCGGAGCTTCAGCCGCCGCAAATCCCAAAAAGCAAATCACACATACCATGAGATGACGCTTCAGCATGTTTCCCCCTCTGTTTCACGGAAAGTCCCCCGGTAAGAGAAAAGCGTGCCGAGTATCCGGTTTTTCACATGAACCTTTATGCTGAAGCAATTCATTTCCTCATCATAAGCCTCATAAACGGTTGAACTGCCGCACAGCCATGCCGGAAGCGGGATTTTCTTTCCGACTATCAGGAGCCACTGCCTTCCGGATGTAATAACAAGCCCTCCGTCTGAAGACGCTTCTAAATGCAGTTCAGACAGTAGGATGCGGGGTTTGCCGAAGTAATCAAGAATTCTGTTTTCCCGCTCATCATATTCCATGACGGCATCAAAAAAACGCGTTTTGCTTTTAAAGAAAAAGGTACGATTCCATTCCACGCCATTTTGCCTGTTTTTGTTTTCGATAGTGAAAGGGATATCGTTTCCCCTCTCTGAGAAAAAACATCTGAAAAAAACACCTGTCTTTAAAAGCATTCTGACAAGAAAAGAACCTCCCTTTATTTCTGACATAACGCCTTCTCCGCAAAACGTGCGTGATTCGTCAAATCTGTACCGTTTCTGCAGCATCGGGTGCAGTGATTGATAATGAGTAATCGCTTTTTCATACATTGAATCCGTCATTTCACTTCTCTCTTTCGTTTTGTATGCCAGGCGCTCGGCAGCTTGAGCTTAAGAATCATGCCGGCTATTGTAAGTACTCCTAATGAGATCACGAATCCGCCGCCCGAATATAGCAGTACCGTTACACAAAAGAAGACTGACTGCCCGGTGTGAATCAGCCACTTTCTCCGCATGGGAAGCAGCCATAATACCCCTAACCCTGTCTCCAGCGCTCCCCTCACGATCTCTGCATCGGCACAGCCATCATGAAAGCCTTGAAAAAACCAATACAGACTGAATACGAGACACATAAAGACATAGACAAACCCGAAACGGATTGATATCTTCGGATGTCTGTTTTGTTCTATCCAAAGCCGCAACGCATCAAAGCTCCATGCGGTAGCCCAGCTTAGCAGAGGACGAAATAAAAACCGGTCTATCCAACTTCCCGGCAGACCGCGGGCCGTTTCATATTGATATTGAGTCAAAAATGCGGTTTGTCCGTTATCCCGCTCTATATACTTCCAGTAGCCCCTGCCTTCTTTTATAAGTGACAGCGGATGATCAGAGGCAAAAGCGAGCGAAGACACTCTTTCTGACGAGCGAGGCCTTATGTCACCTATTGATTCGCCCGTGCCGGATACCTTCAGCCCAAAACCGATTCGTGTTTCATATAGAAATCTCTGCGGTTCATCTGGCAGCCTATGAAGATATGTAATGTCAGAAAACCGCAGATCCCATTCCTTATGAAGATGCGGGTTTTGCGTATATTCCCAAAGCGTTTCTATATCAGATGCAATATTGATTTCGACATATATCGGCTTCTGTTTCATGCCCCCTCCTCTTCCCTTCTTTTGTAAACAATTCCTATATTATCATAGGAACAGATCAAGCGGCAGAACAAAAAGGCCATCCCGTTATCTGCAGGACAGCCTCAGTGGCTTTGATAACTTATGAATAAGGTATCGTGTCTTTTTTATCTTCAGAAGCGGTTTGAATGATAATTGGGCGCACGAAACGGATTACCGCAGCCGAGGCCAAAACGGCTAATCCGCCTGCAAGCAAAAACGCCCCGGAGAATGATCCGCTTTTGTCCGCGATAAAGCCGGTTAAAGCAGGCCCGATAATACCGGCCGTGTTTGCAAGAAAATGCATAAAGCCGCCGACTGATCCGACATTCCTTTGATCAACCACATCATGAATCACCGCCCAATAGATAGAGCCCGTTATATATAAAAAGAAGACTGATAAAGCAACGAGAATAACGGCACTTACGGTAGTGGTAACAAGTCCGGCAAATCCGATCAGTACAGCGGAAGCGAACAGACAAGTGACAAGAATGACTTTCCGTGAGAACAAAACCCCTTTTCCGGCGGTTTTTTTGAATACATAATCAGAAATCATTCCGCCTGCCGCCAAACCGATAAATCCAAGAATCCAGGGAATAACAGTCACCACGCTCATAAATTCAACACTTAAACCGCGTTCTTTCACCAGATAGCTCGGAAACCATGTTAAGAAGAAAAATAAGATGTAATTGTAGGCGAAAAAGGCAAAAGCCGTGAAGAGAACCGTTTTTTGTTTCAAATAAAAGGTCATCGGGATATGCTGCTCATGCGATTGAATCGCCGCTTTCATTGCCGGGGCGTCTTCCGTCAGCGCCGGCTGTTCTTTGACAAATTTAAACCAGATGACCGCCCAGACTAAACCGATGATCATGATCAGGACAAAGGAAACTTTCCAGCTGAACGCCACAGCAATCATCCCGACAATCGGGCCGGAAATCGCCCCGCCGAGCGGCGTGCCGCTGTATGTCAGGCCGATGACCGTGGCGCGCTGAGACGGAGGAAACCAATTGTTGACCATTTTGCTTATGGCAGCCGACAGCGGCCCCTCTCCCATACCGAATAAAACACGGATAATCAAAAGACTTACAAATCCGAAAGCAAGCGCAACCGCTCCGCTGAAAAGGGACCAAACGATCATCGCCGTACACAATGTCAATTTAGCCCCGTACCGGTCAGATGCAACACCGCCGAGAAAGTTAAACACAGCGTATCCGACAGAAAAACTGCTGAAAATCAGCCCCATTTGGGTTGCAGACAATGTGAGATCCTGCTGTATGAACCTCGCTGCAATAGACAGCGCTGAGCGGTCTAAATAGTTAATCACCCCGGCTGAAAATAAAAGAAGAATAATAGGGAATCTATCTTTTGAGAACATAAAATCCCCCTCTCATTTCATAATATTCAGACATTTAAATTGCCGGAGTAAACCGGTTTATGCAATGAAACCGGTTATCCGGATTGCCTTGCGAGCAGCGCCGGTTTATAGCGGTGAATCCGTTTTTCACCGCCATCTTTTTCTTGTATCTGGCGAAGAAGAAGGCTTCCCGCTTTTCGCGCCATTTCTGCCGCAGGCTGGACGATCGTCGTAATCGGAGGAGTAAAAAAACCCGCAAAAGGAACTTCATCAATTCCGATGACGGCTGCCTTATCCGGAATTGTCATATCATGCTCCTTCATATACTTCAGCACCTCAACAAGAACGATATCGTTTGCCGCCAATATCGCTTTCGGAGGCTCCTCAAGTGAGAACAGCTCTGACAAAACATTGGAAATATCAGCCGCATCGGCTGTTTTGATATATTCGTCCCGCACCATCATTCCGTGGCGGTCAAGCGCCTTTTTATACCCTTCAATCCTTTCTACCCTCGGACTGATTTCCCGAATAATGGACGTCGTAATAATCGCAATTCTCTTAATGCCGCTTTCGATAAACCGGTCAACGGCAAGACCGGCTGCATGATGGTTATCAAGCATCACTGTCGGAATCCCGAGTTCTTCAATGGTTCTGTCCATAAACACGACCGGAAACGTATCGCGTTTCATCTTTTCATATAAAGAGAGATTTTCGCCCGTCGGAAAAATAATAATTCCGTCCACCTGCTTAGCCCGCAGCATTTCAATATATTTCTTTTCTTTTTCCGGTTCATCATCCGCATTGCAGACAATAATATGAAATCCTTGTTCATGAAAATAGTCTTCCACCGCCCTGATGACCTGAGTGGAAAAAGTGTGAAGAATATTAGCCACCACCACACCTACTGTAAATGTTGATTTCTGTTTTAAGCTGCGGGCGACGAAATTCGGCTGATAGTTCAGCTCTTGTATGGCCGCTTCTATTTTTTGTTTCGTTTTCTCGCTCATATAGTCATAGCGCTGATTTAAAAATTGAGATACGGTGCTTTTGGATACGTTTGCATATTTCGCCACATCAGAAATTGTAATGGTTTTCATAGACTCATCCCCGTCTGTCTTCATTTTTCACTAGTATAAGTCAGAAGTAAATGGTTTACAATCTGACAGGGACATGGATTCTGTCACACTCCGGAATAAGCCATAAAACCTCCGTCGACGGGAACGGTGACCCCGGTGACGAAGCCTGAGCATGAATCATCCGAAAGCCACAGGAGCGTTCCCAGAAGGTCTTCCGGTTTCCCGAAACGTTTCATCGGTGTATGTGCCATAATCTTATTGGATCGGTCTGTCAGACTTCCATCTTCCTGTAATAACAACTCACGGTTTTGCGTTGTCAAAAAGAAACCCGGAGCGATGGCATTCACCCGCAGCCCTTTTTTTGCGAAATGAACAGCCATCCACATCGTAAAATTCTGAATCGCCGCCTTGGCCGCGCTGTAGGCGGGCACCTTTGTCATCGGTGTATACGCACTCATAGAAGAAATATTAATAATCGCGGGACATTCCGCCTTCAGTAGGTCTTTTCCAAACACTTGCGATGCCAGAAATGCACCGGTAAAGTTGGTTGAAAATACGCTGGAAAACCCCGTTTCGTCCATATCAAAAAATGATGTGCCCTGCTCATCCTCTTCATACGTCTCACTGGCAGTGATCGCATCAGGGTGGTTTCCCCCGGCTCCGTTAATTAAAAGATTGACAGAACCAAACCGGCTGATAATCTCGTCTTTTGCCTTTTCGAGCGAATCACGGGCTGAAACATCAGCCGGTACAGAAACCGCGGTTCCTCCAGCGTCAGCAATCTCGCCCGCCGCACGCTCTGCTTTATCAGCATTCCGGCTGACGATCGCAATTTTCATCCCCTGCCGTGAAAGCTCCTTTGCCATTGCTGAACAGAGAACACCGCTCCCGCCTGTTATGACAGCGGTTCTTCCTGATAAACGTTCATGAATCGGTCTCATCTCTTCACCCCTTTCTCATGAGACGAGAACGCATCCCACAGCCCGTTCAAGTACATAATTCCTAAAGCACGATCATATAAACCATAACCCGGCCGGCATTGTTCGCCCCAGATATGACGGCCGTGATCAGGCCGTACATATCCTTTATAGTCTTGGCCGTGCAATTCTTTTACCACACCGGTAATATCAATGGACCCATCACTGGTAAGATGCGAAGTTTCCGTAAAATCACCGTTATCGCAGATTTTCACATTTCGTATATGGGCAAACGGCGCAGCTCCCGCATAGTGTTTGGTGATCTTCACCATATCATTGGCGGGATCCGCTCCCATCGAACCCGTGCACAACGTAATACAGTTGGCGGGTGAATCTGAAATCTCTTGCAGCTTTTCATAACTTTTCTCACCGGTGATAATACGGGGCAGGCCAAAAATTGACCAGGGCGGATCATCCGGATGAATGGCCATTTGAATGCCGTGTTCCTCCGCTACAGGAAGGATTTCATGTAAAAAGAATTCTAGATTGGCCCAAAGCTGTTTTTCATCAACCGTTTGATAGGCCTCAAACAGTTCCTTGATCCGGGCCATTTTCTCCGGCTCCCACCCGGGAAGCGTCAAATCAGAAGATTCTTCAACCGTGCGGATGAGTTCCTCCGGAGGGAGACTTTCCACTTTCGCTTTTTCAAAAAACAAAGCGGTTGACCCATCCTCCAGCGCGCGGAACATATCGGTACGCGTCCAGTCAAATATCGGCATGAAATTGTAACAGATGACTTTCACGCCGAATTCGGACAGATTGCGAATGGTCTGTTTATAGTGCTCAATATATTGTCCGCGTTCTTCATGACCGAGTTTAATGGCTTCATGAACATTCACGCTTTCCACGACCTCTGCATGAAACCCATAGGATTGAATGTATCTGACTTCCGCTTCAATGTCCTCCTTTTCCCATACTTCGCCCGCGGGCTTCTGGTGAAGAGCCCAGACGATGCCTTTGACCCCGGGAATTTGTCTGACATGTTCAAGAGTCACCGTATCATTACCTTGGCCGTACCAGCGAAACGTGATATTCATGTTACACCCCCGTATATTCGTTTTTTCGGCAGACGTATTCTTTGCTGAGGGATACAGCAGCTTCATAGCCGCCCTTTTGATAAGCTTTTGTCAAGTCGCTTCCCACACCGACCGCGACCGCTCCGGCAGATAGCCAGTCATTCATGCTGTTTAATGAGATACCCCCGGTCGGCATAATGCGGACATTCGGCAGAGGACCGTTGACCGACTTGATAAATGAAGGGTCAAACGAATTAGCGGGAAACAGCTTTACCACATCACATCCGGCTTCAAGCGCCAAAGCCATATCAGACACGCTCATGCATCCCGGAAGATACGGTACGCTGTACTGGTTGCATAGAGACGCTATCTCTTTTACAAAATGAGAGCTGACGATAAATGAGGCGCCTGATAAAATGGCGTGTCTCGCCGTTTCTGTATCCATTACAGAACCGGCTCCAAGAAGAATATCTTGATGCCGGAGTTCCTTAAAGACATCTTCCACTTCAGGAGTTGTGTATGTAAGCTCAATGGCGCTGATACCTCCTGAAATGGCCGCTTTTGAAACTTCAAGCGCCTCTTGGCTGTTTTGTCCCCTTATGACAGCCACCACTTGTGCATGCAGAAGTTTTTCGTAAATGGCGTACTTAGGCAACATTCTCGCTCCTCCTTTAATCAAACGTAATGATTGCTTTTCCCACCTTGCCCGGGTGCTGTTCGATCAACTGAAATGCTTGATGGACGTCATCTGCTGAAAATGTATGTGTAATAAGACCGCCGTGCGTTAACAGGCCTTTATTCAGTAAGTCTGTAATGTACGGAAACTGATTCGTCTGCAATCTTGAACCGGTTATCGTGACTTCCTTTTTTGTGATCGGAAGCTGAGAAATGCCGGCAGTCCTCTCATCAAAACCAAGCACAACCACATGACCGGCCGGAGACACCGCGTCAATGGACGTTTCAAACGTTGAGGGGAGACAGACGGCATCAATGACGACATTGGCGCCTTCTTTTTTTGTCCATTCGTTCACCCGCAAAACGGGATCTTCTTTTTGCGCGTTGACGGTAACGTCCGCACCGTTTTTTTCAGCGAATGCCAAGCGTTCATCATTCAAGTCGGTTATCATGACGGAAGCGCCTTTGAACTTTGCCATTTTTAATATGCAGATTCCGATCGGTCCCGCCCCCTGAATCAAAACAGTATCTTCCTTCTCGACACGGCCTCTCCAAACGGCCTGGGCGCCGATCGTATATGGTTCTGCCATGACCGCTTCCTCCCAGGACAGATCGGGCGAAACGGCATGCAGCTGCTTTTCCGGAACCACGATATATTCCCGCATCCCGCCATCTTCATGAACGCCGAACACCGAAAGCGCTTTGCAGACGTTCGGACGTCCTTTCCGGCAGGCATAGCATGTTCCGCAATAAGATATCGGTTCAACCACTACGCGGTCACCCGGCTTGAAACGCCGAACATGAGAACCGGTCTTTGCGACTTCCCCTGTGACTTCATGTCCGATTACTCTCGGCAGGGACGCTAACGGATTTGTCCCATGATAAATATGCAAATCTGATCCGCAAATTCCGACCCGCTTCACCTTGACAAGAACATCATCCGCGTGGACAACAGACGGTTTCTCACATTCCGTCACCGTCAGATCAAATGCTTTCCGTACTAGAACCGCTTTCATTTTCTCACCCGCTTTTTAAGTTGTGCTTGCTACCGTTCAATCACAGTCTCTTTGTTTACAAATGACAGAACCTCTTCTAGATAGGGAAGCCCTTCATTATCACCGGAAACTGTGGCGACGAGCGCACCGACCGCATTGGCAAACTCCAGACGTTTTTCCGGTTCAAAACCATGCAGATAACTGTACAGGTAGCCGGCATTAAAGCCGTCACCCGCTCCTACCGTGTCAACAGGCGCAACCGGGAAAGCCTCTTTGTGAACCCACTTATGATCATGATACAGCGCAGAACCTGCTTCACCGTCTTTTATGACAAGCTGACTGATTGAATAGGTCTCTGCAAACCGGGCTAATGCTTCATTTTCCCCTATACCTGTCAGCTGTTTCATTTCGTCCCGGCCCGCCAGAAGAATATCAGTATGCGGAAAGATTTGATGAAATGCCGCACGCGCCTCCTCAATCGTCCACAGCTTCAGCCTGATATTCGGATCAAAAGATACGGGAATCCCTCTTGCTTTGGCGATGGAAAGCACCCTTTCAGCAATTTCAAGATTTTTCTTATCAAGCGCGAGGAACACACCGGTAAGATGAACGATGTGAATGCCGGCAAACATATTCTCTGTTATATCTTCCGGTGCAAGGGTCAGAATTGGTGAATTGAAACGATAATAAAACGTCTTGCCTGAACCGTCATTTCTGATCTCTTTGACATTTAAAGATGTAGGAAAGCCTTCAACATAGGAGACGTCAGTCACATCAATTCCTTCTCCTTTGGCAAACTGATAAATCACTCTGCCGAACTCATCCTTCCCCAGTCTGCTGACCCACTTTGAGTGCAGATTCAATCTGGCGCATGCAATCGCAAAATTCAGTTCAGCTCCTCCTGCTTTTCGTTCAAAATGGGTAACAAAACGCAAAGGTCCTGTGCTTGCGGGATTTAAGGTGATCATCGCATCACCGATCGTAAAAATGCCATAATCAGAAGCCACATCAATACTCCTTTCTTTTAAGACTAAATCGGTTTGGTAAACCGGTTTAGTAAAACTTTATATGAAAACCCTTACACACACAAGATAAAAATACAATAAATTCAAAAAAATCTGTTTTCAGTAAAAATAATCCGATTTTTCACATGAAAAAACCCCTCACAACAAAATGTAAGGGGTTTTTTGAAAATTGTATGCATGTTTCCTCAGTTAGCAGTCTTACGTTCGGGGCTTGTACCTTCTTCTTCCGCCCATGTTTCAATATGCTTGAGCTCCGGGGTATTCTCGGCTTTGAATACAGGATCAAGACCTTTTTTGCGCTGAGCGGCATAATCCTTATAGATCTTGTAGGCTACATTACTCAGCAGTAAAATTGCCACTAAGTTAATGAGAGCCAAGAGTCCCATAAACAAGTTTGCCATGTCCCAGACGATCTGGAAGTCAGCCAAACATCCGTACACCACCATCACTACAACGAATACGCGGTAAATATTAAGCCATGTTTTGCTTGTTTTAATAAATTCAATATTCGTTTCACCATAGTAATAGTTGCCGACAACAGAGCTGAATGCGAATAAAAACATCGCAATCGCAATAAATGTCGGCGCCCATCCGCCGAGGTGGTGCTGCAATGCGGCTTGTGTCACTTGGATGCCGTCGCCTTTAGGCGTAAAGCTGTACAATAAAATGATAAAGGCAGTCGATGTACAAACAATAAATGTATCAAAAAACACGCCGAGCGTCTGAATTAATCCCTGCTTAGCCGGATGCGACACATGTGCAGCCGCTGCGGCATTCGGCGCGCTTCCCATACCCGCTTCGTTTGAAAACAGGCCGCGCTGCGCACCGATAATAATGATGCTTCCTAAGCTTCCGCCGACGATCTGCTCAAGACCGAACGCATTTTTCACAATCGTCATAAGCAATTCAGGTACCGCTGTAATATTTACAATCACGACATACAGCGCGATCAGAATATACATACCCGCCATGACCGGAACGATTAATTGCGAAACGGAAACAACACGTTTCAGACCGCCGAATATAATGAAAGCCGTTAATACAGCTAAAATGATTGCGATAACTGTTTTATTCACATGGAATGCTTCGTCAAACGCCACAGAAATCGTATTTGACTGCACGGCGTTAAAGATAAGTCCGAAAGAAACGGTAATCAATACGGCGAATAAAATACCGAGCCAGCGGGCGCCCAGTCCCTTTGCCATGTAATATGCCGGACCGCCGCGGAATTCGTCACCGGAACGCACTTTATACAGCTGCGCCAAGGTGCTTTCCACAAAGCTGGAAGCCATACCGACAATCGCTACGATCCACATCCAAAATACTGCGCCTGGACCGCCTGTTGCAATCGCCAGCGCGACGCCGGTCAAGTTTCCGGTTCCGACACGAGAAGCGGCTGAGATAAAGAATGCCTGCATTGAAGACACTCCTTTATTTCCTTGCGGCTTCTCCCCGACGATTCTAAACATTTCAATAAAGTATTGGAATTGAATAAAGCGAAAACGGAACGTAAAGTACAATCCGATCCCGACTAAAATATAAACAAGATACTTCCAAATAAAATCATTTGGAACATTTATGATTTCACTGATGAAAGCCTCCATGTTTAACCTCCCTTTTACATATCTTTTACTGTCATTTTTGCTGCATATGTTAGATCTTTTAACACAACGAGTATTATTATATCACAACAACAGTGGTTGAGAAGTTTTTTTAAGAAAATGTTTCGGTTTCTACATCACGTCTTTTGCTGTCATGCCCCGTTTTTTATCTTACAGCCCGAAAAATGTTGTCACGCCATAAGGAATGCGTGCATATCATAACAAATAGGTCTTTAAGAAAAAAGAGATGAAAAGATGGATGGAATGGTATATACTTAACCAGGATAATAATTTTTTAAATTTAATAAATATGTTTACTTTACATTTAAATTAGGGTATTATAATAAAAATATTCAGACTTATGAAGGGGGGAGAACATTTGAAAAAAATCTTGTTTTTAAAAGCTTCTATTTTATTTTTAGCGATTGCAAGCTTTCATTTGCTCTCCATTCCCCATGCGTTCGATACTGCTCATCATTTTAAAGCGGTAGCCGACCAGCAGGAAATGCACGAAATGAAGGCCGGCCAAAATGCTGATGATGAGAAAAAATCGCTGACGGGCTCATATATCTTGACGGCGCTTTTTGCCGCTTCTGTCTCACTGATCGTGATATCAGACAGGAGACGCCCCGCTTCCCGGAGAAGACAGCGAAAGAAAAGCTTTTTAATCGCTAAATTTTATCAGTCCTCGTATTTCGATGAGCTTCATGTTCAACATCGCCTATCTATGTAACATAAAATGAGGAGGTTGTTAAACATGTTGTTTATCTTACGAATGGTGATTTTAGGGTTGTTTTCATTCACTGCATTGAATTTATTTGTATGGCAGGGAATCGAAGTCGTTCACGCTATCACTGACTTATTCGGCAGCCATGAAAGCTAAATAGTAAAACCTCCGCTCAATGAGCGGAGGTTTTTTTATTTTATTTTTACTCTTAAACATCAGACGCGGGGATACGCCATACATCTGTTACCGGCCCTGTCTCATCTTCATCGGTAAAGAAGGAGCCGTTGCTGTATCGGTCATTCGCCCGCAAGGACTTCACGGCGATTTCGATTCTCTCGCCTTTTTCTGTTTCCGCAGCGATCATGTCGGCTAAAGCGCACGCGAATACGCCGACTGCGCGATGCGGGTTCTTTTTAAGCTCACGCAGCATGATGACACCGCGCTTCGCCCTGGATGTTTTTTCGAATTCAGATAGGTTCATCCGCTTGATTGCTCCCCGCTGTGTGACAAGGACAAGCGAATCTGTCTCATGCAGGATTTGTCCTGATACGACGGTATCACCGTCTTTTACATTTATGCCCTTTACGCCGGCCGCACGGGCACCGACTACATTTACTTCATCTTCACCGAACCATAAACCATACCCGAGGCGAGTGGCGATAAACAGCTGGCTGCCGCCGTCTGTGACATGAACATCAATCAGCTCGTCGTCCCCTTTAAGGTTAAGGGCAACAAGCGCTTTCGAGTAACGCTGCGCTTTGTAATGCGTCATTTCAGTTCTTTTCACCATGCCGTTTTTCGTCATAAACAATAAATATGAAGATGGATCAAATTCTTTTACCGGTATAGCTTTCACGATGGTTTCATCTCGGTCAATCGTGATGATGTTCGTTACGTGCTGCCCCATGTCTTTCCACCTGATATCGGGAAGCTGGTGAACCGGACAATAAACATAGCTTCCCTTATTGGTAAAGAGCAGGAGAACATCCGTTGTATTCATTTCAAATTGGTGAATCAGCCTGTCAGTATCCTTCATACCGAAATCCTGGCCGTTAGAAGCGGCAAATGACCGCTGGCTTGTTCGTTTTACATAGCCGTCTTTTGTGACTGTCACATATACGTCCTCAGAGGCAACCATGACTTCAAGATTGATTTTAATTTCCTCAATCTTTTCTTCAATGACAGACCGTCTGCTGTCAGCATAGGTCTTTTTCAATTTTTTCAGGCTGCTTGTAATGACTTTTAACAGCTTTTTATCATGACTTAAAATGGCTTCGAGCTCCTGAATTTTCTTGCTGAGCTCTTCCGCTTCCTCTTTTAGCGCCGTAATATCCGTGTTTGTCAGACGATACAGCTGCAAGGATACGATCGCTTCGGCCTGCGGCTCCGTAAATGCGAATTTAGACATTACGTTTTGTTTCGCATCTTTCTTGTCGCTGCTTGCCCGGATGACGGCTATGACCTCATCTAACACAGACAGTGCCTTCATCAGTCCTTCAACGATGTGGTGCCGCTCTTTTGCTTTTTGCAATTCAAAGACGGAGCGGTTTGTCACCACTTCCTTCTGATGGGAAATATACGCATCCAGGATGGCCGTAAGACTCATCAGCATCGGCCGGCGGTTATGTATGGCGACCATATTAAAGTTATAAGTTGTCTGCAGATCAGTGTTTTTATATAAGAAATTCAGGATGCCTTTTGCATCGGCTTCTTTCTTTAACTCAACGACCACCCGAAGCCCCGTGCGGTCAGTTTCATCCCGGACTTCAGAAATGCCTTCGACTTTTTTGTCGATGCGGTATTCGTCCATTTTCTTTACGAGATTGGCTTTGTTTACTTCAAACGGAATTTCTGTAATGACGATCTGCTCCCGTCCGCCTCTTACGGATTCCACTTCAGCCTTGCCGCGGATAATAATTTTGCCTTTTCCGGTTTCATAAGCCTTCCGAATGCCGTCGACTCCTTGAATAATGCCTCCTGTCGGAAAGTCAGGCCCTTTAATCACCTGCATCAAGTCATCGACGGTGCAATCCGGAGATTCAATCCGTTTAATGACGGCATCAATGACCTCACCCAGATGATGAGGGGGAATATCAGTCGCATAGCCCGCTGAAATCCCGGTTGATCCGTTGACAAGCAAGTTAGGGAACATGGCGGGCAAAACAACCGGTTCTTTACTAGTGTCATCAAAGTTCGGAACGAATTCAACCGTATTTTTATCAATATCACGCAAAAGCTCTGACGCGATAGAAGATAATCTCGCTTCCGTATAACGCATGGCAGCCGGCGGATCACCGTCAATGCTTCCATTGTTGCCGTGCATCTCAATCAGCACATTCCGCACTTTCCAATCCTGGCTCATCCGCACCATCGCTTCATAAACAGAGCTGTCACCGTGCGGATGATAATTACCGATAACGTTCCCGACCGTTTTCGCCGCTTTACGGAAATTTTTATCGAATGTATTTCCGTCCGCGTGCATGGCGTATAAAATTCTCCGCTGCACCGGCTTTAAACCGTCACGAGCGTCGGGCAGCGCCCTGTCTTGAATAATGTATTTACTGTAGCGTCCGAAACGGTCGCCGATTACTTCTTCTAACGGTAAATCATGAAATAATTCTGGCTGTGCCACTATTAAACCTCCTCAGCGACCGACAAGTTTTCATTTTCTAAAATATTGCTTTCCTCATCTAATCCGAAGGCAACATTTTTTTCAATCCATTTTCTTCTCGGTTCTACTTTGTCTCCCATTAATGTCGTTACACGGCGTTCTACCCGTGCCGCATCGTCGATCTTGACTCTGACGAGCGTTCGCGATTCGGGATTCATCGTCGTTTCCCAGAGCTGGTCTGCGTTCATTTCTCCCAACCCTTTATAGCGCTGGATGGTATACCCTTTGCCGACTTTCTTTAAAACGCCGTCCATTTCTTCGTCGGACCAAGCATATTCAATAATCTCTTTCTTACCGCTTCCTTTACTCACTTTGTAAAGAGGCGGAAGGGCGATGAAGACTTTTCCGTGCTCGATTAAAGGTTTCATATAGCGGTAGAAAAACGTTAACAGCAAGACTTGAATGTGCGCGCCGTCGGTATCCGCGTCCGTCATGATGATGATCTTGTCATAATTGATGTCGTCTATCTCAAAATCTGCGCCGACACCGCCTCCGATCGCATGAATAATCGTATTGATTTCTTCATTTTTGAAGATGTCTGCAAGCTTTGCTTTCTCTGTGTTGATGACCTTTCCGCGAAGGGGCAGCACGGCTTGGAATTTCCGGTCTCTTCCCTGTTTTGCAGAACCTCCCGCAGAGTCTCCCTCCACCAGATACAATTCATTCTTCGCCGGGTTTCTGGAACCGGCCGGTGTGAGTTTTCCGCTCAGCGTCGCTTCTGATTTTTTGCGTTTTTTGCCGCTTCTCGCTTCTTCTCTCGCTTTACGGGCCGCTTCACGGGCCTGGCTTGCTTTAATCGCTTTTTTGACAAGCAGGGTTGCCGTATCGCGGTTTTCTTCCAAGAAATAAGCAAGATTCTCGGAAATGACGGCATCCGCGGCGGATCTCGCCTCACTTGTGCCAAGCTTCCCTTTCGTCTGGCCTTCAAATTGCAGCAGTTCCTCCGGGATACGCACGGAAATGATTGCGGACAAACCTTCCCTGATATCGGCGCCTTCAAGGTTCTTGTCTTTCTCTTTTAAAAGGGCGACCTTTCGCGCATACTCGTTAAACGCTCTTGTCATTGCCGTTTTGGCTCCTGATTCGTGGGTGCCGCCGTCCTTTGTTCTGACGTTATTAACGAATGACAGCATATTTTCTGAATACCCGTCATTAAACTGAAACGCGAAATCGACTTCAATGTCATGATGCTCGCCTTCAAAGGAAACCACTTCGCATAAAGCGTCTTTTTCCTCGTTTAGATAAGCGACAAATGCTTCAATTCCGTTCTCATAATAAAATACTTCTTTTACGCCGTTCCGTTCATCAATTAATTCTATTTTCAAACCTTTTAACAAGAAAGCCGATTCGCGCAGACGTTCTGACAGCGTGTCAAAATTATAAACCGTTGCGCTGAACATTGACGGATCAGGTTTAAAATGGGTAAGCGTTCCCGTTTTTTTGGTCGTTCCGATTTTTTCAAGTGAAGTCACGGGCTTGCCGCCGTTTTCAAACCGCTGTTTATACACATATCCGTCACGCTCAATAGTAACCGTCAGCCACTCTGATAATGCGTTTACGACAGATGCGCCGACACCATGCAGACCGCCGCTTGTTTTATAGCCGCCCTGTCCGAATTTCCCCCCGGCATGCAGCACGGTGAAAATAACTTCCGGCGTCGGCTTTCCGAGCTTATGCATCCCGGTCGGCATTCCGCGTCCTCTGTCCTGTACAGAGATGCTGTTGTCCTTATGTATCGTTACGATAATATGATCTCCGTAGCCGGCAAGAACTTCATCGACGGAATTGTCGACGATCTCATATACCAGATGGTGCAGGCCGCGTGCGTCCGTCGAACCGATGTACATTCCCGGTCGTTTTCTGACGGCTTCCAGGCCTTCAAGCACCTGTATGGCATCTTCGTTGTAATCAAATTGCTGTTTTCTAGCCAAACGTACAAACCCCTTTCAAAAAACCTGCTCTTAATCATTCTCTTTTTTAAATGTTTTCATGTCTTTGTTTTTCAGTATGCGCAAGCTTCGGTCCAATTCTCCTCGGACTCACAATTATAACCAATATGCTTGATTTCGCAACATATTTAAGCGAATGGCTCGTTTTTTAGGCCGCAAGACATACATTCGAACGGCTTTTCATCTTTCTGGTGCCCTTTTCAGCGAATAAGAACATGAGTTCGCTTTCTATTATATAGCTTTATGCCGGCCATCGCAAACAGACTGTAAACCCCTGTATAAAGGGGTTTCTAAAAAAGCTGTTCATGCTTTATTGTATCTGTTTCATCATCATACGCAAAGAGTATTCTTTCAATAAAAAAGCAAAAACCCCTGATTTGCCAAGGATTTTTGCCTTTTTTGTTCCTATTTTATAACAGCGCGGGCGACTTTTATACATAAATCCATAACAGCCGTCCGTCCTTTGTCTGTAATCATGCGATACGCTTCTTCATTTGCAAGGCCCTGCTGCGCCCAAAAAACGGGAGCGTCCGTCTGTAAAAATTCTTCAGCGACGCCGGGAAGCTGCTCAGAGCGTCTGAACACATTCACGATATCAATCGGTCCCTCCACGTCTTTTAATGAAGCGACGGCTTTAACGCCAAGCGCCTCATCAATCGTTGGATTGACGGGAATAATTTCATACCCTTCATCCTGCATCGCTTTGGAAACCATGTAAGAAGTCCGGTCGGGACGATCTGACAGCCCGACGACTGCGATCCGTTTGCTCCGGTCCAGGATTTCTTTAATCTCTGATTTTGAAGGATTTTGCATCTTTACCATCTCCTTTTGATATATTGTACATGACCGCTTCGCCGGAATCAAAAAAAGCGCTTTGTCAGCTTAATTCTCAAAAAACTTGTCATCAGACGGTAACAACTCGTGTTAAAATAGAGTGAAGGGACATTGAAAAGGAGAAATGTAGATGTTGATTGCTTTATTGATTATTTTGGCCTATGTAATAGGCAGCATCCCGTCAGGTTTAATCGTAGGCAAACTTGCGAAAGGGATCGATATTAGAGAACACGGAAGCGGCAATTTGGGCGCTACAAATGCTTTTCGCACGCTTGGCGTTAAAGCGGGATCTGTTGTCATCGCAGCCGATATTTTAAAAGGCACCTTGGCCGCGGCGCTCCCATATTTACTGCACGTCCCCATTCATCCTCTTCTCGCAGGGGTGGCAGCAGTAATCGGCCATGTATTCCCCGTGTTCGCAAAGTTTAAGGGAGGCAAAGCCGTAGCCACATCAGGGGGCGTCCTGCTGTTTTATGCTCCGCTGTTATTCGTTACGATGGTTGCAGTATTTTTCGTATTTTTATTCCTTACGAAATTTGTTTCTCTGTCTTCAATGTTAACAGGGATTTATACGATTATTTACTGTCTGTTTGTAAAAGACCCTTATTTATTAGTCGTAGTGACGCTCTTGACTGCGTTTGTTATCTACAGACACAGGGCAAACATCAAAAGGATTATAAACAAAACAGAACCGAAGATTAAATGGTTTTGATGAAACTTCAATTTTGACATCAAAATGCCATATGCGTTTATAATAGAGATAATTTCTTTATATGAGAAACAAAAAGGGAGTGTTCCGGATGAACATGAAAGTAACGAAAGGCGCGCTGGATTGGTACAAAGAAGAGCTCGATCTGGAAACAGGCGACCATGTCCGTTTCTTTGTCCGTTACGGGGGATGCAGCAACGTTCAGAAAGGCTTTTCTCTCGGCATTTTAAAAGACCGGCCGATGAACATCGGCACCAGCACGGAAGTTGAAGGCATTACCTTTTTTATTGAAGAAAGCGACTTATGGTACTTTGATAATCACGATTTGTCAGTCACATATTCAGATCAGGCAGAAGAGCCGGTATTTGATTACGTGTAAGAAAAAAAGAACGCAGCGGATGCGTTCTTTTTTTTACAGCCTGAACCTTTTGAGATGATCAGTCAGATGTTCTTTTTCTAATATGCTTCTTTGCGTATCACCGAGCAGGTCAAAGTGGGGAAATTCATTTTTATGGTGAATCCACTCCGGCTTCAGCCCGTATTCCGCTCCCCATCTGATCAGTTTATTGAGATCGCTTGAACCGGCCTTCGTCACGGTCTTAGCCTCCGGAAAACGGTCATCCAGCCAGTAATGCGTTAAAAAAGCGATTTTCCCTTCCGATACATCCCGCTTCCATCTTTCCAGTTCCCTGCGCGTAATTCCAAATGCCATAACTGCAGCCGCTCCTTATTTTTTTGCCTTTTCGTAAGCGGCATGCCAATCAGGAAAAGCCTTGCGAAACTGAATCGGTTTGAAGCTCTCTTTATCAACGCATATATGAGAGGATGTCGCTTTGATGGCAAGTTCTTGATCCGGATTATAGATGTGGTAGCCGTAAACGGTTTTAAATCCGTTATATTCTTCAATCCAAGTATGTACGACAGCCGTTTCTCCGTAGCGGAGCGGCTTTTTATAAGAAATGCTGATATCCAATACAGGGGACAGCACTCCTCTATCTTCCATATCCTTGTAAAGGAATCCGAGTTCCTTAATCAGCGCCGTTCTGCCGACCTCCATCCAGACTAAGTAATTGGCATGATAGACGATACCCATTTGATCTGTTTCCGCATAACGCACTTCTATTTCTTTTTTTGACACATGCAACGTTCTCTGCTCCCTTATTATCAGATTAGCCCCATTTTATCACAACGAGCCGGAAAGAGAAAAAAACCAGGTTTCCCTGGTTTTTATTATGATTGATAGCCGTTTTCTCTTGCAGCCGATTCATCCTGGATTTCACTGCGGAACGATTCAATGCTTTCATTGCGTCTGGCATTCTTCTCTTGAATGCGCTGTTTTTCCTCATCTGTCGCAAATTCCATTGATTCTTTGGCTTCTTCTATATTTTCAATGGTATTCTGCACCATATCCTGCAGCTTTTCAACGTTATCGGAACGGTCATCCGGATTCGGTTTTTGATAATTGTTTGTCATAATGTCTGCTCTCCTTTGATGATGTTATTCGCCTTTCGTCTGCATGACAATCGGATGTCCGTTTGACTTGTCATGAAACTTTTCCCCTTTGTTGCGTTTATATTTAACGGGTTTTGTCCCTAAGTGGCTCGGAGCGTATTGCGGCTGGCCGTCTTTCTTGTTTATGCCCATGTTCATCCCTCCTTAAGAGTATATTTTGCAAAAGGAGGTGCAAACATGACTGCAAATTAAAGGTTATTTTTGTTTGAACCGCTGCTCCAGCTTTTCTTCAAGCTGATTCAAATATTCCGTATTGGTCATCAGCTCACGTTTATTTTCCATAACCAATTCATGAAAAGAACGTTTTCGCATTTTTTTCAATCTTCTCACCTCCGTGTTTTCATTCATTTTTTCCAATTTTTCAAAACCTAAGCCCTTCACAATAAAAAAACTGAACCTCTATTTGAGATCCAGTTTTTCTTTCATTTCTTTTTTTGTCATCGTGCCTACGCGAATATGCTGAATGGTTCCTTTTTCGTCTAATATGTATGTTGTCGGATAAGAAAGCACGTTGAAATCTCCGTTAATTCCGCTTTTGTCAATCAGAATAGGAAAGGTCAGCTGATAATGATCAGCAAATGATTTCACAGCCTGTATATTTTTTTCAGAGGATGTAAAATTAACGGCTGCTACCGCAATATCAGGATATTCTTTCTGCAGCTCCTGCATATCGGGCATTTCCATTCGGCACGGCTTGCACCACGTCGCCCAGAAATTGAGGAGCACTTTTTTTCCTTTATAATCAGAAAGGGAGATACTTTTTCCTGACAAGGTATCAAGTGTAAAGTCAGGGGCTTTCATCCCTTCTTCCGTCCCTTCTTTCGGACTTTTTTGTACAGAATAAATGTTCCAGCCCGCATACACTAACAACCCGATAAGTAACATTCCGCCCAGCCATTTCGCAAGCATCTCAAGGCCTCCCGCATAAAAAGAGAGAAAGCAGACTGCTTTCTCTCCTTTGTTCATACTGCTACTGTTTCATTTTATCGCGAAGCACCATTTGTAAAATGCCGCCGTGGCGATAGTAATCAATTTCCACTTCACTGTCAAAACGGACAACAACTTCAAATGTTTTTACCTTACCGTCTTCACTGATTGCTCTGACAGTCAGCAAGTCGCGCGGACGTACAGATTCATCAACATCCACCTCGATGACTTCCTTACCGGTTAAGCCGAGTGTATCCGCGTTTTCACCCTGTTTGAACTGAAGCGGCAGCACACCCATGAAGACGAGGTTGCTTCTGTGAATTCTTTCAAAGCTTTCGGCAATGACTGTTCTGATGCCGAGCAGGTTTGTTCCTTTTGCAGCCCAGTCACGTGAAGAGCCCATTCCGTAATCTTTTCCGGCCAGGACGACAAGACCCGTTTTATCATCTTTATACCGCATGCAGGCATCATAAATAGATGTCACTTCCCCGGTAGGCCAATGTGTTGTGTATCCGCCTTCTGTACCCGGTGCGATTTGGTTTTTAATGCGGATATTGGCGAATGTTCCTCTCATCATGACTTCATGGTTTCCGCGGCGTGAGCCGTAAGAGTTAAAGTCACGAGGAGAAACGCCTTTTTCCTGCAGGTATTTGCCCGCCGGTGTGTCTTTTCCGATCGCTCCGGCCGGAGAAATGTGGTCAGTCGTCACAGAATCGCCGAATTTGCCGACAACGCGAAGTCCTCTTAAAGGCTCAACTTTTCCCGGCTCTACAGACATTTCCTCAAAGAACGGCGGGTTTTGAATGTAAGTGGAATCCTGATCCCACTTGTACAGCGCTTCATCCGTCGTTTCGATTTCGTTCCAGCGCTGGTTGTCGTCAAATACCGTTTCATACTCTTTGCGGAATAATTCCGGCGTAACAGTCTGTTTGACGAGAGAATTGATTTCATCCATGGACGGCCAGATGTCATCGAAATAAACATTTTGTCCGTCATTTCCGACACCGATCGGATCCGTTTTCAGGTTGATATTCACAGTGCCTGCTAATGCGTATGCGACAACAAGCGGAGGTGACGCAAGGTAGTTTCCTTTGACAAGCGGATGGATCCGGCCTTCAAAGTTTCTGTTACCTGACAAGACAGAAGTGATCAAGAGATCATTTTTAGCAACCGCTTCTTCAATCTCTGGAGAAAGCGGGCCGGAGTTCCCGATACATGTCGTACAGCCATACCCTACGAGGTTAAATCCGAGCTCCTTCATGTAAGGAAGCAGGCCGGAGTTGACTAAGTATCCAGTAACAACCTTAGACCCCGGTGCAAGTGATGTTTTAACATAATTCGGCACTTTCAAGCCTAATTCTACCGCTTTTTTGGCTACCAATCCGGCACCGATTAATACATAAGGGTTTGATGTATTCGTACAGCTTGTAATAGCGGCGATTGCAATCGCCCCTGTTTTCATAACCGCATCTTCGCCGCTGTTAAGTTTAAATGAAATTTCTTTGTTCTCTTCATCAGCATCCGCTCCGAATCCTTGGTTGCCGGCCGGGCTGACTAGATGTTTTTTAAACGTTTCCTGCATAACGGAAAGCGGGATTAAATCCTGCGGACGTTTCGGTCCTGATAGGTTCGCTTCAATTTTTGACAGATCAATTTCCACAACGTCTGTAAAAATCGGCTCTTCCGCGTCAGGCGTATAGAATAAACCGTTGTTGCGGCAGTATGCTTCCACAATATCGATCTGCTCTTCTTCACGGCCGGTCAGACGCAGGTAAGAAAGTGCTTCCTCGTCAACCGGGAAGAATCCGCAAGTCGCTCCGTATTCCGGCGCCATATTGGCAATAGTCGCCCGATCCGCAAGCGGAAGCTCAGCAACACCAGGACCGAAGAATTCAACAAATTTATTGACTACGCCTTTTTCGCGCAGCACTTGAGTGACTTTCAGCGCCAAGTCAGTCGCCGTCGTTCCGTTAGGCAATTTTCCGACAAGTTTCGCGCCGATGACCTCAGGAACAGGGAAATATGAAGGCTGGCCGAGCATTCCCGCTTCCGCCTCAATACCGCCGACACCCCAGCCGAGGACGCCGATTCCGTTAATCATTGTTGTATGGGAATCTGTTCCCACCAAAGTATCAGGATATGTCACAAGTTCTCCGTCTTCCTCTTTCGTATGAACGACACTTGCCAAAAACTCAAGGTTTACCTGGTGAACGATACCTGTTGCAGGCGGAACGGCCTGATAATTGTTAAACGCTTTCTTTGCCCAGCTTAAAAATTTATAACGTTCTGCATTTCTTTCGAATTCTAAGTCCATATTAATGGCTAACGCGTCTTCCGTACCGGCTTTGTCGACTTGTACGGAGTGGTCAATGACCAGGTCAACCGGAATTTCAGGATTGATTTTATCAGGGTCTCCGCCGACAGAAGCCATGGCTTTTCTTAAAGATGCCAGGTCAACTACGGCCGGAACGCCGGTAAAGTCCTGTAGAATAACCCGTGACGGTTTAAACGGCACATCGATATCTTTTAATTCAGCAGTACCCCATCTTGCTAAATTTTCAACATGCTCTTTTGTAATGACGCGTCCGTCTACCTGACGCAAAACGGATTCCAAAAGAACCTTAATAGAATAAGGAAGTTTTGAAACATTGCCGACCCCTGCGTCTTCCAATGCTTTTAATGAATAGTAGTTGTATGTTTTCCCATTTGAAGAAAATGTTTTTCTTGCTTGGAAAACGTCTTGTGTTGCGACTTTTTGCTGATTTGTCATTCTCCAAAATCCCCCTTCAATGATCAAGATCGTTCTTTAGATGAATGTTCACATTCCATCACAATTTTCTCACAATTTCATCTTAGTATAAAATCATACATAAGTAAATATCAATGTTTTTATTAAATACAATAAGATCGTCTTATCAGCATGATTTTCGGTAAATTTTGTCCGATTTTCCGCCTCATACAACGGGCTGTAAAGAGCCATATTAATGTTGAGGTGATGATCATGGTAAAACGGAAAGCCAATCATGTCATTAACGGCATGAATGATGCGAAAAGCCAAGGCAAAGGCGCGGGTTATATAGAAAATGACCAGCTCGTCCTGACGGAAGAAGAACGGCAGAACAATAAAAAAAGAAAAACAAACCAATAGCCGGAACACCTTAAAAAGGAGGCATTAACATGACAAATAAAAATACGAGTAAAGATATGCATAAAAATGCTCCGAAGGGCCATAACCCCGGCCAGCCGGAACCGCTGAGCGGAAGCAAAAAAGTAAAAAACCGCAACCATACAAGACAAAAACATAATACAAGCCACGATATGTAAAACAGACCCCGTGTCTGTTTTTTTGTGCCATTCACCCATTCAAAGCTTCTGCATACGTTATAGCAAGGCTTTTTAATATGGAGGGATGCTTCCATGAATCACTCAAAAAACGCTGAAGAATTTGATGATACGGAAGAATGGCTGCGGCAGTTTTACGAGGACCCGTATGCTTGGTATGACGAGACGCTGCCGATCGATCTATATGAAACAAGCCGTCAATATATCATTGAAGCCGACCTGACGGCGCTGAAGCAGGTGCAAGCGATAACCGTCACTCTTTCGGGGAATGAATTTATGCTCTCTGTTAAAACGCTTGAACGGACGTTAAACAAACAAATGGTGCTTCCTTTTTATCTGAATGACAAACATATTTTCACTGATTTCACCAACCATATTCTGACCGTCTCCATGAACAAGGAGCCAAATGAGACTCCTGCCTCATTTTCCTTTCAATTTCCTCTATAACATAAAAAAGCCGCTTTCATCCCTCAATGGAAGCGGCTTTTTTGTCCGGTCATATCAGTCATATACCCTCAAAGTGAATCTCCCATGGCCAAATAGCAGAATCACTATACGATAGAATATGTTCTACCAACCGGAATGACTGGACATCTATCATTTTTTCTATTCTTTTTTTCATGTGTTCTTCTATTCTGTCTTCGTTTACAATATGGTTAAAGTAAGGAGGAGATAGAACAATGCTGGAAGGCTGGTTTATGTGGTTTATTTTATTTTGGGTCATCGTGATGATCGGATTGCTGTCTATCGGCGGGTTTTTTATGTTTCGAAAATTTTTAAAACGCTTACCGAAAGAAGACGGCCGGTCAGAACTGGATTGGCAGGACTATTATATTGAAAAAAGCAGGCACTTATGGAATGAGGGTGACAAGGCGTTTTTGGATGAATTGGTCGCCCCCGTGCCGGAGCTCTTTCGGGATGTAGCCAAAGCGAAAATCGCCGGAAAAATCGGTGAACTTTCCTTAGCGGAGGAAGCTGAACAAATAAATCGTGATTTAATCATCAGGGGTTACATACTGGCCACTCCTAAGCGTGATCATCAATTTTTAAAAAAGCATCTCCGTGAAAAACAGATTGATCTTACTCCTTATCAAGCCCTGCTCAAATAAAAAACCTTTCCGGCGTACGGAAAGGTTTTAATTCATCTGAATATCAGCGGTCTTCAGTTCATTCGAAAGTTTGCGGTAAGACAAAAACATCGCGATGCGCCACGGGACAATCATTCCGAAAGCCAGAATCCAAAACATTCCGCTTAAAGCTCCGTAATCAATCGTCGTGCTCAAAATGGATTTCATAGCGATTCTGATAACCAAGAGACCAATCAGGATAAACACAAACGCTTTTGACCGTTTTAAATAGATTTCATTATTTTTAATCTCAAATTTAGATGTTTTAATCAGAAAAATAGAGAAGATCACGCCCAGCGTAATGGCCTCCAAAAATTCTTCGCCCGTCACTCTGAAAATCGGAAAAAGGAACATAAGCGCTCCCGTACTCATGAAAATCGGCGGGAGAATTATTTTTTTAGGTGAAGCGGGCTTGTCGGAGGATTTAATCCTGACGATCATCACGGAAATTGCCATGGCCGCTGCAATAACGGATGAAATTATAATCATCATCTTTATCATTCCTTTGCTTGCACGGAGTTTGATACTATATACTATACTCCAAAAACATAAAAAAAACCAATTTGAAAAGAGAACACGTTTACGTTCCCGTTACCCGGCCTACGGCCTCCAGCACTTTAGATGCTTCAAACGGTTTAACGATAAAGTCTTTAGCGCCTAATTCAATCGCTTCCAGAACGATCCGCTGCTGCCGCATGGCGGTGCACATGATGATCCGGGCTTTCGGGTCAAAAGCTAAAATATCCTGCAGGGCCTGTATACCGTTTTTGACCGGCATGGTAATATCCATTGTCACCAGGTCGGGACGGATTTTTTGATATACTGCCAGGGCTTCCTCACCGTCAGCCGCTTCCCCGGCAACTGTATAATTCGCCGATTCCAGAATCTCTCTGATTTTCACCCTCATGAACTTGGCGTCATCTACAACTAAAACTCGTGTCATATTCCCCTCCACATATTTAACATTAACTAGTCTTATTGTACCAAAAACAAAAGGGTATATAATAGTTCAAAAGTTATTAATCCGTTACAGACCCGTAAATCCTCCGAAAAGATTTGACAGAACGATCAGAATGTAGCTCATCCAGTTAAAAAACAGCATAACTCCGATCAGAATCATAAGAATGCCGCCGATTTTCATGATAAGCAGCTGATGCTTGCGAATCCAATTCATTCTGGTAATAAAAAATGAAAGAACAAGAAAAGGAATCGCAAATCCGAGAACATATAAAAACATATACGGCACTGCTGAAGAAGGATTTGTATTGGCCAGCGAAAACACGGCCCCTAAAATGGGCCCGCTGCACGGCGACCAGCCGGCTGCAAACGCAAGACCGATCAGAACCGAACCGATAAACCCCTCCGGACGGCGCTTAAAGTGAATGCGCCGCTCTTTCATCATGAATTTCGGCTGAAACACACCGGCAGTAATCAGCCCGAAAAGGATCAGCATGATAGCGCCAAACTGGCGGATCGCTTCATGATATTGGGTAAAAAAACTGCCGATAAACGAAGTTCCATATCCCAATGCGATAAAAATCACGGAGAAACCAAGCAAAAAACAAAGTGTATGCACGAGGCCACGCTTTTGCAGCATCACCTTTTCTGTTTTCACCTCGTCCATACTGACACCAGTTATGTAAGATAAAAAGGCGGGGTACAACGGCAGACAGCATGGAGAAATGAAAGACAGAAATCCGGCCCCAAACGTCAGAAAGTAATTAAAACTCACGATGACACACTCCCTTCGAGTTATGACAAAATCATTTCATTTTTTTAACACTTTTCCGAGAAGGATTACTTTTTATAGAAAAAGCTTATATAATTTAATTTGACATCGAGATATTATACTCCTTCTTATTTGAAAAACAGTATAAATGTGGATATAATAATAGCGACTCAGGTGAAAGATTTATGTATGAAAGGATATATCCCTGTGATTAGAGAGCATCTATTAAATGAAATTGAAAAAAAACGGGCAGAGCTGCTTAAAATCGTCATGACAAACGGAATGACATCAAACATTACGATAGAACTCAGCCAGGAGCTTGACCACCTTCTCATACAATACCAAAAAGAACTGCACACCGGCAGTTGGGGTGAAACATGACGCCAAAATAAAAAACCCTCTCCGGGTTTTTTATTTTTATAACCATGTATCTCTATATCATAATCTGTACGTATTATTTCGCTTGATTATTCATGGCTTTCATCATTTGATTAATTTTCTTTTGAGAAGGTTTCATTCCCATTTGCATCATCATCATGCGTAACATTTGTTCATTAATAGGCGGATTCTTTTTCAAATAGCTCATCATATATTTACGAGCAATAAAAAACCCGAGTGCAACACCTATGAGCAATGCGACAACGCCCACTAGGATGCCAACCCATAAAGTCATTTTATTTCCTCCTTCATGTTGTCTAGTTTAAAGTGTACTAAACCAAAGGCTATTATACAACATTTACATCTCTTTTTCCTCGTTTTTAGACAAAATTTCTTTCTCTGACCGGATTTAACCACCCGTAGCGCCGTGTCTTGAAATCCATTGCAAGAAAACAGGGGCTGATTTTACGCAGAATCTCAAAGAAAATCGTTTCCGCCTCATAATCTCCCGAAGCCGCAATCTCAATTAAACTGTCTTTCATCATGAAGGTGGCGCGGCCCTTTTCTCCAGGCAGTGTAAGCCGGTAAATGGAATCCAAACAGCTGTAACTCATTCGGTTTAAATGCAGCTGGAGACGCTGATGCATATGTATCACCGGAATCGGTTCCGTTATATATTGAACTTGCTTTTCTGTCATTTGATATTCCTGGGGCGTCAGATCTGTCCAATGATAGTCTCGAAACAACTCAAACATAGCCGTTTCCCGCCCGAAGTAGTGGTTGGCAAACTCATCCTTTATCAGGTGCGTATAGTAATGACGTTCCATTTCCTCATCCCCTTTTACAGCGCTTCGTTATTGCTTTCTATTATACAAAAGGAGAAAAGAAAGAATTGTCTATTACTGTTACGCCGCTCCTTCTATTTTTGTCGCATAAACAGGAAAAAGAGGATGATTTGACTCATCCTCTTTTGTCTCGTTATTTGTTTAAAAGTTTTTTCACGCGGTCAACCACGTTTCCTGCAGTAAATCCGTATTCTTTCATAATTGTTTCTCCCGGAGCTGAAGCACCGAAACGGTCAATTGCGAGAACGTCTCCTTCAAGACCGGTAAATTTACCCCATCCGAAGCTTGAACCCATTTCGATCGCAAGACGTTTCGTCACATTCGGAGGAAGCACGCTGTTTTTGTACTCAGCCGATTGTTTTTCAAAGCGGTCCCAGCTCGGCATGCTGACTACAGATACGTGAATGTTTTCTTCAGCCAGTTTCGCTTGAGCTTCGATCGCAAGTCCGACTTCAGAACCTGTCGCTAAAAGAAGAGCGGCCGGTGATTCCGTTTGGGCTTTGGAAACGATATAAGCCCCTTTTTCCACGCCCGCATACGCTTCTTCAGCCTGCTGATCAATCGTCGGCAGGTTTTGGCGTGTCAATACAAGAGCTGTCGGATGATCTTGGCTTTGAACGGCAACCTTCCATGCAGCTGCGGTTTCATTTCCGTCAGCAGGTCTGATCACAGAAAGGTTAGGAAGTGCGCGTAAAGAAGCAAGCTGCTCAATCGGTTCGTGAGTCGGCCCGTCCTCTCCTACGGCAATACTGTCATGCGTGAATACATAAGTGACGGGAAGACCCATCAATGACGCCAGGCGAATGGCAGGTCTTAAATAATCAGAGAACACAAAGAATGTGCCGCCGAATACGCGGAGGCCGCCGTGAAGCGCCATTCCGTTTAATGCAGCGCCCATCGCAAATTCACGGACACCGAACCAGAAGTTTTTCCCGGCGTAGTCTTTGGCCGTGAAGTCTCCTCCATTTTTGATTGTCGTTTTATTTGAACCCGCAAGGTCAGCAGATCCCCCGACAAAGAAAGGAATTTTCTTAGCGATTCCGTTCAGCACCTCACCTGAAGATGCGCGGGAAGCAAGGCTGCTGCCTTTTTCATAAACGGGAACTTCCTGATCCCAGTCTTTAGGAAGCTCGCCTTTCATACCGAGTGACAGCTGTTCAGCAAGCTCAGGATATTTTTCTTTATAAGCCGCGAACAGGTCATTCCATTCCTGTTCTTTTTTCGAGCCGGCTTCTTTTACCGCTTTATTGAAATGCCCGTATACTTCTTCCGGAACATAAAAATCTTCTTCAAACGTCCAAGCATACGCTTCTTTTGTCAGCTTGCTCTCTTCTTGTCCTAACGGAGCGCCGTGAACGCCGGATGTGCCCGCGCGGTTTGGAGAACCGAAACCGATTGTCGTTTTCACTTCGATCAATGTCGGTTTTTTATCATTCTGGCGCGCTTTTTCAATTGCAGCCGTCAATTCAGCAATGTTGTTTCCGTCCTCAACATAAAGAACTTCCCAGTTCATTGCTTCAAAACGCTGCTTTACATTTTCAGAGAAAGAACGGTCTAAATCGCCGTCTAAGGAAATGTCATTAGAATCGTATAATACGATCAGGCGGCCTAATTCAAGATGGCCTGCAAGAGAAGCGGCTTCGGAAGAAATGCCTTCCATTAAATCGCCGTCTCCGCAAATACTGTATGTATAATGATCAACTACGTTGAATGAATCACGGTTATATGTCTCAGCCAGATGGCGTTCTGCAATTGCCATTCCCACTGCCATTGCAATACCCTGTCCAAGCGGCCCGGTAGTTGCGTCTACTCCGGCTGTATGCCCGAACTCCGGATGTCCCGGTGTTTTGCTTCCCCATTGACGGAACTGTTTCAAGTCTTCAATGCTGAGGTCATATCCGCTTAAATGCAGCATGCTGTATAAAAGCATTGAACCGTGGCCTGCTGATAAAACAAAGCGGTCGCGGTTAAACCAGCCCGGATTCTGCGGGTTTACATTCATAAATTTCGTCCACAACGTATATGCCATCGGAGCGGCTCCCATCGGCATGCCCGGATGTCCGGAATTCGCTTTTTCAATTGCGTCTATAGATAGTGTACGAATGGTGGCAACTGATTTCTTTTCAATTGTATCCATTATAATCCCCTTCCATATTGTTGTACCTTTTCATCATAAAGCGATGCTGACTTTTTCTCAACTCTTTCAGCTTAAATTTGAGATAAACTTGTTGAAAATTGTCGTAAAGCACATCCTGATATTAGTATATACGAAAAAAGAATACGTATTGCCGTATTCTTTCTGTTTAATGAAGATTATTTTTCTGTTGTTCTCTTTTTAGTTTTTCAGGGGTGACATCGTTGCCTTCCGGATCAATCACTTTTACGCTCTTTAACGTATTTTTCATTGAGGAGCGGAATCCTTTCAAATACTCCTGGCGAAGCTTTTGCTGTTCAGCTTTTTCCTCATCCGTTATCGTGTTTGATTTAGCTTTTTGAGCCAATTCGTTAATTCTTGCGATTTTTTCTTTAGAAATCATAATAAGCTCCTTTGGTGCGTGTTGATTATATACTACTAAAACGCAGTCTTTTTTACAACTGATGCGCGTCAGCTGCCTTCTGTGTCTGCGGTATATTCCTGAAACCGCCGGTGAACCGTGGCTTTGGACACATCGTAGCCGAATCCCCTTAAGGTCGCTGCGATTTCTGCAAAGGTAAGCTTGTTGGCTCTCAGCCTGATAATTTCCGAAACCGGAACCTCTTTTTTTTCTTTTCCGCTGTTTTCATGTCTGTTTTTCAGATTCCGTTCAGGTTTGTAGCCGTTTTTCACGGCTCTTTTCATTCCCCGCCGGATTTTCATATTGTGAATTTTCCTTTGATATTCCTCAACAATACTGACGATTTCGAGTACCATCGAATCAGCTTCGGAAAGCTCCAGTTCACCTTTATGAGCCGTCGTATATATTTTTACGTTCTCCCTGTAAATGCAATGCAAAAGCGCAATCTTGGCGTTTCCTCTTCCCAATCTCGTTTCGTCCTGCACCAATATCGCGTCAATATGTGATTTTTTAATTTCATCAAGCATTTCAAATACTCCGTCGCGGTCCATTTCGTAACCGCTGGCTTTCTCAGAAATGACTTTCACGACTTCCATGCCGTTTGCAGCAGCGATCTCACTGAGCTCCTCCTCCTGTCTTTTTAATGACGTTTGCTGCTGTTCTTTGTTTGTGCTTACGCGGGCATAAATGAGCGCCTTCATTTCTCTCTTTCCTCTCTAATTGACAATGGCCAGCTGATATACGGCCGGATGCTTTTTCTTAACCGGAAGAATAAGTTCGTCTCCGGGCTTTATATCAGCAGTTTGGAGATGATTATTCTCCGTCACCCACTCAATGAAATCTTCTTTATTAATGTGTTTCTTTTCTGCTACATGATCCGCAAGTGACCAGAGTGTATCGCCGTCCTGAACCTTTATTTTAACATATTGGCTGAGGGACTGATCATTTCCCGCACATGAGACAAGTAAAATAGCGGCACTTAAAATCGCAGTAAACAGTCCGACAAATATAATAGATTCTTTCGCCATGTAAACAACCTCCGATAAGAATGTTTGTTCGCTTTTTATATCTTTCAGTATATACGAACAAACGTTTCTGTCAATCGTTTTTTTCGAACCTATGTTTGTACTGTCAGGAAAATCATGCTATAATCTACTTAAAATCGACGTTTTGAGGTGCGAAATATGACGAAGCTATCAAAAAGGCAGCTTGATATCCTGCGTTTTATTAAAGAAGAGGTAAAAACGAAAGGATATCCGCCTTCTGTAAGAGAGATAGGAGAAGCAGTAGGACTGGCTTCCAGTTCAACCGTGCACGGCCATTTGGCGCGGCTGGAGACAAAAGGCCTGATCAGACGGGACCCAACTAAACCGAGGGCGATTGAGATATTGGATGAAGAAGAAGTCCACATTCCGAAAAGCCAGGTCGTAAACGTTCCGGTCATCGGGAAAGTGACGGCGGGTATTCCGATTACGGCTGTTGAAAATATCGACGAGTATTTTCCGCTTCCTGACCGGATGGTTCCTCCGGGCGAACATGTCTTTATGTTAGAAATCATGGGAGAAAGTATGATCGACGCCGGCATTTTTGACAAAGATTACGTCATTGTCAAACAGCAGAACACGGCCAATAACGGAGAAATCGTCGTAGCTATGACCGAAGATGATGAAGCGACGGTCAAGCGCTTCTATAAAGAAGACAATTATGTGCGGCTGCAGCCGGAAAATCCGACGATGGAGCCGATTATCCTGCAAAACGTAAGCATTTTGGGGAAAGTTATCGGCGTATTCAGAGCCGTACATTAATTCTATTAAACTTCATTTATCGTAAAAAACCCCTCTGTAAGGGGTTTTTTTGCATAAAAAAAGCAGATTCGCCCTGGCTTAAGAAACGAATCTGCTAAGGAGGAAAAACTTACATCCTTATTATCCGACATCACACTTTTGAAGTCAACTAATAATGTTTCCCCCGAGAAACTTTTCATTCATTTTTTAACTTTGTATATTTGTGCGTGATGAATTTACTTTTATTTATGTTTCCTTTGGGCGGGTGCATTAAAATTTATATATGAATATTTAGTACATAGTACAATAAGTTATATTTAAATATAAAAAAACCCGCTGCCTTTAGCGAGTATCTATTTTCAATCAAAATGATAATACTCTACACCGTAAAACCCTTTAATATAGACGGGGCCACAGACGTTTGAAGAACTTTCAACCAGAATTCTGTATTTGTGATACGGATCAATTGATTTTTTATCCTGGGCACTGAGGTTTAACCAGCTGCCGCTGTAGTTTTTAGAACTTAATGTATAAAAATTCCCGTTCAGCGCCATCCGCTGGAGTTTCATGCTTAAACCGCACGAAGAGTTGTTCATTATGGTGAACTTATATCCTAAAAAGTAATCGTCGGCAGCTACAGCCCCCGGATTTTCAATATGAAACTCTTTTGCATTTCCCTCCAAAGTGAAGCTTGTTTTTGATCCGAATTCAGTGGTAGCCGCTTCAGCTGAGTGTATTCCGCTAAAACATAATAAAAAAACAGCAATACATATCCAGTATTTTTTCATTTACATCCCCCTTTTTACATATTTTAACTTGCGAATCCTGTGATGTCTATTCACATTTTATTAAAACGTATACTTTATAACCACTATATACCAGTTTAAAAATTTGCGGATTGCTCACAATGAAGACTAAACGAAATAACGAAGGTGGTTCAAATGAAACACGTAATTGCTTTCGCTTCTAAAACGGCGCTCACACTTGCTTTACTGTACATTGTTCTGGATCTTATGTACCAAGTAACCTTTTTAAACGTTCTGTTTATTACAGTGATCTTAAGTTTAATCACTTATTTTGCGGGTGATTGCATGATTCTGCCGAGAACAAGCAATTTCACAGCCGTTGCAGCTGATTTCGGAATTTCATTCATTATATTATGGATATTCCTTATGAATATTGGCGGATTTAATGTCTCTCCTGCCGCGGCATCGGTTATCTCTGCACTTTGCATTTCTGTTTTTGAGGCATTTTTTCACCGGTATTTGCAGCAATATGTACTTCCCGAAGATTATCAGGACACAACAGAGACGGATAGCACGCTATGGAGCTATCAAACCGAGGCGTCTGAAGAATTAGTGCCGGAAAAAGACCCTCAGGAAAAAACATAAAAAGGAGGCGCAATCGCCTCCTTCTCTTTTTATTTTTGCTTCTGATCGTCCAGCGGCAGCTGCAGCAGTGAGTCTGTGCCTGTCGCTTTCGGCGTTTTTCCGTCCCATTTTTCAATCCATTTATATTTGATCATTTCATCGGACATTGATTTCTTTATGATTTCGTTATAATCAGCGATCCCTTCCGCTTCAATTTTTTTCTTTTTCGCTTCGGCTTCGGCTATTTTAATTTCAGTTTGTGTCCGTTCAAGTTCCTGTGAAGACTTCACCCTTGCATCGATAGCTTCCTGTGTGGCTTTATCCGGCTTCGGTACGCCAAGCGTCAGATCATCAATTAAAAATCCAAGACTCTTCATATCATCAGCAAATCTCTTTTGAACATCGGCAGCGGCTTCTGCAGATTTTTGCCCGTACGTGTCAATAACCGAGTATTTGCTGATTGATTTTCGCGCCGCATCCCACAGCCTTGTTTTTAAATATGTATTTTCAATCGTTTCAACGTCTACCGCTCCGAATTTGTTAAACAGATCGACTACTTTATCAGGCTGCACGACATAGTTGTAAGCGATATCCATTTCTATATTTTTACCGTCTGAGGTTGCCACTTTTATATTTTCATTATTCACTGTCTGCATACGCACCGGATATTCCGTTACTTTATTAAATAATCCGACTAAGTGCCAGCCTTGGTCCAATGTGTCGGATTTTACCCCGCCATTCGGTGAGTATACAACCCCGACATAACCATTCGGTATTTTTTCAATGAATAGTGACGCTGTAACGCCCGCAATTAAAAGGGCTGCACCTATAATCACACCGCCGATAATTTTTTTTGTGTTTCCGCGCTTATTTTCGCTCATGCTGATCTTCTTCCTCCCATGACTTTTTGAATTTTTTGGCTCCGCTTCCCACTTGTTTAAAGATTGGACTAAGCATCAGCCATAAACCGAATCCGATGATGACAAGAAGAATGATAGACCCGATCATCACTTTCATTTGCCCACCTCTTTTCTTTCATCCTGTCAATTATGTATACGATCTTAAGAACTTAAAGTTTCATAAATTTCAAAAGAAAAAGCCCCGCCGACAAAATAGGCGTGCTTATTAATAATTGTCACTGATAAAATCAGAAATCGTTTTTGTGAATTGATAAAAGGTCCCATTTTGTGTGGATGCTCTGCTTTTCAGCGTAAAAGTGTCAAATAGTGATTTTCTGAAGCCGGTGCTCATTTCGATTTGAATACTCAATCCGGATGAAGATTGATTGGCAAGGTTGTTCGGACTGACGCCTGCATATTTATCATTTATGCCAAGAAGAACGGCAGGATACCCGTGCCGTTTCAGCACATCGGTCAAAAGTTCGGCCCGTTCTCTGTCCGTACCGCCGATTTTTATCTTTTTATCGTCACTGCCGTAACCGTGCAATGAAATGACATGAGAGTGCTCTTTCACCATTTGCACGGCCTTAGGTTCATCGAAATGCGAACTTGTCAAATGCAGAGCCGCATTACCGGCTGATTTTAACCCTTCAAATAAATATAAACTCCGGTTTTCAGCAATTTCTCTGGCTAACTCACTGGTCCCCGGCTCTATGCCTCCGCCGTGTATAGCTAATATGAGGACAGAGGGGTCATGCTCTCGCGTTGAAATGGAAAAATCGGAAGGATTTTCATTCAGCTTTAATTCCTCGAAACTGCCGTAAATATCTGAAGCGGCATCAGCCCGAAAGAACGGCAGAAGCAAAAACGGTAAAATTAAAACTAAAATTCCTTTTTTGGTTATTGATGGCATTTGTATGTTTATGTTACAATACAAATGCTTCAGCCTTTGAAGCGAACGGCAGAACAGGGTGACTTTGGACGGTTTCTTCTGCTCTGCCTCTTTGCCAGCTGCTTTACGGTCTACTCTCCTAACCCTTTTTGCCATAACATCATCCTTTCTTTTGTTTACACTTTTGTCACAATATTATATACGTTGGACAAAACCTCCGTTCATCTTGAAGAATAAAAACATCAAAACAACTTCTATCCTTTAACCTAAAAAAGTCTTTCTGTTCAAAGAGACGGAAGGCTTAAATGATAAAAATGAAACCCTTCTCCAGTTTTGGAGGAGAGTGAGGACTGCAGGGAAATCATTTTATCAATATGCTGAGCTGGGCTGGCGTCCGGCTCAAATATTTGCTCCGGCATAGACGGTTACGGAGCGGCCGCTTATTTCGAAGTCAAATTCGAACGTGACGTATGATTTCCCAATTCAAGAATCCCCGAAACAAATTGAATGTAACTGCTGTTTCCATAAAAAAAAGACTGCTGTTAAGCAGTCTTTTTTCGTTTTATTTCGTGCCTGTTGATCCCAGTCCGCCGCGGTCATTGTTCCCGAGCTTGTCTACTTCGATCAGCTCCACTTCAGGCATTTTCTTCATGATTCTGAATTGGCAGATCCGCTCCCCCTTGGAAATGTCGGTATCCCGAAGCGCGAATGCAGGAAAAAACCAGAAGTCATTGTCGCCTTTATAAGATTCATCAATGACTCCCATTGAATTTGTCTGAATGATACCGAAATGCTTATATGTACTTGAACGCGGAACGACATGGGCCTCATATCCTTCCGGCAGTTCCATCGCAACTCCAAGCGGGATAAGTTTGAATTCACCTTTTTTGATTGTTATATCTTCAGCTGCCCGCAAATCAATCCAATCGCCCTGTTCAATTTTATTGATTCTCGTTTGCGTATCATCTGAATATTTAATTTTGATTTGTAAAGTCATGTTCGCTGCTCCTTTTGCTTCCCTATTTCAGTCGTATTGATGACCAATCCGTGCCCCATTATACCATTTAACTGATAAGAATGTTGATTTTGGTGTATATACAGCCGAAGAGGAAGCACTGCGAAGCCAATGAGAATAAACCTAAAATGAGGGCCCCTCCTATCAGTTTTTCCTCCATTTTCACATGACAGCTTCAATTACAATAATACAAAGCTTTATATCCGTTCTTTCAACAGAGCTTTTTTAAAATTTCACCTTGGTTTCAAAAGGAATTTCGTTCTGAATAAAGAATTTGAAGAATAAGCGCTTAAAGGGCGCACGACTCTTTTCTGTCCCCTGCCTCAGGCGCTTATATCAAAAGAAAGAGGTGTCTTTAGAATGGTTCAATTTAAAAACTTTCCTGATCCGTCTTTAAACGCCCCATTGCAGTCTCGCCCTGCACAGCCCTCTGAATTGGAGCATCTCAAAGCAAGGATGCAGAATTTTATTAAGCATTCCGCAACGGATGATAATCTTGAGATCGCAGATGCCCGGGTGACGGCGGAAGGAATGGTCACCTCACTTTTAAAAGAACGGCTTGATACAGAATACGAAATGCTTATGAATAAAATCACCCGGGAAGTGAATGTGGAGGACTACGGAGCGGTCCCTGACGGCCGGGACAATACAGAAGCTTTTCGGAGAGCGATCGGGAACGGCCGGGTCAAAGTAAATGTTCCCGCAGGAGAATTTTTGGTTCAAGGGATAAAACTCCCCTCATGGACTACCATTTCCGGTGAGGGACAAGGGATTACCGTGCTTAAGCTTCATGAGGACACTCCCGCATTCGAATGGGTCATTACTAACGATGATTACGAAAATGGAAACCGTAATATTTTTGTGGAAAACATGACTTTAGACTGGAATCCTGATCGTCAATGCGGGGTCAGGAACCCAGGAGGACAGTTTTCCAGCTGTTTAACGTTTGCTAATGTGCAATACGGCTGGATTAAGAATGTTGAAACGGTTAACGCGGGTCTCCATGGTATTGATATTACATCTCCGACTTACGATCATTTGCCTGAAACAGAATGGACGAAAGACGGCTGCCGATATATATGGATTGATAACTGTGTGGCATACGGCGCCGGAGACGACGGCATTACCACCCATTACAGCGAGTATATTTTCATTTCCAACTGCCATTCCGGAAACCCCCGCGGCACAGAGCATGCTGAGGGCAGCGCAAACTCGAACGGCATTGAAATTGACGACGGCTCTAAACATGTATGGCTTTTAAATAACTATACGAGCGGAAATATCCGCGGGATTGAGGTAAAGGCGCACAGCCTGTGGCCGGCTTCTCAAAATGTTCATATTATCGGTCATGTTTCGTATCGTGATGTACGTTCATTTGATATTCGTCATATCGGCCATCATCAGGCCTCAGACCCCGAAAGCACGACGGCTTATGATGTTACTTTAACCGATTGCACCGCGATTGAACCGGTATTCAATGCTCTCTATGACGGTGTGACCCCGAGGGCGCTGGTCATCTCTGCCTATAAAAACGTTAATGTAAACGGATTCACAGCTATTGGTGATCCCTCATACGACTATGGCGGGAATCCAGTCGTGGCTCTTCAATACCGCAGTCAAAATATCACGATCAACGGCATTAAAATACGCGGCTTTACACAAGCCGGTGTTGACATCAATATATCCGGCGGATCAAATAAAACCGATTATGTTAAAATTTTAAATTTTGATATATACAAGTCATCTCCTAAAGGCATCTCAATCGGAGGAGGCCAATATAACGTAAATATTATGAACGGTACGATGATCGGAGACGGCGGTTCCGTCGGAATTACGTCCCCTAACAGTCAGGCCGTCATTCTCGGGGTGCAAGCGGAAGGTTACAGCGCGGCCGCATCTATAAAAGGACAGACTTATGAGCAGATCCCCGTCAATTTAAAGGGAGGCGCACAGCTCGCGACCAGCTCCGGTTTTGCATTCAACCCGACAAGCGCCGTTATTGCGGGAACAGGCGATATTACAGCCAGAGGTGACAGAAATGCGATCATCAGCTCTTCCGGAGGTTCAAGTTCTGAAGGTTCAAGGGCATTTATCGCCGCTTCAAACAATGTCCATATTACGGGCAGCAAAGTCTCCAGAACGATTCTGTCATCAGAAAGCATTACATTGGAAGAACCATACACGGTTGCCGGAGGGCATCAGTCCATCAAATGGAAATTGGATTCAGCGGGCGGCCACGGTACGTTCGCCGGAGCTGTCACCTCTTCCCTGTCAGGGTACGGAGAATATTTTGAAAGTGTAACCGGCCAGACAATTCCCGCCGGGACAATCGTCACAGTGAAAGGCGAAAAAATTGAATCAGCTCACGTCGGAGATTACATGCTCGGCGTCATTTCAGAAACAGCCGCTTTTATCTCAGGAGCCGCAAGCTTCGGATGGCAAAGCCGCTTTTTGACAAACGAGTTCGGCGGTTTCATATACGAAAATGTGACTGACGAGGAAACAGGAGAAACGGTACGCGTGCCGAAACAAAACCCAGACTGCAGTCCGGCTCTTGAAGCTGACTATGAAGCACGCGCGGCCAGAGACGAATGGCACATTGTCGGACTCAACGGCCGGCATTACGTACGGGTCGACAGTACGGTCAGCCCGGGAGATTATATCACGGCTCATAACGGAATCGGGACTAAAGCCGCGGAAGGTTGGAAGGTATTGAAACTGACAGCCTTATACAGTTCTGAAAAAGGGTACGGCATTGCAATTGCGGTTATCAAATAGGGTCTCAATATCAGGATCATCTCCTCTCTTTTCTATCGGGCGGGTATGATCCTGTTTTTTATACCGAATGAGATGCCTCTTTTTCAGCATACCGTTTCATTTGTCCAAGCCATCCATGCTTTCTGTCATAGAATACTACCGTCAGATGAAAAAAGGAGGAATATGAGTATGGATATGGGTATGGATATGGGTATGGATATGGACATGGATATGAACATGGATATGAACGGACATTATGATCACCACACAAAGCAGCCTAAACAAAAAAAGAAGAAACAAGATAAAAAGCATCTTGATTATGATTACATCGTTGTTTATAAAAGAAAATGCAAAAAATGTAAAAAATGCTGCTAACTTGACATATCAACACTTTTTACACCCGGTAAACTCCGGGTGTTTTTCTTATTATGGCGTTTCTCCGGGCTATTTTCACCCAAAATCCGGTCATCCTATCACAATACATAAAAAGACTCTATTATTTTCTTCCCTTTTCGCCTAATTAAAAGTATTTCATTTACAGAAAACAACACAAATAGAATGACATGACTTTTGAGAAAATCTACTCTTTGCTTGGGCAATTTTTCTGCGATACCATGAATTTGCAACAATTTTTAAAAATTTCCTCAGGAGGTCATAGCCATGAAAATCGCCAGAACGATAGTCGGATCATGCTTAGCTTTATCTCTAACAATTCCTTTCACAGCCAGTGCCTCAGCAGCCAGTCAGTCTGAACACGCAAACGCGCCTCACGTTTCACCCGTTGCAAATCCATTAGAAAGTAAATTATCCCAAACAGCAGACCAAAACGTAAAAGCAGCAGGTGTTGATGCCGGGCTGAACGTAAACGTAGATGTTCTCGGAATTTCAGATCGCATTGCTGAAGCGGTTAAGTCAGATCAAAACCGAACCGGCTGGGTAAAAAATGTCATGGAAACAACATTTTACGCATCAGGACAGAAGTACAACGTCATGGTGTTCAATTTAAATCAAGAATATGAAGACCGCTTTAACGGCGTTCAGTTTTACGGATCAGCCGTTTATGACGGTATTACTTACGGAATCTGGGTCTTCGAAGACGGGTCCTTCGATAACAAAGGAGACGGGGGCTGGATCAATTGGGCATTCAGAGGGTGGTTCGATCGTGATAATCAGCATATTGAATTCCACAGACCTTAATACGGAGAAAACTTGCGGCAGCGCCCGCAAGTTTTTTTTAACTGGACTGCACATTTTTCACCGTTATAACGACTATACTTGAAGTGCGGGCTCCGATCGCAGCCCCGGTAAAGTCTTTCAAAGTGAGGGTATACCATGTCAAAGTCTTTAAAAATAGTGTTGTAGAGCATATTGGTGTTCATCATCTTGTTAGTGATTATCGGAATCGTTTCTTACAATCAAACTCCGTCTGCAGAAAGCACAGCAAAAAAATGCTTTACAGCGTCTAATCCATGTTAAGCCTTCATCGGCTTTTTTTATTTACCGCAGAACACTTGAAGTTCTTCTATTTAGATCGTTAACGTTCCCATTCGGAATGGAGTATACGCGTGTATCATCAGGCAATCCGTTTTGATACATGGTTCCGATTATGCCCTTCGCATCTTTTTTCTCGATTCCCCATCACATTCCCTTTTTTCATGATACTGCTCTTGAAACCAACCAATCATTTCTTCAGCCTGTTCCGTTGAATCAAAAGGTTCCAATCCTAATAGCGTGTTACATTTTCATTTTTTAAAAAACAAGCCAGCTGCGCATCCTCTTCGCAACTTCTCAATGTATGAGCCTACCCGTTTCTATTACAGGAAGCAGTACGATGCCTCCTTTTACTCATTTTAACGGATGGTCATGTAAAGGAAATATAGACTAAAAAAACTTTTTTCAAAAAGTAAACTAGCATCCCTATCAAACTTTTCATTTCGGCATAATATGTATTAATCCTCTTTAGGAGGTGAGATTATATGGGATTCTCAGGTGGTTATGGTAGCTCCTTTGCGTTAATCGTGGTGCTATTCATTTTATTAATCATCGTTGGGGCTTCTTTCCTCGGCGGTTATTAAGAATCCTCTTACCTCCGCATCCATGTCAGCAGCACCTCCATGATCGTACGGCGCCATAAATGAAATGTTTATGGCGCTCTGCTGTTTTTCCCCTTTTCATTCACACATTAAAACTAAAAAGATCGGCCGATGTATCAACATGCAGCCGATCAGTAATTCATAGATTATTGTGTAAGGTTTACATCGATGACGTTATAGAAGGCATTGGAAGTATCCGCAACGTCCCATACCCCTAAAATGACATGATACCCGCTTCGATCAGTCGGCACAAAAATCTTATGAGTCAGATTCGTATCTGCCTTGGAACCGTCGTGGTTTACCGTTCCGATTAATTCGAATTCATCTCTTGACAAAGGTTTATTCGGATTCCAGTTTTTCTTGGTGATATAATAGTGCCACTTTGATGTCGCATGAGGGGCCGTGTAGTACCAAGTAAAGGTGTTAAAACCGCCGCGGATGTTTTGTTTTACCCAATAATCTGCAGTCTGCTTGTCTAAACCGAAGTCAATTTGTCCCGATCCCCCATTTGCAGACGCAATTCTTCCATCCGGCGGACCAGCAGCCGGAAATCCTTTCGGCCCTTCTACAGACTGAGGATTATCAATGACAGAGCCATATTTTTGCGCAGCGGCCGTCCAGCCCAATGTTTGTTTCTCTAATGCTCCCATGTACGCTCTGCTGACGGGCTCTTTTATATACCCGTGCGCAGATGCACCACTTGAATAGAAAGCGCCTCCAATACCAAGAGTAACAGTTAAAACTGCAGCTTTGACTAAACCCTTCATTACTGCATCATCCTCCCTCTTTTGTTAATAAAAACCTTTCAGTGTATACACTTCACGATAGAGGATGAAATGACCTTCCTTTTCTTGATAGGAAAAAGCAATGAGGTTGGCGCTTTTCCCTTTGTTTTTTATAATCATAAAGAAAAAGCCGGGCCGATTCTGTTGTCGAATCCGCGATTGACCGGCCCGCCCCTTTTGCTCAAAACTTCATTCGCTGGATTTGCCGGTTTCTTTTCGGATAACCGGTGCTACTTCAGCTGCTAATCGTTCGATGTTTTCCGCGGCTTTTTTAAACGGCATACCTCCTATATCGATTTGCGCGAGAAATCGCTGATGTCCGAATAACTCGTATTGATGCATGATTTTTTCAATGATCTGCTGTGAGCTTCCCACAAATAAAGCTGTTTCTTTTCCGGACGCCCGCTCAAAATCTTCCTTCGTTAAAGGCTCATCGATCCCGTGATATGAATGAACGTGAGACCAGTAATTTGAATGATACGGATAAAATTCTTGTATTGCCTGTTCATTCGTTTTTGAAATGAACATATGTCCGGTTACGGCAACCTTCACATTTTCCGGAGGATGACCGGCTTTAGAAGCCGCTTCCCGGTATTTGTCAACAAGCGGCTTAGATGACATCGAATCACCGCTCAGTACAGCTAATGCCAACCCCGCACCTGCACGCCCGGCCCGTTCTGCGCTTTCCGGAGTCCCCGAAACACCTAACCATAGCGGAATGCTTCCGCGAAAAGGCCGAGGAGAAATTTCTGCCTCGCGCAGCGGCGGCCGGTAACGTCCTTTCCAGGTAACCGATTCTTCCCCGGAATTTAATTTTAAAAAAAGGTCAATGTGTTCTTCAAACAGTTCTTTATAATGGCCTACGTCATAACCGAAAAGAGGAAACGAGTCTAAAAATGCGCCCCGTCCCGCAATGATTTCCGCCCGGCCGTCTGAAATCAGATCAAGCGTTGCAAAATCCTCAAATAAACGGACGGGATCTGCGGTGGATAATACAGTCGTGGCACTGGTCAGCTTAATATTTTCAGTGATCTGTGAAATCGCTGATAAGATGGCCGGCGGCGAAGATACCGCATAATCAAGACGATGATGCTCGCCTACACCGAATACATCAAGCCCTGCATCGTCAGCCAGTTTCGCCAGCTTCATCAATTCATCTATCCGCTGCTTTGCGCTGACTGTTTTCCCTGTCAGAGGATCGGGATATAATTCTGCAAATGAATAAATTCCAATTTCCATACAATCACGGTGTTCAGCCCTCACATTTCTCTCCTCCTGCACTGTGTAAAAAAGCTTTTATGTTATTCTATTCAGCCGTTTTACAAATAGGAATTCGTTCAAAATAAATACAGAAGCTTAACATGCAGAAGGTCGGTATGAGAGAAAAAAAAGTTTCAGGCACCCTTCAATTCTGCCATTATACTCATGCAGCCGGACTAGGCAAGAACAAAGCCGGCACAAGCGGAATCGAATTCATGTGTTCATTTTCAGTCCAATTCAATCCAATCGTGATATTGATCATAAAGCTTTCGTATTCTTCCGGCATCAAGAGCAATGACTTCACACCCTCTGTCATCATACAGAAAGAAAATAATATCTTTTGTCATATTCACAAAGAAAACATCGGGATACCCAACGGAACAGCCCCCGAACCTTGGCTTCAGCGGAAAATCTTCGTGGACGGCTGCCTTAAGTAATTTGGCGATACGCAGATCTTTCCGTTTACATAATAGAGAAAACTGCTGCATTTCATATTCTTCTTCGACCGGGCATGGACAGGTCTTCACTTGAATCCGATATAAATCATCCTTACACTTCAGAAACGGCTTATAAACCTTTAATTTTCTCGCGTGATTACCTTGAGTTTTGTGCTTATACACGTTGGCAACAAGAAACAAGTCATCGCTATGTTCAAACAGCTCATTGAAAAGTGCTGCGGTTTGATGATGGACAAGCTGAAAATACTCAAGATTCAAAGCACCGCTTTCATTAAATTGATACATATTGCCGCCGAGAGAAAAATGAATTCCCACGTCCCATTGATGATAAATGCCGGGCACTAATTTTAAAGTCGGAAACCTTTCCTTCAGATAATCATTTATTTTCATTCAAACATCTCACTTTCCTTTTCCCGCTCTAGAAGCAGAAGAAGCCGAAAACATTCCGCTTATTTCTTTTTCACCCTTGTAATATTATTCCGATTGGAATACAATGAAATAGAACACTGTGAACCCCATTGATCAGGGTGGATGCTGGTCACATTCATCCTGATCCTTTCTTTTACACAAGATCGCCCCAACTTTGAACCCCTCCGTTCCAACCCTATTCATTGATATTACATATATTTCAATGGTATTATTTTCTTATACATGAGCATCAAGAGGTGTCCGCTTTGAACAACACCAGAAGATTAAGAGCATATTTTCAGTCTCACCGTAAAATAGGTCTGGCTGCAGACTTGCTTACGGCTGTATTGCTTATCTCATTATCCATTCTTTTTTACGGATGCCGGCAGGGAGCTTTTAATGGTTTCTTTATGTATGTCTTAGTAAGTAATTTTATCGGCTCCAATGCCTCTTTTATCGACTTCAGCAAATCGAGGAAAAACAGACAAAAATAAAGGCTCTGCGTCAAAAAGAAGGTTATACCGCCCTCTTTTTATTCTTTCAGTCATACCAATGCGTTCTTTTCAGATTGAATTTTTCTGAATAGGACTCATGATCGGTTTTCCATGCTGCTTCAACAGTGATTTCATGACCGATCACTTCATGTTCCGGCATATATTCAAACGTTTGAATATGGTCTTCTCCCGTTCCGCCGCCTTCTAATTTCTCTCCGGTGTATTCTGAAAGATGATAGTCTTTATCTTCACCATATTTCCGGCCGTCAACAAATAATGTTAATCTCTTAATCACCGTGTTCTTTTCATTCACTTTATTACCTCTGTAATACAAATTCAAGAAATAGTTAGGGCCGATAGATGTCTTGCCTGATTTTTCGATTGACGCTTCCCAGTCTTGCTTTGGCTATAGCCGATATATTTAACTTTTTCTCCTGAAATTAAAGAAAACAGTGCAAATCCTGCTGCTATTATGAGAACAGTGATAATAACCAGCAATGTTTTAATGACTTTACGTTTTTTCATGACATCCCGCCTTTATCATTTAGAACGTATGAATATTAGAATTGTTACATTTAATTTGAAAGAATAATAAAAAGGGATTCTAATCCCAGGAATAAAAAAATACTAAGAAGATCATATTCCCCTTAGCTTCACATCCCAGATTGCCATGCAATAATGATAAAAGTCGTCCAAAAAGTTGTGACTAAAATAAGCATAACGGTTACAATCATTAAAATGAGACAACTTATTGTTAGAATTGAGTCTTTGTTTTTGTTAAGAATCAGAGTAACCATTGATCCTGTAGCAAATAGATACGACAAAACCGCACCGACCCAATACCACAGCATAGAGTCATTGCTCCAGTAAGCCATTGACTGCATATAAATACTGAATATAAATCCTGACAATGCTAATAGAAACGAAACTAAATTTGATTTCACGTTAGAGTTCCTTTCTTCATAAGTTTTATTTTTAGGAACGGTCATACATCTGATAACACCTTTTATGCGATATGCTTCGCTGCTTTGTCTGCATATTTTAATTCTTATTTCGTTTTTAAATATGTTTACGAAAAAAGAAATCATATAAAGTTCACCTGAAACGCCGATTTAAAATTAAATAGATGTTTTATAAGCGTTAATTGCTTGATTTCTCAAAAGCATATTATCTTTCGCAACCATTCCAAGATTGTATGCTTGTTTGATGATATCCAGCACTTGATTATCAGTTTCAGTTACAGCTCGTCCACCAGTTATTCTGGATTTCCAATAATCAAACTGGTGATTTCATTCTGAACAGCTTTTAACATTTTGATTATCAACCACTTTTCCATTCTCGAGCGCATCATTGCTGATTCGATTACTTCCCGCTCCTTCTGTCGTTAAACTGCAAAATGTCCATCACATTCATCCTCTCTCCAATTTTACAACGTTGCTATAACGAATTTTATGTTTTTCCCAACCTTCAAGCTTAATCTTTTTGATCGTTACTAATCTAAGTACTTTTTTCAATTCCATAATCCATTGGTATGATCGGTAACCTAATGAAGTATTTAACTTAAATACAAAAAAACCTGCTTTCAGCAAGGTTTTTTCGACAAAGGGGAGATTATTTCCCCACAAATTCTATTAACTATGTTTTTGTTTTAACCATTCTTTCTTTAGCAATGCGTATTGGTAAGTGTTTTCATATTTAGGTGTTCCATCCTCGTGTGCAGTAAATGAAATAAATTCAAGAAAATAACCTTCTTTACGCATTCCTAATCTTTCACATAATTTTTGTGACCTGCAGTTATCATCTTCAACATATGCATAAAGCCTTCTTGCTTCTTTTTGCATAAAGAGATACTCAAAGAAAGCCTTCGCACTTTCACTTGCGTATCCCTTCCCTTCAAAACGGGCATTGAAATTCCAGCAAACGGAATAGGTATCTGGCTCTTCTTTTAAATAAAATAGTTCTCCGACCAGATCATTACTGTCTTTTAAACAAACTGCAATATAAGAGTCATCTCGGCTTCTTTTTTGAACGTTTACGGCAGCTTCTTCTAACGTAGACATTCTGTCATCAAGAAAGCAATTCACTCTCGGATGTGCCGAATATTCCAACAGACCTTGCGCATCTCTCTCCGTAAAATTTCTTAAAATTAAGCGATGGGTTTCAATTTTTTGCATTTGCAGTCTCCTGTTTCATTGTTATCGATCTTTGAAAAGAACTTCTTCAACAGATCTTATTCGTTTGTTGAAGAACTTATCTCAATCTATTTTTACTATAATGATGGACGTTATCATCTTTGTCAAAAACAATAATCATTCATTTGCCGCCCGCGATGTAAAGTACTGAACAATTTTCGTGAAAAACCCTCAGTATCGAATATAGAAACGAGGAATAGTAATTAAAACAAAGTTAAGCCATTAAAAGCTTATTAAGTATTTTTTCAAACTTATTCACGCTCATCATCTCATGAGTGAGAAATGTCCCATTATAAAACACGCTGAAAGTCGTCCAAACTGCCGGGGATTTTTGCGCCATATCTTTTGACGTTATTCGCCGGGCCTGAAAATGAAGTCCTTTCTTTTCAGTCAGTTCCTTTAAATCCTTTAACAATCCGACTGCAAATGGGCATTGAGCTGTATAAAATACTGTGATTCCCTCATCATTAACGGAATTACTTTTCACCTGTTTTTTAAATACAGGAGGATATGCATGTTTATTCCACGTCAGTGACATCAACTGAAAATAGGGTTCTGCTTCATCTTGCACAGCAAATCCCATATGTTCAAAGAAATGCTTATCACTTAAATAAGGGAGTTTTTTCTTCCCCACTATATGAACTATCCCATCCATACCGCGGGATTTTGCATCTGACACACATTTTTCTAACAAGTGTTTCGCATGTCCGTTATTCTTATATTTACCTGAGACCCAAAGACAATTAATAAACATAAAATGAGGTGCGCTTACCGGAACCCACGCTTCTTCTGCAGGTAAATATTCAATAAAAACTTTTGCCCGTTCGTTTAGGCGATAGAACACCAAGCCATCAATCATCCGATCCTTGAGCCAGCTCTTCTTTTCATTTACCGCATCCTCATATTGTTTCGTACCTAATGCACAGCAAATATGATTGTCATCAATATTGCCTCTAGTCAACTCAATGTATTTCATTTTTCCTCACCCGCTTTCTTTTGGAACACCAGCTTTACTTGCAGTGAACATTGTAATTTCTCAGAAATATAGAGTCCCAGAACCAATATATGAACGCAGCAACAATGCTCATTATGTAATAAATGAAACTTCTGAAAACTGTGAAATCAATTGACGGATTATCTATGTGCCAGAACAAGAACACAGCTAAAAAAGCGACTGCTGTATAAATGAAAAGATGAACCAAGCTAAACTTTTTAGGCTTCTTTCTTAGCCATAGTTGCACAGGAACAGCAAACAAAAAGTAAGTAATAAATGCGTAAAAAGCAATGATAACCACAGTAACCAATGCAAATGGCACAAAACCCGAGTATACAAACATATATAGCCCGAAGATCAAACCATACGACAAACTTGAAAAAACCAATGTGTAAGTATAGCTTTGCCTTTTGCTCCAAGTCGCCGCTCCCATATATTTCACCTGCTTTTTATAAAAATATATTTTTCATTTTTTTCCTATTGTTTAAAATCAGTATATATCCATCACTTTAAAAGATCTATGTTTTTTTGGCAGATCATCAATTCACTATCTTAATATCCAGAAATTTTTTGCCATTAAAAAAGGTCAAGGAAATACCTTGACTGTGTATCGCTCACCAATCAGCATCCGGCTCATCGTGTTCGAATCCGTAAAAGCCTTTAATCCACACATCTCCGCAGCCGGCTCCTTTTGTGATCAATAAGTAATGATTTCTGTTTGCATCACCATTCACCTTATCAGCCGCGCTCAAGTTCAAATGATTACCCGTGAAATTCTTTTCACTAAGGGTAAAATTATCTCCTGCCAGTGTAATTCTCTGCAGTTTAAGCTCAAATATCGGCAGAAAGATTATGACCACAAATTCAAAGCAAGAAACGACAGCCCCCATGCAGATAGACCAAACATTACAAAGAACCTAAGCAAAGCTTCGAATTTTGTAAGTCTTCGCTCCCTTTTCGTTTTACCCAATTTCCAATAAACGGCGTAGCAGGAAAACACCAAAATGAGTTGTCCAAGTCGCGACACAGATTCTAAGAATTCTATACCATTCATTGATTTTCACCTCGTTTATTTAAACAGAGAGTCCTTCTTACAGCGTTTATCCAAAGCACTAATTTCTTCGGTTATAAAACCGCTTGAGGAATTTGTTTGTAAAATGGTTTGCGTGCCGCTTGATAAAAACGGCCCATCCTTACTCCCCCATGTATCAATCAAGATGAATTTTATTATCTCAGATGGAAAGACCATTTCCAACAGTTATGTAAAAATAAGTAACTTCAATATGCTAATTGTATAAGAAAAGCTGTCTTATCCAGCAGAACCATGAGTGCTGAACTTCTACGTTAAAGCGTTAAAGACGGATTATAAAAGAGCCGCTTTTAGGCTCATTCGCGAAGCATCATTTTATTTTTATGATTGTATCCTCCTGTCAATCCTATTGGGGTAAAATTTGAGGGAAGGTCAGTTTTAATCCGCCGCCCTGCTCACCTTCGACCCTTCTTGCAGCTTCCCCACAAATATCCGATGAACAGCTTTTAACTCTTCCCTTTGCGAATCCCTGACCGAAATCTGACTCTCAAAACTTATCTGACCTTGCATCGTGGGGCGCCAATTCTCATGCATCAATTTAATTCAGGATATTCGCATTTTGCTTTTCGTCCGATGAACGTGTGATTTCCAAGATAACAAGGGCCATAAATGAGAGTATCATGTCCGACACTTACATTGTTTCCGATATAAATGGAATATGCCTTATCTTTGATTGAAACAAATTGTTTTAACAAATCATGTAAAATGACTCCCTCTTGAAGATTTGTATTTGAACCAATCGCACGAATAGCAGCATTTGGCGCTACTTAAACTCACGTCTCCTTTCACGCTGGAAAACGGACTTATGAACGAGGTTTTATCGATTTTAAGGTATCTTTGAACCGGATTACATGATGTAATAGGGTTAGGGCTGATAAAGGGCAAAAACTTAGTGAGCCGGTGATTGTCAAATTTATCTTCCGTCAGCTTTTTATCGCTCAAAAAAAGCCTCTTTTGAAAACGCATCCATTTATGTATATATGTAAATTCTGTGCATTTGGAGATGACACATGATATCCATAGATTCCTCCCTGCATGGCTCCCTCAACTTTTGTAGAGACACTTGTCCGCAAAAAATGTAAGGGTTTTCAAAAGGAGAGCAGTGTGCTAAATTGTAAGATAAGTAAAAATTTTCTGCTAATATTCGAAAGGGGTGCATGATTTGAAAGCAGTAGTAGCAACAAAAGAAAAAAGTATAGCGATCGTACAAAAAGAATTACGTCCTTTGCGACATGGTGAAGCCAAAGTTAAGATGGAATACTGTGGTGTATGTCATACTGACTTGCATGTTAAAAATGCTGATTTCGGGGATGTTACTGGCGTCACTTTAGGTCATGAGGGAATAGGCATTGTAACTGAGATTGGTGAAGGTGTAACAAGTCTGAATAAGGGCGACCGCGTCTCTATTGCCTGGATGTTTGAAAGCTGCGGCTGCTGTGAATATTGCTTAACTGGCCGTGAAACCTTGTGCCGGGATGTAAAAAATGCCGGTTATACAGTTGACGGCGCAATGGCTGAAGAAGCAATCGTAGCGGTTGATTATGCAATAAAGGTGCCGGAAAATTTAGACCCTGCAGCAGCAAGCAGCATTACTTGTGCAGGTGTAACAACTTATAAAGCCGTTAAAGTCAGTGAAATTAAGCCAGGTCAATGGATCGGTGTATTTGGAGTCGGCGGTTTAGGCAACTTGGCTGTTCAATATGCAAAAAATGTCTTTAACGCTAAAGTGATTGCTTTCGACATTAGCGATGAAAAATTGAATTTTGCTAAGAGCTTAGGCGCTGATGCGGTTGTAAACAGTTTAAACGAAGACCCCGTCGCTAAAGCAAAAGAAGTGACTAACGATTTAGGGCTTGATGCTGTGGTCATCACAGCTGTCTCTAAAACCCCTTTCAATCAAGCGATTGATGTTGTAAAAGCAGGAGCCCGCGTAGTCGCTGTCGGTTTACCGGTGGACAAAATGGATTTAGATATTCCCCGTCTCGTGTTAGATGGAATTCAGGTAGTAGGTTCATTAGTAGGTACCAGAGAAGACCTGAAGGAAGCTTTTCAATTTGCTGCAGACGGTAAAGTTGTACCTAAAGTGACAAAACGCCCGATCGAAGATGTGAATGATATTTTTGAAGAAATGGAGCAAGGTAAAGTGACCGGCCGCATGGTTATCGATTTTACTTCCTAATCATTAAGGCTGCCGGGAATGATACGGCAGCCTTTGATCTCGATTCTTGCTCGGCGCCCCACCCAGACTGAATGAGACTTTGTCATTTAGTTCAGAAAAGAAGCTCTACAGATCATTCGGCGGTTATGCATTTTGCAAGTACTCTCTGAACTAATCCTGATACCAATATAATGCAATGTCATTCATTGCCGAAGCGTAGCCCTGCTGTCTTAACATAGTTGTTATGCTGCCCCGATGATAAGTTCCGTGATTGGCAACATGGAATAAAATTTCTGAGTAAGCAGTTTCTCTGTAACCTAACCAAGGATTATGTAAGTTCATTGTTTGTTCTACATCTGTTTGGCTATTCATCCATTCTTCAAACTGTGAAGCCAGTTCATCATAAGACGCCGCAAATTCATCTGCAGAATATAAATGAGCCCTTTCTGCATAAGCCATAGAACCTTCCAATGCTTCCTGCATGTCTATTCCTTTAAGTACTTGCAGCCACATAACATCCACCGCGCAGATGTGACTGAACGTTTGAGCAATTGTAGGATATGAACTGTGAACCTCTTCATATTCATCTTCACTGAGTAATTTGAGGCCTTTTTCGAACTTCTCTAATTTAATCTACATAATAGTTCACTGAATCTCTCAACAATTTTAGATAAACATCTTCTTTTTATAGAGATGTTCGTTCAATCGACATCCTTGTGATATATATGGTAAAATTTATAGAAACAAAGGAGTGTTGTTACATATGAGTCTTATCATTTTAGCATCCATGCTTTTATGGGGTGCAGTGATCCACGAGCTAAACAAACCTTCAAAAAAGCAAAGTAAACGAAAAATGATCCCTTTGGTATCCCTCAGTTCTTTATCTACTTTAATCATCACAATTTCGCTTTTTTCTAATTTAATTGGTTGATATTTGTTATGAGGAAACCCGCCAGAGGTTCCTCATAACACTAAAAACCTACTCACTGCACTTTTTACAGCAGACCTTATCAGAGTGTTTGCTTAACACTTTATCCATTCTCCCCACAGGCATCTTCTTCTCACTCGGAAGTGTAAGATAAGCTGTTATCTCATCCCCTGATTTTAATGTTTTTCCGCAGATAGAGCATTTTAACTCAGTATTAAAGAAATTTTTTAATCCCATTCATAAGCCTCCTTATTTACCTTTATAAAGTAATACGTTAATGCTTTATAAAAGTTTCAGGTTAAAGAAATACTTCTTGCCTGGGAATTTACTTTGTTTCAGTTGATCCGCATCCGCCCCGGTCATCGTTATACCTCACTCAATCAGGCAGCTTCTTCCTTATTCTGAACTGGCAGATACGCTGATGTCCCCGCGCAGGGTTAACGATCGCCCGTTTTAACTCCAGATACTTCCAGTGAGGAGACCGCCGTTCAATGCAATCTCTGCGTTTCATATTGATTGTAAAACATTAGAGTGAAATCATCTTCATGCTTTGACCAGTTTACTGCAGTGTACGGATTGTTAATTTGTGACATTTATTTGTCCTCTTTAAATTTTTTCTTCTTTTCTCAACTTGAAAAAGAAGGAATTATTTTATAAATATTGTAAATTTATAGCTGTATCACATTCACTATTAAGAGGAGGAATACGAATGAAAAAGAAAATTATTGCCGGCGCTCTTGCTTTTGGGTTAATTCCATTAATGGGGACTGCAGATGTTACTGCAAAATCCTTGCCAAATCCAGATAAAGTTATGAAACCTGCTGGTTGGTCATGTGACGCTCCGTATATTGCGTGTCAGCCTTTTTCTGGCGGTACCGGTAAGGTTTCATTCAACTATCAAGGCAGCTCTCCAGGAAAAATCAGAGTTTTTGTTGCGAATGACGGCAGCAAATCTTTCAAATTTACCATTAATTATCCTAATGGGAATACACTCTTATCCTCTACGACATTAAATGCGGGGAAAACGTTCATTCAAGAATTCAGCGTTAACCAAAAAGGAGAATACATCCTGAAATATGATAGCGGCACCGGTGATAGTGTCGATGGTTTCTTTAGATCTGTTGAGATCTAAATTCCGTTAGGAAAGTCGGCAGTTTTGCCGACTTTCTTTTACAAGCATTCTGCAGGAATAAACGTAAAGTTTCGAATAAACATATGACCTTTATGAAACGGAAACTTTATCTGCACCACAAACCCGCAAGCAGCCTCCTTTTATCTTACCTTCCGTCCCTTTGTGATTTGTTTTGATTTGTCGTATACTGCGCTTGCCCGGGAAATGATGGATATTTTCGTTTACTATAATTTCCCTGTACCTCTTCGTATGTGGCTCTGCATGATGAAGTAACTTCATGGCTCACCACTTTCATACACAGTTTTATTGCATGTTTAGCCATATCCCTCCTCTTTAAACAGCAAACCGTCCCATCCATTTCTCTCTTTCAGTTAACCTCCCATTATTTTATTGTTTTAGAAGCTCTTCATTTTAGACATTAACATCCATTTTTTCTTATTTAGACTTAAATCTATGTCGAATTTTATCGTCCGGCATATTATGTACTATCCTAACAACAGGAGGTGGCAATAATATGGGGAACTACGGTGGAAATTATGGCGGAAACTCTTTCGTATTGATCGTTGTGCTGTTCATTTTGTTAATCATTGTAGGTGCTGCATTCCTTTTCTAGCACATTGACGATTTATATTCGTCTCCCAAACATTGCATCCCTTAGTTCGGACAGACGCCATAAGAAGTTTTATGGCGTTTTTACTTTTAAAAAAAACCAATCTGAGATAAACATTTTTTATTTTTACTCTGGTAAGCGGGAGAGTTTCCACCCCTGCCTGCGCCAATATTGCCGCTATGAAGAATGAGGCGAACAATCCAAAAGGCGTTGTGATCCATTCTTTAAAAACGATTCCGAAAATCAACAATTCGCAAGCAGTTCCATATAAAAATAGCTAAACCAGTGATTGCCCATTGGCTAATATTCTTATCGCCTAAACAATCTGATACATATTCCGTCCAATACTTAGCACTCAGCATGTTTGATGATGGGCCCGTTGTATCTTCTGCAGACTTTTCTCTTTCAAAGACACCAGACTTATCTTCATCTTTAACGCCATTAACCCAATAGGTCATTTTGTTTTGAATAAAGACTTGTTCATGAACATAGCCCCTAAATAATTGTTACTAAGGCGTTTTTAATTCATCGGATTACAGATGTTGTGAACTTAAAAAGGATATTACTCACCTTCATAAAAAGATTTAGTCACTGAAGGGCTCACCCGCAAAATGCGGTATTCACACATTGAGTCATTTTCACATAAAAAAAACCGGATTCCTCCTCTAAGAGGTTCCGGCTTTTCTTAGTAAAATGCGGGAAATATCTGGTGACGTGCTGCACACCCCCGCTATTATAATATTTCAATAGAGCCTTCTGTTCCATGAACGCGGATTCGCTGCCCATCTTTTATCAATTGGGTTGCATTTTCAACTCCGACAACTGCAGGTAAGCCGTATTCACGCGCGATAACCGCTCCATGGGTCATCAGTCCGCCAACTTCAGTGACCAGGCCTTTTATGGATACAAACAATGGTGTCCAGCTGGGATCAGTATAGGAGGTAACTAATATATCCCCATCTTCCAAATCGGCATCTTCCATGTTTAAAATAACCCGTGCCCGCCCCTCTATGACTCCCGATGAAACGGGCAGCCCTGCAATCGCTCCGGCCGGGAGATTTTCTCGTTTGTACTCGCCTGTAACGATTTCACCGTCAGACGTGATAACACGCGGCGGAGCTAGTTTTTCATATACTTTGTACTCGCCTTTTCGTGTGCTGATGATTTGGTAATCCAATTTATTTGTGCGTACGACTTCCTGAAGTTCTTCAAAAGTGAGATAGTATATGTCTTCTTTTTCATGAATAACGCCCGCTTCTGCGAGTTGTTCGGCTTCTTTCAGTAAAGCCTGCTTATAAACGAAGTAGCGGCTGATCATGCCGTATTTTGGATATTCCCTGAACCCGCTGAAGTTCCGGATGATGCGGATCATTCGTTTAGTTTCTTTGGCTTTTTGTTCACCATCCGGTAATTGCTTCAATCGGTCTAATAACTCTTGTTCTTTCTTCAACGCCTCCTGCCGACCTTGCTCAAATTTCCGCTGGCTGGCATTTGGCTCAAAGTTTTTGAGATTATTAAGAATCATAGGGACAAGTGCAGTTGGTTTTTCGCTCCATCGAGTTCTTGTCATATCAATTTCTCCGGCACATCGCATTCCGTACTTGTTGAGATAAGCATAGATAGCGTCACGGGTTTCCCGCCCGCCTTCAAACTTCACCAGCCCATCCAAAAAGTGATCATCTTTTACATTCTCTAAATAGGCAATTACTTTTGGATAAGGGCGGATCACATCGGCGACGTCCAATAGCGCAAGCCCCATTTCTGAAGTAATATTATGGGGTACAGATTGAGAAAGCGTATCTGCTGCGTTTTTTTCACCTAACCACTCGTTCATTTTTTCGTTAATCCATGATGAAGCATCCATTGCAGTTCGAATCAACACCGAACTTTTTGGGTTAAATAGAATCTTCTTTAATTCCTTGATATCTTCCAAAATAAAACGAAATAAATCATCTCCTGATTTCGTCTGGATGTTTTGTTTTAACTCTTCTATCGATGCTTGACTGCTCTTAATCAAATCAGAAACAATTGCCGGATCGTTTTCAGCTTGATCCGGCATATCTGCATTGCCTTTGCCGGGAATCGGTGCCGTTTTACCAGGTATCGGCTTAATGAAATCATCTCGCTCTATTATGGTCATAAGTGCGTCTTTTAAGAGCGGATCGTGCTGCCCCATGCCTTTTAAGAAAACTTCTCTGACATTAGGGGATGCCAGTTGATGTGTGACATCAACGAATAGCCTTCCGCCGGCTTTACGCATGGGTGCAGCAGTCGTCAACAGAAAAAAAGACAATCCAAGGGGTTTTATGGGATCCGTCATCATTTGCTGATGACCAACAGAGATATAGACGTGATTTTCTTGATCGTTCGCTTCAGGAACGGGATATAACGTTGTGATCGGACGGCTTTGGACAATATAAAAAGTATCGCGGTCCAAACACCATTCGATATCTTGCGGCTGGCCGAAATGAGCTTCGATCTGTCTCCCGATACGTGCCAGCTGTAAAATTTGTTCATCAGTCAGTGTTTGAATCTTTTGCTGATCAAGAGCGATCTCCTGTGTTTCTGTTCCGCCTTCTTTTCGTCCATAGATAGCCAATTTTTTAGTTTCTATTCTCTTATCGACGATTTGCCCGTCCTGTACTTTATAACAATCGGCAGAGACTAAGCCGGAGACCAGTGCTTCACCAAGTCCAAAACCGGCATCGATGGATAGCAGCTTTCGGTTTCCGGTCATCGGATCAGCGGTAAATAAAATTCCCGAAGCCTGTGGGAACACCATCCTTTGGATGATAACGGATAAATAAACTTGGCTGTGATCAAACCCATTTTGCATACGGTAAATGACCGCGCGATCCGTAAATAGGGACGCCCAACATTTACTGATATGCTGCAAGATCGCATCGACGCCGGTAATATTTAAATAGGTGTCTTGTTGACCGGCAAAAGAGGCATGCGGCAAATCCTCAGCTGTCGCACTGGAACGTACGGCATAGGCATGTTCTTCGCCGAACCGGGAGAGATGGCAAGCAACTGCTTTGACTACATCTGAAGGAATTTCTGCTTCGATAATGGTTTGCCGGATTTTTTTGCTGACTTCACCAATTTGATCGCGATTCTCCGCTTTCAGCATGGTCAGTTGATCCAACAGCGCTTGTAACGTTTCGTTTTGTTCAATGGCTTTTTGATATCCTGCGGTTGTGACACAAAATCCTTCCGGTACTTGTATTCCTTGAATTTTTGATAATTCCCCTAAATGTAACCCTTTTCCTCCAACGAGCAAAGGCTGTGTTTTTTCAATTTCGTGAATGCCGAGAACCAAAGAACTCATTCTATATCTCCCCTTCAAAAAAATTTGACAAGAGCTTTTCAGCATGATATAATCATAATATAAGATGGATAACTATGACTTTCACACAAAAAGCGCGCGTGTTCTGATTATATCACCGTGTCTGTTTTTGTGCAATATAAAAAGAACCTGGCCAATTTGGCGAGGTTCTTTCTTCATTTTTGTCGAAAGCTCTTTAAAGCTGTATTGAGATCTTTTGTGTGAACGTAAATGTTCTTATACAACTCGAATAGTGTTTTATATTTTTGAACATTTTGTTCTTTTGGATAAAATGCAGCTGCTTCATGAATGAACTGCTCTGCACATTCTTCAAGAGAGTCAAACCACCCGCTTCCGAAGGCAGCTAACATCGCAGCCCCCATGGCGGGACCTTGTTCATTCTCTAACTTAACCACCCTCGTATTGAAAATATCAGCTTGCATTTGAAGCCACGTTTCATTTTTAGCTCCCCCGCCAATAGAGACAACCGTATCAACTGATTTTCCCGCTTCGCGGAATAGTTCAATTGATTCATATAAAGAGAATGTGATGCCTTCCATTATCGCCCTCAAAAAGTGCTCTCTTTTATGGGCTCCGTCCATTCCGATCAAGCTTCCCCGAATAGATGAATCAGCATGCGGCGTTCTTTCACCGACTAAGTAAGGAGTGTACAGCAGTCCATTTGCTCCTATCGGAACAGATTCCACTCCCCGCAATAATTGTTCAAACGATTCGTTCGGCGCAAACGTTCTTTTAAACCAGTCCAAGCTGTACCCTGCAGCGAGCGTGACTCCCATCGTATAAAAAGAATCCTTCTTTCCATGATTAAAAAAGTGCACTTTCCCTTTAAAGTCCCTTTCTTTGTCTTCTTCACAGGAAAGTATGACTCCTGACGTCCCGATACTGCATAATGTTTTTCCGGAAGAAAGAATACCGGCTCCGACAGCACCGCAAGCATTGTCTGCTCCCCCGGCGTACACTTTTGTTTTTTCCAACAGCCCAGTCTCCGCCGCAACGCTCGGAAGCAGCGATCCTACACAGTCATGGGATTCAACAAGCGGAGGACAAATTTCCGCTGACATACCAAATTGATTGCAGATCTCATCGCTCCACTCTTTGCGGGTCATATGTAAAAGTAACGTTCCCGCCGCATCGGAGTATTCAGTGTGAATGGCGCCAGTCATGCGGAATCTCACATAGTCTTTCGGAAGCAAAAAAACAGCGGTTTTGTTAAAAAGTTCAGGCTCATGTTCCTTCACCCATACCATTTTAGGTAATGTAAACCCTTCAAGGACACGGTTTTTTGTGATATCAAGCAGACGATCGCCAAATGTCTCGGTAATCCTGCTACATTGAGGCGTCGTTCTGGTATCATTCCAAAGAATCGCATGACGCAGCACTTGCCGATCTTGATCAAGCAGTACCAACCCATGCATTTGTCCTGAATAGCTAATCCCGTCAATATCCCCGGGTTGAACGTCGGATATCGAAATCAATTCAGCCAATGCTTCAATTGTTTGCTGCACCCAGTCTTCAGGATTTTGCTCACTATATCCCGCCTTCTCTTGGATGAGCGGGTAACTTTTGGACGTTTCTGCACAAACCTTGCCGTTTTGATTGACTAAAATGGTTTTAACGGCACTCGTACCAAGATCTATTCCAATGACATACTTCATTTTTTCACTCCTTCCTCTCTAAATAGATCCCCATTGAATTGACCCGCCATAACAGTAACTTCATGACGGGCAATTCCGGGAACTTGGCTGCCTGCATCTTTTTACAGCTGGATCTGGAGCTTCTTTTTTCATTTGTTATACCTGTAAAATGTATTGATTTAATATCGCTTTTAACCGCTCCTGTCTCCCTGATTCGTTTTTAATTGGCTGATTGTTCAGCGCATATTGCTCAAGTGTTTTAAAATCAGCTCTTCCTTCTGCAATTTCAAGACCAATCCCTTCAGTAAAGCTGCGGTAACGGTGTTGAATCACATCTTCAAACACACGATCTTCGATTAATTTGTGGGCGGCTTTCAACCCTCTTGCAAATGTATCCATCCCTGCAACATGGGCATATAGTAAATCATCAGGCTCAAAAGAAGATCTCCTGACCTTTGCGTCAAAGTTTAATCCTCCGCTTCCAAGACCGCCATTTTGCAGAATTTCGTACATTGCTAATGTCGCAGAATATAAATCTGTCGGAAATTCATCTGTGTCCCAGCCTAAAAGCGGATCACCCTGATTCGCGTCAACAGAGCCAAGAAGGCCATGCACTCTCGCCATGCGTAATTCATGTTCGAATGTATGCCCGGCTAATGTGGCATGATTGGCTTCGAGATTTAATTTAAAATGATTGTCTAAGCCATATTGCTTTAAAAAGGCAATGGTTGTTGCTGCGTCCGTATCATATTGATGGGTAGTCGGCTCTTTTGGTTTTGGTTCAATCAAAAACTGCCCTGTATACCCGATTTCCTTCGCATAATCCACTGCCATATGCATAAATCTGGCCATATTATCAAGCTCAAATTTTAAATCGGTATTTAACAAAGTTTCGTACCCTTCACGTCCGCCCCAAAATACATAGTTCTCGGCGCCAAGCTCTTTTGCTGTTTCTAATCCTTTTTTTACTTGGGCTGCGGCATACGCAAATACATCTGCGTTACAAGAAGTCGCCGCACCATGGACGAAACGGGGATTCGTAAACATGTTTGCAGTATTCCATAATAGCTTAACGCCGCTGGTTCTCATGTAGTCTTTTATCATGTCCACGATTATATCCAGATTTTGATTTGTCTCTTTTAACGTACTTCCTTCCGGTGCGATATCCCGGTCATGAAAAGCAAAAAATGGCGCATCCAGTTTTTCAAACAGCTCAAACGCTGCATCTACCCTCGCTCTCGCCAGATCCAAGCCTTTATAGTGATCCCACGGTCTCTGCATCGTAGCTGCGCCAAAAATGTCTGTGCCGTCAGCGGTAAATGTATGCCAATAGGCAATAGAAAATCGCAAATGCTCTTTCATCGTTTTTCCGCCAATTACTTCTTGAGAATTATAGTATTTAAATGCTAAAGGATTCGTGGATTCTTTCCCTTCGTAAATCACTTTGTTTGCGCTTTCAAAATAGTTGACCGAACCGGAATGAGAGTGAGCCATGTGTGATTTCCCCCTTAAAAATAAATTCTAAACATGATCATTCAAATACAGATGCTTTTATGTCATGTTGCGCATTAGTTTGTTGCCCAAACAAACTAACTTATTTTCATCTTATATAACCTCATCAGTATTTTCAATATTTTTTTTAGTTTTTTACGAACACATTAGATATAATAAAGGTTGGATTCGCTATGTACTGCGTTTCGCACGATAACACAGAACGTTCAACTTAATTTAAAGATTATACAAATGGAGTGGATGAAGTGGATATCGCTGATCAAGCCTTTGTCAAAAAAGTTAACCAAAAGTTATTACTAAACGAAATACTTAAGAATTCTCCTATTTCAAGAGCAAAATTATCTGAAATGACCGGATTAAATAAATCAACTGTTTCCTCACAGGTAAACACATTAATGAAAGAAAACCTCGTATTTGAAATCGGTCAGGGACAATCAAGCGGCGGCAGAAGACCTGTTATGCTTGTTTTTAATAAAAAAGCAGGATACTCCGTAGGAATAGATGTTGGCGTGGATTATGTTAATGGCATTTTAACAGATCTTGAAGGGACGATCGTCCTTGATCAACACCACCATTTGGAATGCAATTCTCCAGAAATCACTAAAGATATTTTAATTGAGATGATTCATCACTTTATTGCAAAAATGCCGCAATCTCCATACGGTCTTATTGGTATAGGGATATGCGCGCCCGGGCTGATTGACAAAAATCAAAAAATTGTTTTCGCTCCGAACGCCAACTGGAGAGATATTGACTTAAAATCTTTCATCCAAAAGAAGTTCAATGTGCCCGTTTTTATTGAAAATGAGGCAAATGCCGGCGCATATGGAGAAAAAGTATTTGGTGCTGCAAAAAATCACGATAACATTATTTATGCAAGTATCGGTACAGGAATAGGGATCGGCGTTATGATCAACAATCATTTATATAGAGGGGTTGGCGGATTCTCTGGAGAAATGGGACATATGACAATAGACTTTAAGGGTCCTAAATGCAGCTGCGGAAACCGAGGCTGCTGGGAATTGTATGCTTCAGAGAAGGCTTTATTAACATCTCTTCAGACGAAAGAGAAAAAAGTGTCCAGCCAAGATATCATAGACCTCGCCCATCTGAATGATGTTGGAACTTTACAGGCATTACAGAATTTTGGTTTCTATTTAGGAATAGGCCTGACCAATATTTTAAATACATTTAATCCGCAAGCCATCATTTTAAGAAACAGCATCATTGAGTCGCATCCTATGGTTTTACATTCAATTAAAAGCGAAGTGTCATCCAGGGTTTATTCTCACCTAGACAATAGCTATGAATTATTACCATCTACCTTAGGAAAAAATGCACCTGCTTTAGGAATGTCCTCTATTGTTATTGATCATTTTCTCGACATGGCTCATAACTGAAATGTACATACTTCTATGTTTTACGCTCATCTTTAAAGATGAGTTTTTTTATTCTAGGAGTATTTCTGAATCAATACTGACATGGGCACCTTCTAATATGAAAAAGGAGTTCTAAAATAGAAATCTCCTTTTTCATGTGCTAATTATTTTTCTTTATAACGGAAATATCTGAAGTCGGCCGGAATATGATGACCGCTCGTATCTTGGCATTGCATCCCTACAAAAGCTCCTGTAAAGAATCCCCCGCCGCGGATGTAATCATCTGATAATTTTTTCGATTCTAATGCAATGTCGATTTTGTGCCAATCTTCTTTGTTAAATGAATACAAATAATAATATTTTTCGTTTTCAATATTCACTTTTAAATAGACATACTTGACTTCACGAGGAATCACAATTTTATTTTTTAACGGTTGTGAAAAAGAAAAGTTATCACATATCGTTAATTCAAGAATACGGCCAAGTTCTTCATCATACGTGACTTGAAGAGCCGTCCAATTCTCTGTATTGTAATAGTTCACCAAACCAGCGGCTTGCTGAAAATTTTCCGGATAAAACGCAACAGCCGTTTCCGCTTCAAAATGGAGGCTTTGCCAGCGTCTGGCTACAAATGCCTGAGTAAATGTCGAAGTTAAGGATTCATGGCCGTATAATCGTAAATGATTTGGCGCTTGAGTTAATGATCCTAATTTCTCCGTAAACGGAATTCTTAACGTTTGAAAATTAATATTTAATGTTGCATCCTCAAATTCATCAACTTCCGGATACGTGTCTTCAAACATTGTTTCAGGTATAGAAGGCGCATCCACCTCCAAGCTCCCTTCTTTTCCGCCTGCTACATAAGGCCAGCCATCTTTCCAATAGAGCTTTTGAATAGCTGTTTCTCTGCCCAGAGGACAATATCCTCTCTGCTGAAAAATTGAATCATCGTCCGGATGAATGGGACGTCCTGTTAAATGAGCTAAATACCACTCACCTGTATGTGTTTGTACAATGGATGCATGTCCGCATTTTTGCAGCGGATTTTCCGGCGCATGCCATGACGTTAAGATAGGATTATCGGGATGAACTTCATATGGGCCCTCAATATTTGCAGAACGGGCAATTGTAGCAGCATGTTCGAACCGCGTTCCTCCTTCTGCGGTTAATAAATAATAATAGTTCCCGATACGGTAAAGGTGCGGCGCTTCTGTCAGCTTTCTTTCAGTTCCTTTAAAAATCACTTTCGGTTTACCGATTAGTTTTTGCTCCTTATCAGAATATTCCTGCATGACAATGCCTCCAAAGGAGTGCCGATCAATACGCTGATCCCATAACATATTTAATAAATATTTTTTCCCATCCGTATCATGGAACAAAGAAGCATCAAAACCCGAGCTGTTTAATGTGATCGGCTCCCCCCAATCACCATCAATCGTGTCACAAGTCACTAAATAATTGTGGCAATCTTTCCAGGCGCCATCTACGACCTTAACATCCGTATAGATCAGCCAAAACTTTCCGTCGCTGTAACTTAAACATGGCGCCCAGACCCCGCCTGAATTAGGATTTCCTTTCATGTCTAATTGCGAAACTCTCTTTAATGGATGTGCAACTAAGTGCCAATTGACTAAATCTTTTGAGTGGTGTATCTGGACTCCCGGAAACCACTCAAATGTAGATACAGCGATATAATAATCCTCTCCAACCCTGCAAATACTCGGATCGGGGTTGAATCCTTTAAGTACTGGATTGATAATCTTCATTTTGAACTCCTCCTCAGCTATTTTCTGTTGACTCATCATGTTTTAAGCTTTGAAATCGTCAATATGATCCAAATAAACTTTGTCTCTATTCTCTAATTCTCGAACCATGCTTTTATATTTTTTCTCATCTAAGTTATAGAAATTAATATCAATCATGGCCAGAACCAGTAAGAACACGGGAATAATGGTTGTTGTAATTAAAATTCCCGTCAATGCCTCCGGCGTTTGCACCTGATTTGCCACATATCCAAACTGATCTAGAACCAAACCCGGTACAACCCCTCCCAAGGCCATGCCGAATTTAAAGAAAAATCCGATAATAGCGTATATGAGACCGCCCATTCTTTTCCCGGTCTTATACTCTCCATATTCTATTGTTTCAGGAATAAGCGCCCACATATATCCCCCGGCAGTGAGACTTCCTGCAGCAGCCAGCAATCGAAAGGAAAGTATCAGGAATACATTACTTGACGGAACGAAAAGTAAAGCTAAGAGGCCGATCATATTCAGTAATAATGCATAGTTTAGTAATTTCTTCTTCCCTAATAATTGATGAAGCTTTGGAATAAACGGTAAAATGACCAAAGCAGGCAAACTTCCCAACAAACCGTACCACTTCACTAAATCCGCTCTTTCTAAATTATACGTTACGTAATAGATGCCAACCGAATTACTGATTGAATTCACTCCAAAAATAATAATAAAGAAAATACTTAATACAACTAGAGGCCGATTAACACGAAATTGCTCAAATATATCCGAAAATTTAATTTTTTCTTCCGATTTTTGAAGCGTGACACGCTCTTTTGTGCTTTTAAAACAAAAGATTAAAAGGCACCCGCCTATAACTCCCATAATACCCATGGTTAGCTGCCAGCCAAGAGATTCGCTGCCGGAATTATCGCTTAAATAAGCAGCCAGTAAGGGAACAAAAAATGCAACGACAAGTCCTCCAAGATTCGCAAATAACATACGGACAGACGTTATACTAACAACTTCTTGATTATTTCTGGTCATTGCAGATGTTAACGCGCCATATGGCACGTTTATCATGGTGTATGTAAGCGATAAGCCGACATAGGTGATATAGGCATATATTAATTTCCCCATATCCGAAAAATCCGGGGTTGTAAAACAGAGTATTGCCAATATGACAAAGGGAAAAGCTCCGAATAAAAGATACGGTCTGAAGCGGCCAAACCTGCTATTTGTTCTGTCAACTATTGTTCCAATAAAAGGATCAGCGAGAGCGTCGATGATTCTAACCACTAAAAACATCGTACCGGCTGTTGCTGCCGATAAACCAAAAACATCTGTATAGAAGAACAAAAGATACGTAGACACTGTTGCATAAATTAAATTACATGCAAAATCTCCAGACGCATATCCAACTTTTTCAACCATGCTGATCTTCTTTACATTTTCACTGAGCATGATTTCTCCCCTTTTCGATCCTTTACATAAGGAACATGATGAAATGGTATAACATTTTTTTAAAATTATCGGCCAGTGAGCGGTATATAAAAGCGCTTTCAAAAAAAATGATAGCGGTTTACTTTCACAGAGCATTTTCAACATCCAAATGGTGATCAGATAGCAGTGAACAGGATAAAAGCTTGGCTTTCGCTTTTTATATACCTCCAATTAAATCGAGCCTCTTATCCCCCTCCCATTTAAGACCTTTACATGATGGACAATTAAAGTGGTTTTATTAGTTTGTTGCCCGAACAAACTAACTTGATTTCATATTATAAAATCTTTTCTGCTTTTTCAACTCTTTTTTCAGAGAATTTAAAACCGACCAAAGGACATACCATGTTGTAATTGCCGACTGCTTCGACAGACGTTAAGTAAACCCCCCTGTGTCACCTGACTGATTTATTAAATGATAAGCACTTCCATCATCTTTTGTTTAGAAAAACTTAATAAGAAACATGCACTAGAAAAAATGCGAATCATATATAAGTGATATCCCGTTTAATTGGTTGAGGAGGATATTATGAAACCTATGCTGCCTTTTGAAAAATATTTTGGGGATTTAGAACTGGTTTATGCATTTTATGGAGCTATGCCTACCGGTGTTACTGTTTCAGAAACTGGTCGTATTTTCATTTGTTTTCCGAAATGGGGAGACGATGTTAAATTTACGGTGGCGGAGATAGTTGGGGATAAATTGCAGCCTTATCCTGATTTACAAACCAATTTGGTTAACCCTGAGAATATCAAAATGACTTTCATCAGTGTCCAAAGTGTAGTTACTGATGGAAGAGGAACGCTTTGGGTACTAGATACGGCGGCACCCAATTTTTCTGAACCAATTAAAGGCGGGGCAAAATTAGTCGCTGTTGATTTAAAAACCAATACAATCAGAAGAGTTTATACCTTTACAGAAGATGTTGTCCTTCCAACAACTTACCTGAATGATGTCCGATTTGATTTTCGTGTTGGAACTGCAGGTTATGCCTATATAACGGATTCTTCTGCCAAAGGACCAGGAGCTATTATCGTCGTGGATTTAGAAACCGGAAACGCATTTAGACGGTTAAATGGAGCAAATCCAACTTCACCGGATTCCTATTTTATACCGAAAGTAGAAGGCAAAATTTTGATGGATCGTAACAGGGATGGTTCAACTTCCCCATTTAGGCTGGCATCCGACGGTATTGCGATTTCTCCTGACGGAAAGGTATTATTTTTTTGTCCACTGACCAGCCGTCATCTATTCTCGATCTCAACAGAAGCCCTGAGAGATAGAAATATACCGGACATGGATTTACTTTATCATGTGGCGTATTGGGGAGAAAAAGGCGCGTCTGATGGAATGATTACAGATGCAAAAGGAGCCATTTATGCCGGAGATTATGAGAACAATAGTATTCGAAAGATGCTGCCGAATGGCACAATGGAAACCATCGCACATGATCCGAGAATTTTATGGCCGGATACTTTTTCGATTGGTCCGGATGAATACTTATATGTCATCGTGAACCAATTACATCGGCAGGCTAGATTTCATTATGGAAAGGACTTACGACAGAAACCTTATAGTTTACTTCGTATCAAAATTGATGAATTTCCTGCTCCTGCTTTTTAAAAATAAAAATGGCCGGTTCAATTTTAGAACATAATTGGCTTCATTTAGCCTTCATCCTAAACCGAATAAGGGATTACAATAAATACGTGTCCTCAATTATGTAGTTAGATTCATAACTTCAATTTTTTTGGTCATATTTTGGTCAAGGACCAAAAATGTTGTTCTTTTAATCTTATGACCAAAACCAAAAAACCCCCTGACACCAATAGTGCCAAGGGATTGAGAGATTAATACTGAGACATATATTGTTCGCGCTCCCACGGATGAACCTGTGTGCGGAACATATCTTTTTATATTATCAAGGTTCAAAAATGTTGATTTAACAAGGTTTACAAAGTTGTTTAGAGGTCATATTTTCATCAAATTTCATTAATTATAATGTTCCAGTGGTCAAACGGTGGTCAATGATGGTGGTCATTGGTGGTCAAGCCTCCGACTAAAGGTAATCAAAAAATCCCTCTATTTTTCAAGAGGGATTTAACAAAATTCGATCCTATTCAGTCGGCTGTTCCAATAACCATTCAAGAAGAAATTCTTTTGTTTGTTTCGCAGGAAACATCCACTTTCTCCCCACTTTTCTTTTAGGAAATCTTGGGTCAAAGAAGAATTTCTCCTGTATTGTATTCCAGCACATTTTTGTATTTTTAATTAAATCATCAGTATCCCAGAAAAGCAATTCATTATCTAGCTTATTTAAATGCTTCTCCAATTCTTCAAGGTATAATTTTTTAATCTCCGATTCATTCACCTTAACTTCTAGCATATAACCCTCCCACTTATTTCACCTTCTTAATCAAATCATCGCAAAGCTTGTTCAAGTAATATGTATAGTTAACTTTTTTCTTCATACAGCGTACTTCTGTTCCGATCTCTTCGCATATGGCAATCGGAATGCTGGACTTGTTTACTTTATTCTTATATGTATGTGACAACTGATTTTCAGCTATGTTCTTATATGTAAGGAAATCATTAATATGTACGAAATAAACTTTGTTTTCTGGCTCTCTAAACTGAAACAGGAAGCCAGGGATTATGTTCGGATATTGCGCTGCCTCTTTTAAGTGTTTAATCTGTTGTGACTTGATGATCTTTTCACTGAAGGATACAGACTTGTTCTTTGTTGATTTAAGTTCAAAAGGAAAAAGATAACCTTTATAGTGCAGGAAGCAATCATATTTGTTTTTTGATACTGCAGCTCCCCTTTTTAAAAACATTGGATTAACATCTTTAATTCTATAGAAGAACAGCTTTTGATCTGCAGCTGATTTTTCTATATTTGCTTCAAAAACCTTACCTTGGTTTGTACCTCCCAATCAATCACTCTCCTAAAATATTGAAACCGAAATTGATATTAAAATAAACCTTTGATACACTGTTTTATGTCAAGACAACGTATCCACGATTATATAAGTGGAGCTAAAGCAAATATGAACTTAGCTACGGGCATGACTTTTGCTGATGCCATTGGTTGCTCAATTGAAGAGCTGTACGAATGGAACCATAAAGAAAGAAGAAAAGTTAAATCTTAATCCCTTTCCGAGCCCATCTGATTTCCTGCATTAATTCTTCATTATTATCTGAAAGGTTAATAAGGTTACGGTGGGCTCTTTCGTATTCTTTGTTCTCGAGAGCTTCTTTCACCGTACTCATTTGTCTTTCCATTTTGTTGAACAGTATTTGAATTGTTTTATATTTCTCGTTTATACCTTTCACCTCATTTTATTTTTATCCTAAATAACCTTATAATGTGTCTGTGGTATTCCATAATCATTCCCCTTGCAGAAAACCGTTCCTGTGTCAGGTGTAATTACCTCTTTGACTACCCATTCGCTTCCAACAGGGTAGATAATGTGTCCCCAATGACCTTGTGCTTCCTTTGTTACTCTAATCTTGTCCCCTTTCTTAACTATTGACATGACCGATTCCCCCCTTTATGCCTTTCATTAAAAGACCGATTTTATTTAAATTTAGTTATATGATTTCATTTACGTTTTCGTACTTAGTAAGCTCATCAATCACTCTTTCCATTTCAGCTATAGACATTTCTTTGAAATTTGGCGCATATCCTAAGACCTTAGCTAAAAACCAACGCTTTTCTTTCAAGCTATTAAAACCTAATCGTTTAAATTCTTTGGATAATTTTCTTCTCAGCACAGGGAAATAACCTAGTGTAGTGTATACGATCACTTAATTTCACCTCCTAAAGAATCTGTTATTTATTCAGTTTTTGAGCCTTTACATACATGGAAATAACCGATGATTAAAGTCAATATCCCACTTATGACGGCCGGGACAAAATACTTCTGTGATAAGGTAAAACCCATAATAAACGCTTCGGAAATACCAAGACCATAAGTTAACGTCAGTACCGGTTTATTCATTTACTTAATTCCACTGGTTCATAATTCGTCACTTCACGAAATTCTTCTTTTTGATTAAATTTGATCGGCTTACCTTTGGTAAATTTTTTACCTGTTTCATCTAAGAACTCACCTTCGTCTGTGACAGCACATGTCAGTCCGCAAAATTCAATACCATTAGATTCAATTAGCTTGATGAAATCTTCATAGGTGAATTTGGTGTCATTTTCATTAAACAACACTCCTTCAATATGTAAGCCCATTGCTTTAACATCACTCATTGAAATAAACCTCCCCAAATCACTCCTGCTGCAATAGCAACAATGAAAACCGAAACAAATTTTATTACACCAATATAAACTGCAAATTTAATATCTCCTTGGGAATCCATTCTTGCCAACAACACTAGCCCAAATGCAACGAACAATATCCAAGCTGTCACAATCAGATTACTCGCCCCCTTTGATTAACTGTTTGCAAATATTAGTATATTCCTGAATGCTATTAATGATCGTGATGATGCAACCCCTTACCTCTTCTGGCTCTTTAAAATCCATCTCACATTCAAGACAGTATTCATCGATCTCAATCATTGCAAGAAATTGATCATTGCTTGGTAAATTTTCGAAATCAATTTTCTTTAATTTTGGGATGCCCTTTCCCCTAATCCATTCAATGAAGGAATAATCAACATTGCTCTTTGTTGCAGCGATTTTTAAAAACTCATGAATATCAGAAGAGTTTTCAATATTGAAATAAATGTGGAGACTTTTCTTCATGAGATCAAATAATCGCAGTAGAGCTTCATCAATGTTATTGTCTGTTTTAGTCTTGAAGTCTATATCAAACCATTTTGCAGAGTTTTCATTGTTCATTTAATCCCTCCAAGAATCATGTTTTTCATTAACAGTTAGTCGATCCCTATTTCTCTTGGTGTTTTGTTCAGCTAAATTTAATAATGCCTTTCTAGACTTTTCGTCATTAAAGACCTCTTCAAGATTTAATAGGCGTGTCCGGTGTTCCTTTGTCATTGCTTGAGTATGTAAGTCAGTAACTTTATTGTTGTTTGCGGCTTTTCTAAATGCATAGTATTTGGGCGGATTATAAGACTTAAACCATTTTTCAACTTTAATTGGTGACAATTGTCCAAAGCCAAACTTGATTAGTGCTGCCTTTTTGCTTTCCGGATGATTCATTATCTGTTCATATATAGTCAAGGGTTCGGTTAGTTCACTAGACACTTTGAAACCCTCAATTAGAGAACCGTTATTAAAATGAATATTTACCTTTGTGCCTGATCCATTATCCATGACTGGTTAACCCCCTTAAGCGTTCGACTTCAGCGACCAACCATTCTGCATAACTAATGTGAATTTTCATCACCTTGGTCGATCCAGCTTGCCGAGACATTACTTCAACGAATTGCTTAATTTCTTCAAATTCAATTTCTTTCATTGAGGTTTATCCCTTCTAAATGAAATCAACATTTTATCAATAATTTAATCGCTTTGTCTGACCACCTTTGAGGTTAATTTCAATATATGAATCAGTTACCACATGACTATCATATTTGCTCTGATAGACCTCTGCTTTATCGCTATCCGTAAATAAATAAAGCATATTCACTAAATCGATTCTGTTTAAGATTGAATTTACATCATCTATTTCTGATAGTGATGGTTGAACATTAGATATATAGACAACCCCTTTTAAAGAACTTTTGGATATCATTACTCCGCCAATAAAATCGAGCTTACTGATATTCTTGTTGATATACAGTGAATCACTTATTAGTTGTGTAAAATCATTTGAAGAAACACATTTTTTATTTTCAAAAGTTTTTCTTTTAAACATTTAACTTCAATACCTCTTTGTTTAAAATTAGAATTTCATTAATAAATTTTACCAACATATTTACAGTCTCTTGTTTTCTCAATGTAATATATAGCATTATCAGCAAACATTATTTCAGTGCCAATACCGATTGCATGGAATATCCTTTTATTTTGAGATGAGCTTAACCAAATTACGGATTCATCTTTATATTTTCCTTTTTTCCATTTAGCTTCACTATTGTATTTATAACTAGGATAATCTTTTTCAAATGTTAATTGATCAAACCTTTTACTTGGCATATCACTATACTCCATCCAATCATGAGCATGGCTAAATCCATTCTTACAAAATTCATTAATCTTAACGCTTACTTCTTCAATATTTTCCTCACTTAACACATAGGATTCACAAGTGTTTTTAATCATCTTTCGCTCCCCATTCTGTCTGACTTCATGATTAGATATTGTGTCAATTCATCAGCCACGACCAATAGTCATTTAAATCACCTCTTTTCAAATTAATGTGTATAAATTCAAATCATCTCCACATAATACAATTGAACAAGCTTGTTTACATACTACTTTAGGAGATGATCATATGGCTCAACAAAACAGATCAAACAACAGCAATGAATTACTTGTTCCTCAAGCTGCTGGTGCACTTGAACAAATGAAGTATGAAATTGCTTCTGAGTTCGGTGTGAACTTGGGGCCAGAGACAAGTAGCCGAGCAAACGGTTCAGTAGGCGGAGAAATTACAAAACGTTTAGTTCGCTTAGCTCAACAAAGCATGAATGGTCAATTTCATTAATTTTTGAGGAGTGACTATGTTACTCCTTTTTCTTTTATAACTTTCTTGCATGCCTTAATATTACAATGGTACAATTTTCTATATAAAATTCATCCAGAGGTGCATGATGAACAAGCTAATAAAATTAAGAGAATACTTTAAACTGCATCGCATGATAAGTTTTCTTGTTGATGTAATAATGGCTATCATTTTAGTTTCTTTAAGTATTTTTATGTTTGGAAGAATGCCTGGAGCGTTTATTGGCTTTTTTATTTATATTGTGTTCAGCAATGTGATCGGCACAAATATATCAATTATCAATCCTGACATTTTTGGTAGATCGAACAAAGCAAAATGATAAAGTAATGAGGGGGTATCACTCCCCTCTCTTTTATGTTCTTATTTATTAAGCTCCACGGCCAGGATTGTGCAATGTATGCTCCATTTTCTCATCTCCCTTTTCAGCCTCTCGATAACTCACACTCTCTTTAAAATACAGATTTCATATTAACTTAGTCGTAATACCTAATTTCTTTTTTATCCATCACTTTTCGGATTATTCGCTCATGTTTCGATCTCCTTCTTTTGTTGCTTCCTTTAACTTTTGGTGTTTGAAACATTCCATCGCAAGTCCAATCATATCCGCTATACTTTTTAAACACCGTCGTCTTCAGGCGTCTATGATACGTCACTCACCTCCCACCTCTTCGCGTGAGTCGTCAACGATTCTTCCATATTTAGCGACCATCGACGATATACCTGCCATACCATCGCACCATGCTTTCTCGCCTTTCGCTATTTCGTACTTTTTCGATTTATCTACGGTTGATCTAACAACGTCGCCCACACGAACCTCAGTCGGCTGCGGAGCGTTCAAGTATTCGTCTGGCACCGCCAAGCCTAACGCACGTCTTAGCGCAATCGCCTTTCCGATGTGAACGTTGAAGCAGTCGTCAGGTACGGCTTTTGCGATTCCTCTTGCGTAGACCTCTCGGGTACGAATCCCTTTCAACAAGACGACAACAGTTCGCTTATGGCGATTTACTACGAATTCAACTTCACAGGATGCGTGGTAGAATGCGTCTAATTTATATCTGACTCCATCACCGTTTTTCGTTAATTCCCAAACGTCTGCCTTCGCCTGCTTAACGATTTCATCACGGCGGGCTTGGGCGGTTTTCTCTGGCTTCCATAAACGTTCCTCTAACGTTGTACAGAGCGGAGTCGTTACTGTATTCACATCGCCAGGCATAATAACAACGTCTTGGTTCGTTTTTGCGTAGTGAACTACGAACCTATACGAATATGCTCCACCAATAACGACATCTCCAAAACGAGATTTATAGCCGAAATATTTATCGTCCTTCTTTTCAAATACCGTATTCGCATTATTGATCACCGTTTGATTTACGTTTTTCATTCCTCATCTCCTCCAATTTATATTAAATTAATTTGATTCTCAATTTCCTCAATAAACGCCTCTAAAGCTTCTTCATCAACCATTACTTGTCCATCTTGGATTTTGATGATTTCTTTCATTCGGCCATCCATATTTCTAAATTCTTCTGCTTGCTGCACAGTAAACATTGCTCTGTATTTCTTTATGTATAAAAGAAAATCTATAAGTACTCCGATCTCCCCAATTTTGTGGAGATTGAAATGTTCTTGTTCCACTTCCAATCTGAGCAAATCTGCTTCCTTTTCTAAGACATCAATTTCAAGCTCTTCTTTCTTTGATAACAATTCTTGCTCTTTTTGTTTCAATAGATCACCTCTATACTTATTTTTTATTTTTATAACTTGTTACAATACAAATTCTCTATTGAGGATATGATAATAATATACTTATATTTCATTTTTGTCTATGCTTTTCTGAAATTTTCATAAGTAATAAATGAATAATCTTGTCCTTTTGTTGTTAGTGCACTCCGATGATCCTTTTCAATTATTCTCCAATCATCATTTAACCTTGGAAAATAGGAATCTGCCTTCGCAACAACTGAATCAACAATCGTTAAATAAACCTTATCTGCATGAGGTAAGAATGCCTCGTATATAGCGCCTCCTCCAATGACCATTACTTCTTCATCTGTATCCAATTGCCCTCGTATGAGCTTTAATACATCGTTAACCGAATGATAAACAAATGAAGAGTGATCAGGCTTGAAATCCTTATTTTTAGTCAATATGATATTCCTTCGGTTCTGAAGTGGCTTTCCTGTAATGTTTACGATCGATTCGTATGTAAGTCTTCCCTGAATACACAACTTTCCTGTAGTGAGTTCTTTAAAACGTTTTATGTCTTCAGGAATATGGTAAAGCAGATTATTCTCATACCCGATGGCCATTGATTTGTCGCAGCAAGCAATAAGAGATAGCATTATACCGCTACCTCAAAGTAAAGCTTGTCTCCATGCTTATAATTAACCAATTTGAAATCATCAATTGTGAAATCATAAAAGTCTTTTACATCCGGATTAATCCATAGCTCAGGTGCTTCGTATTGCTCTCTGTCCATTTGAATTTTCAAATTGTCAATATGGCGAGTGTATACATGACAATCTCCAATATTGAAGATATACTCACCAAGCTCATATCCAGTAACTTGAGCAATCATACGCTGTAAAACATTGTACTGGAACACATTAAACGGATTCCCGAGCGCGAGATCGTTACTGCGACAGAAAACTTCTAAATGCAACTTCCCTCCTTTTACAAGCCATTGAGTGCCATAAACACAGGGCGTCAATGCCATTGAGTCTAATTCATCAGGATTCCAAAGCGTTGTAATATGTCTGCGTGATGATGGATTATTTTTCAACTGATGAATAAGATAGTCAACCTGGTCAACTTTCTCACCGTTTAGCATTCTGTTCTTCTTACCAAGCTGATATCCATATGCTTTGCCGATTGTACCGTCTTCTTGTTTCCATTGATCCCAGATATGCACACCCATCTTGTTTAATTCGTTAACATTGTTTGATTTAAGTTGCCATATCCAAAGTAATTCCTTGATTGCTGTTTTCCAGGCGACTTTTTTAGTCGTTAAAATCGGTACTTCGGAATTATCAAAGCGCATTTGCTTACTGATTACACTTAATGTATGTGCTGGTGTTCCATCAGTGTCCCATTTGGTTCTGACATTGAGTTCTTCGTCTGATACTCCATTATTAATTATGTCATTTATGATTGTGTTGTACTGCATATCAAACTGAGTCATATATTTCTACTCTCCTTTATTGAAACCAACTAATAATAAAGTTAATCACGAAGACAATATTACCGCAAACAAACAACATGTACACGAACTTGTTTTGTTTATTGTTTGAGTCACCGTCCAAAACATCAAGAATTTTAAACAATGTTAAACCGGTATAAATTAAAGCAAAAGCTGTCCAAGCTAACATTAGCAAGTTTCCATGTGTAATCAGTCCAATAGTAGCCAAGGGGATGATGAAGGAAATCCCCTTGAATAACGTCATGACATACACTAAGTTCTTATTCTTCTTCAGTTCATTATACGGGGTGTTAGAAAGAAAATGTGTAACTTTAGCGAATACGTTCTGTTCTCCTCGTGTAATTAATCTAATTTCATTAATGTTTAGTGCAAACAAGTATGCTGCAAGTAATAACGTAAAGTATGTAATTATAATACATCTCCTTATTTTATTTTTACCCTATAAATAACTATGCTTAATCAAACAGCTCGCCGGCTCTCTTCATGTCTTTGATTTCCTCACTCACACTTTCTTTGATTACATGAGGTAGCCGGTCAATTCCTCGTTGTATTCTTTTCTGACCTGTGTTTCTTATATGTATTGTTAGTTCTTTAAAGGCCTCCATTGATTCGTCTGATATTAAATCAAACAGCCGTTGTATCTTAGCTAATAAGCTTATATATTCTTCATCGTCTTCACTGAAAAGTTTGAGACCCTGTTCAAGGTTGTTTATTTCTTTTAGATGATTTTTTATTTTTTCTATGTGATTATCCATGATGGTTAAACCTTTCAACAATTTCTAAAACTTCAGCGAGCTTATCCGTTAGCTGTCTTCCCAGGTCTGTTGTTTGTTCCTGATCCAGTTTGTTCATTTTTCCTTTGCCATTAAGAATATCTCTCTTTTCCTCCAAAATTCCAATTTCAATTTTAATCAGTTCTCTATAAGCTTCGCTTTCTTTGGGAAGCAATCCAGAGACAACTTTTACTGCCTGTAGTTCTTTGTTTAATTTATAATAATGATAAGTATTCTCCATATCTTTTCCCCTTTTTGTTTTAATTTGATTCTAATAAACTCAAAAAATTAACTGCTGCAACTCTATACCTTTGGTCTTCTTCATAAGTTGCAACTTGTTTCATATGCTCAAAGAACTTATCCTCAAGCCCTTGTTTTTGAATAAATCCCAAACAAAGTCCGTTTCTGAAGAGCATGTCATCATACTTTGCTTGTAAATCTTTACGACTGTTATTGTTAATGATCTTTTTCCTCCTTATTGTTTTAGATAAAAGTCTTCTTTTATAGAGATGTTCGTTCAATCGACACCCTTTGGTATCCCTAAGTTCTTTATAAACTTCAGGCATCACAATTTCGCTTTTTTCTAAATTTTAAACTTGTACATGTTCCCTTTTCTGTCTACATGATAGCGTCCTTTTGGATAATATATATATCCATCTGCATTTACCTTATCAATTACATTAAACATGAATTCGCCCTGTTTTATATTCCCTGTCATCCACGCCTTTTTGCGTAATCTTTTTTTCATCCAGCATCTCCTTTGTAGGTATAATTGTTGAATTTTTTGAGTATTTTAAGTTGTACCCTGGCTAAGACCCTCCACTGGACAAACATCATGATCTAAGCCAGGGGTTTAAACTAATAAATAATATCAGCCACGTATTTAGACCAAGATTCTAAACGATTAAATACTGCTGGATTATCAAAATCTTGTTCATTTAACCAGAAGCCTTTTAATTGATCTGTTTCTCTTACTGATACCTCTGTATTTTCAGGCAGTTTAACAATAATCATTATGCCTAAATGAACTTTCCCCACTTCATTTAAGTCATCATTTATAAATCCCACAACTTCTAAATTTAAATTAGAAGTTGAGATAAACAATTCTTCTGAAAGCTCTCTCCTTAAGTTTTCATCAATGGCTTCCCAAAAATTTGTTGCTTCAGTTATATTCATGTGTCCGCCAACACCAATTGATAATTGATCATGAAGCCTCTTTTCCCCGCCTTTCCTTAAACGCTCGTAAGCAAATACTTGGTCTCCTTTTTGCAAAACGGCATAAGGGATTGGTTGCTTACAGCTCTGATCCTTCTCGGCATCTCCCCTCCTCATAGTGAGCATATTCTCAGCAAGGTTTTTAATTATTTGATCAATTACATTTGGATCAGCTTCAATCCCTTGAAAGTCCAGCTTTCCATTATCAAATATTTTATCTCTAGGTGCTACAACAATTACTTCATCCATTTTCCCCATTTAACATTCTCCTTTTGTTTTTTAATGCATTATCTTTTTCAATTTAATAAACAACCCATTATTGTTCGAACTTTGCTTTCAACTCCTCATAACGTTTACGCTCTCTTTCTTCTTGCTCCTTGAGATACTTCTCTCTTTCAGCAGCTTGCTTCTTTTTTAGCTCATTCTCGTACTCTTCCCACTCTGATTCATTAATCACACCTTTTTCATGCAAGTCTCTTTTCAGAGGATGTAAGATTTTTTTAGCTTCATGTGGATATAAAATTCTTGTTTCATAGACATCATCCCAGTCAGTTTGTTGACAAACCATAAACACACCTCCATCCTTAGTAATAATCGTTGTTTGCTCACAAAACTGATTTGCCCATACATAAGCAACTTCTTTTCCAATTAATTCTTCCTGAGTTTCAATGAAATACATTTATTAGCTCCTTTAATTTTAGTTTGTTTAAACTTACCCGTTTATTGACTATTCAAGGTCAACTTTATATTCCTGGGTAACCGTATGCTCAGGTAAAAAGAAATCGTATGAGCTATCCTTAAAAGGCTGAGATTCCCCAAATATGAACCTTACAAATTTATTCGTATATTCATAACAATACTTTTTCACATATGGAGTTTTATAGTTTCCCTCTTTTACTCTAGAAGTTTCTGCTTTAACTTTATGTACTGACTTAAACCCTTCTTTTTCTATTACGAAATACAAATATTGTGTATCGTCGATGATCCCTGAACCCAGTACAAATTTTCCACTGACATTAATGTTGTCTTTAATTGAATAAACACTTACCTTTTCTTCTAATACTGCGTGGTTATCAAAGGGGAAAACACTGCAATAAGTCCAGCAACAATTAGTACAACAACTGCAGCAACGAATCCACAGATTACAGATAAAATCAATTCCCCGTATGTATCTATTAAAACAACTATTGTTGTTGCAACAAGAACAATCCCAGCCAATATCAATAATCCCATTATTGACCCCTTAAATCATTTATTAAGGTGTCTAACTCACCAGGCTTAAAGCCAATACTCCGCTTTACTTCTTCTCCTTGAACACTCAGAAGAATGGTTACCGGTACACCCATTACCTCATATTGCGCTGCCACTTCTGACTTCTGTGTTACATCAACGGTCTCATATTCAACTCCTGCATCATTTAAATAATTGGATACCATTTTACATGGATTGCAATTCGGTTGCTCTAATTTAATCAGTCTCATTATACTGATACCTCCTCAAAGTACTTAAGCACTTTTATTTTTCCAATTAGATTTCTTAATTAGTTTAAAAGTCCAACCATTGTAGTCCGAACGCTCCCCTCGTAAGCATTTCTGTATTATTGCACGGTGCAGGCCGAACTTTTTAGAAAAAGGTCGAAGTCCCTCTACTCGTATAATTTCACCGTCAGGAGATTTGGCCATAAAGTGCAAACGAGCATTCGTTAAATCTCGATAAGCATTATTGATTTCCCTGGTGACAAAGCAACAAGTTTCTAAGGAATAAATCTTTTGACTTTTCGGTATTCTTTGTTGTTTCATGTCTTTATCAAGAAAGAGTTTTCGCTTATTGAAAAGATACTCATCATATCCCTCTATCTTTGAAACATCTTCTAGAAAATTCTTAAAACAATGCCATCTCTCACAAACTCTAATCCCTGAACCGCCATAGTTAGAATACTGTGGACAACTGACATCGTAACACCGTTCTAGCATCCCCTTCCAAACGGAGTATACATTCTTCACATCTACCATCTTTACATCGCCAAGATACCCTACTCCGAACACTGAGCGCTCATATCGGTCTTTTATTTTTCCACGTTTAATTTCAACCTTTTCTACGTCCCGTTCGTATCCGGTCTTTATGAATCGTATTCTAAATAATTTTGTTCCATTTTTCTTTTGTCCATTTGTCCGTAGAACCTTATATTTCTGACCATGATTATTCGAGAACACACTCCCGATCAGATCTTTTTCAATTCTCAAAGTAAAAATCCTCATTTTTTAAGGCTTCAGCAGTAGCCTTCCTGTAAGAATTCCCTTTTTGACTAAAGAAGTCCATAGACTTGGTTTTTGTACTCAATCCGTTCAACACTACTGGATTAATTTCTTCTTCATGGAAATAGTGGTTGAATCCCAGATTATTTAAGGCTTTATTTGCGTTATAACGAATAAACTTTTTTACATCATGAGTTAGCCCAACTGGATCATATAAATCTGTTGTATAATCAAGCTCGTTTTCATATAAGTCGAGCAGCAAATCAATAGCCCATTCATACAGCTCTTTTTTCTTGATTTCAGTTTGTTTGCTATAGATTTCCTGAGCCAGTAATCCAGTGTATACGCCGTGCAGTGCCTCGTCACGGATAATAAGGTTGATGATTTCACCGCTATTCATCAGTTTTCCCTGTCCGTAGAAATATAACGGATAATAGAAACCGCTGTAGAAAAGGAAGCTTTCTAAGTAAACGGAAGCGACCATCGCTTTAAACAGCGAAATCTCATCACCTTTTTTTATGGCGCGGTACAGTCCGACGACGGTGTGGGCTTTTTTCTGCAGGTATTTATTCTGCTTCACCCATTCAAACACTTCGTTGATCGTTTCAGTCGGAGCAAGTGTCATAAAAATATTTGAATATGATTTTGCGTGCACCGCGTTTTCCATCATCGCCATGAAATTAAGAACCGCTTTTCGCTGATGGCCTTCGACGTGCTCGGCCACAATCGGCATGCCCGTGTTCCCCTGCTCTGTATCAAGCAGTGTCAGGCCGGCGAGCACCTTCATGTACGTATCCTGCTCATTTTTACCCAAGTACTTCCAAGTGAGGAGATCGCCGTTTAATGCGATCTCTTCGGGAAGCCAGAACTGCTTTACGTTTTGGTTGTAAAACATTTGGGTAAAATCATCTTCATGCTTTGACCAGTTTGCTGCGTCATAAATTTTTGTCAATTAATCATGTCCTTTCAATTGAAATATTTTTTCGTAAAAAATGCAGTTCATTTTAAAAGCTGAATTAACAGACTCCTATATTACTGTCTAAACATTCGAAAGGAATGAAAGACAGTGAACTTTTTAGATAACCTTATATCTTTGTTAGAGAGCCCCGTCATATCAAAAGGATGGTGGCGTGATAGGCTTTTATCATATTTAATCGAATATATGTTGAGGCTTATATTTGGCTTACTTTGTAACGCTTTAATGAGAATATTTAAAAAAATTAAGTGTAAGCGACGTCCGTGGGATCCTGTTAATTTTGAACCAAAACGTAAACGCACCTATTAAACTACACAGGACAAGCATCCCTCTTGGGTAGTATCCTTCGTTCGAGCATAATACAGCGTCTTAATTCCTTTATGATGAGCGTAGAGGTCTATTCTATTTAGATCTCTCGTCGTCATCGTATCCTTCAAGAACAATGTAAATGAAATCCCTTGGTCAACGTGCTGCTGAATAGTCGCAATAAGATCAACTACCTTAAACATATCCATGTCGTATGCTTCCTTATAAAAGAACCAATTCTGAGCCGATAAACCTGGCATCGGATAATATGTCTTACTGTTTCCGTATGTACGTTCCTCAATTCTCTCCATAATAGGCATTACACCAGCCGTAGATGATTGAACATATGAGATGCTACCGGTAGGTGCAACAGCCTGTCTATATGAATGATACAAGCCATATTTCATAACATCCTCTTTAAGCTTTATCCAATCTTCAATGTTAGGAATATGTTGATCTCCAAACAGGATTTTAACCTTTTCATATTTAGGGCTATAATCATTTGTCACGTACTTATCAAAATACGCGCCTGATTTGTAGGTTGATCCATCAAACTTGTAGTACGTCTTCCCTGTTTCTCTTGCAATTTCCATTGAACGCTGCAGGGAGTAAAAGTTAACCATCATAAAGTATGTATTTGCAAAGTCTTTTGCTTCTTCACTTTCATAAGCAATTTTATTTTGAGCTAGAAAACCGTGCAGGTTCATCTGCCCTAGACCAATTGATCGCATTAGTGTATTTGCTCTCGCAACAGCTGGGGCATTTACAATGTTTGTTTTCCTTGTGACAGTTGTCAGTGAGTCAATTGCTATTCTGACCGTTGAAGCAATTGATTGGTTACTCATTACATTTACAATGTTCATGGATCCAAGATTACATGAGATATCTAATCCAATTTCATCTTCCTGATCGTAATCTGTATAAACTGACACTTGTGATGCTTGGAGTACTTCTGACTTTAATATTCAACGAAAGGCGCAACACTCTCGTCCGTTCTCTTATGAACTGCTTACGATCACTCGTAAGAATAGACTATATCATCGACCTATAAGGCCGCCCGCCGTTTCCATCGCCATATGCTTGCGATGTACTCTACTCCCTTACGCGTATGCGTGGTTTCGATAGTCGTTCGGCATTTCCGCAAGGTGCGGTTTAGCACGGTATTGTCTATTGAATAGAGTTTCACCGTTTAGACGGGTTTGCTACGATCATTCCTGACCGAAGGTGCTACAGTTAACACAAATTAGAAAACTTCACTTTTGAAATATGTTCATTTGGATGCACTTTATTTACATTGTCAGCAAACATAATATAAGGATAGCCAGATTCACTTCTCAGAATGGCCAATTGCTCCAACAGCTTCCGAGCATTCCCCTTTGCTTTTCTAACCCTTGGATTTTCAACAAGCTCATCATACATTTTATTGATGTCCATCTCATCAAGATACTGTCCATATTCTTTGTAAACTGAATGAGGATAGAACATGTAAAAGTCCTTATCTTCTCTTGCCAATTCAATGAATTTATCAGGAACCACTACACCAATGGATAGTGTTTTAACTCGGACATCCTCATCTGCTGAAATTTTTTTGGTATCAAGGACGTCTATAATATCGGGATGGAATACACTTAGATAAGCTGCTCCTGATCCTTGTCTTTGTCCCATCTGATCTGCATACCTAAAAGCATTATCAAGAAGTTTCATCACGCCTACGACGCCTTTTGTTACATTTTCCACATCTTTAATGGCTTCACCTTTGGCTCTTAATTTATTTAAGTTTAATGCTACGCCACCGCCTAACTTAGACAGCTGCATTGAAATATCAATAGCACGTGAAATATCATTCAAACTGTCGCCTACTTCTAGTAGGAAGCAACTTACCATTTCTCCTCTTCGCTTGCGACCAGCATTAATGAAAGCAGGTGTAGCTGGTTGATACTCTTGTTTCATCATAGTATGCACATTCTTAACCGCTTTCTCATAGTCTCCACCTGCGAAAAATAAAGCTACAATTGAGACGCGATCTTCATATCTTTCAAGAATCTTTGTTTTGTCGTTTGTCTTCAAAGCATAGTCATTGTAGAACTTAAAGGCACTCATGAAAGATGGGAATCTGAATTTGTAACTGTAAGCAATTTTAAAAATCGATTTAATTTGCTCAAATGTATATTGATCCAAGAATTCCTCTTCGTAATAATCATTTTTAATCAAATAATCAAGTTTCTCTTTTAGATCATGGAAAAAGACTGTGTTTTGATTGATATAGTCAACAAAGTAACTATGTACGGCCTCCTTGTCCTTTTCGAATTGATACTTCCCATCTTTCTGAATCATGATCTCGTTGTTGAGCTTGATCCACTTTGGTATTGTGTTTGTCAATAAGTTGTACCTCCTGAATGATCTTCTGTAAGTCTTGTTTTGATCCACTTAGTTCAAACTTTAATAACAATGGTATGTGGAACATTGCTGAAAGCTTGTCCCCAGCTAAACCATAGTTATCACCCCAAACCTTATTACCACTCACAGCAACTCCTTTTATTTTATTTTTATTATTAATAATAAAATTTAAAGTCCTTTCAGGTACTTCCCCAAAGCCTATCGTATATGTAATATGTAAGAATTCTTCTTCAACAATTAAGTCATCTGTAATTTCAATGATGTCAAAGTTTAACTCCCTTTGTAATGCTTGAGCAAACCTTTTAACGTTACCTGTCTTGCTTTCATATGTAATAATCAATATTCTTTATATTCCCCGTTAACTAAGCTATTCGTAGTTGTTTCTGCTTCATTTTCAGCATGATGGAATGCTTCAGACATTTCTAAATTGATCTCAGCCATCTCAGCATAGCCTTTGGCCATTTGAGCTTCATAGTCTGATAGCTCTGTCATCGGTACTGGAACGTAGTTATCCTTCTGCTCTTGCGTGATAACCATTTGATCCCCTTCTAAATTTGTCGCAATCAGTTCTCCTTTTAAAGCAGTGTATGAACCACCATTCTTCATATGTACTTGCGTATTTTCTTTTGCTTCATCCAAGGTTACAAAGTGACTGCGCTTAACGTATAACTGTTTAGCAGCTCCCATTCCACAACTCCCTTTTCTTTATTTTTTGTTTTTATCTTTTTCGTGTCTTACGTCCAACTCATTCATATCATTGAGAATATGGTTAATAACAACATCGCTAAATTTACCGAATGCCTTATAACCAATTAATTTGCTTCTTAGATCTCTCCACTTTCTTGCTGCACTCATTTTACTTCCCCTTCCTATGAAACTGATTTTATCCAGAAATAACTGTATCTCGTTTTGGTTTATCAATGTATGGATCAAGCGTTTTTCTCAACACATCCTCCAGAGTTTTGTATCTGCCTTCCTTATTTTTTTGGAAACAGAGGAGTTCGCCAAGATCATCCAGGCTAATGCTGAAAGGATCATTACCTACCTTTTCTTTAAATGAAGTTAATTCACTGAATTTATCTTTGAATTCCATAAGTTGCTCGTGATTCAAATTATCGATTTTATAACCAAGCATCTCAACAAGTTCTAATCTTCTGTGTTCAATTAGTTCCCTTATTTTTGATCTCAAACCCAAGAACTTTTCATCTTTTCTCTGCTCATTAATAAATTCTCTAATGTTCATTTTCCTCATCCTTTCTTGCAGTTAGAGTTTTTTATCTACAATGCCTTTAATGCTTTGTAATGTTTGCTTATATTCACTGTCTAAATTACTTACATCTAATTCTACTGAAACTCTAAATTGTGAGCTTGTATCATACACAGTAATTACAGATTCGATCCCCTTTTCTTCGGCGATAAACGAAACACCAAAGACCTCGATATCATCAGCACCGTGCTCATCTTTAAGCTCTTCTAAGAAACTTGGTTGCATGTGTTCAAACAGCTCGTTAGAATTCTTGAATATTCTTTGTTCAACATAACTGTTTTCTCCTTCAATTGAATCAAAAAGCAAATTATAGTCTATGTATCCTTTTACAGATTTCCCATGCTTAATGTATTCCAGGCTCCATCATCCTTTATTGTTTTTGTCTTCTGGGGTCAACGACGAATTACTGTTGAGATAGCCTAAATAAGACTCTCGGCACTTCTTACTGCAAAACATAGAATCAGTTGAGTTCCCACATTCTCTACATATCATTTCTCATTTCCCTTTCTCAATAAAATCATCCTTTTAATGTAATGAATAAATTCCAGGTTCGCCTATGTCGTCCCCTAATGAATTAAGTGCTTTAAGCTCTAATTTAACTGCCAAGTCTCCATCTGTGTTGAATTTAATTTTATCTAAGTAAACCTTGATCACTTTTGTTTCTCCCTCATAGCTTGTCAATTTCATTTTCAATGGGTCTGTATGTGTTCCGTCTAAACAAAACACTTTAAAAGCTAATGAATCCTTACCAGTGTTTATTATGATTTTGTCCCCCTCCTCAACAGCTTCAATGTTCTGGCAGTGAAGGACAATTTTCGTTTCCTTCGGTAAATAATTATTAAATTTTTCTTTATAAACAGAGATTTCCTTTAAAATCATATCTGACTCTCCTTTTGCAAAAAACTATTTTTCTGGTTAATCCTCTTGAGGGACTTTAATATAATTTGGAGCTTCCTCTAGCATCTCATCAAATATTTCGTCAATTGCTTCCTGAAATACAGTTAACCCGGTTTCACTATTTGTTGAGGTTTCATTAATCTTTTCAGCAAACCCTTTAGCAAATTGTCTTTTAAATTTAACCTTAATTGATTCATCCCAGTTGTTTGGATTATTGTTGAATGCCACTTCTAACAAATCGATCGGTAGAGTAATGACTACATTTTTCCCTTTGACTTTTGCGTAATCCATGATTTCCATCTCCTCTTTTGTTTCAAATAAAACTTTCATTTAGACTTTTATGAAGAAAGTCAACTCCTTCATTTATATCTCACCTGCTACACAGAATTCCCAAAACCTTTTCCACCAGGATACTTTTATAGGCCGTTGTTTTAGACCATCATTGCTTTTTGCTTGCTCCTCATGAAGTTCTTCGCATTCCTTTAAGCTTTTTTCATCTACAATTGTCTTAATCACTCTGTCAGTTTGATATGTCCATTCGTTATGTATGTTTCGCTGCCTGTCAGTCACTATGACATATTCATTAAGTCCGGGGATATAAACCTTGCCTCCAATTTCTATAGGCTCAATATCTATATGCCCTTCGAAGATTGGTTCAGTGTGAGTAACCTTACACACTGGCTGAGTAATCCACCTCTCTGTACCTGGGGCACGGTGTGAGTAATAACTTTCTTTCATAACCAATCCTTCAATCGTTGCTTTATGGCGTCCCACTTATTCACCTCCTTATAAGTCTCTTTAAAAATTGAATTTCATTTAAAATTTATTCAAATGGCTCAAAATCGCTTACAGGAACCCATTTCCAACCCCCATAATGTTTTTTATAAATCAAAAATTCTTCTTGGTTTACATCGTTTCTTCTCGTTCCATACACCTCAAAAATGTCCTCTTCGTGAGTAATATGCTTAATCATAGCCATTAATTTTTTCTCTCCTTTGGTTCTAATTTGTCGTATACTGCGGTTGCCCGGGAAATTATGAATATTGCCTTCTGACTATTTCCCTTCACATTGTTCATATCACTGTAAGAATAACTCCAAGAATGAGTGAACACCCTCCAATTAAGAAAACCGTAAAATAGAATGGTCTGCCTTCTTTAAAGTTCTTATTCTCAACCAAGCATGCCATTCCATTGCCTAAGAATATTGAGCCGAATAAGATCAGACCCAGTACTAAATATGAAATTTCATTCACCTCGATTCTCGATAAAAGGAATTATACCCTTATTTTATTTTTAAATTTAAATGATTCAAAGTTTTTGAAACAGTCATTTCACTACATTCGTTCTTAATGCGCTTAGATTGTTCTTGTGCGCAATCATTGCAACAATTGAAATCTACATAAGTCTTCAAGTCACTTACTCTGAGGCATATGATTTGGCCTTCTATGTATTCGCTACAGATATCACATATTCTGTTCATTTATCCTATCCTTGAGGTTCTTATTAATTTTATTTTATACTTATTTTTTATTTTTGTCTACTGTTTTTCAAATTATTTCTTTGATGTTTTTTAGTGCTGCAAATGCTTGTAAGAGCGTTTTATCTGTCCTTTCCCATACGTGTTTATCTTCATACCGGATGTTGTTCTCTAAATAAACATATAAACTGTCTAGCAAGGATTCAATATTATCAATATCATTACCAATCATTTCGTTTTGGATTTCATTGATTGCTATTACCTCCTCTATGAGAATATTATTATAACTTTTCCATTGTCATTCTTTATGTATGGTGAGTGCTTTCTCTGAAGATGATTTGTCCCTCTTCCTTCGCCAATACTCACGTTATAAACAGTCTTCACCTTATGTATGTCTAATGCCTCTTGTTTAGCCTCTTCTACAGATGTTGCTTCAATTACCATAGACGCGTTTTCGCCTTTGTGATCTTTACATCTAACATAGTACCTTTTCAATAAACATCCCTTTATCCTTTCTTTTAATCCTGTTAAATTAATCCGCTTTTAGGTAAGTCTTAAAAAACTCATCTAGGTTTGCAGCAATCGCTCCAGCAACTTCTGCACAATGAGCATGACTCTTTTCTTGAGATCTTAAAAACTCAACTGCAGACTTTGCAATGGCTTTTATTTTCTCCTCGTCTAATTTTCCACTTCTTACTTCGTCTTTAATTTTTTCGGCTTCCTCTTTTAAGCTTTCTGGATAGTTCGCCACAGACTCACCTCTTATATTTTATTTTTACTCTAAATAAAATTGATCTTTTATTTAGATTGTACAAAATACCCAATACAACCTGGCTTTTCAGGTTTTAATTCGCCCCAAACGTTTTTGTTCTTGTCTATAATTTGAAGCTTATATTTATTGCCTGTTCTCTTCTCGACTAACTCTAATGCATACTCATCAATACATTTTTGAACTTCATATTCATTGAAAGTCCAAAATGCCGAGTCTTCTAATAAACGATGTAATTGCAATGACATTTTTCTACGCAACTCTAATATTTGATCTCTAAATTTTATTTTGAGCCTCATTTTTTCACCCTTTCTAAATAAATGAGATATTTTAATCAGTTTCACAAACACTTCACACATTTCAAATATTTAACATGCTAGACTTAAGTTGTAATCACAATCAAAACCCAGGAGGTAATTCTTATGAAAAAGTTTTACAAAGGATTGATTGTTTCTGCTCTATCGCTTACAACACTAGCTCTCCCTGCATTCACATCACAAGCTTCAGCCCTAACACCTGTCAAATCAGTTGACCAAGTTAAGCAGCTAGGCGATCCGCTCGGTACAGTTGATTACCACATGCTTAGGAATTCTAACGTATCTCTATTAAAAGGTTACACCCGGTGGGAAATTGTTTCTGGAAGCAATCTTATTAGCATTAGTTCCAGCGGTGTCGTATCCTCTCATTCAACATTGGGCACAGCATTGGTTTATGCGTATGACATTAACGACAATTATGTGATTTATAAAATTACAGTAGAAGCACGTTAGTTACTAAGGAGTGTTAATTCACTCCTTCTCTCTTTGTTTTACTCAAATAATTGAATCAAATCCTCTACAATATCATCGCTACCCCACTGTTCTGTATCCCATGAATATGTATATAATCCTGCATCGCTCATTACTTCTCTGTATAATTCTAAGACCGGCTCAATATCTCGATCATTTATGTATTCATCACCACGTTCATGTAACCGCTGCTTAATAACTTTCGGATCAGCATGTAAGTAGATCACCTTGGCTTTATCTCTAATCTTCTTCTCGATTGTTCTCTGCTGCTCTTCCGTTAAGATTGAGTAATCCTTGAACTTCTTCGCATAGACCAAATTTGAATATATGTATCGATCAATAATTACATTGTCCTCATCGGCCAGCTTGTTGAAGTGTTCAAACAGCTTCTCATTACCGCTCTTAGCTAATTCAAAGCTGGATCCTTTTATTACCGGGTATCCGAGTTCTTTGCTTAGCTTTTCTGCTACTGTTGATTTGTAGCAGCAGTCAGTGCCTTCTAAAATTAACATCGTCATTTATCTTCCGCCCTTCTTACACTGTTGAAGCCGATCACTCTATATGAACCATCTGGATACTCAACTTCTAATTGCTCATGTCCTTTATCAACTTGCGCAACAACACCAATCTCTCCTGTGAAACCAGCAATCACCTTCTCTCCCTTTTTAAACATACAATTTAACCTCCTTTAGCTGGATTTAATTCATGCTCCTTGAAGAATGTAATATCACCTGTTTCATCACTGACTGCGTAATCATATGTGGCAGAGTGAAGCAACTCAATAATTTCCCCCTCCCGACCAACATGATGAGGACAAGCGTTCTTTGCATTCTCATTTATGATGACTTTTAACCCTTCTGGATAAGACCAAAACTTCGGCAATTAACCACCCCCTTTCGATTCCAACTATTAATCTTCTAACTTGATTTTTGAAACATCTTCAAAGGATATACCTGAGCTTAACAAGAACTTTTTAAATTCATCTAACAGGAATCCCAGGGTACCATCTTGATGATCATCTAAAGCGCATGAAGTAATGACTCTTTCTAATCTCGTTGTTTGGCTATATTCATCAGTGAACGACATTTCGACTTTCAAATCCCCTCTAATACCTGATCATCCCCTTATACTTTACTTTTAATCGTTAGATTTTTGTGTGTTATCACCTCCTATAATGTCATCAAATTTCCGTTCATCATATGTACCATCGTAATACCAAAGTTCGACACTATTTGTTTCGTGATAAATGTCTACTATAATTCCTAATTCACCAGTTGATTTCACATATACTTCCTGATCTAGAGCAAACATGAGTACCCCACACTCTCTTATGTAATATTTTTCTATGTACTTATTGCATCGTCCACACTTTCAAAAAGTTTACAGCATCCCATCCATTGGTTACATTTACCACACCCTGATCATTAATTTTTCAACACATTCACCTTAACTGCCTTTCTTCCGAATAGCCTTGCTTCATCTTCTGTATTCATAAGGATGTCAATTCTATTGTTTTTTATATCTCCACCAGTATCAATTGCATAGGCTTGAAAGCTGTTTCCTTTGTAGCTAACCTCAACTAATGAGTTTAAGGGAATTATTTTAGGATCCACCGCTATTATCCTCTTCCCTTTGAAATATGACGTGCTTGATACATCATAGCCTGTCCTAGTTTTCCCAATGCACCCAGATGAACAAAATGCAGTGTAAGCTGTCGCTACAACGTTTATTGAATGCAATGAATGTGAAGACTTCCGTGTTTTTTCAGTAGCCTTTATTACAGCTTTATCTTCTTTGCCTACTGGATACTTATTTTTAGTTTTTATGGGCAATCGTCTATGTTGCGCCTTCTTGAGCTTTTTTGTTTGTATTATTTTTGCATTGATGTACTTCTTTTGGCTTTCGATGCGTTTATCCAGGCTACTTTTAGTTTTAGGAAGTGGTTGGCAGTTATGCTCCTTTTTATGCGTAAGTCTTTCAATTAATAATTCTTTTTGCTTTTTATTATGTAACGATTCATCTTTCGCATCAACTTCACTTTTTTCACTGTTGATATTCTTTACACTTACCCCTACCCCAGCAAACAAGAGCATTACAGTTGCTGTTAATTTTATGCTATTAATATTATAATATACATATTTTTTATTTTTGTCTATGAGTTTTTTGAAAATTTTCATCACTTCCTCATAATTTATGATACCTGTATTTCTATTTCCTTTTTATCAGCCCAAGTGGTTTCTGTGATCTCTAAGTCAACCACCACGGGCACTTGCATCCATTCCACATCTTCCATAATTCTCTTAATATGAGGGAAAATCCATTCCTCACCCTTGTGCACTAAAAACTGCAATTCATCATGAATGTTGGCTAAGGGAAGGGTTTTACAATTGTTTTCTCTCAAAAATTCTCCAATTCTAATAACATATCGTTTTAACATGTCTGCGCATGATCCTTGGACATTATAGTTCCCTACTTTGTATGCTTTATCAGTATTTGAAAGGAAATAAACTCTCCCATACATATTTGTTGCATAGCCACTCTTTTGCACCTTAGTTGCAACTTGTTTCTGATAATAAGACACCTCTGGAAAGGTATTTGACCAACCTGAGACAAGGGCATTAGCAATTTCCATTGAGACTTCAAGTGCTTCTGATGCTTTTTTAGCACCCCCGCCATAGTTGCGCATGAAGTTAAACATCTTTCCTATGTATCTCCAAAACTTTTTAAAAGATTTTTCATCAACTGGAGATTCTTTTTCATGATCATATTGCTTATACTTGTCCACACATTTAAACGCCAGTGCCATTAACGTATTATGGGATGTTTCGCTATGCACATCAGTAGGAGTCCAGCTTTCTCCGTTTTCCAGAAGCCAAACTGATGTTCCATCTTCTTTTTTTTCATACCACCTCGCTCTTTCTTCTTTCGTATCAAAACGATACTCTTCACCAGTTATGTAATGAGTGCATTTAAAAGGCATATATGCTCTACATAGATTTAAATCAGGTCTCTTCAACAAAACTGTATAGTTTGCCTGTACTCTTAACTCTATTTGTGATAAGTCGAAGTACGCAATTTTATTGTAATTTCCACCCTCCACTATAAATGCTCGTCTCGGAGAGAAAAGTTCATATTCAATCGGTGCCTTACCTTCTCCATTTTCTTTCTCGTAATGCTCTCCTTCCTCTGTTAGAATTCTTTCTTTAGGAAATTGCTGCGCATCAGATCCTAGCCTTCCAGACACGGTGTTAAACTGCCCATATTGTGTATAAAAATGATTATCATATTGCGCTACTTCAATAATCCTTGAAATATAAGTTGATTGCCACTTTTCAAGTCGTCTAAGTCTTGTAATTAATTGAGATACACGATCCTCTTTGTGCTTTTTAAGAAATGATTTATCAGTAGTTTCTGGTCTCTCTCCAAGTTTTTTCTCAAAGTAATCAGCAATTACTGTCCCTTGAGAAACAGTGAAATATTCTCCGACGATCTCCCACAGTTCCTCGTATAGTTTTTGAATTTCGTCCTCACATTTTTTAAAGCAGGTGTGAAGATAAGGCATGTCTACTTTCATACCGACACGTTCCATTTTTAATAACTCAATTATTAGTTTATTTTCTTGTTCAAGAATGGCTTTTTGTTTTCTTTTTAATACTGTAGGGTATGTAAATTCAACTAACTCTAATGTATATATTCCATCACTATGAACATATTCCATCATTACATTTCTGTCTACCTCAGAATAATCAGCAAAGGGGTTCTCTTCCATCCACTTAAAATAGACCGTCTCAATCTCTTCAGGAACCTTGAGCCAACGTTGCTTTTTCTCTTTAGTAAAGTAATCCATTTCATTACGTTTCTTAACTTTATATGCCTCTTTAATTTTTCCTAATCCCCAACCCTTGTAAGGCTTTAGCAACTCCTTTAAGACGTTTCGTTTTTCATCATTTATTTTTCTAAGCTCTTTTTTTACCTCTTTTTCAAATTCAGCTGCCCTTGGATCAATATACTTCTCCGAAACTTTTTTTAGTCCTAATACATCCCCTCCATCTCTTGCAGAAACAGCATCAAAACTTAACCTGCATAGCCCCATAGTATCGACAATGTTTCTTAAGCCATATACAACCTCTTCGTTAACTCCTCCATTAATGAGCATATGCAAATCATATTTTACGTTATGACCTACTGTCATCATGCATCTTTTAGTAAGATTAATTACTTTTAATAACATGTCCCTATCAGAATTAAATGCAAAACTCCGCCCCTTTAACTGAGCTGTTCTTTTATCCCTGGGCAGCAACCAACTAAAAACCCACATAAAAGGACGATCCTTAATTATGTGCAACCCAGTCGTCTCAGAATCAAGTACACATAATTTGGGGTTATCCTTGAGAAAGAGGCTCTCTATTTGTTCAAAGTCCTCTACCCAGTGTTTCTCATACTTTTCGGTGACTTCTGTTTCTAACTTTGGTTTTATTATCATTGCTTCACCCCATTTTCACCTAAAATAAAAAACTGTCTGTTACTTCGACATCTACAATTTCAACAGCAGGGGTTAACCTATCTTCATATTTATTAACCTTGCACTTGCCAACAATGTTGATATAAAAGTTCTCGTCACCGTTATCAAACATCTCATCGAAATCACCCTTATAGTACGGCTTAATTAGCTTATATTCGCCAGTTTTAATAACGAATGTTGCTGTTCTATTCTTATGCACTTGAATATCTGATTTATTAACTTGGATCCCTTCTACGGCTAATAACGGCTCTTTAAGTGTCGATCCCCATTCATCTCGATATTTATGTATAGTTTTTATTATCGAAGCGCTCATGTCTTGGGCAGGGATAATAAAGTCAACTTCATGGATATCCTCTAGCGCAATTTCTGAATCAATTAAACTATTTAGTTGAATGTTTAAGCTTTCAAAATATTCCGGTTCAATTTCAAACCCAAATGCATTTGCATGGCCTTCGCAAAAATTAAAAAGACCTGATTCAGTTAATACCTGTTTAAAGTTCTCAACTCCACATTTTTCATACCCTCTAGCAGATCCTCCGAATTTCCCCTCCTTCGTTTTCCTTCCTAGAATTACGGGACGCTTAAACTTTTTTGCTAATTGTGTAGCTACAAGACCTGTAAATGAAGGTTCCAATTCACCGGTAACGTCCAAAACTACAACTTTATCATTTATTTTCTTTTCAACGTAAATCTGATCAATCAGGCTACTAATTGGTTTTTCGAGTGATTTTTTCTGTCTGTTCTTCGTATTTGCAATTCTTCTGGCTACTGACTTAACAATCGGTTCGTATATTTTTTTTCTTGAATAATAAACAGATTCCTGACTACCCAGTAATGCCTTCATCATGTCTATCTTTTCATCCATGGTTGCATAACGAATAGTAGCATTTATGAACGGGACAATAGAGAACCCCGTGAAATGAATATTAATATTTCCATTCAAGAAAAATTTTTGCCTATCCACGATTTCCTGTATTAAAGGGTTTTTTATTTGTTTTAAGCCCTTTTTTACGTAATACCGTGTTTCCGGTTCCCTTAAGTCCATTACATCTCCAATATTTCCTATTGCAACTAAATCCAAAAAATCATCTGCCAAACGTATTCCCAATTTATCATCTAACGCTTGGCAAAATTTATAAACGATACCTACTCCAGAAAAGCTTTTGTTTTGGTACTTACTTGAGAGTTGATTATTAATAACAATAGCAACATTGGATTCCCTCTCACATTCGTGATGATCTAAGATCAGTGTATCTATTCCCCGCTCTTGTAACTTTTCATGCAAATCATATTGATTACTGCCCGCATCTGGAATGATTAGCAAATGTGTATCTTCTGGAATTGTCTCAAGGGAGGCTCCATGTTCCTTTTTTTCATGAAGCCTCCATCTTACATCAAGCGTAGGAAAAGCCCGGTTAAGATAATTAATAAGAATCGCGCTTGAAAGGTAACCATCGCAATCTGAGTCGACCTGAATAAAAATATTATTCCGTAACTCAATATGCTTGATTAAACAATCAATACCTTTTTTCATGTTGTTTAATAAAGAGTAATGGTTTAAAGCTGATTCATTCAGATTAAAGAACAAATCAGAATCAAAATCCCTATTTTTTATTATTGTTGAGATTGGTTCTTTGTAATTGTTCTCCCCTATAAGTTTATAATTCATTATTTTCCTCTCTTACCTTGTTATTTTATATTTATTATCGTACAAGGCCGTCCAACTAGCTTGTCCTTTATCTGTTGGTGAGTCTTTACCGGACAACAGATTACCCTTATCATAAATTCCATAGCGTATCCTGCCAGTAACCCTCGACACTTCATTTACAATGAATTTGGCATCTTTGTCTTTGTCATAAGCAAATACAAATTTGATCCCAATACCCAGCTCTTTAAGTATTCTTATTTGCTCATCAGACATACTGTCCCCCTCTATGGAGATACAATTTTTATAGCCCCACTGGTTCAAAAACCATGTTGTTTTAGCGCCTTCAACAATAATCACCTCGTTTAAGGTCTTTATATACGGTAGAGCTCTATGTAAATTGTAAAATTCTATTGACTTATTGCACGAATTAATATATATATACTTATATTTATCTTTTATAACTTCGTCTTTTCCAATATAACGTCCTTTAACCCCGATTAATCGACCGTCCCTATTGTGTACTGGAAAAGTGACTCGTTCGGATCTTACATCAATGCCTACTCCAAAAAGTTTTTGTGTGCTTATCGATAACCCTTCCTTATACCAACCATAATACGGGACAATGCCATATTGATCTAAAACACTTTGTGGCATTATTTCGTTCTCTATTATTTTCCTATTTTCTTTATTTCGTTCTTTCTGAAGTTTGTGCAACCATTTATTAGGCTGCGGTTTTTCTTTTTCCGCTGTTATTTTATAAAAATCATCTATGTACTCTAAATAATTAAGTTTACTGCATAACCAAAATTTGCTTTTGGAAAGGCATGCTTTTTTTTCATCTTCAGTTGTAGCTCCATAAAGTATGTAAGATATAACATCAAATATCGAACCTGATATTCCCTTACTTCTGATGTTTGATGTTAAAGAGGCGGTGTTTTTAACCTGCACACTCCGCTCGTTATCGCCATCAGGAAGACCCGCAACAAACAATTTACCTCCTTGTTCAGTGCTAATACCCCAACAACCAAGTGCTTCTAATACTTCTTGAATCTGTTCTTCTCTATAAATTCTTTCTCTAATGGTTTGTAGATCGGACATTAATCGCCACCTTCTTAGAATGCTCCTCCGAGTCTTGGAACCTTTACATACGCAACTTCTTCGAAAGAGTTAATACTGTAATTGACTTCATAAATAATCTGCTCTTCCTCACTACCGAAACGGTTCTTCGCTAGAAATAGAACTAAATATGTCTTCTTTGGATCCAATATGTACTCTTCTTCATACCAGTTCCCCAGCTCATCCTTTTTATAGTTATATGGCTTTAATTCATATCTGGTTTTAGAACCTGTGTACTCATCTGCGAAAAGTAACCTTCCCATCATTACAACTGCAGCTACTTCGTTTATCTCCATACTCTTTCCCGTAGAGTCTAAGTCCAAGAATCTTGTCTCTTTGCCTAACTTCAGCTGTACTGTCGCTAAAGTCCCCACATTCTGGTTGTCTTCCTTAATCAAATCATGCAGTTCTTGAGCTGAGTTTGAAAAAGCTTCCCACCGAGCCATATCTTTTTGTGATCGATCAGGTTTAAAGGTATCGATGATAAGCTTGTTATAGCCCTTGGGCCTGTAAAGTTCAACTCGGCTTAATATATCCTCTACACGATACTTTTTTAACTCCAGTGTTTTAATTAATCCCTGGCCACGCTCCCACGCCCAATCTTTTGCTGCATTTAATTTATTTAGCATCTCTTGCTTAAAATTACCCTCATACAACTTTTCTCTGTTTATCGGTTTTTTTAGGATCTTAGATGAAATGGTTGCAAGAAGTAATGAACGCCACTTCTTAACACTCTCCTCGTTTATGGCCAGAATTGCTTTTTCTTGGTTTTCGAAAAGGCTCAAGATAAACTTTTCCATTGCAATTGAGCTTTTCCCAACTCCAGATGAAAGAACTAAATAGTAAAGAGACCCGTCCTTCCATCCTTTAATTTTCCTATTTAATCGTGGAGAATCATGTAATGGCGATCCCATAGACTCACCTGAATCCAAGTCTTCAATTGTCTCATTGAGCCCATCCACGAGATCATGCTCGATAACATCGCCAGAGTTGATGTGAGCGAATGTTTCCTTATACTTATATTGCACATATAACTGCAGTTGTTTAAGCGTCATAATCGTAAGCTTTTCAATTAACTTCTCATCTGCAATATCAATCAATGAAGCATCTTGTAATTTTCGCAAGCTCTCATATTTTTGAATTTCATTAAAATGATACTCTTCATTCTGACTGTCGGTTTTACATTCATTCATAAGTTCTTCGACTGATTCATAGCCACCAAAATCGTTGTAAGCATCTAAATAGCTCTTTTTATTTTTTTCTTTAGGCCTTGATACTAAGAATGAATAAACAGTTTTGTCGTCAAAATCTCTGATTCCATTTTCAAACATCTGAGATCCAACAGTGAAGTAGAAGTACCATATGGGCTCAGTAAATGTTTCCTTTGTGATCTTATGTGTTCTGTATCTTTGATACAACATTGGATTTGACCACAAATACCCAACGAAAAGAGACTCATGAATATATGACGGTTCAACAAATTCATCTATGTAATTTCGTTTCTTCATGACACTCTCCTATAAAAAACTTGAGATATCTAATTCATCTTTTTTTATGATTTTAGGTTTAATTTTAATATCGATTTCACTTTGCACTTGAATTTGTTTGTTAATAATATTTGTGCGGATATCGTCTTGTTGCTTACTACGCCTGTCCGTTTCTTTCATCTCGTTTAAATTATTGATCACGATACTCAGGAAATAGGTAAACTCTTGCCAACTTGTTTCAAGGGTTTTGTAGTTGCGGACATTATGTAATTGTTGTTCAGAGAATTTATATGCTTCTAAAATTTTTGTAAATGGAACGCCCTCTTTATACCTTTTAATCTTTTGATTTTGGTATTTAACTGTACCGTTCCTTATATCCTGGATACGCTCAATCATACGGGAGTCTAACCGCTCTAATCTATGCAAATTTAATAAGTAATTGTAGAGTTCATCAAATTCTGTTGCTTCATTTTCTTTAAATTTCTTATCCTGCTTGTATGCCTCGAAGCAATCGTCGTGAAAATATTTCCTGATATATTTTTCTGATCCATTTTTATTGAGTTTCCCAGTCGGTTTTGCTTCACAGGACATACTATTCTTAACCCCTTTTGATCCACACCACTGACATTTTACTTCTTTCATAGGCAATTCTCCTTTATAAAATAGGGAGAGAAATCTCTCCCTTAGTTAGCCGCCTCCAGTATTTCTTTAGTGATATTTAAAGCTTCTTTCAGATCTTCTACAGAAGTTAATTGCTTATAATTCTTTTGTCCGCCAAACTTTGCCGCGTAAGCATCAGCTAATTGATGTTTTACTGAGGGTGCTTGACCGGTTACTAAAGAAGTGATTTCGTCCAAGTAAGTCTGAGGATCGCTTTCAGCCTTCTCAGCTGCTTCCTGCACCTTCTCCTCTCTAAGTAACTCTTCTTCTTTTTTTATTTCCTGGACAGTTCGGTCAGTCTTTGTAATTTGCCCTAACACTGCATTCTCAAAGGTTTTCAAGAAGTTTTCAGCACTGTATTCAACCTTTTCTGGTAGTTCAGTGTATCGGCCTCCAGCAATTTCAACATACTCAGAAGGTCTAAAATACATCATTACTTTTGTGTCATGGAAGTTACTTGCTTTATCACGACCTTTTTTATCTTTAATATTGTCATCAAGCTCATTTCCCTGTTTATCCAACACGGATACTTCGTTATGTAAGCAGCAAATAAGACTTGCCTGCGACTCAAAGACTTTTCTTCCGGAGTTAGGCATCATAAGTTGAATGGAGTTATACTTCATTCCATCATAAAGGGTTGTTTCCTTTTCCTTTGTCCATGCGAGAAACATTAATCCATAACCTGCATTTTTCAAAGTATCGAAAGGCTTTTTAAGTTCCTCATAAAGAGCTGTCCACCCATTTTCCTTACCGTTAGTCGACTCAGAAATATCCTGAAGCGATTCGAATGTTTTACCATAAAGCCTTTTTCTATCATTCAAAATCCAGGCTGTACAAGCATCAATAGCTCTGTCTGCTGTATCTACTCCAATAAGCTTGACGATTCTTCCTGTTTTTGCTTCTTGGACTAATTCAGGCACTACAGCTTTTTTGAAATACTCCCATACTTTCCAAAGGTTTTTGTCTGTGCCTTCTTCATGCAAAGGAACAATATTGTCTAGTTGCCAAGTTTCATACCCGTCCTCAAAGGACAATAATAGAGCCTCTTCTGGGTGTGCGTAATGCATCTCTGTTACTTCTTTCCAGAGCCGTGTCTTACCTGTTTTATACCCCCCTGCTACAAGTGTCATGATAGATTGAAGTTCAACCTTTGGTGTGTTATTTTTAATTTTTTTTCGAAAGCTCATTTAATCTCTCCCTTTAATTTATTATATAATCAAGGTTATTTCTGTTTTTAGAAAGGCAAATCATCATCGTTAACAACAACTTCTGCAAACGGGTCTTCGTTCGGTGCATTCTCATTTGAAATTTCTTCTTCTGTCAACAGTCCGCTTTTATATGTACCACCAATGTAGTTGAGAATTTCTAAACCTTTTCGAGTCCCAGTAGAAACAGTTTCAAAGGACGCCACTTTTTCCCCTACATCTTCAAAAGGGTTTTCGTCCTCGGTCTCTTTAACTTCGACTTGTGTGAATTGCGCTCTGTTATTGTCGATCCCTTCAACAACTAGAAAAGCGCCTCTCTCTAATGCGCCAAAAGCATCTGCAAAAGATTTTTTTCCTTCTTCTGGCTCTTTATAATAGACAACTAGATCAACATCTTTTGGGACACTTCGATCTTTTCCATAATCAAGATAAACTCCATTTACTTTAGTGTCTTTTGTTTCTTCGTCTTGGTATGTACTCTTAATCCCTAGCTGCATTTCAAATTTATTATGTTCGGTAAAATTTTCAGACCCAAAGTCTCTTACATAAGGCACATAACTGTATTTGCCGTTCGGTTCGGCTACTCTCACTTCACTTTGAATATTATTTGACACCTTAATTTTGTCTGTTTCTACAACTCCATCAGTGTAACTTACTTTAAACCGCTGCCCCTCACCATCGTCTGTTACCTTTGCAATGAATAGGTCTCCACCGGAAGGATCTAGCCAACCTACCTTAACTTTCGCCACACCTTCTTTCGCTTTTCCACTACCGAGTTGGATTCCGTCTTGTTCTGAGTCATACACATTAAACTGAGTTCCACTTTCCACGTCTTTAATTTCAACTTCTCCATTTTTCAAAGGAAAAACTCTGTTAATAATTCGTTTCACTAATTTAATTTCTTCTCCGTTGCCGTTTTCAAAAGTATCAAATTCGTACTGCCCTTGAACTTCAGCCCACATACCAGGCTTAACGATTTTTGCAAATTGTTCTGCCATATCCCATTCTGGGGTAATCACATGATATGTCTCATCAGGTAGCTTTGTCTTGTCGTTACGACCTGCCCACGGGACTGCTACCGTTTTTTTATGTTTGGAGCTATACGCATAAACTAAATCACGTTCCATTCCTGCAAGCTCAACTTTTAATTCATTATAAGGCGCAGTTTCGATACTGAATTGAAGTACTCTCCGATTCTTTTTAGTCTGTGTAACTGTCGTTTCATAAATATCAACATCATACCAACTGTCTGTTTCAGGATCTTTTTTTCTTACCGGCTTCACTAATCCAACAAATCTGAAACTATTGGTAAACTCTTTACCACCATGTTTTTTATTGATTTTAATTTCATCTTTTTTCTTCGCCATTTAATCATCATCCTCTTTTTTTATTTTTAAATTCATTTTTTCTTTGAATATGTAGTTTTACTAAACTTACAATCTTTAATCCCAAGTTCTTTATTTAACTCTATGTATCTCCTTTTAGGAAATTTCCAATTCACTTGATCAACATCTTTGTCTTTCTTATTTAAAATTTCAAAGACCTGCTTTTTTCTATTTACCTTGATGATTAAATTGCCATATGCATACTCCGTGTAAAATAGCCGTTTCCTCACTCGACTAGGATGTGTTTCTTTAACTAAAGTGACATTTCGAATCATCTTTAATAACACTTGATCCGATGAAGTAGCGTGATTATTTTTGACCGACTTTCGATATTGAGCCAAAGCTTTCTTAGTAATTCCGAGTACTAACACGGCTGTACCTCCTTTCCTTTAACTTGAGTTTATTATATCCTTATTTTTTATATTTGTCTATGATTTTTATACTTATTTTTTATTTTTTATGATTGCAAGGCTTCAGTTATCTATCGAAACCCTGCAATTAAAATGGATTATTAAACAACTTCACTCCAAGACCACATGTTCATTGTTTGCAGTGTAAACCCATCAGGAAGCTTTTTCATTTTAATATTTACATTGGATCTCTTCCCAGTAGTCTTATGAATTACAGCAAGTTCTTCACCATTATAGAACCGCACAATTGCTTCATTAAATTCAATTGGCTGATCAACCACATAACCTTCTTTAAGTGCTCTGATATACAGATAAGGATCTGTTTTATAAAGCTTATATAGTCTATTGCCAAAGTCTTCGTGTTTATCTCTAAGCAGATTAAAATTAATTAGGGATATGTACAGTTTTTCCGATATGTTTAGCTTGTTCTTGAAGTACCGGATTGCTTCATCTTGCTCTTTACTTAAAATGTTAATCATTTAATCAAGCTCCTTTAAGTATAATGTTTAAGTGTTTTTATATGGGGGAATACGTATATGGAGGTGGTTAATTTGGAAAATAATCAGAAAATAACGCTAAACTCTTCTTTCGCGTTATCCACTCTTATTGTCTTACTTATTGCATTGTACCCGTCCTATTCTTCTTGGTTTGTCACAATATTCTTTTTAGGGTTTGCACTAATATACACATTTGAAAAAAATAAGAGTAAATCCTCAAAATTAATTGCCATTATCTCTTATCCATTGTTTGTTGTAGCGCTAGTTTACAGCATAATAAACAGCATATAATAATCCTCCCACCAAAGGGAGGATTATTTTTTATCCATTACATTTCAGCAACTTTTGGGCCACCTTTGTCTGTGATGATAAAGCTGTCACTCCCGATTTTTTTCTTTCGATCCTTATCTTCATAAATCGTTACATGGTGCTTTGTCATGAGAGTTGCCCCTGCCATCTTAAATTCTTGCTTATCCTTAAAGTAAACAATTTTATATTCACCTAGAATAATCATGTTAGCTAGTCCAGCTAAATAAGAAGACCATCCCCCTGTAGGCAAATTTAATGCAAATCCTAATGTTTGAACGACTGCAGCAGTTGAATACTTGTCAAACTTGGTATCGCCGTATGTAGTTCCGGCATCTTGCCAATCATCCGCAGTTGTCGAAAAACCTGGGCTCTTAATATTTGAGGCGGTCTTAAGTACATTGATTGGTTGGTGGTAGACATTGCTTTCAGTATCATTCCTACTTTGATTTTGCTCTTTTGCATTTACTCCTACTCCAAAATCACAAAGCAAACCACTTACGAGTAAAGTTCCAACAACTCCAATTTTACCAATGTTGTTTTTCACACCTAATTCCTCCTCTGAGTGTTTTAATTATATTACACTCAGACATTACCCTAAAAATATCCATATAAACCACTTTCTATTTAATTTGTTTTCTTTTAAAACTACAATTTTATTTAGACTACAATATCTCCTTCTGCCGTCTTCAGCGTCCCACTATCGAATGTGTTATGAATTAAGGTTGTATTCTTTGCTTTATCTGTGCAATACGGGTGAGATAATAACTTACCCCCAATTCCACGCGCATCATTTCTTACAAGCCGTACTTTGTCCGTATTCTCCAAATACACTCCATATCCTTGGTCTGTTGAACGATTAAACATGATCTCATTATTGTTTAACATGTGTTCTGAACCACCTGTCAGGTGGATAGCAATCAATGACTTACAAAAATAAATCTGATTCTCACTGATCTGACAGCTGTATTTCTCGGATGTACCTTTGATTGCAACATTTCTTGGATTATGAATTTCATTTCTGTTGAAATACACTTCAGAATCCTTATCCCAAAAGATGCCGTATCCACTTCCGCTTAAGAATAGGTCATTCAACTTTAAACGAACTGATTGAGACCTTTCACAATAAATTCCCCCGTGCACATTTGCAAATTCATTAATTGCAAAGCTTACACGGTTCGAATCCATGATTTTAATGGCATAAGCAGATGTGGTATTTCCCCCTTTATTATTTGTAACTCTCACATCTTTTGAGTTTCGCACTTGAACTTGTATACAATCGCTGTTTTCAATATGATTATTCGAAATAAAAACATCTTCTGCTTCATGTGTTGCAATCGGACAAGCCGCGATGTTTTCAAGTATATTGTTCGTTACATCAATCCCTTTACCTCTTACACAAATGCCTATTTCAAACCCTCTTACAGTGTTACCGCTGATTTGCACTCTATTTCCTGACTCCGTGCTTGAAACACCCACCGAGTCAATTCCATATTTCTTGGATTTTCCCTTATTAATAATCTTGTTGTCCTTAACACTGACATCAGTGCTGAATCCATAAGAGATAACATTGTCACTGTAGTTTCCCTCAAGATTTACTTCACCGCTTGTGTGGGCTGTAACGGATCCACGCCCATTATTTTTAAACCTGCAGTTTCGTACAGTTAATTTGTATGGGTGATCATACTTAATTCCGTTTTCTCCAAAACCCTCTAAATCAATTCCTAATTGTGGCCCAATGGTATCTCCCCCAGCTTCCTCTATATCACAGTCGTCTACAAGAAGACCTTCACAACCATTGGTAGCCAGATTATTTCTTCTCCCTCTTAAAAGAGTACACTTTCGAACGGTTACATTCTTTGAAGGCGTATACGCTCCTGAAGTGTTCATCATCCCATCGGCTGCTATCCAAATGTTATCTCCAATACAGTCAGAGACTTGCACATTTTCAATTAACACATTACTGCTGCCATGAATATGAATTCCGTATCCCCATTCATGTGTCCTTTTAATTGAAGTTACTTTTGAATAATCATGCTCGTATCGATCCCCTATAATTTGACCGCCACGAATCGTTACATTGCTCGCTTGGCCAATATAAAAACAGGAGTAGCCTTGAGAATCATTAGGCAACACTTTAAAAACAGCCTCTGGATGAAGTATTAACTCAATATTCGAAGGAACATTAATACCTCCACCGAATTCAGGCAACCGCCTTGACATATTCACAGCATCAATTAGATAGGTACCTTTTGGAATATGTACTTTATAGAATGATTTTGAGCTTGCGTACTCTAAAGCTCGGTTTAATCCTTCTGTTGTTTCTATTGCATTTGACCCTTTATCATCAATTCCCCAATCCAGAGCATTAACAAAATAGTATAAGGGCTGATGTATACTCATGTTGTCAAAACCTTCCCTTCTACATTTTCATTGAGAAACGCTGATAGAGTGTCAATGAAGTTATAAAAGGTCTCATTTCTTGTGCCAAAGCGCCCTTTCAGAGAAAAGGTGTTAAACATTGATTTGCGCAGTCCAGTGCTTAACTCAAGTTGAATACTCTTTCCTGTTTTATTTTTATTGGCAACATTATTTGGGCTACTACCTGATAACCTTGTCCCCTCATCAAGTAGCTCTGCAGAGTAACCGGCATTATTCAATGTGCTTGTTATCGCTTCAGCTTTGTCTCGATCTGTGCCACCAACTAAAACATGTTCTTCATTACTTGCATAACCGTGAAGTGACAGTGTGAACTCATGTTCCTTCAACATTTCAAGTGCTTGTGGTTCATCAAAATTCGTACTGGTTAAGTGTAAATCAAATGCTCCTGGTGTCTTTAAAGCTTCAAAAAGATATGTAGAGTATGCTTCGCTTAATTCCTTTGCAAGCTCACTTGTTCCCCCTTCTATGCCACCTCCATGGGGAGCAAGAATTAATACATCGGTGTCTTTCTCTTTTGAGAATACACTGAAATTGAACGGGGATTCATTAGCTTTAAGCTCTTCAAAGTTCCGATACTTGTCCGCTGCTAAAATACTTACTGGATTCAGGAACGAAATCAAAGCTGTCACCAATACTGGAAAAGGCTTCTTGTCTGTGATATACTTATATAGCTTCGTAACCTTGCGAAGTGTCAGGTGGAGAAGGTTAGGCCCGCCAAAGCTCGCCTTCTCTGCCCCCTTAACCTCTTTTTCTTCTATTTTGTTTTTAATCCTTAACAATTAATAACCACTCCTTTTTATTTTGTTTTATTCTTATAACTCAAATCACATAGGTAACTCACATTGTTACCACCCCCTTACTTTTATGCAGACTCAATACTGACTCCTGAATCCTTTAACAATTCAATTTGTTCCGTTGGAATATCTGTTTTCACTATTCTCCACCCAACTAAGGTTTTTCCATAATAAAGATCGGTTAGTTCTACTTCATCATTCAACTCACCTTTTAATCGAATCATTCGATCTTTATACTTTTCATGACCGATAATTTCATAGTCTTTATTATAAATTGCATATGTTTCGTCGTCGGCTTCATTGTCTTCATATGGGGTACAAACCCACCTGCCGTCTGACAGGCTTGGGTCAGCTTTCAACCATTCATAAACCTCTTCGTCAGATTCAGCAAGCAAGTATGTAAAGATACCCCGCTCACTTCCCTTGGGTGCAAAATGCTTCAGTATAATTTCATAAAGATTCATTTTATTACCTCCCTGGATACTGGTTAAAATATCGTTTTTATTCAGTTTCTTTTCTTACCCATTTTCTAACCTTCATTTCTTTTAACTCCACTTCATAACAATCCACTTGATCTTCAAATTCCCAAGGGCTTTCATGCTGGCTTTCAGTGGCACCCTTGCTATAGAAAGTTTCAAAAAAGCGTCCTTGATATGGAAATACAATTCTATAGTGAACGCTCCACCTTGATGTGTCAGTGATTTCTTCTAAAATTGAGGATGCCGGTAGCCCCAATTCATTTACCATATAAACTTTGTCTAATTTAATTTTCATTCAAAATAACCCCTCTTCCTTTGCAGCATTCACATTCGACTAAAGGCTCGTTGATTTTAGCCATCAAATCATCTAAAAATTTCTTAATATTACTCTTTAAATCTTCAACGTCCTTTCCACTAAACGGTTCTACAATTGGGTAGCTCTGACAGGCTTTAGGTGCAACATTGTAAATTTCAACTTCCCGCTTTGTTTGAAATCTTTTCTCAAGTTTAGGCTTTCTCCGTTTGTACATTGCATTAAGATCAACCATATACTCGTGAGGTTTGTAAAGCTCCAGAACCTTGACCACAGTTAAACAGAAATCATAATCACTCGTAATTCTTGCAAATTTAGGGTTTATATTGGCTTTTATATGGTTTCTGATAATCTTATAGCTTTCTTCTCGGGACAAGTAGCACGGCTTTGTTTCAAGAAGCATTGGATGAGTTTGAATTCTATCCAGTAAGTTATAATTCAAGTTAAAATTATGACTTTGCAGCTTAAGTTCTCCGTCAATCTCTTCAATTACGTTCATTTCAAACTCAATTTTTTGATTCTGTTGTGGGACTTCTTCAAATTTCAAATCATATAGACCTTTTACTTCGTAATATTCACTTTCCTCATCTATGTAAGAAACATTAATTACTTGAGGTGTTAAATCAGTTTCCTGGAATCCCTCTTTTAATTCATACCTATGATTGATTTTTTTAGCTGGCATTTGCTTTTCAATAATACTTGGCTCCTTATCTAGCTTAAACCAGTCTGACTTATACGTTTCAGATGCTCGTTTCCCATCGAATAGCAATTCATCTAATTGACTATGAAAATATCTCTTACCCTCAATATTGTCAGACACCAAAAAACAGTTATTTGTTTTAATACCAATTAGCTTCAATGGAAATGCCCCTTTTTAATTTTATTTTTATCTTTATAAAATCTCTGTTTTAATTAGATTTCTGTTCACTTACTTCTTCTAATTTTATTTTTATCCAACAAATCAATTATGTAAGTCTCATACATGTCATCCCAATAAGGATCTGTTCTTGCTATGTACTTCATTGTTCTCCCGTTCTCCTCAATCTTAAAGGTTTGCCCCTTTTGAATATCAGTGAACTTTTTCTTTCTCCATATTCCCCTGATCAACACTTCAACTTCTTTAACCTCTACTGTTTGCTGCATCACATTCCTCCTTTTTGATTTTCGTGTATCAAGCCTGTACAATATTCAAAAACCCTAAAGGATGATGAACATGTGTGGCAGGTTCACTTTATTCTCTGAGTTCGATGACATCATTGAGCAATTCAATATAGATCAATTCTTACCCGAAGATGAATATCATCCAAGCTATAATGTCGCTCCATCACAAAACATACTTACAATCATCAACGGTGGATCAAACAACCGTTTGGGCAAACTTAGATGGGGTCTTATACCACCTTGGGCTAAAGACGAAAAGATCGGCTATAAAATGATCAATGCCCGTGCCGAAACATTGGCCGAGAAACCAAGCTTTAGAAAGCCGCTTGTAAGCAAACGCTGCATCATTCCAGCTGACAGTTTTTATGAATGGAAACGACTTGATCCAAAGACTAAGATTCCTATGCGAATTAAACTTAAATCATCCAATCTCTTTGCTTTTGCCGGCTTGTATGAAAAGTGGAACACACCAGAAGGTAATCCGTTGTACACTTGCACAATCATTACAACAAAGCCTAATGAGCTTATGGAAGACATTCATGATCGTATGCCGGTTATCCTTACTGATGAGAATAAAAAGGAATGGCTCAACCCTAAAAATACTAACCCTGATTATCTGCAAAGCTTACTGCAGCCATACGATCCCAACGACATGGAAGCCTATCAGGTTTCATCCTTAGTTAATTCACCTAAAAATAATTCGCCAGAGCTCATTGAATCCCATTAACTACCACTGCCATATTGCTTTATATATCACCTTCGCTTAGCTATTATGTTCTAAGTAGGAGGTGACATTTTGTTTGTATCGCCAATGTTATTACATTCAATAAAGGAACCTGAACTTTTCGATGATGAGAATTATATTACCGAATTGTAGTTTGATGGCATCAGACTCATCTTTTCCAAGTTTGATAACCAGATTAAGCTGTACACTCGTCACAACAATGAAGTAACAAATAAATTTCCTGAACTCTTGGACTTAGATATCCCAGATGGAACAGTACTCGATGGTGAAGTCATTGTATCTGCACCAGGCGGTGTTCCTGACTTTGAAGCTGTAATGGAACGTTTCATGTCCAAAAAATCAGCTCACAAGATTGTTTATTGTGTTTTTGATGTTATCTACAAAGACGGTCAGTCAATCGCAGCTAAGTCGCTTTCAGAGCGTAAGACAGTTCTAAATTCACTTGAACTGAATCACCCTAATGTCTTTGTAATCGAAGGAATTCAAGGTAACGGACTCGCTTACTTCAATCTGGCCAAAGAAAAGAACTTAGAGGGAATCGTACTCAAGAAAGCTGACTCCCCTTATGAGATCAATAAACGTTCACATAATTGGTTGAAAGTGATCAACTATGATTACACTGAAGTTCTCATAACCGGCTACACCAAAAAGGATATAAAATTCCTTCTGTGTTATCCTGATGGAACTGCAGCTGGGTTTATGGAATTCATGCCACACGCAGAACGAAGTAAGTTCCACTCTATGAAACAAGTAAAGTCTGAATCTGATGAATATGTATTTATAGAACCGATCTTATGTAAGGTTAAGCACAGATTTAAGACTAAGCATGGTAAACTACGCATACCTTCCTTTGAATCCTGGAGAGTCTAATCTCTCCGTTACATAATTCCTTAGTGCAAAGTTAATTAATTTTGATGAAAATTTAGTACATGAATCAATTAGTTTTAACTTGCCCATTCATCAAAACTATAGGGGTAATCAACACACTCAATGAAACCGATCTCCTTCGCCTTCTGACGGATTTTCATACATCCTTCATAGCTGTAAGCCCATATTTCTTTATAATCCCTCAGTTCACCGTATTTCCCTGTTATGATGAATTTTCTGAAGCTGTTGACCAGCTGCCACATGTTGCCTCCATGCGAAAAGCCGTTTGCACGCCCGTATCCCATTTCATACGGGTAAACATCACTCCCCGTGTAATCATCAACGAAGAACAGTTTTTTCTTAAACCTGAAATACGCTATCCGATTCTTTGACTTACAGTAGAAAGTACATCTATCAATACTTGCGATAAGCTTAATCAAATCGTTTATGTCGTTCATTCGTTTCAATTGCTCTGCTGATGCCATCTGCACTCTTCCCCTCTTTCTATAAAATAACTATTTTATTTTTATTCTAATATGATCACCAATCTAGTCCTAAATCGTCTATAATACTTGTCATTGCATCATCCTCTTCTTCTGTTAGTCCGTAATCAGCAAGCCTGTTTAAATAGTCTTCTCGTTCGTGTTTGGTCAATTTCTTTCTCCCTTTAATTCCACATTAATGTTCAATACATTTGCAATACGTTTACCTACTTCTTCGGAAACTGTTTCTGATACTCTTTCTTTAAAGCCATATAGCAGCCGACTTCCATTTTTAAAGCCTTCTTCAATAAGTGCCTCAATCTTTGCTCCCGCAATTCTATCCAGTTTTCCTGACTCAGACATCTTCTGAACTTCATTAGAAACCGCAATACTAATCATTTCTTGTACGTCTTGCCTTGAAATACCTAATTCATTATGTATGTAGTTTTTGACTTCTTTGTATCCACTATTTTTATTTTCAAAGATCTTCTCTTTATCTAGAGGGACAAGAACGTAATAATATCCATGATAAAAACCGCTATATAATTCTTCCTCATCTTCGAATGTATCAACATCCACTCCATCGTCGTCGGCTTTGCGAATAACTCGGACAATGCCATTCGACTCTCCTTTATAAACATGAATGACTTTATCGCCTACTTCCCCCTCACGTTCAACCATTTCGTAGCGTCGACCGTCAATGTGTACGATGTCGGTCGGTTCGAGCACGTGGTATTCATCGTGATAGATAGCCCCACTATCGTTACCGTAGGATGCAGCTACGTCACTTTCCACGAAATCCATTTCAGAGTGGAAATCACGATCTACCGTAAAAACATCGCCGTTCTCGTACCCTTCGAAATCATTTTTCTCAACAATTACGATCTTCTCGCCAACCTCCGCCTTCCGATCGATCTCTACGTATTCGCGCTTGAGGCCGCCAAGTGTTTCGTCAGCCAGTACGTGAATCTTTGTATTTGTGTTCGCCTTAGTTTCCATCATTTATCCCACCTCAATATTTTTTAAAGTTTTTTCAATTCTTTTTAGACTTTCATATTGGATTTCACTCTTTATATTGCAAAGGCATTATGCAAGACAGATGCCAAATATTCTCGGAGGTGAAATCTAATGAATTTTCTTCTGGATCTTTTCACAAATTGGACTTTTGATAAAGTCATGGATTACATGCTAGCTGCTGTAATTTGGTTTGTATTCAAGTCCAAGTCAAAGCAGAATGAGTATCCCGATGACTTTGAGGAAAGAAGGCGTTATAGAGATTAACATCCCCTCCTGCGATCGTTATCGGATTTTTTATAATTTGATAACGATCCATCCTTTATGTTTAGTTGAAAACTATCTTTTATTAAGACTTAATGGGATAAAATCTTCATTGTAAAACTCTTCCCATTCAGCAATTAAGTTTCTATAATAGTTATGATTATCATCGTTTGGCATGAATTTAATATTGTCAAAACCATTGATATCAACTTCTAGCTCTGCTGTCACTAAGCCCTGGTAAAACTTCTTGTAATTATTTCTAACTGTTTTAAAAAATTCAATATCAAAGAAGTCCTCATATTCAGTTGCTCCACTCCAAGAATCATAGGATGACTCGACACGATAATTAAAAGCAACCAAGACCAGCTCATCTTTTACTTCTTTTGATATTTGCTCCATTAATTGATTTAGTCCTTGACTGGCATTAAAATCCACAGTGTCGAATCGGAAGTCAAACCAGTTGACAACTTCATCTTTTATCCTTCCTTCTCCGTCTGAATTTACTTCAATTAATACATATCCGTCAGCCATAATTTCCTCCTATCTGTTTAAAATCACGATTTTAACTAGTTATGATTCATTATTCACTTCAAAGCAACTTCCATTTAACTCATAATTAATATATAAAATGTAAATGGAGCTGATATGTTTGAACCTTCGAAAAATTTTATTGAGTTCTGCTTTATCATTAGGTATGATGGCCGCTGCTTCTCCTGTCTTGGCAACAAGTTCTTCGTCTGAAGTGATAGTAAAAAGTGATGAATATGATTATGACACTATATATCAGCTTAGCCCACTACCAAACTTCAAACCTTCTCTTGAATACAATGGCTATACTTATACACTTACACGTTATTATTTCGATTACTCAATAGGGTTTTATACGGCTATTTATACAAAAGTTGTTTAAACATGTAAGGAGCTTCTTTGGCTCCTTTTTCATCTGTTTTAAGCTAAATACTTCTTCTTATGTGGTCTTCTATGTACAAAATCAAATGCGATATCGACCTTTGCCGCCAAACCAGATTAACGGTGAGCGTGCCATCCCTTAACCCCCGATCAAATTTGGCAGCACAGAGACAGCGAAGAAGAAAAGCCCCACACATGCCCCGACCAGCCAGATATTTGTTTTATCCCGTTTAGCGATAATGGTATGGTCGCCGATCATTTTCAGATCGTCAGACCGAGCGACAAGCGTCGGGATGTAGTCCGGGTGAACCTTTAAAAGCTCGGCCGCCTGCTCGACGGTCATTGCTTCGTCCTTCGTGGCCTTCACGTTCCGTTGTAGTTCTACTTGTAATGGCATCATTTTTCTTCCCCCTCGCAATGGCATTCACTTTTTTCATGACCGCATTCTTCGCATATTTTTTCAACCTGCCAACCCTCAAAGCGATATTGGGGCATTGAATAATATTCTTTGTAGCAACTCGTACATGTTACGATCCCGTCGCTGTCTGAATCCCAGTTAGAAAAGGATGCTTCTTCTGTGCAATAGCAATACGGACAAGTTTGTTCTTGGGATAATTCGCTCATTCCGCGTCACCTACAATCTGAAGATTTTTATAATGAGCTACATGTCCGCAGGGATTTTTCCAAATATGAACCTGTCCAAAGAATCCGTCTTCAGCGTGCTGCGTGAGCTGAGGATTTCCCATTTCCCCGCCACAAGTAGGGCATTCCCAAAGTGCATTGACTTCCTTGAACCCGATCAGGAAACCATTGGTATCGTGGGCGGGAATCGTTACTTTTTTTGTCTTCATACCGCCGCACCGCCTAACAATTCCGGATTTTGATATACATTGCCGCTGATCTCGCATTCTTCCCAATCTATACAATCATCAAAATAAGCATGATTATCGAGGAATTTAAGACCAAACCGGCCATCTTTAAAGACAACAATCATTGGTTCATGGTCTGTCAAATCAATATCGCCTTCATAAATCTCTTTGCCGTTTTTGTCCTTCGTGCCGGTATATAAATCGCGGCTGATCAACTCGTAACCGAACTCTTCACAAAAGACGGGAGACAGTTTGCGCGCCGGGCGTTCTTCAAGCTGACTGATAAAGTATGTTTTCAATTCGACATTGCCTGTTTCCTTATGTCGGAACACATACCGGATTTTTATGTTATTCATTCCGCATCCCCCTCCCATTCAGCAGGAAACTGACCGTTTAAGGCCTTGCTTACCACTCCGAAAGGGTCGTCCTCTTCATCGGTGAATGTAGCAAGCAACCTTCTGAAATTGTCATTCTCGTATTTAAGCCGCTGAATCTCTTCTTGAGCCTGCCGAAACTGAATGACCGTGACTTCCTGCTGGCGTTGGTGTTCCTCAATGATTGCCTGCTGTTTTCTCATGTAGCCGATCATTATGTCTTTGACATAACTCTGCTCGATGATGTAGCAAGGTCCTGCATTTATATCGAGTGGCTTCAATTCCTCTTTTGAAGCTAAATGCCACAATGACAAGTCGCTTATAATTTCCTGTAATTTATCCATGTCCGTTCCTCCCCCGCAGGGGAAACCCCTGCTATTTGAATTTATGGCCGATCTCGTAATCACAACGAGCCAGGCCGCCTTTTATTGTTTGAATGATTGTTTTACCATGTTCCGGGGCGTCCATTAAATGAGCAGTCCCTTCAGTTCCATCTAAAACGATGATGCGGACTTTCCCCGGCTCGATGCTTTGCTGAATAGTTGTTTCATGATTTTTTATTTCTGTTGGCTTGTTCACTCTGGCCGCCCCCTGTGCTATGATAGAAGTACCAGTTCATATCAGAGCATCGAGGCCACGGCTTCGGTGCTTTTTTACGTTTTATGACGGCAGCCGCATCGTTACGCCAGCAGATGGCTTTAATTCCTCACGGTAGATGATTGGATGCTTTTCGACGTATGCCGCCTCACTGGCTGACTCACTGACCGGGACTTGTCCCGTTTTGTCCAGCCATAATTCAAATGCGGTTCTCCATTTGTTTAACCCCAAGATTACGGAGGCATCTGAACCGCCGATGCCCTTCCGTCGCTCAAGAAGCCATTCGTCCCGACTCATGTCCGCTGTCGAAGCGAAAACCTCTGCTTGCATTAAATAATCCCTGCCTTTCTTTTGTATGCTTCCGCACCAAGCCGCTGCCATTCCCGGTAGTGGTCCATTGAAGGGAAACTAAACTGCGCTTTACCGTTTTTGGCGAATACAATTGAACCGCCTACCTGTCTTAAACGTTGCTGATCCTCAGCACGCTCGCTGAATGCGACTTTAACTGCTTTAGCCATTATTTAGCACCTGCTTTCTTTTCGTACATTTGTATAATTTGATGTGCTTCGTGTTCCGATAGCAAACCGCCACCATTAAAGCGCCTAACTACTTTTCGTTTCGCTTTACTGAGTGGAGACAAGCCATGTTTTTTGAACAGAGTCACGATATATTGTTTTTGTTTTGGTGTAATGAAATGAGGACTATATACTCGGTCATCTTGTCGCAAATAAGCTTGTAGGTTAGCCTTTAACTGTTCGCCTTGTCTTACTGCCATATGAAGATACATATTTTCTTTATAGACATCTTTCATATGATCGACTTGCCTTTTTAAATTTTCATTTTCTTCCCTTAATTGTGATTCCGTCATCTTTATTTCCCTCCCTTATTTCATATGTTTGTTATGATTTAATTTCAACAATTAGACTGTCTGGATAGTTCTTCAAATCAAGTGCGTTCACATGACAGTGTCCTACATGGCCTTCTTTATCAATGTAAGTATAGAAGAACTTTTCCCCATTATTGATGATAACTTCACCATGGTGCGTATACTCCATCTCTGAACCCTTATACCAGATCACTTTAACTTCAGTTCCTGGTTGGATTTTATCCGGGTCAAATATTGTTACTTCTTTTAGCAAGTTCATTTTCTCCATTTTTATTCCCCCGATGCTCATTTAACTTCAATTAGATTCTGTTTTAATCCCAATTAAAATGTTTGGGTCTAGCGACAAATTCGTAGTTCTCCTCCCAATCAAATTGTTTTAAACCATCTTCTTCAAATTCCCAGCATTCACCTAGTAAAGGATCATCTAATTCAGGAACTCTTTTCTTTAAAGTTCGAAGTTTGTTGAAATGACTAGCTGTTTTTAATTTAACTTTATCCATTGGTGCAAACTTCATTTTTTCATCTACTTTCTTTTAATTTTTAAACGCCATTTGTAGGCATCTGAGCCAATTCGATCGAATACTTTTTTCTTGCTTTTGTTTTTGATGGTTCTGTTATTCCAAGCAAAACTTTCGTGATCGTGTATTATATACTCCATATATGAAACATCATTCTCCATCTTCCGATTCATTGCGTATTTTACAAAATGGTTTTACACCACTCGTTCATATCTGTTGAAATCTGGTCAATTTCAAACAACTTATCCTTTAAGATTTCTTCACCGTCTGCTGCATTAAAGCTTGCCAATCGTTCAAGTTTCTTTGAATAGTGCTTAATCTTTTCAATGCTTAATTCTAAATCCAAGGAACCCTCTTTAAGTTCAACCTCACCCATGTACTCCATTGTTGAACGAGTCCCGCATATTCCACAAAACGCTCTCTGTCTCTTATAAAATTTATCAATAATAGTGGTATGGCCGCAGCCAGTTCTGCAAATGTACTTGTAATGTGTCAAAAAAAATCTCTTCCCTTCTATTCCATTAAAATTTTACTTTTATCCAAACTGCTTTCTCCAAGGGCGTTGCCTACAACACTGTGATCAAGCATTTCTTCGCAACTTTTACACAGAGTTGATTTAGTTATCGGATTTATGACGACTCATCAATAACGAAAAAGTTGCTGTCCTTAGCCATGTCGGAATCTTGCTTATCTCGAATATAAGCGATAAATTTTTCGTCAACAGCGCCAAATTCCAGAACCTCAACGTAAACCTGTTGATAATCGTCCCCTTCAATGCTTACTTTTCCACCGTTTGCAACCGCTTCTTTATAGGCACGTTCAATCCCATACTCATCCTCAATAAACAACGCTGCATAATCTCCGTCTCCGTAAACGTTAATAATTTTCATCGTTTTACCTCCCGTTAATTTGTATTCAAGCGCTTTTTTTTCAAATCATTCTTTTTCCAATTTCATTACTCCCCTTGAGATACTTTAAAATGCATCTTTTATTGGCTTAAATTTTATACTGAAGGATGTCTTGAATAACTTCAGCTAAATCTTCATCTGTTTTAATTTTGACACCTTGGTCACTCCCGTAAAATGGAGCAAAAATCTCTAAATGGTCTTTCTGTGGGAGGATTTTAAATCCTTTTGATTCTGCTAGTTTGTATAAAGTCGTATAATAGATAAAGCTTGTAAGTACCTTGTTATTTTGGATCATTCCGCACCCCTTCAAAAAATGTCTTATCGCACTCTTCACATAAAGGCGACTGAATAGGAAGCCCCTTACATCCGCACATATATCCATCACAACACATAGTCATGTCCGCTTCTGTCATCTTTCCGCATTGGATACAAGGAACTATCTCACTCATTCCGCACCCTCCTTCACAGGCATAACCAAGTTCACTCTTTGCAGAAAATCAACCAAGAAGTATCCGAAAATCCTTCTAAGAAAACAACTTGCTGACCAGCTCTATCTGTAAATTCGTCGCTTTTACATGCCCAAACTCTGCCGTCATAATGTTCTGCTTCGCCACAGGTATGCATAACAACATGTTCGCCTTTTTTGAATAGGTTCTCATTCTGCGACCTCCTCTTCAGTATCTGTATTTAAAGGGATTGGCAAAAACAAACACAGGTTTACGTTTATCGAATCCTATGCACAGAACCCTTTTACTTCCGGAGCCGCTATCATATTCTTTGTGTATGCATATCAGCGGCTTAATGTTGTTTAAATCCCATTGTTCTTTACGATGTATGTCAAAGCTTTTAAATTTCATTCCGCACCCTCCTCAGTCCAAAACAATCTCTCATTCGTTATTTTTTCCACTTTATAATTTATGAGGTAGTTATTTTTTGCGTATTCCTCTGCATATTTCAATGCAGTTTTATCATCATTGGCACCGAAACTGAAATGCTTCCAACCGAACTTAACTTCGTACCAAAGCTTATATTCAATACGCTTTACTTCAGCATTCATAAGCACCCTCCTTAGTGACCCGATTACTCTTTCTATCTGCAAACATGTTTGTTTGATATTCCTGCAACTGATTTTCAATAGTTTCCACAGAAGCTAAAGGAAAAGCAGTTTTTTCCCACAATATAAAATCACACTGCTTATCATTTGCATCGGGAAAGTAATTCCTCACTAAATCTATCCACGTCATTCCGCGCCCTCCTTTACTCTCTCCACTGGAACCCGATATTTAAATTCACCTGTTTCGGACTTAATATCTTAATTCTGTTCCAATCTGCAAACGAACTTTTCAACTCGTTCTTTGTTGATACAGTTTTAACATCGAACGTCTCTAACTCGATTAAATATATCTTATCGCTATTTGTAACATCTATTTTCACAATCCAAACATCGTCATCCTTTAAAATGAAGTATCCATCTTGGATATCATTAATTGATGCCCCTTTGCGCTTCTCTTGTTTCACTTTCAAATTGATTGTCATTCCGCGTCCTCCAATAACTCAGGCTTACGGTAAACGTCTCCGATGACTTCAATTTTCGGGACAAATGTTTCAAGGAATTTTTCATCAAATAACAATGATTCTCTATCATTCTCGAAATTATCTATCAATAACCCCGCCATGTAACCCCTTGCCCTAAACCCTTTTTCACTTTTCAAAAATTGCTGAATCCATATACCATTCCTTTGAACAACCTCGTAAATAGCAGAACTTCCATGAATTTGTCGATTGATACTAACTGGCACTTTAAATACAGAACCGTCATAAACTAACTTTCCGTTCTCATCCTTCAACTCTGTACCCCACATGAGAACGTCCCCGTCTCCGCTTTCTGCGATACTAACCCTGCATCCCCTTCCTTCCTCACGCCATAAAACCCACCCATTTCTATTAATTTCAAGGCTCAACCCTTCATCATCCCAATGATGCATCTGCTCGCCGTCCCACACTCTGTATGCGGTGATCATAATTTCCGTGCCTCCTTTGGGTTTTCGTCACACATTTCTTTTAGTGCCTCCACAAATTCTTTTTCGCTCATATTCAACGGCGTATACCACTTTATTACTTCATGAAACGGCTGGAGATAATTCACCAATGTATCTTCAGCATCTTCCCTTCCTTTTGTTGTGCCAGTAAAATTATTTAAATAGTCTTCACGCGTCATATTTATGTGCGTCGGACAGTCAACCACTGAACTAAATCGACAGTACCGTCCATTAGGCTGTTTGGCGATTAATGCACCCATGTTATTCCCCCTTATCCGAATCTCTATAAAACTTACATTTTATGTACTTATATTTCATTTTTATCTAACTTCATTTTAATAAAGAATTTTGTATACCCTATGTATTCCCTTTTGTATTTGCTTCCCTTCTTATCGGAGCCGGCATCAACAAATTCAAAGTATTTTTCTTTTATCGGATGTGTGCACACATAACCAATTTTCTCTTTTTCTATAATTCTTCTAACTAAACTTACTTTATTAAAATCAGTTAATGAAATTGTATTGTTCATACAGCTTTTTGTTCTAATCATTGGCCTCTCCTTCTTGGTCAATTTGTATCTCTGCTATGTACATACCTTCATACGCATAATCGATTATTGAATGAAATAGCCCTACAACTCTTCTCATTTCTTTTTTGTCTTTGTGAATGAGAAGTGTATCATATGCGTCTTTTAATTTACTCAACTTTTCATCAAGGAGCATTGTTTTTCTAACTCACCACCAGATACTTATTTTTTATATTTAACTATAATTTACGCTACAAAATAATCTTTGTCAATCAAATTCGATCATATTTTTTCCAGATGACCGAATTTGATTTTTCATTCTGCAAATTTAAATATTATTTCATTGATATGATCCCTTATTTTCACCAGATTTTCTGGTGTTACGGACACTGTTACGTCTACATGTTTGCCATTAAAATTTAAAAGGAATTGATATTGCTCTGATGTCAAAATCTTTTTAGTTAGTTTGAGATTAACGGTGTTGTAATCCTGAAGATCAACAAACAATTTCACGTGTTCACCTACAAGCTCCAACTACACTGCTGTAATGCACATGCTGTAATTCCATGGAGTCTTCCTATTTTTTTTATTTAAAGTACTTCTTCAGTATTAGATACCTCATAATCAATGTCATTCAATTTAAATTTCTCAACTGTCCCGTCTGCCTGCAGAAAGCATACTTCCCTGGCGACCATGAGTTTTTCACACAGTCTTTCAGCAAGGCTTTGAGAAACCTCTTCGTTTTTTGCTTTGTTTTTAAGTGCAATTTCTAGATGTAGTGATACATTGTTCAAATAACCTGCCATCCTCATTCTCCTATACTATGTTTTTTCTCTCCGACAACCTTACAAGGGAACAAGCGTTCTGTTTTGTTTGATAACATTATACAATTAATATGAGTGTAACGCTAGTGGTTATTTGAAGTCATCGTATGGTATGATATGTATTATGTCTTTCCATAACAGAACTAGCAGGAGGATGTCCGATAATGATTAAAGTTGGGATCGGGCAATGCTTGATACCTGAACTTTGTAGAAAGAAAGACATTACAATTAATGAACTTGCTGAAATAACAGGAATCAAAAAGCAGCAATTGAGCGATTATAACCGGATGAAAAAAGTCGAGATGACTATCAGAACAGCTAAAAGAATCGCTGAAGCATTAGATTGTAATGTGGAAGATCTCTATGAATTCAAGGTTGAACGGCATTGAGTTTCGACTAAGACAAATGTCTTGGTCTCCTCCTGAGTAAACCATACGGTTTACACAACTATTTTACTACATGCTGCCATTGGTGGAAAGAACTTATTTTGGCATATTGTGTCTAGTTTTGTCGAATGTCGAAATTTTTCATATGAATATTAATATTATGCATATTTTTTATTTTTAAACATAACAAAACACCCAGCTTTAAGCTGGGCAGGGAAATAAAATTTAAATTAATTCTTCTTCTTTTAAACCTAACTCTTCTGCATAAAGCTTTTTTATCACTTCTTCATTAACGTAATCTTTCATACTGTAAACAGCCCTAGATCTATTACTAACAACTAAATTAAAATCATCGATGATCTGGTATCTAACGGCATTATCGACAACGCCTCTTTCTTTATAAAGCTGATACGCTCGATAAAGATGACCTGACCTTACAATTGTATTAGGCGTAAGAAAGTTTATTTTAAAGAATTCTGAGATATCCGTAATTAAATTTGTGATTATATGTCTACCGGCTTGCCCTTCATTTTTTCCCCGAGTTATTTTAGTTTTTATTACATAGTCATTGTCCACCAGGGAGACTTCTTTTGCCCAGCCTTCGCCTCTACCATTTTTCAATTGATACTTGGTTTCCTTTGAAGCGTTTAATGCAATTATGAGACAATCGCTGCTAACTTTTAATTTGCGATCGCCATTCTTTATGTCATGCAATGTTAGAACGTTACCATTTAACATCGCTTCTTCAATTTGTTGCCGTGAAAGACTAAGAAGTTCTGAGTGCGCCATGCCTGAAATGCCATCAAACAAACATCTTAGAACTGCTTTCGATTGATAATTGACCAGTTTTTCTTGCATCTCTTCCAGTTCACTATAGGAGATGTATAATTTTTTACCACCTAAGCACCCATATAGCTCTTCATTCGATATAGTTCTCGCTAAATTTACAGTACCCTTGCTCAAATTATAAGATGCTGCCCAATCGATATACATTGACAATAATGATAATGTTCTTTTTACACTCCCAATTGTTGTTTGATCGAATGATCGTATTAGCTCTAAAATCTGTACTGAAGTGAAATCATAAATATCTTTTTTATAAAGATTTTCCGTTATTTCTGATTTTGAGAACAGGGGTCTCAACTGATGAGCTACTGCCTCTGTAACAGAATCTAAATACTTTTCCTTAATATCACTATTGAACATTGCATCAAACATCTCCTAAGCTAATTAAATTGCTGCTCTATCTCTATTTCTCTGAAGAAGTCACAAATTTTTTGAGGAGCTCTCGGATTACCGTTATTATCAATGACCCCAAGCTCCTTCCAAAGAGGATTGTCTTTTCTGAAATCAATTGGTTTTAGTATCTCTTCGACCTTATTTTCTACATCATCAATCAATACATCTGATTCCTGTAATCGTTTCGCTAATTGAACATAGCCGTTAAAAAACAAATTGGCGTTAACAAGAGATCGCTTCCGTTCGTCTGCAATACTGCCTAAAAATTCATCAATATAAATATTGGCCATAGCATCAAAAAAGGCACTTAAGTATCTCCCGGTTTTCAAGATGTCTGCTTGATTGCTAAAATCCTTTTTAGAATAGTTGCGTTCAACAGCTTTCTTGAAATCCGAAAAAGTAATTAACAGGTTTTGCCCGCGGTTGATCCAATCACTGTTAGTCTTAATGTAATCGCCAATGAGACTGTTATCTTGAATAAACTTAACGATCTTATTCGAGAAATAATGCTGACTCATCTCAGCAACCTTAGATTTTTTCACAGGGTTTATAGTGTTCTGTTGTCCAAAATGCTCTCTAGCCTGTTTTTGAGTGTAATTGTATATGTCTACTTTGAACACACGCTTTAGCAAATGCTTTAATTCAGGATGTTGTCTAATAGCAGTGGTTATCCCGATAAGTCTATGATACCCGTCCAGCACGTCCAAAATTGTACCTTCAGTTACAGTTAAAGACATATTTTCTTCGTCATATATTAACTCAATTCCTTCATCCGCGCTGCCTACACGTGCATTAAAAGTGAACATTGAACTTATTAATTTTCCCTCTTTAAACAACTCTTTAATTTCATCTACTGATTTTTTATTTAATTCAGGAACGGGTATTTCAATATCAGTTCCTTCAAGTTTCTTGGTTTTATTTGTTCTTTGAGCATTCGGATTATAATGAAGTAGCTTATTTTCAAATAGACGATAAAGCTCTTCAGCAGTAATCTGGAATGTTAAATTGCTATCTGAGTATTTAACAGCGTTTTTAAAGGTGTAAGGAAGTTTAATTTCGTCTTCCACTTCACCTTCCCAAAGCGTTTCAATATCCTGCATATCGGCTTCAGTAAAATAATTGGCAGGGTTAAACCTTTCTGATTCAAGAATCTTGAATAGGCATTTAGCTAAAAAATACATGTATTCTTTAGAAAGGTCTAACTCTGGATTTTCTAATTCGTTAATTATTTTTTGTGTTGTACCAGGAGGTATTTTGAACTCCGCCATACCTATTTGGACATCATTTATAAAAGAGCGTATATGTTTTTTTTCAGAAAACACGTCTCTCATTTCGGTGAGCAATTTCTCATTTGCAGATTGGTCAAATATTACCGTCATTATATCACCTCATATTATGTTGCTAAAATAAAGTTACCAAAGGGAAACTTTATTATCAAGAGAAAAATAAATAATAATTATTATAATCATTTCTCTTTTGATTCCGATTGGAATTTAATGAATTTATTCAGTATTGACGGCTCCACTGTTTCAAAAAAAGAAATAAAATCTTCTTTTTTAGCTTCATAAAGAATGTCAATTTCAATGTCCTCATCCATAATAACGCCTGCAGCCTTGGATATATCTTTTCTTTTACTCATATAACGTTCAGTGGTTGCTACACTGCTATGATTACCTTGCTCCCTCGCAGCTAATATGTCGTGACCAGTGTGTTCGTAAACATAGTCAATACCCACGCCCTTAAAAGAGTGAAATTTCAAGTCCCTCTCAGGCGGTATTCCCAACCTTTCTTTAGACCGCTTTAGAGAATGTCTTAGAGATTGCTCAGATAGACCTTTAAAAACATAATCCGTGTCGACTGCGTTTTCATCTCTTAGTTCTAAAAGCTCTTCATAAAAAGATTTATTGATTCCAGTAGACACCACTTTAGAGCCCTTGTCTAAAACTGAAACCACATAATGACCGGTCGTCGGATCAAGTTCAAAATCAATCCATCTTAAAACTAATAATGCGCTAAGACGAAAAGAAGTTCTTGCTGCTGCCTTCACACACAGTTTTTTGTGTAATGGTTTTTGACGTTCGTTAATATACATATCTTCGGCTATAAGATCAGCTTCTTCTTTGTTTGTTCTTCCCCAATTCTTCTCAACTGTTTTCAACTTTCCAACAGAGTCAAATACGCTTAAATCAATAAATTCTTTGTAATCGTGGTTAAGGTATTTATATAGCATTCTTAAGGATGCTAATTTTCTTTTAATACTCTTATTTACAAGTCCTTTACTTTGAAGATGTTTTATATACCCCGCAAGGTCGCTTTTAGTGATTTCTAAATCTTTTTCAGACAAATATTCGATTTCTTTTTCTTTTATGATTCTGAAAAATTGCTTTATATCACATGCATAATTTTTTCGTGTATTAGAAACAGCAGTTAAATCCTGAGTTTGGTACTTTGAGTTACCTGAGCTGCTGGCTATGTCTTTGGTGTAGAGAAAGCTCATAATATCCTCAAACACCTTGTATTCCTTAATAGGTTTAATTTCTGCACTCATCGTCCTGTTCCTCCTTCCGTTTAAATTCGTTATCATCAATAAGATCATCAATGGAAACATCCAGTACCAAAGCGATCAGCTTAACGGAAGTTACATCTCCCTCATGCGGTTCATTAATGATTTTCTTGAGTTTATCAATATTAATCATTGTTTCTTTTGCAATCTGTTCCATTGTGATGTTGCGTTCTTCCATCAGCTTTTTAATTCGCTTTGACATAGGATCCTCCTTATAAGTTATGTATAATAAGGATATGCCCGCCTCTAGAGCTGCGGTTTATAAATAAATTGCTCAAATTCAATTGAGATATGTGTTTTTAAATTCTCCATAAAAGCTATAAGCGTAGCATAATGAGGATTAGATTCTGCAGTTCTAGACAGCGCATCTCCGCCTCTGAGAACGTGCTCTATATCCTGGAGCAATGCTTTCACTTCCATTTTTGCTTTAAATAGGTCGCTTTGAGTCTTTGCGTTAAGTATGATTTTTCTGATGTCCAAAATACTATTTAGATACATCTCAACAGCCATATTAGTAAAGTTTTCGTCAATGCTCTTAGTACTGCTAATTTTCTTCTTAGTAGCCTTTACATCCACTACTTGCATGGGTACTAACCCTCCTTACACGCGCTCAATAATTTCATATAACCCTTAGTCATTTCCTTCCTAACGGTTTCTCCTCTCTTTATTTTTTCTTTTTCTAACTCCTTTTCGTTTGCGAAGAAATCGTTATGTGCAATATTTTCAAACTTATTCTGATATAAGGTTTTATGTAATGTCATGCTGCTTTGCAAATACTTTATAGCCGACATAATTTCTCCTCCTGAACCTATACTTATTTTTTCTTTTTATTTCTAAATTCATTTTAATGCATTAACCCTAATAAGTAAAGATGTTTTAACGACAAATAGCACATTCTTTTTAATCTTTTTTCGAATGCGCTTGTTTCAATATTTAATTATCGATAGTGATTTTTAGGTTTATGTAAGTGTGATCTGATGATTTTCCCTTACTTATGCGAAATTGGACTTATCTCGTGATGATCTTTAAAGCACAAAAGACGCCTAGCTCAATGAGCCAAACGTCTTCTTGGTTTCATAATTTAATTTAATTAAGTAAATAATATAATCTTCTTAATTATGTGTCAAGGTTTTTATGCGCCTCGTGGCATTCCGGCTACTTCATATTCGCCAGAAGCTTGTTGGCTAGATGTGTTAACTCCTGCAAATGAGACAAAAAGTGCTCCCAAAATAATTGCTGCCATAACTACTTTTTTCATGCTCTCACCTCCTTTCAAGTTTACAACGCCAGCAGATTTAAAAGCTGTTCATTCTCTCCAAGTTGCTTTAACATTATTAACGGTAATCTGATAAGAAACTTGTCATTTGATTTTTTAAAATATTCAATTGATGAGTAGAAGCATTGCTTGTCCATTTTGAGTTTTCCTTTTAAGTAATAATGCATGGCCAACTCATTATCGTTATGTTCCAAATGATCTAATTGCTCTAGGATTTCTTTTGCTTTTTCTGTATTTTTTTTATTTATAAGCATATGTGCGTATTCCTGTAAATCAATTATTTCCTTAGAGTCTGTGTTTAGAAAATCGTTTTCTTTTTCCCAAACATTGTTTAAAAAACAGAGAGCTTGTCCCAATATTCTTTTATAGATGTAATTGTCCGTTGAAGCACTTAAACCCTTTAGAAAAAATTCTTTAGCTTGATTGTAATCTGAGAATAATAAGGAATTGCCAGCAGTTAAATAGCTAAAAACTTGGAACCTTTGGATATTGGTGCTGTCAATTGCTTTCTTTGCATACTCTCTACATTCACTTAACTTGTTCTCATTAAGTTTGATATTCGATTGTAAAACAAAAACTCGGGTTTGATACAGACTTTTGAGAAAAAGATTTTCTTTAACTTCAGAAAGGTCAACTTGTTTTATTAGTCTATCCATTGGAGCAAAGTTGCCTGACTCTAGATAATGGTATAGCAAAGATATACGCGCAAAGTTGTTCATTTCAGTTGTTTTAATATTTAGTCTTCCAAGCCTTTTTGTCGCCTCAAACTCATTAATATTTCCTTGCGTAAGCTCTCTATGTATCTCGTACACCTTGCCATATTCTTTACTTTTATTATTGCTGCTTTTAATCATTAAATTTATCAACCGGTCTTCAATTTCATAAAACTTATTCGCATCTGCATACTCTAAAGCACTTCTTGCCGCTTTAGTATTTGGATCAAGATGCGCACAATAGTCCTTCATTAGCTCATTTTCGCGTTCAGGATACTGGCTTTTCACAATATTTACAAGAGAAGAGAATTCATTAAAAGTTTTCCCATCATGATTTAGGAAATCGTAAAGAGGGTTTGGGTTTTTAAGACCGGCTACCGTTGCCCATTTACTCATGAGTGATTTATCATTTTCTAAATCTTTCCGCATAGCTATTCTTATAAGCTCCATTCGTTTCCCCTCTTTTCATATGTTCCTTTATTTATAATCTTATAATACAGAATAAACACAATCTCGTCAACGATATAATGCTTATTTTTTATTTTTATCTATTTAAAATTCGTATTTTATATAAACACAATGAGGGTTAATCCTCATCGTGCATAACTGGCCAAAAATATTTCTCTATCTTCTTTTTTATTTCCTTTTGTGCATCTTCATCAAGTTTATTGAATATAGATTTCATAAGCAAACGTTGCTCAAATATAATGTCAATAAGCACCTCCCTTTTTTGATTCTTATAGCCACTACGCGTCGTAAGCCACTCATCATCATAACCAATACATTCTAATAATAATGTTTGCATATTTTTATTTCTTTTTTTAATATGCTCAGCACGTTTCATTCCTTCTTTGTATCCTCTTTTAAAAGCATCGGATTCCAGCTTATTGAATTCATATTGTTTCTGAATCTCTTCATAGCTCATGTTTTATTCCGCCTTTTGTAAATCTCAATTTAAATACTCACCATGATACTGCTTCTTCAATATTTAATCCAAAGACATTCAAAAAAAGCTCAAAAAGATAATTAGATTCCTTTTCTCCGCCGCAATACTCTGGTGATAACGCAACAGTAATCATATCCCATACCCACATATTATCCCTGATATTTTCTAGTTGTGTTATTATTGAATCTTCTGGTAATAAAACGGCGTTTGAATTGTAATCATTAAAATTTTTATTAAAAAAGTCTAGATCGAGGTCGAGGATTACACTTGTCCCCTCCGTCTCTTTATACCACCTGTGTCTTAGGTTTTGTTCATAATGATTATATGAATATGCTCTTTGGAAAGTATCATTTTGTTCAATGTGCACGCTATCGTCACTAATAGTGAAACATTTTTTTATTGTCCCTATTCTTTGTGCTGGCAATATAAATTCTGAAACATCTAATTGAGATGCTACTTCTTTTGCCTTCAATTCACTGTCAATACCTTTTGCATTTACTGGATTATCACAGTAATCAAGATGTGCGTCTATATGGATTAATGATGCACCAGGTTGAATATCCCCCCGCAATCTTCCTATCTCCCAAGCTGCAAACGCAAAGTTGTGGTCTCTCATTATAAATATTTTCTTGTTAGGAAAACTTATACGATATCCTTCTTTAATTATTTCTTCGGTCATTATAACCCCCCTAATTTTTATAAATTATATCTTTTTAAATCTTCTAAAACTCTATTATGATATTCGGGATCTTCTTCTATAACATCATATACAATTTTAGTTTTCGTGTATTTGTCAGTCCAAGACATATCAAATGTATCTTGTGAACTCACTAATAATATTTTCTTGATGTTTTTAAAAACGGTAATATCCTGCATTAACTCTTCTCTCAGCTTTTGTTTTGTCAGAGGCATAAGAGGATAAACAATAGCAAAGTCCAAATCACTCGGTGTATTCCCCCATGTGCTTTTTGTAATAGTGTCGATATAAATTGAGCTTCCGTTCAAATTATAAGGAATTCCTGTTTTTAAAGCACGTGAGGCCTGCATAAATTCCTTGGCATTATTTAAGCTACTTGTTCTAAGCATGATTTTTGATCCAACAAAATTCTCTGTTATTGTTTTAAGTACAAGTTCATGTTTCTTATACATGTTCGTCCCAGTTACTAGAGCAATTTTTTCATTTGATTCAATAAAAGTAAGTATTTTTTTAATAGCTTGAGTCTTATTGTTCATTACTTATCTCCTTTGGCTCCTTTTTTTAAAATCTTAAAGGTACATTTCTTCAGAACGTACGTTTCTTCTGACCAGTTTTTTGGTTTTTTCATGCTATTCATTAAAGCCTCTTCCATTCAACATACTCAAATCGCTGCTGATAAAGGTCTTCAAGGATTGCGGCCCATTCAACCCAGCCGTCCGCAACAATGCTTTTCTTCTCCCCATCCTCAATCCATTCAATCCAGTACACCTGCACACCCCTTCACCTAGTAATAACTTCAATTTGTCTTATGGTAGAAGTGGCTTTAAACTCTGTACGCAGCTCGTTTGCGATCACTAAAGCTTCTGACATTGTAGTGAACTTAGAAGCGCCATGAAGCCCCTTAGATGTCTTATAACCACTTCCATCTAATTTAAATGACTTGAAGTAATCATCATTTTCAAATTGAATTACAAAAAAGTTATCGATAACCGGCATAGCTAACTCCTCTTCAGCAGACCAGCAATTTTTATGGCCAGTGGCAGTAATCCAATCAGTATGTAAAACACCATGATATTTAATTTATTCTTAAAGAACAGTTCAATCATATTCTGCTCCATACCTGGTGAAAATGAATCAATCAGTTCCTGCTTAAACTCTTCATCATAAACCTGATCAACAAATAAGGCCTTAAATCCCGTTAGAAAGCCAATACCAAGCCAGAGTATTAAGAAATATGCTATTCCAATCAAATTAAAACCCTCCTTATATACATCGTCTGGTATTATAGTAGTGTTAAATACTTTGTGTAGGTGAAATTTAATGGAAGAGAAAGATTTTGAGACTAATGGCTACGATGTAACAGTTGTATATGATTATAAGGAGTACCCCGATGTTAAATATGGACGCTGTGACAACTGTGATTATGCTTTATTCAAGAGTTCAGTGAAAAGTGGTGTGTTTTTACGTGAGTGTCGTAGGTGTGGTATGAAGAAGAGCATTTAGTTTAATGCTCTTTTTTATTTCACAGGTATCATGTAGCTTACATATACTTCAATTCCATCTTCAGTTTTATATACTTCAGTTTTGTCTGGATCCGATTCGATCTTTTCAATAAGCCGCTTTGCACTCTTATTTCCCCTTTCACTATTCGCAGCAACAATCCACGACCAATAATTCCATTCAGAGATGCAGGACTTAATCTTTTCTGGTATTTCATGACCTATTTTGTAAACCTTGATCATTTATTGGTCTCCCCCCTATAAAATGCCTGTTCTTGATCCCTTTGCCTCTGCAAAAAAAGTCTGCAACGTGATAAGGTTAACCAAATTACCTTAGGAGTGTTTGCATGCTAAAAGCTACAAAAATTCTCATTTCTTTTATGGCGTTGTTGCTAGCCGTGTATTCTCTGTTTAATCAAAGTGGATTCCTGTTGATTTCTCTTCAGGTATTAGTTGCAGTTCTTTTTATCATAGTCGGGCTGGAATTACTTTCAAAGAAACAAAAGAGCTATGGATATATCTTCTTTGGAACATCCGCCTTTATACTTGCCGTGAACATTATTAAATTCATTATTTAATCCAATTCACTGGTGGAACGCTCAATACTTGATAGTGTTCATCTAAGTAAGCATGTTTCCTCTCCCAATCACTTTTCTTCCATGCTTCTTGGTTTGTGAATGACGTATCTAATGGCTTTGGGTATTCGCCGTTCACCCATCCATCTTCAATATGATTCAGTTTGGCTTGGTTGTCATTATCTTCGTATTTGTACCAGACAGTTATCATTTTGGCTATCATAAGACATCCCTCTCCCTTCAAATTCATATTTTTCATTTAAAAATATTTCTAATGAAGCTACTAATCTCAGGAGTATAAGTAGATATAAATATTGGAATTAACACTACACCAAATATCCACCATAAAACATTGAATAATTTTGAAAGCACACTGTTTTTTCTAATTCCGATATAATTTAATAAAAAACTGGGTAAATAAATTAGTATTTCTAACCATGCAAGAGGGTTAACCGAGATAAGCATCCTTTTTCTATATGTACCTTTAGATGAAGACAGTTGAATTAGAATTCCTGTTGCAATATCTTGTGCCCTACTGGGAAACTGTTTTATTGGACTAACCTGACCTGTTCTAATGCGCCCGTAGCCAGCTTCTTCTGTATATGGAATTAGAACATCTCCAAATCCAGCCCTCTCTACCAAGGATGCTACAGTTGACTTGTATTCTAATAAATTCACATTAAAATCTGGATCTATAAGCCATTTTTCATACCAAGATATAAACTTGTCGCATTGTTTATATTTATAATAGTTGTAAACAAAATTCAACAACAAAACAATTAAAAAAAGATAAACATATATCACTTAACTTTCCCCTTTCAATAAAAGAATGATTTTATTAAATCTCTTCGCAATAATCTTTAGCGTATTTAGAATCGGCGTCACATACAGCTTTATCACCTTTCATCAAAGTCAACACTCCCTTCCAATGCTTTAGGGATAACACATCACCTATTGCCGCCCCGGATTCCCATCCTTCAGGAATGTCCACTACTACTCTATATCTGCGTTTCATAGTACACCCCCTCACCATCTTGTTTTCATTCGGTTAGCCTTTATTTAGACAGGAAATCACTTCTGCAGAAGTCAATTTAATTTCATCAGCAAATATAATCAACTTCTCTAAATCGTCTTTATCAAAGAACTCGGGGTCAGTATTCTTAAGAGTTTCATTTGCATTATTTAGCATTAAAAGCAATTGCTCAACTTCTTCAAATGGGTTCAATTTATTTGGTTCAACTGGTGAAAAATCAGAGTTTCTTGTTTCCATATTTATCTCCTTATCAAGTTAAAAGTACGATTTTATGTGGACTCAGAAAATTTGAAAGTATTTACTGTTCTTGTAACTTTAGTATACCATGATCACTTTAAGTGATCAATATCTTTTTAATCTTTTTTGTAGATCAACAGCTCATGCAGCTCAATGTCTAAATATGCACAAACTTTATCCAACAGATCCCTTGGGTACCGCTCCATTTCATCGTGATAAAGCTTCCTAACTGTGTTAAAACCATGGTCAATATCATTGGACAGCTTTCGAATACTGATATTCTTTTCGTCTAATATCGGCTTTAGATTTGATTTAATCAATTTAACTACCCCACTTCATTATGTATGATCACTTTAAATTATCATTATATCCATAAAAAAGGTCAAGGATATACCTTGACTATGTATTAAGCTTACCAATCATCATCCGGCTCATCATGTTCGAATCCATAAAAGCCTTTAATCCAGACGTCACCGCAGCCGGTTCCTTTTGTGATACTTAAGTAATGATTCCTGTTTGCATCACCATTCACCTTATCCTCTGCGCTCAAGTTCAAATGATTTCCCGTGAAATTCTTTTCACTTAGAGTAAAATCATAACCTGCCAGTGTAATTCTTTGGAGTTTAAAATTTAATGTACAACCTTCAGCATTGTAAATGGTGAACCTGTATCCCAACTTAGTTGGCCAATACTCGAGATTGGTGTCATCAGCCATAAAAAAGCCCGTTTCATTCTCAGTCATTTTAAAGCTGACCTTATGTTCATCTTTTGTAATCTTGGCCAAAGTACTTCCGCTACTCAAACACCAAGTTAAAGACACTGCAACAATACTCAAACCCAACTTTTTCATATCCACTCCCCCTCTTCCCAAATTATACAACATTTGAGATTAAAGTAGAGCGAACAGGCACACAGATTCTTCATTTTTCTGTATCAACTATGATATAGCTAGATATTCATAAATCTATGAGTATCTACATGTATTTATAATGATATTAAACCTTTATAGAGAACAAAAATATTTATTTAATTCATTTTCAAGAACAAATCTTCCATTTTTATGATATAATCATCACTGCCTATAAGTAGCTTTTACTGCTTATTCGCTATATGGTATAGGAAAGAGGTTCTTTTAATGAACGTAAAACACTCTAATTGTTTCTTTGTTATCAGGCTGTTTGCTGCTCTGTGTGTGCTGGTTGGTCATGCTACAAGAGATCTAAACATTTCTGTCTTTAGTTACACCCCAGAGAGTAAAGCAATATTTCACACCGGCATATCAATTTTCTTTTTTCTAAGCGCATTTTTTCTTTTCACTTCTTATGAGAGATCCAAGCTTAAAGGAAATAATATAACCGATTTTTATTGGAGCCGAATCATTAGAATTGCCCCTGCTATATACACCTATGCTCTTGCCTCCACTGTACTGCTAATTGTTCTAGGAGCTCTTTCATTAACAGTATTCACAACAAAAGATTACTGGATATGGCTTCTGAGCAATCTTGTGCTATACCCTCAATACTTCCCTGACATATTCCATCATATTGGCACAGGTCGCCTTAACGATTCACTTTGGACAATTCCTGTTCAAATTAGCTTTTACTTGGTGTTACCAGCTATTTATTGGTTGTTTAAACGTTTCGGATTTAAGAAAATGATTCTTTGTTCTTTTGCTGTTTCCGCTTTAAGTGTTTTGGTTTCTTTCGTAACTTTAAAGTTCTTGCCTGGCAGTCTTATCGGTAACCTATACTTACATTCTTTCCTGCCGCAAATGTTTTATTTCACTTTGGGAATCTTCTGGGCAAAGGCATGGAATAAGTCGCCGCAGCATATCGTTTTATTTTTTTCTTCTGTTACTTTATATTTATTCTTTAAAATTGACCTTTTACATCTCAGCTTAATAAACAGCACACTATGGAACTTTTTATGGTTTATCCCTTTGAGCTATGCGATCGTTTGGTTCGGATACAATGGGCCGAAGATATTGTGGCAGCTAAACAGGTTAGACGATATCAGCATGGGAATTTTCATATGGCATATGGTGATTATCAACGTCTTCTTGTACACCGGAATTTATAAGTCACTATCAGATTACCCGCTGATTATAGTTCTAATTGTTGTCACTGCTGCAATCGCATTTCTTTCGTACAGAATAGTGGAAAAACCCGCTCTTAAATTACGTAATATCAAGAAAAACAAACCAGTCAAAACAAGGATTGCGAGCTAACTGCAAGGGCTGTTCTTATGTAGGCAGCCCGAATCCTGTTTAGCATGAAATGGTGTTTTTATTTAGAGTTGCTGTAATCACTCATCCAACTCCCTGTCCATAACAGCCATAATACCTTTCTTCTTTAATAACTCATGAATGAATAAACGCCCTTTTTGTGTCCATTTAGTATGTAACTTGGTATAACTTTCCCCATTTTTTTCTATAGTGTTTGTATGTGATTTTGTATATCCTTCTGACTGATACTTACTATATAACAGCCATTGACTTCCCTGTTTATATTGAACTTTTTCTTCGTGAAGAATTTGATTTAGTCTCTTGGCTGATAACCCATAATCTTTTGCAATTTGACCAATGTTAATTGCACCTTTTGAGCTTAGTATCTTGTCATAGTATGTAACCTTTGGTTCTGACTCTTTAACTTGTTGTTCCAGAATAAGATTTTCAGTTGTTAACGCCTGGTTCTGATTTGCAAGTAATTGTTTTTCATACTGCTCTTTTTCAATACTTATAAACAGCCCTTTGATGGTAGACTTATAATTATCATCTAATACACCAAAGTAAGTATTAACCATCAAATCGGCATTTGATATAAACCCACCAGTCTTACGGATTGTTTTCAGGATCTTCTTTACTTCCTTCTTAAATTCCTTGGCAATTGGCTTACGGGATTGCATTAAGACTTCATAAAGTCCATCTTCGGTTAGAAGCCATGATTCTTGATTTCCTCCAAGGGTCGGAACATTCTTCCGAACCTTCTCATCTTCATCTACATGTCTAATCATTTTGTTAAGACTAGATACATCATAATCAATCCACTCAGCAACATCTCTGGCCAAGAATAAAGGTTCTTCACATGTTCCATAAATTTTAAATTCGTGCCCGAGTAATTCTCTTTGGTCAATGATCTTCAACTCGTTTTCTTTCAATTTCTCTTTTTCAATAACGTCGTTCATTCAATCACTCCAATTTTAAATTTTTATTATTCGCCGAATACTTAGAATCTATAACTATTAAGCCGCTCTTTTTTATGAGTCCAGGTTTTTAGTAAACTTGACGACTCATTCTTCAAAAACCTCTTCATGCTCAGCTATTACCTTTCCGTTTTGAATTAAATAACCTTCAGCTTTATATTCTGTTAGGTTGTCATGAAGTAATTCATCGAATGTATCTGATTGCATATTTTTAATCAATGCATCTTTATTTAATCCATTTGGATAAATATCTTTTTCCTCTTCCTCTGATACATCAACTTCGACCACCATAGTGACAATGTATTTAATTTTTTTCATGCAATCCCACTCCTTTAATTTTCAAATCGTAAAGTCTCCCCTAGGCTATTTACTTCTCAATCTCTTTAAAACTGCTGTTTTATTTTGATTCACTTATAACTATTTCAGTTGCTGTAGCGTTTGTCTTGCTTTTTCTAAGTAAGCATCATCATTAAAGATTCTATACAAAGTCATATAATCATTATGTTCATCAAGAATTTGGTCTACTGTTCTTGTCTCTTTGAAAATACACTCCTTTTCAGTAGCTTTTTCTGTTTCTGCTTTTTTGGATACATCGCTGCTCTTTTGTTCGATTTCCCCTGATTGCTCTAAAAGCTGAACAATGTCCATGCCAACTTTGTAATTTCTTTTGCCAAATTGGATGGTGGCCTCGCCCCAAAACATTTGATAATCAACCAGTATCCCTTGAGATCCTTTTTTCTTTAAAACTCTGTCCCCAGAAATCGTTGTGTGATTTTCTGTTAATATAACAGTACTTCCAATTAGATTATGAAGTTCTTTTTGAGACAATTTTTTAAGTGTTGTTTTCATTTTAAATATCCCCATTCTGTTTAAAATATGCATTTTATTTTATTTTTTCGCTTAAAATACAGCATTGCTTGCCCCGCACTAGAGTTATGATGTAAGCATGAGAAGCTTCGATGTATCCAGGATATAATAAGAAGCGTTATTTACCGTTTCACTGTAAGATTGCACACCCTCAAAATCATTGATTACGTCTTTTTCTTCTGCTGTCATATCCTGATATTTCACTTTGCCATATGAAGGAGGAAGCCAATTTTTCTTTTGACTGCCAAAGATATTAAATTTCTTCAGAATTTCCGTATCTTTAAACTCGATGTGACATGTCCCTTTTTTATAAAAAGTTACATAGAAGTACTTTAACTCTATTTTTTTCGTCTCCCCATAATGCTCAGCTAATTTTAAAGTTTCAACAATATTTATGTCTTCTGTCAATCCATTGTCAAGATAATTGAAAACTTTTTCGATATCTTTCAACTTTTCTAAGACCTTATAATCTGTTGGATTATACCGACCATCTAGCCAGCTATACACGTTCAATGGAATAATTATTTTTTTATTAATTTTATATGATTTATTTGTTTTCCACCCATTATATAAGTGCACATTTTTTGATGATTCATCATAGTAATGCTTGTGGCTAAATTCTTCAAAAAGGTTAAGTATTGTATCTTCTACGCCCTGCGTCATCTCTTTACTCATCTGAATTCTTAATGTATAGATATTGAACAAAGAAAAATCATAATCTTTTAATTCCTCAACGTGCTGCAAATACTTTTGTTTCAGATTGCTTGTGAAGAGCCCCATAAATTGATCATTGTTAAATAACGTATTCCAATACTTCGCCCTAATTTGTTTTATATATGCATTCTCTATGTCATTTTCTTCGGTATTCTTATCAATTTGCAGCTTCAATATTGGAGCACTGTCATCTTTGAAACTATGCAGCATTAATGGTTTTAAACTGTAGTATTCATTGATTAATTTTAACCCCGCTTTGATTTCATAATTGAACTGTTCTACAATCCCTTTGATAAAATCTGCGTTCACTATCTGTGTCGCTTTATAATCGTCATTAATTCTATGAGACTCATCTTTTTTCAATTCTTCTATTAGAACGCTGCTATATTCTTGTTTTTCAATGCTTATGTAAATTAGTGCTGCTTCAACTTCTGTGCTTCGCTCTGAGTTCGAAAAAGCGTTTTGAATGTATTCAACTTCTGCTTTTATTTCCTCTAGCTTGCGTATAAGAAATTTCCTGTCATTTGAATACGGATTTTTTAATGTTTCGGCATTTAGTACGCAAACAATTTGGCCGGATCTTTGTTGCTTTTCAATTAATTCAATCGCCTTTAATAAATGTTTAACACCGCTACTAAAAGGTGGATTCATAAAAATCAAATCATACTTCTTGTAAGTGTTAAACGTCAGAAAATCATCTGCAATCACTCTGTAATCTTTGCCTTTAAGTATGTGACGTAAGTTTTCATCTTGTTCAATTGTATCAATGTCATATTTCGAATTCCTTCTGTAGTTGCTGGTGTTTTTAAATTGATTGTGAATAGCTTCTACTAAATTCCCTTTGCCTGCTGACGGCTCCAGAACGGAGTTAATGTACTTCCATTCTACTTTAGATGTCATTTTTCGGATTAACTGTGGTGGTGTCGGATAAAAATCCGGATTATCTTTAAACATTTTGAGCTCCCCTTTTTAAGGAATGAGATGTTTTCCCATCCCCTCATTAATTTATAGATTAGGCTTATATGTGTTGATTATTGGTTTGAAGCTTTTTTTATTTAAGTAATTTAAAACCTCGTCAAATTGTCTTTTGTCACACGAGTAGTACTTACTGTGAATTATTTTAGTCCCATCTGGTTTAACCTCTACATTATTCAACACTGTTTCGGGCAGCGAGTGCCATCCTTTGAACATCAATAATTCTGAATAGAAGTGTCGGTAATATAAATTTCTTTTATTTTCAGGCCGGTATGTCAACTTGACTGCATTATCATATTGGGCATATTTAGTTGGCCCGTAACTGTCATATGTTATTCTTTCAGTAATTAAAGATCCAAGATCAGATATGTGAAACAGAGTATATTTTTCACCTTTTTCAAGATCAGCATTTTTAAATTGTTCTTGAATGCTGTCAACTTCATGGTGAATTCTGTATAAAGCAATTTTTAATTTTTCTGTATCTGCTTGTTGGATAACATTTTTACTTAAATTTAAATTATTCAATTTCAATTTTTCTTTGAGTGAAGTTTTATATTTGTCCCAGTCTTCATTGTTCCAGGTTGCAAATATATTTAATTCTTCAATGACTGAGCTAGAAAGATCTTCTATTTTTCTCGCTTGATATTTTAACTCCTGCAATTCTTCTTCTTTTAACGCTTGCTTATGAGAAATTGACTTTTCAATTTTGGCATTATCCACTAAGCCAACATATCTCGCATAAGAATGGCCTTGAGCGTCTATAATAAATTGTAATTTCCCGCCGTAGTACACTCCTACGCCATATAAATTCCATTTGACTGTGTTCTTTTCTAGATCGTCCATATTGTAATAATCAATCATAGAGTTGATTCTGTTGTCTTCCGTAAAGCTTCCACCGGTTTCCGCAAGAAAATCAAAATCATTTAAAAGCATGTTAGAAAAGTTGTTTAACGCTTCTCCGGTATTGAAATGCACTTCTTTTGTAATTTTTACATTTTCAAGTCTGTAGTCACCTTTAGTAACCTCGTCTTCATATTGATCAAGTGTTTGATGTTTGTTTAAGTTGGCAAACTGTGCATCAATAACAAAATACTGCTGATCTTCGTTCAATTGTTTTACTACAATGCTACTATAGATATTTTCGACTTGTTTCTTTTCTTCTTGTTGCTGTCTCTTATATTCAGCATTTTTGAGCTCTTGCTCTTTTAAATATTCCTGAAGTTCTTTTTCTTTTCTCGCTTTCTCGGCTTCTTCGAATTCTTCCATCTTTGAATCAAACAGTGTCATATCTTCTTTAATTTCTTCTGTTTGTTCTGTCACTATGTATTCCCAGTCTAATGAAACATGGCCATAAAAGTTGTAACTGCCTGCGTAATCAGTGTATGGATCTGCTGGGCTGTAGCAATGGCGATAATTGTTTAAAAGACTGTTGCAGTAATCATAAATCGCAGTCAAATAAGCTGAGCCTTTTTCATAAGGACTTGATTTGATTTTGATGTTAATAGTGCTATGTAAATAGCTTCCCCCAGTAGTAACAGAGAATTTGCATTGTGGGAAACGTTGTCTCAAATGCTTTCTTATTTCCTTTGCCATTTCTTTTACTTCTTGTTCCTTATTTACTTCTAATTCACTCCATTGTGTTGCATCCCACAGACTCATTTTTACACCCTTAGCTTTCTTTTTGTTTTTAGTGATTGTTTTAGAAGATGAGATTTCTTGTTTAGTAACACCGTTAGCAACCTGCATTGATTTTTCTGTCCGTTTGCTCCACCAACATTTTTTGAATCCAGAGTATCGAAAACCGTTTGATTTAAGATGAGTTAAAACCTCTTGTTCTGGTTTACTATCAAAATAAAGTTCAATTCCGTTTAACTCTTCATTAATTCTTAAAACAGCTGTCATTTTCAATCTCTCCATTTCAAAATGCATATTTTTTATATTTGTTAATTTCATTATACCTTGATCACTTTAATAAATCAACATATTTAATACTTATTTTTTATTTTTATATTATTAAACATGGTTGCTCATGAGGGGGTTTGGGGGTGGTGTGAGCAAAAATTGTTCAGGTGAGGAACGAACCGTTTTGAACAATTATCAGCACCCCCATTCTCTTATTTTATTTATTAAATTATTTACCTCTTTTCTTCTACGAAAGACCCCCTTCAAACCCTTACGTATCAAGGGTTTCAAAAACGATTTATTGCTTTTTTTTTCATACGCCTTATTCATATCTTGTTTTCAAGCCAATCTTTTAACAGCTTTCTCATTCTTGATGAAGGAACATAAATATCGATATTTTGACCATTTCTAATTGCTGATCTCCAAATCCATTGAATCATTTCAGAAAGTGCAAAATTATCTTCGTTAATATCAATTCCCTTAGATCTAAAGTAATCATCAATTGCAGGATTGACAAACCTATTTATTGAATAAACTAATGTTTTCTTATGGCTGTACTCATTTGTTGCCTTGATGTTACAGGCTAAAAACCCTTTTGTATATCCTTTACCACTTAGCTTGCTCTTATGTGATTTAAACGTTGTCCATAGATTGTCCTTAGACTTTGATTTAATGATGTTTTGATAATAATTAAGTATGTTATTCTTTAGTCTTTTATGTAACACTGACCGTTTTTCAAACCACGTTTTTGATAACGCGTAATAGTCATCACCGATTTTATTTAAATCACCTTCATATATTCTAATTTTATTCTTTAGTTTATCCTTCTTTGCTTTATCAAACTGTTTATTGTGTTGCATCAATTTGTAGCTGTGATTGTCTTTAACTACGGCATAAAGTTCATATTCAATTCCATGAATATCATAATAATATTTCTGTATCTGCGCATCAAACAAATATGTAAGGTTGTATACTTGCTTAAATTGAGTAAAAATGTCGACTGGGAATTGCCAAAAAAGTACGGAATCATTGTGCAGAATTAAGTTATTACTCTTGGCTAACTGCTTAAGCGTTTGGAATTCTCCTCTATACTCCCTATTAAGATTCTTTTCTTGATCATCATTCCATATGATTATGCCGTTTTGATTCTTAATCCATTCATTTTGAAACAACATATCTAAATCATCTTTAGATATATTTAATTTCTTTACTACTTCCATTGTTTCATCAAGTACGAGTGTATAATTCCCCGAATAAATCAATTCTTTAGTTGTTTCATTAGCCATACTGAACAAAGCATGAGTTGTCACAATGTCATTGTTTTCCGCTAAATGTTTGTGCAATGAGTCCAGTTTATAGAGTGTTTCACCCTCCTCACTATGTATTTTCGGTTCGTAAAACTTTCTACTGATGCATGACCGCTTTATCCTTGTTACCTCGTCAAGATAAGGTGTGATGAAAATGAAGTGTTCATCTTTCGGTGCCTCATTCATCATTTTAATAATGTATGTTGTTTTACCAGATCCCATAATGGAATCAATCACTTTAATCTTTTTCAAATTTTATCCCCTTATATTTTCTTTTTAAAAAAGGAACGATAAACATTTTACCGCTCCTTCTCATGCCTTAAATTCAATAGTTAGTTCTCTCTTCAAGATCATTAAAGTATCCTTCCAGCCTAGAAAATGAATCATTATTGCACTGTTGATCACTTGTTTACAATGGCAACATAGATGCAATTTCTCCAGGTTCATTTGTGACAGTCCATTTATTTGTCCCGCTCATCTCAAATAAGCACCATATAGTGTGATGTTTAGTTAGACTTGTCTACATTCTTTCCGCGTAAAGCAAAGTAAATGATCCATAACAAAACGATGATAACACATGTTACTATAAAGACAATCGTGATAAGCGACTGTATTCCGCTGCTGAAGTAATCTTTGATGAGGAGGAACAATAAGAATAAAACAACAAATGTAATGTTCGTAAACCACAATGAGAATCGTTTCATGTTTACAAAGTGCTTGATCATGTTATAATATGGGTAGCAACTAAAGGGGATTAATTTCCCCTTTAGAGATGTTATTTGCGTGTACGTTTGCGTTTTCTCTTTGGTCGGAGTCGCTTGCGTATACGCTTTATTTTTTTGTCTATCTCTTTCTCCTTTTTGCTTTTCTTATTCTTCTTTATGTTTTGGAATTTCTCAACTATTGTTAAACAGTTGATGATTAAAACCGTGATAGGAATAAGAAAAGCAATTGCTATACCCACTTTCTCAAGCACTATGTACACCTCCTTTCCCTATGTATCTATTATAACATTTTCCAAACTAAATGTATACAATTATTATACTTATTTTTTATTTTTTATATCGTGTTAGTGGATAGTGTATTGTCCATTATAATTGCGTATATGAGGATGTGGAGTTAAACAGACTTATGGTATGAGATTGGAGATAAGAAGGCTGAGAAAGGTATTAGAATGCTTCTGAAGAGATGTCTGTGAATTACTATGGTGATAAGGTAAGGAATGATATAGCATGATGTGCGGTAATGGATAGGTACGATATAGGTTAGATGAGAAATAGGCAAATGGTAAGTGTTAAGGATAAAGTTAAGGTAAAATGGATGAAGAATAAATAAAATAAGACTTCGATTTGCTCCCTCTCGTTATACACACGATTATTTTTGATGAATGATTATTCATATTTAAAATATACTCTTATTTGATTTTTCAAAATAAATATTGTTTTTCGTTTGCAATCGTGGTAAAGCCTCAGTTTAACAGCCGAAATCCTCAAATGCAGGTATAACGGATATTATATGCGCATTACATTACCAATATATGGGGGGTATATTAACATCTAAAGGCCAAAATATAGGAACAAATGTACCCCTAGCACTTCCATTTCCACACCCAACTTATTTTTTCACTTCCCCATTTTTCAGCCTATTTTCGCATCGTAATCGCTATCGTAAAAGCCTATAATATCAATGTTTTTCCACCCCTCATTCTCCCCTTTTTCATCAGATTTTTAACTCAACGACCACTTTTCCTCTCTCCTGCCTACGTTTCACGATCACAAAACACCTAGTATCCCCTTGGACAGCTCTAAATCATTGCTATATCAACGGAATAACCCTTTCCGATCTTCATTTACGATAAGCACTTTTTTAGCTCACGATCGTCAGAGGGGTCATTTTAAATCAAAATAAAAAAGCCACCTTAGTAGGCAGCCTCCTTTAAAATTAGCGCTTTAGTCTCTTCAGTGCCTCCATATACGAGGTCTTTTTCGATTCTTTGTTCTCCAGTTTCTTCGGTTTAAATAAATCCTCTCTACGTCGATTCCTAGCTTTATAAACAGTTGTTTCTTTAACTTCAGTGTTTCCATTTTCAATTAGATCATCTAATTGTTTCATCCGTTCATTGATCCAGTTTAATCCACTAAGGATCGTTATCGCCCTATTACCTTTATCATAATGTCCTTTAAATAAATCTAGGGGCATCTTGTTATCAAAGACATTAAACAGCTCATTATACGAAATATGCTCTGTTAAGAATTCATGAACATCCAGAATAACTCCAGCTCTCATCACATTTGTAAACTCAACTGGAGTGAATATCGAATTGTTCCATGATTTCTGTATATCTTCATGCAGCTTATCAAAATACTTACCCTCATTTGTAAATTCAGTGAGGTCTGTTTGAGCAATAGTCATGATTCCTGGTGTATCAAAAAGCTGATTTAAATCCTTCCTGTCTAAAGTGCTGATTTTTGATCCTCTGTCTGTGTAATTGAGCAAGGCTTCAATTAGATCAAGGAACATCTTGTTTGTCTCTTTGAACAGCCTGCTCTCAGCAATCCTCCCTTCATATTTGCTCAAAACCATTTGATTATCCAAAGGTAAAACACATGTTTCTGGCATAGATAAGTCATCAAGTAGCTCCAGTGAATTCATCTGGTTAACCAATACCTCATTATTGTCAGGAAGGATTGGTACAGCCACTATTGTTTTATGTGTAAGACATTCGTTTAACAATTCTAATAATATAGGAGCTACCCCTGAACCGGTTCCACCAGCTGCAGAGAAAACAACAAAAATTACTTGAACTGAAGGCTTTTCCATTGTGTTCTTTATAAACTCAATAGAAGATTCCCAGTTGTTTTTCATATGTTTCGCTGCTACACTTCTTTCTTTGCCAACTCCTTCTGTTCCAACCAGATGAAGCTTATCCTGGACATTAACCAATGAATTAAGGTCTGAAAGTGAATAATTTATTGCAACAGAATGAAATCCTCTCTTCATTGCTTCATCTGCAACACTTCCACCGGCCTGACCTACTCCAATAAATCCAAACATTAAACCCTCTCCCCTTCTAATTGATATCTCAAAGCTTCGTATCCGTAATCAGTTAACATTACTTTGTGGGATCTAGCCCCAGCCACAATTTTTATAAACATAAGAGCTTCAAGCCGATATAATGACTTTCTTAAAGCTGCTTCTGTCAAAGGCGTACCTGCTTCAATAGCTATATCTTTGATTTCAATTTTGGAAATTGCTTTAACTTTAATGTCTGCTCCCCTTTCCGAAAGAAAAGTCAAAATTGACAAGTCATCAAAATTTAGGTTTGAAGTTATCAACTCAAAATAATTCCCCAAAATTACTCCCTCCACAAAATGATCAGGCTTGATATTTCTGGATAAAAGATTACCCAATATGATAATATCCGAAGTAATCATTTTCTGCAACTATTGTAATCATTAATGCTTACAAAAAGAACATTACATTTAAAAAATCAATAACTCGATTGAGATGAAGGTATTAGTGTTGTATCTTTTAAATAAGAAAGGATGGTTATTATTGAAATACAAAATAAAAACCAATTTAGAACCTTATTTAAAAGAACGAGGTATTCAAAAAGTTTGGCTTGCAGAAAAAACCGGTGTAACAAAACAGCAGATTTCTAGATGGTCTAAAAATGATGAGAGTGGTTTCTGTAAGTATACCCCTTCACTTTCATATGCTCTTGTCATTTCAAAAGTCTTGGATTGCGACATCAAAGAAATTTTTGAACTTATTGAGCTGAAGTAATTTTTCGGCTCAGAAAACCATAGACAAAAATAAAATATAAGTATATAATATAAACAAGAACAAGGAGGTGCGATATGCGGAAAACATACATGACTACTCACGTAATTGAATTTCTAGAATCAATTGTGCAAAATGATTGGGCTACACAAAGCGAATGTGAGCTTTATGAGGACTTCAAACTCTTCGGTACTATTGATAAAGAATCGATTACATATAAAAGACTGGTTTATAAATATTTAAGGAGTGATTATTAATATTAAAAATAAAATATAAGTATTGAATGGAGGGGATTGATTGAAAAGAAAAAAAGATGGATTGTCTAAGCAAGTTCACATATACAGCGTAGACACATCAGCATTTTATAATGACAAAGAAAATTCATTACATAATAAGATTTTGAAGTCTTATAGATTCAGAGATTATCTTAAAACATTAGACAATGTAAATAATAAACATAAGAAATACATATCACATAGAATTACATATCTTAAAGAGTGCCTCTATTCTGCATTCGAAGAACATAATGACATAAGAACACTTCGAACTGACAGTTTAAGGGATAATAAAGTAATTTCTTTATTTGATTCAGTGTTGACCCGTACATTAGGGATTAAAGAAAACACCTTGTCAGAGGAAATCATGGTTGTACAAACTTATCATTTTGAAGTATTGAAGGACATTATTGATCAAGGATTTTTACATAACAATGAAAAATACGTTTATTTCACGAGCAGCGCCGGTCAAATTCGTACAAAGAAGTCATGTTTCATTAAAAAAAGTACTTACGATAAGTATCAGGATGCTTTGACATGCGGCTTGAGCATTGAAAAGATCAACTCCCTTGGTGGTAGCAGCATTAACAAATGGAATAGCTATATGGCCTTATCTAACAGCGCCAGTAGCCCTTGGGAGATTGATATTGATAAAGCTATTGTTGTCAACGACTTAGAAACTGATGTATCAAGCCTTGTTGACTATATTGACCGAGACACCTACGAAATCACACGAAAAACAATGAACATTCCCATTGAGCATACAGATGGCTGCGGAATGATACTCCCCACTCTAAGTCGTAAAAGCTTCATGGTAAGGCTCCCGTGGGTAAAGGGTTTATTAGTCCCTTTTGATTTTCGTAAATTTGCTGAGGAAAACAAAGCTTTTAAAGTAACTGATATATACGGCAAGGAATGGGACGTAGTGAAAGATGATGTTCAAATTATCTTCACTAAAAGTCAGTTTAAAATGTGGAAGTATTATTCATCGTGGGAAGAATATCAAGGCAATTATAAAAAATATGGATGCTTAGGGGCAAAACTCAACGCAGAAGATCCTTCTGTTGAAGGAAAGCTTACTTATCAAATGCTCCAGACACTTACAGATATCTCCGATGAAGAATTAATTCAAATGAGCTCAAAGACTGTAAAAGAGATAACCACATTGGGAACTGATAAAGAGACCATGTTAAGAGTTCTTGGAGCTACGGAGAAAAAGAAACATCGGACAGCTCTTCAGGACGCTTTACTTCTATATCCAGAACTTCTTAACGATGATCACACGAAAGAAATTATTAAAAATAAAAAGAAAAGCATGATTAAAGATGCCAAATCAGGAAAATTGCTTGTGGATGGTGCTCGTTATACATATTTATGTCCTGATCTGTATGCTTTCTGCGAAAAATTATTTCTGAATATCCAGAATCCAAAAGGACTACTTTCAGGAAATGATGTCCATTGTTCTTTATATGATGAAGGGTATATTGACATCCTCCGCTCCCCTCACCTATTCAGAGAGCATGGTGTTAGGTGGAACAAAAAAGATGAGGAATATGAAAAGTGGTTTATTACCCCAGGTGTTTACACAAGCATTCATGATCCGATATCTAAGTTGCTGCAGTTTGACAATGACGGGGATAAGGCCTTAATTATTTCTGATGAGTTAATCGTCAATATTGCCAAGCGTAATATGGAGAACATCGTTCCTTTGTATTATGAAATGTCAGTAGCACAGAAACAAGAGATTAATAGCAGGAACATATATGAAGCACTAACTCTTGCTTATGGGATCAATATCGGGGAATACAGCAACAACATCACTAAGATATGGAACAGTGACAATATAAATCTGGACGTAATCAAATGGTTATGCATGGAAAATAACTTTACTATCGATTAAATTTATAGTCGCGTCGCATAGCGATATGCGGATGAAAAGTCAGTGAACCTAGAAATCTAGGGTGTACATTCAGCGAAAAGTAGCGATAGGAAATGATCGTCAATGAGTGTGCTAACAGGGGAATTCTAATTAATACATTTTACATTTTTGAACAATGATATTTAAAACAAGGGGGTGACAAAGTGAAGTTTATAAATGAGGATGAGCATAAATATTTGAGCGGGATATATAAGATTGAGCAGATAAGCACCGGCTTAATATATGTGGGGAAAACTAAGATGAAATTTATTAAGCGTTACTGGCATCACACTTGGAAGCTGAAAAACAATTCGCACTGTAATCGACATTTGCAGAATACCTGGAATAAATATGGAGAAAACGATTTCCAATTTCATGTATTGCAAACAGTTGATCCAAACTCAGATATGAACGAATTAGAAACTCACTACATAAACGAACTAGGTGCCTATTTAAATGGCTTTAACATGACCACCGGCGGAGAGGGCAAGAGTAATTGTAAGATGTCTGACTCCACCAAAAGAATTATTGGGGAAAAGAATAGGATTAATAACACCGGAAGAAAGCTTAGTGATGAGACTAAAGCCAAAATGAGTAAAGCGAGAATTGGCAGAAAGCTCTCTCCGCAGCATAAGGAAAAGCTTTTACAATCTAGAATGAATAAAAGGCATTCGCCAGAATCTAGATTAAAGATGCGTCAGTCTCATTTAGGGTCAAAAAATAAATCCTCAAAAATAAATGAAACGAAAGCATACGAGATAAAAGTTCGATTGATTAATGGAGAAAAGATGTTCGAAGTATCAAAGTCAATGTGTGTTTCCTACCCCATCGTTAAATCAATATTAGAGTGTAAAGTATGGAATCATATTCATGTTACTGGGTGGGACGACTTTATTCTTAAATACAAAAGCAAGAAGAAAAGCACTCTTACTTCAAAAGAAGTATTTTGCATAAGAGAACTTCTTAAAAAAGGGTTATCAGCACCCCATGTTGCAAAAATGTGTAACATAAAACCCAATGTTGTCTATGGAATTAAACAAGGAAGAACCTATAAAAATGTAAAATGAATGTAGAATGTATTATATGAAAACCCTGTGCCAAGCGTTTACATCATGCTGGGAAGCACTTGTAAATGAAGGTGCAACGACCATCCTTTATGGAGTAATAATAAGGTGAAATTCCTTATTATGAAGCGCTGACCATCTGTCTAGCACAGATGATGATATGGTCTATTCCCTAATAAAATATCGGGAAACCGAGGGTATCAAAGTTCGCAAAAACCTTATTCATGCCGACCCGTCCTGATCATGTTGATGAAAAAATTAAAGATTACATAAAAAATAAAGTGCCTCACTTCTTTATCAATGCAAAGGATAAAGAAGAACATAGTGTTGAGTTAATTAATGAAAGCACAGTAAATAAGTTAGACTCCATTATCCCTTCTGACCGAATTAATTTCGCAGCAGTGGCAGGAAAATTTGATTACCGCTTCCTGCTCAAGAACAGGGATATTAAATTGGACGATGCAATTATTCGTGAATATAAACGATTAGACCAGAACAAGAAATGGCTCATGAATGATGAAGACATTAAGCCTGGACAAAAACTTTATGTTTATAAGGTTATCAAAGACAGATTACTGAAGATACATGAAGACGAGCAATATGTTGCTGATATTTTAGTAAAGTACCTATATAAAAAGAAAAGCAAATTTAAATCAACATTATGGGAGTGCTTTGGCGATCTAATATTGGAAAACATACAGAATAATCTAAAAAGATTTAAATCTTGTTATAGTTGTGGAAAGATGTTTAAGTCAATCTCAAATAAATCAAAATATTGCACTAGATGTGCATTGGAAATTGAAAAAAAGAACCATCGAATAAGGCAAAAAAAGTACAGCAAGAAAAAAATGACGAAATAGAAAGTGCCTTGAGCCTTACTCCCCCAAGGGGTACAGCGATTTTACCGGAAAAAGTTTAACGAAAAAAGCGCCTTGAACCCTTGATATGACTGGTCTGAAAGCCCCTTTTGAGATAATCGCCATAAGGGAGAAAGAAAGCTAATTTCCACATATAAGGGTGAGTACATCTCCCATTTTTCGAAAGAGCACAAACGATACCGTAATTATACTTTAACACAAAAATAAAGAAAATCACTAGGAGGAATTAAAACATGAACAAAACAGAATTTGTTGGAGCAGTTGCAGAAAAATTAGGAGTTACTAAGAAAGATGCTACGCCTAAAGTAGAAGCAGTTTTTAATGTGGTCGTTGATACACTAACAAAAGGTGAATCAATCAAGATTCCTGGAGTGGGAACATTTGAAGTTCGTGAACGTGCAGCTCGCAAAGGGAGAAATCCACAATCGGGTGAGGAAATTGATATTCCGGCTACAAAGGCACCTGCCTTCAAAGCTGCAAAAGCTCTAAAAGACGCAGTGAAAGCTTAATGTAGTATCTTCCTCCCTTTTCCCTAGAATGCGGTGGCGAAAAAGGTAAACGCGTAGATCGAGGTGGTATGACCGACCTTCGGGAATCTCGAGGCCAACCTTCAAGAGAAGACTAATAGTTGGCGAATTGTCATCCATGAGAGGTGCAAATCCTCTCCCGCATTCATCTCCAGGTTTATTAATTAGAGTTCTTTTATTGATGGCATGGGGGTGTCGTCAATAATAAGCTGATTACTGATATGTGGAATATCAGTTCTCCGCTAATATTCATTTGTTTGAGGACTTGGGATGCCGGGGTTTCGGATAAGTGGATATTAGCGGGGTATTGCCCCATCGTGGATGAAGCCTTTTCTAAACATGTCTACCCTACTTTCATACGAACAAAAGCATTAAATTCGACGTTACAACTACAACTGGTCATTGTGGTTAGTCGGATAATGGTCATTTATGAGGGTTCGAGGTTAGCTCGGATGTCTGCATCTTAAAGACACAGATAAATGACTATTATCGGGCTAAATATGCCGATAAGACTTAGCGCATTAATATAAATTGCGACTGAATCCCATCAGGGTCTTATTATGGGTGGCATATAACCTGAATATTAATCGCGGTGTATTGCTTCGGCTTGCACTTAGGTAAGGCAGATGCGTCTCGCTTCCCTTTAAATAATGCCCTTATAAGCTTTGATGCTTATTATGCGGTCATCAAAATTTTTCCGGTTAGCGAGTCTTCTATACTCGTAAAATAAGTGAAATGGTTTTTGGGCGTTTGATCACCGCTCCCATTTCACAGAAAAGGTTTATTTTCGGTCTTTCCTTTTCAATTTCACTTAGCAACATATTCACTATTTATTCGCTACTTCTCCTTCAATGTTCTGAATGGAGACTTACCTTTCCCATGCACATACCTCCTTACACGGGTCAGAGAAAACTGTGCAAAATAAATGGCGAGCGTTTGAGACGCTTTGTTTCTCAATACGGCGTGTAACCCGACAAGAGCATAAAAAAATGCCATTGAGAAGGCTTATTAGGGTCTTTCCTTCTCGTGTATTTGTTTTTGAATATGAAACGAGAGTAGCCATTTAATTCTCGCATGGAGGACACAAAAGATACCTCGATACGTCTAGCTTTGGGATTCCTTCTAAAGTCAGCTACTAATCAAGTTTTTCACTGCGAATCCAGAGGTTGTTCGGCGACTACTTAACCCATTTTTGATTGAGTAGTTGGCAATAACGCAGGATTGATTTCCTTCATTCGCAGTCCTTAAATGAATTAGCTCATCTGCCATGTGTAGAAGGAGCCAGCTGGATTTCGCACAGCGATTACTAGCCTTTTATGTTCATGTACCATGATGCACAAGGAGTTCTGAAGACGACATTATGACGTCTTTTGTTTTTTCGACTTACTTATAGTTTGTCGACTACAAAGGTTTCAATCGCTGAACCCGTAATCAGCGTATTCCCTGTCGATCCGAAGGCTTGCGTTACCTACGTGAGCTACTGATGTAGGTAAGATGGGGTTAGAATGTAATCAGAACGAGACCGTCTAAATCGTTAGAAGGTCTTTTTGTGCTTGCGTTTTACTTTACCCATCAGCCAGGATGTGCTTACGAGCCTTCCGGTACGCAAGTAATCAATAATCTCCTTCGGGCGTTTCCCCAACGCCTATCCGACCTATCTTTTCATCTCCTTTATATCCCCTTTTCGGACGTTACCGATGCTTCGGATCATCGGGCTTCCGAAGGAGCTTATTGAACGTAAAAAAACACATATTGGAGGAATTTAATTTGGCTAAGAAAGTTCATACAGTAAATTTAAAAGGTAACTATACTTATATTGATGGAATTATTGAAGAAGAAACAAAAACAGACATCGAGCGTTATGATCTGAATTCTATTTTAAAATCATTTGACGGTCGGAAAGTAAAAATTTCTATTACCGAAGAAGACGAACTTCCACAAATCAATGAGTAGGCGGTGACTGAATGACAGCTATTTTAGATCCTGTTTTACAACGAGAAAAAGACGAATCATTTACTGATTATCATATTAGACTTTTCAAAAACAAAGACACTTATCACATTGACACAAAAACAATTGCTGCCCTTTTAAACAAGGATCAGGGAACCAACTATGATGAAAGTAAATGGCGTAAAGACTTTAAACAATTTGAGCGTTGGCACGATTACTTTATCTCAAAGAATATGAACAAAGAAGTTCAACAAAAGCATGAAAAAATTCGTATTGAATCCGAAAAACAAACAATCAAAGCACGAGATCAAAAAAGAGAATTCCGGAAATTCATTGCCAATCAAGCACGGTTTGAACAAATTAAAGATGATGTTGTTCAAGCTATTGCATCTCTAGAGTCAAAAAGACCCCTTCGCTTCACCTTCCCATCACCTGCTATTACTGAAAAACATGGACTTGCTCTATTCAGTGACTGGCACTTCGGAATGGAAATCGACAACCGCATTAATAAATTCAACAAAGAAATCTTCAATGAGCGTGTAGAACACCTCACCAACAAAGTGATTGAGTATGGTAAGCAAAATCATGTTTCTACTTTGCATGTTGCTAATCTCGGCGATTTAATTGGCGGGCTTATTCATGTCTCTACAAGAGTCCAAGCTAATGAAGATGCTGTTGAACAAATTAAGTATGTATCGGAAACACTTGCTGAAGTTTTAGCTATGTTGGCGAGTGAATTCCAGGAAGTAAAATTTTATAATGTAGCTGGTAATCATGGTCGCCTCTCCCCTTCTAAAAATGATGTTGGCATTAAAGAAAACTTTGAGTACCTTATCAATTGGTATCTTGAAGCTAGATTGAGAGATATTAAGAATGTCTCTGTTGAACCAGAACAAGATGGTTTTATCCCCGCTAGGATCAACAATCAAGAAGTTGTTTTTGTCCATGGTCATTATGATCGTGTTGACCAATGTGTTACACGACTTCCTCAATTACTTGGATACATCCCCTCTTACATATTTGGTGGTCATATTCATCACAATTATGAAAAAGAGTACGGCAGCACAACAGTTGTAGTAAATGGAGCGCTTGTCGGTGCGGATGATTATGCTATGCAAGGTAGGTTTGGCACAAAACCTTCTCAAAAATTTATGGTTTTTGATGATGCAGGTATTGAGGCTACATACATAATTCGCTTTAAAAATGATAATCAGGGAGGAAATATACGTGGACTTAGCAATGCACGAAGTGTATAACCTTCATTTGTATGATAAAAAAACTGAAGAGTCTTTAATTGATTTAACAACTCTTCAAGATATTGAAATCTTTTATAGCGATGAACATGAAACGTATTTGATTTTTGCAAAGAATGCTCTGCTAAACTTTGATGTACTTAAATTTTTAGGTGAATATAAAGCTCCTACCTCCTTTGAATCAAAGTTAGGGAAGAAACAATATATTTCAGTTTTAAAAGAAACTCCTCGCTCTGAATTCAAATTATTAGCTGAAACAATTGGTCGCCATATTGAAACAACAAAATCACACAAAGTTACTTTAGAATTTAACAATGTCGAAATTATTTCTAGAGCAGAACTTAAAGGTGTTAGTGGAGAAGTATCAGGTTTAGATTTGATTTTTAAAGTAAACCCATTAGATAACGAATTCTTCAAGATTCACTATTGATAAAACTTTAATTTTATCCAAACCAAAGGGAGATTTTTATGAGTATAATTATGCCTTCAGTTGCACGTTCGGAAAAAATCAAATACAGAGAAATTGACTTTGACAAAGTTAAAACAGTTGAGGATGTAAAGCTTTTGCTCAGTAAATTCAACTTTAATATTCGTGAAAAAGATTGGGACAAATTTAGTCACTTAACTAAAGATGAAGTTAAAGAGACTGTTTTGACAAACTATTAAAAATAAATAATGCGATGAGGATTGATGAGAATGAAGAAAATAGGGTTTGATTACCTTAATAGACATTTAGCAACATTGATAAGACTTAGAGAAGCTGGCCACAAGTGTGATCAGGAAATCAGTCAGGTTTTACGCTGCTTGCATAAAAATCTATTTGAAAGAGAATTATTTTTTCCATCAGATAGAAAATGGACAATGATAGAAAACGTTGATAAAGATTTACAAAGTAGATTTCACAAAAAAGCCCCAAAACTTGTTTTCGTAGACACTGCTGACCGCGGTAAAGGAAAAACAACTTTCCTTATGACTTTATCACAACAAAACAATATTCCTGTAATTGTAGGTACGAATACTGAAGAAAATATTTATAAACAACTTGGAGAAGAAAAAGGTATAGGTTGCGTTGTTATTCCGGCCAATCGTATATTAGGCAGACGCTTAGCGAATGGTGTATATATTGATAGCACTGTTACCAAAGAGCAACTAAAAACGATTAAAGAGCTGGACGTTGAAATTAAGGGGGGATTTTATCATGACGATGTCCTCTCTTCTTTAGTTTAAGCGCCTTTTTAGAACGCCCAGTGATGATTGAGGTAACCCCCTTCCTCTTTATTGCTGGGCGTTTTATAAAATGTGTTTTGGACAATAACATGGAGGTGAATGAATGCCTAGAAAAGCCAAAGAAAAGGAAAAATTGATCTGTGCTGCTTGTCAAAAAGAAAAGGACAAAGAGTCAGGGTTCTACAATTCACGAAGTAGCCTGTATGAGAAGACAGGAAAAGTCCCTATTTGCAAGACTTGCTTGAAGAAAAACATTGATTATAACAATATTGAATCAATATATACAGTCTTACAACAGATTGATGTTAAATTTGATCCGTTGTATTGGGATCAAGCTGAAAAGAGAAAAACTGATACATTTAGCGCTTATATGACTATGGCTAATTCATTAAAGCAATTTAACGGGACTGGTTGGAAAGACAGTATATTTGTAAAAGAAGAAATTAAAAACGTTACAACAAATGAAGAAGAGAAACAAACCACGCAAAATATTGATTCAGATTATCTAGAGAAACTTAAAGAAAATTACGGATATGGTTACCCCGATGACGACTATCTCCTTTTCGAAAAGAAATTCCTTCAACTCAAACCCTCTTTTCAGTTACTTACCACAATGCATGAAGAGTGCTTGCGAGAATACTGTGTAAATAAAGTATACGAGACACTTGCAAAAGCAAAAGGAGATTTCAAACAGGCTAAAGACTGGGCTGCAATGGCAAAAGATACAGCTGAAGCAGGTAAATTAAAACCTTCTCAAATGAGTAAAGCTGATTTATCGCAAGGTCTAGATGGATTTGGTCAATTGGCCAGAATGGTTGAAGAGAAAGTTGACATTATCCCTATCTTACCGAAGTTTGTTTCTCAACCAAAAGATAAACCAGATGTTGTTCTATGGTGTTATTTGAATTATGTTCGGGACTTAAAAGGTCTTCCTGCGGCTGATTATAAAGATATCTACAACTTTTATGAAGAACGGAGAGCTGATTATGAGAAACAAGAATTAGATAATGATCCTTCCATGAGGGAGTTATAAATATGGCTTCGAGAAAGAACTTTCAAAGAGATAATTTTAAATACACCAAACAAAGTTCAAGATTAGACAGCGACCCTGAATTCAACTCCCCTGTTCAAGCAAATCAAAATAAGGTTGATACTTTTGAGCGAAATTTAGACAAATGGATTGAATTTGTTCAATGGGCAAGGTGGTTTCCTGATTTATGGTACGACTTAATTAAGCCAGAAAAAGGCGGCATGAGGCTAGACTTAGATCAAAGGGTTTTCCTAAGATGTATGAGTCGTTTTGTAAGTACGTATGGAGTTTTCCCTCGTGGGTTTGGTAAAACGATGCTTGAGTTAATGTCAATTTACCATACTGCTATTTGGTTTCCTGATATCACAATAGCCATGTCAGCACAAACCAGAGAAAACGCTGCTTCAATTAGTGAAGAGAAACACAATGAAATTATGAAGTGGTTTCCTTTAATGAAAAATGAATTAGCTGGGAGACCTTCTTTTACTAAAGACTCTGTTGAGGTTAAGTTTTCTTCAGGAGGAGTTTATTCTGTACTGGCAAATGCACAGTCTACAAAAGGCCAGCGTAGAAGAAGGCTAAATGTTGAAGAATCAGCTCTTTTAAATAACGAGCTATTTAAAGATGTGCTTGAACCAGTAGTAAACGTACCCAGAAGAACAATTGGTAAGCTTGCTACAGTAAACCCTTTTGAATTGAACGGAATGATTAATTACCTAACAACGTCAGGCTATCGAGGATCGGATGAATTCAACAGGATTTTAAACATGCTTGATGAAATGGCTGATTTAAAAGGGAAAATTGTTCTAGGAGCAAGCTGGGAGTTACCTTGTCACTTTGGCAGAGGTGAAACACGGACTCAAATACTTGCAAAGAAAAACGATCCTACAACCTCATCAACTGCTTTTGCAATGAACTATGAGTCTAAATGGGTTGGTGCGAGTGATGGAGCACTTATCAACATTAGCAAATTGATCAAAGCAAGGACAATTACAAACCCAGAACTGACCTGCCCTAGAGATAAGAATAAGAATTTCTTATTAAATGAATATGTGATTGGGGTCGATGTTGCCCGCTCAAGTGAAAAGTCAAACAACAAAACAGCCATCATTGTTCTGAAGATTATTCGCAACTCCAATAATGCAATTAGACAAGTCCAGGTTGTAAATATAATCGAGCCACCAAATGGATTGAATTTTAAAGAGCAATCGATCATGGTTAAAAGGGTTTTCAAAAACTATGGAGGTAATGAAGATCTATCTATATCAAGAGTTAGAGCTGTGATTGTGGATGGAAACGGAGTCGGAAGTGGACTAGTGGATAGACTTCTAGAAGATGTTACAGATCCAGAAACGAATGAAGAATTAGGATGCTGGGCAACAATCAATACTGATCAGAAGCCAGATGTTCCAAACTCCCCTGCTATTGTTTACAACCTCAAATCTCAAGGGATTAATGACAAGATTATTACCACTTTCTTAGATTATGTTGAATCTGGAAAGTTGAAATTATTGAGACCATATGAAGAAATAAAAAGCAAAAAAGTCATCAGCGACGATATAATGGTTGAGGCCACATGTATTCAAACACAACTATTAATTGATGAAGTAGCCAACTTAAGGCTAAAGAAAACACAGAACTCAATTAGCGTTGAACAAGTAGTTAAACGTATTGATAAAGATAGGTACAGTGCATTGAGTTACGCTCTTTACTACATAGCTTTATTTTTAGAAAAGGAAGAATCCGATGATGAGTATTCATTTGGATTCTTTTTTAATTAGAAATTGAGGAGGTGAATAATGACTACACCTGAACCACAGCCATCATATGAGTTTAATACAAATTTAACACCGCTTGATTCATTGTTCTTTAATGATTTATTTAACGGCATTTCTTACGACAAAGTTAAATCATGGCTGAAAGACCACAACGCCTACAATAAACAGATTAGAGATGCCTCTAAATTGCTTTATAACGCAAATGGTGTGTATAGAAACGTTATTGACTACATGGTAGCCCTCCCTACTTTAGACAGAGTTATATTGGGGTCAAGTAAAGCAACTAATTTTAAATCGAACAAACAAAAGTTCAACCTGGCTTTAGGGAAAATCAGTGACAAAAGTGTTGTCAGGGATTCATTAGGAAAGCTCAGCAAATATGGTACTGGTTTTTATTATTTTGATTCTGTGGGGAAGGAATCATTCACCACTACTCTAAGTGACAATGAGATCGGATCAATAACTGAATCAAATACCATTGACGACTTTAATTGTTCAGTCCTCCCCCTTCCTCTCGATTATTGCAAAATTATCGGCAGGAAAAATTCCTCTTATCAGTTAGCTTTTGATGTCTCCTATTTTGACAAGTTCACAAGTAACGGAAGGTCGCTCAAGCTTAAACGATGGCCAGAAGAAATCAGACAAGGTTATAGAGCTTATAAAAAAGATCAAAATCGAAAATGGCTAGTTCTTGATAACAATAAGACCATTGCTGTTAAAGGAAGTAGCGACATTGAAGATCAATGGGGACGCCCAATCGGTTTATCTGCATTTATTGATATGGTTTATGATGAATACTTTGTTGACACTAAACGGAACATTTTAGATGAGCTTAACAGTACTTTAATCTACCAGACCTTCCCTGAAGGCGATCAAAAAGGTAAATCAGCTTTATCTCAAAAGCAACAGGAACAGCAGCACGAGAATATAAAAAAAGCGTTAGTTGCCAAAGGCAGTGTTAAAGGGGTTAAGTTCTTCTCTTTGGCTTCGGGAACAAAATTAGACAAGTTAGAAACTAATGTGGATTTCTTGAAGGTAAAAGGTGAAGACGAGCTCATTAAACGAATCACTACAAATTTAGGATTTGCAGGATCTGCTCTCAATGGTCAAGACGGTAACTACTCTTCTCAACAAACCAATATTGAGATGGTTTCTTCCCAAATATTCTCCTGGTTAGAACAAATCCAAAGTGAATTTAACAAGGTGATAAACGCCAACATCATCAAAGATCCTCGCTCTTATATTGAGGTTTACTACCTCCCTCTTACCCACGTTAACAGGAAAGAAAAAGTCCAAAACATGAAAGACCTTTATACAAGTGGTCGAGGCAGCCTTATTGCTTGGATAGCCGCTACTGGATGGAATCCTGATGCTTACTTATCCCTAATGGAATATGAAAAAGACGAAGGTTTTGATGAAAAGTTCCCTGTTCATGCAACCTCTTTCACAATGAGCAAGGATAGTGATAAGTCAGCCGGCGCACCTGAGATCGATACTCCGAAAAATGAAAACACGATTAAATCGAAGACAAATAACAGTAACGGAACGCCTTCTGGCTCTTGAGAGGAGGTGATTAGTATTTGAAAAGCACGATTTTAGAAATTAACAATCAGAAAAAAACCAGTGGTCAGACATACATCAAGTGGGTCGTTCTTGAAATTCATGAAAACAATACTCAATTTAACAAGAATGGCATTACCTGGCTGGAGAAATACATAAACGCTAACCTTGAATCAATCAAGTTAATGCCAATTTGCGCAGAGTTCTTGGATGATGAAAACAGTGAGCCATTCGGACACGGGTTAACAGAAGTCAAGGACGGTACCCCGCTCTTTGAAAACAGCGCTGTGGTTGGTACGACCACCAATGCTTACATTGATACTATAGATGTTAATGGTGAGCCAAAAAGAGTGTTAATAGCTGAAGGCTTCCTATACAACCAGCGCTACCCTAAATTTGTTCAATGGTTAAAATCAAAAATGTTTGATGGTGATTTCCCTGAAACCTCGGTTGAGATAGCAGCTGTGGAAGGTTCAGATGCAATTGAATATGAAGGTGGCTGGAAAGAACAAGGACGTATACCTATGAAATTTGACTTTACAGGTGATGCAATTTTAGGTATTGACCCTGCAGATGACGCTGCCATTTTACTTGAATTAAACAGTAACAAAAAGGAGGATAATTTAATGTCAAAATCTCAAGAAGAAGTAGTCCTTGAGTTAAACAACAAACTTGATAATAAGAATAAAGAAATTGGAGAGTTAAATCAAAAAGTTGAGAAACTTACTGAGGACTTAAAGCAAAAAACTGAAGAACTGAATGCTGCTGTTAAAGCTGCAAAGGATGAAAAAGCTAAGGCTGAAGCAAAAGAAAAAGAAGCGCAAAAAGCCAAGGATGAAAAAGCCAAGGCAGATGAAGAGCTTAATTCCCTAAAGGAATTCAAAAACAAGGCGGTAGCCGAAAAGATGCAAGGAGAGCTTAACCAAGCTTTAAAGGAATATTCTCCTGAAGAAAAGGATGTCGCAAAAGAGAAAATTGAAATGTTCTCTAAGTCCCCTTCTATCGAGCTTAAAAACGAAATTATTTCTGAAATCAACTCAGCAATCGCTCGATCCTTCATCGCTGAACGCTCAAAGAAACAAGCCTCTGAGACTAATAGCAAAAATTTCGATATTTATTCAGACGTTCGTGATTCTGGGCAACAAGGTTCAGTGACAATTGATGATCTTTATTAAGATAAAATAACACTTTTATAAAATTTAGGAGGAATACTCAATGTTCAAATTCGGAACAATTGGTGCTTATAAACAAGTACGAAATAATCCACGTTGCAAGGCTAGTGTCGATTTAGTCCCTGGTCTAGTCGTAATTCCTAACGATTCGTCTGGTAATGCATTCCCTCCAGGCGCGTCTTCAACTGCAAAAGGTGATGTGTATGTGGTTGGAAACATTATTGATAAACCTGAAATCCGTGATAAGGCCGACTTCAAAGTTTTAAAAGGTGAATATGTCCTTGCTTTTAATTTAGCAGACTTAAAAGGACTACCCATTGAACTCAGCTCAGACGTGGTAGTTGATTATGATGCGCTTGTTAAAGATGACGTATTGGTTCCTGCTGCGGACAAATCAGGTAAATGGGTTAAAGCTGGAGATGACGTTGCAGAGTTTAAAGTATCTCTAAAAGTCTTAGAGAAAAATACATTTGGCGGAAAAGGTTTGTACCTAACAGTACAGGCTTAATTAATATTCTGGAGGTAATTATTAATGTTTACAGTTGAATTAAACAATGTTCAAAAAGACTCAAACCATTATGCAAATGCTAAATTGAATGCTAAGTCCCCTATTGTAGAAATCTTTTCTGCAGCTGCAACAGGTCAAGATCTTTCCAAATTTGGTGCAAAAGCCGATGCCGCTATGACCCATGTGAAGGAACTAGCCTCCAAAGCTCTAATGGGCAACCCTGTAGCTAAAGCTGAGATCAACACAATTGTGCGTTATGCTATTGAGCCTAAACTTATTTCAGCAATTAAACTATTTGATTTTATGGGCACGTTTAGAAATATTGGATATGATCAGCAACCAATGATGACAACATACGCACATGAATCCATCCGAAGCCAATTCCAAGCATCCCGTGGTGACGTACCATTTGCTACTACAACTTGGAGCGAATACCCAATTGGAACACAAACCATTTCTTCTGGTTATGCTGTTAACTATCGGGAGATTCAAAGTGGAAACCTCGATAAAGTAGCTGAAGGCATGGAGCAAGTTCAAACAGATATGATGAACAAAGCAATGTACTATGTAGTAAATGAAATGTTCAATGCAATTAAAAATGCAACAGGCGTTAAATACTTTGCTGAAACTGAAAATATCACCAAATCATCTGTAGACGATATAATCACAAAGATTCGCCGATTTGGACAACCTTCTATTGTTGGTGACTTTTCTGTTGTTTCTCAGTTAAATGACTTTGCAGGATTCCAGGCTGTAGCTGGAGATGCTTCAAGCACTAAGCTCCCTCAATCTGTAATGGATGAAATCCGAAGAACCGGATTGCTTAACACTTATAAAGGTTCTTCTGTTGTAGAATTGCCTAACTCTTATAATCTTACTGAATTAAACAAAGCCGGCGATAACTTCAAAACATATCTTCCTGAAGGTCTTCTCTTCTTCATTCCTCAAGGCAAAAAGTCTCCTCTTCAAGTATTCCAAAAAGGCGGACTTACTTCAATGAATGGTAACGACATCATCACTGGAACTGAGATCACTCGTTTTGATATGGAAATTGGAGCTGGTGTAGCCAAAGGACAAGAGCATCAAATTGGTCTCATCAGAGACACCAAATATGAATTGCCACAAATTTAAACAATTTAAAATCTAGGAGGGCTGTGTCCCTCCTTTTATTTTTGGAGGGATTACATGTCTTTTAATTTAGATAAAAAGATCACAATTAAAAATTTATGTCCATGGGATTTATATTTCCGAAAGATTGATACTCACGGTGACTTCAGATTGCCGGCCAATGGAATCAGACAGATTACAGCTGGAGAAGTGCAATCCCAAGTTTATGACAATACCTCACTGTTTACTGGAACTGATGGGCAAGGTACCCATGCCAAAATCTATATCGATGACAAAGAAACCCGTGTGCACTTAGGTTTCGAGACTGAAGATAAAGATGACAAGCAAGAAATTGTTACTGTAGAACGAATTAAACAAATCTTGGGGTATAAAACACAAAAAGCCTTCGAAGAAAATGTTCAAAAAGAAATTTTACTTGAGTCTGAAAAAGCTCAGCTGTTTGATGTGGCTAAAAAAGAAAAGATTAATGACTACGCTAAGATTAAGTTCATTGAAGAATACACTGGATTTAAATTTGACATTCAATCATAGGGGGTTAAATCTTGACTACCTATGATGAAATCATAAACGTTTTCCATTCAAAGTTTCAGTCAAATGAAATACTACCAGATGGACTTGAGTATCAGTTTTTCAAGAACGCTATTGGTGAATATGAAACAGATTTAACTGAACTGGGTTTTGATAAAGAAACAAAAGATTTTAAAGAACCCCTCTCCCCTGCTCAAATTCAAATTTTAGGAAGACTCATGTACAAAGATTATTTAGGAAGATATCGTGATAGGGCTCTAAAATTAAACAACATTGTAGGAAGAGATATTCAATTGACAGGTTTATCCAATACTAAAGCTCAGGTTAATAGATCCTATGAAGATCTTGTCGATGAGATTGAAAAAAAGATGAGCAAACTGAAAGTGAATAATTTTGATTGAGGTGATTAGATGTCTATAGATTGGTATCTAACCTCTTCTTCAAATTATTTGAGTGGCTGGGAAAACGAAGAGTTTAATTCAAACAAGTATGAAATCTTCAAGGAAATCTTAGCAAATTCACCTGAAACTTATGACATTGAATTGAATGGCAAGCCTGAACAGGTGATAATTCAAACCACTCAGGACAGTGAAACAAAAAAAGTCCTTACAGTTTTAGGCTTATTAAATCGTGGAGACTTGATTTTGTATGACGGCAGTTACTGGTTAGTTAATTCACGCCCTACCGATAACAAAATGAATGACAGTGCTACTATGCGGCTTTGTAATTCATCAATTAGTCTAACATCTTCTGACAAACTAATTGATTCCGGAAAGATCGATGAAGTTACAGGGAGACCGATAAAGATTAAAGTACCTGGTGAGAAGGTTGACATCCCGTGTGTTTTAGAACGAACAACCTCAACAATTGGATCAGAGATGGCCATAAATATTCCTGAGGGACAGGCACACGTTACCATCCCCTTTTTAAAACATGAAAAATTAAAGAAGGGTCTTTTTCTTTCTTTTTATGGCGAGGAATTCCGTGTTGATGATATAGACTATTCCAAGGTTTATGGAAACACTGGAACAATTAGACTTATAGCCAAAAAGAAAGTTGGAGGTGATAGCGAATGAGTATGATGGTCGGACATATGACAACTGTATTCAGAACAATTATGAATGATTCAGAATTGAATCGTCTTTTATATTATAAGGATGACCCTCTCTCCTCTTCTCTCCCTGACGTTCAGACGTTGGAAAATTATTATGATCCAGTTGATGATTCCCCATCAATATTAAGCTCAATAATTAAACGTGCTCCCAAAACTGATGATTTAACCGATCAACCAATATGCAGACTTTGTGTTTATCTTGGCAATGGAATCCCTAAACCCTCGACCCAAAGTGTGATGCTGCTAGATCAAGACTTGATGATTGATGTTTATACACACATTAACACTTATGAGGAGACCGAATTCAGGAACCTGAAAATTACTGATCGTATTTGTGACATGCTCTTCAATCAAAATTTTGCAGGTATCGGTAAAAATGTTAAATACACAAGACTACTCATATCAAATGCACCTGAAGGGTACTTGGGATACAAATTGATATTCACTTTTGGAGCAAGTAAATGAATGTGTTAAAGGATTTTTTCTTTTTAGGAAGACCTATTAACACTGATGTCGGTGCTATCAGCTTTATTCGCTTAAGAGATTATCCAGAGTACATAAGTGAGCTAAATATGATGAAAATGAGCAAGAAGGAAATCATTAGAAACTTTTTAAAAATCAACAATGACGGTTCATTAAATGATTTAATTATCGAATTGAAGAAGAACAGCCTCTTCAAAATTGTTCATGATTACTTACCTGAATTTAACCAAGCTTATTTTAAAGTGTTTAGCAAAGTATTTGTGGACAAAGAGTCACTAAAGCTTATTGATCAGAAAGCATTTAATAATGTTAGAAAATTGATATTAGAGATGCATTGTTTGACTGAAGAGAAAATTGTTGAAAATGATGAATTGCAAGAGTTTAATGATTTAAATAATCAATTAAAGCTCCAAAATTCTCAAAATGATTTAAAGGACATCGTCAGCTGTGTGACTGCTTTTAATGGATATACATATCAAGAGGTAGCCGATATGACAATTTATCAATTGTACCTGTCATATTACAGAATGGGCGAAATAATGAATTATAACACTTCTGCGTTATTCGCTACTGTAGCAACTGATGTGAAAATCGGTGACTGGAATAGTCATGTAGATATGTATAAAGAAGAAAAGCACCACCTCAGTACAGCAGATGCCAAAAATTTAGAGCAATTATTCGGAGACTGATTTTCAGTCTCTTTTTCATTTTATATTAGGAGGAAAACACTTGGCAAAACAAACAGTTATCCATGAAGTTGGTAAGGTGCTAACCAAAAGACTTAGTGACCATAAGGTTGTTGCATCTTCTGTAACACAAATGACTCAGTTCGCCCAACAAGTCCAACAAGACTTTTTAAAAGGTGGATGGGGAAATAGAGACCTCTATGTCATCAACTCAAGCAAAGAGGTTTCAGGTAATGTAAAAAATGCTTTCTTTGATCTTGATTTTATGGCAATGCAGCAAGGTGTAAAAATTGAAAACGAGACGATTTCTGTATGGGAAGATGAAAGTCTTACTGTAAGTGATTCTGGCACAGTCAAAATCGCGTATACACCTTTATCAAAAGTCTCACTTACAAATGAAGACGGAGATCAACAAGAATTTGCTGTTTCAGACAAAACAATTACGGTTCCCGAAACGTTTGCTACTAAAGGGAACGTTGTAACAGCTCACTATCAAATTGAAGTTGATGCAGAAACAGTTGAAATTAGTGGTGAAAAATTCTCTGAGAACTATTACTTCGAAATCCACACACTTGAGTACGATCCAAAGACATCAAAAATTTACAGTGACCTCTATATCCAGTTACCCAAAGTTAATTTCTCTGGTGAAGCAGACATGTCTTTAGAAGCTGGACAAGCCTACACACCTGAAATTGGATACCGAGCATTAGCTGATGACAATGGCAAGATCGGTACTTTTGCACGTGTTAAGCGTAATCCTGATGGGACAAAAGGAGTTAAAACGGAACAAGAAGATGTGACATCTAAAAGCAGTGTAGACATTGGAACAACGCAAGAAACAAAATAACGTTAGGAGCTTGATATCTTGGCACTTTTAAATAAAGACGGAGACATTTACACTTCAGCTAGAGACGATGGAAATGGTAAACCGATCACTGACATTCATCTAAAATCACAAGAAAAACCCCTACAAGTTGACTTCCCTCAAGCTGGCTTGGATGCTATCAAAGGGATTCAAGTACAACCTCCTTCCGTGACCTTGAATGAAAGAGATCCAGGCTTCTCCTCTTTTAAAACGGATAAATTCACTGTTACTTCAACAGCTCAAAAAGTTACCGCAGGTATCACTGACAGGACAGCACTTACTATTTACCCTCCTGCAGAAGGCACGATTTACATTGGGAACTCAACTGTAACTGCTGATACAGGTATCCCATTGACAGCCGGTGACAAACCTTTTTCGGTGCCTGTTGCTGCTGGCAAAACGCTTTATGTCTATGTGATCAATGACGGTACTGACAGAGACGTAAGAGTATTTGAAGCTAAATAAATTGAGGGGATACTTCCCCTCTCCTTTTTAAATAAAAGTCAGTTTTTAAACAGACTTAGGAGGTGGAGTTGTTGACAGAAACCGATGAAAATATTTTAAAAACCATTCCAGATAAAGCAACCTTTACATTCCACGAAGCAACAACTGCCCCGTCTGAAGGTGAAGAATTTGTAGTATCACATTATCGGGATATTACTGTTAAGATCTCTGGTTCCTCAACTTCAAGAGAAATAAAATTCTTTGCCGTAGATGAAAATGGTGAAAAGACAGAAATTGCTGGAACAAACAAAACTGATTTTCAATTAGGTACGGGGACATTGAATACAAATGAAAACTGGGATTTCGATATTGCGGGGCTTTTCAAATTCATGGTTGAGGTTGTTTCCGTAAATGGAGATGTAACGATTAAAGGAATTGCGGTGAGTTAATGAGTAGCAGTAAATTTGTAGGTCAGCTCAAACAAAACAATGAGCAAATTAATAATCTTAAAGATCAATTTTTCAGAACTGAATTTCATATGTCAGATCATGAAAAACGCTTGAATGACAAAGTTGATGAGTTCATGGAAAAGCAGAATTTCGATTTGAAAATGCACATTCAAAACAATGAGAATCCACATCAAGTTACAAAAGAACAAATTGGATTATCAAATGTACTCAATGAAGAGCAGGCTACAAAAGTGAATTTTGATAGCCATCTTGACGATAAGAAAAATCCCCATTCAGTTACTAAAAGCCAAGTTGGCTTGTCTAAGGTTGATAATGTTCAACAAGCAGCGAAGACTGACTTTGATGCTCACGATGCAGACCTCGATCGACATATCACAAAGGATGAGCGCAGTTATTGGAACAGCTCCGATGAAAGGACAAAGTCTTTATTAGCTGAACATACTGACGATCAATCAAACCCACACAAGGTTACTGCTGAACAGGTTGGGCTTGGGAATGTAGACAATGTAAAACAAGCTACTAAAAGTGACTTTGATAATCATCTGAATGACACTAGTGTTCATATTAACAGATTTGATCGAGATAAATGGAACGCTGCTCAACTCTTCAAACTCACTGCCGATGATGGAAACATTATCTACAAAGGCAGCTCCGAAAAAACAGAGTACAACGATTTGATTGCAACAGGGTTCTATTTAATCGCCAACCAGGGGCTCCACTCCCCTGCTAACTTGTCCAATGTCTATTTAGTTGTCATGAATTATGGTGATACAGTAGCCCAATTTGCTTTAGAAGCATATTACGGAACTCATACTTATTTCCGGTTTAGAAAAAGTGATTCAACTTGGACTTCATGGCAAACACATGAAACGACCGACGGAGCACAAACAAGAGCTACTGCTGCACTCAACTCAGCTAAAACCTATACTGATACCAAGCTTTCCTCAATAACATGGTACACTCCTACTTTACAGAATGGATGGGTTAATTACACAGATGCTAACTCTACAGATCAAACAGTGTTTAAAACTCGATACACAAAGGATGCAACAGGAACTGTTTTTGTAGAGGGCGCTATAGCAAAAGGAACGATTGGTTTTGGAGTGGCTGCATTCACCTTACCTGAAGGCTACAGACCTGGAAGAGCATTTCAGTGGGTCGGTGTGGCTTCCCAATCAGGAATGTCAGGTGTACCGCAAACTCACAGAGCGCTTATTGACACTGACGGAAAAGTTATTATAGAAAATAGCTCAAATACCTCCAAACCCAATGATTACATTAGTTTAGGCTTTAGTTTTAAAGCCGTGTAGGGAGAATATTATGATGCAAGTATACAAATATGACGAAAATTATATTTACGAATCCCCTGTTGTACTTGAAGACGGTAGTCCGCTTCCCAATAATTGCACACCAATTGCTCCTTCTGATGGTCTTTATATTCCAAAGTTCAGCCCTAAAACAAAAAAGTGGGTGGAGTCTGCATCAGAAGAATACATTGACAGTTTAAAACCACTTGACCCCGAGCCATCGGAAGTAGAAAAGGTTAAAAAACAATTAAGTGACTTAACATATCAACTAATGATGGACGGTGTACTTTAAATGAATTGGTATGAACTTATAAAAGATTATTACAACGATGGTAATGGTGTGTGGGATGAATATCGTGTAGCGCAAGCTGTAGTCAAAGGCAAAATTACACCAGAACAGTACGAAGAAATTGTTGGAAAGAAATATATTGAACCAACTACCTAAATATGATAATTTTAGGTTATGAAAATACTAAATTTTATAACATTAACCGTTGCTTTAGTCATACTAGGAGGGTGTTCATTTAATGAAGTTGATTCATCAGCTTTAGGCTATGCGAAAGGAAGCAGTAAAAAATACGAGCCGCTAATGATAGCACACAGAGGTGCATCGGAAATTGAGCCAGAACATACCCTACTCTCCTATGAACGAGCAATAAAAGACAAAGCAGACTACATTGAAATTGATTTACGACAAACCAAAGACGGTCATCTAGTTGCAAACCATGACAAGACTGTTGATCGAACCACAAACGGTAAAGGAGAAGTTGAAGATCTTACATTAGATCAGATTAAAAAGCTACATACTAGAAAAGGACAAAAGATCTTAACGATTGAAGAAATCATTAAAAAGTTTGGACAAACAACAAATTATTATATCGAGACTAGAACAAACAACAAAGGCAAATTGGTAATGGAGAAAAAGTTAATTGACACACTCTCTAAAAATAACCTAATCGCTAATAACAAAGTTGTTCTAGAATCATTCAGTGACAAAAGTCTAAAGAAATTACATAAGCTTAACAGCGATGTTCCTCTTGTTCAACTTTTAAAAGATAAAGACGTTAAGAATATGAGCAATTCAAAGCTAAATGAAATTAAGAAGTATTCTAACGTTGTTGGCCCTAATGCCAAATTGGTTGATAAAGATTTTGTTAAGATAGTCCACAAAAACAATATGAAAGTACATGTGTTTTTTGATACTGATAAAGAAAGAACATTCACTTCCAAAATGCTGAAATTGAAAGTTGATGGACTATTTACAAATAATCCAGCTTATACAGAAAAAGCTCTAAAAGAAGATTATAAATAAAATACAAGTTTTATTTAGACACCTCTCCCCTTTTGAGGTGTCTTTTTTAATGAGTTCAGAGGATATATAAGGAGGAAATGAGATGGCATCGAAAAAATTAAATCTTGGGTTGATCGAAGAAAGTGTAAGCAAATATGACAAGAAAGAACGAGTGCAACTTACTGATGACGTTCATGTTTATATTTACCCTTACTTCTCCCCTACCCGCTTAACCAAAATGCTTACTGAATTAATTACGGATCAAGAAGAAGCAAAAGAAGCTGGAATTAAGTTTGAAGATATTAATCCTGTTCAATGGGGATTCTTTTCATTAATTAAAGAATTTACAGACTTGGGTATTCCAAGTGATATCAAAAACAAAGTAAAGTGGTTTGTTAAGCTTGTGGACTCTGAATTTTTCCCATTGATTATTAGTAGTTTCCCTGAAGAAAGCATGAAGAAATTTAGAGAAGCAACAAAGATGATGCAAGAGAATTTAGACAAACTGTCAAACATATCTCAAGAAGAAATAAATGATCTTATCCTTAATAAGGTCGAAGAGATTGAAAATGAACAAGAGGCTGAATAATGGCCAAGAACATAAAAGAAATAGCAGCGCTAATTGAATTTGCCGCGAAGCAAGCCGTTCAAAAACAATCAAGCACAAAAAATACGATGATTAAAACAGGTCAAGAGCATGTGAAATCTGATGTGTATGACACCTATGACCCCCTTGAATATGAACGCACCTCTCTTTTGAAGGACTCCTTTGTCATTGAAAACGAATCTAACGGGATCTCATTAGACAATGCCCGCGGAGACAACGGTAAGGATGTTGCCACGGTTGTTGAGACTGGTCAAGGGTACACGTATCCAGATAAATACGATTATGGATACGGAAAACCACGTCCATTTATGAAGAATACTGCTGAATCCTTAAAAGATGGACGATTAGTTGCTGCTATGAAAAAAGATTTAAATGCGAGTGGTATTAAAACAGAATAACGGTGGTGTATTAATGGCCAGAGAAATAAAACAAAACATGATGCGCTCTAGAGCTGAAAAGTTGCCCGAAGTCACGGATGAAATGTGGGGTCAGGTTGATGACGAGCATAGAAGCTTAACTCAAGAGTTCCTCGACGCCCACTCATTCCGAGATAAAACCAGGAAGCAATACAACTCCTCTCTTCGTCAGTTCTTCTGGTGGGTGCATAATTCCTTGAATGGGAAGAAGCTTTACAAAATATCCAAAAGGGATTTCATCAGATATCAAAGCTTTCTGAAAAATAGAGGGATGTCTTCAAGTGGAATAGCTTTAAAAAAGGCTGGAGTATCTTCTTTAAATAACTACATTGAAAATGTTGTTGCTGAAGATGACGATAATTTTAAATCATTCAGGAACTTCACAAGAGGTCTCCCTGCCATCCCTAAAACAACCACGTATGAAAAAGTAAAGGTTACTTATGATGAATACAGAACAATGATGAAAGTGCTTGAAGAAGATAAAAACTATTTGGGGATGGCTTGGTTAGCTACTGCCTTTAATGTAGGTGCCAGAAGAGCTGAAATTATTCAGTTTAAAACTGAAATCCTAGATTATGAGATACCTGAAGGTCAATCTTATGTCATGGCTCACAAAGTTCTTGGAAAAGGAAAAGGTGAAGGAAAACCTCTCGACTACATGATTAACACAGAAGCTCTGGAATATTTGAAGCTTTGGCATGAACAACGGGGATATGACCATGAGTATCTATTTACTACACAATACGGTGGACAACCAAGACAAATGTCAGAGGGTTGGGCTGACTACTTTTGTTCTGATGTTCTTTCTGATATCCTCGGCCGCCGCATTAACCCTCACCTCTTTAAGGCCTCCTGTATTACTTACCTTCTTGAAGTTAAGAAAATTAAGATTGAGCTCGTGAGTAAATATGTTGCACAGCATAATGATGTGTCTACAACAATTAAGCACTACGACCTCCGTGATTTTAAAGAAGAAAAGAATCAAATCTTCTCGTAAACCTTATGAGTCTCTTCAATCCTCACCAAAGTTCAATTGCGAATATGCAACAGCAAATTAATGAATTGAACGAAGCTGTTGCTGAATTAACTAGGCAGCTTGGTACTAAAGCTGATAAGAACCAATTCGGATCTAAACAGATTGATGAATCCAAGATCAGTGTAAACGCAAGCACCGGTAAACTTGAATACGGGAAGATTAAGAAAAGCTTGTTGGGTGACATATCAATTGATTTGCTTTAGGTTCACTCTTTATGAAATCCCTCTTTTATGCAGAATCAAAATCCTTCAATTGAAGGGTTTTGCTTATGGATAAAACCTTAAACATATTTCCATATTTGACGATAATATGGAGAGGTGATTATCAAATGAATGGTGAAACAGTAAAACAACAACTTCTCACACTTGACACTGACCAATTAATTCAATACATCAAAAATGATTTAGGGTATCTAAATAAAACTGAAGAAAGCCGAAGTAATATCCTAAATTCATTAAGGGATATTGATCAAGATTCTTTAATTTTCATTGAAGCAAGACTGGAGAATCTTCAAAAAAACTTTGACCATACTAAACACTTACCTTGGATTTTGGCAATTTGGAATATAGTCCTAGGGCTGTACCAGTCATTATATAAGTCTTATCCTCTTGTTAATACTCTAATGATAGCAGGAGCAACTCTTGCATTTTGGTGGGCTTATTATAAAGACAGGAAAAGGTTATTGGTTGTGAATTATTTTAGTGATTTACTTGAAAGGATTAAGAAGGATAAAGAAATGAATGCCTCGTGACTCGGATGCCGTATCCGGTTCTACACTGCTGGAAATCATGATATAATGTAGGAAAATAATACTGGTGGTGGTTGGATGATCTGGGCTATCATTCTAATTTTAGTGGTTGGCGCTTTCATTATCATTGGGGTTAGCGCTTCGGATAAGCAAAAAGAAATGGACAAAAAAAGAGCTGGCGAGATTGAAACGGTTGGAAATTTCCCTTCTAATTATAAGTCCATCATAAATCCAGATAAAAATGCAAAGCTAACTTTAATTGATCCAGAAGATAAATTTGTAATTCACAGCTTCAAACAGGATGGAACATTAGAAGAGAGAATTGTCCCCTTCAGCAAAATAATTCAAGCTGAAGTTACAATTGATGATAACACAGTTACAAAAGTGTCCAAAGGAAGTCAAATAACAGGCGCTGTTGTTGGTGGGTTAGCAGCAGGAAGCATTGGAGCATTAGTTGGCGCACTATCTTCTAATAAAACAGAAACAAAGTACTTCAAAAAAATTGATTTAAAATTAAAGCTCGATGATTTCTCCTCCCCTATTTACAGATTTGATTTCCTACCGAGTAAAGATGAATTTGGCCTAGAGAATGTTAAAGGGTTTAGACAGGACGATCTGAAAGTTAAAGATGCTTTATCAAATGCCGAAATATGGCAAGGTATTATGGAGATAGCAATACGGAAAGCAAGCAAAGTCGCTCAATAACGAGCGGCTTTTTTATATGCCCAAAAATTCACTCTCCCCTATTCGAAAGGATGTGACCTTTATTTGAGTCAAGATTTAAAGATTATACTCACACCCAAAGCTGACACTTCTTCAAAGACTGTCGAACAGTTAAATCAGCAAATTAAATCTTTAGAGAAAAAGCTTAATTCCCTTAATTTAAAGACCAATATTGATGCCTCTGCTTTAAAGACTCTCAACGACTTCTCCTCTGCGGTTGACACTTATCAAAAACATCTCAAATCCTTCAATCAAACAGTTAAAGAAACTACAACGATTACCAGAAATGCTGATGGCACTGTTGAAAAGCTTATACAGCAGTATAAGAAAAATGGCGAAATCATTCAGCATGAAACAAAGACCATAGACAATCGTAATCAATCATTACGTGAACAAACACAAGAAGTAAACAGGCTTGCTCAAGCCACTGAAAAACTTGGTCAGGTACAGAAAAGAACAGAACAAAAAAATGCTCAAGCACAAACGACGAGGGTTACTCAAAAGAACCGTAATGGCTTTGACGATATTACCTATACAACTGATCCAAAAACAAACGCTACTACATCTAAAGTAACAACGAATTATGATCAGCAACGAAAAGCAATTGAACAATTAAAACTGGATTTAGAAAAACTTAGACAGCAAGGAATTGTAACTGACACCACCCTCTCTTCCCTTGGACGGAAACTAAATACTGCTCAAACAGCACAACAAATTGAAGCATTGCAAAACAGAATTAAAATGCTCGATGATAAGTCTGCTGCTGTGGCGAAAAATAATGAACTAAGAAAAACTATTGAGTTGTATCAACGCCAAGCGCAGGTAAACGTACAAAACCTTAATACACGTTATGGCGATACAATGGGTGCCGGCAATAGACAAGCTGCTCAAGATTATTTAAATGCGGTAAATAGCCTTAATGTAAGTGCCGGCGGCAGTAATATCAGATCTCAAATGCAAAGTTTGAACATGCAATTCAGGGAATTGGCTTCAAATGCGCAAGTAGCAGCTAGTCAAGCCTCGTCTTTTGGTGCGGAGCTAACGCAAGCTTTCAAAAGTATGTCTACATATTTAATCTCCGGTTCTTTGTTCTATGGTGCTATATCCGGACTCAAGGAAATGGTCTCCCAGGCTGTTGAAATTGATACTCTAATGACAAACATCAGACGTGTAATGAATGAGCCTGATTATAAGTACAATGAGCTACTCGAGGAATCAATAAACCTAGGCGACACCCTTTCAAACAAGATCACTGACATTTTGCAAATGACTGGCGATTTCGGCCGTATGGGTTTCGATGAAAGTGAACTATCTACGCTGACAAAGACCGCTCAAGTTCTACAAAACGTCTCTGATTTAACTCCTGATGATACAGTTAACACTTTAACTGCCGCAATGTTAAATTTCAATATTGCAGCTAATGATTCTATTTCAATCGCAGATAAGCTTAATGAAGTCGATAACAACTATGCTGTAACTACAATGGATCTGGCTAACAGTATTAGAAAAGCTGGTTCAACAGCTTCCACATTTGGTGTTGAATTAAATGATTTAATCGGATACACCACAGCCATCGCAAGCACCACTCGTGAATCTGGGAATGTGGTTGGTAACTCATTAAAGACGATTTTCGCACGTATTGGGAATAACCAAAGCTCAATTAAAGCTTTAGATCAGATCGGAATTTCTGTAAAGACTGCGGGTGGAGAAGCTAAGTCAGCAAGTGAGTTGATTAATGAGGTAGCAGCCAAATGGGATACGTTAACTGATGCTCAAAGACAAAACACCTCTATTGGCGTTGCGAATATCCATCAATTGTCTCGATTTAATGCCTTAATGAACAACTTCTCTATTGCCCAGAATGCCGCAACCACTTCCGCTAATTCCGCCGGGAGTGCATGGAGCGAGCAACAGAAATATGCAGATAGCTTACAAGCAAGATTAAATAGGTTGTCAAATGCATTTACGGAGATGTCGGTTGCCTCCAGTGAAGCCTTTATCTCTAATAGCATTGTTGTGTTTGCAGATGCACTTAAAGGATTAATGCAAACAAGTGCTCAAATTACTAAAACAGTCGGTCTCCTCCCTCAAGTTTTTGGCTCTGCTACAACTGCAATTCTTCTTTTCAATACTTCACTTCGTACAGCTACCATCTCAACTGGAATGTCTGCAATATCAACCCTTAAAAATCTTGTCTTAAACTTTAATGCTGTTGGGCTTGGTGCAACAACAGCTTCAGCTAAAACTGCAGTTTGGGCACGAGTGGTTAATGCTTCAAGCGTTGCGATGAGCAATCTAAAGAAAGTCGCAGTCTCGACAAGCGCGTTTTTAGCGGGCAGTTTTCTTCCAATGGCAGCTATGGTTGGACTTGGCGTGGTTATTGAGAAACTCATTTCCTCTTATTCTGAATTAAAACAAGCTAGAGAAGACTTTGAACAAGCTAAAACTACTAGCATTGAAGCAATTACAACGAATAAAGATGAAACAGACAAACTGATTAGTCAATACAAAGAATTACAAAAGGCTAAAGATGGCGGAGCTTTATCGGCTGACCAAGAGCAAGAATATCTGCAAGTAACACAACAATTAGCACAAACATTCCCGAATTTGATCGCTGGTTATGATTCTCAAGGGCAAGCAATCTTAAAGAAAAACCAAGCACTTAAGGATGCTATAAAGTACACTGAAGACCTTAGTAATTTAAACAAAAAAGACATTCAAACAGGTGCCAATAGTAACTTTAAGGAAAGCTTAAAAGACATTGATAAACTCAATGATAAGATTAAACAGTATAAGCAGGTTGCCGATTATTATAAAAACGGCAAGAGTTGGGATATTTTCTCTTCTGAAAATGACAAAAAAAATCAAGGTATTAAAGCTGAACAAGATGCACTACGTACTGAACAAGAGCTATCCAGCTCACAGGCTAAAATTAGAGAGCAAGTGCAACAGACAATTGATGCCTTTAACTCAATAAAGATAAATCCGAATCTTTCAAGGGAAATATCTAACGCATTCGATAAAATCGACTTCAGCAAAATGAATGCAGATGAACTTGAGTCATTTTCAATAAATGTTTCGAAATACATGGATAATATCCAAAAAGCTCTACAATCGGGCAATAAAAATAATTTTGATTCCGCCTCTAAAAGCTTAGAACAGCTTGTTAATCAATATATGAGTGGTAAAGATAAAGCAAATGGTTTGGCTTTATCTTATGATGACCTTAAAACTGCCATTGACTCTACAAATGATTCTGCACAAACTGCAAAAGTAACCTGGGATGAAAATGGTGAAGGTGTAGATGCATTAGGTGAGCAAGTCGGGAATTTATCTGACAAGCTCAAAGAGGCTAAAGGTGATTTTGAAGCAATTAAAGGAATCATCGATGATTTAGTTGAATCGAAACAAAATGATGCTGCTATATCTGCTATTCAAAATGAAGCTTATGACACTATGTCTGACAGCATCTCCCCTTTAAACAACCTCCTTGAAAAAATGTCTGAAGGTAAAAGCATATCTGCAACAGAAGCCATGAAGCTTATTCAGAAAGAACATGATCTTGCTGATGCAATTTCAGTTGAAAATGGTGTTGTAAAAATCAACAGAAATGCAGTTGTTAAGCTTCGGGACACAAAACTCAAAGCTTACAATGATATGCAACAATCTGTAAGACAAGATCTAATTAATCAGGCTAATGCATTAAATAAAAAGATTAATATGTATAAGTCTGAAGTCAAGGCTATCAAGACTGTTCAAGACGCTTATAAAATGAAGTCTGAGCTTGAAGACAACAAGAAAAAGATATACGACGAACTAAAAAAAGGGAACAGTGGTGCGCTGCAGTTCCTACCCAAAACACAGGATGATTTAAACCAGGTCACTGATATCACTGATCAGCTTAAAGAGCTTGATAAACTAGCCGATTTGGCTTCAACTTCCCTATCCGAAACAGGAACATCTCTTGACGACCTTTCTTCTTCAAGTGATAAAGCCTCTGAGGAAACCAAAACGTCCATGTACGTGGCTGATAAATACAAGGAAGCTCTGGAGAAAGTTAATGCTGAAGTCGAAAAATATAATAAGCAAGTAAACGACTATCCAAAGTATTCTCAAAGTTATCGAAATGCCCTGCAGAAAGAAATTAAAGCTCTTCAACAAAAGAAAAAGCTTATGCAGGAGCAAGCCAAACTCCTCAAGGATCAAATTAAATCAGGGAACATTGCACAATACGGTATAGTTACCTCCTCCCTTTCCTCTGGTTCATCTTCCGGTGGTTCTTATTCTTCTGGTGGTGGGTCTTACTCGGGTAAATACTCCAGCTACATTAATTCTGCCGCAAGCAAATATGGTGTCGATCCAGCTCTAATTGCAGCTGTAATCCAACAAGAATCAGGATTCAACGCAAGAGCTCGTTCTGGAGCAGGCGCAGCCGGATTAATGCAGTTGATGCCTTCCACTGCTAAAAGCTTAGGCGTAAATAATGTTTATGATCCTTATCAGAGCATTATGGGTGGCACGAAATATTTAGCCCAACAACTAAGCAAATTTGGTGGAAATGTTGAAAAAGCACTTGCTGCTTATAACGCAGGGCCTGGTAATGTGATCAAATATGGCGGCGTCCCTCCTTTCAAGGAAACTCAGAATTATGTTCAGAAGATCATGTCAAATTATACCAAGTCAATGACTTCTGCTAATTCCTCCATTGCAAGCTACTACACGAAGAACAGTGCGTTTAGAATAAGTTCTAAATATAATGCGCAAGATGGCGCTTACCGATCAACTCCACATAAAGGTATCGACTTCGCAGCAAAAGCTGGAACCGCAATTAAATCGGTTCAGAGTGGAAAAGTTCAAATTGCTGGTTATAGCAAGACTGCCGGTAACTGGGTTGTCATTCAGCAGGATGATGGAAAAGTTGCTAAGTATATGCATATGCTTGATACCCCTTCTGTTAAAGCCGGTCAAACTGTTAAAGCTGGCCAGACCATTGGTAAAGTTGGCAGTACGGGTAATTCAACTGGAAATCACCTTCATCTTCAAATTGAGGAAAACGGAAAGACAATTGACCCTGAGAAGTATTTAAAAGGTGTCGGTACATCTATTTCAGATGCATCTCAAGCTGAAGCAGAACGACAGCAAGCAATCGCGCAAGCTAAATCCGACCTCCTCTCCCTCCAAGGTGATATTGATTCAGTAAATGATCAGATCCAAGAGCTCAGATATGAAATCGTTCAATCGAAACTTGATGAATATGACAAGCGTATTGGTGATTTTGATGTAAGAATCGCTCAAGACAAAGCACTCGCAAGTCATTATCTGAGCGACAGTAAAGAGTTCCGTAAGTATACAAATGATCAGAAAAAAGCTTTAACTGAACAGCAAAAGATTCAGAGTCAGAAGGTTTCTTTTATTGAAAAAGAAATCAAAACAAACAAAACTCTGAATGCCGCTCAAAGAGCACAGCTTGCTGAGGAATTAAAACAAGCTAAGATTGATCTCATCAATTTTCAAGAAGAAGTAAGAGAACTTCGAGGACAGCTCATTCAGTCTGAAGTTGATCAAACGCTTAACGGCATTGAGAAATCAACCAAGAAAACCGAATCTAAGCTTAAAGATGTTAACAATAAAATATCCATGACCGAGGAAGATAAAGACAAGGTTAAATATTATAGCCAACAGATTAAGCTTATTCAGCAACAACAGACTGAAGCGAAGAAGTATATCAAACAGTTGGAAGCTCAAAAGAAAGCTGCTAAAGGGTTCCCAGATATTCAGAAACAAATTACTGAAGAGATCGAGAACTGGAAAGACAAGCAGAAGGATTACAATCTGGAGCTTTACAACACAAAGAAATCAATCAAAGATGTGTACAAATCTCTTGCTGATGAAGTTGTTTCTATCTACAAAGAGATGTACGAAAAGATGCGTGATATTGAATTAAAAGCGCATCAAAAAGCTACGCAGGACTTGATTGATGAGATTGATAAAACTGATGATGAAGCTAAATACCAAAAAGAACTCAAAGAAAAGAATCAGGCTATTCAGGAAACCAAAGATAAGCTAAACAAGTTGTCTCTCGATGACTCAGATGAAGCAAAATCACAGGTTAAAGACTTAGAAAAGCAACTTCAAGAACAGCAAGAAGCCTTAGATGAGTTTCTTAAAGATCGTGAAAACAGTAAACGAAAAGAATCGTTACAGGATCAGCTTCAAAAAGATGAAGATTCAATTAACAAGAAATATGATGATCTCGTTAATGATGAGCGTGGGTTTAAGGAGCTTGAGAAAAAGCTAATGGATGGGAAGATTACTGATATTGCTAAGCAACTAAATGAATTCTCTAAGTTCATTAACAGCAATATGGAGTCCATAGGGAAAAGCATCTCCAATAACCTTATCGATAAGCTTAAAGAAGCCTCCAATGCCCTGAATACTGTGACCAAAGGTAATAAAACTGGGAAAAAGGTATCCTCTTTTGCATCGGGTGGATATACAGGTACAGGACTAGGCGCAGGTAAGCTCGCCTTCCTACACGATAAAGAGCTCATCCTTAATAAAACCGACACTGCAAATATCTTGGATACAGTAAAAGCTGTACGTGAGAACAATACTCCAAGTGAAGAGACACCTAAATGGGGTCAAGGTGGGAAATTAGCAGCCTTGATTAACAAAGGAATCACCACTGTCCCATCAATAATTCCGAATATTAATCAATCGAGTCTTACTAATAGTTTGATACCAAGTATTCAAAACCTCTCTTCCCCACCAGATGCAGCTAAGTCAGTAAATGGCACTGTAAACAACAATGATTTTAAAGTTGAATTCACCATTAATGAATCAGGAAATCCTCAGAAAACAGCTGATTTTGTATTCAATAAATTTGCAAATGGTCTTAAAAACAAGGGTATTAATTTCAACAACTCATGAGCCAGTAAATATGCTGGCTCTTCTTATTTTTGAGGTGATAAAAATTGATTAGAGAAAGCCTCTATTTTTTATTTAATGACGAAAAATCAAGTGACTATGGAGTCACAAATGTTAATACTGATTCAGGCTTGGTTGAAGAACCGTTTTTAGGCTCAAGAACAGTTAATGAAACTTATGTAAAGGGTCGGCCTGAACCCTACACTGAAGGTGTTAAACAGGAACCTAAGCAATTCCCATTGAATTTTTATCTCGGTAATCACTTTAATGAAAAGAATGTACGAGCAATTAAACGTTGGTTAAGTGTAGAGGATTACAAGCCTTTTGCGTTTAGCCAAAACCTTGATATCGTTTATTATGCAATGCCAGTAGATACAGCTGATTTAGTCCATAATGCCGCTCGAAATGGCTACGTCCGGTTAACTATGAAATGCAACTCCCCTTACGCTTACAGTCGAAATGCAATCACTCATGCATTTGATATATCCTCTGGTACTGAAATTGTTGAGTTGCATAATAAAGGCGATGTAAACATCTTCCCCTCTTTAGAAATATTGAAAATTGGTGATGGTGACATAAAAATCGAAAATCTCAGTGATTTCTCTGAACCATTCGTATTCAGCAACTTGAAAGATAAAGAACTCTTAAAAATAAACGGTGAAAAAGAAATTATCGAGTCCAATCTTTATGAGAATGAACGCTATGATGATTTTAATGACCAGTACTTGAGATTGGGCTTTGGAAGGAACAGATTAAAGGTTACAGGGAAATGTAAATTAAGATTTTCATTTAGATACAAGTATTTATAGGAGGGGTTAGACATTTGATTACAATTCGTAAAGATACGGAAATTAAAGATATTCGTCTTTCCCTAGCCAAACCAAATAAAACAAAGGTCGCAAATATTGATGAAGTGATCAATCCTATGGTAACACTCAATCACGGCAGTAATGTACACGAATTAACATTCTCAATCCCTTTGACTGCTACTTACGATGGTGTAAATAAACGGAATCATGTTGTTGATCTATTGAGGCCCTGGTACTTAATAAAATCAGAATTTTATGGACTTACAATCTGGTTTACAGTAGTCAAGAAAACCAAATCATACAGCAATGATATGGACACTATCCAGGTTGAATGCAAATCACTTCAATATGTACTTTCTAAACAAGGTGTCATTAAGTATGAAGAAACTTCGAAAAATCTTAAAGAGGTCGCTGCCGACTGCCTAAAAAATACTGAATGGTCTATCGGTTTCATTGATCCCCTCTTCAATTTAAAATACAGACAGTTTGATATTTCTTCTTCAAACAAGCTTGATTTTATGTATTCGATTTGCGAGAAATTCGAAGCGATTCCTGTTTTTAATACAATTGACTGTACTGTTGATTTTTACAAAGAATCTGATGTGTCTAAATATAAGGGACTCAAAATAACCCCTGCCCAATATATGATTTCTCTGGATGACACTGAGGATATGGATGATGTCGTTACAAGGATTTACGCTACAGGTAAAGATGGATTAAGTATCAACTCCGTAAACCCAACTGGGCAATCATACATAGACGATTTTTCATACTTCCTCTACCCTTTCCAGCGTGATCAGGAGCGAAATGTAATTCAAAGAAGCAACTACATGTCTGATGCACTTTGTCATGCAATTTTAGATTACAACGACCTGGTTAATAAAGAGGGCAGTTCTTTCTACAAACTTTTAGATGAGAAAAAGAAGGCCGAGGAAAAAGAAACAGCATCGAAAAATGAACTATATACATTACAGCTTGATTTCCAAAAGATATTGGACAAGATTACAGTTGCAAATAAAGCCGGCGATGATACTACTGATCTAATAAAGCAAAGAGATGCTAAATCAAAAGAAGTTGAATCAAAAAGAGAACAAATTAAAGCAATACAAGCTTCTATTACACAAATTTCAACACAGATTACCGCCCTTAAAGATAAACTGTCTTTTGAAAAGAACTTTAATACTGATCTTCAGAAAGAACTTTCAAAATATATTAGTTTTGCTGAATGGTCTAATGACAGTATCTTTGATGAGAATGAATTATATGACGCTGCAAACGAAGAACTTGAGAACCGAAATGCACCAGCTGTTAATCTGGCATTAGGCTTAGTGAACTTTTTCAATTGTATTAGTGAAAAACATAACTGGGACAGGTTTTCTCTTGGAGACATCGTAAGAGTACAACAGAAAAGCTTCTATACCGATGTAAAAGCAACAATAACAGCTATTTCGATTGATTTTGAACAGTCTAACTTGAGCGTTACAGTTTCAAACGGTAAACGCGCTTCATCAGATTTTGAGAACATGCTGAAAACAGTTTATCGAACAAATAAAATTAGCACTGAGACAAACAAAAGAAAAATTGAGTACGATAAGGTCACTGAAAATTTCAACCTACGCAATGACAGAATTGCTGTTAAACCAGCCTCCCCTATTATTGCAAAGGACGGCACTGCTATTTCTCATACGACCAATGATGATGGTTCCGTTGATGTAACATTCCAATGGGACTATGTTGAATCAGACGAAGATCAATACAATATTGATGGTTTTGAAATTTATTTGCATGGAAGCAGCAAAAACGAAGAGTACGTTTTTGGCTCAAAAATGGCAAGTGAAGACCTGAAGAATGTAAAGTATGACAAACGAGCTGCTACATTTACAGGACTCCCCTCCAATATGTACTACACCATTGGCATTCAAGCCTATCGACGAGTTGATGCAGATATAGAGATAACTCAGTTTATTGGATCTGACATCGTAAAATCTCATCATCCAAACGAAAATCCCTACCTCCCTTCATCTACTGTAGAAGTCAAAGGTAAGCTTAATGGCTCGAAATACACTGTCTCCTCAACTGAACCTGAAGAGCCTGAGGCAAACGATTTATGGACTAATACGGTTACCGGCGTTGTTTCCTCTTACGACGGCGAAAAATGGGTTTCCAGTGACCAGAAAACAGCTGAGCTTGTTGAAACCACAGCAGCACAAGTTGACACTAAACTCTCCGACTATGATAGTCGTGTCCAAAACATTGAGCTCAATAACCTTTTGGTCAATCCCCTGAAATGGAAAGGCGGAAATGTTTCTGCATTTGGTCGTAAATATTATGCCGATGTTAGTAATGACTCAACTGTTTTAAACTTAAATACAATCACTATTCCTATCCTTATTAATGCTGTGGATGCTTCAGACTCAAATCCAACAGTTGTGGACTACACTTATAACGAAGCGTGGGATATGATCCCTAAACTCAAAAATGATGGATACAACATTATTTTAGAACCTTACCCCTTCATCGCAAATGGAACCGTAGCTGAAACCGATTGGATCCCTTCTGATCTAGACCAATGGTTCGCAGCTTGGAACAACATCCTTCAAGACTTCGCCAGAAAATGCGAGCAATTTAAATTAGACGGTTTATACATTGCTTCAAACTTAGTTCATATGGAAGATTCAACAGAAAAGTGGAAATCAGTTATTACAAGTCTTAGGAGTTTGTTTTCTGGCAAGATACTCTACCGGACAAATTATTGGGTGACCGCTAATTGGGCTCCCGAAACGATTGTTGCGTATAATAAAAAGCTGAACAATCCTCTATTCGGACTTGTTGATATCATTGCCATAGCTACTTATTTTGAATTGACTGATAACCGTAATCCATCTGTAGATCAGTTAATTGATGCTATTTATAGCGTACCGTTATATGGACGAGGACAGAATATATTCAAGGAAATCAAAGCATTTTACGATAAATGGAATAAGCCGATCTTCTTTGGTGAACTTGGCATCCCACCTTACAGTAACTCTCCTGAACAGCCCCATAACGCATTCGGTGACCTAGGGGAATACAATGAAGCAATTCAGGCGAATTGGTTTGAAGCATGGGTTAGAGTTTTTCAAGCTCAAGATTGGTGGCAAGGATATTCTGTATACGCAATTTCAGATGAGAAGTCTGTGTACAACGTAATTGGCAAGAAAGCTGAATCCATTATTAGAGGACAAACATTAGGTGGTACTAAGGGTAGACTGCAGAGTTTAGAAGAGAGAGTCGCGCACTTAGAAGAATTGCTCAAATCAATTGCACAATAAGAAAGGACGGTGAATTTAGTTTGGATTTTCCTCAGCTCTATAACGACCCTACCCTTTCTCAAAAAAGGAAGGGTTCAATCGATGACCCTTATTTAAGCTATAGTGAAACTTTAACTGTTTACAATGGTCGAGTCTTACTTACAGAAGTACCTAACCGTGAGTACAGAGTCGAGGTTAGTGGTGACAGTAAAGAATGGCGAGAAATTGAAGATGGTGAATTAGAAGACAACTACTTTAAGGTTGATTACCTTATGGGAGTTGTCTTTTTCAATGGTTCAAATGAAGGCAAATCCCTTACTTTTGCATATCAAGGAGAAGGCGCATCCTTCTTCCCTGCCTCAAGAATTTGGATTAAACGGCAAGGAAATATGGTCATTGAAACACTTCAAGGCTTAATTGATGATGCTGAAGATGCCATTATTCGTATCAACGAACGTATTGCTGAATGTGAACGTGTCACCAAGAGATGTATTGAAATAACAAATTGGTGCAGACAAGCAACATCAGATTATGAGTATGTAGTTGAGAACACTAGGAAGATTTACAAACCCTCTGTTTATACATTCGCTGATATACAAACAACTTACCCTAATCCACTTATCGGATGGACGGTTGCTGTAAAAGAAAACAAAACCGTGTACAGATGGGATGGTTTTGATTGGATTGATATTGGAACTTCGGAAGCTTACGAAGGTTTCAATATCCTATTAAGCGCTGTAGAACCTTTCAATACTAATTATGTATGGTATCAGGATGAAGGCTTAATTCCAGAAAAACAAAGAGTTGTTATATCAAACGTGGCTCCAGAATCAGGTGCAGTTTGGTATGAAATTGACTAAAGGAGACTTCGATCGGGTCTCTTTTTATGGAGGTAAATGAATGGGATTTAAATATTATGACAAGAAAACAGAGCAGTATGTACCCATGTCGATTGAATTACTCAAATCTGATGGGGTGTCGTTCACTGCTCCTGAAATCAAAAAAGCTTTTGATGCTGCTTCTAAAGACATTACAAACGTAATAAGTACAGTTAATGCTGGCTTAACAGATATCACAAACAGTATTGGGGACATTTCAAAAATCCCTGCATCCGGTGCAACAATTGTTGACAAAGTTTTAAATGAATTTATTAGACGAAGTGTCAATGTCCAAGATTTCGGAGCTAAGGGTGACGGGGCTACTGATGACACTGAAGCCTTTAAAGCTGCTTTTTCCAGTGGGAAGCGTGAAGTTTTTGTTCCTGCAGGTATTTATATGGTTCAAGGATTGCACATCCCCTCTTATGTCAGACTTTACGGTGTTGGATCAGGGTCTATTATCAAACTTCATCCTACAGCTACTGGAACATCTTGCGTTCTAACAAACAGTGACTACACTAACGGAAACGAATATATCTTAATTGAAGACTTAGACCTCGATTGGAATTTAGACAAAAAGGATAACACCATTACAAACGGAACAAATGCAAACTGTGTGGGCATTGTTAATTCTAAATTTGTTCGAGTTAAAAACGTCAATGCTCGTAATCCAGGTGTACACGGTTTTGATGTAAGCTCCCCTGTTTGGAATTCTTCAACTGATGGAGCAGATCATTATCAGCCAAATGGAAGCAAATATGTGTGGATTGAAAATTGTACTGCAACTAATTATGGCGACGATGGCTTCACAACTCACTATTCTGATTACATTTTCTTCACTAACTGTTATGCCTATGACGCCAATGGATCTGCACACAGCAAAGGAGCTTCAAATTCAAACGGTTTTGAAATTGATGACGGCTCTAAAAACGTATGGCTAGTGAACTGTTACAGCCGAAAAAACTGTAGAGGTTTTGAAGTCAAAGCTCACAACAGAGCACCTGCAGCACGAAACGTAAACTTAATTAACTGCTATTCCGAAAATGATATTCGCGCTTTCGACTTTAGACATATTGGCTTCCACCTTGCCTCTGAAAGTATCTCCTCAAGTGCATTTGACATTAATGTTGTTAACTGTACTGCACAACATCCTATTTTCAGTGACCTTTATCAAGGTTTAAATCCTCGCGCACTTGTTATTTCCGCTTATAGAAATGTCAACGTATCAAACTTCAATGCAATTGGTGACCCGACATATGATTACAAGAATACTACAGTAATCTCTACTCAATATAAGAGCAGAAACATCAACCTGAACAATATTTCAGTATCGGGATTTACAACAGCAAGTAACGACATCTATGTAATTGGCGGAGCTCAAAAATCAGACAATGTTAACATCTCGAATGTAACCATTAACCAGTCTGCTTTAGTGGGTATTGCTGTTGGAGGTAAAGTTGGTTCAGTCAATATCAATAACGTTAACATGACCGGGACAAACAAAGCTGGTTCAATAGGTGTTTATTGTACTAACTCACAGGCCAATATTAGTGCTGCGATGTGTGAACAATATGTCACTCCCAGTAAAATTGCCGGAAAAACCTACACGTTTATCCCGAATAATTTCAAAGGTGGCACACGGATTGCGACGACTTCCGGCTATGCTAAAACGAATACTAGCGTCGTAATGGCATCTTCTGGTGATGGACAAGCGACTGGTGATGCTTCTGCCGTTATTGCTACAACCGGTGGTTCTAAAGCAGAAGGGCCACGTAATGCAGTTATTGCATCCTCTGGGGGTTCTAAAACAACAGCAGAAGGAAGTCGCTCATTGGTTGTTGCATCAAACAATTCTTCCATCGAAGGATCAGGGACTTCAAGAGTTGTTATTGGATCACAATCTGTAGCAAACAGAAAAGGTTATACCACTATATGGGGATATGGAACATCAGATACCCCTTCCACCTCGAATATTAAGATAGAAAATGATGCGATGAGAGGAAATATCGCCTTAACCGGTCAGGTTAAAGGTGCTTCAACATTTGCCGATTATGCGGAGTACTTCGAATCTGCAGATGGAAGAGCAATTCCTACCGGATATATGGTCACACTTGATGGAGACAAGATTAAGAAAGCGAATCTCGGTGACAAGGTATTAGGGGTTATATCTGAAACAGCTGGTATTGTGCTTGGAGAATCTTTGTTTAATTGGCAAGGAAGATATCTCAAGAATGAATTCGGTGGTCTTATCTATGAAGATAAAGATGTGACATTTGTAGATTCCGAAGGTATACAAAGAACCGAAATAAGAAGGCTGCCAAAAGAAAACCCTAACTTCAACGCCAATGAAGAATATGTTCCACGATCTGAGCGTCCTGAATGGAATATAGTCGGTATGTTTGGTCAGATATTCGTTCGCATTGATGAAACAGTTCAAAACAGCGACAGAATTGTACCTAAAGCCGGCAAAGGATCAAAATCCTCTGATGCTTCAGGTTATCCGGTAATGAAAATAACAACGCCTTACACAAAAGAAAGAGGATATGGTGTCGCTGTCTGCTTAATAACACCGACAGTTTAATTTGGCACCCACTTAAAGGAGGTGGTTATGTTCTAGTTAAAATATAAATTTTATTCAATTTATAGCATTCAAAAACAGAGATAACAAGAGCATACGTGAGATAAAGAGAGATTGGGATTTGCCCCCTTCTCTCTTTTTTGTGCTCAAATTTATTTTTTAGGAGAGATGTTCAATATGACAATTGCAGTGAAAAAGAGATTAGTTCCAAGTGAAAAATACAGCCTGAAATGTCCGAACCCACTGACACCGGAGTATATCACCATTCATAACACGGCAAACGACGCATCCGCCGCTAATGAAATCAGCTATATGACGGGAAACAGCGAATCCACAAGCTATCATTTTGCCGTCGATGATAAAGAAGTCATTCAGGGGATTCCGCTGGATCGGAACGCTTGGCACTCTGGCGATGGAACGAATGGAACCGGGAACCGAAAGTCAATCGCGGTAGAAATCTGCTACAGTAAGTCAGGTGGCCCGCGATATTGGGCAGCAGAGGCGCTGGCTATCAAGTTTGTGGCGCAACTTCTTAAAGAGCGCGGATGGGGCGTTGATAAAATCAGAAAGCATCAGGACTGGAACGGAAAATACTGCCCGCATCGTATTCTGTCAGAGGGGCGCTGGGATCAAGTGAAAGCGGCCATTGCTTCAGAATTAAAAGCACTCGGCGGAAAAACTTCTTCCTCATCTTCAAAGCCAACAAAAGTCGTTAAAACAAATGGCTCTTATGTTAAGAACACAGTTATCGCAGACAGTCTTAATGTGAGAACACAACGCAATGCAAACTCCTCTATTGTACTTACTCTTCCTAAAGGCTCTACTGTTCAATACCAAAAAGGATCAACTCAAAATGGTTGGGGATATATCAAATATACAAACTCCAAAGGAGCTACATACAGCGGATATGTAAATGTGAAATACATTAAAAGTGATGCTGAGCTTGGACAATCAACCGCGGAGCCTAAATCCACTTCTAAACCTAAAAGCAGTGGTATCAAATCTGTAGGCAAAATTAAAATTGTCGGTGTAAAAAGCGCTGCAATCGTTATGGACAGACCCGATAAAAACAAAGCGAAGAACCTCGGCACTGTGGAGCTAGGTGATACCGTCAACATTTCTGGCTCAGTGAAAGGTTCAAACAATGCTAAGGGTTACTGGGAAGTGATCTATAAAGGTAAACGCGGCTACATCTCAGGGCAGTTTGGGTCAAAAATCTAAATATATTTAAATATCTTTGAGGATGATTGTAACTTAAAGTGTATCAATGATTATTTAGGAGGTGATGTGACATTACCTCCTATTTTTTATGGAGGATGATTGCATTGTGGCTGAAAAAGAAAATTATGAAGTTTTAAAGACCGAGGTCACTCATATAAAAGAACGTCTTAAAGAACAAGCAGAAGATAGAAAAATCATGTTGGAAACACAAAAAACAACAAGTGAATCGCTCATTAGGCTTACCACTGTCGTTGAGAATCAAGAAAAAAATCTTGTTGAAACAAAAAATTTGTTCACCACTGAGATAGCTGGACTAAGAAATGAATTTCAGCAAGTTAATCAGTCGCAAACAAAATGGCTTCAGAGCTTGTTAGAAGGAACCTTTGGCAAGACATTAAAGATTTTAGTTTTAATTATCCTCATACTGCTTGGCGCAGAGATTGCTGGTGTTGATATCACCAAATTAGCTAATTTATAAGGAGACGATTTAATGACTAAAATTAACTGGAAAGTAAGACTAAAAAAGAAAACATTCCTGGTTGCAATCTTCTCTGCAACTCTTTTGTTTGCACAAGCAATTGCATCTGCTTTTGGATACGATATTTCTGTATTTAGCGATGATCTCACTGAGAAATTTAATGCTTTACTTACGTTTTTAACTGCAATGGGGGTTGTAGTGGATCCAACCACTGCAGGTATCTCAGATAGTGATCAAGCAATGGAATACAAAGAACCAAAATAGCTCGGGGAGTTTATCTCCCCTTTTTTCGTTTTTAATTAAGAAAGGAATGATTGTTGATCATGCAAATAGGATCTGGATATATCGGGAGTCCAATGCTTGAGAAGTCAACGTCTAACCATGAAGTAATCCCTTCCCCACCTGCAACCTGGACGATTAAATATTCCTTCTATAAGTTCAGCTTTTCGAATGATCAGGAATGTCATGTATCAATCAACGGTGGAATTCCTATCTATTTAAGAGCTGGGCAAGGCTTTCAAATGGACGCTCATGATTCACCTATCACAAGCTTCAAGATTTCTGAGTCAGGAATAACATATAACTTTTTGGGGGCGCATAAATGAGTTTCTTCAATCCAATGGTTAATGTCTCAATTGTCACTGGGAAGTCTGCTTATGATATTGCAGTAGACAATGGTTTTTCAGGAACTGTAGAGGAATGGTTGGCATCATTAAAAGGTGAAAAAGGCGACACTGGAGCTACAGGTGCAACCGGGGTTAAAGGTGCTACTGGCGCTGCCGGTAAAGATGGAAAATCAGCATATGAATTAGCCGTTCAACAAGGTTTCTCAGGAACATTAGATGAGTGGCTTGCCTCACTGAAAGCAACAGCAAACTGATCACGTACCCTTCTCTAACGAGGAGGGTATTTTTTTCGTTTCGTTCAAAATCGAATTATTGATTTGTTTTTAATTTTCACTCAAATCCCCTTTACATTTCTTTCCTCTAATGCAACTATATAATAAAATGGATATGAAAGGGGTTTAGGACTTGAAGAGTGAAAAGGTCATTCCTTATGATTTAGTAGCAACAAAGATGAATCATTGGTATGTGGCTATTAAAAAGAATTGGGTCGGTAGAGCAGAAGAAATGCGGAAAGAAGTTATGCAGGAAATAAAAATTATGGAAGAAAATCAAGATGTTTTACTATACTACTCCCTGCTTGAGTTTAGACATAAGTTAATGTTGGCATATATGTATCCTAACGCTATAAAAGACATTGAGAAAAATTATGGTGAGTTAAAAGCATATGAAGGCCATGAAAACTTAACAGGAATGCTCGAATATTACTATTATTTTTTCATGGGCATGTTCTATTTTAGACAAAAGGAGTTGGCTTTCTCCCTTAATCACTATAGACAAGCTGAGAGATATTTGGATTCAATCGAGAGCGAAGATATTGAAGTTGAAAAAGCTGAATTTTATTTTAAATTATCAGAAGTGTATTACCACATGAAACAGACTTATTTTTCAATGAATTATGCCATGAGGGCTTACGATATATTTAAAAAGCAACCTGTTATTGACGGTAACCCTACATACGGGGTACAAAAGGTACGCTGTCAATTCGTCATATTTGGTAATTTATTGGACAGTATGAAGTTTGATGAAGCTTTAAAGCAAGCATACAAAGCGTATCAGGAAGCAGTAGAGCTAAACAAAAGTGAAAAGAATCGTGGGCATTTGATGCGTTCAGCACTGTTTAATATTGGATTATGTTATAATCAAATGGAAGAACTTGATAAAGCATTTTTTCACTTTAATAAGTCACTTCAAATCATTGAGCCGGAAAATCATGATTACGCTGCTAAAACATTATTTGTTATCTCCTTCTTAAAGGGAAGGCAAAATGACATTGAAAACGCAAAAAAATTTTATGAACAGGCCAAACAGTTGGCTGAACGGCATAACAATGAAATGGTGCTTGAAAAGTTAAAAATGGTTAAAGGACTTTTCTTGAACTATGATTTAGACTTAGTGAGGAAAACATTCGAGTTCTTCAAAGAAAGAAGTATATACCCTGACATGGAAAGCTATGGTGTCTCTGTAGCAGATTTTCTCACTGGAAAACAGGATGCTTGGGGTGCAGTTGAATTTTATCGTTTGGCAAATGAAGCAAGAAGACAAATCAAAAGGGGAGAAGCAATATGAAAACTAAACTATTTATCTGTGCAGTTCTATTATTAGGCGTTGCCGGAACAGTGGGTGCTTCCTATCTCCAACAACAAAATGATACGTTCAAGGTTGCTGAAAGAGCCGAAACGTAAAAAACTAATGACTTTGTAAGGAGAACAGAGGGAGCTACTCTCTGTTCTCATGATTTATGTCCACCCGTCAATCCTGCTCTATGCAATGCTGTTCCTCCAGGTGTATAAGAAACAGCTCGTAAGATCGCTTTTGATCCGTATTTATTTCTTATCCCGTCCATAACAAATCCAAGCTTTCTTCTCTTCTCATTATCTTTTTCAAACAGACTTAATTGTTGATTTACATCATCTACAATATTGGATAAGGTAACTGAAACACTTCGTACCGTTTTGCCTGTATAGAACTTATCAAATAACATCAAGCAATTTCGATAAATATCCATTGTGATATTTGTAGGTAAATCAATTGTTTTAGCTCTGTGAAAGCCACCACCGAACTCATCTTTACTGTAACCAATTCCCAAGCTGATTGTGCGCCCTACTTTATTATGCGTTCGCGCTCTCCGTGCAACCTCTTCACAAATCTCCAAGAGAACCGCCTTGATATCCTCTTTCTTCGTATAGTCTCTAAGTAATACCTGACTTTTCCCGTAGCTTATTTGCCCTTGCATCAAAGGAGCTCCAATTTCAGAAAGGTCGATTCCATGGGCATGATAATAAAGCTGATTGCCCATAATGCCGAATCGTTTTTCAAGCAGCTCTAATGGATAATTAGCTAATTGGCCAACAGTTGAGATCCCCATCCGGTTTAAATTCCTCTCCATCCTCCCTCCTATTCCCCACATTTCAGATAACGGATGAACACGCCAAAGTTTTTTCGGAACATCTTCGTACCTCCATCGTGCTATCCCATTCTTTATTTTCTTGCTCTCTAAATCAAGAGCTAACTTACTCAGCAGCATGTTGTCACCAATACCAACAGTACAAACTAATCCAAACTCTCTCTCCATACTACTCTGAATTGCTTCTGCCATGACTTCAGGATTTTCTTTTCCTGCATCTAAAAAAGATTCATCAATTGAGTACGTGTGCACACATGTTTCAGGAACGAACCTGTAAAACAATTTAGTGATTTCAGTTGAAACTCTGATGAAAAGCTTCATTTGCGGGTTTACTATGTGAATTTTCGGATCATCTGGAATCTCAAATAACCGGGAGCCAGTCTTGATTCCATAATCTTTTTTAAGTGCAGGAGACGCTGCTAAGACAACACTACCCTGTCTATCCGTGTTTCCAACTACAGCGAGATAACATGTCATTGGATTCAATCCCATTGTTACAGCTGAAACCGAAGCATAAAAGGATTTCATATCTACACAAAGTATATTTTTACGTGGAAACTGTGAGTAATCAATCATTGTAAGCAACTCCTATGATGTCATTCATGGTGATGTATACGGTTTGATCGTGATGATCTTTTACATGTAATTTGTGTTGTTCGTAATTGAGATATTGAACTGTACCGATTAAATCTTCGGTAGCTCCTTCCTTAAAGAGTTTAAACTTCAATTCTTTATTCAGTGCCATCGCCTCAGAAACCAAGATGTCAATCTCCTCAATTTGCTGTTCATCTAAAGATGGCTTCTCCATTTTCGAAACATCTAACAAGTCCTGTTTTAGTTTCGTTAAATGTTCTGGAAGCATCATGGAAGTCCATTTGATCGTCCCTCGATCTCTAAGCATTTTGAATCACTCCTTTGCTGATCTAATATTAACAGAACAAACGTTCTTTATTCAATATAAATAAGAACAATAGTTCGATGTAATTGTTGGAAATGACTATTCATCAAGTATCCACTAACCTTTATGACCTGCTCAAATCGATACTTGAGTTCAGTTTCAAGAAATCCGCAGGAAAAAGTAAAACAGCCGCCAGAAAAGATTGCGACTGTGTGTCTTTATTTGTCTTTATCGGCCCCGGATTTCTCCTGTTTTTCATTCGGCAGCTGAATGGAAGGCGTCACACCTGATCCACCGCTTCCGTTATAAAACTGCGGCACCTCTCCTTGAATCGCTTTAATGGAGACCGGAATATTATTTGTCACGACTGATGTCTTACTGGCAAACGGAATAATGACCTTCACTTTAATTTCCACAAAAATACTGATATCGATCAGGGCATTGTTAATGCCGTACGGCTTTATTTTTGTTTTTACATCAGTTAACGCATCACCGATCAGGTTAAAGCGCACGGGGATTTTCGGCCCCAGATTTCCGAGAATGCTGTTTCCCGTGACCTGCCCTAAAGGGATGTTAATCATAATTTCATCGGCCGTTTTCGCGCCTTTTTCCGTTTCATGCTGCTTATTGTTCGACTCCGCTTCCTTCAAATGAGCCTGAAGCTGCTTTGTCACTTTCGCCTTCATGCTGTTGACCATTTGTGTATTAAAATCCATCGTTGTGACTTTTCCGTTTTCATCCGTTTTCATATCGAACATATCTTTCACATTGTCGCTGTGAGACATGTATTCTTCAATGGATTCTGTAATGACCTCTGTCGCCACCCGTTTGGTTTCCATTTCTCCTATGTTCATCAGCACCGGTTTGATTGAGGAGTTGATCATCCAAAGGCTGATGACCGTCGATATGATAAAAAAAGCAAACGACAGAAGAAGCACATATCGAAAAGGCAAAGGCCCTCTCTTGCGAAGAGTGCTCCGGTATCTAGGCAAGAAAAATCCCCCCTTACATATCACAATGTATGCTTGTAAGGGGGGGGGGGGACATAGTAATTTATTTTCACACTTAAAACTCCGGCATAAAGTATTGTTTTTCTTTCGAATCACAGATGTCCATGTATCAGACCTATTCAGCTTGGCAATAAGAATCTAATAATCACAGACATATATTTGGAATTAGTGTATAATGATTCCTGTACATGAAAGTATGCTCACTCAAGGGAGTCTTGCTCATCCCCTATGGAAAGGGGGTGATGCTTATGTCAACATTTCAGGCATTAATGTTAATGCTTGCATTCGGGTCGTTTATAATCGCCCTGTTGACGTATATAAATAAAAAATAGACCTCCCTTGAGCCTCAGAACCTGAAGGGATAGGTCTACCAAGAATCTACATCGAGCAAGCCCTTTGATGGGCAGCTTTTTGTACAGAGCCGGGGTGTTGGTAGCACCCTGGTCTTTTTATTTTATGCATTTCTTATTAAAGAAATACACTGTAACCAATCTGTATTTTACAGTTTGATTATAACACATTAAATGAAACCATTGAAATAATTTGCAAAACATTTGTTTTATGGATAAAACCATTATTTATAGATTTTAATCCTGCGGTTCTTATTCATCCATTACACAAGTGCAATACTTTTGCTTAATCGTCCCAGTCTTCATCCTCAATCCAGTCGTCTTTAGCTTCTTCTAGTTCCTCTATTAAAAACTCTAGGAATGTGCTACCAACTTGTTTACCATATCCCTCTTGGTTATCCCAAAGAATGACTGGGCATTCTCCACCTTTCATCTTGTTAGTGTCAAGACAATAAGAAAATTCATCTATATATTCGATCACTACAAGACCATCGGAAAGGTTATAATATTTTTTATATTCATTGGTCTGTTCGACAACTTCAGCACCGTGAGAGTCATATCCGAGTATCATTGTTCCGTATGCTCCCCCTGAACCATACTCAGTTAAAAACCATTTATAACTGTCTGGAAGCGTTACATTGAGATACTCTTCTATTTCTCTAATTTGATCTCCAGTGACTCCTCCCGTGAGAATTGAATTTTCTTTATTTTCATCAAAGAAAGTTTTTATTTTCGAATAATCCATTAAACTTTCACCTCTTATTCTTGATTCTCAAATTGCTGAGCTCTCCATCTCCAATACCTTCTTCTGAAACTTTTATATTGTTTATCAAGCACAGGATCATTTCTAAAACTCTGTCCATTCCCTTTTAATCCATGCAAAACATCACTGTACTTATTATGCCAGCTTTCAGGTATCTCTAGCATAGTGCCAGGCTCTTCTTGAATTAAGTGATGTAAATTTATTTGCGTGCCATCTTTAGCAAACGGAGCATTACCATTTTTCATAAGTTGAAGGTTCGTAAGGCCTTTACGATTTTTTTGATTAAGATCAATATCTTTCATTGTATATACCCTACGGCTTACATCTCTAGGCTCTCCTTTAACTTTTACCTTACCGTCTATTTCGTATGCTTCATATTTTTCTTTATTTAACCAAGGGACATCTACTTTCTGACCTGTAAATGGCTTTCTTGTTTCATCTAATTTCTTTGCATTGGTCAAAAGTTCATTTTTAAGGTTTTGGCTGTCAACCACATTGTATGGTACGTTATCGGCTAGAGCAAGCTTATACTTAGGATTATACGGAAGCAAATCTGGAATCTTGACGTCCTTAATCTTCTTCCCTGCTTGACTAGCTTTATTTATTACCTTACCCGCTGCATCTGTTTTGTTAATGGCTCCTGCACCTTTGGTTCCAAAAACAGCTACAGCCACTGAACCAACAGCATATGTCACCCATCTTGATCTGGAATACGCATCTCCATTTACCATATCTTTGTGATACGATTCCTCGATTGCTGCCGAAACAGCATCATATGTTTTAACTGGATGAAGTACTGCATTCCCCAGTGCTGACAAGGTTTCTCCCGGATCGGTTATGAAGTCCCATAGACCGGTTACCGTGTCTTTCCCGACATCATAAAGGCCAACGCCGGCTCCTTTTAAAATATCCCAAGTCACTTCTCCGGCTTCTTCCAGCTGTTTTGCTTGTTCAAGCTGAATGACATATTGCTGCTGGGAAGGTTCAAGGTTTTCATAGCCGATCTTCTTCGCAATTTCTAAATATTCATCTGGATCGGTCACACCGTCGGCGAGTTTTTTCTTCAGATCCTTGATTTCCCGCTCTTTCGCTTCTTCCTTTTTAAACGTTAAATATGTGTCTGAATGTCTTGCAATCTCGCCTTTTTTCTTATGTATGTCACTTTCCCTGTATGCCTTGGCGTTATAGTGAAGCGGAGTGGCGTTTTTCCCTTTTCCCGTAGCGTTTTGGAGCTGTTGAAAATCTGCCTGAATGAAATGTTCATTTGCCTCGGTTTCTGCGTATTCTTTCGTTAGATCGTGATCAAGTTTGCCGAGTTTATGTATGGTATCGTCTCGTTTTTTGTCTGCTGAATCCAGCTTTTGATCGACATCTTCTGTAGAAAAGACATCAAGATGAACAATATCGCTTATCTCGTTAAGAATATCTCTCATTTCATTCCGTTGCTCCTGCATGATGGCTTTTGATTTATTCTTCGCATGAATCAGCTCATGTTCTAAAAATGACTCTTCCACAAACGAATTGGCTAATCCGGCATCAGCTACTTTTCCTGAAATACTGTTAAGAAACGCAATCTTCATATCGATCAAATCAAGCCAGCTGTCAGTAACCCCTGCGTGATCTTGGAAAAAGGCTTTAATGTTGTCAGCACCTTTGCCTGAAAACTCACTGTCATCTAGATCAGCCATTCCCTGAAATGCTTTTCTGAGATTGATAAATTGTTCCCTGACCTTATCGTATTCTTTTGCTCGTTTCTCCGCTGCTGAGATTAACGAGTCTGCTTCAAATACTTTCATATCCGTCTCCTTCCCACTCAATCTTATCTAAATTTTACCACATTAAATTACATGTAAGTAGAGCTTCTTCCTTTTGTTGAAGGTCTCTTTCTTAGGAGATTTGAACTTTAACAAAATCTTAAAATAGGCTTAATTAAGTTGATAAAAAATGGAAAAGGTGATACTATCCTCACGAAAGGAGGTATTAATTGTAAAATATATTATTTATTTACATCCCAGATACTCATAACAGGTTTAAACAGAAGAAAAAGGAGTGTAAAACCATTATGAAGTATGTGTCAAAGAGCATTTGGCTAGTTGTAGTAGCTCTCTCTTTATTATTCTCTTGCTATCCCCTCCACGATGCAAAGGCAACGACAAACAAAGAAATCACTGATAATAATGCAACTGGCATTGACCTTAACAAACGTATCTCAACAGTAAATGAAAAACCGCAAAACACCGATTCATCTAAAAGAGAATTAGCCGGATCAGAAAGTAAGCTGCAAAAAATCGCCAAGGAACAAGGAATGGATGTTGAAAGTTCATACCAAACTTATATAGCTTATGACAAAGATGGTAATCAGACATCATCTGGACAAGTCACCTCTGAAAACCAACGGAAAACTGTTGAGAAAAAAGCAAAAAGTATTATCTATTTCAGTCACACTTTTTTAGGTGGAAAAGTTAATAAAGTGATGCACGGAGTTGAAATTTCAAAAATAGTAGGAATTCCTCCTGCGTCAGCAGAAGTACATCAGGGTTTATGCAAGAGTGGCTATTATAACAAACAGTTTACTTGCCCCCATACTATTAGAAAGACCTTTGTAGGGACTCAAGTGAAAAAGGGATCGGAAGTTCATCAATTTATTAATGTAAACAAAACAACATTTTGGAAGTATACTGGCGGCGCAATTGCTACTTGGGCAGGGAAAAAACCAACTGTTAGAACGATATCCTGGACTGAAGGATTATACCTAACGAATATGAAGGGAATGTTTTTCCCCTCCAATTACACAGATAAGCAATCAGGATTAAATATATTAGCTCCACCTAATGCATTTATTAAATGGGTGCCTAGCGATAAAAGAGTAAAATGGGGAACTACAGAACGCAAAGCATATAGGAACTGGTATGATAAAAAATACGGCAAAAAAACTTGGGTAAAATTTGAGATTCATCATCAACTACCTAGAGAGTACGGTGGAGGAAATCAGACAAGCAATTTAATTCCTATCGATGTGAATTTTCACAGGAAAGAAGTAAATCCATGGTGGGCTTCTTATACAAAAAAGAAGTAAAATTGTAGATGAATGTGTAGATGAAGACTCCTATGCGGAGTCTTTTTATTCTGAAACCAGTTTATAATACTCTCGGATATTCGGATTCACTTCCCAATATTTCGTTCCATTAGAAGACACTAACATATCAAACCATATTTCAAAATTCGAATCTAAGTTAATCGCATCTTCAATATCATCAATTGAGTCTAGATATAGCATATAACCTAATCCATTTTTTGATTTGTTTGTGTCTATGACATATCTTCCATCAAAATGATATCCAATTAAAACGTATCCCTCTGGGAAATCTTGAACCTCATTATATTCAATGATTCCCTCTAAGCTAAGTATTTCAATCCCATCAAACATTTCCATCCCATTGTGCTGTAACAAAAACTCTTTATAGTCATTAGGGAAGGTAACACCTAGCTTCTGTTCTATATCGCTAATTTCTTGAGGACTAGCAGGATCTTTGAAATGAAAAGTAGCATCTTCCATGACATATCCTCCATGATGAAACATAGGGAATGTTCCGTATTTAGAAACAGCTTCCTTTATTCCATTAAGAGTCATTTGAATTAACTTCCCTTCTTCCATATAACTTTCCCTCCTCTAAGGTTTAGACCACTAAATTTTACCACACAACTTTATTTGAGTGTTTTAAAATGACAAAATCGAATTTACAATCTTTGGTTTTATACTTATAATTAGGAAGGTTTGTCCGATATAGAGACAGAACAAACAAATTTGGGGGAATTACAATGAAGAAATGGTTGTTAGGTATTGCCGCATTATCTCTAAGCTTTTCTTTGGCTGCGTGTGGGTCTGATTCTGCTTCTACAGATAAAACAGATTCAGATAAAGCTAAAACAACGCAGCAAGAAGAAAAGAATGCAAAAGAGACAAAGGCAGACACCCAAGCAAACTACAAAAGCAATAATGACAAGAATGAAAAAGCCGAAAATGCTTCAAAGAAGGATTCGTCGGATAAAAAGACATCTGAAAATAAGAAAAAGCTGGTCGATGTAACGCTTAACAGAACAGTTGACGGAGACACAATTAAAGTTAACTATAAAGGCGAAATCAAAACAGTTCGTTATTTGCTGGTTGACACTCCTGAAACTAAAAAGCCAAACTCTTGCGTACAACCATATGGTGAGGATGCTTCAGCAAGAAACAAACAGCTAGTCAACAACGGCAAGCTTCAACTGGAGTTTGATAAAGGAGATCGTACAGACAAGTATGGCAGAATGCTGGCTTACGTTTATGTGGATGGCAAATCAGTACAAGAAACACTGCTTAAAGAAGGATTAGCTCGAGTAGCTTATGTATATGAGCCAAACACGAAGTATTTAGACACGTATAAGAAAGATGAACAGGTTGCTAAAGATAAAGACTTGAAGATTTGGAGTAAGAATGGCTATGCAACTGATAAAGGATTTAATGGTTGCGCAACGAAACCGAAGAAATCAGTAAGTGTATCTAAGCCGGCTCAAAAGTCCGTTACAACACACCAATCCGAGACACATAAATCGAGCTCAAACAGTTCACATTCAAGTAGTTCAGCATCAAGCAGCTCTTCTAACTCTGTACAAGCCTCCCCTTCTGCTGGAGGAACAGAACACTTTGCAAACTGCACAGAGCTGAGAAAGAAATATCCGCATGGAGTACCAAGCACTCACCCTGCTTATACATCTAAGATGGATCGGGATAATGACAACTTTGCATGTGAGAAGAATTAATCCATTTTGAAGCCCTCTGAGGCTTCTTTTTTATTTGGGTATATTCTGTCTAAATAAAAAACCACAGAGCTCTGTGAGGGACTCTGTGGTCTATAGTGGCTGTTAAACCCCTATGATACATCAATTAGAATACTTTAAATTAGACTAATAAGCAAGTTGGTCTAAAATGTTTCGTTAAAATGAGCATTTTATTTAATGTTTGGATTGAGGGGCTAATAATTTTATTCTTGTATTGTTGTTAATATTCCATTATCGAAATATAGGTATCTGCTAATACCGTAAACCCATTGTTCATTTATTCCTGATGCTGTCGTTGTCTTATGAATAGACTTAGGCCTGCCCCAATCTTTAAGTTGGATAACTTCCTGCTTGGTCATGCCAATAGCAATTGTCTTCTCCTGATAATCTTCATCTAGAGTGTCTACGCCTTCTTCCCCGTTTTCCTGGTACTTCACTTCCCTTGTTTCAAGCATATGAGAATCAGGGTCATCATTTTGGTATTCTCTTACGATTAAAACGTTCTCTTCTGGATGATTTAATGGACTATATTTAACTTCATAACTGGACGTCTTATCGTCTTCATCACTCGGCAAAATAAAAATCTCATTAATAGAACATGTTTTATTCCTTCCACATTTAATTTCGTTTAAATGGGAATTCTCTTGCGCAACTTCCATCACCTTTCCAGCTAAAAGCAATTTTTCTTTGTCAGATAAAGCAGTAAATGCCGGTTTAGCTTTTAAAGATAAGTCAAATTGATTTTTAGTATCCTGTACTTTACGCAACCATACTGAATCAAAATGTTTATTTAATTTTTTGTTTTCTTTTACTTTAGTAGCAATAGCATCTAAATTAGTTGTATCTAGCCTGTTTATGTACATTGGGATTGTTATAGACAATGCTATTATTGCTATAGCCACAATCCCGAAAAAAATAATCATTTTCTTCTTTTTCATATGTTACAGCCCCTTATGACTACACTATACTTTATACGAGAATGTTTAAATCCATTTTGACCATAAAATTTTAAATTCGCCCTCACTCCATAATTCACCACAATTTCAATTATCTTATACTAAGAGCAGAAAATAAACACAAACTTATAGTATTTTTTGATAACGTTAACTTTCAATTGTCTGAAATTTTTGATTGTCCCCCGAAAAACTAAGTGCTAAAATGGGACATGTTAATTTAAGTAAGAAAGGTGGAGTAAAGATGGCCAGTTTCAGAAAAAGAGGAAGTACCTGGCAATACAGAATAAAGCATAAAGACCCCTTGACTCATGAACAAATTGAGGTTTCTAAAGGCGGATTTAAAACAAAAAAAGAAGCACAACTAGCAGCAAGACAGGAAGAACTGCGATTGAATAGCGATTTAGAAATCAATGGAGGTGACATTCTTTTAAAGCACTATCTTAAAGATTGGCTCGCTGAATATAAACAAGGGACTGTTAGGAAAAACACATATATCCTTCATGAACGCAATGTTAATACAAAGATATTGCCCTATTTTAAGGATATTAAGCTTAAAGATATCAAGCCTTTGAGATACCAAAAATTCATCAATCATTTAGCAGAACAAGGATATAGCAAGAGAACGATCGAGATCATTCACGGGACAATGTTTAATGCTTTATCCACTGCTGTAAAACCTTTAAAGAAACTCGAGGAGAACCCTTGTGAAGGAGTAACTATTCCAAAGATACCTAAGAAAAAAGAAAAACTGGCGTACATTAACTCAGACGACATCTCCTTCTTCCTCAAAATTGCAAGACAGGATAACTATCTTTACTACATTTTCTTTAAAACTCTACTTGAAACTGGAATGCGTAAGGGAGAAGCTGCTGCATTACAAAGAAAGGATATTGATTTAAAAAATAATTACATCCATATTAACAAATCTTTAGACTTTCAAGTTAAAGAAGGCGAGGAAAGATTTGGAGAAACGAAAACTTATGAATCCGAGAGAAGTATCAAAATAAGCAATTCTTTGGCGAGAGAATTAACAGCTCATATGAAATACTTAAATGATAATAGAATAGTTTTTAATGAAGTATATGAACATGAATTAGACCTTGTTTTTTGCAGAGAGGACGGCAAACCATTACCGAAGTCCACCCTCTTCAATGCGCTTAATCGGATTCTTAAAAAGGCTGGGCTTAATAAAATGCCTATACATGGTTTAAGACATACACACGCTGTTCTTCTTCTTGAATCTGGTGCAACAATGAAGTTTGTACAAGAAAGACTGGGGCATAAAAATATAACCATCACATCTGACGTGTATTCTCATATCTCAGAGAAACTTGAAAATTCGTCAGTTGATGGTTATGAAGAATATATGAACTCTCTCATGTCTTAAATTTTTTTAGTGTTTTCGGTGGTCAAATAGTGGTCAAGTTGGCCACCAATTCTTCAATTCTATCACATGACCAAAACCAAAAAATCCCCTGACACCAATAGTGCCAAGGGATTGAGAGATTAATACTGAGACATATATTGTTCGCGCTCCCACGGATGAACCTGTGTGCGGAACATATCCCATTCGATTTCTTTTGCTTCGATGAAGTGTTCGAACAGGTGCTCGCCGAGCGCCGCAACCATGACTTCGTTTGATTTGAATTCATCGAGAGCTTCCGCCAGTGTCGCCGGAAGATCTACGATGCCGTTTTCCATGCGCTCTTCTTTGCTCATGACGTAGATGTTGCGGTCAATCGGAGCCGGTGCTTCAAGTTTGTTTTTGATTCCGTCAAGGCCTGCTGCAAGCAATACGCTTAACGCCAGGTACGGGTTTGCCGCCGGGTCTACGCTGCGGACTTCAACACGCGTGCTGATGCCGCGGGAAGCCGGGATACGGATCAGCGGGCTTCTGTTTTGCGCGCTCCATGCCACGTAGCAAGGTGCTTCATAGCCCGGAACAAGGCGTTTGTAAGAGTTCACTGTCGGGTTTGTGACAGCCGTAAAACTTGTCGCGTGTTTTACGATACCGGCAATGAAATGTTTTGCTGTTTCACTCAGCTGAAGATCAGCGTCTTTATCAAAGAATGCGTTAACGCTATCTTTAAAGAGTGATAGATTGCAGTGCATACCGGAACCGTTTACGCCGAACAACGGTTTTGGCATGAATGTCGCATGCAGACCGTGTTTGCGGGCGATCGTTTTGACAACCAATTTGAAAGTTTGGATGTCGTCACAAGAACGGATGGCACCGGCATATTTAAAATCGATTTCGTGCTGGCCCGGAGCAACTTCATGGTGAGATGCTTCGATTTCAAAGCCCATTTCTTCAAGCTCAAGCACGATATCGCGGCGGCAGTTTTCTCCCAAGTCAGTCGGAGCCAGGTCGAAGTATCCGCCTTTATCGTTCAATTCAAGCGTCGGTTCGCCTTTTTCATCTAATTTAAACAGGAAGAATTCAGGCTCAGGTCCAAGATTGAAATCGCTGAAACCGAGTTCTTTCATTTCTTTCAGAATCCGTTTGAGGTTGTTACGCGGGTCACCTTCGAACGGCGTGCCGTCCGGATTGTAAATGTCACAGATGAAGCGTGCTACTTTACCTTTTTCAGCCGTCCATGGGAAGATTACAAATGTGTTCAGATCAGGATATAAGTACATATCAGACTCTTCGATACGGACGAAACCTTCGATGGAAGAACCGTCGAACATGCATTTATTATCAAGTGCTTTTTCAAGCTGGCTCACAGGAATTTCCACGTTTTTAATCGTTCCGAGAATGTCTGTGAATTGAAGGCGGATATACTTTACGTTTTCCTCATTTACTAATTTTACGATGTCTTCTCTTGTGTACTTTGCCATTTCGTAAAACTCCTCCTCTAAAAGGTAAATGTATATAGCAAAACAGTTGCTAACGGATTAATGAAAGAATCGGGACATGTCACCTTGGCGGAAAGTATTTCCCCGCTGGAAACGGCCTGCCTGCATCAGTTCGTTTTTCAGAAGCTTTCTGAGTTCGTCATCAGACAGATTGTGCTTCATCGGTTTGGCGGTTTTTTCGGATTTTTCTTCCGGTTCGGCAGATGCCTTATCCAGAATTTGTTTGATCCCCGCCATATTGACGCCTTGTTCAATCAGATTTTTGATTTCTAACAGTTTATCTACATCATGGAATGAAAATAATCGTCTATTTCCTTCGCTTCTCGCTGGAAATATCAATCCATTTTCCTCATAATATCGAATTTGCCGGGCAGAAAGTTCTGTTAACTGCATGACAATCCCAATTGGAAATAAAGGCATTGAGCGGCGAATGTTATCACTCATCTCAATTTCCTCCTTTTCTTATCTTAGTCTCATTATAGGTGATGTTATATTTTGTGTCAACACAATGTAAGGAATCTTAACATCAAATTCTTTGAAAATTGCAAACGGCCTAAATCAGCTCTTTTTCCATTAAAGCATTTACGGCGCTGCAAATCGCATTTTTCACGTGCGCGTAGGTTAATCCTCCTTGGACATACGCGACATAAGGCGGTCTGATAGGTCCATCTGCTGATAATTCAATGCTTGCCCCCTGTACGAAAGTGCCCGCTGCCATAATGACATCGTCTTCATATCCCGGCATATAGCTCGGATAAGGCGTCACATGCGCATTAATCGGTGAAGCATATTGTATCGCCTGGCAAAAAGCGATCATCTTATCAGGGTCCTGAAACTCAACTGATTGAATCAGATCCGTTCTCGGCGCATTCCATGCAGGGTTTGACGTAAAGCCGAGCTTTTCAAGAAAACGGGCGGTAAATACCGCTCCCTTCAAGCTTTGCGCCACTACATGCGGAGCGAGAAAGAAACCTTGATACATTTCCTGCAGTGAATAAAGCGAAGCGCCGGCTTCACTTCCGATTCCCGGGGAGGTCATCCGGTAAGAGCAGGCCTCAATCCACTTGGCTTTCCCTACAAGATAGCCGCCCGTTTTAGCAAGGCCGCCGCCCGGGTTTTTAATCAGGGAACCGGCCATAAGATCCGCTCCGACATGGCAGGGTTCCCGCTCTTCTGCAAATTCTCCGTAGCAATTGTCCACAAAAACAATGACATCTTCTTTGATTTCCTTTACGAAACGAATCATCTCTTCAATTTCATTTATTCTGAAAGACGGACGATTCGCATATCCTTTTGAACGCTGGATGCCGATCACTTTTGTATTCGGCTGGATTGCAGCCCGGACCGCTTCAAAGTCCACTCTGCCTTCTGATGTTAAATCGACTGCATTGTATCCGATTTGAAATTCCTTAAGCGAGCCTGAATACTCCCCGCCTCTTACTCCGACGATTTCCTCGAGTGTATCGTAAGGCTTGCCTGTGATATAAAGCAATTCGTCCCCGGGTCTCAGCACACCGAAGAGCGCGATTGAAATCGCATGCGTTCCGGAAATGATTTGCGGCCGCACGAGTCCCGCCTCTCCTCCGAACACATCAGCATAGATCTTCTCCAGTGTATCTCGTCCGATATCATCATAACCGTATCCGGTTGAAGGCGTAAAATGCGTATCGCTTACTTTATGTTTTCTGTAGCTTTGCAGGACTCTCCATTCATTCCGTTCACTGATTTCTTCTATTCTTTTATGAACGGCGGAGATTTCCGCTTCTGTTTCTTCGGCGGTTTTTTGTAAAAGAGCGCCGTGGGTCAGTGTGTCAAACATGTTGTGTATACCTTCCTTACATGAATTTCTTCAGTTCTCCGAGTATGCTTTGTTCTTCCTGTACATAACCTGAGACTTCGTAGCGTTCATTTTCTTCATTAAAATAAAGGCTGTCGATCATGGTCTCTGATTTGATGCGTGACATCAATTTGCCTTCGGCGGCAGGCACATGAACTTCATACGGCGTCATCAGCTCCCGGCGCAAATAAGCTTCGATTTCCGCTTTTAGTTTTGCTTCATCCCCGGCGATTCTGGCGCTGATCATGATGTGGCCTTCTCCCGCTGTCGGGATGAAGTCAGGAAGTGTCTCATCACGTTTGTTATAAGCGGTCAGCACCGGAATATCATCTGCCTCAAGCTCTTTTAACAGACCGAGGACCGTCTGTTCATGCCCGGCATAATCTTCATTGGATGAATCAATGACATGAATGATCAAGTCTGCTTCCTTCACTTCCTCAAGCGTTGAGCGGAAAGCGGCAATCAGCGTCGTCGGCAGATCCTGAATGAAGCCGACCGTATCAGACAAAAGGACACTGTAGCCGCTTGGGAGCGCCATCTTTCTCGTCATCGGATCAAGTGTTGCAAACAGCAGATCTTCTTCATAGCTGTCTGAGCTCGTTAATTGATTGAACCATGTTGATTTTCCGGCATTGGTATACCCGACGAGCGCAGCCTGAAGCACGCCGTTCTTTTTACGTCTCTCCCGATAACGGCTTCTGTGGCGGATAACCGTTGACAGCTGCACGTTAATTTCGTGTATGCGGTTTCTAATGTGGCGCCGGTCTGTTTCAAGCTTTGTCTCACCGGGCCCTCTCGTCCCGATTCCGCCGCCTTGTCTTGAGAGATTGATTCCTTGTCCGCTCAGACGGGGCAGCGCGTATTGAAGCTGGGCCAATTCGATCTGAAGCTTTCCTTCTCTCGTCTTCGCCCTTTTTGCGAAAATATCCAAAATAAGCTGCGTGCGGTCGATGATCTTCGCTTCAATTGCAGTGGCGAGTGATTTAAGCTGGCTCGGTGACAGTTCATCATTAAAAATGACCAGATCCGCTTCAAGCTCTTCACACAGCGCCTTCAGCTCGTCTACTTTCCCCTTGCCTATATATGTAGCGGCATCCGCTCTGTTCCGTTTTTGCGTAATCCGGGTCAGCACCGTTCCGTCAGCCGTTTTTGTCAATGAAGCAAGCTCTTCCATGGAATGTTCAAAGTGCTCATCTGTCATGTGCGGAAGCTGGCAGCCGACCAAAATGACCGTTTCTTTTTTTCCTTCCTGTTCGTTCAAATGGATGTTCCTTTCTGTGTCGTATTGGGCAGTAGTACTATCATACCAAACCCGCAGGCCGTATACCACACATCCGGCGGGTTTTAAAGAGAGAAATAAAAAAGAGACCCCTCAGACCGGCTGAGAGGTCTATTCGTGAGCTGCCGCCTCATCTTTTATAAGTAAATCCTGGCTCTTGATCGTCATTAAATCGTTTTTTAAGTATTGGTCTCCCATTAAAAGTCTCATGGCCTGAGCGCGGATTGATTTTTCAATCACGTTTCTGACAAAGCGCCCGTTGCTGAATTTAATGGGGCTTGTCGTGCTTTTCACTGTCATTAAGTAATCTTTTAACTTCCACTCGGCTTCCTGGCTTAATTGATACTCCCGCTCTGCTATCATGCGCTTTGCGATGTCCATCAGCTGAGTGACAGAGTAATCCGGAAAATCGATGCTGATAGGGAAACGCGATTGCAGGCCGGGATTTAATGACAGGAAATGTGTCATTTCTCTCGAGTACCCTGCCAGGATCAGAATAAATTCATGCTGTTTGTCTTCCATATGCTTGACAAGCGTATCAATCGCCTCTTTACCGAAATCCTTTTCTCCGCCCCTTGCAAGTGAGTATGCTTCATCAATGAATAAAATGCCCCCGAGCGATTTTTTAATCAGATCTCTCGTTTTTTGCGCTGTGTGTCCGATGTATTCACCGACCAGATCAGCACGTTCCGCTTCGATCAGATGTCCTTTGGAAAGCACGTTCATTTCGAAGAAAAGCTTGCCGATCAGTCTCGCGACGGTGGTTTTCCCGGTGCCGGGGTTTCCTTTGAACATCATATGAAGAGCTTGTTTTCCGACTTTAAGCCCTTGTTCGGCCCGTTTTTGGTTGACGAATATCCACGCGTAAATTTCTTTAATGTTGCGTTTCATTTCTTCCATACCCACTAATGTGTTCATTTCTTTTTCAATTTCTTTCAGAATGCTGTGCTTGGCTTCATTTTTTTGCAGGGCGGCCTGATATTCCGCCTCAGCTTCCGCATTTGTCAGCACTTGCTTTTGGCCATTAAGAATGATGTTAATTTGTCCGTTATTTTTATAGGTTACAGCGCGCTCCAACATGCTCACCTCTCTGTTCTCTCTTTATCTTACTCATGATGAAGCGGTTCCGTGACATCCGCCTATCATCATGAGACCCGTTTTCCTCTTTATCTGTCACTTTTTCCGTTCTCTTCGGGAATGATGTTGAATCCTGCGCTTTCCCGAGAAATATTTTTCATTTCTTATTGTATTCAGCAGAAACGGGAGGACAAACCATTTATTTTTATTTTCCGGGAAATGTTGGGTATATTTCTCATTTTTTTTATGAATGACAGCCGTACAAGCACTATTTGAATATCATCATATGCTGTAATGAGGTGATGGAGAATGGTTAAAATTTTTATAGACCCCGGTCATGGCGGAACTGATTCAGGTGCAACCGGAAACGGACTTCAGGAAAAAGCGGTCACGCTGGAGATCGCGCTGGCTTTGCGCACGATTCTGACGAATGAGTATGAAGGAGTTTCTGTCACGATGAGCAGGACAAGCGATAAGACGGTCAGCCTGACGGAAAGAACGGATGCCGCCAACAGCTGGGGCGCAGATTATTTTTTATCCATTCATATTAACTCAGGAGGCGGAACCGGATTCGAAAGCTATATTTACCCCGGTGTCGGAGCGCCGACCTCGACTTACCAATCAGCCGTCCACACGCAAGTGATTCAAGCATCAGGTTTTAATGACCGAGGAAAAAAAACAGCCAACTTCCATGTGCTGCGGGAGACAAGTATGCCGGCGATTTTGACGGAGAATGGTTTTGTTGATACGTCAGCTGATGCAAACAAACTGAAAACAGCCAGTTTTATTGAAAGCCTTGCAAGAGGACATGCCAAGGGCTTGGAGCAAGCTTTCGGTCTAAAAAAAAAGGCTGACTTATATAAAGTGCAAATCGGTGCATTCAAAGTGAAAGCAAATGCTGATGCGCTTGCCTCCGATGCGGAGTCTAAAGGTTTTGACGCGATTGTGCTTCCAAAAGGCGGCTTATTTAAAGTGCAGATCGGCGCATTCTCTTCCAGAGATTACGCTGAAGCGTTGGCAGCGCGGGCCGAAAAAGCCGGATTTGATGCCTTCATTGTGCAAGACTAAATGAAAAAACCCCGCTCTCCCTTTTTTTGGACGAACGGGGGTTTTTTGTTATTGAAGTATATCGGCGACAAACTGAGACCAAGCTTCAAGACGCTGATACACATTTTCCTCTTTCAGTTCGCTCAGTTTCATCCAGCGGCCGGCGATTTGATCTTTTTCTTTCACTTCGACTTGTGCCGCAGACGCTAACTGGAGCGCAGAAAGGATGCCGATATGCACCTTCCCTACATCGTTTTCATCATCATTGATCAGGCCGAGTGTGACAATGTTTTGTTTGTCCTCCTCGCGAATGTACAGTTCTTCCACCAGCTCCCGGTCGGTATTCTGTTTCAGCACTTCCGAAAATGAAGCCGCCCCTTCCATAGGGTTCATGTGTCCGCCGAAGCCGAGAGAAAGCTTATTATGGAGGCGCGATTCCCCTCCGCCCGCGAGCCGTTCATACACAAACACCTCATCATCGCGGCGGATGACGACATACGGAATCGGCTGTTTAAATCGCGGGTCCTCTTCCGCGTCGCCTCTTCTGATTTCAAAAAAATGCGCCTCAATTTGAGCCATAATGTTTACGATACGTTCATCTTCGCTGTTGACTCCCTGAAATGTCAGCATTTCGTTTTGAAAGACGTCACTCCGCGGTGCAGCCAAGATGATTTCATCCATTTTATTCATGACCGTTCCTCCTGTCTTACCTCTCCATTCAAGCCAAAAGAGCAGATATTATATCTGCTCTTCATCTTGGCCAAAATAAAAATCTTCGTCCTTAATCGGTTCTACCGTCGCCTTTTTGTAGCCGTTCCCTTTCATGGAGAAGAAATCATGTGATTTTGTTTTGGTGTTTAATCCGTTTAATACGATCGGATTAATATCCTCTTCTTCAAAGTAAGGATCGAACCCTAAGTTCATCAAAGCTTTATTGGCGTTATAGCGGATGAATTTCTTTACATCGTGTGAGAGTCCGACTTGATCGTACAAGTCCTCTGTATATTCAAGCTCATTTTCATATAACTGATTCAGAAGGTCAATCGCAAATTCACGAAGCTCTGCTTTTTTCTCTTCTGTCTGTTTATTATAAATTTCCTGAGCAAGGAGACCGACATACACGCCGTGAATCGCTTCGTCACGAAGGATCAGGTTAATGATCTCACCGCTTTGCATCAGTTTTCCTTGTCCATAGAAATATAACGGATAATAGAAACCGCTGTAGAAAAGGAAGCTTTCCAGATAGACGGAAGCAACCATCGCTTTGAACAGTGAAATTTCATCATCTTTTTGAATGGCTTTGTAAAGCCCGACAATCATTTGCGCTTTTTTCTGCAAATATTTATTCTGCTTTACCCATTCAAATACTTCGTTGATCGTTTCAGTCGGAGCAAGCGTCATAAAAATATTTGAATATGATTTTGCGTGCACCGCGTTTTCCATCATCGCCATGAAATTAAGAACCGCTTTTCGCTGATGGCCTTCGACGTGCTCGGCCACAATCGGCATGCCCGTGTTCCCCTGCTCTGTATCAAGCAGTGTCAGGCCGGCGAGCACCTTCATGTACGTATCCTGCTCATTTTTACCCAAATACTTCCAAGTGAGGAGATCGCCGTTTAATGCGATCTCTTCCGGAAGCCAAAACTGCTTTACGTTTTGGTTGTAAAACATTTGGGTGAAATCATCTTCATGCTTTGACCAGTTTGCTGCGTCATAAATTTTTGTCACTGTAAACTCTCCTTTAATCAAACGACACAAGAAAGACAGCTGTCCTGCCCGGTATCTTTCGTTCTTGCATAGTAAATGGTTTTGATGCCTCTATGGTGGGCATACAGATCAATACGGTTCAGATCACGAGTTGTCATCGTATCTTTCAAAAACAGGGTAAAGCTGATTCCCTGATCGATATGCTGCTGGATTGTCGCGATCATATCCACCACTTTGAACATGTCCATATCATAAGCTTCTTTGTAGAAGAACCAGTTATTAGACGCTAACCCCGGCATCGGGTAATACGTTTTTGAATTTCCGTATGTTCTTTCTTCGATCCGTTCCATGATCGGCATAACGGACGCCGTGCTGGATTGGACGTAGGAAATGGAACCTGTCGGCGCGATGCACAGTCTGTAGCTGTGGTACATGCCGTTTTCGGCGACAAACGCCTTCAGCTCTTTCCAGTCTTCGATTGTCGGAATGTGCATGCCTTCAAAGAGCGCAGCGATTTTTTCATATGCCGGTGAGAACTCTTTTTCGATGTATTTATTGAAATATTCTCCCGTTGCATAAGTGGAGCCTTCATAATGCTCAAACGTTTCGCCTTTTTCTTTCGCAAGCTCAGCTGAACGCTGAATGGAATAAAAGTTCACCATCATAAAGAACGTATTCGCGAAATCTCTTGCTTCCGGGCTTTCATACGCGATGCCGTTTTGGGCCAGGTAGCCGTGAAGGTTCATGGCGCCTAAACCGATGGACTTCATCGCTTTGTTCGCGCGTCTGACTGCCGGCGCGTTGCGGATGTCCGTCGTCTCAGATACATGAGTCAGGGAATCCGTCGCGAGTTTCACCGTGCGCTCAATCGATTTATGTTTCATGACATTCAAAATATTTAATGAACCAAGGTTGCAGGAAATGTCCAAGCCGATTTCGTCTTCTTCATCATAATCTGTGTAAGCCGAAACCTGTGACGCCTGAAGCACTTCAGAGCAAAGGTTCGAGAATTTCACTTTTGATACGTGGTTATTCGCGTGCTCTTTGTTTACGTTGTCCTGGAACATAATGTACGGATAACCTGACTCAGAACGGAGAACGGCAAGCTTTTCAAGCAATTTGCGCGCATTCACTTTTTCTTTTTTGACACGCGGGTTGTCAACAAGCTCCTCATACATCGCCGTCATGTCCATTTCGTCCATATGCTGGCCGTATTCTTTATAAATCGTATGCGGATAGAATACATAAGCCGCTTTATCCTCACGTGCAAGCTCAACGAACTTATCCGGAATGACGACACCGATAGAAAGCGTTTTGACGCGCACATCTTCATCCGCAGAAATCTTTTTCGTATCAAGAAAATCATTGATATCGCGGTGGAAAATATTTAAATACGCCGCACCTGAGCCTTGTCTTTGGCCCATTTGGTCAGCGTAACGGAACGCATTATCAAGAAGCTTCATGACGCCTACAACACCTTTTGTGGCGTTTTCAACATCTTTAATCGCTTCGCCTTTCGCGCGAAGCTTGGACAGATTAAGAGAAACCCCGCCGCCTAATTTAGACAGCTGCATGGAAATATCGATCGCCCGTGAAATATCGTTTAAGGAATCATTGACTTCGAGCAAGAAGCAGCTCACCAGTTCTCCGCGGCGTTTTCTGCCGGCATTCAAAAATGTCGGTGTACTCGGCTGATATTCCTGGTTGATCATCAGGTTTACATATTCTTTTGCTTTCTCAGTGTCGCCGTTTGCGAAGAACAGCGCGACGATTGAGATTCGGTCCTCATAACGCTCGAGGATTCTTTTCTTGTCATTCGTTTTCAAAGCATAGTCATTATAAAATTTAAACGCACTCATGAAGGAAGGAAAACGAAACTTCTTTGCGTAAGCTGTCTTAAACACTTCTTTAATGTCTTCAAAAGAGTAAAGGCTTAAGAATTCCTCTTCGTAGTATTGGTTTTCAATCAAATAATCCAGCTTCTCTTTTAAATCGTGAAAGTAAACTGTGTTTTGATTGATATAGTCAACAAAATAGCTATGTACAGCCTCTTTATCTTTATCAAACTGGAATTTTCCATCCTGTTGGATCATGATTTCGTTATTTAACTGGATCCATTTTGGCACTTGATTTTGTGACAACTCTTTCTACCTCCTGAGTAAACAATTCAACGTCTTTAGATGTGCCGCTGAGTTCAAATTTGTGCAAGATCGGCACCTGATATTGTCTTGAAATGGTATCGGCGCTTTTTGCAAAGTTATCGCCCCATACTTTGTTGCCGCTCGCAGCGACTCCTAATAAGAGATGGGCGTATTTTTCGAGAAATGATTGTGTTGATGCCGGTACCTGACCGAAGTTTGTCGTGTAGGTGACCAAAACAAACGGAGTGTCCACGTGGTCCGTTTCGTCCACCTTGCGGATCAGCTGAAAGTCTGTTTTATTCACAAAACGCTGAACATTCCCTGTCTTTGAATCAAATATGATTTGAACCATCCTTATCACGACCTATCAAAAATAATGAATCTCTTAACACTATATATAGTATACTAACCTCTCAGAAAAACACAACATATTGAGAACGATTTATAAAAAATTCATATTTTTGAAAGAGCGGACTTTGGCTCTGGCCCGATTAACGCCCAAAAAAGAGAGCAGAACGAGAATCATCTCTCATCCTACTCAAGGTGTCATGTGTAAGCCGATGTCTATCATAACATGAAAAAAAACTGCTTAGTAGTCTAGACTTTTATTCTTATTTTTTGTAAGAATCACATTTTTTTTCGCTTTCAACGGTTTCTTCAATCTCCACATCAGCACCGATTTCTTTCAGTACGGCTTTCAGAGCGCTTGTGATGGAAGCCTCTCTGATCAGTTCTTTGCCGTCAACGATGATGCTGGTTCCATATTCATAGCAGGAATCATCTTCACAAGTTTCTTCCCAATGGTTGATTATCACCTTGTGTTTCAATCGTCTCACCCTCTGCATGATCAATGTCAGTACTTAGTGTAGCTTGTGCGGCCCGCTTTGTAAATTCGAACGCTTGTGAAATTTATTCAAGCTCATCCAGCGCCGTTTCTTTTTTCAGTTCGATTCTATTCGTTTTTTCATCATAGCGGTATATTTTTAAGTAACCGTCCTCAACGATGCCGAAACGATTATGTTCCAGCTGCACCATGCCTTCTGTCTGCGGTTCGGTATCCGTTGAACCGCCGTCATCATCCGTCACCACCGTCTCATGATTGCTGCAAGCTCCAAACAGCAAAAAAACAGCGATCCAAACGAGCGTAATTCTGATTCTTCTCAGTTCATTTTCACTTTCGAACACGATTTTCCGAACCCCCTTTTATGTTTCCGATATACAGCCTGCAATATACAGATGCGCATAGAAAAAGACCATTGTTCATGGTCTTTTTTCAAAAAGTCTATTCAAGCTCAAGCTGGACGTTTTTTTGCGGGGCGAACGTGGAGATGGCATGTTTATAAATAAGCTGCTGCTTCCCCTCCGTTTCGAGCAAAACGGTAAAGTTGTCAAAGCCTTTTACCTGGCCGCGAAGCTGGAAGCCGTTGAGTAAAAACACCGTGACGAACGTATTGTCTTTTCGGATTTGATTCAAAAACTGATCTTGAATATTAATCGGTTTCATGTTTCGTCCTCCTTGGTTCTCAATACAATACTGTTTCGATTAAATTTCCAGTTTTCCTGCTATGCACTTGAAAATTTCCTTTTTTTTCTGCTCAATATCAACAGGCGGGGTCATATCTGTCCATGAAACGGGCATTTTATTGCGAAACCAGGTCAGCTGGCGTTTCGCATATCGCCTAGAATTTTGTTTTAATTGTTCCACAGCCTGAGGGAGCGGCACTTTTCCATCAAGATATTCATACAGCTCTTTATAGCCGATCGCCTGAATCGATTGGCTGTCCCGTATATTCATATCATACAGCCGCTTTACTTCGTCAAGAAGGCCGGTTTCCAGCATCAGGTCAACGCGCTCGTTAATCCGGGCGTACAGCACTTCTCTGTCCATTGTAAGACCGATAAGAACAGCATTGTAAAGCAGCTCCCGTTTTTGGGTTTTAAGATGCTCTGACATTGTTTTTCCCGATACATGCAAGATTTCGAGCGCGCGGATGACTCTTCGCGTATTGTTTTGATGAATGGCTGCCGCCGCTTCCGGGTCGGCTGCCGCAAGCTTGGCATGAAGCGCTTCCGCCCCTTCTTCAGCCGCCAGTTTCTCCATGCGCTCCCGGAATACAGGGTCGCCGGAGTTTTCCGTGAACGTATAGTCATACAGCACGGACTGAATGTACAGACCCGTCCCTCCGACAATCATCGGCAGCTTTCCTCTATCGGCAATCTCGGTGATTTTTCCCCTTACCATTTTCTGATAATCCGCCGTTGAAAAAGTGTCGGACGGCTCCAAAATATCAATCAGGTGATGCGGCACGCCTTCTGTCTCTTCTTCGGTGACTTTGGCCGTTCCGATGTCCATCCCTTTATATACCTGCATGGAATCTCCGCTGATGATTTCCGCATTCAGCATTTTCGCGAGTCCGATGCTTAGTTTTGTTTTTCCGACTGCCGTCGGTCCGACGAGTATGACGACAGGCTGTTTTTTATTTTTCAATATGTATCACTCTCTTTTATAAATCTCCCCCTAATTATAGCATTCATTTCTTCAGGCACCTATCCATTTTGCCCTTTTTCCTGAGCGCTAAACGTCCGCTACCACCCGATCGGCTCGTTTCCGACAACCTCTCTCGTTTTTCCTTTGAGCGTATGGCGGTGCGTTTTCCGTCCTTCCTCCCGCGGATCGTAAACGACGCCGCCGTGCTGGATCTGAATCGGCTCATTGTAGGCGGCAAAGGTGGTCTCTGAAAGCTCATGGTAATGTGTTCCGTCAACCCTCGGGATGGCAGGGCCGGAAATGCCGTAATACCTATGAAAATGGCCGTTTTCAAACGAGGTGATGCCCGTATAGAAATGTGTATGCTTATCTGTATTGCTGCCGTTCTCCGGCTGCGAAAAGCCTTCAATCAAATGGTAATGCCCCTGCACTACATCCGTAACCGCCCGGTATGCGTGTGTGTGCGGAGGTTTTTTTGACCAATCGGACTGATACAGGCCCACAAAAGCTCACTCCTTTATTTTTTTGATAAACGCCCAATCAAAAATTGGTGGGCTGAATACTCTGTTATCATCTCAAATTTATTCTTGGAGGTACCTAAATTATGAATGAAGAATACACATACGAAGCAGATAGTGATATGAGACAGTTTGGACGGCCCGGATTTGGGTTCGGACGGCCGGGATTCGGATTCGGGCGTCCCGGATTCGGATTCGGCTTCGGACGGCCGGGTTTTGGTTTTGGCCGGCCTTGGTTTGGCCGCCCTTGGTTTGGCGGGTTCGGACGGCCGTTTGGTTTTTACGGCGGACCGTTTGTCGGAGGGCTTGTCGGGGGGCTTGTCGGAAGCGCTTTGTTCAATCCGTATTTGTACGGAGGTTACGGCTACGGCTATCCGTACGGAGGTTATCCGTATTACTATTGACGAATCAAAAAGGCTCCTCCCCGGGGGCCTTTTTGTATAGGCCTAATGTCTTGACTTGGCGGGCAAAGTTCGGATATTATTTTATTTTACTGCCTTAAACAAAAGGCATAAGGATTATGATGAGAGGGGGATTTGATATGATTCTGGGTTATATCTTCCTCACAATTGCTATTTTATCAGAGTCAATCGGCGCGGCCATGCTGAAGGTCTCCCGCGGATTTACGCGGTTTTTGCCGAGCGCGCTTGTAGTGGCAGGCTATTCATTGGCCTTTTATATGCTTTCACTGACACTGAATCTCATTCCGCTCAGCTTATCCTATGCAACATGGAGCGGAGCCGGAACGGTGCTCGCATCCATTATCGGAGCGAAATGGTTTCATGAAAAACTGGACAAGCAGGCCGTCATCGGACTCTTTTTCTTATTGGCCGGTGTCATTTTGATGAATTGGTAGAAAGGAGAGGCATGCTGATGAAAGGATTACTTTGCTTGGCATTAGCCATTGTATCAGAAGTGTTCGGGAGCACGATGCTGAAGCTGTCGGACGGTTTTACGCACCTGTGGCCCGCTCTCGGCGTCATTGCCGGAATCGGAGCCTCTTTTATGTTTTTGAGCTTCTCATTGAAAAGCCTTGATTTATCCGCCGCATACGCGACATGGTCAGGTGTCGGCACCGCTTTAACGGCAATTGTCGGCTTTTTTGTTTTTAAGGAGGCCATGACAGTCAAAATGATGATCGGGCTTGTTTTGGTCATCACGGGCGTCATCCTGCTGAACCGTTCCAAGTCTCAAAAAGCTAAAAAAAATCAAACGGCCCGGAGCTGACCGTTTGAACTCGTCAAGCGCGGGCAGCTTTTACTTCAACCTCAAGCTCCATCTCCACGTTTCCTTGAACCGCTCGTGAAATCATACATGAGGACTCTGCTTTATGCGCTAACTTCCTGGCGAGCGTAAAGTCCGTTTCGGCTGCACCCGGCTTTAATAATATAAACGGGCGGTGAATGATTTTCTGGTACGTGAACACACCGTTCGTGACGTCTACAATTCCTTCAGATTCCATATGCAGATCTTCTTTATCCAGGCCGCTTCTTTCCATCATCGCCGCAAGCGTTATAATATAACAGGTAGCGGCCGCTCCAAGCAGCATTTCATCAGGATTTGTGCCTTCTCCGGGTCCGTCCATTTCCTTAGGAATGGACACAGCCGTCTCCAGCCGGCCGCTTTTAATATCGCCGACGTCATTGCGATTTCCGGGCCAATTTGCTTTTAAATAAAAGTGATGTTTTGCCAAGGGACAAACCTCCTTTTTTTCAGTTTACTCATCTTTCATTCGTTTGTCTTTTTTTAAGCTTACGAATACTCTTGATTGATCACTCTTTTTATCGTACGGACAAACCGGTAAAATTCCTCCGTTTTTGTGAATTCCCTTTCGCGGTAATCAAAATTATCAAAAAACGCTTCCCGCTGTTCTCTGCTGATCTCAAGCTGTATGCTCAGCCCGGTTTGCGCCTGGTTATTGATATTTTCGGTGTCAACCCCGGCCAGACCGGTTTTGGAGGTTGCCAATTCTGCAGAAAATCCGTTTCGTTCGAGAGCTCTCACCAATTTTTTCGCCCGCTTCCGGTCGCTTCCTCCGACAAGAGTATTTTTCTCGTCGCCTTTATAACCGTGAACTGCGATAACATAATGGTGCTGCTTAATGCTTTCGACTGCTGAAGGCTCATCGAACCTGGTGCTCGTAATATGAAGAGTCTGGTTATCATGCGTCTTTAATCCCTCAAACAGATAGGTTGAATAATCATCTCTGAAAGAGCGGACGATCTCGCTCACCCCGCCCTCAATTCTCCCTCCGTGCGGCGACATGATCAATACGGGGCTCCCCTTTCGCTTATTGTACGATATATGATAATCATCGGGGTCTTCATGTTCAGCCAAATCTTTAAAATCTGTGTATGTATCAGAAGAATTCGAGGGATCAGGGTCTGACGCATAATGAGCACATCTTATTAGTAAGACCATTGCTACGATAATGATGACATTAAGTAAAATTCTTTTCATCAGCTCTCCTTCTTTGCTCCTTTCTGAAAAATGACATGTTCATTATATGGATTTTTGTCAATAGGTCTTATCTTAACATTCTATTAACATTATCATCAGTGAAAAACTTCCCGGTTTCGAAAAATCAATGGATTGTCACGGTTCAAGCGCTCAAATGCCGGGCATCAGTGAAAAAAGGTTGAGAGAGGGCAAAAAAAAAGGGAGGAACGCCCGAATTTTCAGGGGCGGGAGATTCACGGCCGGAAACGGACGGCATCAAGAATACGCTTTTAAAAATGAATATCCGCCTCCCGAAGCAAATGCGCAGGACAGAATGGAGCCCGTCAAAAAAGTTCTCATCTGCCTTTTTGTACAGCAAAATGCCGTTACAGCCCGCTCATCCCCTTTTTTTATCATAATGGTCCGTTTTGAAATGGAACCGTCTTTTTTCATATATATAATATCAATCGGAAGCTGTTTTTCCAAGGAATGTCTCAATATTATGTTCATGTATATACCTCCTTCCGCCGGCTTCATTATAAACGAACAAACGTTCTGTTTCAACTCGATTTCTTCTCCTGAAAAAGCCGCAAGTAACCAGCGCTCCTGAAGGACAAACAAACTGACCGAACATACGGCCTGTTCATATGATATAGAGAGAATCGCCAGAATGGGAGGAAAAGTATATATGTTTGGTTACTCAATGGTACAAATGGTGCGGTCAAATGCTCATAAGCTGGACTGGCCGCTCAGAGAAAACGTATTACAGTTATATAAACCTTTCAAATGGACACCTTGCTTTTTGCACAAGTTTTTCGAAAAAAAGGTGAAAAACAGAAAGAAAATGTCAGTCATCATTGAATTTGAAGAGGGCTGCCATGAATCCGGTTTTCACAGCGCAGGACAGGTCTTATCAAAAGAAAAACGCTGCACCATAAAAAAGCAGTTTCAAACAATCAATTGCTGCAGCGCCGAAGTCACTCCGTCCGCCCTTCACATGCTTCTTTCGCAATGCCGGGATATCCGTAAAATCTATTTAAACCGTGAAGTAAAAGCGCTCCTTGATACGGCAGCTGAATCGTCTCATGCAAAAGAAGTGACACGTAACGGCACCGTATTAACAGGAAAAGGCGTAACCGTCGCCGTTATTGATACCGGAATCTATCAGCATCCCGATTTAGAAGGCAGAGTTATCGGATTTGCGGACTTTGTCAACCAAAAGACAGAACCGTATGATGACAACGGACACGGCACCCATTGCGCCGGTGATATCGCAAGCAGCGGCGCTTCATCTTCCGGTAAATATCAGGGGCCGGCGCCGGAAGCCGATCTGATCGGAGTCAAGGTATTAAACAAATCAGGATCAGGAACCTTGGCTGATATCATTGAAGGTGTGGAATGGTGCATACAATATAATAAAGAACACACAAAGAATCCGATCAGAATCATCAGCATGTCACTGGGCGGAGATGCGCTCAGATATGATAAAGAAACGGACGACCCGCTCGTCAAGGCCGTTGAAAAGGCATGGAATGAAGGAATCGTCGTCTGCGTCGCCGCGGGCAACTCCGGTCCGGAAGCTCAAACGATTTCAAGCCCCGGTGTCAGCGAGAAGGTCATCACGGTAGGCGCCTATGATGACAATGATACGGCCGGCAATGAGGACGATACGGTCGCTTCTTTCTCAAGCCGCGGCCCGACGGTGTACGGAAAAGAGAAGCCTGACATTCTTGCGCCCGGGGTCGATATCGTATCTCTCCGTTCTCCGCGTTCATACCTTGACAAATTACAGAAATCAAACCGTGTAGGCTCCTTGTATTTCAGTCTGTCGGGCACGTCCATGGCCACTCCGATCTGTGCGGGCATTGCCGCCTTAATCCTTCAGCAGAACCCGCAGCTTTCGCCTGACGAAGTGAAAACACTGATCAAACAAAGTCCGGATCAATGGACAAATGAAGATCCGAACATTTACGGAGCGGGCGCAGTAAACGCTGAAAACGCCGTGCCGAAAGAGTAACCTTTTTATCATGAGAACGGGGTCGTCTAAACCTGCAGATGACCCCGTTTTTCAGGTGAACAGATGAAACATTTATAATGAAGGAACTCGGAATGCTTCAGAACCGGCTGTCAGAAAAAAAGATCAATGCAAGGCAGTGTATTTCTAAAAAAATAGGGAATAAGTATGGTGTAGATAAAAGGAGGAATCACAATGGCACTTACAAACACCGAATTGTCTGAATGGCTGCAAAAACAGATCGGACAAACGCTTGATATCAGAAAAGGAGAGCTGACAGACAGCCGAAACGAGATTTCTGATATGGATCAGATCATGCTTCACCTTGATGATGTTCTCGTCCGCCGGACAAACCATCCCGATGACTATGTAGCGGACGAAGAACTCGTCTTAAAAGGGCACGGCACAACCTATACGGAGGAAGGAAATGTCCCGCTTCCCCAAGATGCGTATGAAATCCCTCTGCTCGGCGACATCACCATCCAAAAGGAGCAAGACGGATTAAAGGTACATACAGATCGGGCCGTTTATACAATCGGGACCCGGAAAGAGCAATAAAAAGAAAAAACGCCCTGAATCAGCGGCGTTTTTTTATTGGTTTTTTTCTTCTGAATATCCATGGAACATCGTGAATGCGCAAAGCATAATGCCTAAAATAATGATAATCGGGAGCCAGATCACGGCAAACTTATAATCCGGTTCGGCAAAAGCGCCGATGACCGCCCCAAAGCAATACAGCACCAAGGCAAGCGCGCGCAATACAGCATCTCTCGTAAACTGCTTCCGCTTGTCCGCTTTGTAAAACCTTGCGGTGAGATCTTCAAAAAAATTAGCGAGCGTTCCCGTTAATACGGTCGTGGAAATCCCCGCTACACCAAGTTTTCTCGCGGCTGTCGTCTGCATTCCCATTGCGAAGCTGAGCAGCATAATCAGCACATAAACAGAAATGGCATCTGCAAAAAAGCAGGAGAACAAAGCAAACAGCAGCAAAACAGCTCCTTCAATAGCTAAAGCGGCAGTTACCGCAGGGGGCCAGAATGATTTCTTTTTATTGCCCACAAGCAGGGCCGCGGCAATAACGCCGGCAATAAATCCGATTAACGAGGTTAACGATTTGAGTACGGCAAGGTGCCACGAGTTGCCGATCGCCAGGCCGAACAGAACGATGTTCCCCGTCATATTGGCGGTAAAGATATGTCCCAGGCTTAAATAACCGATCACATCCACAATTCCCGCTGTTAAACAAAGAAGTAAAAGTGCAATATTTCGGTATGTAGTCACTGTCAATGTGATCCAATCCTTTCTCATGCTGATTCCAACATATAAGTTTACTCTTTGCCATTTCATATGTCCAGCCGGCGTGCCGCTTTTTCAGAGCATAAAAAAACTCCGGCGAACCGGAGAAGCTACTGAACGATAAATAATACTCTCGTGCCGTCGGAATATCCGCTCATTTGATTTCCAACCCATGAACCGGCCCCGCGGTTATCCGACGGGGTTACATATCTGACATCAGCCCCCGCCCCGCCTTCTGTGCAGACTGCCATGGGCCATTCATCACGGTCAAACCCGGGCTTTGTCGGAATTCCTTTCAATGATTCTTTCCTTCTATTCTCTGCTCCGCCCCGATCAATTGTACAAATCTCAGAATGACCTGCCGAAATGGCGTCCTTTATATGATTTCCCGTCTCCGGATATTTTGACAGCGGGAAATACAGCACCTGATCGTATCGGGATGCGGCACGAGCAGCACTGTCCGAATGGATACCGGCGCCCGTAAGGCCGAACTGAAGAGAGATCACCAAAAGCAGACTTGCCGCCCATTTCATAAACGCATTCATTCACATCCTCCTTAAGAAGTTGATATGAAGCGTAAATATGTATATTAGCCGGATTTAACACACATGATGAAATGGCAAAAAAAGTTTGCTGTTTTGTTGATAATCAACGAAAATGGCGGCTTTACGATTTGTCTATTGAACCGGCTTCTGTTTCCTTATATATTTTAGACATACTTATGAGCCGTTGTGATCAGTGTCTTCGGCAGATAAAAGGAGGAATGCCGTCCGGTCGGCAGGCACCGGCTGTTTGTTATGTCTTTTCAAAAACATGAAGGCGGGGAAATCCAGATGGAAAAAACAATGTTTCACCCACACTCACCCGAGTTTCACGAAAACCCTTTTGCGGTTTTAAGCAGATTCAGAGAGCAGGACCCCATACATAAATTCGAACTGCAGCGTTTCGGAGGCACCTTTCCGGCTTGGCTCATCACGCGTTATGATGATTGTATGGCGTTTTTGAAAGACGGCAGAATTACGAGAGATGTAAAACGAGTCATGCCGAAGGAGCTGATCGCGAAGCTGAATGTCAGTGAAGATATCGATTTTGTCTCAGAGCATATGCTGGCAAAAGACCCCCCTGATCATTCACGACTTCGATCTTTGGTGCATCAGGGGTTCACTCCCCGGATGATTGAGCAGCTTCGCACCGGGATAGAGCAGATCACAGAAGAGCTGCTGGATGAAATGGAAACAAAAGCAGACCCTGATATCATGAGAGATTTCGCCGCACCGCTTCCGTTTATCGTCATTTCCGAGCTGCTCGGAATTCCGAAAGAGGACCGCGCCAAATTTCAAGTGTGGACAAACGCAATGGTCGACACGTCAGAAAGCGGACAAGATGCGACCAACCAGGCTCTCAAAGAATTTAAACAATATATGAAAACACTGATCGAAGGAAAAAGAAAACATCCGGGTGAAGACTTGACGAGCAAGCTTATTTACGCTGAAGAGGACGGCCAAAAGCTGAGTGAATCAGAGCTGTATTCCATGCTGTTTTTGTTAGTCGTTGCCGGGCTTGAAACAACGGTTAACCTTCTCGGCTCCGGCACCCTGGCGCTTCTTCTGCACAAAGACCAGATGGAGAAGATAAAGCGGCAGCCGGAAAATATCCAGACGGCGGTCGAAGAGCTTTTGCGTTATACCTCTCCCGTCATCATGATGGCGAATCGATGGGCGATTGAAGATTTCACTTATAAAGATGTTTCTATTAAAAAAGGCGATATGATATTTATCGGCATCGGTTCAGCCAATCGGGACCCGGAATATTTTGATGATCCTGATACATTAAATATAGCGAGAACACCGAACCGTCATATCTCTTTTGGATTCGGCATTCATTTTTGTCTCGGGGCTCCGCTCGCCCGGATGGAAGCATCCATTGCCTTTACCGCGCTTTTAAAACGGTTTCCGAATATAGAGCTGAAAGGCGCGCCCGAGGATGTAACATGGAGAAAAAATGTGTTTTTGAGAGGGCTTGAAACATTGCCTGTCAGATTTTAATAGCGCCCCCGGTTTATCGGGGGTTTTTTAATGTCTTATAAACAGAAATCAATATAACAATGAAAATTTAGTACATAGTAAATTTAGTTCTATATGGATAAAAAAAGCGGCCGGATTGCTCCGGCCGTTCTCTATTACCGTTTTACCAACTCATTTGTTTCGTCCAGCTTTTTTCTGAAAGATTTAAGGAAATTTGCGCTTATCGTTCCTTTGTTTGCGTACAGTTTTTCGCAGAATGCCTTAATGGCGTTTTGCGGCTTCGGTTCCGACAGCATCGTGACATGATTGGAAGAGTGAACGTCCAGCAGGTGAAACTGTTTCATCTGGCGTTCCCATTCTTTCCAATACGCATCATGGTCTAACGGAATTTGTTCTTCCTCTGCTGTCAGATAACGTTCAAGATCTCCGAGGAACAAACCGCTTTTATTACGGAAGTAGTAGCATTGCAGCGCTTCCGGATGAGGCAGCGGCTTCATGTCATACTCTTCCATTCCGTAAGCGAGCTGCGTCTTCATCATTTGCTCCAGCTGCATCCGGATCGCTTCTTCGGATTTTGGCAGACCGCGCTTTTTGGCAAGGCCGATCAATTCTTTCAATACTTCTTCTTCCTCAGCCTGGACGGTAATGTCTTCTCTGCTGATTAATGCCTCTTCAAGGTTTTCAGGCTTAAGATATGCTGTAAGCATCGTATTGATCGTTTGCAGCATGACTGACTTAACAGATGGTTTTCTTTCTTTCCATTTTTCACTGTACGGGGTGTCGATCATGACGGCGCTTTTTACCGTATGACCTTCCTCCTGCAAGAGGCGCGCGGTTTCATATGCAAGCATTCCGCCCAAGGAATATCCGCCGAGATCATAAGGGCCTTTCGGCTGTACCGCTTGGATGATTCTCTTATAAGAAGCGGCCGTCTCTTCGATTCCTTGCAGCGGCTCTTTCCCTGTCAAACCTCTTGCCTGGATGCCGTAAAAAGGTCGCTGACTCTTTTTGGCGAATGGCTGGTATGCTTCCACGCCTCCCGTTCCGCCGTGAAACCAAAAAACAGGACGGCCTTTTTCTCTTTCATTCAGCTTGATGAGTTCTGGAAAATTTCGGCCCGTCTCCTGCGGTTGGTTCGTTTTTAACAGCATGCCGATCTCCTGAAGAGTGCTGCATTTCTGAAGAGCCTCCAGACTGATGCGGCTGTCTCCGTCCTCAAGTTTTTTCAGCAGCTGAATAGAGGAGATTGAATCGAAGCCGTATTCAGTCAGCGGCTTATTTTGATCAATTTCCGCTGCCTTCATCCCCAAAATGTCTGCCACAATGTCAGCCGCGCTCCCGCAGCGGATCTGAGGATTCTGTGAAACCGGTGCAAGGCTGATGTCTTCTGGCTTACCGCCGTTCCAATACTTATGGTTTTCAAAAGGATATGTCGGAAGCGGCACTCTTTGAACAGATTTGCCTTGGTGGAGTCTGTCCCACGGTATATCCGCACCTTTCACCCAGCAAAATGCAAGTTTTTCGAGATTGTTTTCAGCCAACAGCGTCTCCGTGACGACTGTACCGAGAGTCCCTTCCAGTAAAACGCCGATATCTCCTGATCCAGTCTGCTGACTGCCTGTAATGAAGCTTTTCATTCCATTGCTTTCTTCGGAAAATGCTCTGTACTCTTTCAGTTTTTCCAGCAATTCATCTTGATTGCGGGCAACGAGTGCCAGGCGGCAGTTCATCGCCTCACGGCCGGTCTGAAGCGTATAAGCAATATCCCGCAATGACAGAGTATCTCCAGTTTGCACAAAATCAGCCAGCTGACCTGCGGCCGCCTTAAGACGCCCTTCGCTCTTAGCAGAAAGCACGATAAGCTGCGGTTCATGCACAGATTCTTTGTCTTTATGGCTCGGGCTGTACTGTTCCAAAACGACATGCGCATTCATGCCGCCGAAGCCATAGCTGTTAATTGCGGCCCGGCGCGGGATCGGTCTGCCCGTATGGTCGGTGAGCTGTGTCCATTCCTGATTGTCTTCGGTGAAACGGAAGCGGCTTTTCTGAATGGCCATTTGCTCATTTGCAGCTGTAAATCCGGTAATGCCCGGGATGGTATGATGCTTCATGGCCATCGCCACTTTTATAAGGGCGGCCAGTCCGGAAGCGAGTTCGCCGTGCCCGATGCAAGGTTTCACGGTGCTGATATAACAAGGCGCGCTTTCCTCTTGATTTGCAGACTCGCCGTAACCCGCTTTGATTGCATTAAACTCCAGCGCATCTGCCATTTCGGAGGCAATGCCGTGCGCTTCAATATAAGTGACGGTTTGCGGATCAACATCGGTGTCTTCGTACGCTTTTTTCATCGCGGCCTTCATTCCCGCCGGATTCGGCGCGTGAAGCGACATGCCTTTACCGCCGTGAGACACTCCTGTTCCTTTAATGACCATGTGAATATGATCGCCGTCTTCAATTGCCGCCTCAAGCGGTTTGATGATGATAACGCCCGCCCCTTCGCTTCTGACAAAGCCATCGGCATCTTTTTGGAACGATTTCGCCCGGCCGTTTTTGCTTAAATACCCCATTGAATCAAAACCGATAAAGCCCTTCGGCGACTGCAGAATATTGGCTGCACCCACGACAGCCTGCTCACATTCTTTATGACGGATTGATTGAACCGCCCTGTGCAATGCCACCAGGGTTGACGTGCAGGCAGCCTCGTAATATTCACTCGGTCCTTGTAAATTCAAGGCATATGATATTCTGTTCGGAATGATGGACGGGATGGCTGTTCCATTGTTCGGATCGCTGTTGCCCGCGGCAACGAAAACGCCTGTCGGTCTGCTTGATAACGCCTTATTTGTCAGGCCCGCATCCTCCATTGCCTTCCATGTATGCATCAGAAGCAGAAATTGCTCCGGCCCCATTTGTGATGCCTCTTTAGGGGAAATTCCGAAAAAGAGCGGGTCAAATTCGCCGACACCGTCAATAAAACCGCCCCATCTGAGACTCGTGTCATTCTCATCACCGGCGTAACGGCGCCAGTCCCAGCGGTCCGCCGGAATTTCGGTAATACAGTGATCCCCGTTTACGATGTGCTCCCAAAAAGACTGGATATCCGGGGATTGCGGAAACTGAGCTGACATACCGATAATCGCGATTCCTTGCTTGATATCGGCGTTATCACAAGGCGTATGCTGTTTCTTCGGTAAAGTGCGCTCTTCTGTTTCCGTGACCCTGGCCTCTTCTGAATGCTTATGATCGGCAAGAAATTGAGAAAACTTGCTCTCATATGCTGACGCGAAGTGGCGGGTCAGCTCCTCCGCGGTCGGATACTCGAAAAACAATGTTGGATTCACATCGATGTCCGCCTCTTGGCCGATCTCTTTTGTCAGCCCGATCAGGCTCGCTGAATCAAGTCCCAATTCCATGATATTCGCGTCAGAACGAAGAGATGGCCCGGGTTCACCCATCATCTTGGCGAGCTTGCCAAGGACGTAGCTGCGGATATCATCTGTCAGACTGCCGGCAGAAATCGGTGCCCCCGCATTCTTAACAGCCGTTCGGGCCGGCTGATTCATCTGTTCGGTTTTCGGGCGGAACCGTTTCAGGGCATAGCCTTCAAAACGCATCACCACTTCCGATCGGCTGCTGATGACATCTGCGTTAATCAGAATCATTTCCCCCGTTTGTTTGGTCAGCTTGATGTGCAGCCAGCAATCGGTAAGATCTTCAGGGCTGCTGAAGGTGACGGAATTAATGCCGAACGGCAGATAGCTTTCCGCCTCCGTTTGATCCAATAAAGAAAGTGAGGCCAAGTAAGCACTGTTGGCGATTAACGGATTTATGGCATAATGATGCGCTTGTTGTGAGTCGCTATTGTTCAGGTTCACTTTCGCTAAAACGGCATCAGAGCCTTTGTACAGGCGGGTGATCGTTTTAAATTCTTCTCCCCACACGACGGGTCCCGTTCCGTCTCCGTATAACTCATCTATCCGGCCCACTTCCCGGTAAGAGCGCTGAATGGCCGCCAGATTCGCGTGCTGCTTTTGAAACGGATAGGGGCTGCACTCGGCATACGCCGCTATGCTCCAATCAGGAGACGTGCGGCTGCGGTGCATTATGCTCAGTTCAAATCCATCCCCGTTTTGTTTCGATTCTGTTTTCAGCTCGATGCGATCGCCTTTTTTTACGGTAATGGGGCTGACGTAATTCAGTTTTTTAATTTGTCCTCCTTCCGCTTCAGGAAAAAGATCACAAAAATGATCGACTGCCAGACTGTTATATGTAGCGCCGACGAGTACCGGTTCTCCGCTGAATTGATGCCCTTTCACGTATGGATCGTCATCACTGTATACCGCCTGAACGCCGGCAGCGTTTTCTGATTCACCGAATTGAAAAGAAGTCCCGTGGTCAAAAGCGTAGGCCGGCAGATGAACGGCGTGCTCTTGCTGCAACTGATCAAACGCGATATTCTCTCCTTTTTCCCATTGCCGCGCACGCCGGCCAATATCAGATTCAGAGAAATTGAGATTCCGCTGATCCATGCGGTAAGCGGCCAGCTTTTCCAGCAGTTCCTGAACGGAAGCAGCCGTAAATGCCGCCCGATACTCCGAATGATGCGTTCTTTTTTGCAGCGCGGATGCGATGGCGGCCGGATGAAGAGATGGCGTCTTTTCTAAAAAGGCCGCCAGTCTGTCAAGATAGGCTTCAAAACTCCATTTTGTTTTCGCTGACACAGGGAAAATATATTCCTCATCGCCGTGACGGGCCTGATCGGAATTCGGGCTGATATATTCTTCTACGATGAGATTTGCATATGCCCCGCCTGCCCCGAAGGAATTAATCATGCTTCTCCGCGGGATGATGTCCCCCGTTTCGGCATCCCTCATACGCTCCCAATACTCGGTTTTTTCCTGCAGGTGAAAAGCCGTTTGTTCAAGGTTGATATTCGGATTTTGCGGTTTTGCGTTAATCGTCGGGACTAATGTTTCCCGCTCCATTTGCAGCAGCACTTTCGCGAGCTGGGACATGCCGGAAGCCGCCTCTAAATGACCGAGATTTGACTTGACGGATCCAAGCGCGCAAAAACGTTTTTTATCAGTATATTGCGCGAACGCATTTGTCAGGGCAATGACCTCAATCGGGTCTCCCAATACAGAGCCGTTTGCCGCTGATTCAACATAACTGATTGTTTCCGGATTGATTCCGGCCTTGTCGATGGAAGCCGCCATGAGCTTCGCCTGCTGTTTCGGATCCGGAGCCGTGTACATCTGCCTTCCGCCGCTATGGCACAACGCGCTGCTTTTAATGACCCCGTAAATATGGTCTTTGTCGGCAAGCGCTTTGGAGAGCGGCTTCAAGAGCACCGCCCCGACTCCTTCTCCCGGCATCAGGCCCGTGCCGGTTCCGAAGCTTTTGCTTTCACTTCCCTGTTCAAGCAAATTCGCCCGTTCGAGCGCATCATATTTAGACGGTTCAAGCGTGAGATTGACCCCTCCGGCAATCGCCATGGAACAGCTGTTAAGCTTCAGGCTTTCACAGGCGAGATGAATGGCGCTCAGTGAGCTGGAGCATGCGGTCGTAACGCCCATGCTCGGGCCCGTTAAATTGAAAAAGTGGGAAATGCGGTTGGCGATATGCCAATCCCCTCCGTTAGAGCTGAGCGCAGCTTTTTCCAATGACGGGATATTCCAGAAATATTGATTGTACATACTGCCCATAAATACACCGATGCCGCTGTCTGATTCCTGCCATTCGTTTACTCTTTCTAACGAGTAACCGCCATTTTCAAATGTTTCCCATACGGTTTCTAAGCTTAGACGGAGCTCAGGCGTCATCTCCATCACATGGTCTTCCCGGATGTCAAACAAGTGATGGTCAAAAGCTTCAATATGCTGCAGAAATCCGCCGTACCGTGTTTTGCGTTCTTCTTTTCGTGTTTCTTTTGCCATTGTTTTCAGAAGACCGGATTTCCATCTGTTTTCCGGAGCTTCCGTGATACAGCTGTCTCCGGCTTTTAAATGCTCCCACAGCTCATCGAGGGTTTCAGACTCGGGATAGCGGCCGCTGATGCCGATAATGGCAATGTCGTCACGATCAGAACGATTAACGGTGACGGTTTCTGTTTCCGGCTTTGGCGCTTTTGGCTCTTTTTGTTCATTGATAAATCGCCGCGTTTCCGTGACAAGCGGCACCGGTTCATTCATTGCAGGTTCCGGATGCTTTGTTTCAGGAGGCGCTTGTTCGGCTCCGAATGCCTGTTGCAGCTTATCCGGGTAAGTTTCCAGCAAATACCCGGCAAGTTCTTTCGTATTCGTGTGTTCAAATAAGATCGTTTTCGGCAGCTCGCCCGTCAATGTTTCCAGTTCGCGGATAAAATTCACCTGCAAAATGGAGTCGATGCCGTATTTTTCAAAGCTGGTTTCCGGCTGAATGCGCTCGGGAGCAAGCTTTATGGACTTGGCTAACGTTTCTTTTATGAATTGCACAGTCCGGTCTGTGACTGAGAAAGACGGTTCTGTGAAATCAGCCGGCTCTTTGGAAGCCGCAGTTTCTTCAACCGCCTGCGCGTCCGGCTGCTTTTGCCTGATGACGCCGTCGCTTTCTGCCGCCACGATCTGCTGGCCGAGGTGATGTGACGATTCCGCCATAAATGTAACGTACCGATATCCCTCGCTTTCCAGCGCAGACTGCCACGCTTCAGGATACAGCCCCGGGCATCCGGGAATGCGCAGTTTGGCGTCTTCATACAGCCACCAGCCTTCCAAAAGACCGAATGTCAGATGAGAATAAACCGAATGGCTGCTAATCTCATTTAATAGCAAAATCCCATTCTTTTTAAGCACCGCTTTGGCATTGCGAAGTGTCCGCCGAATATTTTTTGTCGCGTGAAGCACATTTGCCGCAATTACCGCGTCATATGCGCCCGCCTCTATACCCTGCAAAGCCGGGGGCTCTTCCACATTAAACCGCTTATAAGTCAAATACGGATTGTCGGGACCGTATTCTTTTTCAGCATGCATGAAAAAGGCCTTTGACAGATCGGTGTAGCAATATTCTTTCACATGATGTTTGTACTCTTTTAATCTTTTGAAAACGGCCGCGCTCGTCCCGCCCGTCCCCGCTCCGATCTCTAATATCCGGATTTCCGCGTTCGGGTCTTCTTTCAGGCGTTCTTCAATGAAAGCCGTCAATGTGTCAGCGAGCACCTCATTAAAGTAGTCTGCCGTTTCATTGTTTTTATAGATTCCTTCCACCAATTCCATTGAGGAATCAGGAAACAGGACATCAGTGGCAGAAACTCTGCCGGATAAAATATCCGGCAAAGCTCTGAGAGCGGTCTCCACTAAGGTGATCATCGCCTGTTTGCTGCTGTCCTTGAGTAAAGGAGCTTTCTTTTCATCCCATTCTTGCCACAGAACGTCCGCACGCTCTATCGGACCCGTTAACACATACGTACTGCCTGACTGTTTCAAAAAGCCTTTTTGCACCAAGATGGAGATGCTTTCTTCCAGCCACCTGCCGTAAAACCCCTGCATGACAGGCTGCGTTTCGTTTTCCGTGAAAAATCCGACAGATTTCAGCTGGCCTGCCAATAGTTTGTAAAGAAGATCTTCAGTGTTTTGCAAAGCCGTCCCCTCCTTAACTCAATTGTTGTACATGTCTTGTTACTTTAGGCTGATAGCTTCGCAGTTTTTGCATCGCCGAGCCGTGATGTTCAGGGTATACTTCTATCATTTCTTGCGGTTTTTCCTCCGGCTCTTCCGCCTGTTTCATCATGACGAACTGATTCAACGGGCCGCCGAGCAATCGTTCAAGCGCCGCCATTGCTTCCGGCGCTTCAATTGATCCGACTCCCGCCTGTTTCATCCGTTCTTGATAGTCGGCAGATGATACGATTCCGACACTGCCCCAGTAGCTCCAATTCATCACTGCCGCCGAATACGGCCGAACTTGAGCCAAATGAGCGGCAAAGGCATCTTTGAAACTGCATCCGGCAGCATAATTGCTTTGTCCGGCCGCTCGTGCAAATGATTGAACAGATGAGAAGAACAAAGCAAAGTCCAGCGGCTCATTTCGGAACACGCGGGCCATATTCACGCTGACATTGACTTTCGCAGCGAGCACGCTTTTCAAACGGCTTTCCGGCATATTTGCCAGGCTCTGATCCTCTAAAACAATTGCGGAATGGATGATTCCGTTAATTTGCGGGTGCGTGCGTTTGATCGTTTCATACGCCCGTGTGAGCTCATTCGGATTTGCCGCGTCAGCTTCAATATAAATCGGCGCCGGGCCGAATTGGCTGAGTCTGTCGATTTTTTCCTGGATGGCGCTGTTATGTTTTCGTCTGCCGATCCAAACGACTCGCGCCTGATACGTTTTCACAGCATATTCGCTCCATGCCTCGCCGATGCCCCCCGCACCGCCGATAACGACATAAACGCCGCCTTTTTGGTAGGCGGGCCGGCTTGACACCGGCTGCTGTACAGGAATAAGGCGCTGTTTGTACCAGTGATTGTTCCGGTACGCCCATGTATTGCCTTGCTCATCAAACGGCGCTGAGAACAGCTCCGCCTTTGAAACATCTTCCGGACAGCCGGCATCAATCAGCCTTGTTTGCCAGTTCGGATATTCTTTTGCGAGCGAGCCGACCAAACCGTGAATGCCTGCATGAGCCGGATCAATAATGTCCGCCGGCTGTACGGACTGTGTTTTTATTGTGACTGCAGTCAAGCTGATTCGCTTGCCTCCATATCCTAAAGCAAGCATGGCCTTAATCACTCTGTACATCTGGATGACGCCCGCATCCTGAGCTTTTACCATGTCATCAGCGCTGTGAAAAGGAGCGATCCATACGATATGCCCGAAAGACCCTGTTGCTTTCAGTTCAGCCGCAACAGCCTCTATTTCATCCTCCGGGTTGATATGAAGCCGTTTCGCAGAAGGATGATGCAATTGAAAAGCCGCGCTTTCCTCATCCCCCGCGATAAAGACAACCTCTTCCGTCTGATATGCCGGGCTTTGATCACGGAATTCCGCGAGATCCCACACCGGAGCCAGAAGGTTTGCTCCATTTAATGATGTTTCCGGCGCGGGGCCTTCCATCATTCTGGAAGAAATCCCTTTAATTCTGACACAGACCCGGCCTGTCTCATCGCATAAGTCAATGTCCATACGCTGTATTTTTTCATCCGTTCCCCGGGAGCTGACATACGCCCACATGCTTGTCGTGCACGGGCTGAAAATGTCCAGTTCTTCAAGGGCGAACGGCAGTGACAGCTGGTTATCATCTGCGTGCAGCTTCAGACCGATTGTCGCTTGCAAAGCTGAATCAAGCATACACGGGTGAAGAACGTATTGATCTGCCGTTTCTTCGAGGAAGGAAGGCAGCCGGAGCTCAGCCAATGCTTGATTGCTTCCGATATGAATCTGCTGAATTCCTTGTTGTCCGGGACCGTAGTCAATGCCGATTTTGCTGAATAAGCCGTAACACTGTTCAGAAGTCAGTATACTGAGGCCGCATTGAGCTTTCAGTGCGCCTATATCACGGTGCGGAGCCTCCCCGGCGCTGAGAATGCCGGCAGCCCCCTGACAGTGTATCTGCCTGCCGCTTGCTTCTGTTTGTGAATCCGTGTAAACGTCATACACGATTTCACCGTTTTCCCTCGGGTTCAGGCTGATCTGCGCTTCAATCGGGCGGTTTCCCGCTTCGATCGGCCGAACCCAAACGATGTTTTTCAGGCGGGTGACAGATGGACGTTCCTTTTGCCCTTTGAGTGCCTGAGCAACCGCCGCCCTAGCCATTTCCAAGTAGGCAACGCCCGGCATAACCGGCTTGCCTTTAATAAGATGATCGGTGAAAATCGTCTCTTGTCCCGTAAATTCGGATCGGTACCGCTGCTCTGTTAAATCTGATACATTTTCGTGAAGCAGCGGGTGCAGCACCCGCGACGTCGGCACAGCTTGCGGTTTCTCTGCTTTCGGCCGATTATCCGTGATCCAGTACCGCTCTTTCGCAAACGGGTAAGCAGGAAGACTCATCCGTTGAGGCTTGATATCAGAATATAGGCCGTCCCATTTGATATCCGCGCCCTGCACCCATAATTCCGCAAGCTTGTCATTCTCTCGGCGGCTTATCAGCTCTTCGATATCCGCTCCCCCGTTTGCGCCTGCCAGAATGGATTTCAGGGAGGTTTTACCCGCTTTTCCTTTATAAATGCCCGCTATATCATAACGTCCTTTCGCACAGCTCTTTAGCTTGTCCCGCAGTTCTTCAGCCGAGGAAGCGATAATGGCCGCTCTTTCTTCCATGGCATCACGCCCCTGCTGAAGCGTGTAAGCAACATCGGCAAGATCCGCATCCGTAAAAGAAGCTTGCGCCAGCTGCTGCGCCTGTTCCTGCAGACGCTCTTCTTCTTTGGCCGACAGCACAAAGATTTGAGGGTGTGTGAAAACAGCTGTTTTTCTTTCTTCCTTCGGGATATATTCTTCAATGACGACATGGGCGTTTACGCCGCCGATGCCGAAAGAACTGATTCCCGCACGGCGCGGCAGAAGATTGCCGTTTTCGTCTTTCAATGCCGTCCATTCTCTTTTTTCCTGTACGATGTAAAACGGACTGTCTTTCAGCTTGATATACGGGTTGATGACCTCGCTGTGGAGGCTTTTTGCAAGTGTTTTATGCTTCATCTGCATCAGCACTTTGATCACACCCGCGACACCGGCTGCCAGTGACAGGTGGCCGATATTGGTTTTGGCCGATCCCAGACCGCAGTGACTCGCGTAAACGGCGGAATCGCCTGTTTTTTCGTACAGCTTTTGAAAGGCGGATTTCAGGCCGTTGATTTCGACCGGATCGCCAAGCTCCGTTCCGGTTCCGTGCGCTTCAATATAAGTGACTGTTCTCGGATCAATGCCTGCTTTGTCATAAGCCGTTCTGACGACTTCCGCCTGGGCTTTCGGATTCGGCGTCGTCAAGGAGTTCGCACGTCCGCCGTGATTGACCGCGCTGCCTTTAATGACACCGTAGATATGATCGCCCGCTTTTTCCGCTTCTGACAGCTTTTTCAAAAACAGAATTCCGGCACCTTCACTGACGGCAAATCCGTCCGCCCTGTCGGAGAATGTTTTACATTTCCCTTCTTTGCTCAGAGCGCCGGCTTTGTCATAAGCGATGTGGCCTTGCGGTGTGACGACGGTATTCACGCCGCCGGCGATCGCCATATCGCAGTTCCCGTTTTCAATGGCGCATACGGCGTGATGAATCGCGACCAGCGAGCTGGAACAAGCCGTGTCGATCGGTTCACTCGGCCCGTGCAGATTAAGCATATAGCTGACGCGGTTCGGCCCCGCTGACGGACTCATATTCGCGGCTGACGCACCGCCGATATCCAGGTCGGAAAACAGTGAGCCGTATCCGGTATTCCCCGTGCCGATATACAGGCCTGTTTTCGTGCCGGAAAGGCTTTTAGCGGAATATCCCGCATCTTCTATCGCCTTCCACGCATACATCATTAACAAGCGCTGCTGGGGATCCATCTGTTCGGCTTCCAGCGGTGAAATTCCGAAGAACAGCGGATCAAAATCCGCAACTCCGTCAATAAATCCGCCCCACTTTACATTTGTTTTGTTGGCTTCATTAAGCGGGTCACCGTAATACTCACGCCAGTCCCAGCGATCCGCCGGCACCTCTGTTATACAGTCTTTTCCTTCTTCTAAGTTGCGCCAATACTCATCAATATTTGCGGCCTTCGGAAACACTCCGCTCATGCCGACAATAGCGATCGGTTCCGGTTTATGTTCAGCCGCAGTCTGAACAGGCTGTACGGCAGTTTTTGCAAATCGTTTGTTCCCTGCCAGTCTGATACCGCCATCATCAGTTACGCTGCTTTGTTTTTCTTCTTTCGGCTGTGTGCTGCCGGCAAATTGTGTTTGATAGTCTTCTGCTAAATGATGCGCCAAGGCTTGAATCGTCGCATATTCAAAAAATACAGTCGGTGTCAGATCAAGCTGATAAGTGTCATTCAGCTTGTTGGCGAATTCCGTCAGCGTAATGGAATCAAATCCGTATTGATTGAACTCCAATTCGATATCGATTTCTTCAATGTTTATTTTCAGAAGCCCGGAAACCTCTTTTGCCAGCAATTCCTGAAGTTTTGCCGTCAGGTCTTTAGGCGCAGGCATTTCACCCGTTTTCTTAACCGGTGCAAAAGCGGATGCAGGAGTCTTTTGAAGCAGCTTTTCCCGCATTACGGCGCGGTTTCCTTCCATGACGAGCACGCTTGTTTTTCCCGTGCTCCATGCTTTGTAAAGAGCTTCTATTCCAGTCTCAGTGCGCATCGGCGTTACGCCGGTTCTTTTTTCGGTGAGCTTCGCCATTTCTTCATTGACTTGCATTCCGCCGTTTTTCCACAGCGGCCAATTGACCGACAATGTGTGACCGTGGCGGTACATTGCGGTAACCAGTGCGTTGCGGTATGCCGCATAGCCGTCCATAAATGCGTTTGCTGCCGCATAATCCGCCTGTCCCGCATTCCCGGTGACGCCGGAAATGGATGAGAAAACGATAAAAAAGTCCAGCGCTAAATGCTCGGTTGCTTCATCAAGGTTGACAAATCCGTCCGTTTTAGGAGCCAATACACTGTAAAACTCTTCGGTTGTTTTCTTTGCGATATATTGATCTTTCATCACACCCGCGCTATGAATGATGCCGTGAAGGCCGCCATATTCCGTCTCAATTGTTTTGACCAGGTCTGCCGCAGTTTGAGCGTTTGTTACGTCAGCCTGCTTGTATTCCGCTTTTGCTCCGAGTGATTCAAGCGATTGCAGCTGCATCCGCTGATTCTCGCTTAACGCGGAACGGCCTGTCAAAACCAGTGTCGGCTCTTTGACTTTGCGGGCGATTTCTTTCGCGAAAATAAAGCCTAAGCCCCCGGCTCCTCCGGTAATGAGATAAATGCCTCCGTCGTTCCACGGAATGCGTATTTTGCCGCCGGACACGGCCGTTTCTTTGACATCTGCGCTGTATCGGATGCCGTTTTCATATTTGATATGGCTGTCATCAGCCCGTGTTTTATTTTCTCTGATGATGTCTGTGATTCTGCCGTTTTCCGCCGGTTCTATTTCAATCAGCTGGGTTTTCAGTTTTTTATGTTCCAGGCCGGCTGTTTTTAACAAAGCTGAAATGCCTGAGAGCAGCTGATGCTTATCTGTTTTAGAGAGAACCGTCTGGATGAGGACGTCTCCATCCGTCTCTTCCTTCAGCAGTTTTTGCAGCGTCTCCAATATCCGTCCTGTATAATCACGGAAGCGCGCCGCCGCTTTCCCGTGCCGGGAGGTCATTTCAATACATTCAGCTCCCGCGGCTTCAACGGCTTGTTTCAATCCGGCGTCTGTGTCACAAAGCAACACGATATGCCGGGCAAAAACCGGTTCCGTTTGAACGGCGGTTTCATCGCTTCGGGTCCATACCGGCTCAAGCATGAGCGTTTCCGGAGCTTTTTCTTTTTTCTCAGGTTCTTTTTCAGCCATTCTGAATGACAAACCTTTCAGCCTTACGCACACCTTGCCGTTTTCATCACAAATATCAAGATCGCGTTTTTCAATCTGGCCGGCTTTGTGGTCTTCAGAAAGTCTGGCGTAAACCCACATCTCGGCAGCGCATGCGCTGAATACTTCAAGCTCCTGAACCGCAAACGGAAGCATCAGTTTTTCATCATTTGTTCCGGTTAATATGCTTGATGCCTGCAATGCAGAGTCCATTAAGCCCGGATGCATGACATACTCCTGTACCGTGTCCGCACAAGCCGCATCAAGTGACAGTCTGCCCAATACGAAATCATCACCTGTATAAATCGCTTTGACACCCCGGAAAGCCGGGCCGTAATCAAAACCGATTTTGCGGTACATATCGTACACTTCATCTGCAGAAAACGGTGTCTCGGCGGATTGTGATCTCAGCTTTTGGAGATCAATGACCGGTGCCTCGGCATCAGGGCGGACTGATACTGCCCCTTGGCTGTAAACGGACGGCTGATCTGTTTCCCGGCCGCTGTAAATGTCGAATTGAACGTCATTTGCCGTTTCAGGAATGAGACGGATGTTGACATGAACCGGCTCGTCTTCAATGGTGATCGGCCGCACCCAAACCGTATTCTTAAGCTTGACGCTTCCTTGTCCGGCCGGAACTTCAGATGCCTGTTCCATTGCTGCGCGCGCCATTTCAAGATGTGCCACACCCGGTAAAATCGGTACGCCTTTTACAACATGGTCCGCAAGGTAAAATTCTTTTCCTGTATAGATTGAACTGAACCGCTGTTCTGCAAGGTTTGAAGTATTTCTGTGCAGAAGCGGATGAAGCGCGTCTTGTTTTCCCGCAGATACAGTGCTTGTTTTTTCGTGTTTTCCGGTGCTTTTTGCCGCCCAATAGCGGTCTTTTGCAAAAGGATACGACGGCAGGCTCATGCGTTTAGGCGGACGGTCTCCATACAGCTTCGCCCAATCGACGTTCAGTCCTTTGACCCATAATTCAAGCAGCTTCGCGTATTTGCCGCGTGCCATCCATTTTTCAACGGCTTCTTGAATTTCTTCATCTTCCGTCAGCATTTGCAGCGTGCCTTTGTCGATTCTTCCTCTGTACAAGTCCGCGTGCTTATCTCCAGTGATAAACTGTGACAGTTTTTCCTGCAGTTCTTCTGCAGATCCGGCAATAACCGCCAGACGTTCTTCCATGGCGTCCCTTCCGATTTGGAGGGTATATGCCATAGAAACGAGGGAGGATTGATCGTACCGTTTTTCAGTAAGCGCACGTTTCAGCTGTTTTGCCTGCTCTTTCAGGCGTTTTTCATTTTTGGCGGACAGAACGAAAAGACATGGGTCGATATGAGAATCATCTGCTTCCTCTCTGTCTTCTGGAATGTATTCTTCGATGACGACGTGGGCATTTACGCCTCCGATGCCGAATGAGCTGATGCCCGCGCGGCGAGGCTGTTCGTTTCCGCGTTCGTCCGTCTGCGTCTTCCATTCCATTGTCTCCCGCACCAGATAAAACGGGCTGTCTTCAAGCTGAATGTACGGATTTACCGTCTCACAGTGGAGACTTTTTACTAGTGTCCGATGCTTCATCTGCAGCAAAATTTTAATAATGCCCGCTGCTCCCGCGGCAAGGGATAAATGGCCGATATTCGTTTTGACCGACCCTAAGCCGCAATAGGCGGCCGCTTTCTCTTTTCCGTCTGCAAACGAGCTGAACGCTTGTTTCAGTCCGTTAACTTCAAGGGGATCTCCCAGTTCTGTTCCGGTGCCGTGCGCTTCGATATAAGAGACTGTTTTCGGATCAATGCCCGCTTTTTTGTATGCGGCTTTAATGACTTCCGCCTGTTGTTTCGGGTTAGGCGTTGTTAAAGATGCCGCGCGGCCGCCGTGATTCACCGCGCTTCCTTTAATGACGCCGTAAATATGGTCCCCATCCGCCTCAGCGGCTTTCAGCTTTTTGAGGAAAAAGAGACCGGCTCCTTCACCATGGGCAAAACCGTCAGCCTGATCAGAGAACGTTTTGCATCTTCCTTCTTTACTCAGCGCGCCCGCTTTATCAAAGCTGATATACACATCCGGAAGAACAATCGTATTGATTCCTCCCGCCAAAGCCATGTCGCACGTTCCTTCTTCAATTGAAGAAACGGCATGGTGTATGGCAACGAGCGAGCTTGAGCAGGCGGTATCAATCGGTTCGCTCGGCCCGTGCAGATTGAGCGTATAGCTGACACGGTTCGGTCCGACAGACGGACTTGTATTCGCCGCGGATGACCCTTCAATCGCCGCATCGGTCTTGGCTAAAAGCGAACCGTAGCCGGTATTTCCGGTCCCGATAAACACACCTGTCTTTGTGCCTGAGAGACTCTTTGACGCATACCCGGCATCTTCGATCGCTTTCCACGCATACGTCAGCAAGAGGCGCTGCTGAGGGTCCATTTGCTCCGCTTCCCGGGGTGAAATCCCGAAAAATAATGGATCAAATTCAGCAATTCCGTCAATAAACCCGCCTTGGTTGACGTTTGTTTTATTGGCTTCTTTTGCGGGATCCCCGTAATAGTCCCGCCAGTCCCAGCGGTCTTTCGGAATCTCGGTCATGCAGTCTTTGCCTTCTTTCAGGTTCTGCCAGAAAGCTTCAATGTCTTCTGCCATCGGGAAAATCCCGCTGATGCCTACGATTGCGATCGGTTCCGGCCCTTGGCCCCGCTGCACTGTCTGCGGAAGTGTCTCAGGCAGAGTGCGTCGTCGCTTAACGGCCGGGCGCGTGATTTGAGTCTCTTTTACCGGTCTTGCCGATTGAACCGTTTTTGTATTTACCGCAAACCGTCCGGCAAATTCCTCTTCGTATTCACTGATTAAATGAACGGCAAATTCATGGATTGTCGGATGATCAAAGAAAATCGTCGGCGTTAACGTAAGCCGGTACGTTTTGTTTAACTGGTTCGTAAACTCAGTCATCGAGATGGAATCCAGCCCGTATTTTGTCATTTCTTCATGAGGATCAATTTTGTCAATGTTTACTTTTAACAGTGAGGCCGTCTGCTGTTTTAACAGATGCTTCACTTTTTCAAGCAGGCTGTCAGCATCAATGTCATGACGTACGCCGGTCTCTGCTTCCGGATGATCATTCTCTTTGCGGAACAGTTTTGCTTTCATGTGTTTCACATCTCCTTCAAGAACCGTCATCCGGGCTGTCCCGCTCATCAAGCCTTGATATAAAGCCTTGATGCCGGCATCTGTGCCGAGCGGTGCGATTCCCGCCTCCTGCATCAGCATATCTTCCGTCTGCTTTCCTGCCTGCATTCCGCCTTCTTTCCATAACGGCCAGCTGACAGAAAGCGTCTTTCCGTATCTTTGTCCTGCGGCTTGTAAAGAACGGCGGTACTCGGCATACATCTCCATAAAGACATTTGCAGACGCATAATCAGCCTGGCCGACGCTTCCAAGCACACCTGATAAGGATGAAAAGACAATAAAGACATCTAATTTCTCATGTTGTGACGCTTCATCAAGATACACAAGACCCTTCACTTTCGGAGCGAGAACATGTTGGAATTCCTCTGCCGTCTTCTTCACCATGTAGTTGTCTTTTATAATGCCGGCACTGTGAACAATCCCGTCCAGCCTGCCATGCCGTTTGCGGATATTGCGGATCAATCGGTATACTTCTGCTTCGTCCGTGACATCGGTCTGCTCGTAGAAAACAGAAGCGCCGGCAGCACGTACTGTTTCCAGCATGTCTTTCTGCTTTTCTCTGAGAGCGGACCGGCCGGTTAGTATGATGACGGCATCTTTTGTACAGTTTGCGATCTCATTTGCAAAGATCAGACCTAAACCTCCCGCACCTCCTGTAATGAGATAAACGCCTTCGTCTTTCCACGGAATATCCGGCTCCGCTTGAGAAATATCCATCTCTTCCCAATCAGCGGCAAAGCGCTTGCCGTTTTCATATTTCACATGGACGCTTTCGGCATGCATACGGTTTTCGGACGCTTTTTCCGCTATGCCTTCAGCACTTTCTTTCTCCTCGGCTTCGATCATTTGACAAATCAGCTTGGAATGTTCAAGGCATGCGGTTTTGAAGAGGCCGGTAATGCCTGAGAACACCCGCTGTAAGCCTGCTGACCGCGTAACAGCCTGAAAAAGAACGCTGCCCTTCGGCTTGCCTTTCATTATGGTTTTGATATGGTCAAACAGCTGGCCCGCATAAGAATGATACCGCTCTGCAATAGATGCGGGACGATCGTCCAAGATAATGACGCTTGCATGTTCAAGCTTTGCTTCCACGGCCTGTTTTACGGCTTCATCGTACTCACAAAGGAAAATAATATGCTCTTCATACGTTGGCTCGTGGTCCGCCGGTTCCGGCTGCTCTTTCCAGATCGGTTCAGCGAGCAATGTGTCCGTACGGCTGACAGGATCGCCTGCACCCGCGTTTTCTTCCATGATCCGTGTTGAGAAACCTCTCATCCGCACACAAAGCCCGCCGTTATTGTCATATAAATCAATATCGGCTTTTTGGATAGGATCGCCGGCTTTATTGTTCGCACTGAACGTGACGTGCACCCACATATCATCAGCGCACGGATTCAGAACGTCCAGCTCCTCTAAAGCAAACGGCAATGCGGCTTTGAATGGTTCCCCGCTTTCTGCAAGCAGCGCTCTCGTCACGTTTTGCAAATATTCGGCGGCCTGAAGCGCACCGTCCATCATACTCGGATGAAGGATATAATCAGCTTTTGTATGAGAGACGGATTCAGGAAGCTTCAATTTAGCAAGCAGCCGGTCTTCGCCTTTGTATACAAGCTGCACCCCTTTGTAACCCGGCCCGTAATCAGCACCGATCATTCCTTTGTAAAACGCTTGAGATTCGATTGTTCCCTGTGTGCACCGGCGCTTCAGCTGCTCAATATCCGCCGCTTCCTCCGGTTCCTTCCGGATGATTTCAGCGATGCCCTGATTATAAAGAGGAGCTTCTTCACCGATAGAATCGTTATCCCCGTACATTCTGTATTGAATCTGTCCGTCCTCTTCTTCATAAAGTCCGATATGGACACGGACAGCCTCCTGATCGGCTATCACCGGACGGACCCATACAATATTCTTTAAGCGCAGGCCCAGAGATTCCTCTGTTGCCCCGCCGATGCTTTTCTCCGCCGCGGCCCGTGCCATCTCAAGGGTAACGGCAGCCGGCACGATCGCCATTCCTTTAATGATATGCTCGGCAATAAAATACTCTTTTCCCGTGAATTCCGAACTGAACCGCTGCTCCTGCAAGACGGATGTATTCTGATGTACCAGCGGATGCAAAAGCTTGGTATCCGTTTGCTTCACGGTTTCTTCCGGCCAGAAGCGCTCCTCTGCGAACGGGTAGGTCGGCGCACTGATTCTTTGCGGCGCGGAATCCGGATACAATAAGCCCCAATCGACACGCGCTCCTTCAAGCCAGAGCGCCGCGAGTGCTTTCAGCTTTTCATCCCGTGTCTGACATGCCGCAAGCTCTTCCATCTCCTGAGCTGACACTTCTCTGCTTCTCACTTTTTCGCCCCGTAAGATGTTTTGGTCATTGCCGTTGATGAAATCCTGCAGCTGACGCTTCAAATCGTGACGATCATGACTGATAAAAACGGCTCTCTCTTCCATCGCTTCACGTCCGGTCTGATACGTAAATGCCAGATCATGCAAGGAAACATCGTTTTCGGCTTCATCCAGAAAGCCGGATAAACAGGATGCATAGGCAGTAAGACGCTGCTTATTTCTCGCTGACAGCGGAACGATATAAGGCGGCTGTCCGTCATTTGATCCGCTGATCGTTTTGTTTTCATACTGTTCAAAAATGGCGTGTGCGTTTGTTCCTCCGAGTCCGAATGAGCTTAACGCTGCGCGGTGCGGCGTCTCTCTCTCCGGCAGCGGTTTTCTCTTATCCGCCACATAAAACGGCGAACCGCTGAATTTGATATTCGGATTCGGTGACGTGTAATTAATGGTAGGCGCCAGCTCCCGATGATATAAACTCATGGCGACTTTGATGCACCCGGCCAGACCTGCTGCTGTATCCAAATGTCCGATATTCGTTTTTACGGAGCCGATCCCGCAATACTGCTCCCGGTCCGTGTAACGTTTATACACTTGCTGCAGCGCGGACATTTCAATCGGATCACCCAATGTCGTTCCTGTGCCGTGCGCTTCGATATAGGAAATCGTCTCCGGGTGAATATTCGTGCTGTCTAAAACATGCTGGATGACGTCAGTCTGACCTTTTACACTCGGTGCGTAAAAACCGACTTTATCCGCTCCGTCATTGTTAAGACCGATGCCTCTGAGCATGGCGTATATGTGATCTCCGTCCTGAACGGCTTGTGACGCCTTTTTCAGCAGAATGACGGCCGCTCCTTCTCCGCCCGCCATACCGTCGGCTGAAGCGTCAAATGCTTTGACATGCCCGTCGCTTGAAAAATTCAATCCGTTTTGGTGCACATAGCCGATGGTGGTCGCTGCATGCAGAGTTGCTCCGCCGACGAGCGCGTATTCCGATTCTCCGCTCGTTATGCTTTTGTAGGCTGAATAAAGACCGACTAATGATGATGAGCAATTGGAATGAACGAAATAGCTTGGCCCTTTTAATCCGAGCTTATGGGAAACCATCGTCGGAATCGTGCCGCTCTGCGCTAACACCCATGACACATAGCCGTCGGGAGATTCATGGCCTTCTGTCGTTTTTTCCGGCAAAAGCGACCGATACGAATTATTGCTTGCCGACATATATACGCTTGTCTTCGGAATCTCTTTCGATACATATCCCGCGTCCTCGACGGCTTTCCAAGAATGAAGCAGCAGAAGCCGAAGCTGAGGATCCATAAATTCTGCGTCTTTCGGAGAAATGTGAAAGAACTCAGGGTCAAAAAGATCTTTTCCTTCTATCGTCGATAATGCCGGCACATAGTCGGGATTTTCGATCAAATCTTCAGGCACGCCGGCTTCCCGAATTTCTTCTTCCGAGTAGAAGCGGACGCTTTCCTTTCCTTCTCTTAACTGCTTCCAAAACTCATGATGATTTTTCGCACCGGGGAACTGGCAGGAGATCCCCACTATCGCCACACTGTCATCAAAGTAAGACGGCACCCCGTTTTGCGGTGTTTGTTCTCTTTCTCTCTCATCTTGGCCGGGCGCCACTGATTCAGCCGCCTGTTTTGTTTCAACAATAAATCGGCTGATCGCCTGAATGGTAGAGTGTTCGAATAAATCCGTGACGGTAAAATCGCATTCCAGCTCCTGTTTAATGCGTTCTGCCGCCGCAACAGCCAGAAGCGAGTCGCCTCCCACATCGAAAAAGCCGTCTTCGATTTTGATGCCCGCCGTATTCAGCAGGTCTTCCCATATTGCGGTCACTTTCGCTTCCGCTTCTGATAACGGCAGTCTGCCCGTCTTTTCAGACCGGTGAACGATTACCTTGCGCTGTTTTAGGTCTTTGCGGTTCACTTTTCCGCTCGGTGTTAACGGCAGTGCATCCAGGCGGATAAAATGGGCAGGCGCCATATAATCCGGCAGACTCGATAAAAGATGGTTGCGGAGCGCTTTTTCGTCTGCCGTATGACCGGAGCGGGCCGTATAATAAGCAATCAGCTTTTTATGTCCGTTCTTTTCCTGAACCACAACCGCCTGATCAAGAATGTCCGGATGTTCGCTCAATTTCGTTTCAATCGCTCCCAATTCGATGCGGAAGCCGCGAATTTTCACCTGACTGTCAATCCGGCCGGCATATTCTATATTTCCGTCAGGCAGCCATCTGGCCAAATCACCTGTCTTGTAAAGTTTTTCTCCTTCACTAAACGGATTATCAATAAATGATGCCGCCGTCAGCTCAGGCTGATTGTAATAGCCTCTGGCCAGACCGGCGCCGGCCACGCAAAGCTCCCCGGCCACACCGTCAGGGACGGGGCTGAGCTTTTCATCAACGATATAAAGCCGCGTATTGTGAATCGGTTTCCCGATCGGCGTATTCCTGCTTGTGATTTCCTTTTGGCCGCAGCTGTAGTAAGCGGCATAAATGGATGTTTCCGTCGGGCCGTATATGTTTTCAATTCTCGCATGTTTGAAGATGGAAACTGACTTTTTAACTAAATCTTTCGGAAACGCCTCTCCGGCCACCATCACATATTTCACAGGGCCGTCTTCTGTAAATGCCGTATGCCGCTTTACCGTTTCCAGAAATACATTAAACACGGCGGGCGCAAAATTCAGATGCGTGACCTGGTGGGTTTGGATATATTCCATGCAAAGCTGCGGATTTTTTTCTGCACCAGGCGGCAAAATGACAAGCCGTCCGTTTCCGATAAACCAGCCGAATAATTCAGAAATCGAAACGTCAAATACGTAATTCGTTTTTAACAAATAGGCATCCTCTTGTGCGACCGGATACTCAGCTTCCAAAAACTGCAGCGTATTCATGATGGCCCTGTGCTCAACCATGACGCCTTTCGGTTTTCCCGTGCTTCCGGACGTATATAGAATATAAGCGAGATGATGCGGTTTTGAACGCGGCGTCAGTTTTGCCCCGCTCGCAGAACGTCCGCTGTTTTCAATTTCCACCGTGCTTACACCGCCGATGGCCAACTGTTCAATCATGCCGCGCGTCTTTTCCTGCGTTAATACGATTGACACGCCGCTGTCAGTCAACACGTGGGCCATCCGTTCGTTTGGAAAAGCCGGGTCCAGCGGTACATACGCGCCTCCCGCTTTTAAAATGGCGAGGATGCCGATGACCATCTCAAAAGAACGCTCCGTACAAATGCCGACCGGGCATTCCGGTGTGACGCCCTTTTCTTGCAGGTACACAGCGAGCGCCGTGCTTCGTTCATCTAATTCGCGATATGTAAGACTGTTTTCACCGAATGTGACGGCTTCTCTGTCAGGGTGGCGTCCGGCTTTTTCCGCAAACACTTCATGAATGCAGCGCTCATTCGGCTGATGGGATGAACGGCTTTCATCCCGTTTTTGATTGAGCAGGCCGGAACAGGCTTCAAAAGCGATCTCCGGATCAGAAAGCACCTTTTCTGCCAGTTTCATATAATGCTCCGCCATTCGTTCGATGAAAGAAGGGCTGTAGACATCCGGGTTGTACAGAAATTGCAGGACGGTTCCCGTTTCTTTTTTATAGACTTCAAGCGCAAGCTCAAATTCGCCTTCCTGATGAATGTCTTCTATCATTTCAATGCCGAGTGATTGATATAGTTCCGCCAGCTTTTCCGCTCCTTCTGTCCGGAAGAAGTTTTGATAGAAAAACGCGGTTTGAAAAACAGGCGACACCGCGGGCGAGCGTTCCGTCTTCAATTCTTTGACAAGCGCGGGAAACGGATACGCGGCATGGTCCAGCCCTTCTGCCAGTGTCAGCTGCAGCTCCTTCAAAAACGACGTAAAAGATTTGACGCCCGTCTCCCTGCTTCTGACCGCGATCATATTAATAAAGTATCCGATGACAGACTCAAATTGAGCCTCAGAACGCCCCATCGTCGGCATGCCGACGATGACATCTTCCTGATTCGTATATTGATAGAGCAGTCCTTTGAAAATAGCGAGATACACAACGGATTCATTGACATTATTTTTTTTGGCGCAAACTTTAATCTGCCGGTTCAGTTCATCAGGAAGCAAGCGCTGATACGCCTGCCCTTTGCAAGTTTGAACCGATGATCTCGGATAATCCGACGGAAGCTCAAGCACCGGCAGCGGTCCTTCCAGCTGCTTTTTCCAATAAGAGAGATGCGTTTTTCCCGCTTCGCTTTCCAGCAGCTCTTTTTCCCATTTCACAAAGTCATGATAATCTGCGGCCTGCTGAAGCATGACAGGTTCTTTGCCTTCGCTTGCATAAGCGTCCAGCAGCGCCGACATAAACGTCATAAGAGAGACGCCGTCAAAAATAATATGGTGAATGGTGATTAACACAATCGGCTCCCGCTTCGCCCGCCGGAATACTTGAACACGCAGGAGCGGCCCGGTTTCAAGCGAGAACGGTTCTTTTGCTTTTTCTTTAATAAACGAAAGAGCGTCACGCCCGCTTAATTCAGAAAGATCCATTTCTTCAACCGGAAAATGCCGATCCGTATCTTCTATCTGATACGGAAGGCCGTTTTCCTCTTTTATCACACTGGTCAAAATAGGGTGCTGGCGCTGCACGGACAAAAGGGCGTTTTTGAATGTCTCGATATCCAGCTTTTGAAAACGAAAGCATAACGGAATGTTATATGCGCTCATCTCCGGAAACATTTTCTGAAGCATCCACAAACCTTTCTGGCCTTCAGAAAGCGGACGTTTTGCAGTTGTCCGCTTGAAAGCCTGAAGCTTTTGTTCTACTTCAGCGATGGTGAGCGTTCCTGATCTGTAGGCATCGAGAAGTTCTTTATGATTCATAGGTCTTACTCCCTTCTATGATGTCTTGCACTCTTTTAAAATCTAATGTCCCCTCAGAGACCTGTTTCATCATGGCGATGATCTCCTGATCCGTATACTCCTTGCTTTCCGGAGCGGCGGCTTCTGTTTCGGTTTCTTCCGTTCGGTAAAACGTTTCGATCGTTTCTTTATGTTCTGTCAAGTAATAGCTGATGACGTCTCCGAGCGTGGCATAGCTGTAAAATAACGCCGGAGTGACTTCAATGCCGTAATGACTCGTCAAAAGAGCGGCAAATTTGGCTAAATAGATGGAATCAAATCCGAATTCCGCCCAGTTTTTATGCAGGACGAGTTTATCTTTGGATATTTTCAGCAGACTGTGTATCAGCTCTTTCAAATCCGCTTCGAGCCGTTTTTCCGTGCTTTCTTCCGGGATGCGGCGGCTCACGGTTTCCAAAAGAGCATCCGGTTTTGATGAATCGTCCCGCCGTATACCTAAAAATCGTTCGGCACGGCTTCTTTTGCCGGCAATGATAAGGCACTGGGTGTTGTCTTGAGAAATAACGCGCTCAAACAGCTCAATGCCTTCATCTGTTTCTAACAGGCGCTGGCCGCTTGATTTCAGGTACATGCCCGTCGTCTCTTCACCGCCGACGGCCATTCCGCCGTTTTTCCAGACCGGCCAGTTGATGACAAAAGCGTTTCCGCTTTCTGATTGTTCGTTTTTATAGCGGGCATACGCCATTTGGAACCTGTTCGCGACCGCGTAATCACAGCAGCCGAAATCTCCTAAAACAGCCGATGTGGATGAAAAGTAGCAGATGAAATCCGGCGTTTCGTTTTTCAGCCACTCGTCAAGAAGCAGGCTTCCGTTTATTTTCGGTTCAAGCGTACTGCGGAAATTCCCGATTTCATTTTCAAAGACGGATGTTCTGCTTTCGATGCCCGCCGCATGAATGACGCCGTGAATGGCTCCGAATCGTTCTTTCGCGCGCTTGATGCAGTCGCCCATTCCGATCGGATCACAAACATCGGCTTCGGCGTAAAGAACACCCGCGCCGAGATTTTCCAGGTCTTTCATTTTTTCTTTCTTTTCCTCATTGATCGGCGACCGCCCCGTGAGAATGACATTTGCCTCGTAGTTCCGGGCGAGATGGCGGGCAAATAAGTAGCCGAGCCCTCCTAATCCGCCTGTAATGAGATATGTTCCGCCGGTTCTGATCCTGCTGTTTTCTTTCGTTAGTCCGGTTGGTTCGGAGTGATAGACATATCGTTTTCCCTCTTCCAAGAAAACGGTATGGTCTGTTTCAGCTTTCAGCTCGTCCCAAATGGTTCTCATCCAGTCCGTTATGGCCGCACCGGCTTTTCTGAAGTGGCCGGTAACACTTGTTTTCGGGAGAACAATGCCGAGCGAACGCTCAAAGCCGATCCATGATTCCAAGTAGCACCTTTCCAGACCGGATGCATATTCCCCCGCCAATAACAGCCTTTCCGGCTGCAGACCGGTCTCAGCCATTGCTTGGAGAATATGGACGATACATGAATAATCTTCGATGCAGCTTTTATCTTCAAGCGCCCATAAATACAAAATGGCAGAAGCTTCACCGTACTCTTTTTGAATATCCGCAAAAGCGTTCACATATGATTGCGGATATTCCCGCACCACTTGGCAGCGGCCGGCGGACAGAGCCTCATACCGGTCTCCCTGAGCGATAAAAATAACGTCAATGTCATTGTCATACGATTTGATCATAGAGATGGCTTCCTGCTGCTTCTTCTGATCAGATAAGAAAGAAATCACCGTTTTGACTTGCTTTTCTCCGGCTGCCGGCAGAGCCTGTTCTTTAAGAACTTCTCTAAAAGCCATTACTTCAAACTGTTCCGCCGGATCACTTTCATCAGCCGGCGCGTTAACGGGCGCGGCCTTGCTTTGTACAGGCTGCTGATGCCAGAAGCGTTCTTTTGCAAACGGATAAGCAGGCAGGCTGATGCGGGCCGGAGGACGGTCTCCGTATAATTTCGCCCAATCGATGTCCAATCCTTTTACCCAAAGCTCAAGCAGCTTAGAATATTTCCGTTTGCTGATCCAAGCGTCTATGATTGTTTCCATATCATCATCCGCCGAAAATACGGCAAGCATCCGTTTGTTTTCTTCCGTGCCGTCACGGTGCAGTCCGGCGCTGTTTTGTCCGGCGATAAATCCATTCAGTTTTTCCTCAAGTTCATGAAGTGAATGGACGATAAAACCGAGACGCTCTTCCATCGGCACCCGGCCCGTCTGAAGAGTAAAGGCTATGCTCATAAGGTCGCGGCCGCTGTATCTTTTTTCACGGATGGCGTCTCTGAGCTGTTTTGCTTTTTCAGTGAGCCGTTCGCTGTTTTTCGCGGACAGGACGATGATGGCGGGCTGATCTGCCGGCGTCTCATCAGGTTCTTTGTCTGCCGTATATTCTTCTATGACGAGGTGGGCGTTTGCTCCTCCCGCGCCGAAGCTGCTTAACCCCGCCCTTCTCGGAAGCTCTTGGCCGCCGATGACGGGACGTTTCCACTCACCGAGCTCCTGCTGAACGGCAAACGGCGTATACGCGAAATCAATATTCGGATTCAGCTGTTCCGCGTGCAGGGACGGCGCAATTTGGCGGTCTTTGAGCTGGAATAATATTTTTGTCAGACCCGCAATGCCCGCGGCGCTTTCACAATGGCCGATATTTGATTTTGCGGAGCCGATGGCGCAAAACTGTTTATCTGTTGTATCCTCTTCAAATGCTTTCGTTAATCCGGCGATTTCAATCGGATCTCCTAATGCGGTCCCCGTACCGTGGGCTTCAATATAACTGACGGTGCGCGCCGGGACGTTTGCCCTTTCGAAAGCTTCTTTTATTAAGGCGGCCTGCGCATTCGGATTCGGAACGGTGTATCCGTTCGTTTTGCCTCCGCTGTTAATGGTGCTTCCTTTAATCACACCGTAAATGTGATCGTTGTGGGCAATCGCTCGGTCCAACGGCTTTAATACGACCGCTCCTACCCCTTCTCCGTCGACAAAACCATCCGCGCGGTCTCCGAACGATTTGCACGTGTCGCCTGCGGAAAGCATGTTCATGACTGACAGATTCATATAATGGATCGGGTCGGTCACTATGTTTACGCCCCCGGCAATCGCACATTCGCTTGAACCGCTGTAAATGCTCTCAAGCGCCAGATGAATGGCCGTCAAAGAAGAGGAGCAGGCTGTATCAACGGCAATGCTCGGCCCTTGGAAATCAAAAAGGTAAGATACCCTGTTGGCAATGGACCAATAGCCGTAGCCTGTCGGGTAGTTTTTGTTCATCGCGCCGGCAAAAACACCGATTTTTCTGCTTTGGCACAGGTTGTCAGGCGTATAGCCGGCATCCTCGATACTCGCATACGCCGTTTCTAAAAATAATCGCTCCTGCGGGTCCATTCGCTCCGCTTCCAAAGGAGAAATCTGAAAGAACAGCGGATCAAACTTGTCCATATCCTCAATGAAGCCGCCCCATTTCGTATAAATAGAGCCTTCTTTACCTTTCTCTTCATCGTAGTAATCCTGCCAGTTCCAGCGTTCCCGCGGGATTTCTTCTATGCAGTTTTTTCCTTTTTTAATATTAGCCCAAAGCTCAGCCGCTGTTTTTGCCTGCGGGTAGCGTCCTGAAACACCGATGATGGCCACGTCGCGAACCGAACTTTGCCGGACGGTCTCTTGGGCTGCCCGTTTTTCCCTCCGCCGCCAGTCAGTGCGAAGCGGCTTAGCAGGCTGTACAGCCTGCGGTTCTGGTGATGCCTTCCGTTCTTCCTGAACAGGCGTTTGTCCCGTCAGTTTGATCATCGCGTCTTTTTTCGTTTTGATTAAGTGAGCGACGAGCGCCTCAATCGTCTGATATTCAAAAAATAAAGTGCTGCTGACTTGGTCCAATACATTTCGTAACGCGTTTGTCAGCTGTACGACGACGATAGAATCAATTCCGTATTTTTCAAGCGGCGCTTTCGGATCAATTTGAGCCGGCGGAATTTTTAATGTTTCTCCGATTAACGTTTTCAAGTACTCGGTGCTTTTTTCTGTTAAAGACGTGTCGCCTTTTTGCACCGTTGTTTGCGCCTGAAGTTCCGGCGCATGTGCTGCTTTTGGCGGAGAGGTCCGTTTTCCGGCCCCTGCTTTAAGCGTTTTTTGGCGAACAATGCCGTTGCTTTTTGCCGCTATAATCTGATGGCTTAATTCATGTGCCGCTTCTGCCGGGAAAAAGACAGAATGCCAGCCTTCACTTTCTAACACGCGCTTCCAGCTTTCCGGATACAAGCCCGGGCACCCCGGAATACGAAGGGCAGAATCTTCATGCAGCCACCAGCCTTCAAGCAGTCCGAAAGTAATATGCGGGAACAGGCTGTTTCCCGCCATTTCATTTAAGAGCAGCAAACCGTTGTCTTTTAAAACGGCTTTGGCGTTTCTCAGCGTCTGGCGGATGTCTTTCGTCGCGTGGAGCACATTGGCCGCAACGACGATATCGAATGCGCCCGGCTCTATGTCCTGGCCGGCAAGCGGCGCTTCTGCGTTAAAAAGCTTATACGTCAGATAAGGATTCCGTTTGCCGTATTCCGTCTCCGCATGCACGAGAAAAGCTTTCGATACATCGGTGTAACAGTATTCTTTTATATGGTTTTGATACGGCCTAAGCTTTTCAAATATGCCTGCGCTTGTGCCGCCTGTGCCCGCTCCGATTTCCAGTATGCGGATCTCGGCTTTTGAATGTTTGCTGATGTTTTCTTTCACATAAGCCGTTAATGTATCTGACAGGGCGCTGTTAAAGTAATCCGCGACTTGATTGTGCTTATAAATTCCTTCAACAAGTTCCATTGAAGAGTGCGGGAACATGATGTCTGTCGCCGGCACGTCTTCGCGCAGAATGTCCGGCAGTGCTTTAAGCATCGTCTCGGCTAAAACAGTCATCGCTTTTGTATCGGCGTTGTTGAGCCATTCCTCTTTTTCCCGCTCCCATTTTTTCCATAGGGAGGCGGTTGTGTTTTCGGCTCGCGCCGACAGTTTATATGAATCCGCATTCCCTTCCAGATAGCCATGTTCCAGAAGGAAAGCGATCGTTTGATTGAGCCATTTTTTAAAGTATTCATGTTCGGGCTCATACACTTTAAGGCTTTGCGGCGTCAGCAAGTCTGCTTCTTTAAGCTGGGCGATCAACAGCTGATACAGATAATCATCGAGCTCCTGATGTTCAGCCTCTCTAACAAGACGTGCGCCGGGCGGAGCGACCTTCGGCTGTTGTGAAAAGACAAGCGGCTGAGGCGGATAAACGGAAATTTTTTCTCTTTCACTCATCCCTTCGACTGCGACCGGTTTTGTCGTATGAATGAAAGCCGCCTGATCAACCGGCAGCGTCATAAGGGTTTCAAGCGCCTCCATTGCAGCGTCCGGTTCGATCAATCCCAATCCGATCTGATCCATCAGCTGAATAAAATCACCGTCTTCAGCCGCTTCGCTGTTGCCCCAATAGCCCCAATTCATCACTTTGACCGGACAATTCCATGTCTGATCAAGTTCTTTCGCAAATGCGTCACTGAAAGCGCATCCCGCGGCATAATGGCTTTGTTTCACGTTATGAATAAATGCCACAAGCGAGGAGAAAAAGAGCGCAAAGTCAAGCGGCTCCCGTCCAAATACCTCCGCCATGGACACACTTACATCGGCTTTTGCCCGCAGCACCGATTTGAACTCTTCTGTCTTCATATTATTTAAGCTTTGCTCAGACAGATCCATTGCCGAGTGGATGATTCCGTTCATTTTTGTGTGGCGCTCTTTTATGAACTGATAAGCCCGCTCTAAGGAAGCACTGTCGGCGGCATCGGCGGAAACATATTCAGGCGCCGGGCCGAATGCGCTGAGCCGGTCGAGTTTCGCCTGTATGGAATCATTCAGTGTGCTTCTTCCGATCCAAATGATGCGTGCTTTGTAGCGGCGGATCATGTATTCACTCCATGCCTCGCCAAGATACCCCGCGCCTCCGATCACGGCATAAACCCCGCCTGTTTGGTACAGCGTGCCGTTTTTCGGCATATTGTCAAGCGGTATCAGTTGCCGCTCAAACAGCTGCTGATTGCGGTACGCCCAAATTTGACCGTTTTTCCCGGCAGAAAGACTGAGCGCCTCTTCGATCGGCCAGCTGCCGTCCGTTTCTGTGTCAATCATGCGGATATGCCAATGCGGATATTCTTTCGCCATTGTTCCGGCAAGTCCGCTGACTGCCGCTTGTGACGGGTCGGCGCTGTCTTGATCCGAAAACGGCTGGGCATTTGCTGTGACGATGCACCAGTCCAAACGTTTTTCTCCGTACCCTAAGGCAAGTAATGCTTTCATCAGCTTGAACACATGAAGAACGTTTCTTTCCTGTTCCTTGAGGCTGTCCGCACTCTCAGCCTGCGGAGCAAGCCAAATGATTTGCTCCAGTTCTTTTTGTCCTTCAAGCATGTGCGTAAGAGATGTGATATCATCCGTACCTCTGATCGGATAATAGGAAGCATTCGGCAGATGTTCTTTTATGCGCGTATGTCTCGAATCCGTTCCGCCGAATACTGCCGTCTGCTTATCCGCCGCTGCTTCCCCGGCTTTTTCAAGCGCAACAGGCTCCCAAGCCGGAATCAGCATCGTATGGCCGACAGGCGCCTCCGAGGTTTCTCCGCCCGCTGTTTGGCTTGTGTCAAGCGCCCGGACGGACGCGCCTTTCATCCGGACATAAACCGTACCGGCATCATCGCACATATCAATGTCAAATTTTCTTACGTTGTCATCTGCTTTGCTGCCTTCTGTGTACCGGATATATGACCAGATATGTTCAGGGCACGGTCCGAACACTTCCACTTCCTGCATCGCAAACGGCAAAGAAAGCTCGTGGCTGTCTGCATCATCATGTATCGATCGGACAAGCAGACCGACGGATGCGTGAAAAGCGGCGTCCATCATACTCGGGTGAAGCGTATACTGTTCTTTTTTGTCATGTACGGCAGCAGGGAGTGAAATACGGGCCAATAATCGGTCTTCTCCGAGCAGCAATTGCTGTACCCCCCTGTATGCCTCTCCGTAATCCAGACCGATCTTCTCAAAAGCACCGTAACATTCTTCCGCAGTCACGATTCCTAAATTGCAGGAAGCTTTGACAGACTCGATATCTATCTGGGCGCTGCCCGGTTCGGTAATGACCGCTTCACCCTGGCTGTGAATAACCGGATCTTCGCCGTTTTCTGCCTCACTGTATATTTCATAGGTAATCTCACCATTATCTTCTGGGTAAAGGGCAATATGTATTTCCTTCGGTTTGTCTTCAATCATGACCGGCCGGACCCAAACAACCTGTCTGAGTGTGACGCTATGGTCTTTTTCCGTCACGGCAGCAGCCTTTTTGACCGCCTCTGCGGCCATTTCCAAATAGGCGACGCCCGGCAATATTTTTTGTCCGTTGACGACATGGTCAGATAGGAAAAATTCATCTCCCGTAAAAAGAGACGTGAAGCGCTGCTGCGAAAAATCTGACGTATTTTCTTGTAAAAGCGGATGCAGTACTGTGCCTGACAGGCTTTTCTCCTGTTTTTTCTGCTGCGGAATCCAATAGCGTTCTTTTGCAAACGGATAAGTCGGAACGCTTGTTTTACGCGGTTTACCCGAAGCGTACAGCTTATTCCAATCTATTATTTTCCCTTCTGCCCATAACGCGGCAAGCCGTTTCGGATCGTCCGTCTCGGGAGCGGCTTCGCTCATCTCCGGCAGCTCAGCTTGTCCGCGCCATAAACCGGGGATGTTTTCGTTTCCTTTTACGAAATCATTCAGCTTTTCTTTCAAGTCGCGGATGTCATTTACAAGGAAGACAGCTCTCTCCTCCATTGCTTCACGTCCTGTCTGAAGAGTATAAGCCAGTTCAGACAGCACCGTCTTTTCTGAAAGCGATCGGGCTAGTTTTTCCGCATAGGCCAGAAGCCTGTCTTTATTTCTTGCTGACAGCGGGATGAGTTTTGCTGCCTCGTTTTCAGGTGCAAGCGCTTTTTGTTCAGGCTGAATGTATTCTTCTAAAATGATATGGGCATTCGAACCTGATGCACCGAAGGAACTGAGCCCGGCCCTGCGCGGATAATGTGTGACTTTACCGTTTTCTTCAGCTGACGGCTGCTTCCACGGAGCAGTCTGCTGCTGTACGTAAAAAGGAGATTCCTCAAATTTCAGGTGAGGATTTAATTCCGCAGAATGCAGTGATTTGACAAGCGTTTTGTGATGAAGCTGCAGCGCCGCTTTTGTTAACCCGCTGATCCCCGCCGCTGATTCTGCGTGGCCGATATTTGATTTGACCGAACCGATGGAACAAAATTGCTGATCCTGCGTCCCTTGGCTGAACGCTTTTGACAGACCTTCAATTTCAATCGGGTCTCCTAACGAAGTACCTGTGCCATGGGCTTCCACATAACTGACGGTCCGCGGGCTGATACCTGCTTTTTTCAGACAGGCCTTAATGACTTCTGCCTGTGCAGCAGGATTCGGGACGGTAATTCCGCTTACTTTCCCGACGTGGTTAACGGCGCTTCCTTTAATGACCGCGTAAATGCGGTCGCCGTCTTGTTCGGCTTTTTCCAGCGGCTTCAGCAATACCGCACCGACTCCTTCTCCGGAAACGTAGCCGTCCCCGCCCTCGCCGAATGTACGGCAGCGGCCGTCACTTGAGTGCATGCCCACGCTTCCGTAGCTGAGATATTTCGCCGGGTGCAGCGACAAGTTCACCCCTCCCGCAAGCGCGGCCTCACATTCGCCGCGGCGGATGCTTTCGATGGCCAGATGGACGGCGGTCAATGATGAGGAACAAACGGTATCCACCGCGATGCTCGGCCCGTGGAAGTCACAATAATAGGACACTCTGTTGGCGATCTGCGCATAATTCAGTGAAACCGGAAAAGGATCAGTTTCAGATAATTGTTCTGCGCCGATTAAGGAATAATCTTTATGCATCACCCCTGCAAATACGCCGATCGGATGCTGTTTCTCCCCTTTATTTCCCAGCGTTTCAGGCGTATACCCTGCATCTTCAATCGTTTCCCAGCATGTTTCTAAAAACAGGCGCTCCTGCGGGTCCATCGTTTCCGCCTCACGCGGTGAGATTCTGAAAAACTGGGGATCGAAGCAGTCGGCATCGTCAATGAAACCGCCCCATTTTGATACTGTTTTTCCAGACGGGGACGTTACGTTTTGATATGTTTTCCAATCCCATCGGGACTTCGGAACTTCAGTGATGCAATCCGTGCCTGCCTTCAGGTTTTCCCAAAACTCCGCCACACTTTTCGCTTTCGGATAGCGGCCGGCCATTCCGATAATCGCGATGTCTCCGGTGTTTTTATGATGTTCTGGCGCGTCCGGCGCTTCAGCTTCAGACCGTGATGGTTCGGCTGCACGTTCCGCACATTCAAATGAAACGGTCTTTTTCAGATAGGCTGCGAGTTCTTTTATATTTGTATATTCAAAGAGAAGAGTGGGCGCGAGGTCCGCACCCGTCTTTTTACTGATATCCTGTACAATCTCAAGCAAAGAAGATGAATCCAGCCCAAGCTCATAGTAGCCTGCAAGAACGTCCAGCGTCTCCCAAGGCTGCCCAAGCTTATCAGCCAAAAGCTTCTTTAAAAACAGAATGATGTCTTTTTCATCTGTGCTTTCCGGCTCAGTTGCAGCCTGTTGATTCTGTTCGGCTGTATTCTCGTCTTCTTCGAACCGAACCGCTTTTCCCGTAATGTTTTTAAGCTCCGCCACCTTTTGTCCGGATCGGCTGAAGTACTCGATCGTCATCGTTGTGAGTTCTTTTTCCTGACGGACGCCGGAAGCGGCGATACGCGCCGTGCACTCAGATTGCAGCCTGTCGGCGGCCGTGAACGATTCATAATATAAAGGCAGATGAAGCCGGTTTGTTTCAGAAAGCAAACCGCTCGCCCCGATTCCGCTCGCATCCAAAAGGGCCGGATGGAATAAAAAGAAATCTTTTCCTTCTTCGCAAGAAAGCTCAGCCAGCATGCCGCCTTCTGTTTCGTACAATCGTCCGTTCGATTTCATCATGCCGGAATGAACCAAGTCATGATCCAGGCAGCGGTTATACATGTCATCAAGATTCAGAGATCTGCCTGACTGCTTCACATCGCCGAAATCAATGGTTTCGTCAAATGTCACAGCGTCTCTTTTCACCATTTCAGCTGTCGCATATTGTATATTGTCTGACAGCTCGTCACCTTGCTGTTTCTGCCCTGAAAGGGAGATGAGCCACTTTCCATCTCCGCTATCAGAACATTGAATGGTCAGAATGATTGCAGCCGTTTCACTGACGGTTAAAGGCTGATAAATCGTAACGTGCTTCAATTCGAGCTCATTGTATACATAACCGTGTTCCTGAAAAACCTGATAAATCAAATCGATATAAGCAAGACCGGGCAATACCGCTTCACCAAAGACCATATGGCCCTTCATGATGGGATGATCCAGTGAGATATTGATTTTTTCCGATATCATTCCTTCCCACTCCTCTCTCATTTAAATGCTTTCCAAAACATTTTTTTCGCAGGAAGCTCTTGTTTCTCCGCCGGTGCGTCAGGCTCTTTTACCAGAGCCTTACGTCTTAATGACGGTACCGGCAGCGGCTTTCTTTTCATTCGGGTGTCTTTTTCTTCCCAAGCTTCCAGAATGACGTGGGCGTTCGTTCCGCCGTCGGCAAAGCAGTTGATGGCTGCTGACGGTCTGGATGCATCCCATTCGCCGGCTGTTTTATGAAAATGAAAATCTGTCTTTGTTATATCAAAATGCGGCATCGGTTCATCTCCTGAGAGGAACGGAACCGTTTGTTTATGCTTCAGCATTAATACGACTTTAATGAAGCTTGCGATGCCTTCTGCGCAAAGCGGATGCCCGATGTTCGGCTTAATTGACCCGATGCCGAGCGGAACATGCTGGCCAGAGCGGTATACGGATTGAATCGCCTTCAGCTCAAGCAAATCAGTTACAGCGGAACCCGATCCGTTTGCTTCGATATAACTGATGTCTTCCGGCTTTTTGCCGCTTTTGAAAAGCGCGCTTTGCATGACGTCTTTTTGCGCCTGCATATTAGGAGCTGACGGGCCTGCCGTTCTGCCGTCATTGTTCATGGCGGCAGCCTTAATGACCGCGTGTATCGTGTCGCCGTCTTTTTGCGCCTGGCTTACTGTTTTTAACAGCACCATGCCGACGCCTTCACCGAGGACAACTCCGCCTGAACGCTTGTCAAATACGTGAAATGCCGGCTTTTCGTTTAACAGCCCGCGCTCTTGGAACATCCGGTGCGCCGCATCCGTGTTCAGCAGGCTGACGCCGCCAACTACCGCCGCTTTGATATCGCCGCTTCTCAGTGCCTGAACGGCCATGTTCATTCCTGTCAAAGCCGATGAACAAGCCGTATCAAGCACGATGCTCGGCCCGCGCAGATCAAAAAATTGCGAAACGTTTGCCGCTAAATAATTCTGCCCGCCCGCAACGATCGGGTTGCGGGTATTCGCAAGAATTTCAGGATCAGGCTGATGCTGGCTTCGGCCTCCGATATACACACCGGCCTCTATACCCTTGATTTCTTCACGGGAATAGCCGGCATGGCACCAAAGTTTCAAGCTCTCTTCCAACACCGCCAATGCCTGAGGGTCCATCGCTTTCGCGTCGTTTTCCGGAATGAAAAAGAATTCGGAATCAAAGTGATCCATATTGTCAATCAATCCCGCAACGTATTGATTTGCATATCCGAAACGTTCCGCCGGGACGGAGCCGATTGCGGACCTGCCGCTTCTCAGCAAGTCCCAATATTGTTCTAACGATTCCGCTCCCGGAAAACGGCAGCTCATTCCGACGACGGCAATGTCTTCAGTTACGGCATCACGCTTTTGTTCAGTATGAACCGTTTGTACGGCAGCCGGAACCAAGATTTCTGTATCCGGTTCCTCCCTTTCTGCAAGCAGCGGCTGTCCATTGGATACAAGCCATTCGGCAAACGCGTCAATCGTCGGATGTTCATATAAAACAGACGGATCTAAGTCCTCTTTGAGCGCTTGATTCATTTGCTGTAAAAGCTGCGCTAAAATGATCGAATCAACCCCGTAATCCTGAAACGGTTCGTCTGTTTCCAGCTCTTCCGGAGCGATTTTCAGCTCATCGGAAAACAGTTTCACAAGCCACGCCTTCGTATCAAGAAGCAGTTCTCTGTCTGAATGTTTTTCAGCGGCTTTGCCGGTTATTACGGCTTCAGTCTCTTTTTGTTTTTTCTCTTGACAGAGCAGCCTGTCAGGATGCCATTCGCTCCGATCAATGATAGCCGGCAGAACGGACGGGCGGATGTTTTCAGATAAAATACGGTCCAGCAAGTCAAGTCCTTCCGCGTTGGACAGTCCCAGCAGCCCGGTCTGCTTCAGGCTTTCTGTGCGGACTTCACCCAATCCGGTTTCCTTCCAGTTCGGCCATTGAATACTGACCAGCGGATATTGATGCTGATGAGCCGCCGCGAAATAATCCATGTACGCATTTGCCATCGCATAATCCGACTGTCCCGCCGCGAGCGCCGGAACGACTGCAGATACTGAAGAAAATAAGACAAAAAATTGCAAAGGATCATTTGTGAAAAGGCTGCTTAATGTTTGAAGCCCTGCGACTTTCGGTTCCAGCACTTCTTGTATATCGTCAGCAGTCTTTCTGATAAACGCCGGATTTACTGAATTAACAGATCCCGCACAATGAATGACGCCGCCGATCGGTCCCATCGTGCGCCGGATCGTTTCAATTTCCGCTGCCGCCGCATCATGATCAGACAATTTCAGACTGATCACCGCCACTTGCACTCCTTTTGCTTCAAGCTCTTCAATCGCCCGTATCTTCTCTTTCAGCCTCGTATTAACGGCTGACCGTTTATGACGGGGAGGAATCGGCTCCCTGCCTGTCAGCACTACTTTTTTCACGCCGTGTTTTTCTGTGAAATGGCGGGCGCATAAGAGACCCAGTCCCCTCGTGCCTCCGGTAATGAAAAGCACATGGTCTTCAGGAAACGGTGCGGGCTTATGTTCTGCTCGCTTCCCGCTTGGAATCTCCCTGAATAAAGCACGGTATCTCTGTCCGTTTCGGCGGCAGATTTCCGGTTCTGTGCTGTCCGCCGCAAATTCATCTGCAATCTGTTTGGCAAGCGTCTGCTGATCCGTATCTGTATCGGCATCCATGTGTCTGGACGTCACGTTTTGATACTCATTTTGAAGCATTCTGTACAGGCCGCTTTTTGCCGCTCCTGCAAGATGAATCGTTTTCTGCTGAAATGGCTCCAAGCCTTTTGTTACATATAGCAGCGTCAGCGGCCGCGCCTGCCGGCGGCTTGTATCAATCAGAGTCTGGAGCCGGCTGATCCCTTCCAGTGAAGGGTCTTCGTCTCCGCATCCCGTCAGATCGATTGCGCCATCTATGTGATTCCAATCGCTAGCTGCAGTGTCAGCCGAATCGACCGGGAGAATGAATGAGTCAGTGAAATGCTTTGCAGTCTCTTCGGCTAGCTCCGCTGTTCTTACATCAGCCAGAATCATGACCGTCCTGCCGCTTTTCTCACCGGCCGAATCGATCTCACACGGAACCCATTGCTTTTCTAAAAGCACAGCCTCGCGCCGGTCTTCTGTTTCCTGCGGTACGGCTTTCGGCTCAGGCAGCCAGTACGGCTCCTTCGCAAATGGGTAAGCCGGCAGACTGATTCTGTGGGGTTTTTCGCCTTGATAGAGTCTGTCCCAGTCCATCTGAAGCCCTTTGGCCCACAATTCCGCTATTTTGGCGTATTTTTTCTTATCGAACCATGACCTCACAAGCTGCTTCAGGTCATCGTCCGTTTCAAATGCTTTGAGTTCTTTTTTAGCCGTTTTGATATGGGCTTCATATATCCCTTCACCCGTATTTCCGTTTACAAAATCGGTTAAACGGCTGATCAGTTCTTCTCTCGAACCGGCTGTAACCGCAAGACGGTAATCCATCGCATCACGCCCGGTTTGAAGCGTGTACGCCATATCTGAAAGATTGATATTCTGATTGGCTTTTGCAAATTCGATCACAGACTCGGCATAGGTTTTTACCTGGGGCGCTTTTTTCGCCGACAGCACAAAAATGTTTGTCTCATCAGGCTTACGGCTTCCCCGGTCTTTCGGCTGATACTCTTCGATAACGAGATGAGCGTTTGTGCCGCTGTAGCCGAATGAGCTGACACAGGCCCGCCGCGGTGCTCCGCCTGTTTCCCAAGGTTTGAGTTCGGTATTGACAAATAAAGGCGAGTCATCGAAATCAAAATGTTCATTCGGCGTGCTGAAATGAAGGGTCGGCACAAGCTGCTGATGCTTCATCGACAGCAGAACCTTCTGGACGCTTGCTACACCTGCCGCCGCCGACGTATGCCCAATATTCGATTTAACCGAACCGATGGCGCAAAATTGTTTGCGATCCGTTTTTTCCTTAAATACAGAAGACAGGGCTTCTAATTCAATCGGATCCCCCTGCTTTGTGCCGGTGCCGTGCATTTCCGCATAGGTGATGCTCTCAGGGTGGATGTTGTGCGCTTCATACACTTGGCGCTCTAAATCCATTTGGCTTTTCGCGCTTGGTGCGGTAATGCCGTTGGTTTTTCCGTCCTGGTTAATTCCAGATCCGATAATGACTCCGTAAATATGGTCTTGCTCGGCTTCCGCATCTTTCAGCCTCTTCAAAACGAGCGCCCCCGCGCCTTCGCCAGGCACAAATCCGTTCGCACTGTTATCAAATGCTTTACATTGGCCGTCAGGAGACAGCATTCCTGCTTCACACATGCTGATGTATGATTCAGGCGTTAAATACAAGGTCACACCGCCGACAAGCGCCATGTCAATTTCATGATTCAACAGCGCCTGACGCGCCAAATGAGTCCCGACGAGAGATGAAGAGCATGCCGTATCGATCGGAATGGCCGGCCCTTTCAAATTGAGATAATAAGGCAGGCGGGCCGCCGCGATGCTGAAACTGTTGCCCGTCGCGCTTCCTCCTGTCTGATGTTTGTTTAACATCATGCCGTATTCATTGTTCATAATCCCCAAATAAACGCCGCAATTTTTCCCGTTTAATTCTTTTGAGCTGTAACCCGCATCTTCAAAGGCTTTAAAACCTTCCTGTAAAAATATCCGGTGCTGCGGGTCCATAAGTTCCGCTTCAGACGGAGATATATTAAAGAACAGCGGATCAAACTCTTCAATGCCGTCAAGCATACCGATTGATCTGCAGTATACTTTGCCCTTCTTGTTTAAGGCCGGATCATAGTATTTGTTTACATCCCAGCGGGAAAGCGGGATGTCGCGAATGGCGTTTTTCGCACGGGCTAAGTTGTCCCAATATGTCTTTAGGTCCGGCGCATCCGGGTACTTGCCCGACATGCCGACGATGGCTATCGCGTCCGCTATCTCGTCTTTAGGCTCCCGTTTGGCCTGCACCGGTTCAGGTTCCTTTTGAACCGTTAATCTCTCCGGCTCGGCAGGTGTTTTCTCCTGCGGGGCATGTTGCTGCGTAAGCGGCTTTGGACGTACGGGAACCGCCTGTTTTTTTCTTCCGCGGACAGACGGCTGCGTACTCAGAAAATCGGCAAATTGACGGATTGTCGGATAATCATACACTTTCGTTACGTTACAGTCCGTGCCGTACCGTTTATTGACGGCCTTTATCCATTCAAGACCGGTAATCGAATCCATACCCAAGTCAATAAAGGCCTCATCAATATCTACTTCATGCCGCTCCATGTACAATACATCAGCCAGTGCTTTTGATAACTCGTCATGCACCGCTTCAATCGGTTCTTCCGGTTCGGCGGAAGCTGCCGTTTCAGACATCGCCTCCAGAATATCCGCTTCTGCTTGTGTCACATGCTGCTTATGAGCGTTTAAAGGCTGCAGCATGATGTTTGACGGTTTTTTCACGGCCTCTGTTTTCTGCGGTTCGGTTGCTTCCTCAAGGATCGGTTCTGTCCCGAGCTCTTTTTGCAAGAAAGCCGCAAACTGGCGGATTGTCGGATAATCATATACTTTCGTCACCGTAAGGGACGTGCCGTATGCTTTATTAACAGACTTTATCCATTCAAGACCGGTAATTGAATCCATGCCGATATCAATAAATGTGTCGTCTGCGTCGATATCGTCGGCATCCATATATAAAACGTCTGCCAAACTTTCGGTCAATACGGCACTTACTTTTTCAGCGGAAACCGCCGGACGGGAAACAGACTGTACGGTTCTTTTCGGTTTCGCGCCGCTCAAAGTCTGCAGTGTAATGTTTGACGGTTTTTCTTTGGCAGTCTCGTCGTGAAGAGTTGTTACTTCAATGACCGGTTCCGGGGCGGCCGCCGGTGCGATCGGCGCAGACTGTGTTTCGGCCGGTCTTTTGACAGCTGCATCTGCTGATATGTCGATCCAATATCGGTCTTTTGCAAACGGGTAGGCCGGAAGACTGATTTTTTGCGGTCTGCCCATTTGATACAGCTTATCCCAATTCAGCGGAAGGCCCTTCACCCAAAGCTCTAATACCTTTGCGGCTTTGCCTTTTTCAAGCCACGCCTCAATGGTTTTTTCCATGTCCTCATCAGCCGTAAACAGCGCCATCGTGTCTTTATTCTGTTTGACTTGTCCGCGGTAGAGCTGGTCAATTGACTCCTTGCCGCCCGTAAATTCGTCAAGCTTCTCTTCAAGCTCGCGCAAATTGCTGACAATCATTCCGAGACGCTCTTCCATCGGTTCACGGCCGATTTGAAGCGTATATGCGATCCGGCTCAGATCCGCTTCCCGGTAACGCCCGCTCCGCAGTGCATCAAGAAGACGTTTCGCCCGTTTTTGAAGCCGTTGCTCATTTTTCGCGGAAAGGACGATCATCGACGGATGAGGCGCGGCAAAAGCCGTCTCCTTATCCTCATCAGCGGAATATTCTTCGATGACGATATGAGCGTTGACGCCGCCGGCTCCGAATGAGGAAAGCCCCGCGGTTCTCGGCAATTCTTTATTTACTCCGTTTTCATTTATGACCGGTCTTTTCCACTCTTCAAGCGTCTGCTGCACTTTAAACGGCGTAGCGAGAAAATCAATATTCGGGTTAAGCGTCCGGGAATGCAATGACGGTGCGAGCTGCTTATGCTTCATTTGCAGGAGCACCTTCGTCAGCCCGGCGATGCCCGCGGCGCTTTCACAGTGGCCGATATTGGATTTCGCTGAGCCGATGGCACAAAACTGTTTATCTTGTGTTTGTTCTGAAAAGGCTTTTGTCAGACCCGTGATTTCAATCGGATCGCCGAGTGAAGTCCCGGTGCCGTGGGCTTCGATGTAGCTGACCGCCCTCGGATCGGTTCCCGCGTCTTTTAACGCCTGTTTGATCACCGCGGCTTGGGCGTTCGGATTCGGTACGGAATACCCGTTTGTTTTTCCATCATGGTTCACGGCCGTTCCTTTGATCAGGCCGTAAATATGATCACCATCCGCTTTTGCTTTAGAAAGCGGCTTAAGGAGTACGGCGCCCACTCCTTCACCGGGCACATAACCGTCCCCGCCTTCTCCGAAACTTTCACATCTGCCTTTGCTTGATAAAAATCTGTTCTGGCCGAGCATCAAATATTTATTCGGATGAACGGATACATTGACGCCCCCGGCAAATGCTGCTTCGCATTCCCCGATCCGCAAGCTTTGGCATGCCAGATGAATGGCTGTTAAAGAAGAAGAGCACATCGTATCCAGAGCCATGCTCGGGCCGTTAAAACCGAATACATAGGAAGCCCTGTTCGCAATTGATGACGGATTTCCGGTCAGCGCAAGCGATTTACCGCGCGCCTGTTCTTCGGCTCCGTAAAGCTGATATTCCTCGTACATGACGCCGACGTAAACACCGACATTGGCGCCAAGCAAATCACCCGATTTTTCCGTGAGCTTTTTGCGCGTGTAACCGGCATCTTCCATCGTTTCGTAGACACATTGCAGGAATAACCGCTCCTGCGGGTCCATCAATTTTGCATCCCGGGGCGAAATAGAGAAGAATTGCGGATCAAATTTGTCCACGTCTTTCAAAAATCCTCCCCATTTTCCGTACGTCTTGCCTTCTTTATCTTTATCAGCGTCGTAATAAAGACTGTGATCCCAACGATCGTTTGGAATTTCGGTTATGCAGTCAGTGCCTTCACTCAAATTCTTCCAAAATTCCTGAAGATTTTCGGCCTGCGGATATCGTCCTGATATACCGATAATCGCGATATCTTCACGCTCTGTCAGCTGCTGATTTTTCCGCGTGTCCGGACGGACTTGCGCAAAGCCTTTTTTGCCTTCATTCCGTTTGAAAACGGGCTTTACTTTCGCTTTCTCAGACAGCGCTGGTTTGGCTGCAGGGGTTTCTTCTGTTTTCACCCCGGTCACTTCCAGCAGCGTGTCCCGGTGTGCTTTCATAAAATACTGCGCCAGCGATTCGATATTCTGGTACTCGAAAAACAATGTTTTTGATAATGAGCCGAAGCTCTTTTCCAGCCGGCCCGTCAAATGCATAATCATAATCGAATCAATTCCGTAATCTTCCATAGGCGCCTTGGCATCAATTTTGCCGACAGGAAGTTTGGTCACTTCCGAAAGCACTTGTTTCAAGAAATGCTCCGTTTTTTCTGCAAGCATGTTCTCTCCGCCTGCTGTAAGACCTGCCGTTTCTTCCGTTTCGCTGCCCTTATCCGGCTGATCATCCGCTGATTTTTTCAGAAACGCCCGGATTTTTGCGGCGTAGCCTTCCGTCACCATGACTTGGGATGTGTTTGCCGCCCACCCGCGGTATAAAGCCTGAATGCCGTTTTCTGTTTGCATAGGGACCATGCCGCTTTCTTTTGTCAGCATGGCTTCCGTTTCAGCATCAACCGTCATGCCGCCGTCTTTCCAAAGCGGCCAGCAGATTGAAAGGGTATGTCCATAGCGTTCATTTCGGGCTTTTTTACGGTTTCTTTTTTCACTGAAGGCGTTCATAAACGCATTGGCCATCGCATAATCAGCCTGGCCCGCGCTTCCGGCGCTTCCGGCTCCGGAAGAGAAAAGAATCAGAAAATCAAGCTCAATGTCCTTTGCCGCTTCATCAAGATGAACCAGTCCGGAGACTTTCGGCGCCAGTACATCACGGACTTCATCTTTGTGTTTTTTCAGAATATAGTTGTCTTTTATCGTTCCGGCGCTGTGTATGATACCGTTTAATCCGCCGTACTGCCGACAGATGTCCGCTGTGAGCGATTGAACTTCTTGTTTTTCCGTTATGTCCGTTTGTTTGTACACGGCTTGCGCGCCGAGATCGGACAGTTCTTGAAGCTGGGCTTTTTTACGGTTATCCAACAGAGAACGCCCCGTTAAAATAAGAACGGCGTCTTTTGCATGCCGGGCGATTTCTTTGGCGAATAAAAATCCGAGTCCGCCCGCACCGCCTGTGATCAGATAAACACCTTTATCCTTCCACGGCTTTTCGGCGCCGAACTGTTCAAGCCCTGTTTCCTGCCATTGTGCCGTATAGCGCTTGCCGTTTTCATAGCGAATATGCTTGTCATCAGGTTGAGCGCTGCATTCTTTTACATATCGGGACAGCGTGTCTGCCTTGACGTCCGGCTCCAATTCAATCAGCTGGCCGGTCAAGTTCGGGTTTTCAAGCGCCGCTGTTTTCAAAAGCCCCGTTAAGCCGCAAAGGAGCTGCGTATCCGCTTCTTGAGGCACGACAATCTGAATGAGCTCGCGCCCGCCGGAATTTGAAGCGAGGATTTTCTTCACTTCTTCGAACGCCTGAAGCGCACAAGCTTCAAACCGTTCGTCTTCACTCTTATGCTGATCACGGAGCACATGACAGCTGAAGTCTGTCTGTATGCTGTTCATTTGATCCGTAAACCGGTCAGATATCATCACGTGACGGGCTTTGAAATGGATCGGCGCTTCTTCATGTACAGCGGCCTTCTCTTCCCATACGTGTTCAAAAAATAGTGTATCTGTTTTATCCGTTTCAATTTCCCGTGCGGAATAACCAGTCATTTTCACACATACATTGCCTTGTTCGTCACATACATCAATATCCAGCTTCTGCACGGCATCTTCAGGCTTACTTTCGCCGCTGTACGCAATGGAAACCCACATATCGCTTTTACAGCTTTTCAACACATCAATCTGTTCGAGAGCAAACGGCAGCATCGGCCGTATGTCAGTCCCGTCTCTGTCAAGCATTAACCCGATTGTCGCGTGGAAGGCCGCATCCAAAAGGCTCGGATGGAGGACAAACTGATCTTTTGTATGAGAAATAGATGACGGGAGTGAGAGCTTCGCGAGCACTTCGCTGTCTTTTGCATAGATTTCCGTGACCGCTTTGTGAGCATCCCCGTATTCAATCCCCATCTGTTTGTATGCCTGATAGCAAGCGTCAGGTGTGATCAGACGGCGTGACTCTCTTAATTTGTCAATCTCGATTTTGACCGGTTCGCCCGCTCGGACAAACGCTGCGCTTCCTTGCGCATAGAGTACGGGTTCTTCTTCCGAGGAAGCCGATTCACTGTAAACCGTAAATCCCATCTCTCCATTTTCTTCGTCATAAAGGCGGAGATACAGTTCTGCGGACTCATCCGCCGCTGTAAACGGACGTATCCATACGACATGTTTCAGACGGACTGTTCCTTCTTCCTTCGTTTCTGCCGCATGTTCAACGGCCGCCCGGACCATTTCCAGATAAGCCGCGCCCGGTAACGTCCGCTCGTTTTTGACGACGTGATCTTTCAGGAAAAACTCTCCGCCGCTAAACGAGGACCGAAAACGGACGCCTGACATGTTTGATACATTTTCATGCAGGAGCGGATGCAGCATGCCTGCATTTTTTTGCGGCAGCGATTCTCTTTTCTCCGCCTTCGGCACCCAATACCGGATTTTTTCAAACGGATACGTCGGCAGGCTGATCCGATTCGGGTTGTTTTCTCCGTATAAGAGATTCCAATCCATCGTTCCTCCGCCGGCCCACTTTTCGGCAATCATCTCCAGACTCCCGGAAGAAAGCCATTTATGTATCAAGTCCGGAGCAAGCTCTGCCTGTTTGCTTTTATCGGCTCGGTTCCGCCAGCACCCGCTGACCGTTTTACCCGCCAGAAAGCCTTCCAGCCGCTCTTTGAGCTGTGTCATATTCTGAGCGGTGAACGCAACCCGCTCCTCCATCTGTTCACGGCCGATCTGAAGTGTATACGCCGCATCCTCAAGCGGCAGGCCGGGATGAATAAATGCAGACAGCTTCGCAACATACTCTTTTAGCCGTTCTTCATTCCGGGCTGAAACCGGGAAAATGAATGTCTGTTCTTCTGCCGGTTCAGCATTTGTTCCGTGTGATTCTTCAGGGATAAATTCCTCCAGAATGAGATGCACGTTTGAACCTGTCGCCCCGAAAGAGCTGATGCCCGCACGCCGGGGATATACGGTTTCGGTTCCGTTTTCCGTCACTGATGGCTGCTGCCATGCTTCGGTATGATGCTGGACGTAAAACGGTGATTGTTCAAAATCTAAATACGGATTCAGCTCCTCCGAATGAAGAGACGGCACCAAAGTTTTATGGTGAAGCTGCAGGGCAACCTTGCTTAAGCCGCTGATGCCCGCAGCCGATTCCGCATGGCCGATATTGGACTTCACTGATCCGATCGAACAGAACTGTTTGTCCTGTGTGTACTGGCGGAACGCCTTGACAAGGCCTTGAACCTCGATCGGATCGCCGAGAGAAGTTCCCGTCCCGTGCGCCTCAATATAACTGACCGTGCGCGGATCGATGCCCGCTTTGTCCAGGCATTCTTCAATCAAATCAGCCTGCGCGACAGGACTCGGCACGGAAATTCCGCTCACTGTCCCCACGTGATTGACGGCACTGCCCTTTATCACCGCATAAATCCGGTCGCCGTCTTTTACCGCCTCTCGCAGCGGTTTTAATAACACGGCACCGATTCCTTCAGCCGGTACATAGCCGTCTCCGTCTTTCCCGAATGTATGACAAACCCCGTCTGTTGAAAACATGTCCCATAAACCGTATGTCAGATATTTATTCGGATGCAGCGACAAGTTGACGCCTCCGGCAACCGCCGATTCACATTCCCCGCGCCGAATGCTTTCCGCAGCAAGGTGAACCGCAGTCAGCGAAGATGAACAGACCGTATCGACCGCCATGCTCGGCCCGTGAAAATTGCAAAAATATGAAACTCTGTTTGCGATTTGCGCATAATTAAGAGAAAGCGGGAATACATGATCTTCAGAAGAAGCTTCAGCCCCGACCAACGTATAATCCTTATGCATCACCCCTGCGAAGACGCCGACGCGCTGTCTCTTATTCCGTCCGCGCGCCTCTGCGAGCGACTTCGGCGTATATCCGGCATCCTCAATCGTTTCCCAGCATGTTTGTAAAAACAGCCGTTCCTGAGGGTCCATTGTTTCAGCTTCCCGCGGCGTAATCCGGAAAAATTGGGGATCAAAGCAATCCGTATCATCAATAAATCCGCCCCATTTTGAAATGCTCTTTCCGGAAGGCGACTTTACATTTTCAAACCGGCGCCAGTCCCAGCGAGACTCCGGAATTTCGGTGACACAGTTTTTTCCTTCTTTCAGGTTTTCCCAGAATTCATGAATATTTTCGGCCTGCGGATAGCGGCCGGCCATGCCGATAATCGCGATATCTTCATCTTGCGGAACACTGCTTTTCCGCCTGTTTTCTGTTTGCGGCTCAACCGGCTTCGCCATTTTTGCCGGAGGCGCGCTGAAATGGCTCCCGTACTGCTCAGTCAGGAAAGCCGCCAGCTCTGCTGCCGTCGTATATTCAAACAGCAAAGTCGGAGAAAGGGTTTCGCCGATTTTTTCGCTGATCGTTTCGACGACGTCAAGCAGTCCGGACGATGTCAGCCCCATTTCATAGTAGCCGACTTGAGAATCAATCTGTTCAAGCGGCTTGCCGATTTTTTCCGCCATCAAATTCATGACATACCTCTCTGCTTCCTCATGCGGGTGTCCGCCTTCAAGCGATGCCGCAACTTCCGGTAAACCGGCTTTTTCAGGAGACTTCTCAGCAGTCTTTCGTTCTGTATTGATCAGCTCGGCATCCCGCACGAGCTTGCTTGTGAAATCTTTCAGCTCGGCTACTTTCCGGCCGGATGCGTTAAAAAACTCCAGTGTAATGTAAATGAGCTCCTTTTCCTGCCGAAGCGACGAACGTTTGATTCTCGTGATGCAGCCGGCCTGCAAAGGTTCGGAAGCTGTAAAAGATTCGTAGAAAAGAGGCAGAAACAGCCTCTTTTCCCCGTTTAACAGCGATGAGATCAATAGGTTTGCGCCGACGCCGCTTCCGTCAAGAAGAGTCGGATGGAACAAAAACCCTCCGGCCTGTCCCATCGCGTCTTTTCCGAGCGATACATCAAAGGTGACGCCGTCTCGCTCGGAAAACACTTCTCCTTCTGCTTTCATATATCCGCTGTGAACCAATTCCTGGCTTCTGCATTGTGCATAAAGCTCATTTAAATCGATGGTGCGTTCCGCCCCGCGTTTGACAGAGTCAAGATCAAGCGTGTCACTGAAAATTGCGGGTGCCGTCTCGTGCATTTCCGCTTTGACGTAAATACGTTCTTCCGGCTGTACTCGTCCGCCGCTGACCTCAGCCCCTTTTGCGGTAAGTTTCCAGCGCCCTTCTTTTACCTTTGTACATTCAACCGTAAGCTTGACGGCGCTGTCTTCTTTCGCAATAAGCGGCTGATATATGGATAAATGGCGCAGCTGAAGCCCGTCGTATGAATAGCCGCGCTCTTTGAAAATCTGATAAAACATATCAATATAAGCCAATCCCGGAAGGACTTTTTGTCCGTAAACGTCATGATGTAAAATAAACGGATTTTTCAGCGATAAAGTGATTTGCTTATTGAAGTTCTTCACGTTAAACCTCCACTTCATAGGTATCCCAGATGTTTGCCGCAGCTTTTTCGTTCGTTTCTTCTTTGCTGTCCGGCGAAATCAGCCGCTTATTTAATGCAGGCGGTGTTAAAGGATGGCGCTTGATTCGGCGCCCTTCGTCTTCCTGCCACGCTTCCACAATGACGTGGGCGTTTGTTCCGCCGTCGGCAAAGCAGTTAATTCCTGCCGCCGGTATTGGTGACGGCCAGTCTGCCAGAGTGCGGCTGAACTGAATATTGGCCTTTTCTCTATCAAAATGTGTATTTTCATGCTCGCCTGATAAAAACGGGATAAAGCTCTTTTCTTTCAGCATGAGAACAACTTTTATGAAACTTGCAATTCCTTCCGCGCAAAGCGGGTGCCCGATGTTCGGTTTCACAGATCCGATTCCGAGCGGGCCGGCGTCTTTTGAACGGTAGACGGATTGAATGGCCTTCAGTTCTAACAGATCCGTCACGACCGTGCCTGAACCGTTCGCCTCAATATGAGTAATGTCTTCCGGCTGTTTTCCGCTTTTTTCAAGAGCCGTCTTCATGACGGATTTTTGCGCTTCCAGACTCGGCGTAGCCGGGCCTGCCGTTCTTCCGTCATTATTGACGGATGCCGCCTTCACTACGGCATAAATAGAATCTCCGTCTTCAATCGCCTGAGACACGGTTTTTAAAAGAACCATTCCGACACCCTCGCCCAGCACGACTCCATCGGCGCGTTCGTCAAATACATGGAACGACTGCGCTTTACTTAATATGCCGCGCTGTTCAAATAATTTATGGGTTTCTTCTGATTCAAACAGGCTCACCCCGCCGACGACGGCCGCTTTTATTTCTCCTGTTACAAGAGCCTGCACGGCCATATTCATTCCGACTAAAGCAGAAGAACAAGCCGTATCGAGGACAACGCTCGGGCCGCGCATATCAAAATATTGAGAGAGATTTGCGGCCAAATAATTCTGACCCAGCGCGACGATCGGGTTTTTCGCATCCAGCAGTTTCTCTTCACCCGGTCTGTGACGGCTGCGTCCGCCGAGATACACACCTATTGCTTCTCCCTTTATCTCATCCGGCGTATAGCCAGCGTGATACCACAGGTTAAGGCATTCTTCCAGAGCGGCCAAAGCTTGAGGGTCCATTGCCTTTACATCTTCTTCAGCCAGTAAAAAGAAGTCCGGATCAAATTGATTGATTCCATCGAGCATCCCCGCGTAATAAGGCGTCTTCAAACCCCATCGTTCAGCCGGAACAGGACGGATGGCCGAACGGCCTTCAGCCAAAAGCGACCAGTACGCCTCTAAGGAAGCCGCTCCCGGAAACCGACAGGACATGCCGACAACCGCGATATCTTCCCGGTGAATCTGTTTTCCGGCCGGCTCTTCTTGCACCTTAACGGCTTGTGTTTCAATTACCGGCTCAGCCGGCTTTTTCTTAACAGGCTCCGCCGCCGCCAAATCAAACCGTTCCGACAAAACTTCTGTATATCCTTCGAGAAGCCAATTTGCGAAAGATTGAATCGTCGGATATTCATACAGAATGGACGGGTCAAGCGATGCCGAGAGATTCCGATTGATCCGCTGCAGAAGCTGAGCAAGAATAATGGAATCCACTCCGTAATCTTGGAATAATACGTCTGTCTCAAGCTGGTCCTGGTCAATCCGCAGCTCTTCAGAAAATAATTCTTTCAGCCATTCTTCTGTTTTCTTTGTTAATTGAGCGTTGTCTGCGGCAGTATAAGCGGTTTTTTCCGCCGGTTTTACCATAGCCGGACTCATTGGCTGATCCTGCCTGCTCCGCCGCAGGAGTCGCTCCGGCTTCCACAGTTTAGGATTCAGAACGGCCGGCAGCACCGGGCCCCTTGCTGATTCAAGAAGTATGCTGTCAAGGAGCTGTAATCCTTCTGCATTCGTGATGCTGTATAGCCCGCTCTCTTTATAAGCTTTGTTCGTTACCTCGCCCATTCCGGTTTCTTTCCAGTTCGGCCACTGAATGCTTACGATCGGCAGCTGCTCTTTGTATGAGTTTGCAAAATAGTCCATATACGCATTGGCCATGGCATAGTCGGCCTGTCCTGCCGAAAGTGCCGGTATCGCAGCTGACACGGAAGAGAACAAGACGAAAAACTTCAGCGGCTCTTCGCTGAGCACACTGTATAACGCCTGAAGCCCGTCTACTTTCGGCTCGAGCACGCGCTGTATGTCTTCATCGGTTTTTCTGATGAATGCGAGCGTCTCTTTATCGGTCACACCCGCGCAGTGAATCACGCCGCCGATAGGTCCGAGCGTCTGTTTTATCTGACTCAGTTCCTGTCTCAGCCCAGCTTCATCAGCTAACGGGACTGACAAAACCTTCACTTGTACACCTTTGGATTCCAAGTCGAGAACAGCTTCAATTTTCGCTTTTACAGAAGCCGTCACCCCATTCAGTCCGCCCGTCCACTCACTTCGCGGCGGAAGGGTCTCGCGGCCTGTAAGCACCAGTTTTTTCACTCCGTAATGTTCGGCAAAATGGCGTGCGCATAAAAGACCGATCCCCCTCGTCCCTCCGGTGATCAGAAGCACATGGTTGGCCGGAAAATCAATTCTCTCGCCTTTCATATTCATATTTTCTGATCCGCTCAATACGGCGCGGTAGCGCAAGCCATCCCTCCGGCAAACTTCCGCGTCATCAGTGCGGGCATGAAACTCATCGGCAATCTGCTTCGCCAGTTTGTCATCCGAAAGCGCTCCTTCAAGGTCGAGATGCCTTGAAGACAGGTGACCGTACTCGTATGCCAGCATTCTGTACAGACCAGCCCGTTTTGCTCCTGTTGTTTGATTGGCCTCTTTATTTAATGACTCAAGGTCTTTCGTGACACAAAGCAGTGTCATCCCTTCTTTATGCCCATGCTCAATCAATTGCTGAAGCCATTTGATTCCGGCCATGTCTTGAGAATCTTCTTTCGCTGCGCCGAAGAGGTCGATGACTCCGTCAAACGCCTGCCAGTCATATTCACCGGTAAGGTCTGATGCGGTGATGATACGGTGATTCGGCATGTGCGCTGCGATCTCTTCTGCGAGATTGATCGTGTCCCCGCCTGTCAAAATCGCAACGGAACGTGCGCACGGTTCACCCAGTTCGAGCGGGCTCAGTTCCCATTGTTTCGTCAGAATACGTTTCATCCGTTCCTCTGTATGGACCTTCTTTTTGTCAGGATTCTCAGGCACCCAATACGTGTCTTTTGCGAACGGATAAGACGGAAGACTGAGTAAACGCGGCGTACCCTTTTCATACAGCCGGTTCCAATTCAATACGCCGCCTTTCACCCATACCTCTGCCAGCTTGGCGAATTTTCCTTTTTTAATCCAGGCGTCAATGACGATGTCCATATCTTCATCTGCCGTGAACAAGGCAAACGTATCTTTATTGCGGTGAGACTGGCCGGTATACAGCCCGGCAATGTTTTTCTCATTTTTCGTAAATGCTTCCAGCTTTGTTTCCAATTCCGCCATCGTCGCTGCAAGAATGGCCAAGCGCTCTTCCATTTCGTCCCTTCCGGTTTGCAGCGTATAAGCGACGCCCGCCAAGTCTTGATCTGTATACGGCGTTTGACGGATCGCTTTTTGCAGCTGCTGCGCCTGTTCAAACAGTTTTTCTTTTGATTTGGCGGACAAAAGGATGATTGCCGGATTTTCCGGGCTGTGCTCAGGCTGAGCGGCTGCTTTCGGGACATACTCTTCAATAACGATATGGGCGTTGACCCCGCCGATGCCAAATGAGCTGACCCCGGCCCGGCGCGGAATGGCATTTCCGTTTCTATCTTTTGCTGCCGTCCATTCCTGATTTTCCCGCACGATGTAGAAAGGACTGTCATCGAGCTGAATGTACGGATTGATCGTTTCGCAATGCAGGCTTTTCACCAGCGTTTTGTGCTTCATTTGCAAAAGCACTTTCATGACGCCTGATACTCCCGCGGCAAGCTCTAAATGGCCGATATTGCTTTTGACCGAACCGATGCCGCAGCGGTGACCGGAGACTTCAGGCTCTTGATGTGTTTTCGCCAGCTCGTGAAACGCCGCTTTCAAACCGTTTATTTCAATCGGGTCGCCCAATTCGGTTCCTGTACCGTGCGCTTCAATATACGTGACGGTGCTCGGGTCCACTCCCGCTTTCCGGTATGCTTTCACCAATAAATCAGCCTGCAGTTTCGGATTCGGCGAGGTTAACGTATTCGCCCGGCCGCCGTGGTTTTCAGCCGTACCTCGGATCACACCGTAAATCGGATTGCCGTCACGTTCTGCATCTGTCAGTTTCTTCAGCATCAGAATTCCCGCGCCTTCTCCTCTGACATACCCGTTGGCATCTTTGGAGAAGGTTTTGCATTTTCCGTCTTTGCTGAGCATGCCTGCTTTGCTGTAGCTGATATGCGCTTCTTCCGTCAGAATCGTGTTGATTCCCCCGGCAATCGCCATGTCGCATTCTCCGTTTTCTATAGCGGATACCGCCCGGTGAATCGCCACAAGCGAGCTTGAACATGCCGTTTCAATCGGCTCGCTCGGCCCGTGAAGATTTAACAAATAGCTCAAACGGTTCGGACCAATGGAAGGAATCATGCTGCCTGTCGCCGCATGTCCTTCCGGCGCAAGACCTGCCCTTGTGAACAAATCTTTATAACCGGTATTTCCGGTGCCGATAAAGACGCCCGTATTTGTACCGGAAAGGCTTTCCGGCTTACAGCCCGCATCTTCTATCGCCCGCCATGCATAAGTCAATAACAGCCGCTGCTGCGGATCTAAATATTGGGCTTCCCGCGGTGAAATCCCAAAGAACAGCGGATCAAATTCAGCTATTCCGTCGATAAAGCCGCCCCACTTGATATTCGTTTTGTTCCCTTCAAGATTCGGGTCGCCATCAAACGCTTGCCAATCCCAGCGTTCTTTCGGAATGGTTGTGATCGAATCCTTTCCTTCTTTCAAATTGCGCCAAAATTCCTCTATATCCTTCGCGCCCGGGAATCGGCCGCTGATTCCGACAATGGCAACCGGGTCAAAGCGGCGCGGCTCTTGTGTCGCTGCCGCAGCGTTCATTACCGTTGCGAAGCGCTTTTTCCGCTGCATTTTCGGTTTTTGGGCTTTTGGCTGCGCTTTTTTCGGAGACTCTTTCTTCTTTTCGCCGAAACGGCCCGGATGCTCTTTTGCCAAATATCCGGCGAGACCGCTGATCGTTCCGTGCTCAAAGAAAATCGTCGGCGCCAGCTCCAGCTGATACGCTTCATTTAATTGATTCGTAAAGACGGTAAACGATACGGAATCAAAACCGTATTCACTCAATTCCGTATCTGTATCTATGTCTTCACGGTCAACTTTTAAAATGCCGCTTACCATGGCTGTCAAAGCGGTGTGAAGCGTTTGAAGAGATTCTTCTGCATCGTGTTTTTCTTCCGGCTGAGAAGGAAGCCCGGCTTCTGCCTCATCCGTCAAATACTCCGCTAAACTGCGGATCGTCCCGTGTTCGAAGAAGATCGTCGGCGCCAGTTCCAGCTGATACGCTTCATTTAATTGATTCGTAAAGACGGTAAACGATACAGAATCAAAACCGTATTCACTCAGTTCCGTATCAATATCAATCTCGTCTTGGCCGACTTTTAAAATTGAACTGACCAATCTGATAAGCGCACCGTGCCATTTGTCTCCCGAAACGGCGGATACAGGCTCTATTTTCTGCACCTGCGGCTTTTCAGTTTCAGAAACGGACAGGAACGACTGTTTTAATTTCGCTGCGTGTCCTTCGGCTGCTAAAAGCTGCGGCTTTTCCTGAGCCATTCCTTCATAAAATGCAGCCAGGCCTGACGCCTTTTGAAGCGGAACCATGCCGAAAACTTTTTTCATCATTCTCTCCGTCTCGTCTCCCGCCTGCATACCGCCATCTTTCCACAGCGTCCAGTTAAAGGCGACCGTTTTTCCGTGCCGCAGGCCATTCTCCGTAAGGGATTGCCTGTAAGCGGCGTATGCATCCATAAACGCGTTGCCGGCGGCATAATCAGCCTGCCCGACATTGCCGAGAACGCCGGAAACACTGGAGAACAATACGAAAAAGTCAAGATTGCAGTCTTTGCTGGCTTCATCTAAATAAGCGGTTCCGATCACTTTCGGATCAAGCACTTCCCTGAACTCTTCCTTCGTTTTTTGCAGCAGGAAGCGGTCTTGTATCACTCCCGCAGCGTGAATAATTCCGTTAAGCTTTCCGAATTTCTCCGTAATCTCTTTGATCAGCGCTTCATTTTCCCGCCGATCTGCCGCATTCAGCTTTTTGTAGACGACATTTGCGCCTGAGTGCTGAAGCATAGCAAGCTCACGCTGTTTGGCTTCTGCCAGATTTGAGCGGCCCGTCAGAATGATTTTCGGGTGTTTTACGCGACCTGCGATTTCTTTTGCGAACATCAAGCCCAGGCTTCCTGCCCCTCCGGTAATCAGATATACACCTTCGTCCTTCCAGACGGTGCCGCCTCCTGCAGGATGCATTTCTTCCCAAGCCTTCACATACCGTTTTTCTCCTTTATAACGGATATGTTTATCATGCGGCCGATGACTGTCGTTTTTCAGTTTTTGAGCGACAGCCGGCATTTCGCCGATTGATTCCATTTCGATGAGCTGACAGTCAAGTTTTCCGTATTCCAGCTCGGCTGTTTTTAACAAACCTGTTAACCCCGCAAACAATTGCTGGCTGCCGTCTGCTGAAATAACGGTCTGAATCAGAATGCGGCCCTGCCTTTTTTCGCTGATGATCCGCCGGATGTGTTCGGCGATTGTCTGCGCATAGCTTTGGAAGCGTTCAGCGGCTGTTTCACCCTCACCTTCTGCAATCAGCAGTTCGGCGTCTTTCAGGCCGAATGCCGTTTCATCTTTTATACGGCAGGCATCTTCACAAAGTATGATCAAATGCTCATCAGCACGGACAGAAGCTTTCTCGGATGCGGCGGCTTCTTTCCAGACCGGTGCAAACAAGACCTTTTCCGATCCTGATGGCGGCTGAGCCGATTCTGCATCGCCTTCAAGCACTCTCGTAGAGAATCCTCTCACCTTCACGCAAAGCGCTCCTGTTTCGTCGAACAGGTCAATGTCGGCTTTCTGCACGGAATCACCGGTTTGATATCCATCGCTGAAGCGTGCATGCGCCCGCATAGTCGGCGTGCATGCTTTGATGACTTCAAGATATTCCAACGCAAACGGCAGAATCAGCTTTTGTCCGGAAAACTCCTGCATAATGCAGATCGTCGCCGTCTGAATAGCCGAATCAATGATGCTCGGATGAAGCGTAAATTGTCCGTTCGTATGAGAAACAGAATCCGGAAGCTGTATGTCCGAAAACACTTCTTTCTCGCCGATAAAGGCGGACTTAATGCCTTGGAAGGCTTTTCCGTGGAACATCCCCCTGCTCCGGCCTTCCCGATAAAAGGCCGCCGGATCAAGAATGTCCGCTGTGCACCTGTTTTGTATGGCAGAAAGGTCGGCCTCAGGCTCTCGTTCAGCCTTTATGATCTCGGCACGCCCTTGGCTGTGCAGCACTTCTTCGCCGTCAGCGTTGACGCTGTAAATGTCATATGAGATGATGCCGTCCTCTTCAGGGAACAGCGCAATATGGACTTGGCGCTCTTGTTCGTGAACGACGATCGGTTTCATCCAGACCGTATGATGGAGCGTTATTCTGTCTTGGTCTTTTAATAAGCCGCCAAGCGCCCGTTTTACCGCTTCATAAGACATTTCCAAATATGCCGCTCCCGGCAGCACCGCTTTTTCCCTGACCACATGATCCTTCAGGAAAAATTCTGAGCCTGTAAACCGTGAGCTGAACCGCTGAACGGCCAAATCCGACGTGTTTTGCTGCACGAGCGGGTGTAAAACTGAGACTCCGGTGTGTGCGGCAGATGTGTTCTTTTCTGCTTTTTTCGGCCAGTACGGCTCCTTTGCAAACGGGTAGACCGGCACGCTGATTCGTTTCGGATGCTTGTCTTTGTAAAGCTTGTGCCAATTAATGGCGACGCCTTTACTCCACATTTCACAGAGCTTCGGTCCTTTTCCTTTCGCAAGCCATTTCTCAATGAGTTCAGCGCTGTCATCATCATCAGAAAGCCAGGCAATATCTTTCGCCTGCTGTTTTTCTCCTCTGAAGCAGCCTGTTACAGCCGGCTTATCATTGATAAAATCGGCAAGCTGCCGCTTCAGCTCCGCAGTGCCGCTTGTGATAAAGGCCGCGCGCTCTTCCATCGCTTCCCTTCCGACTTGGAACGTGTAGGCAAGATCAGCGAGGTCTGTGTCCGTTTTTCTTTCCAGAAAAGCCAGCAGCTGTTTTGCGTACTCCTTCAGACGATCTTTTTTTCTGGCAGACAACGGAATGATGAACGGACCGGCAGCGTCTGCTGCTTTAGATGCATCCGGATATTGTTCAAAAATCGCGTGTGTGTTTGTTCCGCCAAGACCGAAAGAGCTTAAAGCCATGCGGTGCGCTCTGTTCTCACGAGTTAACTCTTTCTTTTCTTCCGCTACGTAAAACGGAGAGTCTTCTAAATGAAGATTCGGGTTCGGCTCTTTGTAATTGATGCTCGGCGCGATTTCCTGATGATATAAGCTCATGACAACCTTGATGCAGCCCGCCATTCCTGCCGCTGTATCCAAATGCCCAAGATTTGTTTTGACTGAACCGATGCCGCAGTATTGTTTTTTATCTGTATATCGGCCGTACACCGATTGAAGTGCGGACAGTTCGATCGGATCGCCGAGTTTTGTTCCTGTGCCGTGAGCTTCGACGTACGCGATCGTTTCGGGATGTATGCCCGTCTGATCAATGACCTTCTGAATGACCTCAGCCTGTCCTTTGACGCTCGGCGCATAAAATCCGACCTTATCCGCTCCGTCGTTATTGACGCCGATTCCGCGCAGCAGCGCATAAATATGGTCGCCGTCCTTAACGGCATCAGACGCTTTTTTCAAGAGCACGGCGCCGGCTCCTTCACCGCCGATCATTCCGTCAGCATCCGCGTCAAACGCTTTAATATGCCCGTCGCTCGAAAAATTCAGCCCCGGCTGATGAACATATCCGGCGCTTGATTCCGTATGAAGGGTCGCACCGCCGACAAGGGCGTACTTGGCTTCGCCGGACTGCAGGCTTTGAAAAGCCGAATGCAGGCCGATTAACGAAGATGAACAGTTGGCATGGACAAAATAGCTCGGCCCTTTCAACCCGAGTTTATGAGAAATCATCGTCGGAATCGTACCGCTTTGGGCAAGCACCCATGACACGTAGCCATCCGGCGTTTCCAGCTGTGCTGTCGTCTCCTCCGGCAGCAGGCTGCGGTAAGAGTTCGTGCTGGCAGACATATACACGCTTGTTTCCGGAATTTCTTTGGAGATATATCCCGCATCCTCGATTGCCTTCCATGAATGGAGCAAAAGCATTCTCAGCTGAGGATCCATATATTCCGCATCTTTCGGTGAAAAGCCGAAGAAACCGGGATCAAACATTTCTTTCCCCTCTAAAACTGATTTAGCCGGAACGAAGCCGGGATGATCAGCCAGTTCTTCAGAAATACCGAATCGGCGGAGCTCCTCTTTTGAAAAGAAGGTGATGCTTTCTTTGCCTTCTTTGATGTTATTCCAAAATTCATAATGATCTTTCGCTCCCGGAAACTCACAGGATATACCGATAACCGCAAGGCTGTCCTCGTAATAATCGGGAAATTCTTCCGCCGGATGTTCCCGGTCTTCTGCATTCACTTTCTTTTGCGGTACAGGAGCCAAAACGGCTTCTTTCGGTTTTTGCTCAGCGATATACCGGCTGATGTCTTTTACCGTCGCGTATTCAAACAGCTCCGTTACACTGAATTCACAATCCAGTTCCTGCGTCATCCGGTCAGTGACAGTCACGGCAAGAAGCGAATCTCCCCCCGCATCAAAAAAGCGGTCATCAAGCTCTATATCTTTGCTTTTCAATACATCCTGCCAAATCGCCAGTACGGCCTGCTGGATATGAGTAGATGAAAATGTTTGTGTGTCCGGCTGCTTTTCCGTCAGATCGCGGGCAGCAAGAAGCTTGCGATCCACTTTTCCGTTCGGCGTAAGCGGCAGCTCTTCAAGACGGATAAACGAAGCTGGCGTCATATAGGCCGGCAGCGCTTGTTTCAAATGATTGCGCAATTCCTTTGCAGACGGAAGCGGCTCTCCGTTTTTCCGGATATAAAACGCGCAAAGCTTCTCATTTCCGGAGTGATTGTTCACAACAACTACACTTTCCTGTACAGCCGGATGGGCATTCAGCCTGCTCTCAATATCTCCGGGTTCAATCCGGTAGCCGCGGATTTTGACTTGGGTGTCCATCCGTCCCATGTATTCAATGCGGCCGCCGGGGAGAAAACGCGCCATATCGCCTGTTTTATAAAGCTTTGATCCCAGTTCGAGCCGGTGGCTGACGAAAGCTTTATCTGTCAGCTCAGGCTTGTTGAAATACCCTCTTGCCAATCCGTCTCCCGCAATACAAAGTTCTCCCGGCACCCCTTCTAAAACAGGGTTGAGACCGGAATCCATAATATACACGCGGGTATTGGCGATCGGGCGCCCGATCGTAAGCGCGCTCTCATTTTCCGTTATCCGCTGCACCACGGACCAGATTGTCGTCTCTGTCGGCCCGAACATATTCCAAGCCTCGCTTTTCGTATCGAGAAACTGCTGCTTCAATTGTTCGCTAAGGGCCTCACCGCCGCAAAGGATTTTCACATTTTCTTCATTTGACCATCCGGAATGAAAGAGCATTTTCCACGTAAACGGCGTCGCCTGCATGATCGTCGGTTTGTACTCTTGAATCAGCTCTTTCAGCTTCCGTGCGTCTTTTGTGACTTCTGTCTTACAGATGTTGCACTCCGCTCCTTTGATTAAAGGAAGGTAAAGCTCCAGTGCCGCGATGTCAAAGCAATATGTCGTGACGGCAAGCAGTTTGTCTTCGGACGAAAGCCCCGGTTCATTCGCCATCGAGAGTAAGAAATTGGTCAGCGCCCGGTGCGGAATCATGACGCCTTTCGGTTTGCCCGTGCTGCCCGACGTGTAAATGACATACGCCAGATCGTCAGGTGTCACTAACCGCTTCAGCGACGTTCTTTCCGCGGCTGTACTTTCAATATGAGACCAATCGCGGTCAATGGCAGTTGTCTGCACGCCTCCCCAGTTCAAAGAGTGCTCTAAATCAGCTGTCGTCAGGCACATTGAAATCCTGCTGTCGGCGATCATATATTCCAATCTGTCAGCGGGATAAGAAGGATCAAGCGGCACATACGCTCCCCCGGCTTTTAAAATGCCGAGAAGTCCGACAGCCATATGCAATGAACGGTCTGTATAAATGCCGATGAGATCATCAGGGCCTGCACCGTGCGCCTGCAAATAGAGCGCCAGCTTCGTGCTTTTTTCATTAAGCTCACGGTACGTCAGCTGTTGCTGTTCATACACGACCGCACAAGCGTCCGGCGTTTCTGCCGCCTGACGTTCGAATAATTCATGGAAGCAGGCATCCGGATATTCACGGCTTGTCTCATTCCAAGTCTTAAGAATCATGTGCTCCTCTCTTTTTGTCATGAGAGAAACGTTCTCAAGCGGCATATCCGGATTCGCCGTCAAAGCTTCAGCAGCCTGTACAAATTGGCTGAAAAGTCTGGCCGCCCCTGCTTCGTCGAATAATTCGGTGCTGTATTTAATCGTAAGATCCATACCTGATGCTTCTTCCCACATTTCAAATACAAGATCATATTCCCCCTCCTGATGAATGTCTTTTACAAACTCACAGGAGAATTCCTTGTATTCATCAAGCATCGATTGATAGCTGGAATGCTGCAGAAAGTTCTGATAGAAAAAGGCATTGCTGAAAACAGGCGAACCGTTCTGCAGGGGTTTCGCATGCACATCACGTACCATTTTCGGAAACGGATAAAAGGAGTGATCCAGTCCGTCCAGAACGGCATCCTGCACCTTTTGAACAAAGTCAGCAAATGTTTCTTTTCGTCCGGCTCTGCTCCGTATGGGAAGCATGTTGAGGAAATGGCCGACCACTCCGTCAAAGCGTTCTTCGGGTCTGACCATTGCAGGCATGCCTGTCACAATATCTTCCTTATCCGTATATTTGCTTAAAAGCACCATATAGCAGCTCAGCATGACGGTAGACAAATGAATCGAACGGGATGCGGCAAACGCCGTTATATTATTCAGCAGCCGTTCGGGAAGACGGCGTGTCAGCGTATCTTCTGTAAACTCCGGAACACTGCTGTCCGTGCGCATCGGCGGAAGCTGAAGATCAGGCAGATCGCCCTCGAGCTGTTTCATCCAGTAAGCGCGGGCAGCTTTGCTTTCTTCACCCGCTAAATACCGCTTTTCCCAAGCCGCGAAATCGGGATGAATACCGGGAGCGGCAGCCGTAAACTCTTCTTTTCCCTCCAGCAGCGCCTGATAATGTTCCAGCAGACTGTGAATAAATGTAATGGATGAAATGCCGTCAAACACGATGTGGTGAATGACCGTCAAAAGATAATGTTCCTCGGCGGATTTTGAAAGCAGCTGCACGCGCAGTAAAGGTCCGCCTTCTTTGACAAACGGCTCTTTCACTTTTTTCCGTATCAGAGCGGATATTTGTGATTCATTGACGTCAGAAATATCTTCTTCCGAGAATACAAAAGGATCTGCCGCTTCTATGAAATAAAACCCGCCTTCTGTTTCATTCACGGCGCTTTTGAGCATCGGATGCTGCTTTAATACGAGCTGAAACGCCTGTTTCAGTTTCTCTTTGTCGATTCCGGATGTGAATCGGAAACAGAGCGGGACATGGTATGCAGTCGTTTCAGGCGACATTTTCTGCAATGTCCACAGCCCTTTTTGGACTTCTGAAAGCGCTGGCGCCGTTTGCCGTCTCTCCCGTTCTGCCGGCGGTTCGGCTTTTTGGGGATGATGGTCCGCTGACATGTTTGCCGCTTTTTCAGCAGTATAAGCCGCTAAAGCGCCAATCGTCGGGTTTTTGTGCAGCTCTCTTGCCGTCAGCCGGATGTGATACGTTTTTTCAATTGATCTGGCGAGTTTCATCATCTTGATGGAATTGACGCCAAGACTTTGAAACGGTGTATTTGGATCAACGAGCTCATCCGCGATGGAAAGTTCCTCTTTCAGAAAACGGATAAAATCCCGTTCAATTTCTTTCTCTGCAGAAGCCGTGTCTGAATTGCCGCCTTCTTGTCTGTTATTATGTAATGAATCAAATTGCCCTTGTTCAAATGAATGTTTCAGCTGAGTGCGCTGGATTTTCCCGATCGCCGTCTTAGGAATGTCTTCTTTTGCGACCGGAAGCAGATAATCAGGGGTAACGCCGATTCTCTGTGTCACGTGCTGGTGAATGTGATGAAGAAGCTTCGTCATGCGGTTCTCATCCAACGGAACAGATGTCACAAAGAAAATCGCCAGCTCATCTGTCGTGCTTTGATTCGGCCGGACGGCGCATGCCGCTGTATATGACGTTTCAATTTCCGGCAATTCCTCAACGGCTGATTCAATGGCATGGCTGTAATAATTCACACCGTTGATAATGATGGCATCTTTTGTGCGCCCCGTTATCGTCAGGCGGCCTTCACGCAGAAATCCGAGATCTCCCGTTTCAAACCAGCCGTCTTCTGTAAAGACACTCTCATTTAAGTCCGGGCGCTCATAATATCCGCTCGTTACAGTCAGACCCGACACTTGGAAGCGGCCGATTTCTCCTTCTTCCACCACTTGATTGCGGTCATCCGTAATTCTCATATTAAATCCCGGGATCGGCAGACCGATCTCGACGAAACGATCGTCGTCATTCGTGTTTTCCAGTGTAAACTCATCTGAGAAAATAACGCCTGAAGACGTTTCGGACATTCCCCATGCGGGTCGGATGGCATTAGCCGGCAGACCGTGCGGCTCTAAAAGCTCCATAATTCTGCGTCCGACTTTCGCAACCGCGGCCTCCCCGCCGTTCAGCATGTAACGCATGGAAGATAAGTCCCATTTCCGCGTTTGAATCTCTTCTGCAAAATCGGCAAGCAGTCCAAAGGCAAAATTTGGGGCCCACGTGACCGAAGCGCGGTAATGATCAATCAGATCGAGCCATTTTAAAGGGTCCATCAAAATGGATTCGCTCGGTATGTTGATTTCCTCACATCCGAGATAAACATCACGCAGATGAAGCATTCCGATGCCGCCGACATGGTCAAAAGGCATCCAGTTAAACGTGACATCCTCACTTGTATAGCCCTGCATCTGAATATTTCCTTTGACCATGCAGACGATGTTTTCATGGCTGAGCATCACGGCTTTCGGCGTGCCCGTGCTTCCCGAGGTCAAAAGCAGCATCGCCAAATCTTCGGGACGGGGATGATGACAGTCCGTATCCATTTCGTGCGCACTGAGATCTTCTGCCGCCAAAGCGCAAAACCCGGAAAGCTCCTGCTCCTCCGCCCATTCAGTCATCTCCGGCAGCACGTCACGGCTTGTGATGACATACGGCCGATTCAAAAGCGTCCAGGCGTCTTTCAGTTTTTGCGTCCCGCTGTTCATTTCTGTATAAGCCGGAGCGGCCGCAAGCGGAACCGGGATCGCTCCTAAAAAAACACAGCCCCAAAAAGCAGGAATCAGCTGGGAATTGTCACTGAGCTGTAATATGACTTCATCCTGAGCCTTCACTCCTGATTGGCGGAGCCCTTTCACAATCGAAAGAGCGATCTTTTTCAGGCCGCTGTAAGTCTGGTACACTTTGGTGCCGTCAGGCTGTATATATGTGATACCCTTTTGATCTCCCGCTGCCGCGGCGGTTTTGTGCAGGACTTCAGGAATCGTCATCGGCTGATCCGCTGAAAGCCGCAATGATTTTCCATAGCTGACAGATGGCTTGAGTAACCCGCTTGCCTTCATATCACTTTTCATAGAGCTGCCTCCATTTCATCTGTATGTAAGATGTATGTCTTATACTCCGTACATCGTCGTGATTCGTTTCTTCACTTCATCATCATGAAACGTCTCATCGTGCATGATTAACTCCTTCTCAATGACAGCCGGAAGCTGCTCGCGAAACGGCGTCACCAAGTGCCTTTTCAATGTAATTAAAGAGTTTCTCGGTTTTTCTGCAAGCTCACGGGCCAATTCCTGCGCATAGTCTAGTACTTCCTGCCGAGGAAGCACCGGAAAAGGCACCCCTCTTTTCTCCAGGTCACCGCCGCGGTAGTGGCCGCCGTTTAACAGCATTTCATGGCCGAGGCTTGCCCCAAGCTTCTCCGGAACGATAAAGGTAGCGCCCATTCCGGGGGTGAAACCGTATTTCATAAAGTTTGCGGTATACACGCTTTCTTTGCTTAAAATGACAAAATCACTGAAAAGCCCCATGACAAACCCGCCTCCGATTCCGTGGCCCTGCATGGCGGAAATGACGGGAATATCACATTCCAGCGCCAAAGAGTACATGCGGTCTTCCGTAAACTTCGTGATGCCCTGCTGAATCCTGAGCAGGCCTTCCTGTGTGCCTCCGGAAGCAAAGTAATGGCCGTATCCTGTTAAAATCACAGCTTTATAGACTGACGATTTTTTTATACGGGTGAATGCTTCCATCAATCCATCCGTCAGTTCTTTGGAGAAGGCGTTTTTATGGGCTTTATCCTGCATTGTCACTTGGATAATATCCGGTTCAATTTCGAGCAGTTCAACTGCGGCGTTCGGCATGATATCCTCCTAACTGTTCTCCGTTTCCCAAGGAAGCCGCCCCGTTTCTGCATAACGGAAGATGGCTGATTGGTTATCCGGATCTGAAAACATCGCTTGATTTTCGGCTAGAGCAATGGATTTCGAACGATGAACAAGGTCGTTTAAGGAATCCATGTATTGTTTATAGCGGATGACTGCTTTTTTCGACAGAGGGCGAAGACGCAGCAAATGCTTTCTCAGCTCTGTTGCTGAGTCCGGGACGCATACGTCACAAAGTCCCCATTCAAGCGCCTGGCGTGCCGGCACGGGCTTTGTCATAATCGTCATATAATGCGCCTTTTGAAATCCGATTCTTTGAATTAAAAACGGCAGAACGCAGGCCGGATAAAGTCCGAATAACAGTTCAGATAAACTGAACGAAGCATTCTCCTCTGCAATGACGATATCGCACGCGGCGGCAAAACCGACACCTCCCGCATTTACTTGTCCGCGGACGCGAGCGATTGTGATGTACGGCCCGGATTTTAATGCCAGCCACAAACGGTAAAGCGGCTCCTGCGATTCCGCATGCTGCATTCCCTGCCTCATTTTCCGGTACATCTCATCAAAATCCGCCCCGAAACAAAATACCTCCGGCTGCCCTTCAAGCACTACGGAGGTCACGGAGTCTTCACATTCAGAAAGAATATGCAGGCATTCCTCCACTAAACGCTCATTAATCGTATTGTTGGCTTCAGGCCGATCAAAGGTGATGAAGCAGACATTTTGCTGAAAACGGACGTTTATCGTTTCATAGGTCACGATATCCACCTGTATTTCCGATGAAATTCCGTGATTTCTTCCAAATATAAACGAGGGCTCCCGGCATGATGGTCTAAAATGTTCGGAATCATATTCATATCCAATTTGACATTCCGGGTTCCGAACTTCACCAGACCGCTGCCTTTAAACAGTTCTTCATACTCTTCCATGGACAGCCTGTATCTGTTGTTCAGATGCTCTTCTATATTGAAAGAATGCTGCCGCGCTTGCCCTTCAGGCGTCACAACGCCGCTGTAAAATTCTGAACAGCATCCGGAGCCGTAGGAGAAACAGCCGATCCGCTTAGAAGTGTCGAATCCCCCTTGGTCAATCGTGCTTGCAAGAGCCAGTAAAGAGGCTGCTCCCATAATATTTCCGACTCTTTGGCAATAGCGGAGCCCCGGCTCTACTCTGGTTTGAAAATCCTGTTCGATTTCAGCGTTTTTCGCTTTTGCAAGCTTGCGCATCATCGTCCGGTGGGCCCCTTTGACCATGCCGCCAAACGGTGTATGGAAGGCAAGATAGTGAAACGTCTCTTTGTAGTCAGCGCCCGGCACACGGTTTTTGTACTCGCGAAATGTCTGTTCACAGCAATCGAGGTAAGACATCAATGACAAATCGGCGTCACCGGCTTCACTGTCCGGGATCGGACGGCATGTATCCATCACCTCATAGCCGTAGTAGCCGTTAGCGCCCGCATCCGCCTGAAATACAATTGGATTTTCACCGATCAATAAGGCGACGGCACCCGCTCCGGCGCTCGGTTCTGCGTAAGACCAATCCTCGCTTAACGCATCGCCGCCTTCGGCAATTAAAAACCGGGAAATATCCGTCGCGACGACAAGCGCCTTCGCTCCGGGGGATGTCTGCGACAAAATAAAGTTAAGCGCCATCTGCAAACCCGCCGTTCCTGAATAACAGGCTTGTTTCAGTTCAAATAAACGGCAGTTCCGGTTGAGGCCTAAGTAATCATGAATATATGTACTGAGTGATTTTCCGAAGTCGATGCCGGACTCCGAGCAGGTAATCAGCAGCTCGATTCTGTCTTTTTCAGCCTCTGTCAATCGGTCGATAATCGGCTTTGCCGCGTTAACGCCGAATGTAACGGGGTCTTCGTACGGAAGCGCCACCGCTTTTTCTTTCATCAGTAAATTCTCAAATCTGGCAGGGTCTAAGTTTCTGTACTCCGCCAGCTGCATGACATCAAGGTATGCTGTCCCGCCAAACACATTTATCGCTTCTATTCCGGCAGCCGCCATGAACTTCGCCTCCAATATGAATTTTGAGTTTCCGATTTCACCGTTTTATCAGACAGCCTGTACCTTTTCATAAAGCTTTTCCGCCAATTCGCCGATGTTTGACACTCCCGTCAGCTCAACACGCGGGATCTGCAGTGATAATTCTTCAAGCATCATCGTGATAATTTCGGCGCGGTCCACTGAATCCGCCCCCAGATCAACTAACCGGTCTTCCTGTGAAAGCTGTTCGCCTTCTAAATCAGGTAAAACCTCGTAGATTGTGTTCTGCAGCAATTCAAAGATTCTTTCTTTACTCATTGTCAGTTCCTCCCTGTTTCATCTTTTATGAATATTCCATGTTTTCAATCTATCATTTCGTCTTGTCAACACGTTTGCAAAAATGAACCTAACTTCTGATTCAAAAGCGTGGCCGTCTCTTCCATAAGCCGCATGCCGATACCATCGGCATGGCGGTTTTTCCAAGACTCCAGCTCCGTACCTTTCACCCATTGATTAAAGGCGCCTAATGCCGGGCCGCAATGAATCTGGAAGTCTACCTTGGCATCCGGGTCTCCTTTAATCGCCGAAGCAGAGCTTTGCCTGAAATACCATTTGAATATGAGCGCCATTTTCTGTTTCGGATTCCGTTCGGCTTTTGAAATGTCTTCATTCGAATAATGAGCCTTCACTTTGTCATAAATACTGCTTACACTTGCCTTAAAATACTTCTCTTCTATTTGTCTGAGTGTCTTTTCATCAATTTCTTCAATTGAGCGGTGACGCTGATACAGTTCATGCAGCTTAGAGGCGCGGGTCGGAAAGAACAGCCCTTTCTTTAATACCTGCACCTTGCTGCCTGATTCAAACATATCGCCGGCCGGCGCGTAGGCCGTGTCCTGTACATTCATCTGCTGCAGGAGGTCCTTTACGAGGCCGCTCGTCGCTGCCTCAACGGTGCATTGGTTAATAGATCCGGTCACAATAAAATCAGCGCCGAGCATAAATGCTGCCATGGCAGCCTCGGGCGTTCCGATTCCCCCTGCGGCTCCGATGCGGACGGTTTTGCCGTATCGGTATTTTTTCATCATGTCATCTCGTAAACGGATGATCGCCGGCATGAGACTGTAAGCAACTCCGCCGTCAGTGTGGCCGCCTGAATCAGCCTCTACGCAGATGTCATGCGCAACGGGTATTTCTCTCATCAGACTTGCTTCTTCAGCGGTAATTTTGTTTTCGGCTGCAAGTTTCTGCAGAATGTGATCAGGCGCCGGGCTGAGAAACGCTTCCGCTACTTCCGGACGGGACAGCTTGGCGATAATCCGCTGACGCGCTATTATTTGCCCGCCGGCACCGCGTTTTAACCCCTTAGCGCGAAACCTTACTAAAGCGGGAGTAACCGTTAAAAACGCTGATGCTTCCAAGTTCTGAACCCCATGCTTCAGTAAAAGATCAATCATTTTTTCCTCTGAATCTGTATGCTTCATGTTATGTACAACATTTATGCCGAAGGAACCGCCGTCACGAAGCTCATGCTGAATTGACAAAATGGCGTCCTCAACGTGCGCGATGTTCAAACCGCCCGTTCCGAAAAAGCCCATCATTCCTTTTTCAGCCAGTTTGACAACCATTTCCTTCGAAGAAATTCCGCGGTACATGCCGCCGGCCAAGTAGGCGTATTTCAATTGATAATCGCGCTTAAACTCTTCATTTCCTAAAGACGCCGCCGTAATTGAGCTTTTTCCAGCCTCAGCCGGGACTTTGATTTCATCTGTTATCGGCTCCGCTTCAGCCGTAATTCTTTGTATCAGCCCCGTCAGCACTTTTCCGGGGCCGATTTCCTCAAAGCTCATGTTCTTTCTTCCCATTAAGAAACGGATGCTGTCTGTCCAGTTCACCGATCCCGTTATTTGTCCGGTGAGTGTCTCTTTCAGCTCTCTTTGCTCATAGGGTCTTGCCGTCACATTTGAAATGACCGGGATGGACAGCGGCTTAAAATGGAAAGATTCAATAAACCGTGAAAACTCTTCCTTCGCTTCCAGCATGTATCTGGAATGAAAGGCGCCGCTGACATTTAAGCGGTGAACCATTTTTACGCCGTTTACGGCTTCAAAAACGGATGCTGCTTTTTCAATATCTTCTTTATATCCGGAAATGACAATTTGCTGCGGTGTGTTCATGTTGGCGATATCAATCATATCCAAGTGATTTTCTCTTAAAACATCCGTCACCTGCTCATGAGTCAGGCCGATCACCGCTGCCATGCCGCCTCCTTTTGCGCGGCTCATCAGTTCGCCCCTTTTTTTGACCAACTGTAAGCCTTCTTCAAAATCAAAGGCGCCCGAAGCGTATAACGCGTTATATTCGCCCAAACTGTGTCCGGCGGTAAAATCCGGTTTCAAGCCGGTTTCTTCTGTTTTTTTCAAATAACTGAGGGCATTGACGACATAGAGCGCCGGCTGAGTGAATTGAGTCTGATTGAGACGTTCTCCGTCCCGGCACAGCTCCTGAATGGAATATCCGAGAATGTGATCGGCCTTTGCGGTTAATTCAGGATAGCGGCCGAACAGGTCCTCTCCCATCCCTATTCTTTGCGAGCCTTGGCCTGGAAAAACAAAGCTGATCATCTTACAGTCTCCTTCCGGGCGGTGATAAAATGCTGTCTTCTATTTGCTGCAAATGTGTTTGTTCTTTATGAAACGGCGTCATAATGGCACGGATGCGTTCAGCCGATCCTGCAGGAAGAATCTGTTTGGCAAATGCTGCCAATGTTCCGGAAGGCCCGGCATCAATATACAATCCTTTTTGGCGGCTGTCTGCGAATTGAAGCGCTTCGCGGAATCGAATCGGCTTTCTTACGATATCCCAGAAAAAGTCCGCTTGTATATCGGTCTCAGCCCCTCCGGTCGCACTGGAGATGTACGGTATAAACGGAGTCCGGATTGATTTCTGAGCTAAAAAGCGCTTGTACGGCTGTTCCGCCTGATCAACCAGCGCTGAGTGAAACCCGTAAGATACCGGCAATAGCTGATGAGGAATCTGCTTTTTTCTCAGATCGTCCATGATCTTTTTGATATGTTCCCGCTCTCCCGAGATGACAAAGTGAGAATGATAGTTTACAGATGCCAATTCACTATGTTCGCCGAGCAGCGGATCATCTTGATATAAAGCCGGATCACCCAGTATCGCAAGCATGCTGCCGTTACGGCAAGTTTCCGTAACGATTCGGGCCTGTTCCAGCACGCAATCTAAAGCATCCTCGGCGCTCAGCACGCCCGACACAGCGGCCGCTGCATACTCTCCGAGGCTTGCTCCGATCACATAATCGGGACGTATGCCTCTTTGCTCCAAAGCATATGCAAGTGCGTACTCAGCCATGAAAATGGCAGGATGGCTGAAAAGAAGGCGGTCAAATGGATCAGACAGACGATTGCCTGTATGATACATCTCTTTTAGGACAGAGTAACCGTAACGGCTGACTGCAAAATCGTCCAAGTCAAGCATTTTCTGCCGAAAAGCGGCGTTATGTGCAAACAGCTCTTTCCCCATTTGATAGTATTGGGAACCCTGTCCAGAAAACATGAAAACAATTGGCTGGTTCATTTGTTCTCCTTTTCGCTCTTTATTTTTTCAAAATATTGATTTGTGAGTTTTTCGTGATGTCGTGTGCAGGTGAAGTGGTCGTGATGTTGTATGGCTGGCACTATTGTGTGAGATAAGAATTTTGACTTGCATTCCGCTACATGGCGGGTGAAGCTTCAGTTTCTTTTTTGATGCGGTGAATAAGTCCTGTCAGCACATGGCCCGGGCCGACTTCTTCAAATTCCATCCGCCCTTTGTCCAGCAGATAGCGGATGCTGTCGTTCCATCGCACTGAATGGTCGATCTGATCGGCCAGAACGGAGTGGATTCCGTCTTGCTCATAAGGTCTGGCATGAACATTAGAAATGACAGGAATTGATATAGCAGAAAAATGAAATGACTGTAAAAATTTTTCGAACTCTTGTTTTGCTTCACTCATATATCTCGAGTGAAAAGCGCCGCTTACGTTTAACGGATGAAACATCGTAACGTCTTTTAATCCTTCGAATACGCTTTTGGCTCTTTCAATGTCTTCTTTGCGTCCGGATATGACAACTTGGTAAGGAGAATTCATATTGGCAATATCAATCGTATGTAATCCGTGCGTTTGAAGGGCGTCTGACACTTGAGCTGCAGTTAACCCCATAACAGCGGCCATTTTTCCGTCAGTGGCCATACTCATTAATTCGCCTCTTTTACGGACAAGCTGCAGACCGGTAATAAAATCAAAAGCACCTGCTGCAAACAGTGCATTATATTCTCCCAAACTGTGGCCGGCCACATAATCCGGCTTTATGTCATTGTCTTGGATTTTTTTCAAATAGCTTAACGCGTTTACAACATATAAAGCAGGCTGGGTGAACTGCGTCTTGTGAAGGTTGGAATACGGATTCTCAAGACAAAGCCGTTTCATAGAATATCCGAGTGTTTCATCAGCCTGCTCCGTTAAGTCTTTAAATTCTTCAAACAATGAGCTCCCCATTCCCTGCTTTTGAGAACCTTGTCCGGGGAATAAGTATGTGATCATTTTCTCAGCCATCCTTTCTCGGATTCAGATAAGAAGCATGTTCAAGTTGATAGTAACTTCACAAAAATACCATGTCAAGTTAATTTATCCTATGCGAACTCCTGAATAATGCCTATTTTTCCCTGTCGAAAGGCGGACTCAGGGCTTTCGGAACAGGCGTAAGCAGAATGTCCCATCCGGCCTGCCCGGCGTTCTCTTCCGCAAACTCCCGTTACTCAGCCATTCATCACCAGAAATCTAGTAATAACTTCCATTCCATTTCAGAAGTTCCTTGCCTCAAAAGAAAAGCTAGTTAGATAGAACTAAATTACACATTACTTAAAATGAAACAGCCCTTTTTGATTTTTTCTGTTGCGGAAATTCACAAAATGTTCTTTTTTTTCAATCTGAAAGTAAATATTGTTTTTCAAAAGACTCTCCATTTTTTGACCCGGCTTCTCCCCGAAGGAGTGCCCCGGATACACACGCACATGCGGCGGAATGGAGGCTTTGATCCTCTGTATACTGTGAAACATATCTTCAGCTGAGCTGCCCCTGTCCCCACATATACCGCACCCTTCTGTAAACACGGTGTCACCGGTAAAAAGATGATCAGATAGCAAATAGCACATTCCCCCGGCCGTATGTCCCGGGGTCAGTATACTTCTGATGATAAACCCTCCGGCCGCAAAGGTTTGGCCGTCTTCAAGCGCTATTAAGTTTCTGCACCGGAATTGATAGAAATCGATTTCCGCCGACGACATGTATATATCAGAATGATAGATTTGCTGAAGCGGCTCCGCCAAGTTTACATGGTCATAATGCGAATGTGTTAATAAAATAGCGGATAAATCAACATCCAATTCATGCAGTTTATCGGTTATTTTATCGATTTCCCAGGACGGGTCCACCGCTATCGCAGATTTTTTTGAGCGGTCTGCGATAATATAACAATAGTTGGACCACATCTGGTGATAAGTTTTGATTTGATGCACTTCATATGTATGATCCATTGTCACCATTCCCATTTAAAAGATCCGGGCAGACTGCTGCCGCCGCCCAGCCGACTGTAACCACTTTACCAGATGACACCACGTTTTTCCATGGATTTTCCGGTAAAGTTAAAAAAACTTTCTGCTCCCGCCAAAAGCACCAGTCTGGACCTTTTTTACAAATTGCTATGCTGATATATAAGTAAATCAGAATATTAATTTAGATGAATTCTTTAGGTAATTTTATTCAGAAAATGAAGGATGAATATGGGTTTCGGATAAAAAGAAAACAAATTGAGCTTTTGTTTTGAAAAGCAATTGCCGAAGCGGCCGAAGGGGATAATCAGTTTTTAGAAATGACCCGCAATCAAGACTATTATTTCAATCCTTTTCTTCAAGATAAACTAAACCATACGGGCTCTCGAAATATATCAGAATACCTTAGTTCTTACACCGAATTCAACGTTATGTTGACATTAACATAATTGAACTTAGAAAAGTACGGCGTAATTTACACTCTTTTCAAATCAGCCCTAGCTGCAACAATTCACGAAAGCGTCGCGCAGCTTTTTACTGTGCAAAAACAAAACTAACATAAAATCATTAAGTGTAAAAAGTAAATATTAATCATTAGACAATAGACTATGTTATATGGGTCGGAGTTTACTTCTCAAGGTAAATTGCCCTGGGATGCAATACCTGCTAAAGCTGCCTATGGGTAGAATCGGCGTTTTGAAATAATTCTTAATACGATCGACAATTTTACTGGTGCAGTGGAAGATGCGTGCTATGCGGGTGCTCTAAAAGAACTGGCAACCCAACAGCCGCTTGGTGGATTACTAAAACTCTTAGGCTTTTCATTTAAACGGGGCTATTGTTGGTGTTTAACAAATTTATCCTGTGTTAAGCTTTAAAGTGATTATTTTCTAACGTGTTAAGATCGGAGGTAACTATGGAAGATAAAAGTAACGCTGAACCGAGCCCAAAAGCTATAAGAATTCTAACTTACATCATTCCTATAGTTTTAATAGGACTTATCCTTGTTCTTAAGAATATTAATACCGCAACAGCAGAAATTTCATTTTATATCGTTGCTGTCGGTGTGGTTCTCTTAGTGGTTTTCAGTTTGATCAAAAATAGAAAAAACCGCAGGAAGAACTAAATGTAAGGGGGGCTAATTACTAGTCCCCCTTGACTAACTTGCGGATAGTATAACCCGCCAAATTCCAATTTTATTTAAATTCTTCACAAATAACATGAGATTTTTCAGGAACCGTTTTCTCCAATTATTTCACTATTAATGCAGTCAATGGACGATATAGACGGTTACACCAATCACAGGATACTACATCGCCAATCCCAAATACTCTCCAAAAACAATTTTTATATGACGGAAAAGCAGCTGGATGTTAAACAAATCATTTTCATGATTGACGGCATACCGATGCACCAATTATGCCAGAAATTAAAAAACTCAAAAGTTATCTCTGAAAGGCTGGGTCATTCAAACTAGTAAGGCTGCTTGTGGGCAAATAACGGTTTAGTCTCACATAAACGTTGTTATTACATCACACGTTTAAACATCTTCTCCATCTCATACGTACTGTGGTGGATAATGATCGGCCGGCCGTGCGGGCATGTGAACGGGTCTGTCGTTCGGCGCAGGTCGTCCAAGAGCGCTTTGATTTCGTCGTTTCGCAAATGGCGGTTCGCTTTGATTGAGCCTTTGCAGCTCATCATAATGGCCGCTTCCTCCCGCAGTTTTTTAATATCGATCTGTTTGGCGTCAAGCACCTGCTGAATGATTTCTTCAATCAGTTCAGCTTCTTCCCCTTTTGGAAACCAGGCCGGATGGCAGCGGACGATGTAGCTGTTCGTGCCGAATGCTTCTAAAAATACTCCGACGCTTTCAAGCTCATGCTGATGCTGGTCAATAATCAGCGCTTCATTTGCCGCGTAATGAAAGGTGAGCGGCACGATCATATCCTGCACTTCAGGCTCGACCTGCCCGACTTTCTCCCGGAAATATTCGTATTTAATCCGTTCTTGGGCCGCATGCTGGTCAATGATATACAAGCCGTTTTCGTTTTGGGCTAAAATATATGTCCCGTGCATTTGGCCGATCGGATACATCACCGGAACTCTTTCTTCACGTATTTCTTCAGCGACAGCTTCCGGTTCCGGAGTATCGGAAACAGGCGCTGCCGTTTCGGGCATACCGATCTTCGGCGGCACATCGTGATCCGCTTCATTCGGGAGGATCTCTTCTTCTATTATTACCGGCTCAGGCTCTTTTACGACCGAACTCAGCTTCATTGGTGAGTAAGACGGCTCCGGCGTTTTTTCAGGAAGTTTCCGCTCAGGCGCGCTTTCCTCGAATGTCATAAATTGCTGTTCGTTTTTGGCCGGTGCCGGCGCTGATTTTTTCGGGAGCTGGGCGCTCGGAATAAGCCGCTGCTTTTGAAACACTTCCTTTATCCCGTCACGGATCAGCTCATGCAGCTCCGTCTCTTTGCTGAGGCGGACTTCAAGCTTCGACGGATGAACATTGACATCAACCAAAATCGGGTCCATCGTAATTTCGATAAACGTAATCGGATGGCGGCCGATCGGCAGAAGTGTGTGATAGCCCTCATGCACCGCTTTTACAAGCGGGAAATTCTTAATGTATCTTCCGTTAATGACAGATGACATGTAGTTTCTGGATGCACGCGTGATTTCCGGAAGCGCAATGTAGCCCTTGACTTCAAAATCAAGCGAGCTGACATGGAGCGGTATCATTTTTTTCGCAACCGCCGTCCCGTAAATTGCGGCCAGCACATGGCGCACGTCCCCGTTACCGTTTGTCTGCAGCAGATTTTTCCCCTGATGGCGGAGACGGATGGATACTTCCGGATGCGCAAGAGCGATCCGGTTGACAACATCCGTAATATTGCCGAGCTCCGTATGCACGGTTTTCATATATTTCAATCTGGCGGGTGTATTGAAAAACAGGTTGGTAACGATAATCTCCGTTCCTTTTCTGCTGGAGGATTTCTGTTCAGAAATGATATTCCCGCCCTGAAGAATGAGATGGGTGCCCGCTCCCTCGCCGATGCTCGTTTTGATTTCCAGATGAGAAACAGACGCGATACTTGGCAAAGCTTCTCCGCGGAAACCGAGTGTTCTCACCCGGAACAGGTCGTTTTCATCTTTGATTTTACTGGTCGCGTGGCGGCGGAAAGCCCGCTTGCAATCATCGGTTTCCATCCCTTCGCCGTTATCGAGCACCCGAATCGACGAAAGCCCCGCTTCCTCTATGTCGATTTCAATGACTGTGCTGTTTGCGTCGATGGCGTTTTCCACCAATTCTTTAACGACTGAGGCAGGCCGTTCGACCACCTCGCCGGCCGCTATTTTATTTGAAAGTTCATCTGACAGCTGGATGACTTTTGCCAAGTCCGTCACCTCTTTCTATTTTAATTTTTTTTGCAGCTTGTACATTTCGTTCATCGCTTCAAGCGGCGTCATATCGAGAATATTGATTGACTTAAAGGCTTCAAGCACTTGTTTTTCTTTATTAGAAACAGCCGGTGCCTTCTGTTCTTTTTCACCGTCAGCAAAAAAGGACAGCTGTGCCGGTTCTTCTCTGACGGCGGACTTTTTCTCAGATACCGCCGGAAGCTCCGGCTTATCTCCCGTCTGCTCAAGCTGTTTCAAAATCTCCTGCGCGCGGCTGATCAGATCGTCCGGGAGCTCGGCAAGCTGGGCGACATGAATGCCGTAACTTTTATCTGCGGCTCCTTCTTTGATTTGATGGAGAAACACGACCGTTCCGTTATATTCCTCTGCGCGCACATGAACGTTTTTCAGCTGAGGAAGCTTATCTTCAAGCACCGTCAGCTCATGATAATGCGTGCTGAACAGTGTTTTAGCGCCGATATGATCATGGACATACTCAATAATCGCCTGTGCCAGCGCCATTCCGTCGTACGTTGATGTCCCGCGGCCGATTTCATCAAACAGGATCAGGCTGTCTTTTGTGGCGTTCACAATCGCGTTTTTCGCTTCCAGCATTTCCACCATAAAGGTGCTTTGTCCGGAAATCAAATCATCCGCTGCCCCGATTCTCGTGAAGATTTGATCAAAAATCGGCAGAACCGCTTCTTTTGCGGGCACAAAACAGCCGATCTGAGCCATGATCGATAGAAGTGCGATCTGTCTCATATACGTGCTTTTACCTGACATATTCGGACCCGTAATCAGGAGCATTTCCCGCGAATCGCCCATCAGGCAGTTGTTCGGCACGTATTCTTGACTGTCCATCACCTTTTCAACGACGGGGTGTCTCCCTTCAATGACTTTTACTTCATTATCAGAAAAGACGGGCTTTGTGTAATGCCTGTTTTCACTGATCGTAGCAAAGCATTGCAGTGCGTCCAGCTCACTCATTTGTTTGGCAAGACGCTGCAAGCGCGGAATAAATTGTTTCACCTTTTCACGCAGTCCGGCAAAAAGCTCATATTCCAGCTCGCAGATGTTGTTTTCCGCTTCTAAAATAAGCGCTTCTTTTTCCTTCAATTCCGGCGTAATGTACCGTTCGGCGTTTGTGAGGGTCTGTTTCCGCTCATACCGTCCGTCTTCAAGCAGATGAAGGTTTGCTTTTGTGACTTCAATATAATAGCCGAACACTTTATTGAAACCGACCTTTAATGAACGGATGCCCGTATAAGCGCGTTCCTGCTGCTCCAGTCTGGCAATCCAGTCTTTACCGTTTTTGCTGGCGTCACGGTACTCATCGAGCTTCTGATGATAGCCGTCTTTAATTAAATTGCCTTCTTTTAACGATAACGGCGGGTTTTCATGAAGGGCTTCTTCTAACAGGTCAAGCAAATCTCCGCACGGATCAATCAAGCCGGCGCGTTCTTTTGCTTTTTTATGGTTAAGAGACCCTACAAGCTCTTTGATGCTCGGCACTTGTTTTAAAGATTCTTTCAGCTGGATTAAATCCCTTGCGTTGACGTTTCCGAATGCGACCCGGCCCGCCAGACGTTCTAAATCGTATACTTCCTTCAGGCGCTCTCGCAGATCTTCACGCTCAAACAGATGATTGATCAGCGTCTCGACCATTTCCTGGCGTTCCTCGATTTGGGATGCCCTGATCAGCGGGCGGTCAATCCATTGTTTGAGAAGCCGGCCGCCCATCGCTGTTTTCGTCTCGTCTAAAAGCCAAAGCAATGACCCTTTTTTGCTTTTCGAACGGATCGTTTCCGTCAGCTCAAGATTCCGTTTTGAATACAGGTCAATTTTCATCGCTTCTTCCAATTCATATACTTGAACCGGCTGCAGGTGATCCAGACTCCGTTTTTGCGTTTTCTGCAAATACGTATATAAACGCATAAACGTCTCTGTCAGCTCTTCGCCCGGCAAGTGCTTTGCGATTTCAATGCGTTCTGTTATTTCCCCGTCTTCGATGGAAATCGTGGCGCCGCACCGTTCTTTCAGCTGAGCAGCTGTATGTTCGTTAAACTTGCTCGATACGACAATTTCCTTTGCGCCGACTGAGTAAATTTCTGACATGACATCTTCAATCCGCTCAATAAATACGGCCAGGTTTTCTCCGGTCGTTAAGTCCGATAAAGCGAGACCGTATCCGTCACGGAATTCGGAAACGGAAGCGATAAAGTTGTTTTCCGATTCATGAATGCCTTTTCCATCCATCACGGTTCCCGGTGTGATCAGCTGGACGACTTCTCTTTTTACAACGCCTTTAGCCGCCTTCGGATCTTCCGTCTGCTCACAGATCGCCACTTTATAGCCCTTTTTAATCAGCTGTTCAATATAAGCCGCCGCGGAATGATACGGCACGCCGCACATCGGAATTTTATCAGCCGAACCTCCGTCTCTGCTTGTCAGTGTAATTTCAAGCTCTTGTGACGCTTTTTTTGCATCTTCAAAAAACATTTCATAAAAGTCACCAAGCCGAAAAAATAAAAAGGCATCTTGGTGCTCTGCCTTTATCTTCAAGTATTGCTGTATCATAGGCGTGTAACTAGCCATCATTTAATCCCTCACTATGTATCTTCTCTTATCCGAATCCCATTATAACATAAACAAAAGAGTGATATCTTTATATATAAAAAAGAGACTTGGGGTGTTAAACTCCCCTAGCCTCAACTTATTCTTCAGGATCTCCGACTAAAAATTCAGGGTTAATGTCCTCTAATTCTTCATCAAGATCGTCTTCCCAATCATCATCATCGTCTTCTTCCCAGTCAGGATTGACTTCGACGACGACTTTCGTTTCACCGACCACTTCTGCTAAAAATTCTCTCTCTGCCTGAACCACGATTTTATTTCCGTTAGGAGAAATGGTGACTTCAAGACAATTCGGCTGCTGCAGCACTTTGGCAATGACTTCGTGTTCGTCATCTAAGTAATTTGTGTCTCTGTATCTGAGTTTAATCACATCGACATACTTTACTCTCTCGGTTACAACTTCCGTTTTTGTATTATCGGCGTAAGAGTACCAGACGTTTATATCATAATACCCTTCAATTTCTACAGTCTTCCCGATCTTTTCGGCATCGTACTTGTGGTTGATAATCCAGCCGCCCAATATACTTGACGGTTTTTCTCCAGGTGAGATCGTGTTGGTGCATTGGGTGAATTTTCTTCCTTTCGCAACTACCGCTTTCGTAATAATTTCCCTGTATTCAGACATTCCGGCAGGCCTCCTTGTTCTTCTTCGTGTTATCTTATGCTGGGCATTTGTCTCATGTGCATTTTTATAATAAAAATATAAAAATACAAAGTTTCTGTTTCATTGTATGCAGCCCTGCCCAGAAACTTTACTTTTAAGTATGATAAAACTTTCCAGTAAAATGGGGCAAAACGATAAGACGATGAAAATTTAGTACATATTACAATTAGTTCTCAAATAATAAAAAAAACACGGGCCGATGAAGGCCCCGTGTTTAAATAGAACAGCTGTTATTCGAATGTTTTACTTTTGAACCGGTTTCTCCCGTCAGCAGGTTGCCTCCGGTAGATGTAATGATTTCGTTTGTCACCTGATTTGAGATCGTATGTGCGACAAGCTGAAGAAGGTCATTGACCTCAATCTGGGAATCTCTGAATTCCTGAATGATCGGAATCCCTTCAAGCTCTTCCTGCAGGGCGTCAATTTTACTTTCCACTTGTTTCAGCGCTTCAAGCTTTTCGTAGTGCTTCAGGTTAACGGCTTGCTTTTGCAGGGTTTTAATCTGATTAATAATCGCAGAGACTTTTTCATTTTCGTTAATCTGCGCCTCGGCGCGTTTGAAAAAATCAACTTCTTCTGTTTCAGAAATCATTTTCGCAAGGTTCCTAGCCTGCTGTACAATGTCTTTCTTTGAGTAAAGCGTCATTATTATTTCACCTCGATTGCTTCTCCTGCCATCACACCGTCAAGCGACCATGTTTTCGCCTGTTCGATTTTGACGCGTACAATCTTGCCGATGGCGTCTTTCGGCCCTTTGAAGTTGACGAGCTTGCTTTTTTCCGTATAGCCGGCAAGAATGTCAGGGTTATTTTTGCTTTCTCCCTCAACTAATACTTCGACGGTCCTGCCTTCATATTCCTTCATTTTTTTGGCTGAAATTTCTTTCACCAAATCATTGAGGCGCTGAAGACGTTCTTTCTTGACCCTCATCGGAACATTGTCTTTCATCTTCGCTGCCGGCGTGCCTTCACGAGGAGAGTAAATAAACGTATATGCGCTGTCAAATTCCACTTCGCGATATAACGAAAGCGTTTCTTCAAATTGTTCATCGGTTTCATTCGGAAAACCGACAATAATATCAGTCGTCAGTGAAGCGTTCGGCATCGCCGCTTTAATTTTTCCGACAAGCTCCAGATAGCGTTCTCTATCATATTTGCGCGCCATCATTTTTAACATCGCTGAGCTTCCTGATTGAACCGGGAGATGGATATGGTCAAGAAGGTTGCCGCCTTTGGCGAGCACTTCGATCAGATGATCATCAAAGTCACGCGGATGACTCGTCGTGAATCGGATTCTCGGAATATCAATTTTACGCAGTTCGTCCATTAAATCACCGAGACCGTACGTCATATCCTCAAAATCTTTTCCGTACGCATTCACGTTTTGACCGAGCAGTGTGATTTCTTTATAGCCTTCGCTTGCAAGTCTTCTGACTTCCTGGATAATTTCCTCAGGACGGCGGCTTCGTTCTTTTCCGCGGGTATACGGTACGATGCAGTATGTGCAGAACTTGTCACAGCCGTACATAATGTTGACCCAGCCTTTAATTTTCCCGTTGCGGACTTTCGGAAGGTTTTCAATGACATCCCCTTCCTTCGACCACACTTCAATGACCATCTCTTTTGATAAATATGCCTCTGATAACAGTTCCGGCAGACGGTGAATGTTGTGCGTGCCGAAAATCATATCGACAAACGGGTGCTTCTTAAGGATGCGGTTTACGACTGATTCTTCCTGTGACATGCAGCCGCAGACGCCGAGAATCAAGTCCGGGTTATTTTTTTTGAGCGCCTTTAAATGGCCGAGCTCGCCGAACACTTTGTTTTCAGCATTTTCCCGGATAGCGCAAGTGTTTAATAAAATAACGTTCGCGTCATCAACCGAATTTGTCGCTTCATAACCGAGCGCCATAAAAATACCCGCCATGACTTCCGTATCATGCTCGTTCATTTGGCATCCGTACGTGCGGATATAAAATTTCCTGCCTTCACCGAGGCCTTTAAATTCTTCTGAGATTTTAAAATCGTTATGATATTGAACGGATTCTTTGCCCCGTTTTTTCGCATCTTTTAAAGAAGGCGGAATATATACGGCTTCAAAATACTTGCTGTAATCCTTTTCGGATGTTTTGTCCGCTGGATTCACTTGTCCGCTTTCCTGCTTTTGCTTTTCATTCATGTTCGAATGTCTCCTTTCAACCGAAACTTCCACCCTCAAGTATACTGGTTAAAAGCGTTTGGCACAACCGCCAGCCTATTATTGTACACCTTATTGAGAATAAGAATCAATAAGAAATAAAAAAGAGGGAATCATTTCCCCCTTACACAAGCTGAAACTCTTTTGCGGCTGAACGGATTACTTCCAGGGCCCGGTCAAGCTCCTCTTTTGTATGCTCCGCCGTAATAATGGTGCGGATTCTCGCTTTTCCTTGGGCGACCGTCGGATACACGATGCTTTGTGCAAAGACGCCGCGGGTCAATAAAAGGTCTGATAATGCCTGGGCTTTTTCTTCCTCCCCTATTAATATCGGCACGATCGGTGTTTCGCTTTTTGTGAGGGTCAGCCCCATTTGAACCAGTTTATCTTTGAAATACGCCGTGTTCTCCCACAGCTTTTCCATATGCTCAGGCTCTTCCAGCAGGACGTCAATGGCTTCTATGCATGCGGCCGTTACCGCAGGCGGATGAGAAGTGCTGAATAAGAAAGGGCGCCCTTTATGGCGCAGGTAATCGATCAGAACCTGCGACCCTGCGGCGTAACCGCCAAGCACTCCGATGGCTTTGCTTAATGTGCCCACCTGTATATGGACTCTTCCGTCAAGCCCGAAGTGATTAACCGTTCCCCTTCCATTTTTTCCGAGTACGCCGGAAGCATGCGCGTCGTCGACCATCACAAAGGCATCGTACGCCTCCGCAAGTTTGACGATGTCAGGCAAAGGAGCGATGTTGCCGTCCATTGAGAATACGCCGTCGGTGACGATCAGGCGCATGCGGTAATTCATTGATTTTTTCAGCACCCTTTCCAAATCGTCCATATCAACATGGCGGTACACCTTTTTATCTGCTTTCGTCAGCCTGATCCCGTCAATAATGGAAGCATGGTTCAGTTCGTCAGAGATCACGATATCTTCTTTTGTAAGAATGCTTGATAAGACGCCCTGATTCGTTGTGAACCCCGATTGAAAAACAAGTGCCGCTTCTGTTTTTTTAAAGTTTGCCAATTTTTTCTCCAGCTCATTGTGCATTGTGAATGTTCCGGCGATTGTCCGGACGGACCCCGTACCCGCTCCGAATTCTTCCGCGGCGCGTTTGGCCGCTTCGACAAGCCTTGGATGCGACGTCAAACCGAGATAATTGTTCGATGAAAGCTGTATCACGTTTTCCCCTTTGACTTCCACCGACGGACCCTGCTTCGTTTCAATTTGTTTCATTTGCTGCCACGTTTTATTTTCTTTCATTTTATCAAGCTCTGCTTTTAGAAATTCAAATTCTTTCATTATAGAACCCTCCCCTTATGGAATCAAAATGACTTTGCCGCACTGGCCCTTTCTCATCAGGTCAAACCCTTTTTCAAAGTCTTCAAGCGGAAACTGATGCGTGATCACCGGCGTCAGATCAACAAGGCCGGATTCAAGCAGGTGCGATACCTGCCGCCATGTTTCAAACATTTTTCTGCCTGTGATGCCTTGGACGGTAAGTCCTTTAAACACCACGTCATTTGTCAGGTCAACCGTCACCGGACGTTCCGGCAGACTCAGCATATGGAACCTTCCCCCGTTGGCCGCCATCTTTAATCCTTGTGCTATAGCTGCCGGGTGGCCTGACATTTCGCAGACAAGGTCGATCCCTTCTCCGCCTGTTAAGGTGTCGATCACCTCAAGCGGATCTTCCTTATCAGCTGAAATGGTGATCGTGGCTCCCAATTTCTTCGCAAGAGCCAGCCTGTAATCATTTTTATCAATGGCCGCAATACGGGATGCACCGGCCGCTTTAGCCACTGCCACCGCCATCAGCCCGATCGGTCCGCAGCCGATAATTGCAGCGGAACCGCCCGCAAGCAGGCTGCTTTCCAGCACCGTATGCACCGCGTTGCCAAGCGGCTCTTGAACAGAAGCGACGGCGGGGTCCATATCAGCGGGATTTTTCCAAACATTTCGAGCCGGCACTTTGACATATTCAGCGAAGGAACCGGCTGTATCTACGCCGAGGATCTTTGTATGGGTGCACACATGATGTTTTCCTGTTAAACAAGGGACACAAGTACCGCAGACGAAGTGGGTTTCAGCCGAAACGTAGTCACCTGTTTTGACATTTGTGACGTGCTTGCCCGTTTCCGCTACGATACCGCTGAATTCATGTCCGAATACTTGAGGTGTTTTGATTCGTTTCTGCGCCCATTGATCCCAATTATAAATATGCACATCTGTACCGCATATAGATGCGGCCTGTACTTTAATGAGAACTTCATTCTCATTAATGGAAGGTATGGGAATTTCTTTCAGAGTTGCTCCGAAAGCGTTTTCATTTTTGACGATAGCTTTCATCTTTCCTCCCAACATGTACACTCCTCCTCGAAAAAACACTGTAATAACTGGATTGTAACATGATATAAAAAGGAGGTAAACACCAGTGTCCACTCCGAGAAAACAACTGCTTCCGTCCGGAAAAATGGGCGGGATTTTTTTTGAATATTATATGAATAAAGCCATTTATCATCTCTTCGTACTATCAATATAATATTGTGAGAAAATATGACAACAATAAAAACAACCCGCTCGCCTTACGCAAGCAGGTTGAGAATGTCATGTTTTTGTTTTTAACGGGGTTCGACGATTAACTTAATCGCCGTTCTTTCTTCTCCGTCAATCTGTATATCTGTAAAAGCCGGAATACAAATCAAATCTACGCCGCTTGGCGCGACAAAGCCTCTGGCAATCGCAACCGCTTTAACAGCCTGATTTAAGGCACCCGCCCCAATTGCTTGAATTTCGGCGGCTCCGCGTTCCCTCAATACACCGGCAAGCGCGCCTGCTACTGAATTTGGACTTGATTTTGCTGAAACTTTTAAGATTTCCATTTCTGCTCCCCCTTAGTTTTACAATGGATAAGTGAGTGTTCATTAGAACAATCATTATTAGATGTTGCTATCCAAAAAGCCATCCCCACAATGCTTTTCAAAAATAGCGGGCTACCTTCCATTTCTACTATATTCACTAAGAAGTTGCTATATTCCTGCTTTTCCTTTTAATATTTTTATAAAATAAACACATGATCACCTATTCAAAGAACATATGGTCATCATTGATTAATATCCGTTCGATATTTACGGCCTTTTTCGTTTGATCGTCGATGTCAATGAGCACTCCGCTCAGCGTAGTTTTACCTTCCGCCACCGTAAACCGGACGGGAAGATTGGTTTTAAACCGCTTGATGACCGTTTCTCTGTCCATACCGAGAATTCCGTCGTACGGACCCGTCATGCCTACATCAGTAATATATGCCGTTCCTTTCGGCAAAATGCGGTTATCTGCCGTTTGCACGTGTGTATGGGTGCCTACCACGGCAGAGGCTCTTCCGTCTGTGTACCAGCCGATCGCAATTTTTTCGCTTGTCGCTTCGGCGTGAAAATCAATAAAAATGTACGGCGTGCGCTTTTTCGCTTCTTCTATTAATTCATCCGCTTTAGCAAACGGATCATCAAGCGGCGGAAGAAACGTCCGTCCCTGTAAATTAATGACGGCAAGCTCTTTTCCGTTCGATTTAATATAGGTAATGCCTTTGCCCGGCGTACCTTCCGGGAAATTCGCCGGCCGGACAAGATGCGGCACATCATCAATAAAGTCGAAGATCTCTCTTTTATCCCACGTATGGTTTCCCATTGTAATGGCATCTGCTCCCGCTTCCATCAGGCTGTGGTAGATCTTTTCTGTCAGTCCTTTTCCGTGTGCTGCATTTTCTCCGTTAATAATTGTAAAATGCGGTTTATGTTTCGCTTTCAGTTTCGGGACATATTCTTTTACCATGTCGCGGCCCGGGGAACCGACAACATCTCCGATAAATAAAATTCTCATACATTCCATTCCTTCCTTTTCAGGGACTCAAAAAAATAAAGTGATGCGCTAAGCATCACTTTATTTTGCATACTCTACGGCTCGAGTTTCTCTGATTACGGTCACTTTAATGTGGCCCGGATAATCAAGCTCGTCCTCAATTCGTTTACGGATATCACGTGCCAAACGATGGGCTTCTAAATCATTAATGGAGTCCGGCTTTACCATGATGCGAACTTCACGGCCGGCCTGAATCGCAAATGATTTTTCAACACCTTCGTAAGACTCGGAGATTTCTTCAAGCTTTTCAAGTCTGCGGATATAGTTTTCGAGCGTTTCACTTCTCGCGCCCGGTCTTGCGGCTGACAGTGCATCAGCGGCAGCAACCAGAACGGCGATAATGGAAGTCGGCTCTTCGTCTCCGTGGTGTGACGCAATACTGTTAATGACGACTGGATGCTCTTTATATTTGGTCGCAAGCTCCACTCCGATTTCCACGTGGCTTCCTTCCACTTCATGGTCAATTGCTTTTCCGATGTCATGCAGAAGACCGGCCCGCTTGGCAAGCTTTGCATCTTCTCCAAGCTCGGAAGCCATTAAACCGGCTAAAAACGCAACTTCCATAGAATGTTTCAGTACGTTCTGCCCGTAGCTTGTACGGAATTTCAACCGGCCGAGGATCTTGATCAGATCCGGGTGGAGTCCGTGAACGCCGACTTCAAACGTCGTCTGCTCACCCATTTCCCGGATATAGTCATCTACCTCACGGCGGGATTTTTCAACCATTTCTTCAATGCGCGCCGGGTGAATACGGCCATCCTGAACGAGTTTATCAAGAGCGATTCTTGCCGTCTCCCGTCTGATCGGATCAAATCCGGAAAGAATGACTGCTTCAGGTGTGTCATCAATAATCAGGTCAATACCTGTAAGCGTTTCAAGCGTACGAATGTTACGCCCTTCACGGCCGATGATACGTCCTTTCATCTCATCATTCGGAAGATTGACGACCGATACCGTCGTTTCGGCAACATGATCTGCTGCACAGCGCTGCAAAGCAAGCGACAGAATGTTTTTCGCCTTTTTATCTGCCTCTTCTTTCGCACGGTTTTCGGTTTCTTTTGTCATGATGGCGATGTCATGTGAAAGCTCATTTTCAACCCGGTCAAGAATGATTTGTTTCGCTTCATCCCGTGTCAGGCTCGAAATGCGTTCGAGTTCTGACTGCTGCATACGAATCATCTCATCCACTTTGCTTTCCATCTCTTCAATATGTTGTTGTCGTTCATTCAGAGAATGATCTTTCTTCTCCAACATCGCTTCCCGTTTATCAATTCCTTCATGTTTACGGTCAAGATTTTCTTCTTTTTGAAGTAAACGGTTTTCTTGTTTTTGAAGCTCATTTCGTCTTTCACGAACTTCCTGTTCAGCATCTATTCGAAGTGTATGGATTTCGTCCTTTGCTTCAAGCAGAGCTTCTTTTTTCAGTGCTTCAGCATCACGCTTTGCATCTTCAAGGATTTGCTCGGCAGCACCGCGTGCGCCCGCAATCTTTGCTTCGGCAATGGTTTTACGAACATAGTAGCCAACAACTAAACCGAGCAGAGTCAGCAAAATGGAGATGAGAACCGTCATTGGGGTCATACTTTCACCTCCTCTTGCTATGAACTTGGTTTTTGCTTAAATAAGTGCCGGCATGTACATTGTCTGATTTTCTCAACATACAGAACCTTCACAGGGAATGAGTCTCTCATGCCCTTGTCAAGTTTAAATGGTTTAACAATCATGTTAAAAAAACAAATGTTACAACTTCATTGTAATTGTGTCGGAAATACTTGTCAAGCTTGCCAGCTTAACGATTCGCCTTCAGCTCGGATCTTCGCCCATGTATATATCATACCATACCTAGATCCGCTTTTCGTGAATGACGGCTCTGTTAGTCCGGCTGGTTAAGCAATTGGTAAATTCTATTGTTTACCTGTCCTAATTTGGCGTTATTCTGAATGTTTGACAGTAATATGACATATTTGCTTGCCGAATGGCTGAAGCTGTTCAAAATGTTGTAACCGGGCATAACACCGTGATTGGAATAGCTTCCCGGATCAATGTAAAACCCCATGCCGTAAGCGGCACTGCTTCCTGCTGTAAACATTTTTGTGAAGCTTTCTTTTGAAAGGAGCGTGCCGTTTACGATCGCTTTATCAAATTTATAGAGATCTTCAGCGCTCATATACATGTCGCCCGCCCCGTACAGCTGTGATAAGTCCAGAAGGTGCGGCGTTACAAGACTGCCGCTCTCATCGACTTTGTAGCCGACGGCAGGATATTTGGCTTTGACAAATGTTTTGTAAAATCCGGCATGCTTCATTCCGGCCGGTTTGAACACGTGTTCTTTTATATATTGTTCATAAGACTCCCCGCTGACTTGAGATACGATATAAGCAAGCACTGAATAGTTGGAATCCCTGTAATCCCAAACCCCGGGCTGCCGTTTAATTCCGCGGTATTCTATATCCTTGATTAAATCAATTGGAGAAATCGGTCCCTGACCCTCAATATGCCCGTTTATGCCGGACGTATGATTGAGCAGGTTTTTCAATGTAATGCGCGTGCCGTTAGGAAAATTCGGCAAGTATGTACTGACGGGGTCACTCGTCTGCAGCAGCCCTTTTTCTTCAAGCTGCAGGACAGCCGTCGCGATTAACGCTTTTTGTGAAGAACCGATATAATATGATGTCTCCGGATTGTTTTTAATTTTTTGTTTTCGGTCCGCATAGCCAAAGCCTTTTTTCAGCACAACTTTTCCATCTTTTACGATCATTGCTGTGCCGCTGAACCCGATCTGTTGCAAGTAATTGCTGATCTGTTTATTGTGATCGATTGATTTAGGTGTTTTCTCTTTTTGCGTCTTTTCTTTTTTCTGTTGAGTCTGGTCTTTTGAAGTATCAGATTGAGCGGCGGGAGCGCTTTTAACGGATTCCTTCTCCCGATGATGCGCCGTGACGGTCCAGATCATAATAAAAACAGTGACAAGCAGCAGAAAAAGAAACAGCCCTCCCGTTTTCATCAGCTTCTTCTTTCTTTTTTTATTTATTCTTGTGCGGCGGGGGCTCGTCATCTTTTTTCCTCCTCAGATATAATTTCAACTTTCGCCATGATGTTAGACGAGTGAAGGGTGAAAAAAGTTGTAACATTCCAGATAAAATTTTCCGAAACAGCCAGTGTTTTTTTGAAACACACAAAAAAAGAGCGGAAATTGCTTATTCCGCTCTTTTGATCGTGTTTTTATTCTTCTAATTCCATCTCTTCCTGAACTTCTTCCGCTTTGTCCGTTACACCGTTATTGTCTAAACCGTAATATTCACGGATTTGTTCCTGAATCATCAGCATGATGTCTTTATTTTCTTTTAAGAACTGCTTGGCGTTTTCACGGCCCTGACCGAGGCGTTCTTCTTCATAAGAATACCACGAACCGCTTTTTTGCACGATATCCAGTTCAGTTCCAAGGTCGATGATTTCCCCTTCTTTGGAGATTCCTTCACCGTACATAATGTCCACTTCAGCCGTACGGAACGGAGGAGCGACTTTGTTTTTTACGACTTTAATTCTCGTTTTATTCCCCATGACGTCGTTGCCCTGCTTTAATTGCTCGGCACGGCGCACTTCAAGGCGCACGGAAGAATAGAATTTCAGCGCGCGGCCGCCCGGTGTCGTCTCCGGATTTCCGAACATAACGCCGACTTTTTCACGAATCTGGTTAATAAAGATTGCGATTGTTTTAGATTTATTGATGGCGCCGGAAAGCTTACGGAGCGCCTGAGACATAAGACGCGCCTGTAAACCGACGTGTGAATCACCCATGTCACCTTCAATTTCAGCTTTTGGAACAAGCGCCGCAACAGAGTCAACGACTACGATATCAACAGCTCCGCTTCGCACCAGCGCTTCAGCAATCTCTAGCGCCTGCTCTCCCGTATCCGGCTGAGAAAGCAGAAGCTCTTCGATATTGACACCGAGCTTTTGCGCGTAAACAGGATCAAGAGCATGCTCAGCATCAATAAATGCTGCCTGTCCGCCTTTTTCCTGAACCTCAGCGATTGCGTGAAGCGCTACAGTCGTTTTACCTGAGCTTTCAGGTCCGTATACTTCAATAATCCGTCCGCGCGGGTATCCGCCTATTCCGAGAGCGGTATCAAGTGCAAGGGAACCGCTTGGCACCGTTGAAATTCTTGTATCCGTTTTTTCTCCGAGCTTCATGATGGAACCTTTGCCGAATTGTTTTTCTATTTGCTTAAGAGCCATATCTAAGGCTGCCTGACGATCACTCATTTATTTTTTCCTCCTTTATCTTGCCACTACATATACTATACCTTGTTTACTGGCATTTGCCAAGAAAAAAGCGAACGCATATTCGGATTTTTTCCGCGTTCGCTTTTCTGCAAAAGAGCATAATTTCCCTTGTAAAACTTAAAAATCAGAGAAAACGCCTCTTTAAAACTTTATTTTTGATCCAGCATTTTCAAAATGAGATGGCAGCCGTATTTAGCGGCGCGCTTTCTGATTCCGGTTCTTGAGCCGGCAAAGTTAAATTCGTGCACCTCTTCTTTTCCTTCCGCCGAAATGCCGATAAAGACGCGGCCCGGCGCATGCCCTTCCTGCAGGTCGGGACCCGCAACCCCGGTAAAGCTGATGCCGATATCGCTTCCGGTCAGCTTTCTCACACCGGCTGCAAGCTCTTTCGCACACTCTTTGCTGACCGCTCCGCTTTCTGCGAGTGTCTCAGCTTTCACGCCGAGCACATGCTGTTTCACGCTGTCGGAATAGCAGACAACGCCCCCTGCAAATAGTTGAGACGCACCGCTTAAATCAGTCACCCACTCTGAAAACAGGCCGCCTGTAAAGCTTTCGGCAGAAGAAATCGTGATTTTGTTTTGTCTGCATGCTTTTGAAAGCTCCTTCACCAGAGACGTATCATCATATCCGTAGAAAAATTCACCGACACGTTCTAAAATGGCGGCTTCCGTTTCTTTTAAAAGCCGTTCTGTTTCTTTTTCGTCGGCATGTTTCGCCGTTAAACGCAGCGTGACCTCTCCGTCAGCGGCAAGCGGCGCAATCGTCGGGTTCGTCTGCGCATCAATGATATCTTCTAAATCAGCTTCAAGCTGGGATTCACCGATTCCGAAAAACCGCAGCACGGTTGAAACGATTTTCTCATTAGAACCGAGCTTTTTAAGAAGCAGCGGCTTCGCTTCATTTTCAAACATCGGACGCAGCTCACTCGGCGGCCCGGGAAGCAGCATATAAAGCCTTGAGCCGTGCTCTGCAAGCATTCCCGGCGCCATGCCGAAATGATTCGCCAAAACGTCTGAGCCCTCAATGACGAGCGCCTGTTTGCGGTTATTCGGCGACATGGTCCGTTTTGTTTTCGCGAAATATTCTTCGATCGACCGGAACGCTTCGTCATTCAGAACGAGCGGGCGCCCCAGTGTGTTTGCAATGGTTTCTTTCGTCAAATCGTCCTTGGTCGGTCCGAGGCCGCCTGAAAAAATAATTAGGTCTGAGCGCTCTTCGGCAATGCGGATGACTTGCTTAAGCCGCTCCGGATTGTCACCGACAGCGGTATGATAAAACACGTTTACACCGATTTCCGCCAGCTCTTTACTGATAAACTGCGCGTTCGTATTGGCGATCTGGCCGAGCAGAAGCTCCGAGCCGACTGCAATGATTTCTGCTTTTTTTGCTATTTCCATCTTTAAGTCCTTCTTTCTTAGTTAGATGTTTTTAACGCATCCCAGTTCTTCGCAAAATAATCCCAGCCGGAAATGACTGTGAAGAGCACGGCCACCCATAAAGCGATATCGCCGAACGGGAAAGAAACGAGCTCAAACGGAAGATTATGCAGCAAAAGCGCGGCAACAGCGATGATCTGAGCCCATGTTTTAATTTTCCCCAGCATATTGGCGGCTACAACTTCCCCCGTTCCCGCCAGCACAAGTCTTAATCCCGTTACGGCAAATTCGCGGCTGATGATGATGATGACCATCCACGCCGGCGCAAGGTCAAACTGCACAAGCGTAATTAATGCCGCGGACACCAGCAGTTTGTCAGCCAGCGGATCTAAAAATTTCCCGAAATTTGTCACGAGGTTCAGTTTTCTGGCGTAGTAGCCATCCACCCAGTCAGTCGTTGATGCGATAATGAACAAAACAGCTCCCGTAAGATGCGCGACCGGAATCGATTCATCCCCTATATGAACGCTGCCCCACTGAAAAGGAACAAGCATGATAATCATAAATACAGGAATTAAAGCGATTCTTGCCAGTGTGATTTTATTCGGTAAGTTAAACATAAAGCCCCTCCAATATATGTACTCGGACGTGAAGAAAAAGTCATCTTAATCGTTCAGATGACTTTTCCCCTTTTATTTTTTCATCTTGATTGTGATGGTCTGCGCCATCACATCATGCGGATTGAGTTCATAGGACAGAACCTCTCCGTTGATTTTAATTTTCAGGTTAGGGGCATAGCCCGTGCGGATTTCAATCTGCTTTTGATCCGTGACGTCTTTTTTAAAGGTTTCGCCTTTTTGCAGCGTTCCTTCTTTTAAAGAACCGCCGCTGTCATCACGGACGCGGATCCATGCGCTGTCAGAAGCAATCAGTTCAAGCTTATACTTATCTGCCCCGGAGACGTTGTATGAAGAAGCCGATCCTTCCGTTCCGGCCGCTTTGATCTCCGTCTTTTCACTGCTTTTTTCTTTCTTTTTCTGCTCTGACGCTTTTGTGTCCTTTTTGTCTTTTTTGCTGTCAGATTGCGCTTCGTCATTTGTATTGCCGTCGTTTTTCAGCGCAGAATCCTTAGGAATCTCATACTTGCTCTCACTTTGGGTGACTGCCTTATCTCCGTCTGTCTGCCCGGATTTGCTCATTCCGAGCTGAATAATCGCATAAATGATCGCGATGACGATAATGACACCGATGACGACAAGGACGGTCGGAAGCCATTCCGCCGCCTTTGAAGCGGACTTAGGAAGCTCCCTTTGCATGGCGAGACCGGAGATTTTTTCCGACACATCGTCATGGTACGTGTTAGGGATGTCTTTTTTATATTCTTCAAATAACTGATCTGAATCAAGCCCGACAGCTTCAGCGTATTGCTTGATAAACGCCCGCACATAAAAATTGCCGGGAATGACGTCATAATTGCCTTCTTCCAGAGCGGTTAAGTATCTTTTCTGAATTTTCGTCGCCGCCTGGAGTTCATCCAATGACATCCCTTTTTCCTCTCTGGCTTCTTTAAGCCGGATTGCTAATTCTGTCACAACAAACACCTTCCAATATTAAAAATCAAAGCTTGAAAAACCGGTCTGATCAAATATTTGCGGTTCTTCTGCATGTTCATATGTAATAACTTCGTCAGGATCATTTCTGAGTTCGATAATATAATCGAAATCATCGAGCGTATACTCCGAATTTTGAACAAAAATATCGGGGTGCTCCACGACCTTTGTCGCCGGAAGCCGCATAATTTCACTGACGAGCTGAAGATGGCGCTCAGATCCCCGTCTTGTCGAAACGATGCCGTCGAGGATAAACACGTTTTCCGTGCTGTATTCATCGGCAACCAGCTGGCTCCGGATCGTTTGTTTTAGCAGCGTTGATGATACGAAAAGCCATCTTTTGCTGGCACAAACGCTTGACGCAACGATGGACTCCGTTTTTCCGACCCTCGGCATTCCCCGGATTCCGATCAGTTTGTGCCCTTCTTTTTTAAACAGCTCGGCCATAAAGTCAACCAGAAGACCGAGCTCGTCCCTTTCAAAACGGAAGGTTTTTTTGTCATCGGCATCACGCTGAATGTATCTTCCGTGGCGGACTGCGAGACGGTCGCGAAGCCTCGGTTCTCTCAGCTTCGTTACTTTAATGGTCTCCATTGTTTTTAAAATTGATTCCAATCGTTTAATTTGATCTATATGCCGGCATCTGAGCAGCATTCCCCTTCTGGAAAGGTCGACACCGTTAATTGTGACAATATTAATTGACAGCATCCCGAGAAGAGATGAAATATCCCCGAGCAGGCCGGGGCGGTTCACTTGAATTTCATATTCAAAATACCATTCGAGCTTTGCCAAATGATATACCCCCTCCATTGTGGCAAATTTTTACCTTCCTTTATCATAAAACATTTTTCTCTAATTAGAAAGAAGAATGTTGCTCTATAGAGGAAAACATAAAAAAAGAGAGGAGAAATCCCCCCTCTTAATGAGTGCTGTTATTTTCAACAAGCTTCACCATCATATTTGCGATGGCGCGCTGTTCATCTTCAGAAGCAACGCTCCAAAGATCAGCAAGCACTTTTTCCTGATGGTTTTTCGAGTCGACTTCGTTCGCAAGGTAACCGCCGATTTCTGTAGCGAGGTCAGTGATCGTTTCATCACTCATCCCTTTTTCCTGCGCATAGTTCAATCTGTCGCCAAGGAAATTCTTCCAATTATCCCAGTTTTCTAATACTGACATGTTGGGTTCCTCCATTTCATCTGTTGTTACAAAATTATTTTGTCCGTACAGATGCAAACTATACACACATTTTTTTCAGCAGTGCCAGCCGCCGTTTACGGATAATATATGCCCCGTAATATAGGAAGCCTTGTCCGATAATAAAAAGGCCGCCGCTTCGGCGATTTCCTCCGGCTTTGCCAGCCGGCCCGCGGGAATTTCCTCTGCCAACGCTTCTTTTTCATCAGACGTGAACTGATCAAGCATATTTGTATCAACGGCACCCGGCGAGACTGCATTCACGCGGACGCCGCTCGGAGCAAGCTCTTTGGCAAGCGCTTTGACGAACGAATGCTGCGCTCCCTTGACCATGCTGTATAATACCTCGCACGATGCGCCTGTTTCTCCCCAGACGGAACCGATCGCGACGATGCCCCCGCTTTTTTTCCGGATCATGCCGGGCATCAGATTACGCGCCAAAAGAAACGGACTCGTTACATGCAGCTGCACCATCTCCCGCGCCGTGTCATCCGTAACGTCCGTAACCAGGCCGAAATGACTTTTGCCGCTGTTTAATATCAGAGCATCCACAGGCTGCTTAACGGAACGGCTGAGTGTCTCCGCGCCATCCGGTGAGGACAGATCCGCCTGAATAACGGAGGCTTTTACGCCGAATGATGCGCTCAGCCTTTCCGCGAGCCTGTGTGCGGCTTCCTTATTAGAATGATAATGCAAGAGGACGTCATACCCGTTTTTTGCGAGGACTTCACTTATACTTTGTCCGATTCCGCCGCTTGCTCCGGTTACGAGCGCTGTCTGTTTCATCAATCAATACTCCTTCTTTCCCCAGAAAAACATCCCTCAGCGCGTGAGGGATGTTTTTGTTATGATTTTGGCACGACTTTGCAGACTGTCAGCCTGTCTTCTGATATTTCTTCTTTAATGACCCGCTTTACGTCATCCAGCGTAATCTGCTCCAGTACGGTTACGACATCAAACAGACTCATATCTAAAAAGGCGTAGCGTGTGAATTGGTTGGCGATATATTCAGGCGAATTGAGCGCTTTTAAGAATGACCCGATCTTCTTTTTTCTCGCAAGATCAAGTTTTTCCGCAGTCACGGCTGATTCTGCATCAAGCAGCATGTGTTTTAATTCGTCAGCGAGCTTATCCGGCTCCGGTGTATCTCCTCCGACAGAGGCAAAACCGAATCCGTATTCAGCCGTGTAATCAAAGCTGAAAGTTTCATCAATGTAGCCTTTGTCGTACAAGTCACCGTAATGCGGTGAGCTTTTTCCGAAGAGACATTCAAGCATGAGGTTCATGCTGAGCTCGTGCTTCAACAGCTTCTGCCCCGTTTTATAAGGGTCTTTCGCCTTTAAGCCGACAAGACATTTTGAGCCTTGCACGTTCATTTTTAATTCCTGCTCCCGGCGGAAAACCGCTTCCTGCTCCTGAACTTCTTCACGTTTGATTTCAGGCTGGTCTGTAAACGGCTTTTTCTCCTGGTTTTCCCGCACCTGGCTGATGACCGCTTCAGGATCTACGGGACCGACGATAAAGAGCAGCATATTGCTCGGGTGATAAAACGTTTCATAGCACTCATACAGCAGATCTTTCGTAATATGAGAGATGCTCTCCACCGTTCCGGCAATGTCAATTTTCACGGGGTGGTCTTTATACATATTTTCGATAAGGCCGAAAAACAGCCGCCAATCCGGATTATCATCATACATATTGATTTCCTGGCCGATGATGCCTTTTTCTTTTTCAACTGATTTTTCCGTGAAATACGGGTCCTGAACAAAATCTACGAGTGTTTCCAGGTTTTTCTCCACATTAGAAGTGCTGGAGAACAGATAAGCGGTTCGTGTAAATGATGTAAAGGCATTTGCCGACGCCCCCTGCTTACTGAAGTCCTGAAACACGTCGCCGTCCGCTTTTTCAAACAGTTTATGCTCCAGAAAATGCGCGATTCCGTCAGGGACGTGTACCATTTCTTCCTTATTTAAAGGAACGAATTGATTGTCAATGGAACCGTACTTTGTCGTAAACACGGCGTATGTTTTATTAAAGCCCTGTTTCGGCAGCACATAGACATCAAGGCCGTTTGCCATTTTTTCATGATACAGCGTTTCCTGAAGCTGTTCGAAGTTTATCGGTTTAGTCAAGATGCTCCCCCCGTCCCTTTTAAGAAATAAGTCGTATCCAGCTTAATGTTCTTTCCGACATTGATAATGTCCTCTTTTGTCACTTTCTCGATATTGTCAAGGAATCTTTCGATCGGTATCTCTACTTGGGCTGAGGCCTGCTGATACAGAAATTCCGCTAAGCCGTATGCCGTATCAATGGTTTCTAATACTTGATTTTTAATAACGGCTTTCGTTTGGGCGATATCATCTTCTGAAAAGTCACCGTTTTGCATAGCCTGAAACTGTTCTTCAATGATGGTGACGGCCTGCTTGTAATTTTTCACCTCAATGCCCGACATGACCATCAAAAGCCCTTTGAAGCTTTCCACCCTTGAGGCTGCATAATAGGCGAGGCTCGCTTTTTCACGGACATTTATAAACAGCTTTGAATGAGAGAAACCTCCGAACAGCCCGTTAAACACTTGCAATGCAGGATAATCCGGATCTGTATATGTCGTATTGGTCCGGAATCCGATATTCAGCTTGCCCTGCTTGACGTCCTCTTCATCAATGACTTCCTTCGGATCGGGCTGTTCATTCGCCGCGCTTCTTTCAAAAGGCTGAAGCTCCCGTTCTTCCGTTTTAAAATACGTATCAACGGCCGTTTTCACCTGATCTGTATCAACATCGCCGATGACGTACAGGTCCAGCTGATCTTCGCGTATGGCTTTTTGATAGGCTTCATACAAATCTTGCGGTGTAATGTGTTCAACATCATCGAACTCGCCGTTGACGTGAAGGGCATACGGTTCGCTTTTGCACATTTCCTGAACGAGACGCAGATTAGAATATCTCATCTTATCATCATATACGGCTTGAATCCGCTGTTTCAGCGTCCGTTTTTCCTGCGTGACATAAAGGGGCAGGAAGGCGCCGTTTTCCAAAGCGGGCGAAAAGACAAGCTCTGATAAAAGCTGAAGGCCTTTTTCCAATAACGGTGTGCGGTCCTTCAGATACTTTTCATTAGGAATCTCAAGTCTAAACGTAATGACATGACGTTCTCCCTTTTTTGTCAGATCAGCTGAAACGGATGTGCCGTACAGTTCATCAAAATAAGACCGCAGATCAGCGGTTTTCGGGCGGCTTTCTGTTCCGCGCAGAAGCACATGCGGAAACAGCGCCCTTTTTGTTACGAGCTCTTTCGTTAAAGGAGCCAGCATTTTAAACGTCAGCGAAACGGTTTTAAATTTCTCGGTCTTTACGATGTGGGCGGTGATCCCGCCGTGCTTTGACTTCATTTCATTTACGTAAGTCATGTGAAACCTCCTTCGTTCATTCTTTCATAGTATGTATTATGACCAAATTTCAGCATTCGCAAAAAAGAGTGCGCAGATGTAATTATATCAACTGGAGGATTTATAAGGAAACAAAAAAACCTCTGCCCGAAAACAGGCAGAGGCATTGAACGTTATTTTTTCAAATTGAAAGGCCACCAGTTGGCGCTTCCGAATATTTTCACCATGACCGGTACAAAAAACGGAAGGACGACAATTGCGTACATGAGAAGACCTGTTAATACCACGGTTGCAATCTGTAATAAGGAAAGAACGCCTGACGGCAGCATGGCCGCAAAGGTTCCCGCTAAAATAATGGCTGCAGAAATGATGACGGAACCCATATTTTTCATACTGCTGATCATTGCGGGTTCCGTTCCTTCTTTTTTCAGCTCATTAAAGCGGTCCATTAAAAAGATGGAATAATCCACGCCTAGAGCCATCAAAATGACAAAGCCGAAGAACGGCACGGCCCAGTTTACGCCCGGGTACCCGAAGAAGTGTGTAAAGATGTATTCCGTCACGCCGATGGATGCGAAATACGTCAGTACGAGCGACGCCACTAAATAAACAGGCATAATGAGGGAGCGCAGCATCACGATGAGAATCAGAAAAATTCCCGCCAGCATAAACATGGCCGTCCGTTTGAAGTCTGAATCCGATACTTCCTTCAGATCGGCATTCATGCTGGAGACTCCCGAAACGCCGAAGGAAGCATTCTTCAGATCCGTGTTCGGAATGGCTCTTTTTACGCTCGCTTTGATCGCTTGAATATCTTGAATGGCCGTATTTGAGTAAGGATTGTTATCAAGAACGACGGTCAATTCTGTCGTTTTTCTGTCATCTGACATGTACGTATTAAACACGCTTGTGAAATCACTGTTTGTCAACGCGTCTTTCGGCACAAACCAGCCTGTCATTTCTTTGTCTGACGCCTTGTGAAGCTCACCCAGGTAATCATTCGCCCCCATCATGCCGCTTGATACTTTCTTAAGCCCTTTTACACTATCGTTAAGGCCTGAAGAAAGATCGCTGAGCCGGGAAGAAAAATCACCAAGGCCGCTCTTCATTTTTTTCTGGCCCTCCGCGAGCTGTCCTGCCGCCGATTCAAGGCGCGGCATTTGTCCCGCGAGAGCCCCCTGTCCGTCTGACACTTGCTGCAGACCGTTTTCAATACTGGTCAGACCATTGATCATTGCGTTAATTTGAGTGTCAATCTTCTTCTGAGCGGCTGCCAGTCGGGCAAATTGTTTTTCCGCTTGCTGCAGATGAGCCTTTTGACTGTCGACCTGTTTAGAAAACGCTTCTGCATCCGCGTTTGCCTTGGAAACGGCTGACTGTACACCCGTAAAGGCTGATTTGATTTCTTGGTAAGAGGGATCGGTTTTGACTGACGGTATTGACGCTTCCAATTTTGCAAACGGCAGCCGGGCAAGCTGCTTGTTCAAATCGGCAAGCTGTCTGCTGGCTTCATCTTTCATCGGCAGGACGGTTTTTACCAATTTTAAAGCGTTTTGCGTTTCTGAAGCGAGACCGCTGTTTTGTTTGAGCTGTGAAGTCAGCATTTGTTTTTGCTCTTCAATCTGCTTTCTCATCTGGGCGACGCCGGCTTTATTCTCGTTCACGCCAGCCTGCAGTTTATTCAGGTTTTCTCCTATATCAGAAAGCCCGGATTTCAGAGACAATGTTCCGTCAATAAGCTGATTGACGCTTTTCCCCGACTCTTCGATCTGCGGCTGTGAATCAGCTAACGACTTTGCGGCATGCCCTAATCCGTCCGTGATTTTTTCAAGTCCTGTATTGCCTTTATCAAGCCCTTCTTGAAGCTGCTTTGCCTGATTTGTGACAAATAATTGATTCAATCCGTTTCCAGCAGGGCGCGTGGCGCTTCTGACCGTTTTTACACCCTCTGTTTTTTCAAGTTCTCTGCTGATTTTTTCGATATCAATCAGGTGTTTTTCGGTATTTAATGTCTCATCATTTTTGATGACGACTGTGGCCGGAAGAAGTTCTCCCGGGCCGAAGGCGTCTGAAATCGTATGAAACGCGCGGACGGATTCATATTTATCCCCGATTTCGTCAAGACTGTTGTAAGACAGCGACCCTTTGTAAAGAAGGATAGGCGGGACGGTGAATACCGCAACGATTGCAAGACTGATGAGCGGCCTTTTAAATGAAAACCGCCCTGACGTTTCCCATGCTTTGCTTTGAGGATGCGAAATATCGCCCTTAACAGGCCAAAACAAGCTTTTTCCTAAAACAGCCATAAAAAACGGCACGATCGTCATGAGCGCAAGCAGCAGCACCGCGACACCGACCGCAACGGCCGCTGCCGACTGATACAGCTTAAATGTCGCAAATCCGATGCAGGCAAATCCGATCAGCACCGCACCGCCGCTGTACAAAACCGTCTTTCCGGCCGTTTTGTAGGTGACGACGATCGCTTCTCTTATATCAGCGCCATGCGACAGTTCTTCTTTAAATCTGCTGAGAAGCAGAATGCAGTAGTCTGTGCCGATCCCGAACATGATCGCAACCATAAAAATCTGAGTAAAAGTTGAGAGCGGAAAATTCAGCTGATCGACTAAAAATGCGACAATCGACTGGCTGACTAAATAAGATATCAATACTGATAAAAGCGGCACGAACGGAGCGACCACTGACCGAAATACAAGGATCAGCACGATCAGGATAAAAGCGACCGTTATATATTCAGTCTTTTTCAAGCCGTCCTGTGAGCTTTTTAACACATCTTCGTCGATCAGCGATTGGCCTGTAATGCCGTATGATACGCCGTACGGTTTCAGCTCTTTATCAATTTTATTTTTTATTTCGATGATATCGTTTTTGGATGTATCAAGCTGCAGCTGAACGAGCATCGTTTGTCTGTCTTTTGACAGCAGCTGTTTTTTAATGTCGTCATTTTTCTCCCCGAAGTATGAAGTCACCGTTTTAATCTGAAGCGCTTTTTTGTGTTCAGACAAAGTGCTGACGGCTTTTTCCAGACGATCTTTTTTGTCTGTCATTAAGCCTTTTTCGTGGAATACGATGACGGCAGAAGAAGACGGTGCATCTGAATCAGACATTTCATCAAGCAATTCATGGGCGTAAGAAGAGGAATATCCGTCCGGTACGGAAATCTGCCCTTTCTCCCGTGTCAATTCAGCCATATCAGGCGCTGTAAGCATAAATATCACCGTTGCGGCGACCCACACCGCGGCGATGATCCAGCGGGCTCGGATAATGTTTTTCATTATGTCTGCTGATCCTCCTCAGTCATCATCAATCGATATAATTTTTCATATGTATTCACGAACATCTCCGCCTCGTCTTCATCAAAATACATAATATATGATCGGACGAGTTCCTCAATCCGCCGCTCCACACGGTGAAATACTTCCGTCCCCTTTTCCGTGACATTTAAAAGTATGCTCCGGCGGTCGCTTTGGCTGCGTTCTCTATTGATGTAGCCTTTTTCATACAGACGGTTCGTCATAGATGTAATGGCGCTTTTATTGACGTGGCACACCGCGGCCAGTTCAATTGATTTGCAATCGGGATTGAGCATAATATAGCGGAGGATGTAATATTGATCCAATGTCAGTTCTTTGTTCACTTTTTCAGCGATAATGCTGTCAATTTTTTTTAAGACGTGCAAGTATACATCGGAATAACGCTGAATCAGCTGCTTTACTTTTTCTTCATGCACCTTTTCCCCCTCCTTCCGATAGTTAATATGTTTAACTATTAAAAAGGATAACGACTTGACGGTATCATGTCAATCTTCAAAATAAAATAAAAAAAGACAGTGCAGATTACACCGTCTTTAATGATTCCTTTTTTTCTTTTGCTTGTGATGAGATATTTAACAGCGCTAAAAATACAGACACAATGCCGCAAAAAGCGGATAAAATAAAAATCAGCCAGCCTGCATTTGACATCAGGGCAGCAAAGATCGGCGGTCCCGCCGCTACTCCGATAAACCGCATGCTGTTATAAAATGAGGTGATGGTTCCCGATTCCTCGTTGTCTACGCCTTCTGTGATGACAGCGTCTAAAGCCGGCAATGCCATTCCGATACCGATACCGCTGACACACAAAAAGATAAATAATAAATAAAAACTGTGATTCCACCATAGGCCGATAAACGACAGTGTCACGGCACTCATTCCGAAAACGATGCAAAACTTCATTTTGCCTTGGTCTTTTCCGATTTTCCTGCCTGCTATATATGAACTGACGGATAGAAATAAAAGCGGGATTGCCAAAAGCGCTCCTTTAGCCACACCGTCAATGCCGTATTTCTTCTCCAGTGAGTCTGATAAATAAAAAAGAACCCCGAACAGCAAAAACATAATCACGCAGCCGATGATAAAAACCGTAAAGAGCCAGCGTCCGTCACGCTTAAATATGCGGCCGACATTTTTCACAAATTCGGAAATAGAAGGCGCTTCTTTTTGTTCCTCCGGCTTTGCCACCAAAAACAATACGAGAAAAAAACTGATGAGCGAAAAAAACGGAATGAACCAAAATGGCATAAACCAAAACCATGCAGCCAAGAGCGAACCGAGAATCGGGCTTATTACTTTCCCGGCAGTGTTAGACGTCTCAATATCGCCGAGCCCCGCGGTAATCCGCTCATCATCCCCTTTGAATAAATCACCGATAAACGGCATCACTACAGGAGCCGCCCCTGCCGAACCGATTCCCTGCAGCACCCGCCCCGCCAAGATAATGGGATAAGGATGCTTGAACGCGGTGGAAGCTATCGCGGCAAGCGCTCCGCCCGCACCGGCTATGAGAAGACAAGGCAGAAGAACCTTTTTTCTTCCGAATTTATCGGACAGATATCCGGCAATCGGAATACAAATAATCGCCACAATCGAATAGACCGTTATAATTAACGATACTTGAAAAGACGATATGGACAGCTTCTTTTCAATCATCGGAAGCACAGGAATCAGCATGGAATTCCCGAGTGTCATCACGAGCGGTACAGAAGCCAGAGCAATGATATTTTTCGTTCCATTTTTCTTCTTACTCAACTTATTCACCCATTCACTATACTTGGTTGTTTCCTGTTTTATTGTGCCTTGCAGAAAACAAAGTATGTACTGAAACGGCAAATAAAAAAACAGACACATGACGCGTCTGTCTTAAAAACGTTTTCTTACAACATGAAAACTGAACTTATCAGCCCGGAAATAATTTAATGAATACAGCACAGGTTCATCATTCTGATTATAGTGGGTTTGCTTCAGCAATAAAAGCGCCGTCTCCGGCTCGCATTCCAAAACCGGTGAAATCGTATCGTGATATCCGATCGGTTCGATATCAGCAACGGCATAGCTGATCACAGACCCGGAGTTTTTTTCCAAAAGATCAAAAATTGATTCCTGTTCATGACAGAAAGAATTCGGCAGAATGTGCATCGGAATCGTATCTAAACAGTAAACGACCGGAGTGCCGCTTGCCGTTCTCACGCGTTCCAAATAAAAAAGCTCCTGCTCAGGCTCAAGCCGGAATCTAGCGATATCTTCATCAGACGGCGTGATGACCTGAGACGACAAAAAAATCGTACCCGGCACCATGTTCGCCTGCTGAATCGTTTTCGTCACGCTGTTGAGCTGTTCAATACCTGAAAGAAACAGCGGTTTTGTATGGACGAAAGTGCCCACACCGTGCCTTCTGATAATCACATGCTCCTCTTCAAGGATACGCAAAGCTTCACGCAGAGTTGCCCGGCTGACACCCATTGATTTTGAAAGCTCAAATTCAGAAGGAAGCTTTTCCTTTTCGGTGTAAATTCCGTTTTGTATATCCTCTTTGATTCGCTCAATCACTTTTAGATACAAGTGACGATTGTCAGCTTTTGTAGACATGTTTCCCCTCCGTAAACCACTTTCATAAATTATTGAACAATTGGGACAACTATATCATGTTTTAATAAAAAAATAAATAGGAATGATTTTGGTGATATCATTTTCAGTGAAAACTCTCTCCTTTTTAAGAAGAGAGCTCATCATATTGTTCCTTAGATAATAGTACTTCCCTCGGTTTACTTCCTTCATACGGCCCGACGACTCCCCGTTCTTCCATTGCGTCAATCAGACGGGCAGCTCTCGTATATCCGATTCTGAACCGCCTTTGGAGCATGGAGACTGATGCCGTCTGCATGCCGATAATCAAATCGACCGCTTCGTCATAGAGATCATCCGTTACTTCACTGTGTGTTTCCGAAACTTCTTCCGGAATCATCTCTTCTTGGTACTGCGCTTTTTGCTGCGTAATGACATGATCAACGACATGCTCAACCTCTTCATCGGATAAGAATGCCCCTTGCACACGCACCGGCTTATTTGCGCCTACAGGCAGAAACAGCATGTCTCCGCGCCCCAGAAGCTTTTCAGCGCCGCCCATGTCTAAAATTGTCCGTGAATCGGTCTGAGATGAGACACTGAAGGCGATTCTTGACGGGATGTTGGCTTTAATAACACCGGTAATAACGTCGACTGAAGGCCGCTGTGTCGCGATAATCAAATGAATTCCCGCCGCCCGCGCCATCTGTGAAAGTCTCGTAATTGAATCTTCCACGTCGGAAGAAGCGACCATCATCAGATCGGCAAGCTCGTCAACGATGACGACGATGTACGGCAGCTCAGGCTGCTTGACTTCTTCTTCGGCATTTGACCGCTTAATATGATCGTTATAGCCTTCTATATTTCTCGTACCCGTATGGGAGAACAGCTCATAGCGGCGTTCCATCTCATTGACGACCTTTTTCAAAGCCTGCGAGGCCTTTTTCGGATCTGTCACGACCGGCGCAAGCAGATGAGGAATGCCGTTATACACATTCAGCTCAACCATTTTCGGGTCAATCATCATCATCTTCACTTCATGCGGTTTGGCCCTCATCAGAATGCTCGTAATAATACCGTTGACACAGACGCTTTTTCCGCTTCCCGTTGCCCCCGCTACGAGCAGGTGGGGCATTTTGTTCAGTTCGGCAAGCACGGCTTCCCCGGAAATATTTCGTCCCAAGCCGATCAGAAGCTTCGCGTCCGGCTTGTCATTGAGCTTGGATTCAAGCACTTCTTTTAACGAAACCATCGCAACTTCAGCATTGGGCACCTCGATGCCGATTGCCGATTTACCCGGAATCGGCGCTTCGATCCGGATATCCTTCGCGGCAAGCGCGAGCGCGAGGTCATCGCTCAGATTCACGATTTTACTGACTTTGACCCCGACGTCCGGATACACCTCATATTTTGTGACCGCCGGACCGAGATGAACCTGCGTCACTTTCGCCTTTACGCCGAAGCTTTGAAAAGTCCGTTCGAGTTTTCTTGCATTCTCGTAAATGTTTTTCTTATCGGTCTGCTGGCCGGTATGTTTCGGGTCAGCCAGTATGTCCAATGAAGGCATTTGATAATCTTTATTTTCAAGCTCTGTAAACGTCATCGGCGGAGCCGCAGCCGTTTCGCCACTGTCTTGAGCGCCGCCGGAAGGCTCATCTTTTGCCGCTTGTGCAGCCTCCTGCGTTTTTTCCGGAATCAGCGGTTCGGAGGGCTCTTCCTGACGGTCTGAAAAGCTTGAAATAATCGGCTCTGAATGGATGATCGGCGAAATGATTTCCTCATCCTCTTCCTCCGGATCAGGCTCTTCTTTTTTCTTTTGAACCCGTTTTTGTTTTTTGCCCGATTTTGTTTTCGGCGAAGACATATTCGTTCTGACCGTCTTCATATCCTCAAGAAATGCCTGCCATTGACTGCGGATAAACCGGCCGACGGGGCTCGTCCACTTTTTAAGCGTTTCCTGCAGTGAACGGCCCGTTACAAGAATCAGCCCCATTAAGATCAGCACGATCGCCATGATCTGTGAACCCGTTGATGCAAATAAAAAGTGGGAAGCTGCAAACAGTACCGCGCCGATCATGCCGCCGCCCAAATCAGGGGAAGCAGCCTGCTGTTTCATGTCAATCATAAACAGCTCCCACGTGTTGCCGATGACACTTGCCGACCGAATCGACCCGTGATGAGACAGATTTTTAAAGAGCTGCACGTGAGACAGCAGCAATATACTGGCGATAATACAGTACAGCCCTGCCTTTCTTCTCGTTAAAAGGCTTGGACTCTTCTTTTTCCAAAACAGCGAAATTCCGAGAAGGAAGAGCGCAATTAAGCATAAAATAAACCACTCTCCGGCAAAAAAACGGAACAAGTACACAAATGTCTGTCCCACAACGCCGAGCTGCAAAACAGCAATAATTGAAATTGCAACACAGAGCAGTCCGCTTAGTTCGTATTTTAGATTGAGCTTACTCTCTTGTTTCTTTTTAGATTTCCGTTTTTTCTTTGCCACACTCATCACCTTACTGCGTTAAAAAATGTAAAATCATACATCATGAAGAAAAGCAGCCTTTTGCCGGCTGCATTTTTCTGTAGGATTCCCCTATTATAGCATATTTTGCCCCCGAGAAACGGACTGAATGCCGGTTAGATTTTCAGCTTGATTTTTTGTCCAGGAGCGATGTCCGGATTCAGAAAATCCATCGGGTTCGTACTTAAAATCTGTACGACTTCAGCTTCATTTCCCTTCATCTCAACTAGCAGCGGCACGCCGGCGTAATCTACCTGTTCATGCACGCTTTGCTCTATATCCTGACCGTAAACGACTTCTTGGGGCATGACGGTATAAAGGATCATTGAATCATCCTTCCTTCCTCGCCCTTTCGTTCCTCAATCAGCTGATTCAGCTTTTTTATCGCCTGTCCGACGCCGCCCACGGCATCAATTAATCCGTAATCAGCCGCATCTTTCCCGACTACGTTCGTCCCGATGTCCCTGGTTAAGTTTCCTTTTGAAAACATCAGCTCTTTGAATTTTTCTTCGGAAATATTTGAATGATGGGTCACAAAGTTGACGACCCGCTCCTGCATTTTGTCCAAGTATTCAAATGTTTGCGGAACCCCGATAACCAGACCTGTAAGCCGAACGGGGTGAATGGTCATAGTCGCTGTTTCCGCGATAAAACTATGATCACATGACACGGCGATCGGCACACCTATCGAGTGTCCCCCGCCGAGTACGATTGAGACGGTCGGTTTTGATAAGGATGCGAGCATTTCCGCAATCGCAAGCCCCGCTTCCACATCGCCTCCGACGGTGTTTAAGATGATCAGAAGTCCTTCGATTTTCGGATTTTGCTCAATGGCGACGATTTGCGGAATGACGTGTTCATATTTGGTTGTTTTATTTTGCGGCGGGAGCTGGACGTGCCCCTCAATTTGGCCGATGATCGTCAGGCAGTGAATATTGGTATCTTGGGACATTTGCGGCAGAGATGTCTCTCCCAGCTGCTGAATTTTGCTCATAATGCTGTCTTTCGCATCTGATTTTTCGGGCTGCTGTTCTTCGGTGTTTTCCATACGATGATCCATTTTATCTTTCACCCTTTCCGAATGTCTCTTTGTATTATGAACAAAGATGATGATTTCCATCCGGGACATGAACAAAAACAAAGCCGGAGCATCATGCGCTCCGGCTTTGTATACATTATACTTCCATAATGATCGGAATGATCATCGGCTTGCGTTTTGTTTTTTCATAAAGGAATTGATTCAGCGCATCACGCATGGCTTGTTTCAGCGTGGACCATTCTACGGCAGATGTTTCCGTCGCTTCAGTTACGATAGAGCGGACGAGCTCAGTAGCTTGTACAATTAAACCTTCTGATTCTCTGACATATACGAAACCGCGCGTAATGATCTCAGGACCTGATACGAGGTTCTTTTTCTGCTTATCGAGTGAAATTACGACGATGAGAATGCCGTCTTGTGACAATAAGCGGCGGTCTCTCAGCACGATGTTGCCGATGTCGCCGACTCCGAGGCCGTCAATCAACACGTTTCCGTACGTGACTTTATCCCCGATTTTCACATTCTGGCCGCGGAATTCAACGACGTCACCTTTTTCAATCAAGAAAATGTCGCTGCGTTTCATGCCGATCTCTTCTGCGATTTTGGAATGCGCTTTTTGCATTCTGAATTCACCGTTAACCGGAATTAAATATTTCGGTTTCAGCAAATTAAGCATGAGTTTCAATTCTTCCTGCGAACCGTGCCCGGACACATGCACGCGTTTTTGGGCGAAAATGACTTGAGCGCCGGCGCGGGCAAGCAGGTTGACGGTTTTGGAATATATCAATTCATGCCCCGGAATCGGTGTTGATGCAATGACAACGGTGTCTCCTTCTTCAATGTTAAGCTGCTTATGCGCCTGCTTGGCCATCCGCGTAAGAGCGGCCAGCGGCTCACCATGGCTTCCGGCTGTAACAATTGCCACTTCCCGCTTCGGATATTTTTTCACATCCTGCACAGGAATAAACATTTCATCTTCGGCTTCAATATAGCCGAGCTTGCGCCCAAGCTGAAGCACGTTTTGCAGATTTTTTCCGGCGATTGCAAGTTTGCGGCCGTTCTGGACGGCAGCCTGTATCACTTGCTGGATCCGGTTGATATTAGACGCGAATACAGCAATGATGACACGGTTTTCTGAATTGTTCATCGCATCGGAAATTTCACCGCTTACATATGCTTCTGACGGAGTATACCCCGGGCGCTCCGCATTGGCGCTGTCAGAAAGCAGGGCGAGCACGCCGCTGTTTCCGATTTTGGCAATTTCGCCAATATCACATGATTGGTGATAAGCAGGCGTCTGGTCAAATTTAAAGTCTCCCGTGCATACAATAGAGCCAAGTGATGTTTTGAAGCTGACTCCCACTGAATCCGGAATACTGTGAATCGTTTTAAAGAACGATACTTTCGTTGAATCAAATGTAATGACTGATTTAGAGTGAACTTCACGCAAATCAGCTTTTCGATTATGCCCGTACTGCTTGAGTTTTTCTCTCAGTAATGCAAGCGTAAGCTTCGTTCCGTATACCGGCACCGACAGCTTATTCAATAAATAAAAGACGCCCCCGATGTTTTCATCGTGCCCGTGTGTCAGAAAGATGGCCTTCACGCGGTCAGCCCGTTCTACTAAGTAGGAAATATCCGGAATGACGACATCAATACCGAGCATTTCATTTTCAGGGTGCATCAGCCCTGCATCCACTACAAATATGTCTGAGTCAATTTCAATGACATATAGGTTCTTCCCAATTTCTCCGACGCCGCCAAGGGCGATAATTCTGACGTTTTCTGTATTTTTCTTTTTCAAAATCTGTATCCTCCTAGTCTCATACCCGTCCATCATCACTTGTTCCTATTATAACTGATATCAATTTTAGAAAACAAGAAGAAGCGGAAGGTTTAGGGAAAACCAATATGTATACAAAACGGTCAAACTCACGATAAAAATGAGAATGACCGCGTATTTTAACTGTATAAATTTTTTCTTACAGTTCGCTGATGACGCTGCTCAGGCTCAGACGTTCATCTTCATTCAGCGGGATAAGAGGAAGACGCACAGATCCGACATCAAGGCCTTTCAGCTGTAGCGCCGTTTTGACCGGAGCCGGATTAGGCGCTTTAAAGAGCTCCTTCATGATCGGCAGAAGCTTCTGATGAATCAGTGCCGCGGTTGCCGTCTGCCCGTTCGTATAGTTTTTAATCATCTGCTGCATGTCAGAACCTACGATATGGCTGGCCACTGACACGACTCCTCTTCCGCCGACTGCGAGAATAGGAAGCGTTAACCCGTCATCACCTGAATAGACGTAAAAATCTTCCGGTGTTTCGGCAATGATTTTCGTAATGGCATCAAGATCGCCGCTCGCTTCTTTAATCGCAGAGATATTCGGTATCTCCGCAAGTCTGATGGCCGTTTCCGGCGCAAGCGAAGCGACCGTTCTGCCCGGCACGTTGTAAAGCATCACAGGAAGAGACGTTTCTTCAGCTATGGCTTTAAAATGACGGTACATCCCCTCTTGGGAAGGCTTATTATAATACGGCGTGACAAGCATAACGCAATCGACGCCGGCTTCTTCAGCTTTTTTTGTCAGTTTAATGGAGTCTTTCGTATTGTTGCTTCCCGTACCCGCAATAACAGGCACGCGTCCGTTCACTTCTTTGACTGTAAATTCAAAGAGTGCAATTTTTTCTTCCGTTGAAAGTGTCGGAGATTCGCCGGTCGTGCCTGCGACGACTAAAGAATCCGTACCGTTTTTCAACAAATAGTCGATTAATGTAGACAGTTTTTGAAAGTCTACATTCCCTTTACTGTCAAAGGGGGTAATCATCGCTGTAGATATATTTCCGACATTCATTTTTTTCACCTCATCATGATTCAATCACATTTACTTTGAAAGTTCAAACACTTCATGCAGCGCATTTACGGCCGTTACCATATCTTTTTCATGAACGAGCACCCAGATCGTCGTATGGCTGTCGGCAGATTGCAGAATCGGAATGCCTTTATCAGAAAGTGCGGAGACGATTTTTGACGTGACACCCGGAACACCCATTATCCCGGCGCCGACCGCTGACACTTTCGCACAGCTCTCCGTCACTGTCGGCTCATATCCTAATTCAGCCAAAATGCTGCGCGCGGCTTCCGTTTTACTGCCGGCTACGGTATATACGATTTCACTCGGCGTAATGTTAAAGAAATCTACGCTGATTCCGGCATTTGCCATTGCTTTAAAGACTTCAGTCTGAACGTTGTATTGCCCCATTTTGGCGGGAACCTTAAATTGCGTCACATCTTTCACATGGGCGATCCCCGTGATCAGCCGTTCGAATACATCGCTGCCGATGTTAGACGAATGATGGGACGTCACCAAAGTGCCTTTGTCTTTTGAATAAGTGGAGCGCACGCGGATCGGCACCTTTGCCTGCATGGCGATTTCCACCGCGCGCGGATGAATGACTTTCGCGCCTTGATAGGCAAGGTTGCAGATTTCCGTATATGTGACGTTCGGAAGCGGCTTAGCATTTTCCACGATTCTCGGATCGGCTGTCATAACGCCTTCCACGTCCGTAAAAATGTCGATAAACTCAGCATCAACCGCCGCGCCGAGCGCCGCTGCTGAAGTATCGCTTCCTCCTCTGCCGATTGTCGTCGTGTCGCCTTTTTCAGTCGCTCCCTGAAATCCTGCGACAACGACAGCGTCATGGCTGGCAAGTGCAGCGAAAAGCCGCTCTGTTTTCATTTCTATAATTTTGGCGTCAGTATGCTGGGCATTGGTTAAAAAGCCGGCCTGGGCTCCTGTTAAAGCTGCGGCTTTTATGCCGTTTTCCTTCAGCATGCTGGAAAAAACAACGGACGAAATCGTTTCTCCGCAAGACAGAAGCATATCCTGCTCTCTCGGAGAAATGTCGGACTGGCTGCCGTAAAGGAGCCCGATTAAAGAATCTGTCGCGTACGGGTCTCCTTTTCTTCCCATCGCCGATACGACAACGACAACTTTATAACCTTCACTGATGGCATCTTTAATGTGTGCTAGCGCAAGCTTGCGGCCTTTGTCATCTTTTACGGATGTTCCGCCGAATTTTTGAACAATGATCTTCACTATTTTCACTCCAAATTAGTCTGACGTAACAGAAGAGAGCAGGCAGAGCCTTACTCTCTTCTGTTCGCCTATAGAAAATACGTTTATTTATACGAGGTTCAGTTTTTGCAGGCTTTCCGCGATTTGGACTGAGTTCCAAGCGGCGCCTTTTAACAGGTTATCAGAAACAACCCACAAATGAAAACCGTTTGCTCTGTCCAAATCTTTCCGGATTCTTCCTACAAATACATCGCGTTTGCCGACGCAATCAGCAGGCATCGGGTAAAGCTGCTCCGCCGGATCATCCTGAAGCGTAACACCCGGAGCTTCTTTTAAAAGCTGTTTCATATCTTCAACGGTTGCGTCATCACGGTCAAGCTCAATGTAAACAGATTCTGAGTGCCCTGTTTCAATCGGCAGTCTGACACATGTCGCAGCCACTTCCAGATTCGGCATATGCATGATTTTTTTCGTTTCATTAATCATTTTCATTTCCTCAAACGTATAGCCGTTATCTTGGAATTTATCAATTTGCGGAATGGCGTTAAATGCGATTTGATAATGCTTTTTGTCGCCTTTAACCGGCATAATGGACGGTTCTGCGGGTTCATTGTTTAAAATCGCCTTTGTCTGGCTGTACAATTCCTTCGCCGCTTCATTGCCGGCCCCGGACACAGCTTGGTAAGTAGATACAATGACTTTTTTCAATCCGTACGCTTTGCGGATCGGTTCAAGCGCAGCCACCATCTGAATCGTTGAACAGTTAGGGTTGGCGATAATGCCGTTATGTTTGTGCAGATCACCTTCGTTCACCTCAGGCACCACGAGCGGTGTATTTTCGTCCATACGGAATGCGCTGGTATTGTCAATCACGATGGCTCCCCGTTTTACAGCCTCAGGCGCCAAGCTTTGTGATACGCTTCCGCCGGCGCTGAATAACGCGATATGAACGCCTTCGAAGCTTTCAGGAACAGCTTCCTGCACTGTATATTCTTCGCCTTTAAACGTTACTTTCGTACCAGCAGAACGCTTTGAGGATAGTAGTGTGAGTGTTTCGATTTCAAAGTTTCTGTCTTCCAGTGTTTTCAGCATTTGCTGTCCTACGGCTCCCGTCGCTCCGACAACTGCTACGTGTAATCCTCTTCCCATCTGTAAAACTCCTTCCGCCAATTAAGCATCATTTGTTGAATTGACTTTGCATTTTACGTTTTATTTTACCATAGAATAGTCACGGATTGATCGAATTTTTTTATTCCGGAATGATTTTCTGTCATCATGATTTTTTATTCTTGGTGGTGTACGAGCACCGGCTGAACCTGCTGGTGCAAAAGAGCTTTTTCTACCGTAATCGGAAGGAGATCCATTCTGGCGACGAGCGATGTCGGTTTTTTCACGTGGTCGTCCTGGCCGAACGGGATGAAATATATGTTTTTTGCGGACATCAGCCTCATTAAGTTCGTTCCGTTTAAACCGAGTCCGTCGTTTGTCGAAATTCCGAGCACGACCGGGCGGCCGTTGCGGATCGTGGCTTTCGCAGCCATAAGGACGGGGCTGTCAGTCATCGCATTTGCGAGTTTGCTCATTGAATTTCCGGTTAAAGGGGCGATGACCATGCAGTCGAGCGGAAGTTTCGGCCCGAGAGGCTCCGCTTTTACGATGGAATCAATCGCCTCAAAGCCTGTTGCTTCTTCAATTTTTCTGACCCAATCTCCCCCCTCCCCAAAGCGGGTATCGGTCGATTGAACGGTTGATGTCACGACCGGCCGGACTTCAGCTCCTTGACTGATAAGCGCCTCTATTTGCGGAAAAACTTCCTCATATGTGCAATGCGAGCCGGTTAATCCGAATCCGATTCTTTTCCCTTTCAGAGACATGGTTATTTCCCCTCTTTCTTTAAGTCTGCCAAAAGCTTGCTCAATACGTTCGCAATAATCTGTCCGGCTGTTTTCGGGGCCACAATTCCCGGAAGACCCGGAGCAAGCAGCGCTTTAATGCCTTGTTTTTCAGCATATTTGAAATCCGTTCCGCCCGGACGGGATGCTAAATCCAAAATCAAGGTCTTCGGCGTCATGCGCGATAAAACGCTTTGATTCAGAATCAAGCTCGGTACGGTGTTAATGCAGATATCAATATCATTTACATGTTCAGTAAGCTCTTCAAGCTGAAAAGGAGAAAGCCCCATTTCCGTTATACGGGCCAAATGAGCCGAACTCCGCGCGCCCACTTTTACCTTCGCTCCTAACGCCGCAAACGTCCGGGCGATCGTCATACCGGTGCGCCCCATGCCGAGAACGGCGACATTTGATCCGTGAATGGTATAATCCGTATGCTGAATCGCCATCATGATTGTTCCTTCAACAGTGGGAATCGAGTTGAATATCGCGATATCGTCCCGTTCAAATAATTTCACAAGTTTGCGGCCGGCTTCGCTGGCGATCCCCTCAAGATACGCGTTGGAGATGCCTGAATAAATGACGCAATGCTCCGGTGTCCGCTCAAGATAGCTCTGCTTTAATACCACTTCTTCATTTGAAAAAACCGTGGAAACAACGCCTTCTCCGGTCGTTGCCGATACGGGCAGGATGATACTGTCTATTTTTCGAAAGGGAATCTCATCAATTTTGCATTTGACGGTTCCTGTAAAACCGTCATCCAATTGGTCAAACCCTGCAAGATAAATATCGGCATGCTGTTCTGTCAGCTTTCTTATAATCTCAAGCTGTCTTGCGTCACCGCCAATGATCGCAATTGTCAATCCGGTTAACATCTGAAACGTTCACCTTCTTTACAGTTACTGGATCTTTTAAGTGTCATCCTCCTCTTCATCGTATGTGCAAAGAGAAAGGGCGGTGAATGTACAGCGTTCTTTTTCATGAAAAAAGCACCGGCTGTATGAGCCGGTGCTTGCAAAAAATGAATAAGATCTACTCTTCGGGAGGCGTGATCTCCCCCGGAACGTCTAAAATGATCATGTCTGACCCGATTTTTTGGATATGGTTCCAGGGGACGCGGATGTCGTGGCCTTGTTTTCGCAATCCGAACCATTTTACCGTCGGTATCAACAGCGCGGTAATTTGTCCGTCCTGTTCATTAATTTCCAAATCGGTCTGGCCGAGCACGCCGAGCCGCTCTGCCCGTTTAATGTCCACAATTTCTTTACCTGAAAGTTCACTGAGCCTCATGATAGCCACCCCCTTGTACTATATGACCCGGAGCAAAAAAAAATGCCTGCCCCGTATAGAGGCAGACTGCTTTTCCGATTAAGACGAGGCCGGCATATTGCCGGTCGGGCTGATGAGCGATAGTGCGTAATCATCCGTAAATAAGCGGCGGCTGAGGCCGTTGACGCTTTCCAGGCTGACCGCATTTAATTCAGTGATAATTTCATCCATGGTCTTATGCTTTCCGAGCAGGAGTTCGTTTTTCCCGTTCCGGCTCATTTTGCTGTTTGTGCTCTCTAAGCTGAGCATTAAGCTCCCCTTCATTTGCTCTTTGCTGTTTTCCAGCTCTTTCGGAGTGATACCCTCACGTTTTAGAACCGATAACGTTTCCTGAATGGTTTCAGACAGAAGTCCGAGCTGATTCGCGCCGGTGCCTCCGTAAATCGTCAGCATACCGCTGTCTTCATAGGAACTGTGATAACTGTATACAGAATAGGCCAGTCCTTTATCTTCGCGCACATCCTGGAAAAGACGGCTGCTCATGCTTCCGCCCAGCACGTTGTTTAAGACGATCAAATCGTAAATGTCCGGATCTCCGACTTTCAGGCCTTTGAAACCGAGACAGAGATGCGCCTGTTCGGTGTCTTTTTTTCTGGTCAGCTTTTCATAATGAAACTCAGGCTCGCTGATGCCGCTTGCTTTGCCCTTCGCTTCGTATGTACCGAACCATTTCTCCACGTCTTTAATGAATTGTTCCGTTACATTTCCGGCGACAGAAATGACGACGCGGTCCGGCGTGTAAAAGTCATCCATATGCTGTCTGAGAGAATCGCCGTTAAATGACGAAAGCGTTTCCTCCGTCCCGAGAATCGGGTAGCCGAGCGAATGATTGCCGTATGTCGCTTTGCTCAGCAGATCGTGGACAATGTCATCCGGCGCGTCTTCATACATTTTGATTTCTTCATATACGACGTTCTTTTCTTTTTTGAGCTCATCTTCGTCAAAAGCAGAATGAAAGAACATATCAGCCAGCACATCAAGTGCGTAGTTTGCATGCTCATCCAGCACTTTGGCGTAATAGCACGTATATTCTTTTGAAGTGAAGGCATTCACTTGGCCGCCTATCCGATCGAAGGATTCTGCGATTTCACGTGCGGACCTGGTATTTGTTCCTTTAAAAAACATATGCTCAAGAAAGTGCGAAATACCGTTTGTATCCGGCGTTTCATGACGTGATCCCGTCCCGATCCATACGCCGATTGCCACAGACCGCACCGTTGGATTATTTTCAAGCACAACTCTTACACCGTTTTGGCATGTATAGCGTTTTATCAAGTCTGTTCCTCCTATTCAAAGACAGGCAACTGCCGCCTGCTACTTCATCAGCCTGTTTTCATCCATTAAGTCAGACACTGAGCCGAGCGCGTAGCCTTTTTCTTTGATTTTTGCAATCAGTGTATTCAGGCTTTTCGCAGTCGGATCAGTCGGATGCATTAAAATCATGGCTCCATTATGTATTTTGCTCAACACCCTTGTTTGTAAAACAGCCGGAGACGGTTTTTGCCAGTCAATGGTGTCCACGGTCCACATGATGGTGCCCATTCCTTTTTCCGCCGCAAGATCGACCACAGCTTTTCTGAAGCTGCCGCTTGGCGGCGCAAACCATTTCGGCTTTATGCCGAGCGTCTCGCTGATTTGTGCATTGGTTTTGTCAAGCTGCTCGGAAATGCTTCCTGAAGTCAGTTTGCTCATATCAGGGTGATTGTATGAATGATTTCCGATTTCATGTCCGTCTGCCGCTATTTTTTTCCCCAGCTCCTGATTGTTTTTCAGCCATTTCCCTTCAAGAAAGAAAGTTGCTTTGACCTGGTGCTGCTTCAGAATAGGCAGCATTTGCTCCACGTATTCATTTCCCCAGGCGACATTTATCAGGAAAGCGACCATCGGTTTGTCGGGATTTCCTTTATAAATGGGTTCGGGCGCGAGAGAATCAAGATGGACTTTCGGTTTTACCTGCTCATAGACAAGGCCGTCTTCGTGAAATTCTCCGTCCTTTTTCATTTGTTTATAGGATTTTTCCACATTGACTTTTAAACCGTTATATCCCGGTATACTCTTCCATATTTTATCAATCCGCGCGTCTTGCGGCTTCACTTCATACTCTGACGCTTTTTGCAGTAATTCTTCATAGAGCGGATCTTTTGATGCTGACACAGTTACAGCGTCTTTTTTCATTGCGTCTATGTAATCAACTGTATACGGATTTTTTAACATTTCAAACGAAACAAAAAAAAGAAATAAAAAAACGGCAAACGGCACGAATTTTTTCAACATGTCCTTCCCCCCTCCTCACACATTATGTATGAGGAGGACAAGGTAGAACCCGTCTGTTGTCTTTCTCAAAATAAAGAAGCCGGGTCTCCCAGGCTCCTTGTTAGGTTTTCATTTAAGATTGTTGTTGTTCCTGTTCTTTTTCTTTCTCTTCGCGCAGCACTGCTTTACGCGACAGATTCACTCGTCCCTGTTTGTCAATTTCAGTTACCTTCACAAGGATTTCGTCACCGATTTTCACAACATCCTCAACCTTGCCGACCCGTTCGAGCGCTAGTTCAGAGATGTGAACGAGACCGTCTTTTCCGCTGAAGATTTCAACGAAAGCGCCGAATTTCTCAATCCGTTTGACTTTACCGAGGTAAAGCTGGCCGACTTCGACTTCTCTGACAAGATCTTCGATGATTTTTTTCGCTTTTTGGTTGCTGCTTTCATCAGTAGAAGAAATAAAGATGGTGCCGTCTTGTTCAATGTCAATTTTAACACCGGTATCTTCAATGATTTTGTTGATTTGTTTACCACTCGGTCCGATAACATCACGGATTTTATCCGGATTAATGTTCATCGTTAAAATTTTCGGCGCATATTGAGAAAGTTCTTTTCTTGATTCACCAAGCGTGCTGAGCATGCTGTTCAAGATTTCCATTCTTCCTTTTTTCGCCTGCTGAAGCGCTTCTTCAAGAATTTCTCTTGAAAGGCCTTCAATTTTAATGTCCATTTGCAGCGCTGTCACGCCTTTTTCCGTGCCGGCTACTTTAAAGTCCATGTCACCGAGGGCGTCTTCCATCCCTTGAATATCCGTTAATACCGTATAGTACTCGCCTGATTTCACAAGTCCCATCGCGATACCCGCAACAGGGGCTTTAATCGGAACACCTGCGTCCATCATGGCAAGCGTGCTCGCGCAAATGCTGGCCTGTGAAGTGGAACCGTTTGATTCAAGCACTTCGGATACGAGGCGGACCGTATACGGGAAGTCTTTTTCATTCGGAATGACCGGCTCAAGCGCACGCTCTCCAAGAGCACCGTGACCGATCTCACGGCGTCCCGGTCCGCGCATCGGGCCTGTCTCCCCTACGCTGAACTGCGGGAAGTTATAATGATGCATAAAGCGTTTTGATTCTTCCACGCCTAAACCGTCAAGAATCTGAACGTCCCCAAGGGCGCCTAATGTACATACGCTGAGCGCCTGCGTCTGTCCTCTCGTAAACAGCCCGGAGCCGTGCGTTCTCGGCAGAAGGCCGACTTCTGAAGAAAGCGGGCGGATCTGATCAACGCCGCGGCCGTCCGGACGGACTTTTTCTTCTGTGATCAAACGGCGCACTTCGTTTTTCACAAGTTTAGACAGTGTCTGTTTCACTTTTTTAATCGTATCTTCATCATGCTCTTCTTCTTCGAATTTCGCGACAACTGCATTTTTCACTTCATTAATCGCGTCTTCGCGAGCATGTTTTTCGTGAACCTGAATGGCGCTGAGAAGATCCGGCTCCGCAAGGCTTTTTACTTTTTCGCTGAGCTCTTCGTCAATTTCATACAGTTGGATTTCTGTTTTCTCTTTGCCGACTGCTGCGACGATTTCTTCTTGGAATGCGATCAGGCGCTTAATTTCTTCGTGACCGAACATAATCGCCTCAAGCATGATTTCTTCAGGTACTTCATCCGCTCCGGCTTCCACCATGTTGATGGCGTCTTTTGTGCCTGCAACGATGAGGTTGATATCACTTTTTTCAAGCTGGTCAACCGTCGGATTGATGACGAATTTCCCGTCAATGCGGCCTACCGTCACACCCGCGATCGGGCCTTCAAACGGGATATCGGAAACGCAAAGAGCGAGTGATGAACCGAACATTGCAGCCATTTCAGATGAGCAGTCCTGATCAACACTCATGACAATGCTGATGACCTGTACTTCGTTACGGAATCCGTCTGCGAAAAGCGGGCGGATCGGACGGTCGATCAGACGGCTGGCTAAAACGGCCTTTTCACTTGGACGGCCTTCTCTTTTAATAAAACCGCCCGGAATTTTACCTACTGCGTATAATCTTTCTTCATAGTTAACAGTAAGCGGGAAAAAATCTAGCGGTTTCGGTTCTTTTGATGCGGTTGCTGTGCTGAGCACTGCAGTATCGCCGTAGCGGACCATGACAGCGCCGTTTGCCTGTTTGGCAAGCTGGCCGGCTTCTACTGTAAGCTGTCTGCCGGCCCAATCTATGGTAAAGACATGTTTCTCTTGTCCCATTCGATTACGAGCTCCTCTCTTAATGTGTGAAATAATCAATTACTCCTATTATGAACGAAATGAATTGAACATATCAATGTCAAAGTAGTATGTAAAAGGATTTCATTGTTTTTTTATTATTATTTTTTTCGCTTTAATACGATAAAAAAGCGGGAATCCTCCCGCTTTTTACGATTATCGACGTAAGCCTAGTTTGTTAATTAACTCACGGTAACGAGTTACGTCTTTATTACGCAGATACGTAAGAAGATTACGACGTTTACCTACCATTTTAAGAAGACCGCGACGTGAGTGGTGATCTTTCTTGTGAGTACGCAAATGCTCGTTCAAGTTGTTAATTGAGTCTGTTAGGATAGCGATCTGAACTTCTGGAGATCCAGTATCAGATTCGTGTGTTTTGAACTCACTGATGAGTTGATTTTTACGCTCTTGAGTAATTGCCATCCTGTTTCACCTCCATATCATAATTAGCCCCAGTTACCTAGCAACCGTCGGTGACTTCGGATTGCCAAGCAATGGTTTTAAGACTACGAAACATATGATACTAAAAATCGCGCCCATATGCAAATCTTTTAGAAGAAAATTTGTGTACTTTTGATGTTTTTTCCGTTATTTGCTGAAAAAACGGATCGCTTCTTGTTTGTCTTTCCCGATCTGAGCCGTCAGTTCATCGATGCCGTTAAACTTCCGTTCGCTTCGGATTCGTTTGTACCACTCGATTTTAACGTCTTCTCCGTATACATCCTGCTGAAAATTAAACAAATGGACTTCAATTGACGGCTGATCGGGGCGCTTTTCATAAAAGGTCGGTTTGTAGCCGATGTTGCAGACGCCTTCATACACCTCGCCTTTTATTTCGGCTTTCACTGCATACACGCCTGTCGGAGGCACGATATAGCTGTTGTGCAGGCCGACATTCGCGGTCGGAAAACCGATGGTGCGGCCTCTTTTGTCTCCGTGAATCACAGTGCCCCGGATAAAATACGGCTGGCCGAGAAGAGTGTGCGCAAGTTCAACGTCACCATCCTGCAGCGCTGACCGGATATAAGTGGAGCTGATCTTTCTGTCCTGCTCGGTCTGTTTCTCGACAGTCGTGCATCCGGCCTTGCCGTTTAAATCGTCCGGCAGCGTCTCCATCGTGCCTTTTCCGTATTTTCCGTACGTAAAATCGAAGCCTCCCACAGCGTGCCGCGCGTTTAACCCTAAAATATACTCCTCGGCAAACTGTTTTGGAGAAAGAGACGCAAACGCTTCATCAAACTTTACGACATACAGCACATCAGCGCCTAAACGCCCGATCTGGCTGATTTTATCTTCAAGCGGCGTAATCAGATCCTTTGGCTCTTTGTCCCTGCCCAACACATGGGAAGGGTGGGGATGAAACGTCATAACGGCCAGCGACAGGCCTTTTTCTTCGGCAATTTGTCTGGCTGTTCCGATTACTTTCCGGTGTCCCAAATGAACGCCGTCAAAGTAGCCGAGCGCCATGACAGACGCCGGCTGCTCTTCTTTTTGTAAATGATGCGGATGAGAAATATGTATCGTCTTCACAGAACGGTCACCTTTTTTCTTATTGTTCGCTTTTTTGCATGAGCACTTTAGCCGGTTTCAGCAGTCCTTTTTTTGAAGGATGCGGCATATAAATGGCCACACATTCTCCGTCTTCAGTACAGACCGCTATACGGGCGTCAGCTGTCATTGCAGAAAATTCCGCCGGGATGTCAAACACTGACCCGTTTTCAGCTTTCTTAGCTAATGTATCACTTATGACCCATTTCGGCAAATGATTGAGCGCTCTTTCAATCGGCACGGCATGCTCTGCAACCGTGCCGTCTGAAACCTGCTGTTCAAGTTCCTCAAACGTGAAACACTCATCAAGGCTGAAATCGCCGGAAGCGGTGCGGATGAGATGCGACATATGCGCGGGATAGCCGAGTTTTTCACCGATTGTCACCGCCAATGTTCTCACGTAAGTGCCCTTTGAGCACGTGACTGTAAAGCGGAATGATGCTATGTCTTCTTTATAAGTGACAGGGGAAGTGAGCGCGATATCTTCAATCGTGATATTCCGCTTCGGCCGCTCCACTTCAATACCCGCCCTGGCGTATTCATAGAGCTTTTTCCCGTTGACCTTTACAGCGGAATACATCGGCGGCACTTGCTCCTGCGGTCCCTTCAGTTCGTCTAAAACGGCTTTGATATCCGCTTCTTTCAGCGGCTCCTTGACAGGTTTTACGCTGACCGTTTCTCCAGTCTGGTCTTCGGTCGATGTGGAGAAGCCGAGAGTGATCTCAGCATCGTACGTTTTTGACTTGTCGGTGACGTACTCAACAATCTTTGTGGCCCGTCCGACACAGATCGGCAGTACGCCTGACACTTCCGGATCAAGCGTTCCCGTATGTCCGACTTTCTTTGTTTTTAACAGTTTTCTTATTTTCATTACACAGTCGTGAGAAGTCATGCCGACCGGTTTATGTAAAAGGAGAACTCCGTTAACCATCTGTCTTTCGCTCCTTTGTTATCAATTGTATCCCGTAAAACGCAGAAAAGAGGACAGACGACACTCGCCCATCCTCTTTCCTTGTTATTCAGACGGTTTATCTGAATGCAGTTCGTGAATCAATGTTTCAATACGGTTGCCGTACTCAATTGATTCATCAAATTCAAATTCAAGCTCAGGCGTTTTGCGGAGTCTGATTCGGCTGCCGATTTCGGAACGGATAAATCCTTTCGCTTTCTCAAGCCCTTTCAGCGCCTCCTCTTTCTTTTTCTCTCCGCCGAGAACGGAGATATACACCTTCGCTATTTGTAAATCACCTGAAACACGTACGTCTGTTACAGTGAGAAATCCGATTCTCGGGTCTTTCAGCTTTCGGCTGATAATATCCCCGAGCTCTTTTTTCATCTGCTCGCCGACACGGTTTGCTCTCATACTCAATTCAATCACCTCTAAGTTAAAACCACTCTGTTCTAGTGATCGTCCGTTCTATTTCGGGAAAGGAGTCAATAAACGCGAGTACACGCTGGATCTCCTTTTCCGCCTGAACGTGAGAGGAGGAGACGACGGCGATTCCGAAGCTGGTCCGCTGCCAAGTGTCCTGATAGCCGATTTCTGCGGCCGACACGTTGAACTTATTCTGAACCCTCGTTATAATCCGCTTCAGAACGGCTCGTTTCTCCTTTAATGATCCCGCATCATAAATGATGCATTCACATTCCGCAAATCCGATCACTTTCTTTCGATTTCCTGCATGACATACGCTTCAATGATGTCGCCTTCGCGAATGTCATTGTATTTCTTAATTGTAATACCACATTCATATCCTTGTGAAACTTCTTTCACATCATCTTTGAAGCGTTTCAGAACGTCTACTTCCCCTTCGAAGATGACCACGCCGTCACGGATCAGGCGGAGTCCGCTGTCACGTGTAATGTGGCCGTCTGTTACATATCCGCCGGCAATCGTACCGATTTTCGACACTTTGAATGTTTGGCGCACTTCAACCTGGCCGATGACTTTTTCTTCGTATTCAGGATCAAGCATTCCTTTCATCGCCGCTTCAATTTCTTCGATGACTTTGTAAATGATACGGTGAAGACGGATATCTACATTTTCAGCTTCAGCCGTGCTCTTAGCATTTCCGTCTGGGCGCACATTAAACCCGATAACGATTGCATTTGAAGCAGATGCGAGAATGATGTCTGATTCCGTAATCGCACCGACGCCTGTGTGAATGATTTTCACTTTTACGCCTTCTACTTCAATTTTTTGAAGAGCGGCTGTTAACGCTTCGGCTGAACCTTGAACGTCAGCTTTTACGATTAAATTGATGTCTTTGACATCGCCTTGTTTAATTTGTTCAAACAGATCATCGAGGCTCAGCTTCGCTTTGTCGCTGCGCTGTTCTTCCAGTTGCTTGGAAGCGCGTGCTTCACCGACAGAACGGGCTGTTTTTTCGTCTTTAAAGACGAGGAATTGATCGCCAGCCTGCGGTACGTCGTTTAAGCCAGTAATTTCTACAGGTGTGGACGGTCCGGCTGTTTTCACGCGGCGGCCGAGATCATTGACCATGGCCCGCACGCGGCCGAATGTATTTCCGACAACGATCGGATCTCCGACATTCAATGTTCCCGTTTGAACGAGAAGTGTCGCGACAGATCCTCTTCCTTTATCGAGCTCAGCTTCAATAACCGTTCCTTTTGCCTGACGGTTCGGATTGGCTTTCAGCTCTTCCACTTCACTGACAAGCAGAATCATTTCGACAAGCTCGTCAATTCCCTTGCCTGTAAGAGCGGACAGAGGAACGAAAATCGTTTCTCCTCCCCATGCTTCAGGAACGAGTCCGTATTCAGTCAGCTCCTGCATGACACGGTCAGGGTTCGCGCTTTCTTTATCCACTTTATTCACGGCAACGATAATCGGAACCTCAGCCGCTTTCGCATGGTTGATGGCTTCGACTGTCTGCGGCATAACGCCGTCATCAGCCGCTACGACTAAAATGGTAATATCAGTTACTTCCGCACCGCGCGCACGCATTGTTGTGAACGCCGCGTGTCCCGGAGTATCTAAGAACGTGATTTTTTTGCCGTTTTCTTCGATCTGGTAAGCCCCGATATGCTGGGTGATTCCGCCGGCTTCACCTTCAACAACTTTTGTTTTTCTGATGCTGTCAAGGAGGGTCGTTTTCCCGTGGTCAACGTGGCCCATGATCGTCACGACAGGCGGACGGATTTGAAGATCTTCTTCTTTGTCAGCCTCTTCATATTTTTCAAGCTCAGTTTCTTCAAGCACAATCACTTCTTCTGTTTCTACACCGTATTCAGATGCGATCAGTTCGATTGTGTCTTTGTCAAGCTCCTGGTTAATGGTAGCCATTACGCCCAGAAGCATCAGTTTTTTAATGAGTTCAGACGGCTCTTTGCCCAGTTCCTCGGCTAAAGCTCCGACTGTTAAAGAGCCGGAAAACGTAATTTTCTCAGGAAGCTCTTTTTTCGGCTTCAGCGGTTTTTGCTGATACTGATTTTTGTTGTTATGATTGCGTTTGTTTTTGTTTTTGTTGTTGTTGTTATTCTTCTTGTTTTTGTTAAATTGATTATTCTGCACGTCATTCTTCTTTCCGTCTCGAATTTTGTTTGGTTGATTCCCAGCAGGCTGCTGATTAATCCCTTGCGGCTTGTTTTTGTTCGTTTCCGCAGGCTTCTGAGATGTAACGCCGGCGCCGCCTTTTTTAAATTTCGCATCAAGCTGCTTAATGGTCTTTTCTTCAAGCATTGCCATATGGTTATTTACTACTATATCCATGTTTTTCAGCGCAGTCAAAATTTCCTTGCTTGAAACATTGATGGCTTTTGCATATTCGTAAACTCTCATTTTAGCCATTCGTTCACCCCCAAAAATATTAATCGAGCAAGCTGATCAGCTTATTCGCAAAACCTTGGTCAGTGACGGCGACAACGACACGTGATTCCTTGCCGATAGAGCGGCCGAGATCAGCGCGGCTTTCGACTTTTTTATAAGGCACTTTATAATAATTGCATTTATCGGATACTTTTTTTGCAGTATTCGCAGATGCATCTTCTGTCAGCAGAACAAGTTTTGCACGCGCATTTCTAATTTCTTTTATAACCAAGTCCTCGCCCGACACGACCTTACGAGCTCGATTGGCCAGACCCAGCAAGGGAAACCATTCCATTCCAGACATGTTATTTTTTCACCTTTTCCGCCAGTTCCAGCAATTCTTCGAAAATCTGGTCATCGATTTGTGATTGAAATTGATTTTGCAATGTGTTTTTCTTTTTCGCAGCTAAGATGCATTCTTTCTCAAGGGTGATATAGGCACCCCGTCCGTTCTTCTTTCCGGTCGGATCGACTGAAATCTCTCCTTCTTTAGAACGGACAATTCGGATCAGTTCCTTTTTAGGCTTCATTTCCCCCGTTACCACGCATTTGCGCAGAGGAATTTTTTTTCGCTTATTCACCTAAAGTCACCTCTTATTCATCCGATTCGGCTGTTTCAGGCTCCATAAAGAGCGGCTCTAAATCGTCATCTTCTTCATGCTCTCTCGGATAGATGCCAAGGTCTCTTGCATCCGTTTCACTTTTGATATCGATTTTCCAGCCTGTCAGTTTCGCGGCTAAGCGGGCGTTTTGCCCTCTTTTTCCGATTGCCAGAGAAAGCTGGTAATCAGGAACGATGACAGTCGTGGCTTTTTCTTCTTCGCTGACGATGACATCCAGCACTTTAGACGGGCTGAGCGCATTGGCAACAAATTCAACCGGATCATCAGACCAGTTGACGATATCAATTTTTTCGCCTTTCAGTTCATTGACGATCGCCTGCACGCGCTGGCCTTTAGGACCGACGCATGAACCGACCGGATCAACGTCAGGATCATCAGTGCGGACGGAGATTTTAGAGCGGTCGCCCGCTTCTCTGGCAACGGATTTCAGTTCGACCGTTCCGTCATAAATTTCCGGCACTTCGATTTCAAAAAGACGCTTCAACAGACCAGGATGCGTTCTTGATACATAGATCTGCGGCCCTTTTGTCGTTTTTTCGACTTTTGTGATAAATACTTTAATCCGATCGTGCGGTTTATAGCTCTCATTCGGCATTTGTTCATTGACGGGCAGCAGCGCTTCAATCTTGCCGAGAGACACGTAAATAAACTTGCTGTCTAAGCGCTGTACAATTCCCGTCATGATGTCTTCTTCACGATCGATAAATTCTGAGTAAATCACGCCGCGCTCAGCTTCACGGACACGCTGCGTCACCACTTGTTTCGCCGTCTGCGCAGCAATGCGGCCGAAGTCTTTCGGCGTTACTTCTATTTCAACGACATCTCCGACAAGGTAGTTCGGATGGATGTGCTGGGCGTCGTCAAGCGAGATTTCAAGTCTTGAATCGTATACCTCGTCTACGACATCCTTTCTTGCGAACACGCGGATCGTGCCCGTCTCACGGTTCAGATCGACCCGTACGTTTTGCGCCTGGTTAAAATTTCGCTTATACGCGGAAATTAAGGCAGCTTCAATTGCTTCGATGATAATGTCTTTACTGATGCCTTTTTCTTTTTCAAGAATAGTGAGAGCATCTAATAGTTCACTGCTCATGTTAGCGGTCTCCCCCCTTAAACACTAATACTTCATTCATTAAAATGTTACAGCTAATCTTGCGTTAGCTATTTTTTCATACGGAATATTGACCCGTTTCTTTCTTGTTTTGACCGTCATCTCTATTGTAACAGTTTGTCCATCGAATTCAGCCAATTTGCCTTCAAACACTTTTAAACCGTCAATCGGTTCGTACGTTTTCATGTACACATTTTTGCCCAGTGATTTTTCGAAGTCGGCTTTTTTCTTTAATGGACGCTCGGCTCCAGGAGAAGATACTTCAAGAAAGTAGTTCTGGGTGATCGGATCGGCCTCATCCAGCTTTTCGCTTAACGCTTCGCTGACTTTGGCGCACTCCTCAATATCAACACCGTTCTCGGAATCAATAAACACGCGAAGGAACCAGTTTTGACCCTCTTTGACAAATTCAATGTCTACGAGTTCAAGCTGAAGGTCATCCAGTATGGGCTGAGCCATTTCTTGAACGGTATCAGTCACTTTTTTGCTCATGTTTTTCCTCCTTGTGCTGTCGATATCATATCAGCCGTTCCTCTGCATAAAAACCCTGCTTCAAAAGAGCAGGGGCATTGAGAAAACGATGGACATGTCGAGGCAAAATTGCCTGTTCAATACAAAAGAGCGGGTTTCCCCACTCTTTGCCTCGGTAATCGTTAGCATTTCCAATAAAACTATACCATAACCATATATTTAATGCAAATCAAACTCCGCTCGGAGGCTGTGCACAAAGCTTAAAACAGAGACAGCTGATTTTGGTCCGGAAGCGACTCAAGACAGCCGTGACGGTCTAAATACTCTAAAATGGTTTTTGACACTTTTCCGCGTTTTTGAAGATCCTCTTTTGAAAGGAACTCCCCTTCCTTCCGCGCTTTCACAATATTGAGAGCGGCGTTGGTTCCGAGTCCCGGAATTGAGTTGAACGGCGGGATGAGACTGTTGCCGTCAATGATAAATTCCGAAGCGCTCGAACGGTATAGATCGACCTTCTGGAAGGAATAGCCGCGCTCACACATTTCAAGCGCAAGCTCTAACACGGTAAGGAGGTTTTTCTCCTTCGGCGAAGCATCAAGCCCTTTAGAGCTGATATCATCCATCACCGCTCTGATGGCAGTCGAGCCTTTAATCATTGTATCAATGTCAAAGTCATCTGCGCGGACGGTAAAATACGCAGCATAATATAAAAGCGCGTGATGCACTTTAAAGTATGCAATCCGCACCGCCATCAGCACGTATGCGGCGGCGTGGGCTTTCGGGAACATGTATTTGATTTTTTTGCATGAATCAATATACCAGTTCGGCACATTGTTCTTTTTCATTTCTTCTTCCCATTCCGGCGTCAGGCCTTTGCCTTTACGGACGAATTCCATGATTTTAAAGGCCAGTGAAGGCTCAAGGCCCTGATAGATCAAGTAAACCATAATGTCATCACGGCAGCCGATCACTTCGCTCAGTTCACACGTATTGTTGTGTATCAGTTCCTGCGCATTGCCGAGCCATACGTCCGTTCCGTGAGAAAGCCCGGAAATCTGGACAAGCTCGGAGAACGTCGTCGGCTTTGTATCCTCAAGCATCTGCCGCACAAATCGCGTCCCGAATTCAGGAATGCCGAGCGTCCCCGTTTTACAGCCGATCTGCTCTTCAGTGACGCCGAGCGATTCTGTGCCTTGGAAAATCTTCATAACTTCCGGATCATCTGTCGGAATCGTCTTCGGATCAATTCCGCTTAAATCCTGGAGCATCCGGATGACGGTCGGATCATCGTGCCCTAATATATCAAGCTTCAGCAGGTTGTCATGAATGGAGTGGAAGTCAAAATGAGTCGTTTTCCATTCAGACCCCGTCGCATCTGCCGGGAATTGTATCGGTGAAAAATCGTAAATATCCATGTAATCCGGGACAACGATAATCCCCCCCGGGTGCTGGCCGGTCGTTCTCTTAACGCCGGTGCAGCCTTGAACCAGACGGTCGATCTCCGCGCCGCGCATGTGTAGGTTGTGATCGCCCGCATAGCCTTTCACATATCCGTAAGCCGTCTTTTCCGCGACGGTGCCGATCGTTCCCGCGCGATACACGTTATCTTCACCGAACAATACTTTCGTGTAGTTATGGGCATGGGGCTGGTACTCACCTGAGAAGTTCAAGTCGATATCGGGTACTTTGTCACCTTTAAAGCCTAAGAACGTTTCAAACGGGATATCATGTCCGTCCTTTTTCAAAGGGGTGCCGCAAGACGGGCAGCTTTTATCCGGAAGGTCAAAACCGGAACCGACTGATCCGTCATTAAAGAATTCGGAATATCGGCAGCTCGGGCACACGTAGTGCGGAGCGAGCGGGTTCACTTCAGTAATTTCCGTTAAGGTCGCCACAAGCGATGAACCGACGGACCCCCGGGAGCCGACGAGATAACCGTCATCCAGAGACCGTTTTACAAGCTTATGAGAGATGAGATAAATAACGGCGAATCCATGACCGATGATACTTTTTAATTCTTTTTCTATTCTCGCTTCCACAATTTCGGGAAGCTCTTCACCGTAAATGCTTCTGGCGCGCTGATAGCTCATTTCACGGATCTCTTCATCGGCTCCGTCAATTTTCGGCGTGTACAGATCGTCTTTGATCGGTTTGATCTCATCAATCATCGAAGCGACTTTCTGCGTATTGTCAACCACGATTTCTTTCGCTTTTTCCGCACCGAGGAAGGAGAAAGCCTCCAGCATTTCATCTGTCGTTCTGAAGTGCACTTTAGGCAGTTCGTGTCTGTTTAACGGGTTGGCGCCGCCTTGGGAAGATATTAAGATCTTCCGGTAAATTTTATCCTCATCGTTTAAATAGTGGACATTTCCCGTAGCCACGACCGGCTTATTCAATTTTTCTCCGAGCTTTGTAATGTTGGCGATGATTTCTTTCAGCGCTTTTTCATCCCGGACGAGCTCAAGCTGCAGAAGGTGTCTGTATACTTCCGGCGGCTGCACTTCAAGATAATCATAGAAGGATGCGATATCTTCAACCTCTTCAGGAGATTTTTGCATCATGCCTTCAAAGACCTCTCCCCTGTCACAGGCAGAACCGATTAACAGACCTTCTCTGTATTTATTAAGCTGCGACCTCGGAATGCGCGGCACTCTGTAGAAATATTGAATATGAGAAATGGACACGAGCTTAAACAGATTTTTAAGGCCGGTCTCATTTACGGCAAGCAATGTAGCGTGATAAGGTCTTGATCTCTGGTAAGCATTGGATTGTCCCATATTCTCATTCAGCTGATCATGATAAAAAATGTCTTTTTCAGCGGCATCTTTGAGCATTTTCAACAGCAGGTAGCCCGTTGCTTCAGCGTCAAAAACCGCTCGGTGATGCTGGGTTAATTCGATATCAAACTTCTTACATAACGTATTTAAGCGGTGATTTTTAAACTCAGGATACAGGAAACGCGCGAGTTCCAGCGTATCAATGACCGGATTTTTCGCTTTTTCCGTTTTCAAAAGACGCTTGTACGCCACATTTAAAAATCCCATATCAAAGCTGGCGTTATGAGCCACAAGCACGTCATCGCCGATCCATTCTTTAAAATCCCGGACGACGTCAACGACATCGGAAGCGTCGCGGACCATGTCGTCCGTAATCCCGGTAAGCTCTATCGTCGTTGCTGACAGCGGATGGTGCGGATTGGCGAACGCTTCGAATTTATCGATAATTTCTCCGCCTCTTATTTTGACTGCGGCAAGCTCAATGATGGTGTCATACACTGCGGACAGACCTGTCGTTTCAACGTCAAAGACAACGTATGTGTCTTCTTCCAGAAGACGGTGAGCTGGATTGTATGCGATCGGAACGCCGTCATCTACGATATTGGCTTCCATTCCGTAAATCATTTTAATGCCGTGTTTTTTCGCGGCGGAATAGGCATCTGGGAAAGACTGCACAACGGCATGATCAGTTAACGCAATCGCTTCATGTCCCCATTTTTTCGCCTGTTCGACAAGCTTTCCGATGCTCGTTACAGCATCCATTTGGCTCATCGGAGAATGCAGATGAAGCTCAACCCGTTTTTCGCCTTCAGGAGCGGTGTCTTCACGGGTTTTGGCTTTTATTTCATTCACGTCATTTGCAATCATGACGAGGTCTCTAACGAATGTATCGTTTTGAATGCTTCCCCGCGCCTTCACCCACATGCCTTTTTTCAGCGTTTTCATCAAAGCGGCGTCTTCTTTTTCTCTGGCGAACATTTTTACTAAAATGCTGTTTGTATAGTCCGTGATTTTGAAAATGCAGAGCGTGCGTCCGCTTTTCAGCTCGCGTGTTTCAGCATCAAACACAAACCCCTGCACCGTAATTCTTCTTTCTTCATCCATGATGCTGTCAAGCGTCCGGATTTCTTCGTTCTCTTTAATTTGATAGCCGATGACAAGCGGTCCGGACGGTGCCTGATCCTCATCGCCCTCTTTTTCCTTCTTCTCCATCTCGATAAGCGCCTGCATCGCCCGCTCCTGATCTTCAGCAAGCTTTTGCTCGCGGAATTTCTGGACTTCTTGGTCAGATACGAAAATTTCGGTATCCAGCTGCAGTTCCGGAAAGCCGAATTGGCGGTAGCTGTGCTGAATCAGTGCGCTGTATTTATTTTTGAGCGCAGATGCTTCTGTATCTGTTTTTGTTTTCACGATCAGTTTGTTTCCCTTGAGCTTCGGCTTCTGCTGATTCAAAAGAGCCACCATCGGCGGCGAGGTTCCTTCAAGCTCTTCAATACAGCGTGTCCAATAATCCTGTACAAGCTCCTCTGTCACTGTAGGGTCGATGACCTGAACAGACGATGTGACACGGGCGATGTGAGCAAACGATTGTGTTAACCTCATCATGAATGAATCATATATTTGATACGGCAAAAGAGCCTTAAAGCGAAATTGGAAATGCCAGGCTTTTTCTGCTTTATGGATTGTCAGTTTATCAATCTCTCCGTCTTCAAAGTATGTCATGAAGGTATCATCTGTCATATTAAGCTGCTGCAGAAGAATCTGAAACTGTCTTCTGTTTACTGATAACTGTTCCATTCAGACAGTATCCCTCCCTTAAAACATCATAAGTGAAGGTACCTCCGCAGGTGATGAGGTACCTTCTTTTTTCTCTATTTTAACATGATTTTGTATGATTCGTTATGGTGATTACTTCGTCTTGATAAATTCAGAAAGCTCATCCACTGAAACTTCGGCAGATTCACCGGTTTTGCGGATTTTCACTTCTACGATGCCTTCGTCGGCACGTTTTCCGACAGTGATGCGGATCGGAAGGCCGATCAGATCAGAATCAGCAAACTTCACGCCTGCGCGTTCAGCGCGGTCATCGTATAATACCTCATAACCTTCCGCCTGGAATTTGCCGTAAAGCTGTTCAGCAAGCTCTTTTTGCGCTTCGTTTTTCATATTCAGCGCCAAAATATGAAGGTCATACGGAGCAACGCTTTTCGGCCAGATCAAGCCTTTTTCGTCGTGATGCTGTTCAGCGATGGCTGAAAGCGTTCTGGACACGCCGATTCCGTAACATCCCATCAGCATCGGCTGCGCACGCCCGTTTTCATCAAGGTATGTCGCATTCATCGCTTCAGAGTAACGCGTGCCGAGTTTAAAGACTTGTCCGACCTCAATCCCTTCAGCGAAACGGATCGTGCCTTTTCCGTCAGGTGACGGATCGCCTTCCTGAATGATTCGAAGATCGGCATACGCTTTTACTGACGCGTCACGTTCGATGTTTACGTTTCGGTAATGACGGTCTTTTTCATTCGCGCCGCTAACGGCGTTTACCATTACTTTTACGGCTTGGTCGGCATAAATCTCAATGTCGCCGGCAGCGCCGATCGGCCCCGCAAATCCCGGCTCCGTGCCAAGTTTCTCTGCTACTTCTTCATGAGACGCAAGCTCAACCACTTCCGCGTTCAGAAGGTTTTTCACTTTCACGTCATTGACCTCATGATCGCCTCTTACTAACACGAGAACAAATCGGTCATCAGCTTTAAACAGCATGGACTTGATGCAGGCGCTCGGCTCGATCTGCAAGAACGAAGCGAGCTCTTCAATGCTTTTGACATTAGGCGTATCAATTTTCTCCAATGCCTCGGGTGTTTCATCTGACGGCTCGCTGTTCATGACAACTTCCGCCATTTCCGTATTGGCTGCGTAAGAGGATCCATCGGAATAAGCGATGGTATCTTCCCCTATTTCAGAAAGAGCCATAAATTCATGCGTGTCTTTTCCGCCCATCGCGCCCGAGTCGGCAATAACGGGACGGACGTTTAATTCACAGCGTGCGAAAATGCTGCTGTATGCGCCGTACATGTTTTGGTATGTTTCCTCCAGACTTTCTTCAGAAGCATGGAAAGAATACGCATCTTTCATGATGAATTCGCGTCCGCGCAATAACCCGAAACGCGGGCGTTTTTCATCTCTGAATTTAGACTGGATCTGGTAAAGAGTGAGCGGCAGACGCTTATAAGATTTCACCTCATCGCGCACGAGAGAAGTAATGACTTCTTCATGTGTCGCGCCTAAAGCAAATTCACGGCCGTGGCGGTCTTTCAGACGCATTAATTCAGGCCCGTACGTATACCACCTGCCTGATTCCTGCCATGTTTCAGCCTGCTGAAGGGCCGGCATCAGCATTTCCACCGCGTTGATTTTTTCCATTTCTTCACGCACGATCTTCTGAATGTTTTGAATGACCCTGTAAGCCAGGGGCATGTAGCTGTAAACCCCGCTCGTATTTTGTCTGATAAATCCCGCTCTCAGCAGAAGCTTATGGCTTTTTGCTTCAGCATCAGCCGGCACTTCTCTCAGGGTCGGAATAAGCGTCAAACTTTGTCTCATGTCTTCGCACCTCTGATTTTTTACTAGTCAATTATAAGAATAAACGCTGGATATCGTTCCATGTGACAACCAGCATAAGAAGCATTAAGAAAGCTACGCCGATAAATACGACAAATGCTTCCTTGTCACGGTTTATCGGCTTGCCGCGGATTGCTTCAATGAATAAAAACAGCAGCCGCCCACCGTCAAGCGCCGGTATCGGCAGCAGGTTGACAATTCCCAGGTTGATGCTTAAAAACGCCGCAAACTGGAATAGGTTGATAATACCGGTTTTTGCAACTTGATCCGTCATATCATAAATGCCGACAGGACCCGAAAGCATATCAAGCTTAAACTGGCCTGTCACAAGTTTGCTCAGATTGGTCAGGATCGCTTTTGTGACATCAACGGTAGATGTCGCGCCGTAGGCAATCGCTGCAAGCGCGCCTTTTTCAGTCGGCGCATAAGAGCCGAAGCGGCCGATTGTTTTTTTATTTTCATCTTTTACAGCTTCAGGTGTAACCGAGATATGAAACGATTTGCCGTCCCGTTTGACGGCGACATCGATTTTTTTTCCGGGATTTTCTTTTACCGCTGTCACGATGTCGGTCCATGACCTCATTTTTTCACCGTTAATGCTCTGGATATAGTCGCCTTCTTTTAAACCGGCAGCCGCTGCGCGTCCATTGTCTGTCAGCTTCCCGAGCTCAGGCTGATTCGAAGGCACGCCTTGAATGAATCCAAGCATGACGAGAATGACATACGCTAAGATGAAGTTCATTATCGGACCGGCAGCAATCGCCTTAATCCGCTTCCATACGGGTTTAGACCCGAATTGTCGATTGTAAGGCGCAATCTGCACTTCTTCTCCGTCTACGATAAAAAAAGAGGTCTGACTGACAGTAAAGCCCGCCAGTTCATCTTCTTTCCCCTGCTCGTACCCGGTAATCTTCATTTCGTGCTCAAGATCAGCCGTCTCCACCTCGATAATTAAAGCGTCGGGATATTTTTCCTTTTGATTAATGATGACTTTTTCCACTTCGTCATCTTTATTAAAAAGAAGCCCGACGGTATAACCGGGTTTGACTTCGATCATCTCCGGGTCTTCACCGGCCATGCGGACGAACCCGCCGACCGGAAGGAGTCTGATCGTATACACGGTTTCATTCTTTTTAAATGAAAAGATTTTAGGGCCGAAGCCGATCGCAAATTCACGGCAAAGGATTCCCGCTCTTTGGGCGAGCAATAAATGCCCGAGCTCATGGAAAAAAACGAGCGTTCCGAAAATAATAATAAACGCGATAACTGTATTCACGAACATACCACCTTATGTGAGTATTGAATTAACGTATCCCCGGGTGTCTTTGTCCACTTCTTGGATATCCGCAAGACTCGGATCCTGAATTACGCTGTGGCGGTCCAATGCTTTTTCAATCAGGTCCTCAATCGATAAGAATGAAATCCGTCCGGCAAGAAAAGCGGCAACGGCTTCTTCGTTGGCCGCATTTAAAACCGTCGGCATCGTTCCCCCTATTTTACCTGATTCAAAGGCAAATTGTAAGCAGCGGAACCTTTCAAAGTCAGCTTTCGCAAAATGGAGGTTTCCGATCTCCCATAATTCAAGCCTTTTAGTTTCAGGCAGAGGCAGACGGTCCGGATATGTCAGCGCATATTGAATCGGCACCCTCATGTCCGGATTTCCGAGCTGGGCGATGACGCTTCTGTCGTGAAATTCAACCATCGAATGAATGATGCTCTCCTTATGTAATACAACGTCAATCTGTTCATACGGAATGTCAAACAGCCAATGCGCCTCAATGACTTCAAGTCCTTTATTCATCATTGTAGCCGAGTCAATCGTAATTTTTGCACCCATCGACCAGTTCGGGTGGTTAAGGGCGTCGGCAATCGTTACAGACTCAAGCTCCTGCCGTGTTTTATCTCTGAAACTGCCGCCGGATGCCGTAATGACCAGGCGCTCGATATTTTTGCTCTGTTCGCCTTGCAGCGCCTGAAAAATAGCGGAATGTTCGCTGTCGACCGGAAGAAGAGGAACACCGTATCGTTTTGCGTGTCCTTTCACTATATGCCCGGCAGTGACGAGAGTTTCCTTATTTGCAAGCGCAATTGTTTTTTTCTGTTCAATCGCTTTCAAAGTCGGGATTAAACCGACGCTTCCAAGCAGCGCATTGACCACGATATCGACTTCGTCCATGACTGCCGCTTCAATCAGGCCTTCTTCTCCGATGCCGATTTGACATTCATGAGAAAAAGACGCTTCTTTCACTTTTTGGTATGTATCCATGTCGCCGACTGCTACATATTTCGGCTGAAACGTTCTGATCAACGGGATCGCTTTCTCGGCGTTTTTACCGAAAGTCATCGAGACGAGACGGAACTGATCTTGATGCATGCGCAATACGTCTAACGTCTGCTCCCCTATTGATCCTGTTGCTCCTAAAAGACAAATATTCTTCAAAATGCCACTCCCATTCTATGCGTCCAGATCGGTCTTATTTTCATATTAGCCTTTCTCATGAAAAAAGCGCAAGCAGAAAGTATAAGAACGGCATGACAAACAAAAAGCTGTCAAATCGATCTAAAATGCCGCCGTGCCCGGGAAGGATTTTTCCCGAATCCTTCACATCATAGTGCCGCTTAAGCGCTGATTCAACCAAATCCCCGATCTGTCCGAACACAGACAAAACAAGCGTGATGACCAAAAGAACCGGGTATGAAATCGGAAGGTGCGCAAACAGCTGAAAAACAGCCGTAAAAATAAGGGCGATGACAATACCGCCGAGAAACCCTTCCACCGTTTTGTTGGGACTGATTTCGGGCCACAGCTTCCGCTTCCCGAGCGACTTTCCGACGAAATATGCGCCTGAGTCCGTTGACCATATGACAACGCAGGCATAAAAGATATACAAAAGCCCGTTTGTTTCAATGTTTCTGATTTCAATAAAATAATGAAAACACAGTCCGATATATACCGTCGCGAGAACGATAAACCCGACTTCGTCAAACGTAAAAGTGTTTTTCACGAGCACCGTATAGCTGAGCAGAATCAATACGGCGAAAATCGTTACTTCCATTTTCGCATCGAAAAAATGATACTTGTCCGGCATCATATACAGCCATAACAACAAGAGGCTGATCAGACCCGGAAAAGAAAAAAATCTGAGCTTTTTCATCCGCAAAAGCTCAAAAAGCGCTATACTTCCCATCACGTAAACAAATACGGTGAACGGCAATCCTCCGAAAATAACCAAAAATAAAAATAGTGCCGCTGCCAGAACACCTGTTAACAATCTTTGTTTCATTTCCACCATCCTCTAAATTCCGCCAAACCTCCGGCCCCGCTGCTGAAATTCTCCCACTGCCTGCAGAAAGTGATCTTCTTTAAAATCGGGCCACAGGACATCTGTAAAAACAAATTCACTGTAAGCCACCTGCCAAAGCATAAAGTTGCTCAATCTGATTTCTCCGCTCGTTCTGATAAGCAGCTCCGGGTCCTGGATTGATTCTGTCATTAAATGCCCGGAAAAGAGCGCTTCATCAATGTCTTCGATATTCAGCGTGCCGCTTTTCACCTGTTCAGCCAGTGCTTTTGCCGCATTGACGATTTCCGTGCGTCCGCCGTAGTTCAAAGCGAAATTGAGAATCAGCCCGTCATTTTGTTCTGTATCTTTTACGGCCTTCTCAATCGCCCTGTACGTATGAGAAGGGAGCGCGGATTCATCTCCGATAATTTTCACCTGTACATTTTCCTCTATTAATTCAGGAAGATACGTATTCAGGAACTCTTCCGGAAGCTTCATCAAAAAGTCGACTTCCATCTTCGGGCGCTTCCAGTTCTCCGTTGAAAACGCATAAAGAGTCAGAACTTTAACGCCGAGCTGACTTGCGAGCTTTGTCACCCTTTTTACCACTTTCATTCCTTCATGATGTCCTGCAATCCGAGGGAGTGAGCGCTTCTTCGCCCAGCGTCCGTTTCCGTCCATAATAATGGCAATGTGTGCGGGAATTTCACCCTTCAGTATGTCTTCTTTTGTATACCGTTCTAAGTTGGAAGCCGCATTCTGCTGATTCTTCCAATTTTTGAGTATGTTGAGCATGAGATTCCTCCGTCACCCAAAAAGGTTGCGTTGCTGATGATCAATGTAATCAACAGTATTAACAAAAAAACCCCCTGTAAACATGAGAGGGTCTTTTCACATTATCTATTGTACATAGTTTTTCATTAAACTTCCATGATTTCTTTTTCTTTGTCCTTCGTGACGCTGTCAATTTTTGACACATATTCATCTGTCAGCTTTTGAACGTCTTCACTGGAAGCACGAAGCTCGTCTTCTGTAATGTCTCCGTTTTTCTCAAGTTTTTTGAGGTCATCGTTGCTGTCACGGCGGACATTACGGACTGCTACTTTCGCTTCTTCCGCGTATTTTTTCACGACTTTGACAAGTTCTTTACGTCTTTCTTCCGTCAGAGCAGGGATCGCGATGCGGATAATTGTGCCGTCACTTGTCGGCGTTACGCCAAGATCAGCTTTCAGAATCGCTTTTTCAATATCGCCGATTGCCGTTTTGTCATACGGTGTGACAACAAGCATACGCGCTTCAGGCACATTGATGGAAGACAGCTGGTTTAAAGGTGTTTGGGCACCGTAGTATTCTACTGTCACTTTATCCAATAGAGATGGGTTGGCACGTCCTGCGCGGACTGACGCCAATTCACGTGAATAAGCGGCAACCGCTTTTTCCATGCGTTCTTTTGTTTGTGTTAATACTTCGTTTGACAACGTTATTTCCCCCTTACGATCGTTCCGATTGATTCGCCGATTACGGCACGCTTAATATTTCCTTCTTCCATAATAGAAAAGACGATCAGCGGAATATCATTATCCATACATAGTGAAGAAGCCGTAGAATCCATGACTTCCAGCCCGTCTTTTAACACATCGAGATAAGATAATTTTTCGTATTTAACGGCTGACTCATCTTTTCTCGGATCAGCATTATACACACCGTCGACATTATTTTTCGCCATTAAGATCACGTCCGCTTCGATTTCAGCGGCACGCAGCGCTGCGGTTGTGTCCGTAGAGAAATAAGGATTTCCTGTTCCCGCGGCAAAAATAACAACGCGTTTTTTCTCCAGGTGGCGGATGGCTTTTCTTCTGATGTAAGGCTCAGCGACCTGACGCATTTCAATTGATGTCTGCACTCTGGACTGAATTCCGAGCGTTTCCAGGCTGTCCTGCAGGGCAAGTGAGTTCATGACAGTAGCAAGCATGCCCATATAATCGGCCGTCGCACGGTCCATTCCTAAGTCACTGCCCGTTTTTCCGCGCCATAAGTTGCCGCCGCCTACGACTACGGCCACTTCGACGTCAAGCTCAGCGATTTCTTTTACCTGTTTAGCGATGGATTGGATGACAGTCGGATTAATGCCGTTTCCCTGCTCTCCTGCCAATGCTTCTCCGCTAAGCTTTAAAACGATACGATTGTATTTTGGTTTTTCCATAATAACCTCCAAGTGTAAACATTGCCGTTTCCTATTATGCAAGAGAAAAAAAGGTTTGTAAATATAGTTTTAAAAATAGGGAACACAAGTAGTGTCCCCTATACTGCCTGAAAAGCCGCGAAAGATTCGCCAAGGCTTTCCGCCATTATTTTTTCACTTGGTTCATAACTTCTTCAGCAAAGTTTTCTTGGCGTTTTTCAATACCTTCTCCAACTTCGTAGCGGACGTAAGTTTTAACAGATGCGTTTTTCGCAGCCACAACTTGTTTCACTTTTTCGTCTGGGTTTTTAACGAAAGCTTGGTCTAATAAGCAAATTTCTTCGAAGAATTTGTTCAGACGGCCTTCAACCATTTTAGCTACGATGTTTTCCGGTTTGCCTTCTTGAAGAGCTTGCTGAGTCAGAATCTGACGCTCATGGTTTGCTTCTTCTTCAGACACTTGGTCGCGGGAAATGTAACGAGGATTTACCGCTGCAACATGCATCGCGATGTCTTTTGCAAGATCTTCGTCAGTTGTTCCGCTAAGAACGGATAATACGCCGATGCGGCCTCCCATGTGAAGGTAAGCACCGAACGCTTCGCTGTCTTCTTTTGTAATAACAGCAAAACGGCGAAGAGTGATTTTCTCTCCGATTTTAGCAACGTTGCTTGTGATGTATTCTTCAACAGTAGAACCGTTTTCCATCTTTTGACCCATTGCTTCTTCAAGATCAGCAGGAGCGTTTGCAAGAAGGTGGTCAGCAAGCGTGTTCAGAAGCTCTTTGAAGCCTTCGTTTTTCGCAACGAAATCAGTTTCAGAGTTTACTTCTAAGATAACGCCTTTGTTGCCGTCAGTTTTAATAAGAGTAGAACCTTCAGCAGCGATACGGTCAGCTTTTTTAGCCGCTTTCGCAATTCCTTTTTCTCTCAGAAGGTCGATTGCTTTGTCCATATCTCCGTCAGTTTCAGTCAATGCTTTTTTACAGTCCATCATACCAGCGCCTGTTTTTTGACGCAGTTCTTTTACCTGCTGTGCAGTAATAGCCATTTGAATTCCTCCTTATATGTGTAAACAAGATATGTATAGATACATTTTTCTTGAAAAAAGGTGATAAAAGGCAGTCCCTCTTATCACCTTTTGATTAGGTTACGCAGTTGTCGTTTCTGTTTCAGGTGCAGTCTCTTCAGCAGCTTCCGCTTCTTCTTCGCCTTGCTTCGCTTCAAGAATAGCATCTGCCATTTTAGAAGTAAGAAGTTTGACAGCGCGGATTGCGTCATCGTTTGCAGGGATTACGACATCAATTTCATCAGGATCACAGTTTGTATCTACGATTCCGATGATAGGAATGTTCAATTTGCGAGCTTCCGCAACAGCGATGCGCTCTTTGCGAGGATCGATGATGAATAATGCATCAGGAAGATCCTTCATGTCTTTAATTCCGCCGAGGAATTTTTCAAGACGCTCTAATTCTTTTTTCAATTGAACAACTTCTTTTTTCGGAAGTACTTCAAATGTACCGTTTTCTTGCATTTTCTCGATGTCTTTCAGACGCTTAATGCGTTTTTGGATTGTTTCGAAGTTTGTCAGTGTACCGCCCAACCAGCGTTGGTTGACATAGTACATGCCAGAGCGTACAGCTTCTTCTTTAACAGAATCCTGAGCTTGTTTTTTTGTGCCGACGAAAAGGATTTTTCCGCCTTCAGCAGCAAGGTTTTTCGTGAAGTTGTAAGCTTCCTCTACTTTTTTCACTGTTTTTTGAAGGTCAATGATGTAGATTCCGTTACGCTCCGTGAAAATGTAACGCTTCATTTTTGGGTTCCAGCGGCGTGTTTGGTGGCCGAAGTGAACACCAGCTTCAAGCAATTGTTTCATAGAAATAACTGACATGTGATTTCCTCCTAATAAAATGGTTTTTTTCCTCCGCTTAGGTCATTTTTGTGCAGAACTGCCGTTTGCAGCACCCTCTGCATAAATCGTTAAGCGTGTGTATTTAACACCAAGACATAATATAACACAGCTTTATGCGACAATCAAGAATCCTTTACAGCTTTGCCGCGAAATTTTAAAAACAGCTCGATTTCTGTCTTTCCGCTCTGCATCCGTTTGGCGATTTCCGCGGGGGTGAGCCCTTGTTCATATAATTCTGAAACACGTTCTTCAAACGAATGCGCGCCGTTGTTTTCATCACTTTCAGCCCGTTCCGTTGCACTGATGAGCTTTTCCATGTGGTCCGGAATATCAGGCTCTTCTTTCGGTTCCGCCAGGGGTTCGGCGTCTTCTGCGTCCGGCGCTTGACGGCTTTTTGCGTCTTCGAGTCTTTCATTTTCTTCTTTCAGCTCAAGCAGAAACGCTGCAAGGGTGTTTTCCGTCTCTTCAAGAATCTTCTTCTGCTGGCGCTCCGTCTCCTTGAGGGCTGAAAACCTCGTGTACAGAATAATGACGGCATAAAGCAGTACGCCGTGAAGCACAAAGCTTAAAAGCCATAATAGTGTTGACATGTTTTTCACTCGCTAACCATGAGTTCATTATTGAATTACTTTTTCAAGCAGATGCTTTAATTTAAACAGCGCCTTTGAATGAATCTGTGAAATCCGCGACGTCGAAAGGTTCAGGACTTGTCCGATTTCGGTCAAAGTCAGTTCTTCTTTATAGAATAAACTGACGACAAGCTGCTCTTTTTCGGAGAGCTCGTGAATTTTGCCCGCAAGCTGAGTGATCAGCTCGTCCTTCATGATTTTTTCTTCCGGCGGCACATTTTTGTCATCTCTGATCATCACTTGAATATTCTCACCGTCATCCTGGTCATGAAGCTTTTCATCAATGGATAAGAGATTGGCAAAAAACCCTTCATTCATCGTTGATACTACGTCCTGCTCCGTCATCCCCAGCTCTTCTGCGATCTCTGAAGGCGTCACATTCCGAAGGTAGCGCTGTTCAAGTTTTTCGATCGCCGCTTCGACTTTTTTTGTCTTCTCCCGTGAAGTTCTGGGCAGCCAATCTTCTTTACGCAGCCCGTCGATGATTGCACCGCGAATTCTAAACGAGGCATAGGTATCAAATTTTAAATCCCGGCCGGGGTCAAATTTTTCCAGGGCATCATATAAACCAAGCATACCAAGGCTCATTAGATCGTCTTTATGCACCGATTTCGGCAGTCCGACGGAAATTCTGCCGACATGATATGTGACCAGCGGCATGTAACGGCGCATTAAATCATCACCGGCTTTAGGATCTTTCCACTCTTTCCAGCGCGACCAAAGCACCTGATCTTCATAATTCAAGGATTGCATTGTTATCCCCCTACCTCATACCTTTATTAAATCGTTGTTTCACCTTGTTTAACAGTTCGAATGTGCAGCATGCAGGACTTTGGCTCAAATTCAATCGTCCGGCCGCTTGAGCCGCCCGTATCTTCACTGATGACCGGAATGTTATACAATGAAAGCTGCTCTTTGATGGCCGCTACATTCCTCGGACCGATTTTCATCAGGTCGTTTGTCATTTTAAACTTAAACATCTCCGCTCCCCCGGCGAGTTTTGCCTTCAGGGCAAACTTGCGGCAGCCGACTTTCAAAAGCATATCAATCGTCATCTTAACGGCGGTGTCCGCGTATTTTGCACGGTTGAGCTCCGCCGTTTTTGATAAACCGGAGTCCGGCAGCATGACGTGAACGAGTCCTGCCGTTTGTTTGTCTTTATCGTATAAAACCAGCCCCACGCATGAACCGAGTCCCGAGGTTCGGATTTTATCCGGGTAACGCGCGACTTGAACATCCGCAATCCCCACTTTAACGACTGCGGCTTCCGCACGGCTCATAAAGCCGCACCCAATGAGACGAAGAGCTTTTCAAAAGAATCATAGTCCGGGAGCATAAACATGTGAGCTTTGAGCTCCTGCCGGCTGCCCTGGTCAAAAATAGAAGTATCCACGACAATGGCATGCTCTCCGACTTGGCTGAGCTCCATCAGCCCTTCACTGATAACCGCGCCGAACATATCAAGTGAGATTTCCGGCACGCTCGGGTAAATCTCAAGTTTTGTCAAATCAGCCAATGCCGTTAAATAGGAACCTGCTAAAATATTGCCGAACTCATGTAAAGCAGAAGAACTCAAATGATCTTCACCCAACTGGTCAATATCAAAATCCGGATTTCCGATCAGCTCTCTGATAAACTGTTCCGCCTGATGGAAAGGCATGATGAGAAAGATAGAGCCGGTCATGTCGCCTTCCATTCTTAAAAAGATACTGGCGACCGGCGTTTCAGCCCCGCCGAAAAAATCAGCGAGCTCATCAAATGTCAATAAAGTCGCAAACGGCACTTCCATGTCTATCTTTCTGTTCAGCAGCTGAGCCATTGCAGAAGCCGAGTGACCCGCCCCGATATTTCCGACTTCCCGCAAAATATCCATCTGCTCTTCTTTGATCGCTTCAAACTTACTCATGTTGTCTTTTCCCCTTTAAGCATTAGGCTCTCCGGACGCAGATGCTGAAGCACCTTTATCCAGCACCGCATGCGCATCGATAATATTGAGGAGCCTGTTATCTTGCTTGACGATCTGTTTAATCCACACATCCGTTTCCTTTGTCTGGCTTTCAGGCGCGGATTCGATTTCATTTTCATGCACGGTGATGACGTCATTGGCCTCATCCACGACCCATCCGACATCAGCGTCACGGTAAGAAATGATGATAATCCGAGTCTCTTCTGTGATGTCCTGTTCAGGCTGATTCAGACGTTTTCTTAAATCAAGAACCGGGGTAATCACTCCGCGCAGATTGATAACGCCGCGGATATAAGATTCCACACCCGGGACCCTCGTCGGTTTTTGCCACTTTTCAATTGATTTCACCTGGGAAACTGAGATAGCGTATTCTTTCCCGTTTATCATAAACACAATCATTTTTTCACCTGTTTTGATTTCAGCAGTCATTCGGGCACCTCCTCGTGTCGTTTTAGTAGATCAGCGCATTGCAATCAATAATCAGCGCCACTTCTCCGTTTCCGAGAATCGTAGCGCCGGAAATCGCAAAGACGTTCGTCAAATAGTCGCCGAGTGATTTCAGTACGACTTCCTGCTGTCCGATAAAAGAGTCCACGACAAAAGCAGTGGATTTATCGCCCTTTTTCACGACGATTACATGGAACTGATCGGCATCCTGTTTTGAATCCGTAATGCCGAATTCTTTTTTCAGATAGACGATCGGAACGATTTGGCCTCTGAAATCAATCACTTCTCTGTCATGCGTCTGCAGGATATCTTTCTTATCAATAACAGCCGTCTCTATAATAGAAGAAATCGGTATCGCAAACGTCTCTTCTTCCAGTTTAATGAGAAGAACGGATATAATTGAAAGTGTCAGCGGAAGCTGGATACTGAAAAGAGAACCTTGGCCTTCCGCGGATTTGACACTGACAGAGCCGCCGAGTGATTCGAGTTTATTTTTTACGACATCCAGGCCGACGCCCCGCCCTGAAATGTCAGAAATTTGATCGGCAGTCGAGAAGCCCGGAGCAAAAATAAGCTCGTAAATCTCATTATCTTCAAGCGTTTCAGCATCACGTTCGGTGATTACACTCCGCTCGAGCGCTTTTTCAAGAATTTTCTTTCTGTTCAGGCCGGCCCCGTCATCTTCAACCTCAATAAAGACGTGGTTGCCGCTGTGATATGCCTTAAGCACGACATGACCTGATTCCGGTTTTCCTTTATTCACCCGCACTTCAGGCGATTCAATGCCGTGATCGATGCTGTTTCTGATTAAATGGACAAGCGGATCGCCGATTTCATCAATCACCGTGCGGTCCAGCTCCGTTTCAGCTCCGATGATGGACAATTCGATTTTCTTGTTTAATTCTTTTTGAAGCTGGCGGATCATTCTCGGGAAACGGTTAAAGACGGTTTCTACCGGCACCATCCGCATATTAAGAATAATAGACTGAAGGTCGCCCGAGATTCTGGTCAGGCGTTCAACGGTTTCAGTCAGCTCATTGTGGTCAAGCTCTTTGGCGATCTGCTCAAGACGTCCGCGGTCAATGACAAGTTCTTCAAAAAGGTTCATTGAAGAATCCAGTCTTTCAATGTTGACGCGAATCGTTTTCGAGCCGCTGTGATGCTTCGGCTGTTCTTCCGTTTTCGCTTGCGGCTTAGGCTGTTTCTCAGCCTTTTTAACCGGAGCTTCCTTCACCGGTTCAGCCGCTTGCGGTTTTTCGGCCGTTTTTAACGGCGCACCGGCAGAAATTTCGACATTCTCCACTTCTGAAATGCCGCTGATGAGTTCTTTAATTTCTTCAGCAGGCTGCTTTGTTAAGAAACACACCTGAAAATCCGTTCCGAAATCTTCCGTCTCAAGCACTTCCGCGGCGGGTATCGTTTTTGCGACTTCCCCGGCTTCATTCAGCTTTTCAAATATCATGTACACGCGCACGGCTTTGAGCATGCAGCTTTCATTCAGGGAAACCGTTATTTCATAGCGGCTGAATCCTTGCTCTTCCGCCTCTTCAATAACAGTCCGTTCGAACTCATCATAATTCCATTCAGTTGAAGCCTGTTGTTTTGAAGCCGGCGGTTCTGCTGTTTCGGCTGAAGCCGCAGTCTCATGCACCGCATTTACGTCGAGCTTCGCACTCACTTCAGAAATATCACGTTTGCCGTCTCCACCATCAATAATGGACTGCACCATCTCTTCAAGATGATCAAGCGCTTCAAACAGCACGTCCAGCCAATCCGATGTAACGGACATTTCTCCATTACGGATAGCGTCCAGCACATTTTCCATCAGGTGGGTTAAATGCGCCAGATCTGTATATCCCATCGTTGCGCTCATGCCTTTCAGCGTATGGGCAGCTCTGAAGATGTCATGCACAAGCTGAAGGTCTGCCGGATCTTTTTCCAACAGCAGCAGCTTTTCGTTACATGTCTGTAAGTGCTCTTTACTTTCATCAATAAAGACATCTAAATATTGATTCATATCCAATTGATTCACACCCTCTCTTTTTTCACACATCCGGTGATGGATGCCGCGATATCTTCCACATGTTTAATCTCATGAATGAGGCCCGCCTTTATCGCTGACTTCGGCATTCCGAACACAACACAGGATTCGTCCGATTCCGCAATCGTTTTAACGCCGCCTGTTCTGAGCATTTCTTTTACGCCCTCGGTTCCGTCGCTGCCCATGCCGGTCATAATGACGGCTACCTTTTCGTAATCGGATAAGCGGCTTGCCGACCGAAACAAATAATCGGCTGACGGTTTATGCCGGCTTTCCGTATCATGAACGTCAAGAATGATGCGGAGCCTTCCGCCTTCCTCTGCAACCGTCATATTTTTTCCGCCGGGTGCGATGTACACCCATCCGTCTTTCGCTTCTTCACCGTTTTCCGCTTCTTTGACCTGAATATCTGACAAATGGTTGAGTCTGTCTGCAAGTGAAGCGGTGAAGCCTTCAGGCATGTGCTGAACGACAAATACAGGCGCCTTTAAATCCTTCGGCAGTTTCGGAATCACCTTTTGCAGAGCCCGCGGTCCGCCTGTAGAGGTCGCGATGAATACGGCCTGTTTGGCGGATTTTGCTTTCGGTCTTTCAAATCCCGCCAAAGCCGGACGTTCCGGGATAGAAGACTCTTTCACTGCCGCCTCAGGTTTTTGTGCGCAGGACAGCCCGGCTGCAATCACCCTCTCAATCAGCTGCTCTTTAATTTTATAAAGATCAAGTGAAATCGCTCCGGAAGGCTTGGTGATAAAATCAAAAGCGCCCATTTCCAGACAGTTGATCGTTTGGTCCTTCCCTTGCTGTGTCTGGCTCGATACCATGATTACGGGAAGTTTATATATGCTGATGATCTTCCGCAATGTGTCCGTTCCGTTCATGACCGGCATTTCAATATCAAGCGTGACAACATCAGGCTTGAGAAGCTCTATTTTCTTCAGCGCCTCTTCCCCGTTTCTGGCTGTCCCGATGACTTCTATCTGCACTTCCGCAGCCAGAAAATCGGTAATCATCTTTCTCATAAAAGCTGAGTCATCAACGACAAGCACACGAATCACTGTAAAGTCCTCCTCAATAAAAAAGAAGATAATCTCTCAATAAATGCCGGTTTCTCTTCTCTTGGTTTGTTTTCTTCCGTTTGAAACAAGACATCCGTCAGAAGACGGACGGACCTGCTGGCTTTTGCTTGAGGACTTTTTACTAAAAAAGGCACCTGGTCAATGACGGCTTGACTTACTAGCGGGTCATCGGGTATGGAGCCGGCGAAACGCACCTCCGCGCCTAAAAACGTGTGAATTGCATGAGAAAGGCGGTTGTACGTGTCCAGCGCCTGTTTTTGGGCGCGGGCGCGATTGACGGCAATGTTTACGGTCAGCCGTTCATCCGCGAGCAAGAGATGTTTGATCGCGCTGTAGGCATCCATAATGGCCGTCGGCTCAGGCGTTGTCACGGCGAGAATGTCTTCCGCCGATAAAATAAACGGCAGCTGTTCTTTTGAAAGTCCCGCTCCCATATCAAACAGAACGTAATCAAAATCGCTTAATACAGCGGAAAGACCATTCATAAAAGCCGCCCACTTCTCTCCGTCTGCTTGATAGATCGCCTCAAGCCCCGTTCCTCCGGATATGTAGCGAAGGCCTTTCGGACCGGAGGACAGTGATTGCGCCAATGCGTGCCGATTCTCCATCACATCAATAATGGTGCGGGAAGAAGCAGCGCCGATCAGCACATCAATGTTGCCCATTCCGATGTCAAGATCAATGATGAGTGCTTTTTTTCCTTTTTCCTGCAGGGCAACTGCCATGTTTAATGTTAAATTAGATTTTCCGACGCCGCCTTTACCGCTGATGACGGCTAATGTCTTCGCTTTTTTCTCATAAAGCTCCGGCTTGATCATTTGCCGCTCTCTCATTTTCCTTCTTAATGACTCTGCCTGATCGGGTTTCATGTCAAAAGCATCCTTACAAACTCTTTTGGTGAAGCCGATAGGATGTCTTCAGGCACATCCTGTCCATTTGTCAAATAGGCGGCGCCGATTCTTGATTCCGACAGCACTTGAAACACGGAGCCGAGTGAGGCGGTTTCATCCGTTTTCGTGAAAATGAATTGATTGACCGGCACACCTGAAAACTGTTTCAGCACCTGTTTCATATCTTCATATTTTGCAGATGCCGATAATACGAGAAAGGATTGTAAGCCTGATTCAAACGGAATCATCTCTTGTAATTCCGTAATATACTGCTCTTCTTTAAAGTTTCTACCGGCTGTATCAATGAAAACATGGTCATATTCAGCGAATTTTTCCAGCGCCTTCAGACATTCTTCCTTTGAATAGCATACTTCAAGAGGAGCCTGAAGCAGCTCCGCATATGTCTTCAGCTGCTCGACCGCGGCAATCCGGTAAGTATCCGTCGTCATAAAGGCAATTTTTTTATGCTCTGTCAGCATTGATGAGGCCGCGAGTTTCGCAAGTGTAGTCGTTTTGCCGGCCCCGGTTGAACCGAAAAGCACGACGTATTTTGATTGAATCCCTTCCTGCCACCTGTCTGCCGAAGGGAGTTTTTTCACTAACAAATCCTGCAGTTTGGAGCTGACATTATCTTCAGTTAAATCTCCGGAAACAATTGAAGAACGGAGCAGTTCACTGAGTACGGCGTTTTGCGTATGATCAGGAAGCCCGGCTTGCTTCAATAGTCTCTCGGCTTTTTTTAATGGTTCAGGGAGCACTTCTTTAAAATGCGCCAGTTCGCCGGAAATACTTTGATCCGGAAGACGCGGCGGCTGAACAGGCTCAGCTTTCTCCGCCGTTTTCGTCTTTTTCATTTCTTCAGCGGCAGCCGGCGGCGTTTTTCTCGCTTCCCTGACGTCACGATCTAAAACCGCTATCACTTCGACTGCCTGCTGCGACCGCAGCCCCAGCCATTTTCGTTTCTTTACTTGTTTGGAATGTAAAATAACGGCATCATTGCCGAGTTCCTTTTTGATTTGCTTCGCGGCATCCTGCATTGAAGCGGCTGTAAATTTTTTTATTTTCATTAAATATCCACCACTCCAATGCTTTGTACTTCAACATTTGCTTCCAGCTCATTATAAGAAAGAACCGGAAGATCAGGGAAATACCGTTCTAACAGCTGTTTTACATACATTCTGACAGCAGGCGAGCAAAGAAGAATCGCCGACTCCTGGCGGATGGAAAGCTGCTCGGCCTCTTTAGCGACAGAACGGATGATGCTGTCTGAAACCTCAGGGTCGAGTGACAGGTAATTGCCCTGTTCAGTCTGCTGTACCCCGTCTGCAATCGCTTTTTCCACCCGGCCTGAGCATGTGATGACCTTCAGCGTTTCATGCTCTCTCGCATATTGTGCCGTGATTTGTTTGGCAAGCGACTGTCTCGCGTATTCTGTCAAAAGGTCTGAATCTGTCGTTAATCTTCCGTAATCGGCAAGAGTTTCAAAAATGGTCACCAAGTTTCTGATTGAAACTTTTTCTCTCAGCAATTTGGCAAGCACCTTTTGAATATCGCCGACAGAAAGAGGATTTGGCGTGACTTCCTCAACAAGCACAGGATAATTTTCCTTCAGATGATCGATCAGCTGCTTTGTTTCCTGTCTGCCGACCAGTTCATGGGCATGCTGCTTAATTTTTTCTGTAATATGCGTAGATACGACTGACGCCGGATCAACAACTGTATATCCCAGCATGTCCGCTTCATCTTTTGCAGCTTCGCTGATCCATTTTGCGGGAAGTCCGAACGACGGCTCTATCGTTTCAATTCCTTCAATGACGTCATCTTCAGGCGTCGGTGACATCGCTAAGTAATGATCCAGCAGGAGCTCTCCTTTAGCGACTTCATTGCCTTTAATTTTCAATCTGTATTCATTCGGCTGGAGCGCGATGTTATCTCTGATGCGCACAACCGGAATGACAAGTCCCAATTCAAGCGCAAGCTGACGTCTGATCATGACGATGCGGTCAAGAAGATCACCGCCCTGCCCCGCGTCTGCAAGCGGCACGAGTCCGTATCCGAACTCAAATTCAATCGGATCAATATGTAAAAGCTGCACAACGCTTTCCGGGCTTTTCAGTTCATCCGCCTGAGCCTCTTCTTCAAGAATTTCTTCCTCTTCTTCGCTCGGCTTATCCGCTTTGGACAGCATGTAAGCGCCGAATGCAAGCAGACCGGCGATCGGCCCCGTCAGCAGAATGCCGATCGGTGTAAGAAGACCGAGCAAAAGTACAGTTCCCGCGGCTACATACAAGAGCTTCGGATAAGCAAACAACTGGCCTGTAATATCATGACCGAGGTTTCCTTCAGATGCCGCTCTCGTCACGACAATCCCCGTAGCTGTTGAAATGAGCAAGGCCGGCATTTGAGAAACGATACCGTCACCGACCGTCAGCATTGTAAAGTGAGACGCAGCTTCTTGTATGCTCATCCCCTGCTGCAGCATGCCGATTACGATTCCGAAAATAATATTGATCATCACGATGATGATCCCCGCGATGGCATCCCCTTTGACGAATTTGCTCGCACCGTCCATAGCGCCGTAAAAATCCGCTTCCCGGGCGACTTTTTCACGTCTGTGCTTTGCATCCTGCTCCGTAATCATGCCGGCATTTAAATCCGCGTCAATACTCATTTGCTTTCCGGGCATCGCATCGAGCGTAAATCTCGCCGCCACTTCCGATACCCGCTCGGCGCCTTTTGTAATGACGATAAACTGAATAATAATCAAGATAATGAAGACAACAAGCCCTACCAGCACATTTCCGCCGACAACGAAATTCCCGAATGTCTCAACAACCTTTCCCCCTTCTCCGTGAGAAAGAATCGAACGTGTCGTCGACACATTGAGCGAAAGCCGAAACAGCGTCAATAACAGCAGCAATGACGGGAATATCGAGAATTGCAGCGGTTCTTGCATATTCATTGTGGTGAGAAGCACGATCAACGCAAGAGAGATATTAATGATGATCAAAATACTTAACAACCATGGAGGGAATGGAATCACCAGCATTGCCACAATGAGGACAACACTTATTAAAACCGATAAATCTCTTGTTGACATGCTGTTTTTCTCTCCTTTTGAATCTGAAATTCACTATACTTTTTGTTTCGTTTTATATACATAAGCCAAAATTTCCGCAATGACTTTGAAAAACTCTTCCGGCACGGCCTGGTCAATGTCAACCTGATCATATAACGCACGTGCGAGCGGCCTGTTTTCAATCGTCATGACATCGTGTTCTTTGGCGATCTGTCTGATTTTTAATGCGAGATGGTCGACCCCTTTGGCAACAATGTAAGGGGCGTCCATTTTCTTTTCATCATATTTTAAAGCTATCGCATAATGGGTCGGGTTGGTAATGATGACATCCGCTTTCGGCACTTCCTGCATCATCCGCCTCATCGCCATTTCCCGCTGCTTCTGCTTAATTTTGGACTTGATTATCGGATCACCCTCCGATTTTTTGTATTCATCTTTTATATCCTGTTTTGACATTCTGATATTTTTCTCATAATCAAAACGCTGATATAAGTAATCAAGCCCGGCCAGCAGCATTAAAGCCCCTGATCCCGCAAGCCCCATCCAAAGAGTGAGCTTGGAAACGAAAGTGAGCACTTCCGCAGGAGTCAAAAGCGGAAGGCGGAGAATATCGCCATAATGCAGCCAGAGCACCATAAAGGCGGCAAAACCGACCACAGTAATCTTCAAAATGGATTTGACCAGTTCAACAATCGCCCTCATGCTGTAAATCCGCTTAAATCCTTTCAGCGGGCTGAGCTTATTCAAGTCAGGCTTGAGGACTTCCGCAGAAAACAGAAAACCCACCTGCATGTAATTGCTCACGACACCTGCCACAAGCGCGACCAGCATAATCGGCGCGAGGATGAGGCTGATATCTTTCACCGTATCCACGAACAGTTCATGCACGGCAGATGCAGACAGATGTAATGATATCGATTTCGTATAAAACGTTTTAATAAAGGACAGCAGCCTGTCCCGCATATAAGGACCGAGCGCGATCAGCGAAAGAAAGATAATCAGTAAAGAAACGGCTGTATTCACATCCGTACTTTTCGCGACCTGTCCTTTCTTTCTTGTATCCTTCCGTTTTTTCGGCGTGGCTTTCTCCGTTTTTTCACCGGCAAAGAATTGCAGATTCAGTCTGAGCCTCATCATGTCACACCGACCAATGCCAATAGATTCCGCATGGTTTCAACGGTAAGGCTGAAGATGTTGCGGACAACGACAAACATCACCGCCATACAAACGATCAGCATAATAAAGCTCACAGCTATTTTCAGAGGAAGCCCGACAACGAAAACATTCAGCTGCGGCACCGTTCTCGCCACGATACCGAGCGCCAAATCAACTAAAAACAGACTGGCCACAACCGGCGCAGACATTTGAAAAGCGATAATAAACATGGCATTGAAGCTTTTTGCGATAAAAAGTCCAAAGTGATCATTTCCAAACGACGGAAATGCCTGATCAAGCGGGATATACTGAAAGCTGTAATAAATCCCGTCCAATAAAAGATAATGGGCGTTTACGCTGAGCATAAATAACAGCGCCAGCGTATAAACGAATTGTCCGATCAGCGGGCTTTGCGTTCCTGATTGCGGATCAATGACATTGGCGATGGAAAAGCCCATCTGAAAATCAATAAAGGAACCTGCTATCTGAATGGCTGTCATCATCATGAAAGCGATCAGCCCGAGGCTCAAGCCCACAACGGCCTCTTTTATGACAAGCAGCATATACTGTTCCCCTATTTCTATTTCCGGCGCATGTTTCAGCGTGCTGAAGCAGATCACCGAAAGAAAAAAAGCAAAGCCGATTCGGTGAACCGCCGGCAGATTCCGATGCCCGAACACCGGCACCGTTACAAAAAAAGCAGAGATTCTGATAAAGACCAATAAAAAAGCGGGAAATAAATCAATGATGGAATTCATTTGATTCTACCCTGCAAATCGGTTCAGATGAGAGAACAGATCAGTTGTGAACGAAAGAATCGTCGACAGCATCCAAGGACCGAAAAAGATCAGTCCAAGCATCACCGCCACGATTTTCGGAATGAACGCAAGCGTCTGTTCCTGGATTTGAGTTGTCGCTTGAAAGATACTGACGAGCAAACCGACAATCAGCGCGATCGCAAGCAGCGGCCCGCTGATCATTAGTGTTACATATACGGCTTTTTCCGCCATGGAAATTACAAATTCTGAACTCACAATTAGCACCTACCCTAAAAGCTGTCAAGCAAAGATTTCACGATTAAATACCATCCATCGACCAAAACGAAAAGCAATATTTTAAAGGGCAGAGAGATCATAACCGGCGGTAGCATCATCATTCCCATTGACATTAAGACGCTCGCCACGACCATATCGATAATTAAAAACGGAATAAAAATCATAAAGCCCATTTGAAAAGCGGTTTTGAGTTCTGATATCGCATAAGCGGGCACCATCGTCGTCAAAGGAATATCCTGAATCGATTCAGGTTTTTTCATTTTGGCATAGTTCATAAACAGCGCCAGATCCTTCTGCCTTGTATGCTTGCTCATATACTCTTTAATCGGCTTCTCGGCTTTTGTATATGCTTCATCGAGACTGATTTTATTGTCCATCAGCGGCGTTAAGGCTTCCTTATTAACCTCTGAAAAAGTCGGCGCCATAATAAAAAACGTCAAAAACAGCGCAAGGCCGATTAAAACCTGGTTGGGAGGCATGTTCTGCGTCGCCAGTGAGGTTCTTACAAAAGACAGGACGATGACGATTCTCGTAAAGCAGGTCATCAAAATCAGAATCCCCGGCGCTACTGAAAAGACAGTCAAAAGCAGCAGTAATTTAACAGTGGAGCTGACTTCGGTCGGACTGTTTGAATTAAAAAGATTAATGAATTCATTCATGGTGATAAGGGCCTTTCTTCTTTCCTTCAGAACGGCTTTGTTTCAGCTCGTTCAGCTGTTCTTTCAGCGCTTTTGAAAACGACGGAAGCATCGTTTGCGGCTTTTTTTCTCCATCCTTACGCGGATTTACGAGCTTGGTCCATTCCACTTTTGAAGACATCGACTCTTCGTATTGGCTCAGAATCGCCTCGCGCTCTTTTTCATCTTCAATTTCTTTTAAAAGCTGTATCGTTTCGCCCACACCGACTACGAGAACGCTGTTTCCCACTTTAATCAGCTGCACGGAACGGTTTTGGCCGACTGATGTTCCGCCGATATTTTCTACATATTGAAACGGCTTCAGCAGACGGTTTCTTCTATTCATCAGTTTGACAAATCCATAGATCAGCAGAATGACGAATAATAACGCCCCAATCATCTTTACAAAATCAAAAGCGGAGACAGAAGATGCAGAAGCATCCCCTATCTCTTGATCAGCCGTTTGTTTCGATGTATCGCTTTTTTTCTCTGTTTTGTTTGTTGATTGTTTGTCAAACCATTCGTTGACGGTGGAATTGTCAGACTCCGCCGCAAAAGCAGGGAACGGATGTACATTGAGTAAAACGAAACAACAAATCAAAGCTAGTAAACCATGACTCTTTTTCAACAGTCGTACACCCTTTAGCTTAATGTTTTATTAATAGCTTCAAGCACGCGGTCCGCTTGGAACGGTTTCACGATAAAGTCTTTTGCGCCGGCTTGAATCGCGTCAATAACCATTGACTGCTGGCCCATAGCCGAACACATGATGATTTTCGCCTGCGGATCGATTTGTTTAATTTCCTTTAAAGCTGTAATCCCGTCCATTTCAGGCATTGTAATATCCATTGTCACAAGGTCGGGGGAATGCTCTTTGAATTTTTCGACTGCCTGCGCTCCGTCTGAAGCTTCAGCTACAACGTCAAAACCGTTCTTCACTAAAATATCCTTGATCATCATTCTCATAAATGCTGCATCGTCTACAATTAAAATTCTGTGTGCCATAATCTGTTTCTCTCCTCTATGTTCGCTTATTTTAAATTGTTAAGGCGGTCTGCCTGACTTAAAATATCAGTGACTCTCACGCCGAAGTTTTCTTCTATGACAACGACCTCGCCCTTTGCCACGATCCGCTGGTTGACCAGGATGTCAACAGGTTCACCAGCCAGCTTGTCAAGCTCAATAATGCTTCCCGCAGAAAGTTCAAGGATTTCTTTGACGCTTCTCTTCGTTCTGCCGAGCTCAACCGTAACGGAAAGCGGAATATCCATCAGCATATCAAGGTTATTCCTTGATCCTTGCGCCGCTTCGTTATGATCAAACGCCTGGAATTCTACCGGAGCGACTTGAACAGGAGCAGCTTTTTTTGCGGTTCCCTGTCTCTTCGGAAGCTCGGGTTTTGCCTGCGGCTCCGGCTGCATGGCAGTTTCCGGCTGCGGCGTTTCGTATGTTTCCTGTGGTTCTGATACGGTTTCTGCGGCCTCTGACTCATGCTGGTCTGCAGTCATCAGGTCTGCGATCAGATCTTTCGCAAACGTAATCGGATAAAGCTGCATGATGCTCGAATCGATTAATTCGCCGACTTTCAGACGGAATGACACTTTTACGAGCAGGTCATCCTCAGGTATTCTGTCAGTCCCTTTTTCTTCCGTCACATCCAGAAGTTCAACCCTTGGCGGAGAAATGTCAATCTTTTTACTGAACACGGTCGACATTGACGTAGCAGCCGAGCCCATCATTTGATTCATTGCTTCCTGCACGGCGCTCAGGTGGATTTCACCGAGTGACGGATCGGCGCCCCGGCCGTCCCCGCCGATCATCAAATCCGCGATGATGGCCGCGTCGCTTTGTTCGACGACGAGCAAATTGCTGCCGTCAAAGCCTTCTGTGTAGTTCACTTCAATGGCAACATACGGATGAGGAAATTCATCACTGATTTTGCTTTTTGAAATGACGGTCACACTCGGCGTCGTAATATCCACTTTTTGATTTAAAAGAGTGGACAGCGCCGTAGCCGAGCTGCCGAACGAAATATTCCCGATTTCTCCGATCGCATCGCGCTCAAGTTCAGACAAGTTCGCCCCTTGAGGCTGTTCTGTATCCTCTGACTGACTGCTTGTGCCGTTAAGAAGAGCATCGATTTCATCTTGAGATAATCTATTGTTCATCTTGTTCACCTCTTATGTCGTGATCTAAAATTTGCACTGCCTGTCTTCGATTCACCCGGCCGGCCTGCCCTAAAAACTTCGGTTTGTTTCCGACCAATACAGTAAGAGGATCAGTCACTGATTTGTCCAGAGTTATACAGTCCCCGACTTCCAAACTTAAAAATTCTTCTATTGTCAGTTCAGAAGCGCCCAAGAGAGCCACAACGGGAATTTGAGCCGTCATGATGCGCTTTTCAAGCAACTTCGTTTCTTCGGGCTTCGCTTCATTCCGGTCTGATTGCATCCAATAATGTACGGAAAGCTTAGGGATAATCGGCTCAAGTACGACATGGGGAATACAAAGATTAATGACACCGCTGATTTCACCTATCTGTGTATTGAGAGAAATGACAACGACTGTTTCATTTGGGGAAACCATCTGTACAAACTGAGGATTCACTTCAAATTCAGTCATTTCAGGGTCAATATCAGCAATTGATTGCCACGCTTCTTTGTAGTTGCCCAGTGCATTTTCAAATAAGTTAGAAATAATATTCGTTTCAATTTCCGTAAGGCTGTCAGCTTTGTTATGAGTGATGCCGATGCCTCCCATGACGCGGTCAAGCATTGCGTATGCGATGGTGGGATTAACCTCCATCATGATTCTGCCTTCCATCGGATGAACATCGAATAAATTTAAAATCGTCATGTTCGGTATGGAACGGATAAATTCTTCATACGGCACCTGGTCAACTGAGCTGACGGATATATGAATATACGTTCTGAGCTTGGCGGAAAAGTGTGTTGTGAGAAGCCTCGCAAAGTTATCATGTATCCGGGTTAAACTGCGTATCTGATCTTTCGAGAATCTGAGAGCCCGTTTAAAATCATATACCTTTACTTTTTTCTCTTTAACTTCCTTTTTCAGCTCTTCCGCATCCGCCTCACCCGTGGAAATGGCGGAAAGCAGTGCGTCTATTTCATTTTGGGAGAGAACTTCTCCTGACATTTTCTTCACCTCCGTATTCTGTCAAATTTGTTTTTATTGCAGATTAAAGGAGGTAATGTACACTTTCTGAACTTTTCCTTCTTGGAGATAGCTGTTTACTTTCTCTTTTAATGATTGTTTAAACGCTTCTCTTCCTTTATCTCCCTCAATCTCTCCGGCGCTTGTGCCGGCTAAAATGGAAATGATGTTGTCTTTCACCTGAAAATCGCGTTTTTCAAGTTCTTCCTTCGCTTTAGCCGAGTCGGTTTCAAGCTTGATGCCGATACGGATGATGCTGTCAGACTTTAAGTTTGTCGTGATATCGTCGACAGACACAGTGGCTGCAACGACTTCGTCAATTGTCGGCTTTTTATCTTTGCCGGAATGTCCGCTGACGACAAAATATGCTGCCGTTCCGAGGCCGGCGATGACAATTAAAATAATCAGCAAAATGATGACTAATTTTTTCTTCATTCTTCTTCCTCTATTCCCTGATCCAGTGAAAATATTTGTATGCTATGGTAAAACGATATGACTTTTTTGAGAACTGCTTCTTCCGGTTCTTTCACTACGAACTTTTTGCCGTTGGACAGTGTAATCGTCGTGTCGGGGAAGCACTCAATCTGTTCGATAAACAGCGCGTTCAGCGTAAAAGGCTGGCCGTTTAAACGGGTGACTTGAATCATGCAATCCGGAGAAGCGGCCTAACCGCCTCTCCTCCCTCCTTACCGTTTCAGATTAACCAGCTCCTGAAGGATTTCATCTGAAGTCGTAATGATTTTTGAGTTTGATTGGAAACCCCGCTGAGCAACGATCATTTCGGTAAATTCATCTGTCAGATCTACGTTTGACATTTCAAGATAGCCTGCCAAAAGCTTACCCGTTCCGTTTTCGCCCGGAGTGGTGACTGCGCTTGCAGCTCCTGAACTTAATGATTCTCTGTAAAGGTTTCCTCCGATTTTTTCCAAACCGGCGCTGTTAGGGAACGTGACCAGACCGATTTGTCCGGCATCATGAACCTCATCCCCTGCATCAGTGTATGTAACGGTTCCGTCTGCACCGATGCTGTAATCTTTCGCATCAGTCGGAATATTGATTTTGCCGCCGCCGATTTTTTCAAGATAGTACCCGTCAGTCGTAACAAGGTTCCCTTGATTGTCCTTTCCGAAATTCCCCGCACGTGTGTAAACAATTCCCGCACCTGTATTAATCTGAAAGTAGCCGTCTCCGTCAATGGCTAGATCGGTTTTATTCTGTGTAGCCTGCGGGGCGCCGGTTGAATGAACAACATCAATGGAAGAAGTCGCGGCACCCAAGCCGATTTGTTTTGAATTGGTCACGTTTGAACCGCCGGCGACTGTCTGGCTGATCATATCTTTAAATGTAACGCGGCTTTTCTTAAATCCCACTGTGTTGACGTTGGCGATATTATTGCCGATTACATCTAGTTTTGTCTGAAAGTTTTTCATGCCGCTGATACCGGAATATAATGAACGTAACATGTTAAATTCCCCCTGAGTTTCTTATTATTTAGATGTTTCGCTGACGGCCGTGACATTCCACGGACTGACCTCTTTGCCGTTTTCAAGCACGAGCACGTAATTGCCGTTTGAATGCTTGACTGAATTGACTGGGCTTGTCTGATCCTTCCCGTCGCTGTCGCTGAATGTGACATTTTTGCCGATCCAGTTCACATACATCGTAAACGGATCTTGATTTTCTACAAATTTAGTCATCGTCGTATTCATATTCATCATTTGCTCCAATGAAGAAAATGTCGCCATCTGGCTGATGAATTCTTTGTCATCAACCGGATTGAGCGGGTCCTGGTTTTGAACCTGTGTCATTAAGATCTTCAGAAATTCGTCTTTCCCTAAATTCGTGCTGCTGTTTACTGCGGAGGTGCTCTTCGCGCTTGAAGTGGTTGAAGCGCCCGCCGCGGCATAATCCGAGTTTACTGATGTCAACTATTCTTCCTCCATTTCATTGAGAGAAAGCTCCTCCAGCATATCTCCGAAATCGCCTGACTGCTGCTGGTTCTTCTGCTCTCTCTGTCCCTGATGCTGCTGTTTATTGTGATCGGCCGTCTGCCCGTAAACAGGCTGCTGATCCCCGCTTTGAAGCGGGACTGTAAAACGGTCGACCTGGACCGACATATTCGGAAGCGACTGTTTCAGCTGAGGAAGATGCTGTTCCAGCAGCTCTTTCGCGGACTGGCTGGATGCGATTATTTTGCTTTGAAACATCCCGTTTTCATTTGTCACCTTAATTGTGACAAATCCGAGGTTCTCGGGATTAAGACGAATCGTAAAGCTTCCGGTTGTTTTCCCGAAAGGCGTGTATTTCATCTGTTTCCAGCCGCTGATGACCTGTTCCGTTAACGGTTTATTTTCTGCCGGCTGCTGTTCAGCTCCTGCGGACGTTTGCTGAATGCCGGCAAGGCTTCTCGTTCCCGAAAACAGTATATGTGCAGACAATTTGCTGTCAGGCGCCTTTGCGTGAGAAACCGTGCCGCCGTTTTGCTGTTCTGTTTTCCCGGCTGACTCTTGGGATGATTCAGATGATTGAGATAACACAAAAGCTTTCAGCTCAGTTTCAGCCATATCCCATTCCTTTGTTCCCTTTTGAGAAAGGCCCGCAAGCTGCTCCGCGACGCTTTGAAAGCTCTTCAGCTCAGCGGCTGTCATGGAGTAAAGTTTAGATGCAGATTCGTTTTTCGGAAAAAATGTCTGCCGCAGGTCTTGAATCACGCGGTCCGGAACGCCTTGTTTTTTCAATGCCTCTAATAAACGGGCGCCTTCCTGGTAAACCGCCTTTGCCTGCGCGCTGTCAGGCAGTTCCTGCTGAGATGTGAAGAGCTGGGATACGGCTTCTTGAATGAAAAGCAGCCCCTTCTCAAGCGCATCCTTGACGGAATCCCCGTCTTTTGCGGAAGAATCCGTCTCATCCGTTTCAGGCTTCGCCCCATGCTGTTTTCCCGCTAACATGTCTTCAACAGATCCGGCAAGCTGTTTCAATAAAGGAAGAGCTGTTTCAGCCGTCTGCTTTCCTTCAAGAGCTTTTAACGCCTCAAGCAGCTGTTTTAGCCGCAATTCTTTATCTTCCGGGCCGGCTTTCAGCCAATCACCGATTTTCGATAGGGCATCATTCAGCTCAGCGTCACTTGTTTTTGTTTCATCTCCGGGCTGCCGGGGAGAAGTGATTTCCGACAGGAGCCAGTTCTGAAATAGACCTAAGCTGTTTACATTCATCTTCACATTGCTGTTTTGCACAGTCTGCGTACGATTACCCGTTAATTCAAGCAGCTTCAACTTACATCACTCCTTATTTCCGTCAGCGGATAGTTTTTCTGTATATTTAGCCGCTTGTTCAGGAGTCATTTTCGTCAAGATTTCAGCAAGCTGCTTTTTACTTAATCCGTTTAAAATATCGAGGGCTTCTTTTTCTTTCAGCTTTACGATAATGCTTGCCGCTTTACCGCTGTCCATACTTTTATAGATGTTGATCATTTTATCTTTTCCGGCTGAATCCGCAGCGTCTTTTTTCGTTTCATCCGTCTTCGTTTTCTGCTGCTGTTCAGCTTCCTGTTTCAGTGAACGGATTTTCTGATTCAGATTATCGATTTCGGACTTGCTTGTGTCTAAATCTTTATTCAAAATGTTAATTTCACTTTTTTGTTCCTTTATGGTCTTTTCAAGAGAAGCCGTTCTGTCTTCCTTCTGCTTTTCCGCCGCGCTTTTCATTTCTTTCGTTTCGGGAACCAATTCTTTTAAAACAGGCGTTTTAGCGGCTGTTTCCTGAATCGGCTTCATTACATCAACGCCGGCAGCCCAAAGGATGATGCTTGCGACGATGATCAGAAAAATCAGCGGGATCATGATAAAAAGCAGGATTGAACCGAACTTTCCAGATCTCTTTTCTTTATCGGCCATTTCATTCGCTCCTAATGCCCCTGAATCATAAACTGCTTGATTGAAATGTCGTCCATTTCCCTCATCTCTGCAGCTTTGTCTTCAAGTGCGAACATATTAAATTGTTTTTCCCGCATTTTTTCAAATTTCTTTACTTCAATGTTTTTTTCGGTGAGCTGTTCCTGCTTCTCATTCATTTCATTTCGTTTCATGATGACAAGCTTTTGATAATGATAGATGGTGTTCTCAAGATTGGAAACGAATTGCTGATAATGTCTCATTTCCTGAACACTCATCCCGCATTTCAGCTTTGATTCTTTGTCTTTTTCGAGCAATTCTTTTTTGCTCATATTTTCATATAGTTTTTCAGCCACTGTCTCAAATTCAGAAACCGATTGTCTGTATTCAGTCAATGTTTGGTCTTTTTCATTTTCTTTTAATTCCAGCAGCTTTTGAAATCTGAATTGGTATGCCACGATGTTTATTCCTCTTTTCCTGTCAGACTCGTCAATGCCGCAATGCTGTCTTCCAATTGAGCAGGTTCTTCCGTTCCTTGTTTTAAAAATTGAATAAGCTGCGGATAAAACTGAATCGCTTCATCAATTTCTCTTGATGATCCTCTTTTGTAAGCTCCGATATTAATGAGATCTTCAGAGTTTTGATAAGTTGACAGAAGATCGCGGAATTTGTTGGCCGCCTCTATATGCGATGTGTCTGAAATATTAGACATGACCCTGCTGATGCTTTTCAGGATGTTCACGGCCGGGAACTGCCCTTTGTTGGCAAGCGCCCGATCGAGAACGATATGCCCGTCTAATATTCCGCGCACCGTATCGGCAATCGGTTCGTTCATGTCATCTCCGTCTACGAGAACCGTATAAAAAGCGGTTATCGTTCCTTGTTCATTCGCGCCCGTTCTTTCCAGCAAACGGGGCAAAATAGCGAACACAGAAGGTGTATATCCTTTTGTTGTCGGCGGTTCTCCCGCTGCCAGGCCGATTTCCCGCTGAGCCATCGCGACCCTCGTGACAGAGTCCATCATGAACATCACATTCCGGCCTTTATCGCGGAAGTACTCTGCAATGGCGGTGGCCGTATACGCCGCTTTCAAACGCATTAAGGCAGGCTGATCAGAGGTCGCGACTACGACTATCGAGCGTTTCAGGCCTTCTTCACCTAAATCCTTCTCGATGAATTCACGCACCTCGCGCCCCCGTTCCCCGACGAGTGCGATAATGTTTAAATCAGCTTCAGTCTGCTTCGCGATCATTCCCATCAGGGTGCTTTTTCCGACTCCGCTTCCGGCAAAAATCCCGATTCTCTGCCCTTTTCCTACCGTCAGCAGACTGTCAATCGATCTGACACCGACACCCATCTTTTCCCGTATCGGCGGGCGTTTCATCGGGTTTGGCGGCGGCTGTTCCGTCGAAACGGGGGACAAACCTTTCGGAAGCGCCCGGCCGTCAAGAGGCTCGCCGAACGCGTCGACAACTTGTCCGATTAAACCCGCGCCTACTTTGATGCGGAGCGACTCGCCAGTGGCCTCCACAATGCTGCCCGGCGCGATGCTGGCCGCTTCCAGATAAGGCATTAACAGAATGTTTTCATCTTGGAAGCCTACAACCTCAGCTTTAATCGCTTTTCTCGCATGGCCTTTCGGATAAATGAGACAAACATCTCCGATTGAGCTTTCGGGCCCTTTTGATTCAATCATCAGCCCGATGACCCGTTTAACCTTGCCGTAGCGTTTGTACGGATCCGCTGTTTCAATTGAGTCTATTAAATACTGTGTCTTCATTGCTCCGCTCCCGCCTCAAGCGCCGTTAAAAGCTTTTGCTTTAATTGCATCAGCTGGGTGTCTATGCCTGCATCAACCCGTCCGAACGGAGTTTCTATCGAGCACGTTCCCTTCGCGGCTTTTTCATCGGCATATAAGCTTAATCTGCATTCTTTGTATAACAGCTGCTGAATTTCGTCCATATGCTGATGAACCGTCTCATAATATTCAGGGTCCACATAGATGGAGATGTCATCATAATCTTTTACTTCGGCTACTACCTGTTTGACCAGCAGAAGGAAAGCCTCTTTATCATCACTTTTTTGCCGCCATACTTTTTTAGCGAGCGCAACGGAAAGCTCAATGATTTCTTCCTCAGCGCTTTCCAGTTTTTCCTCGACTGACTGTCTCGCCATTTCCATAACGGCATTGGCCCGGCTGATGAGATTGGCGTATTCAGCTTGAGCCTCGGCTTTTCCCAATGCCATGCCTTCTTCATATCCTTCTGCCTTTGCTTCTTCTATCAATCTTTGTTTTTCTTCCGCCCAGCGGTTTTTCTCTTCTTCAATCTGCAGAAGAGTGTGCTCTAATTGATTTTTCGCTTCTTCAGACACCCTGTCGGCTTCGGCCTTGGCAAAAGCCATGAGAGCCTCCGGATTTTCGGGTTCCTCCCGGTCTGGATGGGAATGTGTTTTCCTGACTTCCTGCAAGGAAAGCTTGCGCCGTTTTTGTTCAGGAGAAAATGATGATTGCTGTTTAATGATATTAGACAATAATATCGTCTCCTCCGCCTCGCGCGATTACAATTTCTCCGGCTTCTTCCAGCTTGCGGACGACGCCCACGATTCTTGATTGCGCCTCTTCCACATCACGCAAACGCACAGGCCCCATAATTTCCATTTCCTCTTTAAACGTTTCAACCATACGCTGTGACATATTGCTGAAGACGATCTCTTTGACTTCCTCGCTCGCAACCTTCAATGAAAGCAGGAGGTCGTCGTTTTCAACATCTCTGATCACGCGCTGAATCGCACGGTTATCAAGGGTGACAATATCTTCAAAGACAAACATCCGTTTTTTGATTTCATCCGCCAATTCAGGATCTTGGATTTCTAATGAATCAAGGATCGTTTTTTCCGTTCCTCTGTCTACGCCGTTTAACACTTCAACAACGGCTTCTATGCCGCCGGTCTGCGTATAATCCTGCGTAAAGGAGGAGGACAGCTTTTGTTCAAGGACCCGCTCCACTTCATTTATGATTTCAGGAGACGTTCTGTCCATAACCGCAATCCTTCTTGCCACCTCAGCCTGAACGTCCGGGTTCAGCTCAGACAAAATCTGTCCGGCCTGCACCGGGTCAAGGTAGGATAAAATCAGCGCCATCGTTTGCGGATGTTCCTGCTGAATGAAATTTAAAATCTGTTCGGGCTCCGCTTTTCTCGCGAAATCAAACGGCTTTACCTGCAAAGAAGAGGTGAGCCTGTTTAAAATGCTTACCGCTTTGTCTTCTCCGAGCGCTTTTTCAAGCACTTGGCGGGCGTAATTTAAACCGCCTTGTGAAATATAGTCCTGAGCGATTGCGATATTATGAAATTCTTCAATGATTTCATCTTTTCTTTGATGATCGACGCTTCTGACTCCCGAAATCTCGAGTGTCAATCTTTCAATTTCTTCTTCAGACAAATGCTTGTACACAGAAGCTGATACATCAAGGCCTAAGGAAATCATGAGGATGGCTGCTTTTTGTTTTCCTGTAAGCTTGTTCTGATCACGTTTCGCCATTTTCCATTCCCCCTAATCCTCGTCCAGCCAGCTTCGAAGCAATTTAGCAAAGTCTTCCGGTTTTTCTTTAGCCATTTTTTCAAGCTGTTTTCGTCTGACTGTTTCTTCCGTTTCAATTTTCTCTTCGTTGATATCAGGCAATCGAACCGGCTCGGGCGGTGTTTCATATTCATATTCTTCGTATTCATCCTCTTGTGAGCGTTTCTTTCTGATGAGGAGAATAATAAGCAGAATAATGGCCGCAAGCAGTACGCCGCCTGTAATGTATACCCAGATCGGAAGACCTGAAGATTGTGCCGAATCTGTGTTCAGGCTTGTTTTTCCGTCAAACGGCTGAACGGATACAACGATTTTATTGTTGATATCATTGTCTGTCAGGTTTTGATTTTGCGTTTCGTTTTTATCAAGAGACGTTCTGACGACCGTTCCTAAAATCTTCTGTATATCAGCCTGTCTCTGTGCTGATAAGGAAGCGGCATTTTTCGGATTAGGCGGCTCCACCATGACCTGAATGCCTAAATCACGCACTTTATACGGGCTTTCAGCGATTTCTTTATGAATGCGGTTGACTTCATAGTTGATTTTATTGCTGCTTTTTTCGTAGTCCCCGCTGTTTGAACCGCCGTTTGTCTCGGCATAGTTCGCGGTGTCATTGCTTCCCGTTCCGGCCGTGCCGCCGTTGGCCGCGCCGTCGCCTTTATACGTTTCCGCAACTTTTTCGGCGCTTACCGCTATGCCTTCCATGTTATCTTTATCGACAGGTTCGACAGTGTCTTCAGTGCGTTTTTCCTTCGTGAAGTCAACATCCGCCGTCACGGAAACAACGACCTTATCCTGCCCCATCATTGTGCCGAGCAGTGACTGAACATGTTTTTGAATGTCCTTTTCGACCTGCGACTTAATACCTTGCTGAGAAGCATAACTGTCAGAAACGGACCCTGCACCGCTGTCACTTTTGTCATAATATGTAGAATTTTGATCCATTATGACGATATTATCTTCTTTTAAGTTCGGAACACTTTTAGAAACGAGATGGTACAGCCCGTTGATCTGGTTTTGATCAAGCGAGTAGCCCGGTTTCATCTGCAAAACGATTGATGCGGACGCTGCCGGCTGATCTTCACCGACGAACACGGCTTCTTTCGGCATATTGATCATGACCTTCGAGCTTTTAATACCGTCCATTTCATTTATCAGGTTTGCCAATTCGGTCTGAGTCGCCTCAACCTTTAAAACGTCAAACTCATTATCCGTCAGGCCGAAGCCCGCATTTTGTCCGAAAAACGAATAATCAATTGATCCCGTTTTCGGCAGGCCTTCCGCGGCAAGCTGGACTTTAAGCGAATCCACTTGGCTCTCAGGAACCTTAATGACCGTGCCGCCGTCAGCAAGTTCAGAAGACACCTTTTTCGTATCGAGCTCTTCTTTAATCTTCCCCGCTTCTTCCGCGGACAAATCTTTATAAAGAGGCACCATCTTTTCAGACGAAGTAAAAATAATAACGACGATGAGTAAAATAATGAATGCGGCCAAGCCGCTTACCATGAGTATCTTCTGTGTTTTTGATCTGTTGTTCCAAAACGCTGCCGTTTTGGTTTTCATTTGCATTAGAGTACGATTCATGTTAACCCCCGGTCATTCCAGTCATTCTCTTCAATCTGACCACTACATCTGCATTCTCATGATTTCCTGATAGGCTTCCACGGCTTTATTGCGGAATTCGGTAGCGGCCGTCAGAGAAATATTTGCTTTTTGGGCAGCGATCATGACCTCGTCAAGGTTTACATCCTTTCCTGCAGCCAGTTCGTTCGTTATTTGGTCAGATTTCACTTGTGACTCATTTAACGAATCAATAGAGTTTTTTAAAAGCTCCGAAAAGCTTGTTTGGTTTGAAGAATCAGTTTTTTGAGTTTGGTTTAATTGATTCGTTACGTTTTGAGTATTTTGGGTTTGTTGAAGCTGAAAAGGAGTAATAGCGTTAACCACTTACATCACCTTACTTTCCGATTTCTAACGCCTTCAAAAGCATGCCTTTGGAGGCGTTTAATGCAGTTACGTTTGCTTCATATGATCTCGAGCTGCTGACAAGATCCACCATTTCCTTTAATGGATCTACATTTGGTTTTTGTACATATCCGTCTTTATTCGCATCAGGATTCTCCGGATCATAAACGAGATTAAAAGCGGACGGGTCTTCCGTAACACCAGATACCTTTACGCCATTTCCCGCGCTTCCTGTTCCGTTCATCTTGGAATGTAAAAGGGACGAAAATGATTCGCCTCCGGATTGGAGAGATACCAGCTTTCTTCTGTAAGGCACCCATTCGCCATTTATCTGCTTCGCTCTCGTTGTATCCATATTGGCCAGGTTGGACGATACGACGTCCATCCGGACACGCTGTGCAGTTAAAGCGGAACCCGAAATATTTAAGCTTTGAAAGCCACTCATTATTTTCCTCCTGTCAAGACGGTTTTCAGAGAATTGAATTTGCCGCTCATTCTTTCAACCAAAGCCTGATAATTAATTTGGTTTTCGGCTAAATCTGTCATTTCTTTGTCGATATCGACATTGTTTCCGTTTTGCTGGTACGATGTATCACTGCTGGACACGATAGAATAATCGTCCCCCGAACCCGTAAAGTCAACGTGCCGATAGTCGGTTTTTACAGCCTCAAGATTGGATGTTTCCTGATCTAACAAATTTCGGAAAGAGACTTTTTTTGCCTTATAGTTCGGTGTATCTATATTGGCGATATTATTAGTTAAGACTTTTTGCTTAATGTCCGCTCTCCCCAAGGCATTCTCAAGATTTTGTATGGTTCCAGAAAATAAGTCCAAATCCACTTACCTCCATTTCAGATATTTTTCTCCTAAAAATCCTTGTCGAGAATTGTAAAACCATATGCTTATTGTAAGAAATAACAGGCTTAAAGTCTATGAAGTTAGGCTAAAAAAAAGTGCTCAATTATATCTATTTTGCATGTAGGTATTAAGTCCTAGAATATTTGTACTACAAGGATTTGTTTAATATAAGACTGAAAATAGCAGAATTTCTGTTTCTTCCTCCTTTTTTCACACAGCAAGATGGATTATCTCAGATCAGATTCCAATAAGCAACTTTAAACTGCAACTTTTCACCTATTGTCCATAAAAAAAGCAGAACCCCCATTTTTAGGGATCCTGCTTTTGTCTTAATGAGATTTAAGGTTTTCCAATTCAATAAGGAATTTGTTGTTCAGAACTTTAATGTACGTTCCCTTCATTCCCAGTGATCTGGATTCAATGACGCCTGCGCTTTCCAGCTTTCTCAGCGCGTTAACGATTACTGAACGCGTAATGCCGACACGATCCGCAATCTTACTTGCCACAAGCAAGCCTTCGTTTCCGTCAAGCTCTTCAAAGATATGCTCAATCGCTTCAAGTTCACTGTAAGACAGAGAACTGATCGCCATTTGAACAACCGCTTTGCTTCGTGCCTCTTCTTCGATTTCTTCCGCTTTTTCTCTTAAAATCTCCATTCCTACAACGGTTGCTCCGTATTCAGCAAGAATGAGATCATCATCTTCAAATTGATCCTGCAGACGGGACAGAATGAGCGTGCCCAGTCTCTCTCCTCCGCCGATGATCGGCACGATCGTTGTTAAGCCCGCTTGGAACAGGTCTCTGTTTTCCACAGGAAACGCCGTGTATTCGCTGTTGATATCAAGGTTTGAAGACGTCTCCGGAACATTGAACAGATTTCTCGTGTACTCTTCCGGGAACTGGCGGTCTTCAAGCATTTTTTTCATGCGGTCATTTTCAATCTGCTGATTAATAGAGTAGCCCAAAAGCTTTCCTCTTCGGCTGACGACGAAAATATTAGAATCAATGACGTCACGAAGCGTTTCAGCCATTTCTTTAAAGTTTACGGGTTTGCCTGCCGCAGCCTGCAGCATACTGTTAATAATTCGTGTTTTTTGTAGTAAAGCCATGATAAATAATCCTCCTAGAATTCCTCTTATTAAATTTTCACAATATAAATTGACTTAGATCTTTGTTGTTTGCAATCGTTCCGAGCTTTTCTTCAACGTATTGCGGCGTGATGGCGACTTTTTCCATCGTCACGTCCGGCGCTTCAAACGACAGGTCTTCCAAGAGACGTTCCAATATCGTGTGAAGCCTTCTCGCTCCGATGTTGTCCGTATCCTGATTCACATGATAAGCCACTTCGGCGATCTTACGAATAGCTTCGTCAGAAAATTCAAGAGATATACCTTCTGTCTGCAATAAAGCCTGATATTGTTTTAACAGCGCGTTATCGGGTTCGACGAGAATCTTCACAAAATCATCTACCGTCAGCTTGCTCAATTCTACACGAATCGGAAAGCGGCCCTGCAGCTCCGGAATCAGATCAGACGGTTTGGCCATATGGAATGCCCCGGCTGCGATAAACAGCACGTGATCTGTTTTGACGGAGCCGTATTTCGTGACGACGGTAGATCCTTCGACAATCGGAAGGATATCTCTTTGAACGCCTTCTCTCGATACATCTGCTGAGGAAGAAGCCCCTCCGTTTTTTGCGATTTTATCTATTTCGTCAATAAAGATAATGCCGCCCTCTTCAGCTCTTAACACGGCCTCTTGGCCGACTTCATCCATATCGATTAATTTGCCTGCCTCTTCATTGGTCAGAACCTTCCTTGCTTCTCTGACCGTCATTTTGCGGCGTTTTTTCTTTTTTGGCACCAGATTGCTCAGCGCATCCTGCATATTCATGCCCATCTGCTCCATCCCGGAGCCTTGCAGCATGTCAAACATCGACGGCTGCTGCTCTTCCACCTCTACGGAGACGTAATGGTCTTCGAGCTCTCCCAATGCGAGCTGATGCGCCATGCGCTTTCTTTTCTCTTCAAGGCTTGCTTCTTCCTGCTGGTCGGCTTCATCATCATTTGCCGCCTGGCTTCCTCCGAAAAGCATTTCAAACGGATTTTTCACACCCGCTTGTTTTTTCTTTCCCGGAACGAGAAGCCGCACTATACGTTTGTTTGCATTTTCTTCAGCCTGTTCTTTCACTTCGCTGATTTTTTCTTCTTTAATGAGCCGAACGGATGTCTCAACGAGGTCTCTGACCATTGATTCGACATCTCTGCCTACATAGCCGACTTCTGTAAATTTTGTCGCTTCAATTTTTATAAATGGCGCACCGGTAAGCTTGGCGATCCTTCTGGCGATCTCTGTTTTCCCCACCCCGGTCGGGCCCATCATCAGGATGTTTTTGGGAACGATCTCGTCTCTCAGTTTTTCATCAAGAAGACTTCTGCGATAGCGGTTTCTTAATGCCACGGCGACAGCTTTTTTCGCATCCTGCTGTCCTACAATGTATTGATCCAACCGATCTACGATTTGTCTCGGTGTTAACGGTTTGTTTTCCATGCGCCTCAAGTCCTTTCTATTCAAGTTCTTCCAAAATGATCTGATCGTTTGTGTACACACAAATCTCGCCCGCGATTTTCAAAGCGGCTTTTGCAATATCTTTGGCGGACAGATTCTCTCCGGCATAGGTTTTCAGCGCTCTTCCTGCTGACAGGGCGTAGTTTCCGCCGGAGCCGATTGCCAAAATGCCGTCATCCGGCTCAATCACTTCACCTGTTCCCGATACGAGAAGCAAGGTATCCTGGTTCATGACAATCAGCATGGCTTCCAGCTTGCGCAGCACTTTATCGCTGCGCCATTCTTTCGCAAGCTCAACCGACGCACGTTTTAAATTGCCGTTGTATTCTTCAAGCTTCGCCTCAAACATTTCAAAAAGTGTGAAAGCGTCTGCAACAGATCCCGCAAATCCGGCCAGAACCTTTCCGTTAAACAGCTTTCTCACTTTTCTCGCGGTATGTTTCATGACTACAGCCTGACCGAATGTGACCTGGCCGTCTCCTGACATAGCGCTTTTCCCGTTATGCTGGACGGCAAAAATCGTTGTCGCATGAAAAGATGACATGAGAAGGGCCTCCTTTTAATTTTCTTTAAAAGCTCTCGGGTGGTGGGACATATATGTGTTTCTCAGCATTTCCTTCGATACATGTGTGTATATCTGCGTAGAAGACAGATTGGAATGGCCCAAAAGCTCCTGGACGCTTCTTAAATCAGCCCCTTCATTCAGCAGATGAGTCGCAAACGTGTGCCGAAGCATATGCGGGTGTATATGTAAAGTGCCGGATGCTTTTTTTACAAGCCCGCTTAAAATATACCGGATTCCTCTGGCGGTCAGCGGGCCGCCTCTTTGATTGACAAACAGCACATCATGAGGCTCTTTTGCTTTTTCAAGCAGGCACTGCCTTCCGCTGTTGATATACAGCTCCAGCGCATCACGGGCATATGAGCCGAACGGGATATAGCGCTGCTTCTTGCCTTTCCCGTGAACGAGCACCGTATCCATGAACAGGTCAAGATCGCCGACAGTGAGCGTACAGCACTCACTGACCCTCATTCCGGTCGCATAAAGAAGCTCAAGCAGGGCCTGATCGCGCATCCCTGACGGCTGACTTCTGTCTGAAACAGCGAATAGTTCCTCAAGTTCTTTTTCATAAAGAAACTTCGGAATCCGTTTCTCTTGTTTCGGCAGATGAACAAGCTGAAACGGATTCTCTTCAACAAGCTTTTCCCTCATTAAAAATTTATAGAAGCTTCTCAAAGCTGAAATTTTCTTGCTGATTGTTTTTCTTGACAGGCCTTTTTCATAAGCCTCTGTCAAAAATATTCTCACATCATGATATGCAGCTTCTTTCATTCCATTTATATTTTGAGCATGCAGAAACATCCCAAATTCTTCAATCGAATTAACATAATTCACAATAGTATATTGTGAATAATTTTTTTCAATTTGTAAATATTCAACGAATAACTTTAAAAAAAAGTTAACATTCTCAGTCATTATGAAGACCTCCCTCTCCGAAGGGCTTTTAAATGGTATCATATAATGCATCGAAGTTGCAATGAAAAGCTATATCGTTTTCGAAATAGTTTGAATAGTCTCAATTGCGCGTTTAGCGTATTCTTCATTTCGTTCTTTTTTGTTTTTAATTTTTACAGGCAATTCTTTTAAGAGGCCGAAGTTTGCATTCATCGGCTGGAAGTTCTTCTGATTTGTCGTCGTAATGTAGTGAGCCATGCTTCCGATCGCCGTCTCCTGCGGGAATGTCACAAGATCCTGACCGAGCACAAGTTTGGCGGCATTGATTCCCGCTACAAGACCTGAAGCGGCAGATTCAACATAACCCTCTACGCCGGTCATTTGGCCCGCGAAAAACAGATCGTTCCGCTGTTTAAATTGATATGTCGGGTTCAAAAGGCTCGGCGAGTTGATAAATGTGTTTCTGTGCATGACGCCGTATCTGACGATATCAACATTTTCAAGACCGGGGATCAGTTTAAGCACTTCTTTTTGGTCTCCCCATTTTAAATGTGTCTGAAAACCTACAATATTATAAAGCGTTCCCGCCGCATCATCCTGTCTGAGCTGAACGACTGCATAAGGGCGCTTGCCTGTTTTCGGATCTTCCAGTCCGACCGGTTTCATCGGTCCGAACAGCATTGTTTTCTTGCCTCTTTTCGCCATGACTTCAATCGGCATGCAGCCTTCAAAGAAGATTTCTTTCTCGAATTCTTTTAAAGGTACCGTCTCAGCCGTCGTCAATGCTTCATAGAAACGGTCGAACTCTTCCTCTGTCATCGGGCAGTTTAAGTACGCCGCTTCTCCCTTGTCATAACGGGATTTTAAGTACACTTTCTCCATATCGAGGCTGTCTTTTTCGACAATCGGCGCCGCCGCGTCATAAAAATACAGATACTCTTCTCCCGTGAGCTCTTTCAGCTGCTGTGAAAGCGATTCTGACGTAAGCGGTCCGGTCGCGATAACAGTCGGGCCTTCCGGAATCTCTGTTACTTCCTCAGTAAGAACCGTTACGTTCGGATGGTTTTTCACGAGATCCGTCACGCTTTGCGCAAATTCATGACGGTCAACGGCAAGCGCTCCCCCGGCCGGAACCGAGCATTTATCAGCAGATTGAATGATTGCCGAGTCAAGGGCCCGCATTTCTTCTTTTAATACGCCTACCGCATTGGCGAGTGTATTTGAACGGAGGGAGTTGCTGCATACCAGTTCGGCGAATTTATCAGTATGATGGGCTGCCGTCTGCCTGACGGGCCGCATTTCATATAGTTTCACTTGAATTCCTCGTTTTGCAAGCTGCCATGCCGCTTCACTTCCGGCAAGGCCTGCTCCGATTACATTAACTGTTTGCTGGTTCATTTCTTTTCATCTCCTGTTGTTTGTCCCTTCCACACAAAGAAGGTGAGCAAGGCTCTGCTCACCGCTACTTCTGTGGTTCTTCCTTATAATCGCATTCGACGCATTGGACTTGTATGCCTTTTTTAAGCTTTTTCTCTACGAGCATATTTTCACATTTCGGGCATTTTCGTTCAATCGGTTTGTCCCAAGATACGAAGTCGCATTCAGGATAACGGTCACAGCCGTAAAAGATGCGTTTCTTTTTTGATTTTCGTTCGACAATGTTTCCTTCATGGCACTTAGGGCATTTTACGCCGATTTGTTTGACAATCGGTTTTGTATTCCGGCAGTCAGGGAAATTGGAGCACGCCATAAATTTGCCGTATCGGCCCATTTTATAAACCATCCGGGAGCCGCATAACTCACAATCTTCATCGGCGTATTCAGGTTCAATTTCCACTTCTTTCATTTCGGCTTCCGCTTTTTTCACGCGTTTTTCGAAATCAGTATAGAAGCTGTCAATGATTTGAACCCATTCTGTCTGGCCATCTTCAACATGGTCAAGGTCTCTTTCCATTTTAGCCGTGAATTCAACGTTAATGATTTCCGGGAAAAACTCCATGATAAGATCCAGCACGATCTGCCCAAGCTCAGTCGGCACAAACCGTTTATTGTCTAATCCCACGTAACCGCGGCGCTGGATGGTGTCAAGAGTCGGCGCATATGTCGAAGGACGGCCGATCCCCAGTTCTTCAAGCGTTTTAACCAGGCGCGCCTCTGTATAACGCGGAGGCGGCTGAGTAAAGTGCTGCTCAGGCTCAATATCTTTCGATAAAACCGTGTCTCCCTCTTTAAGGTCCGGAAGCATGCGGTCTTTTTCTTCCAGCTGATCGTCTTTACCCTCTACATAGACTTTCATGAAGCCGGCGAATTTGACTTTACTTCCGTTTGCCCGGAATGTCAATCCGTTATTGCTGAGATCGACGCTCATCGTATCAAGGACTGCAGGCGCCATCTGGCTTGCAACAAAGCGCTCCCAAATCAGCTTGTATAATCTGAGCTGGTCTCTTCCAAGCACCGCTTTTAAGTCGGCAGGTTTTCTGAGCACCGAAGTCGGGCGGATCGCTTCGTGGGCATCTTGTGCGTTTTCATTTTTCTTTGCCGGTTTCCGTTTTCCCGCTAAGTACTCTTTTCCGTACGCCTGATCAATAAAAGCTGACGCTTCTTCAACGGCTGTATTGGAAATCCGCGTTGAGTCCGTTCTCATATACGTGATGAGCCCGACTGTCCCTTCTTTGCCGAGATCAATTCCTTCATATAATTGCTGCGCGATCATCATCGTTTTCTTCGCTCTGAAATTCAGCTTTCTTGCAGCCTCCTGCTGCAGAGTGGACGTTGTAAACGGCAGAGCGGGATTTCGTTTGCGCTCTTTTTTCGTAACCTTGTCAACTGTATACTTATTGCCTTTCAGCTGAGCAAGGATGGCTTTTACGTCTTCTTCGCTTTTTAAAGGAAGCTTTTTGCCGTTTTTTCCGAAAAATCCGGCTTCAAACGTCTCTTTTCCTTTTAAAAATGAGCCGGTAATCGTCCAGTACTCTTCAGGTTTAAAATCGTTGATTTCCTTTTCCCGGTCGATGATCAGCCGGAGCGCAACGGATTGCACACGGCCCGCACTGAGGCCTTTTTTTACTTTTTTCCAAAGAATCGGGCTGATTTTGTATCCGACGAGTCTGTCTAGTATGCGGCGCGCCTGCTGCGCATCGACAAGATCCATATTAATCATGCGCGGATGTTTAAATGATTCTTTAATGGCGTCTTTCGTTATTTCATTAAAGACGACCCGGCAGTCCGAGCTGAGATCCAGATCAAGACTGTGTGCGAGATGCCATGCAATCGCTTCCCCTTCTCTGTCGGGGTCGGCCGCGAGATAAACTTTTTTTGCTTTCTTTGCCGCTGTTTTTAATTCTTTTAAAACAGGGCCTTTTCCGCGGATCGTAATATATTTCGGTTCAAAGTTCTGTTCGATGTCAACTCCCATTTGACTTTTCGGAAGATCCCGGACATGTCCCATTGAAGCTTTGACTTTATATTTCTTCCCTAAATAACGTTCAATCGTTTTCGCCTTTGCCGGCGATTCCACGATGACTAGATAATCAGACATTTTCATCCCCCTCAAGAGGTGTTCTCTCTCTTTTCAAGTATCAATTCATTTTAGAGCTGCCTTTTTATGGCTTTCAACATTTCATTCTTTATGATGAACGTCATTTTATACATGAAAATAATGTGCAACTTTAAATCCTCACTATTATTAAATATTACAATACCGTTTGTCAAACGATATTTCAAAAGGGTTCCGTATACTGAACGCATCGGGCGGTCAGCTCTCCGTCAATATCCTCTGCGCATAATACAGCTTTCGCCCCTTCTTGAATGAGTTTTATAGGTCCTCCGGAATATGGATTAAATATGGAACCCGGAACGGCAAATACCTCTCTGCCTTGATCGAGAGCCTGGTAAGCTGTGATTAATGAACCGCTTTTTTCTTTTCCCTGCACGACCACAATTCCTTCACTTAGTCCGCTGATTATGCGGTTTCTCATCGGAAAGTGCCATTTTTTCGGCTTTGTTTCAGGAGGATGTTCTGAGAGTAGGAGATGGTGTTCAGCCATGTATTCTGCTAACAGGAGATTTTCCCGGGGATAGATGTGATGGAATCCGCCGGCTATCACGCCGATCGTAAGCCCTTTTGCCCTGATGCTCGCCTTATGAGACAATCCGTCTATACCGGATGCAAGCCCGCTTACAATGACCCAGCCTTTTTTTGAGAGTTCGGCGGAAAGATGCCCAACCGCTTTTATTCCGTCTTCCGTCGGTTTCCGCGTTCCTACAATCCCGATTTTTCTGCCTTTTTCAAGAAGCAGCGTGTTCCCTTTTGCATACAAGACAGCCGGCGGATCATAAATCGCTTTAAGCCATGTTGGATAGCGGCTTGATGAAATCGGAATGACAGTAATGCCTTCGCGGCGGTAATCGGACAGAACTTCATCAAGTTCCGGATCCTTGCGCTCTATTTCCCGAAAAATTGCTTCCGGGGCTGTTTTCCCTTCTGATAAAACAGTTAATGGATGCGGATTCGGTAAAAAAGACAGAGAGTGATCAGCTTTCCACCATTTTAATAGAAGAGACGGGGAAATGATTTGATTAATACTGCAGACCATTAAACAGCGCGATGCTTGATCCAAATCTGGAAACCTCCTCTTTTTTTCAGCAAAAACAGGAACAGCCGTTACGGCTGCCCCTGCTTCGATCAGTGAGTTTTGCACGTTTCAAACAAGCCTTTTTCTTTTAACACCTTAATCAGCGTTTCACCCATTACAGAAGGGGTTTCCGCGACTTCAATTCCGCAGGCGTTCATCGTTTTGACTTTTTCTTCTGCCGTGCCTTTTCCTCCGGAGATGATGGCGCCCGCATGGCCCATGCGTTTTCCCGGAGGCGCGGTTTTACCGCCGATAAAGCCGACAACAGGCTTCGTCATGTTCGCTTTCACCCACTCAGCCGCTTCTTCTTCAGCTGTGCCGCCGATTTCTCCGATCATGATGACTGCATGTGTTTCAGGATCTTCGTTGAACGCTTTTAACACGTCAATAAAGTTCGTGCCGTTGACCGGATCGCCGCCGATCCCTACAGCGGTAGATTGGCCTACGCCGGCTTCTGAAAGCTGATGGACGGCCTCGTATGTCAATGTTCCTGAACGGGACACAACGCCTACATGGCCCTTTTTATGAATGTATCCCGGCATAATGCCGATCTTGCATTCTTCAGGTGTAATAACACCAGGGCAGTTCGGCCCTATTAATCTCGTTTTCTTGCCTTCCATAAAGCGCTTCACTTTCACCATGTCCAAAACCGGAATGTGCTCAGTGATACAAATGACAAGATCAATTTCCGCGTCAACCGCTTCCATAATTGCGTCCGCCGCAAACGGAGCCGGCACGTAAATAACTGACGCATCTGCGCCCGTTGTATGAACCGCTTCTGCGACCGTATTGAATACCGGTACGCCTTCCGCTTCCGTTCCGCCTTTTCCAGGTGTTACACCGCCAACGATATTCGTGCCGTATTCCAGCATCTGCTTTGTATGAAATAAAGCGGTAGAACCTGTAATCCCCTGTACAATAACTCTTGTATCTTTATTGATAAAAACACTCATTATCTGGTCCCCTGCCTTTCATTCTTTCCTAAACTAAGGATACTATTTTCTGTGCGCCGTCTGCCATTGATTCCGCAGATGTGATGTTTAAGCCTGATTCATTCAGGATTTTCTTTCCTAAATCTACGTTTGTCCCTTCAAGGCGCACGACCAGCGGCAATGTCAATCCGACTTGTCTCGTCGCTTCAACAACGCCCTCGGCGATGACATCACACTTCATGATACCTCCGAAAATATTGACGAAAATTCCTTTTACGTTTTGATCGGAAAGAATGATTTTAAAAGCTTCCGTAACTTTTTCTGCGGTTGCGCCGCCCCCGACATCAAGGAAGTTTGCAGGTTCTCCGCCGTAGTGTTTAATGATATCCATAGTAGACATTGCAAGACCCGCGCCGTTTACCATACAGCCGATATTTCCATCAAGGGAAATGTAGCTTAAATCGTAATTTGACGCTTCGATTTCTTTCGGATCTTCTTCATCTAAATCTCTGTATTCCATAATGTCTTTTTGTCTGTATAACGCATTGCTGTCGAAGTTCAGCTTAGCATCCAGCGCCATGACGTTTCCGTCCCCCGTAACGACGAGAGGGTTGATCTCGGCGATGGAGCAGTCCTTCTCAACAAATGCTTTATATAAACCGAGCATAAATTTAGCGGCTTTGCCGACAAGCTCTTTCGGGATGTTAATTGCGAATGCAATTTCCCTTGCCTGATAGCCCTGAAGGCCGACAGCCGGATCAATTACCGCTTTTTTAATTTTTTCAGGTGTTTTTTCCGCTACTTCTTCAATCTCCGTTCCGCCTTCTTCAGACGCCATTAAAACGATTCTTGAAGTAGCGCGGTCAAGTACAAGCCCGACATAGTATTCCTTTTTAATATCGCAGCCTTCTTCAATAAGTAAGCGTTTTATTACTTGTCCGTCCGGACCCGTTTGATGTGTGACGAGCGTCTTGCCTAACAGTTCTTCGGCATACTCTTTCACTTCATCTTTTGTTTTTGCAATCTTTACCCCACCAGCTTTGCCGCGGCCGCCAGCATGGATTTGCGCCTTTACGACATAAACCGAGCTTGACAGGCTCTCTGCTTTTTCAACTGCTTCCTCTGCTGTAAAAGCCACTTTACCTTCAGGAACAGACACCCCGTATTTTCTGAGGACTTCTTTTCCCTGGTACTCATGGATATTCATTTCCCATCCTCCTAACTTATGTAGCAAAACTAAAAATAGACTGCGCTTTCATTCTATATAATACTGGAAGAATTGTCTAGGGTTCAAAACAAAATCTTTATATCCTTCCAAACATTCTAACTTTTATTTTATTGAAAATATAAATTTAAACGGAGTCCGGGAAATGAATGGTCCTTATTTTTCGTTTTTCAGGGTTTCGTCCAGTTTGTAAACAAATGAAAAAATTTCGGCAACGGTTTCATAAAGCGCCTCCGGTATCTGATCGTCAACCGTCAAATGGCGCATTAATTCGACAAGGGTTCTGTCTTCCTGAATGGGAACCCCAGCCTTCTCAGCTTCTTTTATAATATTTTCCGCCACGTGCCCCCTGCCTGTTGCGACAACCTTCGGGGCTTGGTCTTTCTGCCGGTCGTAATGCAGGGCGACAGCTCTTCTTAACGGCGTTTGCTCTTTCATATTTTCACATCCACTTTTCTTCCGCCGTCTTTTTCTATAAACTCTTCCACAAGAGCGCTCTGGTCTTTCGGGCGCCGTTTTTTAGCCGTGACGCCTGACAGGCTGAAGCCCGTTTCTTTTACGGCTTCTTTTAAAGCCGGTACGAGAGGGTCGATGGCCGCCTGAAGCTCAAAATCAGTCTCAACCGTAATGGTCATTACATTTTGCTGAATCATGCAGTCCACAACGGTTTCTTGCAGTGTTTCAAGGTGCAGCAAAAACAGGAGCCTGCAATGTGACGGATCGAGTTTTCCGTCCGGCTTCTTCCGTCCTTTAAAGAGAACTGTGATGTCATTCTCATACGCGGACGCTCCCAGCGGAAATGACAGCACCATCTGCGTAAAAGAAGGGTTATGCTGCTCAATAAACAGCTGGCCGTTTAATTTATGAATAAGCGGTTCCGCCTCTTGTTTAACGGATTGGGGCGCTTCTTGAAGCGTCCGGACGGCTTGGAGGGCTGTTTTCAGCGCTTGTTTCTCCGGCTGCGGAGACACGCCTTTTTCAAGCGCTGTAATGAATGATAATTCATCACGTGTGCCCAGTCCTTTTTTGATTTTCTGCAAAAGGCTTAATACATCATGTTTTTCTGCATATTTCAATTCGGTGAGCTGAGCGGCTTTTTCGAAAACAGCCGCCTCCTGTTCTGTCAGTTGTGCGTTTTGAAGAACAGGTGCTGTTTTAAATGTTTTTTCTTGAGAAATGAAAGCCTTAATGATCTCCGCCGTTACTTTTACGGGACGGTTTTCAGTTTTTTCTGCCGATGTCATTAATTTCTCTATAATCTGTTTTGCCGTTTTTTCAGGCAGTTCCGGATTTGCCCGTGCACTCGGAGGAGAAGGCTGGCTTGAGACTGCCTTTCCGTTTTCACGAGTCTCTCGGACAAATGGTGATTGTTTTGATTCCGTCCGTTCTCCTTCATCCATCAGCCCGGTTTCTGAGAGCGGCATGCGTGCAGCCTCGGCAAGCTTCTTCAGGAGACGTTCTGCATGAAGATCCGTTTCCGCGTTTAACACGTCAGAAACCGCCTCTTTGAGCACAGACAGCTCTTTTGCCGATTGCGGAGCCTGATTGATTGCCTGAAGCAGTCCTGAGAGGAGGCGCCGGGTCGGAACCGGATATTTAACAGCATGAATGGCTGACAAGACTTCCGGATGTGCGGGCAGTTCCCGTTTCAGCGCAAATACGATTGTTTCCGCCGCTTTTTTCAATTCGGCGGCCGGAAACGATTCAGCCCAGCGGATGCAAGCTTTGAGGCTGTTTTCCGTCATCGGCAGCTTCTGCTGCATAAACGTTTCGGCAATCTGCAGAGACACAGGGCCTGGTTTGACAGAAAGAGCGTTTAACAGTCTTCCCGCCGCTTCCTGAACGGTTTTCGGGCTTCCTTCGAATTGGTCAATGACATGAAGCCGGCCCGTTTTTTCCGCCGGCTGTTTGTCATAAGAAAACCAGTAATACGCCTGCGGACGAAGGGGGGTTTCAAGTTTTCCCTGCATCGTCCGGCCGCCGATTTGGATAAGAGCGCTTTGATCGTCCAGCAAACGGAGAACCTTCCCTAACAGCAGCCTTTGAGCGCCGCTGTCTTTACCGCCGTCTTGCCGGTCCGGAGGGATTTCCGCCGTCAGCTGTCTGAAAGCCGCTTGGATTTCGCCGCTTATGTTCATGTCTTAAGCCTCTTTTCTAACAATAAGATTGAACGGGAGCGAACGTTTTTCGGTGAATAGTTGTCGGTCCGTATGCCTGAAGAGCTTCAAGATGTTCTTTCGTTCCGTAGCCTTTATTTTTTTCAAAGCCGTACATGGGGTAGGTTTTGGCGTACTCAGCCATGAGACGGTCCCGCGTTACTTTTGCGATGCAGGCTCCGGCGGCAATTGACACGCTTTTGGCATCCCCTTTTATAACTGATGACTGCGGAATGTCAAGCGGAAGGGTCATGGCATCAACAAGCAGATAATCAGGTGTTTCCGTTAAAGCATTGACGGCTTTTACCATCGCCAGTCTCGCGGCCTCATAAATGTTGATCCGGTCAATGACGTCCGCATGGACAATGCCGACTCCTACAGCCGCCGCTTCTTCCGTGATCCGGCTGTAATACTCCTCGAGCTTCTTTTCAGACAATTTCTTCGAGTCCGTGAGACCGAGAATCTCGCATTCTGCCGGCAAAATGACGGCGCCGGCGACAACCGGTCCGGCAAGCGGCCCTCTTCCGGCTTCGTCAACACCCGCAATCAGGCGGAAGCCCTTTTTGGATGACAGTCTTTCGTATGCCGTCATGTTCAGCCATTGCTCTTTAAGAGCTTTTTCCTTCGCGTGCTTTTTCAGCCATTGCTCTAAAAGCGCCTGTACGCTTTTTCTCGGGTCTTTCTCACATTGGGCAAGGAAGGGGTCGCTTTCGTCCCTGACCTCTTGCAGGCGTTCTTTTACGCTTTTTACGGTTAATGTATTCACGTTCTCTTCTCCCTTACATTATGTATATCGGTATTCTGCGGAAAAAATAAAGACCCGCATCGCTGCGCGTCTTTATTCTGATGGTGTTTCAAATGAAAGCCTGCCGAATTTTTCCGTCCGGATGTCCCGAATGATGACTTCCGTTGTTTTATCATAGTCAACCATTCCGCCGCCCATCAAACAGCCGCGTTTTTCACCGATCGCGTCGAAAAGAGCGGCGATATCCTCAGGGATTTCCTGAAGTCCGTAGCGCTCCTTCAAGCGGTCGGGATAATGCTCTTCCAGAAAGCGCAGCCCGAAGACGGCCACATCCTGCAGGTTGATAATCGTATCTTTAATCGCCCCGGTGATCGCCAGACGCAAGCCGACAAGCTCATCTTCAAATTTAGGCCATAAAATTCCCGGTGTATCGAGCAGCTCTAATTCCTTGCCTACCTTTACCCACTGCTGTGAAGTGGTAATGCCGGGCCTGTCTCCCGTCTTGGCAATGTTTTTCTTGGCCAGCCGGTTAATGAGCGTAGACTTGCCGACATTCGGAATGCCGATGATTAATGCGCGGATTGCTCTCGGCCTAATGCCCTTTGCTTTCATTTTATCGAACTTATCCTTCAGCAGCTCTTTTGAGGACGGCACGATTTGATGCAGTCCCTGCCCGTTAACGGAGTTTATTGAAAGAGAGGGAATGCCCTGTTCCTGAAAGTGGTCCTTCCACTGGGCAGTCACAGCCGCATCCGCCTTATCGGCTTTATTTAAAAGCATAATGCGCGGCTTATTTTTTAAAATCTCCTCAATCATCGGATTTCTCGATGACATCGGGATTCTCGCATCCACCAATTCGTATACGATATCAATTAATTTCAGTTTTTCTGTTACTTCCCGTCTCGCTTTAGCCATATGGCCTGGGAACCATTGAATGGTCATGTGACTTCGACACCTGCCTTATTTACCGGAACCGGATGTTCCGATGATCTCTTATGTATTTTACGTTGCTTGTTCTGCTTTTACAAATTTCATATAAAAAAAGAGCCTGTTACGGGTAACAAGCTCTTTTCGTTCGTTATCATTATCGTCTGATTTCTTTAATACGAGCCGCTTTTCCGCGAAGTTCACGCAGGTAGTAAAGCTTAGCGCGACGTACTTTACCGTAACGTACAACTTCGATTTTCGCGATTTTTGGTGTGTGTACAGGGAATGTACGTTCAACGCCAACACCGTAAGAAATCTTACGAACTGTGAACGTTTCGCTGATTCCACCACCACGACGCTTGATCACAACACCTTCGAAGATCTGGATACGCTCACGGTTACCCTCAACAACTTTTACGTGTACACGTAAAGTGTCACCAGGACGGAACGCAGGAAGATCAGTGCGAAGCTGTTCTTTTGTGATATCTTGAATTAGTTTTTGCATCGTTTTCAACTCCTTCCAACAGATGCTCTTGGCCACAACTGCAAGGCACAGCGGAACATCGTTTTCAAGCTTCTGAAGGATAAGCCTCCTTAAGCCACAAGTAGTATCTTATCATATCTTCATCGCCTGCGCAATAGAATCTATTCGTTTTCCCACTCGGAAATCCATTTTCTTTGCTCATCAGTGAGAGGATAGTTTTCAAGAAGATCGGGACGTCTTAAAAAGGTTCTTCTGATTGATTCTTTATTGCGCCATTTTTGTATTTTTGCATGGTTGCCCGACAGAAGGGTCTCAGGCACTTTTAAGCCTCTATAATCTGCAGGCCTCGTATAGTGCGGATGCTCTAAAAGCCCTGTGCTGAAGGAATCCTCCACGTGGGATGCTTCTTTTCCGAGGACGCCCGGCAAAAGCCTGACAACGCTGTCGGCAATCATCATGGCAGGGAGCTCTCCCCCGGTCAGCACAAAATCCCCGATGGAGATTTCATCAGTGACAAGATGTTCCCGGATCCGTTCATCATACCCTTCATAATGTCCGCAAATAAACATGAGATGTTCCTCTTGTGCCAGCTCCTCGGCTTTCTTCTGCGTATAACGCTCACCTTGCGGGCAGACGAGAATAATGCGCGGCTTGGCGTCCGTACCGGCTGTCAGCTTTTCAACCGCATCAAATACAGGCTGCGGCTTTAACACCATCCCGGCTCCCCCGCCGTACGGGTAATCATCAACCGTTTGGTGTTTATTATCCGAAAAAGCCCGGAAATTGATGACGTCAAAACGGACAGCCTCTTTTTCCTGTGCTTTTTGCAGAATGGAGGAGCCGAGCACCCCTTGAAACATTTCGGGAAACAGTGTTAAAAAGTCGATTTTCATTCGTCTATTAACCCTTCCATTACATGAATCTTAATTTTCTTCTCATTTATATTAATATCCTTTACCACGGAAGCAATATACGGAATGAGCGCATCTTTTTTGCCTTTTCTTGCAACCACCCATACGTCATTAGCCCCTGGCGTCAAGATTTCCTTCACTGTGCCGATCAGTTCCCCGTCTTCTGACACAACCTCGCAGCCGATGATTTCATGAAAATAAAATTCATCTTCTTCAAGCTCTCCCAAGTCTTCTTCAGGGACTTTGATCACCATGTTTCTTAGGTGTTCGACTTCATTGAGACTCGGCATTTCTTTGAATTGCAGCAGGTGAAACTGCTTGTGAAGCCTGTGGGCGCTGACCGTTACTTTAATTGGCTCCGCAGCCCCTTCCGCAAACAAATAGAGCGTATTGCCGGGCTTGTACCGTTCTTCGGCAAAGTCCGTTTTAGAAATGACCCGCACTTCGCCTTTAATGCCGTGGGTATTTACAATTTTGCCTACATTAAACCATCTGTTTGTCATATTATCACCTCGGGCGGATTTCAATTACTACCCCGTCTTTTATGACGATGGTATTTGCCGCTGTTTTTTCATGCCAGTTATCACCGACATTGATTGAAAGCAGCGCATCGATCTCCTTTTCCTTCACTTCGCTTCCAAGCGGGAGCGACTCTGTCTGGCTTATTTGGAAATCGATCATTTTGATTTTGTCTTGTCTTTTCTCAATGGCTTTTTTAAAAGATTCCGCTACATCGGGATTCTGCTGATCTTTTTCATGTTTTCTAAGCTGAAAATAGAGCTGGCTGCATTCTCGTTCAAGCGTTTGCTTTTTTTCTGCAAAAGAGGCCAAAAGCTTTTCCTTGCTTTGCTCGGTCAGAACCTGCATAACGGTTACCCTGTGAATAATCTGCATAGGACCAGACTCCCCACTCTTCCAACATATTTCTGTTCATTTGCCTTTTTTACGTGTAAAAAAAGGGGAGGTGCCGGCCCTCTCCCTTTTTCAGTCAAATATTTCAAATTGAACTTTCTTAGAAGACTGTGCGCCAGCTGCAAAAACGACGGTTCGAATCGCTCTTGCAGTCCGGCCTTGCTTTCCGATAATCTTACCGGTATCTGACTTATTGACAGATAAGCGCAGCGCAATCTTTTGATCAGTCTCTTCCTTTGTGACCGTTATGTCTTCCGGATGGTCGACAAGCGGAGCCACAATGCTGACAATCAAATCTTCCAAGTTCTGATCAGTCATTACTTGCCTTGTTTAGCGTTGTGGAATTTTTCCATAATTCCTTGGCTTGAGAACAAGTTGCGGACTGTATCAGAAGGTTTAGCTCCTGTTTGAAGCCATTTAAGAGCAAGCTCTTCGTTGATTTTCACTTCAGCCGGCTTTGCAACCGGGTTGTATGTGCCGACTGTTTCGATGAAACGGCCGTCACGCGGTGAACGAGAATCTGCTACAACAATACGATAGAAAGGAGATTTTTTTGCTCCCATACGTTTTAAACGAATTTTTACTGCCATTTTACTAGCACCTCCGAAAATATTTCAACAAGATAGTATATTAACAATGATAAAAGTGTTTGTAAAGTGTTTTTTCTTAACAACGGTTTTATCATGTATAACCGATTACATAAAAGGTAATTTAAAGCCTTTTTTCTTCCCTTTTGTCATGTTGGTCATCTGCTTCATCATTTTTTTCATTTCCTCAAACTGCTTTAAAAGACGGTTGACTTCCTGAACGGATGTTCCGCTTCCTTTGGCAATCCGCTTCCGCCGGCTGGCGTTAATGATATCCGGCTGTTCTTTTTCAAGAACAGTCATTGATTTAATGATCGCTTCCACATGATTCAGCTGTTTTTCATCGACTTGGATGTTTTTTAAGCCTTTCATTTTGCCTGCGCCGGGCATCATTTGCAGCAGTTCGTCAAGAGGCCCCATGTTTCGGACCTGGCCGAGCTGCTCCAGAAAATCATCCAATGTGAAGCTCATCGTTCTCATTTTCTGCTCAAGCTCTTTGGCTTTGTCTTCATCAACAGTCGCCTGAGCTTTTTCAATCAAGGTCAGCACGTCACCCATTCCGAGAATCCGGGATGCCATCCGTTCAGGATGGAACGCTTCAAGAGCATCGAGCTTTTCTCCCATTCCGGCGAATTTAATCGGCGTTTCGGTGACCGCGCGGATAGAAAGCGCCGCACCTCCGCGGGTATCCCCGTCAAGCTTTGTTAAAATGACACCCGTTAAACCGAGCTGGTCATTAAAGCTTTTGGCGACGTTTACCGCATCCTGACCGGTCATTGAGTCGACGACAAGGAAAATTTCCTCAGGATTTGCGACTTCCTTTACGCCGGAGAGCTCATCCATCAGTTCATGATCGATGTGCAGCCGTCCGGCGGTGTCTAAAATCACATAATCATGATGCTCTTCCTTCGCTTTTTCAATCGCCTGTCTGGCAATTTCCACCGGGCTGACCTGATCGCCAAGCGAAAAGACCGGCATATCAAGCTGTTTCCCCAGGGTTTCCAGCTGTTTAATCGCGGCGGGGCGGTAAATATCCGCAGCCACGAGCAGCGGTTTGCGGTTATGTTTTTTGCGCAGCAGGTTGGCAAGCTTCCCCGTGGTTGTCGTTTTACCGGCACCTTGGAGCCCGACCATCATAATAACGGTCGGCGGGCGTTTGGCGACGGCAATTTTGCTTTCTTCGCCGCCCATCAGCTCGGTAAGCTCTTCTTTTACGACTTTAATAACCTGCTGACCGGGTGTCAGACTCTGCATAACGTCCTGTCCGACAGCCCGTTCACTTACTTTTTTCACAAAATCCTTTACGACTTTAAAGTTAACGTCAGCCTCAAGAAGCGCAAGACGAACTTCACGCATCATCTCTTTTACGTCTTGTTCGCTGACTTTTCCTTTTCCGCGGATTTTTGAAATCGTCTTTTGCAGTCGGTCGGCTAATCCTTCAAATGCCATTGTTTGCCGCCTCCTAATCTAATTTCTCAAGCGCTTCAATCAGAGCCGTCATTTTTTCCTCTTCCTGCAACCCGGAAGCAAGCTCTTTCAGCTTTGTAAACATTTCTTTACGCTCCTGAAACTTTTTAAAAAGGAGCAGTTTTTCTTCATATTGTTCAAGCATCGCTTCAGTCCGTTTGATGTTATCGTAAACGGCTTGCCTTGAAACGTCATACTCTTCGGCTATTTCACCAAGGGAGAAATCGTCCAGATAATAAAGCGACATATAGCTCTTTTGTTTTGACGTCAGCAACGACTGATAGAAGTCAAATAAATAGTTCATTCTCGTCGTTTTTTCGAGCGACATTTGAGCTCTCCCCTTTGTTAAGTCAAATCCCTTTACAAAAACTTAGTTTACATGGTTTCAGAGCGTGTGTCAAGTTTTTATCTTGTCAAAGCATGATGCTCTTTTTACATAATAAGTTTTTTCAAAAAAATTCATATAGACCGTCGTTAAAATACTCGAATTCTTGTTTTGATACACGATAGCGGCAATAGCCTTCGTAAAAAGCATTGAGGCATGCTTCGTTTGTGACAAAATGACTGATCGCTAATGATTCATCATATCGCGGATCTCCCGCCGATATTCCCGCAGCATCGATAAACAGATAGACCTCTCCGTCTTTCACCAGCACATTATCAGTCGTGCAGTCACCGTGTATCATTGTCTGCTGAACAGGAACAGGCCTGTACCTGTCCAATTCCTTCAAAAGCTCTGCACTTCCTTCAGCCTGTCCTTTTTTGACATATTCCCCGGCTCGTTTGATTTGCAGATCGAGCCAGTCTGATTCCGGCTGTAAACCAGGGACCATTTCGGTTTCATGCAGACGTTGCAGAAACTGGCCGAAACTTTTGATCAGCTTTTTCTTTTCAGTATCCCCTTTTGCTTTTCTTAAAGCCGAAGTCAGGGTGATTCCATCCTCAAATGACATGATGATATGGCTGGCATGCTGTTCCTGTATCATCCCATAATAAATAGGAACAGGCAGACGACGAGTTTCCGTCAGTTTTTGTAAAACGAAGGCTTCTCTCATTAACCATTCCCGATACTTCTGTTGAAAAGAACTTTTCAGCAGAAATGCGTCTTGGCCGGCCACTATTTTTCGAACGGTTGAAGTGCCTCCCTGTTCATCCAACAGCGACATATGGTTTATCGCTCCGACCTTACTTTCCAATTCAGCTTTCAGCCATTTGTCCAACAATTGCCCCCTCCATTCCGATCTATCAATGCGTATAAAAAAACGAGTATAAAACCGTCCATTTTATACTCGTTTTTTATTCATTAATCCTCGGCTTTTTCAACTAAATCAGAAAAGAGACCGTATACGTAAGATTCTGCATCAAACCGCTGGAGATCGTCAACCTTTTCTCCGAGGCCGACCAGTTTCACGGGGATGTGAAGCTCATTGCGGATCGCCAGGACGATACCGCCTTTTGCGGTGCCGTCAAGCTTCGTTAACGCGATACCCGTCACATTCGTCGCTTTGGAGAATTCTTTCGCCTGCGCCATCGCATTTTGGCCTGTCGTCGCGTCCAGCGCAAGGAGAACCTCATGCGGAGCCTCAGGCACTTCGCGTTCGATGACGCGTTTGACTTTTTCAAGCTCTTTCATTAAGTTTACTTTATTCTGAAGGCGGCCGGCCGTATCACAAATCAGCACATCCGCTCCTCTTGCTTTAGCCGCGTGTACGGCATCATAAATAACCGCAGCAGGGTCGCTTCCGGCAGCCTGTTTAATGACAGGCACGCCTGTACGCTCCCCCCACACTTCAAGCTGTTCAATCGCCCCGGCTCTGAAGGTGTCTCCGGCAGCGAGCACAACGGATTTGCCTTCATTCTTCAGCTTATGGGCAAGTTTTCCGATCGTTGTCGTTTTTCCGACGCCGTTTACCCCGACAAGCAGAATAACGTTCAGGCGCCCGTCCTGAATATTTAATTCAGAAATCTGTTCGTCGCCGCTGTTATAAATGTCGACAAGCTTTTCAGAAATGACGGACTGCACTTCCTGAGGATCCTGGATGTTTTTCAGCTTCACTTCTTTTTTGAGCTCATCAATCAGCTCCATGACGGTTGTAAAACCTACGTCAGCGCCAATCAGCACTTCCTCAAGCTCTTCGAAGAAATCCTCGTCGACTTTTCGGTAGCGGGAGACGAGTTCGTTCACTTTATTTGAGAAGGAATTTCTTGTTTTTTCAAGACCATCTTTAAATTTTTCAGAGACGGAGTCTGTCTGTTTCGTGATTTTCTCTTTTAATTTTTTAAAAAAGCTCATCTTTCAACCTCTTTCCTCGTTACTGAACGAATTCTTTTGTTTCTTCCAGTTTGACCGAAACCATTCGGGAAACGCCGGATTCCTGCATCGTAACACCGTAGAGGACATCCGCTTCTTCCATGGTGCCTTTTCTGTGGGTGATGACGATAAACTGGCTGTCGCCGCTGTATTTTTTTAAATATTGCGCAAACCTGAATACATTGGCTTCATCAAGCGCAGCTTCCACTTCATCAAGGACGCAGAACGGCACGGGCCTTACTTTCAGAATGGAGAATAAAAGGGCAATGGCAGTCAGCGCCCGTTCTCCCCCTGACAAAAGATTTAAGTTTTGCAGTTTTTTGCCCGGAGGCTGCGCGATAATGTCCACCCCGGAATTAAGAAGATCATTCGGATCAGTCAGCTTCAGTTCAGCCCGTCCTCCTCCGAATAAAGAACGGAACACGTCGTTGAATTGAGAACGGATCTGGATAAACGTTTCATGGAATCGCTTCGTCATTTCAGAATCCATTTCTTCAATGACTTGAAACAGTGTGTTTTTCGCTTCCGTCAGGTCATTTTTCTGCTCTGTTAAAAACTGATACCGTTCGTTTACTCTTTCAAATTCATCGATGCTGCCGAGATTGACCGTTCCGAGCTCTTCAATTGAAAGCTTGATCAGTTTGACCCGTTTTCTCGCCTCTTCAGGCTCGAGTTCGAGCTGATATTGTTCTTTTGCCCCTTCAAAGGATAAGCTGTATTCCTCGCGTAAATACTGCAAGAGATTATCAAGCTCAACTTCCATCCGGCCGAGTTTTACCTCTTCATCTTTCAGAATGTCTGTTTTTTGCTTATACAGACGCTTCATCTCTTTCAGTTCAAGCTCGTTCGTATCAAGAGCCCGCTGGAGCTTCACCCGCTGGTCGCGCCGGCTGGCGATCAATTCGATCGTTCTCGTTTTATCGTGAAGCTTGTGATGGGCTGCTTCTTCAAGCTGCTCCTCACCGCTTGTGCTGGACGTCATCTCTGAGGTCAGGAGGCTTAAATCTTCCCGTGTTTCTTTCAGAGCGAGCTGCGTTTCTTCAAGCTCTTTTTTCAGCCGTTTGAGGTTGTCTTCTTCACTCGAACACGCCTGTTCTTTTTTCGCAGCAGCCACTTTACATTCCGTCAGTTCATGAGAGAGCGTTTCTTTTGTTGAGGATAGGGTCTGCTTTTGTTTTGTCAGCCTTTCCATCTCTTCCTCAAGCTCTTTCAGCTGGCCGGATGCCTCACTCAGCTGTTCTTCCAGAGCTGATTTGCGCGTCTCTTTTTCCCGGCTGCTTTCGGTCAGTGATGCTTTCTCCTGATCGTAAAGCTCCAGATGGGTATTGATGTTCTTTTCAGCGACTTCGAGTTCATACAGCCTGCCTTTTACATCCTGCTGCTTTGTTCTGAAAGCTTCACCGTCTTCACGGAGACCGCTCAGCGTATGTTCAAGCTCTTGAATGGCCTGCTTCAGCGTTTTGACCTCTTTTTCGAGCAAAGCTGTTTTTTCTTCCATTTCGGCAAGCCGCGCAGTCACCGTCTCAAGCTCACGGCTTCTGCCGAGCAGAGAATTGTTTTTCTTTTTGACCGCGCCGCCTGTCATTGATCCGCCTGGATTGACGACATCGCCCTCAAGCGTCACGATGCGGTAGCGGTGCCCGAGAAGCTTGGCCAGTTCATTCGCACCTTTTAAATCTTCAGTGATCAGCACGGTGCCGAGAAGGTTTTGAATGACATTCCGATACGCGGCATCATATGTGACAAGCCCGCTCGCTGTGCCGAGGAAAGACGGATGCTTCTGAGCCGTCTGTTCATCACGGGTTTGGAGCTGGCGCGGTTTCATAACCGTAAGCGGCAGGAACGTCGCGCGGCCGAATGAATTCTGTTTTAAATATTGAATCGCTTTCCGCGCCGCCTGCTCGTCGTCTGTGACAACGTGCTGCGCCGCTGCGCCGAGTGCAATCTCGATCGCCGTTTCATACTTTTGTTCGGTGGCAATCAGTTCGAGAACGGCGCCGCGGATGCCGCCGAGCTTCTCTTTCTGCTTCAGCACTTCTTTTACGCCTTGGTAAAATCCTGAAAAATCGCCTTGCATCGTTTCAAGCATATCTTTTTTGGATCTGGCCTGCTGGACGAATTGATATGCCTGATACAGCGCAGATTCTTTCTTTTCATATTGGCGTTTTTTCTGTTCATATGCTGTCTGGACTTCGCGAAAGCGGACGACCTGATTGTGAATATCCTCTTCAACGGCAGCCAATTCTTCTTCGCACGCCGCTTTGCGGACTGCAATATCGTTACGTTCTTCAAGATATTTTTCATTGTTTGCGGTCAGTCTCGCCTGCTGGACCGCAGATTGGGACATCTGGTCATCTAAAAGCTGCAGCTCGTTGCGAATCGACGCCTGGCTGTTTAACAATTCAAAGTAATCGCTTTTTAATTGTTCAATTTTCTCTTCTACATTTTCATTATGCAGACTGAGAGCCTGCTGCTTTTCTTTCACTTGGGCGTTTAACCGCTTCACTTCCGCACGCAGCTTATCATAGACGGCAGACTGTTTTTCAATGTCGGCTTTCAGTTCGGCTTCTTTGTTCGTGTAATGTGTAACGGATTCCTCAAGCTGTTCCCGGTTTTGCGCGGCATTTTTTTTGCGCTCTTTCAGCACTTCTTTCCGGCCTTCCAGCTTTTCCAGCTCTTCACTTGTCACGAGCAGAACCTGCTGCAGTTCGTTGACGGATTCATCAAGCGCGTGGATTTTATCTCTCGTCTCTTCTATCATCGCTTCTTTTGCGGATAGAGCCGATGATTCCGCCAATTCTTCTTCTTTAGCAGCCTGCACCTTGTCTTTTAAACCCGACCATCTGCCATGCAGTTGTTCGATGTCAAAGGCGGTAAGGGCAATTTCGACATGCTCAAGCTCTTTCTTTTTTTCTAAGTAGTCTTTGGCGATTGATGCCTGGATTTTCAGCGGTTCGACCTGATCTTCAAGCTCATGGAGAATATCTTCCACCCTGTTTAAGTTATCCTGCGTCTCAAACAGTTTGTTTTCCGCTTTTTTCTTTCTTGTTTTATATTTCAGCACGCCGGCCGCTTCTTCAAAAATACTGCGGCGGTCTTCCGCTTTGCTGCTGAGAATCTCTTCGACTTTCCCCTGGCTGATAATAGAGAATGCTTCTTTTCCGAGCCCGGAGTCCATAAATAAGTCAATGATGTCTTTCAAACGGCACTGCTGATTGTTGATGAGAAATTCACTCTCTCCGGAACGGTACACCCGTCTCGTCACGCTGACTTCGTGGTAATCGATCGGGAGAAAATGATCTTCATTATCAAGCGTTAACGTGACTTCGGCAAGGTTCAGCCGCTTGCGCGAATCACTTCCCGCAAAAATGATATCTTCCATTTTTCCGCCCCGAAGCGAGCGGGCTGATTGTTCGCCGAGCACCCAGCGGATGGCTTCGGTAATGTTGCTCTTTCCGCTGCCGTTCGGACCGACAACGGCCGTGACGCCTTTTACAAAGTCAACGGATATCCGTTCTGCAAATGATTTAAATCCTATAACGTCTAAACGTTTGAGGAACATCCCAGATCCTCCTTATCGTATAAGTATCTCAATATTATCATAATCACCCGCTTATATCAGGCGCAGACATACTGAAATCCCCCTAGGGAAACAGGGGGATTTTATTGTTTCGTATGATGTTTTTGCATTTTCGCAAGAGCTTCCTGTGCCGCATGCTGCTCGGCTTCTTTTTTGGAACGTCCGTTCCCGATACCGAGCGCCTCACCTTTAAGAGAGACAAGCGCCTCGAATTCCCGGTTGTGGGCAGGCCCTTTTTCATTGAGAATTTTGTACTCAAGCGATCCTTTTCCGTCCCGCTGTACAAATTCTTGAAGCTGGCTTTTGAAATCCATCACATGAGAAAAAGCACCATCGTTTATTTTAGGGAACACGTACACTTTCAGGAATTGCTGAACCGGCTCAAGGCCCTGATCCAGATACAGTGCGCCGATAAACGCTTCAAACACATCCGCTAAAAGCGCAGGACGCTTTCTGCCGCCCGTCATTTCTTCTCCTTTTCCCAAGAGAACAAGATCGCCGAATGACAATTCATGGGCAAGTGAGACGAGTGACGGCTCGCATACGATAGCGGCTCTCAGCTTCGTCAAATCTCCTTCACTCATGGCCGGGTATTTGGCAAATAAGAATTGGGAGATCGTCAGTTCCAAAACAGCGTCACCTAAAAATTCAAGCCTTTCATTGTCTTCATACGGCTTTTTCCGATGCTCATTCACATAAGATGAATGTGTAAATGCTTGATACAAAAGTTTCTCGTTTTGAAAATGAACCGAAATCCGTTCTTGGAACTCTTTAAATTGCTCTATTTTTTTATAGAACTTTTTTTTATCTTTAAAATGTGAGTGTTTTGACATAGTAACCTCCATAGGCACATCAGGTTCACCGCGCTCCCCGCCGTAAACGGAATCGGCAGCGCGTACAGCGTCAGACGCCGGTAACCGAACGATTAAAGGGCTAAAGCCCCGCTGTCAGGCGGGACTTTTAGCATCAGCTTATTGCTGGTTTTGTATGTAGTTCACAGCGTCGCCGACTGTTGCAATCTTTTCAGCATCTTCGTCAGAAATCTCCATATCAAACTCGTCTTCAAGTTCCATAACAAGCTCAACTACATCTAGGGAATCAGCACCTAAGTCTTCCTTGAAAGAAGCTTCAAGTTTGACGTCAGCTTCATCAACGCCAAGGCGGTCTACGATGATTTTCGTTACACGCTCTAATGTATCTGCCATAGCAATTCACCTCCCCTCAAGTATTATAGAGGATTCGTTTTTAAAAAACTAGAGAAACTAGGATGAAATTTTAAAAACAAATCTTTACATCACCATTCCGCCGTCAATATGAAGGGTTTGGCCCGTCATATAACGCGATCCTTCAGAAGCAAGGAACGTAACAACGCTGCTGATATCGGAAGGATCACCGAAACGCGCGAGCGGAATCTGCTTCAGCATTTCATCTTGGACTTCTTTAGAAAGCTTGTCCGTCATATCTGTAGAAATAAAGCCCGGAGCAATGGCATTGACCGTAATATTTCGGCTCGCAAGCTCTTTGGCTGATGACTTCGTTAAGCCGATTACACCGGCTTTTGCCGCCACATAGTTCGCCTGGCCGGGGTTTCCGCTGACGCCGACGATTGATGATACGTTGATAATCCGGCCGGAGCGCTGTTTCATCATCTGTCTTGTCACGGCTTTCGTGCAGTTGAATACACCTTTCAGGTTAATGTTAATGACATCATCCCATTCATTTTCTTTCATTCTCATCAGAAGATTGTCTTTTGTGATCCCCGCATTGTTCACGAGAATGTCGATTGAAGAAAATGCAGCGACAGCCTCTTTCATCATGTTTTGTACTTCTTCGGAATTTGATACATCGGCTTTTACCGCGATCGCGTTTCGGCCCAAAGATTTGATTTCATCTACGACTTCGTTCGCTTTCGCTTCATTCCCGGAGTAGTTGACTACTACGTTACAGCCGTTTTTCGCAAGATCAAGCGCGATCGCCCGCCCGATTCCGCGGGACGCTCCCGTTACCACTGCTGTTTTTTCATTAAGCATCCTGATTCTCCTCCTTCAGCGTTTGAATCGCCAGTTCGATGGTTTCATGGTCAGAAACCGCGATTGTTTTAAGGCGGCGGTTCACTTTTTTCACAAGGCCTGAAAGCACTTTTCCTGGCCCGATTTCAACAAACGTCGTGACGCCTTCGTCAATCAGTTTGTTAATGGTTTCTTCAAAGCGAACAGGTGAGTACAGCTGTTCGATCAGTTTTTTCTTGATATCGTCTTTTTCTGTCATAACGTCAGCCGAAACGTTTGAAATCACGGGAACAGCCGCATTTTTTAACTCACAGGCGCTGAGCACCTCCTCGAGTTTTTGCGCTGCCGGCTTCATTAATTCAGAATGGAACGGTCCGCTTACTTCTAATGGGATTGCCCGTTTTGCTCCGTTGTTTTTCGCTTCCTCTGAAGCCAGCTCCACACCTTTTGCCGTTCCGGAAATTACGATCTGGCCGGGGCAGTTCAAGTTTGCAAGCTGTACGAGATGACCGTTTTCCGTCACTTGATCCGTCACCTTTTTCAAGGACTCCGCATCCATTCCGAGAATAGCTGCCATGGCGCCTTCTCCGGCCGGCACGGCTTCATTCATGAATTCTCCCCGTTTTCTTACCGTGTGAACGGCATCTTTAAATGTCATCGCTCCCGCCGCAACAAGCGCCGAATATTCTCCGAGGCTGTGTCCGGCGGTGAAATCAGGGGTGATGCCGAATTCTTTAAACTTTTCCAATACGGCAATGCTCGTTGTCAACAGCGCGGGCTGCGCATTGTATGTAAGGGTTAATTCTTCGGCGTCGCCTTCAAAAATGAGCGAGCTCAGCTTTGTTTCAAGCGTTTCATCCGCTTCATCAAAAATACGTTTTGACGCTTCTTCGCGTTCGTACAGGTCTTTTCCCATACCGATATATTGTGATCCCTGTCCGGGAAATAAAAATGCAATCTTACTCATGATGCGGTAACCTCCAGACTACTCATCTGTTTTTTCTTCTTTTACTTCTTCTTCTATAAATGCGGCCACGTTTTGGCTGACCATTTCTCTCGCCTGGCGCAGCGCATGGTAAACAGCGCGTGCGTCAGAAGAGCCGTGCGCTTTAACGACGGGCGCTTTCAAACCGAAAAGACTCGCCCCGCCGTACTCAGAATAGTCCATTTTCAGTTTCATTTCCATCAGCTTCGGCTTCAGCACTCCAGCTGCGAGCTTAGAAACAAAACTTGAAGTCAGTGTATCTTTCAGCATTTTGAAAATCGATAACGCTGAACCTTCCAATGTTTTCAACGTGACGTTGCCCGTAAAGCCGTCTGTGACGATGACGTCAGCAGCTCCTTCGAGCAAGTCTCTCGCCTCAACGTTTCCGACAAAATTCACGTTTGTTTCTTTTAATAGTTCAAACGTCTTTTTTGTCAGGTCGTTTCCTTTCTTTTCTTCCGTGCCGACATTTAACAATCCGACGCGGGGCGAGCTGATTCCGAGAACCTGCCGGGCATATACAGATCCCATAATTCCGTACTGGACGAGATGCTCCGGTTTGGCATCTACATTGGCTCCCACGTCCAAAAGAAGGAAACCGTCGCCTGAAACGGTCGGAAGCGTCGGGGCAAGCGCAGGCCGGTCGATTCCTTTAATTCTGCCGACGATAAACAGTCCCGCTGTCATGAGTGCGCCCGTATTCCCCGCTGAGATGCAGGCGTCCGCTCTGTTTTCAGCCACTTCCTGCGCCATCAGCACCATAGAAGAGTTTTTCTTTCTGCGTACGGCGCGGACCGGTTCATCCGTCGGTTCAATCACTTCATCGGCGTGCAACACAGTGATGCGGTCTGATGTTGTTGGCAAGTGTGATTCTATCGTTGTCTTGTCACCGACCAGCGTAATATGAAGATCGTCAAATGCCTCAATACTCTTCATTACTCCGTCAATAACAGCTTTGGGTGCGTTGTCGCCCCCCATTGCATCTACAGCTATTCTCATGCATGCTCCACCTTTATGATTGTTTTGAACGGTACATGTCAAAGCTGCCGGAGAACACGACTTCTTCTCCCACATAGCTGTTGACTTCAACTACCGTTCTGCCTTTTTCTTTTTCGACTGCCGTCACTTTGGCTTTCGCAACGACGCGCTCGCCTTCTTTCACCTGTCTTGTAAAGCGGATATTTGCGCTTGCGGTCAGCGCCAGCTCATCATCAATGACGGCTACGGCGAGTGAGTTCGCCTGCGCAAACAAATGATGACCCCGCGCAATTTGATTGCGGCTGAAGACATGTTCGCGTCTTACTTCTAATATGGAAATGGCCTGGCCGTCAAGCTCCAGATCAATAATTTCACCGATCACTTCGTCTAAAGACAGTGATTTCACTTCATCATCAAGCGTTTGTTCTGCCACGTTTTTAATTCTTTCCCTCAGCTCCGGTATTGAGAGCTCTAAGCGGTCTAAACGGATCGTCTGAATGCTGACGCCGAATTTCCCCGCTAATTCTTCATCTGTGATGAAGGGTGTCGATTTGATCGTCTGCTGCAATAATTTTTGGCGTTCTTTCTTGCTTCTTCTCATCTGTAAACACCATCCGGACAATTAAGACTAGGTACTAATAGTAGTATATAATCTCATAGTTTGGAATGCAATGATTGTTTTTTGAAAGCCGCCGAATTTTGCAGAATCAGCTTAATTTCTCCCCTTCCAGGACGCCGCTTGAAAGTAATTGACCGCGCAGCATGCGGTATTCGTCATCTTTCCAAAACGCCTCTGAAGACACCAGATTGGCCGCATCCTGGCGGGCCGTTTCCAAAGCTCTGTAGTCATGAACCATATCCGCCACCTTGAACTCGGGCATACCGCTCTGTTTTTTTCCGAAGAAATCACCGGGGCCGCGCAGTTCAAGGTCCTTTTCAGACAGCTCGAAGCCGTCGTTTGTCTCCGACATGATTCTCATCCGTTCCTTCCCGGTTTCGGATTTCGGATCTGCCATCAAGATGCAGAAAGATTGGTGGTCTCCCCGCCCGACCCGGCCGCGGAGCTGATGGAGCTGAGATAATCCGAAACGGTCGGCGTCATAGATGACCATAATCGTCGCATTCGGCACGTTCACCCCGACTTCTACGACGGTTGTTGACACAAGTACCTGACATTGATTGGCGCTGAATTCTCTCATCACCTGATCTTTTTCATCAGAATGGAGCTTCCCGTGCATCAGGCCGACATTCCATTTACCGCGGTAAACGTCAGACAGCATGTTATATACGTCAATCGCATTCTGTACATCCAGTTTATCCGACTCTTCAATGAGCGGGCAGATAACATAGGCTTGCCTTCCCTGCTTCAGCTCTTTTTCTATAAAAGCCAAAATCCGCTCCAGCATGTCGTGTTTTACCCAATACGTTTCGATTTGTTTTCGCCCCGCGGGCATTTCATCTATCACGGAAACATCCATTTCTCCGAAGACGGTAATGGCCAGCGTTCTCGGAATCGGGGTGGCTGTCATAAACAGCACATCCGGATCCTGACCTTTATTCTTGAGTTTTTTGCGCTGTTCGACCCCGAACCGGTGCTGCTCGTCCGTAATAACAAGGCTCAGCGCTTTGAATTCCACTTCATCCTGGATTAAAGCATGGGTCCCTACTAAAATATCAATCTCTCCGAGAGCAAGCCGCTCCAAAAGCTCCCTGCGCCGCTTTCCTTTGACAGAACTCGTCAAAAGCGCGATATTTACATCTTCATTTGCAAACAACGATACGAGAGAATCTGCATGCTGTTCGGCCAAAATTTCAGTCGGCACCATTAATGCCCCCTGATACCCCGACAAAATCGCAGCGTACAAAGCGATGGCGGCGACGGCCGTTTTCCCTGATCCGACATCACCTTGCAGCAGACGGTTCATTCGGTAAGGGGATGTCATATCAGCGGTAATTTCCCGAAGCACACGCGTCTGTGCGGTCGTGAGCGAAAACGGCAGGCTGTCTGTGAAAGCGGCGAGTTTTTCAGCCGGAAACACATGGCTGATGCCTTTTGACTGTTCCCTTTCCGCTTTACGGAACGCCTGCATTTTCAGCTGAAATAATAAGAATTCCTCGTAAACAAACCGGCGTCTTGCCTGCTGTAACGATTCCCTCGTTTCAGGCTGATGCATCGTCTGCAGGGCATGTTTGTAATCAGGCAGCTTGTAGCGGATTCTCAATTTTTCAGGAAGCGGATCGGCCGCACTGTCCAAATGATGCTGCAGCGCTTCCTTAATAAACCGTCTCATCATTTTTACGGTGACGTTTTCTTTAACAGAATAAACAGGCTCAATGCTTTTATCTTCTTGATGAGGACCGTTTTTTAATTCCTGCACGGAAACGGTCTGTCTGTGTTTATCCCATTTCCCTGATATCGTGACGACAGAACCTAACGTCAGTTTCTTTTTTAAGTAGGGACGGTTAAAGCAGACCGCGGTAATTAAATAATTGCCGACAAGCACTCTGAATGTCAGCCTGTTTCGTTTTTTGCCGTAATAGGTAAGAGAAGGTTCTGAATGAACCTTCCCTTCTACCGTCACTCTTTCTTCATGTTTTACTTCTTCTAAATCCCTCAGCTCATAGTCGTCATAACGGTAAGGGAAATAATTCAGAAGATCAGAAATGTCATAGATACCAAGTTCGTGCAATGTTTTTTCTGTTTCCGGCCCAATGCCCTTAATTTCCGCTATACTAGTTTGCTGATGGTGTGTCACTTGATTTCAGCGCTCCTCCGAAAATTTTTTTCTCTAATTCTCTTCCCGTCGGTGTCGCGGCTAAACCGCCTTGTCCCGTTTCACGCAGTGCTGTCGGCATTGTCTGGCCGATTTTGTACATCGCGTCAATCACCTCATCGCAAGGAATGCGGCTTGTAATCCCGGCCAGCGCCATATCCGCCGCGATCATTGCGTTGGATGCTCCCATTGCGTTTCGTTTGACACACGGCACTTCTACCAATCCGGCGACCGGGTCACATACGAGACCGAGCATATTTTTCAGTGTAATCGCCATTGCTTCCGCTGATTGCTGAGGCGTTCCGCCCGCCATTTCCACAATCGCAGCCGCTGCCATGCCTGATGCTGACCCGACTTCCGCCTGACAGCCTCCTGCCGCTCCTGAAATACTCGCATTATTTGCTACGACAAAACCGAACGCGCCGGCTGTAAACAGAAAACGGATCATTTGTTCTGTCGTAGGGTGCAGCTTATGCTTTACGGCGAATAACGTTCCCGGCACGACCCCGGCAGAGCCGGCAGTCGGTGTAGCGCAGATCGTTCCCATCGCCGCATTGACTTCATTTGTCGCCACAGCTTTAGAAACGGCGTCTAAAATCAGATTGCCCGACAGGCTTCTTCCAGATTGGATGTATGCCTGAAGTTTCACGGCATCTCCGCCTGTTAAACCGGTCTGACTCGTGACGCCCTTCAGCCCTTTTTCAACAGCTGCTTCCATGACGGAGAGATTGCGCTCCATTCCTTGAAAGATTTCTTCCCGCGTTTTTTGCGTCACTTCCATCTCTTGGGTGATCATCACTTCCGAAATCGGAATTTGTTTTTCTTGAGTGATTTCTATTAATTCTTTTACATTACGAAACATGTCATTTTCCTCCTGACTTTTTAGTCAGCTATCTTAGTAACCTGTATAATATTAGGAAGTGTTGAAAGCTCGTCAAGCACTTCTTCTTCAATATTCTGATCGACCTCAATCGTCATCAGCGCAAGCTGGCCGACGTCCTTACGCGCCACTTCCATATGTCCGACGTTGATGGAGAATTTCGCAAGCACATTGGCAACGCCTGCAATCGTGCCGAATTTATCATTGTGAACGACTAAAATAGCCGGATGGTTTCCGGACAAACGCAGCTCAAAGCCGTTGAGCTCCGTGATTTCTATTTTTCCGCCGCCGATGGAAATACCGGTAAGGGCAAGCTCTCCCTCATCATCAGAAATGACGATGCGCGCTGTATTCGGATGAACGGGCACGGCATCCTCTGTACGGAACTCTACATATATGCCCTTCTCTTCCGCAATTTGAATCGCTGTTTTAATCCGCTCATCAAATGTATCAAAATCAAGCAGGCCGCCGATAATCGCGACATCAGTGCCGTGACCCTTATACGTCTCCGCAAATGATCCGTAAAAAGACACAACGATCCGGCGGGGCTCCCGCCTGAATAAGCTTCTGGCCACTCTGCCGATCCGGGCGGCGCCTGCGGTATGTGAACTGGACGGACCGATCATTACCGGGCCGATAATATCAAAAACGCTTCTATACTTCATGCTGGTTTGCTCCTCCTTAACATCACTTCATTCAGCGCTTTTCTTTAGACTAATTGAACATTTCTCAATTGGCAAGCAGGCACACTGCCGCACTGCCGCAGGTAAATAAAGGCATAAGAATAGAAGGGCCTGATAAGCCCTTCTATTCTGCCGCAAATATATATGGATACAGAGGCTGTCTGCCGTTATGGATTTCAACCTCGATATCTTCACAGACGCTTGCAATATACTCAGCGAGTTTCTCAGCTTCTTCTTCGGGCGCGTCCTCTCCGTACAAAATGGTGACGATTTCATCTTCTTCCCCGATCATTTCATCCAGCAGCAATTTCGCCGCACTTATCCGATCTTCGGCGCTGCCGATAATTGAACTGTTTAAAATGCCGATAAAATCACCTTTTTTAATATCTTTGCCGTCGATATGGGTGTCTCTGACTGAATATGTCACCTGTCCGCTTTTCACATTCCGGATGGCCTCAAGCATATTAGCTTCATTTACGTCAGCCGGCTGGTCAGGGTTAAACGCAAGCAGGGCAGTCATGCCTTGAGGGACCGTTTTTGCCGGAATGACAATGACATTTTCTTCAGCCACGCTCGCCGCCTGATTGGCAGCCATCACAATATTGGAATTGTTCGGAAGAATGAAAACCGTCTCCGCATTGACAGACTGAACGGCTTCAACAATATCTTCCGTGCTCGGATTCATTGTCTGGCCGCCTTCGATTACGTGTGAAGCGCCGATGCTCGTAAACAATTCAGAAATGCCCTCTCCCATTGCCACAGTCACGATGCCAAAAGGCTTGCGGGCTTCTTTCATAACGCCGGCCGGCTTTTTTTCATCATGTTCTTGGCTGATGATTGAAGTATGCTGTTCCCTCATGTTTTCAATTTTAATTTTAATCAAATCGCCGTAACGCTGTGCGAGATTGAGTACGTTCCCTGGTTCTTCGGCATGAATATGAACTTTCGCAAGCGTATCATCAGCCACGACCAGCAATGAATCGCCGAAACGGCTCAGTTCGTTTCTGAACGTCTCTTCCTTGAACGTCCGTTTATCTTGATCCAGCCTCACCATCACTTCCGTACAAAATCCGAATTCAATGTCTTCTGTACTCAGCATGCTCTGCGCGCTTTTATGATGCTCGGCATTCACCATATCATCGAGTGCCGGAAGAACCGCTTTTTTCGGTACGGCCTCTCCTTTTAAAGCAGCCAAAAAGCCTTCATATACACAAAGCAGACCTTTTCCGCCGCTGTCAACGACACCGACGTCCTTTAAAACAGGAAGCAGATCCGGCGTGCGGTTCAGCGACGCTTCCGCTTCTTCAATAACGGCCTCCATGACCGAAATAATATCGGTTTCTTCTTTGGCCGAGGCGACCGCTTTTTTAGCCGCATCCTTGGCCACGGTTAAAATCGTTCCTTCAACCGGTTTCATGACCGCCTTATATGCCATATCCACTCCCGCTTGGAGTGCTGCGGCAAATTCTTGGGCGTCTATTTGGTTTTTGTTTTCAATGCTCTTTGTGAAACCTCTGAACAATTGGGACAAGATCACCCCTGAGTTTCCTCTCGCCCCCATAAGCAGGCCTTTTGACAGGGCGATGCCGACTTTGCCGATGTCGGGTGAGTCAATGTGCTCTACCTCTCTTGCACCGGATGACATCGATAAATTCATATTTGTTCCGGTATCGCCGTCAGGCACGGGAAACACGTTCAGCGCATCCACCGCGGACGCGTTTTGAGACAATGTCTCAGCCCCCGCCAGAATCATTGCCGCAAAAGCTCTCCCATCTAAGTTTCGTCTAGACAATACTCATCCTCCTCACTACGGGTTCGTTACTCGTACGCCTTGGACATAAATATTTACAGAATCAACTGCAAGTCCGATTGTTTGATTTACTGTGTATTTTACCTTCGTCTGAACATTGTGGGCTACTTCGGATATTTTAGTGCCGTAGCTGACAATAATGTACATGTCGATATGTATTTGTTCGGCTTCCTGACGGACATGTACGCCTTTTGCGAAGTTCTCTCTCCGGAGGATTTCAGACAAACCGTCTTTAATCTGGTTTTTTGAGGCCATCCCCACTATTCCGTAACAGTCAATGGCAGCGCCTCCGGCAACCATTGCGATGACTTCGTTGGATATATCAATCTGTCCGTATTTTGTCTTCATTTCAATGGACACACAGGTTCCTCCTTCAGATGCATAGAGTTATCATTATTCTACTATATGTATCCCATTATGAAAAGAAAAGATACAGACAGCGGCCTTCAGCGCGGAAATGTGATTGGTTTTACATGTCAAGTGATTTTTCTTGAAAGTAAGGGAAACAATAGTTGCAAACGGTTTTTAGCTGTGGTAAATTATTTAAAGTATTGTATAACGAAAGCATCTGAGACACTATGTTTGAAAAGATGTTTCGCGCAGTTAGGAGGGAAACAAATGGCACGTAAATGTTTTATTACAGGTAAAAAAACAAAAGCCGGAAACAACCGTTCTCACGCAATGAACGCTTCTAAGCGTACTTGGGGCGCCAACCTTCAAAAGGTCCGCATCCTTGTTGACGGCAAACCTAAAAAAGTGTATGTATCTGCCCGGGCTTTAAAATCCGGTAAAGTTGAGCGTGTATAAGCAAAAATGAACGCCTGCCCTTTTATGCGGCAGGCGTTTTTTATGCGTTCAAAGAGGGCAATTTCAGCTTCTTGGGCTTACTCTTTTCTAAATGAGCCCAGCATCGCCCGGACAATTCCTCCTAAAAACTTCGGCAATTTAATGGTATAAAATTTCATTTTGTCCCCTCCTATAAGTCCCGTATCCGCTGCGTTCATCACTTTAGGATTCATGGTTTTTTCCGCATATGGCAGAAGCCGCTTTTCTAATCCGCGCTCCTTACCATTATTAATATGCCTTTTGCAAACGAAAAAGTACCTCGTGAATGAATGAGTTCGTTACTAATACATAGTGTGGAACCCAGAGGAATATGACAATTATCAAGGGGATATTTAAAACCGTCGAGTGTCAGGCCGTCTGCCGCTTCCGTAAACGGAATGAAAGAAATATAGCGTCTGCGCGCTTTTTCTTCAATTGTATAACGGCCGGGCCCGAACATCTGAATGTCATTCTGCCGGTCGATCAGCACGACATCGGTATTCTTATGTAAGGCTTTATACAGCAGCTGGATGTTCCCTAAAAAGTGATCGGCTCTTCCGCCCGTCACACCGAATATCCGAATGGTTTCCGGTTCTTTTTGTAAAGCCCAGTCAAGGGCGAGTTCAAGATCGGTATAATCTTTTTCCGCCTGATACACATGGAGGGCCGGCGCCGCTTTTTGAATCTGCATGAGCTCCTCTTCCGTAATGCTGTCAAAATCACCGAAAGCTTCCTGCGGAATGATTCCGGCTTCCAAAAGAGCAACCGTCCCTTTATCGACTCCGACCCACGTCGTATCTCCGTCAGTGTATTCGGATAGATCGGGAATAAGCTCCCGCGGGCCGCCCGCAACGATATTGATTGTCTTCATATGTTTTCCTCTCTCTTAGACGCGAAAAGAGCCGGCGGCTTTCACCGGGCTCTTTTTCAGCATGTTTATTACGCGTTTCGGATGTCAGCAATGGCTTTTTTCCGATCCGGCTGATTATATACGGCAGACCCGGCAACAAGCAGATTGGCGCCCGCTTCAGTGCATAAAGGGGCTGTTTCTTTATTAACGCCTCCGTCCACTTCGATTAAAAGCTCAGACAGGCCTTTCTCCTCAGCCAGCTGTTTGACCTGACGGATTTTCGGCAGAACCGAATGAATGAAGCGCTGTCCGCCAAAACCGGGGTTAACCGTCATTAACAGCACAAGGTCAAGCTCCTCGATCACATGTTCAATCGTTTGGACGGGCGTATGCGGATTGAGCACAACTCCCGCTTTTACTCCCTGCTCTTTTATCAATTGAATGGTCCGGTGAAGATGCGGACACGCTTCAGCATGAACGGAAAGGATGTCCGCACCGGCTTTTGCGAATGCCGGGATGTAGCGGTCCGGGTTTTCAATCATAAGATGGACATCCAGCGGCAGATCAGTCACCGGACGGACGGCTTCAACGATAAGCGGCCCGATTGTAATGTTAGGGACGAAATGGCCATCCATGACATCAATATGGATATAGTCCGCCCCTCCTTTTTCCACGTCTTTAATTTCCTCGCCCAGTGAAGCAAAATCGGCGGAAAGAATTGATGGCGCAACCTTAATCATATTAATACCTCGGCTTTCTCTCTTTTATTTCCTGCATAAATTCTTTGTAATGCTCATAGCGGTACGGCTGAATCTCTCCTTCTTCCACCGCTTGCTTTACCGCGCATTTCGGCTCTTTAAGATGCAGACAGCCTCTGAATTTGCAAGAGGCGCTTATTTCTCTGATCTCAGGGAACGTGCTGCCCAGCTCTTCTTCCTCAATGCCGGTAAATTCAAGCGAACTGAATCCCGGAGTATCCGCCACCAGACCGCCTGATGTATGAATGAGCTCCACATGGCGCGTCGTATGTTTTCCGCGTCCCAAATGCGTGGAAATCTCGTTTGTTTTCAGCTCAAGCTCCGGGCTGATCGCATTTAAAAGCGAAGATTTTCCGACTCCGGACTGACCGGCAAACACCGTTGTTTTGTTCTCGAAGTGTTTCACAATGCCTGTTAAGCCGCTGTTTTCTTTTGATGACGTCACATATACGTCATAACCGATCGCCTGATAGTCTTTCACGTAAGAAAGTATCGCCTCTTTCGATTCCCCGTCTGCAGCTAAGTCCATTTTGGTTATGCAGATGATCGGGTGAATGCCGTTGACTTCCACAAGGACGAGAAAACGGTCCAATAAAGACGTGCTGAACGCCGGCTGAACGGCAGAAAAGACAAGAACGGCCTGATCGACATTTGAAATCGGCGGCCTGATCAGCTCGTTTGTTCGTTCTTTGATTTCCAGCAGGTAGCCTTCTTTATCATTTTCAGCCTGATAAACGGCATAATCGCCGACCAGGGGCGTTATTTTATTTTTTCTGAAAATGCCCCGGCCCCTGCATTGAATGATCTTGTCCTGTGATTCATCCAAGACATAATAGAATCCGCTTAACGCTTTTATAATTTTGCCCTCAGGCATAGGGTCCCTCCTTGTCAGTCATTATCTTTCGGGTATTCAATCGTTTTGTAGCTGACGACTTTATGATCGACCATCACTTGATAATACCCCTTCTGTCCCTGATCAATCTTCAGTTCGATTGTTTTTTCAGTCGGCTCTTTTATTTTAAATGAGTCATACGTATCAGAGATGCTGTGGTCCTTATCATCGATGGCGATTTGCACTTCAAGCTCGTCCCCTTCATGTTCGGGTTCGTAAGGAATGCTGATTTTTTCTTTTACCGTTTTCGCCGGTTTTTCTTCAGGTCCGAGCGAGAACGTCACTTCAACATTACTTCCCGGCTTAACCGCAGTGCCGGCTGCCGGCTCTTGCTTCATGACTTGTCCTTCCGGCACGTCATCTGAATGGGCTTGTTTTTCAACAAGCTGCAGGCCGTTATCTTCAAGATACCCTGAAGCCGCTTCTTTGCTGTAAGTCTTTAAGTCCCTCAGCGTAACGTCCGCCGGGCCGAGGCTGACCGTTAGATTGACTTCATCGTCGCTTGCGACCATGTCGGTGCCGGCTGACGGGTTCTGATCAATTACGGTGCCGGCCTCGCTGTCATCGTTCTCTTCTTTGACATTGACATGTTTGAAGCCTTTTTCCTTCAGCGCTTTTTTTGCGTCGCCGATCTGCCGCCCTTTCACGTCGATCAGCTGGGTTTTCGGTTTTCCGATGCTTTTGTACAGTTTTACAGAAGAGCCTTCTTTAACGGTAGACCCCGCTTTTGGGTCCGTTTTGACCATTAATTCCTCTTCTATTTTTTCATCTTCAATATCCGTTATATCAGGATCCGCCCGGAGCCCGTTCTTTTCAAGCAGGGCTTCCGCTTTTTCGTACTTCATGCCCCGTACGTCGGGGACGCTTACATCTTTAGGCATAAACAAAGACGGGAACACGGTGACCGCAAGAACAGCCGCCATAATGAAAATGAAACAGACGGCCAGCAAAACCCACGGCCATTTCCGTTTTTTCTTTTTGGCGGGCTGCTGTTCCTTATCATCCGTCTCCCCCGGCGTTTCCGCCTGAGGTGCGGCTTTTGCGCCGTCAGTAATAACGGGAATGGCTTTTGTCATTTCCTCATCATCCTGCACGGAAAATTTTTGTTCATTCAGCCTGCCGGCGTCAAAAGCCGTTCTGATGTCCGCTTCCATGTCCTCGGCGCTTTCATAGCGGTGAAACGGGTCTTTAGCGGTTGCCTTTAAAATAATGTTTTCGACGCTCTGCGGAATGGAAGGGTTCCACTTTCTGGCGGAAGGCGTTTCTGTTTGCAGATGCTTTAGCGCTATGCTGACGGCTGATTCTCCGTCAAAAGGGATTTTACCTGTTAAAAGCTCAAACAGCACGATGCCGAGCGCGTAAATATCTGATTTTTTCGTTGCCAGACCGCCTCTCGCCTGCTCCGGAGACAAATAATGAACCGAGCCCAGCACAGAATTCGTATGTGTGATTGTCGTAGACGTAAGCGCTGTGGCGATGCCGAAATCCGTCACCTTGATATGCCCTAAATGATCTATCAATATATTGTGCGGTTTAATATCCCGGTGCACGATATGGTTTTGATGGGCATGGGCGATGGCCGAGACGATCTGCTCCATAACGGACAGCGCTTCTTTCGGATGAAGCGGTCCGTGTGCTTTTATGTATTCCTTTAATGTCATGCCTTCCACATATTCCATGACAATGTAATAAATATCGCCTTCCTCCCCGATATCGTAAATACTGACGATATTCGGATGATCGAGGCTTGATGCCGACTGTGCTTCTCTTCTGAAACGCCTGATAAAATCAATGTCATTCACAAAGTCAAACCGCAGAATTTTAATTGCGACTTCACGTTCGAGAATGATGTCCTCAGCTAAAAAAACGTTTGCCATTCCGCCGCCGCCAATGGGCCGAAGGATATGATAACGCCCGCTGATCCGCTTGCCGGTTAGCACTTGTCTTCACCCTCTTTTGCATCTGCGGAAAACTCAATCAACACAGCCGTGATGTTATCTTCGCCGCCGTTTTGATTCGCTTTGCTGATGAGAAGGTCTACTTTTTCCTGAGGATCAGATTCGGCTTGAAGCATTTGTTTGATCTCGTGATCTTCTATTTTATTTGACAGTCCGTCAGAGCATAAAAGCAGCTGATCGCCGTCAGACAGTTCAAAAGAACGGGCGTCGGGACTGATGGTTTCATCTGTCCCCAGCGCTCTCGTCAATACATTTTTCCGCGGATGGTGCTCGGCGTCCTCTTTCGAAATTTCCCCCGTCTTGACCAGCTCATTCACAAGCGAATGGTCTTCAGTCAGCTGAGTGAATTCCCCCTCTTGAAGCAGGTAGCACCGGCTGTCACCGATATGAGCCACAGTGACAAACTTCCCGGTGAATAAGGCGCAAACAACAGTGGTGCCCATTCCCCGGCATTCTTCATTCGCTTTAGCGTGGTCATGTACTTTGACATTCGCCTCATGAATCCGGTCTTTCAGCCAATCCTCGCAAGCAGACGGCAGAGAAGGAACCGTTTCGGTCCGGTTCCACTGCTCTTCCATCGCCGCAACCGCCATCCTGCTCGCTACATCTCCGGCAAGATGACCGCCCATGCCGTCGGCGACAACCGCAAGCACCGCGTCTTCTTTTGTGAAAATGCCCGCCGCATCTTCATTATGCCGGCGGACTTTACCTGTATCTGTTTTCAAGGCTGTAATCAACCTCTTCACCTCGTCTCGTCTTGACGCTCCTTCGCGCGAAGCTGACCGCAGGCCGCGTCAATGTCATGGCCTTGCTCTCTTCTGATCGTGACATTTACACCGCGGGATTTTAACGTTTTTTCGAATGCGAAAATCTGATCTCTCGGTGTGCGGACGTAATCCCGTTCAGGCACATAGTTTACCGGAATTAAATTGACATGGCATTTCACGTCTTTTAACAGTTCTGCAAGCTCTTCTGCATGTTCGACCTGATCATTTACGCCACCGAACAGCCCGTATTCAAAGCTGATCCGTCTGCCTGTTTTCTCGATGTAATATTTGACGGCCTCCATAAGGTCAGGAAGCTTATAGGCTTTGTTAATCGGCATCAGACGGCTTCTGATTTCCGTATTCGGAGCATGCAGAGAAATCGCGAAATTGATCTGCATTTTTTGATCGGCGAAATCGTAAATCTTCGGAATGATTCCGCTGGTGGAAACTGTGATATGACGCGCTCCGATGTTCAGCCCTTTATCGTGGTTAATGATTTTTAAGAAAGCGAGCATTTCATTGAAATTATCAAACGGCTCTCCGATTCCCATGATGACGACTGAGCTGACGCGTTCATCCGTTTCATCAAGCGCCTTTTGCACTTTCACGACTTGAGCGACGATTTCTCCCGCTTCAAGATTCCGTTTCAGTCCGCCGAGCGTTGACGCGCAAAATGTGCAGCCGATCCGGCAGCCGACCTGTGTCGTTACACATACAGAATTACCATACTCGTGTCTCATTAAAACCGTTTCGATCGTATAACCGTCATGAAGCTCAAATAAAAATTTCATCGTGCCGTCTTGAGATGTCTGTTTTACAGCCGTTTTCAGCGTTGTCAGCACAAAATTGCTCTCGAGTTTTTCACGCAGGCTTTTTGAGAGGTTTGTCATTTCATCAAATGAAGAAACCCGCTTCTCATAAAGCCATTCAAAAATCTGTGCTGCGCGGAACGGCTTTTCGCCATTCTCGGTCAGCCATTGTTTGATTTCATCTAATTCAAAAGAGTAAATGGACGGCTGCTCAGTCCGCAGCTCTTTCCGTACGCTTGTCTTTTTTAATTGTGTCATTTTTTATCCCTTCTTTCTCATGCTGCTAATAAAGAAACCGTCTGTTCCGAAATAATGCGGAAGAATTTGAAGGCTTCCATCCTGAACAAAGGGTCTCGCCTTTTCAGGCAGCCGCTTTTCAAGAGACAAATCGGGTTCAAACTCAGGGTGTTCTTGTATAAACGCATGCATAACTTCTTCATTTTCTGTCCGGTCCATTGTACACGTACTGTATACGAGTGTGCCACCTTTTTTTACTAATGGGGCGATTTCCCTTAAAATGCCGAGCTGGATTTCTGACAGCCGTCTGCTGTCCTCCGGCGTCTTCGTATATTTCATATCGGGTTTTCTTCTGATGACGCCGAAACCTGAGCAAGGGGCATCAACGAGAACACGGTCAAACCGTTCTGCGCCAAAGGCCTCTCCCGCTTTTCGCGCATCCATCGTTTGCGCGTCGATGATCGTAAGCCCGAGCCGTTCTGCGCCCTCTTTAATCAGCTTCACTTTATGGCGGTGAAGATCAAGCGATGTGAGGCTCCCCTCGTTCTCCATCAGTTCCGCAATGTGAGCCGACTTTCCGCCCGGTGCGGCGCATGCGTCTAAAACGGTTTCGCCCGGCTTCGGGTCCAGCGCCCGCGCGACAAGCATTGAGCTTTCATCCTGTATGGATACCCGGCCGTTTTGGAAAAATGCCGTGTTCGCGATGCTTCCTTTTAAAAGCTTAATCGCATCAGGAGAAAGGTCTCCGGCTTCAGCTTCAAGACCGGCATTCTCCATCTCATTCAGCACCGTTTCCCTGTCGCTCTTTATGTGATTGACACGGAGCGTCTGCTTCGGCGGAATGAGATGAATCCGGCAGATCTTTTCAGCTGCCTCAAAGCCGTACGCCTCGACCCACTCTTTTACGAGCCACTCGGGATGGCTTGTCTCTGTGGAAAGACGGAGAACCGGGTCTTCAATTTCAGCGAATGACGGCGCCCCTTCACGCTGCAGGGAGCGGAGGATGCCGTTGACAAAGGACGCAATGCCCTTATGCCCGCGTTTTTTGGCGATCTCAACCGCTTCATGAATGGCGGCGCGATCCGGTATTTTTTCTAAATACTCCATTTGATACGCGGACAGACGAAGCAGCTGAATCACCCATGGCTTCACTTTATTCGGCTTGCGGATAAAAGGCTTCAGCATGTAGTCTAAGGCGATTTTATTTTGCAGTGTTCCGTAGACAAGCTCTGTCAGCAGTCCTCTGTCCTGATCGCTGAGCGTGTTCGTTTTGATAACCGATGTAAGAAGCAGGTTGCTGTATGCCTGATTTTGCTCAAGCTTCTCAAGCGCTTCAAGGGCGAGCTCCCGGACATTAATTTTCTTCATTTGCTTCTCCTAACACGTCACCGGGCTGCACATTTTTGCCTCTTACAAAATCTTCGCCCTTCATCCGTTTTTTTCCCGCCGGCTGCAGCTCTGTGATTAAAAGGGCGGTGCTGTTTCCTGATGCGACGACAATGCCGTTTTGCTCCGTGCGGATGACTGTTCCGGGCGCAGCTTCAGTTTTTGCCGCAACTTTTTCAGAAGCCCATACTTTCATATTTTGACCGTTCAAAGTTGTATAGGCGACAGGCCAAGGGTTTAAACCTCTGATCTGGTTGTAGATCTCTTCTCCGGGCTTTGCCCAATCAATCCGCTCCTGCTCACGCTTAATGTTAGGCGCGTAAGTCGCTTTTGATTCGTCCTGTTTGATCGGTTTAATATTTCCGGAAATGACGTTCGGGACGGTCTCTGACAAAAGCTTTGCCCCCGCTATGCTTAATTTGTCGTGAAGCGTGCCGACGTTATCCGTTTCATCAATTTCCACTTCGATTTTCGAAATCATATCGCCCGCATCAAGCTTTTCAACCATATACATGATTGTCACGCCCGTTTTCTTCTTGCCTTGGAGAATCGAATAATGTATCGGCGCTCCGCCTCTTAATTCAGGCAATAGTGACGCGTGTACGTTGATACAGCCGTATTTCGGGCCGTCCAGCAGCTGCTTGGGCAGGATCTGTCCGAATGCCGCCGTAACAATCAGGTCCGGCTTCAGGCTGAGCACTTTTTCTATTTCTTCTTCGAGCCTTACTTTTTCGGGCTGAAGCACGGGAATGCCGTGACGTTCAGCTTCAGCCTTAACAGGAGGGGGCGTCATGATTTTTTTTCTGCCTTTCGGGCGGTCAGGCTGCGTAACGACACCAACCACTTCATACCCGTCTTCAATAAGCGTGCGCAGGACGGGAACTGAAAAATCGGGCGTTCCCATAAAAACGATCCTTGTCATCCAATCATCCTTCCATTTCTGCCAGTTCTTCTTCAGTGTAGTAAGCCGTAATTTTTGATGTGAATAAAATGCCGTCTAAATGATCCATTTCATGCTGAACGGCTCTGGCCAAAAAACCCTCCGCTTCTAAAATAAACGGTTTTCCTTTACGGTCATAGGCTTTTACCTTTACGTAATCCGGGCGGGTGACATCCCCGTAAACCCCGGGAAAGCTTAAGCAGCCCTCGACTCCGGTCTGTTCACCGCTCTTTTCAAGAATAACCGGATTTACAAGGTCGATCCGGCCGCTTTCTTCACCGATGTCCACGACGGCCGCTCTTTTTAAAATGCCGATTTGCGGCGCGGCGAGGCCGACGCCATCCATTTCGAGCATCGTATCGTACATATCGTCAAGCAATTTTTTTAATTTTTTATCAAACACTGTCACTTCATCAGCGGGTGTTTCCAGAACCTCCGCCGGGTGTGTGACGATTTTTTTCACAGCCAAAATTTTGCCCTCCAAAAACTAATGTTACATTAGCATGTACGGATTCATATCGATTGAAATCATGACATGCTTTTGCGCAATGTCGCGTTTATAGTGCTCCAGTATCTTTTTCAACTGAATCTGCAACTCGTTTTCCTGTCTGTATTTTATCACGCATTGATAGCGATATCTATCTTTGATCCTGGCGATCGGGGAAGCCGCCGGCCCGAGAATTTTCGTATCAGGCCCGCATCCCGCTCTTAAATAGTTTGTAATCTTTTCTGCGGTGACCGCGGCTTTTGCCGCTTCTTCATGAGAAACGGTCACCAGCGCCACGTAATAATAAGGCGGGTATGACTGGGCCCGTCTGTGCGCCATTTCCTGCTGAAAAAAAGTTTCATAGTCGTGCGTTTTCGTCAGCTGAATGCTGTAATGAGACGGTGTATACGTTTGAATGACCACCGTTCCCGGCTTTTCATGCCGCCCGGCCCGGCCGCTTACCTGCGTCAGCAGCTGGAATGTCTTCTCCGCGGCCCTGAAATCAGGGATGTGAAGCGTCGTATCTGCGCTTAATACTCCGACGAGCGTCACGTTCGGAAAATCAAGCCCTTTTGCGATCATTTGCGTACCGAGCAGGATATCCGCCTTCCCTTCACCGAACGCTGACAACAGTTTTTCATGGGCGCCTTTTCTTGAAGTGGTGTCCACATCCATCCTGATCACGCGCGCCTGAGGCAGCACTTTGGTAAGCTCCTCCTCCACACGCTGCGTTCCCGTGCCGAAAAAGCGGATATGTTCGCTGCCGCATTCCGGGCATGTTCCCGGGACAGGTTCCTCATGGCCGCAGTAATGGCATTTCAGCCTTTGTCCGTAGCGGTGATAAGTCATCGAAATGTCGCAATGCGGACATTGCGGCACATAACCGCAGTCCCGGCACATCACAAACGAGGAATACCCCCGTTTATTCAGAAAAAGGACGGCCTGCTCTTTTTTTGCAAGCTTCTCTTCCAGCTGTTCCATCAGTTCTCTTGAAAACATTGATCTGTTGCCGTTTCTCAGTTCTTCTCTCATATCAACGAGAGAAACGTCAGGCATGAGCTGGCGATTTACGCGATGTTTTAATGGAAGCAGCTCATAAACGCCTTTTTTCGCCCGCGCAAATGACTCCAATGTCGGCGTGGCGCTCCCGAGGACGACCGGACAGCTGTGATGCTCGGCCCGGCGGATGGCTACGTCCTTTGCATGATACCGCGGCATTTCCTCCTGCTTATAGGAAGATTCGTGCTCTTCATCAATAATGATCATGCCGAGATTTTCAAACGGGGCAAAGATGGCCGATCTGGCTCCGACGACAAGCCGGACTTCCTTGCGCTGAATCTTCCGCCATTCATCGTATTTTTCACCTGTGGATAATCCGCTGTGCATGACCGCAACCTGTGAGCCGAAACGGCCTTTAAAACGGTTGACCATTTGCGGTGTCAACGAGATTTCCGGAACGAGCACGATGGCTTCTTGTCCTTTTGCCAGCACTTTTTCAATGGATTGCAGGTAAATTTCCGTTTTGCCGCTTCCTGTGACGCCGTGAAGCAGAAAGACATGATGGACATGATCGGCTACAGCTTGTTTAATCGGCTCAAAAGCGGCCTGCTGCTCTTCTGTAAGAGAGAGCGGCTCTGTTTTTTTGAACATTCTGTCCTGATAAGGATCGCGGTAAACCTCCTCAAAGCTTTCCGTAAGAAGCCCCTTTTTAAGAAGCGTTTTCAGCGTCGCGGAACTGGAATCGGTCTTTTTGCAAAGCTCGGCCGCGGAAATCTTTGCTCCCCCGCCGATAAAATAAGTAAGCACGGCGAGCTGTTTAGAAGCCTGCTTTGTCAATGAATCTGCGTGCCGGGCGAGTTCTTCTTTGTCCGCCCCCGCTTCGATCATGCGGATCATTTTTTTATTCGTTTTTTGGGCGACTTTATATGTGACATCAATGCTTCCTTTGCGCACGAATTTTTGAAGTGACGAAAGAATGCTTTCATCGGTAATATCCGAGTACAGAAGACTTTTTTGATTCCTGAAAAGCTGTTTGATGTCCGGTGTCAGCGCTTCTTCGTCAACGACTTTCAGCTCTTTCTCGTACTTCGCCTTCAGTGCGGCGGGCAGCATTGCCTGAAGCGCCGTGATTTTAAACGACAGCGTTTTGTCAGAAAGCCATGAAGACAGCTGCATCAGTTCCTCAGTCAGAACGGGCGTCAAATCAAGAAGCTTCTCGACTTCCTTCATTGAGCCGCCGTTTAATTCAGACGAATCTTTCAAACCGGTCACAAATCCTTGAAGCTTGCGCGGGCCAAACGGGACAATCACCCGCATGCCGACTTCGATCATCCCTTTTAAATGATCGGGAATTTTGTAATCAAAGGGTCTGTCAATGTTTTTGGAGCTGACATCGACAATGACTTCTGCTACATTCATACGGGTTTTCGGTCCTCGGCTTTCAAAGCGGTCATTTCCTTCAGCATTTCAAAGGAAACGTCAAGTTTAGACATAAGCGCAAGCTCCCGTTTTCTTCCGTCCCGGAAATAGAAGGTGACGACATTCGTATCCGTGCCAAATCCGGCCCCTTCTGCTTTCACATCATTCGCAACGATCATATCAAGGTTTTTCTGTTCGAGTTTTCTGCGCGCATAGCGTTCGACGTCTTGCGTTTCAGCCGCAAAACCGACCAGCAGCTGGTGTGTTTTCCGTTCGCCGAGTTCTTTCAGTATGTCTGCCGTACGGTTGAATTCGATCACGAGCGAACCGTCTTTCTTCTTCATTTTGTGATCAGAAACAGCCGCCGGCGTAAAATCGGCCACGGCCGCCGTCTTAATCACCATGTCGCATGAATCAAACACAGAAAGCACGGCTTCTCTCATATCGGCTGCCGATTGCACAGGAAGAAACTGATACAGCCCGACTGGCGGCTCTATTGACACCGGGCCTGAAATCAGCGTCACCCGCGCCCCGAGACGGACAGCGGCTTCAGCAGCGGCGTAGCCCATTTTGCCGGTGGATTTATTTGTGAAGAAGCGGACAGGGTCCACGGCTTCGCGCGTCGGACCGGCTGTAATGACAATATGTTTTCCTTTCAGCGGCGCATCGTTTTCAGGCTCCTTAAAATGCTCTCTGACACGCTCAACAATAAGCTCCGGCTCCTCCAGCCTTCCTTTGCCGACATATCCGCATGCCAAATAGCCTTCACTCGGTTCGATAAAGCGGACCCCGTCCTGATAAAGCACAGAGATGTTCCGTTTCACCGCCGGATGATCATACATATGGACATTCATCGCAGGCGCCACCCAGACCGGGGCCTCAGCCGCCAGCACCGTCGTTGTGAGCATATCGTCAGCAATTCCGTTGGCAAGCTTGCCGATGATATTTGCCGTAGCGGGCGCGACAATAATTAAATCCGCCCAGTCAGCGGCATCAATATGAGAAATCACCTTCGGATTTTGTTCATTAAATGTATCTGTATATACTTCATTCCGGCTCAGCGCCTGAAATGTCAGCGGAGAAACAAACTCACGCGCGGACTCAGTCATAATCACTTTGACGTTTGCGCCGGCCTGAACCAGCTTGCTCGTGAGTGCGGAAGCTTTATAAACGGCAATTCCTCCGCTTACGCATAGCAAAATGTTTCGGTTTTTCATGAAGTCTTCTCCCCTTTATGAAAGCATTGGACAAATCCCAAACGGAAAAAAATAACAACCTATGTAGAGATAGGTTGCTACGTGTGCTTGTTATTCGCTGTCTTCTCTTTCAAACGAAAGCAGGCCCGCGTCAATTTCTTCTAAAGCTTTGCCTACATATTTGTGAGAAATGGTATGTTCAATCTGCTGGTCTTTTTTGATCTGCATTTCACGCGCGCGTCTTGCAGACACGGTCACCAGCGTATATTTAGAATCTAATTTATTCATTAAAGAGTCAATTGACGGATCTAACATAAGTTATTCTACCTCCAGCATTTTCTTATATCTCGGAGCGACGCGTTCACGTTTTAAGTGCTCGGCGAGAACGATTGCGTTAATCTTATCACAAGCCGTTTGGATATCGTCGTTTTCAACGACATAATCATACGCGTCCATCATTTCGATTTCAGCTTTTGCGGCATTCATTCTGTTTTCGATTAAATCGTCGGTTTCAGTTCCTCTTGTCACGATTCTGTTTTTCAGCTCAGAAAGACTCGGCGGCGCTAAGAAGATAAACAGGCCTTCCGGAAATGCATTCCGCACTTGGAGCGCGCCCTGCACTTCAATCTCTAAGAAGACGTCTTTTCCTTCTTGAAGCGTCTGTTCGACATAATCAACGGGCGTCCCGTAATAGTTGCCGACATATTCTGCCCACTCAAGCAGTTTGTTGTTTTCAATCATGCGTTCGAATTCATCTCTAGATTTAAAGAAATAATCGACGCCATCGACTTCGCCCTCTCTCGGGTTTCTCGTCGTGACTGAAATTGAGTATTCAAATTTCGTGTCCTGTTGTGAAAATATTGCTTGCCGAACCGTTCCTTTTCCAACTCCGGAGGGACCTGAGAGAACGATTAATAACCCTCTTTCTTTCATGCGGCAATTACCCCTGCCCTTCATCCATAATTTCTTCTTTCACAGAAAGTCTGTGTGCAACTGTCTCAGGCTGGACGGCAGATAAGATAATGTGATCACTATCCATGACGACAACTGCACGGGTTCTTCGTCCGTATGTAGCGTCTATTAGCATTCCGCGGTCTCTTGCATCCTGGATCATTCGCTTTATTGGCGCAGACTCCGGGCTGACAATCGAAATCATCCGATTGGCGGAGATGATATTGCCAAATCCGATATTAATCAGTTTAATCGTCATCTTCTACGTTCCCCCTGTAAAATAGACGTCTCTAGTGTAACCTGAAGAGGCCGTCTGTAAACAATACGCACAGTCGCTATTCTATATTTTGCACTTGTTCCTTCAATTTTTCAATAGAACTTTTCATTTCAACGACAAGCTTTGTGATTTGATGATCATTGGCTTTTGAGCCGATCGTGTTCGCTTCTCGGTTAAGCTCCTGAACAAGGAAATCAAGTTTGCGGCCGACTGCCCCGCCTTCTTTTAATATATCACGGAATTGAACAAAATGGCTCTTCAACCTGGTAATTTCTTCCGTTATATCAGAACGATCGGCGAAAATGGCGCATTCCGTGATCAGCCTGCTTTCGTCGAGCGCATCCTCCGTCCATTCCTTCATTCGGGCGTAAAGACGCTCGCGGTATTGAATAACAACGGCCGAAGCGCGCTCTTTCACCTGTTCGGACAGCGTCTCAAGCCGCTCGATGTGCAGAAAGCAGTCTTCCGCCAAAAGCCGTCCTTCTTTTTCCCTCATGTCACAAAGTTCCTTTACAGCCAGCTCAGCGGCTTCCCTGATGACTTCTTCAAGCTTGTCATCACGCATCTGTTCTTCGTGTATCTGCGCAATATGTTCAAATTTAAAGAACTCCATTGCATCGGGTTCTGCGGCCAGGCTGTAGCGCTCTTTCATGACGCGTGCGGCGCTCACATATTCATCAAGGAGCTCCCAATCGATGTTCAGGCTTCTTTTTATGAGCGCGTCACTGTTTACAGTGAGAAACAGCTCTACTCTTCCGCGCTGTATATGCTGCAATATCGTTTGTTTCAGCTTATCCTCTACATATAGCAAAGGCCGTGGCAGGCGGGCGTTCACTTCTTTGAACCGGTAATTGACGGATTTCAATTCAACGGTTGCCGAGAGATCGCCTTTTGTGCTGCTTGCGCTGCCGAAGCCTGTCATACTCCGTATCATATGAAACACCCAATTCTTTCCCGTTATCAAAATAAAAGGGCAAGAGACATGCTATTACCCCTAAGATTATATCATATGGAATTATTTTTTTCTTGTCAAAAGTGAACCCGCCAGCAAAAAAGTAGGTATGCCCGACATACCGATAATCAGCATCCAATCGCCCGGCGTAATCGGCACTGTTTTGAATATCGGCTGCAGCGGCGGATAATAGATGACGATGACCATCAGGAAGATAGAAGAAATGATGGCCCCGAGCAGATAGATATTTTCAAACGGATTCCGGGAGAAAACAGACGTTTCGCTCCGGCAGTCAAACACGTGTATAAGCTGAGCCAGGACAAGAGTCGCGAATGCAACGGTCTGTGCGTAGGGCAGATTTTCAGGATTGCGGTGATAGACGATGATAAACGCTAAAATGGTTGCAGCTCCGATTAAAAACCCTCTTGATACGACTTTCCAGCCCAGTTTTCTCGCAAACACTCCTTCTTTCGGGTGCCGCGGCTTCCGCCTCATCAGGTCTCCTTCCGGCTGATCCATACCGAGGGCCATCGCCGGCAGCCCGTCAGTGACTAAGTTCACCCACAATATCTGAATCGGAACGAGCGGCAGCGGCAGAGCGAGAAGCATCGCAAACAGCATCACTAAAATTTCACCGACGTTGGAGGCGAGCAAATAACGGACGAATTTTCTTATATTTTCATAGATATTCCGTCCCTCTTTTATGGCTGATTTAATCGTAGCAAAGTTATCATCTACCAGAATGAGAGAAGAGGCTTCCTTTGCCACATCCGTTCCCGTCACGCCCATGGCAACGCCGATATCTGCCTGCTTTATGGCCGGCGCGTCATTAACCCCGTCTCCCGTCATGGCGACGACGTGTCCGTTTTCCTGGAACGCTTTGACGATTTTCAATTTATGTTCAGGCGACACGCGTGCGAAGACGTAGACATCATCGACCGTTTCGATAAGTTCTTTCTCCGTAAGCTCATTCAGCGTCTTGCCGTCCATCACACGCCCCTTTTTCGGAAGAAGACGCAAATCTTTTGCAATGGCCTTTGCCGTTTCGACGTGATCCCCTGTGATCATAACCGTTTTAATGCCGGCTTCACGGCATTCTTTAATCGCCTGTCTGACCTCCGGACGGGGCGGATCAATCATGCCTGACAAGCCGAGTATCGTCAGATTTTTTTCCGCCTGCTCCATTGTCGGCTTTTCTCCGGGCTTAAGCGGTTTATAAGCAATCGCGATCGTACGCAAAGCTTGCGACGCCAGCTCTTTCAGAACCGCTTCCGTTTCTGCTTTCTTTTCTCCTGAAAATGGCGCGCTTCTTGCGTCGTACATCAGATGTGACGAGCGGTCAATCAGCACATCGGGCGCTCCTTTAGTGATGACGAACTGCTTTTTTTCCTGATCCTCTACAATGACGGTCATCATTTTGCGGACGGAGTCAAACGGAAACTCGGCAACCACGCGGTAGTGCCCGCTGAGCCAATCGTTTGAATAGCCGCCCTTTCTTGCAGCCGTCAGCAGCGCTCCTTCTGTCGGATCGCCGTCGAGTACATAATGGCCGTCTTTCAGTGCGATTTCGGATGTGTTGCACAACGCGCCGAAAACCAGCATCTGTTCAAGAATCTTCTCATCTTTCGGCTTGATTTCCCGCTCATCTCGGGTGAAAACGCCCTCCGGCTCATAGCCGATGCCTGACACTTTAAATGTTTTTCCCCCTGACCACATATGGGTGACGGTCATTTTGTTTTGTGTCAGCGTGCCGGTTTTATCAGAACAAATGACAGAGGCGCAGCCCAATGTTTCAACCGCCGGAAGCTTTCTGACAATTGATTTTTGTTTGATCATGCGCTGGACGCCGATTGATAATGCCACCGTAACAATGGCGGGAAGCCCTTCCGGAATCGCGGCGACGGCCAATGACACCCCGGCCAAAAACATGCTGTAAAGCTCATGTCCCTGTAAGACGCCGACTGCAACGACCAATACCGTTAAAAGGAGCGCGACGATAATTAAAATTTTGCCGAGCTCTTCAAGTCTTCGCTGCAGCGGTGTTGAAAGGCTGCCGGCGGATTCCAGCATATCGGCGATTTTCCCCATTGCCGTATTCATTCCTGTACCGACGACGACGCCGACACCGCTGCCGCGCGTTACGATCGTACCCATAAACGCCATATTGCTGATGTCGCCTAACGAAACATCCGGCTTTCTCAGTTTATCAGCTTGTTTAACCACCGGAATTGATTCCCCGGTCAGCGCCGATTCCTCAATTTCAAGGCTTTTCGCTTCAACGATCCGCACATCCGCGCCAATCCGGTCGCCGCTTGAAAATTTCATGATATCGCCGGGAACGAGCTCCTTGGACTGAATTTTCTTCCAGCTCCCGTCCCGCAACGCTGACACATACGGAGTTGACAGCTCTTTTAATGCGTGTAAAGACTTTTCCGCCCGCCGCTCTTGAAAAAAACCGAGAACCCCATTGACAAATACAATCGCCATAATCGCTACGGCATCTACATATTCGCCTAAAAACCCGGATATTAAGGTTGCCGCCAGCAGCACGAGCACCATAAAATCTTTAAATTGGGCGAAAAACACGGCGATCGCCGGTGTCCTCTTGCCCTCCTGAAGCTCGTTCGGTCCGTGCTTTTCAAGGCGTTTTTTCACCTCTTTTTCGGTCAACCCCTGTTTAATGGACGTATTTGTTGCTTTCAGCAAATCGGTTTGTCCCATTTCATGAAACTTCATTCTTCTCGTCCACTCCCCTGCCTCGCTTTAGAGATGTCACTCTGTAAACAAGCTTATTCTGACTCGTCCCTTTTCATGCTATAATTATCGAATGCAGGAAGAAGGAAAGGGTGTTTTATATGTCTTTTGATGGCATGTTTACATACGGAATGACACATGAATTAAACAGCCGGATCGCCGGAGGCCGGATTACGAGAGTCCATCAGCCTTTTAAGCACGATGTGATATTTCATATCCGCGCTAACGGAAAAAACCATAAATTATTATTATCGGCGCATCCGAGCTATTCACGGGTGCACATGACAAACCAGGCCTATGAAAATCCGAGCGAGCCGCCGATGTTTTGTATGCTGCTCAGAAAGCATATAGAAGGCGGATTTATTGAGAAAATAGAACAGGCCGGATTAGACCGGATTATGATATTCCGCATAAAAAGCAGAAATGAAATCGGCGACGAAACCGTCAGAACGCTGTATGTTGAAATTATGGGACGGCACAGCAATATTATTCTGACTGACGGAGAAGGAGCCATCATCGACGGACTGAAGCATTTATCTCCGTCGATGAACAGCTACCGGACCGTTCTGCCGGGCTATGATTACAAGCTTCCTCCCGCTCAGGAAAAAATTTCGCCGCTTGCCGCGGATGAAGAGGACGTTTTGCGTTATCTCAGTTTTCAGGAAGGACGGCTTGACCAGCAGATCGTCAGACACTTCTCCGGTGTTTCTCCGCTGTTTGCAAAAGAAGCCGTGCACAGAGCGGGCCTCGCTAACAAAATAACGCTGCCGAAGACGCTGATTGAAATGTTCCATGCCGTGAAAGATTGCAGGTTTACACCGAACATTACGACAGCCGGCGGAAAGGAATACTTTTATCTCCTGTCTCTCACACATGTAAACGGTGAGGAGCGCACCTTTCACTCGCTGAGTGAACTGTTGGACCGGTTTTATTTCGGCAAGGCGGAACGCGACCGCGTCAAACAGCAGGCTCAGGATCTCGAGCGGTTTGTCGCAAATGAACGGAAAAAGAACGCCAATAAGATAAAAAAGCTGGAAAAGACGCTCGACTACTCAGAAAATGCGAAGGAATTCCAGCTATACGGCGAACTGCTGACGGCGAATTTGTACATGCTGAAAAAAGGTGACAAAGAAGCGGAAGTCATCAATTATTATGATGAAGAAAGTAAGACAGTGACCATCCCTTTAAATCCGAACAAAACACCTTCAGAAAACGCGCAGATGTATTTTACAAAGTATCAAAAGGCGAAGAATTCCGTCGAGGTAGTAAAAGAACAGATCCGTCTGGCCGAGGAGGAAATTGCTTATTTCGATCAGCTGATCCAGCAGCTCTCCTCCGCCTCCACAAAGGATATTCACGAAATAAGGGAAGAGCTTGTGGAAGGCAAATATCTGCGACCGAAACAGCAGCGAGGACAGAAAAAACAGAAGCAGCACGTTCCTGTTTTGGAGCAATATGAATCTTCACGGGGATTGACGATTCTTGTCGGCAAAAACAATAAACAAAATGAGTACTTAACGACAAAAGCTGCCGCAAGGGATGATTTATGGTTCCACACGAAAGACATTCCCGGTTCCCACGTTGTGATTAAAAGCAACGATCCGGATGAACAATCCATACTGGAGGCGGCTGCGATCGCCGCTTATTTTTCCAAGGCGAAAGATTCCGGCTCCGTTCCCGTTGATTATACAAAAATCAGACACGTGAAAAAGCCAAACGGCGCAAAGCCCGGATTTGTCACCTATGACAGCCAGCATACCGTATTTGTCACACCTGATGCCGACCTTGTCATACGGCTGAAAAAATAAACGCACCTCCAAGCTGAAACCCGCACTCAGCTTGGAGGTGTTTTTTATTACGTATAAACGGAGACGACACTCTCCCAGCCGTCAGAACCGATCTTTACAATATCTGATCAGTTTCCCGTCATGTCTGCCTGATCCGCCGGGGCCGTCTCGGATTAAAGCAGTCACACCTGATTTGGCGGCGGATACTGTCACCTTCCCTCGCCGCACCTGAGCACATCCGGGCAGTCAATATAATCATGCCGGGTCTCTGACCGTTCCTTTGTATGCGGGCAGAGTCCGGCGGCATTGGGATCAGATACATATTCCGCATCACTTCGCAATCCTGACCGCTTGTCGGCATATACCGTTCAAACTGCCCGCTTTCGTTTTGAATTGTTCACATTCGGGGACTGTGAGGACAGTATAAAAACACCCTGCCTGCTGACAGACAAGGTGTTTTTTATGGTCTTCTTCTTTTCTCAAATAATCGATCCACTTCTTCAGCCAAATCAGCAGTAATGAGAGGCTCTATGTCCTCAGCCAGTCTTTTCGTATGTGCCGGGCTTGCGCCGCTTGTTGATACGGATACTTGAATGCGCCCTTTGCGGATGATCTTCGGCATATACACGCTGCCCTGTTCAGCATCGCTTACACAATTGACCAGCTGCGTTTCAGAAGCGCTCGCGGCTATCTCCTGATTCACGCTGCGGTCATTTGTCGCGGCAATGATGAAAAAAGCGGGCGCGAGATCCTTCATTTCAATTTTACGGGAAACCCAGCGGATGCGCCCTTCATCCGCCAGCTGTTTAATTTCGGGCAGGGCATCGGGACTGATTACAGTAATATCTGCGCCTTCCGGAAGCACCGTTTTGAGCCTTCTTAAGGCAACATTGCCTCCGCCCGCGATGATAATTCTTTTTCCGCTTAAATTAATGTGCAGAGGCAGCATACTGTCCCCCCTTAAAATCAAACTGACCGCCGGGGTTTCGAACAGCTTCTGACACACGGTTCAAAAACGCCTGCTTAATATGCGGGTGAAAACCTAAGTATGAAGCGAGATGAACATTTTGATTGACCGTTTGAAGCTTTTGAACTTCCCGTTCAATCTCAGTCATTAAAAGCCCGGTAAACAGAAGATATGGAACGATAAAAACGGGTGCTCCGTCATCCTCTTCAAGGCCGGCAAACACTTCTTTATAGTGCGGATCACATGCTGTTAAAAAACAAGGGATGACTTCTTTAACAGGTGTAATCGCCTCAAGTTTTCCGGCAATCTCACTGACTGCGTTCTTAACTGCCGGATCTGTGCTTCCTCTTCCGATCAGCACCACTTTCGCCTGCTCAATGGGCACTCCGGTATCTTCAATGCGATGATGCACCGCTTTTACGACTTCATCGTCCACTCCGATCGGAACACCATATGTCACTTTTATATCGGGATGCAGGGCCGCCGCACGGGCGATTTCAGCCGGAATGTCATGTTTTGCGTGGGCAGCGGTCAACAGCAGCAAAGGCACGGCCGCAATATGAGTGGCGCCTTGTCTGACACATGCTTCAAATCCCGCTTCAATAGACGGTTCCTGCAGTTCTAAAAAACAAATTTCCTGAATGGGAGCGTCAGCGTGCGGCATGCACCCTTTTAAAAACGCCGCCGACTCTGTCTGCGCTTTTTTCATCCTGCTTCCGTGCCCGATGTATAAAATCGCCTGCTTCATTTACAACGCCTCGCTCAAATCCAGATTTTTCTGTTCAGATGCATACCAGTCCAGTTTGCAGTGATAATTGACGACATCGCCGATAACAATTAAGCTCGGGTTTTTGATTTCTTCTTTTATCACTGTGTCTGAAAGCGTGCCGACGGTGCAGACGACTGTTTTTTGCCTGTCCGTCGTTCCCCAATGAATAAAGGCTGCCGGGGTGCCGGCGTCTCTGCCGTTTTCCAGCAGCATTCTTTCAATCTGCCGGATATTTTTAATTCCCATATAAATCACCAGCGTATCAATGCCCGTCGCCAGCGCTTTCCATTTTTCTTCAAAGTCGTCTTCTTGTTTATAATGTCCCGTAACGAATGCGACATTGGAGCTCGCCTCTCTGTGCGTCACGGGAATGCCGGCATAAGCAGCAGCCGCGATTCCTGATGTAATGCCGGGAACGATCTCAAACGGAATGGCGTTTTGTGCGAGAGCCTCCGCTTCTTCGCCTCCGCGGCCGAAAACAAACGGGTCGCCTCCCTTGAGCCTTACAACGGTTTTCCCCTTTTTCGCATACTTCACAAGGAAACGGTTGATCGTATCCTGTTTCATAATGTGAAAATCCGGGAGCTTTCCGCAGTAAATCAGATCCGCTTCTTCTCCGGCATATTGTAAAATCTCTTTGCTTACCAATCTGTCATATAATATAACGTCCGCTTTCTGTATGGCTTTCATTGCCTTCACCGTTAATAAGTCCGGATCTCCCGGACCGGCTCCAACGATAAATACTTTCCCCATAGCATGTCTCCCCGATCCGTTTTGAAATCTTCCCAGAACAGCCGCGAGGCCGCACTTCAGCTATTTTACCATATCCCGCCATTGCGGGGGATATCCGGCTGATTGCGCGGCCTTTTTGGACCTATTATGCTAAGCTGTTTTTCACAAAGTCAACCAGTCTTCCGGTGCATTCTTCGCGTTCACATTTGCCTGAATCAAGTACGAGCTCAGGCGCTTTCGGCTCTTCATACGGTGAGTCGATCCCCGTAAAGAACGGAATTTCACCATTTCTTGCTTTTTTATATAAACCTTTCGGATCGCGCTTTTCACATATATCGAGGTCGCATTTCACATAGATTTCATTAAATTCGCCCTCCGCCACAAGCTCTCTCACCTGATCTCTGTCCTCACGGAACGGAGAAATAAAAGCCGTGATGACGATGGTTCCCTGCTGAACGAAAAGCTTCGCCACTTCCCCGATGCGGCGTATATTTTCCTTGCGGTCATCATCGGAAAAACCTAAGTCCTTGTTTAAGCCGTGGCGGATGTTATCACCATCAAGCACGATGACTTGATAGCCTTGTTCAAACAGCTCGCGCGCTGCGGCGTTTGCAATCGTGGATTTTCCTGAACCGCTTAAGCCCGTCAGCCAGAGGATAGAGCTTTTATGCTTGTTTTTCTGCTGGTATTCTTCTTTCGTTATTGAGGCTTCATGCCACACGATATCACGATTTGTCACTCTATTTTCCTCCTTAAGAAACGCCTGCTTCTTCTTTCGTTTTCAGCCCTTTAATCAACACCTCGACAACTTCAGGACGGCTGAATTCCGCCGGCGGCATGACGCCGCTTCGCAGCATTTCTCTGACCTTTGTTCCTGACAGAATGACGTGGTCTTCTCTGTCATGCGGGCATGTTTTGGCCGTTCCCATGTTGCCGCATTTCTGGCAGAAGAAGCTGTGCTCGAATTTCATCGGTGTAATCCCGAGTTCATCCGCTGTAAATTGATCAAACAGCTCTTGCGCTTCATATGTGCCGTAGTAATCACCGACGCCGGCATGATCGCGGCCGACGATAAAATGCGTGCAGCCGTAGTTTTTGCGGACAAGCGCGTGGAAAATGGCTTCTCTCGGCCCCGCATACCGCATAGCCGCCAAAAATACGCCGAGGAACACGCGGTCTTTCGGATAATAATGATCGAGCAGCACCTGGTAGCTTTCCATTCTGACATCCGCCGGAATGTCATCTGATTTTGTTTCACCGACGAGCGGGTTCAAAAACAGGCCGTCAACCGTCTCAAGCGCGGTTTTTTGGATATATTCGTGGGCGCGGTGAACCGGATTTCTCGTTTGGAAACCGACGATGGTTTTCCAGCCCTTTTCTTCGAAGCTTCGTCTTGTATCGGCAGGTTCAAATGTAAACTCGGGAAACTGCTTTGACGCTTTTTTAACTAATGTGATCGGCCCGCCGATATACGTATCGCCGCGTGAAAATAATTTTTTCACGCCCGGATGCGCGGCATCATCGGTTTTATATACGTGAACGGCTTCTTTTTGTTTATCCGGCGTATAAATATCTTCGATGTCGACTACGCCGTATGTTTCTCCGCCGTAAGTCAGTTTCACCGTGTCGCCGACGGCAAGCTCAGCCGCTTTTTCTGAATCGACCGGAAGCGTGATCGGCAGGGACCAGACAACCCCGGATGCCAGACGCATATTTTCAACGACTGACACGTAATCTTTTTCTGTGAAAAATCCTTCAATCGGGCTGTACCCCCCGATCCCGATCAGCTCTAAATCAGCGAACGAAATCAAATCAAGCTCAATTTCTTTTTGGACGGATGTAAGATCATACTGCTCATTTACCCGATTAATTAATGTTCCTCCGTGCGGTGCTAAACTCATAATACATGATTCCTCCCAGTTAACAGATAAATAAACTCAGATTAATAGTTAAATGCCTCCGCCTTGTTCATGGACAGAGCGTTTCTCTTTTCGGATGGCTTTCATCAGACTGGCGGCTCCGCCAGCTGCCAAAAGCACGCTGGCCATCATAAAGATGGAATAGTAATCTCCTTTTAACAGCAGGGAGACAAGCAAATACGAAATCGACAGTGACAAAAACGGTGAAACGACCCATACTTTGAGCATCGTTTTCACGACTTCTTTATGAAAAACGTTCGGCCCGTTTTTGGCCATTCCGATACCGATAATTGATGATGATGTGACTTGCGCCAATGGGACCGGCAGACCGAAGACGGAACTGATAATGACAAGCCCCGCGCCGGTTCCTGAAAGCAGTATGCCTTCTCCGGCTGAAAATCTCGTAATCTTTTTCCCGTTAGTTTCAAGCACTTTGCGTCCTAAAAGCAGAGCGCCGAGAGCGACAAAGATGCCTCCGTACAGCGTTCCTTTGGACACGCTGAGCACGCCCGCAGCAACCAAAGGGCCCACCGCATTTGCGACATTGTTCATTCCGGCTGAAAAAGCTTCCCAAAACCCCGCAATCAGCAGCACAATCCCTAAAATCTTCTGTTTCCGACTCGAAATGACTCGAATATTCAGAGAACTGAATACCTTCGAGACGAGAAACGTGAAACAGAACGCGACAAACGGTACAAGCACCCAAAAAATCACGATGACCAAAAGATGCTGTAAAAACAATACTTTGTACGCGACGCCGACACCGACAATCGCCCCGACAGTGACCTCACTCGTCGACAGCGGAATGCCGAGCACATTCGCCGTGAATAATGATAGCGCCGCCGATCCGATAATAATGCAGACAATGGTGAGCGTAATGGTTTGTTCGGGAATGATTCCGCCGCTGATCGTCTTAACGACTTCTCCGCCGCCGATAACCGCCCCTGACAGGACTCCGGCCGCGCAGATGATCAGCGCATACGTTTTCTTTTTAACGGCGCCGGACCCATAAGCGACTCCCATTGAAGCCGCGGCTCCGCTTGCTCCGATATTCATGGCAAAAAACAGGCAGAATAAAATAGCGGCTAATTCCATCGTGCAGCTCCTTTATTCATGCAGTCCGCATTCTGTTTTCGCCATGCCGTTCCATCTGCCGCTCCGCAAATCTTCCGCGGTAAACGCAGGTGAAGTGCACGGTTCACAGCCGATGCTCGGATACCCCTGATCGTGGAGGATATTGTAATCCAGCTCATGCTTGGAAGTATATCTCCAGATGTCTTTCCATGTCCAATGGATCAGCGGGCATACTTTAATCGATTGAAACTTGTCGTCTTTATTCAGGAAATTCGTATTCGCCCGGCTCGGCCCTTGATCCCGGCGAAGGCCGGACAGCCATGCCGGATGCCCTGCGAGCGCTTCTCTTAACGGCAGAATTTTTCTGATGTAGCAGCACTGGTTCGGTTCTCTTTCCCACAGTTTATCTCCGTGCGCCTCGGCCTGTTCTTCAAGAGTAAGGCTGGGCTTTTTCAGGATAATGTTCAGTCCCGGGTAACGCTCTTTCACTTTTTCGATCGTTTCATATGTTTCTTTAAAGTGAAGACCCGTATCGAGAAACACGATTTCCGCGTCTTTCTTTACTTTAGAAATTAAATCGATCAGGACGATGCCTTCAATCCCGAAGCTGCACGCGTAAACAAGCTGGTCTCCGTAGTGGCCGTATGCCCATTTTAAAACGGACAGCGCGCCTTTATAGGAATCGTCTTCCGGAAATGTAATCGCCGGCTCTTCCCATGTGTCATACGTTAGCATTTTTCCTTTCCTCCTCCCGGAGACAATCAAACAGCTGTTGTTTTCTGCCGGTTGTCTTATCCCTCAATCTTTTTTTCATATAAAAAACTTTCAATCCAGCGGAATGAAAGACAGTGACCCGGTATAGCCCTTATCTTCAAAATGCTGTGCATTTTTCTGGATGCGGCACCTTGCATGACACGCAGGTTGCCGGGCGTCATCGGTCCAGTCCCTCAGCCGCTCTTGATAAGCTTTTTAGATTTGTACTAAATTTTAGCACAATTCTAACAGAAGTCAACCCGAGTTTTTTGATAGGAATAATAAAACAGGCCCTGAGGCCTGTTTTTATTGTCATTATTTTTTAAACCAATCTTTTGACTCGGGATTCTGTTTCCATGATTTCAGTTTCTCAATGTCATCTGAATGAATCGTTCCGTTTTCAAGCGCGACTTCAATCAGCGTGTCATAATCCGTTAACGAGTAATAAGGAAGACCCGCTTTTTTAAAGGCTTCTTTTGCTTTCGGCAGTCCGTATGTAAAAATGGAAATGACGCCGAGGACTTCCGCGCCCTCTCTTTGAAGGGCCGCTGCAGCTTCAAGCACGCTGCCTCCGGTAGAAATCAAGTCTTCAATCACGACTGTTTTTTGCCCTTTTTTAATGGCGCCTTCTATTTGATTTCCTTTGCCGTGCGCTTTCGGTTTGCTTCTGACGTAGCACATCGGTGCGCCTGTATGGTCTGCGAGAAGCGCAGCATGCGGAATGCCCGCCGTTGCAGTGCCCGCGATCATCTCTGCCTCGGGAAAATGCTCTTTCAGCAGTTTGCCGAGCCCGTCCGCCACATCATTTCTCACTTTTGGATACGACAATGTCAGACGGTTGTCACAATAGATCGGTGATAAAATGCCGCTCGCCCACGTAAACGGCTCATTCGGGCGTAAAAAGACAGCTTCAATGTGTAATAGATGTTTTGCGATAGCCTGTTTCATCGGCGAACGCCCTCCCATTCCAGTTTAATTGCTTCATATGCTTCAACGGGGTTTTCCGCTTTTGTAATTGAGCGGCCCACGACGATGGCTGACGAACCGTTTTTTTTCGCAAATGACGGAGTCGCCGTCCGGACTTGATCGTCAGCTGCGTCACTGGCCGTGCGGATGCCCGGTGTGACTGTCAGAAATGAAGGCCGGACCGCTTCATAAATGGCTTTTGTTTCATGTACCGAACATACCACTCCGTCCAGCCCGCACTCTTCCGCCATTTTGCTGTAGTGCACAACCGTTTCTAACAGCGGCTTATGCAGCAGAAGCTCTTCCTTCGCCACCTGCTCTGAAGTGCTGGTCAGCTGAGTCACCGCGATTAAAGACGGGCGTTTTCTGCCTGCCGGCGTGCCTTCTTCAAGCCCCTCAAGGGCCGCGCGCATCATGCGTGCGCCCCCTGCCGCATGCACATTGACGAGATCAACGCCGAGGCCGGCCAGCCGCTTCATCGCTTTATTGACCGTAGTCGGGATATCATGAAGCTTTAAATCTAAAAATATATCACAATTCCGTTCTTTTAATTGGTGAATGATGGCGGGGCCTTCCTGATAAAAAAGTTCCATCCCCGTTTTGACAAAAAGCCTTTCCTTTTCAAACAAGTCTAAAAACGTTAAAGTCTCTTCCCCTGATGCAAAATCAAGCGCGATGATGGGCAGGTTGTTTTTCATGTTTCCAGCTCCTTCCGATGCATTCACTTACAGATTGAAAGCCGTGTTGGTTCAGTACACGGGGGAGCTGTTCTATGATTTCCGGGCAGACGAACGGATTGACGAAGTTTGCCGTGCCGACGGCAACCGCACTCGCTCCCGCAAGAAGAAATTCTAATGCATCCTCTGCGGTCTGAACGCCGCCCATCCCGATAATCGGGATTTGAACGGCCTGGCTGACTTCGTATACCATCCGGATGGCGACCGGTTTGATCGCCGGGCCTGACAGTCCGCCCGTTTTATTTGCTAAGATCGGCCGTCCCGTCTTTAGATCAAGCCTCATCCCGATGAGTGTATTAATCATCGTCAGACCGTCAGCACCGGCCGCTTCAATCGCTTTAGCAATTTCGGTTATGTTTGCGACATTAGGCGAAAGCTTCACATACACAGGCACTGCGGAAACTTCTTTCACCGCTTTTGTCAGTTCGGCCGCCATGACGGGATCAGTACCAAAAGCAATCCCCCCCGTTTTGACATTCGGACATGAAATGTTAAGCTCAAGCGCATGCACATTCGGCGCTTGGCTGATGTGCTCGGCTACTTCTTTATAGTCGTCCACCTGAGAACCGGCGACATTTGCGATAATCGGCGTGTCAAATTGTTCGAGCCAAGGCAGCTCATGATTGAGCACATGCTCAAGGCCGGGATTTTGCAGTCCGATGGCATTCAGCATTCCCGCGCTTGTCTCCGCCACTCTCGGTGTCGGATTTCCGAAGCGGGCTTCGTTCGTCGTGGCTTTAATCATAATGCCTCCGAGGCATGATAAATCGTAAAATCCGGCATATTCTTTCCCGAAACCGAAACATCCGGAAGCGGGGATGATCGGATTTTTCAATTGGAGACCCGGCAGATTCACTTCTAACATTACAGCGCCACCTCCTCAGCTTTAAATACCGGCCCGTCAAGGCAGACCTTTACATAGGATGTATCGCTTTCACCCGTGCGGCACACACAGGCGAAGCAGGCCCCGATGCCGCAGCCCATCCGCTCCTCCATCGAAAGATAAACCTCTTTATGGCCGTACTGCTGCTTCAGAGCTTTCAGCATCGGTGTCGGTCCGCAGCTTAGCAGGACATCGAATTCGAGCTGCTTTTCACGGATGACATCGGTGACAAACCCTTTCTCTCCATATGTTCCGTCAGCCGTCGCCACATAGGTGTCTCCGTACGCACGACATTCCTGTTCGTAAAAAACATCCTTTGCTGATTGAAATCCAAGCACATGAATGACGTTTACGCCTTTTTCCGTCAATCGCTTTGACAGTTCCTGCAAAGGCGGAACCCCCACTCCGCCTCCGACTAACAGCGCGGTTTTGCCGGGTTCAATCCGCCGGATGGGGAATCCGTTGCCGAGAGGGCCGAGAACGTCTATCCTGCCGCCCTCTTTTTTCTCGGACAAAAGCCGCGTTCCCTCACCGTCAGCTCTGTAGATAACGGATACTTCATCCGCGGCGAAATTGACGTCCGCAATGCTGAGCGGTCTTCTTAATAGCGGCGTGACCGCGTCACTCACCTTCAGATGTAGAAATTGACCCGGCTCGGTAAGGTGCCGGACAAGCTCTCCTTTCAGCACCATCTTATAAATCCGGTCGGCAATTTCTAAGTTGGATTGAACAGTCAAATGCGCTTTCTTCATATCGTGACTGCCGCCTTTTGATTGGTTTCGGATGCAGGCATATGATCCGCCCGGAATGTCATGCTTTCCAGTACCCGCAAAATGGCTTCGGCCGTATCTAAAGATGTCAGGCAGGCGACTCCGTTCTCAACGGATTCGCGGCGGATTCTGAAGCCGTCTCTGGCCGGCTGTTTGCCTTTTGTCAGCGTATTGATGACAAATTGCGCTTCGCCGTTTCTGATCACATCGAGCAGATTTTTCCCTTCTTCGCCGATTTTTCCGACGACTTGAGCCGGAATCTGAGCGTCTTTTAAATAAGCCGCCGTTCCTTCCGTCGCCAAGATTTTATAGCCGATGGCGTGGAACCGCTTCGCGATCAGCAGTCCTTCTTCTTTATCTTTATCGGCAACAGTCAACAGCACTGAGCCGTAGTTCGGGATTTGAATGCCAGAAGCAATCAGCGCTTTATAGAGCGCTTTTTCCAGGGTTGAATCTTTGCCCATGACCTCTCCCGTCGACTTCATTTCAGGGCCTAACGTAATATCCACTCTTCTCAGCTTCGCGAATGAGAAGACAGGCGCTTTCACGAATACCCCCTGCTGTTCAGGCTGCAGCCCCTCTTGATAGCCGAAATCAGCAAGCTTTTGGCCGAGAATGACCTTTGTCGCCAGATTCGCCATCGGAATCTTTGTGATTTTGCTTAAGAACGGCACGGTTCTGCTTGACCGCGGATTTACCTCAAGCACATACACTTCACCTTGCGACAGTACGAACTGGATGTTCAGCAACCCGATGATGTTAAGGCCTTTTGCCAAGGCTACAGTGTATTGTTCGATTTTTTTCTTAATGTCTTCGCTTAAAGACTGAGGCGGATAGACGGCGATTGAATCCCCTGAATGGACGCCGGCCCGCTCGATATGCTCCATAATTCCCGGAATAACGACTGTTTCGCCGTCAGATACGGCATCGACTTCGATTTCTTTCCCCGTCAGATAACGGTCGATTAACACCGGATGCTGCGGGTTGATTTTGACCGCATTTTTCATATAGTGAAGCAGCTCTTCTTCGTGATAGACGATTTCCATCGCCCGGCCGCCGAGCACATACGAAGGGCGGACAAGTACCGGATAGCCGATGGATGCGGCAATTTTGACCGCTTCGTTCACCGACACAGCGGTTTTTCCGAGCGGCTGCGGCACATTCAGCGCCTCAAGCGCCTGCTCAAACTTATCCCGGTCTTCCGCACGGTCTAAATCTTCAAGTGATGTGCCGAGGATTTTGACGCCGCGGGCGCTCAATTCTTCCGCAAGATTGATCGCCGTCTGGCCGCCGAATTGGACGACAACGCCTTCCGGCTGTTCCAAATCGATGATGTGCATGACATCTTCTACCGTCAGCGGTTCAAAATACAGTTTGTCTGATATGCTGAAATCAGTGGACACCGTCTCAGGGTTGTTGTTGATAATAATCGCTTCATAGCCTGCCTGCTTGATCGCCCAGACAGAATGAACGGTCGCATAGTCAAATTCGACGCCCTGTCCGATACGGATCGGGCCGGAACCGAGGACGACGACGCTTTTTCTTGATGTAACCTCAGACTCGTTCTCTTCCTCATATGTGCTGTAAAAGTACGGGGTTTCTGATTCGAATTCCGCCGCGCATGTATCCACCATTTTATATACAGGCTTGATGGCTGCTTCTTTTCGCATTTGATACAGCTCTTGTTCCGGCATGTTCCATTCCCGGCTGATATATTTGTCGGAGAAACCGAGTTCCTTCGCTGTCTGAAGGACGGCGAGGCTGCCTTTTTCCGCTTTCAGCTCTGTTTCAAAAGCGACCAGCTTACAGAGCTTGTGCAAAAAGAATACGTCAATTGCGGAAAACTCATGAAGCTGCTCCACTGTATAGCCTCTTCTGAACGCTTCAGCAAGATAAAACAGGCGTTCATCCCCGGCTTTTCTGATCCGTTTTTCCAAAAGTCCGTCAGAAATCTCTTCCGCATCCTTCAGTTCCAGGTGATAGACATCGGCTTCAAGTGAGCGGACCGCCTTTAACAGCGATTCTTCAAGGGTGCGCCCGATGGCCATGACCTCTCCGGTGGCTTTCATTTGCGTCCCGAGCCTGCGGTTTGCCGACTCAAATTTGTCGAACGGCCAGCGCGGGATTTTAGAAACGACATAGTCAAGCGCGGGCTCAAAAGCCGCATATGTTTTTCCCGTTACGGGATTCATCATTTCATCAAGAGAAAGCCCGACTGCGATTTTCGCCGCAAGCTTTGCGATCGGGTAACCCGTCGCTTTTGAGGCGAGGGCAGATGAGCGGCTCACCCGCGGATTCACTTCGATAATGTAATATTGGAAGCTGTCGGGATCGAGCGCGAGCTGAACATTACAGCCGCCTTCAATGCCGAGCGCGCGGATCAGCTTTAATGAAACATTGCGCAAAAGCTGGTATTCCCGGTCGCTCAAAGTCTGGCTCGGGGCAACGACGATGCTGTCGCCCGTATGGATGCCGACCGGATCGATATTTTCCATGTTGCAGACGACGATCGCGTGATCTCTGCTGTCTCTCATGACTTCATATTCGATCTCTTTGTAACCGGCAATGCTTTTTTCCAGAAGGCACTGATGGACGGGGCTGAGTTTTAATCCGTTTTCGACGATCTCTTTCAGTTCTGCTTCATTCGAGCAGATGCCGCCGCCCGTTCCGCCTAATGTGTAAGCGGGGCGCACAATAACCGGAAACCCGATTCGGCCGACAAATTCCTCGGCTTCCTGTAAAGTGCGGATGATCTCACTTTCCGGCACCGGTTCATTCAGCTCATTCATCAGCGTACGGAATAAGTCGCGGTCTTCCGCCTGCTGGATGGCGGACAGCTTTGTGCCGAGCACTTCCACCCCGCATTCCTCAAGAACCCCGAGTTCAGACAGCTCAACGGCAAGATTCAGTCCGGTCTGGCCTCCCAGAGTCGGCAGGATGGCGTCCGGCCGTTCTTTTCTGATAATACGAGTGAGAAACTCCGGCGTCAGCGGTTCTATGTATACCCGATCAGCCATTTCCGTATCCGTCATAATCGTTGCCGGATTCGAGTTGACGAGAATGACTTCATAGCCTTCTTCCTTCAAAGCGAGACACGCCTGTGTGCCCGCATAATCAAATTCCGCCGCCTGTCCGATAATAATCGGGCCTGATCCGATCACTAAAATCTTTTTAATATCTACGCGTTTTGGCATACCGCTTCCCCTTCTTTCTCAGTTGTTTCGATCAAGTCAATGAATCTGTCAAATAAATGATTGGCGTCTTCCGGCCCCGGTGAAGCTTCAGGGTGGTACTGAACCGTAAATGCCGGCAATGTTTTATGCTTGAGTCCTTCGATCGTTTGATCATTGATCGCAATGTGCGTCACTTCAAGCTCTGTCTCATCTATTGAAGAAACTGTATATCCGTGGTTTTGGGCGGTTAAAGCGACTTTCCCTGTCGCAAGCTCTTTAACCGGATGATTGGAACCCCTGTGTCCGAATTTCATTTTTTCCGTTTCCGCTCCGGATGCCAGTGCAAATAATTGGTGGCCGAGGCAGATTCCGAATAACGGCACCTTCCCGAGTATGCCTTTTATCATTTCAATGGCTTCCGGCACATCTTTCGGATCTCCGGGTCCGTTAGAAAGCATGATGCCGTCCGGCTTGAGCTGAAGCACTTCTTCCGCCGTTACATTGTACGGCACAACGATGACATCGCATTTTCTTTTGTTTAACTCTCTTAAAATGCCGTGCTTCATACCGAAATCGACGAGTACGATGCGTTTGCCGCGGCCCGGACTCGGATATGCCGTTTTCGCAGATACTTGAGCGACTTGATTTCTCGGCAGTTCCGTTTCTTTCAGCCTTGCAAGAACCTCTCCGACATTCTCCTCACTTGAAGCAAACGTTCCTTTTAATGCGCCGGCCGTGCGGATCATTCTTGTGAGCTTTCTCGTGTCAATCCCTTGTAAGCCGGGGATATTTTTCATTTTCAAATACTCGTCAAGCGTGTAAGCCGAACGCCAGTTGGAAGGCAGCTCGCACATTTCTTTTACGATCAGCCCTTTTACAAAAGGAGTGATGGATTCAAAGTCATCTCTGTTAATTCCGTAGTTGCCGATCAGAGGATACGTCAGCGTCACGATCTGCCCGCAGTAAGAAGGGTCTGATAAAATTTCCTGATAACCGGTCATTCCCGTGTTGAATACGACTTCACCCGCGGTATGCTCCAGGCTCCCGAATGCTTCACCCTCAAATACCGCTCCATTTTCCAGCACTAGTCTTCTTTTCATTTGACGAGTCTCCCTTCTTCGTATGCAAGCTTACCGGCAGCCATCGTTGCAACAGGCCAGCCGAAGCACTTCATCTTGTTGAATGGCGTATTTTTTCCTTTAGATAAAAATGTATCTTTGTCAATGGCTGCTTCTTTTTCCAGATCAATCAGGGTGATGTCAGCCGGCGCCCCCGGTGCAAGCGTTCCGTACGGAAGATCAAATGCCTCGCAAGGTTTTACCGTCATGAAATCAACCAGCTGCTTCAGCGTCCACGCCCCGTTTTTCACAAAATGTGTGTACAGAAGCGGAAAGGCTGTTTCTAAACCGACGATCCCGAAAGGTGCAAGCTTCATATCCGTGTTTTTCTCTTCTTCTGTATGCGGCGCATGGTCAGTGGCGATGAAATCAATCGTACCGTCTAAAAGCCCTTCAATCAGCGCCTCTCTGTCCTCTTTGCTGCGAAGCGGCGGATTCATTTTAAAATTGGTATCAAGTCCCGGGATATCTTCGTCACAAAGAAGCAGGTGGTGCGGCGACACTTCCGCCGTCACGCGGATTCCGGCTTTTTTTGCGTCTCTTACGGCTCTGACGGATTCTTTCGTACTGATATGACACACGTGGTAATGGCAGCCCGCCGCTTCCGCCAGCAGCACGTCACGGGCGATATGTACCGCTTCACAAATGGAAGGTATGCCGTTCAGGCCGTTCGCTTTTGAAAAAGAACCTTCATGCACGCTCCCTCCGTAAATAAGCGAGTTATCCTCACAATGAGCGACAATCGCTTTATTCATTGAAGCCGCCCGTTTCATGGCTTCATACATCATTCCGGCCGTCTGAACGCCGACGCCGTCATCGGTGAAGGCGAATGCGCCGGCTTCATGAAGCGCCTCAAAATCTGTCATTTCTTCGCCGGTTTGTCTGATCGTAATGGATGCGTAAGGAAGAACCCTGACAGATGAGGTTTCTTTGATCCGGTTTTGCAGCCATTCCATCTGCTCTTTCGTATCCGGCACCGGTCTTGTATTCGGCATGGCTGCGACTGTGGTAAAGCCGCCCCGCGCCGCGGCTTTAGAGCCCGTCTCAATGGTTTCTTTTTTCTCGCCGCCCGGTTCTCTGAAGTGAACATGAAGGTCTACGAGTCCCGGTGAAACGAACAGTCCGTCAGCGTCGATCACCGTTTCTCCGTCTTTCGCTGTCAGAAGCCCGGTTTCCGAAATGAATTCACCCGTTACCCGGATATCCTGTGCCACTTTTTCTCCCTGTTCATTTAACATCCAGCCGTTTTTAATGAGATAAGACATAAGCCGCTTCTCCCCTTTTCACATTGGTTTGCAGTGCTCTTTTTAAGACTGCCATTCTGATATACACGCCATTTTCCATTTGTTTAAAGATTCTTGATTTTCCGCATTCCACTAATGTTGTGTCAATTTCGACTCCTCTGTTCACCGGTGCGGGATGCATGATGATGGCATGCCGCTTCATGCTCTCCGCCCGCTTTGCGGTCAGCCCGTATGCTTCCAGATAGCCTTTTTGGTCGGCTTCTGTCTGATGCCTTTCATTTTGGATGCGGAGCAGCATGACGACATCTGAAGCTTGTATGGCTTCATCCGTCTGCACACAGGTGCCGAAGGCGTTTTTCTCATCCTGCCATTGCGGCGGCCCTGAAAACAGCACGCGTGCGCCGAGTCTTGTCAGCACCTCGGCATTTGACCTTGCCACCCTGCTGTGTTTGATATCGCCATGAATGGAAACCGTCAGGCCCTGAAAGGTCTCAAATTCCTCTTGAATCGTCATTAAATCGAGTAATGACTGAGTCGGGTGCTGGCCGCAGCCGTCGCCGGCGTTTAAGATCGGAATATTGACTCTGCCGGTCAGATCTTTGTAATATTCATCCGTGCTGTGCCGGATGACGCAGGCGTCCGCTCCGATTGATTCCAGTGTTCTGACCGTGTCGTATAAGGACTCGCCTTTTTGAACGCTTGTGCTCGTGCCGTCTAAGCTGAGCACGTTCATCCCGAGTTTCTTTTCCGCCACTTCAAAGCTGAACCGCGTCCTCGTGCTCGGTTCAAAAAACAGATTCGCAACGAATTTTCCCGCGAGATCGGGGCGGACTGTTCCCTCTTTTATCGCTTTTGCCTCACGCAGCAGTTCTGTAATTTCAGCCGTGCTCAGTTCAGACATCGCCGTTAAATGATTCATGTTTTTCTCCTCCGTTTCCGCTTGAAGGCCGTAAAAAAACACCCCGGTCTATAGACTCGGGGTGCGGTTAAAGAGAGAAGCAGCGTACAGCTTCTTCCCGTTATAACCCTTCCAAGCCTCTCTGGACTTTCTTTAAAAGGTTTTACATATGATTTTGTTTTTCTGATGCAATCGCGTCTTCTTCATTTGCATGCGGCAGGATGAGGTTCAGGATGACTCCGACGATTGCCGCAAGCGCCATGCCGGATATTTGGAACCCGCCTTTTGAAACTTGAATAAAAGCCCCTCCGACGCCAATCACGAGGATGACGGATGTGATAATTAAATTTCTCTTGTTCTCATAATCAATGTTGTTGTCAATCAGCATTCTTAAGCCGCTGGAGGCGATAATTCCAAAGAGCAGGAAGGAAACGCCTCCCATAACCGCGGACGGAACAGAGCTGATCAGTGCTGATACTTTTCCGATAAATCCGAAGCACAGCGCAATCACACCCGCGCCGCCGATGACAAAGACGCTGAAAACTCTCGTAATTGCCAGTACTCCGATGTTCTCGCCGTATGTCGTCGTCGGCGGGCCGCCGATTAACGAAGCGATGATCGTCGCAACACTGTCCCCCATTATGGAGCGGTGCAGTCCCGGCTTTTTAATGAAATCCTGTCCGACGACTTTACTCAGCACCATTTGGTGGCCGATATGTTCTGACATCGTCACGAAAGCGACCGGCACCATCGCAGCCGCAATGCCCAATGTCACTGACGGCGTATAGTCTTTGAAAGGGATGATAAATTCAGGAACGGCGAACCACTTTGCATCAATGACCGGCTGGAAATTGACGATGCCCTGTGTCAGCGCAAACAGATAGCCGCCTATAATGCCGATCAATACCGGAATCAGGCTTAAAAATCCCCGTAAAAAGATGGCACAGATAATGGTTATGGCCAAAGTGACGCCGGCTACACTGAAATGTTTCAGGCTGTAGACGAGTTCCTTCGCATTCGGATCAGCATACATTGCCATATTGACGGCTGTGCTTGCCAGTCCGAGGCCGATGACGATGATGACCGGCCCGACGACCACCGGGGGCAGCAGCTTCATCAGCCACCCCGTTCCAAGCTGCCTGATGAGCAGTGCGATCAGGCCGTACACAATTCCCGCCAGGAAAGCGCCGACCATGGCAGCCCCCGGCCCTCCCGTCGCCTTCACCAAGATAATCGGTGATATAAAGGCGAATGATGAGCCGAGATAAGCGGGAATCTGGCCTTTTGTCACCAAGAGATAGGCGAGTGTCCCGATTCCGCTCGTGACAAGCGCCACTGCCGGGCTCATTCCGACCAGTTTCGGCACGAGTATGGTTGAACCGAACATGGCGAATAAATGCTGCAGGCTGAATGACAGCCAAGACAATGGATTGGGGACGTCCCTGACTCCCAGGTTTACTTTTTTCTTACTCATGGCGTTTTCCTCCCGGTTGACTTTCAAATGGTATAAAAAAACCTCTTTGCTTTTTGCGCAAAGAGGCATACAAAACCCGGCCGCGTCGATCCGCCCGGCTTTGTGTTTTAAAATCCTCTTTGCAAACTCTCTGGAATGCATTTAAAAAGGTGATTATTCATTTTCGTAAATGGCGACCATATCAGTCTGATCAACTTCGCTCAGCTGAACCATCACTTTTTCAGCTTTTGAGGTCGGAATGTTTTTCCCGATATAGTCCGCTCTGATCGGCAGCTCCCGGTGCCCTCTGTCGACAAGCACGGCAAGCTGTATCGATGACGGCCGCCCGACATCAACGAGGGCATCCATCGCAGCTCTCACCGTCCGGCCGGTATAAAGCACATCATCAACCACAATGACCTTTTGGTCTGTGATATCGGCCGGAATGTCCGCCCCTTTTACAAGCGGCTCTTCATTGCTCGTTTTTTTCGTCAGGTCGTCACGGTAAAGGGTGATATCGATTTCCCCGACGGTGACCGGATTCCCTTCAATCTGTTCGATCCGCTCGGCCAGCCGCTTCGCTAAATAAATGCCTCTTGTTTTAATTCCTACAAGAATGCAGTCATTCATTCCTTTATTCCGTTCGATCATTTCATGGGCTATCCTTGTCAGCGCCCGCCTGATCGCCTGTTCGTCGAGAATAACAGCTTTTTGATTCACTCGTGACACCTCTCCATTCGTATATAAGAAGAAAAAACCCCTCCTGCCAGAGCATAGAGGGGTTCCTTTCCAGGACGAAGACACACGTGTATCTCTTCTGTCCTATCCGTTATCCTTCTCAGCCTCTCTGGACTGTGTTAAAGAATCTATTCAGCTTGTTTTTATTATTTCAGAAAAGAAAGTCGCTGTCAATGGCTATTTCTTAAATCTTCAATGAGTTTTTTCATATCTTCAGGAAGGGGCGCTTCAAACTCCATGTATTCGCCCGTCCGCGGATGATCAAAACCTAATATTCCGGCATGAAGCGCCTGACCATTGAAATCAATGGTTTTTCTCGGTCCGTACTTCGGGTCACCTGCCAAAGGAAACCCGATATATTTCATATGAACACGGATCTGATGCGTTCTTCCGGTCTCAAGACGGCACTCTACGAGCGTGAAATCTTGAAAACGCTCAAGCACGTGGAAATGCGTGACGGCGTTTTTGCTGCTTTCTCTTGTTACGGTCATGCTTTGACGGTCTTTTTTATCTCTCCCGATCGGAGCGTCAATCGTTCCGTCATCATGTGAAATCACCCCGTGGACAACCGCTATGTACTTTCTGGTCACGGTTTTATTGACGAGCTGATTAACGAGTGATTCATGCGCCATATCGTTTTTAGCGACCATTAACAGACCGGAAGTATCTTTATCAATCCGGTGGACGATTCCCGGGCGCATGACGCCGTTAATGCCGGAAAGGTCGTTGCAGTGAGCCATCAGTCCGTTTACAAGCGTCCCAGTCACATGGCCGGGCGCCGGGTGTACAACCATGCCCCGCGGTTTGTTCACAACCAAGACGTCCTGATCCTCATAGTAAATGTCCAAATCCATCGGCTCTGCAAGCACGTCCAATTCTTCCGGTTCAGGAATGGTGACGTTTACCTGATCGCCGGGCTGCATTTTATAATTCGCTTTTACGGATTTGCCGTTAACGGATACCAATCCCTCTTTTACCCATTGCTGCACTTGAGTGCGTGACCAGTTTTCTCCCGTTGAAGCCAAAAATTTATCAATCCGTTCGCTCTTTTGTTCAGGCTGAACGGTTATCTCAAATTGATTCATGTTATTGCTCCTTCTTTTTCCCGCTGTCAAACAGCATATGAATAAATAAAAGTATTACACCGACGCACAGTGAGGAGTCCGCGATATTAAAAATCGGATAGTGATAATCCACGATGATGACATGAATAAAATCCACCACTTCCTGGCGCGCCGCCCGGTCAATAAAGTTTCCGGCCGCACCGCCCAGCATTAAGCCGAGAGAAATTCCGAGTAACATCTGCCCTTTTGCATAACGCTGTATGTAATAAACGATTCCGATAATCACGGCGATGGTAATGACGTAGAAAAACCACATTTGGCCGGCTAAAATCCCCCACGCCGCTCCCGTGTTGCGATGAGATGTGATATAAAGCACCTGATCGATGACAGGTATGCTTTGTCCCAATTCCATATGGCTGACGACAAGCCATTTGGTCAATTGGTCGGCAATAATAATAAAAAGAGCGATTAGATAATAAAGCACACACGTTCCTCCAGTATACAGTTACTTTTATCCTTTATGAATTTTATCAGTAAAAGATGCCAGAGTAAAGGCAGATCATAAGCGCATGCAAACAGACGCTGTCACTCATACAGCGCCTGATCATACGCATAATCTCCGGGTTCCCAATATGGAAGGGTTTTCTTTTCAAATTGAGCGGGATAATAAAAATCATCAGCGGTTCTGGCCGTCGGCAGCACCGCAAGTTTTTCAATCGGAATGGGGTCGCCTGTTTTTTCACAATAACCGTACGTATTGTTTTCAAACTTAGACAGGGCAAGAAGAACGTCCTGAAGTTCTTCTTTTATATGATAGATCAGAGTTGCTTCTTGGTCGTTCATTGAAGGTTCAACAGATGCTGACATTTGAAAGCAAGAATATTCGAATAATCTTGATTGAAGTTCTTCTTTCATCATGAGAAGCTCCGTGTGGATTGCGGTCAGTTGATCATTCATTCATCACAACTCCTGCTCTTGATGTTATAGCTTTATTGTTGCCCCCAGAGCGCCATTTGAAGCCCATAAGATTTTTCCTGTCGTTCTAATCGATGACATTAGTGGCATGTAAAAAAGCGCCCGGCTGTCACCGGGCGCTTTCTCATTTATTATTTTTGATAATATTTTTCAACGATTTCCGCATTGCGCAGTGATAATGTCGGATATTTCGGATTGGCTCCGACATCTTTAGAAATTACGCGGGAACGTTCACACATCTGGCCTTCCGCTTTTTCTACGGTCATTTTTCCTGTTGTGAAGCTTTGCGCGTTTTCCGGCGCTTCACTTTCGTCTTTTACTGTCAGTTCTGAGACGATAAACAGCTGCGCGATGTTTTCTTTAATGGATGACAAGAGGTCGCGGTTTTCTTTGTTCGGATACAAAGTCAGGCTCGCTTCCAATGATCTTCCGATAATTTTTTCGTTACGGGCTGTTTCCAAAGCTTTCAGCACGTCGTTTCGAAGCTCCATGAAGCGGTCGAACTTTTCTTCTGTCGCTTGACTGTCCGGAACAGCGATGGTTTCCGGCATATCTGTCAGCTGCACGCTCGCTTCTTCAACAAATGATAAGTGAGACCACATTTCATCCGCCGTGTGCGGGAGAATCGGCGCCGTCAGCTTCACTAACGCCAGCAGCGTTTCATAGAAGACCGTCTGCATGCTGCGGCGGTCCGGATGATCCGCATGCTCGATGTACACAACATCTTTTGCAAAATCAAGATAGAAGGAGCTGAGCTCGATCGTACAGAAATTGTGAATGCTGTGATAAACAACCGCAAATTCATATTCATCGTACGCTTTTTTTACCTTATCGATCAGCTTATTCAGCTTGATCAGCATATATTGATCCACTTCGCGGAGATCTTTTACATCCACGGCATTGACGCTTGGATTGAAATCGAACAGGTTGCCGTGAAGGAAGCGGAACGTGTTGCGGACTTTCCGGTATACTTCCGCGACCTGCTTCAGAATGGCGTCAGACACGCGAACGTCCGCCTGATAATCCACTGACGATACCCATAATCTTAAGATGTCGGCACCAAGCTGTTTCATGACTTTAGCCGGAACAACAACGTTACCGATTGATTTACTCATCTTGCGTCCTTCTCCATCCAGTGCGAACCCATGGCTGAGCACACCTTTATACGGCGCTTTTCCTGTTACGGCTACTGCTGTAGAAAGAGAAGAGTTAAACCAGCCGCGATATTGGTCAGATCCCTCTAGGTATAAATCAGCCGGGCGAACGAGGTCATCACGTTCTTCAAGCACTGCTTGATGTGAAGAGCCTGAATCAAACCAAACATCCATGATATCCTGTTCTTTTTTAAATGTGCCGTTCGGGCTGCCAGGATGCGTAAAGCCTTCCGGAAGAAGATCCTTTGCTTCTTTTTCAAACCAAATGTTTGATCCGTGCTGTCTGAACAATTCAGAAACATGTTCAATGGTTTCATCTGTAATAATCGGTTCTCCGTTTTCAGCGTAAAATACCGGAATCGGCACACCCCACGCACGCTGTCTGGAAATACACCAGTCTCCGCGGTCCCGAACCATGTTGTGCAAACGCTGCTCACCCCATTCAGGAACCCATTTGGTTTCTTTAATGGCATCCAGCAGGTCTGATCTGAAATCTTTAATAGACGCAAACCATTGCGCTGTCGCTCTGAAAATGGTTGGTTTTTTTGTTCTCCAATCATGCGGATAAGAGTGAGTAATGAATTCAAGCTTCACAAGTGCGCCTTTTTCATCGAGCTGCTGTGTGATCGCTTTGTTTGCATCATCATAGAACATGCCTTCAAACCCAGGAGCTTCGCTTGTCATTACACCTTTTTCATCGACCGGGCAAAGCACATCTAAACCGTATTTTTGGCCAATGATAAAGTCATCTTCCCCATGTCCTGGCGCTGTATGAACACAGCCTGTTCCGGCATCAGTTGTTACGTGTTCACCAAGCATAACGAGAGAGTCTCTGCCATATAGCGGGTGTTCAGCGATAATGTTCTCAAGGTCTTTTCCTTTGACCGTTCTTGTCACTTCATACTGATCAAATCCGCATGCTGATGCAACACTTTCGACTAAGGCACTTGCTACGACAAAGCGGTCTTCACCTACTGCAATCACGCTGTACTCAAGATCAGGGTGCACTGAGATTCCGAGGTTCGCCGGAATTGTCCAAGGCGTTGTTGTCCAAATGATGATGCGCTCGCCGTTTTCAAGAACGCCTTTACCGTCTTTTACACCAAAAGCGACGTAAATAGATGCTGAACGTTTGTCTTGATATTCGATCTCGGCTTCAGCCAGAGCAGACTCACTTGAAGGTGACCAGTTAACCGGTTTAAGGCCTTTGTAAATGTAGCCTCGTTTTGCCATTTCACCAAATACGCGGATTTGCTGCGCTTCGTATTCCGGTTTTAATGTCACGTATGGGTTTTCCCAGTCACCGCGGACACCAAGACGTTTGAATTGCTCACGCTGTCCCTCGATTTGCTTCCAAGCGTACTCTTCACATAGTTTGCGGAATTCTGCTACTGACATTTCTTTCCGGTTTACTTTTTTGTTTTTCGTCAGCGCCGTTTCAATCGGCAGTCCGTGCGTATCCCAGCCCGGCACGTACGGTGCGTTGTAGCCGCTCATTGATTTATAGCGGACGATGAAGTCTTTCAGGATTTTGTTCAGGGCATGGCCCATGTGGATGTCTCCGTTTGCATAAGGAGGTCCGTCATGCAGCACGAATTTCGGGCGGTCTTTCGTCCGTTCTTGAACAAGACGGTAAATGTCCTGCTCCTCCCAGTCTTTTTGCATGTCCGGCTCACGATTCGGCAGATTTCCGCGCATCGGAAAATCTGTTTTCGGCATTAACAGCGTATCTTTGTAATCCATTTTCATTCCTCCACAACATTTTTCAGAAAATAAAAAAAGCCCTCTCATCCCATAAGGGACGAGAAAGCTTATCTCGCGGTACCACCCTTTTAGAAAAAACGGATCATCCGTCTTTTCCTCTCGAACATCGTAACGTGATGGAACGTCCTATCCTACTCTCGGTTCAGAAAGGAAACTAAAGGGCTGATCTGCATGATTCCGGCCATCCCGGGCTTTCACCTTCCCCGGGTCGCTTTATAGCCTGTTTTGAGTCATGCCGGTCCCTTTCAATCGTCTTTTCATCTGAATTTATGAACGTATTATATTCGAACGGGCCGGAGAATGTCAAGAAAATCAGAAAATTATTCTTTTTCCTCAAATACCGCGTCGACTTCGTATTCCAGCAGATGATCCCAATCATCGTTCTTCAGCAGGTCGAGCTGCGCTTCAATCAGCATTTGGAAACGTGTTCTGAAGACTTTAGACTGTTTTTTCAGCTCTTCAATTTCCATTGCGATTTTTCTTGATTTGGAAAGCGACTCATTGATGATGCGATCAGCATTTTTTTCTGCTTCACGGACGATCAGCTTCGCTTCTTTCTGCGAGTTGCGCTTTACGTCTTCTGCGGCTTCCTGAGCTACGAGAATTGATTTATTCAGCGTTTCTTCGATATTGGCAAAGTGGCCGATTTTTTCGTCCAGCTCGTTCACTTTCGCCTCAAGCTCCGTTTTTTTACGGAGTGCGATTTCATAATCTTTTCTGACCTGCATTAAAAATTCATTTACTTCATCTTCATCATATCCGCGAAAACCTTTTGTAAACGTTTTGTTATGGATATCATTCGGCGTTAATGGCATATTGCCACCTCCATTTTTACATTTCAGTACGGTTATCTAGTTCACATTATAAAACAAATACGGCACAGATGGAGAAAAAAACTGAAAAAACGACTCATTTTTGCCGTTCAAATGTAACTTTCCATTTGTCTTTTTTCGTTTTTCCGTCAACTTTTGCCAAACTGCATCGTCCGAAGCCGCGAATCGAGAGCATGTCCCCTTCAGCAACCTGATAAGACGGATCTTCAATGGCTTTCCAATTCACCTTAACGAGCCCGTTTTTCACAAGCGCCTGCGCTTTCTGACGGGATTGCCTGCTCATTGAAGCGCAGACGGCGTCGAGACGCAATGAAGAAACCGTGTCATCCCTTATTTCGACATCTGAAGCGGGAATGTGAATAGCGGAAAGCTCGATTTTCTCAAGCTTTACCGGCGCTTTGCCCGCCTTGGTCAGCTGAGTGCTGACAAAATCGGCGATTTCACCGGAGACGATCAGCTGCACGGCTTCCTCAGAGAAAATCAGATCGCCGTATTTCTGCCGCTTTAAGCCGATCCCCATTAATGATCCGAGAAGAGAGCGGTGGTCAATGCTGACGAATTTTTCAGCGTATTGAACGTCAAAAGCCCGAAGCTCAAAATCATCCTGTTCAGGTTCCATATATTCAGGGTATAAAATCGCGCGCTTGCGCTCAGCTCTGTCATATCCTCCGAAAAACGCAAGACCGCAGGCGTCGCCGATAACGGCTTTTACAATGACCTGTTCTCTGGGATCTAAGAAATCAGTCAGCTTCATCCGATACTGGTCCAGGACAATCTGTTTCCATTCAAGCGCCTGATCAATAAAAGGCCGCTCGTCTTGTCTGAAGTGCTGGTAAATATCGCTCATGTTCTTTCCTTTCTATGTAAAGAGGCTTGGCTGGTGCCAAGCCCGTATCAAACTGTCGCATTCAAGTATACATTGCGATCATGCGGTATAGGCCCCAAAGTCCCGTCGTGGCAAACCGAAGCACGATAATCGCTACAATCGGGGATATATCCAGCATGGCAATGGGCGGAATGATCCTTCTGAACGGCTCTAAATACGGTTCGCAAATCGCTGCGAGAAACCGTCCGACCGCCGTTTCTCTCGTACTCGGCACCCATGACATAAAGATATAGATGATCAGGGCAAACGAGTAGATGTAAATTAAATAACTCAGAACGGAAAAAATTTGATAAAGAATCATCCTGCTTTACCACCTCTGATGTTCGTCTTCATTTATAAGCTCCGAAATCGTACCGGAAACGTCGACATTATCAGGCGTGCACAGAAAAATATCTGAACCGATTCTCTGAATGTCGCCGCCGATGGCGTAGACAGTACCGCTTAAAAAGTCGACGATTCTTTTCGCCTGATCATGCTGGATGCGCTGCAGATTGACGACAACCGCCCGCCTGTTCTTTAAATGATCGGCGATTTCCTGCGCTTCCGCATATACACGCGGTTCACTCAACACCACTTTAGAGGATTTCTGAACACTTTGCAAGCTTACTACGTTCTGCTTGCCCTGCGGCTTCTGAGCGTAAGCAGGCTGTTTATCTTTCTGCTGTTCATGCTCTTCCGGATGATCCTGCTCCGTTTCAATGTATTCGTACTCGTACTCCTCCTCATCCATTGAGAAAAAGTTTTTCAGTTTATTTTTCATGCTCATTTGTTTACACCCCCCGGTTCATTTCCGACTAATGAAGAGCCGATTCTGATAAAAGTTGCGCCCTCTTCAACAGCGATTTCATAATCATTTGACATGCCCATTGACAGTTCCCGGCACGGTGCGTTTGTCTGATGCAGTTTTTGCACCTGATCCCTCAGATCACGCAATTGCCGGAAGCAGGCTCTGATCGTTTCTGTATCGTCTGTCAGGGGAGCCATCGTCATCAGGCCCTCTACAGAAATGTTTCTAAACTCAGAAAGCTCTCTGATAAAGGGGATGACCTCCTCTGTTTTCAAACCGTGCTTAGACGGCTCAAGCGAAGTATTCACCTGCACAAAACAGCGAACCGCATGCTGCGCCCGTTTTTCAATCTCTTTTGCCAATGACAGTCTGTCTAAGGAATGAATATAAGATACACGGTCAACGACGGCCTTCACCTTTCTGGACTGAAGACTGCCGATAAAGTGCCACTCCGGGCTGCCTTTGATGACTTCCTGCTTATGGATAAGCTCGGCATCCCGGTTTTCTCCCAGACTTGTAATACCGGCATCAACGGCCTCTTGAGCCCTTTCGGCTGATACGTATTTTGTAACCGCGATGACGGTAACATCTTCGGGGCTTCGGCCCGATCTGTTACATGCTTCGTTTATTCTTTCGTTTATATGTCGTAATTGATCAGCAACACGCAAGATCTTACGCCTCCTTCATTCCGATAAAGGACATCATGCGTCCCGTTTTCCCTTTGTCGCGGCGGTGTGAAAAGAATAGTTCATGCTCTCGTTCGGTGCATAAACCGCTGACTGAAATGTTTTCTTCCGGAATGCCGCAATGTATCAGAAGAAGACGGTTGACCTCTTTTAAATCAAGCTGATACTGGCCTTTTTCCGTTTCGCATATGGCGGATTCAGCCGTAAAAGGCAGCGCCCGCACTTCATTGATGACGCGGTCGTCGACTGTATAGCTTTCCGCGCTGATGGACGGACCGATGACAGCCTGAATATCTGCTAAACGGGAGCCTTCTTCGTTTACCCAGCGTTCCGTCATGATGCGTCCGATTTGTTTGACCGTCCCCTTCCATCCGGCATGGGCAGCGCCGATAATGGATTTCACCGGGTCATAAAAATACAAGGGCACACAGTCCGCAAAACAAAGGGCCAAAAAAAGATTCGCATCTTTCGTGTAGAGCCCGTCCGTCCCGCGGAATGCGGAAGAATAGTCTCTCGCTCCTTTTCCTTTATCCCCGGCTGTCACGCGCCGGACGCGGTTTTCATGTGTCTGGTCGGCGAACACCCAGGAATCCAGATCAGTACCGCATAAGGACGCTATGACTTCACGGTTTGTCACAACATCATGAGCTTCGTCCCGGACGTGCAATCCGGTATTTAATGACTCATACGGAGGATTGCTGACCCCGCCGTTTTTCGTTGTGAATCCGGCGATGACCTTTGTGTTAAGCTGATTCACACAGTTCCAGTCTTCTATCATGAGTGCCGAGGGGGTGGTAAGACTAAACGGGTGATATGTATTCATGGAGATCCAACCTTTCGACAAACATTAAAAAAGCGTAATTTCCCACTCATTTTAACACAATTTTAAGCATACGTTTAGCGGCTGATTGAAAAATGAGATAAATAAATGTGCCGGAAACATTGAGATTTCCGGCTTTTTACAAGTAAAGGGAGGATTACGCTCCCCCCTTTGGTTCGTTTACACGCACTAAGATGACATCTTCCCCAATTTTAACTATATTTCGCCAAGGAATGATCATTTCCTCTTCTTTTCCGAAAAAACCGAGAACTTTTCCGCTGCCGCCTAAAATAATCGCCTGAATTTTTCCCGTTGTCACGTTAATATCAATATCACCGATGCTTCCGAGTTTTTTTCCGTTCGACACGTTTACCACATCTTTTATTTGAAATTCAGATATGCTGATCATCCGTATCACGCCCTTTGCCCGTTCTTTTTCCTATTATATGAACGGCCGGGCTGAACCTTGTCACATCGGGCAATCTTTTTTGCGGCTGCACCAGCCGAGGATAAATCTCAGCATAATTTTCGTATAGTCCATAAGCTCATCAACGGACACTTCCTCGTTTACGGAGTGGGCGTTTTTTAAATCGCCGGGACCGTATATGACGCTCGGAATCCCGGCATGATAAAGCCACCCTCCGTCAGTTACGGTTTGGGAAACATCAATGACGGGCTCCTGTTTTCTGACGGCTGAGTGTGATGCAGCCAAGACAGAAACTGCCGGATGATCCGGGTCGATTTCCAGCGCCGGGAACACCTCTCCTCTGTCTTCAATCATCGAAGATCCGCCCCATTTGAACACCGGCCTGTTTTCTTTGAGCCACAGATCACTGTCAGCGACACGATTAATATAGTCTTCGATTTCTGCGGCTGCTTGTTCGTGCGTTTCGTTCGGATAAAAGTGGACGGTGATCCATAACCGGCATTCATCGGCGACAAACGCTGCGTGTCTTCCGCCTTCAATGACGGCGGGGTTGATCGTATTGGTGCCGGGCGCAAAACCGGGATAGCTTTTCGTTACCGCCCAGTGGCGCTCCAGCTCTCCCAAGGCAGTGATGATTTTCGCCATTTTTTCGATGGCGCTCGCTCCGAATGTGCCTCCGCCCGCATGAATCATATTGCGCCTCATGCCGTCATGAAATGTTTGTTTGCTTTTCAATTCTATCCAGCCGGTGATGACTCCGCCCTGCCCTTGAATATGCAGGCTGCTCGTATCCGCGACAACGGCAAAATCCGCGTGATAGCCGCGTTTGCAGCATTCCAGCGTCCCCGCCTCACCGACTTCTTCTCCGATTACAGACTGTACAATGAGGTCGCCCGGAAGCTTAATGCCGGCATCATGGATCAGCTTCAGAGAGAAAAGAACACACGCCAAACCCCCTTTCATATCAGCGGCGCCCCTTCCGATCAGCATGCCATCTTTTACGTGCGGCTGAAACGGGTCAGAGTGCCAGTCTTCGCCCCCGGCTTCTGCCACATCAATGTGTCCGTTTAAAATCAGGCTTTGATGCCTGCTTGAATCTGTCCCTTTTAAAACACCGACTACATTCGGATCTTCCGGATACACATCCCACATATCGACCGAGCAGCCCGTTTCTTTTAAAAATCCGGCCACCCACTTTTGGGCTTCTGCCGTATTTCTTGCTGGCGGGGCCGGAGTCGGAAAGGCTATCAGTCTTTCAGCAATATGTATGAAGTCGTGCCGCCGTTTCTCCGCCTGGTGTAACAGCATATCAATCTGATGCATTGGAAATCTCCCCTTTGGCTGTATCAAAAAACCCGTTTCATTCATGAAATGAAACGGGTAAAAAACGGATCTTCCTCCGCTTTTTTCACCGCTTCCCTCCGCCGGCATGATCCGGATCAGGTCCTTTAAGGGTTGAGACAACGTCTCTCTCAGCCGCATGGCAGCACCCCCAGGGTGAATTTATGTTATTTTACGGATGATGCCTCTTTTGCACGGGTTAAAAACGGGCGGCCATTGTTCCATAAGACATTAACAGGCATATCGAAAAACGCTGTAAGCCGCTCGTCAGAAAGCATGTCCCTGATTTTCCCGGAGGCGAACACCTCGCCCTGTTTTAAAAGCAGCGCCTGATCAAATACCGGCAGAATTTCTTCAGCGTGATGGGTGACATAAAGGATGGACGGCGCATTTTCTTTTTCGGCGATCGACGTAATCGTGTCCAGCAGCTGCTCCCTTGCCATAAAATCAAGACCCGTCACGGGTTCGTCCAGAATCAGCAGTTCCGGATCAGCCATAAGCGCCCGCGCAATCAGCGCTCTTTGTCTTTCCCCTTGTGATAATGTTTCATACCGTCTGTCGGCGTAACCGATGGCGCCCAAATCCTTCAGAAGACCGATCGCTTTTTCCCTTACCTGCTCACTCGGAGTTTCGTACAGCCCGATTGAGGCGTACGCGCCGCTGAGGGCGATTTCAAAAGCGGAGTCCGCGGCATATAATTTGTGCTGAAGACCTGCCGAAACAAGGCCGATTTTCCTTCTGAGCCTGTCACCGAGCTCTGTTTTGCCGAATTGATGGCCGAGCACCTGCATCTCTCCTGAAGTGGGGAAGTAATAAGAGCATAACATATTCAGCAAAGCCGTTTTTCCGGCTCCGTTTAATCCGTACAGCACCCAATTTTCGTTTTTCTCGACGTGCCAGTTAATATCTTTCAAAATCCATTTCCCGTTTCTTTTTAATGACACACTGTCCAGCTGTAAAATCATTGAAGTTTCCTCCGTTTGCTTTGTTTAAATTTTCTAAAAACTTTTACACATTAGAATACATCACTTTTTTGCAAACGTAAACCATCGCATGAAAAAAGCCTTTAAACAAGGTTTAAAGGCTTTTTCCGTTATTGATGGATATTCTTATTCATTTGTTTAATGGCTGCCTTTTCAAGCCTTGAGACCTGAGCTTGGGATATGCCGATTTCTTCAGCGACTTCCATTTGGGTTTTCCCTTGGAAAAAGCGCTTTCGCAAAATCATTTTTTCCCGTTCGTTCAGTCTTCTCATGCCTTCTTTCAGAGCCAGCTCCTCAATCCATTGTGTATCCTTATTGCGCTCATCGCTGATCTGGTCCATCACGTAAATCGGATCGCCGCCGTCATTATAAATCGGCTCAAACAGTGAAACCGGATCCTGGATGGCGTCAAGGGCAAACACAATTTCTTCATGGGGCACTTCAAGAACTTTGGCGATTTCCTCTGCTGTCGGCTCCCTGCTTGTCTCACTGATTAACCGCTCTCTTACTTGAAGCGCTTTATATGCGATATCGCGAAGCGACCTCGAGACGCGGATCGGATTGTTATCCCGCAAATATCTGCGGATTTCTCCGATAATCATCGGTACAGCGTATGTTGAAAACTTAACATTATGGCTTAGGTCAAAATTATCAATGGATTTCATTAGTCCGATGCAGCCGACCTGAAATAAGTCATCAACATACTCTCCTCTGTTGTTAAACCTCTGAATGACGCTTAAGACAAGGCGCAGATTGCCGTTTACAAGCTTTTCCCTCGCTGAATCATCGCCCTCATCCTGTAATTGCCTAAACAGCTTTCTCATCTCTTCATTCTTGAGCACCGGTAATTTGGAGGTATCCACCCCGCAAATTTCGACTTTATTTCTTGACACGTTTTTCCCTCCCACTAGGAGCTGCTGTACAACGTTAAGTATCTCCTCGGGTGGGAAAAATATGCACCGCCATTTTACAGAAATAAACATCCGGCTGCGGCAATCCTTGCAGCAGTAAGGGCTGTCAGATGGAAAAAATTTTACACCATTTTGTTAAACTCTTTTCTCAGTCTTTTGATAATCCGCTTTTCGAGCCGGGAGATATAAGATTGTGAAATCCCCATCATGTCGGCTACATCTTTTTGAGTTTTTTCTTCTTCTCCGACAAGCCCGAAACGCAGTTCCATAATCTGCTTTTCTCTTTCGTTTAATTGCTCAAGCGCTTTTTTCAAAAGTTTTTTATCCACATTGGCTTCAATGTCTTTTGTAATAATATCATCATCTGTGCCGAGCACATCCGAAAGCAGCAGCTCGTTTCCGTCCCAATCAATATTCAGCGGTTCATCAAAGGACACCTCTGAACGGATTTTGTTGTTTCGGCGCAAGTACATTAAAATTTCGTTTTCGATACATCGCGACGCGTAGGTGGCGAGTTTGATTTTCTTTTCCGGATTAAAAGTGTTTACCGCTTTGATCAAACCGATGGTGCCGATGCTGATTAAGTCCTCGATATTGATGCCGGTATTTTCGAATTTGCGGGCAATGTAAACGACAAGACGTAAGTTTCTCTCAATCAGAATGGCCCGCGCCGCCTGATCCCCGCTCGGCAGCTTTAATAAGAGCACCTGCTCCTCTTCTTTAGACAAAGGCGGCGGCAGCGCCTCGCTTCCTCCTATGTAATACACTTCATCGCTTTTCAGTCCGAGTTTCATCAGCCATTTATACCACAAATATGTCAGACGCAGCTTAAGTTTTTTCATCTTCCTCCCCCTTCTAAATACAACGCGTTTTGAGTATGATGAATAACAGACTTTTCGTCAGGAAACATGTTTTACAGCCTTCCCTGTCAGCATCTTCGGATGAACGATTCCGTCAAATTCACCGTCCGCGGATAATGGTTTCGTGCTGATGCCGATCAGGCATTTTTCACAAGCGATCATTTCGTCTTTTGTTAAAATCGTGACGTAATCCGGCTTTAAACAGAGTAAAAATTGATTGTCCTGGCCGACGCCCCTGTACGGAATCAGCCTCAGCTTATCCGCATGGCGGAACGAATCATCAAGCTGCTCTATCACTTCAAGCGGACTGGCGGATTTGATGAGGGCCGTTTCCTTTTCGCTGAGAATCGGAGCGAATTTGTCAATGTGAAGGATCATGACCGGCGTTTTCGTCAGCGGATCATACAGCTGATTCCCGGAATCCACCAATCCTTTCGCGCGGATTGTCTGTCCGCTGAATTCCGCCTGCACCATGACAAGTTCATCGTACTGAATGGACTTCGTCTCGATGTCTTCAATTCTCTTTTTCGAAAAAAACCATATGGCCGGAAATCCGATAACTACAAACATCCAGCTGATCGGGTCGCCGAATCCGGTCTGGCTTGTGACCATTACGCCTTGCTGCACAATTGATTCTGTCTGCAGCAGGGAATGTACGCCGATCATTCCCCCGCCGACGAGAAAAGTCGCGAAATAAAAGGCGAACAAATTTTGAAAAAAGTATCGGAACCGTTTAAAGCCAAAAGCCGCAAGCACGATGACTACTGAAAACGCCATTTTTCCCGCCGGATGCTCCACAAAGGGAGAAACAGGCGTAAACATCAGAAGCACAATGGCTGACCCGATGAAACCGCCGGCGGCCACTCTTCTTTTTTTTACCTGGCGTTTTAAAATAAAGGCGGTCAATAAAAGCAAAAGAGAATCAAAACAAAAGTTCAACAGCCAAATGACATCCAGATAGATTTTCACATCTGACCCCTTTCCTCTTTTGTCTTACTTATCTGTTTCTCTCTCTTGTTTCATAAGTATAAAGCAAGCTCTGTGGGAAAGTCTGTCAATTAATGTTGAGGGTAAAGTACAATTTTTAAGGGATAACCGTTTTATTTGTCGAGGGCCGAAAGGGTTGCTTTCCTATTGTCCGCTTCAACTAAAAAAGCGCTGCCGTGATCTGGCAGCGCTCTGTTTTACTCATTGATATAAAGTTTTCCTTTAGCCGTCTGTCTCGTTTCATTTCCGTAGTCATCTCTAGCGATAACGTCAATTTTTGCTCCGCTTGCTTTGATGGAAGAAGTCGCCGTCCAGTAACCCTCATATCGTCCCGGAGAAATTTCTCTCAGCGGAAGCTCTGTTGCGTTTTGGCTCCCTGCCCGGGCGTTTGTCAGAGGCAGACGGATAACGAAGGAAGCGTCTAATTTCTTTCCGCTTGAAAAAGCGATTTTCACTGATTCTCCGGCTTTTAATTCCTTATCCGCTCCGGGAACCAATCCGGAAATGACGGGAGCATTGTAATTGACATCGATTACCGTCTTTTTCGTTGTTTTGTTACCCGCTTCATCTGAGGCCGTGACCTTGATCTCATTGCTGCCGTTTTCCAGAAGAGTTCTCGCTTGATAAGAACCGTTATTTACTTCAGCTTTTTTTCCGTTCACCTTTACCCATTTTAAATGGGTGTCGTGCACTTTTCCTTTTACGGTCACTGCTTCTTTATTTGTTTTATCACCGTTTGCCGGACTGTCAATCGTCACATCCGGCTTATCCTCATCCAGTATGACCGTGACAGGGCGTGACTCATCGGTTGACCCGCTGTCTGTCACAGATGCCGCCGTCAGCCGATTGGCATCTTCAGTGAGTGTGACGCCGGCCTGGAAATTGCCGTCTGCATCTGCTTTCGTTTCTGCGGCGGTTTTACCGTTATTGGTAAGACGGACAGCGGTTTTTGGTGAAGCTGTTCCTTTCACCGTGATTGACTTCTTGTTTGTAAATGACCGGTCTTCAGGCGACGTTATTTCTGGCACAGAAGCTTCGTAGTCGACCAAAGCCCTGATCATAAAGTTTCCGTCTGATTTATCGGCTTTTGACCAGCGGCCGTCAAGGTATTGCCAGTTTCTGTTCGAGTACGGACTGCCGTCATCAGATGACAGGGCAGGTGTATAAGGATCGGGTTTCGTCTGGCGGAACACAAGATAAAAATCCTTTCCGACCGCGATTCCTTTTGAGCTGAGATCCACTTTGGTCCATTCGCCGTTTCGAAGCGCTTCAGCTTGGAACGGGCCGGCAATTTTGCTGCCCGGAGCTCCATCAGGGCCGGATGCATCATATACTTCTGCTTGAAATTCGGTACCGCCCGGATCAGGCCAGTCGGCGCCCCAAAATTTAAAAAGGCCTCCCGTCAGCATACCGTGTTCTTTTCCGTCTTTGAGCGTCATCTTAACGGCAGATTTGCTGCCGGCTTTAAAATATGACAGCGCGGCTTCTTCCGTTCCGTTATCATATGCAATTTCCCCTTCATAACCGATATACGGCTTAAGCTTGACGTTTTTTTCAGCATCTCCTTTGATGTCAACGGAAAATTCGCTATTGTAAAAGCCTTTTGCCGCTACTTTGATTGTGTAGGAGCCTTCGTACGCCTTAAGCGAATATTCCCCTTTATCGTTTGTCACCGCCGGTTCAATTGCGGCATCCTCAGCCACATAAAGCGCAGCCCCTTTTACCGGTTCGCCTGTTGACTGATTGGTGATGGTTCCTTTTAGCGTGCCGGACGGCATTTGCTCCAGTGTAAAGTCTGCCTGTGCGGTTTTGTCTGATTGAATAGAAACTTGTTTCGAAGCGGACTTAAATCCGTAAGCCTCGGCTTTCAGCGTATAGCTTCCCGCCTTATGCGACAGGCTGTAGCTTCCGCTTGCAGGGTCGGAATATACGGATTTCCCCGTCTCGGCGACACTGATTTGCGCTCTGAGAGGCAGGAGGTTTGTTTCACGTTTTACTCTTTTTCCGGGTGATTTCACTGCCGGTTTGGCCTGTTTCGGACTGACTGCTTTTTTCTTCAGGTGGCCGGGAGGTGTTTGTCTATTGTGTTTACTTTTTTTAGCCGCCTTGCCGAGAGGGCTGCTTGAAAGCCGGACATCATCGATATACCATCCGTCTTCATTGAGTACTTCGTCTGACTGCATATTAAACATGAGCTTTATGTTTTGGCCTTTATACGCAGATAAATCTGCCTCTTCATCGTTCCATCCTGCGGAGTCACCATTGTAAACGGCCGCCTGCTCCCAATGTGATTTTCCTTCCGGAAGAACGAACACATACCCGTAATCAAAAAATTCTTCGAGCTTGTGCCAGCTTTTAAATTGCAAAAACAGCCGTCCTGTTTCCGGAACTTGAATCGGAGGCATCACCAAATTCATGTTGGCTGAATCGGCATAAGGGCCGGACAGATTCGTCGCATACACTTTATCTCCGGAAAATGCGGTGCCGGGCCCTGAACCCGGGATACCCCATTCCCATTGGTCATGTGTCCCGTAACTGGACCAGCCCGCCGGCTGTGATTCAAAATCCTCTTTGTATCCCGCCGTAATGCTCGGTTTCACGTCAGCCCGGTACGTATCAGATTCTACAGAATGACCTCCGAAATCTTTTATGGTCCATTTATAACTTACCTTGCTTCCCGTTACATCCGGAATCTCCGCCTGGTATGTTCCCTTTTTTTCATCACCGCTTTTTTGAACGGCAGCTGTCGTTTTCCACTTTCCTTCATCAAACTGATAGGAAAGGATGACTTCAGTTACGCTTACATCGTCTTCTGCTGTAACCGTTAACGGAAGGTTTGCCCCTTTGTAAGCCGCTGAGACCGGTTCATGGTGAAAGCTGGGCGGATTGTGATCTTCGCCCGCAGAAGAGACCTTGCCTTCTACGCCTCCGATTCCGTCCGTTACGGCAGAAACGGCATCAAAAGCGTTAACGAGACCGTGGCCGTAACCGTTATTCGGTGATTCCGGAAAAACGGAATCTGTCAGCTTTTCCGCGGTGCGCGTCAAAACGTCTTCCATTTCATCGACCGTAATAGAGGCGTTCGCCTGCCTTAACAAAGCCGCCGTCGCCGCCACATGCGGCCCGGCCATTGAAGTTCCGTCCCAGCCGCCTTCGTATGTTCCTCCAGGAATCGAAGAACGGATATTCACTCCCGGAGCCGAAATGTCCGGTTTTGTTTCATGATACGGTGAGGGGCCTTGAAGTGAGAAATCAGCGAGTTTCTTGTCGATGTCAGTCGCACCTGTCGCAAATGCTTCAGGATAATTGGCCGGGTTTGCGATTGAACCCGGTCCTCCCGGTGTAAATAAGTCTTCATTTCCCGCAGAGAATTCCGGAAAAATCCCTGCCGCTCTCCACGCATTCACCATATCGCGGTACCACTCGTCCATTCCCGAACCGCCTGCCCAGGAATTATTGACAACATCCGGCGCCATCTCGGGATGGGGCGTGCCGTTTTTATCTTTAGGCGCGAGCACCCACTCACCGGCATCCAAAATATCGGCATCGGTTCCTCCGTCATCTGAAAATGCTTTTACTGCGATCCATTTCGCCCCCGGAGCCACACCGATTTGATTTGAGCCGTCAGGTTCTGAACCCGTCATGGTCCCTGTTACATGAGTGCCGTGTTCAAGATCATCGTAGGGAGCGTCTTTATGGGACACGGCATCATACCAGTTCATTTCATGATTCGGCGCTGCGGGATTTTCAGGATCGTAACCCCGGTATTTTTCTTTAAGCGCCGGATGATCCCACTGAACTCCCGTATCAATGGAGGCGACAACCGTGCCGGTTCCGTCGTATCCTGAGGCCCAGGCCTGCGGCGCATCAATTTGGCTGATATTCCATTCGATGCCTTCCTTTGCTTTGATCTCTTTTTGTTTTTTCTTCATTTGAAAAGGAGCTTTTGATTGTCGTTGAGTAAGCTGACGTTTTTCATTCGGAAGAACTTTTTCTACTTCAGGAAATGAGGCGGCTTTTTCCATTACCTCTTTCGAAGCAGTGACTGCCATTCCGTTAACAATATAATAGGAATGGATGTGATCAGCCTTGCCTTTCTTTTTTTGTTTTTCCAAATATGTTTTCAGATTCTGCTGCGCATCATGAGCCGCCAGTTTTAAAGAAGAAACGACGGCTGACCGCTTTTGATATTCGTTTTTTGCTGCGGAAAGCGATTGAGACTTGGCGTTTTTTTCTGCTTCTTTGACCGCTTTTTTCGTATTGGCTTTCTCTTTAAATTTGATAAGAAACGTGACTTTATCATTTTTTTCAAAACGCTTCTTGACTGAATCGGAAATCTTATGCTGAATGCTCTTAGAGGAAGAAAGATCTTTGGTGAAAGAAACTGCCCCCGGTGTGCTGTTCGCTCCGGCTGCACCCGGAAACAACAGGGAACTGACGACAATCGCGCTTAAAACGGAGCCTGTCCATCTGTTTCTTGTTTTTTTCTTCAATCGTATCCCCCCTTATTTGGTAACGCCCTATAAAATGTGTATCCCTCCTTCATAATTGGAATCGTTTGTCATTTCGATGCTGTACGTTAAATGTAGACAATCTTCCATCCAGATATTGTCGCATTCTGTAGAAAGCCGTATGAAACTAAAAAACAATCAATTCGTCATAGGTATAAAGTTGCTTTTTTCACTGTATAGATTATGGGGATAGGAAGGAAGACTGTACACAAAAAAGAAAAAGGACAAAACCATGTGGTCTTGTCCTTTTTTACATCAGCCGCGTTTGTTGCGGTTTCTTAAAAATGTAGGAATGTCGAGGGCATCATCCGCCGGCTGTGATGTATGGCGGTTCACCGTGTTTTGATGCTGTGTTTCTTCTCGTTTCGGCTCACGTTTCGCAGCGTTTTGACTTTGAGACTTCAATCCTTGGTTTAAAGTCGGTCGCTGCGGTTTTGAGTCATCTTTTTCCTGTTCGATAAAACCGGTCGCAATAACGGTGACGACGATTTCATCTTTCAGATTTTCATTGATAACTGAACCGAAAATCATGTTGACATCTGGGTCGGATGCAGAAGCGACGATGTCGGCTGCTTCCTGCACTTCGTAGAGGCTCAGGTTTGTACCTCCCGTAATGTTCATCAAAACACCTTGCGCTCCGTCGATTGCCGCTTCCAGTAACGGACTGGAGATCGCCTTTTTGGCGGCTTCAGCAGCACGGCTTTCGCCCGTAGCGATCCCGATACCCATCAATGCTGAACCTTTGTTGGACATGATGGTTTTGACATCGGCAAAGTCCAAGTTGATTAAACCAGGCGTCGCGATGAGGTCAGAGATACCTTGCACCCCTTGGCGAAGCACGTTATCAGCTTCACGGAATGCTTCAAGCATCGGTGTGTTTTTATCGACAATTTCAAGAATGCGGTCATTCGGAATAACGATCAGTGTGTCAACGGCTTCTTTCATTGCCGTGATACCGCCTGCAGCCTGCAGCTGACGTTTTCTTCCTTCAAATGTAAACGGTCTTGTTACGACACCGACAGTCAAAGCGCCTAAGTCCTTTGCGATTTGCGCGATAACCGGTGCGGCTCCCGTTCCGGTACCGCCTCCCATTCCGGCTGTAACGAACACCATGTCAGCGCCTTTTAGCGCTTCTTCGATTTGTTCCTTACTTTCTTCAGCGGCTTTTTTGCCGACTTCCGGATTCGCTCCCGCTCCGAGACCGCGGGTCAGCTTTTCCCCGATCTGCATTTTCACTTCCGCTTTTGACAGGTTAAGAGCTTGCGCGTCCGTGTTTACCGCAATGTACTCTACACCCTGCACTTCATTTTCAATCATTCGGTTGACCGCGTTATTACCGCCGCCTCCTACTCCGATTACTTTAATTGATGCTAAGCCGTCTATGTTTGTTTCGAAATCCAACATGCTAAATCCTCCTAATCTGCCGAATGACTATCAATCTATTCCCAAAACATGCTTAATAGTTTTTTCATTTTGCTCGGTTTGTTGTGTTCGGCTTGTGTTTTTTGTTTTGCTTTTGGACGCTGCTGCGCCTCTGGCCGCTGATGATGTTCTTCTTCGTGAGAGACCGCGATTTCCTGCACGGCTTCTTCCGGCATATGAAAGCCTATTTTTCTTCCCTGAATTCTGGCATTTCGGCAGGCAAATTGTATCAAGCCGACACCCGTCATATACTGAGGGTCTCTTACACCGATATAATTCGGGCTTGCGACCCTTACATTGTGCCTCAGCACTTCCTGTGCCAATGAAAGCACTCCGGGCATTGCGGCCTGTCCGCCGGTCAGCACAAAGCCGCCGGGCAGATCTGTAATTCCCATATGCTCAATTTCGGCTGCGGCAATCTCAAGAATCTCTTCCACTCTTGCTTCAATAATATTGGCAATTTCCTGCTGTGTAAAAGATTGCTTTTGATTCGTTCCTATGACGGTGACTTCAAATACTTCATCTTCTGAAGCCTCATCGTAGAATGCATGTCCGAATTGTTTTTTTACTCTTTCAGCCTCTTCGGTGGAAGTGCGCAATCCGATCGATACATCTTTCGTGATGTTTTCGCCTCCGAGCGGAATGACGGCTGTCTCCTTCAGGTGCCCCTGTTCAAATACCGCCACCGTCGTCGAGCCGCCGCCGATATCAATCATGGCGACTCCGAGGTTTTTTTCGTCTTTTGACAAAGCCGCCGAACCGGCCGCAAGCGGCTGCAGGCAAATATCAGTAATTTCAACGCCCGCTCTCTCCACACAGCGAAGTAAGTTATGTAAGATCGTTTTGGAGCCGGTAATCAGCGTGCCTTCTACTTCCAGGCGCACGCCGAGCATTTTTTTCGGATCGGTAATTTCGTCTCTTCCGTCAACGATAAACTGTTTCGGAACGACGTCTACGATCAGCTGCTCATGCGGAACTGACACGACCTGTGCCGCTTCCATTACCCTGCGGACGTCTTCAACGTGAATTTCTTTGTTTTCACTGGAAACAGCGACAACGCCGTTCGTATCTTGAATATGAATATAATTTCCATTAACGCCGACAATGGCTTTTTTCAGCGGAAAACCTACCATTCTTTCAGCTTGGTCAAACGCTTTTCTTATAGAATGAACGGTTTCATCTATATCAACGATTGAGCCTTTTTTCAACCCTTCAGACGGTACATTTCCCACTCCGATAATGTTAAGGGAATCATCTGTCATTTCTCCGACGATCACTTTTGTATTGGACGTACCGATGTCAAGACTGACGTAAAGTTCATTGTTGTTCATTCTATGGCACCTCCTCACATTTCGATCAAATTCTATTCTATTATTTGCGGAACAACAATACAATGAATGTGGCTTTACAAGTGTGTAACAAAAACAACAGCATCAACAAATTCTTATCTGATTTCTCACAATTTATGTTTAATGAAACTATTCGTTATATTCTATGTATATCCTCTTTTATATCGTATTTTTTTTATTTTTTTTAGAGACGGCCCACCTTACCGTAAGATTTCCTGTCACGGTGCCATACTGTGCAAACCAGATGCAAATATACCCGCTTTCCATTAGTCTACACTAAGATGAACCTCCAGAAAAGCTATAGATATTGCCAGAAACATCCGAAAAAAGAAGAAACAGGAGGAAAATTCCAAATGCAATGCTCATTGCAGAAGACACGCCCATTGCATTGAGAATTTTCCGCTTGTCCGGCAGCCATATCCCGGGCAAAAACAAACATAGTCATAATGATTCCGCTATCGGTTATATCGGCTGCCCCGCTGATTGTAATAGATTCTTTTGAACCACCTTGAAATTAGTTCTTTAGAACTATTAATCATTTTCTTTTTTCTTGCCGGATTTACCTTTGTTAAATTCTTCAAAATACGTAGCGACTTCTAAGTGGATAATCCCCTTTTTCCCGCCGTCCAGCTGGGAAACGATAGAAGGATAGGTCTTCATCCGGCCGGCAAACGTTTTAATAGAAGCGGTAACTACATACCCGTCGTTCATATACAGCTTGATCCGGTCCTGATCCATTTTTACCGGTGTATAATAGATTTCAGAAATCGACTGCTTTAGCGAACCGGAAAGCTTATCAAGCTGCTCCGCCATTTTGACCCGCTTTTTCGCGTTTGTCCAGTCAACCAAAATCGGGCCCGCGTCATCCGGCGTGACTTCGTTCGGCAGCACAGTGCCGTTTTCGAGCACTTCATAATATACATCATGTCGCTGCAGATACGCGATCGTCTTGTATTCTTCAATGTGAATGCTGACTTTGTTAGGAAATACTTTTGAAAGTTCCGCCTTTTTCACCAGCTTATTCTGCTCAATCTTTTCTTCTGTTTGTTTCTTGTTCAGACTCCAGAACTCGGTTTGTCCGTTATGTATATCAGAAAGCGCGTTGATCTCTTTTACAGACACGTTTTCGTTTCCGGAAACGGTGACAGAAGACACTTTGCTGATCGGCATCTGCAAGTACACGATGATCAGCACCATCATAAAAAAGAGCACAATGAATGAAATCAGCCGGCGGTTTGCTTTTTGTTTCCGCTGCTCTTTGATTTTCGGAATCCGCTCTTCAATATTTACAATTTTTTCTCTTTCATGATTTGGGTTCACTGCCTGTCCACCTCACTAAGAATGAAACAGCTTGACATTCGTCTGATTGAAAAACAAACGGCATGCTGTGATGCCGTTTGACATTTGTTAAAAGTATATCACATGAGCTCATGTAATCAGAGAACCTTTTAACGATTCCCTCCGATGATTTCAACTTCTGTATGCATGTCAACATCATACTGCTCACGGATTGTCTTTTTCACATATTCAATCAGGTCGAGAACGTCCTTGGCAGTCGCTCCGCCGGCATTGACGATAAAATTCCCGTGCATTTCGGACACTTTCGCTCCGCCGATCTGATGTCCTTTTAATCCCGCTTTTTCAACGAGGTTTCCGGCATGATCCGGCAGCGGATTTCTGAATATGCTCCCGGCGCATGGGCTTGAATACGGCTGAGTGTTTTTTCTGTAATCTTTGTTCTGCTGCATTTGCGCCGTAATGGCTTCCCGTTCCTTTTGCTCAAGCTGAAGAACTGCCTCGAGACAGACGCCGGGACGTTTTTTCTGCAAAACAGACGTTCTGTAGCTGAAATCCATCTCTTCGTTCGTCAGCCATTCGATTGTGCCGTCTTCAAATAAGATACGGGCTTTCACAAGAATCTCACTCATATCAGATCCGTGCGCCCCGGCATTCATATAGACGGCTCCGCCGATTGATCCGGGAATGCCCGCTGCAAATTCGAGACCGGACATTCCTTTTTTACTCATGGAAGTCGCAAGCCGGACGACCGAATAGCCACCTCCGACCGTCACCTGATCACCGTCAATCTCCAAATGATCCAGACCCGCGCCCAGTTTGATGACAACTCCTCTTATGCCTTCATCAAGCACGAGCAGATTTGAACCGCGGCCGATAACCGTCCATGGCAGATCATGTTTCTTCACAATATCCATAATATCTTTGACCGCTTCCACACGGTTGGGGATGATCAAAATGTCCGCCGGACCGCCGATTTTCATCGTTGTATGGTTCGCGAGCGGTTCTTGTTCCAGCACTTTGCCGACTTCGCGGTCTCTTAATTCCTGAATTACGTTCTCCATCATAAACCTCCGCATTCCATTTGCTCTATTTTTTTATGTCTTCCATGATACTGTACAGTCTGGCTGCCGCATCTGGAACACCGAGTGATTTTGTCCGCTCACTCATGTCTTTTAAGGTTTCTTCATTCATGACGATTTTGTCCAGCGCAGCGATCAGTTTTTCTCCGCTGAGCTCGGTTTCCTTCAGTACGATTGCAGCGTCATGCTGGCTGAGCGCCTTCGCATTGACTTCCTGGTGATTGGCTGTCACATACGGGCTCGGAATAAGCACGCTCGGAATGCCGAGAGCGGTGATCTCCGCAATCGTCGTCGCTCCGGCTCTGGCCACAATGACATCAATTGATTGTAAGTACTCCGGCATTTGGTGCAAAAACGGTTTTGTCACCATATTATCAGCGGCTTTTCCGCCTTTCAGCTCAGCCGTTACCTTCTCGTAATGTACTTCCCCGGTAATATAAAGCACTTGGTAAGGTCTCGTTTTCAATTCTTCCTGCATATCTATAACGGCACGGTTAATGGGAGCCGCGCCTCTGCTTCCGCCGAAAATGAGCACCGTTTTTTGATTGTCTTTCAGCCCGAACTCAGTTAATGAGCGGCCTGTCTTAATTGAGACGACTTCAGAGGCTCTCGGGTTTCCCGTAAACACAACTTTTTCAGCAGGAAAATGCGATTTTGCCTCTTCAAAGCAAATTGCTACCTTATTAACATATTTCGAGAGAAACTTATTTGTGATGCCGGGCAGGCTGTTTTGCTCATGAATGATCGTCGGAATTCCCATTTTTGCCGCCGCGTATACGACCGGACCGCATACATAGCCGCCTGTACCGATAACGGCATCTGGTTTAAACTCTTTTAAATATGATTTGCTTTTCTTCACGCCTTTTAAGAAGCGCATGACGGTTTTTACATTTTCAAAAGAAAGTTTTCGTTTGAAACCTGTAATTTCAATGGCGCGGAACGGAATATTTTCCCGTTCAACAATTTTTTTCTCAAGACCGTTCTCTGTTCCGATATACAAAAATTCCACATCCGGATGCCGGCGCTGAACTTCTTTAATAAAGGCCAGGGCCGGATAAATATGTCCTCCGGTTCCGCCTCCGCTTACTGCAATACGCATTCGTATGTCCCCCTTAATCACATAGCGATAACCCTGTTTTTTAGGACAGGGTTATTGATGTTGTCTGTTTTTTTATAGATAACGAATAAATCATGAGTGATGAGGCAAGATACAGATCAATACCTCGAGTACCGGCTGACATTTAAAAGCACGCCGACCGCTGCGAGCATCAGCGTCAGTGATGAGCCTCCGTAGCTTAAAAACGGCAGCGTAATTCCTGTTACCGGGATCAGCCCCGTCACAACGCCGATATTAATCATGACTTGAATAGCTATCATAGAAATAATACCGATGGCGACAAAGCTTCCGTATAAATCCGGCGCGCCGAGGGCAATTCTGACGCCCCGCCATAATAAAATAGTGAACAGCAGCAATATGAGCGAACCGCCGATAAAGCCGAGTTCCTCAGATAAAATAGCAAAAATGAAATCGGTTTGCGGCTCCGGCAGGTAAAAAAACTTTTGCCGGCTTTGGCCGAGCCCCATCCCGAACAGTCCGCCCGGACCTACGGCATAGAGCGACTGAATGATCTGAAATCCACTTCCAAGCGGATCCTCCCACGGGTTTAAGTAAGAGGTAATCCGTTTAATCCGATAAGGAGCGGACAGAACTAGCGCCGCAAATCCGCTTAAACCGATGAGTCCGAGGAACGCAAAATGAGCGATTCGCGCACCGGAAACAAAAATCATCACGATGCACGTGCCCACCATTACCGTCCCCGTTCCCAGGTCTGGCTGGCACATAATAATAATAAATGCAGAAAACACGATTCCGAGCGCGGGAACGAATCCGCGTCTGAATGACGTAATATTCTTCTGTTTTTCAGAAAGAAATTTAGCCAGAAACGCAATCATCGCCAGTTTCATAAACTCCGAAGGCTGAATGCTGAACGCTCCCACTCCGATCCAGCTTCTTGAACCGTTCCGCACCATTCCGACTCCCGGAATCAGCACAAGCACAAGCAGAAAAAAACAAATGATCAGAAGCAGCTTCGACCATGTGCGCCATGTCCAATAATCCACATTCATAATGAAAAACATGGCAATGACGCCGATCCCCGCAAACAGCAGCTGCCGTTTCGCGAAGAAAAACGAGTCGTCAAATTTATAATCCGCCCATACCGCACTTGCACTGTAGACCATAATTAATCCTATTGTTAAAAGCAATAACGTAATGATAACTAATAACAAATCAGGCGCTGTTTTTTTAGTAGTCAAAGCAATCGACACCCCAAGCATAAGTCATTTAGGGCTGCCGATGAACAGAGACAAGCCCTTACTTAAGCATATGCACGGCATCTATAAACATGTCACCGCGTTCTTCAAATGTTTTGAATTGATCCCAGCTTGCACACGCGGGTGACAAGAGGATGACGTCTCCTTCATTTGAGAGCGCAAACGCCGCAGATACTGCTTGTTCAACATTATCGACACGTTTGACATGTTGTATTCCCAGCTCATTGCCCAGTTTTTCTATCTTCGGCGCTGTCTGTCCGAACGTCAGGACCGCTTTGACATTGTCCATATACGGTTTCAGGTCGTCAAAACCGTTGCCGCGGTCCAGTCCGCCTGCAAGCAGAATAACCGGTGCTTTGAACGCGGAGAGCGCTTTGCTTGTGGCCAAAATATTCGTCGCTTTGCTGTCATTATAAAATCTACGATTCTGGATCGCAGTTACATACTGCAGACGGTGTTTGACACCGGTAAAGCTTGTCAGCACCTTCTGAATCGCTTTATTAGACGCGCCCGCCGTTTTTGCCGCGGCTACAGCGGCTAAAATATTTTCTAAATTGTGCGCGCCCGGCAGTACGATGTCATCAACAGGCAGAATCGCTTCATCGCCGAACATCAGCATTCCGTCTTTAATGAATGCGCCGCTTGACAGTTCCTGGTGAACTGAAAACGGAACGGTGCCGGCTTTTCCGCTTTCGGCAAGCCGCACGACTGTTTCATCGCTCTGATTCACGATGGCCGTATCACTCTCAAGCTGATGAAGATACACGTTCTGCTTGGCTTTTTCATAGTTTTCACGGCTGTGATGGTAATCCAAATGAGCGTCGAACACATTTAAAATCAGGCCGATTTCAGGTCTGAATGCATGAGTCCCCATCAGCTGGAACGAAGAAAGCTCTGTGACGATCCATTCATCACCGTCAGCATGATAAGCCACTTCACTGGCGACAGTGCCGATATTCCCTGCGATCAGCGTCTTTATCGAATCAGCTTTCAGCATTTCATAAATCAGGGTCGTCGTTGTTGTTTTCCCGTTTGAACCTGTAATGCCGATGAATTTTGCATTGGTGATATAATACGCAAGCTCGATTTCCGTCCAGACCGGGATGCCTCTTCTTTGTGCTTCCTCCACCATGATATTTTCATACGGGATTCCGGGATTTTTGATCAGAATGGTAATGTGATGCTGATCAAAAAGTGACGTCGGATGCTCACCGCAGATGACTTCAATTCCTCTTTCTGCAAGCCTTTGGGCAGGTTCGTTCTCTTCAAAGGCTTTTTGATCATTCACGACGACGTTAATGCCTTTTTCATGAAGAATCGACGCAGCCGCATATCCGCTTTTCGCCAGTCCGAGGACCAGAAAGTTTTGTTTTTGCAAAAAAAGTTCGTTTTCCACTTATAACCACACCTCGATGTAAATTCCTAAAACGGCAAGCAGCAGTCCCGCAGTCCAGAATGTGACGACAACTCTCCATTCAGACCATCCGACCAATTCGTAATGGTGGTGAAGCGGACTCATCTTAAAGATTCGTTTTCCTGTCGTTTTAAAGCTGATGACTTGTAAGATAACAGATAAGGTCTCAATAACAAATACTCCGCCGATAATGACGAGCAGAATTTCAAGCTTCGTCAGAATGGCAACGGTCACGATCGCTCCTCCGAGCGCAAGCGAACCGGTATCCCCCATAAATACCTTGGCGGGATGGGCGTTGAATACAAGAAAACCGAGAACGGCGCCGACAACGGCAACCGAGAAAATCGCAACGTCATATTGTGACTGGTTCCACGCAAGGATGGCGAAAGCGCCGAATGCGATAGCCGCGGTACCGGACAAGAGACCGTCCAGACCGTCTGTCAGGTTGACGGCATTTGAACCTCCGACAAGCATAAAGAGAACGAGGATAAAGTATCCCCAGCCGAGATCGATTGACAGATGTGTGCCCGGCACCCTGATGCCGGTTGAAAAATGGCAATAATGATATACTCCGTAAAATACAATGGCAATAATGATCTGGCCGATCAATTTCTGCTTCGACGTCAATCCGAGATTCCGTTTCATTACTACTTTAATATAGTCATCCAGAAAGCCGAGCAGGCCGTATCCGATCGTGACAAACAGCAGAAGAAACATTTCCGCGCTCAGATGCGAAAATTTCTGCGTCATGACAATCGCCGTAATGGCGATGGATACAATAATCATGACCCCGCCCATCGTCGGCGTCCCTGATTTTTTCATATGTGATTTCGGCCCCTCTTCCCTGATACTTTGGCCGAATTTTAAACGTCTTAAAAACGGGATAAGAATCGGAGATATCAGAACACTGATTAAAAATCCCATTATTATTGTAAATAAAATCACTTGCTCAAGCATTGCTCTTTTCTCCTCCCGTTTCGTTCAAACGACATACGTATTTATCATATTCACATTGTGTCCCCGTAATTCTTTTCATTTCCCTCATTCTAACACTCTTTCCTGTTTTACTTTTTATTCAGCTCAACAATAGCTCTTCCCGCTACTTCGGCGTCATCAAAGTCGAATGTTTCATTGCCGATCTGCTGATAGGTTTCATGCCCTTTCCCGGCAATCAGAACCACATCTCCCTTTTTCGCGTTGGCAATGGCAAAAAAGATAGCCTGCTCGCGGTTTGCGATACTGTGATAGTAAGTGCCTTCTACCCCTCTTTCCATATCTCTTAATATGGCCAGCGGGTCCTCGCTTCTCGGGTTATCTGAAGTGAAAATCGGTTCGTCGGCAATCCGCACCGCAATTTCCGCCATTTTCGGGCGTTTCGTTTTGTCCCGGTCTCCGCCGCAGCCGACGACGACGAAAAGCTTGCCCTCTGTCATGTCTTTACATGTATTCAGGACGTTTTCCAGACTGTCAGGCGTGTGCGCGTAATCGACGACCACAGGAAACGGCTGATTGTGATTCACCAGTTCAAACCGGCCTCTGACACCTTGCAGCTCTTCAAGAGCGCTTGTGATCGTATCAAACGGCAGACCCGCTGCGATCGCTGTCGCCGCTGCAGCCAGTACGTTATACACGTTGAAGCGGCCGACGAGTGAAACCGTGATCTGCTTTGTTCCTTTTGGCGTAACGAGCTCAAAGCTTGTGCCTTGCGCAGAGATCTCGATTTGTTTCGCCATGACATCGGCATCATTCTCGATTCCGTATGTAAGGATGTGCGCCGCCGTCACTTTTTCAAAATAAGCACTGGCTTTGTCATCTGCGTTTAAAACGGCCCGCTTCGGCTTTTCGTGATTAAAGGAGCCGCCCAGCTGGGAAAACAGGAGGCTTTTAGCCTGTCTGTAGTCTTCCATCGTCTTGTGATAATCTAAATGGTCCTGCGTCAGGTTCGTGAATACGGCGATATCATAATCGCAGCCGTGAACCCTGCCGAGTGACAGAGCGTGAGAAGACACTTCCATAATAGCTGTGTCAACATGCTCATCATTCATTTTCTTGAACGTTTTTTGCAGTGTGACGCTTTCGGGCGTTGTATTTTTGACCGGGAATGTCTCATCCCCGATTTTAATGTACATCGTTCCGATTAAACCGGTCTGTCTTCCCGCTTTTTTGAAAATCTCATCAACCATGTGCGTCGTTGATGTTTTGCCGTTTGTGCCGGTGATGCCGATAAGCTGAAGCTGCTTTGTCGGCTGCCCGTAAAACGCGTCAGAAAGAACGCTGAGCGCCCGCTGTGACCGGCGGACAATAATGACAGGAACATCGACGTCAAGCTCTTTCTCGGCAACGATGGCCGCTGCGCCGTTTTCTGCGGCTTTTTGGGCAAAATCATGTCCGTCTACCGTATACCCTTTTATACACACAAAAAGACTCCCTTTTCTCACTTCCCTGGAGTCCATCTCAATTGAAGTTATGTCAGGGTCATGAAAGTCATTTTGAACAGGTTCGGCCATTAAATATGTAAGCAGCTTTGTAAGTTTCATTGTATCAAACCTCTCAGAAATTCTATTCATTCTTTTATCATGATAACCGTTTATAAAAGTCAGAATGGCTTTTAAACATACAGTTCATATTTTAGCGTAAATAAAAGGATACATCCAGTTAATCTTAAAAGTTATCTTCTTTTTTTCTCTTTATGATAAGAGGCAGCCGAAAACAATCGGCTGCCTCAAAAAGACTCATTCTTCACTCAAGTAAACACGGATCTTTGAGCCTTCTTTTACTTTCGTTCCGGCTGCAGGTGATTGTTTCACAATTTTGCTTCCTTTTCCTGAGGAGTCAATATTCAAATTGACAAGCAGCGACTCAAGATCAGAGACAGACATCCCTACAACATTCGGAACCTCTATTGTTTTTGTGTCGTTCCATTGATATTTTTTCTCGATTTGATTTTTTCGCGGTTTCACGCCGAGCTCAGGCAGACTGTCTCTCATCATATTTCCGACAATCGGCGCGGCGACGGTTCCCCCGAATTGAATCGTGCCTTTCGGATTATCAACCGCGACATACACGACAAGGCTCGGGTCATCGGCCGGCGCAAAACCGATAAAGGAGACGATATGGTTGTTTTCGAGATATTTGCCGTCTTTCACCTTTTGTGCGGTACCTGTTTTTCCGCCGACGCGATATCCTTCCACAAAGGCATTCCGCCCCGTTCCCTGAGCGACGACGCTTTCTAAAGCATATCTGATCTGCTTTGACGTTTCCTGGGAAATAACTTGCCTTTTCGCAATCGGCGATTGTTTCTTAACGGTTTTTTTCGTAACGGGATCAACCCACTCTTTGGCAATAAACGGAGTATAAAGCGTTCCGCCGTTTATTGCTGCGGAAACGGCTGCCACCTGCTGAATCGGCGTGACGGAAACCCCTTGTCCGAAAGCGGTTGTCGCCTGTTCGACCGGGCCGACTCTGTCAAGCGGGAATAAGATCCCCGTTCCTTCCCCTTGCAGATCAATGCCTGTTTTCTTTCCAAAACCGAAGTCCTTAATATATTGAAACAGCTTTTGTTTTCCGAGCCGTTCCCCCAGCTGTACAAACCCGGGGTTGCAGGAATTTTGAACGACTTCAAGATAAGATTGCGAACCGTGGCCGCCCTTTTTCCAGCATCGGAGGCGGGCGCCGTCGACCTCGGCAAATCCTTTGTCATAAAAGTGGTCTCTTTGCAAGTTTACTTTTTGCTCTTGAAGAGCCGCCGCAAGCGTAATAATCTTAAAGGTCGAACCCGGTTCATATGTGCTCCATACCGGCAGGTTCCGGTTGTAAACGGACGGATCCACCGATTGATAGTCAGCCGGATCAAAATCAGGACGGCTTGACATGCCGAGCACTTCCCCGTTTTTCGGATTCATTGCGACCGCAATCATTCCGTCCGGGTTATATTTCGCCGCTGCATTGTCGAGCTCTCTTTCTATAATCGTCTGAACCTTGGCGTCAATCGTCAGTTTCATATCAAGTCCGTCTTTCGGAGGGGTGTAATCATCCGCTTCATCAGGCATTTTCTTCCCCTTGGCATCCGTATAAAATTTCACGGATCCCTTTACACCTTTTAAGTCATCATCATAATAAGCCTCCAAACCGAGAAGACCCTGGTTATCAATACCGGCAAAACCGAGAACATGGGACAAAAAGCTTCCGTACGGATAATGGCGGATGCTGTCTTCAGCCACATACACCCCTTTTAAGTCGAGCGCTTTGATTTCTTTCGCTTTTTTATTGGAAATTTTCCGCCCCTCGGGTGAGATTTTTTCTATGGAGGTTTTCTTAGTAATGTGTTTGTAGACCTTCTCTTCCGACATATTTAAAACTGACGCGAGAAGTTTGCCCGTTTTTATGGGATTTTGGATCTGGCGCGGTACGACAAAGACGGTCGGCGCGCTTTTATTAGTAGCCAGCTTCACGCCGTTTCGGTCAAGAATCTCTCCCCGCTCAGGCTCAAACGGCAAATTCCGGCTCCAGGAATCCTTAGCCAGTGAAGTCAGCTTTTCTCCCATCACAAATTGGACATAGCCTAATCTGCTGTCAATGATCAAAAAAATGATTACGCCAAAAAGCAAAACCAGTAATAAACGTTTTCGAACCGTTACATTTGAAACGCGCAAGGGACCGTCCACTCCTTATTTAGGCTTGTTTCAATTTATGCCTCAGCTTGGACACATAGAACGGCGGCGCATAAAAAAGAAGCCCGCGGGCATCCGCGGACTTCTCTGTCCCGTTAATCAGGATTTTTAAATTTCACCTTGATCACGGTATTTCCTTTCAGTTCTTTGCCTTTTTTCACACTTTGGCTTGAAGCGTAACCTTCACCGCTCACATCAATGTGAATGCCTGATACTTTGCTGAATTGAAGCACTTCCCGCCTCGACCATCCGGACATATCCGGCATCGTCATCTTTCCGTCTGTTTTTAAGAAGATTTTCTGATTGGTGATCACATCTTCTCCGGCTGTCGGATACTGCTCTTTTACGGCAACATCGCTGCCGATGACAATCGGTGTGAGATGTTCATTTTTCGCTTCCTTCTCAGCGCTCTTGACCGTCTTATCTGTCAGGTCAGGCATCTTTTGGCTTTTCGTTTCTTCCTGACCGGAATCTGTTTTTTCCGTCGGTTCGATATTCATGTAGTGGAGGCTGTTTTTCATCGTCGGGTTAAAGATTTCCGCGACAGGATCAGAGCTGCTTTGCCCCGCTTTTAATTGCGGCTGCTGCACGGCTACATAGATGACAAGCTTAGGATCATTTTTCGGCGCCATGCCCATGAATGAAAACACATAGTTGCTCGTTCCTCTTAAATATCCGCCCGTCCCGGCAATTTGTGCGGTTCCCGTTTTACCCGCGACGTCAAATCCTTCAATTTTATAAGGTTTTCCGGTTCCGATGTCTGACGTCACGACTTCTCCGAGCAGATTCCGGACTTTTTTAGCCGTATCGGCTGAAATCGGCGTGCCTGCCTGCTCTGGTTTTGTCTGCTTGACGACTTTTTTCGTATCGGGGTCGACAATATGATCAATGACGTAAGGTTTCATCATTTTGCCGTTATTGGCAATCGCCGTGACGGCCTGAAGCTGCTGGATCGGCGTTATCGCCGATGCTTGGCCGTAAGCCGTAGACGCTTTGTCAAAATCATATTTGTAGTTAATTTTACTTGATACTTCACCGGGCAGATCAATCCCTGTTTTTTGATAGAGCCCGAATTTGTGCAGGTACTCATTAAACCGGTCAAACCCCAGTTTTTCGTTGGCCAGTTTGGCGAAAGCAACATTCGATGACCTCATGAGGCCGTCATGGAAGCTTGTCATACCCCAACCGGCGCCATCGTTCCAATCTTTAACAGGTCCGCCTCCCACTTTATATGTTCCTGATTTATATTTCTCGTTTGCAGAAAACACATTTTCCTGAATCGCCGCGGCAAGCGTAAAGATCTTCATCGTTGAACCCGGTTCATACGCGTACGACACTAAGTCGTTGTAATAATTGGTGACGTTTCTGATATTCGGGTCAAAACTCGGACGCTGCCCCATCGCAAGCACTTTGCCTGTTTTCGGTTCTACGACAGCCGCCATAATTTTTTTCGGTTTATATTTTTCCGCTACTTTCGTCATGCTGTCTTCTAAAAAGGTTTGAATTTTCTGATCAATGGTTAAATATACATTGTCACCGTTTTTAGGTGCGGTGATTTTTTCTTTGCTGTTCGGAAGTTTCCAGCCGGATTTATCACTTTCGTAAGTGACGGATCCGTCGCGTTCCGTCAGATAGTTGTTCAGTATTTTTTCAAGCCCTAAAGAGCCTTGTATCTCGTTTGTTTTTTCATTCACATCGGCATAGCCGAGAACATTTGACAAAAATACACCGTTCGGATAGTAGCGCTTCGTATCTCTTAAGAAAGAAATACCCGGAAGATTCATTTTTTCGATCTTTTGTTTTTTCGCATAAGAGATATCGCGGCCGGCTGAACCGAATTCCACCTGCTTCGCGCCATCCCTGTTTAAGATGTCCAGAATCTCGCTTTTATCAAGATTGATAACGGTCGCCAGTTTTTCCGCCGTTTTCTCTTTGTCTTTGACATGCTGAGGATGCTTCTTGTCGGTCGTCATCTTTTTATCAAGCACGGCAATGAGTTTATATGTCGCCGTGTCCTCTGCAAGCACTTTGCCGTTCCGGTCAAGAATAGAGCCGCGGCTCGCTTCTATCGTCCGCTTTTTTTCGTGCTGCTCGGTCGCTTTTGTTGCAAGTTCTACACCGTTTGCTTTACCAGTTAATTGAATGTACGCCATTCTCCCGAGAATGACAAAGAAAAAGAGAGCGAAACAAATACTGAGTATCGCTGCTCCTCTGTTCATAAACTTATTTTTTTTCGGCATGGGTTATCATTCCTGTATGTTTTTCACTTTTTTATCTTTCAGATTCAAACCGTGCTTTTTAGCGATATCCATCAGGCGCTGCGGCTGGCTTAAGTCAGCAGCCGTCTTTTCGAGATCACCGATCTGCTTATTCTTTTCAGATACTTTCTCCTCCAGTTTTTGCACCTCAATATTGGATTGGTACGCCGCGTATGCCTTTGATACGATAAACATTGATGTGGAGAGAACGGCAATGGCAAACAGGACGAGCAGCACCTTTTCCCCGAGTGTAATGGAAGCCCTCTTTTTGACAATCACCTTTTTTTCGGGACTTATCACTGGCCGTTGTTGTTTTTCCTGCTGGTAAGCTAAGTTGCTCATAGGCTGATGACCTCCTTTAATGTTGTCATTTGCTGCCCTTTATATTCGTTTCTCCGCAATGCGGAGCTTCGCTGACCGGGCGCGGTTATTTTCTTCAAGCTCCTCTTTTGATGCCGTAATGGGCTTTCTTGTAATCAGTTTTAATTCCGGTTCAAATTCTTCCGGTATCACAGGAAGACCCGGAGGCAGTTCGGGAAGTGATGATTTTTCCTTGAATGTCGTCTTGCACATTCTGTCTTCCAGCGAGTGAAAAGTGATCACAGACACCCTTCCGCCCGGCTTCAGCACCTCTATCGCTTGCAAGAGGGCCTCTTCAAATACTTGAAGCTCGTCGTTTACGGCGATTCGAATGGCTTGGAATACACGTTTGGCCGGATGACCTCCGCTTCTTCTTGCCGGAGCCGGTATCGCGTCCTTTATTAGATCGACCAGTTGGCCGGTTGTTTGAATAGGCGATTTTTCTCTTGCCTCTTCAATTTTTCGGGCGATCTGCTTGCTGAATTTTTCTTCTCCGTATTTAAAGAAAATCCTCACAAGGTCCTCATACCGCCATTCATTTACGACTTCTTTCGCCGTAAGGGCGGCCGACTGGTCCATCCTCATGTCCAGCGGTGCGTCATGATGATAGCTGAATCCCCGTTCCGGTGTATCAAGCTGCGGAGAGGATACTCCTAAATCAAATAGAATTCCGTCGACACTCGTAATGCCGTGTTCATGTAAACACTCTTTTAAATAACGAAAGTTGCTTTTCACCAGAATAAGCTGTCCTTTGTATTCGGACAATGTTTTCTTTGCGTTTTCAAGTGCCGTGTCATCTTGGTCAAAGGCGATCAAGCGTCCTTTTTCCGATAATTGCTGCAATAAATATGTACTGTGCCCGGCGCCGCCAAGGGTGCAGTCCACATAGGTTCCGTCCGGTTTGATATTTAAACCGTCGACGGTTTCACGAAGAAGTACTGTCTTATGCTGAAACATTTGTGTCGGTCCCACCTTTATCAGGAATGAATTGAATTGTCAGTTGTTGTTGTGATGCACGAAGATCCATTATATATCAAATCCAATCATGTTTTCAGCAATTTCAGCGAATGAATCTTCTTGCTCTTCTGTGTATTGTTCCCATATTACCTTACTCCACAATTCAATTCGATTGGAAACCCCGATGACAACACATTCTTTTTCCAGTTTTGCGTAATTCAGAAGAGATGACGCAATATTAACCCTTCCCTGCTTGTCCAGTTCGCATTCGGTCGCACCGGAAAAAAAGAATCGGGTAAATGCGCGGGCGTCTTTTTTGGTGAGCGGCAGAGCCTTCAGCTTTTCTTCAATCAGCTTCCATTCATTCATCGGATAGCCGAAAAGGCATTGGTCCAGTCCTCTGGTCAGCACAAACTGCTCACCGAGGCCTTCTCTGAATTTTGCGGGTACGATCATGCGGCCCTTTGCATCAACAGTATGCCGGTATTCACCCATAAACATGATAAGGACCCCCACTTTCTCCCCTAAACTCACCACTATCCGCCACTTCTCTCCACAACCTCATTTTACACTGTTTACACATAAAAAAAAACCCTGAACTATTCAGGGTTCTTTAAAACTTTATTTCAAAGTTTGACAATCTGATGTTGGTTTTGAAAAGAAAATGGCAGATGTTTGAAGGTTGTGAAGAATTTTGGACCGTAGCGGTTCAGATAATACATCACATTCCAAATCCGTTCCTGCGGAGCGCCGAGCGGTCTGATGCTGTTTTGGATTCTTTCATAGTCACGCAGCACAAAGCCTTCTTTTTCTTCAATTCTTTTCGTTACCGTCCGTTCTAAAAACAAGAGCTGATCTTGAATGAAGGCGGCATTCTTCTGTAAGAGCGGCTCAAGGCTTGAATCGACCTTCAGCGCTTCGTCCCTTGCGCGTTTATGGACAGCTTCAATCTGCGACTTCGCCTGTTCCATTACAGAAGAAAACTCTTCCGGAATCTGCTCTTCAAAATAAGTGTCTTTCAGGTGTCCGGTGCCGTGTTCGATCGCTTCCTGAAGCGGGATATTCCGTTCTGAAAGCTTCTTTTCAATATGGCGCTCTAAAATCGTAATGTTCAGTCTCGGCATTACCGGGGTCATGCGAAAGCCCATTAATGAGAAAGCCCGCTTCAGCTCACCCCAATAATTGATCTCCCCCGGTCCCGCGATAAACGCCAGAGTCGGGATGAGAAACTCCTGCATAAGCGGCCTTGTCACAACGTTATTGCTGAAACATTCCGGTTTTTCTTCCATATGGGTATGAAGCTCGTCGTTCGTCCACTTCAGATCAAGCTCCTTAATGACAAAAACGCCGTTTTCTTTTTCAATTAAGAAACGCTCTCCCTCGTGTTCGTAAAACAGATTGGCCTGATCTTTGTCCGATTCAATAATCGGGTGATAACCGGCTTCCCGCATAAGACGCTGCTGGTCTGACACGGCTTTGGCAAGCTCATGATTGTGTTTTAAAATCTGCTGAAACATACCCGTTTCCAGCTTTTTAATCCCCGGATCTCCCGAATTCATCAGAATAAGGCCTTCTTCTTGAAACAAGTCGGCGATCAACAGTTCAAAAAAGTCCGTGAATGTCTCTGATGAGCGTAAACATCGCTTCACGTTTTGAAGGAGTGTGTTTGTGTGATCCGTCTCCTCAAAAGCAGCGAACACTTCATCAATCCAAGCCGCGCATTTTTCCTGATCAAGCTCGGTTTTAGCCGCCGATGTTTTTTTCCAGTACGACTGCGGCAGTTTCTGTTTCACCGGACCTTTATTCTCTGTTGACGTATGCACAAAATTGATTTCTTCCAGATCGTGATCTTCACCCGCCACCCAGAAAATCGGAACGACAGGAATCTGCAACGCCTCTTCCTGCTGTCTGGCAAGTACGATAATGGAGATAATTTTATGTATGGTGTAAAGAGGCCCCGTTAAAAGACCGGCCTGCTGGCCGCCTACTACCGCTGCGCTTTTTGGATCTCTCAGTTTTTCGATGGAGGCCTGCATGGCGGCGGAGTGAAATTTTTCGTGATAGGAGGATAAATAATCCGCTAATTCTTCTCTGGCAAACGGCCGCGAAGACAGGTCATGAAGCCGCTTTTGCCATACGTCCTCTGAATGAATATCATAATCAAAAAATGAAGACATGTTTTCTCCATCTATATAGTGCTGCACAAACTTATTTTGACTTTTGATGGAAAGTTCAGTTAGCTGCATCTGTCTGGAACTTCCTTTCTCCAATAAATAGTTAGGTTTCCGAAATGAGTATAGCATGTTACCGGAAAACCTCAAAAGACTTTGTTTCAGTTTCTTTCTAACGCTTTTATGCTGCGGTGTAAAAATGGGAGATGAACGGCCGGCAATCCGCGGCTTTCCGCTTCTTTTACAAGGTAGCCGATAATCGCATCGGCCTCTGTCCGCCTGCCTGCCATGATATCGACGAGCATGGAGGAATGATTTTTTTCCGTCAGTCTGCAAACTTCGCAAACCTTGTTCCACGCTTTTTCTCTATCGGCGAGGCCAAGTATTGTCTCCGCTTCTTCAAACACGTTTCTCATATATTTTTTGTAAGCGTCATTTGTTACCAGCTCTCCGTTTTTCACGCGCAGCAATGCAGTTAACGGGTTGATGCATACATTTATGATCAGTTTTCCCGTTAAAAGCCGATACCAGTCGTTTTCATCATATACGGGAAAATCCCGGTGCATGCCGGAAAAGATGCTTTGGAGCGTTTCCGGCCGGGATGCGCTGAATACACTCCATCTTACGGCTCCCACTCCCGTATGTTCAACGGCATGATCTGATATCTTTTTTGCTCCGTGCTCAACAGTGCCGACATAAAGCGAATGATCCGTATGCCAATCTTTAATGTCGTGTATGTGTCCCATGCCGTTTTGCAAAAACAGCACATTCGTCCCTTTTATCGTCTCAAGATCCCGCAACACAGCACTTAGCTGGTGCTGTTTAACGGCTGCGATTAAGAGGTCGAATCCGGAAGTGATGCCTGTTTGCGCTCTGCATGCCGCCGTACATTCTATTCCGTCTTTCAAAAGCCGTATACCGCCTGAGTTAATCGCATCAGCCTGCTCCGTCCGCCGCGTAATGACCGTTACCTGATGGCGGGACGATAAGTAGTAAGCACATAAAAGGCCTACCGCTCCGCCGCCGATAATTCCGATTTTCACACTGTCACACCCTATATCTGCATTTTTCCATATTATCATAGCAGAAGCCGCCGCAAATTACTTCAATTTCGTTTTGAGCAAAAAGACTGGCAAGCATATTATAGTTGGAATTTTCAATTAAAGCGTTTACAATAATGGTAGAACACAACAAAGGGGGAGTTTGTGTTGAAAATAGAGCGACTGCTCATCAACTTTAAGACACTCGAAGAATTTAAAAGGTTTAAGGAATACGGGATGCAGGAGCTGTCGATGCTTGAAGATCTTCAGGATAATATCATTGAAAATGACAGCACCTCGCCTTTTTACGGGATTTACTTCGGGGATAAACTAGTGGCGAGAATGAGTTTATATCAGGTAAACGGAGGCGCGAATCCGTATTTTGATCACCGTCAGGACTTTTTGGAACTTTGGAAGCTTGAGGTTCTTCCGGGCTATCAAAACAACGGATACGGAAAAGCGCTTGTTGATTTTGCAAAATCCTTCAGAATGCCGATCAGGACGAATTCACGCATGAAATCAGCAGATTTCTGGGATAAGATGAATTTTGAGCCCGTTAAATATGATATGGCGCGTGATAAAGGAGAAAATCCTTATATCTGGCATCCCGATATGGACGGTGAAATGACATCCGGAGAAACGGCATAATAAAAAACCGGCGGGGCGCCGCCCCCAGGCCGGTTCATTTTACAGGCTCTGCGCCGATTTTCTGTCGTCTTCTTTTGAATTGACCATCCTTCTCGCTCTGTCCATAATATCAATTAACGCTTTATAATCTTCTTCCGTCATCTCCAGCTTGTTTCTCAAGCTTTCATTTTCCTCACGCAGATCCTCGACTTCTTTTTGCAGCGCGGTCAGCTGTTCTGTGAGTTTTTCTTTTTCATGACGCATATCCGCTGCGGCTGGCGACTCTTTAAATTGCTGCAGAAACAAAATGACATCATCAATGGACAGCTCTTTTTCTCCTTCAGCCCTGCGGATCGGAGGCTGTTTGACGGTTCCCGGCAGATTGGCGGAATGCACCCCGATCTGCTTTCTTAATTCCTTCCGCTGTTTTTTCGCCAGTTCTATCCCTGACTGATATTGTTTTCTGACATAAGAATTCCATCTGAACCCGCAGGCGGCAGCCGTTCTCGTCAGCGCTCTGCCGACTTCTTCAAAAGCGGAAAGCTGGGTCCCGCCTTCCCGAATATGCCTGAGCACCACTTCTGCCAGCAGCAAATCTTCATCTTGCGTCCACGCGTCTTGTCTCGTTATCGTCAATCGTATCTCCCTCCATATTTGCTCATTTACCTCATACATATGCCGCTGATAGATTAGATAGACTACTGGGGCTCACAATTTTTTCGGCGGGAGCAGGCTGGAGGGGCAAAAAAAAGAAAAGCGCAGGAACCGAGATTCCCGCGCTTTTCTTCATACATTAATTGCTTTTAACATTTATGTCTTTGCCGTTGTATGATCCGCATGCTTTACATACACGGTGAGACAATTTCATCTCTCCGCATGACGGGCATTCTGTCATACCAGGTACATTTAGTTTGAAATGTGTACGGCGCAATCTTTTTTTCATTTTAGAAGTTCTTCTAAAAGGTACAGCCATTATTCCCACCTCCTTAAAGAGTTAAGATTCATCATCTTGTGTTAAGAGCTTTTTCAGATCCGCAAGTCTGGGGTCGATTTGATTTTTCTTGTCTTCCTCAGAAATCACTTGCCAATCTTTCCCCACTTGGGGAGCGGCTCCTTCTTTTTGTTCAGTTTCACAAAAGACTTGCATAGGAATTTCTAAAAGAATCTCTTCTTTTATGATCGGAGTTAAGTCGACGGTATCGTCTTCAGCAAAATGAACGTCCTCATCTTCTATATCATCCGACTTATGAAATCTAAACAGTTCTTTTGTCGCGATTGTAAATGGATACGGCACATCAACTAAAGTTCTTGAGCACGGCAAAACCATTTCGCCTGAAATCGTAAAGTCAAACGAAACTTGCTTGGATTCAATCTCCGCGCGGCCCTTCACCCGGACGGGAGAAATGCGGCGGATGTCAGAATTCAATTTTGTCAGCTCATTTAACTCAACTGTTTCATCAAATTCAAAGCTCTTTTTCGCCATTTGATGAAGCTGATAAATCGTCCATTTCATTTGTATCACCTCAGGAAAGCAACAAACATGATTATAGCTTTTCAGAATGTTTTTGTCAATATTTTTTCTTTACAGCATAATGCCGCCGTCATGCAATCGTTGACAGCCGGATAGGCTATGCATACACTAAACGAAACGGACTAAAATATGCACTTCATTTGCAAATGTACCACACGAAGCAAAACATAGCAAGAAAGGCGGGACAAATATGAAAGCAGTCGGCCTGGTTGTTGAATATAATCCCTTTCATAACGGACACCGCTATCATGCGGAACAAGCAAAAATCAAAACGGACAGCAGCGTCGCGGCGGCGGTGATGAGCGGCCCTTTTTTGCAGCGCGGGGAACCGGCCGCCGTCTCAAAGTGGGGCCGGACAAAAATGGCGCTGGAAAACGGCGTGGATATCGTCATTGAGCTCCCTTATATATATGCCGTACAAAAAGCGGAATTATTCGCGCGCGGCAGCGTTTCGCTTCTTCATCATTTAGGATGCAGCAGCTTGTTTTTCGGCAGCGAAAACGGGCGGATCGAACCCTTTATTGAAGCGTCTGAAGCGTTCAGCCGAAAGGAAGATGACTGCAGCCTGATTCTGAAAGAGGAGCTGAAAAAGGGTCTCAGCTATCCGGCCGCCGCCTCAAAAGCTTTTTCACACATATTCAAAGGGCGGGACATGCTCGATTTGTCCAAGCCGAACAATATTCTCGGTTTTCACTACGTTAGAGCGATACACACCTCCGGTTCCGCTATGAAGCCTTATACGACAGCCAGAATCGCTTCCCAATATCATGACGCCGAGCTTCCCGGAGATAACAGCCGGATAGCCAGCGCAACAAGCATCCGGAAAGCGCTGATAGAAAAAGGAACGGCGGCCGTAAGGAGCTTTCTCCCGGAAGCGTCTGCGCGTGAGCTGGAGGCATACAGAAATTCATACGGCATATGGCACAGCACGGAAGACTATTTTTCATATGTAAAATACAGCCTCAGCACTCTTTCCGCTGAAGAATTGAGCCGAATCTATGAAGTGGAAGAAGGCCTTGAGCACAGAATTCTGCGCACCATCAGACAAGCCCGATCCTATCGCGAAATGATGGAACGATTGAAAACAAAACGATACACGTGGACGAGGCTGCAGCGGATGAACACGCACATTCTGACACGGACGAAAAAAGAAGACATGCATCGGCTCTTGCAGCCTTCAAGCGCTCCTTATATCCGTCTTCTCGGAATGACGAAAAAAGGACAGGCGTACCTGTCGGCAAAGAAAAAAGAGCTTACCGCACCTCTCGTCAGCAAGCTCTCTTCTTTCTCTCATCCCGCTCTGGATCTGGACATACTGGCGGGACGGGTTTACAGCCTGCCGATAAACGAACCTGAACGCACATTGTTTGAGAAACAGGAATTTTCACAAGCGCCGATCCGCTATGATGAAGACGAAAAGTGTTTTTTGAATGCGTAAAAAAAGCACCTGTCTGTATCAGGTGCTTTTTACTTTCAGCTGATCCAAATAGTCAAGTGCGTCCTGCATGGTGTCGACAGGGACGATTTTCATATCGGACTTGATTGCTTTCGCCGTTTTTACCGCATTTTTGTAATCAGAATTTTCAGCTCCGTTTTGATTCGGCGCAAAGAAAATATCTTTTCCCGCTTTGTCTGCGGCGACGACTTTCTGATCGATTCCGCCGATCGGTCCGACTTTGCCGTCCACGTCGATTGTCCCTGTTCCGGCTATATTATAGCCTTTTGTTTCGTCAGGTTTTGTCAGCTGGTTGTAAATTTCTAAAGACATCATGAGACCCGCAGAAGGCCCGCCGATGTTTTCAATGCTGAAATGAAGATCCGGCTTCACTTTCACGTTCCGGTCCGTATATAATGCGACACCGATTCCCGCTCTTTTCGGGTCGTCCGGGAATGATTTCAGCACAATGTCAACGGTCTTTTCTTTCGTGTCCCGTTCAATGTGAAACGTTACTTTTTCCCCCGCTTTTTTGCTGCTGATATAATCAATCAGCTTTTCAGCGGATTCGTATGTTTTCCCGTCCGCGCTGATGATTTTATCACCGACCTCTATTTTTCCTTTTGCCGGCATGTCAGAGACGACTGAACTGGCATAAATGCCGTTAAATGAGTATTTCACCTGTTTCCCGGCTTTTTGATAAGCGGCAATGACCGCGTTTTCTTGGGAGCTTTTCATCATTTGCAGCTGGCGCTTCATATAATCCGAGTCCGATTCGCCCTCTTCTTTTATGCTTTCATCAGGGACGATTTCTTCGTAAGGATGCACTTTCGCCCAAAGATATGTATACGGATTGGCGGGGCCTACTTTGACAGTCATCAAGGAAAGGCTTCCTTTTTCAGGATAGCCTCCGTCCACCTTAATCAGCGGTCTCAGCTCTGATGCTTCTCCCGGCTGTGTGATGTAATACGGAAGCTTAATAAATGTAACAGCGATTAATAAGATCAGGATGATAAACACCCAGCGAAAATGTTTTGCTTTCATATGAGTTAGCCCTCCCAGTTCTCTATTTCTTGTTTAATCCGGCCGATCATCCGGTCTGCGGCTTCTTCGCCCGCTGTGATCATATGATCAATGTTGGCAAAAGAACTTGAGCTGAATGATTCAAGAGAAGGGCGGATCATGACGTCTGCGGCAATGGTCTGGTGACGGACCAATTCATTTTGCAGTATATCCATACTTTGCATGATTACATCAAAAATATGTGCCGCCTTTTCCGTTTTTTTCACCCGGGATACGTCAGAGGCGATGACGATATCAGCACCCATATCTTTTACGGCGGAAACCGGGATTCTGTCGACCACCGCGCCGTCGACTAACATACGTCCGTTCATTTTTTGCGGGACGAAAACGCCCGGTATGCTGATGCTCGCGCGGACGGCTTCGGACACTGAACCTTTCGTAAAAACGAGTTTTTCGCCGGTCTGAAGGTCGCAGGCCACGATGCCGAGCGGGATCCGCAGTTCTTCTATCGGCTTGCCGTACGTATAGGCATGAACGAGCTGCCTGATGCGGTCTCCTTTTAAAAATCCGAGCTTCGGCATCGTATAATCCGCGTACAGCCGCCGCTTAAATGCTTTAGCGACTTTTTTCATCGTGGCCACGTCATGCCCGGCCGCATAAAAGCTTCCGACTAATGCTCCCATGCTGCTGCCGGCAATCATATCAATTGGAATCTGATGCTTATGTAAACTGGATAACACTCCGAGATGAGCGATGCCTCTTGCCCCTCCCGAACCTAACGCTAACCCGATTGTAGGTTTGGCCAACGCGACGAACCCCCTAATAGACATCCTATACATGAATTCTATGGTCTAAATTGAACCCCTATGCTCGTATATTAGTACAGGATGACAAATAGGTACTTGCCCGGCCGCCTTTAAGGTCTGTTCTATATTTTATCATGATATAAATGTCAGTGTGCAATTTTAGCATCGGGGAGGTAAGAATGAATTTGTCTAAGTTTCATACATTTTTGATTTCATTGTTTTTCATTTTTTTGACGGCTACGGTTATTTCACACCCTCAGGCCTCATTCGAAGCCTCCAAAACCGGTCTTTCCATGTGGTGGGAGGTAGTTTTTCCTTCATTGCTTCCGTTTTTTATTCTATCTGAGCTTTTAATCGGATTCGGCATTGTCAAGTTTGTCGGCCTTTTACTCGAACCCTTTATGCGTCCCATTTTCAGAGTGCCGGGGGTCGGCGGATTTGTACTGGCTATGGGCATGGCTTCAGGCAATCCGGCCGGCGCGAAGCTGACTGCACGGCTGCGCCAGGATAAACAAATCTCCAGAGTAGAGGCTGAACGCCTCGTCTCTTTTACCAATTCATCCAATCCGTTATTTATATTCGCTGCTGTGGCAGTCGGCTTTTTTCATAACGCGTCTCTCGGCATTCTGCTGGCATCGGCTCACTATCTCGGAAACATCGCCGTCGGCCTGACGATGCGTTCATACGGACGGAAAGAAGAAGCGGCGTATACCGGTAAAAAGACGATCGCTCTCCCTTCTCTGAAGGAAGCATTTCTGGCCCTCCACAAGGCGCGGCTTTCGGAAAAACGGCCGCTCGGAAAAATTTTGGGCGACGCCGTCACCTCTTCTGTACAAACCTTGCTGATGGTGGGCGGTTTTATTATATTGTTTTCGGTTTTCAGCCGGTTATTATCAATCGTACAAGTCATGGATGTGCTTTCTGTATTTACAAACGTGCTGCTTTCGCTTTTTCATCTTCCGGCAAATCTGGACATCCCTCTTATCAGCGGAATGTTTGAAATTACACTTGGGAGCAAGCTGGTCAGTGAAGCTGATGCCGCCTTGCTGCCGAAAGCCATGATTGTGAGTTTTATTCTCGGGTTCAGCGGCCTTTCCGTACAGGCCCAGGTAGCCGGCATTTTATCGGAAACAGATATCCGCTTTAAACCGTTTTTCGCGGCGCGTATCCTTCAGGGCATTTATGCCGCACTCTTTATTCTCTTACTGTGGAAGCCGCTTTACCTTGCATTGGACGAACCTTACCAGTCCGTATTCCTCCCTTTCCGCGATCAGGACGCAGGATCTGCTGCCGTCAGCGGCTGGAATACACTTGTTGAAACCGGTCCCGCCATCACGCTGACAGCTCTCGCCGTATACGCATTGATTTATTGTTACAGGCTGTCAGCACGGACAAAAAAAGGATGAGACGCCAATCAGCGCTTCTCATCCTTTAAATTTCTGCATCAGCGCCTGTTCAACTTCCGGAGGAACAAACTCTGAAACAGGCCCGTTATATTTTGCGACTTCTTTTACGATGCTTGAACTTAAAAAAGAGTACTGATTGTTCGTCATCATAAAAAAAGTTTCTATTGATTCGTCGAGCACGCGGTTGACGGAAGTCCCCTGCATCTCATATTCGAAGTCAGAAACGGCTCTGAGCCCCCTGATAATCGCCTTCGCCCGCTTTTTTTTCGCATAGTCGATTAACAGTCCCTGTGACGTCTCGACCGTAACATTCGGTATGTCTTTTGTCACTTCTCTTAACAGCTCACATCGTTCCTCAACTGTAAACAGCGGCTGCTTAGAAGAATTATTGAGCACGCATACGTACACCTGCTCAAACACGTTTGCCCCCCGTCTGATAATGTCCAGATGTCCGTAGGTAACGGGATCAAAACTTCCGGGACATACAGCTATACTTGCCACATCATTACCCCCTATTTCGGTATATCGTCACTCCTGTAAGCCCGTAAATTTCCCTTCTTGTTACAGAAAGCGCGCCGACGGCTTCAGGAAGCGCAACGGCTTTATCATGCTCGGCTACGACAAAACCGTCTTCATTCAGCATGTTCTGCTCATCAATCATTTCGATAAGCGCTTTCAGCTTTTGTTCCTTATACGGAGGATCTAAGAAAATTCCGTCAAAACCTTTTTCCCGTTTCGCCGCGGCATAGAGGGCCCGCTCTGCATCATTGCGGTATACTTCCGCTGAAGACAGCAGATCAAGCGCTTTGATATTCGCTTTTACCGTTTGGATGGCTTTGAAATCACGATCCACAAAGATACAGCGGTCAAATCCGCGCGACAGCGCTTCAATCCCGAGACCGCCGCTCCCCGCAAACAAATCCAGCCCCGTTCCTCCGTCAAAATACGGGCCGATCATATTAAAAATAGACTCTTTTACTTTATCCGTCGTCGGCCTTGTTGATGTGCCCGGCACAGCCTTTAAGGCTCGTCCTTTTCTTGAACCGGAAATTACTCTCATTATTCACACCACTTTTTCTGAAAACTTTGATGTTTCTCATCGGCTGAGCCGTTATGTATCAAAACAATCCCTATCTTATCATAAAGCATTCTTTCAAACAATGAACGTGAAAAACGTGTATACATATTCACATTCCTGTCAAGACTACGTGTAACAGCATCAATGAATGATGTTGTTGCCAACCGCGGAGAAGACTTACGTTTCCCCATAAGTTCTTCCTCCGGTTTCTCCTCTCCCTTTTCCTTCTCCTTAACTTGTTAAGGAATAGAAGGACCCCGCAGGTATCTGCGGGGATTTTTTTATATGCCGATTTTATAATCGTACTCTTTCGCTTTATCAAGCTTTGATTCAAATTCCAGCTTTAAAAAAGGTTTATAAGAAGGCTCTACCTTCTTCACATATGAATAAGAAGAAATCTTTTCCATTGTTTTTTCGATTAGGTCCATATCGCAATACAGCACAACGTATTTCAGCCGCTTGGAAACATAATGAACGTTGCCGAATTTTCTCAGCATTTTGCTGTGTTTTAAGGAATGCAGATATACGATTATGCCTTGGCGCTTATTTTCCATCATGATCACCCGCCTGACTTTCTGTTCATTTTATGTAAAAGACGAGACGGTCGTCTCGTCAGGAAACTTTGCATCCGCAGCCGCCGCCGGAACCGCACCCGCCGCCGCAGGATGACAGGCCGTCAAAATAAGGATTCCCCGTCGGAACTTTTACATGCTCCGAGACGGCCGTTCCGAGTTCAATGCTGATCTCGTCAAGCAGCGACTGAAGCTCAGTCTCCGCTTTTTTAAATTCGGCCACCTTATCGTTTAAATCCAGTTCCCGTTTCATTTCTCTCATTTTGCGGGAAATCTCTCTATAATCAGGATGGTATTTGCCAAAGCGCTGCACATCCTCATACTGCTCTTTAACGCTCATAAAAGAACGAATGATCCGCCCTGCCTCTTCATCTTCACGGAGACGCTTGTAACAATCGCGGTAATTTTCAGCCGTCTCAGACTGCAGAATCATGCCGGCAAGCTGCTCCGCTTCACTTTGAAGCTTGACGGACTCAATTGTTGCATACATAAATACGCACCTCCAGTTGCTAGTTTACCATGAAACCACCCAATTGGAAAATGCGGCGTTTAAACGCTTTTTAATCCTGTGAACGCATGGCGTGAACCATCTGCATCATCATCTGCGCCATTTGAATCCCGTTTGAGAATTGGCTTACCCGATGCGGTATCGTCTTTTCATAAAAATTCATCATGTCAAGCTGAAAGGAATTGAGATCGTCCGGTTTTCTCGCAAGTCTGCGGTACCAGACGGGACGCTGCCGTATAAACCGTTTCCGTTCCTCATCTGCGGATATGAATTCCTGAACCTCTTTTCGCATACACGATCCCCTTCTTTAATCCTTTCTGAACGAAAAAGGATGTTGTCCGGAGCCTTGCCGGGGCTGCTTCGTGCTGCTCCCCGAAAATTGGCTTAAAAGGCTTTGCAATGATGAAATGGATTGGCTCATTTTATTGATCTGCTCATTCATTTGGTTGATATCCATCTTTTTGACGGCAGTGACCATTTTTGAAACGAAATCGTTTTTTTCAGCTGGTTCCTGTTTGGTTTCCGCGTCGGAAGAAGGCTGAACGGCCTCGTCTTTAAAAGGGTCCCATATCGGATCATCCTCGCCCAGAAGAACCCAATTTTCATAGACTTCCTGCCAGCTTCTTTGTTCCTTGCGAACATTTTGGATCAGTTTGGGATGCTTTTTTACGAATTGTTTAAAATCATCGATTGATTGCCGTGATTGCTGATTCGCCACAATTCTCACCCCCTCCGAAAAGTTTTGCCTGCTATAATGTATCGGTTCATGCGCCTTAATGTTCGCCTAAATTGAGAAAAAAAGCAGGTATATATAAAAATTGTTTTTTTCGCCTGGAGCACCGCTCGCGAAAAAACATAAAAAAACCGCGGGGGACGCGCCCCTCTGCGGTTTTTTACTGCCAAGGCTTAATGAAGTTTTGCGTATAATACTTCTGATCAACGCCGACACCGAGGTGCGTATAATCCGGGCTTAACAGCGCCTTTCTGTGGCCTTCGCTGTTCAGCCAGCCCTCCACGGCTGCAGGACCGTCCACATAGTTGTAGGCAATATTTTCACCGGCCTCCCGGTATTTCACATCGCCTTTTTCCAAGCGGTCCTTCAGAGTCCCGTATTTCTTTGAGACGTGAGAGAAATACTTGTTATCCTTCATGTCCTTGCTGTGGCCGAATGCCACTTTTGCGGCGCCTTCGTCCCATTTCAGCCTTGCAAGTCCGTGTTTTACGCGGATGACATTTGTAATATCGAGAATCTGCTGTTCACTCGCTCGTTCAATATCGTTCCATTTTTTATCAGAAACAGGCTCGGGTTCTGTCAGCTTTCCTCTGTACATGACTTCATACGGCCTTTGTTTCACAAGTGTTTCCGCATCAAATGCCCTGATGCTTGACAGATTCCCGTCAAATTTGTCCATGTACAGCTGAACATACATTCCGCCTATCTTGACGGTGGGACGGGTATTGATATCTTCTTCAGAAAACTCGAACCGATACGTGTTTCCCTTGTCAGTCACATTGACAAAAGGAGAAACCTGCGTCGTTTTAAAAACTTCGCCAGTCGATTCGCCGATCTTAAACGGTTTTGCGTTGATGCCGCTTCCCGAAGCGTATAAAGTCACGGCTTTATCATTCAAAATACCGACTTGTACGTATTGGTCTTTCCCCTGGTTGTACACCCACCACTCGTAATCGTAGGCAGAAGGATCTTTCCGGGACGGTTCCCCAAGTTTCTTTTTCACATCGGCGGCAGATTTCCCCATGAGAGAAAGCAGTCCGGATGACGGCATTTTCAGCCGTTTTCCGCTCTCTTCTTCATTGGAAACCTGAGGCTCCTCCTGATCCGTCTTTTTCTGAGGAGCCGATCCATATTGTATAAACAGAACATACGCTCCGTAAATAAGCAAAAGGATAACGAGAGCCCTTGCGATATTTTTCAACCTCTCACCCCCATATGTTCAAACCGTTCTGTTTTTGTTTACTCTTATACAGTACAGCCTATTTGCATCGTCCGTGATTTATGTTTAATGGATAAACCCCTCCGGACCGCCGTCTTCAGAAATGTCAGACAGCACTCGGCCTGCTTGCTCATTTGATTGCTCGGCCAACGAAAGATCGCCGAGCGTAACAATGCCGACCAGTTTTTTATCCCTTGTGACGGGAATTCTTCTGAGCTGATGTTCAGCCATCAAATGGAGCACCTCCTCCACAGAGGCGTCTTCCTCTGCACTGATAACCCGCTCTGTCATTGCGTCGGTTATTTTTTGAGAGTTCGGCTTTTTTGAAGCAATTCCCCGTAATACGAGATCTCTGTCTGTCACGATCCCGACAAGTGTGGCGCCGTCTTCATCCACTATCGGAATGGCGCCGACATCTGCGTCTTTCATCTTCACCGCAGCTTCATATACATTATCTAATACTGTACAATATTGCAAGTCTGACGTCATGAGCTTATTGATCTTTGTCATTGCGGAATTCCTCCTTTTTTCTGCTACTATTGTCGTCAAATTTTTCATTTTGCATACTTTCACCGTATGAATCATTGAAAGTGTAACGCTTTCATACTATGATTGTCAGGAAAGGGCATTTTTAAAAGGAGGGGGAAGGTTTGAAGTTTGAAAACAGCGGTCTTGAAGGGGTAACAGCGGAGCTCAGCCGCTTGAATGATCTGATGGAAGGTAAAGGGCTCATTCTGGCTGGACAATGGGATTATGAAAGAGTGACTTACGACAAAAAGTTTTCAGTACCTGAGGGGACATTTTATCTGCGGATTCAAGGAACGGCAAAAGAGGGCGATGTCGGCGGCAGCCGGGCCGTGATTCAGCTGAAGGCCCCTCTTTTAGGAAAGCATTATTATCCGCACGGCGTAGAATACGGCAGCGCTGAAGAATTTCCGGAACATGTCGTCGCTGAAAGCAAAGCTTTACTGCTTGAATTGGAAGAGTCATTAAAAACAGTGCAAATGTAATAAAAAAGTACAGCATATTCTGCTGTACTTTTTTTCATGAGACGGTATGCTCGATATACGGCGGCTCTGACAGCGTATCTTTTTCCCGTTCCGTTCTGACCCACTGAAAAAAGATGACAGCCAAATATGTTCCGTAGACCGCCTCTTGAATGATTTTCATCAGTACTGCCCCAAGCTGCTGATCTTCCAGAGGAGGGAGCGTGTTAAACATCTCCGGTCCGGATAAAGGGATCTCCTCCAGCAAATCTAAAGGAACGCAAAGCTTCATTGCTTCGGCCCAAGCCGCCGGATCTGTATACGTGGCATACATGGGCGCCCCGCTGAACATAATGAGCGCGCAGGCCGGCGTTAACAGAATCCCGTCTGCCATAATATACCCCAGCTTCATTAAACCGCTGAGACGGGGCAGACCGTCCACCTTATGCACAAGCGGCCACCACATAAAAAACGCCGTTACAAAGATGAGTCCGTTCATCAGCGTGTGATACAGCGAATCCGTTTTGACGAAATCAAATATAAACGGGATGTGATACAGTGAAAAAATACCGTTAAACAGCACTAATGCGATAAGCGGCATTGAAAAGAACGAAAACAGCGGCTTTACGACAGGACGGAAGATCAGTTTTTTCCATGCCCAGCCGGGAATTCCGGAAATCAACAGCGGCGGTACGACTAAAAACAGAACCGCCATCTGCGTCATATGGGCGCTGAACATCACATGGCCCAATAAATCAACCGGACTTCCCGCAGCCGCGTAAAAAAATAGCGCGGAAAGCACAAACAGCACCTTCTCCTTAGCGGACACACGTCCTTTATGCCGGCTGCACCAGTAAAAGTAAACACCTGTTATCACGGCAGTTATACAAAACAGATATGGGCTCCACATTGCGCGAAACCCGAACATTTCCAAATTAATCAAATCTCTCACTCCCCGCCGCCCCGATTACCACCAAATAATCGTGACAAATGCAAGCACGGTGATAAACGCGACAAATATTCCCGAATACAGAAATAATGACGGCGCTTCATGCCCCTTCTGGCTCATATGCATAAAGTAAAACAGCTGAAAGATGACCTGGATGACCGCAAGCAGGATCAGAAACGGCATCGTAAACCATCCGGCAATGCCGTCAGCAGCCACCGTCAAAAACGCGACAAGCGTAAGGCCGATCATCAAACCGAAGGATATGACCTGATATTTCATCTCCTCGGCATTTTTCTTTTTTCGATATTCGAGATCCGTACTGACAGTCCCTCTGTTTTTGTTATCGTCCATCGTTATCCCACCATCCCCATCAAATATACAACGGTAAAGATAAAGACCCACACGACATCGATAAAATGCCAATATAAGCTGGCCACATAATATTTCGGCGCATTATAAAGGCTGAGCCCTCTTTTTGCATTCCGGATCATCAGCGCGCTGATCCACAACAGCCCGAACGCCACGTGTGCTCCGTGTGTGCCGACGAGCGTGTAAAACGCTGAGCCGAGCGCAGAGCTTGTAATGGTAAAGCCGAATTCGTGAGTGTAATGCATAAATTCATAGATTTCTACCCCTAAAAATCCTGCTCCCAATAAAACGGTAACCAAAAGCCACACCTGCATTTTTTTAAAGGAGAAATTTTTCATATGATACATCGCATACACACTCGTTAAGCTGCTCGTTAAAAGAAGCATCGTCGCGATAAATACGATCGGCAGCTCAAACATCTCAGCCGTTGACGGCCCTCCGGCTTTAGATTCCCGTAAAGCAAGGAATGTTGCAAATAGCGAGGCGAACAGAACCGTTTCCCCGCCGAGAAACAGCCAAAATCCCAAAAACTTATTTTTCCCCTCCAGCGTTGCTTTTTCAGGAGAAGCCGGAAAGGTTTCAGCCGTCATTTTTTCCTGCAGCTGCATTACGCCTTCACCCCTTTATCATCATTCGGCAGATCTTCTTTGTGAATATGATAGCCGTAATCATCGACCACAGAGCGAAGCAGCATGGTAAAGAATGTGATGCCGAGCCCTATGAAGATAACCGGAAGCCCCCATGAATAATCGGAGTGGTATAAAAACCCGAACGCTGCGACAAACAGCCCGAAAGATATGATAAACGGCATGATGGAGCCGTTCGGCATATGAATGTCCTCTACAGGCTCTGCAGGCGCCATCCCTTCATTTCCGGCCTGCTTTTCAATCCACAGCGGGTCAAGTCCCCGGACAAACGGAAGCTGTTTAAAATTATATTCCGGCGGCGGCGAAGAGACCGCCCATTCAAGCGTACGACCGTCCAGCCACGGGTCGTTCCCGACGTATTTCCCCTTTATTGAGGTATAAATAATATTGACGACGAGTAAAGCAGCCGCGCCCGCCATGAAAAACGCGCCGATTGAACTGATCAGGTTGCCGGTATCAAGCCCCTGGCCGGGCAGATATGTGTAAACGCGCCGCGGCATTCCCATCAAACCGAGGAAATGCTGAATGAAGAAGGTAAGATGAAACCCGATAAAAAATAAGACGAACGAAATTTTCCCCATCGTTTCATGAAGCACCTTCCCGAACATTTTCGGCCACCAGAAATGCACCCCCGCCAGGATGCCGAACACAACGCCGCCGATAATGACATAGTGGAAATGCGCTACGACAAAATACGTATCGTGGAACTGATAATCTGCCGCTGCGGCCGCCAGCATGACACCCGTGACTCCTCCGAGTACGAAAGAAGGAATAAAGGCGACGGCATACAGCATAGGCGTCGTGAATTTGACATTTCCTCCCCAGATGGTCAAAAGCCAGTTGAAAATTTTAATGCCCGTAGGCACCGCGATCGCCATCGTCGCAACCGCAAATATCGCATTAGCGATCGGTCCGAGTCCCGTCGTAAACATATGGTGAACCCAAACCATGAACCCGAGAAAGCCGATCAGCACGATCGCGAAGACCATAGACGAATAACCGAACAGACGTTTCCTCACAAATACGGGAATGATTTCTGAAAAAATCCCAAAGGCTGGAAGGATTAAAATGTATACTTCCGGATGCCCGAAAATCCAAAACAGATGCTCCCAGATTATCGTATTGCCGCCCAATTCAGGATTAAAGAAATTCGTTCCGAACAAACGATCCAGCATCATCAGCGCCAAACCGACGGTGAGCGGAGGAAATGCGAATAAAATGAGTGCCGACGCCACAAATGTCGTCCACGTAAACAGCGGCAGTCTCATATACGTCAAACCCGGCGCCCTCATATTAATAATCGTGGCGAGAAAGTTGATCCCCGCAATGAGCGTACCTAAGCCTGATATTTGCAGGCCGAGCACGAAAAAGTCTATGCCGTGCCCTTTCGAATTCAGCGCAAGCGACGCGTACGACGTCCAGCCTGCATCAGGAGCGCCTCCTAAAAACCAGCTCAGATTCAAAAAGATGCCTCCGAAGAAAAACAGCCAAAATCCTAGCGCATTCAGAAATGGGAACGATACGTCACGCGCCCCGATCTGAAGCGGCACAACCGCGTTCATCAGCCCGAATAACAGCGGCATCGCCGCCAGGAAGATCATTGTCGTGCCGTGCATCGTCATAATTTCATTAAACTGCTGAGCACCCATAAAATCGTTCCCCGGCCTCAAGAGCTGAATCCTGATAAGCATGGCCTCAAGTCCGCCGACGACGAAGAAAAATCCCCCGGCGATCATATATAAAATCGCGATTTTCTTATGGTCAACCGTCGTCAAATAATCCCAAAGCAAAGAGCTTTTTCTTTGCTGTCCTGTAAGCGTATTCATCATTTACGACCTCCCCCCTGATATCTCCCTGTCCTCACTTGTTCTCCGCTTTTAGCCCTTTTAAATATTCATACAGCGCATCCGTTTCAGCGTCCGAGAGCTTCGGATAAGTGCCTGTCATTTTATTGCCCGGTTTAATGCTGTCCGGATTTTTCAGCCAGGCTTTTATATTCTCTTTATTCGCATCCTTAATGCCGGCCACTTTGACCCGTTCACCGAAGGTAGCGAGGTTCGGAGCCGTTCTTGCCGCTTCAGCCCGTTTATCATTGGGCTCAACCGCATGACAGCTCAGGCAGTTTTTTTCCTTAAACAGCTCTTCTCCTTGCGCGGCTAAACCGGAATCTGTTGTATGCTTATAATTTTTCATCGCTTTCGTCCATTGTTTAAATTCTTTTGACGGCAGCGGTTTCACTTTGAAATCCATCAGCGCATGTGAAGGTCCGCACAGCTCTGCGCATTTCCCGAAGAAATATTCTCCCGCTTCTTTGCTGCGTTTAGAATCGAAGGTCAGAAAGAAAGTATTGTCATTATCCGTATTCGTATCGATTTTTCCCCCGGCTGACGGAATCCAGAAAGAGTGTTTCACATCTGAGGACTTCAGCTTGAAATAGACGCGTTCATCTGTGGGAACGATCAGCTCCTGACTTGTCACAAACCCGTAATCAGGATACTCGAATTCCCACCAGTATAAATTCGCCCTTACATTAATCACGAGCGCATCCTCTGCTTTACGGTTTTTCTTATCCATCGGCGACGTATCCGCCAGCGCCAATGTATCGATGACAACCGGAATGACAAGAATAATCAGAAGCAGGATCGGAATAACGGTCCAGGTGATTTCTAAAAAACGGTTCCCCTCCACCTGTTTCGGTATCGTGTCTTCCCCTATACGCGACCGTCTGAATCTCACAATGACGTAAAAGAAAATAACTGCTACGACCGCAACGACGACAACCATGATAAGTGTGCTGAGCACCGTCAGATCATATTGTTTATCAGCCACTTCGCCGGCAGGCTTGAGTGTGGACAGAAACGGTTTTCCACAGCCGCTCAATAAAAGCGGCACTAAGGCTAATAATGATAAAAGACGCCAACGCTTTAACATTTCACCCAACCCCTTTTTTGAATCAGTACGAGATGCACAAGCAGTAAATCTGCTTCCAGCTGAAATACTTCTTTTCCTCATTTCTTAAAATATGAGATTTTTTACTTAAAATTCCATCTATGTATAAAAGCAAAGCCGCCTGATTAAACAAAAGGTCAAGGCGGCGTTTACTAGTTGTCATTGTTTGTTTTGGTGATCAAACAAGCTCATTATTCAATTAAAACAGCGTAAAGACCACCATCGCTACAAAATAAATGGTCATGTAATTAAGCGAATAGACAAACATAAGAGTTGCCCACTTCATGATGTTTTTCATGCGGAATCCCATCAGTCCGAGAACAAGCCATCCGACATTCAGCAAAGTGCCGAGAATGACGATCGGAAGACCGAGACTGCCGAGGAAAAACGGAAGCGGCAGCAGGCATGCGACCCAGACGATAATCTGTCTTTTCGTCACTTCAAAGCCGTGCACTACCGGAAGCATCGGAATATTCGCTGCTCTGTAATCTTCCGTCTTCTTAATCGCAAGCGCTAAAAAGTGCGGAATCTGCCAGATGAATAAAATCATGAATAAAACCCACGCGACAACACCGATGTGCCCTTCAACCGCTGTCCAGCCGATTAACGGCGGCACGGCGCCTGATACACTTCCGACAACCGTATTAATCGTATAACGGCGTTTCGTCCACATTGTATAAAGAACAACGTACGTAAACACGCCGATAAAACCGATGACTGCTGCCATCACGGTGGTCATCAAAAGCATGATAAGTCCTAAAGCAATGAGTAAAATTCCTGACCACAGCGCTTGATTCGGCTGAATCTTTCCGGTTACCGTCGGTCTTACTTTCGTGCGTTCCATTAAATGATCAATATCACGGTCGTAATAGTTGTTAACCGCACAAGAACCGGCGATGATCAAAGAAGATCCTATTAATGTAAGAAGCACGGTGTTTAAATTGCCTAAAAAACTCAGACCGGATATATGTAACGCAAGCCACATGCCGGTAAAAGTCGTAATTAAATTCGAATTGACGATTCCTATTTTGATAAGCGAAAGGAAATCCTTCCATGCCGTCGTCTCTTCAATCTGTCCGTCTATAGCTGTATCGTTTAAAATTCTGGAATTAGCCATAACGTAAACCTCCCTTACAAACCTAAAGCAGGTTTTTTAAGACCTGCAACTCTATCATACAAGATAATGACCTGTAAAAAAACATCCTCTTAAATATTAAACGAGAAACAGGAATTTATTTGTGAACTTTTTATGAATTTTACCAAATCCGCCGGTTTCATAATAAAGCGGTTACTTTATTTCTATCAGACCCATCTGGAATAATCAACCCCATTATCTAAGAAGTCCTGATTCTATTATATTTTTGTGAACAAACAGAATTGAGAATTGCCACAAAACACATATTCGCTTACACTTGGTACGTATATCATTTTGTCCAGTTTGTTAAGAAGGTGAATGTAAAATGAATAAAGCTTTGAAAGCGCTCGGCGTGCTGACGACATTCGTTATGCTCGTCGTGCTGATCGGCGGCGCTCTTGTCACAAAGACAGGATCGGGTCTCGGATGCGGAAGGCAGTGGCCGCTTTGCCACGGCCGGTTTTTCCCGGAGCTTAACGCCGCTTCTATCATTGAATGGAGCCACAGACTCGCAAGCGGTGTCTCAATCGTTCTCGTGCTGAGTCTCGCTTTTTGGGCATGGAGAAAAGTCACGCCTGTTTTCCGTGAAACAACCTTTCTCGCCATTATGTCCATTATCTTTTTATTTTTACAGGCGCTTCTCGGCGCATTAGCGGTTGTTTTCGGATCAAATGCGCTCGTTATGGCGCTTCATTTCGGCATATCGCTGATTTCTTTCGCTTCTGTTCTGATTTTGACGCTGCTCATATTCGAAGCTGATAAATCAGACAAAAAGCTCGTCAAGCCGCTCAGAATCGGCAGGAAAATGCAGTTTCATATGATCGGCCTTTCGATTTACACGTATATCGTCGTTTATACGGGAGCTTATGTGCGCCATACGAAATCAAGCCTTGCCTGCCCTGACGTTCCGCTTTGCAGCAGGCTGAATCACGGGCTTCCGTCCCATTTTCAGGAATGGGTGCAGATGGGCCACAGAACGGCAGCGCTGCTTCTGTTCGTATGGATTCTTGTCGCTTTTGCACATGCGGTGCGCTCCTACAAAGACCAAAAACAGATTCTTGGGGGCTGGATAGCGGCTCTTGCCTTTGTTGTATTACAGGCGCTCTCCGGAATCATGGTTGTTTATTCAGAAATGGCCACCGGCTTTGCACTTGCCCATTCGCTCTTTATTGCCGGCCTGTTCGGCGTCTTATGCTATTTCTTATTATTAATCGCCCGATTCCGCTATGAATCAAAACAGCGGTACATCTGAGGCACATGAAAAGGCCGAAGCATTAGAGCTTCGGCCTTTTTACATCTAAAAAACCTGATCGCACACGGGGGCGGATCAGGTTTTTTTAGGTTCATTTTTTACGCTTTTTCAATTTCGATCAGTAAATCGCCTGTCTGAATCGGTTCACCGTTTTTCACATGAATCTGCTGTATCGTCCCGGAGAACGGCGCCTGTACCGTCGTCTCCATTTTCATCGCTTCATTAATCATCAGATGATCGCCTTTATTCACCTTTGCCCCGGTTTCCGTTAACAATTTAATGACGGTTCCCGGCATGGATGCCGCAATGTGGCTTGGGTTTGTCCGATCTGCTTTTAATTTTTCCTGTACGGATGATTTAATGCTTTCATCTTTAATGACCACCTCGCGCGGCTGGCCGTTCAATTCGAAATAAACGACACGTGTCGCATCTGGCTGCGGTTCACCGATAGATACAAGCTTCACGATCAGCGTTTTTCCGCGCTCGATTTCCACTTCGATTTCTTCACCGAGTGTCATGCCGTAGAAGAAAGTCGGTGTGTCTAATACGGAAATATCACCGAAGCGTTCCGCCGTTTTAACATATTCAGTAAACACCTTCGGATAAAGAGCATACGCGATTGCGTCCTGATCACTCAATTCCATATGATGTGTTTCTTTCCATTCTTCTTTAATGCCTTCAAAAGATACCGGTTCAAGCAGCTCACCCGGTCTTACCGTGATCGGCGTCTGCCCTTTCAGAACGAGCTTTTGCAGTTTTTCCGGAAATCCGCCGTGCGGCTGGCCGATCTGCCCTTTAAAGAGCTCAACGACTGAATCCGGAAAATCAAGCGTTTCGCCTTTATCATAAACATCTTGTTCTGTTAAATTGTTTTGCACCATGTAAAGCGCCATATCTCCGACGACTTTGGAAGAAGGTGTTACTTTCACGACGTCGCCGAACATGCGGTTGACGACGCTGTACATGTCTTTCACCTCATTCCAGCGATCACCGAGGCCGACTCCTTTTGCCTGCTGCTGCAGATTGCTGTACTGGCCGCCCGGCATTTCATGATTATAAATCTCAGTATGCGGAGACTTCATCCCGCTTTCAAATTCACTGTAATACTGACGGACGGATTCCCAGTATTGCGACAGTCTTTCCACCTGCCGGACATCCATTTCAGGACGGCGGCTGTTTCCTTCAAGGGCATGATAAAATCCGCTTGCGCTCGGCTGTGAAGTCAGACCCGCCATTGAGCTGACGGCGACATCCACGATGTCCACACCCGCTTCAACAGCTTTGGCATAGAGAAAGACGCCATTGCCGCTCGTATCATGCGTGTGAAGATGAACGGGAATATCAATCGTTTCCTTCAGCGCTGAGACAAGTTCGTATGCGGCTTGAGGTTTCAAAAGACCAGCCATGTCTTTAATGCCGAGAATGTGCGCACCAGACGCCTCAAGCTCTTTCGCCATAGAAAGATAATATTGCAAATCATATTTCGTCCGGGTCTTATCAAGAATATCTCCCGTGTAACAAATCGCAGCCTCCGCCACTTTTCCGGTTTCACGGACGGCATCGATGGCCAGCGTCATCCCTTTTACCCAGTTCAGGCTGTCAAAGATCCGGAATACGTCAATACCTGACTCCGCTGACTGCCGGACAAATTTTTGGATGACATTGTCCGGATAGTTTGTATAACCGACGGCATTTGATGAACGAAGCAGCATCTGGAACAATGTGTTCGGCACTTCCTTGCGAAGATCTTCAAGGCGCTTCCAAGGGTCTTCTTTTAAGAAACGGTACGCTACATCAAATGTCGCGCCTCCCCACATTTCAAGGCTGAACAGTTCAGGCCACAGGGCAGCCGTAGGATTCGCGATTTTTTTCAAATCATTGGATCTGATCCGGGTTGCAAGCAGGGACTGATGGGCATCCCTGAACGTTGTATCGGTCAGGAGCACGGATTTTTGCTCTTTCACCCAGTCTGCAAGCCCCTCAGCGCCTCTTTCATCAAGGATCTGTTTCGTACCGCTTGCCGGCTTTTCCCCGATACCTAACGTAACGGTCTGAGGCTTATCAAATGCAGGTTTTTCTTTTTTCCCGATTCCCGGAAAACCGTTCACCGTGACATTGCCGATATAGGAAAGCATTTTTGTTCCGCGGTCCTTCTGTTTTGGGAAAACAAACAGCTCAGGCGTTGTGTCGATAAACGATGTGTCATATTGGCCCGTCAGGAATTTTTCATGCTTTGCCACGTTTTCAAGAAACGGAATATTGGTCTTAATGCCCCTGATCCTGAATTCCTGCAGGTTGCGGACCATTTTCGCTGATGCCTGTTCAAACGTCAGCGCCCATGTCGACAGCTTGACGAGCAGTGAATCATAATAAGGCGTGATGACGGCGCCCTGGAAGCTGTTTCCCGTATCAAGGCGGACGCCGAAGCCGCCGCCTGAGCGGTAAGCCATAATTTTACCCGTGTCAGGCATAAAGTCATTCAGCGGATCTTCAGTGGTCACACGTGATTGTATCGCATACCCGTTTGTAAAAATGTCTTTCTGCTCAGGGATATTGACGGCACGGCTGTGCAGTCCGTGGCCCTGCGCGACGAGGATTTGCGTCTGAACGATATCAACCCCCGTTATCATTTCCGTAATCGTATGCTCCACTTGTACGCGCGGGTTCACTTCAATAAAGTAAAATTCACCGCCCGCTACGAGAAATTCCACGGTCCCCGCGTTGATATAGCCGACATTTTTCGCAAGCGCCACAGCCGCTTCACAGATTTCGTCCCTTAATTCAGGCTGCAAAGATACACTCGGCGCCACCTCAATGACCTTTTGATGGCGTCTCTGAACGGAACAGTCCCGCTCATACAGATGGACGACATTGCCTTCTTTATCTCCGATCACCTGAACTTCAATATGCTTAGGATTTTCGATCAGTTTTTCAACATACACTTCATCGTTTCCGAATGCGGCTTTCGCTTCTGATTTGGCCCGCTCAAACGATTCTTTCAATTCGCTTTCGCTTCGGACGATTCTCATTCCGCGGCCTCCGCCTCCGAGCGATGCTTTAATAATAAACGGAAATCCGTGGACTTTTGCGAATTGTTCGACATCTTTTAATGTTTCAGCCGGTCCGTCACTCCCCGGAATAACGGGGATGCCGGCTTTTTCTGCCCGCTCCCTCGCCTTTACCTTATCTCCGAACATATCCAAATGCGCTGACGTCGGTCCGATAAATACGATGCCCTCTTCTTCACAGCGTCTCGCAAATCGGATATTTTCAGAGAGAAATCCGTAGCCCGGATGAATGGCATCTACGCCGTTTCTTTTTGCGATCTCAATAATCCCTTCAATATCAAGATACGCGTCAATCGGTTTTTTGCCTTCTCCCACTAGATAAGCTTCATCCGCTTTATAGCGATGATAGGAGCCCGAATCTTCTTTTGAATAAACGGCTACCGTTCTGATGTTCAATTCTGTGCACGCCCGGAAAATCCGGATCGCAATTTCTCCCCTGTTTGCTACTAACACTTTTTGGATGGATTGTTGTGACAAACTTTTCTCCCCCTTGGCCTAATAAATATGTAGTTTATAATAAAGGAATATCCTCCCTGTGTATACACTTGTTTTTTAGAGATACACAGATTTTTCCGTCTGCCGTCTTTTTACCCCCTTAGACGGAACGGGCTCCCTCTTTTTCTTCTTTTCTGAGTACTTGACATGCATGCTGACATTCACCAATATACCGGCGCTCGTTAATAACAAAAACATTGATGAGCCCCCGTAGCTGATAAACGGCAGCGGAACACCTGTGATCGGAATTAAACCGCTGACACCGCCGAGATTGATAAAGGTCTGTATCGCAATCATGCTGGATATCCCGATTGCCAAAAGGCTCCCGAACGGATCTTCACATTTTCTCGCAATATAAAAACCTTTTAACACGACAAAAGCCAGCAGCACAATGACAAACAGGACGCCGAAAATGCCGAGCTCCTCTGAAATAACCGCCATAATAAAGTCTGTATGCGATTCAGGCAGATAACCGTATTTTTGAATGCCTTCTCCAAGACCGAGACCGAAAAAACCGCCTGAGCCGATCGCATAATACGAATTTATAATCTGCAGGCCTGATGTGCTGGCGTATTTAAATGGATTTTCAAGGCTTTCAAACCGGCTCATACGCCCGGGTGTCAAAATATCGTCCCATTTCAGATAGATGATCGGGCTGACAAGGAGCAATACGATTCCCGCCATGAGCACCAGCCTGAGCAGGGTCCTTCCGCTGAATCCCGAACACATAATGACGCAAAACGCGATCAGGCCGATAATCATCGCCGTTCCGAAGTCAGGCTGAATGGCAATAAGCGCACAAATGACTACGGTGACGATCACCGGCGGCGCAACCCCCGTCAAAAGCTGATCAATATAGCTTTGTTTCTTTGCGTATACCGCGGCAAGGTACAGTATCAGGGTCAGCTTGACAAATTCCCCCGGCTGAATGGCCATTCCGCCAATTTTAAACCAGCTTTGCGCGTTTCCGGCAACATGTCCGAAAACAAACAGCGCGCAAAGCGCAGCCACTGACGCAAGCAGTATGAATTTCTGAATCTTTTGATGGGCGAACACTTTGTACGGAAAAACGGCCGCGATGATAAACAGCACAAACCCCGCGATGACGGCGAACAGCTGCCGTTTAAAGAAATAGTCGCTGCTCACGCCGTAACGCATAACGGCGGTAATCATGCTTGAGCTGTATACCATTACCAATCCGAAACTGCACAGCAGAATGATAGCGCATATCAATGAATAATCGTAAGATTTTAACATTCTTTTAAACATAACATCCTCTTTCCTGCTTAAAGCTTACGTTTAATACCTATTGCGTATTATATTTTACTATAATTCATAAACATTTTACGCAGTTTCTTTATAGTTTTTCGGATGAAATGCAGATTAAGAGACCGTCTTACGAAAAGAAGATGCAAAAAAAACGGTTTACGGTTATAAAAAAACCCAAACCGTTGAATAGTTTGAGTTTGATCATTTATTTTCCTGTAAACGCGTCATGCAAAGCAGACAGTTCTCTTTCAAGTCTGTCCAGCAGCTCTTTGCCGTCGTTTTCGTCAACTAATCCCAGGCGGACAGCAAAATCGATTTCCCTCGACAGTCCGAACATCTGAGTATCCAAGACCTCTTCATACAGAGGACATTGAGGCATCGTTAAGTTATCCATTTGTACTCGGATCAGCTTCAAAATCTTCTCAGCATCTAACTTCAACAGCTCGAATGCTTTCTGCTGATGGTCAACTATAATCTCTGAAGCCAAAAGTATCCCTCCGTTCCCCAGGCGAGTACCTAATTCTTCTATTTATCATAAAGGGTATCAGATGAAATTGCAAGAGGATTTAAGCAGATGTTATGATAAAAAATGTTTCAAAAAATACTCAGCCTGTATTTCTCAGACATGATTTCCAAAAGCTTCACACCCGCGATGCTGTTGCCTTTTTCATCAAGCGCCGGGCCGAATATACCGATTCCGAAGTTGTACGGCGAAATGCCCATGATCCCTCCCGAAACGCCGCTTTTAGCGGGAATGCCGACCTTAATCGCGAATTCCCCGCTCGCATTGTACATGCCGCATGTCACCATAAACGTCTTGCAGATTCTCGCCACATCTTTTTTAATGACCTGCTCCCCGGTTTCCGGATGCTTGCCGTCAAGGGCGAATACGCAGCCGATTTTGGCTAAATCCAGACTGCTCATCTTAATCGCGCACTGTTTTGTATACAAATCCATGACCTCTTCAACATCGCCTTTAAAAATGTCATACTGCTTCATGTAATAACACATGGCCCGATTAATCATGGATGAACTGAATTCCGATTCCGCGACATGTCTGCAATATGTAATGTCCTGATTATTCGCAAGTCTTCTGATGAATCCGAGCAGGTAATCCAGGCGGTCTTTCGGCGAATGCCCTTTAATGAAACCCGTAACGATGAGAGCTCCCGCATTAATCATCGGATTTAAAGGCTTGCCCGGATTCACTGTTTCAAGCTTAATCATGGAATTAAACGGGTCGCCGGTCGGCTCCTGACCCACGCAGCTGAACACCTTTTCCTTTCCGTAATCCATCAGTACGAGCGCCAGAGAAAGCACTTTCGAAATGCTCTGCAGCGTAAATGTCCGGTCGGCGTCTCCTGCCGTCAGACATGTATTTTCCGCATGATAAATCGTGACCGAAAGGCTGTCTTGTTCAGATTCAGCCAGAGCCGGAATATAGTCTGCCACTTTGCCTTCTTCGGTCCTTTTTTTCGCTTCCTGAACTAATGCGTCCAGCTCTTGGTAATGCCGGCATACCATGTCGATCATCCTCACTTCGCTGCCGTTGTATACATCTAATTTGCGACGCAAAGTGACAATTCATGCGAAAACTTTTATACTTTAAGTAAAGGGGGGCTTCACCATGAGCGTTATTCAGGTAAAAGGCAATGTTATATATCCGATTACAATTGATCCGAGTGTCTGGATTTTCGATGACCGCAAGTTTCCGTTTGAAAAAAATCAGCCCGTTCATCCGGACGGCTCTGCAGAAACCCAGGAGCATACGCTTGATCCGGAACGAGTGATCAGAGAAGGGCGCATTTCGCCGCCGACTTTAAAAAGCGAAAAACGTTATGAAAAAGAAAGACTGATGAACGGCAGCTTCGCCATGAAGCTCGGCGCTGTTTTAGCAAATGCCGAGCCGAAAGAAAGCGCTGTCCTGTGCGCATTTATTTCAAAATCAGAAAGAACCGAAGTGCCGCTAGAAAAGGCGATGGACGCAATCGCGCATTTCAGCGATGCGGGGAAACCCCTTCAAGACGGCGGCCCGGTCCATTTTTACGTGGACGGCGACTTTGAAAAACCGATAACGGGCGTCACAGAAATCGAAGTTTTATAACAAATCGGCGGCAAGCTGTGCAAGGCCGGATCTCTCACCTTTCACAAGCTTCACGCTGCCGGAGACGGTTTGTTCTTTAAACCGTTCTACAACATAAGCAAGTCCGTTGTTTAAACTGTCTAAGTATGGGTGATCTATTTGCTCCGGATCGCCCATCAGGACAATTTTGCTGCCCTCTCCCACCCGAGTCAAAAGCGTTTTGACCTCGTGCCTCGTCAAATTCTGAGCCTCATCAATAATAATAAACTGATCCGGAATGCTTCTCCCCCGAATGTATGTCAGCGCCTCCACCTGAATCGATCCGATTCCTGCCAAAATCGCTTCAAGTTCACCCGGCTTTTTCGCATTGAATAAAAATTCAAGATTATCAAAGATCGGCTGCATCCACGGCTTGAGCTTTTCCTCTTTTTCGCCAGGCAAATATCCGATATCCTTTCCCACCGGGACGATGGGACGCGCGACGATCAGTTTTTTATAAATACCGAGATCCTCCGTCTGCAGAAGCCCTGCCGCGAGAGCAAGCAAGGTTTTTCCCGTTCCCGCTTTTCCGATCAGGGTGACAAGCGGGATATCTTCCCTCAGCAGGAGTTCAAGCGCCATTGTCTGCTGGACGTTCTTCGGCCTGATACCCCATACGTGCTCATCATCGAAAACGAGTCTTTTTACGGTCTCGCCTTTCTTATCTGTCATGCCGACCGCAGACGAAGATCCTCCTAATTCATCTTTCATCAGCACAAATTGATTCGGATAAACCTGATGCTGCTGAAGCTCCTTGACTGAAATTTGTTTGTCTTTATAAAACGAGGCAAACCGCTCTTTATTCATAAATATATCTTTGTACCCGCTATATATTTCATCATGGTCAACGACTCTGTCGTTTAAAAAGTCCTCCGCCAAAAGCCCGATGGCATCCGCCTTTACCCTGACAAGCACATCTTTGCTGACCAGGATGACGAGGCGGCCGTTTTCTTTCGTTTCCTCCTCAAGGCTTAAATTTTTTGCCACCGCCAAAATGCGGTTATCATTCGTTTTTTCGATAAAAATTTCTTGGAGCTGGTGAAACGACCGGTGGTTCAGTTCAATTCTGAGCGTTCCTCCGCTTTCAAGCGGAACTTTCTCGTGCAGCCTTCCTTTCTCCCTGAGCCCGTCTATCAGCTTAGATACGTGCCTCGCATTTCTCCCGACCTCGTCCATATACCGCTTTTTTGAATCGACCTCTTCCAGCACGACGGCGGGGATGACAACTTCGTTTTCTTCAAAGGAAAAAATGGCGTTAGGATCCTGCAAAAGTACATTCGTATCTAACACATAAATTTTACTCAAGTCTCAGCCTCCTGAAATAAGGATCAAAGCCCATCGTGTGCTTCTCTTTCCGCGAATAACGGGGATGCCTGCTAAAATATATGATTTGGTGCATAAAGATAGAAGGTTAATTCAACAATAAAATAAATGAAAGCATTCAAGGAGGAAATCTGACGTGCGAATTCTTTTCATTATCATACAAGCCTTGTTTATCCTTACCGGCTGCACTGCTGTACAGGACGGCCGCGGCCGCAATATTCAGAACGAATCAGCCGATCAGCGCGATGCAAAACCGATCCATGTGAAAAATACGGCTCCTGAGACAGCTGAAAATCCCGGCCGGACAGACATCGCTAAGCATCTCGTCGAGGTAACCGAAAAAATCCCCGGCATTTCAGATGCCACTGCGGTTGTACTCGGAAGATACTCCGTTGTCGGTATCGATGTGGATGACAATTTAGAAAGAAGCAAAGTGGAGAGCATTAAATACACGGTTGCCCAGGCGTTAAAAAACGATCCTTACGGCGCCAATGCCGTTGTCGTGGCTGATCCTGATACGGTTTCCCGTCTGAGAGGCATGGGCAGCGACATTAAGGCCGGCCGCCCCGTTTCAGGCATTTTGGACGAACTTGCCGCCATCGTCGGCCGTGTCATGCCGGAAGTCCCGAATGATGTGACCGACAATGAAAAAGAATCACCGACTCAATCGAATGATGATCAGCTGAATCAAAGAGACCAGAACAAGCTGCAGAACGAACAGAACGATCAATCGGATCATCATATGAAAAACCGCCGGTAAAAAGCAGCGCCCGCTCCAAAGGAAGGGCGCTGCTTTCTTTCCCTTTGGCAGGAGGGGCATCCATGTTATAATGCTTGTCATAGTGAAAGAGGTGAAAATCAATGAGAGTAAAATGTTCCATTTGCGACAAAATCGAACAAATTGATGATGAAACACTGACAGCCAAACGCCTCCGCAATCGTCCGATTCATACATATATGTGCCGGGAATGCCATGACCGAATCAAAGTCAAAACGGAGGCGCGGCTGAATACCGGACACTTTTCCTTTCATCCCGGACAAAAAGCGAAAAAAGATAAACTGAAAAAATAAACCGAATAAAAAATGACCCGCCGGAAGGCAAGGTCATTTTTTTATTGCGGTTTAGCTGACTGGCTCTTTTTGGACTGGTGCAGACGGATTTTGTAAACGATCAAAATCAAGGCGGCGACAACAAGCCCTTCTCCGACCGGCAGAAACACACCGAAAAAAGTCAGCACGGTGCAGCCGAGCACGAGAAAGAGATAAACTGCCGCAGCCTTCAACACCGGCAGCCGTTTGGCAAAACCGAGTTTAAATACAATCACCGAAAGCACGACGATCGTTCCGTATAACAGCCACATTCCCGTCAGCGGATGCTCATCCACTTGGTAAAGAGCCGCAAAGAACGACAGCCGTTCACTTACTTCATTCAAAAGGATCCCCCTCCCCTTTTCCGTTCGGGTTCTACCTTTTCAAATTCTGCAAGTGATTAAGACATTCCTGCTGTTTTTTTCTTTTTCGCCGCTTTTTCACGTTCGTTTTTATTCAGGATTTTCTTTCTTAAACGGATGGATTCCGGCGTTACTTCACAGTATTCATCTTCGTTTAAGTACTCGAGTGATTCTTCAAGCGACATAATGCGCGCTTTCTTAATCGTAGTCGTTTGATCCTTCGTAGCGGAACGGACGTTTGTCTGCTGTTTCATTTTGCTGACATTGACGACAAGGTCATTGTCACGGTTATGTTCGCCGACAATCATGCCTTCATATACTTCTGTTCCGGGCTCAACGAAGATGACGCCGCGGTCTTCAATACCTTGAATTCCGTAAGATGTCGCTTTTCCGTTTTCCATGGAAACGAGCACACCCTGACGTCGGCCTCCGACTTGGCCTTTTTGCATCGGCTGATAGCTGTCAAACGTGTGGTTCAGGATACCGAAACCGCGTGTCAGTGACAGAAACTCAGTAGAATAGCCGATGAGTCCGCGTGAAGGTACGGTAAAGATCAGGCGGACCTGGCCGTTTCCGTTATTAATCATATCAAGCATTTCGCCTTTTCTCGCACCCATTGATTCCATAACAGAACCGGTATGCTCTTCAGGCACGTCAATCTGCACGCGCTCAACAGGCTCGCAGCTTACGCCGTCGATTTCCTTAATGATAACTTCAGGTTTAGACACTTGAAGCTCATAGCCTTCACGGCGCATGTTTTCAATTAAAATGGACAGGTGAAGCTCACCGCGTCCTGAAACAACCCATGCGTCAGGTGATGCAGTCGGTTCGACACGAAGACTGACGTCTGTTTGAAGCTGCGCGTTCAGACGCTCTTCAATTTTGCGGGCTGTGACATATTTGCCTTCACGGCCTGCAAACGGGCTGTTGTTTACGACAAATGTCATTTGGAGCGTAGGCTCATCAATGCGCAGAACCGGCAGCGGCTCATGGTGGTCAGCCGGACAAACCGTTTCACCGACGTTGATGTCTTCCATGCCCGAAACGGCAACGAGGTCTCCCGCTCTCGCTTCTTCAATTTCCACGCGTTTCAATCCTTGGAAACCGAAGATTTTCGTTACGCGGAATGATTTTACCGTTCCGTCAAGTTTCATCAATGAAACCTGCTGACCCACTTTCATCGTGCCGCGGAAAACGCGTCCGATACCGATACGGCCGACATAATCATTGTAATCAAGCAGCGCCACTTGGAATTGAAGAGGCTCTTCGGCGTTATCTACCGGGGCAGGGACATGTTCAAGAATCGTTTCATACAGTGATTCCATATTTTCGTCCTGCTTTTTCGGATCCAGACTTGCCGTTCCGTTAATCGCAGAAGCGTAGACGACAGGGAACTCAAGCTGTTGTTCGTTTGCGTCAAGCTCGATGAACAAATCAAGCACTTCATCAATGACTTCTTCCGGGCGGGCGAAATCACGGTCGATTTTGTTTACGACGACAACCGGATTTAAGTTCTGCTCAAGGGCTTTTTTCAGTACGAAACGGGTTTGCGGCATGCAGCCTTCATATGCGTCAACGACTAACAGAACGCCGTCAACCATTTTCATAATCCGTTCTACCTCTCCGCCGAAGTCGGCGTGTCCCGGAGTGTCCAAAATATTAATGCGTGTATCTTTATAGTTAATCGCAGTATTTTTCGCAAGAATTGTAATACCGCGTTCACGTTCAAGATCGTTTGAATCCATTGCGCGTTCGGCAATATTTTCGTTGGCACGGAATGTTCCGGCTTGGTGAAGCAATTGGTCTACCAAAGTCGTTTTCCCATGGTCAACGTGGGCAATAATCGCGATGTTGCGAAGATCGTTTCGAAGTTTCACATTTTCATCTCCTAAAAAAATTAGATAACTTTCATATTATACCACACATCCTCTTTAAAAGCGTTACGTTTTTCTGTAAACTGAAAGTATGACGTTAAAGGGGATGGAAATATGAAAAAATTGAATTGGCTCTTATTATTATTTGCATTCGCAGCAGTCTTCAGCATGATGCTGATCGGCGTATCAATCGCTGAGAAAAGCGCATGGGGCATCATCGGAAGCATTGTTCTTGTTATCGCCATGATGGGAAGCGGTTTCACCGTAAAGAAAAAAATGCGCGAACAGGGACTGCTTGATTAAAAGCATGACCCTTTGCAAAATTCCGTAAACATGGAAAGACAATATCTTATGAAGCCTGAATCAAAGATTCAGGCTTTTTTATATCCTCAAAACAGGCTCCAGATGTAAGGCTTATCTCCCCCGCCGCCTAGTCAGGAAGCCGGAAATGACAGCTCCCATTCTAGTTACATCAGCAGATTCCCTCAGAATATGCAGTCTGAAATAGTCCGGCATCGTTATGCAGAAAATACCATACCTCCTATTTCAATTCCATCATTGTCTTTTTATACTTGTGGCTGTAAGCAAATACACATGACAAGGAGAGAACGAAATGAAAACATCTTTTTTGAAGAAAACCGCTGTAACTGCCGCCGCAACCGCCTCAGCCGCCTTGCTTGCATTCAGTCCGCTTGATTCTGCCGGCGCAAAAACGATTCAGGCAAATGAACCGCATGCCCTGGAGGCTTCCGCAGAGAAAACACCGGAAGACGCGGCAAAGCTTTTAGACATCATCAGCCAATCGATTTACGAAAAAGACGGTGTCTATTATTTTGACGGTAAAAAAGCGGTTGAATTGGGATTAGATAAAGAAACCGCACAGACCATTCAAAAGCTGTGGGACAGCTCAACGGAATTTTTAACCGTCCTTTCCCAATGTATCGAGAAAACGGACGGCGAATATACATTTAATAAAGAAAAAGCGGTGGAGCTCGGCTTTACGGAAAAAGAGGCCCTTATCGTTGATCAGCTGTTCACCGCTTTTTCCCAAAGTCTTCATATCCTTCAATCTGCGCTGATTGAAGAAGACGGTGTGTATACGTTTGATCAGGACCTTGCTGAAAAAGCAGGAGCAGGAAAAAAAGAAGCAAAGCTATGTGCCGGATTCTTTAATTCACTGCCCCAGGAATTGCTTGAAGGCATTTATACAGCCTTTCATCCGGCTGAGTAAACGGATTAAAACGCCCGGTCATTCAGCCGGGCGTTTTTTTAAATCAGCAGTTTAAGGATCAGCATGATAAAGAAAACAGCACCGAACAAACAGGCTGCTTTTATCAGCAGCTTCCCGTAATACCGTTCCTTAAACCGCCTTTCTTCTTCTGCATAACAGGCTGGCGCCTTCATCTCAGGGCTGCCGAGGTCAAGCGGCTCCTTCATCATATGATATAAACTCCCGCACTTACCGCATGATTCAAGATGACGGGAAATAAATCGCTCCGTTTCTGTTTCACAATCGCCTTCAATATATAAAGAGAGTAAATCTCTCACTAAACAGCAAGTCATATCTGTCCGTCCTTCCTTTTTTCCCCCAAGTGCTGTTTCAGCTGCATTCTCGCCCTGTACAGGGTGCTCTTCACCTTCGAAAGACTCCAGTCCAAAACATCAGCAATCTCTTCGTAAGACAGCTCTTGAAATATCTGTCGAAATGCTGAATAAAATGACTGAAAATCTCTGACATCTGAAACAATCCTTTTCGTTTATTAAGGCCTCACCTGTTTAGACAAACGGCTATAAAAAAAGTTTTACAGATTGGAACATTTTTCCCCTATCATTTTTCCCGACTTCATTTGTCATTTTTTTCAGAATAAATCGTATCATTCGACTCATGTCTGATTCAACACGTGCCTCTCGGCTTATCCCCCGATGCTGGCCGCCGGAAGCCTTTCCGGGACGATTCTATCAATTCATCAGCGGAGTCTAGTTTTATATTGCAGAATGAGAGAATGCTGGTTTATTATAACAATATAAGTTTTCATTATTTTCAAAAAGGGGGATTTATTGTGGGTTTAGGTAAGAAATTGTCTGTTGCTGTCGCCGCTTCCTTTATGAGTTTAACTATCAGTCTTCCGGGTGTTCAGGCCGCTGAGAATCCTCAGCTTAAAGAAAACCTGACGAACTTTGTGCCGAAGCATTCTTTGGTGCAGTCTGAGTTGCCTTCAGTCAGTGACAAAGCAATCAAGCAATACTTGAAACAAAACGGCAAAGTCTTCAAAGGCAACCCTTCTGAGAGACTGAAGCTGATTGACCACACGACCGATGATCTCGGCTACAAGCACTTCCGTTATGTGCCTGTCGTTAACGGTGTGCCTGTGAAAGACTCGCAAGTCATTATTCACGTCGATAAATCCAACAATGTCTATGCGATTAACGGTGAATTAAACAACGATGCTTCTGCCAAAACGGCTAACAGCAAAAAATTATCTGCAAATCAGGCGCTGGATCATGCTTTTAAAGCAATCGGCAAATCACCTGAAGCCGTCTCTAACGGCAACGTTGCAAACAAAAACAAAGCCGAGCTGAAAGCAGCGGCCACAAAAGACGGTAAATACCGACTCGCCTATGATGTAACCATCCGCTACATCGAACCAGAACCAGCTAACTGGGAAGTAACCGTTGATGCGGAGACAGGGAAAGTCCTGAAAAAGCAAAACAAAGTGGAGCATGCCGCTGCAACCGGAACAGGTACGACTCTTAAAGGAAAAACGGTCTCATTAAATATTTCTTCTGAAAGCGGCAAATATGTAATGCGTGATCTTTCTAAACCTACCGGAACGCAAATTATTACGTACGATCTGCAAAACCGACAGTATAACCTGCCGGGCACGCTCGTATCAAGCACTACCAACCAGTTCACAACTTCTTCTCAGCGCGCTGCTGTTGATGCGCATTACAATCTCGGCAAAGTGTATGATTATTTCTATCAGACGTTTAAACGCAACAGTTACGACAATAAAGGCGGCAAAATCGTATCTTCCGTTCATTACGGCAGCAAATACAATAACGCGGCCTGGATCGGCGACCAAATGATTTACGGTGACGGTGACGGCTCATTCTTCTCGCCTCTTTCCGGTTCAATGGACGTAACGGCCCATGAAATGACACACGGTGTTACACAGGAAACAGCCAACCTGAACTATGAAAATCAGCCGGGCGCTTTAAATGAATCCTTCTCTGATGTATTCGGATACTTCAACGATACTGAGGACTGGGATATCGGTGAAGATATTACGGTCAGCCAGCCGGCTCTCCGCAGTTTATCCACTCCGACAAAATACGGACAGCCCGACCATTACAAAAATTATCAAAACCTTCCGAACACTGATGCCGGCGACTACGGCGGCGTGCATACAAACAGCGGAATTCCGAACAAAGCCGCTTACAACACGATTACAAAAATCGGCGTGAAAAAAGCGGAGCAGATTTACTATCGCGCACTAACGGTATATCTCACTCCGTCATCAAACTTTAAAGATGCAAAAGCAGCTTTGATTCAATCAGCGCGGGACCTTTACGGCTCTCAAGACGCTGCAAGCGTAGAAGCGGCCTGGAATGCGGTCGGCTTGTAAACAAGAAAAGAGACCGGAGAAATCCGGTCTCTTTTTTATATCTGAAACATTTCACAATGGCTTCACCATGATCATATATGTCTTTTCCCGATCGTCTTTTTCAAGCTTAAGCTGTTCAAAGCCGCATTGGCTTAAAAACAAAACCCATTCCTGCCTGTCCAGGGGAACGGCTGAAAACATCGCTTTATGCTCCCCTCTCAGCCGGCCCGCAATCTTTTCAATGACCGCGCGTCCGATTCCTTTCTCTTTTGCCTCCGGAGCGACGGCCACGGTTCCGAGCCACGGTTTTCCGTTTGAAGGCGCCCATTCCAAATGAAAACTGACGGCGGCAGGAGCGCCGTCAATCTCCCATACGAGCCACGTTCCATTGTACATGGAGTATGCAAGCATAAACTCCGCCGCATTTTTTGTTCCGAACTCTTCGTTTTTCCACACCGGGTGTGCAGCCGCCAGCTGCTCCAGAAACCCGAGATCTTCTTCTTCAAAATCTCTACCTGTCAGCATGTAAATAGTCGTCAAAGATAATTTTATGTATTGCCGGATTGCCCGCAAGCACGCTGTGGTTGTCTAAAAACGTAAACGGTTCGCCGTCTGTGGTCGTGTAAATGCCCCCGACTTCGTTCAGCAGCACGCAGCCGGCAGCGTAATCCCACGGCGCGAGCCTCATCGTAATGTATGCGTCAATGCGGCCGGCCGCAACACTGGCCAGCTCAAGTGCCGCCGAACCGTAGGAACGCGTTCCTCTGACCCGTTTTACGAGCGGCGCCAAAATACTCGGGTCAATCCTTCTGTTTTCCGTCACCCATGTGGCATTGATTGCAATAATGGCTTCTTCAATGGAAGCTTCTTTTAAAGGAGCAAGCGGCGTGTCGTTCAGATAAGCCCCTTTTCCGCTGAATGCGTGATACAGTTCGTCCTGCATCACATCATAAATTAAGCCGATTTTGCCTTTTCCGTCTTCAAAGATGCCGATGGAGATCGCGAAATGCCGCTTTTGATGGACAAAATTCATCGTTCCGTCAATCGGATCAATGATCCAGACGATTCCGTCAAGGGAGCGGAGCTTATCTCCCTGCCCTTCTTCTCCGAGAATCCGGTGTCCGGGAAAAGTTCCCTGTATACGGTCAATGAAAAAGCGCTCCGTCTCTTTATCAATATTTGTGACTAAATCATTCGGATTTGATTTTGTTTCAATCGTCAAGCTTTCCTGCATGGATTGTCTGATTCTCGTTCCGGCTTCTTTTACCCATTGTTTTGCGATATCATCAATTTCCGTCCAATTTGTCATACCGTGTACCTCTTTTCTATGTATAGCTTATTCTATAGCATACTGATAAAGGCGATGAAAAAGCAAGGAAAATGAAAAAAATGCCTTCTCACGTAAAAACGAACCATTTCCTGCGGTTCGTTTTTACTATTCTTTATCCGTTAAGCCGAATCCATTCTTTTCTGAGACGTTCCAGTTTTCTTTTGCTGAGATCGATTTGATCTGCATTCTCTTTTTGCATGGCCTCATACAGGGTTGCCAATTCATAATCAACCTCTAGTCTCCAGACAGCTACACGGTTATTTTTTTCCTCCCTGAATCCTTCCTTCACCACTTGCCTCATTGTCTTTCGCCCCTTCCAGAGATCATTTGTTAAAAAAGCATCCCATTTTTCCAATTTATTAATGATACTTCTTATATCGTATGGAAACTTATATTCGGCTGTAACAACATTCTTAAAATTGTGTGTTTACCTATTCGTTTTTTACCACCAATCCTCTCGGCTCAAACGTTCTCAATGTTTTTGCGGCCGGCGGCGGCTGTGGTAAAATATGAATACTTACGATAAGGAGGAAAAAGATGACTCAGATGCGTTTTACAAAAGAAGACTTCGATACATTTACAATAGAAGGTTTAGATCCGCGCATGGAGGTGTTAAAAGAACAAGTCCGCCCGAAGCTGACCTTGTTAGGAGAGCATTTCGCACCGACATTGTCAGCATTGACAGGCGATGAAATGTTCCCGCATGTCGCCAAGCACGCGAGAAGATCTGTCAACCCGCCGGCTGACAGCTGGGTTGCCTTTGCCAACAGCAAACGCGGGTATAAGAAACTCCCTCACTTTCAGATCGGTTTATGGGACACCCATATGTTTGTATGGTTTGCCATCATTTATGAATCTCCGATAAAAGAGGAATACGGCAGATTGCTGGAAGCGAAGCAGGAGGACATCACAAAACAGATTCCCGGTCATTTTGTATGGTCGCCGGATCATACGAAGCCAGGGGCGTACAAGCAGTCCGACATGGATCAGGAGCAGCTGAAAACATTATTTGAACGCCTGCAGACAGTGAAAAAAGCAGAGCTTTTGTGCGGCATTCAGCTGCAAAAAGAAGACGTGATCAACATGAACAACAATGAATTCCTGCAAACCATTGAAGATGCTTTTAGGAAGCTTTCCTTTTTATACACACTGACTCAGAAAGTCTCATAACATAAAAAGCGGGCCGATTGCCGGCTCGCTTTGTCTACATTTTGATAATCGCTTGATCTGATTGTTTCGCCTGTTTCACAGTCCGATACGGGGAATAGGTGCTGTCAGCTTCAAATTGGCTGCAGATTTTCTTTTCTTCCGCTTTCCCGGGAACGATTTCTTTAAAGCGGCGGTACGCATTCAGAAGTCTGTCTCGGTCAGCTCCTTTTTCATAGGCGTTTTCCACCTGCTGAAAAAAAGCAATGACATCCACGGCCTCCTCTGTCGTCCAGTCCTCATTCATCGGATATTGATATTCCAAATGTCTTCACTCCTTTATAATCATGCTCAAAATAAGCATCTTCCATAGATCATAAATTGTTCTTTACTTTCTTTCAAGTTCATAATATAATTCATTTGTTTTACGTTTAAAAAACGGGTAATAAAACTGAATGTAATACAAACTAATCCGTAGGTATTATGATAAAGGTGGGAAAACAATTGCCGCAACATGAAACACCCCTGTACAGCGGACTGAAAAAGCACGCGGACAGACAGCCTGTCCAATTCCACATTCCGGGCCATAAAAAAGGCGCGGGAATGGATCCGGAATTCAGACAATTTATCGGAGAAAACGCGTTAAGCATAGATTTAATTAATATCGAACCTCTGGATGATTTACATGCGCCAAAGGGCATCATTAAAGAAGCCCAGGATCTGGCCGCGGAAGCATTCGGCGCAGACCATACCTTCTTTTCCGTACAAGGGACGAGCGGCGCCATTATGACGATGGTCATGGCCGTATGCGGACCCGGAGATAAAATCATCATCCCGAGAAACGTTCATAAATCCATTATGTCGGCCATTGTATTTTCCGGAGCGGTGCCGATTTTTATTCACCCGGAAATTGACGATGAGCTCGGAATTTCTCACGGCATTACGCTTGAGTCCGCCGAGCGGGCTTTGACGGAGCACCCTGACGCAAAAGGCCTGCTTGTCATAAATCCGACGTACTTCGGTGTGGCAGCTGACTTGAGCAGCATTGTAAAGCTCGCGCATTCTTTCGATGTGCCTGTGCTTGTCGATGAAGCGCACGGCGTGCATATTCATTTTCATGATAAGCTTCCTCTGTCCGCCATGCAGGCGGGCGCTGATATGGCAGCCACAAGCGTGCACAAATTGGGAGGCTCCCTGACGCAGAGCTCCATTTTAAATGTGAGAGAAGGTCTTGTTTCCAAAGAAAGAGTACAGTCGATTTTAAGCATGCTGACGACAACGTCAACATCCTATCTGCTTCTCGCTTCACTGGATGTCGCAAGAAAACGCCTCGCTACAGAAGGCCGCGACCTTCTTGAAGATACGATTCTGCTGGCGGATCAGACACGGAAACGCCTCAATCAAATTGAAGGCATCCGCTGTGTCGGCGAAGAAATCACAGGGTCTAAAGCTGCATTCAGTTATGATCCGACTAAATTAATCATTTCGGTCAAAAACCTCGGCCTGACGGGTCATGACGTTGAAAAATGGCTCCGCGAATCATATAATATCGAAGTCGAGCTGTCCGATTTGTATAATATTTTATGTATTTTCACCCCCGGCGACAGAGCGGGAGATGCCGACCGTCTTGTAAGCGCGCTTACAGACATTTCAAAGCAGGCTTCCGACAATGACTATGCTCATCAGCAAACCGAAGTTCTGCTTCCTGAAATTCCTCTGTTAGCGATGACGCCAAGAGACGCGTTTTACGCAAATACGGAAGTCATTCCGTTAAAAGAATCCGCGGGACGGATCATCGCAGAGTTTGTCATGGTGTACCCGCCGGGAATTCCGATCTTTATTCCGGGCGAGATCATTACTGAAGAAAATATCAGCTACATTTTTAAAAACTTGGACGCCGGCCTTCCTGTGCAGGGTCCCGAAGATGCAACGCTTGAAATGATCAGAGTCATCAAAGAGCAAAAAGCCATCCAATAAACATAAAGAAGCCCGAAACGAAATCGTTTCGGGCCTTTTTACGCTTTTTACTCTTCTTCAAGATGACACTGGCATTGTCCGCAGCATGTTCCGTATAACGTCGTGACCTTCTCATCCTCAAAGTAATGAATCGCTTCGTTACAGTCTTGGCAAACAATTGTACCCATCTGTCATTCCCCATTTCTCAGAATTTGAAAACGCTTAATTTTCACTTGTTGTTATTATATTATTATGTCACATTTAATATGTCAACTGATAAATTGTATAACACATTTATTTTTTACGGTCTTTTTATAGCTCGAGGATCAATCACAGTATATCCTTTATGACGCAATCCTTTTACAATGTCCGGCATGGCTTCCGCCGTCCATTTCCGGTCATGCATCAATATGTTGGCCCCGTCCCGCAGATAAGGACTGCTCAGTGTGATATCGGTAAGCGCTTTTTTGGATTGATATTTCTGATCCCAATCATACCCGAAGGTCCAGTTCATTTTCACCATACCTTCTTTTTTTATAAGTCTGTCACTGTAGTCCGTATTGCTTCCGAAAGGCGCCCTGAAAAATGCGGGTTTCTCTCCTATTACCTTTTCAACCGCTTTATTGACGCCAATGATTTCTTCACGTTGTTTTTGTTCGGAAAGATCTTTTAAGTTTTGATGAGTCATTGTATGATTACCGATCATAAAACCTAACTCATGAATATGCTTAAGCGCTTTCTTATTTTCATCTTTTTTCAAAAAATGTCCGTTTACAAAAAAGATCGCTGACGCATTGAGATCGTGCAGTTTGTCCGCAATCTCAGCGGCATGCTGATCAGGCGCGTCATCGATCGTTACCAATGCGATCGGTTTTTTCTCTTTCTGTTCATCCATTTTTTCCACAGAAAAGCTATTCGGATTGATATAGTAACGGGGCTCCGCCTTCTGTTTTTTCTGTTTTTCCTCTTTTGTATGGTGGTTTTCCCGTTTGGCATGATTGGCCGCGGCTTGAGAATGGGGTTTGTTTGTTTGCATCTTTTCATTTGATTGGCAGCCGGCGAGTAAGCACATACATATGACAGCTGCAGCGGCTTTATACATGACAATCCCTCCTGATATGGTTTTGCTCCCAGTATAACGAAAAAACAGCGCTCTCACGAAAAACAATGTGCCTTTTTTACACATCGGCTGCGCAAGTTGTCACACGTATTATTTCTTCATTAAAAACGGTTTCAATTATATAACAATTCAGTAACAAGCCTTAGGTTTTTCACCTCTCGTGATACACTTGATATAGGCTTATAAATGGATGAACCCATATATTATATAAAACAGAGGAGTAAGATAGATGCGCTACCGTACGGTGATTCCCTTTTTTTTGATGCTGTTCGTTCTGTCAAGCTGTTCGGTTTCTACTGTCAGTCCATTCACAAAAAACCGGATCGACAGCATTCATCACACTCAAATCTTGTTTTTTTCCGATGAAAATCATATAGATAAAGAAGTGCCTTATTACGATGCGATTCTTGATTTAGAAAAGAAATATCCCCATCATGTCGATCAAATGAAGGTTTATGACAACAGAAAGGGATGGGAAGAGGAAATCAACACGTTCCCTGCGCTGATGGTGATCAATCATCGGCATGTGGTCATGAAGATTGAGGGATCCGTAAAGAAAAAAGAGGATATCATCAAACCTATGCAGCATGTGCTTGCACAATAAAAACAGCCCCCGCTTTTACAAAAGGGGGGCTGTTTCTTTGTTACATTATTATTTTACGATATGGATCGGGCTTCCGATTGCTACTTCGGCAGCTTCCATAGTGATTTCGCCCAATGTCGGGTGAGCGTGAATTGTCATTGCGATATCTTCAGCAGTCATTCCGCCTTCGATCGCCAGGCTCAATTCAGAAATCATGTCAGAAGCGCTTGCGCCGGCAATTTGCGCACCGATTACAAGACCGTCTTCTTTACGAGTGATCAGCTTCATGAAGCCGTCAGTTTCGTTAAGAGACAGCGCACGTCCGTTTGCTGCAAACGGGAACTTAGCTGCAACGACTTCAATGCCTTCTTCTTTCGCCTGTGCTTCAGTGTAACCGACAGAAGCCAGTTCAGGCTCAGAGAATACAACCGCCGGAATACCGAGGTAATCGATTTCAGCCGGCTCTCCTGAAATAGCTTCGGCAGCGATTTTACCTTCGTAAGACGCTTTGTGAGCCAATGGAGGTCCGTCAATGATGTCACCGATTGCGTAAATGTTCGGTACGTTTGTGCGGCACTGCTTGTCTGTTTTAATGACACCGCGGTCAGTCATTTCGATACCGACTTGCTCAAGGCCGAGCTCATCAGTGTTCGGACGGCGTCCGACAGTGATTAATACGTAATCAGCATCAACCGTTTTTTCTTCGCCTTTTACTTCGAATGTAACTGTTACGCCGTCAGGTCTTTCCTCAACGCCTTTAGCCATGGCGCTTGTATGGATTTCAACGTTGCCTTTTTTCTTCAGTCTGCGGGTAACGAGAGAACTCATTTGTTTTTCGAAGCCAGGAAGAATTTCATCTCCGCCTTCTAAAATAACCAATTCAGTTCCGAAGTTCGCATACGCTGTTCCAAGCTCAGTACCGATATATCCGCCGCCGATAACAACGAGCTTTTTCGGAATTTCTTTAAGCGCAAGTGCGCCTGTAGAGTTCAGAACGCGTTCGCTATATTTGAAGTTTGGCAATTCGATAGGGCGAGAACCGGTAGCAATGATTGCGTTTTTAAATGTGTATGTTTGCGCAGAGTTCTCATCCATTACACGGACAGAGTTGCTGTCTACGAAATAAGCTTCCCCTTTTATAACATCCACTTTATTTCCTTTTAAAAGACCTGCAACACCGCCGGTAAGCTTATTTACAACAGAAGCTTTCCATTCTTGGACTTTTGTAAAGTCAACCGTTACGTTCTCAGCAGTGATTCCCATGTCATCTGAATGTTTTGCATTCTCGTAACGATGGCCTGCATTGATGAGCGCTTTTGAAGGAATACAGCCGACGTTCAGACAAACGCCTCCAAGAGTTGCTTTTTCAACGACTGTTACTTTTTGTCCAAGCTGAGCAGCGCGGATGGCAGCTACATAGCCGCCGGGTCCCGCACCAATCACAAGAGTATCTGTTTCAATAGGGAAATCTCCTACTACCATAACATTACGCCTCCATTAAAATAAGTTGTGGATCGTTCAGTAAACGCTTGATGTGGTTTAACGCATTTTGTGCAGTTGCTCCGTCAATCATACGGTGGTCAAAGCTGAGAGAAAGAGCTAAGACAGGAGCAGCTACAATTTCACCGTCACGGACGATCGCTTTTTCAGCAATACGGCCGATACCGAGAATCGCAACCTCTGGATGGTTGATAACCGGTGTGAACCATTGGCCTCCGGCAGAACCGATATTTGTGATCGTGCAAGAAGCGCCTTTCATTTCCGCAGGTGCAAGCTTGCCTTCACGCGCTTTTGTTGCAAGGCTGTTGATTTCATCAGAGATTTCGAAAACGGCTTTACGGTCGGCATTTTTCACTACCGGCACAAGCAGGCCTTTTTCGGTATCCGCTGCAATTCCGATGTTGAAGTAATGTTTTTGGATCACTTCATCTGTTTTATCATCAATAGATGTGTTTAAAACAGGGAATTTTTTCAAAGCGGATGTTAATGCTTTGACGACGTAAGGCAGATAAGTCAGCTTGATGCCTTGATCAGCAGCAACTTGTTTGAACTGTTTGCGGTGAGCAACAAGATTTGTTACGTCAACTTCATCCATAAGAGTTACGTGCGGTGCAGTATGCTTAGAGTTCACCATTGCTTTCGCGATCGCTTTACGGATACCGCTCATTTTTTCGCGTGTTTCAGGGAATTCGCCTTCAGGAGCCTGAGCCGCTGCAGGTTTAGCTGTTTCCTGAGGTGCAGCTGTTTCTTGCGGTGCCGCTTCTTGAGCCGCTCCTCCATTTGCAAAGCTGTCGATATCTTCTTTTACAACACGTCCGTTATTGCCTGAACCTGTTACTTTACGGATATCCACGCCTTTTTCACGGGCATATTTGCGTACGGAAGGCATCGCGATCACGCGTTTGTTCGGATCAGCTTCCACTTGGTCCTGCTGTCCTGCGCCGGTTTCTTTTGCAGGCTCTTTAGGAGTCTCTTCTTTAGAGATATCCTGCCCTGCTTCAGCAGACGACTGAACTTGAGCTTCAGTTTTCGCATCTCCTGAATCATGGCTTCCTTTAAATTGAAGATCTTCGTAACCAGGTGCGTCAAACGTAATAATCGTTTGTCCAACAGTTGCAACTGTTCCCTCTTCAACTTTTAATTCTAATACTTTTCCTTTAACAGGTGAAGGAATTTCTACCACTGCTTTATCATTTTGCACTTCAGCCAGAACATCGTCTTCTTCTACCTCGTCGTTCGGCTTAACAAACCATTTTACGATTTCGCCTTCGTGGATACCTTCCCCGATATCCGGAAGTTTAAATTCAAATGCCACAGTTTTCGACCTCCTAGTTGATTAAGCAAATTTTAGTTATGCATTCGCAAGCATTGAACCTAGTAAACAGACTCCTTCATATAAGAGAAAAGGACTCTCTTTACCGTCTTTTATGATGCCTGATTAAAATTCAAGAACTTTTTTCGCAGTTTCAAGAACGTCTTTATGGTTTGGAAGCCATACGCTCTCAGCAAGCGAGAAAGGAAATACTGTATCAGGCGCCGCAACACGCAGAACCGGAGCTTCCAGGCTCAGAATCGCGCGGTCATTGATTTCAGCTACAACGTTGGCAGCGATGCCGGCTTGTTTTTGAGCTTCTTGCACGACAATTACGCGGCCTGTTTTTTCAACAGAAGCAATAATCGTATCAATATCAAGCGGACTTACAGTGCGAAGGTCGATAACTTCAGCAGAAACGCCTTCTTTTTCAAGCTCTTCAGCAGCCTTAAGCGACTCATGAACCATCGCGCCGTATGTGATGATAGAAAGGTCAGTACCTTCGCGTTTCACATCAGCTTTGCCTAGCTCAATTGTGTATTCCTCCTCAGGAACTTCCTGACGGAAAGAACGGTAAAGTTTCATATGCTCTAAGAAAACAACCGGATCATTGTCTCTGATAGAGGCAATCAACAGTCCTTTTGCATCGTAAGGAGTGGATGGGATAACAACTTTAATACCCGGCTGCTGAGCGATAAGGCCTTCCAAACTGTCAGCGTGAAGTTCAGGTGTATGAACCCCTCCGCCGAATGGAGAACGGATTGTCACCGGAGAAGTCCAGCGTCCGCCGGAACGGTAGCGGAGACGAGCCATTTGTCCTGAGATTGAATCCATTACTTCATATACGAATCCGAAGAATTGGATTTCCATAACAGGACGGTAATCTTGCAGGCCTAAACCGAGAGCCAGACCGCCGATACCGGATTCAGCAAGCGGCGTGTCAAATACGCGGTCCTCACCGAATTCTTTTTGAAGGCCTTCAGTTGCACGGAATACGCCTCCGGCAACGCCTACATCTTCCCCGAAAAGCAGAACGTTTTCATTGTTTTTCAGTTCTGTGCGTAACGCATCAGTGATCGCTTGAATCATTGTCATTTGCGCCATGGCTTACTTCGACTCCTTCGCTTTGTAAATTTCAAGTTGTTCTTTCAAGTTGAACGTCGGCTCTTCAAACATATTCTCAATCAGCTCTGTTACTTTCGGTTTTGATTCGCCGTCAGCCTTTTTGATAGCTTGTTTGATTTCTTCTTTGGCCTGTTCAATCACTTTGTTCTCTTCTTCTTCAGACCATAGTCCTTTGTTTTCCAAGAACTTGCGGAAACGTACGAGCGGGTCTTTTTGCTCCCATTCATTTTCTATTTCTTTCGTACGATATTTAGTCGGATCGTCACCGGACATTGTATGAGGTCCGTAACGGAATGTAAGAGTTTCAATCAGAGTCGGACCTTCACCGTTAATTGCGCGCTGGCGTGCTTCTGCGGTTGCAGCGTAAACGGCAAGTGCATCCATTCCGTCTACTTGAACACCTGTAATACCGACGGCAACTGCTTTTTGGGCAATTGTCTGTGCGGATGATTGCTTTTCTACAGGAGTTGAAATCGCATAGCGGTTATTCTGAACAACGAAGATCGCTGGCGCTTTAAATGCTCCGGCAAAGTTCATTCCTTCATAGAAGTCACCTTGAGAAGCTCCGCCGTCACCAGTGTAAGTAATAGCTACCGCTTTTTTACCGCGCTTTTTAAGACCTAAAGCTACACCTGCGGTTTGGATAATTTGAGCACCAATAATAATTTGAGGTGATAAAGCATTTACTCCCTCAGGCATCTGATTACCTTTAAAATGGCCTCTTGAGAACAGGAATGCCTGGTGTAAAGGAAGACCGTGCCAAATCAGCTGAGGAACGTCACGATAACCCGGAAGGATAAAATCGTCCTGTTCAAGCGCGAAGTGTGATGCAATTTGAGAAGCTTCCTGGCCCGCTGTCGGTGCATAGAAACCTAAACGTCCTTGACGGGAAAGAGAAATTGAACGCTGGTCTAAAATGCGGATATACACCATTCTTCTCATTAATTCCTTTAACTGATCATCTGAAAGATCAGGCATTGCGTCTTTATTTACGACTTCTCCTTCAGCATTTAAAATTTGGAACGTTTCAAACTGCTTATGAATAGCATCAAATTGTTTTTTGCTATCAACAATTGAAGTTTTTGTCTTTGCAGCCATTTTTTAAACCACCTCTTCTTTTGATTTAACAGGGTTAGGATACCGTTTAGCCATCCGTATTAAAAACAGTCTTATCATGCTCTGCAATTCTAAAATTAATCATTCAGAAATTCACATAGCGCTTAAGCAAAGATAATGACGTTTAAACTGTACTAATAAAAAAAGATTTTTTATTAGTACAATATGATCAACAACCATAGTTTACAGTAATTAAACAAAGCCGTCAATCATTTATAACCTCATTTTGAAACCGCTTATAAAACTTAAGATCATATTGCGCCAAACTGTACTATAAAAGACTTTAAACTGTATTATAAAAATGCTCTACTGTACTATAATTAAAAAAAATTACAAAGTGTAAATTAAGTTATTTAACTTAGGGGCGGGCTTTGAAAAGATGCCGCGGGATAAAAACGGGCAGTTAGCAATCGTCCCGCCTGCCGAACAGACGGGACGATGCTTTTGTCTAATTATTCAATACCCGCCCACACGATATTCAGCGGCGTCAGCACGGCATGAGGATGAAACTCGGAAATCGGAGTGAAAAATACATACGTAAAATCTTCGGCTGGATCAGAAAACATGCCGCACCACCCCATTCCAAGATGTGAGAAGGTGCCTTCTGTCATGAAATAATGGTCACCGGCCGGCCACAAATTAATGCCTAAACCAAAGCCGCCTTCCTCTCTGGGCGCTCCGAAGAAGTAAAAAGGAAGACCGGGCTTTATTTGATTTCTCAGCATCGCTTCGACTGTTTTTCTTCCAAGCAGCTTCTTATCTTTCAATCTGCCTTTATTTCTAAACATTTCAGCTAACTTCCAAATATCTCGCAATGAAGAGTACAGACCGCTTGTCGCTTTATTCGGAAAATACGGGTGATGACTTTTTTCCAGCTGTACGCACTCGTGCTCATTGATCACACAAACTTCTTCTTTTAAAGCATCAGGCACATAAAAATACGTTCTTTCTAATCCGAGCGCTTCAATAATATGCTTTGTTACATACTGTTCGTAGGATACGCCTGTTACTTTTGAAATAATGATGCCAAGTATAACAAAGCCGGTTCTGGAATAGTTCCATGCTTCATCCACTCCGTACTCCAAAGGCGTACGAACCAGATAGTTTATCCATTCTTCCTCATTCGTTAAGTCAATGCCTTCAGCCTTTTGAATATCCAGCTCAAAACTTAATCCCGCCGTATGAGTCAAAAGGTGCAAAATTTTAATTTCTCCGAAACCCGGTTTATCAAACGCTGGCAAAATGAGCTTGACCGGCATTTTCAGATCGAGCAAACCTTTTTCGACGAGCTGCATGACGGCTACAGCGGTAAACACTTTTGTCAAAGAACCGATTTCTCTGATTGTATCAAGCTGAAATGTTTGCTTTTCTTTTTGTCCGCCGGTAAATTCCCCTAACGACTCAGCTGCAAAAACCTCACCTCCTCTTGACATCATATAACTCGCACATTGCAGATCTCCATTGTCTATCATCGTCTGATAATGGCCGTTAAGAGCGTTAATTTGTTTCATATCAAATGCCGGATTGCTTAATGTTTGTTTCATTGTTTTCTCCCCCTGTACTGTATGTATCGTTTTCATCCCTTACTTACTGATTTCTTGATGAATTCTGACACCGCTTTATTAAATTCTTCCGGATGTGTGATGTTCGGAAGATGCCCCGCTCCCTTAATTTTCTTTAATTCTGCATTGCTCAGCAGTTTCCGCAGCCTTTTTGTTTCTTTCTGATCAACTACGCTTTCCTTCTCACCCGTAAGGATAAGCGTTCTTGTATGAATGTCTTTTAAAAAGCCGATCGTAGAATAGCCTTCTTGTTGATGTATCTTCATAAAACGTTCAATAGAAGCATTTAAGAATTGATTACTGTATAAACTTTCATATTCATGCGACTTTCCTATAGCTATAAAATCATTTTTCAGTTTTTCCTCGACACTGCTTTCAGGGTCTTCTTCGTATGCGGTGTAACTTCCGGAAAGAATGAGCGTTTTTACTTTTTCAGGGTATTCATAGGCTATCCTCTGCCCTATCATGCCTCCCCAAGAAGCTGCCGCAATGTGGATCGGCCAAGCAACCCCTATCTCGTTCAGCACTTCGATAAAAGTCTGAGCCAGCCCGCTCAGTGTAAAATCGGCGCTCCCCTCACTCAGCCCGTAACCCGGTGTGTGTATGACAATTACATTAAATTGATCTGCCCACTCCTTCATTTGTTCTTTCCACATGTAAGCAGTGGTAGCAAAACCGCAAATCAGTAAAATTGTTTCACCCTTACCGCTCATCAATATTTCCATATGCCGGGCATTTTCTGTGTTTGCCAGAAAATGAACGGTTTCCGTTTCTTCTGTCTGGTAAAAAGCGATGAGTTTTTTTGCGGCATCGCTTTGATTGTGCTGAAGGGCTCCTTTCTTCAGTCTGCTCCAATAATGCAAATAATCGTCGAGATGACGATTGGAAGCCGTGCCGAGTATTCGGAAAGGACTCTCGGTTTCTTCCGTAACGACTGACGAAGCATCAAAATCGGCTGCAATCGCTGAATCTCTTACCAGAGGCGGTGCTGAACGGGCGGATAACGGCTTGAAATCGTTTTGTATTTTTTCTTTTTCTCCGTATAACACGATCAGCTGGTGGCCTCGGCCGAGAAGCGAGTGTTCAAAAGCTTTGATTCCGGCAGTATTTTCTAATGGGTGAAGTCCGTACTCCCTTTTCATAATATCTTGAATGCCGGGATCAACTGACATGCCTCCGTCTTTCCAGAAAGGCCAATTTACAGCGATGGTTTTTCCTGATCTTCCCCCCGCCTTTCTCATACATTCCCTCCACTCGGCAAAATGCTCCAGAAAACGATTGGCGTAAGCGTAATCGGCTTGACCCAGACTTCCGATTTCTGAGGAGATGGAAGAAAACAAAACAAAAAAGTCTAAAGGCATATCTCTGAGCGCTTCATCCAAATGAATCACACCATTGACCTTTGATTGCAGCACCGCTTGAGCTTCCGCGTCTGTTTTATTCATAATGAGAGAGTCTTTTAACACGCCTGCACTGTAAATGACCCCGTTGATTTCGGAAAAATCAGCACGAATTTTTTCCGCTAACTTGATGACCTGCTGCTTATCTGACATGTCAGCCTGGATATAAGAAATGCTTGCCCCGTCATATCGGATGCTGTCTAATTTTTCTTCCATGTCTGCTGTCATTTTCGATCGCCCGGCAATGATAACGCTGGCTCCGTGATTTGCATAAAGAAACGCTGAAATAATCCAGCCGATGCCGCTTAATCCTCCGATGATGAGATACACCCCGTTTTTTGCAAACTTTGCGGCCTTTTGTCCTGTTTGCAGCGAAGCGTCTTTGTATGCTGTCACCCGCCTTTTTTGATCGCCGTCATATTTCACAGCCTGATGATGTCCGGCACTTAATTCATTGAGAAGCAAAGGTGCTTTTTCAATGGTTTGTCTTGAAGAAATCTCAACCGTTTTACACTTTATATTCGGCTGCTCCGCATTCAGCGTTTTAAAAAAGCCTCCAATCGCGGCGTAAACCGGATTTGTATATTGACCCTTGTCATGTACGTACAGAATGTTGATGTTTTCTTTTACTTTTTGATGGATCAAAGCTTTACTCAAATAAAGAATTGAATAAAAGCTGTGAGTCAGATCTAACGCTGCCTCAGTATAAGCTTTTTTTGACAGGTAATGAATGATTGACGCCGGAAATGCTCCGGACTTTTTCATATCTTCTAACAGTCTGGAGTAATGAGCAGACTGCTCCGGATTAAATTTATAATGCTTTTCATTTACCATTTCATATTCAGCGGCGGCTTCCGCATAAATAACATTTTCACTGCCGATGTACTTTCGGATTTCATCACTCAATGAACTGTCGAAATCGAAAATCAGTGTATTTTCCTTAGGTACTTCTCCGGACTTTAATGGCGATTCTATCCATTCTTTTTGTAAATATAAAGATTCAAGCACCGGCTTTTCAGACGGCTCTTTCGTTTGCGTTTTTTCTTTAAAAGCTGCGGCCGGCGTATTACGCACATCATATTTTTCTTCTAAATAAGCCGCTAAATCATGAATATTGTTATAATCAAAAAGCAATGTCGGATACAATTGTGTATCCAATCTTTCCTCGAGCATTTTCGATATATGCAGCAGCTGTTTTGAGTCAAGACCCAGTTCGTAAAAAGATTGGTGTTTGTCCGCTTTATTTGGCGGTGTGTTTGTAACCTCTCCAATAATGGATGACAGCTCATCTGTTAATGTTTTATGACTGTCTTGGTGCTGAACTGTATCAGAGATAGAGTCTGTAATGTTAGCTCCGTATTTCTCCTGCAGAAATTCCGTCAATTCACCGATTGTGGAGTAATCAAATAATAAAGTCGGGTACAGCTTTGAACCTAACATCAGTTCTAATTTTTTGGATAAGTCTAATAATTGTTTAGAATCCAAGCCCATCTCATAAAAGGAAATATCATTCTTCACTGTTTCAGCAGGTTTTTCAATCATGCCGGCTATCTCTTGGATCAAATTATTTCTGATCATTTCTTTATTGTTCGCTACGCTGCCGACCTCTTTAGCTTTTTGGGAATGCTCCAGCCTTTGTATTGATTTTTCATTTCTGACTCTTTTCACACCGAATCGCTCATAATAAAAAGCAAGCTCTCCATCAGGCCTGTATACTTCTATGTCCGCATATAAAATGTCTTTAGAAGGCGGCTGCGTTATACTGGTTTTATTAATATACACAAAACAAGACCCAGTTGTTTTATGCAGTGCCCGGAATGTCTCAATATATATAGGGATAAACGCATTTGTTCCTTCATCCGGCAAGTCTGATGTAAGGATTCCCAACAAGCTGAGAGACCCATCCAAAAATGCGGGATGCATGTAAAAGTCATCTGTATATTCTTTTGAAAGTCCGCTTAAACTGACCTCTCCCAGAATATAATTTTCACCTTCATATACTGTACCTTCCAATTTCATAAAATCTTTATGAATCAGGCCGCCCCTGCGCAAATTACGATAGGCGGATTCAGCATCCGAAGTCCGGACGGCCCCTTTCTTTAATTCTTCGATTGAAATTGTCTTTTCTTTTATCGCATTTTTTCTTATGATTTCCGCCTGCAAGTTGACTGACGCTTCACCTTCCGCCTTTTCAGCGACCCATTTCCTGCTTGTTGTTTCAACAAGCCAGCCGTTTTCTTGTTTCGTAAACTGGAAGGTGACTTTTTTATCAAAATGGACTGACGTCGCAACAGGTTCACGGAATAAAACATGTTTGATTTCAAAACTTCGGGGTGATATCCCTTTCTCAGCTAAAAATCGTGTTATTAAATCCAGATACGTTACGCCGGGTATCGTACGCACTTGATGAAGGACATGGTCTGAAACAATATAATCGTCATGTTTGACTAATACGCTGAACCTCATGCAACTCGACAACCTTTCTTCTTTTACAAAGTAAAGAAACAGAGCAGGTGCTACTCTGTTTCATCAATAATTTCAAGAAGCCGTTTTTTATTCTGTTTGATTTGTTTTTTCCGATTTGAATCCGGCCAGTACTCTTTTCTGACAAACTCAGCAGGCGGCAGCGGAGTTCTGACGGAATGATATGAATCATCCAGGCCGCTTACCAAAAGGTGGGCGTTTGTTCCGCCAAAACCGAAAGCGCTGATGCCCGCCCTCCGTTTTCCATCCTTCCAGCTTCTCAGCTCTGTATTCGGATAAAAAGGCGACTTTTCAAATTCAAAGCGCGGATTTGGCGTTTCACAATTCAATGTAGGCGGGATTTCCTTATGCCATATTGATAAAATCACTTTAATGAAACTTGCCGCTCCGGCAGCGCTTAATAAGTGTCCGATATTGGTTTTCACACTTCCTACTCCGCAAAATTGCGTTTTGTTTGTGTCTCTTCGGAATACTTTTGTCAGAGCCTGAAGCTCAATCGGATCTCCAATCATCGTGCCTGTGCCGTGAGTTTCGACGTAGCTGACTGATCCGGGAGTGATATCGGCTTTTTCAAATGCATCTTGAATAACCTGCTCTTGAAGCTTAGGATTGGGGGTCGTAATTCCCATTGTCGCACCGTCGTTATTAATAGCTGATGCTTCAATGATACCGTATATCCGATCACCGTCAGCTTTCGCTTTCTCCAGCGGTTTTAACAGAACAGCGCCAAAACCCTCTCCGGGTACAAAACCGTTTGCCCTTTCATCAAAAGTAAAACACTGACCGTCCGGCGAAAGAGCTCCTCCTTCTGTTAACATCAGGTAAGGAATTTCATCCAAAAGCAGATCCGCTCCTCCTGCCAGCGCCATCTCTGAATCACCGTTTTTTATGCTTTGGCAGGCTAAATGAATGCTGACTAATGAAGAAGAACAAGCGGTATCAGAAACCATGCTTGGACCGTGAAAATTAAAGAAATGCGACACATGTGAAGCAATAAAGTTTTGACTAAGCCCGACGATGTGGCTGCTGCTTTCTTTCGGCAGTTTGTGACCGTAACCGCCCATTCTGGAACCGACAAATACGCCGACTTTTTTTCCCGATAATTCCGTTTCTTCATAACCGGCATCCCGTACAGTCTGTACACTCGTTTCTAAGAAATGTCTTATCAGCGGGTCCGTTTGGATGGCTTTCTCCTCTTCCATGCGGAAATACTCCGGATCGAAGCTGCCGATTCCATTGATAAATCCTCCCCATTTGCTGATGCTTTTTCCCTTTTGTTTGACCGGAGAGTAATTTTCTTCTATATTCCACCTGGAATCAGGTACTTCTTTAATATGATTCTTCCCTTTTCTCAGATTGTCCCAAAATTCCTCTTTATCAGCCGCTCCAGGGAACTTACATCCGATTCCGATAACAGCTATCTTTGCAGAGGAAGCCGTCTGCGGTTCTGTATTTCGGCTCGTCACAGACTGCATATCTTGCATATCTTGCTGATTGCTGCTTTGAGAATCAGTCTGTTCGATTTGTTTCTTCAACGGCGGCGCCGTCTTACCGATATATTCCGCAAGACCATGAACCGTGTTGTGTTCAAGAAGCACAGTAGGGTCAATTTTTTTCTGAATCATTGCTTCTATTCGATGTATAATGCTGACAAGAAGTATAGAATCCACACCGTATTCCTGAAAATCCGTATTTGGGTTAAGCTTTTCAAGGGGAATGCTCAATTCCTCGGCAAATACGGCAGAAAGTTCACTGACAAGCCCTTCTGAATGATCAAAAGTGTCGGGAGTCTCCTGTCTTCGGACTGGAACCGAAGCTCCGCCGGTTTTATTGATGTTCAGGAGACTGTCTGCATGAAACACTGTTCCTTTTTTCACGATAGGAATGATATTGGCCGATTTTTTCTCCAGTGCATGATACAAAATCGCCAGTCCTTCCCGTGTGGAAAGAGAGTCCAATCCCAATTCATCATATAAAGGACTCGTCACAGTACCCATTCCGACTTCTTTCCAGCTCGGCCAATTGATGGACGTGAAATACGTTCTCCCCTTTTGAAAATGATAAACCGCGAAATAGTCCATATATGCGTTTGCAGACGCGTAATCAGTCATTCCTTTCGACAGTTTGGGTGACTGTGCTGCAATTGATGAAAATAGAATAAAGAAATCCAGCGGCCTATTATTAAAAATCCGCTCCAAATTCTGAAGTCCAGTGACTTTCGGCCCGTACACCGTCTTAAATTCACTCATTCTTTTATGAATAAAGGCCGGATTTCCGCCGCTGTGCAGTCCGGCACAGTGTATGACACCGCTTATATCTTTAAATTCAAGGCTTACTTGGTGAAAGAATGAACGCAGCTTCTCTTCATTTGTGAGAGAACCGCTGTAATACAGATAGTTGACACCTTTCTCTTCAAAACTTTGAAACAGTTTTATATTGCTGACTGTCTTTTCGTCCTGTCTGCCCTCTTTCAGCAAATGATCCCATTCACTTCGCAAAGGTAATGGACGCGTACCCGTCAGCACGAGTTTTTTCACTCCCCGTTTCACCAAATCTTCAGCTATTGCTCTGCCAATGCCCCCTGTCCCGCCGGTAATCACGATGGCTTTATCCGCAGGAAATGAAACAGGCGCGCCGGTATGGATTCTTTCTTCTTCAAAATACGGAACATATCTGACGCCGCTGCGGTAGCATACTTCATTCTCTCCGGTACATTGCGCCCTTTCATTCTCAAAGATTTGTTTCAGCTCATGCGTTTCTTTCATGCTGTCTATATCTATTGTTTTCACATGAACAAAGCCGTATTCCGCAGAAAGGGCTTTCAGAAAAGCCGCTGATTCTGCACCCGTCAGCTTTGGTTTTTCCGCTTTAAATACCTGCAAGCCATTGGTGATTTGTAAAATGGATAATGGTGTTTCCTTTTTACTCCGCTTAATTATTTCTTGTATAAATAAGAATTTACCATATGGGATGCCGTTCTGATTGTCACTCTGGTTTCCGATATCTGAGAAATCAAATATATTTTGGACCTGCCGCTCACCGCCCGAGAAGATCTCACGGATAACGTCGTATGCGTGGTTTTCATCTAATAAAGAACACTCAAACATTTGATCAGAGTGTTTTATAAATGAAGAGTGATGTTTTATGACAATCAGATTCTCCTGATCTATATCCGAACAAATGGTGCGGGCAATTGATTCTGTGTCTTGATTTACAAATGCTACTGTCAGTCCGTACTCTTTTGTTTCGGATGGATTAACAAACGGATTTTCCCTCCATTTTTTTTGCAAGTGATGTTGAAAAGAATGCTGAGGGATCTCTGTCTTCTCAGTCCTGAACGGAACCCAATAACGTTCTTTTGCAAACGGATAAGTCGGAATTGAGATCCGTTTACCCGGCTGCTGTAAATGTTGATGAACGGATTTCCAGTCGATATCCGCCCCCCAAACCCATAATTGAGCCAGCTTTTCCGCTTCACCGTTCTCAATAATGGTCTTTACAAACAATTCACCTGCTCTGCCTTCCGTTAACGCCTTCATTTTTTCAGCAAATGCATCTGCTGATTGCTGATGAACATATACGCCTGGAACTTGCTTGTCACCGCGGCAAAACTCAAATAATTTATCTTTCATTTCTTTAAGAGAGGTACCGATAATCGCCGCTCTGGCCTCCATCGCTTCTCTGCCCGATTGTGTAGTGTATGCCAGATCCCGTAAAACGACGCTTTCCGATTGGCTGCCTTCCATCACTTCATTCGGGAACAGGTTTCTTATCGCTCCGGCATATTCCTTCAATAAGTATTCAGTAACCGCTTGAATGGAGGGGCAATCAGTTAATTCATACATCGTGAGTTCAATATGAAACATTTCGTTAATAAAATCCGCCATCCGGCTTAATTCCAAAGGTCCTACGCCAAATTCACTCAGGTGATCAGCAATATTAATTTCTTCCGGATGGATATGAAGCAATTCCGAAACAAACGGTTTGAGTACTTCATACACCTTTTCTTTCATATCAGGCTGCTTATCCTTTACTTCAGGACTTAGTGAACGCTGGATAAAATCTCTCATGTTTTCGGCATACTCAAGAAGACGTTCATTGTCTTTGGCAGATAACAGGACAATATGCGGTTCGTTCTCAACATGTTCTGTTGAGACGTTTGTTTCTTCATATTCTTCTATAATGATATGAACATTCGTTCCTCCCGCTCCGAATGAGCTGATCCCCGCTCTTCTCGGAACAGTTACTGTTTTTCCGTTTTCCTGCAGTTTCGGTTTCTTCCAATCTTGCAATGACCGCTGTACATAAAAGGGAGAGGCTTTAAAATCAATATTTGGATTCAACGTCTCCGCATGTATGGAAGGAAACAGTTTTTTCAGTTTCATTTGCAAAAGAACCTTTGTCAAACCGGCAATTCCCGCTGCGGCCTCAAGATGGCCGATATTTGATTTGACAGAACCGATGGAACAATATTGAGTGTGCTCCGTAAATTCCCGAAACGCTTTTGTTAACCCGGTGATCTCAATCGGGTCTCCAAGAGAAGTTCCCGTTCCGTGAGCTTCAATATAACTAATTGTACGAGGATCAATACAAGCTTTCTGAAGCGCGTCCTGTATCAGTTCAGACTGACCATTTGGATTAGGAACCGTAAAACCGTTTGTTCTCCCTCCGTGATTGACCGCTGTCGCTTTAATCAGCGCATAAATATGATCTCCGTCCCTTACCGCTTCCGCCGCCGGCTTTAAAAGTACGGATCCCACTCCTTCTCCCGGTACATAACCGTCACCGCCCTCGCCGAATGTCCGGCATCGGCCATCACTTGCAAAGAAGCGGCTTTGATTTAATAATGTATATTTATTGGGATGAAGCGTAAGATTGACCCCGCCCGCAACAGCAAGTGTGCTTTCTCCTCTTCGTATACTTTCACAGGCTAAGTGAATGGCGTTAAGAGAGGATGAACACATTGTATCAACCGCCATACTCGGCCCCTTAAAGTTAAAGAAATACGATATTCTGTTTGCTATTGCAGAAAATGGAGACCCGACGGCCAGTTCATTTCCTTTAAGTGATTCTTCAACGCCGAAAAATTGATAGCTTCCATATGTGACGCCTGCAAATACTCCGACCTTTTTGCGGGTCAGATCTGAAGGTTTATAACCCGCATCCTCTATGGTATTGTACACTGTCTCTAAAAAGAGACGTTCCTGAGGATCAAGAAAAGCCGCTTCTTTCGGTGATATCCGGAAAAATAAAGGATCAAACCGGTCTGGATTTTTCAGAAAACCTCCCCACTTATAGCAGCTTCCCTCCAGCATTTCTTTCCGATCATCAGGAATTTCGCTTACGCAATCCCGTCCATTCATCAGCACATTCTGGAACTCCCTGATGTTTTCCGCACCCGGGTATCTGCCGCTGACACCGATAATGGCTATATCAGCAGAAAGGGGATCGGCCGCAATGTGCTCTTTTGAACCTTCTCCTTCAGAGCGTACCGGCGCTTTTGTTTCCACTGGTTTTCTTTTTTGCTTTTTTTGATATGAGACAAGTTCAGATGTGCCGGCCGGTTTCAGCAGTTTCATCATTCGTTCGCTGTGATGACTCAGGAAATATTCAGCTAACTGAGATATTGAATGATATTCAAAAAATAATGTTTTCGACAATCTGCCGATACTTTGCTCCAGCTTTTTGGTCAGACGCATGATCATTACTGAATCAATGCCGTATTTCTCCAGGTATTGTTTTTCATCTATGAGTGAGACCGGTAATTTCAATTCCTCTGACATTATATTTTTCAGATAACTGATGATATTTTGTCTTAATTCATCGTTTTGCAAATCGGCATCTTTCTGCTGGTCTGAATGTAAGCTGATTGTGCCGGCACGCTTCAGCACATCCTCAATCTTTTCTTTTCGGCCTTTCAGGGCAATCAGCTGTTCAGATGATTGACACAAGCTGTTCTCCAGAGCCTGTATTCCGTCACTGTCATCTAACGGGTCAAGACCGAGTTCCTGTTTCATGTAGGATATTCCTTCATCGTCAATATTCATCCCGCCGGAAGTCCATAGCGGCCAATTGACTGACACTATCCTTTCGGCAGACTCTTTTGCGGTCATAACTGCTGCATACTGATCCAAACAGGCATTGGCGAAAGCATAGTCACATTGGCCGGCTGAGCCGAAGACTGCCGATGTGGATGAAAACAAGACAAGTAATTCAACTTTCATTTTTTTGATTTCTTCCGCCAGCCACAGCGTGCCATAAACTTTCGAACCTGTGACTTGATCAATTTCTTCTTTTGTCTTTCTTAAGATAAAAGAGTCACGGAGTACGCCGGCACTGTGAAATACTCCATGTAAGGTGCCGAACTGCTCTTTTGCAAAAGCAAACATCCGTTCAGCATCACTTTGTTTTGAAACATCAGATCGGATATATTCAACTGTTGAACCTGAACTTCTTAAATATTCGATCTTTTTCTCCTGCTCTTCAGTTAAATCAGAGCGCCCTGTCAATATGAGATTCGCTTTCCATTTTTCCGACAGATGTTTTGCCAGAATATAACCGAGACCGCCCAGGCCTCCTGTAATCAGATAATTCCCATGATGTTTCAGCGGCTGGGTTAAATCGAATGAGCCGGCTTTATTATAGCTTTTCGTAAAACGTCTGCCGTTTTCATAGCGCACTTCAAAATGGATATCCCGTTTTTCGTCACACTCTCTCTGATATATATCCGCTATCGCTGGAAGAGCGGCTCCCTCACCCTCTGATTGCGTGATATTGATAATCTGATAGTGAAAATTGGGGTGTTCCTGGTGAACGGTTTTCACCAATCCGCCGAGAGCATGATGCAGCGGCAGTTGTTCTTTATTCTCTGTTTGAAAAATATGCGTCAGCTTTATTATCTTTTTCCATTTTAGTTCAATCAGCGCCTGTGTAATATACAGAAGAGAAAACAATCCGTTTTCCAATTGTTTCTGTATACCTCCCTTACTCATGTCAGCCTGAGAATCAGACCACAAGTGAAGAATCTTTTCGGGCAGCTGATAATGATCATGAATGTATCGGAACAGCTTTAGATAATCGTCTTTTTTCACGTGGTTCATACAAATCGCATCATCATGTAAAACAGCAAATTCTTTTCCGCGGATGACAAACAAGAGAGTACAGTCCTTAAACAAACCGCTCAATTCTTGTATTTGCCGTTCATTTTCTGCAAAAATCAGGAGCAATCCCGTCAAGGGTACGCTCTTCTTACTCGGAATGAACGATTCTGTCCATTCCGGCTTGTAATATAAAAGCGGATGGTTCGATGCCCGTGATTTTTGATTCTGAATGGATGTCACACGGGCATAGCCTTCGTCAGCCGACATTTGTCCTGTTTGAATCAGATCAAGAATATCGCTGAGTTGTTCACGTTTTCCGTTCATCATTCTTCCCCCATTAATTGTTTCAATACAGCCTTCTGATCAATATCATTGGTTTCCAATTGACGCAGGAGACGAATGAGTTCGTCGTCCGTCTGAACAGTGTCTTTTTCATGACCATATCTGAATCTCACATCTCTGCACTCTGCCAGAATGCTTCCGTTTTTATCTGTAAACGTCATATGACACGTTACATCACGGCTGTTCTGCCGGTTCTCTTTTTGAGTATAGACATAAAAATTTTGAGCGAGAGGGTGATAGACATCCGCCGCTCCCATTCCGATCAATTCCGGGAAGGTTTCTCCGCTGACAAAAAACGCACTGGCTTGAATCGCGGACTCAAGCGCTTCAGGAGAGATCGTAAAATTCTCTCTTTTTGCATAAAGCTCATCCGGCAATGAATGAAGCGACAGCATTCCGTCACTGTTTTTCGCTGATTCAATGACAAAAGGCGCTTCAGCAGGATGTTCAGTCATTTTTGATTTGACTTCAGCAATATCAAGCGCTTCAGGAAACATACCGCTTTCAGGCTTAGCAATATGCGCATTTCCCCTGGCAAGACGTACTTTATTCTCATTTTTTGTGTTTGCATATATGTCAAACCGCGCAAAGTCGCGCTCAGGCGTCAGCGTAATCATCAGTTCCCGTATATCAGTTATTCCGTTCATGCTTTCGGTCCACAATAAATCAGTCAATGTATGAACTGGTTGTCCAAATGCCGCCGCTGCATTGACGATAGCCATTTCAGCCAAAGATGCATAAGGGAAAAAGGACACGTTTCCTTCAGACAGACTTAGTGCGAACGGATGATTACGGCTGATTTTTTTCGTGAAACTGAACTGATTAAAATCGGACGTGTTACTCCCCAAGAAAGGGTGAGTCGGCTTACTCACATCCGCTGAAACAAGTGCTTCCCCTTTTTCCGCTATCCAATACCGCTGTTTGATCAGCGGTTGTCCCGGAATAGAAATCCTGCGAGCATTCCGATTCACCTCAAAAGTCTCCCAATCTATCTTTCTTCCATTTACCCATTTGGATGCTGCTTCGGCGTAATCTGAACAAACGTGAGGCATTTCATTGTGAACTTCTGATTCGAATGTATTACCGGTATGACTGAAGTTGCTTTTTTCACCCCTGATATAAGCTGAAAGCTCTTCAGCAATGGCCCGCCCGGAATCTGCCACTATCGCCAGCCGTTCTTCCATATGATCGCGTCCCGTCTGAAGTGTATAGGCAATATCCTGAAGACGCAGTTTATGATTGTTATCCTTCGATTCATTTTCTGATAGAAAATCAGCCATAACCTTTGCATATTTTATCAGCCGTTGTTTGTCTTGAGCCGATAAAACAAAGATCACTCGGCCGCTTTGATGATCAAAAGCTTTTGGCGGCTCATACGCTTCCAATATAAGATGCGCGTTTGTTCCTCCTGCCCCAAAAGCGCTTACCCCGGCTCTCAAAGGATGAACAGCATTGCTGTTTTGCGGAATATTCCATTCAGCCGCTTTCCGCTGCACTTGAAAAGGAACCTGATCAAAATCTATAAACGGATTAACAATATCGGAATGCAGAGAAGGAACAAGCTGCTTATTCTTCATTTGGAGAAGCACTTTCGTTACCGCAGCGATTCCTGCCGCAGATTCTAAATGTCCGATATTTGATTTCACCGAACCGATGGCGCAAGGATGGTTCAATTGATAGGAATCTTTCAGTCCTTGAATTTCAATCGGATCGCCTAATGACGTCCCTGTTCCATGTGCTTCAATATAATTGACGGTATTCGGATCAATGTCAGCTTTACGAAGCGCTTCTGAAATGACCTCCGCCTGCGCATCCGGATTCGGTATGGAATATCCGCTCGTCTTTCCTCCATGGTTAACGGCGCTTCCCTTAATCACACCGTATATTTGATCTTGATCTTCTATTGCTTTTTTCAATGGTTTTAACAATACGGCTCCGACTCCCTCACCGGGAACATAACCGCTTCCGTCTTTTCCAAAACTCCGGCATCTGCCGTCACTTGATAGAAACTGTCCCATACTGAGGAACTTATATTTATTCGGATGTATTGACAAATTCACTCCGCCGGCTAATGCCATATCGCTCTCTCCGCAATGTATGCTTTGGCATGCGTAATGAATAGAGGTCAGTGATGAAGAGCACATTGTATCCAGAGCCAAACTCGGACCTTTTAAATGAAAATAATAAGACACCCGATTGGCAATTGAAGAATAGACGGACGCCGGCGAGAAAGCCACTCCATTTTCTTCTCCTTCAAATAGTTGATATTGGCCCCACATTGCACCGACAAATACACCGACTTTCATCTTTTCCAGCATGTTTCTCGGGTACCCTGAGTCTTCAAAACAATGTTTGGCCGTTTCTAAAAAGAGCCTTTCCTGGGGATCCATAAGTTCTGCTTCCCTTGGGGAAATATGAAAGAAAAGCGGATCAAATTGATCGGCTCCGCTGATAAAACCTCCCCACTTGCTGTAAGACTTCCCTTTCATATCTCTGTCTTCGCTGAAGAAATCATCCATATTCCAGCGGTCAGGCGGGATTTCTGTAATACAATCTTTTCCGCTCTTTAAATTCTCCCAAAATTCAGGTAAGTCTTCAGCCATCGGATACTTTCCGCTTAATCCGATAATGGCAATGTCCTCATGCCTTGTATCAGCTTTCTCATTTATTTGGATCTCGCAGTTTTCATCCTCTATGAAGGTATCTTGAAGTGCAGATTCCAATTTTTCTTTGTCACCTTCAAACACGATCAGCTGTGATGCGTTCAGAGAGAGTGAATCTTGAAAAGCTTTGATCCCATTGGTTTTACTAAGAGGAACCATACCGATTTTTTGTTTCATCCATTTTTCAGTTTGTTTATCCACTTTCATGCCGCCGTCTTCCCATAGCGGCCAGCCGATGGCTACTGAGACGCCGGAGCGTTCTTTTTTCCGCCTCATTCCTTCACGCCACTCAGCGAAAAGATCGATGAACCGGTTGGCCAATGCGTAATCCGTCTGTCCGATATTCCCGTACATCGAGGTGCTTGATGAAAACATCACAAAGAAGTCCAAAGGTTCGGTTTGCAGCAAGCTGTCCAATAAGACCGTCCCATTTATTTTCGGAGCGATTACTTCCTGAATTTCATCTTTTGATTTTTGAATCAATAAAGCGTCGTGCGTCACACCGGCACTGTGTATCACACCGTTGATTTCTCCGAATTGCCTTTTAATGGTTTTTATGATTCGCTCTGCATCACGGCTATCTGAAAAATCACCTCTTATATATTGAACCGAAGAACCGCCTGCTTTCATTCGGCTGATTTTGTTCTTTTTGTCTTCCGTAAGTTCAGAACGGCCCGCTAAAATAATATTGGCTTTCGTTTGGGCTGCGATATGTTCAGCAAATATAAGGCCTAAGCCGCCGGCCCCTCCTGTAATCATGTATACTCCGTTTTCTTTAAAGGAGAAATCTGAGTTTGGAGCCGGTTCCGCTTCCCGTAAGGCACGGACCCAGCGCACATTTCCTTCATAATAAAGATCGGTTTCTCCCGGATGAGCTTCCGTAGATTCGACTCTGATGATTTCAGCTGTAAGTTCCGTCAACGATGACTTGTCTGAAACTGATATCCCGATTGTCTTAAGGGCCAGTTTCGGGTTCTCAAGCACAATAGACTGCCCTGCGCCATGGACTGAAGCGTAAAGCGGCTGATCATTTTTATGGTCCGCCGGATAAAGGAAAAGCGATACAACCTTTTTTTCCGTCTTGCTGCGCATCAATGCCCGGCTGAAAAAGAATAGCGGATAAGCCCCCTTAGAAAGCTGTTCACTTATTTTTTCCGGGCCGGCAAATGACCCTTCCGGCCACCCGTAAACCACGGTGTCGGGCATTTGCCCCCTTTTTTTCAGATCAGCTGCAAGCCTGTCAAAGTGAGCTTCCTCCCTGTGATCTATCTCATAAACACCGTCTCCGTGATAGGAGAAACGATTCCCTGATAAAACGAGAATGATCTGTGTATTTTCGAATCCATTTTCAGCATTTTCCCGCATAAAATGAAAAAGCTCTCTGTCATATTGAAACAGCAGGCATGTTCTTTTCTTTTTATTTCCGCAATTCGGGTCCCAAGCGGCAGCCTTTTGTCTCCAATGCGGCGTTAAATAGGTCAGAGCCGTATGATTCTCTCCATGATGAAGAGGGAGGTCTTTTTCAACGGAAGTTTTTTCGCCGCTCTCTGCAAAATAGTTTGCAAGTTTTTGAATCGTCGGATACTCAAACAATAAAGTAGGGTACAGTTCCCTGCCTGTTTTCTCTTCCAATGCCTTTACGGCTTGCACAAGTGTTACGGAATCGAGGCCTTGTTCATAAAAACCTTTTACCACAGAGAGTGTTTCAGGGGCAGTCCCTTTGATATCTGCGATCAGCTGCTGAATGTCTCCTTCTGTTATAAGAGCGGAAAGATTTTCGTTCATACTTTCTTTCATGTCAGGCTTTTCAGCTGATTGATTTCGCGTTAAGAAATAACTGGACATTTTTTGATTTTCTTTAATATACGCGGCGAGTTCCCGGATCGTTTTCTGCTCAAACAGGAGTGTAGGATACAGCTGTTCCCCTGTTTTGTTTTCAAGTTCTTTGACAATGGCAAGCAAAGAAGCTGAATCCAGGCCCTGTTCATAAAAACCAATGTCTGTCCTTATGTCACGCAGATCTATATTTGAAACCCCGGATATTAATTCTTTAAGGTGTGTCTCAATGCTTTCGCTTCGATTTATGATTGAATCTTTTCTGATCAGGCTGTCTTTTGGCTGAGAAGCCGCTTCAGTTTCCAAACGAGTCTGCTTCAGATTTTCAATTAAATCTTTTGAGCGAATATGTTTCACAGACAGCCGCGTAAAATAAGCGATCATCTCCCCGTATGCATCGTACAAACCGTAACTTACTTGGATGACATCCCCTGAATCATGATTTTGGTCTTGCTTCTCTATGTACACATAACACCTGTCTTCCAGGCGCTTCGTCATACGGAAAGATTCAATATGAATGGGAATATACGTCTTCATCCGGCTTGCCGGAGATCCTTGTGTAAAATATTCGGGACATGCCTGATAAAGGATCGATATGATGGTAGACGCATCAAGAAAAGTGGGATGCAATTGAAAATAGCCGGTATATTGATTGGCAATTTGGCTGAGCGTCAACTCTGCAAGTACAGAATGATCAGACGCATAAACCTTCCCCAGACTCTTCATAAATTCAAAATGCTCTATATCAACCTTTTTTAAATAGTCATAACATATCTCCATATCAGCTTCACGGGCGGAGGCATGTTTAATTTCATCAATATTGATTGAACTCATGCTTTCCGGGAATTTCTGCATGAGCCTGCAGGTCATATTCTCATCCCAGCTTTCATCCAGAATGCGGTCATCTTTTACCTTTCTGCTCTTCGCCTGAATTCCCCATCCCTGTTCCAATCCCTGAAAACGGATGCGGATTTCTCTGTCAAAGGTATCCGATGTTGCTACAGGTTCCAAATACAAAATATTCTGACATTCGAGTTCTTCAATAGGCAAACCTTTGCTCAGCGCCATACGGTATATCATATCTAAAAATGTGACACCGGGTATAATCCGGGTGCCATGCACCCGGTGATCCCTGACAATATAGTCCGTATGTTTAATTGTTAATGTGAACTGATAGTTTTGATTACTGGCCACCTGTCTCATTCCTTTTCTTTATAATTCTTTGAAATCAAGTAAAGGAATCAGCAATTCTGACTCTTCCTTTTCTGGAGTTTCTCCATTGTCGATCCAGCATTGTTCCTTATTGAATATAATCGGAGAAAGCGGGTGTCTTTTTGTCTCTCCATATCCTAATGTGAGATGGCTGTCGCTCAATATCATATGTGCGTTCGTGCCCCCGAATCCAAAAGAACTGATTCCGGCTCTCAAAACCCCTTTTCTGGGACGCCATTCTTTTAAAGACGTGTTCGGAAAGAATGGCGACTGATCAAATTTAAAACGCGGATTTGGCGTTTTACAATGTAATGTCGGCGGGAGCATCTGATTTTTTATGGATAAGGCAACCTTTATAATACTCGCTATCCCCGCTGCGCTCATTAAATGTCCGAAATTCGTTTTTACGCTGCCTACTCCGCAAAATTGCCTTTCTTCCGTAACCTCCCGGAACACTTCTGTCAGCGCTTTTAATTCAATAGGATCTCCTATCATCGTACCGGTGCCATGCGTCTCGACATAACTGAGAGTATCTGCATCAATTCCGCCTTTTTTCAGGGCTTTTTTTATCACTGCGCTTTGCGCTTTCGGATTAGGTGTTGTCATTCCCATTGTCTGTCCGTCATTATTAACCGCGGATGAGTCAATTACCGCGTAAATTCTGTCACCTTCGGCAAGGGCGTCATCAAGTCTTTTCAAAAGGACTGCGCCGCATCCCTCTCCCGGTACAAATCCATCTGCCTTCTCATCAAATGTATGACATTTTCCTTCAGGTGAAAGCGCCCGAGCCTCACTCAGCATGACGTAAGGCTTTTGATCCAGCAAAATGTCAACTCCGCCCGCAATCGCCATATCTGACTCTTTTAACATCAGGCTTTGACAAGCGAGATGGACGCTGACCAATGAAGAAGAACAAGCCGTGTCTACAACCAGATTCGGTCCTTTCAGATTAAAAAAGTGTGAGATATGCGCGCCTATGAAATTTTGTCCTATACCCACGATCGTATTTTTTGAAGGGGAACCTATTTTGGACATAAACGTCCCGGTCCGCGAACCGATGAAGACGCCGACTTCTTTGTTTGATACTTCTTCTTTTGTATAGCCGCCGTCTCTCAATGTCTGGACACTGACCTCAAGGCATTTTTTGATTAACGGATCAAGCTCTGATGCCTCACTTTTGTTCATATTAAAAAACGCGGGATCGAAAGACTCAATATCTTGAAGAAATCCGCCCCACTTACTGATACTTTTTCCCTTTTCATAGGTGTCAGAGTAGTATGAAGAAATATCCCATCGCGACGCCGGGACTTCGCGGACACTATTTTGTCCTTTCTTCAAATTTGTCCAGAACGTTTCTGTGTCCGGAGCATCCGGAAACTCACAGCCCATTCCGATAATAGCGATTTGGTTCAGACTGGTTTGTTGTATTTGAGATCCGCTGTCCCGTACTTCGGAAGCATTTTGATTTATATGTTGCTCTTTTTTCCGAACCTCAATGTTTTCTGAATCAATTTGAGGACTGATCCCCTCACTTGCAAATAATTCGTTGAAATAGACACCCAGTTGTGAAAAACTCGGATACTCCAGAAAAGCTGATGGTTCAATTTTTATTTGAAATGCAGCTTCCGCTTTTTTGACAAGCTGAACCAGTAAGATTGAATCAACACCGTAATCCGTAAAAGACGTATCCTGATCTAAATTCTCATAAGGTATTTTCAGCTCCGCGGAAAAAATCTCCATTAACTTCCTGATCATAGCTTCATTGTCTCCCTGACCAGAGATCTCTTTTTCTTTAGCATCCGGGTTATTTATAGCAGCTTGAATTCTTGTCTGAAGCAGCTGCTCCAGATTGAATTTCTCCGGATGTGTCTTTGCCGGCATAAGGCAGGGGTATCCGTTTATCGTCATCATTTCATCCAGCATGGCAATACCTGTTTCTGTTGAGTGTGAAAGTAAACCAAGTGCCTGATATGATGGACTGGTCACCTCGCCCATCCCAATGTCCTTCCAGCTCGGCCAGTTAATTGATTGATAATACGTTCTGCCGGCTGCATGCTGATACGCCGCAAAGTAATCCATAAAAGCGTTCGCTGCGGCATAGTCACTTGTTCCGGCGCCTAATAAAGGAAAGGCGCTCGCAACAGATGAAAACAAAATGAAGAAATCAAGTTTGTCATCAATAAAAATGTCATGAAGTACCTGCATCCCCTGTACCTTTGGCTCAAATACTTCTCTTATTTCTTGATCAGATTTATGAATAAAAGCCGGATTCGAATGATTGGCTGCACCAGCGCAATGAATCACCCCGCCGATTTTGCCGAACTTCAGTCTCACCTTTGAAAAGAAGCGTTGTAATGTTTCTTTTTCCGTGAGCGGCCCGGAATACACTTCCACCTGAACTCCCTTTTGATCCAACTCATGCAGCAGTTGTAATTTCGAATAAAGAGATGACTTTTCATCGGTGTCTTTTAACATGCCGGCTATTTTATCAGATTCCGGAAGGTCGGTTACTCCCATCAACACAAGTTTTTTGACTCCCTTGCCGGCATAATGTCTGGCAAGTTCTGCTCCGATCCCTCTTGTTCCCCCTGTAATAATCAGGGTTTGATCCGTACGGCATACTGGCAGACCGGATAGTTTCCGGTTTATTTCCGCTGCATGTAATTTCTCGACGTATGGAATATAACGTTCACCGTTCCGGTAGCAGATTTCACTATACAGCCCGTCAGCGTAAGCTTCATCTGTGATTACCTGTCTCAATTCCGCCGCAGTCCCGACATGACCGTCTACATCTATTGTTTTTGATTTTATCTTTTGATACTCCGCACTCAGCATTTTATATAGTCCGGCTGTTTCGGCTCCGGCTAACGACGGCTTGTCATTCAGAAATGTCTGCAGCCCTCTGGTCACATGTAAAACGAAAAGCTGTTTACGTGTCTTTATGATTTCCTGCAGCAGTGTCAGCTTCCCGATTGTGCCGGTGCGTGCCCCGTTTTGATCACTCCGCAAATCTGACAGGTCAATCATGCCGATGATTTCCGGATTTTCTTCTATGACCGCTAGAGCCGTTTTTTTGGCTTCCCCATCCGAATGATCCCAGTTATCTGCGCAAATGACAGCGGATTCAATCAGAGGATCTGAATCAAACAATTCGAATGCAAGCCGCTCACTTTCACTATTAGCCAGGATCATCACCTGTCCTTTCGTAAAAGCGGAGGGCGCAGCCTTTTGTTTTTTCCACGATTTTTTATATACATCAAATGGTAAGTGAGTCGGTGCGTGTGGCAGACTCTGCGGTACGCCTGTTTTTTTCTGTTTCTGTGCAGCTTTTGCGGCAGGCACCCAATATCTGTTCCGTTCAAAAGGATATGCAGGAAGAGAGACAAGCTTCGGTAATTCCGCAGTGTACATCTCTTCCCATTGAACGTCTCCTCCGTTCACCCAGTGAATGGCCATTTCTCTTGCACTTTTAAAGCGGGCGGCTGACAGGGCATCCTTTTGACCAGCGTCTCGGCGGGCCTTTCCCCTATATAAACCGTTTAACTTATGATCTGACCGCAAATACATCGTCAGCTTATTGCGAAGATCGTCAATGCTGCTAACCTCAACAGCGAGCCGCTCTTCCATAGCGTTTCTCCCGGTCTGCGAGGTGTACGCGGCATCAGCTAGTGACGTTTTTGGCCCCAGTTCATTTATATATGCATCAATCAAGAGTCTGAGCCGTTCTTCATTTTTGGCAGAAAGCAGAATAATTTGCGTCTTGTTGCTCTTTACCGTTTCCATCTTTTCTTCATTCTTATACTCTTCGATGATAATGTGGGCATTAGATCCTCCAGCGCCGAAAGAACTGATGCCTGACCTTCTGGCTTGATTTTGCGGCGTCTCCCAATCGGTCAGTTCAGACTGCACGTAAAACGGTGTTTCCTCAAAATCAATATTAGGATTTAAGTTATCGGAATGAAGGGAAGGAGCAAGCTGTTTATACTTCATTTGCATCAGCACTTTTGTGATAGAAGCAATTCCCGCCGCAGCCTCTAGGTGTCCGATATTTGACTTAACCGAACCAATTGCACAACGATAATCGCTTTTCGAGCTGTGCAAAGCTTTGGTTAAACCTGAAATTTCAATCGGGTCTCCCAAAGATGTCCCGGTGCCATGCGCTTCAATATAACTTATGCTGTCTGCATCAATCCCCGCCTTATCAAGAGTTTCACTGATGACGTTTGCCTGCTCGCCCGGATTTGGCACAGTGTATCCGTTTGTTTTTCCGCCGTGATTTACAGATGTTCCCTTAATCACACCGTAAATCCTGTCCCCGTCAGCCTTCGCGGCAGAAAGCGATTTCAAAAGAACGGCCCCGACTCCTTCTCCCGGCACATATCCGTCTCCTCCCGCTCCAAAGCTTCTGCAGCGCCCATCACTTGAAACAAAATGGTTTTGTGAAAGCAAAGTATATTTATCCGGGTGTAAGGATAAATTCACTCCTCCGGCTATAGCGAGGGTGGATTCTCCTCTTTTTATACTTTCACATGCAAAATGAACAGCAGAAAGTGAGGAAGAACACATTGTATCAATTGCAAGGCTGGGTCCGTGCAGGTCAAAGAAATATGACACCCGGTTTGCGATAGACGAATAAGAAGACAAGAGCGCCTGACGTTCCTCATCATCTGAAGCACCGGCTGCAAATAACTGATAGTGGCTGTAGGTGACACCGACAAATACACCTGTCTTATGCCGTTTCAACTTTTTCTTTGTGTAACCCGCATCTTCAAACGTGTGCCATGCTGTCTCTAAAAATAACCGTTCCTGAGGATCAATTAACTCGGCATCACGAGGCGAAATTGAGAAGAACAGCGGATCGAATTTATCAGCGTCTTTTATAAAACCTCCCCATTTGCTGTCATGACGGGCATTGTCACCTGTGTGATAATATTTCCGAAAATCCCAGCGCTCTTTCGGTATTTCCGTTATACAATCTTTTCCGGAAGAAATATTTTCCCAAAACTGTTCCACATCTTTCGCCATCGGGTAGCGGCCGGCTATACCGATAATTGCAATATCTTCCTCGGAAGGTGCGGATGGTATGCGGGAAACGGAAAGCTTCTGCCGTTTCGCCGGCGCCGAATGATCAATTCGCTGTTCGGCTGCCGGTAAAAACGCCTTCTGCAACTCATGCTGATAGTGTTCAAGAAAATACTCTGACAGCTCTTCAACACTGCTGTATTCAAAGAAAAGAGTCTTAGACACTCTTCCAAAATACTTTTCCAGACGGGAGTTAAGACCTAAAATCGTTAGAGAATCAATTCCGTAACGGTCAAACGTATCCTCGGGTAAAATACTGTCCGCCGGTCTTCCCGTTTCCGCTCCGACGATCTCTGTCAAAAGACGGACCGTTTGCTTTTTCAGATCTTTTTCATGTAATTGCGGCAGATTACTGTTGTTTTCAGGCACAGTCTCTATCTTTTTATGGTCAGTTGAGAGTAATTCACTTATTCTATCTTTGTCTCCGCTGATAACAGCCAGCTGAGAAGCAGAGCGGCTCATACTGTCCTGAAAAGCGGCAAGCCCTGCTTGGGCGGATAAAAGTTCCAGCCCTGCATGTCTTAAAGCCTGCAGCTCTCCCGGCCCGACTGTCATATTGCCCGCATCCCATAACGGCCAATTAATAGAAAGTGTTTTCCCGGGACGTCCCTTAATGCTTCGATACTGGGTGAATCCGTCCATACATCCGTTAGCGAAGGCGTAGTCGCTTTGACCCGCATTAGGCAGAACGGCCGAAAGGGATGAAAACATAACGAAGAAATCTAAAGGCTCTTCTTCAGCTGCTTTATCCAGCCAAACGGTTCCGAATACTTTAGGCGCTATAACTTCTTCTATGCTTTCTTTCGTTTTTTTTATGATAAATGCATCCTTAACAAGTCCGGCACTGTGCAAAATTCCGTTTAATTCTCCGAATGTCTGCTTAATGTGCTTAATCAAAGCGTCCGTCTCTTTTTCCTTTGAAATATCTGCCGGGACATATAAGGCTTCAGCGCCGAGATTTTCAAGAGCACTTAATTTTTGCGCCGTTTCACGGGAGGCCGGGGAACGCCCGGTTAATATCAGCTTGACTTCTGCCTGTTTCGCCAGATATTCAGCAAACAGATACCCGAGACCGCCGGCTCCTCCCGTAATTAAATACACACCGTTCTTTTTTACACTGAAACTATGTTTCTCCCCATCTTCTTTTTTTACTCTTTGAAGCTGCCTTTTATAATAATGCCTCGGCTCATAACAGGTAAAGTGGTCCGTCTTACATTGATTGTTCCATTCAAAAGAGATGACATCTGCAATATGCTGCTTTGTAAACGGCTCGTCAAACATTGATTTCAGCTCTGCAGCCTTACATGTGAAATTCGGATTTTCGGCCTGTACGGTCTTAAGAAAACTTTCAACCGCGTTATAAATCGGCTGAACCTCGCCCTCGGCATTTTCATACAGATACAAAATTTCTGCTTTCGGACAAAGTTTGTTCGCCATGAAGGCCTGAAACATTTGAAACAAGGAATACAGACTTTTATTGAGCTGCTTTCTCATTGCATCTTCTGTATTTTTGAAGAGCCCGGCAGCCAAAAAATGAATAATATGGCGGGGTCTTATATTTTGAGAACGCAGAACCCCGCATAACGCATCATAATCCTCACCTTTTGCAAAGTTCATTGTAAAACGACCGTTCCGGCAATCTTCGAAACGCTCGCCGGAAGTCACGTAAATGAAAGGCGCCTCATAACCTTCAAGCTGTCTCTTCATTACGGTATACATGCTGTCGTCTTCGCAAAAAAATAAAATTGGCTCTTTCGTATGCGGGAATTTTTTACTGCCTTTAAATTCATGTCTATCCCATACCATTTCATATAGATGGGTTGTCCCCAAGCTCTTAATTAATTCCAGCCCTTCTTCAGGCGTCAGGCTGCATTCTTTCACCTTTTTCACGATTTGCTCAATTTGCATCGTTTTTTCATTCATGGAAAAGCAACTCCTCTATCAGCTCTGACGTCTCTTTCGTATTCATCTCACCTGTTTGTGCTTTTTCAAGAAGCGACATGATTTCTCCATCTGCTGTATCTTTATTTGAGTTGTGAAGCTCAGTGTTCGAGAAAGCCTCAGCCTTCTGCGCTTCATCTTTATTTAAATGAATCCAATGTCTGTTCTTACTGAAAGGATAGAGAGGAAGAGACAGTTTAACCGGTTTGAGTTCCTCCTCATACAAGTCTTCCCAGCTGATTTCACAACCGATCGTCCACAACTGAGCCAGTTTGGCCGGCTTGTTTTGCTGAATCAGTGATTGTACATATGCATGACCTTCGGGGCCGCCGAATAAAGGAGCGTACAGACTATCAAAATCCGTTACATTTCCTTCATAAACACCTTGCAGCCTGCTCCCCTGGATGTAACCGTTTAATTTTTCAAGAAGATCTCCTGTATTCGAGCAAGTGATCGCAAGGCGGCATTCAAATGGTTCCCTTCCGGTTTGCAGCGTATATGCTATTTCTTCAAGACTGATTCCGGACTTCTCTCTAAAATTGCCCTTATACGGTTTATCAGCTGATCGATTCCGGATGCTGCTGATATAGCGGCACAGCTCGCTCAGTGTCTTTAATTCCTGAAATATGTCAAGTGATATTTCTGTGCCGTACATTTGGTTTATAAAAGAGATTAATTCGGAATAAGCCAACGGATCAAATCCGAATTCCGAAAGAGGTGTCTTTGCATCTATATCTGCGGTATCTAAACGCAGGATACCCGCTGCCGCTTCCCGAACCGCCTCTTGCAAATCACGTTCCTGCACCTCTTGCTGACTGAATTGAACTGATAGTTCTTCATGTAAAAACGTTGTTAACTCTTTGGCTTTAACCATCAGTCTTTCCTTTGTTTTGGCCGATAGAACAATGATTTGTTCCCGCTCGCCAGTTACTGCTTTATCTTGTCCGTATTCAAATTCTTCCACGATGACATGAGCATTTGCCCCGCCGAATCCAAAGGAACTGACTCCGGCACGGCGCGGAATTTCATTTCCTTTTCGATCTATTAATCTGGCCCACTTCATAGTTTTATTGACAATATGAAACGGTGTTCCGCTTAATTGAATGTAAGGGTTCAGTTCCTTGACATGAAGTGTGGCAGGCAGTGTTTTATACTTCATGGATAGTAATACTTTAATCAGCCCCGGCATTCCAGAGGCGGGCTCTAAATGACCGATATTCGTTTTTACTGAACCGATGCCGCAATATTGATCATGATTCTTTCCTGGATGCGGCTCAAAAGATCCAAACGCTTTTTTCAAGCCTTCAATCTCAATCGGATCTCCCAGTTCTGTCCCGGTTCCGTGTGCTTCAATGTAAGATATCGTATCAACAGGAATATCGGCATTTTTGTAAACAGACGTTAACAGTTCTGCCTGAGCTTCCGGGTTCGGAGCGGTCAATGAAGCAGATCTTCCTCCGTGATTTGCTCCGGTTCCTCTCAGAACTCCGTAAATATTGTCTCTGTCATTCATTGCCGCTTGCAATGGTTTCAATAACAGAACAGCTGCACCTTCACCGCGGACATAACCGTCGGCAAGTTTATCAAACGTCTTACACCGGCCGTCCCTAGACAAAATACCGAGTTTATCAGTATACATATGCGTGACTGGATCTAAAAGCAGCGAAACCCCGCCTGCTACCGCCAGCTCACTTTCACCATTTTGAATCGAGCGCACAGCTCTGTGGATTGCTACAAGACTGCTTGAGCAGGCTGTATCAATGGACTCACTCGGACCTCTGAAATTAAAATAGTGGGATACACGATTGCTGATGAGCGCCTGGCTGTTTCCGGTTCCCGCAAACGCGTGCGCCCCGTCCGAATGCCTCATCAGCAGCTGGCGGTAATCATTAAATTGAATGCCCGTAAACACCCCGATATTTTTGCCAGACAGCTTTGAAGCTTTGTAACCCGCATCTTCTATCGCTTTCCAGGTTTCCTGCAAATAAATTCTGTGCTGAGGATCCATGAGTTCTGCTTCCCGCGGATTAATATTGAAAAACGCCTCATCGAATTTATCGGCATCTGTGATAAAGCCGCCCCATTTCGAATATACTTCGTTGCTTCCTTTGCCTTCGGCGTATTTTTTCCAATCCCAGCGATCCGGGGGAATTTCCTGGATCAAATCTTTTTCATTGATTAAATTGAGCCAAAACTCATCTGCATTTTTTGCTCCCGGAAAAACACAACTCATCCCGATAATGGCAACTGGCTGCTTCTCCGGATGATGGTCAGCCTGTCTTGTTGTCTTTTTTTCAAACGGAAAACTTCGCGGCGGCTTCACGGTTTTCCCCGTGGTTTTCCCAGCGTGCACTACTTTCCTTTTTTCAGAAATGTTTTTTTCTGCATCTGTATTCCCTTTTGCAACAGTACGCAGTTCACTGTTCAGAAATTCTGAAAGAGACTTAATATGGCTGTAAGTAAAGAAAACGGCAGGTGTCAGCTTTAGTTTGTATTTTTTATTCAGTCGGACAGCTAATGTTTTCAAACTGATAGAATCAAAGCCGAGATTGCCGAAATTCTCTGCCGTATCCAGCTGTTCAATGTTAATTTTCAATAATTCCGATACCATTTGCTTCAGTTCTTCCAGGACATTGTCTGTATAAGCCGGTGCTGTATAAGAAATTTCCTCTTGACGAACCGGAAGCGTATTTACTTTTTGATGCGGCAGATCTTTTCTTGCTGGTGTCGTTTCGGCATCCCCGGTAACAACCGAAATTTGCGGGCAGTCACTTGCCAAAATCGTCTCAAAAGCCGCTATCCCTTCTTCCGTTTCCAAATAATCAAACCCGGATGCGGAAAGATATGCTTCTTCAGCTTCTTTGTTTAAATGCATTCCGCCTTTACGCCACAACGGCCAGTTAATCGAAATGCTCTTGCCTTGTCTCTCTTGCCGGCGGCTCTGTTCGGATCTCCAATTTATATATTGATCTTGAAAATAATTGCCCAACGCATAGTTAACCTGTCCAAAATCTCCGAAGACCGAAGAAATAGAAGAAAATACGATAAAGAAATCAAGCGGCTCATCTTTCGTTAATTCATCTAAACATACCGTGCCTTCAATTTTAGCAGTCATGCCATCTGAAAAATCAGCCAGATTCATCTCTGTAAATAACCGATCATCGGCATGACCAGCTGAATGAATAACGCCTTGAATGGAGCCCCAAGTCCGTTTCGTTTCTTCTATGACCCGTCCCATCGTCTTTTGATCTGCGGCATCAGCTTGATAATATACCGCATCTCCTCCAAGCGCCTGCAGCCGGTCAATGTTATGGCGTTTATCAGCTGTTAACGGTGACCTTCCCGTCAATACTAATTTTGCTTGATATTGAGAGGCCAAATATTTTGCGAAAATCAGGCCCAGACCGCCCAAACCGCCCGTTATGAGGTAAATCCCTTCCTGTTTCAGCTGATGAGAGTGCTCTGTATGATTGAATACATAGTCTTTTAATGTCTTAACATACCTCTTGTCATTAATATATTTAACTTCTTCAGCCTGCCGTTCCGCGCCTGAAACCATTTCGTTAAGACAAAATTCAGCCATTTTTTCAATTGATATACGTTCTGAAAAACCGATTGACTTCACATTCTCTGCGGATGGCACCAACATATTTGCCGTTTTTAAACAGCCTGCAAGAGCGCCCGTATACGGATCATTCACGCCTTCTTTAAAAGAGTGAACAAGAAGCAGAGAATGAAGATAAAGAGAGGCGTCACTGCGGGCGCTCAGGGCTTTTAATAAATAAAAAATTGATTCCAGGCCGCTGAGAAGGCGGTCACCCGCGTAAAATGTTTCTCCCGTGTGCAAGATGACATCAGGAGCAACCCCCTTTTTCTCCAATTCTTCGAATAAACGAATGTAATCTGAAGTCACTTCCGGTTTTACACAGAATGTCAGCAGATTTTGATCGGTCTGCCGCTGATCCGGCGTGACGAGAATGACACGGCTGTCTGATTGATTTTTCAGAGCTTCAGCTAATGCTTCATCTTTTGCAAAGACCAGAATTGTTTTTGGCTCCCTATCTTTGATTTCAATCAGAGGGTTTTTTTGATCCCACTTATGCTCATAAAAACGTACATTTTTATTAGGCTTTTCGCCAAAAACCAGCCCGCTCAGCTCCATCAAAATCCCGCCGGCATTGTCTAATACATACACATCATAAGCCGAATCGCTTTCTTCAGTTTGTTCTGCATATACATAAACGGGTTCAGTCTCATGATCAAAAATCGTACATTCCTTAATGTTTTCCGGGAGCTCTCCGGCATTTTCCCCCGCAAGGTATATGACGGCTTGATATACGCTCTCAATAACTTCCGGTTTGATTATGCACCCTTTCGGCCCGGCCTTTGCTTTTATTTTTAAAAGTACCTGTCCGTTCCTGCTGACGCAGTACTCTGCCGCTTTCAGACTGTCACTGCAGCTGTATCCGAATTCGGCAAGCCGCTGATAAAACGCTTCGTACGGTATGCGGTCTGCGCGCTGAGACAGAAACGGCTCAAGATGAACATTTCCGTTCTCGTACGCCCCGCCTTCTAATTCGAGCCGCCCTGAGGAATAAATGGATGAGTCGCTCTGTTTTTCTATAGAATACGATGCACCCTGATTATCCGGGGTTAATACAATCCGGATCTGCTCATTGCTTCCGCTTTGTAACATCGGTTCTCTAAAGGAGAGCTCTGTTAATTTAATAATCGGATTCCCTGAAGCCATCGCTCCGGCAGCTCTCGCCATTTCAATCTGGCTGAGAAACGGAAACATTTCCTTGTCTTGATACTTTGTTTTTATATACAAACCGGTATCGCTTACATTGATAAGAAACTTCTGTGCTTTAAAATCAGATATATTGCATGAAATGTAAGGATGCAGATCGTTATTAACGTTCATCCGGCGGCTTCCCATATTTTGCGCATCTATTCTGCATAGCTCTTTGGCAAATGGATATCCGGGTGCTGATACCCGTCTCAGAGTGTCATCTTTATAAAGTGACGGCCAATCTACCCCGTTACCGCCAACCCAGTATTCAGCAATCTTCAAAAGATCCCTGTTTGCGGCTGCTTCTTCAATTTCAACTTTATTCATCCTTTGAGCTTCTGTTGTGTCTTTGCCGCTTGTAAAAATATGATCCGTCGCGTTTCCGAGAATATAGTCTGTCAGTCTTTTAAGCAATTCATCTCTTGTGGAGGCGATAACAGCCAATCTGTGCGGCATTTCTTCTCTGCCGGTTTGTAAAGTAAATGCTGTATTTCTAAGTGTTTCTAATGGATAATCTCTGGCTGCTATATGTTCTTTTGCGCGTTTTGCGTATTCTGCCAGCCTGTCGGCATTTTTTGCAGAAAAAACAAATAAAAGCTGTTCAGGTTCTTCAGCCGCGAGAGGAGAGATAGCTTCATCCGCAAATTCTTCTAAAATAACATGGGCATTAGCTCCTCCTGCCCCGAAAGAACTGATTCCGGCACGCCTGGGAACGGATGACTCCCATTTTTCGGCACTGTCCGGTACATAAAAAGGTGTTTTTTGAAACGGTATATTTTCATTCAATTCAGCAGAATGAGTCAGTGACGGAACAATCGTTTTATGTTTCATTTGAAGAATAACTTTCGTAATGCCCGCTATGCCTGCAGCAGCCTCAAGATGTCCGATATTTGATTTAATCGACCCGATCGCGCATGTTTTCTTATCGCGTTCGGCACCTGAAAATGCTCTGGTCAGACCGGTGATTTCAATCGGATCTCCTAACGCGGTGCCTGTTCCGTGAGCTTCTATATAGCTGATGCTGTTTGGATCAATAAATCCTTTTTTTAAGGCTCTCGTAATGACCTCACTTTGAGCTTTGGGATTCGGCACGGTATATCCATTCGTCTTAGCACCGTGGTTGATGGCTGTTGCCTTAATAACTGAATAAATCTGATCACCGTCCGCAATAGCCTTTTTTACAGGTTTCAGCAGCACGGCACCTGTCCCTTCTCCCGGCACATAGCCGTCTCCTCCGGAACCGAAGCTTCTGCACCGGCCATCACTGGATAAAAATCCGCCTTGAGTCAGGAGTTCATATTTATGAGGATGAATGGATAAATTGACGCCTCCTGCAATTGCAATTTCACATTCATTCCTGATTAAACTTTCACAGGCAAAATGAACAGCCGTTAATGATGAGGAACACATCGTGTCCAAAGCAATACTTGGTCCGCTGAAATTAAAGAAGTACGATACCCGGTTGGCGATTGATGCATATGAGGAAGAAACGGCCGCTTCGTGACCAACGCTGTACAGCTGATATTGGCCGTACATAACCCCTGCAAAAACACCGACGTTTTTTCGTTCAAGCGTTTTCTTTGCGTACCCCGCATCTTCTATGGTGTGCCAAACCGTCTCTAAAAACAGTCTCTCCTGCGGATCAATTAATTCAGCTTCGGCAGGAGAAATATTAAAGAACAACGGATCAAAATGATACACATCGTCAATAAATCCCCCCCATTTGCTTTGGTTTTTTACTTCGTCGCCCGCCGCAGGCTGATAGTGCAGCCCCGAATCCCACCGATCCTCAGGTATCTCAGTTATACAGTCTTTACCGTTCAATAAGTTTTCCCACAGAGTATCAAGATCATTTGCCATCGGGTAACGTCCGCTGATACCGATAATCGCGATATCATTGTCATGATACTTCTCCTGCTGCACCTGATTTTTCATCTGGATTTTCTGTTTCCCGTTAACTTCGGCTGTCTGTTCATGATCTTTTTTCTTCTGAGATGGGGTGCTGCTCCCGTTTTCTCCTAACCGGAGTTTATGAAGAAGAGTATCCCTGTGCTCCTCAACGAAATACTGTGACAATTCTTCCGCAGTCTGATATTCGAATAACAGCGTTTTTGAGAGCGCGCCGAAATGTTTTTCAAGCTCATTCGTCATATTGATAATCATAACGGAATCAAGTCCGTATTTTTCCAATGCCTCTTCTGCATCTATTTTGTCCGCAGGCATCCTGAATTCTGCAGCAATCACTTTTATGATGAAATCAGATGTTTCAGCTTTCAGTTTCTCTGAATCAAATGATTCGATATTTCTCCCTGTTCCTTCATCTGCCTGAATATTGTCTTTTCGTTCATATAATTGCTGAACATGATTGTCAATTTGCTCATCTCCGTAAAATACAGTAAATTGCGAAAAACCGGAGGACAATGCGACTGCAAACGCTTCTTTACCTTCCTCTTTTTCTAAAGGATAAAAACCCGCCTTTTTCATTGTCTCTACCGTGCGCTCATCCACTTGCATGCCGACTTCTTTCCACAGCGGCCAGTTCAGAGAGAGAGAAATCGTATCAGAATCCCGGGCAGAACGCATATTCATGAAATGATCCATATAACTGTTTCCGAACGCGTAATCAGATTGCCCGACATTTCCCAACACTGCGGAAGTAGAGGAGAAGCAAATGAAAAAGTCAGGATTTTCTTTCTCAACGGCATCATTCAGCCACATCGTACCCAATACTTTCGGTCTGATTACCTGATCGAATTCCTCTCGTGACTTGTTAAGAAGGAAAGAGTCACGAATGATTCCCGCGCCCTGAATGACCCCGTTTACTTTTCCATAAGAAGTTTTGGCTGTTTTGACTACATATTCGGCTTCTTCCTTATTGGTAATATCAGCCTGAACATAAAGAGCTGACGAACCGGCATCCTCTAATCGTCTCAGCTGTTTTCTTATATGATCTGAAAGCGGAGATCTACCTGTTAGAACAAGGCAGCATTTTGTTTGAAAAGCCAAATATTCTGCAAAGGTAAATCCTAATCCGCCCGCGCCTCCTGCGATAATATATACTCCATTTTCTCTCAGCGGCACATCTCCGCTTCCGGAATTTTTTTCGGGTTCATACGTTTTGAGCTGTTTAACATAACGCTGCATGTCTTTATAACGAATCTCTACATCTGAAGGCTGGAAATCACTCAGCTCATTGCGTATGATATCAGCTGCGTGAACAGCTGCTATTGACTGCTCCATCTCAATGCTTTTTGCTGAGATTAACGGATTTTCCAGCTGCAATGTCCGCAAAAATCCGCTTGCCGCCGCGTAAAGAGGCTGTTCTCCAGAAAGATGCGAAAAATATCCATATAACAGCTTGATCGGTTTGCGGCAGTTATTTTTGAAGAGCGCCTGTTGTAGAAAAAACAAAGAATAGACTCCGCTGTCGCATTGTTCACGAATCGCTCTCTCTGTCTTTTCAAACGGCATGTCTGACCACAAATGCACCGCTTCCCGTATATCTGACTTCTCTTCTTCTATAAGCCATCCTAACAGGTTTATGTAATCTCTTTCAGAGCGGGGGTCGATTTCAAATACACCGTCCCCGGTTTTTCGAAACTCTTTCCCCGGCTTAACCAAAATAACCCTTGTATCATGCAATGCAGCAAGTTCTTTACTCACATCTTCATTTTTATCAAATAATAAAAGGCTGCCCTCGCGTCGGCCGCCTTTTACATGAATGCTGAGATCTGTCCGCTGCCAGATCGTCTGATAATATATCGCCTGTCCGTTACCCCCTGCGGAATGAGAACCAAGCTGCTGTATCCGCTTTACTCCTTCTTCCAAAGAAATGATGCCGCTTTCTATGTCAGAAAGTACTTTTTTTCTAATATGACGGGCTTCTTTCATAAAAATCTTCATCCCCTTTACAAATGGCGCTTCCGCAAAATGATAAACTAATCCTGCATACGCTCCAGCGCATAATCTGCTTCCTCCGCAGTCAGTTCGCCCGCTTTTAATTGTCTGAGGAGCTCTTTTACTCTCTCGTTCTTTCCATTGGAATCCGCTGTTGCACGAGTCTGTGCCTCCGCGGAAAACGTTTCTTTTTTACGAATGGTTACATCCTTCAAACCTGCAAGTCTTTCTCCTTGTTCATTAAGCAGCTGAATATCGTAAATAAGCTCGGATTGACCTTTTTGGCCTGTTTTACGCGCATAAACCCAGCATTCTGCTGAAACTTTTTTCCGAATCGTAATCTCTCCTATTGAAAAAGGAACATAAACAGATGCCTCTTCTCTTCCGTCGGTAATTCCGAACAAAGATTGCAGAGCCCCATCAATTAAAGACGGATGCAATGTATAATGTTCAAGAGCATATTCGGCTTCTTTTGGCAGCAATAAGTGTGCAACCGCTTCCGTTTTTCCGCCCCATAAACGTTGAATCGGCTGAAAAGCGCGCCCATACAGGAACCCGTTTTCCCGAAAATACTCGTAACATTCATCTTGTTCACGGACAAAAGCACTTCTGTTTATGATCTCTTGTCTGTCGATGTTCTCTATATCATCATCACTGTAATGATGATCATAATCTAATTCCCCCGTCACAAATCCAGTCCTTACAGCAGCATCCTCGTCAGGTGACATGTTAAATAATATGCTGCCGTCTTTTACGGAAATGTGAGTGTAAATGGTCAGGCTCTCTTGCAAAAGCATGGCCGGTCTGGCAAATATCACGTTTTTTAAACGAGTGACCTTTTTCTTTCGATATGACCGCGTTCCCGCTGCGCATGCCATTTCAAGAAAAGCAGCTGCCGGGAGAATGCTCTTGTTTTTTACGATGTGGTCTTTTAACCAAATCTCTTTTTCTCTTAATGTCGTTTTAAAAAACTGCTGTTCCAGAGTAGATTCATTCGAATCCAGAAGCGGGTGCAGTGAAGACTGCCGCGGCAATATTTCCGGAAATGTTGCACTTTGGTTTCGAGGCACCCAGTAAGACTCCTCAGCAAATGGATATAAAGGAAGCTTGACCTTTTGCGGGGTATATTCTTCATATAACTCTCTCCATTGAATATCAGCCCCGAAAGACCATAATTTTGCAAGAAGATTCAAGTCCTTTGTCTCCATCATCACCTCGAGGAATTTATCTTTCATCTTTTGATCATGAAAGATAAAGACTTTATCAAAATCTTTCGTAACATTCCCTTTGTATACGCCCTCCCCAATTGTTCCTTCAGTACAGAAAGTTCTCAGTTTCTCCTTAAGTTCCGGCAAATCGGAAGCTACAACAGCAAGTCTGTCTTCCATCGGTTCCCTGCATGTCTGCAATGTAAAAGCGATATCAGCTGCCGAGGCCTTTGTCTCCCGCTCTGTGAATTGCAGAAGGCGCCGAGCGTATTCTTTCAGCCTGTCTTCATTTTTGGCAGAGAGAACTGCGGCAAACGGACCGCTTATTGTTTGTGTGTCCGCATGGTTTTGATATTCTTCCACAATGACATGGGCATTTGCTCCGCCCGCTCCGAACGAACTGATTGCTGCTCTCCTGCGGGAGGCGCCTGATTCTTTCCGCCACTCTTCTTCTTTCTGCTGAACGTAAAAAGGCGTCTTTTCAAATCGGATATTTTGGTTCAGCTGTTCCGAGTGAATGGATGGCGCCAATTTCTGATGCTTAAATTGTAAAAGAACTTTTGTAAGGGCTGCTATACCTGCAGCAGACTCCAGATGTCCGATATTAGACTTCACTGAACCTATGGCACAAAATTGTTTATCGTCCGTAAATTTCTCAAACGCTTTTGTCAATCCTGCAATCTCAATCGGATCTCCGAGCGAGGTACCCGTTCCGTGTGCTTCCAAGTAGCTGACGGATCGCGGACTGATGCCCGATTTCTTGAAATTTTCAGCAATCAGCTCAGCTTGTGCATTCGGATTCGGAACCGTAAATCCATTGGTTTTTCCGCCATGATTTACAGATGTTCCTTTAATTACTCCGTATATATGATCCTGATCAGCAATTGCTTTTTCCAAAGGTTTCAAAAGGACGGCGCCCGAACCTTCTCCCGGGACATAGCCGTCTCCGCCCTCTCCGAAACTTCTGCACAATCCTTCGGTGGAAACAAAATTACCTTGACTCAGCCAAAGGTATTTGCTGGGGTGTATGGACACATTAACGCCGCCCGCAAGCGCAATTTCACTTTCCCCTCTTTTAATGCTCTCACATGCCAAGTGAATGGCCGTCAGCGATGATGAACACATCGTATCCAGTGCAATGCTCGGACCGGAGAGATTAAAAAAGTATGAAACCCTGTTCGCAATAGATGAAAAGAAGGAACTGAGCGCAATCGGATTGCCCCGCGCAGTTTCTTCTGCGCCGAATAATTGATATTGTCCGTACATGGCTCCGACAAACACACCGGCTTTCATACCGTTAAGCTTCTCTTTTGTATATCCTGAATCTTCAAACGTATGCCAGGAGGTTTCGAGAAAAATTCGCTCCTGAGGGTCCATCAGCTCAGCTTCTTTATGAGAAATGTGGAAAAACAGCGGATCGAATTGATCAACACCGCTGATAAAACCGCCCCACTTACTGTTGATTTTCCCCTTCTCCATTCTGTCGGGACTGTAATTCGATCTGAAATCCCAACGTTCCTCAGGGATTTCAATAATACAGTTTTTCCCTCCGGCAATGTTTTCCCAGAACTCCTCAAGAGTATCGGAATTCGGATATCTTCCGCTCACACCGATAATGGCAATATCCTCACCCGGCGGAACCATGCTCGGTGCAGCTGCAACCCTCTGCTGCCGATGCTGTTTTTTACTCAGATTTTCTCTTTTCTTTTGCACTCTTGTTACCGGAGCTGCCCCTGCGGACTTAAGCACTTTTTCTTTAAAAGATGTTAGGAAGAAGTTTGAAAGCTCTTCAATGTTCTGATATTCAAAAAAGATTGTTTTTGGAAGATCCCCGAAAGTATCTTCAAGCTTTGAAATAAGTGACATGATCATAAGTGAGTTGATTCCGAATTTCTCAAAAGAGTCCTTCGCATTTATTTTATGAGCTTGGATTTTCAAGACACCGCTGATGATCTTGATTAAATAGTCATTGACTTTTTCTTTCGCAGCGTGTTCCTCTTCTTCATCGTGTTCCGCCGTGAGTGTATCATGATCTGCTGCAGCTGTATTTCTTTGAATAGAAAGCGCTTTTATCATTTTATCCCGCTTTCCTTCTGCAGGCATTAAGCTGGTAAATGAAGACCGCAGCATTTTCAGAAACGCTTCCAAAACAGAGGAAGTTCGCATCGGAGTCATTCCGTATTTTTCTTTTATTTGGTTGATTCCATTGCTGTCGAGACTCATCCCGCCATCTTTCAATAACGGCCAATTGATTGAAAGGGTTTTTCCGTTTCGGGAGAGCTGGGATCGAAGCACTGCAAAACTGTCCATAAAATGATTTGCGTACGCATAGTCACTTTGGCCGGCATTTCCATAAGCGGAAAAAGAAGAAAAGAGAACAAAAAAATCAAGATCTTCGTCTTTTGTCAGCTCATCCAGCCAGATTGTCCCGTAAACTTTCGGTTTCAGTACGTCCGTAAAATCACTGAGACTTTTATTTACAAGAAATGAGTCACGAAGGATGCCGGCAGCATGAATGATCCCGTTTATGCTGCCGTACCGCTGTTTAACGCCGAAAATGAATCGCTCTGCCTCTGTTCGATCTGTGATGTCCGTCCGCTGATATTCAACAATAGAGCCGCTCTCATTAAGCTTACTGATCCGTTCTTTTTGATCAGCGGTTAAAAAAGAACGGCCTGTAAGTATAATCACGGCTTGGTTTTCTTTAGCGATGTGTTCCGCAAACAGCAGCCCGAGTTTTCCCGCTCCTCCGGTAATGATATATATACCGCCTTTTTGATACGTTACAGATCCGTTATCGTGTTCCGGATTATCAATATGCTGCAGCCCTTTCACATAACGGGTATGTGAGTCTATTAAAACCTCACATTCATCCGTTCGAAAGCGCTGTATTTCACTGATTGCAGCATCCCACATCTCGGAAACCGGAGGATTTTTGTCAGAATCCTCATGGCGAATCTGTATGGTTTTCGCTTGAAGCTTGGAGCTTTCCATGTTTACCGTTTTCATGAACCCTCCGACAGCTTCATGAAACGGCTGATTCAGACCGCTTGTCCAATAAATATGCAATAATGTAACAGGTTCGTTTCTCCGCATTAAAGCTTTTGATAATAAAAAGAGCGAGTTTATCCCTCTGCGAAGAGTTTCATTAACGGATTCTTCAGTGAATTCTCTGATTTCTCCGTTCCATAAATAAAGCACGACATCAGGTGTAAATCCGTTTTCAGCCAAATCAGACAGCAGCATTTCGACATGATTTTCATCAGAAGGATTGATTGTGCATCTATTCCGTTCAATTCTATAATTAGAATCGGGCGTTACGAGAATGACACGGTTATGATCTCCATTCATCATCTCGGCATGCTGAAACAGACGGTTATCCTCATCAAAAATCAGCATATTCCCCGGTGCCTGCTGATTCGGCATATCAATGTTATTTGTTCTTACCCAATCGTTCTTAAAAAAAATGGTTGGGGACGGAGCTTGTGATTCCGGCTCCGCCTTTTTTTCCATTTGTTCTTTTCTGTAAGTGCGAATTAGCTCCAGTCCTGCATCAGGAGACATTTGCTGTTCTTCAATTAAGGAAAGTATTTGTTTGATCTGCACTATTTTCCCTCCAGCAGCTGATAAACTTGGTCAGCAGAAAGTTCACCGTTTTTCAATTGTTCTAATAAGAAGAGAATTTCCTGATCTTCATTTTTACGTCCTGCGGTTAATTCTCCCCCGGTCACTTTTCTGACAGAAAAGTCTTTCATGCTCACGGCTATTTCGCCGCTCTCGTTAATAAAATCAATGTTATACGTATAAAAACCGGTTTCTCTCACCGAGACATGGCATCGGGCAGTAAGCGCCCTCTTAATGTGAAGCTCTCTAAGTGAATATGGAACAAATAAGCCGTCTTTCTCATTATCTCTTAACAAAAATGCCGCCGCTTGAAAACCGCCGTCAATTAATGAAGGATGAAGTGTAAAATGTGAAAACCCTTTCGCTAAATGAGCCGGAAGCTCCAATTCTGCCATTAACTCCATATCACCGCGGTATACGGCTTTCAACGTTTGAAAACTGCTATGATATGTCAGGCCCATACGACTGAAGCGGTGATAACACTCTTCCCGGCTTATGACAGCCTTACTGCTGCGTTTGAACTTATCAATATCGACATACTCAGCATTGCTGTTTATGTCTCCGAATACTGTTTCACTTTGTGTGCAGATTTGCTGCACGCCATCCGGACCCTCTTTACATATCGTTACGTTCAACTTATCTTGTTTCATTTCCAAGTCGGTATAAATGCGCAGCGTTTTTCCTTTATATAATATAGGTCTGTTCCACATCACGTCTTTTATTTTATATACTTTACTTTCTCCGCTTATTTCCGCACAAACAAGAGCCATTTCAAGCGAAGCGGCTCCTGGCAGCACATAGTCTCCTGAAACAAGATGATCAGTGACGAAAAATTCAGTTCCGGAAATAACAGTTTTAAATGCTTGTTTCTTTAATGTTGAGACATTCTCGCTGATTAATGGGTGAAGACTTTTGCTATTAACCTCGCTTTTGTTCTTTTTCGGGGTGAACCAATAACTCTCTTTTGCAAACGGATAAGTTGGCAGCGGCACTCTATTCAATTTCTTATTGCCGATTGTCTTCCATTCAAACTCGGCTCCATTGGCCCACCATTGTGCGAGCAGCTCCTCTTTTCCGCTTTGAAGAGCCTCCTCAATCATATATTCAGAAACAGCTGTGGGCTCTTCAGTGTTTTCGCTTATAAATACGCCTTTTTGCACCTTGCTGTCATCAAGAAAGCTGACGTATTTATCTCTCAGCTCAGTCAGACTCGCTGCACATACGGCAATTCTTTCGTTCATTGCTTCCCGGCCGTTTTGCAATGTAAATTCCATGTCACTGGCATTAACGGTCATGTCACCGGCAATCACGCGCTCCAAGTACTGAAGCATAAGCCGGATATACTCAAGTAATTGATCTTTGGTTTTCGCAGATAAAACAAAAATATGTGTGTTACCGTTGTTTTCCGGCACTTCTTTTTGAGGTTCCCTATATTCCTCTAAAACAATATGCGCGTTCACACCGCCGAATCCGAATGAGCTGACACCCGCTCTCCTCGGCAGATCGTTGTTCTCTTTATCTTTTATCGGATTCCACTTTTGAGCGGTTTCTGTGATATAAAATGGTGTATTTTCCAGTTTGATGTATGGATTGAGTTCTGAAAAATGGGCGAGTCCCGGAAGTTTGCGATATTTAAATGCCAGTAACACTTTCATCACTCCGGCTATTCCGGCAGCGGTTTCGAGATGGCCGATGTTTGTTTTCACAGACCCGATTCCGCAGCATTTCTGTTTCGCAAAAGGAATGTCCCATTCTTGATATAACGTTTTAAATGCCTTTATGATGCTGTTTACTTCAATCGGATCGCCAAGACTTGTCCCTGTGCCATGCGCTTCTATATATCCCGCAGTGGCGGGGCTGACTCCCGCCTTCCGCCAAGCTTCGGTTAATAAGTCCGCCTGTGCGTTCGGATTCGGAGCTGTCAAAGAATTGGCGCGGCCGCCGTGATTTACAGCTGACCCTTTAATCAAACCATATATATGATCACCGTCTGCCTGTGCTTTGCTGAGCGGCTTGAGCAATACTGCAGCCGCCCCTTCACTCCTTACATAGCCGTCAGCGCTTTTATCGAACGTTTTGCACTTTCCGTCTTTGGAAAGCATACCTGCTTTATCAAAAGCTATAAACAGAGTAGGGCTTGTCATAATATGCACACCGCCTGCAATCGCCATTTCAAAATCGCCTCTTTGAATCCCCTCAGCCGCACGATGAAGCGCAACTAACGAACTTGAACAGGCAGTGTCAATCGGTTCGCTCGGACCCGTCAGATTCAGCTGGTAAGAAATACGATTTGCCAATATACAATGATTTAAACCGGTTGCGGTCTGCGCCTGAACAGAGACGCCATTTTCATTCAGACGTTCAGCATAATCCGTTGTGGCGACCCCTGCAAACACCGCGGTTTTCGTCCCTGCCAAATCAGACGGCTTATAGCCCGCATCTTCTATTGTTTTCCATACAGTCTCCATAAAAATTCTTTGCTGGGGATCCATTAATTCTGCTTCGGCGGGAGAAATCCCGAAAAACAACGGATCAAAACTGTCCGCGCCTTTGATAAATCCGCCTTTTTTTATTTTTGTTCTATTGACGTCCCTGATCGGATCGCCGTCAAACTCTTTCCAGTTCCAACGGTCTTCAGGAATGTCTGTAATCATATCCCGCCCTTTTTCAATTCCTTCCCAAAAGTCTTCCAGCGAATCTGTTTGGGGGAAACGGCCGCTTATTCCCACTATTGCAACCGGCTCATTCATATGTCTTTCCTCTTGCCTGATTTTGTTTTCAGGCTCAGGGGAATGTTCATAAGATTCCGGCGGAGGCGTGCTGTACAATGTTTTTTCGTCAGCTGCAGAAAAAGATTCTGTCTCAGCAAAAAGGATTTCTCCGTATTGCTCGATTACATAATCAGTCAATTCAGCCAGTGAATTGCATTCAAAGAAAACGGACGGCAATAATTCCGTACCATATTGTTGATTGATTTCATTTCCGAGTCTGGTAAACGTAATCGAATCAAATCCGTACTCGCCGAATGAAGTCTCTTCTTCTATTTCCTTTCTGTCAATCTTCAAAATACTTGACATCATCTTTGCGATGCCCTCAATCAGATTTTCTCTCCGGTCTTTCGCCGCAGATTCATCTGAAGAAAAAGAACCGCAGAGATGAAGCTCCTCGGAATACTCACTCTTTAAAAACTCAAGAAGTTCATTAAAATCAGTAAGACCGAAAAAATCTGACGGCATCATTGATATTCCTAAAGTTTCGTTTAATTCGTTGCCCAGCATTGTAAACATAATTGAATCAAATCCGTATTCACTTATCGGCAGTTCAAAATCAAATTCCCGTTCTTCAATTTTTAATACGCCGGTGATGGTGCGCGTCAAAGTGCTTTTTAAAGATTCAGTTATTGACAGCTCTTTCGGTTCGTGATTTTCGTCGGCGATTGCCGGATCACTTTTTCCGCTGTCAATCGTTATCATTCGTTCCAGCTTTAATTCATTACCGCTAAATACCATTATTTGATGTTCACACCCTGTCATTGCTTGATCAAATGCTGCAAGGCCTTCCCGTTTTCCCAGAGGCAGCATTCCGAAACGGTCATAAAGGAACTTCTCTGAATGAATATCAATTTGCATACCGCCTTCTTTCCATAAAGGCCAATTAATCGAGACTGTTTTTCCAGGTTTATTTTCCGCCGCTCTCATTTCCGCAAAATAATCCATAAACCGGTTTGCATAAGCATAATCAGTTTGTCCGGCATTCCCGATTATTGCGCTGATAGATGAAAACATAACAAAAAAGTCCAGAGGTTCTCTGTCTGTATACCGGTCAAGCCATATCGTTCCGTAAACCTTGCTGGCCAAGACTGAATTGATATCCTCTTCACGCTTATTGATGAGTAATGAATCTTTTATCACACCGGCGCTGTGAATAATTCCTTTAACAGGACCTAATTTGTTTTTGACGAGTTGTATCAGGTTGTTGACATTTTCCTTATCAGAAATATCGGTTCTTACATAAAAAACCTCTGATCCGTTTTTTTCGAGCTCTTTTACATTGCTTACGGCTTCCTCAGAAAGCTCTGACCTGCCGATAAGGACAAGTTTTATTCTCCCTTTTCGCACAAGATGTCTGGCGAAAATCAGTCCCAGACCGCCTGTTCCTCCTGTAATGAGGTAAACTCCCCCTTCTTTTACTTCCATCTTTTTGGGGGGCTCGGCACTTTCAATTTCTGCAGAGTGTTTCACCTGCCTGATTCCATCTCTGTATCTGATTTCTGAAGTATCATCGCTGATGATTGTTTCTTTCACAAGGTTTTTTAATTCAGGCAGACCGGTGTTCAGCTGTAACTGAATTTCGTCGCTGTGTATTTCAATATTTTTACCGGACAACATAGGATGTTCTAAATGAAGCGACCTAAAAAAGCCGCTGATTGCCATTTGATAAGGTAAGATTTGATTTTCCCTTTTGAAAAATACATGTGATATCAGGATTTTATGTCTTGGGATTGTTGCTAACAGAGCTTTCGTTACATTGAAAACCGGCAAAACAGCCTCTTCCAGCTTTTCACGAACGTTCTGCTCAATTCCCGTTTCAGGGCTCATCCCGATTAAAATGACGCGGTCAATTGTCACTTGTCTTTCTTTAAGAATCGCCAGCAATTTCTGATAGCCGTCAAGTTTGACGCTGTTCAATTCAAAGGAATCAGCTTCTTTTTCTTGAAAACTGCCGCCATGGCGGACAAAGATCATGTTCAGGCCGATATCTTTATATGCCTGGCGGATCAGCGGTTCTGATATATCCCGACGGAGCGAAATCACAAGGCAGCTGTTTAAACCGCTGGCTTCAGGCTGATGAAGCAGAGGGGCCCGCTTCCACATATCAGTGTAATACTTAACTGAATGCCGCTCATCCTGAGTCTGCGGTGCAGCCCTTAATGCCTTCAACGCCAAGTTTTTTATTTTAAGACTTACAGATCCGTTTTCATCCATAAATAGTATATGAAACCTTTTGACATCATCATGTTGTCTTTCATCGGCAGCTGTAATGTAAGCATAGCCGTTTGCCGAAGGTGCGTGAAGAATCTCCAGCTCACCTAATTCAAAAGGCAAATATGCGGTGTGATCGTCTTCCTGACCGGACGTAAACCCTGTTGTGGATTGAAAAATGCCATCCAATAAACACGGTTCCAGCAGCGTGCCGGATTTTTTATGAATGCTCTCAGGAAGTGATATTCGTGCAAGAACAGCATTTTCATGGATAAACAGCTGTTTTATTACCTGAAAGCTGGTTCCATAGTCCAAACCGCTCTGCCGGAAATCCCTGTAACACTCAGCGCCGCTGATTAATCTTTTCTGTCCGGTTAACCAGCTGTCCAATTGAAAATGCTCTGTATGAGAGGCATCTTGATCTCCGCATGTGATAATGTTTCCTTGGCAGTGAACTGCCGCTTCAGGTTGCATATCGGTTTTCACCACAAATCTGCCGTCTTTTTGATTCGGCAGCAGATCTATCATTATCGTCTTTTCTTTCTCAACGGTTATCGGAACCGCCCATACAACCTGACTCAGTTTTATGACTGATTTTCCGTACAGCCTCTCTCCCGTTTCTCTGGCCGCTTCGATGATTGCCGCTCCGGGCAGAACCATATTCCCATGTACAACATGGTCTTTTACATAATATTCAGAATCTGAAAGCGTTTTATAAAATCGGCACTCACCTGCTGAAAAATCAAATAAAGGAGCTGTACCGGCTGCTGATGTTGTTTGCGCCTTATTTGACACCCACAGTCTGTTTTTTAAGAAAGGGTAAGTCGGCAGGGCAATTTTTCTCGGTTTTCTGCCGGTGCGGAAGTCATCCCAGCTTAAATTGCCTCCTGATACCCAGAATTCAGCCATTTCGGCTAATGTGGTGCTGCCGGATTTGAGCGGAAGATCCGATTGCTGCTGTCTGCGTTTATGATTCAGTTTTTTCCCTCTAAATATTTCGTGATCATCAATTCCATTATAAAAGTGATTTAATTTCAACATCAGATCATCGATATTATTTGAAATGACAGCAAGCCTTTCCGGCATGGCTTCACGCCCTTCAAGAAGGGTATACGCAATATCAGAAAGGTGAAGCGGCTTGTTTGTTCCCGCTTGCTGTAAAAACTCGCCCTGCTTATGACGGGCCTTTTGAAGATATTCCTCCAGCTGTTTTGCTGATTCCCGTAAACTCAGTGAATGCTTGGCTGAGAGTACGATAAGTTCCTCACTTTCCTCATGCCTCGTATGACAGTCAGCAGCAGACTCATACTCTTCCACAAGGATATGAGCATTTGCCCCGCCCGCTCCGAAAGAACTTAATCCCGCGCGCCGCGGATATTTGCTGTCAGAATGTTTTTCATTCGCGGGTTTTATCCAGTCGGCGGTTTCCTGCTGAAGACAAAAAGGTGTCTCTTCCAGATAAAGATCCGGATGCACCCGTTCAGCATGCAGTGTTGCGGCTATTTTTTTATACTTCATTTGTAAGATAATCTTTGTCAGGCCGGCAATACCCGCGGCCGCTTCCAGGTGGCCGATGTTAGATTTAATCGATCCGAGAGAGCAATATGAAACATCTTCGGTATAAGCTCTAAACGCCTTGGTCAGGCCTCGGACTTCAATTGGGTCACCCAGCGGCGTCCCCGTGCCGTGGGCTTCAATAAAGCTGACACTTCTGGCGCTCCAACCGGCCGCTTTAAGAGCTCCTTGAATTAAATCCGCCTGTGCGGCAGGATTAGGCACCGTATAGCCATTCGTCTTTCCGCCGTGATTAATTGCCGTTCCTTTAATGACGGCGTACACAGTATCATTATCACGTATGGCATCTTTAAGCGGTTTAAGAATAACGGCCCCGACACCTTCCCCGGGTACGAAACCGTCGCCGCCTTCTCCAAAACTTCTGCATTTTCCCGATTTTGAAAGCATCCCCATCTGACATCGGTATAAATAGTCAGAAGGATGAAGATACAAATTTACTCCTCCCGCAACCGCAACCGAGCACTCACCCTTTGTTAAACTTTGGCAAGCCATGTGAATTGCCGTTAAGGATGAAGAGCAAGCCGTATCTACAGGGACACTGGGACCCGTAAAGTCAAATGTGTAAGACACTCTGTTCGCGAGAGACCATGGGAACGAATTTGGAAGTACATCGTTTTTATCCGTCGGTATTCTTTCGCCGAGCAGCTTGTAAGAATTGGTTGTCACTCCCGCAAATACACCGACATGTTTTTCGGTCTGCTTTCTCAACCCTTCAATGGTATATCCCGAATCTTCAAATGCTTTCCACACGGTTTCGAGAAATATTCGTTCCTGAGGATCCATCGCTTCTGCTTCTCTCGGCGATATTTGGAAAAACAAAGAATCAAATGATTCAGCATTCTTTAAAAACCCGCCCCATTTGCAATAAATTTTCCCCTCATGCGCTTTAGCGGGGTCTGGATCATAGTAGGTCTCATAATTCCATCGTTCTTTCGGAATTTCTGTGATTGCGGTTCTCTCTTTTGATAGAAGCTCCCACAATTCTTCGATATTTTCAGCCCCGGGATAACGGCCGCTGATACCGATTACCGCTATCCCGTCAAGATGTTCTTTTTCCTCCGCCGCAGGTGCAGTGATGTTTTGTCCCGGTCTGGCGGGGGTAATGCTCTGAATCTGTTTTCCTTTTTCCTCCCGTGAAAATAAACGCCCCAGCCGATCCGGATATTCCTTTACAAGATGATCTGCTAAATCTCTGATTGTATGAAATTCAAATAAAAGCGTTTTCGAAATTGCTCCCAGTGACTGCTCCAGCTTTGTGTTGCATTGATGAATCATAACCGAATCCATTCCATATTCAGCCAGATGCACATCTTGATCGATCTCTTCCCGTTCTGCACCGACCTCAGAGGAGATGATATTGGTTAAAAACAAAACTGTCTGATCCAAAATATCGCCTTGAGCCAAAGGAATGGCACTGCCTGTCTCTGTTTCGTCCGTCAAAAATCTCTGCCGCATAAATTGTTCAAAGCGCTCATGATCACCGCAGACTGCAATATTATGCAGCTGACCCGAAGTTACAATCCGCGAAAACCATTGCGTTCCGTCTTCAGCAGGAAGTTCTTCGAGCCCGGAACCATGAAAAAGAGACGTCCGCCCTTGACCTGACAGGTTCGCCCCCATTCCGATGTCTTGCCATAAAGGCCAATTGATTGTCAGCGTGCGGCCGCTGCGCAGAGAATTTTGCCGTTTCTGCTCCCGATATTCGGCAAAATGATCTAAAAAGCCGTTTGCATATGCATAATCACATTGGCCTTCGTTCCCTGCAATAGAGACGACTGAAGAAAAAACGGCGAAAAAATCCAATTCCAGCGACTTCGTTGCATGATCAAGATTCAATGCACCATGAACTTTCGGAGCAATCACCTCTGAAAGTTCCTGCTTTGTTTTTCGAAAAAGCAGCGAGTCTCTGATAACGCCTGCACAATGAATGACGCCATGAAGACCTTCATGCTGATCGGTAATACCGTCAATCATTTTTTTTACCGCTTCTTTATCGGATATATTCGCCTGTATATAATAAACCTTTGCTTTAAAGCTGTTCAGGTATTCTAAATGTTTCTGCTTATCTCCGTTTAAAACAGATCGCCCCGATAGGATAATGGTGGATCTTTCAGTTTTCGCGCAATATTCAGCGACTTTACTGCCAATCCCCCCAAATCCCCCTGTAATTAAATACACTTTATCTTTTTCAGGGTATTGAATGGTCTTTGTGTATGATTCTTTCTGCTTCACTAACATCCGTGCATATCTTACGCAGCCTCTGTAAGTGATATGAATATGCCGATCAGGCGCTGTGTTTATTTCTTTATAAAGAATGTCAGCCTTCTCTGAAAATGAAACGGATGCAGAATCATGTTCAAAGCAAACCGTCTTACAATGCAGCTGCGGGTATTCTTGTTTTACCGATTTTAAAAAACCGTTCACACCTTCAAAATACGGCAATTTTTCTTTTTGATCTGCGCTGAATGTATAAATGAACGTTACTTTGTTTATAAGGTTCTCGCTGATTAAAGCCTTAGTCAGATAAAACACGGAATAAATTCCTGATTCGAGTGTTTCTTCCAGTTCAGGCTGTTTTTCAGACCACGTATGCAAAATTGCATCAGGCGCTGCGCCTTTTTCCTTTAACAGACGAATGACACCTTGATAATCTTCGGGACGCTGCCTGTTGATCGTGAAAACACTGTCGCTTATCTGCTCTAAACGGTCACCGGGCATAATAAGATATGCGGACGTATTCTCTCTTTTTTTCAGCTCTTCAAAATAGTCTTTATTCCCGGAGAACAACAAAATAGTACAGGCTTGTCCGCTGCCCGCTTCATTCTCAAGTGCGGTTTCTTTCCATACCGGCGTATAAAGTGCCTGATTCTTCTTTTCTGAAAAAGCCGCGTCTGATTTTACCGGCTGAGGGTTTAAAGAAAATTGAGAGCGCTCAAACGGATAAGGCGGAAGCGGGGCTTTTCTTTTATGATCATCACCTAGTTTCGCCCATTCAATCTCTTCTCCTGAAAGCCACATTTGCATAAATGAATGATAAAGAGCCTCATCAGCTGCTTTGTCCGTTTCAAAAGCAGCCGCTTTGTTTAGTTTTGCTGATGGAGGGAGCGATCCGAATTGGAAAACTGAAAAATCAGAAATATACACATCCGGCTCCGTTCCCGTTTCTTCCGTGTGAAGCGGCATATGGTCAGCTATCTCCTGAGACACGGCATCCATTTGATTGTATTCTGTCATCAACGGAAAACGAGTTTTATCATAAAAACCTGCCGGCTGCTCATTCATACAAGCAACAGCCTGTTTAATTCCGTCTTGCTTTTTCAATAACATGCTCAGAAAAAGTTCTTTAGACAAGATTCCTTCATCAAGTAAATTTAATATTTCCAGAACATAATCATTATTAAAGAATCCATCATAATCTGTTAAATCCCATCTCTTATACAGTCTTCTCATAGAGGCAAGGATAGCCATGATCGCCGCTTCCTCATCAGCCGGCAATGCGTTTCTTTTATCCGCCGTGCGATTCACAATATAAGATAAAATCTCGATTTCCTGAGTCTTTCCCGCTTTATCCCACTCTTCTAAAAACCCTTTAAACGTATATTGGTGCTCAAGAAGCAGCCGTGTTTTCCCGTACAGGCGGTCTGTAAAATCAGCCGGGAAGCTCAGACCGTTCAGCAGCATCCTTACATAATCTTCATTTAATCGAACCGGCGGGTATGTTTTTGAAGTGTACGGATTGACAAATGGAATGGACGGCGGCTCACAGGATATGTGCGAAGGTTTTTCAGCGCCTGTGATGACAGAAATGGCCTTTTCAATTTTGATGATATCCGCTGCTGCAAGAGCGACGTAATATCCGTCTCCGGCGCCTGTAATGAGGCTTGGCTTAAAACCGGATGCCAGGATACTTTTTATGATTTCCGTATTGATAACTAAAGAATACAAGCGGATTTTCTCAGGTGTCCATTTTCTTTTAAATGAACTGTGCAATGTTGGTATACCCTTCAGCACCAGCCTTACGTTCTTTTCTAAATCAGGGAACACCCGTTTCAAAACGGCAAATTGTTTATAACTTTCCCATTTGAAGTCACCGATGGCAAGCGCCCATTCAGAATCTTGTTTCCTCCGAAAACTTAATCCCTCTTTAAGCTGATTTTTAAATTCCTCCTTGCTGCCTGCCAATAAACCAGCCCTGTAATCAAACGATGTCCTTGTTAAAAGGGTGCTGCTGATCACTTCATTTGATATTTTGCAAAATTCCTCAGAATCGTCAGCAAAGGTTCTCCAATGATGTATCATTTGTTTCATGCTTTCTTCACTTTTAGCGGAAAAAAGGAAGGGTACCCTTCCTTTTCTGTCAGATTCGTCTTTTGTATGTATAAATTCTTCGATGATGACGTGAGAGTTGACACCCCCAAAACCGAAGGAGCTGATTCCCGCCCTGAGCGGAGCCCCATCTGCCGCCTTCCAATCACTTGAATCAAGCGACGGCCTAAACGGTGTTTTTTCAAACTGTATAATTGGATTTACCGTATGTACATTCAGGCTTTTCGGCACCCTCCGGTGTTTCATCATCATTAGAACTTTTATCAATCCGGCCATTCCCGCCGCTGCTTCTGTATGACCGATATTTGTTTTCACACTTCCGATCCTGCAATATTGAGTATCCTCAGTATATTGCCGATACGCTTTTGTCAATGCTTCTATTTCTATCGGATCGCCCAGAGATGTACCTGTGCCATGTGCTTCTACATAAGAAACCGTCGCAGCATCGACAGCAGCGTTGTGTAAAGCTTCTGAGATGACCCGGCACTGCGCTTCTGCTCTGGGAGCGGTTATGGAACGGGATTTACCGCCATGATTAACAGCTGTCCCTTTTATGGTCCCGTATATATGGTGACCGGCTTTTACTGCATCACCCAGGCGCTGCAGCAATACAACGCCTGCCCCTTCTCCGGGAACGTACCCATTCGCCGCTGCGTCAAAAGTTTTACATTTGCCGTCAGGACTCAGCATTCTGGCTTTAGAAAAAGAAATATATTTTCCGGGTTGGAAATTCAAGTTTACTCCCGATGCGATTGCATAATCGCTTTCTTTTGTCCGCAATGACTTAACCGCTTCATGTAAAGCAACAAGCGATGATGCACAAGCGGCATTTACAGACATGCTTTTTCCGGTCAAACCGAATGTGTATGAAAGCCGGTTGGAAAGCATAGCTTCGAAACTTCCTAAACAGGCATAACTGTCGATTTCCGATTCAGCATGACCTGTCTGCCGGTAGTCAGAATTCATAATACCCGCAAAAACAGAAGTGGTTTTACACTGGAGATCCTGCAAAGAAACCCCTGAATCTTCGATGCACCGCCAAGTTTCTTCTAAAAGGATTCTTTGCTCAGGATCCATGTTTTTCGCTTCCCGGGGAGAGATATTAAAAAACTTATGGTCGAAATGGTCAGCTTTATGAATAAAACCTCCCCACTTGCTGATTGTTTTGTTCGGTATACTGATATCAGCTGAATAATAAAGATCGGGATCCCACCGTTCAATCGGCACTTCCCGGATGGAATCTTTGCCGCTATTTATGTTTTCCCAGAATTCATGATAATGATCTGCATCGGGGAATCTGCAAGCAACCCCGATTATCGCGATATCCGCACTCTGTTTATTCAAATGAACCATTGGCCTCCACCCGCCCCTTCTTTAGTGTAGAAATAACGTATCCAATCTGTGCCTTAGCAGACTTTCGGTCTCATTCATTAATTTTTCACCAATGTCATCGACATGTCTGTTTCTCCATGATTCCAAATCCGTGCCCTTTACCCAATGATTAAAAGCGCCTAAAGACGGGCCGCAATGAACTTGGAAATTCACCTTTTGTTCTTCCTGCCCTTCCAAAGCAAGCAGACATCCTCTCTGCAAATACCACTTAAATAGTAACAGCATCTTATATTTTTGATTGCGCTCAGCTTTTTGGGCGAGGTTCGGCTGTTTTTCTATTAAGCTTTCGTAGATTTCATCAAAAGTCTTGTTAAAATAATCATTTTCGAGCTGAATCTTTGTCTTTTCATCTATCTCACTCAAAGACTCATATTGTTGGTAGATTTGAAATAATTTATTTGCCCTGACCGGAAACAGCGTGCCCTTTTTCAGCACCTGAACTTTTGTTCCGAACTCAAACAGAGTCTCCGAAGGCGCATAAGCAGTATCGCATATTCCTGTCTCACTCAGCATTTCTTTAACAAAACCGCTTGTTTCGGCTTCAACTGTACATTGATTAATGGATCCCGTCATAATAAAATCAGCGCCCATTAAAAAAGCAGACGCGGCAGACTCGGGAGTTCCGACTCCTCCCGCAGCCCCGACCCTTATCTTCCTTGCGTATTTGTGTGTTTCCATCATTTCATCCCGCAGGTTAACAAAAAACGGCAGCATCGCTGTCAATGAGCCCTGTTCAGTATTACTTCCGCAATCTGCTTCAATAATGATATCGTCTGCTGCCGGAATACGGCTGAGCCACTCCGCCTGCTCTTCCGTCAGCATACCGTGCTGACACATTCTCTTTACGATACTTTGAGGAGGCGGACTCAGAAATGCGGCCGCAACTTCCGGCCGTGAAACTTTGGCAATGATCCGATTATGAGGTATGACCGTGCCGCTTTTGTCTATCTTCAACTGATGCGCTTTGTAATAAATTAATGGTGCGCTGACGGAAAAATACGAAGACGCTTCTATTACTCGTACGTCATGCTTGATATATAAATCTATCAATTCCTTTTCTCTATCTTGATGATCCGGCTCAAATCGCAGATTCATTCCATAGGGCTGGCCATTTTTGAGTGTCTTCTTAATAGAAATAAGGGCCTGTTCAATTTCCCTTATAGGTAAACCCGCTGTGCCAAAGAACCCCAGCATTCCTTTCTTCCCGAGGCGGATCAGCATTTCATCGGAAGAAATCCCTCTATGCATCGCACCTGCCAAATACGCGTATGTCAAACCGTAATCTTCTTTGAAAGATTGATCACCCAATCGGGACACCGGTGAAGCTGCACCGCTCTCTATATTTTCGGCCAAGAGGCTATGCTCTTTCCCGCTTTCCGAATTGTCCGTGTTCCCTTCAGAAAAAAAGAGACTGTCTTCCGGCGCACTGATAGTAAGCGGTTCTTCATCTCTTTGTATGGTTTGAATTAATTTAGTCAGAATGTTTCCAGGACCGATCTCTTCAAACAGAGTGACGCCTTGTCCCATTAAATACCTGATGCTTTCAGTCCATTTTACCGAGTTTGTTATTTGTTCAATTAAATTCCGTTTGATATCTTCTTGTTTATAAGGTCTTGCCGTATAGTTAGAAATGACCGGGAAATTCAATTCAGAAAAATGAAACTCCTCGATAAATTCCGCAAATTCGCGCTGTGCACTTTCCATGAAACGAGAATGAAAAGCTCCGCCGACTTGCAATACGATATAAGCTTTCGCCCCTTCTTTTTCAAAAAAAGAGGCTGCCCGTTTTATCTCTTCTGAAGCCCCTGCTATCACAATTTGTGAAGATGTATTGTAATTGGCGATATCTATTTGGCCGAGTTCATACTTTTGAAGTATTTTTTTTATGTGATGCTCATCCAGTCCGATCACGGCAGCCATTCCGCCTTCGGAAGCCTCACTCATTAACTCGCCTCTTTTAGCAACCAGCCGGAGACCTGTTTCAAAATTAAAAACGCCGGCCGCAAAAAGCGCAGTATATTCACCCAGACTATGTCCCGCAACAGCATCAGGGCGTGTATGACCTTCTTTTAAACCCTTTAAATATTGCAGTGCGCTCACTGTATAAATTGCAGGTTGTGTATACTTCGTATCAGTCAGCCTCTCTTTTTCATCTGAAAGGCATAAATCCTTTATGGAGTATCCTAAAATATGATCTGCCTTTTTAATGAGCTCACTGAATTCATCGAATAAGTCTCTGCCCATTCCTTTAAACTGCGCTCCCTGTCCGGGAAAGACGTAAGCAAGCATTTGTTTTCCTCCTGTTCCGTATTTCTGCCGTTTCTTTTCGTTCCGATTTTGATTAACGTTTTTCACTTCAATTTTAAAATTGTCGTTTACTCTCAGCACCCTTACTTAATAAGCATTACGAAGCAAAATAAAAAAACCTTTATGCCGGATAAAGGTTTAAAAGCAAAAAGCATGTACAAATATCATATCGCCGCAAATATAAATAAACGGAATTTTCTGATAATTAAAATCACATTTTCATTCTGTTTTATATATATCAATATAATAAAAACATTCCAACGTGCCGAAACAACGATTGGTTTTATGTGAATATTTCCCTAAATAAATACTATACCATGATTTACTTGTTGTCAATGGGAAACACACGTATATACCAATTCTTCAGCCGCCTTTTTACAGGCGGCTGAACTCGGTTGTTATCAGTTCATCAGCCCATGCCGATATGCCTTCACTATACTATTTGCGGAATAATAGTTCTTTCTCTTTGTTGTAGTCTTTAGTAAATTGATTGAACTCATCTGCTTGTTTATGCACCTTTTCGTAAACTGAGTTTACTTTGCTGATTTGCTCTTCCAGCTGCGCTAATGTGAGCTTTTTATCTTTAATCAGTTTATAAAGGTCCTTATCAAGTGAAATGGCTTTTTCGTACTTTTTGTACAAAAGATCATAAGATGCATACCTTTTCTCCATTAAAGCGACAGCATGCCCGGCTTTTTCTTTTACTTTCTTATCTTTTATTTCTTGAGAAGTTTTTTTTGCGGATTCAAACGCTTTTTTTGAATCATCAATACTGTCTTTTTCTGCTTTCAGATGTTTTTTTCGCTGATTTGCATTGCTCAGAGCCTGATCAGACAGTGTGACAATTTTCTGGTAATCATCCATATTCAGTTTAACCGCGCTGTCGTATAGCTTATGCTCTTTTTTCTCCAATTTTTCTAATGTTTTCTGCTCTTTTTGAAACGGTTTTTCCGCTTGAACGGCTTTTTCCATCGAGTCATGAAGCGATTCAACCGGATCTTTTCCCCCGCAGCCGGCAAGCAGCATACTTGCGGCGCCGAGCGCTCCGATTCCTGCTAATACCTTTTTTTGAATCATATTCACTTAAAATCCCCCAATCTTGACAATTTCCACTATAGAAGCCCGAACGCTTTTTGACAATAGCTGAGCTGTAATTGGCATGACCGTGTAAAGACGCTTACGGTGCTTTCAAAGAATACTTGCGTAAAAAATTGAGAAAACAGGGCGGATGACCATACATCTTTTTGGCTTTTACATAGTTTATAGTAGACGCCGGCCCTGCTGACAGAGGGTCAGCGTAATTAAAAGAGGAGGTTTTTTTATGTACGGATATGGATTTGGCGGCGGATTTGGCGGCGGTTGTTGCGGCGGCGGATATGGTTATGGCGGCGGTTACGGTTACGGCTGCGGCGGCGGATACGGCCGCACATTCGCATTAATCGTCGTATTGTTTATCTTATTAATCATCGTCGGTGCCGCTTATTTAGGCTGCGGCTGCTGACATTATACACCATGAACATCGGCCGGCCTGCTATGGCCGGCCAATTGTTTCGTTGCGCCGCGATAAAGAAATTCGCTATAATTTACATATTAAGCTTTAGGAGTGAAGTTTCTTGATTACTATGGAAAATATTGTACGCGACGGACATCCCGCGCTCAGAGAGATCGCTGAAGAGGTTCAGCTTCCCGCTTCTGACGAAGAAAAACAGCATCTTGCTGATATGATTGAGTTTGTGAAAAACAGCCAAAATCCTGAATTAGCCGAGAAATACAAGCTTCGTCCGGGCGTCGGTCTTGCCGCTCCCCAAACAGACGTAAAAAAACGGATGATCGCCGTCCATGCAGAAGATGCGAAAGGCACTTTATACAGCTATGCTCTTTTTAACCCTAAGATCGTCAGCCACTCAGTGGAAAAAAGCTACTTGACGAGCGGAGAAGGCTGCCTGTCGGTAGACGAACCCATTCCCGGCTATGTGCCGCGCTACGCCCGCATCCGCGTAAAGGCGGTGACGCTTGAAGGAGAACAGATTGACATCCGCCTCAAAGGTTTTCCGGCCATCGTGTTTCAGCACGAAATCGATCATCTGAACGGCGTGATGTTTTACGACCATATTGATAAAGAAAATCCGTTCAAAGAACCTGAAAACGCCATTGCCATTGACCGTTAAAAATAACCGGCACTTCCCAAAGTGCCGGTTTTCTTTATTTCAAAAGGCCCAGTTCTTTGACGGCCCAGCTGATTCCTTCCTCATCCACCGGCTTTGTGACGAAATCAGCGGCAGCTTTTAATTCCGGAACCGCATTTCCCATCGCCACCCCGGTGCCGACAAAACGAATCATCTCAAGATCATTTAGTCCGTCGCCGAATGCATAAGTGTCACTTATGCCGTACGGAAGCCGCTCAAGCACTCTTTTAATGCCTTCCGCTTTTGAACCGCCTTTCGGAAGCACATCCGTTGACAATTCATGCCAGCGGACGTAATCAAACTCCGGAAAAGCGGCATATGCTTTTTCTTCATGTCCGCGGCAGAATAAAAGCAGCTGATAAATTTCTTTTCCTTTATAAAATGTTTCATCAACTTCGGGATAAGGCGCTTTCAGACTGCCGATTCCTTCCGAGACGTGCGGATGTCCGGGGACGGTCGTTTTCATCGTGTCTTCCGCCATAAATACGACGGGGTGCTCCCCTTCTGCCGCCTGCTTTAATAAACGCGCAACCGCATCTTCAGGAAGCGGATTTTTATAAATGACCTCACCTTCAAATACGACATACTGGCCGTTGTATGAAATAAATGATTCAATCTCAAGCTCTTCCAGAATCGGTTTTACCATAAACGGGGACCTTCCGCTGGCGATAAAAACGTGATGGCCAGCCTCTTTAAGCGCCTTCACGGCGTTTCTTGCGCTATCGGGAATATGTTTATCATGGTCATAGATCGTGCCGTCAATATCAAAAAAGATCAGTTTTGGATTCATGTTAATTTCTCCTTTTTCCCGTTTATCAGTCGTGTCTTTTTCAATATCATCATACAGAAAGTTTTTCTTCCGGAAAACCGCCTTGATGAAATTCCAGTTTTACCCACGAAAACAAATTCATTTTTTCCGCATACTACTGCTATAAAGGGCTTTAAAGGAGGTATACGATGCTGCGCCGATTACGGAAGAAACTCAGAAGACAGTGGGGCGGAATGCTCCGGAAAAAAGTCATCGCGTAGAAGGGATCTTTCGGTTTTTGAAAGTCCCTTTTTTGCTCGAGACTTTCCTTATAATCCGTTTTCGAATATAATAGAATAAGCGAGTCTAACATACGGCATTTAAGGAGAGATTTGGATGATTTATAAGGTATTTTATCAAGAGAAGGCTGACGAAGTACCTGTTCGGGAAAAAACAGATTCACTTTACATTGAGGGCGTTTCAGAACGGGACGTCAGAACGAAACTGAAAGATCAGAAATACAACATTGAATTTGTTCAGCCTGTGGACGGTGCTTTTTTAGAATATGAGAAGCAGAGCGAAAATTTTAAAGTATTGGAGTTATGAGCGGAATGAAATTTGTAAAAAATGACCAGACTGCCGTTTTCGCCCTCGGCGGATTGGGCGAGATCGGAAAAAATACGTACGGGGTGCAGTTTCAGGATGAAATTGTACTGATTGATGCGGGAATCAAGTTCCCGGAAGATGAACTTCTCGGCATTGATTACGTAATCCCCGATTACACGTATTTAGTAAAAAATGAAGATAAAATTAAAGGTCTGTTTATCACCCACGGTCACGAAGACCATATCGGCGGTATTCCGTACCTGCTCAGACAAGTAAATATTCCCGTTTACGGCGGTAAACTCGCGATCGGCTTACTTCGGAATAAACTTGAAGAGCACGGGCTGTTAAGACAGACCAAATTAAACATCATCGGTGAAGACGACATCGTGAAGTTCCGCAAGACGTCAGTATCCTTCTTCAGAACGACACACAGCATTCCGGATTCATACGGAATCGTCGTCAAAACACCGCCTGGCAATATCGTACATACCGGGGACTTTAAGTTCGATTTCACACCGGTAGGCGAACCGGCAAACTTGACAAAGATGGCTGAAATCGGGAAAGAAGGCGTTCTGTGCCTGCTTTCTGACAGTACAAACAGTGAGGTTCCTGATTTCACCATGTCAGAACGCCGCGTAGGCGAAAGCATTCACGATATTTTCCGAAAAGTGGACGGCAGAATTATATTTGCGACATTCGCTTCGAATATACACCGTCTTCAGCAGGTGATTGAAGCAGCCGTTTTAAAAGGCAGAAAAGTTGCCGTATTCGGACGCAGTATGGAATCGGCTATTGAAATCGGACAAAATCTCGGCTACATTACCTGTCCTAAAAATACGTTTATTGAGCATAACGAAATCAATCGTTTGCCTGCCAATAAAGTAACAATTTTATGTACGGGAAGCCAAGGTGAACCGATGGCGGCGTTATCACGCATCGCTAACGGGACGCACCGGCAGATTTCCATTAATCCCGGAGATACGGTCGTCTTTTCTTCTTCTCCGATTCCCGGAAACACAATCAGCGTAAGCCGCACCATCAACCAGCTGTACCGTGCGGGCGCAGAAGTCATTCACGGTTCATTGAATGACATTCATACATCCGGACACGGCGGACAGGAAGAGCAGAAATTAATGCTCCGCCTGATCAAACCGAAGTTCTTTATGCCGATTCACGGTGAGTACAGAATGCAGAAAATGCACGTCAAACTCGCGACTGATTGCGGGATACCTGAAGAAAACTGCTTTATCATGGATAATGGCGAAGTGCTGGCCCTCAAAGGCGAAGAAGCCGCTGTGGCAGGCAAAATTCCGTCCGGCTCCGTTTACATTGACGGAAGCGGAATCGGTGATATCGGCAATATCGTGCTCCGCGACCGCCGCATTCTTTCAGAAGAAGGCCTTGTTATCGTTGTTGTCAGCATCAATATGGACGACTTTAAGGTTTCGGCGGGGCCTGATTTAATCTCAAGAGGTTTTGTATACATGAGAGAATCCGGTGATTTGATCAATGACGCGCAGCAGCTGATTTCGAACCATTTGGAGAAAGTAATGGATCGGAAAACAACGCAGTGGTCCGAAATTAAAAACGAAATTACCGATACGCTTGCTCCGTTCCTATACGAAAAAACAAAACGCCGCCCGATGATCCTTCCGATCATTATGGAGGTCTAAAAAAAACTGCACTCGTAATGAGTGCAGTTTTTTTATTGCAGCGGAATATGCTGAAAGGCTTTGACATCAAACAGACCGGCTGCTGTCATTTTAATATCCGGAATCACCGGAAGCGCTAAAAACGATAATGTGAGAAACGGATTGAAATCACCGGTGAATCCGAGCAGAGGAAGCTTTTCATGAAGCACGCCCAAGCTGTCATTGACCCATTCCGCCGACTTATCAGACAAAAGCCCGGCGATCGGAAGCGGAACGGAGTGAAGCAATTCTCCGTTTTTCACGGCTGTTAATCCTCCTCCGGTGTCACGGAGCCTGTTGATTGCTTTTGCCAAATCGGCATCGTTTGTACCGACGGCGATGATATTATGGGAATCGTGAGAAATGGTTGTGGCGATGGCGCCTTCTTTTAACCCGAACCCTTGTACAATCCCGAGTCCTATCATTTTTTCGCCGCTGTGCCGCTCTGTGACGGCGATTTTTAATAAATCATTTTTTGTATCAGGACAAAACGCGTCAGCAGACGGTGCAGGCACTTCTTTTTTTCTCGTCTCCAAATGATTCGGTATCATTTCGATTACATTCATTTTCTTACCCTCTTGAATCGGTATATGAAAATCCGATTCAGTCAGCGGCGCTTTCAGCCGCACTGTATCCAACAGCGCCTGGTCCGGCGAATAGGAACCGGCAGACTGTTCATAAACCGTGCGTCCGTTCTCGGCAACGGTCCGGCCGGCGACCATGGTCTTCGTGACGGCAGCCTCCCGTACATCTGAAATAAACAGCAGATCTGCGTCAAAACCCGGCGCTACCGCCCCTTTTGTTTCAAGACCGTAGCACTCAGCCGCATTTAAACTGGCGAGCTGATACGCAAGGAATGGATTAAGTCCCGCCTTTATCGCCATTTTGACTTGGTGGTTCACACTTCCTTCTGAAAGCAGATCATCTACATGCTTATCATCCGTGCAAAAGAAAAAGCGCCGCGCGTTTTTTTCATTCACCGCCGGCAGCACATTGAGCGTATTTTTTGCCACCGATCCTTCGCGCAGCATGACATACATTCCCCGTCTGATTCTGTCCAGCGCTTCTTCTTTTGTCGTCACTTCATGATCATTTGACACCATTGCGGTTCTGTATATATTGATGATATCTGAAGACAGTCCGGCTAAATGCCCGTCGATCCGTTTTCCGTGACGCTTGGCATCAAGCAGTTTCTGAAGCATATCCTCTTCACCTTCCGCAACAGACACATAATCCATTACTTCCGCAAGTCCGAGCACCTCTTTCTCCTGATAAAAAGGCTTTAAATCCTCGGCTTTTAATACGGCTCCTGAGCGTTCAAAGCTAGCGGCGGGAACACAGGAAGGAAGCATGAAACGGATGTTCAGCGGCGCCTTTTTCGCCTGCTCTATCATAAAAGAAATGCCTTTTGCTCCGGAAACGTTCGCAATTTCGTGAGGATCAGTAATGACAGTAGTCACTCCGTGTGGGAGGACGGCTTTAGCAAATTCAATCGGAGTAACCATAGAGGACTCGATATGAACATGTCCGTCAATAAAGCCCGGAACGATCATTTGACCTTCTGCATCAATGACTTCTTCCCCTTCATATTCGCCCAGCCCGACGATCACTCCGCCCGTAATGGCGATATCTGCAGAAATCCATTCCTGGTTAAATACATCCATGATTTTTCCGTTTTTAATGACGGTATCGGCTTTTTGTCTGCCGGCTGATGCATTCAGCCGTTCAGCCAGTGTTTCTTTGTTCAAAATGAGGCCTCCTCTTTTTCTGTATATGGTACAATATGCTATCGGATCGCCTGATCATAGTCAATAAAAATTGCAGAAAATACCGCTTACACGATAATGTCTTTCTATTCTGACATAATAAAAGACCGTCCTTTTACGGACGGCTTTTCACTTTGTGTGAAGCACTCTTTTTTCAAATCGGGAAATGTCCGTAAGAGAGCCGATAACGATGAGAATATCTTCTTTTTGGATCATTTCAGTCGCCAGGGGAGATACGATCACTTCTTTTTCTCTCTTGATGGCCACGATATTAATGCCGTACTTCGCCCGGATGTCCAGATCAAGCAGTGTGTTGCCCGCAAGCCTGCTGTTGGCCACGATCTCCACAATGCTGTGTTCGTCGGACAGCTCCAAATAATCAAGCACATTATTTGATACGATGTTGTGGGCGATGCGTTTTGCCATGTCACGTTCAGGGTGGACGATGTGATCGGCCCCGATTTTCGCAAGCACTTTCTCATGATAATCGTTCTGCGCTTTAACCGTGATCGTGTTCACGCCGAGTTCCTTTAAGATCAGCGTCGTTAAAATGCTCGCCTGTATATTTTCGCCGATTGCCACAATGACGTGGTCAAAGTTGCGCAGCCCTAAGTTTTTCAGCACCGATTCATCGGTTGAATCGCCGATGACCGCGTGTGATGCGATTTTGGCGTATTCATTTACTTTATCTTCATCAATATCCATCGCCATGACCTCAAGGCCTTCTTCACTTAATGCTTTGCAAATACTTCCGCCGAAGCGTCCGAGACCGATAACGGCAAACTCTTTTCTCATAACAGTACTCCTTTAAACAATATCTCTAATAGGAATAGTATCACATTTTCGGCAATGAGTTCATATAGCGTTTAAGCTTTTCTGAAAAGGCGGGCGATAAATACAGATCCGCTCCGCGTTCGATTTCTTCCTGATAGTGACCCGGAGGCGCAATTTCCTCAGCTTTATCAAGAACGAGAAACGTCAGGACGCCTCTGTATACACGGCCGCCGGCACACACTTCTATGAACGCGGGACGGTATGTGTGGTTATCAACACCTTCTCTTTTGTACAGATAGGTTGCCGCTTCAAACGGGAGCTTGTACAGCACGCCTTCAGTTCGTCCCCCGTCTTCAACAAGATCGGCTCTGGAACCGTCAGGACGCCTTAATGTGAATCTCGTCGAATACCCTTCAACAACCGCCCCTCCGACCGGCTCGGCAAAAAAGTGGTCGACCCCCGCCTGTTTAAACCGGGCATTGTCCATACAGGAGCCGTAAGCGAAATAATAAACCGGACTGTCATCCTCCCGTTTCATAAAACGGTATTCTTTCCAGTCTCCGCTTTTGATACGGCTGAATGAAGCACACTGGTCGGGCTTTACGACATATGCGAAGGCGGTTTTATTCCCGGCATCCGTCGTCACGGCAACCTCTTTTCGATCAAAATCAGCATAATACGCATCCAGCTTACGGATCATCTGATGATCTGTTTCATACAATTCCCCGTACACAAAAGCTGTTTCTGCTAAAGACGCCGCAGGCTGACCTTTATCCGTTTCGTACAGCACGCCGTTTATCGCAGCCTGCTCGCACACACACGGAGCGCCTTTCAGCAGTTCATGGTTTTCTTCACGCTTCCGTAACAAACCGTATACAAAAAGAAGCAAGTTATTTTTCCTCCTTTTGGACAGCAGCCGCTTCTAACGGCAGAATCACCTGAAACGTACTGCCTTCTCCATTTTTGCTCTTAATGTTAAGTTTACCATTATGCTCCTTCAGAATTCGTAAACAAATCGGAAGCCCGAGACCCGTTCCCTGATCTTTTGTTGAGAAAAACGGTTTCCCGATGTTTTCAAGCTTTTCTTTCGACATGCCGTTTCCTTCATCCTGTATGCTGATCACCGCGTATTCTTCATCCCGTTTTGTATAAATATGAATATTCCCGCCGTCAGGCATCGCTTCAATCGCATTTTTAATAATATTGATAAATACCTGTTTCAGCTGGTTTTCGTCACCGTTGACCATACAGGACTCAGTCTGCCTGAAATCCTTCTCAATCACAGTGTTCGACAGCACCGCGTTCGTGTCAAGAAGCGTCGCCACCTGCCGTAAAATATGGTTGAGATGATGAGCGGTAAACGTCACGGTCTGCGGCTTGGCGAGCAGAAGCAGCTCCCCCAGCACGAGATCAATCCTTTTAATCTCCGAAAAAATAATATCAAAATAATCCGTTCTTTCCGGATACTGGGCTTTCATCAGCTGGAGAAAGCCGCTGACTGACGTTAAAGGATTTCTTACTTCATGGGCGATTCCTGCCGCAAGCTCCCCGGCAATGGCCAGCTTTTGAGATTGCATGGCGAGGCGTTCGTTCGTTTCCAGAAGCTCATCGACAGCTTTTTTCCGTTCACTGATATCAGACATCGTCCCCAGGCTTCCGACAAATTTCTGTCTGCGGTCATAATACAGCTTATAATGGACTTCTCCCCAAAAGATCGAGCCGTCTCTTTTAATATATTTGGCCGTAAACATTCCTGACGGGGACTGCTGCTTAATTTGGGAGATAATATAATCAATGATATGTTTTTCTTTTATAAAATAATCATTATACATCGTGCCCATACATTCGCTGATGGAGTGGCCCGTAATCGCCGTCCAGGCCTGATTCAAATATGTAATATTCCCTTGAGCATCCGTCTGAAAAACGATTTCCTGCAGATTGTCCATGATCCGGTTTTTCTCATCTGAAAGCGCCTTTGCTTTCTGCTCGCTGTCCTTCAGCTCCGCCAGCAGCTGCTTTTTATTATCCACATAATAAGCCAGCAGCCAGACGCTGATTAATGTGACGGCGGTAAAGGTGATGTCAACGGGCCAGTTAATCGGATTCCGTTCAATCATATAAAATAAATAATCCCAAAACATAATAAAAATCATTGCCAAGATTAAGGAAATGATACGCGCTTGATATTTTCCCATAGTCCCACCTGCCGCTAGCATTTCTACATATATTGTAACATTGTTGACTGCATTATTGACTAAAAAATGATAACTATTCCCAATTAATTGAGCAGGTTCGCTTACTTTTCCCGTGAGTTTTTGCACAAGTTCATAATAAAAGGACGGAATGATGCTCCGCCCTTTTTGCTGATTATGATCTATCTTTTAACGCTTCCTCGATTTCCTCAAGCAGCATTTTCGCTCCTTCAGGACTTAAAATAATTTTGCCGTTGCCGTACTCCTGATTTTCGGGAGTAATTTCCCCCGTCATTAAGCAAATGCCGTGCGGCTTGTATTTTTTCAAGACAATTTTGTCTCCGTCAACGAAAAATTCAATACTATCTTTAATAGCGATATCCAATGCTCTTCTCAATTCAATCGGCATGACAATACGCCCGAGTTCGTCTACTTTTCTTACTACACCAATTGATTTCATAGAAATCCCCTACTTCCTTTAATGTCTCTTCTTTATGTCCAAGGAAAATCCTTCATAAACGTAGACGAAAGGAACGGAGCAAAAGTTTCTCAGCATCCGGAACTGAATGTTTTTTTACAGAAGAAAATCCTTTTGAAATATGGGATACAGACTTTCCCTCCTTTTTTACAAAAACATTTCATTCCCGGCGGAAACCCCCAAAAATCGTGGTTTTTCTCAGAAACTTTAAATGTAGAATCAATTAAATCAGGATAGGGATTGGGTGAAAACATGTTTCAATCAACTGAGATCGGAATCGACTTAGGAACCGCTAATATACTTGTTTACAGTAAAAATAAAGGAATTATTTTAAACGAGCCTTCCGTTGTCGCTGTAGATACAACAACGAAAGCGGTGCTTGCCATCGGAACGGATGCCAAAAGCATGATCGGAAAGACGCCGGGGAAAATCGTCGCCGTTCGGCCGATGAAAGACGGTGTCATTGCTGATTATGATATGACAACTGACTTATTAAAACACATTATGAAAAAAGCCGGAAAAAAAATCGGAATGACTTTCCGCAAACCGAATGTCGTCGTCTGCACGCCTTCAGGCTCAACAGCCGTTGAACGACGCGCCATCAGTGACGCTGTCAAAAACTGCGGAGCGAAAAACGTTCACTTGATTGAAGAACCCGTAGCCGCTGCAATCGGGGCCGACCTCCCTGTTGACGAGCCGGTCGCAAACGTCGTCGTAGATATCGGCGGCGGTACGACTGAAGTCGCCATCATCTCATTCGGGGGCGTCGTATCCTGCCATTCGATCAGAATCGGCGGCGACCAGCTTGATGAAGATATCGCCTCGTTCGTCAGAAAAAAATACAACCTGCTGATCGGGGAACGTACGGCAGAACAAGTGAAAATGGAAATCGGTTTTGCATTGATCGAACATGTGCCGGAAACGATGGAAATCCGCGGGCGTGACCTTGTAACCGGTCTGCCGAAGACAATCAGACTGCAATCTAATGAAATTCAGCACGCGATGCGTGAGTCGCTCCTGCATATTCTTGAAGCGATCAGAGCGACACTTGAAGATTGTCCGCCGGAGCTCAGCGGTGATATCGTTGACCGCGGCGTCGTGTTAACCGGAGGAGGCTCCCTTTTAAACGGGATGAAAGAATGGCTGACAGATGAAATCGTCGTTCCCGTTCATTTGGCGGCAAATCCGCTTGAATCAGTGGCTATCGGCACGGGGCGTTCATTAGACGTCATCGACAAGCTGCAAAAAGCAATTAAATAATAAGATTATGCTTCTTTTTTCTCCACCCGGCTCATATTGTGAGAACTGGAGAAACATTAAGGAGGAAGCATATGCTTAGAGATGTGGGAAGACGCGTAGCAGTAGCCGTCATTTTAAGCGGAATTATTTTGGGGGGTATGAGCATTTCACTGGCCAATATGCCCCATTCTCCGGCCGGCGGCGCCGTAAAACTGAATCACCCGTAAAGACGCAGCAAAAGCTGTGTCTTTTTCGTTTGTGCTCCTTTCTTTCCTTTATGAGGCGATATTTGATATGATGAGAAAAACCGATGAGGAGGAATGAACGATGAGTTCGTTTACTGAAAAGTTACATACATATGCTCAGCTGGCGGTAGAAGTCGGCGTCAATGTCCAAAAAGGACAGCATGTCGTAATCAATGCCTCAACTGATGTCCGGGAACTTGTCAGACTGCTTGCCAAACATTCTTATGAAAAAGGCGCTAAAAACGTCACAGTAAATTGGCAGGACGATGAACTGTCCAGATTAAAATACGAGATGGCACCTTTTGAAGCGTTTGAAGAGTATCCTGAATGGGAAGCAAAAGGAAAAGAAGAGCTCGCGAAAAAAGGGGCTGCGTTTATTTCTGTCGTCTCATCCGACCCCGACCTATTAAAAGGCACTGACGGCAAACGGATTGCAGCGTTCCAAAAAGCCGCCGGAAAAGCATTGCATACATACAGACAATATATTCAATCAGATAAGGTCAGCTGGACGGTGATCGGAGCCGCTTCAACAGGCTGGGCGAAAAAAGTGTTCCCGGATCAGCCGGAAGAAACAGCCGTTCAGCTTTTATGGGAAGAAATTTTCAAAACGACCCGCGTAAATGAAGAAGACCCTGTTGAAGCATGGAAAAAACATGATCAAAACCTTCATGAAAAAGTGGAACACTTAAACAAAAAACATTACAGCGCCCTGCATTATCAGGCTGAAGGAACAGACTTAACCATTGAACTGCCGAAAAAACATGTATGGGCAGGCGCAGGAAGCGTGAATGAAAGCGGGCACGAATTCATGGCCAACATGCCGACAGAAGAGGTTTTTACCCTTCCGCAGCGTGACGGGGTGAACGGCACGGTTTCCAGCACGAAACCGCTGAGCTACGGCGGCAACATTATTGATAACTTCACTCTTACCTTTGAAAACGGCCGCATCGTTGATGTGAAAGCTGAAAAAGGCGAGGAGATTTTAAAAGGCATCGTCGAAACCGATGAAGGCTCACACTATCTCGGAGAAGTGGCCTTAGTGCCGTACGATTCACCGATTTCACAATCAAATATTTTATTTTACAACACACTGTACGATGAAAACGCCTCTAACCACTTGGCGATCGGCAGTGCGTATGCCTTTAATATTGAGGGCGGCAAACAAATGACACGGGAAGAGCTTGTCAAAGAGGGCTTAAATGAAAGCATTACACACGTAGATTTTATGGTCGGTTCCAAAGACATGAATATCGACGGCATTACTGCGGACGGCAAAAGAGAACCGATCTTCAGAAACGGAAACTGGGCATTTTAATAAAAAAAGGAGGCGATCAGGCCTCCTTTTTTTATTTCGCTTCATACATTTGCAAGTTGGTGCAGACGGTTTCCAAAACAGGTGTATCAACTGACAAGCCTTTCGCTTTCTCAAGCAAAAATCCGTGTAAATGATCACCTTCCGTCACCCTGCCCTTTTCCATATCTCTCAGCATCGACGATTTCATATGGTAAGACATGCTTGTCAATGTGCGATAACTCTCCTCTTCCAGACCAGGATCTTTCGGGATGCCGGCAGCCTTGAAGATGGCACCGATTTCAGCAAAGAGGCGCTTTGCGGTGTTGCGGCCGCCTTCTGTTTCTAAAATCGGTCCGACCGGCTGTTGAAACAGAGTGGTCACTCCTGCCTGCGCGGCAATAAACATATATTTTTTCCAAATGTCCTTTTCAATATCCCGGCTGATGATGACATCCGCTTTCACACCTGCAAATGCGTTTTCCAGCTCATTCATACGTTCTGTGCGTTCCCCGTTCCATTCACCGAAAACAAAGCGGTGGGCAGCGCTCGTATGAAGAATGTCCCCTTTGTCGTTAAGGGCGCTCTCAATAAAGCAGAGGCCGCCCAGCACCTGCCGTTTTGAAAAAGCTTCAAACAGCTGGTTATAGTGCCTGTATCCGTTTAAAAAAGGAATAATGACCGACGAAGGTTTGACAAACGGTTTGACATCCCGAATGACGTCCTGCAAAGAATACGCTTTTGAAGCGATGATAACCGCGTCAAATGCTCCTTCTTCGCCCGCCATGATTAATTTCGGCTTGATTGAAACATCACCTTTTTCACTTTTGACGGTCAATCCCGTCTCTTGTAATTGTTCCGCCCGTTTCTTGCGGACGAGAAACGTCACGTCATTTCCCTTTTCTGCAAGACGCGCGCCGATATATCCGCCCACTCCTCCAGCTCCGACAACTAAAAACTTCATGATGCATTCCTCCGTCTCTTTTCAAGTTATGTATTCATTTATTGTAACGGGAAGTCAGAAGATTGAAAACTTTTTTCATAAATAAAAAAGCAGAGTCTCCCCTGCTTCTTTATTACGCGTATAGCTCTTCAAGCTTTTTCTGCACATCTGCGTTTTCAAGAAATTCGTCATAAGACATTTGTTTGTCAACAATGCCTTTAGGCGTTAATTCAATGATGCGGTTGGCAATTGTCTGTACAAACTGATGGTCATGAGATGAAAACAGCATAGCGCCTTTAAAGCTGATTAAGCCGTTGTTAAGCGCCGTAATGGATTCCAAATCTAAGTGGTTTGTCGGTTCATCCAGAATTAAAATATTCGCGCCGGAAAGCATCGCTTTTGAAAGCATGCAGCGCACTTTTTCTCCTCCGGAAAGAACGTTTGATTTTTTGTTGACTTCTTCTCCTGAGAACAGCATGCGTCCTAAGAAACCGCGCAGAAAGCTTTCGCTTTGGTCATGCGGCGAGTACTGGCGGAGCCAGTCAACAAGGTTCGCGTCGCTGCCGTCAAAATATTCGCTGTTGTCTTTAGGGAAGTACGCCTGAGAAGTGGTCACGCCCCATTTAAATGTGCCGCTGTCTGCTTCCATTTCCCCGGAAATGATTTTAAACAATGTCGTAACGGCAAGTTCGTTGCGGCCCGTAAAAGCGATTTTATCTTCTCTGTTCATAATAAAGCTGACGTTATCAAGCACCTTAACCCCGTCAATCGTTTTTGTTAAGCCTTCAACCCGCAGCACGTCATTTCCGATCTCACGTTCCGGCGTGAAAATGACATAAGGATAACGGCGTGATGACGGTTTGATATCATCAAGCGTGATTTTATCAAGGAGTTTCTTTCTTGATGTCGCCTGCTTTGATTTAGAGGCGTTGGCGCTGAATCTGGCCACGAACTCCTGAAGCTGTTTAATCTGCTCTTCTTTTTTCTTGTTGGCTTCCTGAGAAAGCTTTAAAGCAAGCTGGCTGGATTCATACCAGAAATCATAGTTGCCGACGTACACTTGAATTTTATTAAAATCAAGATCGGCGATGTGCGTGCACACTTTATTTAAAAAGTGACGGTCATGGGATACGACGATGACTGTGTTCTCAAAGTTGATTAAAAACTCTTCCAGCCACTGAATCGCTTTCAGATCCAAGTGGTTGGTCGGTTCATCAAGCAGCAGAACGTCCGGCTTGCCGAACAGCGCCTGTGCCAAAAGCACTTTCACCTTTTCTGAACCGCCTAAGTCCGCCATTTTCTTCGTATGCAGGTCTTCAGAGATGCCCAGGCCCTTTAACAAAATAGCGGCTTCACTTTCAGCTTCCCATCCGTTTAATTCCGCAAACTCTCCTTCAAGCTCAGCGGCGCGGATGCCGTCTTCATCTGAAAAATCAGGCTTCATATAAATCGCGTCTTTTTCCTGCATGACTTCGTATAAACGTTTATGTCCCATAATGACGACTTTCAGCACTTCGAAGTCTTCATATTCAAAGTGGTTCTGCTTCAGAATGGCAAGACGTTCGCCCGGGCTCATATGGACATCGCCGGTCTGCGGCTCCAGCTCACCGGATAAAATTTTCAAAAATGTTGATTTTCCGGCACCGTTTGCGCCTATTAATCCGTAGCAGTTGCCCGGCGTAAATTTAATATTGACATCTTCAAATAACTTGCGATCCGCAAAACGCAAGCTCACATTATTTACAGCAATCATTTAGAATCCTCCATCGTGTCTATCATCATTAAAAGTATACCATGAATAAAGGGGAAGAGAAATGTTTCCCTGCGAATATACGGGTTTGAAAAGATGCAGGCGTCAAACCCGGAGCCCTGTGATACAATAGATATATATACATATTCATCACGGAGGAACAAGTTGAAGCTTTTAACACTCACAGAATATTGTCTTATGATTTTCTTTACCGGGGTTTTTCTGGCCGTCACAGGCTTTACCGCACGTGACATCGGCTTGTACGTCGGAATCGCCCTCATTTATACGTTTTCGCATCTCTTTTCAAAACGGATGCTTGAAAAACGCGGCAAAGAGAAGCAGCAGGTGAATCTTTTTTTCAGCGTTCTGGCCATTGTCGGATCAGTGCTGGCCACGGTAATGTTCATCGCCATCGCCGCCTCGTTTGCCAAATAAAAACGCCGGCCGTCCAAATCGGGCAGCGCGGCGTTTTTATTTTGTCTGACGCATATCATGAAACGGGAAGAACACAAACTTCGAGGTGCCGACGATCCGGTTTTCGGCAATTAAACCGAGTCCGTTCCGGCTGTCCATTGAGTTCAGCCGATTGTCGCCCATGACGAAGTATTTGCCTTTCGGAACCTTTACGGGGCCGAAATCTCCCGTCAGGTTGACTCCCAGTTTTTTCGCTTCTTTTTTATTGCTCGCGAGGTACGGTTCTGCGATTTTTTTGCCGTTTATATAAAGCGTGTCATTTTTCATTTCCACCGTTTCTCCAGGTTTTCCGATGAGCCGCTTTACATAATGGACTTTCGATGTATCGCCGTTAATAATGACGATGTCTCCCCGCTCGATTTCTCCGATATAATTGACGCTTTTGTTGACAAACAGCCTTTCACCGTCATGTAATGTCGGGTACATTGATGATCCTTCCACTAAGTACGGTTCAAACAGGAAATGGCGGATTAACAGCGCAAGTGCAACCGCTATAATGATGGCCTTTCCCCATTCCCAATATGTGTTGGATTTTCTTTTTACCGATTTTTCAGAAGTAGGTTTTTGTTCTTCAGTCAACGTGGTTCCTCCTAGACGATCACTGTTTCAGTTCATGTACCATCTTTACTTTATCATAACTCATCACAAAATACATAACGCTTCTATGCGTACATGATTGAAAAAAGCGCCCGTAAAGGACGCTTTTTGCTTATTTCTCTGCAACCGGTTTTTTGACGATTCCCAAGATAACCGCCGTTACAATCGCTCCGATCACGATGCTCATTAAGTAAAGCAGCGGATGGTTCGTAATGAATGCAACGAATATTCCTCCGTGCGGTGCAGGAAGCGTTACCCGGAAAAACTCTGTCAACCCGCCCGCTACCGCAGAACCGACAACGGCTGCAGGGATGACACGAAGCGGATCAGCCGCTGCAAACGGGATGGCGCCTTCTGTAACGAAAGCTGCTCCCATGAAGTAGCACGTAATACCGGCTTCACGGTCACGTTTAGAGAATTTGTGTTTAAAGAATGTTGTCGCCAGTGCAATTCCAAGCGGCGGAGCCATTCCGCCCGCCATGATGGCCGCATGCGGCGCATAGTTTCCGGCATCAATCATCGCAATTCCGAAAGTGAACGCCGCTTTATTGAGCGGGCCGCCCATGTCGATAGCCATCATACCGCCTAAAATAATACCCATTAAAACAAGGTTTCCGGTTCCAAGGCTTTCAAGCCAATTTGTTAAGAAATTCATGAACGCTGCGACAGGTGTGTTTATGACAAATTGCATCAGAACTCCTGTGATAAAAATACCGAGCAGCGGATAAATCAATACAGGTTTTAATCCGTCAAGAGTCTGAGGAATAAAGACAAACAGCTTTTTCAAAAGGACTACGACATAACCGGCTAAGAATCCGGCAATCAGTCCGCCCAAGAATCCGGCATTCGCCTGCGTAGCCATAAATCCGCCGACCATACCCGGCGCAAATCCCGGACGGTCCGCAATACTCATTGCAATGAATCCGGCAAGAACGGCAACGATCAGTTTTAACGCATTATCGCCGCCGATAAAGTTCAGCGCTGCGGCAAACGTGTTGTATGTCGGGTCTTTCGGATCAGCTGAATGAATTCCCCAGAAGAATGAAATCGCAACGAGAATTCCGCCGCCGACGACAAATGGCAGCATGTTGCTGACACCGCTCATTAAGTGTTTATAGAAAGTACTTCCGATGCTTGTGCCTGATTTCTGTTTCGGGCCGTCTTCATTTGAAGCGGAAGATCCTCCGCCGCTGCCCTCGTAAATCGGCGCATCTTGGTTAACGGCTTTTTCAATCAGTTCCTGAGGACGTCTGATACCGGCCGTTACAGGCACTTGAAGAACATGTTTGCCTTTAAAGCGTTCCATTTCAACCTGTTTATCAGCCGCCACGATAATCGCAGGCGCGTCTTCAATTTCTTGAGCCGTCAGCTTATGTTTGATACCGCTTGAGCCGTTTGTCTCGACTTTAATGTCAACGCCGAGCTCTTTCGCTTTTTCCTTCAGTGCGTCAGCTGCCATAAACGTATGGGCGATACCTGTCGGACATGCCGTAACGGCAAGGATTTTGCCTTTTCCTGACGGCGCTGCCTGTTCTTCCTGCTCTTCTTCTTCCTCATCGTCATCTTTGTCATGCTGATTGATGATGTCAATGATCGCATCTTCTGATTCAGCTTCAAGAAGCTGTTTGCGGATTTCCTCACGCATGAGAAGCGTGGAAAGTCTTGATAATGCCTCAAGGTGCGTATTATTCGCTCCTTCGGTTGCCGCAATCATAAAGACCAGGTGTGCCGGCTGACCGTCTAATGATTCATAATCCACACCATCTTTTGAACGGCCGAATGCGATGGCCGGGTTAATGACGCTCGCCGTCTTCGCATGAGGGATGGCAATGCCTTCGCCTATTCCCGTTGAGCTTTGGCTTTCACGATTTAAAATGGCTGCTTTGTAAGCCTCTCTGTCATTTAATCTGCCGGCTTTGTCAAGCACTGTCACCATTTCATCGATAACGTTTTCTTTCTCTTTGCTTTCTATATTGAGATGAATTGTATCTCTTGTTAACAGCTCAGTTATCTTCACTTTTCTTTCCTCCTCTATAGACGTGTGACTTTAACTTCAGGAAGAAGCTGCTGTACAAACTCTTCAGTTCCGAGTTCTTCAGAAAATGCCGTCGCGCTTCCGGAAGCAACTCCTAAACGGAACGCATCTTCCAAAGGCAGCTGTTTTGAAATTCCCGCAAGGAATCCCGCGACGACGGAATCACCCGCGCCTACCGAATTGACAAGCTTTCCTTTAGGAACATTGGCGAGGAAAACCGCCTCTTTCGTAAATAAAAGCGCACCGTCGCCAGCCATCGAAACAATCGCATGTTCAGCGCCTTGTTCAATCAATTTTTTACCGTAAGGAACGGCAGCTTCGGCTGAATCAATGACCGTATTGAACATTTCGCCAAGCTCATGATGATTCGGCTTCATCAAAAACGGTTTCATTTCTGTCGCTTTCATCAGCGCTTCACCGGAGATGTCCACGACTACCCGGGCATTCTGCTTTCTGCATGCCTCAGCAATTTTTTCATACGTGTTATGCGGCAGGGAAGAAGGAATGCTTCCCGCTAAAACGACGATGTCTCCCTCTTCCAGAGCGGAGAACTGTTCTAAAAAGGCATTGAACACTTCGTCTGAAATCGTCGGGCCCTGTCCGTTAATTTCCGTTTCATCGCCCGTTTTCAGTTTTACATTTATACGCGTGTCTTCATCCACCTCAGAAAAAGCCGTTTCCAGACCTTCCTGCTGCAAAAATGACGTGATATAATTTCCGGTAAATCCGCCGACAAACCCCAATGCTTTTGACGGCACATGGTGTCTTTTCAGTAATCTCGAAACGTTGATGCCTTTTCCGCCGGGATACTTCGTGTCATAGCTGGAACGGTTTAAACCGCCTACGGCAAAATCTTCAACGTGAACGATATAGTCAACAGACGGATTGAGGGTTACAGTGTAAATCATGGTTTCACTACCTTTACGACAGTTTTTTCTTGGTAATTATCGAATGCAAGTTCTTCAGCTTCAGTGGTAATGATAGCGGCATCGCCCAAGGCGGCGAACGCTGCGAAAGAAATCTCGCCGAATTTAGAAGGATCGGCTAAAACATACGCATTTTTCGCCTGTCTCACAGCCTTTGTCTTCAGAAGAGCCTCATCCGGATCGGGTGTTGTAAAGCCGGCTTCAATGTGCACGCCGTTCACCCCGAGGAAGCTTTTGTCAAAACGGTACTGGCTGACCGCCGTTAATGAGGCGCCGCCGATCATCGCACCTGTTCTATGCTTCACATATCCTCCGAGAAGATAAAAGGGGATCCCTTTCCTTATTAAAGCGTCGATATGCATAACTCCGTTTGTGACAACCACAATGTCCTTAGATGGATCTATAAAATCAATCATGTGCAATGTAGTTGTTCCCGCATCAAGATAAATACAGTCACCTTCTTCTAATAAAGATGCCGCTTCTTCTGCGATCTTCAGTTTATCCTGAAGGTTTTTGGAGGATTTTTCAAGCATATCGGGTTCTTGCCTGCTGTTGGAAAGTTTAGACGCCCCGCCGTGAACGCGCTTTAAAAATCCGCGCTCTTCAAGTGTTGATAAATCTCTTCTGATCGTTGATTCAGAAGCATTTGTCATGCTTATCAGCTCTTGAATCTTCACCACATCACGCTTTTCAATCTGATCCATAATCAGCTGATACCTTTCAGGAGTGAGCATATTCCGCCTCCTTTGGAAACGTATTCATTTCGGCTGCAAGATAATTGTAAACGCTTTTTTTACTTCTAGCAACTAAAATCACTCAAATTCATTCAATAACTATCAAAATCTTTCACATTTGTTCATATTAACGTATGTACATAGGGTTTGTAAACTGTAAATTCGACAAAAAGGGGGACAATTGTATGACATTTTCTTTTTATCATAAATGAAAAAAGTCTATTATATTCATTCAATCATTAAAACACAAAAAACCCCATGCAGACTGCATGGGGTACGGGTTATTCATACCGTAACGCTTCAATCGGATCTAAGCGAGATGCTTTGTTGGCGGGCAGCATGCCGAAAATGACACCGATCAGCATACTGAACAGCACACCGATACAAACCACCTGCCAGGAAACGAGCGACGGCCAGCCTGCGATAAGGGAAACGAGTGATGCTCCCCCGTAGCCGAGACAGATTCCGATTAAGCCGCCGATTAATGTAAGCACAACAGATTCAATTAAGAATTGTGTCAGAATCTGTCCTCTCGTGGCACCGAGCGATTTGCGGATGCCGATTTCTCTTGTCCGTTCCGTCACTGATACGAGCATAATATTCATGACCCCGATCCCGCCGACAACGAGAGAAATACCGGCGATCGAACCGATGATCGTCGTCATGACGGTCGTGACCTGACCGATGCCCGCCGCGATTTCTTCCATATTCATGACTTGATAGGCCTCTTTTGTACCGTGATTGTCATTTAAGAGACGGGCCGCTTCTTTTCCTGTTGATTTGATTTGATCAGCGGACTCCGTCTGAACGGAAACGTTGCTGTAGTCGTTAGTACCGAAAGACGTTTTCAGCATGTTGAACGGCACATACATTTCACTGAGTCCTAACGATAAAAAGCCGCTCTCTTCTTTCAGTACGCCGATTACTTCTACGGGCTGTCCGCCGGCCCAGACGATTTTTCCGAGCGGAGACGTTTTCCCGAACAGCTTTTCAGCCATTTTTTTCGAGATGATTCCTGCTCTTTTCCCGGAAAGAAAATCATTGTCCGTAAATGTCCGTCCATCTTGAACGTCCAGCTTTTTTACGTCCATGTAGCCGCTGTTAATGCCGTTCAGCGTAATATCCGTGTCTTCTTCATGGTAACGGGCCGTCATGGATTTTACCGCGGAAGCGACAACCTGCTTTACGCCGTCCACTCCTTTTAATCCATTAATATCTTCTTCTGTAAAACTCGCTTCCTGTAAGGCGTTCGGATTGGCTGTTAATTCTTCATCACTGGGCATGTAAAACAATTCAATCGTATTGCCCGGCCCGCTGATGGATTGCTTCAGCATTTGCTCTCCGCCCTGGCCGACAGCCACAACAACGATTACTGAACCGACGCCGATAATGATTCCGAGCATTGTCAGAATCGATCTCAGCTTGTGAGCTCTTACGGAACTGAGGGCCATCCGGAGATTTTCTGACAGGCTCATTCCCCCACTCTCCTCTGCTCAGCATCGCGGGAAACGATCATGCCGTCACGGACGAAAATCACTCTGTTTGTACAGTCCGCCACTTCAGGCTCATGAGTCACAAGCACCACGGTCACGCCCTCTGCATTAAGCTCTGTGAACTGCTCCATAATGGAAATGCTTGTTTTCGTATCCAGCGCGCCGGTCGGTTCATCAGCTAAAATGAGCTTCGGTTCGTTCACAATGGCTCTTGCAATCGCGACACGCTGCTTCTGGCCGCCGGACAGCTCATTCGGCATGTGACGCATCCGATCCGCCAAACCGACTTTTTCCAGCGCATGCTCAGCCCGTTCCTCACGCTCTTTTTTGCCGATACCGGCGTAGATCATGGGGAGTTCGACATTTTTTCTTGCATTCAATCGCGGCAGCAGCTGAAATTGCTGAAAGACAAATCCGATTGATTTGTTCCGGACCGCCGCAAGCTCTTTTTCGGTGCATGAAGAAACATCTTCGCCCGCAAGCCTGTAACTGCCGGACGTCGGTCTGTCCAGACAGCCGATGATATTCATGATCGTAGATTTTCCCGATCCCGACGGTCCCATAATTGACACATATTCTCCTTCTTCAATCGTCAAGTCGATTGAACGGAGAACATCAAACGTCTCCTTGCCGATCTGATAGCTTTTTTTCACCTTTGAAAGCTGAATCATCTATGCTTTCACATCCGTTCCGTCAGTCAAACCGTCAGCCGGATTCAGAATGACTTTATCATCCTTTGAAAGCCCCTCTTTTATCTCCGTAAGCTGATTTGCGGTATCGCCGACTTTAACTTTCACGCGTTTGGCCTTCCCGTCTTTTACCGTAAAGACCCAGTGCTCATCTCCGTCTTTTTTGACCGCGGAGGACGGCAGCGTATCGGCTTTCCGTTTGTCGGTTTCAATGTTCATAATTAATTTAAACCCCGGCTTGCCCTCCGGAAGGTTTCCGATCAGCTTAACCTGAAACGGATACTGCACAGCCTGTTCCGTGCTTTCCCCCGAAGCAGCGCTTGACTTTTGATCAGGAACGAGGCCGACAGCCGCCACTCTCCCTTTCCACGTTTTACCGGGGATGGCGTCTGAGGTAATCGTAACGCTTTGTCCCTTTTTCACTTTCAGCGTGTCGTATTCGGACAAATTGCCGGCAACGATCAGGTGTTCCGGGTCTCCTATATGTATAACCGGTTCTTGAATATCCGATTTTTTAGAAGCCGCTTCTTGATTTACCGAGATTACCGTCCCGTCCATCTCACTCTTAACATTGAGATTCGCCACCTGATTTTCAAGAGACTGCTTTTGCAAATCAGATTGCTTTAATTCGATTTCCGCCGTTTTTTGCTGAAGCTGCAGATCAGTCCGTTCGGATTCAATTTGTTTTTTGGCTTCCGCTTCTCCCACTTGTTTTGCCAGATCTTGTTCCTTGCTGTTTAATGCTCTGAGTTTTTCTTCAACTTGTTCGATTTGCATCCGTTTTGATTGTTCTGTCAACTCGTTTTGTTCTTTATCAAGATTGAGCTGCTCATTTGTATACGTGACTAACGACGATCCTTTTTTTACTTTGTCGCCTTCTTTTACTTTCACTTTATCAAGAGTTCCTTTATCCGCTTCATAAAAAACATACTGTTCTTTAGAGAATTTAAGTGTTCCCGGAACCATAACCGTAGAGGAGATTTCTCTATTTTCAATGGTTCCGGTTTCGATTTTTTTCCCGGCGCTGCCGCCCGCGGGAGCGGCAGACTTATAAATATTGATACCGATGAATACTGCAACAATTACGGCGATGCCGATTCCGATCCAAATTTTTTTCATGTTATACACCTGCTGTCACTGAACTTAACAGTCCTCCGACTGCTGAAACTAAAAGCATAATAACAAACAGGACAATCGCGGAAGTCCAGGCCGCTTTTTTCGAAATGCCGCCTGTATAGCGAAGTCCCAAAGCGAGCAGAATATAGCTCCAGATGCTGAAAATGTCGAACGCGCTTAAAAAGACCGCGACGCCGTCTCCGGCCGGTATGACACTCGCCAAAGATGTTACGGCATACAATGAGCCCGCACCGGTAAAATAAGTAACAAGACCGTTAATAACTAAGCCGATATTGGTAATAAATGCCGTAAACAGGCTGAGTGAGAGCATTTTTTTGTAAGTTGTCACGCCGCCTGAAATTTTGACGCACAGCCAGTAAATGAGCGGAACGATAAACAGAGCGATAATGCCCCCGAAGATTCCTCCGAACATCGTGCCGAATTTAGCGAAGGTTTTGGTCATTTCAATCTGATCATCCGTCAAACCGTCAAGAGATGGGCTGTTCAGCACTTCTTCATAATTCATCCCCAGTCCGCGCAAAATACTGCCGGCCGCGATGAGAATGATGACAATCAGGAGAGGAATGCCGATGACCGGCTTTTCTTTTAATCTTTTAAACTGCACAACAGGACTTGTAATGACGCCGAAAATTGACGGCTTTTCCGTTACTGCCGTATTGCCTTTTTCCAGGTTTGGTTCCATATTGCTGATGCCTCCTATGTATTATTCTGTTTATACGTACGCTTTAGGCTGAGAGAAGTTTCAATTTTTTTGCCGTTTGCGTATTTATGCTAAATTGTAACACAAATTCTCAGCTTTACGTTCCATAATTATGTAAAAAAAAGCATTGTCAGACCGGTATGACGGGAGGCTCAAAGCCTTGTGAAGGCACTGTCTTCAGCCTATTCATGCAGTCAAAACCAGCTCAATCGCAAATCCCTTTAAATCCCATTTAGATATTCTCTGGAATTCAGCGCCTATATACAAAAAAGCCGGATGGCAATGATGCACATCCGGCTCTTTTTTCACCCTCCGCTTACAGGAGGGATAAAGGCAATGGTATCACCTTCTGTTACGATGCTGTTGTCTTTTACATATGTTTCATTGATTGCGATCATGGCATTGTCAATCGTCTGAAGGCCGTACCGTTCCTTTAGCAGCGTTTTTACAGCAGACGCCGCCGTCTCTTTTTCGTCAAGTTCAATGACCGGTGTTCCCGCCTGCTCCGCAAGCCCGGCAAACAATAATACTTTAATCATCGCGATTCCCCTTTATCCAAATCCGGTTTTCCGTTCGGATAGGGCGTTGTTTCCAGCTGATCGCCTATCCATTCTTCTCCGTCTTCCCAGATTTCTTTTTTCCATATCGGCACAATCTGTTTTATCCGTTCAATTGCATATTCATTCGCCTCATATGCCGCCTTTCTGTGCGGAGAAGACACGGCGATTACGACCGCGGCTTCTCCGATATCAAGGACGCCGACACGGTGAGTGATTGCAGCTTCGGCTCCTTCCCATTTCGCGCTGATTTCACTGCCGATTTGAGAAAGCATTTGAACAGCCATCGGTTCATACGCTTCATATTCGAGACGCACCGTCCGCCGTCCTGCAGTCCACTCTCTGACCGTGCCGATAAACGTTGTGATGGCGCCGGCTTCACGCTTTTCAACTTTTTTTACGATATTTTCCGCAATGATAGGTTCCCTTGTAATTTGAAAACGTTCCATTTATGCAGATTCCCCTTTCAGCTGCGAAAGCACAAACATCATGGCAGCCGGATCGTCCGCATGGAATACGGGCATGCCTGCATCTGCCGGCATATGCTCCGTATTTCTGCTGACAACCGCGATCACGCGCTCCAAATGCTTCAGCTTTTGCCAATCTTCGCTGTCTTTGATCATAATGATTTTCGGATGCGGCGCATGTTTAAATCCCTCTATGAGAAGACCGTCAATTCCCAGACGTTCATACAGACTGATTAAACCCGCCAGATCCCATTTTTTTCGCGCCGTAAGCTGCAGGACGCCGTCCCCTTCTACTGCCGTAACCGCGGCCCCGGCTTTTGAAAAACGCTCCGAGTCTTTTCCGTCAGAAAAAGGTTCCGGCTCTCCGCCATGTCCGTGATGTTTTAAACATCCAATATCGCACTCTTTCGGCGCCGCTTTCAGCACACGTTCAATAAACGTTGTTTTACCGCTGTTTTGAAAACCTACGATCTGGACGATCGGGAAAGAATTGACCACGGCCATTCACTTCCATTCTCATCACGGATGAGGAGCGCGTGAACCGTCCGGCCCGCTTCATATCCCCTCGTTCCTCCCGGCAGAAGGATAAACGCGTTTGCTTCGGCTAGAGATGTGACTGAGCTTGATTTGTCGAGGCCGACCGGTGACGCCATCATCTTTCCGTCCTTATGATAAACAAACGCCCTCACAAATCTCGTAAACGGATTCGGCTTCGGAAAGTCGTTTATTAACACGGCTTCCGCCCATCCGGAATGAGGTTTTTCATTCAGAAGCCACGTCTGAATCATCGGTTTGACAAACAGGGTGAATCCGACATAACATGCGGACGGATTGCCTGAAAGGCCGAACAGCAGCATGTCATCGGCCCGGGCGACAGTTGTCACGCTCCCCGGGCGCATTGCCACTTTGTTAAAAAGAACTTCCGCTCCGAGCTTATTATAAATGTCTGGAAGAAAATCAAAATCGCCGACTGACACGCCGCCGGTCGTGATCAGAAAATCAGCTTTTTTCATAGCTTCCTTCACCGCATCATAGCTGTCATCAAAATCATCGGAAATTTTCCCTAAGTTCAGCGGCACCGCGCCCGCTTCAATGACCTGGGCATACACCATCGCAGCGTTGCTGTTGCGGATTTTCCCCGGCTCAAGCGGATCGCTGACATGAAGAAGCTCGGTCCCCGTTGCGATAATGCCGACAACCGGCTTTCTGACCACGGGAACGGAAGCATAGCCGAAGGTTGCTAAAAGAGCGGTTACGCCCGGCGTGATTTTCGTCCCTTTTTTTAATAGCGGGCTGCCCTTTTTCGCATCTTCTCCTTGATATGAAATATTATCGCCCGCATGGAAAGGGCGTTTCACTGACATGTAATTCGTCCCGTTTTCAGAAAACGTTCTTGTCAGCTCAAGCATCACTACGGCATCCGCGCCTTTTGGAATCTGCGCCCCCGTCATAATGCGGACCGCTTCATAAGGCCCGAGTTCTTTTTCTGACACGGCGCCGGCCCCGATATGGTCAATGACTTCAAAGGTGACGGCATTGTCACGGGAAGCCGTTTTTGAATCGCTCGCCCTGATGGCAAACCCGTCATACGGGGAACGGTTAAAGGCCGGCACATCATGATCCGCCTTAACATCCTCCGCCAAATAGCGGTGGAGACTGTCCTCAAGCGCCACCCATTCGGTATCCCCCTGTTTTTTATACCGGCTCACCCGGCGGACTGCTTCGTCCACCTGAATCGGCGTTCTTTTTTCAAGCATAGCAATATCTCCCCTTCCTACAGGCCGATCACCCTGGCCAGAACTGAATTTGCTTCTTTTATATCGTTTGTACCGTGAATCAAAGCCCGTCCGTCCTGAAAAATAACGATTCTGAAGCGCTCATACGCCATGTGCAGCAGAAATTCATTTGCTTCCACTTTACCGATCTGCTTCAGACGTTTGACAAGTTCTTCTTTATCCAGCCTCTTTAAGGCTTCCGATCTGATTTGAACGGTGTCTCTTCCGCACAGCACGCTTGCTTTCGGCCTGTTTTCAGGCTGCAGATACGGATATACGGGCTCCGCGCCGCAGGAAGGGCAATGATCCCGTTTGATCTGATCCACATTTATGCTCATATTGGTGTTATTCCACACGTCAAACGTGAAAAAGCGCCGATTTACCGCCGCATGATTTCCTGTCAGCAATTTCAGCGCCTCAGCCTGCTGATAAGCGGAGACGATATGAACCGCCGGAGGTATGATACCTGCTGTATCACATGTCGCTCCGCCCACGGGCATTTGCTCAAACAGGCAGGATAAACACGGCGTAACCCCCGGAATAATCGTCATGCACATTCCCTGACTGCTGACACAGGCACCGTAAATCCAAGGTGTTTTCGTTTTCAGCGCCAGATCATTGATGACCATTCTCGTTTCAAAATTATCTGTCGCATCCACGATGCAATCCGCTTGTTCGATCAGCGGTTCGAGCGTTTCCGCCGTACCTTCCGCCGCGTAAGCATCGATATGTATATCACTGTTTACCGCCAAAAGACGCGCCTTAGCCGCCATTGCTTTCGGCAGGCGCTGTCTCGCGTCTTCTTCTGTATACAGCTGCTGTCTTTGTAAATTGCTCCATTCCACATAATCCCGGTCAATAATCGCCATACGGCCCGCTCCGGCTCTTGCCAGGCCCTCTGCCGCGGCTGTTCCGAGGGCTCCGGCTCCGACAATCAGGACACTGCTGTCAGCCAGCGCCTGCTGCCCTTTTTCCCCTATCGGCTTAAATCTTGTCTGCCGCGAATAGCGCTCTTCCATCTGTGTTGTCCCCTTGCATTTTTATTTCCATCATACCATGTTTCTTCCCGATCAGTCTTGATTTGAAGACTCGACATGCGCCAAAAGTCTGGTGTAATCGTCCTGTGTGTTGATATTAGCGAACTCCTCCGGCCCGGCGCCGATGTCTTCAGCCTGCACATAACAGACAGACAGCCGTTTCAGCGTGTCTGTCATTTTCAGTTTGTTTTGTGTCAGCTGATCAAAAAGCACATCCTGCACCCGTTTATGGTAAACCGCCAAGAGGGGCTGCTCTCTGTTTTCACAAACCGGTATGACAGCGTCCAGGTTTCCGGTCAGCTTCATTTCAAGCGCAGCCATCGTTTTTCTTGTCACGAGCGGCGTGTCACAGGATATGACCGTATATATTTCGCCTTCCGTTTGTTTCATTGCCGTATAGATGCCGGCAAGCGGGCCCATTCCCCGAAACCGCGGCTCATCGGCCAAAACATGCCGCTCCCTGTTTGATAAGAACTTTTTTATATGCTCAGGGCGGCTGATAATTACCGTTTCTCCGCCGCCGAAGGCTTTTTTCGCCTGTTCATAAAACATGCCGCCCTTCCACTTTGCAAAAGCTTTCGGTTCTCCGAATCTTCGGGAAGCTCCCCCTGCTAATATTACATTCACCCGTTTCATGTCATCTCTCTCCCATTCTATATAAAAGCATAGCAAACGCCTCAGCCGAAATACAATATTACGGTGCTTGTCTGTTTAATTAAGAGGAATAGCCGTTGATCCTTTCCCATATTGTAGTGTTAACATCATGAGGGAGATGGTTCTTATGAAAATATCCGGTCCGTTTTTCCACGACACTTCTCAAGAGAACCTTTACTTGAAATCCGAACTTTCCAGATGCAGAAAATTAATTTCAGAATTTGAAGCAAGCTACTTCCATCAGAAAAATAATAAGCTTCAGGAGGAAAACGCCAATATTAAAGAGCGGCTTCACAAGCTTTCTGACGAATTGGAAGCCATGGCTCAAAAACACAAACAGACAAGTGACACGGAACGTTCTTTGCATGAAATCAGAGCCGGGCTGCTCGATAAAATCGTCATTTTGCAAGAACTACTTCAGCAGGAAACGTTTCGGCGGAAAAATGAGATGGAAGAAAAGCACCGTCTGCATCTTACAAATGTAAAATTTGAAGAAGAAAATAAAAACTTACATACCCGCATCCGCTCACTTGAGACCGCCATTCAAACTGAACGGACTTCTCACGAAGATATGAAACAGCGTTATCATGCCGCTGCAGACGAAAATACCCGGCTTCAAACACAAATGATAGAAAAAGAATACCAGCTCAAACATATTAAAATAGAAATTAATCATATGAGAGATCGAATACTAGAAACAAAAGAACGGCTTGTAGAAATAGAAAAAACGAAAGAAAAGTTATTTCAAGAAACCATTCTTTCGTATAAACGGCAGCTGGACGAAAGTGATGCTTGGATTGCCGGCCATTTTGCTGATATTGACAGCCGCACGGCGGAACCGGCGGAACAAGCTCTGGAAATCCCTTCTGTTTCCAAAGAGACTGTTCAGGCAGAAGACTTGCTTAAAGCCGTTACCGAACAAGTCATCTCCCTGCAAAAACAATTTGTACAATCAGAGTCACGCGATCAGTCGTTTGATGAAAAACTGGATGCGTTGAAAGAACGTGCTGACGGCGAAAAGCCTTTCCAAAAATATGTCGTCAAGCTTGAAAAAAAGCCTGGAAAAGAGGCGTCACTTCCGCAGAATAAGCGGGAAAACGCAAAAAAACTGCTTGAGTAACGCAAGCAGTTTTTACTGTTTTATTATTCAGCAGCCGTATCATTTGCCGTTTCTGCTGTTTCCTGAGAAATTTCTCCCTCAAGAATATATTGGCCGCGGTATGGTTTTTTCACTTCCGGATACATTTTAATTAAGCTTTGCATAAATGTTGTCATATTAGGAATTTCAAGGCCGCTTTCCTTTTCAATTTCCTTTTGCAGTTCGGAACTTTTGATCGCTGCATTGTGGCGTTTCAATGTTTTAATCGCTGCTTCGCGCAGTTTTGCCGCTTTTGATCCCGGTCTCGCCGTCCCTCTTCTTCTTCTTGTAGAACCGTCTGGAATGCCGGCGGGAAGAGACGTAATAGACTGCATCTGCGGCTGGGAGGATTGAGGCTGTGCCTGCGGCTTTTGATAGCTTCTCATTTCCTGTGCTGCAAGCTCTGCAAGCACAGGGAGAGAGTCACTTTTTTTCTCCGGACGAAACTCTTTTTTTGTATCGGACAGGCTGCCTGTATTGTCTAATTCTCTCAGTTTTGCATATATTTTATCACGTTCTATTTGATATTCACGAATGACTTTTACCTCTGCTTCGTTCAATTGTTCTAAACGTAAGCGTAGCGCTTCTCTTTCATTAAACATGTGTAAAACCCCCTGTCAAAAATTTAAACGCTTTTATTAAGATATTAGATTACAAAAGTAATTTTATCAACTATTATTTTATCATTTTACTATTTTATTTACTCTATGAAAAATTGCTTATTTTCTGAAAATGGTACTTTATATACAAAAATCCCTTGTCATATAGGGGATTCTGGACAAAGTTCCAATTTATTCAACCATTTCAAAATATAACTTGAAATTACTTGTTTAATGAAAATTAGCGTGATATCTACAATTTTCGACTATAATATGTAAAAGATAATGATATCGATAAAACAAGCGGTACAGCGTGTTTACGGCTGTTTCTCTTATTTTTAAAGCCGCTCATGTCATATTGGAATTTTTTATCCAATAGGCACAAAAAAACCCTGTTACCTAAACGGCAAAGGGTTTGCAGAACCGAGACAATAGTCCGACGGAGATTGTCCCGATTACTCAGAAGCCCGCTCCGTTTCTGAAAGTACTCGGCTGACGCGTTTTTCAAGCATTTTCATCCCGCTTCCTCCCGCTTGAAAATGGCGGAGCTGTCCGGTTTTATCGAAAAGGTAATAAGCCGGCACATATTCATTTTCAAATGCTTCAGTCAGCGTATGATCGCTGTCGACGTAAATCGGCTGAGAGATATCGTGTTCAGCCGCTGTTTCCTTGATTTTCTCAAGGTCAAGATCGTCTTCGGAACGGGGCATGTGAACGGCCATCACATTCAGCTGATCTTTATATTTATCACGAAATTCGTTCATCTCAGGCATCGCTTCTTTACACATGCGGCAGCTGGCGGACCAGAAGTGAATCAGTGCCGGCTTTCCGCCGACCAGCTGTTCCTTCGTGACTTCTCTGTTAATCCATGCTTTAGCGCCTGTCAATTCAGGCATTTGCTGACGTAATTTCATCTTATTTCCCTCCTTATGAAAAAGGTTTTTTGCCGGGGCTTTCAGTTTCGCCGGGCAACGTTCTCCTGTTTTCCCTCCAAAGGATATGATTTGGCTGAATCACCATGTTAAAATGAGTGTGGCGATTCCTTAGTTCATATCTTCACAAAAATGATGATATTGAAACCGGGCAATATGAACAAATCATAAATGAAATAACTGGTTTCTATTAAAAGGTTTATTTTTTTTAAAAACGGGTATATCACTTTTAGCTTTTTCCGCAAAAGACTTGAAAGGAAGACATCACTATGATTGATTTAAAACACTTTGACTGGGCCGGGCTTCTCACATCTGCCGGGATTTTCATCATAAAGCTGGCTCTCATTATTTTAGCGTACTTTATTTTCCGGGCGGCAGGAAAAAAGCTGATCAAGCATCTGTTTCAGAAATTCGAGCAACAAAACAACCTCTCCACAGGCCGCGCTTATACTTTGCGAAGCCTCGCGCTTAATGTATATGGATACATCCTGATTTTCGTTTTTATCGTAATGATTTTGGATTTATTTCACTACAATCCGAGCGCTCTCATTGCCGGCGCCGGCGTGGTCGGTCTCGCAGTCGGCTTCGGGGCTCAGGGGCTTGTCAGTGACATCGTCACCGGATTTTTTATCCTTTTGGAAAAACAGATCGACGTCGGCGATTATATTACGGTTGCCGGCTACAGCGGCATTGTCGAGCAGGTCGGTCTCCGTACGACACAAATCCGGAGCTTTGACGGCACGCTTCACTATCTTCCCAACCGGGGCATTACGAATGTGAGCAACCATTCCCGCGGAACGATGCAGGCGCTTGTCGATATTAAAGTGCCGCTTGAAAAAAATCTTGATGAAACCATTCAAATCCTGCAAACCGCGTGTGACAAAGCAGCCGCTGAGTTCCCGCAGATTAAGGAAGGGCCGGACGTCATCGGGGTTCAGGATTTAAGCACGTCAGAAATGGTAATCAGAATCATTGCCAAAACAGAAAATATGGAGCAATGGCGGGTTGAACGCGTACTGCGGAGAGAAATAAAAATCGCGCTCGACCGTTTTAAAAACGCCGCTTCCGCCGAATAGAAAAACCGAAGCGTAAGCTTCGGTTTTTTCTTTTTAATGAAATTTTTTTTCCACTTCGCTGCAGATTTCGTCGGCGGTCATTCCGGAAGCCGTAATGACGGGAGCCTGAGTTGACGTATCGGCAATTCCTTGGACATTGCTGTCAAGTCCGGTTACAACACAGCAGTCACAATTCTTCGCATCCTCAGGAGTCTTCATCATCACTACGTCATATCCTTTTTGTTTTAACGCCTGTTCTACATCCGATAAAGATTGTTCAATTCCAATTTTTTTCGTCATATTGAACACCTCCGTTATGTAGAATGCTCAATTTTTGTTAGATTATTCTTCTTTTCGGATTTAATTGGCATACTTCGAAAAATATCCGACCATGACATTTACCGCGGTTTCCATCGCATCTTCATCCGGGTTCAGCTTGGCGTGATGAAGCCCGTGGGATGAATCGGCCCCCAGCCAGAACATAAAGCCGGGATATTTTTTCAGCATATATCCGAAATCTTCTCCGGTCATCGCTTCTTTCGCCGTTCTCACGTCAGCAAGCTGATGATCGCTGACAAATTGCATAAATTCTTCGGTCAGGCCGCTTGTATTATAAACTTGATGATAAACGGACGGATACGTGACTTTTCCTTTGCATCGGAAGCCGATTTCAATTCCTTTGACAAGCTCTTCAATCCGCTTTTTCACCATACGCATTGATTCCTCGGAAAGCGTCCGGATGGTTCCCTCCAGATGAGCATGCTCTGCGATGATATTTTGCGCCGTGCCCCCGGTAATCGTTCCGACAGTGATCACAGCGCTGTCAAGCGGATCCGTATTTCTGGATATGACCGTCTGCAGCTGCGTGACAAGCGTGCTCGCGGCGACGACCATGTCGTCTGCTGTATGCGGATATGCCGCATGCCCGCCTTTCCCCTCGAGATCGATGACGAGTTCGCTCGTATTGGCAAACAGCAAGCCGCTTTTGGTGGAGATTGTGCCTACAGGAAGCTCAGGTGCTATATGGAGAGCGGTAATCAAATCCGGCGTCCATTTTTTCAGCACATCGCTTTCAAGCATCGGTTCCGCTCCGCCCGGTCCTTCTTCAGCCGGCTGGAATAAAAAGAGCAGATCATGTTTGACGGGATGATGGACAAAATGATCAATAATGCCGAGCGCGATGGTCATGTGCATATCGTGGCCGCATGCGTGCATAAAACCGGGGTGTTCAGATGCAAACGGAAGCCCCGTCTGCTCTTCAATCGACAGAGCGTCTATATCCGCTCTGTAGGCGAGCATTTTTTCCGGAGCCGTGCCGTTGACTTTGACAAAGATGCCGGTTCTCCAAGTTTCAATTTCAATTCTTTCCTCCGGATATTGGTTCAATAGATTCAGCAGGTACTGTTGGGTTTTATATTCCTGAAACCCGATCTCCGGAATGCGGTGCAGATCTCTTCGGATGGCAATGAGCCGCTCTTTTTCCATATGTATTCCTCCTTGAGATAAGAATAAGGCGTGGATTTTATCATCCACGCCCATTCTATCAAACCATTCCTTACAGCTGGCGTAATTCCTGTTTGATTTCTGTTTTGCCTTTTGTTTTTTCATCGATATCTTTGATTTTTTTCGCAGGTGTTCCCGCTACAACGGTATATGGCTCGACGTCATTTACAACGATGGCTCCGGCAGCTACAACCGCGCCTTTACCAATTGTTACGCCTTCAAGCACAACCGCATTTGCGCCGATCACAACGTCGTCTTCCACGACAACAGGCTTAGCGCTAGGCGGCTCAATAACGCCCGCTAATACAGAACCCGCTCCGATGTGGCAGTTTTTGCCGACAGTCGCGCGTCCGCCGAGAACAACGTTCATATCAATCATCGTACCTTCGCCGATGACTGAACCGATATTAATAGATGCACCCATCATGATAACGGCATTGTCGCCGATTTCAACTTGGTCGCGGATAATAGCGCCGGGCTCGATTCTCGCTTTAACATCTTTTAAATCAAGCATCGGGATCGCAGAGTTGCGGCGGTCATTTTCAATGACGTAATCCTCAATTTTGTCTTTGTTTTCTTCGATTACGCTTTTAATTTCAGCCCACTCGCCAAAAACGACGCCGGATTGGCCGTTCAGGAATGTTTTAGCGGAATCGCCAAAGCTGATTCCTTCAAGATCGCCTTTTACATACACTTTTACAGGCGTTGATTTTGTACTATTTTGAATAAATGAAATAATTTCATTTGCATCCATCATTTTCATATGTATTGTCCTCCTCTGATTTTCTACCTCATTACTGTAACAAAGGAAGGATACAAAGACAAGAAAAAAAGGAACAAGCCTTTATTCTGCCGGCTGGCTGCACAGCGCGGCAAACTGTCTTCCGAATTCCCGGAGCTCTTCTTCCTCACTGCCCTCAGGGTTGTTTTCAATTTTGACCGACGGCAGCACCACCCGCCCGCCGCGGGCCGTGATTACTTTTTCCAATTCGTCAACCGCCCCGCAAAAAAACTCATAGGACGTATCTCCGGAACCGAACAAAGCAAATGTTTTTCCCGTAAACTCCAGGTTTTCCATATCTTCAGCAATATCGAGCATTTCATCAGGAAGATCCCCGTCTCCCCACGTATATGTGCCTAATAAAATATACTCGTAATCATTAAAAAGTTCGGCATGAATATCCATCGCTTCATATCTGTCTACGGATGCTTGTGCTTCGATCAGCCCTTTTTCAATTAAATCCGCCATCGCCTCGGTGTTTCCTGACATTGTGGCGTAAACAAGCAATACATTCCCCATCTTCGTCTCTCCTTTATGCATAAAAACTAATGTGCGAGCCGAACCGCCTCATACGGTCTGACAAACTTACTTTCGTAAAGGCCCGCGCAAAAAAAGTTTTCTTCCCGGTTGGCCACCCGCCATCCGTGACCGCGGATCGTATCAAACCACTTTAATTCACCGGCGGCGAGATCAGCTTGATAAATACGCGAAAATCCGTTTTCGTCCTGTGTCGATGTGACATAAATAATCCCGTTATCCTCAGAAACGTCGAGAAATGATTTTTCCCGTACGGCGGGTCCGGCTGTAATGGCAAACTCCTCTTGCGTCCGCACGTTTCGGACGGCAACCTCCCCCCGTTCTCCCTTTGCCGCGCCCTTTGCTGCAATGAGCCAGTCATTCTGATACATCCTCATTGAAGCCGTCATGCGCTGCCTTTCGCGGCTTATACGCCGGATGCGGTCTTCCGTCAGATCATACGCCCAAATGCCGCCATGATTCATGTGAATCCGGGTGCCGATATAAATCGTCTGACCGTGTAAACAAAGCGAACGGATGACAGGCGGCTCCTTTAATTGTGAAAAGGGCTTAGCCACATGCCAAGTGACGCCGAAATCATCAGATAAGTAGAGGCAGTATGTGCCGTGCGCACAGACAAACCCGTCATTCCGCCCGGCAACGGCCCATACGGAGGCGCTGGTCGGAAACCGGGAGGCCGTCCAGGTCTTTCCCTGATCGGCTGATCTGAGGACGGCGCCTTTTTCTCCAGCCGCGAATATGTAGGGCCCTATGTAAGTCAGCACATGAATTCTGCTTTTCACTCGGAACAGTCTTTTCCAGCCTTCTTCCGCCGAAAAATGAAAAATACCTTCGCCTTTCACAGCCACAAAAAATCCCGAAGATACTGATGCCATCACAGCCGTCGCGCCTTTATGAAACATGGCACCGGTCTCCGTGGTGAGCGGCCCATGCAAGAAAACCGCGGACAAATTCTTTGCAGCATTCCTGATCCTCAGCCGTCTCGGGCGCCAGCTCAATTTTCAGCGTTTCCGGATATAAATTGGCTCCGGCCTGTTCAAACGCATCGCAAAACAGCGTGACCGCTTCGCAAAACTTCGGGTAGGCGTGATCGCCTGAACCGAAACAGGCCGTTTTCAGTCCGTTGAGCTGGCTGTGCAGAATATCTTCGTAAAAATCTTCCGCTTCGTAAGGAAGATCACCGTCCCCCCATGTGTACGTGCCGACAAAAACATAATCATATGCTTCGAGAGAATCCGCATCTGCTTCGTCCATGTCAAGACAGTCAACTGCTATCTGATGCCCGCTCAGTGTTTCTTTTATAATGCCGGCAATATCCTCTGTATTCCCCGACATGCTTGCGTATATCATTAATGCTTTCTGCATATGACCACCTCGTAATTGATAATGATTTTCATTAACATATATAACACTTTAAATGATAATGATTTTCATTGTCAATAAAAAATAAAAAAAAGACAGCATGATTGCTGTCTTTCTAAAATGGGCGTTCCTGCTTCAGCATATCTTTAATGACAGAAACAAAAGCCTGCACCTGTTTTAATTCAAATGCCGGCTCATAACCGAGCAGCCATGTGTCACGGCCGATCGGATGATCTTTTGTATCAAGCAGGGGCATTTTATTTACTTTGTCTTCCTCTTCTAAGGTGACTGACGGCAGAATGGCATATCCGATCCCGTGCAGCGCCATCTGCTTGCACGTTTCAATCTGATCGACAAGGATGGTCTGTTTCGGCGAGGTTTTGAATTTTTGATGCCACCAATGCTGAATTTCCTGAAAATATGTACTGTCACTTTTGAATTGGATGAACGGCCGGTCGGTATGGGCAATATCATCAATACAGGAAATTTCCGTATCGACCAAATATAAATGATCGGTCATTAAATAATCTTTCCGGCCTTTCCATTCCGGATTTCCCCGGATAATGCCGATATGTACCTGATCTTCATACAGACTTTTCAGCATTTCGCTGCTCCACCCTGTAATGAGAGAGACCTTTGCATTCGGATATCGTTCCACATATGTTTTTAACACTTTCGGAAGCCAGTGCTGCCCGATAATCGAGGCGACGGCAAGCTTTAATGTGCCGTGAATCTCACCCTCAAGTTCATCAATGTTTTCTCTGATTCTTTCTTGCCGATCCGTGACGTCATTTGCAAATTGTATGATTTTTTCTCCTGCCGGCGTTACCGTAAGTCCTTTTTGAGACCTAAGAAAGATCTTTGTTCCCCAGGCTTTTTCAATGGTCTGCAATCGCTGGGACAGAGCCGGCTGTGACACGAATAACCGTTCGGCAGCCTTCCTCATGTTTAATTCCTCAGCTAAAACTACGAGCATATGAAGCTCTTGAAGCTGCATGTCGTCCTCCTTTTCAATGCCTTTTCGTATTTCTTATCTACCATTCTAATAAAATAAAGGCTGCCGAGGCAAGCGCCACTCATATGTATGCGTTTTCTTTTTCCGGCATGCAAAAGAACAAATAGGCTGATCGTGCGAGCCTACTTATTCAATGATCTGATATGGCTGCTCAACTGCTTTAATACGACTCTTCTCGTGAAAATGCCTTCAAAGACGCCTTCATCATTTTCAACGCAGACAAAGCCGTTGTTAATGACCATGCTGAATCCTTTGATAATCGGATCATTGATGTGGAGACGGGGAATGTCTTTCAGCATGACTTCCTCAACCGTAATTTGATCCAGCTTCTCAAACTCGATCCGTTCAAGTCCGAAAATGCTGTTCATAATCATATTTGTCCCGATCAAACCGTGCAGACGGTACGAAGCGTCGAGGACGGGAATGGCGGTATAGCCGGTTTTCGTCAGCACTAATAGAGCATGTTCAAGGTTGTTTCCGACTTGAACGTGCGCCACTTTATCCGCCTCGATCATAAATTGTCCGACTGTTGCATCAAGAAGCTGATCTGATTGTAAGCTAATCATGTTCCTTCGACCCCTTTACATTTTTCATCAAAGCATGTATTCCCTATATTGCAATAATATAAACATTATCATTTTTTGTCGAAAAGTTTCCGTCAATAAAAAAGATACTCTTTGCAATCGAGTATCAATTTATAGGCCGCTGATTAATTTTCATTCCGAAAACGGTCATAGAGCGTTACGAGTTTTTTATAAGTGGTTCCATCGACGCTTTTTGACCCTGCTTCTATATCGTTGATTTCGCTGGTCAAAAGCTCAATGGCATATTCTTGATTGATCAGGATATTCAGCAGAAGTTTCTGTTCTTCTTCCGTAAATCGTTCACCGATAAGACTCATACGTAATCAGGCCCCCTATTTTTAACTGAATACCTCCGAAAGCAAGGTGAAATTTGCTTTCAGCTCTACCGCTAGAATAAGTAAACAGAAAAAAATCGTCAACCGCATAATTCGACATTTTGCGGACTCTGTATGAAATATTATTTTGTGTAACGATTGGCATAACTGAATGCTGTGCAGGAATCGGGCTTGATTTTCGCTTCAATGCCCATCGAGGTAATGCGGCCGGTCATTTCTTGTATCAATTCTTTTGTCAGTCCTTTTTGACCGATATCCAGATGCACTTCAAATGAAAGATCCGCCCCTTCATCCGCAAAAGGCAAGAGTAAATCTGTCATTTCCATAAGACGGCCGTCGAGGATATGCGCAGCCATCTCCTGGCTGAACGCGGTTTCCAGCGAAATTTTTTCGCGAAGGCTATGTATCGGTCTTGCTAGATCGTGATTTTTCAAACAGCCCCAAGCTCCCTTGCCTGTACGGTGCAAGTGTATAGCCGTAATAAACTTTGTGAAGTCGCGGTAAACTTGTGAATCAGTCCCTACAGACAGCACGTATGCTGAACGGGGGTCTTTATTGACAAAGCGTTTCAGCCGCTCCGTCACGTCTTGAAAGGTCATCTGTGCCTCAGAAAGATTATAAAACAGAAAAGAATCAGCCATGTACGGACACTCCTCTTTCCAGAGTCTACAACCAAACGAACAAGCACGTTCCTTTGCATAATTTAATAAAGCTCCGCTTGCGGAAGACCGGAAGCTTGGTCAGCCTGAAAAATCAAATCAAATTACTGAAGGAGCTCAAAAATTTCAATAGAAATCATGTCAATGTTATCAAACGGATATGTGTTAGGTTTTTCACCTTTTTGGAAAACCGTCAGTTCAAACGTTTGATTTTTTTCGAAATATTTAACACTGCAAATTTTTTCGCCGTTAACTTCAAAATAACGCTGCATCGGCTCGTTAGCCGCTTCCGCTGTTTCTTGCAGACTTTGCAGCCGCGTGATGATACCCATTAATTGTGACATTCTAAAAAAAGACTCCTTTCAAAAAACAACTTCAAATCAACAAGTATTTATTATAATACAAGTTCTACAGAGCATCATACCATAAAGTAGACCGGGATGGCATTTTCCCGCTGGATTTTCAAAAAGAAATAAACGGGAAAAACCGTGTTTTCGAATAGTTTGAAGCTTTTTTCGGAATGTCATACACCTTTCAAAAATAATTTTTCGCTTTTTGAGCCGCCATTATCAGATGTATGTAAGGAGAAGCCCTTTTATGAGGAGACAGCATAAAAAAACTTGGCGGGGGTAGCGCCAAGTTTTTTCGGATCTTGATCTGATAGAGGGGTTGGGGAACAGAGAGTAACTTCTCTCTATAACTAAATGATAATGATTATCAGTATCATTGTCAATCGTTTTTTAAAACTTTTTTCAAATGAACAAAAAAAGCGGCATACAGCAGCCGCTTTAAAGTAACCCGTCCTGTTCATATAAATAAGAGTAAGGCAGATCGATAAATAAATACATATTGTCATCCATCGGGTATGAAAAGGTTCTGATCATCTCACCTGTCTCAATATCACTGTACAGGTCACTGAAAAAACCTTTTCTTGAATTCCGCATCTTCATGATGTTTTCTAAAAAGTACGGACGCCAGCTCCAGTTTTTCTCCATGTATTCAGGCTGATAAAGCCATTCGCCGGACTGCTTGAACACATTTCCCGTCAGCTGATAGCCTTCTTCATCACACATATAAATTCTGAAACAGCAGTCCGTCAGGTTTTCCGCCAGTTTTTTAATAAACTCATCGTCCGCCTGATGGGTTTTCTTCAGTTCGGAAACTGCCTGATTGACCCGCTTATAAAAATTCTCAGAGTGTTCATATACCGTTTCCAGCTTCTTTTTTTCTCTCGTGATAAATTGCTGAAACTCCGTTTTCAAGCGTGCTTTTAACAGGCTCCGGTCTATAAAATCCCCGCTCGGCGCCTGCAGATAATAGCCTTGAAAAAATCGGCCTCCGTTTCTCCATGCGTACTGGAGCTGGAAATCAGCTTCTATATCTTCATACAGCAGCGCGGCGCCGATTTTTCTCGCCAGCAATGAAATGCTGTACAGCACATGCTCATATGATGGTGACGGCTGAGATACCTTCAGCGCCTGCAAATCTATTTTCAGAAGGTCCGGTGAAAGGAGCGCGATTCTGTCCAGGTTGCTGCTCTCCTTACCTATATTGTCCACCGCGATTTTAATGCCGTATGTACGATAGTAGGCAAGCATATGGTACAGCTGTTCAATGTCGCCTTCGAAATTGTGCTCGGTGATCTCAAGCACAATACGGTTCAATTCAATGCCCTGCTCTTCGTATTCTTTCAAAAGCTCAAGAAAACTTTCGCCGTGGTCAAGCATCAATACATTCGCATCCTGATTGATAAAAATCAACAGATCACGGTCAGCTTCTTTAAACCGCTCCAGCGCCTGCCTGATGACTCTGTCATCGACCTCAAGCTTATATTCTTCCGGAATGCCGGAATCTAAGAAAAACGGCCCGAGGCTCTCAATCTCCGCATCTGCCAAAATCCGCCCAAGCACTTCGTAGCCTACGACTCTTTGTTCCTCAGCGTTAAAAATCGCTTGGTAATACGGAATGACATCATCAATATTCGTCAGTATATCAAGTGGGTCCAACATGTTATCACCTGCTTCTCTATCTTTGTCTGATTATACACAATTATATCAGCACCACAAATGTTTAGATTAGGGGAAAAGGAGGCAGTATGGCCGCAGCTTTAAATAAAAGGGGGACATTTTTAAGATCACTCTTCAGACCGGTTAATTAAGGACGTTATTCATTTGTTTCACAATCACAAATAAAAGGATAAATATAAGAGCATTATAACCGGCATCTATCCAAAATAATGGCTCCAATCAGTGCTGTTATATATCCAATCATCATCATGTTTCAACTGAAAGAAAGTTCCTTTTTTATCTAAAGTGCCACATGTAAGAGTTGTTAACCCGCCAACACTCTCGGAAACGTCAACTCCATACATTGAACCGGCATGATCAGTATGATTTATTGGCATATACGTATAATCAGATAAAATCGTTCCGCCAGCTTGGTTGGCAGAGACACATATAATACAGCCGATGTATCGCCTCCGAGCCCACTCAAATACTCCCTGGCTTTAATAAATTTCGTTTCATCAGGAAAATCTATGTGAAATAGCTTTTCAAATCTGATTATTTCATCAGATGTAAGATTGGTATTTTGATAATACTCCGGAGTAAAAGCACAAATAATAAAGTACCAAATATTAAAGATGATAACGAAACTGCTTACAAATAGTACAACGAACCATTTTCATAATTTCTTCAATTAATCGCCCCTTAATCTTTCAAAATTATATCATAATTTTGAATAGAAAATAAAACAAGCGAACGGCGGCTTTAACGTTCGCTTGTTTTGCAAAATAATCAATATATGAAAAATTAAAACGGATAAGGATTCAGCCATTGCCCCCCGTCCATTGTGATACAGTCCCCGTTTATGTAGGACGCTTCATCAGATAGTAAAAACGCTGCCAACGCGGCGATTTCCTCCGGTGTGCCCAGCCGGCCGAGCGGCACACTGTTCATAGTGCGGGACACCGCTTTTTCCGATTCAAACAGCTTCTCCGCACCGCCTGTCCGTTCAATCGGGCCTGGGGCTATCGCGTTTGTGCGGATGCCGTATTTGCTCCCCCATTCAACGGCCAGCGTTCTTGTCAGTGACAATACCCCCGCTTTGGCTGCAGCGGAATGAACGACACCCGCTCCCGCTCCCCATGCGTATGTAGCGGCCATATTTAAGATGACGCCCTTCTGCTCCTGCTCGATCCAATGCCTTGCCGCTGCTTGGCTGCAGAAAAATGTGCCGTTTAAAACAATCTCAATAACAGCTTTCCATCCATTGGGCGTCAGCTTCTCTGCCGGGCAAATAAAGTTGCCGGCCGCATTGTTAATCAGCGCATCGAGCCGGCCAAAGACTTTTTTCGCTTCTGTAATCATGTCTGAAGCGGCGGAATCAGAACGGACATCCATTTGAAAACAGGCGACCTGTCCCTCAAAGGTCTCAATTTCTTTTTTTGTTTCCTCAAGTGCTTCATGGTTCCTCCCTGTCACCATGACGTGCCATCCTAATTCAGCCTGTTTTTTCGCCATTGCTTTTCCCATGCCGCTTGAACCGCCTGTAATGATTACCGCTTTCTTATCCATAACAAACCCACCCCTTTTTATTGAATGAATAATCATTCATAATTTTATCACAGATGTCTATCCGCGTCATTACATGCTGAGAAGGGATTTTTCAGCCAGGCGGATGATATAATAGAACAACTCTGACAAAGGTTGGTTTTACATATGGAGAAAATGACCAGAAGAACATTTTTAAAAAGAGGATTCGGCATTTTGGGTGCAGCTCTCGCAATGGCTTGCGGAGGTTACGGCTATGCCCGGTATATTGAACCGCGCATGATTGAGATCACCCGGCATACAATCACCAGCCGCCTGATCCCCCGCGGCTTTGACAATTTTAAAATCGTTCAATTCAGCGATACACATCTCAGTGATGTGTTTACATCCGGTGACTTGAATAAAGCAGCGGAAAAGATCAATCAGCTGAAACCCGATCTGCTCATCTTTACGGGAGATTTAATTGATAAGCCGCATTTATTTAATGATCACCAGCATGCACTCGCCGTGCTGCAAAATCTTGAAGCTCCCTTCGGCAAACTTTGTGTTTACGGAAACCATGACCATGGAGGCTACGGTACGAACACGTACAAGGCTCTGATGGAAGCGGCTGATTTTCAAGTGCTTCGAAACGGCTACCGTCAGGTGCAGCTGACAGACGGAAGCCGGATTGAATTCGCGTTTTTGGATGATGTTATGCTCGGAAAACCAGATTATGAAGGCACCCTGTCACGCCTTTCCGAAGATGCGTTTTCCATTTTAATCGTCCACGAGCCTGATGCCGCTCTTAAGATAGGCGGATATCCCGTAAACCTCCAGCTGTCGGGACACACTCACGGCGGCCAGGTCCAGCTCCCGTTTTTCGGCCCTCTCATTACGCCTCCTTACGGAAAAACGTATACCGACGGCATGTATACGCTGCATGACACAGCCGTTTACGTCAATCGCGGGCTCGGTACGACAAGACTGCCGTATCGATTTTTAGCCAGACCGGAAATCACGCTGTTCACATTGAAAACCGAGCAAAAATAAGACTTTTATCCTGATGCACAGACACCCCCTCCGTAATATGTATATGGAAAAGAGCAAAAAGGAGGGTGATGAAACTGCTGACATATCAAGTGAAACAAGGAGAAACCATCTCAAGCATTGCGCAAGACTTCAGAATAAGCACTGCTGCTCTCCTTCAGGCAAATCCCTCAATCCAATCGGTCATATACGCGGGACAGCATATTATCATACCGAATCTTCCCGACCCATCCACCATTCCCTACTCCATCATCGTGTATATCGGAGCGAAGAAACTGGAGTTATACCGCCTTGGCAGGCTCATCCGTACGTATCCCATCGCAGTCGGAAAAATATTGACGACCACGCCGACCGGAGAATTTTACATCGTGAACCGCCAGCCTAAGCCCGGCGGCCCGTTCGGCGCTTATTGGCTCAGCCTCTCTAAAATTCATTACGGCATTCACGGAACAAATAATCCTTCCTCCATCGGCAAAGCAGTATCAAAAGGATGCATCCGGATGTATAATCAGGACGTCACTGAACTTGCCGCTACCGTTCCTAATGGAACAAGAGTGACTATTATAAGATAGAAAGATCTTATTTGTTAATGGAACGAGCTGATGATAATATATTACAGTGGGACCTTTAGGGTAAGGAGCGTGTTTATGGATATATTTAAAAATCGCAATTTTGTCCGTCTCTTTTTCGCAGCACTCGCTTCTCAAATGGGAACGACTGTAGGTAATATGGCTTTCGCTTTTTACTTGCTGGACCATTTTTCAAACCAGCCGGCATACACGACTTTGGCTGAGCTGATGTATTCACTGCCGACAGTTTTCGTATTTCTGATTGTCGGTGTCGCAGCTGACCGGCTTGACAGGAAAAAGGTCGCAGAGAATTGTGACTGGATCAGAGCCGGACTGACGATCGTATTGTTTGCCGCATTATACACCGGGAGCATCCCTCTCGTGTTCTGTATTTTGTTCATCAGAAGCGCCGTGACCAAGTTCTTTTTCCCGGCGGAAGCCAGCCTTGTACAAGCTATTCTGCCTAAGGAGCATTACGCGAAAGCGGCGGGACTTAACCAGATTCTGTTCAGCATCTTCATGGTATTCGGCGTCGGTATAGGCGCGTTTATGTATAAAACGATCGGTATTCACGGAGCCATTATCCTTGATTTTGTCAGCTTTATTGTATCAGGCTTTCTGATCCGCGCGTGCCGCATTCCGAAAGAAGCCCGTCAGCCGAACGGCCCTTTTAAATGGGGAGATTCGTTTCTGAAAGACTCGGTCGCTGATTTTAAGGAAGGGATCGTATATATTGTTAAAAACAAATTGCTTGCTTCCCTTATTTTCGGCTTTTTTATCTTTGGTTTTGTCAACGGCGGCTTTGCCGTACTGCCGATGTTTACGATGAAATACGGACTTGCGCCTGATCATTACGAATCACATACTTCCATCTTCACCGTTGCACTCGGCTTCGGCCTGCTTGCAGGAAGTGTGATCGGAACGATGATCGCAAAAAAAGTCAAACCGCATCATTTGATGTCGATTCCTATTTTGGCAGCCGGACTGCTCATTTTTGTCCTCGGCTATACGGATAAGCTGTGGATTTATTATGCGGCGGCTTTCGTCCTCGGCATGTGCATCGGCCCTGTCAATATCGCCATCGGCGGCTGGATGCCGAAAATCGTTCATCCGAAAATAATGGGCCGGGTCAGCGGCTGGCAGGATCCTTTTATGATGTTTGCCCAATCGATTACACTCGGACTGGTCGCCCTGTTATTTCCGAAATTCGTTACCAATATTGATTACCTTTATTACGGCATGGGAATCGTGATTTTAGCGGTATTTGTGTTCTATTTTATCGCTCTTCCGAAATACAGCGCCGAGGCAGCAGAGATCGATGTGCAGCAATCATTAAAGGCTGATTCTGAAAAACATGCGAAACCTGTCTAATAAAGGAAAAAGATGCGCCCTTTTCATCAGAAAAAGGCGTATTTTTATAATCAATATTTGCATTTCAACGCTAAAAAAGTATAATCTATATATGAACTTGATCAATGCAAAGGAGAGAAATAATGGACGACCACGCTTATTCGAAAGAGCTGCAGCCAACCATCGAGAATCTTTCAAAAGCTGTTTATACTGTGAACCGCCATGCAAAAACCGCCCCCAACCCTAAATACCTTTATCTGCTGAAAAAACGGGCATTACAAAAGCTTGTGAAAGAAGGCAAAGGGAAAAAAATAGGGCTTCACTTTTCAAATAATCCCAGGTTTAGCCAACAGCAGTCAGACGTACTTATCTCTATCGGAGACTACTATTTTCACATGCCTCCAACAAAAGAAGACTTCCAGCATCTTCCGCATTTAGGTACGTTAAATCAGTCGTACCGCAATCCTAAAGCACAAATGTCTTTGACAAAAGCGAAAAACGTATTGCAAAAATATGTGGGCTTAAAGGAAAAACCGCTTGCCGCCAACAGGCAGCAGCCCGCTTATCATAAACCCGTATTTAAAAAACTTGGTGAGAGTTATTTTTAATTCCGCCGCAAAAAAAGCCGATGCGTCATGCATCGGCTTTTTTCTATTCAATCACGTACGTATCCACTTTTTTAATGAGCTCGCTGATTTCAGGCTTGCTGATCTGTTCATCCGCTCCGACTACTTCGCCCCGGTGGCGCAGGTCGTCCGTAATCAGGGACGAGAAAATCATAATCGGCACATCAGAGCTTTGCGGGTTATCCTTAAGGAGCTTCGTCAAACGATGCCCGTCCATTTTCGGCATTTCAATGTCACTGATAATCATGTCAATATGGTCTGACAGGTTTGCTCCGTTATCCGTCAGTTCCACGACGTAATCATACGCTTCTTTTCCGTTTTCAAACGTAACGATTTCACTGTACCCCGCCTCAGTCAGCTCATCCGTCAAAAGACGCATCAGAAGCGGCGAATCTTCAACGATGATCAGTTTTTTACCCGCCCGTCTTTCATCAAATCCTTCCTGATGGACATGATAAGTCTCAACTCCGGATGCCGATTCAATATCATAAATGATCTTTTCATAATCAGGCAGAAAGATCATCGTGTCTTCCAGTTTGATGATTCCCGTTAAGTGCCGCTCCATGCCCTGGTTCAGGGAAGTCGGCTTTTCAATCGCCTCCCAGGACACCCTGTGGATTTGTGAAACGGAACCGACGTGAAAGACGATTTTCCGCTTGTTGAATTCCGTTACGATATATTTATCGTCTTTTGCTCCTTCGGCATCAACGCCGAAAAAGGTATACAGACTGATGACGGGAAGAATTTCGCCTCTCAGCTTAATCATCCCTTCTACGTCTTTATGAGACTGAGGCACAGATGTGACATCTACCGGCTGAATGATTTCCCGGACTTTCATCACATTTATGCCAAATGTATTGACACCTACTTCAAATTTGACGATTTCTAATTCGTTTGTGCCTGAATCCAATAAAATATCGTATTGTTGTAAAGACAATTCAATCCCTCGCTATCCGCATTCAGTATTGTACTGTATATATCGGCTGGAAACGGAAAAAGTGAATGTATTCGGGCCAACTGGCCATGAACTCTTTATAAAAAGATGCTTTTTTCTGATATCCCATTGACTTTTTGACATCGAGTGGTAAAATAGTCAAGGATTTTTCAGGAAGAAGGGTGTAATAAATGGGTACAGTAGTCATATTCGACCAAGATCAAATGACGGTGTTAGAAGATATCAGCAAAACGGCTTACCTGCAAATGAAAAAAGAGGCGAAAGAGCGTCCCGACAAGCCCGCTCCATACATCTTATGGCGGGAAGACGTCAGCTTTGAATACGGGTATTAATGACATTCGCCACATATCACAATAGATAGATCATGATACAATGAAGACAATCATTTCAGCTGGTTGTCTTATTTTTTTCTGAAAGAAGGTATGTTTTCACATATCGGACATATACTCGGGATAGTTCAATAAAAAGATGACAAATGCTCAGCTAGTGGTAAAATAGGAGAAACTCAATATATAGTATAAGGTGATGAATTATGGAACATTTGCTTAATCCGAATGTAAAAGAAATTGAAATTTCAGGAATTCGCAAATTCTCAAATCTTGTAGCTCAGCACGACAATGTCATTTCGCTTACGATCGGTCAGCCGGATTTCTTCACGCCGCACCATGTCAAAGCGGCTGCCAAAAAGGCAATCGCCGAGAACGCAACGGCATATACTCCGAATGCGGGCGGCCTTGAGCTGAGACAGGCCGTACAGCTTTATATGAAGAAAAAAGCTGATTTGAATTATGAAGCTGAAACTGAAATCATCGTCACAACCGGGGCAAGCCAAGCGATTGACGCGTCTTTGCGGACGATTTTATCTCCGGGCGATGAAGTTATTCTCCCCGGACCGATATATCCGGGCTACGAACCGATCATCCGCATGTCGGGCGCCGTTCCGGTCCATGTGGATACGACGACACACGGATTTAAGCTGACGGCGCGGCTCATTGAAGAATCGCTGACACCAAAAACAAAATGCGTCATTCTTCCTTATCCGTCAAATCCGACCGGAGTGACATTGTCTGAGGAAGAGCTGCAAAACATCGCAGCCGTCCTGAAGGGCAGAAATGTTTTTGTCCTGTCTGATGAGATATACAGCGAATTAACCTATGACAGACCGCATTATTCGATCGCGTCTTATTTGAGAGACCAGACGATCGTCATCAACGGCCTGTCAAAATCACACAGCATGACGGGCTGGAGAATCGGTTTCATTTTCGCACCGAAAGAAATTGCCAAGCACATCTTAAAAGTTCACCAATACAGTGTGACATGCGCGTCTTCAATCTCTCAGAAAGCGGCTCTTGAAGCGGTGACAAACGGTGTTGATGATGCGCTTATTATGAGAGAACAGTATAAAAAGCGGCTTGACTATGTATATGACCGTCTTGTTTCAATGGGGCTTGACGTCGTAAAGCCGTCAGGCGCATTTTATATCTTCCCTTCCATTAAGTCATTCGGAATGTCATCGTTTGATTTTAGTATGGCTCTTTTAGAGGATGCAGGTGTGGCTCTTGTGCCCGGCAGCTCGTTTTCAAAGTTGGGTGAAGGGTATGTGAGGCTGTCATTCGCATATTCACTGGATACATTGAGAGAAGGCTTGGACCGGCTGGAAGCATTTATTTTAAAAACGAGAGAATCCATGCAGACTATTTAAACAACGGCATAACGCCGTTGTTTTTTATTGTTTCGGGAATGTAATGTGAAAGGCCGTGCCTCTATCCGGTTTGCTGTCTACTTGGATAGCTCCCTGGTGGTTTTTAATAAGGTTGAATGTGACCATCAGCCCCAGGCCGGTTCCTTTTTCTTTCGTTGTCAAAAACGGTTCGCCTATTCGTTTCAGCACGTTTTCCGGTATCCCGTCACCCTCGTCTTTCACCGTCACATTAACGGAATACTCATCTTCTGTCATAAGAATGTGAACCGTTCCCCCATCCGGCATCGACTCAACGGCATTTTTAATCAGATTGATAAACACCTGTTTCAGCTGATTTTGATCACCGTTAATATACATGCTGTCATGTTCGTAATCCGTTTTGATAAAAATCCCTTTAAGATTTGCCTGCGTCTCTAAAAGAGCGGTCACTTCACTTATAATTTTCTTTAAGTTTACACGCTCTTTCACGGCGTTTTGCTGAGGTTTGGCAAGCATTAAAAGCTCACTTAAAATTAATTCGATTCTGCTCAGCTCAGAAAACACAATTTCAAAGTAATGTTCGTTTTCCTCCATCGTCGGCTTCATGAGCTGTAAAAATCCTTTGATCGCCGTCAGCGGATTGCGGATTTCGTGAGCGATCCCCGCCGCCAGCTGCCCTGCAATAGACAGCTTTTCTGATTTCAGCATTAATTCCTCCGTCTGCTTCCGCTCAGAAATGTCACGCAGAATGACCTGCACGGCCGTTTCTCCGAAAAACGTCGTCGGAATGCAGACCATTTCCGTGTAGATCAGCCGGTTTTTAAAGGTAAACCACGATTGCTTAATAATTTCTGACTCAGTCTTTCGGTTGATAATATTTTGGATCCGCTGTTTCACGCCGTCATGATCACAGGGATGAAGCTGATCATAGACGTTTTTCCCGATTAAATCTTCATATGTTTCAGCCTCAAACAGCGAAATGCCCGACTCATTCATGAATACCCATTTATCATTGTGAATCACGGCGATCGTGTCAATTGAATTCTGAATGAGGAGCTGATAACGCTCTCTGCTTTTTTGCAGAATCGTTTGGAATTTTTTCCGTGAAGAAATATCAATCAGAAGCAGCAATTCCGCCCGCTGATTTTTATATGTCGTCGGTGCCGCCTTTACTTCTAAATGAACGGGCGTGCCGTCGAGTCTTCTCCACGTCTGTTCGATCATTCCGACTTCCATTCCTTTTTGCATCCGCACAATTCGGTTTTTCACAATGTCGTGATACTCTTCTTCAATAAACTCATAAGAGCGCCTGCCGATTACCTCGTCTTTGCTTTCGGCTCCCAGCATGGCAAGCATCGCGTTGTTGGCGTAGGCGATTGTGCCGTTGATGCTGACATATAAAGGATTCGGCAGCATTTCGACAAGACGCTCGAATTCGCCGTTTCCAGCCGCATCTTCCGACTGTTGTTCTGCCTTTTGCTTCTTTTGTTCATACATATAAGGCCGGCGGGGCGTCTTCTCCTCAAGCACCTTGATTTTGAGGATGATTTCCCGATCCGTCCCCTCCATTTGCGGTGTGACAATTTCCACACCCGCTTCAAGCCATACGATGGTATGATCTTTTTTAATAAGACGAAAGGTGCAAGGCATCAAATGATGCTCATTATAGAAGTAACTTTCAACCAAAAATTGATCTTCTTCATGCAGGAACGTTTTGAGAAATGACCCGATCATCTCTTCCTGAGAATAACTGAAGTACGATTTGCAGTTTGCAGAAATATACATAATACGCCCGTTAGACGTCAAAACGGCATGAAGATCGGTTTTCGATTGAAACTGTTTGACATGCTGAGTATCCTGTTCCACAGAATCCCTCCTTTGCATTATACTCGCACTGCAGGCTGGACACGGACTGGTATAAAATGAAATTCCACTAGATTGATTCGCTAAAAAATGAGCATTCTCCTTCTATTCTTATTGTGAACGTCAATTTTCCTGAATGAAAGAAAGGGCGCACGAGATGTTCGGCCGCCCTTTCATTTGTTATTTTTTATTGTATTTCTTTTCAAGTTCTTTGTAAGCGTCAATTGCTCCCTTGGCAATGTTTTTGCTTACATGATCTTTATCATTTCGAACAGACGGAACGACGACGCTGAATGCCACTCGTGGATGTTCTGACGGATAATAGCCGACAAAGGTCAGGTTATACGTGTACTTCCCCCACCAGTTTTTGTTCGTGCCGTAATAGTGCGTCTCCGCGGTTCCCGTTTTTCCGGAAACATCAGCGCCGGAACCTTGGAATGTTGAATAAGCCGTTCCTTGAGGTGAGCTTGTGACCAATTTCATTCCTTTATGAACCTGATCAAAATCGCTCGGGCTGTTATTTACTTTGTTCAAAATTTTAATATCTCGCTGTTCAATCGCTTTTCCAATCTTATTTTTGCTGTCCGGTTCATGAATGCTTGTGACGATCCGCGGCTGAACGCGATACCCGCCGTTTGCGATGGCTGAAATATATTGAGCCATTTGAAGCGGCGTATACGTATCAAACTGTCCGATCGCAAAGTCAAGCAGCAATCCCCCGACCATTTGCGGATTTGACTGCATGCCCGCTGATTCCTGCGGAAGATCAATCCCGGTCTTCACACCCAAACCGAATTGGGCGTAGTAGTTGCGCATTTTCTTAATATCGTCTAATCCGGCAGGCAGCGTGCCGTACGGCCTGTAGGTAATGCCGGCGATATGCATGGCCACATGAAACATATATACGTTTGAACTTCTTTGCAACGCGGTCAGCTCAGTAATGGCTCCCATTTGTGTCCACGATTGTTTTCTCGTTTTGCCTTTAAATACAAGCGGTGCATCGACAAACGTTTTATAATGCGGGAGGCCGCTTTGGTAACCCGCGAGAACAGTCGCTCCTTTAACAGAAGAGCCCATCTCATATTGGGTCGTAAATGCTCCGATCGCAAAATCCTGTGTTTTATTTGTTTCGAGATCGATGCGTTTCCCCGCCATTGAGAGAATATCCCCGTTGTTCGGATCCATCATGACGGCAAATCCTCTGTCAACCATAAAGTTGCCTGCGGCGCGGCTTCTTCTCAGCTCTTTTTCAATGACTTTTTCGACTTTCGACTGTAATTCCATATCGAGCGAGAGCTGCAGATCGTAGCCTCTGCTGCCTTCATCGACGGGCTTTTGGCTGACGACTTCACCTTTGCTGTTTTCCACATACTCTACTTTTTCTTTATGTGCGTTTAAATAGTCTTCATACTGATATTCAATGTAGCTTTTACCCACCCGGTCATTCAGTGAGTAGCCTCTTGTGACATAATAATCTTTCCGTTCGCCCAACAATCCCTGTTCCGGTGTCGTCACACCGCCGAACAGAGAGTACAGCGTTTTGTCGTATGGATATTTCCGCGTCCAGTCATTGATCACGTCAATGCCGGGGAGCTCTTTCAGGTGCTCGGATACCACGGAAACTTCTTCATATGTCAGGTCGCTTTTTGGTTTTTGCTTGTTGTTTTCATGCTCGTCAAGCAGTGAACCGCTGTTTCCGTTTCCGTTCAGCTTATTCGGGTCCATTGATTTGACGACTTGCGGCTGATAGGCGTTGCCGCTTGAAAAACGCGTATAAATCGCCGCGATTTCCAGCTCTTTTTTATTTTGTTTGATCGCATCAATCTCCTGCTTCGGGACGCGTTCAATCTGGCGTTTGTATACTTCTTGGGATTTCAGGCTGTTTTCTGAATCCTTCATAAGCTTTTCCGCCTTCTTCGGATGTGCGGCAAGCCAGTAATCAATGATATTTCGATCCTTCATAAATTCAGTATCAATATGAATCAGTGCGGCAAGATTTTTTGCCGTTTTCAATTTGTCCTTTGCCGAGGTTTTTGAGGTAGAAACGTATACAATTTCAGGCACAGCCTGGTTATCAACCGCCACTCTGTTCCGCTTGTCATACATCTTTCCCCGCGGTGTCGGATAATAGGCGGTTTTTGCATTTGCCTTCTCCGCATCCTGGCGGTGTTTATCCCCTTCGACAATCTGGACGATGCCGAGTTTAAAAATCAGTGCCGTAAAGAGAAGGAAAACAACTAAAAAATAGAGATTCATTCTCAGCGCTCTGTAACGTTTCGTTTTTTTCTTTGGTTCGCGCGCGACTTCAGCCACTTTCTGTTACACCTCTCAAATCATTGAATATATTTACATAAACAGATTTTAATTGTAACATTTTTGTAAAAGTTGTTACAGCGAAAACGGGTAAAAAAAACTGTCAAGATCAAATTATCTTAAAATATATCTAACACTTCAAATAATTTGAAGAGATGTAACGGATTTTAAAAAATAAATACAGATCGTTTTTCCTGATATAAAGCCATTTTTCTGTGCTCAATTACAATTATGACAAACGTTTGTTGTCAAAGGAAATGGCTGCCTGCATTATGACAAAAAAGCTGTGATAAGATTTTTCATGTAGAAAAAAACTTCTCTGGGAGGCTATTAACTATGAAAAAAGCATTTCTCTTATCTGCTGCCGCGGCAGTCAGTTTGATTACATTCGGAGGCATTCAGCAGGCATCTGCCAAAGAGCTGTCATGCCAGCACGTCGTTACTGTGAAAAAAGGAAACACCGTACAGCATCTGACTCTTCAAGAGGCTGTTGAAAAACTACATATGAAAACGAGCGTGAAAAAGCTGAACGTTAAAAATGAGAAAGAACTGAAACAGCAGCTGCAAAAACACGCAAAGCATTCTGATATGACAGTTAAAGACGTTCAAAAAGAAACACCGGCAAAAACGGCACCGGCAGCTGCCGAAAAACCGAAAGCCGATCAAAACCAGACGGCTGACAATGCAAAACAGACAGATAACACAAACAACAGCAGCGAGAAAACTCCTTCATCTGTCAGTGCGTACGAAAAGAAAGTCGTTGAATTGACAAACGCAGAGAGACAAAAGCAAGGCTTAAAACCTCTGCAGATTGATGATAAATTAAGCAAATCAGCTCACGCAAAATCACAAGATATGAAAGACAAAAACTATTTCGATCACCAAAGCCCTACTTACGGCTCACCTTTCGATATGATGAAGTCTTTCGGAATCACTTATAAAACTGCCGGTGAAAATATCGCCAAAGGACAGCCGACTCCTGAAGCTGTCGTTAAAGCTTGGATGAACAGTGAAGGCCACAGAAAGAACATCATGAATCCTGAGTTCACTCAAATCGGTGTCGGTTATGTAGAATCAGGAAACATCTGGACACAGCAATTCATCGGAAAATAAACAAAAAAAGATTGCCCCGGCGGGCAATCTTTTGTCTGTCGAAAAAGTGGCTGAGACGGCGTAAAAAGTGCTCAAAACCCGTGAACCCGGTGACGGCAAAATCTTAATTTTCGAAGTTCCCAATACAATCAACATCCGTACGGGCGAAGAAGGGCCTGACACTTTATAAATTTATAAATTTTGAAGCTCCCGGCACATAAGTGCTGGGAGCTTTTTTGTAAAATCTTAAACGTGATGATTAAATTGGTTTTGTTAGCCTTTGCTTCTTTAGTAATACTTTATTTAATAAAAAGTAGAATTTACCTATTTTCTGTTGAATATTTTTTCAAAATTTAGTAATATATTGAATGGGTTTCTAAATAAATGGAGAAAGGAAGTTTAAATTGAAAAAAATTGTAATGACACTATTCACAGTTGCTCTATTGACATTCGGGATTTTCTCAAACAGTTCAGAAGCGTTAGCCATGACTTCAAAAGGAGCAATTAAATTCCAAACAGATGCTAATACTTACTCAAAACACGCTACTTCTATTGTCGTAACAGGTACTGTGCCTTCAAAATATGAGGTAAACTGGGGTGTTACAGTTTTTCTTAAAAATAAAAAAGGAGATGTTGTCAAAGATATAGATGTTAATGGCCGTAATATTCGCAGTTTTAAAGTGAGCTTTTTGACAAAAAATATTCCAGCAGGCAAGTATGATGTGGTGGTAGCATTGCCTTGGGGAAATCAAACCCATAGAGGAGAACTGAAACACTATATTACTGTACAACATTAAAATTCATATTATTAACAAATGGGTTTAACGTTGATTTCATCTGGAATTCTCAAAAAACAGCATGTAAAGATGAAATCTCTGAATCGAGGATGTTTTCGTAAATCTCTTGGATTTTTTACGATACATCCTCTTTTATTTTTCAGTTTTGCGAAGGCTAATCTGTAGAGTTTCAATTTCGGATGCCAAATTATTTGGTTTTAATTGCGGGAATACGAACTCGATTAATTGCTATGTACATTTGGGTTACTCGAATTCATAGTTGAATCAGTCATGATACATCCTACTTTTGGAAAGTTGTATTAATCCTAATCATTATTCGGAAATCCCCCTTTAGATTTATAATAGACAGTCTGCATCAAACAAACGAGGGGGATTTTCCAAATTATTCACAGTAGAGCATTATAAATGGATGCACGTTAATACATTATCCTGCCAAGTTCCTGTCTTCATTAAAGGCTCTAAGAATACAAGGTTTGCAGATCATTGTTTACAAAACACCATCAACAATACCGTAAAGCCATCGCTTCCTCAGCATCCATAAAATAGTCGCGTTCGGGCAATCTTTTTTATTTCACCCAAAGCTTATAAATACTTTGAGTTCCGCTGTTTTCTTCACCTTGCGCGGAAAGCTTGTCGTATAATGATTTGGCGAGCGCCAATCCGGGCATCTCTTCTCCCATCAGTTCCGCTTCTTCAAGGGCGATTCCCATGTCTTTAATAAAGTGTTTCACGTAGAATCCTGGTGCAAAATCGCCTTTCAGCATACGGGGAGCGAGGTTGGACAATGACCAGCTTCCGGCAGCTCCGGTTGTAATGCTTTTCAGCACTTGTTCCGGGTTCAGACCGGATTTTTCAGCGTAAGCCATCGCTTCAGCCACTCCGACCATTCCCGCTGCAATCGCGATCTGATTGCACATTTTCGTATGCTGGCCGCTGCCGGCCGGCCCTTGATACTGAATGTTTTCCCCCATAACGGAGAAAAGCGGCAGGCATGCTTCAAACGCTTCTTTTTCTCCTCCGGCCATAATGGCAAGCGTTCCGTTCCTGGCGCCGATGTCTCCGCCGGAAACGGGTGCATCCAAGGCGTGAATGGACTTTTCTTTGGCCTGCTCCGCAATCTTTTTCGCCAGAGACGGTTTTGATGTCGTCATATCAATGACAAACGTCCCTTCTTTTGCGTGCCGGAGAATGCCGTTTTCGCCGAGATAGATTTCCTCGACATCACTCGGATAGCCGACCATGGTAATAATGATGTCTGCTTTCTCTGAAAGGTCTTTGACCGTCTCCTGCCAGACCGCTCCCTTATTCAGAATCTCTTCCGCTTTTTGTTTCGTCCGCGTGTAGACTAAAACAGGATAGCCCGCTTCTAAAATGTGCGATGCCATACTGTTTCCCATGACGCCTAAACCGATAAATCCGACCGTTTTGTTCACTGCGCTTTCCTCCCATGATGCGATTCATAATATCATTCTTTCATGTCTATATTACCATATTATAGGCTGATAGAGACCGCGTTACAAGGTGAATTTAGAAATCGCGCTGATCAGATCTTCGCTCGCGCTCTTTAACATGTCAGTCGATTGCTTCACTTTTTCAAGCGTAACGAGCTGTTCATCAGTAGAAGCATTCACTTCTTCCGCGGCTGCCGCAGATTCTTGAGAAATGGCGGAGATGCTTTGAATTGCTTCTTGAATTCCGGCTTGTTCTTCACTCATTTTTTGAATGTCATTGTAAATATGATCTATACCTTGAACGAGAGACTGCATTTCCGTCGTAATCAGATTGAGGACCTCACCCGTTTCATGAATGGCGCTGTTTTGTTCATCATTCATTCTGCTTGCCTCAATCATCGCGTGTGACGCTTCTTTTGTCTCAGATTGAATCAGACGGACCGTCTCACTGATATGGCCGGAAGAAAGAGCTGATTGTTCAGCAAGCTTGCGGACTTCTTCAGCGACGACGGCAAAGCCCCGGCCGCTTTCTCCCGCTCTTGCGGCTTCAATGCTCGCATTCAGCGCCAAGAGGTTCGTCTGGTCTGAAATGGCGGATATTGCCGTCACGACTTCTTCTATGTTTTTCGTTTGTTCTTCCAGGTCATTCAGCATTGCCTCTACTTTTTTCGTTTCTGAATTGGCTTCGTTTGACTTCATCAGCAGCTGCCCGAGCGCGTCCAATCCTTTGTAGCTGGCATCCTCTGAAGATTTTGAGAGTTGTTTTATGCTGCCCGCGCGATCTGCGATTCCTTTTATTTTGACCGAGAGATTTTCTGATTTTTCATTGATCGTCTCAACCTCTGACGCTTGCTCTGTCGCTCCGGCGGCGACTTCCTCTATCGCTTTTGCGATTTGTCCGCTCGTTTCATTTGTTTCTTGTGAAATGACGGTTAGCTGGTCAGATGTATCAGACACATTTTCTGAGGAGGCCTTAACCTGTTCGACCATCTCTTTCATATTTTCAACCATTTGGTTAAAGTCTTTTGTTAACTCGCCTACTTCATCTTTTGATTTCGTCTGGGCGCGGACGGTTAAATCTCCAGCTGAGACTGAATTTGTTTTGGCGATCAGCTGCTGAATCGGCCCGGTTATCGTTTTTGCTAGGAAATAGCTGAGTCCGATCGTAATCACAAGGGCGATCAGTGACATAAAAATGCTCACCGTGTTCATTTTATCGGCTACTCCCATCAGCTGATCTTTTTCAAACTGCGTTCCGACTTTCCACCCTGTTTCTTTTACCGTTTGGTAGACGACCATGTTCCCCTGCAGCTCTTTGACGCCTTCTTTATCCGTGGTGATGTCTTTTAACGTCTGATCTTCCGAAATATTTTTTCCCTGTTTTTCCGGATGCGCCAGAAGAGAGCCGTTTTCATCCGCCAAAAACGCAAATCCTTTATACGGTACCTTTTGCTCGTTGACCATGCTCTGAATGGAGGACAGCTTCAGATCTAAGCTCGCCACTCCGACGACGGTTCCGCTGTTTTGAATGGCTTTTGACGCCGTCACGATCATGTCTCCCGTCACTGCATCTTTATAAGGGTCAGTCCAGACAACCTTATCGGGTTTTTCAGCCGCCATCTTATACCACGTTCTATTTGTCGGATCATAGTCTTTGGCAAAATCGGCCTTTGGATATGTAAACATTTGTTTGTTTGCGGTTCCGACGTACGCAAGCGCGACATATTTGTCATTCTGTCCGATCTGTTTTAACTCATCGTTAAAAAGCCGCGCGGTTTCTTTGTTCCCATCTGATAGAAAAGACCGGGACAATTCACCGCCTGCTAATCTCAATAATACGGTCTCATCATTTTTCAGCTGAAGCTCAATGTTCTGACCGAGTGAATTGGTGACATTCTCTGTCGTACGTTTTGCTTCCTCCGTCATCATCGGCTTTAATGTCAAATATGAAGAAACCGTTAAAAAAACAACCGTTACGATAAGCATTGCCGATACAAACACAGCAATTTTGATATGCATTTTTTTAAACATAACCATCCCCTCCTGAGAGTTATATCGGTCTTTCGGCCATGAAAATGAATAAACCTTGAAATAAATATCAAAAATTTCCGCCATTTGGCGCAGCAAAAAAAGAGCCGTCATGCCGACAGCTCCGCCTTACGTAAAATATTCGATTTTCGCTTTCGGAAAATAGGTTTCGATATAAGATTCCAGTGTTTCCCTTAAAGCATGCTCTTCGTCTTTTTGGTATATATACTTGCCGATTCCGTAGCGTCCCCATTTGTATCTGCGCTTTTCTTCATCAAGCTCAAGCTTTGTTTTCGGATAGTTCTTCTCAATCACCCGTTTGGCTGGTTTTGTAAAACGGTGCTGGATCAGTTCAAATGTGATGTCATGCCGAACGTCTTCATCAAGCGCCGCATCCAGTTTCTCAAACAGTTCCTTATAGCCTTCCTCCCAGCCATCGTGAATATAAATCGGCGCCACGATGAAACCGAGCGGATAGCCCGCTTTAGCGACTTTCACGGCGGCTTCTATCCGTTTGTCGAGCGGAGAAGTTCCCGGTTCAAAGTTTTTAATGACATAATCCGCATTGATGCTGAATCTGAACCTAGTCTTTCCGTTATGTTTTGCATCAAGCAAATGATCGACGTGGTGAAATTTAGTCACGAATCTGAGCTGTCCCAATTCGCTTTGTCCGAAATGTTCAATGGCTCTTTTTAATGTATGTGTCAGATGATCGATTCCTACGATATCAGACGTACAAGAGGCTTCAAATCTTGTAAATTCCGGCGCCCGTTCTTTCATATACTCATCAGCCTGATCCAGAATCTCTTCCACATTGACATATGTCCGGATGTAGGGCTTTGACCCCATCGTCGTCTGCAGGTAGCAATAGTGGCAATGCCCCATACAGCCCGTCGCAAATGGAATGGCATATTCGGCGGACGGCTTTGAAGAATCGAATTTCAGTGTTTTCCGGACGCCGATTACCAATGTTGATTTCGCGTTCCGGTATTGCTGCAAGTGATTTTTCCCTGGAATATTCCGGACTTGATTATGCGATGTCGTTTCTCTGATCTCAAGCCCCATGTTTTCAAACTTATTCTTCAGCTCTTGTCCTAACGGGTATTCGAGCGCTCTCGGTTCAATATAAACAAGCTGGGGCACAAACGGCTTCAGCATAGACAGACACTCCCTTTACATATTCTCATGTTGTTACTTTCCGTTTAAAAGAGAGTGAATATGCGTTGTAAACATTTCCTTTGATCAATGATACCGGTCTTCTTCAAAAAGCTCGCTGTAAAGCGCTTCCGCTTCCTCATATGTCGAAAAGACCGCGTCATCTTCGGCCAGCGGATGATAGGTTTCGTATAAAAACAGAGACAACTCTCCCTCATGATACGGGTGATGGACGATCTCCGCCTCTTTAATATGGGCAACATTGGCGGCATGCGGATTGCGGTAAATCACATAGACCGTATCCCCCGCTGCAAATGATTTTGTCATGATAATCCCTCCTGTTGAAAGTTATTGTTCCCCCCTTTTTTCCGAATATGACAAAAACCAGACGGCTTACACCGTCTGGCTTTTGTATTACTTATTGAATGTTTCTTTAACGAATGCGACAACCTCTTCTGTCGTGCTCATAGACAAGATTGTTTCTTTGAATGATTCAGCTTCTTTTTTAGAAAGCTTGCTGATCTGCGTTCTTGCCGGAAGGATGGATGTAGCGCTCATCGAGAACTCATCTAAGCCTAAGCCGAGAAGAATCGGAATCGCAATTTCGTCTCCCGCCATTTCTCCGCACATGCCGACCCATTTGCCCTCTTTGTGAGCGGCTTCAATAACAAGGGTGATCAGACGGAGAATCGCCGGATTGTATGGCTGATACAGATAAGCTACGCGCTCGTTCATGCGGTCAGCAGCCATCGTGTATTGGATCAAGTCATTTGTTCCGATACTGAAGAAGTCAACTTCTGCGGCAAACTGATCTGCGATAACGGCTGTAGACGGAATCTCTACCATCATACCGACTTCAATATCGTCAGAAACCGCTACGCCGGCTTCGACGAGTTTTTCTTTTTCTTCGAGAAGAATCGCTTTCGCCTGTTTAAACTCGTTTACTGTCGCAATCATCGGGAACATGATTTTTAAGTTTCCGTATGTACTTGCACGAAGCAGCGCACGAAGCTGAGTTCTGAAGATTTCTTGCTCTTCAAGGCAAAGGCGGATGGCTCTGTAGCCTAAGAACGGGTTCATTTCTTTAGGTAGCTGCAGGTAAGGAAGCTCTTTGTCGCCGCCGATATCCAATGTCCGCACGACAACTGATTTTCCTTCCATACGCTCAAGAACCGTTTTATAAGCGTCAAACTGCTCGTCTTCCGTCGGAAGCTGGTCGCGTCCCATGTAAAGGAATTCCGTACGGTAAAGCCCTACAGCTTCTCCTCCGTTTTCAAGAACGCCTTTTACATCGTCCGGTGTGCCGATATTTGCGGCAAGCTCTACATGATGGCCGTCTTTAGAAACAGTCGGTTCATTGACGAGCTTCGCCCACTCAGCTTTTTGCGCCAGGTAAGCACTGTGCTTTTCTTCATATTTCTTTAACGTTTCACTGGAAGGATCGATGATCACATCACCATCGATGCCGTCTACGATTACCGTAACACCGTTTTCAATTGTCCCTGTAGCCGCTTTTGTGCCGACGACAGCCGGAATTTCAAGCGAACGGGCCATGATCGCGGAGTGTGAAGTGCGTCCGCCGATATCAGTTGTAAAACCTTTTACAAACTGACGGTTTAATTGCGCCGTATCAGACGGTGTCAAATCTTCAGCCACGATAACAACCTCTTCTGAGATCATGCTCGGGTTCGGAATTTCCACGCCCAGCAGGTGCCCTGTCACACGTTTTGTTACGTCACGGATATCCGCCGCACGCTCTTTCATGTATTCGTTATCCATTGATTCAAACATAGTAACGAACATGGAAGCTGTTTCTTTCAAAGCGAATTCAGCATTGACTGAATCTGTGCTGATTTTCTCCTTTACCGGGTTCAACAGCTCAGGATCACTCAGAACTAAAAGGTGCGCGGAGAAAATGTCAGCTTTGTCTTGTCCCAGTTCTTTTAAAGCATGCTCTTTAATTTTTTCAAGCTCTTCTTTAGAACGTACAATCGCTTCATCAAAACGGCTTACTTCAGCCGCAGCATCAGCAATGTTTTTCTTTTCAACCGTTAAGTCCGGCTCTTCAAGCCGGTATGCTTTCGCAATCGCAATTCCGGCTGAAGCGCCTATTCCTTTTAATTCTTGCATTACTCGCCGAGTCCTTCGCTTTTCATTGTTTCTTCTAAAGCGTTAAGAGCATCGTTTTCGTCAGCGCCTGAAGCGGAAATTGTGATTTCAGCGCCTTTAGCAATACCTAGAGACATAACGCCCATGATTGACTTAAGGTTTACTGTTTTGCCGTTATATTCTAAGTTTACGTCAGCATCGTATTTGCTTGCAGTCTGTACAAGAACTGTCGCAGGACGAGCGTGGATTCCGGAATCTGCTGTTACTTTAAATGTTTTTTGTGCCATGATTATCATTCTCCTTTAAATTAAAGCTATTTTACTACACAATATTATATCATACAGCCGTACTTGTCATCTGACAAGCACGGCGTATTTATATGCTTATTTTCCGATTTTCACAATATCTTTTTGTTCCCGTTTTACGGTACCTTCGGCCGAAAGGGAAATCGCTTCACCCTCGGCAAGATTTGTAAAGACAATCGGTGTCATTAATGAAGGAACATGAGGTTTAACCGCTTCAAGATCAACTTCAAGCAGCTTTTGTCCCGGTTCAACCCGGTCACCCTCAGAAACAAAAGAAGTGAATCCTTCGCCTTTCAGGCTGACTGTGTCGATTCCGAAATGAATCAGGATCTCTCTTCCGCCGTCAGACTGAAGGCCGATCGCATGTTTTGTCGGGAAAACATTCAGCACTTTTCCGCGGACAGGCGATACGACGATTCCTTCTTCAGGAAGAATCGCAAAACCGTCACCCATCATTTTTCCTGAGAACACCTGGTCAGGCACATCGGTAATCGGATGGATTTCGCCGGTGATCGGAGAAGCGAACACTTCTTCACCCTGCTCGTTTCGGAGCGGATCTGCGATAACCTCTTCAACCTGCTGGCTGACTTCTTCTTGCGCGGATACTTTCGGTTCAGGGCGCGGCGTGCGTCCGGCGATAATATCCTGCATCTGTGTTTTTAAACCGTCAGAACGCGGGCCGAAAATGGCCTGAATGTTGTTTCCGACTTCAAGAACGCCTGAGGCGCCAAGCTGTTTCAAACGAGTCTTATCCACTTTCTTCTGGTCGTTGACCGTAACGCGGAGTCTCGTGATACAAGCGTCAAGGTGCTTAATGTTTTCCTGATCACCCATTGCCTGCAGGATTTCATAAGGAAGGTCGCCGGCTTCGCCTGAGGCGCCCGCACCTTCATCCGCAGCCTCTTCTTCACGGCCCGGCGTTTTCAGATTGAACTTTCTGATAGCAAACCGGAAACCGAAGTAGTAAATGACGGCTAATCCTAAGCCGACCGGAATGACAAGCCACCAAGCCGTCCGGTTAGGCAGAATTCCGAACAGGAAGTAGTCAATCAGACCGCCTGAGAAGGTCATACCGATTTTTACATGCAGCAGCTGCATAACCATAAAGGAAAGTCCCGCGAATACGCAGTGAATCGCAAACAGGATAGGAGCCACAAACAAGAATGAGAATTCAAGCGGCTCGGTAATTCCCGTTAAGAAACTTGTCAGAGCGGCAGAACCCATGATTCCGGCTACAAGTTTTTTCTTTTCAGGCTTCGCTTCATGATAGATTGCAAGCGCTGCCGCCGGAAGACCGAACATCATAAACGGATATTTCCCCGTCATAAATGTTCCCGCCGTCAGCTGTACGCCGTCTTTGATCTGAGCCATAAAAATCCGCTGATCTCCGCGGATGATGTCTCCGGCCGCATCTTTATAGCTGAAAAATTCATACCAGAACGGCGAGTAGAAAATGTGATGAAGACCGAACGGAATCAATGACCGCTCAATCATCCCGAAAATAAAGGCCGCCAAGGTTGGATTCGCTTCCACAAGACCCGTGGAGAAGGAATTCAGACCGTGCTGGATCGGAGGCCAGATCACTAACATAATAAGACCGAGAATTAATGCGGAAATCGATGTGATAATCGGGACGAACCGCTTACCCGCAAAGAATCCCAGGTACTGCGGAAGTTCAATTTTATAAAACTTGTTAAACAATAACGCGGCCAGAACCCCGACGATAATACCGCCGAACACGCCCGTCGCCAAAGTGGGTATCCCCAGCATGTTAATATAGGCCGGATGGTTTTCCGCAAAAAACTTTGCCCGTTCAATTTTGTCAGACGGAATACTGCCGTTTGCCATAAGCACGGCGCTCATGGATACGTTCATGACCAAGTATCCGATAATAGCCGCGATTCCGGCAACACCGTCTCCGTTGGCAAGACCGATCGCAACCCCTACTGCAAAAAGAAGCGGCAGGTTGTCAAATACGATTTGGCCGGCGCTTTCCATGACATTCGCCACAAGCTGAACGTTATCATTGCTTAAGAAGTGCATGACTTGAATCATATCTTTGTTCTGCATGGCATTCCCTAACGCAAGCAAGATCCCCGCAGCCGGTAAAATCGCAACCGGAAGCATAAGAGCACGGCCGATTTTCTGGAGAACGCCGAATAATGCTTTAAACATAAAAGATGTACCTCCTCTGTTAGCTAGTGTGACCTTACAGCGAAAATTCATGACAACAAATTCACTGGCGCAAGTCTTCAGTTTAACCGTTTACATTTGCCCTTTTACACAACAAAAAAGGCATGAGTAAAAAGGGTGTGCAAAATAACGGGACCGTTCTTCCCGTTTTTCACCCTCAATCACTCATGCCTGATCGAATCAGTGACACGTTTTTAAGGTTTCAACTGAAATTATGAAATTTTATTGGTTAATCGGTACAAATGAAGCGTGAGATAAACCGCTTCCGCCTCATGAACTGGTTTTTTCAGTATTTGCTGCAAGATTTTTATCAGTTTCCAAGCAGTATTGTAGCATAGCGGGTATTCATTTTTCAATAATAACATTAACTTTTCTGGTTCTTTTGTCTGCTCTTCCCGATTAATCCTGTCTATGGTAAATCTGATATGCCGGATCAGCCGCAAATAGTGGACGCTTTCTTTATTCACTTTCATCTGGAAAGATTCCTCAATCACCTGAACGAGCCGGGACATCAGCTGTGAATGCTGATTGACCTCTGAAAGGGGCCGATTCGTCAGGGCGGAGTGGATATGCAGAGCGATAAAGCCGATCTCCCCTTCCGGAAGGCAGATTCCCGTCTTTTCATTAATCATGCCGACGACTTCACGGGCAATTTGGAATTCTTCCGGATAAAGCGTTTCGGTTTCCATGAGAAACGGGTTTTTAATGTCAAAACCCTGCTGCAGCCGCTTTACCGCAAATGCGATATGGTCAGTCAGCGCAATATGGATATGCTCATTTAACGGTTGGCTTGTCCGCTTCTTGATATGATAAATGACGTCATTGGAGATGTCGACAAGTGTCTCGTCCACATAACCGAGGAGCTTTTTAAATTGTTTTTGTTCTTTTTCATCCTTTAAGATGAACATCTTGTCATACCCTTTATCTTCAATGACATCCGCTTGTTTTTTTCCAAAGCCGATCCCTTTTCCGATTAAGACGACCTCACTGTATCTATCATGTGTTGCGATGAGCACATTGTTATTTAATACCTTTTCAACTGTAAAGGACCCCTTCATGATCCTCAGCTCCTTTGTCATTCAATACCTCATATCGTACAAAACGAACGGAAAGCGCGTCAATTCTTTTTTTAGACGGTTGATCGTTCAATAAGGCGGTAATCAAGAACTTTCCTTGCCGGAGGCCCGCCGCTGATCCTGTTCTCAAGCATGTGAAAAGCCTGCTTTCCCATTTCTTTTGTTTGTATATCTATTGTGGAAATACCTAACATCTTGCTGATATCATGATTGTCGATGCTCAAAATCGCAAGCTCTTCCGGGATGCGCGTCCCGTTTGCCTTGGCTTCAAGGTAAAGACCTGCGGATACTTGATCATTCGCCGCAAACAGCGCAGTCGGTTTGTCATCCCAGCTCTTCCATCTCTGAAAAAGGGCTTTCCCGTCAAGCAGCGTCAGCGCCTTTTCCACAACCAGCTCTTCCCTGTAAGGCTGCCCGATCTTCTTGAGCGCCTCTTTGTATGCGGCAATGCGTACTTGACTGTTTTTTCCCTTTTTTCTGGCCAGGCTGATCGCTATTTTCCGGTGTCCCTTTTCTATCAGATAATCCAGACCGTGCCGAAATGCTTCCCGATGCGGATTACTGATGGAGGAAAGCCCTGCCGCATCAGTGTACTGGCAGAGGATGAGCGGTTCTTTCACGGTAAGCAGATGTTCATCAGGAATTGCTTTGGAGCAGATAATCAGGCCGTCCACTTGGCGCTCCTGTAACTGTGATAAGGCAAAACGTTCTTTTTGCTGCTGATAATCTGTCTGGTATAAAGAAAGATGCACGCCTGACGCTTCGGCAGCCTCGGCAATACCTGCAACAAGGTCTGCAAAATACGGAAGATTCACCGACGGAAGCACAACGCCAATCATATCGGAAAAACCTTTTGATAAATGCACAGCATGAATGTTGCGCGTATATCCGAGCGATTGCATCGCTTTTTTCACTCTTTCTCTTTTGTCCTTACTTACATAAGGATGATCGTTTAAAACTCTTGATACCGTTGTAACGGAAACCCCGGCAGCGCCGGCAATGTCTCTGATCGTAGCCATTGCGTCCCCCCCTTTCTTTTTTTCCCTTGATCTGGAATGCGTTTCATACAGTAAGCTAGAAACAGAAACAGCCTATTCGTTTGAAAGGAGAAGAACAGCGATGGGGATTCTTTGCTTAATCGGTTTGTGTCTCGCCATACTCGGCGGCAGTTACCTTGCCATGCGGCCCCTGAATGAAAAGCATGACATCAAACCATTTCAGCATTTTGATGATTTTTTCATTTAAAAGGTGATAAAAAAGGACGCTGCGTTTCAGAACCGTCCTTTTTTATCACAAAGCTTTTTATTTCAGAATCGTTAATTCTTTCGGATACTGCGTTAATGCTTCGGCGCCGTCTTTTGTGACGAACACATCGTCTTCAATGCGCACGCCGCCGACATCCGGCACGTAAATCCCCGGTTCTATCGTGTAGACCATGCCTTCTTTGAGGAGTGTGTCGTTCGCGCTGCTCATTGATGGATATTCGTGAACCGAAATCCCGAGTCCGTGGCCGAGGCGGTGCGGGAAATAGTCTCCGTATCCGGCTTTTTCAATAATGCCGCGGGCTTTTAAATCGAGATCGCCGATTCTGACGCCGGGTTTGCTTAATTGAAGCGCCGCCTGTTCAGCTTTAAGCACCGTTTCGTAAATCTCTTCCTGTTTCGGGCTGATTGATTGGTATGCGAATGTTCTCGTAATGTCTGAACAGTAGCCGTCAAGAATAACGCCCAGATCAAACAGAACGAAATCGCCTTTTTTCAACCGGTCTGCACCCGGATTCCCATGGGGCTGGCCTGATTTTTCCCCGAACAGCACCATCGTTGAAAATGACATGCCCTGCACGCCTTTTTTCTTCAGCTCAAACTCAATTTGCGCGAGTACTTCGGTTTCACTCACACCCTCTTTAAGCGCCGCAACACCGACTTCAACTCCGTAATCCGCGAGTTTTGCCGCTTCCCTGAGAATGCTGATTTCCTTCTCATCTTTCACGAGACGGAATTGGTTGAGCGTTTCTTCTGCCGAAACAAATGCCGCGCCCCCTGAAGCTTGTTTGAGCTGTTCTGAGCGGGAAAGAGAGATCGAATCCTTTTCAACCGCGATGGAATCAAGCCGCACATTTCGTTTTGTGAGCTCGGCTTTGATCAGCTCCCACGGATCTTCGTGATCGCCGTAGCCGATAATACCATGCTCCCACCCGGCGCTGCGGGCTTGTCCGGCTTCCATTCCCGGACAAACGAAAAACGGCTCCTGTTCCTGAAACAGGAACAATCCCATTAACCGCTCATGCGGATCCGTGTAAAAATCAGTTAAATAAAATACGTTTTCCTTTGTATGTATAAACGCCGCATCATGTCCTTCTTTTTTCAGCCAAGATGAAACACGTTCTAATCTGTTCATTTTTTGCTTTTCCTCCTTACCAAAGTGACTCTTTATTCATTCTATCAGTTTTCCGGCGTTTATGCTGTGAACGAACATTAAAAAAACAGCCGTCCGATGTGCGGCTGTCATGTTTATTTTAATAATCTCAGTCCGTTCAGAATGACCAGAATCGTGCTCCCCTCATGCCCGATCACGCCAAACGGCAGTTCCATCACCTGCAGAAAGTTAGCGCAGATCAAAAGGCAGATGACCGAGAGCGAGAAAACAATATTCTGCTTAATAATCCGGTTCATTTTCCTTGAGAGTCTGCACATTTTCACAAGCTTGTGAAGATCATTTTTCATAAGGACTAAGTCAGCCGTTTCAAGGGCCACGTCCGTTCCCCCGCCCATCGCAATACCGACGTCAGCGGTTTTCAGAGCGGGCGCGTCATTAATGCCGTCCCCCACCATGGCGATTGTGCCGTACGTTTCTTTCAGCTTCTTCACTTCTTTTGCCTTTTGGTCCGGCAGACAATCGGCAACAACCGTCGTCATGCCCGCCTCTTTTGCAATGGCAGCCGCAGTTTCAGACTGATCGCCGGTGAGCATGGCTGTTTTAATGCCCAGTGATTCAAGCTCAGCCATCACGGCTTTGGCTTCAGGTCGGATTTGATCCTTTAAGGCAAAGCAGCCCGCAATCCGGTCATCTTTTTTAACAAAGACCAGTGTAAAACCTTTATCCCTTAATTCTTTTCCCGATGTTTGCAAAAAAGCATCTGCCGCATCTTCACCTGCAAACCCCGCTTTTCCGACCATCCATTTGACGCCTTCTATTTCAGCCTGAACACCGAATCCGGACGTCTCGTCAATCGATAGATGTCCTGCGGGCGCGGCACCCCGGCTTTCGGCAAATTCAGCTATCGCTTTTGCAAGCGGGTGGCTTGATTGCTTTTCCATCGCATACACCGCTTGCATGATCTCATCTTCACTCACATTTTCGGCAGCTTGAAACGCCGCGACTGCCGGCTGTCCCTTTGTTACCGTGCCGGTTTTGTCAAAAGCGATCATCCGTACGCTTCCCAGCTGCTCTAAAAACACACTTCCTTTAACCAATAATCCGTTGCGGGCCCCATTTGAGATAAGGGAAAGCGCAGCGGGCATAATAGAAGCGACAAGCGCGCACGGGGAGGCGACCACCATAAACACCATCGCCCGGTAAAAGGTTTCACTCCAGCTCCAGCCTAAAGCGAAATGAGGAATGAATAAAAGCAAAGCCACGGCTAACAGCACGCCTTTGACATAGACACTTTCGAACCGCTCAATAAATGCCTGAGCCGGTGACACGCTGTTTTGGGCTGATTCCACCAGCCGGATGATTTTTCTGAATAAAGACTGTTCATTTGTTTTCGTCACACGGACCGTTAAGGAGCCGTTTCCGTTTACCGTTCCTGTAAACACAGAATCTCCGGCTGTTTTTTCCGCCGGCATCGCTTCACCCGTAAGCGCCGATTCATCGAGGCTCGTCACGCCAGACTCAATGATCCCGTCTGCTGCTACGCGTTCGCCCGGCTTAATGACGATCATGTCACCGATCTTAAGTTCAGCAGCCGGCACCCGCTTTTCCCGTCCGTCCGCAAGCAGTGTCGCTTCCTCCGGTTCCAGTTTCATTAAAGATGTTAAATCACGGCTGCTTTTATTCATCGTATATGTTTCGAGCGCGCCGCTTAACGAAAAAATAAAGATAAGAACAGCGCCTTCAGCCCAATAACCGATCAGGGCGGAGCCGACAGCCGCAAAAATCATCAGCAGTTCCACATTTAACGCCTTCGTCTCAATGGTATCCTCAATTCCCTCTTTCGCTTTTGCAAATCCCCCGATCAGGAAGGCAAGGATATACAAAGTGACGGACAGGCCTTTTGTTTCGGTAAAAAACCAGGCCGCAAGAATAAGGACGCCGGATACGAGCGCCGCAATGAGTTCTGCATGCTGGAGCCACTTTTTTCCGGCCCGCTCTTCTTGTATGTGCTGTTGTGAATGGGTTTGTGTCATCACTTGTTCATTCATTATGAATTCTCCTCTCTAATTGAGAACGCAAATCATCTTCAATTCCCCGATAAAAGCAAAACAGCCGCCTGACAGGCAGCATTTTCACAGTGTTATCGCAGTGTTTCCTTTATTATAGCATGCCGGCGGAAGATTTCAATTATAATTGTTTTAATTTCTTTTTGATAATAATTATCATTAGTGTTTCTTCAGCTGTTCATTATATGCAAAAAAGGTGCGGGAGGAATTCCTCCAGCACCTTTTTATTTCTCTGACCATTCTTTTAATTGTGAGGCGGTCATCGGACCGACGATCTTTTTTTCGATTTCTCCTTTTTCATTCAGCAGAAATGACGTGGGAATCGTCATGACATCGTATTCCTTCATAAGCTCGCCTTTCGTGTCAAGAACAATCGGGAAAGTGAGATGGTGCTGACTGACAAAGTTTTGAACGGTATTTTTGTTTCGCTCGGCATTCATCAAATTTACCGTTACAAGGCTTACATCATCGGACTGATGCTGTTCATAATACGTTTGGAACTGAGGCAGTTCTTTTTTGCACGGCGGACACCACGATGTCCAAAAATGCAAAATCGTTTTCTGCCCTTTATTCGGAATCGATATCTCGTCTCCTTCAATCGTCTTCATCAGAAACACGGCTGGAACTGCCTGTTTTTCTGATGAGGCTTTTGCTTCAGGCATCCAGACGGCGGCAGCTATCAAAAGGACTGCACATACAATTAGGCGGTTTTTATGCATATGATCTTCCTTTCACGCGTTTCGGATAGCTTGCCCTTCCTTATTGAAATGTATCAGCCTTTTCAGCTTTCGATCCGGGGCGCTGTTCTTCCGCCGCCCGTCAAAAACACGGAGACACCGAGGTCTTTGCAGATCGTCGCGTAATGTAAACTTGTCAGAAGAATCATGCCGGTATTCATGCCGAGTATAATGCCGAGCATTTGCAATTCCGGCATAGAACCGAGCACATACATCATCGAAAGCCCTACAATGCTGCTCCATACGTTATGATAAAACGCCGTTTTCACGTGGCCGATACCGATCAGACAGGCCTGAAGCGGCATCACAAACAGATGAAAAAGAAAAAACGGCCACAAAAGCTGCAAATAATACTGCGCTTCCGGAGACTGAAAAAACAAATGGGTCAGCGGGCCCGCGAACTGAAACATGACCCAGACTGCCGGAATGCCGTAGCCGAATGTAATAAAAATCGCTTGTCTCAGCCGTTTCAGCACAATATCATATTGGGACAGCGCATACGCTTCTGAAATGCTGGGAATCATGACGACCATCAGCGAATGGGCGATAAATGCGGGAAACGAACCGATTGTCATCGCAACACCGGCAAGCATGCCGTATTGATCAATCGCGGCTGTCCCGGCTGCCCCGGACGCCAGCAGCGCTCCTTTCACTAAAAAGGGTTCAATGGCGTTCGTCACCGCATGAAATATACGAAGTCCCGTTGTCGGGATGGATACGGCCAGGAGGCGTTTCCGCACGTCCTTGCCGCGCAGATGAATGTGCTGATGGCCGGAAAGCGCCCTCCGCGCCAAAATAAACTGCGTATACAAGTAAACGAACACCACGACATCGCTTGCGACCAGCACAAATAATGAAATGAGCACGGCCATATCAATTTCAAAAGAGTACCATTGAAAAAAGATAAACAGACAAAGCACTTGAATGATTTTTTTCATGACATTCGCAACCGCGATTTTTCCCATTTGCTGCACACCCATAAAATAACCTCTGGCGATGGATGTAAAAGCGACGACTGGAATCAGCCCGATGACAATCCCTTTAATAAACGGGTGATACGTATCGAATACAGGAATGAACGGCAGCGCGATGCTTGCGGCCGCGGTTGAAAACGCGGTAAAAACGGCGGTCATTCTGAAGGCATGCCGGAGCATGCTTTCATGCAGCTTCTGATTGGATTCCGCGATGAATTTTGAAATGGAGATCGGAAGCTCCAGACTGGCGATGACGATAATTAAAAAAATGGTGGGCAGAATGCTCATGTAAAGTCCCATCCCATGCTCGCCAAGCTCCCGCGCCAGTATCATATTCACGACAAATTCCAGACATTCCGCGAAAAAGGCGGCGATGGATAAAAGAATGATCCCTTTCACAAATCGATTCATGGTGTCTCTCCTTGTCTCTCGTTCTTCCATCATCATATGAGACAAGTTCTGAAAATATTTTCGATTTCTCAAAATTGAAAAAAGCATAGCCGGGATATTTTTGATCCCGCTATGCTTACATCGCAAATACGTGTCTGCCGATCCGTTCGATAATTTTTCGGGAACGGATCCAGTGGTCAGATGCCGTTTTCGGATTGTAGAAAAACAACGCGTTCGTTTCTCTGCCCGGATGGTCAAGCGCCTCATTTGCGGCGGCGATGGAATCCTTATCCGGCTTTTGATTAATGCTTCCGTTTGCTACCGGTTCAAATGCATTCCTTTGATAGATCACACCCCGAATGGTATCCGGGAAGCCGTTTTTTTCAGTGCGGTTCAGCACTACGCTGGCTACCGCAACCTTCCCTTTATAAGATTCACCTTTCGCTTCTGCGTGAACGAGACGCGACAGAAGTTGTCTGTCAGCGCGGGAATACGTTTTTTTCGGCGGCTGATAAGCCGTCTCTTCCGGTTTTGCTTTCTTCTCTTGGTGAGATGACAGCTTTATCGGTTGGATAGAATGCTTATAATCCGTTTTTGAAAGCTTCGGAACCGAGCTTTTTTTATTTAAATCAGCAACCAGTGTGCTGGGTTCTTGCTTTGGCTTCTTCGCAAAAGTAAACAGAGCTTCTGTATGTTCAATTTTTGATGCAGGCATAAAACATAGAAAAAAGACAGCCAAGGCAGCAAATTTTGTCGTCATACGATTTCCTCCTTAAATACTTCACTACCTTAACAAGAGCTGTGCGCAAATTCACGGTTAAAGATTTTCCAGTGCTCCCAATCAGCTTTTATGATGGAAGAAGTTCGTTAACAGCCTTGTTATTGGCAGGAAAACAGCCGTCATTTTCACAACATTAACCAAATAGCAGTAAAAGTATCCATCGGAGGGATTTTACATTTTGTTTACATCTGTTACAGCCAGATGAAATGAGAAACTAAGAAACAAAAAAAGACTCCTCAAGTGCGAGGAGCCGTCAGCTTCTTGGCTGTTCTAAATACTGGAAAACAACATCTCCGCCCTGCTGTGCAATACCGCGGAAATGCTTAAAATCTTCCTGCTTCGATAAAACTGCTCGAAATGCAAGAAAATGTTCTTTCTGCACCCTGAATTCTTTGACTTCCCCGGTGCGCATTTGGTTGATACATTCTGAAATTTCCTCAGGCAGCAACGAACACAGCCTCCTTTTCTCGGCTTTTTCCCGAAAATCAATATACCATCTTTCCCCCGCCGGGACAATGATTGAGCGGGCTGATACCCATATCGCTTTACTTCTTAAAGAAAATACTGCAAAATATTTTCAAACAGGATTTATGATAAAGGAGAGGAAGCTCGTGAAAATTGCTAAGGTTGGAAACGTCATTGAATTTAAAAACGGATTAACCGGTATTGTTGAAAAAGTAAATGAAAACTCCGTCATCGTTGATGTAACCATCATGGATAATTATCGTGACCTTGAATTAGATTCCCTCACTGTCGTCAACCATAAGAATTATAAAATCATCAGAGACTCCTATTAAACCCCCCGAACAATCCGAACCATTTACATATCCCGCACAAAAGCTGCCGCCCGGCAGCTTTTTCAAATGAATTCAGATCTCGGTCATTTCTACAAAAAAATCACCTGTCTCATCTTTATTGTAAAGATTAGTGACGGATGTATAGTAGTTGGTTATTTTACCGCGGAATTCAAGCCCACGCTCGGGCGCCTTGATGTCAAATGTTTTTTCATACAAAAGGACGGCAATATCATGATACGTTTCAGAGGTCACCTTCAATATAAATGAAATCATGCGGCCGTTTTCACCCGCACTTTCTTTACAATCATACATTTTCAGTCTTACACCGTTTAACTCTAACGGCTCCATAACGAACACTCCTTCTTTTTACAGGACATGCTATCATGCTGACCATTCCTTTACAATTGATCCGCTCCGAATGAGAAAAAACAGCGCAGGCCTTTACAAACATACGTTCCCTATTTTATAATGAAACAGACGAGCTGCCATCCAGCACCCGTCTTTTCATTAGAAAGCGGCGAGTGGAATTCCCCCCGGATTCGCTCGTCTTTTTTATGTAAAACCCCCTCATTTCTGAGGAGAAACTATATGGTCGATTATCAACAAGTCATGGTTCTCCACGTACCTTGGCGCCTTGAATTTCCCCATCCTTTAATGAGAGTGGTCAATCAATTCTCATCATGTTTTTTAGATAAACCAGCATCCATTCAGGATAGAGATTCATTGCAATTATCTTCGAATTTTGCTTTGAACTATAAATCATTATATATTTTTAAACACTGTATTCCAGACTGACGCATCCTCTTGTCCAAGACTCCAGCTGCCAAGACCTTTCAGATTATATTTTTGAGCGAGTTTTATTTTTGCTCTGAGTGACTGTTCATTTTCAAACCATAATGTATATGTTCCCGAAGGCAACAGCCCCTTGTTATCGTGATTGACAGTAAAAATAGCTTTTGGAGATTGACTCTTTGTGTCAAAAATAATTGTCCCGTTATGCCTTTTTACTAATGAGTCAACAAGGTAAAGGGGAATGGCTTGAGAGGCAGATTGGCCTTTCATCCAACAGCGGCCATAGAATGGCAATCCTAAAACTAGTTTTTTAGGAGAGATTTTTTGGGTCAGAGCATATTGAATGGACTTTTCCACCCATCCTACACTTGCAGTAGGTCCAGCAAGGTGGCTTTCATCGTAGGCCATAATCATAAGGTAATCTGCATATTTAGCTAAATACTCGTAATCATATGATCCGTGCCAGCCCTTCGTCCAGCCAAAAGGATTTGCCGCCACTGCAACTGATACTTCTTTATGTCTAGGAATACTTTTCCTTACCAATCTAACAAAATCTGTAAATAAATTCCGATCTTTTTCTGTAAGGTTTTCTATATCGATATTAACTCCGTCCAAATCCAGTTCTTCTATTGCATGAGAAATTTGTTTAGCTAAAAGAACTCGGTTCATTAATGAAAATCGCCCCAAATCCTGATCCCAATGATTGCTTAGAAAAGGAACTACTTTTAATTTTCTTCTATGAAGAGCTTTAATCACATCGGGATTAGCTGAACGGAGAAGTAATGATCCATCTTTTCTGATATAGAAAAAATCAGGAGACACAACATTTAATACTCCGTTCGTTTGATCAACGTGTTGAATAAAATCCCATCCTAATCCAGAATAGAAATAGCTCATTTGAAACATCTCATAACCCCTTCATCCCCAAAAATATCAAGTTCCCCACAAATAAAAAAATGAGGATTGTCATTTCAATTTGATTCGTTTCCGAAACCTCAAAGATTATCTTTCTCTTATCTTTATAATTTGTCCAGGATAAATTCTATCTGAAGAAAGCTTATTAAGATTTATAAGTTGTTGTACCGGGATATTGAAGGATTTAGAAATCGTCCATAATGTATCGCCGGATTCCACATGATATACTTCGTATGTCACGGGAAATTCCATATAACGAGGCGTTCTTTTTACTTTATTCGCTTGATTTCTTATTTTAGGTATTTTCCCCTTCATTCATATTACTCTCCTTTAGAAAAATTTGTTATCAATATTTCTAAACAGTTTCTCTCTAATCTTAATGATTTGTCCAGCATATATTTGATCTGATTTGAAATGATTAAGCTCCATGAGTTGCTGCAGGGAAACATTATACTTCCTGGCAATTATTGATAATGTTTCACCGGGAGTAACATGATGGATCACGTATTTTTCTTTGAGAACATCTACATAATGAATGGTTTCCCCTAAGTTTCTTATAATTCCTCTGCTTTTTAGCACCTCAAGCATTCTCTCGGCTCTATGCAGATAGGAATCATTCTTTACAGCCTTTTTACCGTTTATCTGAATCTTTTTTCTCTCGCTATCATGATTCAAATAGTATTTAACCTTTTCCAATGTTTCTTTTGGGGAGGAAGAAACGATGAGATCGCGGCCAGGTTTGAATTTACCTCGAACTGCTGGTGTATCCGATGTCAATAAAACCCCCCCGGAACCAAGAATCTCATAGGTGCGTTGCGTAAGTTGGCTTTCACAGTTTTGCAAACCGATAACGACTTTTGCTGAACTGTAGACTTTATATGCTTCAGTATAATCAAGGTATCCATGGATCCAATTGCGGGGAATTTCTCTTCCTATATATTTACTCATTTTTTCCCAGTTTCTCCCCCAAAAATCAATGCGAATACCCTTCCGTATAAGAGGACGAATAAGCGTTTTTAAAGAGGACGAACGGAACACTTCCGGATGTTCTTCAAGAAAATTAGGGTAAGCATTAGCCACCACTGCTATATCACAACTGTATTTTGCTAATGGTTTAATCTGGTGATGTATACTTTCGTGAAATGCAAAGTCTAAGTGAGCTGCTTTAATCCCCATGCTTTCATAAGTTTTACACAGAGAAGGCGTAACCGTGAAAACAAAATCTGGTTTCACCTTTTTAATTAACGGGATAGTAAAGTTTTGAGTGTGCAGCGGGTCTTCAGTTGCCCAATAAACGAGAGGGATATTCACCTTTTTAGTAGCGTTGCGAATCCAGGCCTGCTTTTCCCTTGAATGCTCTGGTGTCCATCCCATAGATACTATTAGATCTGGTTTAAATTCGTCTATCATTTCAGTGATATTTTCCCGACTTACAGGACCGGAAATCATTACGGTATGTCCTGCTTCCCTAAACCCATTTGGTAAACCATAGAGCCACATGGGATGACTCTCGAGGAAAAGAATTTTCACACATTTTCGCCCTCTCTTTCACTTTTTAATGTCTACTTTATTGGTATGTAGAAGAGAAATAATTTGTCGCGGTACCAGTCTATAAAAAATGTTCAAGTGCAAGATAACGTGATTGGATATGGATGCCCCACAAAAAAAGAAAGCAATCTACAACATATTTTCCTTTGATTTTGTTAGCCTTTCTGCCAAAATACTTTCGTTAATAAATTGTTTTTGTGCTTAAAAGAAAAAGACGTACACATTTGTACGTCTTACATTACCTCCGCAATAGCAATTTATTTGCATAAAAGTCATAATAGGCACGCTTTTATAGTGATTAACGATTATCAATCGTCTCCGGATACAAATCATGATTCATCATCCGATGTTCGGCCATTTTTTCATATTTTGTTCCCGGTCTGCCGTAGTTTGTAAACGGGTCAATGGAGATTCCGCCTCTAGGCGTGAATTTGCCCCATACTTCAATGTAGCGGGGGTCCATTAATTCGATCAAGTCATTCATGATGATATTCATGCAGTCCTCGTGGAAGAAAAGGCAGGTCAAAGTCTTGTCCCATAAGTACTTGCTCTAGACATTAATCATGAAGTCACACCAATTTCACACCTTACCAAACGATTGATTTTAACCTTTTTTGGGGACTATTTGTAATCTCTGCGCAGTGAAATTATACCTGTGCTAGCCCGCCATCTACGAACAATTCAACACCCGTCAAGTAACTGCTTTCGTCTGAAGCAAGGAAAGATACAGCGTTTGCTACTTCTTCAGGTGTCCCAACTTTTCCAGCTGGAACAGTATTTCTGGTATTTTCCATTGCTCCTTCAAGTGCATCACCAAAAAGTTCATCGTATGCAGGTGTAAGAATAACTCCTGGACTCACCACATTTACACGGATTTCAGTACCTTTTAGGTCAAGAATCCAGTTGCGAACCAGTGCTCTTAATGCTGCTTTAGATGCTCCATATACACTAAACGCTGGGTTGCCAATTGATCCAGCAGTAGAGCCCGTTACAATAATAGAACCTACTTTGTCCGGGAATAGTGATAACGCTTTTTGAACAGTAAAGATGGTTCCTTTAACGTTAATGTCGAACGTTCTATCAACCTGCTCTTCAGTAATTTCACCTAATGGAAGGAAGTTGCCGGTGCCTGCATTAGCAAAAAGAATGTCCAACTTACCTTTTTCCTGCTTTATCATGTCATATAGTTTATCTAAGTCTTCAAGCTTAGAAATATCACCTTGAACACCGGTTACGTTCTTGCCAATTTGGTTAACAGCTTTATCAAGTTCGTTTTGTCTACGTCCCGTGATATAAACATATGCACCTTCGTTTACAAATTTTTGTGCTGTAGCAAGACCAATCCCACTTGTTCCACCCGTTACAAGCGCTATTTTACCTTCAAATTTACCCATACTTAACACTCCTTTAGAATTGATTTTATTTTATGTCTAGTACCTTTAAGTACTTGAAGAACAACCTACAAGATATAGTATCCTTCAGTAAGCACATTATCGGAAGTACCCACTTTTTTGTGATATAGTAACTAAAAAGTAATAAATGTGGAATGGAGAGCTTTAGACATGAAAAAATTTAGCTGTGGGTTTGAAGTGACAAAGGAAGTTATTGGCGGAAAATGGAAAGGCCTTGTATTATACTTTTTAATGAATGGACCAAAGAGAACGAGTGAATTAAAGCGCATGATCCCAAATATAACTCAGAAAATGCTGATTCAAACACTTAGAGAGCTTGAAGCCAGTGGACTTGTGAGCAGAAAGATGTATAATCAAGTACCGCCGAAGGTTGAATATTCATCCACTGAACTTGGAGAATCTCTTAAACCTATCTTGCAGGAGCTCTGTCAATGGGGAAGCCATTATGCGGAGCAAAAGTATGCAGAAGGTGAATATGAAATTGTACAACCAGAACAACTAAAGTGAGGATTGATGTAGCTGCTGAAGTAAATGCTAAACAACTTCAATACCATCACCTAACAGATGAAGAACAGTCAGTAATAAATGAGATATTCAATTTTGAAAGTGAAGTTCTAATAAGAAGTGTCATGGACTATATTCAGGAAAACTTTGATGAAATTCAAAAAAGAGCTGTTTCAAATGTTAAAGAGAAGGTTCAGAAACTTAGCCAAAAAATAAATGAAGATATTGATAATAATATTTAATGCCTATGATCTCTAGATAGGCATTTTTTCTTTCGGATAAAAAAGAAAAGACGTACAAATTGTACGCCTTAATCTGCTTCTGTACTATCAATTTTTCACTGCATAAAAGTCACAGTTCAGGTTGCACCTCAGGTCACACTTTTTAATACAATTCCCATGAGTAGAGCCATTTTCAGGTGTGACTTTTCCTACTTTTAGTGTGACCGGGTCACACTTTTATTGAGCTTAGTGCGGGTCACACTTCGCTGTGACTCGGTCACAATTCCGCTGAAAATCAGCACTGAATGTTCGGATTTTACTGTGACTCCACTTCGTTTCACACTCCGTATCACACAACGGAATAATTACCGATTATCAATCGTCTCCGGGTACATATCATGATTCATCATCCGATGTTCGGCCATTTTTTCATATTTTGTTCCCGGTCTGCCGTAGTTTGTATACGGGTCAATGGAGATTCCGCCTCTAGGCGTGAATTTGCCCCATACTTCAATGTAGCGGGGGTCCATTAATTCGATCAAATCATTCATGATGATGTTCATGCAGTCCTCGTGGAAATCTCCGTGGTTGCGGAAGCTGAAAAGATACAGCTTCAGCGATTTGCTTTCCACCATTTTTTCGTCCGGAATATAGCTGATGTAGATGGTTGCAAAATCCGGCTGTCCCGTTTTCGGGCAAAGCGACGTAAATTCCGGGCAGTTGAATTTAACGAAATAATCACGGTTCACGTGTTTATTCGGAAATGATTCCAAAACCTCCGGCGCATATTCAAATAAATAGTTTGTCCCTTGATTCCCCAGGAGCGTAACTCCTTCTAATTCTGATTCTTTTCTTGTCATATAAATCTCCCTTTCTATTAAACTCCCCGTTTATTGCCCCAAAGCAATGTATGCAGCTGAGGCAGGACTCTGACGAGATTCAGATCCGAATCGGCTGAAACCTTATCAACGAGTGTTTCGTATTTTCCGAGCAGATGTGCGATCAATGCCCGGTCGTCCGTCGTATGGACGTTATCGTTTCCGACCTGAAGATAAAACGGAATATTCGGATACCGCTTGTGCACGGTTTTCGCGAATTGCAGATCTTCATCATTAAAAATGACGACCTTTAAGCTGACCGCGTTAAGCCTTTCTGCCGCATCAAGCGAAGACACAATGTGATCGAGCTTTGCAAAATCGGTTGTCATCCCCGAACTTGGCGGCTTCGGTGAAATCGTCAGGTCGTTAATCATTGTGAACCAATCCTGATAGACCGTTCCCTGCGTTTCTAAAGCGGCGCGCACCCCGTTCTCTTTCAGCAGCAGAATCAGCGCGTCAAGCTGCTTTAACAGTGCCGGGTTTCCTCCTGAGATGGTGACATGGGAAAAAGCGTCTCCGCCGATTTCTCTCAGCTCGCGGTAAATGTCTTCCGCCGTCATCCAGCGGATATCTTTTTTGGCTGAGCCGTCCCATGTAAAAGCGGAGTCGCACCAGCTGCAGGAGTAGTCGCAGCCCGCCGTGCGGACGAACATGGTTTTCTGGCCGATAACCATGCCCTCCCCTTGTATCGTCGGTCCGAAAATTTCTAATACCGGAATTCCTTTAGCCATTCCTATCACCTTTTTTCGGGCGGTATACGCAATAGCTTGTCGGGGTTTCCCTGACAAAAATCTGCACGCAGACCGGCTGATTCTCCAGTGTTTCGAGGTAGGACTGCACCTTATCGTAAATCGTTTTGGCCACGACCTCGGTCGTCGGCAGTGAATATCTGTCATCATCAGCAGAAAACTCGTCATGGTCATTCAGCAATGTATGGTCATAAGCGCCGTGCACCAATTTCTTCAGCACGCTGAAATTCACGAGAAAGCCTGAATCGTCCAGTTCATCCCCCGCAACTGTAATATTTACTGTATACGTGTGCCCGTGGACTCTGCTGCACGCTCCGGCGCTTTCGCGGGGAATAAAGTGCGCGGCTGAGATGTGCATGTCCTTATTCAACTCAAACGAATAAGGATGCTGAACCTGCGGGTAAATTTGAGAAAGCAATTAGTTTCGCTCTCCTTTCATTTTCATATATTCATCATATCCTTTATTGCGGAGCAGGCATGCCGGGCATTCGCCGCATCCGTCCGCAATGATGCCGTTATAGCAAGTCAGTGTGTTATTCTTTACAAAATCAAGCGCGCCGAGCTCATCAGCAAGTTTCCACGTTTCTGCTTTGTTCAGCCACATAAGCGGCGTATGAATGACGAACGGCTTTTCCATCGCCAGGTTGACGGTGACATTGCAGGATTTGACGAACTCGTCACGGCAGTCCGGGTAGCCGCTGAAATCAGTCTCGCAAACACCGGTGATAATGTGGCGCGCGCCGATTTGATATGCAAGAATCGATGCAAAGGATAAAAATACAAGGTTGCGTCCCGGCACAAAGGTTGTCGGCAGTTCCCCGTCCTTCGCTTCAATTTCGATATCATCTCTTGTCAGCGCATTCGGCGCGAGCTGATTTAAAAGAGACATATCAAGCAAGTGATTTTTGACACCGAGCTTTTCGGCAATCGATTTTGCCACATCGATTTCTTCTTGGTGACGCTGATTATAATGGAATGTAACGGTTTCCACTTCTTCAAAGTTTTGCAAAGCCCATAATAAACAAGTCGTGCTGTCTTGGCCTCCGCTGAACACCACAACTGCTTTTTCTTTTTTCATGTCTTTCTCTCCCTTATCTATCATTCCATAAAAAAAGCGCCTTTTTCGGAGAAGGCGCCCTAAAAAACATAAAAAAACCGTATCCAAGGATACAGCTCGTCCTTAGTTTTTTATAGAGGGTGTAGCTAGAACCTCTCCCGCATCAATACGGATTTTCTTCTTTTTTCACTTTTGCTATCATACCATAATGTTGTTTCCCGTGACAATAAAAAAACAGCCTGAACCCTGTGTCAGGCTGCAAAAGCGGGTTTAAGCCCCGCGTTTTTTCCCCGGAAATACCATCAGCGCAATCCCGATCAGAACAAATAAAGCAGGCCAGAAAACAGAAACCGGAATGATCGGCTGATTCGTCATCATAAAGCAAAGTGCTGTCAAGGTCAGCACCGCAACCGGGATGAGCAGCGCCTTCTGTTTCCCGCCGAACAGCCACAGCTCAAATAAACCGAATGCCGTTGCCAACAGGTAAACAGGCCATGTCACACCGGAGTAGGACCAATTGGTTGCCGTTTCAAAGACAAACAAGATCCCCGTAATCAATAAGATGCCGCCCGGTACAAGAAGTCCCGCGTTTTTGACAGGTTTCGGGCCGAAAATCGGAATGTGAAAAGCGGCGCCCAGCAAAAGAATGAGAGCGGGCCAGCCGCGTTCGCTGATGACTTCATTTGCATTGGTGAATATGCCGAAAATGCCCGCGGCGCACAGAACCGCCGCAGCAGTCAAAAGCCCTCTTTGCCTTCTGCCGAACAGCCAGGCTTCAAACAGGCCGAACGCAACGGAAAAGAGGTAGACAGGCGATGTCACATTTGCGTATGTCCAATCCGTCAGCGTTTCAAACCATAACAAGCAACCCGTCACAAGCAAAATGCCGCCCGGAATAAGAAGGCCCGATCTTTTTTTCGGCTGCATAAAGGCAACGGCGTGAAACAAAAGCGCGGCTGCGATGATCAAAAGCGGCCACAGCCCCGTCATCAGCATACCGGCAAAGCATAGTGCTCCCACGGCTGTCATGATGAAAGCAGGAATCAATACACCTAACTTCCTCCCGCCGAAATACCACAGCTCAAACAGACCGAGAGCAGGCGCCCATATATAAACAGGCCACGTCACGTCTGAATACGTCCATCCCGTTGCCGTTTCAAAACAAAACAGGCAGCCCAGCACAAAAAACATACCGCCCGGAACGAGCAGTTCCGCCTGTTCAGGCGTTTTTTTCGCAAAAATAAATCCGGCGTGAAACCCTGCGGACATTATAATGAAAAGAAACGGCCACGCCGAACCTGCGGATATATGAATAACTCCCGCCCTCTGTAAAAAAAACGCAATGCCGATACAAATAAAAATAAATCCCAATAATACACGTCGAGCTTTCATCTCTTACTCCTCCCCATCATTTCCCAATTCATTATACAGAAATGTCAGGAAAAAAGAAGGGGAATTCCCAAAAAATACAGACATTTTCCTTATATCCTTATTTTTCTTTCGGGATTTTTTTGCAAATCAATGCGCCGATGAAAGCGAGGCTCACATACCCAAACACCGGATAAACGGTGGAAATCAGCTGTCCGTAGCCGATTTGGCTGATAATGAAAGCAAACGCCAAAATGCCGCCGTAAATATATGTACTTTTTATATGAAGAAAACTGTTTAATTGTTTTTCCAATCCGTATAGATTGCCGATGACCGACGTAAAAACTTCTCCGAAAATAATAAACAAATAAATGATATGAAGCGAACGCGAGTACGAATAGACGACTTGAGCCATCGGAATGTCAAACTCCAGCACATCCGGCAGCACCGATAATGATAAAAAGCTCGCGGCAAGCACCAGTGTCAACAGAACGCCGCCAAAATAAGCCCCCCTTCTGATCACCTTCTCTGAAGACATTTCATTCGCAAGCGGCACAAGCACGGCTTGGGCGAGCGATAAATTTAACGCGCCGTAAGAGACGGCGGACAAAAGCCAATTCCACTTGTCAGGCCATACCCATTCGTCCGCGTTTCTCGTGCTTGTAAATACAAATGAATCAGCTGTCACGATAAAAGAGAAAGAAATTAAAAGCGGCACAACCAATATATTGACGCCGAACACACCTTTAACACCGCTTGTCATGACGGCAAAGCTCAGTACGATCGTCAGAAGGATCCCGGCTTGTGCGGGCCAGCCAAGCTGTTCATGAAACAGCGCTCCCGCTCCGGACAGCATGACAGAGGTCACTCCCAGCAATATAAACATCATAAACATATTCACGGCGCGGCCGATGGACTGGCCGAATAAATATGTGTTCAATTCCTGATAAGATGCTGCGTGAATCCGTTTGGAAATGATCATGATTTTGGCGCCTAAATATGTAAACATCAGACCGCTTACCACGATACCGAACAGACCGATCCAGCCAAACTTCAGAAAAAACTCAACGATTTCCCTTCCCGTGGCAAAACCGGCTCCTACAACCGTGCCTACGTATACAAATGCAAGCTGACTTGCAGAACCTTTTGTTTGTCCCATTTCACCCTCCGGCTAAGCGCAGATTTGTCCAGGCCTTTATATATGCTTATGAGACAAGTCGCCCGAAAAGACGAACAAATCGTCCTTCCCCGGAGAAAACAGATTCAGCTCTCTCCTCTAAGCAAAAATATTGAAAGAAAAAAAGGGCCGGCGTATACTCTTCATCAAGAAAGGTCAAAGCATTTCATTTCCTTTCTGACTATATTGGTCAAAAATAATCAGACCTCACAAATATCACTTATCATGCTGTAAACATTTATTTTTCGGGGTTTGAAACAAAACACTTGAAAGTCAAAGAAGGTCAGAGTATACTATTAATCAAAGAAGGTCAAAGTTAAGACCTTATTTTCTAATCTATTTGGTCAAAGATGATCAAACATTTTCCGGAGGAGGTTTTGGCAAATGCGTTGTCAACATTGTCAGAAAAACGAGGCGACGATTCGCCTGAACATGCAAGTCAATTCCATTCAAAAACAATTCGTTTTATGTGAAACATGTTATACAGAATTAACCCGAAAACCGTCTATGAGCATGGGGCCGCAATCATTCGGATTCCCGTTTGAGCAAGGTTTCGCTCCCAATCAAAATAAACAGCAGGCCGGCCCTGAAAAAGGCCTGCTCGACGAGCTCGCTCAAAACGTCACAAACGGCGCAAAAGCAGGTCTGATTGACCCTGTGATCGGCCGCGATCATGAAGTGGCGCGCGTAATTGAAATTTTGAACCGCCGGAATAAAAACAATCCGGTGCTGATCGGTGAGCCGGGCGTCGGTAAAACGGCTATTGCAGAAGGCCTCGCGCTTAAAATCGCTGAAGGCGATGTGCCGAACAAATTGAAAAACAAAGAGCTTTACCTGCTTGACGTCGCTTCTCTCGTCGCCAATACAGGGATCAGAGGCCAGTTTGAAGAAAGAATGAAACAATTAATGAACGAATTAAAAGAACGGAAAAACGTCATCTTGTTCATTGACGAGATTCACCTTCTTGTAGGCGCCGGCTCTGCCGAGGGATCAATGGATGCCGGGAACATCCTGAAACCGGCGCTTGCCAGAGGCGAGCTGCAGGTCATCGGGGCGACAACGCTGAAAGAGTACCGTCAGATTGAAAAAGATGCGGCGCTTGAAAGACGCTTCCAGCCTGTCATGGTTCACGAGCCTACAATAGAACAAGCCATCAGCATTCTGGAAGGCATTAAAGATAAATATGAGAAATACCACGGCGTCACATTCAGCAATGAAGCGATAAACGCCTGTGTTACGCTTTCATCCCGTTACATTCAGGACCGCCACCTGCCGGATAAAGCGATCGACTTATTAGATGAAGCCGGCTCTAAGGCGAACCTGGAGCTTGATACCGTAAATGAAGAAGATGCGGCTGAGAGACTCAAAGCAATTGACGCGGAGAAAACAAAAGCGCTTCATGAAGAAAATTATGAGCTTGCCGCGAAACTGCGTGATGAAGAAGCGGCGTTGGAAAAGCAGCTGGCACAAGAAGCTCCGGCCTCTTCACCTGAAATCGGGGCGGAGCATATTCAAGCCATCATTGAACAGAAAACAGGCATTCCGGTCGGAAAACTCCAGGCTGATGAACAAGTCAAAATGAAGGAACTTGAAGAGCATCTTCATCAGCGCGTCATCGGTCAGGAAAAAGCCGTGAAAAAAGTGGCGAAAGCGGTCAGACGAAGCCGCGCCGGCTTAAAATCCAAAAACAGACCTGTCGGCTCCTTCCTCTTTGTCGGACCGACCGGAGTCGGAAAAACCGAGTTATCAAAGACACTCGCAGATGAACTGTTCGGTACAAAAGATTCCATTATCCGTCTCGATATGAGTGAATACATGGAAAAACACGCCGTATCAAAAATCATCGGTTCACCGCCGGGATATGTCGGACACGATGAAGCCGGTCAATTAACGGAAAAAGTGCGCCGCAATCCGTACAGCATCGTGCTGCTCGATGAGATTGAAAAAGCCCACCCTGATGTCCAGCATATGTTTCTGCAGATTATGGAGGACGGCCGTCTGACAGACAGCCAGGGCAGAACGGTCAGCTTCAAAGATACCGTTTTGATTATGACAAGCAACGCTGGAACCGACGAAAAACAGGTGAAAGTCGGATTCCAATCTGAAGAGAGCGTCCTGGAAGAACAAACGTTGATTGATTCACTGAGCGCGTTCTTCAAACCGGAGTTTTTAAACCGGTTTGACAGCATCATTGAATTCCAATCCCTGAAAAAAGAACATCTCGTGAAAATCGTCAGCCTGCTTCTCACAGAGCTTGAAGACACATTAAAAGAGCGCGGCATCAGCCTGAACGTCACCGATGATGCGAAAGAAAAAATCGCTGAAATCGGCTACCACCCAGCTTTCGGAGCACGCCCGCTCAGAAGAACCATCCAAGAATTGATCGAGGACGAAATGACAGATCTCTTATTGGATAACAACGATATAAAAGCCTTCCATGTCGTAATGGAAGAGGACGGCATCAAAGTCCGAGCACAATAAGAAAAAAGCGGTTCCCTCCTCGCGGGGAGCCGCTTTTTTGTTTCTTTATCCATGTCAGAAGGGAGAAACTGTGAAGAATTCGGGAACAATTTCTCAATCACCCTAAAGTTCCATGCACTGCCACCGATATTAACCATAGAAAGCTAGTATAAAGGATTTGGTGAAAACTATGGATAAAACATCGATTATCGGTATCATCCTCGCCTTGATTGCTTTAAGCGTGGGCATGGTGCTGAAAGGGGTCAGCTTAAGCGCACTCGCTAACCCGGCAGCTATTCTGATTATTTTGTTCGGTACGATTTCTGCGGTGATCATCGCATTCCCCGGAAAAGAAATCAAAAAAGTGCCTGCCCTTTTTAAAGTGCTGTTTAAAGAAAACAAACAGCTGACAATTGCGCAATTAATTCCTATGTTCTCTCAATGGGCGCAAATCGCCAGACGTGAAGGTCTGCTCGCATTGGAAGCAAGCATTGAAGACGTGGATGACGCATTTTTGAAAAACGGCCTGAGTATGGCGGTTGACGGACAAAGCGCAGAATTTATCAGAGATATTATGACTGAGGAAGTTGAAGCGATGGAAGACAGACACCAGGCCGGCGCAGCCATCTTTACACAAGCCGGCACATATGCGCCGACACTCGGCGTTTTGGGTGCGGTCATCGGCCTTATCGCGGCTCTTTCCAACATGAACAATACCGAGGCGCTCGGACATGCCATCAGTGCGGCGTTTGTCGCCACCCTTCTCGGGATTTTCACAGGATATGTACTATGGCATCCCTTCGCCAACAAACTGAAACGCAAATCAAAGCAGGAAGTCAAACTGCGTGAAATCATGATCGAAGGCGTTCTGTCAGTGCTTGAAGGACAGGCCCCGAAAGTGATCGAACAAAAACTTCTCATGTATCTTCCTGCGAATGAACGCGCAAAAGTCGCTGAACAAGAAGGAGAGGCAAACAATGGCGAGAAAAAAGAAGAAGAAGCATGATGACGAGCATGTGGATGAGTCTTGGCTGATCCCGTACGCGGATTTGCTCACCCTTCTTTTGGCTCTGTTCATTGTATTGTTCGCCATGAGCTCGGTCGATGCGGCGAAATTCCAAATGCTGTCTAAATCATTTAACGCCGTGTTTACCGGAGGCACGGGTGTTCTTGAATATTCAAGCGTCACCCCTCCTGAAAACGAAAAAGACGGCGTTGATCAGTTAAAAAAAGACAAGGAAAAAGATAAAGAACAGAAAAAGAAAGAAAGAGAAGCAGCCGACCGCCAAGAACTTGAAGGCGTGCAAAAGCAAGTCAATCAATTTATAAAAAATAAAAAGCTTGAAACTCAGCTGGAAACAAAGCTGACTAAAGAAGGACTCTTAATTACCATTAAAGACAGTATCTTTTTTGATTCCGGACGGGCGGATATCCGTCAGGAAGATATTCCGCTTGCCAAGGAAATCTCGAATCTCCTTGTGCTGAATCCGCCGAGGAACATTATTATCAGCGGACATACGGACAATGTACCGATTAAAAACTCACAATATCAATCTAACTGGCATTTAAGCGTCATGCGGGCCGTCAACTTCATGGCTATTCTGACAGAAAACCCGAAACTTGACGCAAAAGTATTCAGCGCCAAAGGTTTCGGAGAGTATAAACCGGCCGTGTCGAACAAAACCGCTGAAGGGCGCAGCAAAAACAGGCGCGTCGAGGTATTGATACAGCCTAGAAACGCCGCGACTGACCAAAATCAGTAATATAAAAAAGGAAGCCTTTCAAATGGCTTCCTTTTTTATTTCTGATGAAAATGTTTAGCGTTTAACCCCACTCTTTTCAGCATTTCCGTACACATTTCTATCTCTTCATCACTCAGCACACTGATCATTTCTTTAATTTCGTCAGCATGATCAGGGAAAATATCGTCCAAAAGACGGATTCCCTTTTCGGAAATCTGTGCGAAAGTCACTCTTCTGTCAGTCGGCGAGGCTTTTCTGATGAGAAGTTCTTTTTTCTCTAATTTGTCAACAACGTATGTAATACTTCCGCTCGCTAATAAAATTTTGTCGCCGATCTGCTGAAGCGGCTGGTTGCCTTTGTGGTACAGCAGCTCAAGCACCGCAAATTCCGTCGGGTTCAGGCCGTGCTTATGAATATGTTTATTCATATGGTCGTTAATAGATCGGTACGCACGTGACAGTACAATAAATAATTTCAATGAGTTTTCTGTTTTATCCGTCATACATTCAATCATCCTTTTACAAAAGAAACCGTTACAGAGAAACATTAATAAACAAAATGAAAAATGTCAACAAAAATGTTTCCAAAATTTCTCTTCTTTTTGTCAGACCTTAATAAAATAATTTGTTTTTCTATCATTTTGGTTATTTTTTCTTATTAAAGAAGTATAAAAATGATATAATACCTCTATTCAAGTGTAATGTTGGAGCGATGCAGAGTGAATACATTTAAAGGTGCCCGGGGAAAGATCAAGCTTTATCTCATATTGGTGATCATCCCGGCACTTATTATCAGCTTTTTCATTTATGAAAAAGAAAAGCAGAAAATAGCCGATAAACACATACAGGAAGCCAGTATGATGCTCAACCTTCACCGCAATAAGCTCAATTATTTAATCGGTGAAACAAAAGCCCGGATGACAACACTTGCGATCGCTGTCGATAAGCCTGTCAATGAAGAAAAGATCATTGACATTCTCGATCAGGCTTTTGAGGATGAACCCAGATTCAGCGGACTGTATATGCTGAATTCCAAAGGTGATGTCATCGCAAGCACGACTGATCTGAAATCAAAGGTGAATTTGGCCGACAGACCGTATTTTACGAAGGCGAAAAAGACGAAAAAAACGGTCATCACAAATGACTACTCCAGCAGAATTACAGGCCAGCGCATCTTCACGATCTGCGTGCCGGTGTTAGACGCAAAACGGGAAGTCACGGATTATTTAGTAGCCGCCATACAAGTCGATTATTTGAGAAATATGATCAATATGCTGAGCCCTGACGTTTATGTCAAGGCAACCAATCAGAATAAAGTGATATTTGCCAGCGGACGGGCTGATCAATCAGAAGGTGTGAAACCGGTCAGCGGCTATCTGGATGATATTAATTGGAATATCAATGTTTATCCGAAACCGGTTGAGCTGAATGAGCTGACCAAAAGCGTGCTGCTGCCGATGTCCAGTATTGCCGTGCTGCTGAATATTCTGTTCATCCTCGTTCAATATTATTTGCTTAAGCGCAAGACCCAGCTGGAGCGCGCTCAAAATGAAGCGCAGAAATTGGAGCTGATCGGAACGCTTGCCGCCAGCACCGCCCATGAAATCCGCAACCCGCTTACAGGGATCAGCGGCTTCATTCAGCTTTTGCAGAAAAAATACAAATCGGAGGAAGATCAGCTGTATTTCTCAATTATTGAGCAGGAGATTAAACGGATCAATCAGATTGTCAGTGAGTTTTTAGTGCTTGGAAAACCCACTGCTGAACGGTTGGAAGTGAACTCGCTGCAGGATATTCTTGATGAGATTATGCCGATTATTTATTCTGAAGGGAATCTATACAATGTGGAAGTGAATGTGGAGATTCTCGTCAATCGGCCGCTCAAGGTCAACTGCACGAAAGACCATATTAAACAGGTGATTTTAAATGTCGCGAAAAACGCGCTGGAATCCATGCAGGAAGGCGGCCGGCTGTCCATCTATTTAGAAGCCCGCGATCATAAAGCAGTCATTAAGGTGGCCGACAACGGAATGGGCATTTCTGAAGATATGCTTGAGCACATTTTTCTTCCGTTTGTAACGTCAAAGGAAAAAGGCACCGGCCTCGGCCTTGTCGTATGTAAACGAATCATGCTGATGTACGGCGGTTCGATTGACATTCAAAGCGAAGTCGATAAGGGCACAGAGGTCACCATTACCCTCCCTGCCGCTTCTCGATGAAAAAAACACCCTGATCGGGGTGTTTTTTATTTAAAGAAGAGTATGTGTAAGAGGATATACCAGAGGAACGGCATCATAGCCGGCAGATAGTACGAGGCGCTTCGTGAGCCGTGCCAGCGGAAAAATGTGCTGACTGTACGCGGTCATCTTTCGGATGCAGCGCTTGATCAGGAAGCGCATTCAGTCTTCGTTATCTGTTTTATCATCAATCATTTGTTTGCTTCATATGCAGGCATGACGTCACCGCGGGAGAACAAGCCTATTTTCTTCACAAGGCCCTGTATTCCTTGGTGATGTGTACGATCACGGTTTACCAGCTGCTGATACGCGTTCATCAGACAGTCCAGTTCCTGGCTGTGCCTGATCGTGTCATATCCTGTAAACCCTTGCCTGTTAGCTGCATCTATCATCATTTTTCTTTTTTTATCAATAGATACAAGCAATTTTTCTTGTTCAGAATAACTGCCCATTCACTTCACCCCTCACCGCTAAAAGAATAGGAAACAAGTTTGATTGGGTTATTGAGCATTATTACAGATTATACTTTATTTGTAAACATTTTTTTACTAAATAACTTATTTTTTCATTTCATATTGGAATCTTTAGCATGAATACGAGAATAATACCCATTCGGGTAATGATATAAACAGAATGCGGCATATTCAAGAATTAAAAAACAGCCACAGCTGACTTTATATTACAATAAAAAACCTCTCATGCCGGTGGGTGCATGAGAGGTTCGGGCGTCTATCAGTTTTGCACACTTTCATTTTCGTAAATCGGCACCCAGCCCTCAGTCGTCACGAAGATTCGGATTGCGACGACCCGGCGGTCTTCCTGAAGCGTAAAGTAGTGGCGGATGTTCTCCGGAACTGAAATCAAATCTCCCGGATTTAAACGGACGTCGAAAAATGTGCCGTCTTTGCCTTGAATGACGAAGATGCCGTGTCCGCTGACGATAAAGCGGACTTCATCATCCGTGTGGTGATGTTCTCTTTGGAAGTTTTTTAATAATTCATCAAGATTCGGCGTGGTGTCTGATAAAGAAATGACATCCTGAGACTGATATCCGCGCCGGGCTGAAATGTCCTGAATCTCCGTGTCAAACGCCGCGAGAATCCGTTCTTTTTCATCTTCGGTTAGATCGTATTTTTCCGAAAGCTCAGACGGAAGTTTTTCAATGTTCCACTGCTCATAGATCACCTCTTGTTCGTCTAAGAAGCGCGCTACTTCTTCCTGATGTTCAATGAGCGTATTTTTTTCGTCATGAATTCTGATGGTCGCCATTTTCTATTCCTCCTTTTATTTTACTAGCTGCGGCCGAAGTGACAGAAGCTTGAGGTGACAGCTGAATAAAAATTCATAGGCTTCCAGCACCCTTTTCGCTTCAAATGCGGTCCGCCCCCATGCCGTAATGCCGTGATTGCGGATTAACACCGCGCCTGAGCCGGCGTCCGCATGGTGCGCGAAGTTTTCGGCCAATGCCGGGATGTGCGCCGGATTGTCAATGATCGGAACGGTCACAGACGCGTTTTCCTCCCATAATCCGAGCGCCTTAATCATCTCCTGCCCCTGAAAAGTGATTTGTTTTTCATCCCCGTAAAGCTCTGAGATGACATTATTATTGACGGTATGGACATGCAGACAGCAACCGGCGTCTGTCTTTTGGTATAAGTAAGTATGGAGAAGCGTTTCCGCTGAAGGTTTTAAAGAATGGCCGGTCTCAGCGGGCTTCCCGTACTCATCGATTAAGAGAAAATCTTCGTCTGTTTCTTTTCGTTTGTCTTTTCCGCTCGCCGTAACGAGAAAAGTCAGCGGCCCGTCGGATACTTTGATGGAAAGATTCCCGCTCGTTGCCGGGAACCAGTCTCTTTCAGCCAGCTCGCGTTTTACCTCGGCAAGTTCGCGCCAGCGTTCTTCTTTTGCAGCCATGCCTGCACCTCCCCGATGTTTTCAATGCCTGTTTTCACCTCATGAAAATCTTGAAAAGGCAGATGCCGGAGGCCGAGTTCTTTGCATTCAGTCAAAAGATAATCTCTCGCAAAGCACATATCGGACAACTTTGCAGCCTCGACATCCGTGACCGAATCACCGATCATAATGAGAAATTTCTGCTGATCGGATAGCTTACGGATGACTGACGGTTTGCAGCAGCCGCATTGATTGGTACAGTCTCCGTCACAGGCGTGCGGCCAGTCTATATGAATATGCTCATTGTCAAAGGATGCATGATTGCAGAAAATCCGCTCCTTTTCTACGATCCCTTCCAAAAGCGGATGCACAAAAAAGTCCATTCCCCCGCTTACGATATAAAACGGGAGACCGTTTGACCGGACAAACGAGACAAAATCCAAAAAGCCGTCCCGTATTTTCGCATCCTTCAGAATAAAGCCGGTCAGTTCTTCTTTTAGGCTGCTCGGCAGCAGTCCGAACATCCGGCCGACTCCTTCTTGGATTGATATGCTTTTAGACAGAACACCGTCTTTTAATTCAAGCCACTCAGGAGGCGCGAATTCTTTCATCATGCTGACAATGTTGTCGTTCATGGTGACCGTTCCGTCGAAATCACAAATAATCAGCGGCGTGCGGGTCATACGGCTTCCACCCTTCCCCATTTGTCTAATGCGAGCTGAAGATCTTTGCACGACGCGGCTTTTTCTTCAATCGGCTGCGCTTCAAGCAACGCATCAATGATGGCGCGGAACGCTTTTCCCCCGCCCTCGGCTCCTTTCGGATGGCCGTGAATGCCTCCGCCGGCATTGATGATGTGATCGATGCCGAAATCGCGCATCAACAATGGCACCATACCGGGGTGAATGCCTGCTGATGGGACGGCAAACGACGGATGAAAGACATCGTCTTTTACACATTCATCATGGATTGCAAGCGCGGACTCCTTCGGAAGAGCAACGGATCCGTAAGGTGACGGAAATAAACTGAAATCAGCGCCGCAATAGCGGTTCAGCTTGCCGAGCAAAAGCGCATGCGACAAGCCGTAAACGGGAGATGATGTGAACGCGCCGCTGACTGCCGGATGCGCCATGATCGGAAGCGGGATTTCCCTGTCCTCAGCAAGGCTCTGCATCACATCTAAACCGTAAGCAAACACATTCAATAAAAGCGCGTCCGCCCCGAGTTCTGCCGCGCGCCTCGCTTTATCCCGCAATTCAGCGGTCCTTCCCGTAAGGTTTACGGCATACAGCGTTTTATGCCCCGTTTCCTCCCGGGTTTCCTTCAGGACTTGTTTTCCTTCGATAATGCGGGTTTCAAACGGAGCCAGTTCATTTTCAAAGAAAATTTCGTCATCTTTAATAAGATCCACGCCGCCGAGCGCCTGCTGTCTGAGCTGTTCTTTAATGTCGGCGAGATCCCGTCCGATCACGCCTTTAAATATGCTCATCAGAAGCGGTCTTTCAAATTCGCCCAGCAGTTTGCGGATGCCGTATATACCGAATTTCGGCCCGGGAAGGGAGCGTTTAAACCCTTCGGAAAATTCAAGATCAGTCAATTTTATTTTTCCGTCCAGTGACAGCTTTCCGAATACCGTCGTCAGGACGGCCGGAATATCTCTTGAAAAATTCGCCTCGGGATAGGCGATGGTGATGACGGATTGTGTTTCGTTTTCTGAGGTTCCTTCTTTCTCCTCAACTTTTACGACCCGCCCTTTATGTTTTCTGAGCTGTTCCTGCTTCACCAGGGGCAGGTCAGTCCAGGAGCCTACCGTCAGCCCCGCCGCAATCTGTTCCGCCCGCTTTTCACTGTCCGTTGTGTCTGTCAGAAGATATGTTGCCAATACTTCGCTCATGCGTGAACGCCTCTCTTTCTTTCGCAAAACATAAAAAAACCTCTTCCGTTTGAGCAGAAAGAGGCTTCGTGTTATGTCCGAATCTTATCTCTCAGCTCCTGCTGCAAGAATTAGCACCGTGCTTTATCAGTCGGTTGCCGGGCTTCATCGGGCTCGTCCCTCTGCCTGCTCTTGATAAGAATAATGATTTTATAAAGTATTTTGAATTATCGCATTGTTATTCTGATATGTCAATGCTTTTTCGGGTGAAAAGATTCAGTTTCCCGATCCGTTCCGCAGCTTCTTTAAGTCTTTCTTCACTTGTCAGAAGACCGACTCTTATATAGCCTTCCCCCCATTTTCCGAACCCGTTTCCGGCAGCGACCGCGACATCCGCTTTCTCGAGCAGCAGATCTGAAAACGACTGTGACGTATAACCGTCAGGCACAGGGAGCCATGCAAAAAAGGAGCCCGCCGGAGCCGTCACATCCCAGCCGATATTGCGGCAGGCTTTAATCCATGCATTGCGTCTTGATTCATATCTGTCATTTTGCGCCGCGACGCATGCCTGATCCGCTAAAAGTGCGGCTGCCGCCGCCTGCTGCGCCGCGGGAAACAGGCTGACAAACATATGATCCTGATAAAGGTTGATCGCTTCGATGACAGAAGCGTTTCCGACGGCAAATCCGACCCGCCAGCCCGCCATATTATACGTTTTGGACAAGGTATAGATTTCGATTCCCGTCTCTTTTGCGCCTTCGGTCTGCAAAAAGCTCAGCGGTTTATGCCCGTCAAAGCCGACGGCTCCGTACGCGAAATCATGAACGACACAAATGCCGTTTTGCTCCGCAAAACCGACCGTCTCCTCGAAAAACGCCTCTGTCGCCACAGCGCCGGTCGGATTATTCGGATAATTGAGATACAGCAGCTTCGCCTCGCTCCGCACCTTTTCAGGAATTACGCTGTAATCAGGGAGAAACCCTCTTTCTTCCGTCAGCGGCATCATTTCCATTCTCGCTTTTGCAAGGGCGACGCCTGACCAGTAATCAGGATATCCGGGATCAGGCACCAGAATGGTATCTCCCGGGTTTAAAAGACATTGCGGAAGCTCAACAAGTCCCGCCTTGCCTCCGAACAGCACGGCGACTTCCGTTTCCGGATCAAGCGTGACCCCGTACTCCCTTTCATAAAATGCAGCGGCTGCTTCTTTGAAGCTGTAAGCGCCCCGGAATGATGAGTATTTATGATTTTCCGGCCTTTCGACGGCGCGCTTCATTTCTTCAACGATATGCTGAGGCGTCGGCTGATCAGGGTTTCCCTGCCCTAAATTGATGACGTCTCTGCCTTCTTTCAGCTTTTGATTCACTTTTTGCACCAATGATGCGAAAAATTGTTCCGGCAGCTGTTTGAGTACATCTGAGATTTCAAAGTTCATATTTTCACCTTCTAAAAATGTCTTGAAATGATAGTCCATCATCATATATGGTTAAATAAAAAAAGTAAAGAGAAACTTGAGGTGTTAAAAAATGAAATGGACCGTTTCCTGTTTGCAATTTGATATTTCATACGGAAATCCTTCAGAAAACTTTAAAAAAGCAGAATCTTTGATTGAGCAAGAAAGCCGCCATGCGGATGTAATCGTGCTTCCTGAGTTGTGGACGACCGGCTATGATCTCACACGGCTAGACCAGCTGGCGGATGAAAACGGCAAAGTTTCGGAACAATGGCTTAAAGAAACGGCAAAAACATACAACGTACACCTCGTTGCCGGATCTTTTGCGGTCAAAGAAGGCGAAAATGTCTATAACACCATGTACATCGCCGATAACAGCGGACAGATCGTGAAGCGGTATCAGAAAGCCCATCTGTTTCAGCTGATGGATGAACACCTTTACTTGTCAGCAGGAAACAGCGACGGTTCCTTTGAGCTTGACGGTGTCAAGTGCGCCGGACTGATCTGCTATGATATCCGTTTCCCCGAATGGATCAGAAAGCATACGTCCCGGGGCGCGAATGTCCTGTTTATCTCTGCGGAATGGCCTCTGCCCCGCCTTGATCATTGGCGAAGCCTGCTTATCGCCAGAGCAATTGAAAACCAATGTTTTGTCGCAGCCTCTAACTGCACGGGGTCCAATCCCGATAATGAATTTGCCGGCCACAGCCTGATTATTGACCCGTGGGGCCGGATTTTAGCCGAAGGAGACCGGACGGAAGGCGCAGTCCGGGCGGAAATCGATGTGTCAGAAAGCGCGGCCGTGCGGGGAACCATTCCGGTTTTTCAAGACTTGCGGCGTGAACTATATTAATTTTCAAAAAAACGTTGACAAGAATATCCGGCACCTGCTAATATTTTCATCAACTGATTAATCCGAATTGTGATACAAATCAATATATTTTTCTCTTATCGAGAGTTGGGCGAGGGATTGGCCTTTTGACCCCAACAGCAACCGACCGTAATTCCATTGTGAAATGGGGCGCGTACATTTTGCGCCGAGACGATTGTCTCATAAGGCACGGTGCTAATTCCATCAGATGTTATCTGAGAGATAAGAGGCGGACTGCACTGTTTCAGCCTCCTTCTCTTTCAGAGAAGGAGGCTTTTTTTTCGGGCGTATTCTCCGTCACGATCTCTTACTGCCACTACATAATTGGAGGGTAAATCCATGTCAGCAACTAAAACAAGTCTTTATGAACAATTAACAGAAAGCTCCGCCGCCGCGTTAGCCGTCAAGCTCGGCTTATTCCAAAACAAAAGCACTCTGACATGCCGTGAAATCGGCGACGGCAATTTAAATTACGTCTTTCATGTTTACGATAAAGAAAACAAAAAAGGACTGATTATCAAACAGGCGATTCCTTACGCGAAAGTCGTCGGTGAAAGCTGGCCGCTTACAATTGACAGGGCGAGAATCGAAAGCAGCGCCCTCATCCGCCAGGGCGAACACGTGCCGCACCTCGTTCCGGCCGTTTACTATTCCGATACTGAAATGGCCGTCACGGTAATGGAAGACCTCTCGCATTTGCGGATTTCAAGAAAAGGGCTGCTGGAAGGGAAGCATTATCCGAACTTATCCGCCCATATCGGTGAATTTTTAGGGAAAACGCTTTTTTACTCATCCGATTATGCGCTTGATGCGAAAGTAAAGCAGCAGCTCGCAAAGCAGTTTACAAATCCTGAGCTTTGCAATATTACGGAAAGGCTTGTGTTTACAGAACCGTTTCTCGACCATGAGACAAACGATTTTGAAGAGGAGCTGCGCCCATACGCAGAAAAAGTTTGGAACAATTCCCGGCTGAAAGAAGGTGCTGACGAATTGAAAGCCATCTTTCTGAATTCCGCGGAAACATTGGTTCACGGCGATCTGCACACGGGAAGCATTTTCGCCGATGAACATGAAACAAAGGTGATTGATCCCGAGTTTGCTTTCTTCGGACCGATCGGGTTTGACATCGGCCAATTTATCGCCAATCTGCTGTTAAACGCCCTCAGCCGCGACGGTGACGACAGACAGCCGTTATATGATCATACTGCCGCCGTATGGGATACATTTGTGAAAACATTCAGTGAAGCATGGGAGAAAGACTGCTTGCCTTCCCGCAGACACCTGCTGGAAGACACACTGAAAAACGCGTTTGAGGAAGCGGTCGGTTTTGCGGGATGCGAACTGATCCGGCGCACGATCGGACTCGCCCATGTGGCTGACTTAGATGAAATCACTCCGTTTGACAAACGAATCGAACGGAAGAAGCTCGCGCTTGACATCGGCGCCTATTATATCGAAAACAGAAAAAAACTGAAGCATATCACCGAGGTTCTGGACCAATTTAAGCTCCGTGTAAAGGAATGATGCAGCATGACCAATGAATTTGCCATCCCCCGTTCTGTAGAATGGAAAGAAACCTACATCCGCATTTTAAATCAGCAAAAGCTTCCCGACGTCACTGAATATGTGGAACTTGAAACAAAGGAAGATGTATTCGACGCGATTGTCACGCTGAAAGTAAGGGGCGCCCCGGCCATCGGTATAACCGCGGCGTTCGGACTCGCGCTCTCCGCCAAGTCGTTTGAAGCCCGCGACCTTTCGGATTTCCGACGTCAGTTCGCGGATGTCAAAGCGTATTTAAACAGTTCGAGGCCCACTGCCGTCAACCTCGCGTGGGCGCTTGACAGACTGACGGATTCCATCAGGGATGCGATCTCAATCAATGAAGCGAAGACAACGCTCGTTCATGAAGCCATTCAAATTCAGATTGAGGATGAAGAAACATGCCGAATGATCGGCCAGAATGCGCTGCACCTTTTTAAAAAAGGCGACCAGATCATGACCATCTGCAATGCGGGCTCGATTGCCACAAGCCGATACGGTACGGCGCTTGCTCCCTTTTACTTAGCGAAACAAAAAGATCTCGGCCTTCATATCTACGCATGTGAAACAAGACCCGTTCTCCAAGGATCACGGCTGACGGCGTGGGAGCTGATGCAGGGCGGAATTGATGTCACGCTCATTACCGACAGCATGGCCGCCCATACAATGAAGGAAAAACATATTTCTGCAGTCATTGTCGGCGCTGACAGAATTGCAAAAAACGGTGATACGGCCAACAAAATCGGAACGTACGGCCTCGCTATTTTGGCAAACGCCTTTCAAATTCCGTTTTTTGTGGCCGCACCGCTTTCGACATTTGACTTGCAGATTGAAAACGGCTATCAGATTCCGATTGAAGAGAGAGATCCGGATGAAGTCAGACAGATCTCCGGCATACGCACCGCTCCCGAAGATGTGCCGGTCTTCAATCCGGCCTTTGACATCACACCGGGCAGCCTGATTTCCGGCATTATAACCGAGAAAGGAATTGTGACCGGCTCTTACACGGAAGAAATTGAACAATTATTCACTGACTGCCAGCTGAGCTGAAAAACCGCTGATGATATTGCCTCAGGCAATGTCAGCGGTTTTTTTGTCTGCACAATGTAATCACTTCATCTTTTTGGACGGCTGTAATGAGATGCATTTTAAAAAACAGCTCTGCATAACCGGCTATCTTTTGCGGACGGCTCATTTTCATCAGGCTTCGTCCTCCTTTTTCATCAGACCAACTTTTTTCACTTAATAAAATGATATGTCGGACGTGAAAAAACGGAACGTGCCATACGCTTTATTTTTCTTTATAGGATATTTGTTCGATGTTCAGCAGCACCGCTTTTACATCCGTCTTCGTGCCCGCGTATCCCGTTAAGGCGCTGTTTTTGCCGATTACCCGATGGCAAGGGATCAAAATCGGCAGCCGGTTTCGTTTATTGGCTTGTCCGATGGCGCGCACCGCTTTCGGTTTTCCGATCGCTTCAGCCATATCGCCGTAGCTTCGGGATTCCCCGTAAGGAATCATCGTCAGCGCGTTCCATACCCTTTCCTGAAAGGGTGTGCCTTTTTGTCTCAGAGGCAGAGAGAATTGCTTTCTTTCTCCTGAAAAATATGATGCCAGCTGCTGTTTCGCCTCCGACAGCAAAGCGGTTTCGCACGGCTTTACGCCGGGCGCGTCTTTCCGCCATTCCTCAAAATCTTCCCCGGTGAGAAACAGGCCGGTAATAAAGCTCTCTTCCTCTGTTATGATGACGGTTCCAAACGGCGCTCTCACACTTGTAAAACAGATCATTCCCCGCTCCTTCTTTCTTCGGTATTCTGCCGGATCGGAAGCGTCAAATGAAAAACGGTGCCCTTCCCTTCTTCACTTTCCACATGAATGCGTCCCTGATGTTCTTCGATGATTTTATAGCTGACCATGAGACCGAGGCCCGTTCCCCTGTCTTTTGTCGTGTAAAATGGTTCACCCAGACGTTTTAATTTGTCTTCGGAAATGCCTGTTCCTTCATCTTGAATAGAAATCAAAATGTGGTCTTGATCAGAAGACTGAATGGTCACGTAGATATTGCCGCCGCCCGGCATGACTTCAATGGCGTTTTTTAAAATATTGATAAACACCTGTTTTAATTGATTCGGTTCACAGTAAATCGGCGGGATGTTTCCGGTCAGGTTCAGATGGATCTGCACATTGACAAGATTGGCCTGGGCATTCAAAAGATCAGCCGTGTCTTTCATAATCTGCGTCACGTCTTTTTCTTCATATAATATCGCCTGGGGTTTCGCTAAAATTAAAAATTCAGTGATGATAGACTCGATGCGTTTTAATTCTGAGGTAATGACGTTAAAGTACAGAGAATATTCGCCTTCAATGCTTCCTTGAAGAAGCTGAATGAACCCTTTCAGCGCCGTCATCGGGTTTCTGATTTCGTGGGCGATGCCCGCCGCCAGCTCCCCTACAACATGAAGAGTGTCGGATTTCCGCAGCCTCTCTTCAAGCTCTTTGGCCTCTGTGACATCTTTAAAGATGGCCAGATTCATATTTTGAATGATATTTCTTTTGAAGGAGAATTCCAGTTTGCGGCTGTCGCTGCTGCTTAACAGGAAGGGGATTTCATTATCCATTCCTTCTAAATCAATCTTTCTGGCGGGAACACCCGCGTTTTCAATATCAAATAAAGAAAGAATATCCGGAACGGTGTACGCTCTCAGCTCCTCATCCGGCATACCGAGTATACGGCTTGCGAGAGGATTCGCGTCAATAATGCGGAATTGGTTGTCAAATAAGACCTTGCCGTCCATTGAGCCGTTGAATACTTTTCTGAATTTCAGCTCGCTTTCCCGCAATTCCTTTTCCATCCGCTTACGATCGCTGACATTTCTTAAAATGGTTAAATGCTGACCTTCAAGTATGGTTCGTTTTGATGTGAATTCCAGCTCTTTAAATTGGCCGTTTGCCATCTGAAACAGCATTTCTTCACGGATTTCCCCGTATTTTTCATATTTTTTCTTAATCTGTTTGTATTTTTTCTGCGGATCAACGATAAACGTACATAAATTCGTCTCCACCAGTTTATCCATCGGCAGTTCGAAAATGCGGCACGCCGATTCGTTTGCTTTGGCAATCTTTCCGTCATCAGACCAAATGACAATCGCGTCCATGGCGTTTTCAAAAATTTCGCGGAATCGCTCTTCGCTTTTGAAAAGTTTCAATTCCATCAACCGTTTCTCTGTTATGTCCCTCATAATGGACATGTAGAACCCGCTGATTAAGTTGGACGTAATCGTAAATTCAAACAGCTTCTCTTCGCCCGACCGAAGCTTGACGGGCAGTTCTCCTTTGGCGTTTCCTTTTCTGCGGAGGGTTTCCCAGATTTCTTTCAGATGCTTTTTGTTTTCTCCGTCGGTAAAATGGCGGAGCGACAGATGGGACAATTCATTCTGGCCGATCTCAAAGCTTTTGCAAAAAGAGAGGTTCGCATCAATAAACCCGCCGTCCTTATCAAACAGCACGATGCCGTCGACAGCCCTGTCAAACAAATCTTTAAACAGCTGCTCGTTCATGGAGAATTCGCGCTCTAATATTTTTTTAGAGGAGATGTCCCTCATCACCACAAAAAAATAATCCTCCCCAATTCCGTCTCTGGCGAGGAATTCAATGTATTTCGTCGCGCCGCTGTCAAGCTTAATCGGCACCTCTTTCCACAGATGGCCTTTTTTTAAAAACTTTTTCACGGCCTTATTCAGTTCTTCCTGAGGCACGGAATATAAAAAATCCAGGACGGAGCGGTTAATGAGGTTCTCTGCCTCAATCTGCATCATCCGGGCCGCAGCCTCGTTCGCCTGGACGATTTTCATTTCCTTACGGCATATAAAAATGGCATCAAGCGTGTTATTCATAATCACGTGATACCGGTTCAAATCACTCTTCAGGCGGTCATTTTCCTCTTTCATCCGCTTCAGCTGCTCTTTCAGCGACTCGTTTGTTTGCAAATCCAGAGTTTCAGCCATTCAGTACACTCCTTCTTCAAAAACCTATCCTTCAATATTTCTACAAAATACCTCATCTTCCTTCATTCGCCCTATACATTTCAGAAAATTTCAATGATATGACAAGTTAAAGTCTTTTTCTACGATCCTTACCTCCCCATTACATCATCCTAACAATCCCTTTTGTCCTCCTTCAATTTTTTGTTTTTTATTTTAAAATGAACACCAACAGGAAATAATCATGCAGTGGATGATTTTTGAAGAGAAGGTGATGCTATGACAAAATCGCGAGACAGTTACTTTGACAACGCCAAGTTTATCTTGATTTTTCTGGTGGTGTTCGGCCATATCCTCCGGTCATTTATTAACGGAAATGAGTTTATGCTCCACCTCTACAAATTCATTTATACTTTTCATATGCCGGCCTTTATCCTGGTTTCCGGCTATTTCGCAAAAAACTTTAAGCGGAAAGGTTATGTGAAGAAGCTGGCTGTGAAGCTGATTATTCCGTACCTGATTTTTCAGGGCATTTACTCAGTTTTTTACTATTTGATTCAGGATGAAAGCATGGCAAGCGTCAATCCGATTGATCCGCAGTGGTCTCTCTGGTTTTTAGTCAGCTTATTCTTTTGGAATCTGCTGCTTTACCCCTTTACGAAGCTGCCGAAAATGTGGGCGCTTGGGGCGAGCTGCTGGCTTGCCGTCATGATCGGGTATCTTGATTTTATCAGCAGCACGCTGAGTCTTTCACGGACGTTTGTTTTTCTACCGATGTTTCTCGTCGGGTTTTATTTAAAGAAACGGCACTTTGATTTGCTTCGGGCTAAAAGAGGCAGGCAGATTGCCGCGGGCGTACTGGGGATTGTTTTCCTCTTATGCTGGTGTATTGATTTTGATTACTCGTGGCTGTTCGGATCGGAGCCTTATTCTACATTCGGCACAGTGTCGCTGTTGAGCGGTCTGTCGCGCATCGGCTGGTATGTTTTGGCCTTTGCCGCCACTTTCAGCTTTTTGGCGCTCGTTCCGCAAAAGCGTTATTTCTTTACGAAATGGGGTACGAGAACGTTTTACGTGTATCTGCTGCATGGATTCATTATAAAAACGCTGCGGCAGATCGGGCTTGAAGATCACTTATCTGATTATCAGAATTTAGTCATGCTCTTAATTTTAACGGCCGCTCTTACGTCCATTCTCTCCAGCAATGCGGTGAAAACGGCCGCACAGCCGTTTATTGAGCTGCGGATCACCGGCTGGCTTGAAGCGGTGAAAGGAACAAGAAACAGTGCTTATTCGAAATAATGCAAAATACCTCTTAAGCGTTATCGCCTAAGAGGTATTTTTTATTGTTTGCCGTCTTCTTTTTTCTTTGGCTTCGTCTGTTCAAGCGTTTCAATCCATTTTCCGGCGTTATAATCACCGAGCTCGCTTGCAAACTCTTCTTCAAGCAATTTAGGGTCCATCGGCTTTTTATGGTTTTGCATGTCTTTGCTGTGGCGGTTTTTTTTCGTCATGTTACTCGCCTCCTTGTTTGCCGTGTTTTGATTTGCGGTTTGCGCCTCTCAGTCCGGGATCACCGTCATATTGTGTTTTGTATGCATCTTTGTCCATGCTCTCAGTCGGTGTGTTGTTGTTGGTCAAAGCTTCATTCTTTGCTGCTTTGCGTTTCATTTGATTTCCTCCTTCTGTCAGCAAATCTGTTTTGAATTCATCAAGCATTTTTTTCAAGTCGCGCACTGTCACGTTTTTGGCCTCATCAATGAGTTCATAGCCGATCTGTCCGTTCGGCTCAAGCAGCACATATTTAAAATCTTGAATGTCTCCGAGGCCTTCCTGCCTGATCCTCATTGACAGCTGAGCTTCGGTAAAACGCATTTTTTTTAGGTTTTCCGGGATGATTTTTCCGTTTCTGACAACGGCGACGGTTTTTCCTGAAAATAAAAACTCAAAAAAGCTTGATTTGATTTCTAAATATTCCATCAGGATTAATACCGCAATAAAAATCGCCGCCGCGAAAATAGTTTCCCATAAATTATGTTCAATAAACGGCTGAATAATAATCGAGCCGATCGAAATCATGATGACTGTCTGGGTCACCGACAGCTGGCTGATTGATTTCCGTCCGGCAATCCGCAATAAAAAGGTACCGACCGCTATCATAACTACCGACTTCCAAAATACGGTAAACAATGACGTCACCTCTTTACAAGTAGAATCTCCAAAGAAACTGTTTCCACTCATCCATTTTACGGCAATAAAAAACACCGCTTTCTGAAAAGCGGTGTCAGCCGATAATCATTCTTTCCTTCGGATAGTGATAATTTGCTTCGATTTCTTTTCGGCCGATCAGATAAAGGAACGTCAAAATGCCGATCCGGCCGATAAACATGACAATCATGATGACGCATTTTCCGATGTCGCTTAAATGCGGAGTAATCCCAAGCGACAGGCCGGTCGTTCCGAATGCGGAACACACTTCAAAAAGCAGTCCGAGGAGCGTCTGATTTTTCTCGGTCACGGCCAGAATCAGCGTCGATCCGAACACGAGCAGAATCGCCATCATCGTAACGACCAGCGACTTCATGACATCAGCCTGGTGAAGCTCGCGTTTAAAGACCTTGACCGCTTTATTTCCCCGGGCAAAATGAAACAGGGCAAGAAGGTTAAGCGCAAACGTCGTCGTACGGATTCCGCCGCCGACCGAGCTCGGTGATGCGCCGATGAACATGAGGGCGCAGATGAAAAATAATGTCGGCGCCGACAGCTGGCTGATATCAATTGTCGCAAGCCCGCCGCTTCGCGTAGCGGTTGATTGAAAGAGACATAAAAATAAAACATCATGCCAGCTTTTCCCCTTCATGACATGGCTTGCTTCAAGCGCGTAAATGCCCACGGCTCCGAACAAAACGAGCATTCCGAACGTAACGGTCGTAATTTTCGTAAACAGCGTGAATGAGTATCTGCGCTGTTTTGAAAACAAAAAGTCCTTTACTTCTACGAGCACCGGAAAACCGATCGCACCGAAAATAATCAGAAGCATCGTAATAAACTGCACGAAATAGTCATGTCTGAACGGGACGAGTGAATTTCCCGTAATATCAAAACCGCCGTTTGTCGTGGCGCTGACGCTCGCAAAGAATCCGTGCAAGTACGCCTGTTCAAACGAATCATAATACGTTAAAAAATATGTTCCTAGGATGATGCCGCCTAAAAACTCGATTAATAAAATCAAAAACAGCACTTGCTTCATCAGGTTGACGATACCGGAAAACTGCGATTGATTCTGATCCACCATGATGAGCTTCCGTTCCCGCAGACCGATCCGTTTGCCCATAATGAGCCAGACGAATGTTCCGAGCGTCATGATGCCGATTCCGCCGAATTGAAGCACGAAAGCCAAAATGACAATCCCGGCCGTGCTGAATGTATCAGCCGTGTTGACGACCGTTAAACCGGTGACACTGACTGAGCTGACAGCCGTAAACAGCGCGTCTATAAACGACCAGCTGGCCCCTTGTTTGTGGGCGGCCGGCAGACTTAGCAAAATAAATGCCACCGTCACAGCAAGAAAATAATATAATGCAATCAGCTGTGCAGGCGACAAGATCTGTATGAATTTCTTCAGTTTTAATTTCATAAGATAGTTCCTTCTGCCTCTCAAATGTAGTACGTAATTATTCTAATGATATTGGGAGAATTTTTAAAGGTCTTTTTAGAAAGATTTTTCATTACCTTATGTAATTTGCCGATCTTTAAACAAAAAACCTCTGAAACGATTGTCAGAGGTTTTGTTGATTATTTTGCTTCCAGCCTGCGGATGCGCTCATCGAGATCAGGGTGTGTGGAGAACAGTGACGAATGCTTTTTACCGTTAATTTTTAACGTCTGCACCGCCGTCTGGTCCTCTTCATTCACATGTCCTGTATAAGACTTCAGCGTACGCAGGGCGTGAATCATTTTATCCTTGCCGGCAAGGTCTGCACCGCCGCGGTCAGCGTGAAACTCTCTATGGCGCGAGTAAGCGAAGACGACAAGACTGCCGAGAATGGAAAAGATAATCTGAAACACGATCATCGCGATAAAATGAACGACCGGCGCGAGGTCTTCTTTGACAAAGCGGCTTGCAACCCATGCCGCGATTCGGGAAAGGAATACAACGAACGTATTGACGATTCCCTGCAGCAGCGTCATCGTGACCATATCACCGTTTGTGATGTGTGCGACTTCATGGGCAAGAACCCCTTCCACCGCAGCATCATCCATCTGCTGCAATAAACCTGAAGAAACCGCGACAAGCGAACGGCGCTTAGAAGGTCCGGTCGCAAAAGCATTGACCTCCGGGGAATGATAAATGCCGACTTCAGGCATTTTCGTCATCCCTGCGGCACGGGACAATCTGTGCACACGGTCAACCAATTGTTGTTCTTCATAGCTGAGCGACTGTTTCTTCGGATTTAACACCTGGACGCCCATCATCGTTTTGGCCATCCATCTGGACATTCCGAGAGAAATAAAAGAACCGACAAAACCGACGACAAGACTGAACACGAGCAATGCCATCAGATCAATGCGGCCATTTTGTATATACGAGCCGACACCGGTAACGCTTGTAATAATCGTAAGCACAATTCCGATTGTCGTAATGACCAAAAGGTTCGTTAAAATAAACAGAAATATTCTTTTCGCCATAATTACCTCCGTCTTTTTTAAGATCAAAAGAACTTATTTACTTAAATTATAAATGATCTGTTTGAAAATGCAACAATTTCGACGTATGATGTTAATGTAATTCTCAGTGATATTAAAAAGTGAACACGTAATCAATCAGAGGTGAACCATGAACACGTTTAAACTGACCCGAACTGATATGGTCCGGCTTCTTTACGCGCTAAAAGGCCAAGGAGACGCAACCCCTCTCCAAATCTTATTGCAATCAGCGGATATGACCTTGGATGAAGCGGAAAGCCGTCTGCATATCCCTGAATTTCTGACGAGATTCGAACGAAAAAAAGAGAAAAAGGAATACGGGCTTTCAACTAACGAGATTGTCGAGCTGGGAAATCTGTGCGAGCTGACGTCTTTAAAATCAACCGCCGTCCAAAACTGGGTGAAGCGCGATATTAAAGATTTAATCGGCCACCCCTTACTCGGCAAAAAATATACAATTGAACAAGCTGTCATCCTTCTCATTGTACGTGATTTAAAATCAATTTATGACTTCGAACATATACGCGGCATATTAAAAATCGCTTTTAACACGATCACAGACAGATCAGACGACGTCATCAGCCCGATCAGCTACTATGAAAGCTGCGCCCAAGTGATTGATTATCTTCATCATAAGGCAAACCCGCCGATGAAGGAAACGAGCCTGCAGGAGCTCGTCGAAGAGCAGACGGACAAGCTCAAAGGCTGCTTTAAAGAACTCGGAAGCGGACAATGGAACAATATCAGATCCATAATCGCCGTCACGGTGCTCTCCGTTTTGACTTTCCATATTCAAGCCTCAGCCTACAAAATGACCAGCCATTTATTATAATTCATAACGCTTCTTCGCCCCGGTGTCTGCGCCGGGGTTTTTTTGCTGTACAACAATTGCCAGCATAATCAATACCGTTCCGTTTGAAACTAAAATGCGAAAACACATCTTGCCAGAGAAAAGGAGATGAAAAAGATGGCGAGCAGAAATAAACTCTTAGTTCCAGGGGCTGAGCAGGCACTTGACCAATTTAAATACGAAGTGGCTCAAGAATTCGGCGTGAACCTTAGCTCTGATACAGCAGCACGCGCAAACGGCTCTGTAGGCGGGGAAATGACAAAACGTCTTGTACAGCAGGCTCAATCACAATTAAACGGGAAAAATCAATAATGCAGCTTATTCGCCGGGACTTCTCGGCGAATTTTGATATTTATCGGCATTCTCCTTTCCGTGCCGGTAGCCGTTCGGATTCCTTCGGTCTGACGAATCTTCATGATGCCGATAGGATTCCCAATGTTCATTGCGATCATGATTCCAGTAATGATTGTAATACTTTTGCTTAGGCTCTTTGTCATTTCCGTTTTCCTGAGGATTTTGTGTTGGGGGCTGCTCTGTTTCCCCATCTTGTTCCTTCTGTGTGTTTTCCTCTGATCCGGAAGCTGCATTTTTTTCGGTTTGCTGATTGCCGTCCTGACTGTCCGGCTTCGCTTCTTCCGTACCGGGCGTTGTTTCATTGTTTCCCGGCTTCTCTGCTGCCTTTTCTTCATCAGGAGCTGTCTTTTCATCAGCCGCCGGCTTTTCTGTGTCCGGCTGCTCGCTTTGATCAGCGTCTGTTTCGGTATCTTTTTGATCTGTTTCATTGCCGTCGGTTTGCTTTTCAGGCTGTTTTTCTTCTGTTTTCTTTTCGTTTCTTCTTATGTAGCTGCCTGTTGACATCCCTTCCTGTTTTGCTTTTTCTCTTGTTTCCATATCAGATTCAAGCGATTGGACCTGATAGGTGCCCTTATATTTTTCAGTCATGTCAGCCAACTGTTTTTTAACGCCTTTTTTATATGTATTGTCATCTGTATTTTCATAAACCGTGGAAATTAAAATCTCTTTTGATTCCTTTACATATCCATGCTTGCTGCAATCGGTAATAATATTACTGATGACTTCCTTAAAATCGCTGCTTTTCCAATCTCCGATGTCACTGATGACCTGTTTGGCGTCATGGTTCAGCGGTGTCAGTTCAATGACTTCATATTTGCTGTTTAAAGCCATTTCAATGCTGGGATTAATGTCAAGCGTCATATACGCGTAAGCTTTGTTATCAGAAAAAACCGGGAGCAAAATTAAAATAAACAAAATAATAGCAGTCATCGTAAACACTCCCAATTTAAAAGGGCGCAGTTTCAGAAAATCAAAAAAGCTGGCCCTTCTTCCCATACGCGTTTCGCCTTCGAACGTAATTTCCTCTCCGATTTCACAAGTGCGGTGATCATTTTTTGTTTTTAAAAATTGTCCGTCAGGGGTTAGCAACGTGACGAATTTTTTATTTTTCTCTACTATGATCCCTCTTCTCATGAGTGCAACACCCCTTTAAGATAATCTTTTAAATAAATATAATCACCGGTAATAATAATACTCATGGCGATGATATATTTTCGGTTCCGTTCGATCGTTTTTCTGCTGACCGACACGAGCTGCTCCAGCTGCTTGACAGGAAGCTGTTTTTTCTGGTGCAAAATGGACGCCAGCTCTTCATTTTCAACAAGCGTGTAGGCTACCTTAATCGCATTCTGCCTCGCATCTGTATGCTTCGGCGATTGTTCCAGCAGCTCTTTAAAAGACAGGCCGTATTCTTTCAGCTGCTTCTGAAAAAAAAGAATTTCTTCCCGGCGCTGTTCCTGTTCTATCTGTTTGCGGTATTCATCAATGGAAAGCTCCGCTTCGATAAGGCTCTGCGAAGATTCCTGGTCGTCGCCTTCCTGCACATCCATATTGATATGCTGAGCGGTTCTTGCTTCTTTTCTGATATAGTCTATCACTTTTCTTTTTATAATCAGCTCTGCAAATGCAAGCAGCGAATTACCTTTTTCAGCCGAATATTTTTCAATGGCTTCGTTAAACGCGATCAGCCCGATGCTGAATTCGTCGTCTTTTTCATCTATATATCGTTTACAAACGGATGAAACCGTCTTCGCGATAAAAGGCTTATATTGCTGTATTAAATCGTTCTGCAGATCTTTGTCGCCTTTTTGTATTTTTTCAACAGATGTTTCAAGCGTTTGCTTCTTTTTTCCCAATTTAAACAAAAGGCTAAGCACTGGTTTCACCTCAGTTCCTCCCTATAACTACTCATAATCATAGCTAATTTAGTAGGGATTCGCAAAGGAAGAAAAAGAGAAATCGATTTCATTTGTCTCAATTATGACAAGCCAATAAGACGTACTATACATGATTTCGTGCCCCCATGCAGAATTAAGGGGGTTTTCTCTGTGTTTTTTGTAACAATGCTGTTATAAAATTGTTATCATATGTCTTAAATGTAAGCGTTTCAAACAAAAAAGGGAACCTGCTTTTTAAAAAGCCAGACTCCCTTTTTGATCATTTTACGCGTGTTCTCTTTTTTCCGATTCCGCGCCAGACTCTATTTGTTTTGCTCCTGACATAAACCATCCGCAAACCGCAATGGCAGCCAGAACCGCCCAGAAAATGATTTTCCAGGCCGCCGAATGGATGATATCTGCCGGAATTATACCGAGTTCCTCATGGGCCAATGTATAAAGAGCGAGCTTCACGCCTACCCATCCGACAATCACAAATGCCGCCGTTTCAAGGCCCGGCCTGGTTTTCAGTAAGGATACGAACATTGATGCCGCAAAACGCATAATGATTAAACCGATTACGCCGCCGGCTAAAATAACGAGAAACTGACCGCCGTCCAAGCCGCCGATGGCAGGAAGCTGAGTTCCCGGGAGCGTTACGGCAAGCGCGACCGCCGCTAAAATGGAATCAACGGCAAAAGCGATGTCCGCGAGCTCCACTTTCAAGACAGTCTGCCAAAACCCGCTTTCTTTCTGCGTTTTCTGACCGGCGTTATCTTTAAATACATACCGCTTCAGCAAATGGCTGACCGCAATGTAAAACAGATATAAAGCGCCGACGGCCTGGACCTGCCAAACATTCACCAGAAAAGAAATGGCGAACAGCGACCCGAAACGCAAAATAAATGCGCCCGCCAATCCGTAAAATAAAGCCTTCTTCCTTTGTTTTTCAGGAAGATGCTTCACCATCACAGCCATCACCAGCGCGTTATCCGCCGCCAAAATCCCTTCCAGCCCGATTAAAACGAGAAGAACCCATCCATACTCCAATAATAATGCAAAGTCCAATCCATTCCCTCCGTTTCTTTTTTCTATCATCCGAGCTTATACCGGCGGTTTTTTACGCAAAAAAGACCTTTGCCGATATAAGGCAAAGGTCTTGCTAGACATGAATGATTGGCATGCCAACAAAGCCGATGGATATGATCCATGAATTGACGACTTTGTTTCCGGAATATCCGGACGCTACTCCCCTTTGGGATTTCAAGAAATATTTGTTTATACGCTCATGATAAAGCCTGTTTCATCATTTGTCAACGCTTAACTTTTTTAACAAATTGAGAAATTTTTTCTGTTTTGGCCCGCTGTTTTCTTCTCTTTAAAAACATCCAAAGAATGAGAAGCAACACAATGAATATACCGAGCGGCAGCATATATTGATCGAGAATGGAACCGACGCTTTTCCAATTTTCCCCGAGTTTCATTCCGAGGTATACGTAAGCAAATGTAATCGGCAGCATCGCTGCATATGTATATAGAGAGAAGACCCAGACATTCATCTTCGCAATGCCGCACGGCAAAGAAATCAGCGTCCTGACCCCCGGTATAAAACGGCCGCTGAACGCGACCAAACCTCCGTGCTTCTGAAAGAAATCATCTGATTTCTGCAGGGATTCGGGTTTTATCCATATATACTTTCCATATTTCAGCAAAAACGGCCGACCGCCCAGCCTGCCGATTCCATATAAGACAAGCGGACCTGAAACACCGCCGAGCGAACCGGCAAACACGGTCCCGGCAAGCGTCATATCCCCTTTTGAGACCCAATAGCCCGCAAGCGGAAGAACAATTTCCGCCGGGATGAATTCTATACTGAGCGCCAAAAAAATTCCGGCATAAGATAAGCTTTTAAACGCCTCTATTATTGATATGATGAAATCTTCGATGATCTATCACCCCCGGCTTACGTCTATATTCCGAAACTTAAGAATGATTTTAACACAAAACCTTGAGGCTGAAATATCTTTTAGACATGCCCTTTATAAATGTGAGTCGTTTCAGATCAGTATAGCGGGAGGGAATGACATGCGCAATACACCGTCCCGCCTGTCTCCTGATTGCTTGTCTGGCGGCGTTTACATCACTTAAGATCTCCGGAAAAGGAAGCGGCGGCTGACCGCGAATTCAGTTCATATGGGAGCGGGAAATTTTCTCAGTCACTTCATGGGAATGCGTAGGCATTTCCCGGGGAATGATTTTGTATAATCTTTTTGATTACCACTGATGATTTTCAGGGACTTCAGCGCTTTAAAGAACTTATCGATTCACTGATTGTAAATAAAGAATTCATTTCCTTTTCAGCCGACCATTTCCGCCTGAGGAAATGGAACAGCCGCTCAATGAAGCGCCGCAACACCCATAAGTTGCTACACATGGAACGGACCCGTTTATCCACAATAAAGACAAAAAGGAGTTTTTATTCATGCACACGATGTGGAAGGGTTCGATCAGTTTCGGCCTCGTCAATATCCCGGTCAAGCTCTTTGCGGCCACTGAAGATAAAGATATAAAATTCCGCAGTCTTCATAAAGAAGACCATGCGCCGATTAAATACGAGAAAATCTGCACCGGATGTGAAAAAAGTCTGGAACCTGATGAAATCGTGAAAGGCTATGAGTATGTAAAAGGGAAATACGTCATTATGACAGACGAAGACTTGAAAGACGTAAAACAGGAACATGAAGAAAAAGCGGTTGAGATTGTTGACTTTGTCCAGCTGCAGGAAATTGATCCGATTTATTTTAACCGGTCATATTATGTCGGGCCGGGAGATAACGGCACAAAAGCCTATACACTTCTGCGGGAAGCGCTGAGGACGACGGGTAAAATCGGGATTGCCTCCATTACGATCCGCTCTAAACAGCAGCTTGCGATTCTTCGCGTGTATGACAACTGCATCGTGATGGAATCCATTCATTATCCGGATGAAGTCAGAAATGCCGGACATGTGCCGGGCGTTCCCGAGCAGACAGCCGTTAATGAAAAAGAGCTGCAGACGGCGATTACGTTAATTAATGAGCTGACAACCGAGTTTGACCCGGAACAATACGAAGACACATACCGGAAAGCCCTTCTCGCTAAAATTAACGATAAGCTCGAACATGAAGAAGCGGGCGTGACACCGGCTGCTGCCGGCCCGCGCGAAGATGTCATCGATCTTGTCAGCGCGCTTCAGGCAAGCATTGACCGGACGAAGCGGCCGGATCGCGAACAGGCTGCACCGGCGCGGCCAAAAGACGCCGCGTCAGCAGGCGGCGGAGGCAAAAAGCAGAAGACGACCAGACAAAAAGCCGGAACGTCTTAATCATGGTGCTGACGATGCAGCCGATTTTGACCTCTGTACCGCCTGAAGGCAGTGAGTGGCGCTATGAGGTAAAGTATGACGGGTTCCGCTGTCTTCTCCGCATAGACGAAACCGGCGTTACATTAACCAGCAGAAACGGACAGACGCTGACGAATCAATTTCCGGAAATCACGGCTTTTGCGGCTCGGTGTTTTCAGCACATGAAAGACAGGTTCCCCATTACGCTTGACGGAGAGCTTGTCTATTTAATCAATCCGTACAGAGCGGACTTTGAGCATCTTCAAATCCGCGGACGTTTAAAACGGACGGAAGCAATTGAAAGCACCGCTGATAGACGGCCGTGCCGCTTTCTGGCATTTGATCTCCTCGTTCTGGAAGGCGCGGGCACCGTTTCATTACCGTATGTGAAACGGAAACGCGCCCTTTCCAAACTGCTTAAAGAAGCAAATCTTCCAGCCTGCCCTCATCACTTAGCGGAAGAAGCGATTCAATACATTCCGGAACACACTGACTTTGATGCGCTTTGGGACAAGGTCGTCCGCCATGACGGAGAAGGTATCGTAGCAAAAAGGGCTTCCAGCGGCTGGGCGGAAAATAAACGCTCCCCCGACTGGCAAAAGTATAAACATATGAAAACGGCACATGTGCTATTAACCGGGTTTAATCCGAAGAACGGGTATGTAACGGCCTCTGTTTTAAAAGACGGCACCGCCGTCCCGATCGCTTCCGTTTCCCACGGCATGCAGGCGGAAGAAAAAAACGCCGTCAGAACCATTATGGAGACCCACGGAAAAAAACAAAAAAGCGGCGAGTATACACTTGAGCCTTCTATCTGCATGACCGTGCAGTATTTAACCATATTGCAGGACACGCTGCGTGAAGTATCTTTTGTGTCTTTTCAGTTTGAAATGGATTGGACGGAATGCACGTATCAGCAGCTTATCCTTCACTCTAAAACGCTGCCGCCGAAGCTGCAGTTCACAAGCCTGGATAAGATTGTTTTTAAAAAACGTGAAAAAACGAAAGCAGATTTCCTTAGTTATATGGTGAAAATGAGCGATTTTCTTATGCCCTTTCTTAAAGATCGGGCCGTCACGGTGATCCGTTATCCGCACGGCGCGCCTGGCGAATCTTTTTTTCAAAAAAACAAACCGGACTACACGCCGGACTTTGTCTCAAGCGTGTTTGACGGGAGCCACGAGCACATCGTATGCAGCAGCATACCGTCACTTCTATGGCTGGCCAATCAGCTGGCGCTTGAATTTCACGTTCCGTTTCAGACAGTGCATTCTGAAAGGCCCGCAGAGATTGTCATTGATCTTGATCCTCCGTCAAGGAATGATTTTCCTATGGCAGTGGAGGCTGCGCATGTGCTGAAACAGCTGTTTGACTCATTCAGCATTACGTCATTCCCGAAGCTCTCCGGAAATAAAGGCATTCAGCTCTACATCCCGCTTTCACCGGAAGCATTCACCTATGAAGAAACCCGTGCGTTCACAATGCTCATCGCCGATTATTGCGTCAGGACGCGGCCGGATCTTTTTACGACAGAGCGGTTTATCAAAAACCGAAACGGCAGGCTCTACCTAGATTACTTGCAGCATGCCGAAGGGAAAACCATTATCGCCCCCTATTCGACCCGGGGCAACGAATTGGGAACGGTTGCGGCTCCCCTTTATTGGAGCGAAGTCAACTCCTCTTTAACACCTGATGATTATACGATCGATACAGTAGTGAACCGCGTCAGGACAGAGGGAGATCCGTTTTATGATTTTTACCGGAATCCGCAGGACGGCCCGCTTTCAATCGTGCTTGAGCAAATCAAGAGAAAGAGCTGACGCTTTTTGTCAGCTCTTTTCAGTCTGATACGTGCACATCAATTTTTCTTTGGAAATAAATAAATAGCAGGAGTAAGGAATGTTTTTGAAGGTGAGCTGTTTTGCAGTAAAGTATAAAATCGGAATATGGGCCGCTTTCTTAAACAGCCTGTAGCAGCCGCTGGACGGTTTTATCACATCAAAACCGAGTCTCGCCGCTCCTTTATGAAGCATTGTAATGCCGACGACTCCCTTAATCTCGTCTTTCCGTTTATGCTGGTTAATATAATCCGCTAAATGAGGCATGGATTGATATACCTTCTGATATAGCATAATCCCCCTTCTGACCGCGCTTTCAATAGGCTGCAGCTCTTTCAGGAGTTTGACATTATGAAGATGAATCTTAACTAACACGTCGTTTTTTTTAATTCTGGTTCCGTCGCTCAGGATGACTTCTTTTCCTTTATATCTAGTCAAACGGACGCGGAATACATTCGATTGCCGTTTATCAATCAGCGTCAGCCGGGTAAAGAAGAAATAAAGCGGATCAAGTAAGTACCATATAGACAGCAGACAGCTTCTCACATGTTCACCTTCTTTATAATCAAAGCACCCTCATATTTTGGCATGGGGCATGTCACATTATGATTGGTAAATAATGATGCCGACCTGTATCAGCTTATGCAAAAACCGCTTCAGGCTCTACTGTCCGGAACAGAAAAAAAACACTCTTCGTGAAGAAGAGTGTCTGTATCCGCTTTCTTTTAACGGAAAAGCAAATGCTGGCTGTGAATTCCCGCTTTTTTCAGTAAGGCTATCAGCTGTTCCTGTTCTTCAGGCATAAGTCCTGAAAACGCTCTCGCAATTCTCAATGAATGAATCGGATAAATTTTATCCAAATACTCGTTTCCTTTATCAGTTAAATGGGCGTAAACAGACCGTTTGTCCTTAGGGTCTTGTTCTCTGACCAAAAACCCGTTTCTTTCAAGCTTGTCGATGACATAGGTGACATTCCCGCTGACAAGCAAAAGACGCGACCCGATTTGCTGAAGCTTTTGCGGCCCTCTCGTATAGAGCAGCTCCAAAACGGCAAATTCAGTCGGATTAAAACCGTGTTCTTTACTGTCTCGGATGCTGTGTTCAGACACACTCTTGAAAGCCCTTGCAAAAACTTTGTACAAATTCATCGAACGCATCACTTCTTCTTCGTTAAATGATAATCTCATCATATCTACCCCGTATTTAAGATTTTTATAAAAAAATAATGTAAACCCTTACAATTCATAAGAGTCGTTCTTTGTTTTATATTCTATTCGTGCCGTTTTTCAGAATTCCTTCTTTTTTATATAAAAAAATACCCTTATACATCATTTAATTTGTATAAGGGTTCCGTTCTTTATAGGGAATGTTCCGAAAAAAATACGCGTATTCCTTTCTCAGCTCCGTAATTGTCATGGAATTGAGTATTTCTTTCGTATAGACTCCGATCTGCAGAAGCTTTTTGGAATAATGGTTTCTCTCTTTGTCCAATGCATTTTGAAGCAAACGACTCATGGCAGCCTCCTTTGTTTTTCCGTTATTCTATGATCAGAATAACGCTTTTATATCAAAGACGTATAAAGCCATTGTAAAACTTCTGTAGATTATGATGTTTTTCGGTAAAGTCCGTTCTGAACGGCTCTGAGCAGCGGAAAAGCGTGTTCCCCGGCAATCTGCATGAACGCCTCCAGCATTTCATCACGTTTCATATCTAATTCAATGATTTCTTTTGCCAGCGAAACCGCTTTTTCTTTCTCCATTCCTATCCTTCCTCCTCATTGTGTCTGTACAGTAAGCATAAAACGGGGCACAGGACCATGCATTAACCTTGTCAATTTTTCTGCCGCTTTTTTTCTAAAATTTTCTATTCCGCGTCAGAAAACCTGACAAGCGTCAGGTTTTTTCTCTTTTTTTCTTATATAATATGAGTAAAAGACATCCAGGGGTGGAAAAATGACGACAGACGAACAATCTTACAAAGATAAAAAAGTAATCTCGATCGGCATTGTAAGCGAATTAACCGGATTGTCAGTCAGACAGATCAGATACTATGAAGAACGGAAATTAATCTACCCGCAGCGTTCATCACGGGGAACGAGAAAGTATTCCTTTGCGGACGTTGAGCGGCTGATGGATATTGCCAACAAGCGGGAAGACGGCGTGCAGACGGCTGAGATTTTAAAAGACATGCGAAAAAAAGAACAGGCTCTCAAAAACGACCCGCAGCTCCGCAAAAAAATGCTGGAAGGACAGCTTAATGCTCATTTTAAGTATAAAAACCGCTGATCAAAAAAGTCCGCCTCCTGTGAGACGGACTTTTTTTATAAAGCATGAAGAAATGCAGTTGCAATGCCGAAATAAATTAATAAGGACAAAATATCGTTCAGCGTCGTAATCAGCGGTCCTGATGCAATCGCCGGGTCAATGTTCAGTTTATGAAGAATAATAGGGACGATCGTTCCGGCCATCGTACCGATAATCAACGTTGCAAGCAGCGATGAACCGACGACAAAACCGAGCGTTAAGTCTTTCTGCCAGACGGTTGCGACAATCGTAATCGCGATCGCACAGACGATGCCGATATAGATACCGGTTCTTAATTCACGGAAAATCAGTTTAAAGATGGTTTTTTTATTCATTTCTTCTTTAGCCAGTCCTCTGATGACGACGGCGAGTGACTGTGTGCCTGTATTACCCGTCGTTCCCGCGATCATCGGCATGAAAAACGCGAGGGCGACGACTTTTTGCAATGTATCTTCAAAATAATTCAGAATGCTTCCGGAAATCAATCCGATAAACAAAAGCAGAATGAGCCACGGCAAACGGCGGTACGCCGCAACGTACGCTTTCGTATCAAATGTAATCGCCTTACCGGAGGCTGCGAATTTTTCGTAATCTTCATCGGCTTCTTTAATCACGACGTCAATAATATCATCGACAGTGACAATACCGACAAGCACATGATTTTCTTCCACGATCGGAATGGCTAAAAAGTCATACCGCTGGATCAGCCGGGCGACTTCTTCCTGGTCTTGGAGCACCCCGGCCGAGATGACACGCGTAAACATGAGATCCTGCACTTTATCCTCAGGCTCGCCGAGAATTAAATCTCTGTAAGAGAGCACTCCGACAAGCTGCTTGCTGTCATTAATCACGTACAAATAATTTATTGATTCTGCGATTTCTGCAAAGCTTTTCAGCTTCACAACCGCATCTTTTACTGTATAATGCTGCGGAATCCAGACGAAGCGGTTCGTCATCATCCGTCCCGCCGATTCTTGCGGATAGTTCATCAAAAGCTGCACGGCCTTTGATTCCTCAGCCTCCATGCTGGATAAAAGCTGTTCTTTCAGTTCTTCATCCATCTCTTCCAGCAATGCGGCGAGATCGTCGTTATCCATTTTATTCATTGCGAGAGTGGCTTTCGTTTTACCGACTTTATGCAAAACGGCAAGCTGAAATTCCCGCTCCAGCTCTCCGATCATGTCGGTGATGTCATCAACCGTCATATATGACAGATAGCGGGCCCGGTGCTTTTCCGGCATTTCTTTAAACAAAAATGCCATGTCATAGGGCTGAAGCTCATCTATCATGTTTCGGAATTCTTTTATTTTTCCGTCCCGCAATAAAATAATTATGCGTAATATGAGTTCGTCATAGGTCATGTTTTGGACCATCGGGACTCGTACCTCCTTTACGGAGACGCGCCGTCCGTCAAGGGAAGTGCGGCGGTTTGTCTCCTCATCATGTCGTCACTGGTTATCTGGCTGTATATGGGTACTTCTTCTGACATACTCGAATGGGGAGAATCCATACTCCGCACCTCCTTATCATGCTCAGTCGTGTACGTTTTGAGGCATAAAAAAAACCTTCTGATATGAAGGCGAAAACAAGCACGGCAAATAAACGTGCGGGGCCTCCAATCGTAGAGCTTTAGCACTGTATGGCATAGGACAGCCATCCAGCTGCGTTAAGAATCACCTTATGTCGATGATTCCTGTTGACCCATTGGCGTCTTTGGACATTTTTGGGCAGCAGCGTATCTCCATACAGGAGCCTCACCTAACGAAGTTCTTATTTGAATTGACACACTGAGATTACAGAAAAAAAAGGAATGTGTCAACCTTAAATTTGTGATTTCAGCACATGCCTATAAAATAATCGGAATAAAGGCATAAAGCCCTTATTCCGGCAAATCGCTTTCATCCTCTTCTGAAAGGAAATGATAGGATTCATGCAGCATGAGCGCGTACTCCCCTTCTTTTGTCGGATGCGGTACATACTCAGCCTCGTTGATATACTGCTCTTCCCTTTTCTTCATATGACAGACCTCCTGTTCAATTTTAGATTGTCCAAAAGAAGACCCGTTATCATAGGAAAAAAATCACTTGCGGAGCGGGACATGCAGCTATATTTTTCGGATCGTGAAAAAGTTCCTAAGCAGCCACGGGCCCGGTTTGAAACCGAGCGTTAATTGCCACGCGCCGATCGCCTGCAGTCCGAACTCCCGAACGAGAACCATTTTTTCACTCATGCTCCGCACATCCTCAAACCACACTTCATGCGTTCTTCCATTTTCATCAGTATACCGGAAGTAAGGGGAACGCTCCTGCTGGGAATAACGGATCACTGATTGATGCTTCATTGCCGTTTCCATGGCGCGCTGATTGGAGATGGCGGATCCGATCGTTCCGGGACGGTACGGAATCACCCAATCATACCCGTACAGCGGAACACCGAGAATCACTTTTCTTCTCGGCACCCTGCTGATGGCAAAATTGATCGTTTGCCTGACCTCTGTCAAAGGCGCCACGGGTCCCGGCTCACTGCCGGCGTGGTGCCAGTCGTACGCCATAATGAACATATAATCGACGACGGCTCCGATTCCGCCGTAATCATATCCCCTCAGCCACGGCACTGCATCACTTGTTTTCGCCGGAACCGATATCGTTAACGCGAGCTGATGCTCTGAAAGCCGGGTTTTTAACTGCCGGAGAAATCCTGTGAAGAGGTCCCTGTCAGCTTCTCTGACCCGTTCAAAATCGATATTTACACCGCCGTATCCCTTTCTTACGGTTAAGGAGACGATATTGTTGACGAGATTCGTTCTTGCCGTCGGATTTTGCAGCACTTGATGGGCTAATTCCGGACTGAATCCCCCTTCTGTCAGATTCGTAATGACGGCAAGCGGACGCACTCTGTTCTGCCATGTGGTTTCTATTGCGGTTCTGTCGTTTAAATCGTTAATGATATCTCCATTCGGGCCAAAATGATATTCAAACAAAGAAATCGCCGAAGAATACGGCGCAAAATCATTAATTAGCTCTCTATCCGCTTCAGGCGTCCGAATGACATAAAATTGCAGGGTTCCCGCAAGATAGTTAGAGATATCAGGGATCTTCACTTTCATACCCGCCCGCAGCCGGTTCGGCGGAATATCCGGGTTTGCCTGCATCAGCTGCATCTGCGGCACATAAGCCTTACCTGCGATAACGGCATACGTATCATTCGGCTGAACCGTATATTCATTAAGAGGGATTAAAAGCGCCTGCCCCGGAACGATATTCGTTTCCTCAAGCCCGTTGACGCTTCTGATGCTGTCAACAGGGTATCCGTACTTTCTGCTGATGGAAAATAACGAGTCGCCAGACTGCACTGTATGAACAAACATAGATGTCCTCCGTTTCCTTTTGATCAAAAGGGCTCTACTTATCTTTATGAATGATCATCCGGTCCGATTCCAAACTCTGTTTGAAGAAAGGCTGTTTACAAATCAGACATGATCAACTATGATGATGTCATCATAAAAAACTGTATAGGAAACGCACTAGGGGTGCTGTTATCGGCTGAGATAAAACATGCGGTAGGCGTGTTTTGATCCCTTATAACCCGATCTGGATAATACCAGCGTGGGGAAGTGCAGATTGACCGGAGCGCAGGGTTTTTCCCCATGCGTTTTCGTTCTGCTGCTGCATATTCCCTCGGATATGCAGTTTTTTATTTTTCATTAAAAAACGGGGGAGGACACCACAACATGAAACTGAATATAAACCGCCTGTAAAATCAACTCTTTCATACATACGACTATCTGATAAGAAAGCAGGAGATCACAATGAAAAATTGGAAAATGAGAGAAATTGTCGTCATGTCCGTCATCAGTGTTGTATTTGCTGTCATTTATTTAGTATCAACTCATGCAAGCAATATAGCGGCAGGATTTTTCGGCCGGATGAGCTACGAACCGATTTACGGTATCTGGTTTATCGTCTCGGTGATTGCCGCGTACATTATTCAAAAACCGGGAGCGGCTCTCGTTTCTGAAATCATCGCCGCGTTTGTGGAGTGCTTACTCGGAAATCCGTCAGGACCGATGGTGATTCTGATCGGGATCGCACAGGGAATCGGTGCGGAAGCGGTCTTTTTTGCGACACGCTGGCGGGTGTATACCCTGCCCGTGCTTCTTTTATCCGGTATGGGGTCTTCTGTGACGAGCTTCGTTTATGACTTGTTCGTTTCCGGATACTCTGTTTTGAATCCGGGTTTATTAGCCGTCATGCTTCTCATCCGTCTGATCTCAGGTGCGCTTCTTGCCGGTCTTCTCGGCAAAGCAATCAGTGATGCGCTGGCTTACACAGGGGTGCTGAACGGCATGGCGCTCGGAAAACAATTCAAGAAGAAAAAGAAACAGGTGAACCAAGATGCAGGCATCTGAGCCCCTTCTATCGGCCGGCCGTCTTACCTTTTCTTATGATCAGGATGAAAAGCCGATTCTTCAAAACGTGTCCTTTCAGCTCCGCAAAGGAGAGCGGGCTTTATTGCTCGGGCCGAGCGGATGCGGCAAAAGCTCGCTCGCTCTCTGTTTAAACGGTCTGTACCCGGAAGCATGCGATGGGGTTCAATCGGGAACCGTGTCTTTATACGGAACACCTCTTTCACATCTGACAGAACCCGCCGCCAGATCCATCGGCGTCGTGTTTCAAGATCCGGACCAGCAGTTTTGCATGCTGACGGTTGAAGATGAAATCGCCTTCGGCCTGGAAAATTTGCAATATACAAAAGAAGATATGGACGCAATCATCGATGACGTTTTAGAAAAATTAGAGATCACTCATCTGAAAACGCGAACGATCGCTTCGCTGTCAGGCGGTTCAAAACAAAAAGTGGCGCTTGCCTGTATCATTGCGATGGAACCGGAACTCATTATTTTGGACGAACCGACGGCACAGCTTGATCCATATTCCGCACGTGAATTAGTGCGGCTGATCAAAGATCTTCAAGCAAAAAAAGGCTTCGGCCTTCTCGTTATCGAACATCAGCTTGATCATTGGGCGCCGTGGATGGATAGGACGATTGTCCTTGACGAAACGGGTCAGAAGGTGATGGACGGAGAGACGGACGTTATCTTTGAGACAAAGATTGAAGAGCTGATAGAGCTCGGCATTCCGATTCCGCGTGTGATCTCATTGCAGGAGCACGTCAGCATTCCTTTTACATTGTGTAAAGAAAAGCTGTTTCACGAACCTGTACCGTCTCTGCCCGAACCCCGGCCCGCCGCGCTTTCGGCAGAAGACGCGCTGAGCGTTCACGAGCTGTCATTCTCAAGAGGGGCAGACGTCATTTTTCAGGATGTGAGCTTTTCCGTAAAAAAAGGTTCAATCACCGCGATTGCCGGCCCTAACGGAACAGGAAAATCCACGCTCCTGTCTGCCGCGGCCAAGCTCATCCGTCCGCTGGGCGGAGACATCAAAATAGACGGCAGACCGATTGATTCCTATTCTGAAAAAGAGCTGCGGCGGCTGATCGGATATGTTTTCCAAAATCCTGAACACCAGTTTGTCACAGATTCCGTCATTCAAGAGCTGATATTCGGTTTTGAAAGCAGCAGAGCCGCAAAGGAGAAAGCTCTTCAGCTGTTAACCCGATTCGGCCTGAGACGCCATGCCTCACAGCATCCGTTTTCTTTAAGCCAAGGACAAAAACGCCGGCTCAGCGTCGCAACGATGCTTATGCACAATGTGAACGTTTTGATGCTTGATGAACCGACTTTCGGACAGGATGCCAAAACGGCGCGGGAGTGTATGCAAATGCTCCGTGAGATTCAAAAGGAAGGAACGGCTGTTTTGATGGTGACACACGATATGGAACTCGTCTCAGATTATGCCGACACGATCCTTGTGCTCTGCGGCACGAAACTGGTATTCCGGGGAACTCCCGACGCTTTATTTTCTGATAACACCGGGATCGCCGAGCAGGCGCATTTGGCTTTGCCGCTGCGGTATGAATGGATGAGACACGACAGGAGGCGGAGAAATGAACTTGCGGCTGGAGGCTGTTAACCCGTCAATAAAGGCGGCGGCTGTATTGTTATGCGTCATTATGCTGTCGTTTATTTATAATCCGTACACCCCTGCTTTGTTTTATATCATCATTGCGGGAGGCGTCCTCTCGGCGGGGCGTGTGCCGCTGAAAAAATGGCTGCTGTTCACGATTCCATTTGTCATTCTGGCCTTCGGTTCTTTATGGACAGCCGCCGTATTCGGAAACATCCCGACAACCGGAAGCAACCTGCTGTTTAAGCTCGGGCCGATTGCCGTCAACAGTGATAACGCGGCGCTTGGGATTTCTATCGCCTTTCGCATTTTATGTTTTTCCGCTTTGTCGATGATGTTTCTTTTCACAACTGATCCGATTCTGTTCATGCTCAGTCTGATTCAGCAGTGTAAGCTGCCGCCCAAGCTTGCATACGGCGTTATCGCGGGGTTCCGGTTTCTCCCTCTTCTGAAAGATGAAATCCTGATCATCCGGCAGGCGCACAGAATCAGGGGCGCGGCGTCTGATTCCGGGCTGAAAGGAAAGCTCTCCGCCTTCAGGCGCTTCACCATTCCGCTATTGGCAGGCGCAATCAGAAAGGCGGAACGCACGGCGATCGCGATGGAATCTAAAGGCTTTACGGGGAGCCGAAACCGCACGTTTTACAGAACTGTTACCGTGCGCCGCGCCGACTGGTGCTTTTTCCTGCTCGTGCTTCTGTTATTCGGCGCAAGCTGGCTCATTTCATTGTTGTTTGTATAAAAACAGGCCGCCGGAGTGATTCGGCAGCCTGTTTTGGTATGTTATTGATGATAATTGAGAGCCTGAGCGAGATTGGACTTGATCGTAATATCTGAGAAATTAATGCCGAGCTGTACAGCGGTTTGAGCGATTTCCGGCCTGATTCCGGATAAAGTGGACGTGACGCCGATCAATTTCAGCGCTTCAACTAATTTAAAAATCTGATGCGCCACCATCGTATCGACAACCACTACACCCGACAGGTCAATTAACAGATGTTCAATCAGCCGTTTTGCACATGTGCTCAGCGTATTTTCAAGAATGAATTTGGCGCGCTCCGTGTCAATATCGCCGACAAGCGGCAGCAGCGCCGTCCGTTTGCTCAGTGTGATAACCGGCGAGCTTAACTCCAAAATCATTTCTCTTTGCGCATTCAGCTGCATTTTTGAGTTATGCTCGGCATGATCGACAAACGTGTAAATCGTAAAATCAAATACTTGTACAATTAAATTCTCCCATTTTTTCCTTTCTCCCTGTGCAAACGAAGATTCATGTTTATCGGCAAACGCATCATAATAACTGACATATAGTCTCCGGTTTCTCATGAATTCACGGACCACATACTGGACGGGAGTATCCAGATGCTTCTGGTCTTTCGCAAGCTCAATCACCCACCGCTCGAACTCTTCTAAAAATTCTTTTTTCGGCATGATATACATTTTATTAATATGCCGGTAAAATTCTTTATCCTGCTCCGTCAGTTCTTCTGTGATGACGGGATTTGTCAAAGAATAAATCGAATTCGGATCCGAATCTTCCATCGTTTCGATCCACTCTTTCGCAATTTGATCCACTTGTTCTGAAAAATAGTTGTATAATGCTTCACTTATCTTCATATCTCTTCTCCTTTCCCATTTCCAATTATACCGTCAGCGGATCATGAATGAAAATAAAAGCTGTTAAACTATCCATTTATTTGAAGTTTTTTAGTGCGATAGATTACGCCTTTTTTATGAAAATGCTTCAAATGACTCTTTCCGGCCGGCATGATCTGCCATAAAATAGTAGCAACACCCTTGTATCCACTCGCAAGCATAAAAAAGGAGGGCTTTTTTATGAATGGTGAAATGCATTTGATTCCTTATGTCACGGATGAACAGATCATGGAGGTGAACGAGCTTCCAGAGGGGATTAAAGTGATTAAGGCGCCAGAGTTGTGGGCAAAAGGGTTTAAAGGCAAGGATATTAAAATCGCGGTGCTTGACACAGGCTGCGACATCAATCATCCTGATTTGAAAGACCGAATTGTCGGCGGGAAAAACTTCACCGATGATGACGGAGGCAAAGAAGACGCGATTTCCGATTATAACGGACACGGGACACACGTTTCCGGAACGATTGCCGCCAATGATTCAAACGGCGGAATTTCGGGTGTCGCGCCGGAAGCAAGCCTTTTAATCGTTAAAGTTCTCGGCGGTCAAAATGGCAGCGGCAAATACGAATGGATCATTAACGGCATCAACTACGCCGTTGAACAAAAGGCCGATATTATTTCCATGTCACTCGGCGGGCCAAGCGATGTGCCTGAATTGAAAGAAGCCGTCACAAATGCGGTAAAAAGCGGTGTTCTGGTCGTTTGCGCGGCAGGAAACGAAGGTGACGGAGACGAACGTACAGAGGAACTGTCGTATCCAGCCGCTTACAACGAGGTGATCGCAGTCGGATCAGTCTCAATCGCCCGTAAATCGTCTGAATTTTCAAACGCTAATAAAGAGATTGACCTGGTGGCTCCGGGAGAAAATATTCTCTCCACCCTTCCCAACCATAAATACGGGAAGCTGACGGGCACTTCAATGGCCGCCCCGCATGTGAGCGGAGCGCTTGCCTTAATAAAAGGGCTTGAACAGGACGCGTTTCAGCGGACGCTTTCTGAGGCTGAAGTCTACGCCCAGCTCGTGCGGCGGACCCTTCCTTTGGACATCGCCAAAACATTGGCCGGGAACGGATTTCTGTATTTAGACGCGCCTGAAGTACTGATGGAAAGAGCCGAACAGGCACAGCTGCTGTCTTTCTGATATTTTTCTCATATAATGATTAATCAGCTTGTTACATCACCAATTTTTAAAATGTGAGATTTTCTATTGACAGTGATCTGAATAAGCTGATAAGATAACCAACAAATGATGTAACTTTTCAAAAAAATTTAAATATTTTCTCTTATCGAGAGTTGGGCGAGGGATTGGCCTTTTGACCCCAACAGCAACCGACCGTAATTCCATTGTGAAATGGGGCGCGTGATTTTTGCGCCGAGACGACTGTCTCATAAGGCACGGTGCTAATTCCATCAGACGTGATCTGAGAGATAAGAGAGGCTTGCATTTTGAAGTTAAAGCCTCTTTCTCTCATGAGAAAGAGGCTTTTTTGTTACATCTCACTTAAAGGAGGAAACTTAATGACAACAATCAAAACTTCGAACCTCGGTTTTCCGAGAATCGGCTTGAACAGAGAATGGAAAAAAACGCTTGAGGCTTATTGGAAAGGTAACACTGACAAAGAAACGTTTCTTAAAGAACTTGACGGTTTATTCTTATCAGCTGTCAAAACACAGCTTGACCAACATATCGATATCGTGCCGGTCTCTGATTTCACCCATTATGACCATGTGCTTGATACAGCCGTCAGCTTTAACTGGATTCCGGAAAGATTCCGCAGCATCACGGATCCCGTTGATACATACTTTGCGATTGCCCGCGGTGTAAAAGACGCCGTTTCCAGTGAAATGACGAAATGGTTTAATACCAACTACCATTACATCGTTCCTGAATATGACGAAAGCATTGAATTCCGTCTGACGAGAAACAAACAGCTTGACGACTACCGCCGGATCAAAGAAGAATTCGGAGCGGAAACAAAACCTGTCATCGTCGGTCCGTACACATTCGTCACACTTGCGAAAGGATACGAAGAATCAGAAGCGAAAGCGATTCAAAAACGCCTTGTTCCTCTTTATGTTCAGCTGCTGAAAGAACTTGAAGCTGAAGGCGTAAAATGGGTTCAGATCGATGAGCCGGCCCTTGTGACAGCTTCTTCTGAAGACGTCCGTGCCGCAAAAGAACTCTATGAAGCGATCACAAAAGAGCTTTCAGGACTGAATGTCCTTCTGCAGACATACTTCGATTCGGTTGATGCATATGAAGAACTCGTTTCTTATCCCGTACAGGGAATCGGGCTTGACTTCGTGCATGATAAAGGCAGAAACCTTGATCAGCTGAAAAAGCACGGCTTCCCGAAAGATAAAGTGCTGGCAGCCGGTGTGGTCGACGGCCGCAACATTTGGAAAATCGATGTTGAAGAACGCCTTGATGCAGCTCTGGATATCCTCAGCCACGCTGATGTTGAGGAGTTATGGATTCAGCCTTCAAGCAGCCTTCTGCACGTGCCGGTGGCGAAACACCCTGACGAGCATCTTGAAAAGGATTTGCTGAACGGCCTGTCATACGCTAAAGAAAAACTGGCGGAACTCGGCGTCTTAAAAGAAGGGCTTCTGTCCGGCAAAGCGGCCGTCAGTGAGCAGATCGAAGAATCAAAAGCGGCACTTAAGGCTTTAAAAGCATTCGCAACAGGAGCGAACTCAGCTCAAAAAGAAGAGCTGAATCAGCTGACGGAAAAAGATTTCTCCCGTCCGGCAAGCTTTGAAGAACGATTGGCGCTGCAGAATGAATCACTCGGTCTTCCCCTTCTGCCGACGACGACAATCGGAAGCTTCCCTCAATCTGCAGAGGTGCGGAGCGCACGGCAAAAATGGCGGAAAAAAGATTGGACGGATGAACAGTACCAAGCCTTTATTAATGCGGAAACGAAGCGCTGGGTTGACATTCAGGAAGAAATCGGCTTAGACGTGCTCGTTCACGGAGAATTCGAGCGTACGGACATGGTCGAATACTTCGGTGAAAAACTGGCCGGATTCGCCTTTACGAAATATGCATGGGTGCAGTCTTACGGTTCACGCTGCGTACGTCCGCCTGTCATTTTCGGAGATGTCGAATTTATCGAACCGATGACGGTAAAAGATACGGTCTACGCCCAATCGCTGACGGAAAAACACATGAAAGGCATGCTGACGGGACCTGTCACCATCTTAAACTGGTCATTCCCGCGTGTGGATATTTCAAGAAAAGAAATCGCCTTCCAGATCGGGCTTGCCCTCAGAAAAGAAGTAAAAGCGCTTGAAGATGCCGGTATTCAGATTATCCAAGTGGATGAACCCGCGCTCCGCGAAGGACTGCCGTTAAAAACGCAGGATTGGGATGAATATTTAACTTGGGCCGCAGAAGCATTCCGGTTAACGACGTCTTCTGTGCAAAATGAGACGCAGATTCATACGCATATGTGTTACAGCAACTTTGAAGATATCGTAGATACGATCAATGATCTTGACGCGGATGTCATTACAATTGAACACAGCAGAAGCCACGGAGGATTTTTAGAATATTTGAAAGAACATCCTTACGTGAAAGGCCTCGGACTCGGTGTTTACGACATTCACAGCCCGCGTGTGCCGGCAACTGAAGAAATCTATCAAATTATTGATGACGCGCTTGAAGTGTGTCCGACTGACCGCTTCTGGGTAAACCCGGACTGCGGACTGAAAACAAGACAGCAGGAAGAAACCGTTGCGGCATTAAAAAATATGGTCGACGCCGCGAAACAGGCACGAAAAAAACAAGCTCAGCTTGTATAATGAAAACAGCCATCCGTAACTTGCGGGTGGCTGTTTTTTCTGGGCGTGCTACTTATTCTTCAGCGCCTTCGCAAGTTCACTTAGTGAATCATGCTGCTTAATTTGATAGCCCCGCCCTTCTTTTTGCAAATACCCTTTTTGGCAGAATTGCGTCAGCACATGCAAGAGATGACGGTAAGATACACCCAAATAATCACAGACCGTTACGTGCTTCTCTTTATAAACCCCTTCATAAGCCGTCTGCAAAATAAAATCGGCCAGCCGGTTTTCAAGCGGGAACGCCAGACTTTGTGAATATTTCGAAGCCATAAGCGTTGCCTTAGCACTTAAAAACTTAGCCAATTCACGCAGGAATTTCGCATCCTGCAGCAATTGCGCGCGGCAGCGGTAAATAGGCAGAGCAAAACAAACAGTCTTCGCTGAGGCTTGAATTCCTTTTGTGTAATACACTTCATGTAATAGTTCCATCTCTCCGATGTAATCATTTTTGTTGATAAAATTAATTAAAGAAACTTTCCCGTTTTGATGGGTTACATATATTTTCGCTTTTCCTTCAAGCACGTAAAACAGGAAGTCAGGCCTCCTGCCCTCTTGAATAATCCATTCGTCCCGCTCATATTCGCGCACTTCCATAAACTCTTCAGCGGGGAAAGAGAATAAATGCGCGATTGAGTGTTTTTCTAACTGATGCCGCTTTTTCTCGCCTTTATAAATTTCCATCGTCCACCCCAAAAATATGAGATATCTCATATTGTCTTTATGTCTTTACATGATAACATGCCAATTAAAGGAGGAACGGGAATGAAAGCATATCGCTGGATGAGTCTGCATTTTTTTAGTTTTTTTATGACATGGGGTGTTTTTCTGCCCTATTGGACGGGATGGATGGTGCATATAAAAGGGGTTTCCGTATCCGAAGCCAGTTTCATTATGAGCCTGGGCTTGGCGGCAAGAGGGATTTCCACATTATTTTTCTTCCCTTATTTATCAGGAAAATTCAGCAGCAAAGCCTTATTAAACGGCGCCAGAACCGGGACGCTTCTCGCACTTTTATGTTATATTCCCGCTGATTCTTTTCAAAGCCTGCTTCTTGTCACATTAGTGCTGCATGTGTTTTACCCTGCTTTAATGCCTGCTTTAGACAGCGCTTGCGGCGTCCTTGTACAGCATAACGAATTAAAGGCCTATGGGACAAGCCGACAGTGGGGGTCCGCGGGTTTTGTTTCAGCCGGCGTCATCCTGTCCGTCTTTACAGGTATATTCGGAGATCAAGCGATTTTATGGGCACTGCTTTTGGGCACCCTGATATTCGCATGCCTCAGCTTTATGCATGCGCCAGCTGTTCTTTCAAAACGGCCGGAAACAGACCGCGCAAGAAAAGAGGGCATGTTTGCCTTATTCCGCATCAAATATTTCGGTCTGGTGCTCGCAATCGTTATCTTACTGCATGCGGCACACGCGTCTTATTACAATTACGGTTATCTCTTTTTGCAGGAAATCGATGCGCCCGCATATGCCATCGGAATCATCATCAACATCGCCGTTCTCGCGGAGATTATCTTCTTTGCAATCGCTGACCGATACTTTCATCAATTTACGGCAGGCTCTTTGCTCGCCTTGGCGGCGCTTGGTGCTACCGTACGCTGGATACTCGTATTTGCCTTTCCGCATGTCATCATTTTCTGTATTGCGCAGACGCTGCATGCCTGTTCATTCGCGATGGGACACTATGCATTTATGAAATACTTAATTAAAAATATTTCACCCGCGCAAATCCCGAAAGCCCAAGGCATATATTCAGCGCTTGTTCTCAGCTGGAGCACTGCGGTATTTACTATTTTCGGAGGTTTTTTATATGAAATTGAACCCCGGTATGCCTTTATCGGAATGATTGTTTGTACGATCCCATCCATGCTTCTCGCCCTTTTATACAGAAAACTTGAAATGAAAAAGAGAGTTTTTGCAGGAAACGCACAAGATATATAGCCATCGCTTTATAGACGATCACATGTCCCGCTGTCATTTTGACCGATTTGCGAATGCTGTGCGATGTATTTTCTCTATATTTAAAGTATTTCCTTCATATATGATGAAATCAAAAACAGCGGTATAACCCGCTCAATTGGTTTATAAAGGGAATCCATTCAGAAACTTGGACAGAATCAGTGAATATACTGATACAGTACTGCTTACGCTCATTTGGGGGAACTTTGTTCGTAATAAAATGATTTTCAGCCAACTCATAAGGAGGGACATTGTGTCACAGCCTAATTTGCCCAATATCACCCCTGTCGTTACACTTTCCAGAGACGATACCATTAACCTTCTTCTTTCGTCAATTGCTATGGAAGAGCTGGGAATGGCACATATTCTGAATGCGGAAGGGGAAAAAATCCAATACGCGCTCGGAACGATTCCCGGATTAACAGGGCCCCCGTCAAGTCTTGCGGATATTCTTAACCTGAATGAGAGCGTCCGTGATACGCTTGACAGCTTAATGAAACAGGAGCTTCTTCTCGGTTCAAAATTGGACAGTATCTCAAATATCCCTACACTGGCGGGACCGACTGGTGCTACGGGGCCGACGGGACCTACGGGAGCAGTCGGACCGGCCGGAGCGACGGGGCCAACCGGAGCGATCGGACCTACGGGGGTCACCGGTGCGGGTCTTCAAGGGATTGTTGCTTTTAATCCGCTGATTGCTCCCACTTATACACCCGGACAGGTTGTATTGTATAACGGCAGCTCCTATGTCGTGAACGTAAACAGCCCGGCGGGAACCCCCGGAGCCTCAGCTGACTATACACTTTTAGCTGCGGCGGGAATCACTGGCGCTACTGGCGGCACCGGACCGACCGGAAGCACCGGAACAAGTCTGACAGCCACTTCCGGCTATGCGAGCAATACGGGCGGCGGTGTTGTCGCAGTTATTGTGGGCGGCACGACCATTTCCTTACCGAATGAACAAAACCTTTCGGCAGATATTACGGCTAATGCCGCAAATACCATATTTACCGTTGCTCCGGCGGGACGGTACTATATTTCCTACCATATTAATTTAACGGCCGGCTTGCTTGTAAGTTCGCGTATTTTAATCAACGGCACTCCTCCTGCAAGTTCGATTATCGCCCCGGTCGCGTCTTTGGCAAACTTTAATAACTCCTTTATTGTGACTTTGCCAGCAGGCAGCACCATCCAGCTTCAGCTGTTCGGATTATTGGGTGCGGCCACATTGCTTGGAGGAAGCGTCGGTGCAGCTTTAAACATTATTCGATTATCTTAATGGAACATGCAAAAAAAGGATCAGGCGTTTGTCCGCTGATCCTTTTTTAATTGAGACAGAAGTTCTTTCGCGGGTTTAAATTGAGGATTGAACTTCACGGATTTTTTGGCGTAAGCGATGGCCGTCATATCATGGTTTAATGCAGCATGGCATTTCGCCATATAATAAAAGGCTCTGAAATCGGCGGCACCTTTTAAAATGAAGTGATCAGCGTTTTCTCCTTCAACCTGCGTTCCGTATTCAAATGCTTTGATTGCCGCTCTGTACTTTTCCAAATGATATAATACAAGGCCTTTATAATAATGAAGATTGCTGTAATCAGGATATAGCTTGAGCACTTTTTCAATCCCTTGTTCGGCTTCTTCATACCGTTTGAGCTCAAGCAATATTGTATATTTCAAATAATACAGGAGAGACGGAGGCATTCGTTTTTCGCTTAAAAATTGAAAAATTGAGCCGTTGACAAGATGTAATGCTTTTTCATAGTCTTTGATTCTGTAGCATTCACTTGCCAAATGATAGACAAGCCACGGATCAGGATTTTCCTCTGAAAGCTCTTCATTTAAAATGCTGATATTCCGTTTATGTTTTTGCTTGATCTTTTCTTCCTGCTCCAAGTAGCCGTAGTGATGAATCACACATGGGAGCGTGAAAAAAGCATTGTTTTCTTCCTCATTGGAAGCCGAGATATTCTCGTGAATTCTGCCTTGATACAGAAGGCCTTTATGATTGCGGAACAGTCTCGGCTGCATGCTTTCAAACGCTTCATTTTCATCGAGCTGCTTCCCCGTATAATTGATGATTTTCAAAAGGCCCCGGCTCGGTAATCCGTCATGAAGCAGCGAAGTTAAAAAACGGCCCGTCTCCTGATCGAGCTCTTCATCTGCGTCAAGCACTAAAATCCAATCTCCTTCGGCATGCTGCAGGGCGTAATTTCTGGCCTTTGCGAAATCATTCTCCCATTCGAAATCAAACACTCTTGCCTGAAAGCTTTTGCAGATATCTTTTGTATTATCTTGTGATCCGGTGTCTGCGATGACGATCTCATCAACGATGTCTTGTACACTTGATAAACAACGGGAGATGTATCTCTCCTCGTTTTTCACAATCATGCAAAGAGTCAGTTTACATTCAGCATTTCCGCTCATTTTCTCACCTTTCCCGATTTTGGAGTTGTTGATTGAACCAAGGCCGTTCAGGAGTGCCGTTCATCGTGATGATGACAGGCCGCACCCATCTGACGGCAGGTTCGGCAGTTTCCGTATTCCATTCCTGAAGCTGCCTGACAGCCCGCTTCGTAATCGGATGCGCCCGGAATTCGCGCGGGCTTTCAGAAATGAATTTTTTCGTTCGTTCCGTAACTGTCTTCATTTCAAAAAAGTGCCGCTCATACATCTGCTTCTGCTCTTCTTCCAAGCTGATCATTAAAAACAGACGGCCGCCTGTTTCCATCTGCCAGCGGCACAATGCGGAGAACAGCCTGATTTCTTCTTTGTAATTTGAACCCCTTCTTTTATCCACGGTCACAGATAATATATGTAACAGCGCCATCGTGAGACAATGCAAGGCTTCAAAAGATGCCTGTTTCGCTTTTGAGATGCTTGGATACGGCATATGCTTCACCCGTCTCTTTTTTTATGAACGCTCCCCGCCTTTTTTCTTCCAATCGCAGTCCTCACAATCCCCGCACTCACAGCAGCCAATGCGGCCGTAAAACAGGCCGTCACACGGATCTTCCGGATCACTGGGATCGTCCGGATTCCACGGGTCATCAGGATCGCCCGGATCACTCGGATTACTTGGATCATCCGGATTCCACGGGTCATCAGGATCGCCCGGATCACTCGGATTACTCGGGTCGTCCGGATTCCACGGGTCATCAGGATCGCCCGGATTACTCGGATTGCTTGGGTCGTCCGGGTCCATACAGGCTTCAGAATCCTGTAAGAAGATAATGTCCTCAAGCTTCGTCTGCAAAAGGAGTTGTGATTTCATGACGGTGCGCAGGAGCCGTTCAGTGCTTCTATTGATTGATGACAATTCCTCCAAGGAGGGATCGCCGGAAGCGCCGAGAAACATTTGAATCCTTTCCGCTTCCGCCTGCAGAATATGGGATAGTCCGATTTCTTCCATAGCCACGGATGAAAGAAGGAGGTTCAGGGTCTCACATCTGGAGAGTGTAATGTCGGGGGTGATGTTCGGTATGTTTGGAAGAGACATCGATTTCTCCCTCTTTTCTCTTGGTGTCATTATGCAAAAGTGCTATATCGTATTCTTATTCCGGGAGAGAAGAGATCATTACTGATGTTTTCGTTAATAAAATATCCCGGATATAAAATCCGGGATATTCGTTCGTTGATTTATTTTAATTCAAGTTTGACGTCTACATTTCCTCTTGTTGCTTTTGAATACGGACAGAACTCGTGAGCGGCGTGCACTAGCTTCTCCGCCGTTTCTTTGTCAAGATCTTTTGTATCAATGACGAGCGTTACGCCGATTTTGTAACCTCCGTCACTCTCATCTTTTAAAAGGCTGACCTGTCCTTCAATTTCAGAGGTCATGTCGATTTTTTGTTTTTGGGCGGCGAGCTCAAGCGCTCCCCCGAAGCAGGCAGCATATCCTGCCGCAAAGAGCTGTTCAGGGTTTGTGCCGGTTTCTCCGTCTTTTTTTGCATTCGGCATGATGATGTCAAAATCCAGCACCCCGTCTTCGGATTTAATATGTCCTGCTCGTCCGCCGACTGCGGTCGCTTTTGAAGTAAATAATGCCATTATTATCAGCCTCCTCATTGTACTTACTGTATATATTGCCCCTGCTCATATTTTTAAACATGATTGGAATAGGAAATGGTTCGTTTTTCAGCTACAATAGGGGTAACGTTAACAAACAAAGAGTTGGTGAAAGAAGTAATGGCAGAAAAAGATTTTGAACATATGAAACTGGAGAATCAGCTTTGTTTTTTGCTGTACGCAAGCTCAAGGGAAATGACGAAACGGTACAAACCGCTGCTTGATAAGCTCAACGTAACTTATCCCCAATATTTGGCACTGCTTTTATTATGGGAGCACGAAGAACTGAATGTGAAACGGATGGGTGAGCTTTTGTACCTGGATTCCGGAACGCTGACACCGATGCTGAAACGGATGGAGCAGCACGGAATCATCATGAGAAAGCGGTCGGCTGAAGACGAGCGATCCGTGACGATCAGGCTCACAGATGAAGGACGGGCCTTGCAGAAAACAGCGGCGGATATTCCCATTGCCATGCTGGAACAGACGGGACGGTCAAAAGAGGAATTAAAGCAGTTAAAGCAGTCGCTTTATGAGGTTTTGAATACGCTGCACGGCAAAAAATAAGGATGCCCCGAATGGGCATCCTTATTTTTATTCTGCTGCCAGAAGCTTCACTTCAATATTTCCCGCTGTCGCTTTTGAATACGGGCAGACACCGTGCGCTTTTTGGATAAGGGCTTCAAGCTCCTGTTTATCAATGCCGGATGCTTTGACCTCAAGCGTAACGCCTAGTTTATATCCTTGGTCTGCTTCATCTTTCAGCAGACTGACATGCGCAGTGACCTCTGTTTCAATACTCAGACGCTCTTTTCTCGCTACGAGCTGAAGAGCGCTGTCAAAGCAGGCTGAATATCCTGCGGCAAACAGCTGTTCAGGGTTTGTAGCATGTTCGAGCCGTTTTGCTCTTGGCGTTCCCGGCATGGCAACATCAAGATTCAGCACTCCGTCAGAAGACGTGACTTTCCCTTCACGTCCGCCGGCGGCTGATACGGTTGCAGTAAATAATGGTTTTGTCATGTGAATTCACCTCTATTATATTGCGTACAATTTAATTTTACACAATATAATAGAGGGCGTCAATCTTTCCGCATAAAAAAAGCCTACCCTTTTTGAAGGATAAGCTTAAAAGATTATACCCGGATTTGTCCGTTTCCTTTGATGATGATTTTTGTAGATGTTAACGCCGGAAGCCCCATCGGCCCTCTCGCGTGAAGCTTTTGCGTGCTGATGCCGATTTCGGCTCCGTATCCGAATTCAAAACCGTCCGTAAACCGGGTTGAAGCATTATGATACACGGCGGCGGCGTCAACGGCGGTCTGGAAGTAAGCCGCATGCTCGGTGTTCTCCGTCAGAATGGCTTCTGAATGGTTTGTGCCGTACTGCTGAATGTGGCGGACCGCCTCCTGTACGTCCTGCACCGTTTTCACACTGAGAATCGGCGCCAGATACTCCGCTCCCCAATCGGCTTCTTCTGCTTGTTTCGCTTGAGGCTCCAGTCTGCAAATCACCTGGTCTCCTCGGAGCTCCACCCCTTTTTCTGTCAGCTGATTCAGCAGCTTTCGCCCGTGTTCTTCGGCCCATTTTTCATGAATCAAAAGAGATTCAATCGCGTTGCAGACCGAAGGACGCTGTGTTTTGGCATTGATGACGACCTCGCTTGCCATTTGAGGATCTGCTGACTCATCTATGTACACGTGGCAATTGCCCGCTCCGGTTTCTAAAACGGGTACGGTTGATTCCCTGACCACAAGATCAATTAAATTTTTACCGCCGCGCGGGATCAATACATCCAGCCCGTCATTTAATGTAAAGAGCTGTTTGGCGGTTTCTTTGCTTGTATCTTCTATGAGCTGAACGGCATCAATCGGAAGCTTTGACAGCCCCAGAGCGCGTTTCATCACACTGACAAGCGCTATGTTGCTGTGGATAGCGGAAGAACTTCCTCTGAGCACAACCGCGTTTCCGGTTTTCAGGCAGAGTGTGGCCGCGTCTACGGTAACGTTCGGTCTGGCCTCATAGATCATGCCCACTACTCCGAGGGGCACGCGGATTTTTTCAATGGATAATCCATTTTCTTTTTGAATGGTCTCCAGCGATTCACCGACGGGATCTTCAAGACCGATCAGCAGTTCCACGGCGTCCGCGATATCGAGCAGGCGTTTTTCATCAAGAGTCAGCCTGTCAATAATGTCAGGTGTCAGTCCTCTGTTCCGTCCCGCTTCAATATCTTTCTGATTCTCTGTTAAAATCAGCCGGCGTTCATTTCTGAGTCCGTCTGCAATACATTGGAGCGCTTCGTTTTTTTCAGCCGTCGTTTTCATGACCATTTCGGCAGCCGCTTCTTTTGCCAAGGCTGCTTTTTGCAATACTTCACTCATTTGTGTTCCCCCTCGTCAAATAAATTCACCCAATCATCTCTGTGAATCACTTCCACCTGCTTCGTTCCTGAAAGCTGGTCGCTCCGCTTCCCTTTGGCTTCTAAAATTTCATCGGATGAGTACTGCGTCTGCCCTTTGCCGATAATGCCGCCGGGCCCTTTGACTTCCACTACGGCCCCTTTCGGAAAACTGCCGCAGACATCGGCGACGCCGGCCGGGAGGAGACTTGACCCGTTATGAATCATCGCCTGCTCCGCTCCCCCATCAATGATGATTTCCCCTGATATCGGAGAATGAAACATGATCCATTGCCGTGTATTATTTACTGAGGACAGGTCTTTATCGCCGATATAAGTGCCGTCGCCTTTTCCGTCTAAAATTCCCATCAGTTTTTCCCGTCCGGAGCCGGTTCCGATAAATACCTTCACCCCGAGCGACAATGCGGTCTGGGCGGCGAGAAGTTTTGACTTCATGCCTCCGGTGCCGACCTTTGAGCCTGCTGATCCGGCATATCCGAGCAATTCTGGTGTGATGTCATTCAGATAGTCGAACCGCTTTGCGTCCGGGTTTTCATTCGGATTGGCATCGTACAGCCCGTTAATGTCTGTGAGAATCATTAATTGGTCTGCATGAATCAAACCGCTTACAAGCGCCGACAGCATGTCGTTATCACCGAACGTCAGCTCTTCGACTGATGTGGAATCATTTTCATTAATAATCGGCACGACTCCCCGCTCCAACAGTTCCATTACAGTGGCATAGGCATTTCTGTACCGCTCTCTTTTTGAGAAATCATTTCTTGTTAATAAAATTTGTGCCGGCGTCAGACCGTATCTTTTTAAATGTTCCATATATTGCTGCATTAAAAGTGTCTGGCCGACTGCGGCAGCTGCCTGCTTTCCTTTTATCGTAACGGGTCGTGACGGATAGCCGAGAGCGGAAAAACCCGCTGCCACCGCGCCTGAGGTAATGAGGATCACTTCATGCCCGTTTTCTTTTAATAAAGAAATGGCTTCCGTATGTTCCTTGATTTTTGCTTCATCAATACTTCCGTTACTGTTGGTGAGCGAGCTGCTCCCGATTTTCACAACAATTCTTTGTTTTTTCATCGTTTCTCCTCCGTGGCAATCAATCCAAACCGGCTCTCGTCAATAAAAAAAGCCCATTCCGTCCTGAAAAATAAGGACGAAATGGGCTTTCCGTGGTACCACCTTGTTTGAACGCGTTTTTCACGCGTCCCGCTTTCCTGTAACGCCAGGTTATCGCGCCTGAGTTTTCCCCTCAGGACTCCAAGGCAGGTTCGGCAGGTTTCATGCGGCAAAATGTTTCAGCGGGCCATTTTGCTCTCTGTCACAGAAAGTTCTGCGTACTGATCCTCTTCAACGCTCAATGATTTTTTTATATTATGCAAAGAAAACAGGTTCTTGTCAAGACATTTTCATCCATAAAAAACAGTCCGCCTCCCCGGCGGACCGCCATTAATTAAATACGATCGTTTTGTTTCCGTGAACGATGACACGGTCTTCCAGATGCCATTTTACGGCTCTTGCCAACACGCTCCGCTCAATCGTTCTGCCGATATTCTTCAGATCCTCTGCGTGATCTCTGTGATCGACGCGTTCAATATCCTGTTCAATAATCGGCCCTTCATCAAGATCGTCCGTCACATAGTGAGAGGTCGCGCCGATTAATTTCACTCCGCGCTCATAAGCCCGTTTATACGGATTAGCGCCGATAAAGGCCGGCAGAAATGAATGGTGGATGTTAATAATCCGATTCGGATGGGCAGATACAAAATCAGACGTCAAAATCTGCATGTAGCGGGCAAGAACGATCACATCAATCTTATACCGCTCCAGCAGCTCAAGCTGGCGCCGCTCCACTTCGGCGCGGATGTCTTTGTTAGCTTTCATGTAATGGAACGGAATATTCAGCGGTTCGACCACTTCTTTGGCCTCTTCGTGGTTGCTGATAACGACCGCAATTTCGGCCATCATATTGCCGCTTTGCCATTCCCAAATCAGTTCATGAAGGCAGTGCAGCTCCTTCGATACAAAGATCGCCACCCGCTTCAGCTCACTTGCCAGAGACAGGCTCCATGTCATGCCGAATGTCTGGGCGATTGAGGCGAACGCCTGCTGTAAGTCCTCTTTTTTCTCACGAATGCCCTTGCAGTCGAATTCGATCCTAAGAAAAAACCGTCCGCCTTCAGGGTCAGTCGTGTATTGATTTGATTCAATAATGTTTGCGCCATGTTCAAACAAAAACGCCGACACTGCCGATACAATTCCCGGCTGGTCGGGGCAGCTGACAAGCAGGCGCCCTTTTTCCTCATTCCCGCGGCGGTATTCTTTCAGCCGCTGTGTCATATATGAATTCATCTGTTTTAATCCCTCGTATCTTCATAATTCGTAACTTACTAATAGATTATACTGAAGATTTGATAAAAATCAATTTACGAAAGAATTTTCAGCCCTACGGCAGCGCATAAAATAAGCGCAATGAAAAAGATGCGCTTCGCATCCTTCTGCTCGCCGTAGAAAAGAATGCCGGCTAATGCGCCGCCCGCCGTGCCGATACCGGTCCAGATCGCATAGGCCGTGCCCATCGCGATCGTCTCCATCGCATAAGAAAGCAGGGAAAAAGAAGCCGCAAATCCGGCGATAATGAAAAGAATCCATTTGACTTTCTTTTCTTTTTGAAATTGATTCATTAAAATGACCCCGAGCATTTCACAAAGACCCGCGGCTATCAGGCTGATCCAATGCATTACGCCTTCTCCTCCTTCGTCTCAGGCTTATCCTGTGTGACCAGCTTTAATCCGATGACACCGATCAGCAAAACGCCGATCAGCACGATTTTCACCGGATCGGCCTGCTCTTTGAAAAGCAGGATTTCACTGAGCACGGTGCCCGCTGTCCCGAGTCCGGTAAAGACCGCATATACCGTTCCTACGGGCAGGCTGTCTGTCGCCTTGATTAATAGATAAAAACTGATGATGATTCCCACAATCGTGCCGCTCCACGCCAGTGCCGAATCAGCATGTTTCAGGCCGGTGACCCATACCACTTCAAATACGGCCGCTATGACCACTAAACCCCATTTCATGTTCTTCACCCTTTCTGTATCCGGACAATACAAAAAAGCCCGGATAGTCGTCTCACATGAGATTGACTCTCCCGGGCTTTTTTCCCTCCGTGTGCATATGCGGGATATGTCCGCATATGTGTTTTCTCTCGGACCAGGCCATGTATAAACATGCGGAACCCTAGAAAACATGTCTGTTCGTATCATACTACATTTCGCCGAAACGTTCAACGTCAGATGTGATGTCAAAAACCGTCAGCTGCCTCTCCCATTTGGTAACGGTCTCACCGGGCACCATACCGATTTTTTCCGCGACACGGACGGAGGCAGCGTTTTCCGGATCAATCAGCGCCGCTATGCGTCCGTATTGCTGCGTATGAAAACCGTAGTCCAGACAGGCGTTCGCCGCCTCTGTCGCATAGCCGCAGCCCCAGCGGCGGCGGGCAAACATATAGCCGATTTCCATCAAAGTGTTTCCGTTTACCGTCTGCGGAACGATTCCGCATTGACCGAGAAATGCGCCCGTCTCTTTATCCTCTGCGATCCAAAGACTGACGCCGTATCCTTTGGCCAATCGTTTGTTCCAGGCAATCCATTCCTTCGTTTCCCGTCTGCTTTTAAGAGAAGGATAATATTTCATGACCTCTCTGTCGGTAAACAGCCCGTACAAATTTTCTTCATCGTCATCCCGCATAGTCCGCAGACGGATACGCCCGGTTGTCAGGATGGTGCCGGAAGACTTATGTTTCATCATGCACGCCACGTCTCCTTTCCCTGTATAGATTATGGATCCGGCAGGAAAAGTCCTTTCTCAGCATAAAAAAACCGCTTTTTAAAAAAGCGGTTTGATGATTACCAAGGTTTATCTGTTCCGAGCGCCTCGGCCAGGGCCTTGCTGTGTTTTAAGCGGTTTTTTCGTTCTCCGGCGCGCTGAACGGCCGTATTGTGAAGCATGATTTCTTCCTCGGTTTCCGGCACGATCCGCGGAACGGGTACCGATTTCCCGTTTGAATCAAGCGCGACAAAGGTCAGAAACGACGTTGCCGCAAGCTCGCGTTCGCCCGTCATCAGATGTTCTTTAATGACTTTGACAAACACCTCCATAGACGATGTGCCGACCCATGTGACGTAAGATTCAAGGCATACGGAATCCTGTTGGCCGATGGGGCGCAAAAAATCTACAGAATCCATTGAGGCCGTGACTGTTTCACACCGGCAGTGGCGGGCCGCGGAAATTGAAGCGATATCATCAATGTAGCTCATCAGCTTTCCGCCAAACAGCGTATTGTGATTATTCGTATCAAGCGGAAAAACCCTGCTTGTTTTAACAACCCTTGTTTCTTTGCAAAATCTTGATTCTGGCAACTTCATATTATTTAAACTCCCCTTTGGTGTCTGGTCGTTTTGACTCATTCATCTGTACCCTATTAAACAATACTTTGACCGTTTTGTCTAAAATTTTAAATATTAAGTTGGTTAGATATTCTCTCATAAATGTTTCATTATTCATCACATCCGGGAATAATAAACGCACATTGAATACCGATAGGAGGATATCACATGGACGTATCCATTCCCAAATCCACGCGGAAACCGGCTTGCCGCAGTGAGTTTGATGCTTTGCAGACAGTCATCTTATGCCGGCCGGAACACATGGCCATCAAGGATATTATTAACGGAACGCAGAAACATTTCAAACAAGAAAATATTAACATACCCGTTGCCCTCAAACAGCATAGTGAGTTTATTGACATTTTAAGATCTCATCAGATTGAAGTCGTCCTGCTGCCTGCCGATCCCGCATTGCCTGAGCAGGTATTCACCCGGGATATCGGATTTGTCTTAGGCGAGACGGCGTTTATTTCAAACATGGCGGCTTCAGTCCGGCAGGGAGAAGAAAAAGTGTTTCAAAACCTGCTTGACAATAAGAAAATCCCCTATACGCGACTGAAAAAAGCGAACATTGAAGGCGGCGACATCTTGATCGCAGACGGCACCGTTTACGCCGGGCTGAGCGAGCGCACGGATAAAGCGGCTGTCCGGGAGCTGCGGGAGGCGCTGCCGGAGATGACGGTTGTGCCGATCCCTCTCAAGGAAGATTTCTTACATTTGGACTGTGTATTTAATATGATCTCGGAAACGGAGGCGCTATACTGCAAAAATGGCTTGCGGCAGGAAGAAATTGATCTTCTCGCCGAACGTTTTGAGATGATAGAAGTGCCTGAAGAAGAGCAATTCACGCTCGGTCCTAATATCCTGTCAATCGGCAATCAGACAATTATCAGCCTGCCGCAGCACCGTCATACGAACCGCGAGCTCAGAAAAAGAGGTTATACAGTCATTGAAACCGAGTTTTCCGAAATTATTAAATCAGGCGGTTCCTTCCGCTGCTGCACCTTGCCGCTTGTCAGAACATCTTAAACATTTACAAGGCAGTTTCCTTCAAGATACGTTAATATAGAGAAGACAAGACTCTAAAGGGGGAAACCGAATGGCTAAGTACATAGGATACGCGGGAACATATACAAAAGGCGGAAGCGAAGGCATTTATTGTTTTGAACTTGATACAGAAGCGAAACGGCTCAGCCGTCCGAAGCTGGCAGCAAAGCTCGGCAACCCGACATACGTCACTCCGAATTCTGATAACAGCATGCTGTATTCCATTGAAAAGGCAGACGGAAAAGGCGGCGTCGCAGCCTATCAGATTCATCAGAACAGCGGGGAATTAACTTTTGTGAACCACCAGCTGATTGAAGGCCCGTCTCCATGCCACGTCAGCATTGATGATAAACATGAATATGTGTTAACCGCTAATTACCACAGCGGAAAAGTGCACGCCTTTCCCGTCAATGAAGACGGAAGTCTGCGGGAGCCGGCTGCCGAAGCCGCTCATACGGGAACAGGTCCTCATGAAAGACAAGAGAAACCGCATACCCATTTCGCAGGCTATACACCTGAGCATAACTACATTGCAGCCGTCGATTTAGGGACGGATACGCTTTATACTTACCAAATGAAAAACGGTTCGCTCACAGAGGTGAAAACTCACTCTTTCGCACCGGGTTCAGGGCCGCGCCACATCGTTTTCCATCCGGCGGAAAAATACGCCTATGTCATGACGGAAATCAGTAATGAAGTCATCGCGCTTGAATACAACCCGACCTTAGGTGAATTCAGAGAGCTGCAGGTCATTTCCGCTTTGCCTGAAGGCTTTACGGACAAATCGCAAGGCAGCGCGATCCGCATATCTAAAGACGGCAGATTTCTTTATGCCGCCAACCGCGGACATGACAGCATCGCCATCTATAAGATCAACCAATATTCCGGCGAATTGTCTCTTCTTGAATGGGTGCCGACAGAAGGAAACTGGCCGCGTGATTTCGCGTTTGACCCTTCCGAGACATTCCTTGTCGCGTCAAACGAAGAAACGGGAAATCTGGTTTTGTTTGAACGTGATCCGGAAACAGGCAAATTGACTCTGCTTCAATCTGACATTCCGGTTCCGTATCCGGTCTGCGTGTCATTTCTGCATCAGGTTTAATTAAAAAAGAAAGCTGACTTTATATTGTCAGCTTTCTTTTTTGTATAAATGGCAGGCGACAAAACGCCCCGCCTTCACTTCTTCAAGCTCAGGCGTTATCTTACCGCAGAGCTCCATCGCTTCAGGACACCGCGTCCTGAATACACAGCCGCTCGGCGGGTTAAGGGGGCTCGGCAGCTCCCCTTTCAGAATAATGCGTTCACGCTTGTCCTCAAGAAGCGGATCAGGAATCGGGATTGAGGATAAAAGCGCCTTCGTATAAGGGTGAAGCGGTTCCCGGTAAAGCGCAGCGCTTTCTGTAATTTCCATCATGCGGCCCAAATACATCACGCCGATCCGGTCGCTGATATGCTTGACCATTGATAAATCGTGGGCGATAAATAAAAATGTCAGCCCTTTCTCTTTCTGTAGCCTTTTTAAAAGGTTGACGACCTGAGCCTGTACCGACACATCCAGCGCGGAAATCGGCTCATCCGCCACGATAAATTCGGGATGCAGAGAGAGCGCTCTGGCAATCCCGATTCTCTGCCTCTGTCCGCCGCTGAATTCGTGGGGATACCGGCTGCCGAAATCCGGATGGAGCCCGACAGCTTCAAGCAGTTCATCCGCCATCATCAGACGGGCTTTTCTTGTATTGTAAAGATTGTGTATTTCCATCGGCTCCATAATAATTTCCCTTACGGTCAGGCGCGGATTTAACGAGGCGTAAGGGTCTTGGAAAATCATCTGCAGCTTGCGGAAGAAGACCGACCGCTGTTCTGCCGCGGCACGGTGTATATCCGTCCCTTCATATGATACCGAACCGGACGTCGGGTCATACAGACGGAGAATAACCCTTCCGAGCGTCGATTTACCGCATCCCGATTCTCCGACAAGTCCGAATGTTTCCCCTCTGTTAATGTGAAAGCTGACACCGTCGACTGCTTTTACGGCTTTCTTTCTTCCTGCGTCAAAATGCATTTTCAGCCCGCTGACTTCAAGGAGCGGAGATGCCGTCATTTTCTATTCCCCCTTTTCGCTTATACAGCGGCGTACGGTGCATAATTCTTTTTCATAGACGGTTCCTTCCAAAGACAGCACTTCGATTGTTTTTCCCGTTTTCGGGGAGTGCAGCATTCGGCCGTCTCCCAGCGCCAAACCGACATGGTGGATCGCGCCTTTTCCTTCTTCATAGGCGAAAAACAAAAGGTCAGCCGGCAGGATATCGTTTACCGCCGCGCCGCATCCGGCTTTTGCTTGGTCCGTTGCATCACGGGGAAGGGTATAGCCGTTTGCTTTAAATATCGAATACATAAACCCGGAACAGTCAAACCCGAAACCGCTCAGTCCTCCCCATAAATACGGAAGCCCGAGAAACATCATGCCCGTTTCGATGACATCGGCCGCCCGTCCTTCCGTATGCCGGCACTCGTCTGCGTCAGCTTCATTTACGAACCTTTCTCCGAGCGGCGTCACCACCCGGAAAAAGCCTTTCTCACGTCCTGATGCCGGAAGACGCGTTAGGAAACTTACTTCCAAGTCCGGTTTGCCGTTTGTGTGATATAAAAAAGCTGTCGGTTTGGTAATCCATACGGCGGGGGAAGATGCATGAAAGCCGTCTTTTGAAAGCTGGCTTTTTTTCATCCACCCCGGATATCCGCGCACATCCTTGTTTGAAGGCTGGCCGGGAACGGCGACAAAAGCCCATTCCCCTTCCTCTTTGAGAATGATCACTTCTTCCCCGAAAAGCGCTTGCGTTTGGACAAGGTTGTCTGTGCATAATTGCAGCCGCTCTTCATATCCCATAGACGCTAACCATTTTCTGATCTGCGGCGGGTTTTCGAGCATCGGCGCATCATACGAACGGGGAGATGACGGCAGCGTCCATACGTTGGCTGCCGCCGCTGTAACGGCTGCTCTCATCTTTTCGCCCCCTCTTGTATCGACACACCGGTAATGCCGAGACCCGGTTCGTCGGGAATCGCAATCTGACTGCCGCTGTATGTGATGCCGCCTTGAATCAAATCATCTTTCAGCATAAGCGGCGCATCAAAATCAAACCTCGTCACATTCCGTTTGCCCGCGGCAAAATGGGCCGCGGCGGTGATGCCGAGCTTGGTCTCAATCATGCTGCCGACCATGCATTCCACGCCGCACGTTTCCGCCATCGCATTGATTGTTTCCGCCTGCTTTATGCCGCCCGCTTTCATCAGCTTAATATTAATTAAATCGGCGCTTCTCGTCTGCAGCACGTGAAAGGCCTGACGGGGGGTAAAGACGCTCTCATCCGCCATAATCGGCGTGTCTACGGCATCTGTGACCTGCTTCAGCCCGGCGATATCCTCTTTGTGAACAGGCTGCTCGACCAGCTCAATGCCGAGGCCTGCGTCTTCCATCTTTCGGATCGCAGTCACGGCTTCTTTCGGCGTCCAGCCTTGATTCGCGTCCAATCTCAGTTTGACGTTTCCGCCGACACGTGATCTGATCGCCTGAATCCGCGCAACATCGTCCGATATGTCACCTATGCCGACTTTTACCTTTAAAATATGAAATCCTTTGTTCACATAACGGTCTGCATCCCCCGCCATCTCCTCAGGAGAATTGACGCTGACGGTAAAATCTGTTTCCAGTGTATTCCGATAGCCTCCGAGAAGCCGGTAAAGCGGCTGTCCGTGCATTTGCGCCCATCCGTCATATACAGCCATATCCACCGCGGCTTTTGCGCTTTGATTTCTTTCCAACAGCCGGCTGATATCAAACAAAACGGCTTCCATGCCGGAAAGGCTCCGCCCCAAGAGAGCGGGCTTCAGCACATCGTGGACGGCGCTTTCAATACCGGCCGCACTGTCGCCTGTAATGACAACCGTCGGCGGCGCCTCCCCCCAGCCGGTCAGACCGTTGTCAAAAGTGAGCTTCACAATGACCGATTCAGCATTGTAAACCGTGCGTAAAGCGGTCTTAAACGGCTTTTTCAGCGGCACGGACATCCGTCCCGTTTGAATATCTGTAATCCTCACGCCTGATCACTCCCTTCCGGAAACCCCCGATTCAATCGTTACCGCTTTGGCCGCCGTATCCATAACCGCGCGGGCTCCGATCGGAACGGCGAAGCTCGGTGAACAATGGCCGATTTTAAAGCCTTTGAGCGCGGGCTTCCCTGATTTGACAATGTAATCGTTCAGCACTTGCTCTAAAGTAAGCGACTTTTCTTTATGCTTCGGTTCGCATTGGTGAAAATCACAGACCAGGATTCCGGCTGCGTCTGACAGTTTTCCGGCCATCTTTAATTGATTCAGCATTCTGTCGATTTGATACGGCTCCTCATCAATATCCTCGATAAACAGCAATTTGTCTTTTGTATCAATTTCAAACGGCGTGCCGAGTGTGGACGTAATGAGCGACAGATTGCCGCCCGCAAGCTCTCCCTCGGCCCTTCCGCCTGTCAGCACCTCTAAGGGAGAAATGTCCTCCGTATAGGTGAATTCCGTTTCTGTAAAAAGCTGACGATACGACGCTTTTGTCAGGGGATCAGCATCTTCAAGCCCGACATCGGTGCTCAGCATCGGGCCGTGAAATGTGACGAGCCCCGTATTTTGATGAATGGCGGTATGTAAAAACGTGATATCACTGTATCCCCAGAAAATTTTCGGATTGCGGCGGATTAAGCCGAAATCGATGTCGGCGGCAATGCGGCCCGTGCCGAATCCTCCGCACGCGCATATCACCGCTTTGACATTTTGATCACTAAACATGTCATGGAGATCATCGAGACGCGCCCGGTCTTCTCCCGCCAAATAGCCGTGACGGGTCTTCAGCGCCCGGCCGAGTTTCACTTGAAGGCCAAGCTCATTCTCTAAAAACAGCAGCGCGGTTTGCAGCGTCCCGCTCTCAGGCGGGCTTGCGGGCGCAATCACACCGACCGTGTCGCCTTTTTGCAGTGCTTTCGGTTTATGGTTCATGACTTTTTCAATCTCCTTTCCGGATTGAAAAGTGAAACACGCCGCTCCTTTATCGGCAAAAGAGCGGCGTATGTTTCCGCTGTAAGATCAGGACTTTTCCGCCCACTTCAGATCAATGTAACCGACGGGGTGCCGGACAATGCCCTTCACGCCGCTGTTCTGCAGATGCACCTGATTGTAAAAGTAAATCGGAATGATCGGAGCCTCGTTCATGAGCAGTTTTTCCGCTTTATGCATGAGCGCAAAACGTTTTTTGGCATCGGCTTCCTGTTTTGCCTGCTTGATGTAGCCGTCGTATGCCGCGCTGCCCCAGCCGGTGCGGTTCATGGAATTATCCGTCTGGAAAGCCTCTAGAAAACTGATCGGATCTGCGTAATCCGGTAAAAATGAGCTTTGAGAGAACTGGAACTTCAGTCCTTTCTGCTCTTCTAAAAAGACGTTCCATTCCATATTGGCGAGCTTAACGTCTATACCGAGCACACTTTTGAGCTTCTGCTGAATCGCTTCCGCTATTTTCTTATGCTCCGGTTTTGTGCTGTATGTCAATGTAACGGCGGGCAGCTTGTCATAATGCTCTTCTGCCATGCCTTTTTCCAGCAGTTTTTTGGCTTCTGATTCATCCGGATTTAATAAACTGCCGCCCGCTTCGCGGAAATCTTTCCCGTCAGGCTGAGTAAATCCCGGGGACACAAAGGCATGTGCCGGCTTTTCACTGTTTTTGGTCACATAATCCGTGATTTCTTTCTGATCAATCGCTGCCGCGAACGCTTTTCTGATCTTTTCATTTTGAAACGGCTCCATTTTTACGTTAAAACGATAGAAATAGAGTCCGGCCTGATCCCACGTGCGGACATTTTTCCCTCCCATCAGCTGCTCGCTCAGCTCTGCCGGCACAAAGGCGGTATCCAAATCCCCCGACTGGAACATCTGATAGTCGGTATTCCGGTCACTGACCATCGCCCATGTGACTTTATCCAGTTTCACCGTCTTTTTATCCCAATACGTCTCGTTTTTGACCATCGTCATGCTGTCGTCATGCTTCCATTCCGTCAGTTTGAACGGCCCGTTGCCGACAAAGGTTTTTGCTTCAGTGAACCATTTCGGATCAGCCTTGGCGACCTTCTCATTAATCGGGAAATACGCCGGATTGGACACGACGCTCAGAAAATAATCCTGCGGTGCCGCCAATGTGACGACAAGCGTTTTTTTATCTTTTGCCGTGACTTTCACGTCTTCTTGTTTGCCTTTTCCGCTGTTAAATTCTTCCCCGCCTTTGATCATATAGCCGAGAAAAGCGGAAGATGCGCCCGTTTTCGGATCGAGCATCCGTTTCCAGGCGTACACGAAGTCTTCCGCCGTAACGGGATCGCCATTTGTCCATTCGGCGTTATCCCGGATATTGAAGGTATATGTCAGCTTATCAGCGGACACCTTCCAGCTTTCCGCCATGGCCGGTTCGGGCTTATTATCTTTTCCGAGCCTCGTCAATCCTTCCATGATGTTATTCAGCGGCTGCCAGGAAACATTATTAAATCCGATCGGCGGATCAAGTGAGGTCGGCTCATTTTCGTTATTGAGCCGCAGCACCGTTTCACCCCCCTGTTCTTTTGCTTTTCCGGGTTCTGTCCCCGCCTGTTCATTGGCTGTACAGCCCATCAGAGCAAACGAAACAACAGCAATCACACCGATCGCCCATCTCTTTTTCATTTCAATCCCCCTTTTTCCTCTGCTGCCGTCAGCTGCTGCTTCAGCCGCTCTGCACGGTGATCCTGAAGCCAGCAGTTGACGATATGGCTTTTGGATTTCACGGTTGTTGCCGGGTATACCTTTTCACAGACGATCATCCTGTCCGGGCAGCGGGCGGCAAACGGGCAGCCCGGCGGCGGATCGAATAAATCAGGCGGCGTCCCGTCAATCGGCGACAGCTCACTATCCTCCATATCCAGCCGCGGCACTGAACGAAGCAGCCCCTTTGTGTACGGATGAGCCGGACGGTAAAAAATATCATGCCTCGTGCCGATTTCGGCGATTTTCCCCGCATACATGACGGCGACTCTGTCGGCGGTCTGAGCGACGACGCCGAGATCGTGTGTGATCAGAATAATAGACACGCCTGTTTTTCTTTGAATCTTCTTAAATAATTCAAGGATTTGTGCTTGAATCGTCACATCAAGAGCCGTTGTCGGTTCATCGGCGATCATAATTTCCGGCTCGCAGATCAGAGCCATCGCAATCACGATCCGCTGCCGCATGCCCCCGCTTAATTGGTGGGGGTACTGCTTCAGGCGGGATTTCGAGTCCGGGATACCGACCAGATCCAGCATGGCGAGAACTTCGGATTCAGCTTGTTTTCTTGTCATGGCGCGGTGTTCCAACAGCGCTTCTGAGAGCTGATTCCCTATGGTCAAAGTCGGATTGAGCGCCGTCATCGGGTCCTGAAAGATCATAGAAATATCGAGCCCCCGGATTCCCCGCATTTCCCGATCCGACATTTGGCAAAGGTCTTTCTGTTTAAATTGTATGCTTCCGGATTCAATCTTTGCCGAATGTTTCGGAAGAAGACCCATCACGGCTTGTGACGTCACGCTTTTTCCGCAGCCCGATTCACCGACGATCGCAAACGTTTCACCTTTATATAAATCGAAGCTGACGCCTCTGACGGCTTTTACAGTGCCTCCGTATGTTGAAAAAGTAACATGCAGATTTTGAACGGAAAGAACTTGCTGCGCCATTTTTCCTACCTCCTCAGTTTCGGGTCTAACGCGTCCTGCAAGCCGTCTCCAAGTACGTTAAACGCGTACATCGTCAAGGAAATGAAAAAAGCGGGGAAAAACAGCCGCCACCAATGGCCTGATAAAATCGCCGGCAGCCCGTCGTTTGCCATGACTCCCCAGCTTGCAAACGGCGCCTGAATGCCGAGTCCGAGAAAACTTAAAAATGATTCCGCAAAAATCGCCGCCGGCACCGTAAGCGTCATTTGGACAATAATGGCTCCCATCGTATTCGGCAGCAGATTTTTCTTAATGATCCGAAATGTTTTCGCTCCAAACGTTTTCGAAGCCAATACGTGTTCATCATGCTTCATCCTCAGCACCTGCCCTCTGACAATCCGCGCCATGCCGACCCATCCCGTCACGGTCAGAGCGACGATAATGGAACTGAGCCCCGGCCCCATCAGCACCATTAACAAAATGACAACGAGCAGATACGGCAATCCGTAGAGAACCTCGATAATTCTCATCATAGCGCTGTCTGTCCGGCCCCCTTTGTAGCCGGCGACGCCTCCGTAGATGACGCCGATCAAAAAGTCGATCAGCGCCGCCATCACACCGACAAATAAAGAGATCCTCGCTCCGTACCACGTTCTTGTAAACACGTCCCGGCCAAGTTCATCGGTTCCGAACCAGTGTGAAAAAGACGGCGGAAGATTCTGCTCGGCGAGCGTCTGCCTTGTCACGCTGTGCGGTGATATCAGCGGACAGAACGCAGCCGATAGAAACAGGCAGCATAATATCACAAGCCCGGCCATCGCCAATTTGTTCTTTTTAAGCCGCCGCCACGCATCCTGACTGTAAGACAGGCTCGGACGCTTGACCGACTCGGTTTCACCCTTTCTTTCCGCGCCCGGCTGAAACCAGTCATCAGGCACTTCTGTGTGTTTTACCGTTTCTTGCGGGAGATTCATCAGGATCACCCTTTCTTATGAAGTTTTATGCGCGGGTCTAACAGGCCGTATGCCAAATCAACCAGAAACAGCAGGACGATCAGAATCACACTGTAAAATACGGTCGTTCCCATGATGACCGGGTAATCACGCTGATTGATGCTTTCTACGAAATATTTGCCCATTCCCGGTATGGCAAAAATTTTCTCGATGACGAAACTGCCTGTTAAAATACTTGCGGCAAGCGTCCCGAGGACTGTCACAACAGGCATAAGAGCATTTTTCAATGCGTGTTTGATCACAATTTTGACGGGAGAAAGCCCCTTTGCTTTTGCCGTGCGGATGTAATCCTGAGTCAGCACTTCGGCCATGCTTGATCTTGTCAGCCTCGCGATAATGGCCATGGGACCGACGGCAAGCGCAACAGTCGGCAGGACCATGTGAACGGGACTCGTCCAGGTAGCTGCCGGAAACCATTTCAGATGAACCGCAAATTGCTGAATCAGCAGCGTAGCCATAATAAAATTCGGAATGGAAATCCCGAGCACCGCAAGGCTCATGGCCGCGTAATCGAGAAATCCGCCGCGCCTGAGAGCGGCCATTATGCCGAGCGCGAGCCCGGAAATAACCGCGATGATGATCGCCGTTATCCCAAGCTCAAATGAGACCGGAAACCCGCGTTCAAGCATGGCGTTTACACTGTCTGACGGTTTTTTAATTGAAGGACCGAAATCAAAGGTAAGAATGGATTTTAGATAGATGGCGTATTGAGTGATAAGAGGTTCGTTCAGATGGTAGTAGGATTCGAGATTTCGCTGGACCGCTTCGTTTGTGCCCCGCTCTTCGTTAAAAGGCGAGCCGGGTATCACTTTCATCATGACAAATGTCAGAGTGGTGATGACGAGGACGGTCATAATCATGGCGATAAAACGTTTGATAAAATACCGCAGCAATGCCGTTCACCCCTTTAACAGAATGTTGTTCTCATGGCGAGTTCTGTCATGACGAGCATGGCCTGATAGGCTTCCGGCATGTCTTTTGCCTGAAATTGAACGATTGTCGTTCCCGGGATGATTTCTGTGCCCGGCATTAAATGGGCCCATTCAGCCTGTCCGTAGTTGGCAAATTCAATGCCTAATACAGGTCTTTCAGGCGGAATCAGCGGTTTGACCTTATCTTTATTTTTGAGCGCATAGGCTGTTTTTTCCGTCAGGAGCCGTCCGGCTTTTTGAGGGGACAGGCATTTGACCGCGGTTCTTGAAATGGTTTGTTTGACGGCGGCAGTCGTCACATTCGGGATCAGCTCCTCCGCTTCTTTTGCGGCGCAATCATCTCCTGCAGCCATGATGACCGGGACATCGTAAAATCCGGCGAGATAGGCATTTAACCCCAGTTCACCGACCGGCTTATCATTTATGTAAAAGTGGCGGACGCCGAATATCATGCTGTGCGACATAACGCCCGGCATCGACGCTCTCGCATGATAGCCGATAAACATCACACCCGAATACGATTCATCAAGCCCCTGCATCATGGAAAACGGCTTGACATCCCCCGTAATCAGCTCTGCCTCAGGGTGAAGTTTTTCCGCGAGCAGATTATTCATCTTTGAGTGGCTGTCATTCACGGTCACTTCCGTGCATCCGTTATTAAACGCTTCTGCGATGCACCAGTTTGCTTCTTCGGTCATCAGAACCCTGCCGCGCTCATAATTGTGCATGCGGGAATTGACAAATGTTTCATCAGGCAGCCCGGAAATCCCTTCCATATCCACAGATAGATACAGTTTCATGTAATGCCTCCTTTTTTACTTAAAATTCCGATATTGAATTATGAATATTCTAACAAATTATATTAAAAAAGGATGAAACATGCAATATACCATTCTGCCATTATGGGAAAAAACAAACCCTTTTCACCGGGAAAAGGGTTTGCTGATAGAAAAAGTTACATACTGTTTTTGCTTATATGATGACGCTGAAACTGTCTGACCGCACTTCTGTATTCATGATCGGGAATGACCTGATGCCTGATCGGTTCAGGAGCCTGCGGCGAAGGCTGTTCAACCGCCTGCTTACGGACGGCATGCGGTTTATGCGCCAGCTTATGTCCCATGCCGGTCGCATTCATGACAAATGATAAACACACTAAAAGCAAGCTTAAGATGAAAGCAATAAGAAACAAATCGCTGTATGTCCCCATCAGCAGGTCATGCGGCGATTGTGTGCCGCGCGCGCCCCGAAGCGTGCCGGAAGCATCTCTTTTCGTAAAATACCCTATTAAAACAGGTGCGCCCATATAAATGAAAAGCCTCAAAAACTGAACTGCCGTCATGCGTTTCACCAGTTCCGGAAGCGGTCCGCCCAACGCGGCTCCCATCAGTCCGGCTGCCACAATAAGCCCTGTCCCGGCCGCCAGCATCACGAAAAGCCCCGCAAATAGAATAAGCGGTATATGATGATCTGCCGTCATCCATTGGAAATTCACGAACACCAGTATAACAGAGCCTGTTATGCCGAGCATGCCCGGACCGACTTTATCATATGCTAATGCACTGATGACAGCGGCGATGGCCACGCCTCCCAAAAGGCTCGCATAAAGGAATATCAGTTGAGTTTGTGACATATGATATGCGGTCTGAAGCTCCCCGTGAAATGCAGAAAGACTGACCGCTATGGAAATACTGCCCGCAGCGATCATGAAAACACCCAGAATCGGCTTTGGAATCAGCATAAGTTTAATCGAAATCAGCGCATGTTCGTTTCTGTACTGCATGATCAGCAAGATCAGAAGAATGACGATGCTTCCTCCAAATCCCGCCAATGTCTGCCATGATGAAAAGCCCCATTTCGGCAGATGAATAAATGTATAGGCGGTCAGCACGGCTGATACACCCGCTAACAGAAAACCGATGCCGTCAAATGGAGATTTTTCAGCATTTTTATGAGCGTCATCCCGCAGCCACATATAACTGAAAATGAGGCCGAAAAAAGACAGCAGGCCAAAAATGCCGAACAGCCAATGCCAATGGCCGGCGCTTGCCGCCGTGCCTAAAACGGTTCCCATAATGACGGACCCGTAAAATCCGCCGATCAACACAAATAATGCGTAATTCCGGCGCTCAATCGGAAACGAAAGCACCAGCATCGGGATCATAATCATCAACATAGTGCCCGCCGCAGCTCCCTGTAAAAAACGGCCCGCGGCGAGCGGATAAATATCATTTGTCACAGCAGCAAGGAGCGCTCCGATGACACCCGCGGCCATCGAAATCATATAGACAGGCCGGGAGCCGAATCTTTTTCTTAAATACGGCCCCGCCGGCACGAATAAGGCAAATGCCATATTACCGATAATAATCGGATGAAAAGAGTCAAAGTTTTCCCCGCCGACCGTCTGCCGGACAAGGCTTTGGACAGCCGAAAGAGCGGTATTCGACATCAGCCCCGGCCCGACAGCCAGCACAGCAAGCAGAGAAATGATCCAGTGATGTTTTTCTTTCATGTGACAGCTCCTTTCTTACTATTTGACAAAGTGAAAAAGCTAACAGATTTCCCCCATTAGCTTGACAGAATTTTTCACATCTTTTCATGTGAAGGATTGAACATAATATCTCATTATTATTTCAAATCCGATGGAAATTGTCAATATAAAGCGCCGCCGTCCGATTTCGTCTTTTTCACAATTTCCCACAATCTTTTCATTATTATCCCACACTTTTTGTTTAAGATGGAGTCAGTAATAATAGGCAAATCATGCTATGATGAAATAGAGAAACGGAGTGAACATGATGGATAACTATCGTGATGAAAATCGGACAGACCAAAAAGAACAGGAAGTCCTTTTAGTAAAAGAAAACCCGCAGACGGCCGGATATTCCGCGCCGGACGAGGACAAGAAAAAACGAAGCTTCGGCTGGTTCAGACCGCTTCTCGGCGGAGTGATCGGCGGAGGGCTCGCCCTCGGCATCTATACATTTACGCCGCTTGGAGACCATCAGACTCAAGATACTTCCAATCCGGCTCCCGCTCAGGAAACGTCATCGGTAACCGCCAAGCAGACATCTTCTGAATCAGACAGCGGCAAATCGGCAAACAGCTCATCGGCAAATTCAAGCAGCATTTCGAATATGGTGGAAGACATTTCACCGGCGATCGTCGGGATCACCAATCTGCAGAAGCAGCAAAGCAGTTCCGATTTATTCGGATTCGGATCAAGCTCAGATTCAAACTCTAATTCGTCGGGTGATGATGCGGAAACGGGATCGGGTTCAGGCGTTATTTTTAAGAAAGCAAACGGCAAAGCGTATATCATTACGAATAACCACGTGGTCGAAGGCGCCTCTTCCCTTAAAGTGTCATTATTTGACGGCACCGATGTAACAGCTAAACTCGTCGGCAGCGACTCTCTGACAGACTTGGCCGTTTTAGAAATCAGTGATAAACACGTGACAAAAACGGCAAGCTTCGGCAGCTCATCCGCTCTCAGAACGGGTGAATCCGTCATCGCCATCGGTGATCCGCTCGGAAAAGACCTTTCCCGCACCGTCACACAAGGCATCGTGAGCGGCTTAAACAGAACCGTCTCGATCTCTACGTCAGCCGGCGAGTCGAGCATCAACGTCATCCAAACCGATGCCGCCATCAATCCCGGAAACAGCGGCGGACCGCTCTTAAATACAGACGGCAAAATCATCGGCATCAACAGCATGAAAATCAGCGAAAGTGATGTAGAAGGCATCGGCTTTGCCATCCCGAGCAACGATGTAAAACCGATCGCCGAAGAGCTTCTCACGAAAGGACAGGTGGAGCGCCCTTATATCGGCGTGAGCATGATCGACTTGGAACAAGTGCCGCAAAACTATCAGGAAGGCACACTCGGGCTTTTCGGCAAACAGCTGAATAAAGGCGTTTATATTCGCGAAGTGGCGCAGGGCTCACCTGCTGCCAAAGCCGGATTAAAAGCAGAAGACATCATTATCAGCTTAAAAGGGAAAGAAACTGACACGGGCAGCGAACTCCGCAATATTCTCTACAAGAATACGAAAGTCGGCAGCACCGTTGACGTGAAGATTATCAGAAACGGCAAGGAAATGACGAAAAAAATGAAACTGACTCAAAAAGAAGAAACATCTTCTTAACAAAAATCCAAGGCAGCCGCCTTGGATTTTTTATATACAGATGAAACTTTAGGCCTGGATCAGCCGTATGACTTAGTGTACAGGAGGATACATACACATGAACCAAACCGGACTTTTGCTGGTCGTTACAGGCCTGATCTTGCTGCAGCTGAGCATTCAGTTTCCTCAGCAAAACGCTGCTTGGGGTATGACGCTGGGTGCAAGCATTTTACTGAACCTTTCGGGAACCGGACTGATCATGCGCTCTCTGCACACGCAGACCGGCCGCAGATGAATGAAAAAAGCCGCGGGACATTCTGTCATCCCGCGGCTTTTATTTCACATAAAAGCACCCTGTCCGCTGGCCGGACAGGGTGTTTCGGTTAAGACATATGCTGGTCCCGATAAATCTTTTCGTTTTTCATGCCGTACGCTTTTTGCACGATATAGAGCGGACGGTCTTTTGCTTCGTCATAAATCCTTCCGATATATTCGCCGATCATTCCGAGCATTAATAGAACGATGCCGCTGAATAACAGCTGTATCACAATCAGAGAGGACCAGCCCGTAATGGTGCTGTTCGTAAACAGCTTCATGTATAAAACGATAAACATATAGAGAAAACCCGCTCCGGACATGATCATTCCCGCATAGCTTGCCGCCTTGAGCGGTTTATGAGAGAACGTTGTGATTCCGTCCATGGAAAGCTTCAGCATTTTTTTAAGCGGGTATTTCGTTTCCCCCGCAAGCCGCTCATCTCGTTCATATTCTACAGCAGTCTGCTTAAAGCCGACCCAGCTGACGAGTCCTCTGACAAAAGGATTTTTTTCTTTTAATCTTTTCATCTCATCACAGACTTTTCTGTCCAGCAGGCGGAAATCTCCGGTGTCGAGCGGAATATCAATATCAGTCACGCTCCGCAGCAGCCGGTAAAACATAGAGGCCGTCTGTTTCTTGAAAAAGGTTTCTCCCTTTCGTTTCGTTCTGACGGCGTACACCACATCGTAGCCTTCTTTCCACTGCTCAATCATATCAAGGATTAATTCAGGAGGGTCCTGCAAATCGGCGTCAATGACGGCGATTGCATTCCCCTCTGCATAATCCATACCCGCTGTGATCGCGATCTGATGTCCGAAGTTTCTGGAAAAATCAATAATTTTCACTCTCGGATCAATCAGACTTTGCTCTCTTAAAATCTCAATACTGCGGTCTTTGCTTCCATCATTGACAAAGATCAATTCATAATGCTCTTTTGTTTGATCCATGACTTCTTTCAGGCGCTGATAGGTTGTCTGAATGACGAGTTCCTCGTTATAAACAGGGACGACTATTGATAATTGAATATGTCTGCTCATGTTTTTTCCTCCTATTCATCAGATTGAAGTTCGTATAGTGAAGCTGACTGATTCATTCCGCCCGGCCCGCCGCTCATTCGGCTGTTTTTACCCGCGGCCTTGCTGCTTTTTGTATCAGCTGGATCACTATTTTTCGTTTTCTGATCTGTGCTTGATTTCCATTTATCTGAAGATACTTTCTTTCCGTTTTTCTCAACCCACTGCACAATATCGTTATTTCCGCCTTTGCCCATTCCGGATGTTAAGAAGTATTTTACTTTCCCTTCTTTTACGAGCTTTTTAAATTGAGTCAGCGTAATGGCCGGGTCAGACCCGCTGAATCCGCCGATCGCCATGACCGCTTTTTTCGTTTTGATAATGTAAGGCGCCGCCGTGTTGGAATCGGTTGTTGCAAATAGATAGTCCGCTCCGGCGTTATGTTTCTCTAAATAGTTGATCAGTTTTGTATTGACAGATGCGTTATCCATTCCCATGCCTTTTCCGCTTGTTGAAGCGAGCTGAGGGCCTGTTTCAGGCAATGAGCTGTTGCCTCCGTACAGAAGCGGTGTGCTCGCCCAATAAATCGGCATGACCATCAAGACGAAAAGGGCTGCAAGTGAAACATAATAACTTAGCGGTTTTTGGCGCTGTTTGAATACGAACAGGGCGATTGCTGCCACTGCGCCGAGAACGCCTGCTCCGATGCTCCAGCCTGCGCCGATTTGATCATTGTAGTTTCTGAGGATAAACAGCTCAAATCCGGTTGTCACAAGAATAGCGGCCGGCAATAGCCAAGTTTTCCATCCCGCCTGCTTGCGGTACAGATGAACGAGGGCGACCCATCCCGCACCGACAAGTGCCGCGATCGGAGGCGCCAGCATAATGAGATAATAATGGTGGAAAAATTCCGCCACACTGAAGAATCCGGCAATCGGCACAAGCCACGCTGCCCAAAAGATCGTTTCCTTCTGTTCTGCTGATAATCGTCTTCTTTCTCTCGCCCCGGCGATCAATAAACCGGCCATTCCAAAAATCGCAAACGGCAGGAGCCAGCTGATCTGATCAGATAATTCCGTTTGGAAAAGGCGCAGCGGACCAGGAGTTCCCGTTCCGAACATTCCTGAACCTGATTGCATTTTCGAGCCGGTGCCTGTACCGCTTTTTCCTCCGCCACCGGGACCATCTCCGCCGCTTGTAGGACCTCCTTGACCGCCGCTTGGCATTTTCCCGTTAGATGGAGGTGCCGTCATACTGCCGTTTTGTGGTTTGTCTCCGCTTGCTGAACTGCTGCTTGAAGACTGGCCAGGCGGTTTTTGCATTTGTGAAGAACCGCCGGAAGAAGACATCTCTTTCAATGCGTTTCCGTCCGGCCCGCCCTGGCCGCCGCCGGAACTTTGCCCTGTCAGCCGCTGAATCCCGTTATATCCGAAAGCCAATTCCAATACGGAGTTTGTCTGGCTGCTTCCGACATATGGCCTTTTGCTGGCAGGAATATTGTCAACAATGAGCGGCCATGACAATGAAACGGCTGCTAAAACGGCTAACGCGCTTACCAATGAAATGATTTTTTTCTTAATCGTGGTGTTTGCCGCAATCATATAGAACAGCAAGAAGGCCGGCAAAATCATATAAGCCTGAAGCATTTTTGTGTTAAAGCCTGCTCCGACGACAAAAAATGCCGCCAAAAGCCAGATCAGTCTGCCTTTTCTGATCGCTTTAAAGAGAAGCCATGTGGCGAACAAGAGGAAAAAGACCAGTAAAGCATCGACATTATTCGTCCGCGCGACCGCTACTGCGATCGGTGTACACGCCATGACAAATGAGGCGATGCGCGCCGCCGTTTTTCCGAACGTCGGCTTTATTAATAAGTACATGAATAGAACTGAACCTACACCCGCCAATGCCTGAGGCAGGATGACGCTCCACCCGTGCATACCGAATATCAGCGCGCTGATCGTTTGAACCTGGTATGTAACAGGCGGTTTATCTACCGTGATAAACCCGGCTGCGTCAAATGAAGCGTAAAAGAAATTATGAAAGCTTTGAAGCATACTCGTTACCGCTGCGGTGTAATAAGGATTCACCGTATCGTCATTCCAGATGTTGTACATATTCAAGAATGCGGAAGCGAGTAAAATGAGAATTAAGACTGCGTCTATCTCGCGTTTTTTCATTTTCACCTGTGTTTTCACTCCTTTTGTTTAACTTTGAACAAGTGTAACAACCAAATGTGAAAAATTTATTAATAAACAAAGACAATTATTTTGCCGTTTACAAATAGGTAAAAAGAATGACAAAACGGGTAAAAAAGCAAAAAAAAAGATGCCCCCGTCAAGCCGGGAGGCATCTGTCATGATTTCTGATTTACTGTATCGGTTTCAGCCGTGCTTCTATTTCAGAACGGCGGTGTTCGAGATAAGGCGGGAGCGCAACCGTTTTGCCTAGCTCTTCAGGTTTTTCATCAACCATAAATCCCGGACCGTCCGTTGACAATTCAAACAGAATTCCGTTCGGCTCCCGGAAGTACAGCGCTTTGAAATAATAACGCTCTACAATGCCTGAGTTGCTGAAACCTTCTTTCGTAATGATGCGGTGCCATAAAGCAAGCTCCTCTTCATTCTGAACGCGGAAGGCCACATGGTGGACGCTGCCTTTTCCAGGACGCTCGCGCGGAAGATCGTTTCTTTCAATCAGATGGACTTCCGTGCGCGCGCCTCCGTTTCCGGATTCGAGCACCGTAACCGTGCCCCGGTCTTCATGCGTTTCTTTCCCGATTTCAGTGAAGCCGAGCACATCGGTTAACACACGCAGCGTCGGTTCTGCATACGGGACGGTCAATTCAACGGGACCAAGACCGCGGAAAGAATATTCTTCCGGTATGCCGCTTTGCTTCACCGCTTCACCGATGTCTTTTCCTTTTTCGTCAGCTGTCAGCACAAGCCGCTGTCCTTCATGATCCCAAAAAGCGAGTGTCTCTCTGCCCGCTATTGTCATGATGTCGCCATGAGCGACCTGATGCTCTTCAAATCGTTTTTTCCAATATTGAAGCGCTTGTACATCCGGGACACGCAGGCCGATTGAAGAAATACTGTTTGTTCCCGCATGAAACGGCGCAATCCGCGGAATTTCGAAAAACGTCAATTCCGATCCCGGATTAGCTGTTTCATCACCGTAAAATAAGTGATACATCGTCGGTTCATCCTGGTTTACGGACTTTTTCACAAGCTTCAATCCCAGGATGTTCCGATAAAAATCTAAATTTTTCTGCGCATCAGCCGTCAATGCTGATACATGGTGTATTCCATTAACTTTCATTATGTTATCCTCCAGTCAATTATCTCGATTTCGAGATATTTTATATATACAATTTATGTTATCCGGATCGCAAAGTCAACCCATCTGCTTCACAGACGGTCTGCAGACTGTCGCTCCCCAAATAACGAACCTTCGATATTAAAAAACCATTAATGTTCGTTTTTAAAACGGTATTTTTTCCTTCTCAAAAGCAGAAACCTTTATCTTTTAGGGAAAACAACAAAATCAGAAAATTTATTTTATTCGTGTTTCAGCAATTAGGGTTTACAATATGGAAAATAGTTTTTTCAGCATGACGATTTTACATCTGGAGGGAAAGGATATGCAGATTGAAGAGAACGGACTTAAAAAAGAGATCGGCCTTACCATCGCCCTCTCACTTGTTATCGGCACCATCATCGGTTCCGGCGTATTTATGAAACCAGGCGCCGTGCTTGCCTACTCCGGTGATGCGAAAACTGCGCTTATCGCGTGGCTGTTAGGAGGCATTTTGACGCTTGCCGGCGGCTTGACCGTTGCGGAAATCGGCACTCAGATTCCGAAAACGGGCGGACTTTATACATATCTCGAAGAAGTGTACGGCGAATTTTGGGGCTTTTTGTGCGGATGGGTTCAAATTATCATTTACGGCCCCGCCATTATCGGAGCAATCGGCTTGTATTTCGGCTCTTTGATGGCGCACTTGTTCAATTGGGATTCCGGCTGGTCTAAATTGATCGGGATTTCAGCCGTTTTGTTTTTAAGCATCATTAACATTATCGGAACGAAATATGGCGGCATCGTCCAGGGAATTACGACTGTCGGCAAATTGATTCCGATTATCTGCATGATCGTGTTCGGCCTTTGGAAAGGCGATCAGCATATTTTCACAGCCGTTACAAGCAGCATGTCGGACATGAATTTCGGCGCTGCCATACTGGCCACCTTGTTTGCTTATGACGGCTGGATTCTGCTTGCGGCACTCGGCGGCGAAATGAAAAATCCGGAAAAGCTGCTCCCGAGAGCGATGACGGGCGGACTGCTGGTCGTCACCGCCATTTATCTTTTCATTAACTTTGCGCTGCTGCACATTCTTCCTGCGACCGACATCGTCAAACTCGGTGAAAATGCGACCGGCACCGCTGCCGGAATGCTGTTTGGCGACATCGGAGGAAAATTGATCAGCGTCGGAATCATCGTCAGCATCTTCGGCTGTTTAAACGGAAAGATTCTCGCTTTTCCGCGTGTCTCATTTGCGATGGCGGAACGGAAACAGCTGCCGTTTGCCGGACAGATTTCGCGGGTGCACCCGACGTTCCGCACCCCGTGGATTGCCGTGTCATTTCAGATCGCGCTGGCCATTATTTTTATGATCGCCAGCAATCCCGATAAGCTGTCTGAAATCTCTATTTTCATGATTTATATTTTTTACGTCATGGCCTTTTTCGCCGTGTTTATCCTCAGAAAAAAAAGCGGCGGAAAACCGCGCGCCTACAGCGTGCCTTTGTATCCGATCATTCCTGTTTTGGCCATCGCGGGTTCACTGTTTGTGCTGATCAGCACGATCATTACAGATACGCTGAGCTGCGCGCTGTCCCTCTTGATCGGCCTCGCCGGGCTGCCGCTTTATTTTTGGCTGAAAAACGGCAGAAAAAACTGACAAAAACGGTTCCTTTTACGGGAGCCGTTTTTTTTTCTGGCAAAATCACGTGCAAAAGTTGACAGCAAATTCACATCTTTTGTTATACTTTTTAAGCAAGATGTCTGAATTCGAAGTATGTTACGTTTTTTTGGCGAAGTGGGTAACATAAGAAAAACAGGATGAGACACGTTTTTACGAAAAAATCAAGAGGCGTTTTTTTCGACTTTATCTGTTTTTTTTCGACAAAAGGCTATATAATAATTTGATGTGTGCATTGTCTCATTCAAACAATGGAGGGTTTTTAATGATAAAAAGAAAAAAAGATAAGTTCTCACTCCTTTTAACAGAAATCGCAAAAAACATAGACGAAACCGCAGAATATTTTGTCAACTTTAAAGTGACGAACCAGACGACTTTAAAGGAATTTGCCGATACGTTAAAAGAGTTTGAAACAAAAGGAGATAATCATGTTCATGTCATGATTAAAGAGCTGAACAAAGCTTTTATCACTCCCATTGAACGTGAAGACATCCTTGAGCTGACAAACAGCCTCGATGACGTGCTTGACGGAATCGAACATTTTTCAGCAATGATGGAGATTTTCTCGATCACTTCTTCCGATGAGCATATCGATAAGTTCAGCGGATACATCAGAGAGTGCGCGAAGGAAATTTTAATCACGATTGAGCTGCTTGCAGAAAACCGATTGAAGGACATTCACCCTCACGCCATTAAAATTAAGGAATACGAGCACAGCTGTGATAACCTGCACCGTAAATCATTAAAAAATCTGTTCGGCACAGAAACCGATCCGATTAAAGTGATTCAGTACCGCGAGATTTACGAAACGCTTGAGGAAATTGCCGACTCTTGCCAAAGCGTTGCCAATAACCTTGAAACCATTATTATGAAAAACGCGTAACGAGGGGTTATAATGGATACTCTATTACTTTTAACGATATTAATTGTCATATGCGCTTTGGTATTTGACTTCATTAACGGATTTCACGATACCGCAAACGCCATCGCCACCTCAGTTTCGACAAAAGCGCTGAAGCCGCGGCACGCAATCGTTATGGCCGCCATCATGAACTTTCTCGGAGCGATGACATTTACCGGTGTGGCGAAAACCATTACAAAGGACATTGTGAATCCTTATACATTAGACAACGGGTCAGTTGTCATTCTGGCGGCTTTACTCGCCGCAATCGTCTGGAACTTGATCACATGGTATTTCGGCATTCCGAGCAGCTCTTCACATGCGATTATCGGAGCGATCGCCGGAGCGGCCATTGCAGCGTCAGGTTTTGCAACGCTTAATTATAAAGGGTTCATTAAAATTATCGAAGCACTTATTTTATCACCGATCATCGCCTTTGTTCTCGGCTTTATCGTATATTCGATCGTGAAGCTGATTTTTAAAGACAGCAATCTGGCGAAAACAAATAAACGCTTCCGCAGAGTGCAGATTTTGACGGCTGCCATTCAGTCCTATACACACGGAACGAACGACGCGCAAAAAGCGATGGGTATCATTACGATGGCGCTTATGACGGCCAATTTACATAAAAGTGATGCCATTCCTTTTTGGGTGCAGCTCTCTTGTGCCCTGGCAATGGGTCTCGGCACATCCATCGGCGGCTGGAAAATCATTAAAACCGTCGGCGGAAAAATTATGAAAATCCGTCCGGTAAACGGCGTATCTGCCGACTTAACCGGCGCAGCCATTATTTTCGGGGCCACGTTTATTCATCTCCCTGTCAGCACGACGCACGTCATTTCGTCTTCCATTCTCGGTGTGGGCGCTTCCCACCGCGTAAAAGGCGTAAACTGGGGAACGGCTAAACGGATGCTCATTACATGGGTCATCACCCTGCCGATTGCAGGTACACTCGGCGCCATCGCCTTTTTCATCCTAGATCTCTTTTTCTGATGACATCCGCTTCTTTACAGAAGCGGTTTTTTTGTGACAGGAAAATGATGTCATGACATAGAATGAACATAGCAGACCATTTTTCAAATTGTGAGGGATGCTCATGCTTTTGTTTTTTCAGATCATGGTGTGGACGATGGCGGCCGCACTCATTTTATATGTGTACGCATCCTGGCGGTATGAGGCAAAGGTAAAAGAAAAAATGTTTGCCATCCGTAAAACGTGGTATTTACTATTTGTACTGGGCTCCATGGTCTATTGGACATATGATCCCGAATCGCTCTTTGCCGAATGGAGACAATATTTGATTGTTGCCGTCTGCTTTGCCCTTATTGATGCGTTTATCTTTTTGAGCGCGTATATCAAAAAGCTCGCCGGCAATGAATTAGAGACGGATACGAGGGAAATTTTAGAAGAAAATAACGAAATGCTTCACTCCTATCTTGAAAAACTGAAAACCTATCAATATCTGTTGAAAAATGAACCGATCCATGTATATTATGGAAGTACAGAAGCTTATGCGGAAGGCATCAGCAGACTGCTGGCCGCTTATGCCGAAAAAATGAATGTCACGGCTTCCTTGTGCGACTATTCCGCACAATCGGATAAGGACCGCTTGACGGAGCATATGCCTGATGCGGCGGACGTTCAGTCCCGTCTTAACCGTAAAGACGTCTACTATGATCAAAAAGGCAGGCTTGTGCTTATTCCGTTTACAGTCCAGAACCGCCATTACGTGATCAAACTCACGTCAGAAAACCTGTTGACGGAATTCGATTATTTGCTTTTCACATCGCTAACGAGCATTTATGATTTAATGCTGCCAATAGAAGAGGAAGGTGACGGTTAAATGGAGCAGGCATTTCAAAACGGGCAGCCGGAACAAAGAGCGAAACCGTTCAAAATGTTTAAAAAACGTTCAATGACAAGTATCGCAAGTTACCAGGTCAGCCCTCATACCGCCAGAATTTTCAAAGAAAACGAGCGGCTGATTGACAAGTATAAACAAAAAAAAGCTTGATTACACTAAGGACAGGAGACACGGCTCTTGTCCTTATTCCTTTTTTCCTTATCTTTCATATAATAAAACCAACAAAGAGATGCGACAGGTGATGATGTGAAGAAAATTGTCAGGCGCGTAAAGTTTGTGGATTACGGACGCTTCGGGCTTTCCGCTTATTCGCTGAGGATGCGGGCGAGGAATCTCAGGCTATTGAACCGGTTAAAAAAGAAAAAAGGCTGAATCCCGCAATGTGAACGGGACTCAGCCTTTTTTGTTAAAGCTGCATCAGAATTTTCGCTTTTACAGCGGGGCTGTAGACGCCGTCAGACGTCAGTCCGTTTACAGATTGGAAGCGGGCCACGGCATCTGCGGTTTTCAGACCGTAGATACCGTCAATTCCGTTATTGACAGCTCCTTTTTCAGGATAGAAATAAAGCGCGGCGAGCGCGTTTTGCACCTGGTATACCTTTTCGCCGGACGTGTACGGCTCTGTCAGCTGAATCACCTCGTCCGGAAGAGAATACAGTGCTTCAACCGGCGGGCTGACGATCAGTACTTGTCCGACTTTAATCAGGTTCGGGTCAGCGATGTTATTCCATTTCTGCAGATCGGCCACGCTGACGCCGAATTTCCGCGCGATCGCTGACAGCGTATCTCCTTTTTGGACGGTATACGTCTGTCTTTCCCCAGAACCGATTCCCGCTTTAAACTCATCCCATGTATCCAACAGTCTTCTCGGACAAAGCTTTCCTGACCAATGCTTGTGCGCAACGACATTTGCAAGCGGGATGCCGTGCGAGGTCATTAATGTGCGGATGAGCCATTGGGCGTTTGCCACGGCCTGTGAAAAGTTGCCGTCTGCGTTTTCACAAATTTCAATACCGATGGATTTACGGTTGCCGTCCCCGTTTCCGTCACCGGCATGCCAGCCGCTTTCGTTCAGCGGAAGATGCTGATAAATTTCCGTATCATCGACTGTGAAATGCCAGCTTGTCGGTGTATCGGGATTTTTCACATAGCTTGCGTGACTTTTGGCGTTAGCTCCGACTGCAGTATTGGCTGTATTGTGCACCGTAATGTAAATCGGTGTCATTGCATAGCCTGGGCGGTTATTGTTTCCTGCCGGGATAAAATCCTGTGTGATTTTTACCATATTCTCATCTCTCCTATTTCGATAAATTGTTTATTTTTAATAAAGCCTGCTGTTTTTTCCCTTTTGCTGTAACGTAATTGTTTTTAAACCAGGCGGCGGCAGTCGTTATGATTGTAAAAACGGCCGACCCGGCGGCATACAGCGTATCTGCAAGCTGGCTGACCTGGTCCTCCTGAATATTCAGCGGCGATTTGCCGAACATCAGCAAAGTTTGATTCAATAAAGCAAGCAAAAGAAGCACCGTCCTGACGACCGTGCCTTTGTCCGCGAATTTCATATTGGTTTCCCCCTTACTTTTGCAGCAGATTGTACATGATGGCGATGGCTCCGCCAATGACGCCCGTGCAGATTGCTGTCACGATCGCTCCTGTAATGGTCCGCTTAATCCATGTTGTGTTTTCGTCAATTTTGTTCAGTTTTTCATTCAGCGTCATGATTTGCTGATCCTGCCGGTCGGATACCCGCTCTAATGCGGCTACCCGCTGTTCAAGCACCTTTTGTTCACCTTTGATGCCTGCGAATTCTTTTTGCACCGCTTGTTCATCCAGAAGCACTTCCGCTCCCCCCTCTTACATTGTTCTCACCTCCCTTCGGAAGCTTCATTCTTAAGAAAATGCCGTGCCTTTGACAGAAAGGCTCCCGCCGGAAATGCTTTTGATTTCCATGATGATTTCCTTAAAACCGGCAATATCAAATGACCACACTTCGTCTGTGCCTGATGTACCGGCGGCTGATGTTCCGTCTTCAGACCTGATTCCTCTGATCGGCACGTTTTTTCCCGAGATGGATCTCCCCCAAAACGCGACATGGCCCGACTCAGCCGTGCCGGTGATTTCGACGAGAAGTTTTTTCCAAGCGCCCGCCGAGAAGATGCTTCCCTCGCCCGCCTCTGCTGCATTTTCATGAAAAATCACGTCTGTATATGAAAACGCCATATCACCGCCCGTACCGACAGATTGGTATAAAACAAATTCGGACTGCTTTTGATTTCCGTTTTCAAAACGGAACCGGTAATATCGTTTTGTCAGGAAGACCCACCCCGAAGCGGTCAGCACTCCGCCTTTGACTGCGACAAAATGTGAAGCTGTCCACGAATTGTTATCCTCGCTCTCTTCAATAAAAAGAGTTCCGCTGCGGTCCGAATAAGCCCACCCCTGTGCTCTGTCTATTAAGACGGCTCCTAAACGGTCTTGTCCGAATTGGCTGTAAACTTCAATCGCTTCTAGCGGCGTATTGGTAAGAAGCTCTGCCATTCCGGACAAATCAGCAACAGGTGTGACATAATCGTTTTTGTTACCGCGGTAAGCTTTTACGGCGCCGGGTCTGCCAAGTTGATCGGCGGGAAATTCAAATGAATGCTTTTTCATCGGCCGTCCTCCTTTTCTCATTTATTAAAAATGACAAATAAAAAAAGCCGTTTGGCTTATGACACAGCATTTTTATAATTTTCGTATGTTTCACCCGTTATTTCTTGAAATTCCTCAGGCGTGATATACTTCGCGGCCACACCTTCAGCCAGATCTTCGGCAGAGCAGTCATCATAGCCCATAGCTTGTTTTACCATTTCTATTGTGGCCCACTTATAAAACAAAGCGTAAACCCAAAAGTTAAGTCTCTTCATTTTTTCATTCTCCTTTTACGTTTAATAATTCTAATTTTAAAGACGCTAATTGCCTGCCGAGTGACTGCTGCGCTTGTTCGGCTGCTTTTCTGGCCAATTTCTCATTCGCCAGCTGTCCGCCGAGGCCTGCAAGCTGGTTTGAATCGGGAGCCGTATCTTTTTTTAAGCTGTCTTTATATGCTTCGTCAGCGGTTTCCACCCATTCTTGTTTCTCTTCATCAAAAAATGGGCGCCACATGCCTTCGCCGTTTATTTCCGGCGGAAAGTCCGCAGCGTTAGGCGGCAGCATATAATTTCCTGTCTCAGAATCCGGATAAAGCTCAACCGGAGTGCCTGTATAAATGTTGTTATTGTCATACGGAAATATTAATTTCATATTCTCGCTCCTTTACGTGAGTGCCAAAACAAGGTCAATATAATAGCCGTTCACATTACTTTCTATATTGGCCATAATTCCCGTCAGCTTCATATCTCCATTAGAATAAATAATAAATTTGCTGTAACCGGTGGTGCCGCTGGCTGCAACCATCGTCACAACGCCTTTGGCCGGCGCACAAGAGGATGGCACACTCCCGAATACCACTTCTCTGTCCGTAAGAACGTGTCCGTTCAGGTGAAGGGTGTTTCCCACTTTGCGGTATTGAAGCGGCCTGTCTCCTGATTTAGCGCCATTTTTATAAGGAACATTGATCCAAGGTACATTCTCAGTATCAAGTTCAGTAATGAGGCGACGCCAGCCCTGCCAGCCCAAGTTCAAATCCAAATAGTTCGTGAACATATTATTTTTATAATCAACGGCAATGACATACCCAAACGTTCCCTTTCCCTCACTGTCAAGAGAGGTAAAATGAAACATGCCGCGGGTCGAAGCGCTGCTCGGACTGTCTGCCGCTTTGCCGGTTGAATAAAAGGTGCCGAACGCCCTGCCGTTTTTAACGATTTTTTCAAGAAAGTTATCATCATCACCAATTGTAAGAAGATAGCCGCCGTTATCGTTTGTTATTTTCGAAAGCTGTGCCCCGTTCCACATATTTTTATCCGCCTGTGTGACATGGATGTCTTTTTTATTAGCGTGAGCGTCTACTTTTGCTTGAGAGCCTGCATCTGTTTCTCTTTGGCTCCATTCCGACCAAACGCCTTTAGTGCTAAAACTTCGGACGTATATGGGATTTCCGGCGGTCACTGTGTCTATAAACATTTGGACAAACGTCGGTGATGCTCCGCGGGTTCTTTGCATTACAATTAATTGTCCGTATTCCGCAGGCTTATTTTCCGTATGCTGAACTGATATATAGTAGATACCGGACGTTTTTATATTGTCTAAGTTTGTTTCCGTTACCGTTTTAGCATTCCCGTCATTGTCAGTCAGATTGAATAACTGCCCTGCATTCCATTTGTCTTTGTCAGACTTGGTTACATGAAGATCTGTTTTGTCGGCATGCTCATTTACTTTTGCTTGTGCTCCGGCAGCTGTTTCAAATGGCATCCATTCCGTCCAGATGCCGTTTTTCAGCGTTTTTCTCCAAAATCCCCCGTCATCTGAGAAAGCGGCCGCCTCTCCGTTATTCTTTGAAGAATAAAGGTATATACCCTCTGACGGTTTAGGCGGGGTATTTACTCCAGTTGCAGCCGCTGAGAAAGTAAAGGTCTTATTCTGGCTGGCAGCGGTCTGATGAAAATCCTGTCCGTCAGAGATATCAATAAAAGCGGAGCCATTATCTTTTGTCATTTTAGACAATTGCCCGTTATTCCACTTCTGGCGCTCTTCCTTCGTCACATGCCGGTCCAGGTCTTGATTGTGCTGATCAAAATCTTTCTTTGCTGCCTGCTGGACATTGTCTACGTTTCCGAGGCCGATTTGCGCCTTTGTCGTTTTGTGCGGGTTGTTCATGTCGTTTTTATGGGCCGCCAGATCCGTGTGTGCGTCATTTATGCCTTTTTCCCAGCGGTTGACGTCATCTTCGTTAATCGGATCGTCCGGAAGCCAGTCTGTTTTTTCTTCGTAAGCCATCGTTACACCACCTCAAAGGTAAATCTTAAATCAAGCGTTCTGTTATTGCTGAGATCTAAATTTGTTTTTCGTTCTGTGATGACGCTTCCTGTTTCGTCAAGCATCTGCACGGTTTCAATGTGTTTGACGTCTTCTTCCCTGCGTGTGAGAACGGTGACTGCGGCATCTTTTACGGAAATGTCCGCAATCGGAGTTTCTTTTCCGTTTAACAGCACTTTTGTGATCCTGTTTTTCAGATCGGCTGCGGCACGCTGTCTGTAAGCGGCTGATATCATGGTAAGACCACCTCGTTATTGTTGAGTGTGACGGAATAACCGACCTTCAGTTCAATGACTTTTCGATATCTCCGATTGTTGAGAATGACCCGGTCTTTGATTTCCAGTGTTTCGTTTAATGCGGCTCTCAGTGTATACGCCAAATGAGCAGGTTTGATTTTTTCAAGCGTTTCAATCAGCTCGTTCATGTGCTGCAGGTCATCAAGCCCGATATCGGCATAAAAACGATACTGCCCCGGAAACATCCGAACGTAAGCTGACGGATGTTTTAAAAAACGGTTTAGCGCCTGCTCGATCGCTTGATGTGTGATGGGCGGAATATTCGACATCTTGGAAATCAGCCTGAGCCGTCTCATATCCTCCGTGTCACCTGATTCCCGCGGTATTTTTAATATTTTTTCCCAGCGGTCAAGCCCCCACGTCGCCGTCGTGATAAAGAGCTGATCTGTCAAATCGAAAATATCGTTATTCTGCCGCTCAAACTCGGGAGCTTCCGCCTCAAGCAGTTGTGCCATCTCCTTTAATCGGGTTAAAAACGGCGGGAGGTACGCCGTCATCTCATCGAGTCTGCTCAAGGATTGTCACCTCTTTGAGTTTAGGAATTTCCACGTCACTGAGCACGAGGTTTTCCGCCGCACCGTTCATTTTGATATCGGCGTAGTCACTGACGGATGCCGAGTTATAAACGATGTTGTTAATTTGTGATAAACGGACGGTGTTTTCTTCAAAAGCCATTTTCTTAAATAAATTCAGGACGCCTTTTTCAATCTCCGCTTTCACGTCATCGATCGAGCTGTTCAGCTCAGGCAGCACGGAAGCGGAGATTTCGATTTCCTTCCATACGGCGCTTTCCACCGTTACTGCCGCTCCGATCGGCGCCTGTCCTTCTCCCTGCCCTTCGTCCGGATCAATATAATCCTTTACTTTTTTGATCAGAATATCTGATGCCGGTTCCAAATTCGCATTTGTGATGACAACCTTCACCGTTCCGGCTCCGTTCCAAAGCGGAAAGATTTTCGCCCTGCCGACGCCGTCAACCTCTTCGGCCCATTGTTTATAGTGCTGTTTATTTGCGCTGACTGCTTCCCGGCGGACACGGGTAAAATAGCGCGCCCTTAAGCTGTTGTCGTCTTCTTCCTCACGGCCGGGAATTAATATATCGCGCACGACTGCTTTCTCAAGCCCGGGTATCGTATCAAGCGGCAGCAGGTTCTGCCCTGAAATGCCGGCATTGCCCGCTTCACCGGCTGTTTCACATTCAAGCGTTCCATCCCCCGTATATTGAAAATACAGGTTATCAACGAAGAAACGGGAGCCTGGCGGAATGGTGATGCCCGCTGTGAATTCTCCGGCTCTGACCGCTTTTGTGGCAGGTGTTCGTTCAATTCCCGCTTCAGCAGCCCGCCTGTCCAGAAATTCTCCCTGAGCCGTATCGGAAAACACGAGCTCCAGCACGGTATCAAGCCAAATATAAGACTTTGCGAGCTCAGCGGCCGCAGGCGCGAGCGCATTGTAAATGACGCTGCCTTCTCTCGTATCAATATCTGCCGTAATGCGCGCCAGCATTCTGTCCATAATGTCGTCAAACGTCTGAGCTTCAAACATCCTCACCCAGCACCTCCTCTATCTCAAGCATGCCCTCATCAGTTTCAACGGTAAAAAAGACGATGAAGGCATCATCTTTTTTCTCAATCTCAAAATTGGTAACGGCCAAAATACGGTCATCATACAGCAAGGCTTCTTCTATCAGTCTTGGAATCTCCATTTTTTTATAAGCATCCGTCGTGTTCTGATCTGAAAGCACTTCCTGAAGTTCGTTTCCAATATCATGGCTGAAAACCGAATATGAATACCGTTCTGTGTGAAGAGCGATATAGACGAATTGTCTGATTGCGTCCAGTCCGTTTATCAGTTCATTGGTAATTCGGTTGTTTTCAAAATCAATTCGGTAGGTTTGTGAAGTCTCAACGGCCTCACTCGCATCCTCCAAATCTTCAAATTCGATTTCCGGTGTCAGGGCCATTGCACCCGCTCCTTTTAGATTTGTTCATGTAAAAAAGCCCTCTTCGGCAGATGAAGCGGCTTTAATAGGCTGATATTCTCGTACATCTCCGTCCGGATGCCGGTTAAATTTTGTCCAGTACAAAGAAAGACTGTCCTCCTGTTAAGGCGGCGGTCATCACCCGATCTCCCGCCTGGAGCTGATCATCTTCTCCGGATCTCAGCCGCTTCGGCACAATGAGTGCATCAGACGGAATCAAAAGTTTGTCGTGATCTTTCAGTTTCAGCTCGAGCGGCGAAACGGAGGTCACTTCGGCCGGCATCAGCTCCACCGGCGCTTCGGCGTCAACCGCTCCGACGGCTAAATGTTTAATGGCATCACTTAATCTCATCAGGATGTCCCCTCCGGAAGTGAATTTTTCTCCGTAACGTCAATCGTCATGGTATGTTTTGTTCCTTGGAATTCATGGCGGTCCGTATCTACATAATAGGTTTTCTTCAGCCCGATTTCCGGAATTGAGATATAGACAGGCAATCCGCTTTCCAACCCGGGAATACCGATCGCCTGTATATTTTTCAGCTCTTTCTTAACGCCTTTTTTCTCAGCCTGCTTCACTTTTGCGCGCTGTTTCAGCTGGGCTTCGTTAATGTCGTCAGAAACCGTTTCGGTATACTGCAAAACGCCGAATGTTTTCATGCCCGCGCTGTCTGACGCGGAAGCCTTTATCGTTTTATTGTCTTTTTGCAGCCGCATGACGACACGGGTTGCGGTGTCATCAATTGAGGTGCTGTATTGATACCCTGTGATATTAACTCCTGTTTCCAGCACCCATATGTCAGACGGCTCCGGCCATTCACGCAAGCCGAGCCTGCCTTTTTCTGAATAGAGCTGATAATTGCGCCCCGTCTGGCTTTTTGTCTGCTTTAACGCTTTTAGCATCATATCGTAAAGGCTTGTATCATTTTTAAAAACGAGTGATTTAATGGTATGGCCTGTGTTGGCAATGGATGTGACGGGAATTTGAAAATCGCTGGCGATCCTTTTCAATATTTGATCGGCGCGCTTGTTGGAAAACACGTAAACGTCCTGGTTTTTCACAAGATATTGGAGCATATCGTATGCGGTGAAGGCGACGGTATGCTCATCGGGCGTTCTTGCAAAAACAACGCCGCGGAACAGTTCTTTTCCGTTCCATTTGAACAAAACCGTATCCCCCTCCGATACACCGTAATACGTCTGGCTGCCCTGCTTTACGACAATCGTCGCTTCGATGGAGCGGGGCGCCTGATATCTGTGTCCTTCCAGCGTGACGCTTTCTGTGACAAGCTCGAGCCACTCCGTTTCTTTTATGACAAATAGTTCAATCATCTTTTCACCCGTTTCATTGCGGTATCTTCAGCTTCTGCCCCGGGAAGATCCAATGCCCCGGCTGCCGGATATTCCGTTTGCTGCGCTTAATCATGGCGGTTTTATTCGCGTTCCAGATTTTCCGCCACTCCGTATGGTTTCCGTAAAATTTGCCGGCGATGTCCCAAAGCGTATCCCCTTTTTTAACGGTATATGTTTTGGGTGAGGCTTTGGACGGGCGCTTCGCTTTCGTTTTTTTCTTTTGTTTGATTTTTCTTGGCGAAGCGGTTTTATATTCTTTCAGTACGATATCAAAATTCCGGTCGCCGATTTCATTGTCACCTTCGCTGTAATTAAAGCTTTCAATGCTGCATGTGACATTGATTTTTGTCCCTGTAATCAAAAACTGAACGGGTTTTTTCGCTTTCATCCATGCTTCAATGGCTGAAATGGCTTTTTCCGGCGAAGGGATGCTTTGATATTCGGCAATCGGGCTGTACCGTTTCGGAAAAAAAGAAGAGAACGAAATTTCTTTCGCTCCCGGTTCTTCGATAAACGTCACCTCTCCAAGTCCGGTGACTTTCACGGAATCATTCTGCACGCTGTTTGCGATATCAATCGCTTCAGGGAGAACGGGAAGCCGGAGCTTGTCCTTCCCCTGAGACAGCCAAAATTCGTAAACAGATTTAGTCAAAAGCAACGGCCCCCTTTGCTCCGGTATAAATGTCTTTTTGCAGTTCATCAATCAGCGCCTGTTTGATTTTGGCGGCGAGGCTGTCGGCGTCCTGTCCGTTATGGAAATGCTGATCGCCGCTGAATTCGATTTTAATTTCTTTTGTTCCCGTTTTTTGAACGGTTTGTCCGCCGCCTTTAACGGCTGCGGAAACCGTGCCGGCTGAAAGCGCCGCCGGTTCCGTCTGGGACGGATCGGACACTTCCATGCCGAGCGCTTGAGCGGCTTTTTGCAGCAGATAACGGCCCCGGATGCCCCGCTCTTCAGGGATGATCCACTCCCGTTTGTTCCCTTCGCCGACACGGGCGATCTGCTCCTTGGTAATCAGACCCCCATTGGCATAACCGACGTAAGGGCCTCCATGAGCCATACTTTTAATCCCGGGGACATTGCTGATCGAGCCGTATCGGCTTTTAATATAGCCGATAGCGGCAGCGGCGTTGTGAATTGGATTTCTGATATCATTCATGCCCGGCGCTTTGTGATCTTCAAAGGTGCTCGGAATCGTCTGCATAAGCCCCTGTGACGGGTGTCCGGCTTTGGCGTTGCTATCCCATAGATTAATGGAATTAGGGTTGCCGCCTGACTCATGCTGTGCGATCGTCATTAATCCTGGAAGCCAGCTGATCGGCGTATTGGTTGCTTTCATTGCGGCCAAAAGCCACTCTTTGACGCTTCCTCCCGCTGCACCCATGCCGGAAAAGGCTGCTGCAAGCGAACCTGCCTGTTTTTCGGCGTATTTTTTCACGTCAACTGAGCTGAGCCCTTTGACGACGCCGACTGAAGCAAAGCGCCCCAGGCTCATCATGACACGGGAAGGAGAGTGAATATCAAGCTCTTCTCTGAATGCGTCCTCGACTTTTTTGGCCATATCTTTGGCCGCCTGTTTGACTTCGCTTCCTTTTGCAGTCATCCCTGATACGAAGTGTCCGATCAGGCCTGACCCCCAGCCGTTCGCGGAATCTCTTGATTGCACAAACGGTTTATTGATATGTGTGCTTACGTATTGCGACGTTCCCGTATCTTTCGCATTCTGTCCGGCCGAATATCCTTTCACCGTTGCGGCGCCCCATGATGACGATTGATTAACCGCCGATTGATAAGGTGTTTTCACCTTTGTTTTTAAAAATGAATCGGTGCCCGTCGGCGAAGTATTCTGACCTTTGGCATAGCCCGCAACGACTTGCTTTCCGTAACCGGATGAAGACGAAATAAGGGCATTGAACGGCGTTCCGATGTTTTTTTCCTTCCAGCCGTCCATATCCACCGCTTTTTTGCTGATTCCGCTGTCAAAGCCTTCAGTAAACTGTTTGCCGAGTGATGAAGCCGTCCCGCCAAGTCCGGATGTCTCTACAGACGCTGCGGCCGACACAGATGCAGAAGAAGAAACACCGCCCGCTCCCGCCGGAACAGCAGAAGACTGAGCCGAAGCCGCGCCCATATCATCGACAACACGCATGCCGAGCTTAGACGCAGCTTGTGAAAGCAGCATCTTTCCGCGTCCGCGATTGTTGTCAACGGGAATGACAAATTCTTTACCGGCTTCACCGATCCAGGAAATGGTCGGCTTTGTAATGTAGCCGCCCGTGGCGTTTTTGTCCGTTTTTTTCTTTTTATCTCCGCCGCCTCCTGTGACAAAGTTCATTATGCCTGAAATCATTTTGCCGCCGGTTTTATCCCAAATCTTTTTCACCCAGTCGAATGCTGCAGAAAAAGCATCTGATATGGCTGTTCCCACTTTTACAAGAGGTTCTTTTATATGTTTCTCAAACCAGCCGCTTAACCCTTTCCATATACCCTTTACCGCATCTAAAGCAGTCTGGAAAGCATCTGATATTCCTTTACCGACATTTTTCACCATGTCTTTCACCGGATTCCAGACAGTATCCATGAACCAGCCGGAAACCGTACTGAAAACGGATTTAATTTTATCCCAAGCTCCTGTGATTTTACTCCAAATGGACGTCGCCACTCCGACGACAGCCGATTTTACGGGCCCCCACACCGTGCTCATAAACCAGCCGGATACTGTGCTGAAGACACCTTGAATCGTCGTCCACGCATTCACGATATTTGACCAGATGCTGGTTGCCACTCCGACGACAGCCGATGAAACCGGCGTCCATACATTCTCCATGAACCAGGATGACACCGTGCTGAAAATCCCTTGAATCGTCGTCCACGCATTCACGATATTTGACCAGATGCTTGTCGCCACTCCGACGACAGCTGATGAAACCGGCGTCCATACATTTTCCATGAACCAGGATGAAACGCTTCCCCAAGTATCTTGTATTGTTGTCCAAGCACTTTGCGCCGCTTTGGAAATATCATTCCAAGTGTCTTTCAAAGCCCCTGAATCAAAGGCCTCTCCCAAGCTGGAACCGCCCAAACTGCCGGCGATGCCGCCTACCGCGCCGCCGATTAGCGTGCCCACTCCGGGAACAACGCTTCCTATTGCCGCTCCGGCCGCGGCTCCGGCAAGACCGCCGCCTGCTGAGCCGACCTTCTCTCCTGCATTATCTTTATTGATGCCGGCTAAATCAGTGAGTGATAACAATTCACCTATGCCGGGAATTCCTTTAGCGGCACCTTTTAACCCTTTCATACCGCCTTTTAGCGCCTTTGAATCTCCCAAGCCTTTCAAAAGCGCGCCGATGCCTTTACCTGCCCCTTTTGTTTTTGGCGTGTTTACGGATGCCTGTTTGCTTCCCTTTGCGGATGAACCTCGTTTTGAAGATTTATTCCGCTCTTCGACTTTACTGCTTTTGCCCCTCGTCACTCCGGTACAGCAGCAGCATCCCCCAAAAGCCCCGCCGTTTTTTTTGGCTGACTTTCCTGAAGATTTTGGCGCTGTTACCGTGCGCTGTGAACCCTTTGCCAGATCAGGACGCTTCGGGCCGTTGGAGCCGCCGGCAGTAAGGCCGCCCTTACTCTTTTCTTTTTTCGTGCCGCCTCCTAATAATCCGCCGATATTGAGTTTGCCTAATTTTTCAGCGATTCCTGAAAATATTTTTTCTATTAATTCCCCGGCTTTTTCGATGATTTTGTCCGGGCTGAATTTCTCAAATTTCTTGGCAATTTTGCTGACAATTTTATCAACAAATGCCTCGGCTTTTTCGATGATCGCATCAGGACTGAATTTGCCGAACTTTTTATCAATGCCTCCGAACAGTGAGGATGTAAACTGCTCCACTTTTTCCAAAATCTTATCCGGATTGAGAAAATCGAATTTCTCAGAAATTCTGTCAATCGTGTCATTTACAAATTGTTCGGCGCGGTCGATTAGCTTATCAGGACTGAATTTGCCGACAACGTCGTCGACTTTCTTCATAAACGAATCAGTAAAATGATCCAGCTCTTTCAATATGGTCTCCGGGCTGAATTTGCTGACAACGTCATCTATCTTTTTCATAAATGAATCAGTGAATTTATCCAGTTCTTTCAATATGGCTTCCGGACTGAATTTGCTCACGACCCCGTCTACTTTTTTCATAAACGAATCAGCGAACTTGTCCAGTTCGGCTAATATCGTTGCCGGGCTGAATTTGCTCGCGATTTCGTCTACTTTTCCCATGAATGAGCTCGTGAACTTGTCCAACTCTGCTAAAATCGTCTCCGGGCTGAATTTGCTCGCGATCTCGTCTACTTTTCCCATGAATGACGTTGTGAACTTATCCAGTTCGGTTAATATCGTTGCAGGGCTGAATTTGCTTGCGATCTCGTCCACTTTTCCCATGAATGACGTTGTGAACTTATCCAGTTCGGTTAATATCGTTGCAGGGCTGAATTTGCTCGCGATCTCGTCCACTTTTCCCATGAATGAGTTCGTGAACTTGTCCAGTTCGGCTAATATCGTTGCAGGGCTGAATTTGCTCGCGATTTCGTCTACTTTTCCCATGAATGATGTTGTAAACTTATCCAGCTCTGCCAAAATCGTTGCAGGGCTGAATTTGCTCGCGATTTCGTCTACTTTTCCCATGAATGATGTTGTGAACTTATCCAGCTCTGCTAAAATCGTCTCCGGGCTGAATTTGCTCGCGATCTCGTCCACTTTTCCCATGAATGACGTTGTGAACTTATCCAGTTCGGTTAAAATCGTTGCCGGGCTGAATTTGCTCGCGATTTCGTCCACTTTTCCCATGAATGAGCTCGTGAACTTATCCAGCTCTGCCAAAATCGTCTCCGGGCTGAATTTGCTCGCGATTTCGTCCGCTTTCTTCATAAAGCTTGCAGCGAATTTATCCAGTTCCGCTATGATTGTTTCCGGATAAAATTTGGATGCGATGTCATTGACTTTTTTCATGAAGGTGTCTGCAATGGAGTCAAGCATTGAAAAATCGTTTTTCAGCGAAGCAGGAGCAGCAGACGCAGAAGCTTTTCCGACGTCCGGTATATTCTTTTGCATTGCAGCCAGCTGTGCTGTCACCTTTTCGTTTAACGATAATTGAATAACATTGTTTTTTCCCGTCAGCGAATCAATGCCCGCTGAAATTCGGCCGACTGTTTTCATGACGTGATCTATGACGCGTATAGTGACAGAGTACCCGTTCTTTAACGCAGATTGCATATAGCGTTTGATACGTTCCATGGCAGGGGTCACTTCGTCTGACGCATAAAGTGAAACGGTAAATCCTTTAAAACCGGCAGCCAGATCCCGCAATCTCTCAAATGCCGCTGTCGCGCTGTCTTTTGCTCCTATTTTAATGGTTAAAGACGCAGGCAGACCCGCTAATTGGGCTTGCACCTTTTGAATGACGGCACTGGCTCCGTCTTCAGCTGAAATAGAGATCATTTGTGCGCCCAGCTTTCTTTTCATAGAGCGCTGGATGCGGTCAATTGTTCTTAAAACAGATTTACTCTCTTTGCGTATATCAATTTCACTTTGGCGTTTTGTCATTTTCCTGTATTTATCAAGCGCTCTGAAGCCATTTTGGATTTTCCTTATTTTCTTTGAAACCCGATCTTCCAATTCAAAACGGGCGGTCAGCTTTGCCATGATGTCGCTCCCCCTTTCTTCGCTTGTTTTTCAAGAATGTCCAGCTTGTAACCGATTAAACCGTACAACAGCGCCTTAAAATGTCGCGGTGCTTCATATAACTCTTTCAGTTCTGATGGAGAATAATGAAGCTCATGCAACGCGTAATAGAGATACACGGCTTCCTTATTCCCATCTTTTATCAGTTTTTTGCTTCTTGCTCCAGATCTTCTAATTCATCTTCAAAACCGTTGATCTCAATCGCTTTATTCAGCCAATTTGCATACTCACCGCCGACTGAAAGCACGCGTTTTGCCACCTCGACCGGATCTGCCGTTTTGTAAGCGTCGCGGAGCTCCTTAGACCGGAAATCAGGGTAAATCGTAGATTCAACCGCGATCCGCGCATAGAAGCGCTGGCTGTCTAAGTCTTTTACGCGGCCTCTGCCCTTCACATTTTTATATGTCGTGCTTTCCTTCTCCAGTTCATCAATGCGCTCAGTCGTAATGGCTTTAAAAATAAAAGGCACGATGTTTCCTTTTTTATCGACAAAACGCTTTGAAAGCGGAACCCGAATCTCCTCAGCCTCGACTGTTTTACCTGGCATAAAGAATGATAGATCATATACTTGTTCGTTTTTTTCGCTCATGATGAAAACTCCCTTACTCTTTTTTTATAAAAAACAGGCCTGTAAAAAGGCCTGTTTCACTCATACCGATCTTAATTAAAACGTTTCAGAAAGCTTTTCCGGCACATCGAAATCTTCAAAGGTAAACGGCACTTCTTCTTCGAGTGCTTCTGAGTCTACGTCCAGTCCGGCGATTTTTGCAGAATCAAAGTTGACGTCATACAGAGTGACGCGTTCTGTTCCGCGGCCCGATGATTTGTCATCAAGAACGGCTTGCAGCGTAAAATACGGGTCGCTGCCTTTTTTGACGTAATCCATCATAAGGACGGCGAATTTGGATGTGACCTTATAGAATGTTGCCGTGCCCGTTCCGTTGGCGCCTGTTGTTTTATGTCCCGTCATGCGGCGGCCCATGATGTTTACTTCTGATTTGTTTTTTTCCACGTTTGCTTCAAACGTTTTAATATGCGCCATCTCTTCTCCGTCGAGAAATAAACGGCCTTCTTTTCCTGAAATCGTGTTTTGCGCTTTTAATGCCATCTTAGTTTACCTCCACGTTAAAGTAGAATTTTTCTGCCGCATCCACAGGCTGTACGGCGAGATCGATTAAAAAGCCGTCGCGGTCTTCATTCAGCCCGATTGTAATGTCTTTGTCTGAATCAAAGTTGGCGATGCCGCCCGCATCCTGAAGCGTAGTCAAATATTGAATGATCATCGTTTTGACGAATTGAAGGCCGTCATTTGTCGCAGGAAGATCGCTGCCCGTGCCTTTTTTCGATTTAATTAAGGCTTTCAGTTCACGTGTCAAATCGTTATTCACCGCATCAAGCACACGGACGATTTTGTTTTTCGCGAACTTTTTGTTTTTCTCTGCCGTAAATGTCACCAATGAGTTGATATCTTTTTCAACGCTGACTGACTTATCACGGGCATCATAAGAGAAAAGGAATTCACCTTTGGAAAGACGTTCGATCACTTCATCATGAGTCAGGCGGTGCAGCACATCGACGGCGCCTTCGTATTCAACGAATGTTAAGGATTGATTAAATGCGGCGCTGGCACTTGCGCCTGCCACCCAGGCGGTCGCATCTTCAGCTTTAATCTCGGTTCCGTCTTCCAGCAGGACACCTTCAGTCACATTGATAATGCCTTCATAATCCCCGCTGTAATGGGCGGTCACCCCTTGCACTTTCTGTCCCTGCGCATCGCGAAGGCGTTTAATGAATGCGGCAAATGTCGCTTTCAGCTGATCGTTTTCCGCGACAGGAAGAGCGATGACATCGAAATTCTCCGTTTCAGCAGCAGCTAAAAAATCCGTATAGTCTGAGTTGACCGGTGCTTTATCAGTTCCGCCCGCAAGACGGATGCCTGCCTGCGGGTTTAACGTTTCCCCGGATTCTTCCTCAGTGCCTGTCAGCGGGATGGAAGCCGACAGTTCGCCCGTTCCCGTGAATGTGACATAGCCGTTTGCTTTTAATTCTTCGGCTTTTTTCACCGTTTGTTTGTCAACTTCCGCTTCATCCATGTAAGTGGTCACATCGAAAGCGGTCTGATCAAGGACGTTTTCACTGATGCGGATGATGATGTCATTTCCTTTTGAACCGCCGTACAAAGCGGTTGCCTTAACACCTTGCGAAAGATCGGCGCTCGCTCTGATTCCCTCTGTCAGACGGTACATCAAAACGGTTTTTGCTTTCTTTTTCGCCTCACGAAGCAGAATCAGTGACGGATCTTCAATACTGAGCCCCACTTTTTTATTCAAATCTTCAATACTTGAAATGGAAACGAATGTTTTCGCTTCCCCCCAGCCGGATGCGACGGGAAGGGCGACAATCCCGCGTTCACCGATCGATACCCGCTCCTGGGCGGTTGTTTTAAAGTTAAAATAGATCCCGGCACGTTCTTTTTCTTTTCCTTGCGTAAATGTTCCGCCGTTCATTATTGCATGACCTCCTTGGTTAAAAATGCTTCAATGTAAGACTTGGCTTGCGCTTTTGTCATTTGTTTTTGCTTCACGCCGAATAAAGCCCCCTGGAGAATCTCAGGTTTTACGCCGAAAAGCTCCTTCGCGTGCTTTGTTAAATCCGCCGTGTCATAAAGAACCGCTCGTTCCGCCGCTGCGGCATTTTTCTTTTTATGTTGTTTCACTTTTCTTTCACCCCGCTGTTAATGTCCACATCCCGCAGTGCGGGAGATGTTTGTTTCTGATAGTAGTAGCGGCTCGTCCAGCGGATTGTGATCACTGCCTCGCCTTTGTCTCCGACTCTTGTTTCGATACGGCTGATGCGGACGAAATCACCGGTATCCTCCCCTGATTCCGTAAGCAGCGGAATCAGCTGTCTTGATTCTCTCACCGCATCAGCGATCCGGTCGGCTGTATAGAGCACCTGCACCGAGTCGGCATGGAACAGCTTCACATTCAGACTGTACGTTTTCTTATAAGTGGAGACTGTATCATTTTCGTCAAAAACAAATGGGGGCGGAATGTATAGTGACGGCACCTGAAATTGTTCAGGCAGTTCATTTTCATATACGGGCACGCCGCACTGCTGATACAAAAAAGCGGCGATTGAACCGGTTTCGCGATTCATCCGATATCTCCCCCCAACGTGTTAAGCCACTGATTGAAACGCTTGTCCAGCGATTCGGCGAAGAGTGTTTCATACAAAAGAAGGGCTTTGTCCCAAAACCCATTCCCGCTGATCCACTGTTTTTTGAGCGCCATTCCCGTTGAAGCTGACGGATCATAGATGAACCGGGAGCCTTGAAAATACCCGGGCACCCATCTGACATTTTCATCTGAGACGGTCCAATGTCCGTCATTTATGAATGAGGCATACTCTACATTGGTGCCGATTTCAAGGGTCAGTCCCCCGTTTTCAATGATCCATACATGATCCTGCGCTCCTTTTCGGAAAGAAGACAGCAGGTTTTCTGTATCAATCCCTCCCGAATGAATAAGCTCCTCCCGTACCAAGTCGAGAAAATCCTCTCCTGACTGTTCCAGCCATTCGCCTGCCTGACGGGCAAATTCTCCGGATGATGCCTTTTGCAGCGACCGATTCCATTGTTCAAGGTTTTTTATGCTCATAGCCTGTCATCTCTCACAGCGATAACCTCCCAATGGTGCTGTCTTGCTTTCTTCGGCATTTCCAGAATATACGCCTGTCCTTCCCAAATGATTTTGTCATTGACACGCACAGCGGCCTCTTTCGGAAAATGAACGAGAAACCGCTGATATACCTTATGATCAGGCGCAAGCTGAATAAGCTGCTGCTGTTTTTCAACAAACAGACACGGCACGTCTTCAGCGTCGGGCACTTCCGGATAAGAAAAGACAGGCTGGAGCTTTTCGGCGGGAATCCCGAAGCGTCCGGCCTTCGGAACTGACACCGTCTCATGATAAATATCGCATCTGTCAGTGAGCAGCCGTTCGTAGCTCATAAAGGTCTCACCTTTGCGATTGCAGAAACCGGGGAATAACCCGGCGTGATATATTCACAGAGCAGATGGTGCACCGCCGGTTTTCTGATTCCGCCTTCACCTGCCACCGTATACGAGTAGTCGCCTATCTTTTCAGATTGATAGGCGGAAGCGGCTGCTTCATTCTGGTTGATCAGCGCAAAATATTGAGAAAGCTTTAATAACGCAAGCTTAATCTTTTCGGGAAGCGGTGAGTAAATAGGGTCAGTGAACGAATGCCCCGCCATTCTGGCCGCTTCCGCCTCCGCCTCCAGAATGTCCTGTATTAGAAGCGGCTCCGGCCTGTTTTTGACTTGATCATAAACTGAATATGAAACAACGTCAGACGGCTGAATTAACATAACTGCCACCCCCGTCTTATTCTTTAACGTTTACGATTTTGGCGCTTGCATCTTCTTCTTCAAATTTGCTGTCAAGTTTAGCCGTCAGTACGATAATAAATTTGCGGCTGCGAATATCTTTATCTACTTCGATTCGGATATTCCGTGAAAAACCGAGAATGATATTTTTTGGGTGAGTCAAAATGATGTCAGACGCATCGTATTGGGAGTCACCTTCTCCGACCGAGTACGGCTGCAGATTGGACACTCCTTTGACCGGAACGCCGAATGCTGAAGACAAACCGCCCTGCACCGCAAGATCCCCCAGATTGGTCTGACGGTCAGCCACACGGTCTTTCCATTCAATCTCCATGCCTTGAGATGTGTAAAATCTGAATTCCTGAGGCAAGCGCAAATATTTAGCCGGAATGGCTTTTAAGCCTTTTTTAAATGTGGCTCTGGACAGCTCTTCCCCGTTTCCGTCAATGACGTGAGATACAGTCTGCTTACGGATTCCGTCAAGCTGTGCCAAGTACGGATCAGAAGAAGATGTATCGCCGTTTACGACAAGCTCCTCAATATCGACTGCCGCCCGCTCCGCCAAAATCTGCATGATCGTCTGCTGCAGGCCGTCTTTTTCAATATTATTTTCAAGCGTGTCATAGGTGATATTAATTTCCGCAATGACTTCTTTCGTATTCAGCTGCACCGTACTTGTTGCCGGGACGGTCAGCTGATCGTCAGTTAAGGCTTTTCCTTCCTCAGCGGCACGCAGAATACGCTGTCCGAAACCGATTTTTTCAAATTTCTGCGAGTCATTTTCCATTTGAATCACACGCGATTCGCTGAAAATGGTCGGCGTGTTCTGCACCATGCGGATAAATGCTGAAGCTTGTGCGGGGTTCATTAAACCGCCGCTTTTTAAAGCGGAAAGTGACATTTCCGCCTTTCTGATGATATCTTGATTTCTCACTCTACAGTTCCTCCTTCTGACTGGGCTTAAAGCAGTCCGCTCCAAATGGATTTTTTAACAGGCTCTTGGCCGCCCGTCTCTTCTTCCGGCTGCTTTGATGCGCCTCTTACTTTTTCAAGCGCTTCAATGCGTTTAATAATCGGCGCGAGCATGTCCTCAACAAGCGTTTTCAGCTTTTCTTCATCAGACGGCGCAGCCGCCCCGTCTTTGTCTTCCGTGTTTTGGTCCAAGCTGTCAAGCCGCTTTAAAAGCGGGTGCAGCGCGTGCTCAATCGATTCTCTAACGTCTTCTTTTCTCATCTTGTTCAAGTCCTCTCCTTTGCGGTTTCTTGATTTGCGGTCACGGTCGAGAAATTGCTTGACCGCGCCGAATAAGCCGGCTTGCTTTTCTGCCGGCTTTTCGTAAACGTCAGCGGTTCCCGCCATGCTGTAGCCCGTAATGATACCGGCTTTAATCTGATCCCATACTTCATCGGAAGCTTTGGTGACAAGCACCCAAGATCCTTTCCGGATCACAGCATTCCCGATTTCAAAGTCATCCGGGGCGACGTACGACTCCACCACCTCGCCGGTCCCGCCTTCAAAATTATGATTTGTATCGATGTTGCGGGCGTCCGCCAAAAAACCGTGAGCGGCCTTTTCAATCTCTTCAGCCGTCATATAATCGCCATGGGCATCCGGGACATCCGGCTCGTAAACGATGCCGTAAACAAGCTTCTGCTCATCCGATTCGCTTTTTGTAAACACCTGCACCTTTTTTTCAAATGACGGAAGGCCTCCGGCTGATTTTGTAAAAAAGAATTCCGTTTGGTTCGCCGCCTTATCGACATAGCTCACAAAACTGATGACGGCATTTCTCAATTCTCTCGGCACGAGATGTTTTCACCCCCTTTCAGGATTGCTCCTTTTTCCCTTTCAGCACCGGCCGGCTGTAGTACTCTTCAGGCCACTCCTCAAGCGTCTTGCCGAGCACTCTTCCGGCCAGATCACGGAGGTCATTAGGAGAGACCGCGCCGGCGGAAATAAATGGTGTAAGCACCTTCGCAATTTCAAGCGGATCGCGAAAATCAGGCCCTTTTAATGTAAGCTGTACATCGTGGAGACCCAGTTCAGGCAAAAATAACGTGTTGAGCTTATTAATCAGCGTTTTCCGCTCCGGCTGAAACACCTGCTCCTCCGTTATTTTCCGTGCCGTATCGGCGGTGGCTTTGTTGTATTCCTGCGCCTCGCCCGTATAAAGCGGCGGGAGACGGAAAGCGGAGCGGAGTTTATTTCTGCTTTTGTCGTCATATTCAAGAAACAGCGCATCATCCTGCAGAATTTCCGCAAGTGATTTAATTTCCACAGACACGGGCGTAATGTCTTCGCCTCCGTGAAGGTCTTTTTCCTTCGCAATGCCTTCCGCCTCAATCAGCAGAAATTTGTGGGCATTTTCCACCCCTTCCAGGTCATTCATATAATCCTGGAGTTCTTTGTACGATGCTTCTGACAGCATGCCGTTTTCAACCGTAATGGCGGCCGGCACGTGACGGCCCTGCTTGAAATACATAAAATTCAGTTCTTCCGCTTTCCGGGCGCCGTATAGATTGACGATATTGCCGACCCAGCGCGGAATTCCGTAAGTGCCGCTGCCGATTTTTAAGTGAATGGCTTCATTTGCCCGGTATTCTTCAGACAGGGTCTTTACGTATTCGCCGGTTCTCATGTCCATCATGCGGGGATCGCCGTATTCCTTAAAAAACACTTTCCGACCGTTCAGCATCTGAACATATTTACGGAACCGTTTTTGCCTTTTAATCGTTTTGGATGCGCCATTTTCTTCATAAGAAAATGTAACTTCAACGGGATCAGTCACACCGCAGACGCGCATATGTTTCACATCCAGATATTCAATCCCCGCTGGTTTTCCCGCCCCGTCCCGAAGCACTTCGAGAAAACCGTTGCCCGTTTTTTCACGGTCTTCTATCGCATATCCGAGGATCGTCTCGGCCGATTCATCAAAATGAAGACATTTGTAAAAGCTCTCCAGCTTCATCCAGTTTTTTTCGGCCCGGGCCTTTTTTGACGGGGAGCAATCTGGGCTATTTACATCAAAGGTGTATTCCACATCAAACCCAAAACCCGTAATATTGACCCGATACGCGTCAATGCACTGCTGAAGAATCGTCGAGTATTCGGCGATTGTTTTCAGTTCAATGAGATTATAGGGCGGTGAAATGATGTCTTCGCCGTACAGATCGGCAAATTGATCTTCGTTCATCTGCCTTGCCTGCGGCGCGGCCATTTTTGATTTAAAGACGGTGGCTCTAACGTTTTGATAGTTCGGCAACGCCTACCTCCTCCTTTCCCGATTCGGACGTCTCCGTTTTTGTGATGCATCTTTCAGATCCGCCGCGTCATAGTCATCCAGCGCATACCAAATGGCTGAAAGTGTGTGGGGATCAATTGAAAACTCATCTTCCGACAGAGCGCCGTTTTTGTTTTTTGCGTACGTTAAGTTCTGCAATTCGCGGATCGTATGTTGACAGCTGTCTGAGCAATAGATGTGTTTGAACCGTTTCAGTTTTTTTGTATACTGAAGTCTTGAGCCCGGAAACTTTTTGGCCGCAACCATGCAAAAGCCCTGCCTGCGAAAATATTGGATGCTTTTCGGCTCAGCCGAATCCGCTTTGATCAGCTCTTTTTGATCCGCCAATTCCTGAAGCTCCTCAGCTGTCTGATCATCGGTCATTTTGTTTTTGTAATACTCCCAGAAAATATAAAGCTCTTTTTGATACGGATCGACGGCAAGCCGGATGACCGCATTGTATGACTCTTCAAAACCGAAATCCATGCCGGTCCGAAACAGGGGGCGCCTGATGGAAGCAATCCGCTCCGTTACTTCGTTGTGCTCCATGACCTGAAACTGCGGAAACACGCGGATGCCGTTGACGCCGAACTGTCCTTTGCGGGCGATCCGGTATAAATCGGGATCGTAATGCCGTAAACTGTCCAGCTGCTTAATATAGCTTTTCGGCAAAAACAGATTATCGCACGCTGTGGAGTGGTGGTAATACGTATCCCCCTTAACGACGGTGCCTTTTTCATACAGCGTCTGATCATCCAATACGAAGCGTTTTTTTTGCTCATCACGAAAAAAATGCCGGTACGTCCAATTGGAGGTGCCGACGGGATTTGTGGTGCATATCATATGAAGCGAAAGCTCGGGATGGCGCAGACGCCCGATCAGCTCCTTAAAGCCTTCATACTTCACTTCAGAGCATTCTTCAATCCAAATCAGTGAAATATGATGAATGGATTTCAATTTGGCCGGGTTGTCCATCCCTTTAAACATAATCCGGCTTCCGTTTGAAAATCTCAGCTTCATCGGTGAAGACACGGCTTTTACAGCATGTCCCAGCTCAAGCTCCCCGATAATATCTTCAAACAAGGCAAACGTAGAATCTCTGTGCGTATCGAAAACTTCCCGCACGACAAGCGCCGTCCGCTTTTCACGAAGCAGCTTCAGGATGATTTTCAGCGCGGTATGATAGCTTTTTGACGAGCCGTAGCCTCCGACGAGAAATTGGTACGTTTCATTCCAATTGAACAAATAATCTTCAAAGCGCGGGTTGACCGCTTTTTCAATCATGACCGTTCCTCTTTCCGCGTAATGACAATGTCAATCGGCTTTTGGCTGTCTTCTGTTTTTTCCATCTTCTGCTGTGCCAGCTTTAATTTTTCATTTTCGATTTTTTGTTTAAATTGATCAGGGAAAAGGTCAAAGTACAAGGACAGCTTTTCAAGAGCCTTCATCTTGTCGGCAAGCTTTATTGCAATGCCCTCTTTTCCGAGTTTTGCTTCTGTGACGATGGTTCCGTCCAGAAGGTGCGAATCTTTAACGTCAACGTAGCTGATTTCCTGCATAATCGGCTTATCATTTTCGTCAAAGAGCGGCCCTGATTTTCCGAAGGCCTGAACCTCTTTTTTTCCGAAGGTTACATAATCGGTAATGTCGGCGAAAGCGATTTTCACATAGACTTGAAGAACGTCCATCGCTTCGACAAACACTTTATTGACCATTTCCTTTTTCATGCGGCTGATTTCTTTGGCGACTTTTTCGTTTTTTAACAGCCTGCTTCCCGTCACATGCGCGCTTTCCGGTGAATACCCGGCTTTTATCGCAGATTGGGTGGCGTTAAAGCTTTTCACATAATAAAGACAAAACAGCCGCTGGCGTTCGTTTAACTCATCACCTTCGCCCGGGTTATTTTTTCCGCCGCTTTCCGCGTTCTTATGAAGCGCCTCGTCCCAGCGCCCTTCTTTTTTCCATCTGCCGATCGTTCTTGCGGATACGCCTGATTTGCCGGCAAGGGCGCGATTTGTGATGCGGCCTTTATGAGACTGATAGATTGTAAATGCCTGTTTTCTTTTTGCGTTTTTCATGCTACGGCATCACCGCCACCTCCGACATGATTGTCTATAATAAAAAGCGGCTTCTAATCGGGCCGCTTTTTGTGATCGTCTGTTCACTTCTAGGTGGCAAACGTATGACAACTTATGAAGCAGGCGATTGATTTCTTTGTTCCTGCTGTTTTTGTATTTTTAGAAGCGCCCGTTTGACCGTCGTCTGTACGGTTGATTTCTTTACATTCAGCAAGGCGGCGATCCGTTCATATGAAAAGCATTCCGCTTTGTGGAGCAGCAGCATTTCTTTTTCTCTATCCGTTAAAACGGCTAATGCGTCCCGCAGTCTGATTCTGTCTTCTTCAGTCACATTCCCGGAAGGTTCAAACATCAGCGCCTGCGAATAGGTTTCTATGATTCTCGGATCTTTAATCAGCATTCTCTGATAAGCGTCTCTGCGGTCTATCGCTCTTCTTATGCCGGGCTGCCGGCCTTTTTCAAGCCATTCGATGACATATTCCACATCTGTAATGATCGTTCTGATGATTTTTTTATCTTTCAGTTCTTCTGAAGTAAGCACCGTTTCATCGGCTTCCTCCAGCTGCTTGTACCACTTTTTCGTCTCTTTCAGCGTGCGTTTATATTCAAATAGTAAGTCTTCCATGCAGATCCTCCTCTTCTTCGGAACAAAAAAAGGACACCAACCAATGCGCAGCATGTACGCGATTGATCAGTGTCCGCAGGCTTTCCGTCTTGGACGTATTCTGTTTTTTTCGATTAATTCAATTTAAAGCCGATTTCATATTCGACCCGGGCCAGATCCCCTTTTCGCGTTTCGACAAGCGTTTTGCCGTGCTCCGGCGCTTCGGCGAGCCATGCTTCCTTCTTCAGTCCGTCTATAATAATCACCCGAACCTTGCCTTCTTCCAGCTGGCTTTGTAATGTTGTATGTTCAATGTCAGTCAGTTTTTTAGGATTCATGTTTTACGTCCTCCGTTTTTTTCAGGATGTTTACTTCATGTATGAGGCTTCCGAGCTCATTTATGAACGCTTCTTTTTCTTCAGAACTTTCTCCCCGGAGCAGGCGGAGAGCCGTTTCGGCCGCCTCAAAAAGTTCCGGGGCTTTTGCCATCAATGCCGCGTTGATCTGCTGAGAGTATGAACTTAAGTTGAAAACGGCCGCGATGAGCCTTCCGTTTGAATAAGGGAACTTCTCTTTATCCGCTTCGCTGTAAGCGGAATAAATGTAAATGGTTTTTTCTTCTCCGCTGTGTACGGCCCGCCATGGAGCGGGGCTGTGTTTTTCTTGCAATGGTTATCCTCACTTTCCATCAGCCTCATGCCATGCTTCAATTTGCTTTTCTATCCGTTTCGCCCTGAACAGCAGGCAAAAAAGCCATTTAATATATTTATACACGTGCATCAAGCCTCGCTTTTGCGTCTTGAACCATTCGCTCAAGACGTTTAATGACCGGCGTTAAATCAGTGCCTGTTTTGCAGTTCGGGCAAGGGTGAAAGACAGCGCCGAAACCCGTTTCCGTCACAATGACCTTCTTCGGCCCGCACAGCTTACACATTATCTCGCCCCCTCTAATCTGTGGTTTACGTCAAATGAATTGCCATTAATGATGACTAAATAATCGCTGCACATCTCATAAATTCTTGTGCCCAAGGCTTCATCAACCTGCACCAGTCCGTCACAGGCCAGCTCGCTCGAGATAAGAACCGGCTTATGATTTAAATAGCGGTAATTCACGACGGCGTACATTTGTTCAATCTGCCAATCGGTCGCCCGGGGTTTTCCGTTCAGCGGTTTGAACAGATCGTCAATAAAAAGCACATCCGCCTGTTTCATACGGCCAAGCTTTGCATCAAGCAGATCAAAATCATTTTTTAAATCCGTAAAGCCCTCCACAAAAGGAAAATACAGCACGGGTGTCTGCATCTGTCTCATGACATAATTGCTGAGAGCGGTCAAAAGATGGGTTTTTCCCGACCCCGGACGCCCTAAAAGGGCAATGCTGTTTTTCCGGCAGTTTTTAATCTTGTCGAAGTTTTCAACATATTCAAGGGCGCACTCATATGCGTCGACGACTGCCTGAGGCTTGCCCCGCGTGATAAATCCTTTGAAATCCAGCTTCCGAAAGGCGCCTGTAATCTCACTTGCGCTGAGGATGCGCTCTGCTTTTCGTTCGGCGGCGCAGCGGCACTTAACCCACACATCCATTCCCAGCTGGTTTTTGAGATAACCGCCCTGATCTTTACAGAGCGGACAGTCAAAGCGGCTTTCGTCTGATTCTTCCGGTCTGTCCGCCAGTAATGGACGTTTTCCGTTTTTCAGGTCGGCCAGTATCTGCTCGATCGTTCGTTTTGTCATGTATCGTATTCCTCTCTTTTTTTGTTGTGATTGTCCTCCCCGCAATTCGTGCATTCAAGCGGTCTTCCATATACTTGGCGCAATAGCTGAAAGCCTTGATCGTTTCAGCTGAAGATGTGCGCCGCTGTTCAAAAGCGGTAAAGCATTCGCCGAGCCATTTGATTGCTTCTTGTGCTGACGCACCGAGGGAAACAATACGGGCGATGGCCTGATAATCCCGGGGCGACGGGTATACGCTCCGCCCCTCCTGTGCAGACCTTAATCTGATAAAATGGGCGGCAATGTCGTTAATCGCTTCTTCAGCAGTATGATTTTTTGTTATATCTATTTCTCTCCGGACATTTTTGTCCCGGTGATCCGCCGATATTGTCCGGTCAGTTGCTTCCGGGCGGGTCAATGTCTTTTTCGGCGTGAATCTTTTCGAGTGCTTTACGGAGACGATGAGTCCGTAAGGGGCGCGGACGGTTTTGATATATTCATGCTGTTCCAAAACCTCAAGCCACCGTCTGACGGTTTTTTCGCTGACGGCAAATACATCGGCCATCTCTCTTGCTTTTACGGGCTTATGACCAAGGACGATCCCCCACTTTACACCGTCTTTTACGTGTTCCTTTGTCGTTGAGCTGATGAACCATAAAAACAGCCAAATGGCGGACCCTATTTTGTCATAATGTTCTGAATTCAATAATCCGGAATAGATGAAAAACGGGTAGCTTTTACGACTCATAAGGAACGTCTCCGTTTGTCTTCAGACCTATATAGCGTTCATACTGCAATCGGTTATCAAATCGGAATACCGGTAGTCCGCAAGCGGTAAAAGATATCGAACCGCCTGCTTTTCCTAAACATCTCTGGTCAGCCGGATTGCTGCTGAAACGGATGATTATCGGCTTCATCTCTCACCCTCCTGATCAATTTCTTATCGTATTTTGATACATTTCGTATCCCTATGATGTTGATTATATACGATACCTTTCGTATCATCAAGATCTTTTTGATACTTTTTTTATCATCTCTTTATTTTGATACATTTTGTATCTATAATCATAAGTAACTTAGGGTGTTGAAAAAAGAGAGGTCATTCGGATGATAGGCGGAAGATTAAAGAATCTCAGAGGAAAGAAAACACAGGAAGAAGTCGCAAATCATATCGGTGTCTCGCGCGCCAGATATTCTCATTATGAAAACGGCCGATCTGAACCCGATTACGACACGCTGCAAAAGCTTGCGGATTATTTCAAAGTGTCGACTGATTATTTGTTAACCGGAAAAGAACCTTCAGATGAAGACATGTTTGCCGATCCCGACCTGCAGATCGCATATCGGGACATGCAGGACTTTTCTCCGGAAAGCAAGCAGCAGGCAATTGAATTCATTAATTATTTAAAAGAAAAAGAAAAAAACCGCAGGCCGAAACATAAATAATCCGCTCTTTTCCTTTAAACTGCTTAACGTTCAGCCGATATAAAAGCTGAATGTTTATTTTTAAAAGAAAAGGGAATTGATTCAAAGTCCGATCAGGGCTTTTCTTTCTCGCTTAAAAAAGAACATATGTTCGAAAGGGTGTATTCAATTGGGCGATTTTTTAACACATCTTGAGGAATACGTCAAAAACTTATATTGCCGCATGGGAATGACCGCCCCTCTCCATATTGATATGCAGATGATTGCCAAGGAGCTTGACATTTGGATTCATTTTGAAGATACGCACAGTATGATGCTGAAGCGGGACGGCATGTACAGCATCGTCCTGAATCAAAAAAAGTCACCCGAAGAGCAATGGCAGGATTTTGCGCACGAACTGTGCCATGTGCTGAAACATACCGGCAACCATTTTCATATGAACAAGCTGTTCAGGGAACTGCAGGAATTTCAGGCCAACCATTTTATGTACCACTTCTGTGTGCCGACCTTTATGCTGTTAAACATGGAGCTTCCCCAGCGAAGGAGCCATGCCGTTATTTTAATCGCAGCCGCTTTCCGGGTGACGGCATCATTTGCGGAAAAAAGGCTGGAGCTGTTTGAACGGCGTAAAGCAGGTATTCAATTTCAGAAGCGGCTCGCTTGTCTGTTATCCGACAAGCGGCCGAATGTGTATTATGAAAGCGGACAGACACACTTGCATGCCGCTGAAGAAAAAACGCCGTATTTTATTGAAAATTAGCGATACTCTGCCGCCAGAGTGTCGGCATTTTAAATCGCAGGAAAGGTTTTTTGCATCATGACGCTGTTCTCACCGTGCTGCCCGCCAAGCACTTCTTGCACCGTATAGCTCCAGTAAATATAAGAACGGGCCCCCTGTTCATTTATCATAAAAACCGGCCTTCACGGCTTCTACATACCGAAAAAACAGATCGGTTGGCGTATATTTTTCTCCCCGGCAGCCAAAATTACTGAACAGCGCGTGTCTCTGCGCCGTGCTCACTTCCAATTGCAGCCCCATTTTCCTTTTTGTCCGATTGACAATGTTGCCGGGATTTACACCTGCCAGCCGATCATTCTTCTCTGTCAGCTCGGCATCAAACCCCGCTTCACGCAGCAGATCACAAATCAGTCTTGCTTTTTCCAGATCCGCGCCCCCGACGAGTGTATTTGCCTTTTTCAGATCATGATACCCATGAAAAGCCAATCCGTAATGATGGGCGGTCACTTTTTCTAAAGCCAGGGGTTCGTCAAAACGTGTGCTTGTCAAATGGAGAGAACGGTTATCGCACCGCTTCGTTCCTTCAAATAAATAAATTGAGCTTTGGTCAGAAAATGCCCGCACCAGCTCACTGACACCCGGCTCAATCCTGCCGCCGTGGGGAGCGAGGACGATACATTTACTTCCCTCTTTTTCTTCATAAATAATTCTGTATTCCGATTCAGCAGCAGATAGGGCTGCGAAATTATCATATCTATCTTTCATGTGTAACATGCTCTCCTTTTCCAGTCAGCACCAGTTTACTCTACTCACCTGGGAATGGAAACCTTTTTATAGTATGATTTGATAGAATACGTATCAGGGGGGATATATCATGGGGTTCATCAATGGATTGCTGGGCAATGCGTCGACAATATCGACGGCTGAAGCAAAAGCAGAACTGGCTCGTATTCTGCTGGAAGGTGAGAATGTCAACGCCGCATTTAAGCTTGTCCGAGATATCATTGTCTTTACGGATAAGCGTCTTATTCTTGTTGATAAACAGGGACTCACAGGGAAGAAAACGGAGATTCAATCCATTCCGTACAAGAGCATTTCCAGATTCAGCGTAGAAACTGCCGGCCGCTTTGACCTTGATTCAGAGCTGAAAATTTGGATTTCAGGCGCGGAGCTTCCCGCTGTCTCAAAGCAGTTTAAAAAAGATGAAAGCATTTATGATATTCAAAAGGCCCTTGCAGCAGTTTGTATGTAAGAAGAAACGGAAGCCCGGGGGGCTTCCGTTTTATTGATTACAGTTTTTCTTCAATTTTCGCCTTCGTTTTCGGGCCGTAAATTCCGTCTGCCGTTAATCCGCTGACGGATTGAAAACGTTTTACGGCATTTGCCGTTTTCGGACCGTAAACGCCGTCCGCCCCATGATTTTTTGCTCCTTTATCGGGATAAAAATAAAGAGCGGATAAAGCGTTTTGCACTTGTTTTACGTTTGTCCCTTTCGTCAGCGGTTTCGTCACTTTGATCACACCGGATGGAAGCGGATAGGAAGACACAGCCTGACTTTTTGAAGAAGAACCCGTCTGAGCGAGCTTGATCACTTGTCCGACTGTAATGTGATTCGGATCGGTGATATGGTTGATGCTTTGCAGCGATTTTACGCTGACACCGTGCGATGCGGCGATTTCCGATAAGGTGTCGCCTTTTTTCACATGGTATTCAGACGCGGAAGAAGCAATAGAGGCTTTTTTCGCCGGCATACTCCCGCTTAATTTTTTTTCAATCTTCGCCTTCACTTCATCCCAGCGGCCTTCAGACAAAATGCGGTGCGGGCAGTACTTTCCGTTCCAGTCCTGATGCTTTCTGATTCTGTCAATCCCCCAGCCCCGTTCTTTCAAAAGCTGCGCCGCGAACGCAATCGCCAGTTCTTCTGCGGCTCTGTACCGTTCGCCGCCTGACTTGCTGTAACAGATTTCTATAGCAATCGACTTTCGGTTTCCGGTACCGTTCGTGCCGTCTCCCGAATGCCAGGCATTCCGGTCCAACGGAATTCCCTGGATCACTTCTTTGTCATCAACCGCAAAATGATAGCTCGTTGATTCGCTGTTTCCCGTCATATAGCTGATTTCATTAGCGGCGGATGCGTCGTTTGCCGTGTTATGAATGGTAATATACTCCGGCGTCATCGGATTCGGACATTTTAACGCATATTTATCAGCCGATACGAGCCGTTTTTTCACTTCAATCCCCACTCTTCATCTCTCCTTATGCCTTTTTCATCAATAGGTGGCATTCGTAGGACAGATAACTTGAGCATATAGACCCTGCATTCGGATAAAAATGGAATGGATACGCACGCAAAAAATAAGACCCTTCCACAGAAGGGTCTTTATGTTATGTTTGGTTGCGCGCGGCAATATGGAATGTGCCGTCCGCTTGGTTTTCCAAATGGCTTTCATGGCCGATCACCTGTGTAAAGCTGAACCCGACAGCAACAAGCAGCAATCCTGACAACAGTTTAGATTTCATATAGACAATCTCCTCTCTGGATTTGTTTTTGGGCGTGCACCATTTTTTCATAAAACGTGAGCGCTTTTTCAGGCTGTCCGTGTTTCATGTAAAATTTGGCAGCATCATGCGCCAATTCTTCCACATACGGATACAGCATGTGTTCTTCCAGAAAATCAAACGTGTGCCTGACGGATGCGTTATCCATTTCCTTGCCGTATAACGCATGTAAAAATTGGAACAGATTCACAAACAATTCATCATTGTATTCGCGGGCGATACTGAGCCCGAGGCGGTATTGCTTCTCTGCTTCGGCTGTAGTGTTCTGTTTATAAAGAACCTGTGTTAATGAGTAAATAGAATGCGGAAGATTATCGAACTTTTCTGACCTGCAAATGGAAACGGATGTCTCAAAATATTCGGCTGCTTTAGAGAGGTCTCCCATTTTTTCGTAACAGTTTCCGAGATTATATAAGGCTGAACTGATAAGACGGGGATTGCCTTCTTGTTTTGCAAGATCTAAAGCAAGTTCTAAGTGGGGCAATGCTCTTTCTGGATACTGCATGTCATCATAATTCCCTGCAATAACGAATTCACATTGGATTCTGCGGACGTTGTACGTCTCATACGATTGGTACGTTTCAAGGGCTTGAACGGCATAACTCATGGAGACGTAGGTTTGTTTCAGGTTGTAAAATATCTCGGCCATTTTAAAAGCAAACTCAGCTTTCTCGATGTCATCAGAAACGAGTGCAAGGTTTTTTTCAGCCCGTTTGTAATACATCATGGCGTTTAGGAACATTTTCTGTTTAAATTCGTACATTCCTCGAAAAAAATTAAAGTAGTAATCAAGCAGTCCTGTCAGTTTATACTGGTTGCCTTCAATGTCTTCCAATAATTCTGAAAACTCAGGCTGAGAAGGGTCCTCTTTTAAGGGCTTGATGTAATCCAGCATGACACGGTGTCTGAATTCCATTAATGAATAATACAGCAGCAGATCCTGATCTTCTTCCATATCCTCGATCTCTCTCTCTACTTCACGTTTGACGCGCTCCGCCTCAAGGACGTGAAACTGCCGGATATGGGTATACCATTCATTAATTTTGAGCCCGACAAAAGAGGACGGAATAGTCTGCTTCATCCTCAATAAATCCCCCCTTTTGGAATGACCGAGATATGTCATATTTTATCATATTTGCTAGAAAAAGAAGAACGCAAAAAGACCGCAATTGTCGAATTTCGGATATCCGCAACGATTTATCTCCGTCACAAGCTTATTGCTTGTTTCTTCCGTGCCGTTGATATAGCATATCCTTGCAGCTTTTTATTCTGTATTAAATGGGGGTTTTCACATGACAGCACAAAATCAATTGGTCAGCCACTTTCTGTCACATCGAAACGTGACGATTGAGCTGGCGGAAAAAATCAGCCGCGAACATTACGATTATAAGCCGGCAGAGACATCAATGTCCGCTCAGGAACTTGTAAAACACATGGTTTATTCTTTTCTTATGTTTGCAAACGTCATTAACGACGGAAACGCATCAGCCATCCAGAACAAACCGAAAGAAGAAGCAGAAACAGACCTCGTCAAACTGGCTGAAACGTGTACTGAAAAAACGACAGACATCCTGTCACAGCTGACAGAAGAGCAGCTGAACCGCGAAATTGACCTGACCGCCTCTTTCGGCAGAAAAGTGACCGGCGCGGCTCTCCTTCAGCTTGCGATGGAGCATGAAATTCATCATAAAGGCAATCTTTTCGTGTATGTCAGAGAAATGGGCCACACGGAACTTCCGTTTTATCAGCAAAAATCATAATCCGGCCATCCGCCGGTCTGCGACATAACAGCAGGCTGGCGGATTTTTTGTTCTGTATAAAATTTTCCGAAAATTTAATTGATTACCGCCTCTTAATCATATATAATCTGATAAAAATAGTAGGATTATTCAGGAGGCACACAGATGACAGTAAGCATTGTGTTTATGGGTTTCTTTGTCGGAACGCTTGTCGGATTGACGGGTGTGGGAGGAGCAGCGCTTTTGACTCCTTTACTGATCGTTTTGGGGATCAACCCCTCAATCGCCGTCGGCACTGACCTTTTATATAACTCCATCACCAAACTGTTCGGTGTCGTTTCTCATTGGAAGCAGCGCACCGTTCAATTTAAACTTGTCGGTTACTTGGCGCTCGGAAGCATTCCCAGCGCAACAGCCGCCATCGGTGTTCTTCACTTGTTTCCCGCTTTTCACCAGCATCAGGAGCAGATTATCAAACAGGCGCTCGGCTACGTACTGACCCTTGTCGCCATTTCCATTATCGCCCGCCTTTTTTTCGATAAAAGACTGCGGCCGAACCGCTGGCAGCAAAAAACGCTTGAAGAAAAGCGGACACTCATGATACTGATCGGCGTCATTTTCGGTTTCATCGTCGGCCTGACATCTATTGGATCCGGCTCATTATTTGCGATCGCCATGTTATACCTGTTCAGAATGAAAACGGCAGAAGTGGTGGGAACGGATATCGCACATGCCTTTCTGCTCGTAACTGCTGCCGGTTTGTTAAACGCAAGCTTTGGAAGCGTCGATTACCTGCTTGTATTGAATCTGTTGATCGGCTCTGTGCCGGGTGTGCTTCTCGGCAGCTTCTTTTCGCCGAAATTCTCACCGCGCCCCCTGCAGTTTGTGATGGCGGCGATTATTTTAATCAGCGGAATAAAATTAATATAAAAAAGGCGGTCTGTTGTCAGATCGCCTTTTCCCTTATAACGTCACACCGGACTTGAAGATTGCAAGCTCCCGAAAATCGTTTTTTTCGTTATTGACAAATTCTCCGCTTGCAACTTTAATAATGTATTGAATAAAATCTCTCACAATGTGATCTTCTGTTGTTTGGTCTTCCGCCAATCTGCCCGCGTTGTAATCAATCCAATGAGGCTTTGATTGAAATAAATCGGTATTTGTTGATACTTTCACAGTCGGGACAAATGTGCCGAACGGCGTGCCTCTTCCGGTTGTAAACAAAACGATGTGACAGCCCGCCGCGGCGAGCGCTGAAGAAGCGATTAAATCATTGCCGGGCGCACTGAGCAGTGTCAATCCCTTTGTTTTCAGTGTTTCACCGTATGTCAGCACATCAGAAACCGGTGCAAGACCGGCTTTTTGGGTGCAGCCGAGCGACTTGTCTTCGAGCGTTGAAATGCCGCCTTCCTTATTCCCTGGTGACGGGTTTTCATAAATCGGCTGCTCGTGCTTCATAAAATATTGCTTGAAATCATTGATCAATCGGACTGTTTTATGAAACACTTCTTCACTCGCCGCACGCTGCATGAGAATCGTCTCAGCGCCGAACATCTCAGGCACCTCCGTTAAGACCGTGCTCCCTCCCTGTGCAATCAAGTAATCTGAAAATCTCCCTAATAAAGGGTTTGCGGTGATGCCGGAAAAACCGTCCGACCCGCCGCATTTCAATCCGATGCTCAATTCTGACAGCGGAATCTCCTCACGTTTATCTCCCTTTGCCGCAAGGTGTATCTCTTTAAGAAGCGCAGTACCCGCTTCAATTTCATCTGTGACAGCTTGTGATTCGAGAAATTTCACCCGATCTCCGTTCACTTCAGAAAGCGTTTCCTTAATCGCCGCCAGCTCATTATTTTCACAGCCGAGCCCTAAAACCAGCACACCGCCCGCATTTGGATGACGGATGGCGTTCATCAGCATTTGTTTCGTATTTTCATGATCATCGCCAAGCTGGGAGCAGCCGTATTGGTGCTTTAAAACCAGCACATTGTCAAAGGGCGCAATGTCTTTCGCCTCTTTTACGAAACGCTGCAGGATTTTCTCAGCGACGCCGTTTACGCAGCCGACTGTAGGCACGATCCACAGTTCATTCCGAACGCCGGATGTACCGTTTTCTCTTCTGTAGCCTTTAAATGTCCGGTTCTCATTTGTAAAAGAATTGTCCTCGAAGCGCGGTGAATACGTGTATTCTTGCACATCGGATAAATTCGTTTGCAGATTATGGGTATGAATATGCTCGCCGGCCGAAATCCGCCTTGTCGCACGCCCGATTGAAAAACCGTATTTAATGATGCTGCCGTTTTCTTCAATGGTTTGCAGCGCGATTTTATGCCCCCGCTTTACAGGGTCCTTCACTTCAATCGTCAGTCCGTCTGTATGCAGCCGCTCCCCTTTGTTAAAATGGCGCATGGCGAGAAGCACGTTATCGTTTTTATGGATTTTTATGACCTCTTTCATTTCACTTCCCCCTTTTTTCCGCAGCATTCATGTAACGCATGCTTCATACCCCGCTTATGAATGACAGACAGAAAAAAAGCCGTTCGTTCAGTCAGCTCCGGAAGATGATTCAGATTCTTCCCCCACAATCGCTCTTCTCCTAATATGGCAGATGCCGCTTGAAACATATCATCTTTGCAACGGGACCGCGCCATTTGAAAACGGTTAAGAACCCCCTCGCCGTCAGCCGGTTTGTTCGGTCCGTTCCAGTATGAATAGATCATGGCGCTGAACGAAAATACCAGCTTCTCAGGTAGGCGGCCCTCCTGTTCGATATAAGCCTTCAGCGTCGGCAGGTTTCTTGTTTTGAATTTCGCGGCGGCGTTAAGGGTAATGCTTTGCAGATAATGGTGGATATAAGGGTTTTTAAACCGCTGTAACACATCTGCCGCGTATTGGGTGACACCCTCCATTTGCAGCACAGGGAGGATTTCTTCATTGATCAGCTCTTCGATGAATCTGCCCGTCACCTCGTGCTCAGCCGCTTCCCGGACGGTTTGCAGTCCGTATAGTAAAGCCACTGGCGCCAATGCCGTGTGAGCGCCGTTTAAGATTCTCACCTTTTTTGTCCTGTAAGGCGTAAGGTCAGATGTGATCAGTGCGTTCAGCCCGGCCTCAGCAAAAGGAAGCTCATTCTGAAGCTGTTCCGGCCCTTCTATCACCCACAAATAATAATGCTCACCAACCACAAGCAGACGGTCTTCGTATCCGAGAAAATCGGTAAGTTCTTCCGCGGTATCAACAGGAAATCCGGGAACAATCCGATCCACGAGGGTATTGCAGAAGATGTTCGCGTCATGAATCCATTGAGTAAAATCAGGTTCCAGCTCCCACAGCCCGGCATATTGAAGCACGGCCGCCTTCAGTTTCCGTCCGTTTTCTTCGACCAGTTCACATGGAAGCACAATGCACCCTTTCTCGGCGTCACCCGCAAATGCCTTATAGCGGAAATAAAGAAACGCCGCTAATTTCCCGGGGAATGTTTTTTGAGGTCTATCCTCAAGCCGGTCGCCTTTCTCAAACGTAATTCCCGCTTCTGTCGTATTGGAAATGATAAAACGAAGCTCCTCTTGTGCTGCCAGCCGTTTAAAGGAATCATAGTCAGAAAAAAGATCAATGCCGCGGCTGATGGATTTGACGATCATGTGTTCTTCAGCCGGTTTTCCGTCCTTTATCCCCTGCAAAAAAAGCGTAAATAAACCGTCCTGCTCGTTTAAACGTTTGATTTTCTCAGAGCCTCTCGGCTGTACGGCGACAACGCTTCCGTTAAAATCCGTCAATTGATTCAATTGATCGATCTGCCAGTCAGCGAAAGCCCGCAAAAAGTTGCCTTCACCGAACTGAAGGACTTTTTCAGGATATTGAATGTATTCGCCGCACATCTTTTTATTCAGCTGCTGCAAGCTGTCCGCCTCCTTCTGTATTTATGCACACGTTAACATTTCTCCGCGTGAAAACCCGGATAATCAGACGGGCCGTTATGTGAGGTTTTTAATTGAATCTCTTATCATCACCTCGGTGTTTTCGTATATTTTTTCCGCCGCCGTATCCGGGTCGGCGATTAGCGCCAAAATCTTCTCTGCGCCGAGAATGCTGATGTTTTCAACCGGGCGTTTTACTGTCGAAAGCCTCGGCGTCATGTATTGGGAAATGCCGATGTCATCAAACCCGATAACGGATATATCTTCCGGAACGTTCAGGCCTTTGGCGAAAATGGCATTCATTGCCCCGATCGCCATATCATCGTTTGAACAAAAAACAGCCGTAGGCGGTGATTGAAGCGCCAAGAGTTTTTCCATCGCCTGACTGCCGCTTTCCATATCATAGCGGCCTTTTACACTGTATTCATGCTTAATCGGGATAGAATGATCAATTAAAGATGTCAAATAGCCTTCTTTCCGCTGAGAAGTTGACCTGAATCCTTCCTTTCCCTCAATGATCGCGATATCTCTGTGTCCGTTTGCGATCAGGCAGTCGACCGCCTGTCTGGAGCCCTCTTTATCGTTTGACAGGATATTCGTGATGCTCCGGTCATCAATGTCCCGGTTCAGCACGACAAGCGGGATGTTTTTCTCGCGGATATGATAAATAAATGAATTATCACTGTCGCTTTGGCTCATTAAAATGATTCCGTCATATCTCATGGGCGTAATGGTTTCAAAGCTTTTCAGGTCGTCAATCGCGCGGACGAACAAATTGTATTCCTCACTGATTGTGCGGTTTACACCTTTGATGGTATCGGAAAAAAAGCTGTGTGAGGTTCCGTTTGTGATGCTTGTAAAAAACAGTCCGATCGTATGGGACTTTTGCATGGCAAGGCTTTTTGCATTTACATTCGGTGTGTAATTCAGCTGTGAAGCGAGCTCTAATATTTTCTGTTTTGTATGCTCTTTAATGTAGGGGCTGCCGTTAAGTGCCCGGGATACGGTTGTGTGGGATACGTTGGCGAGTTTTGCGATATCTTTTATGGTTACCATCGTTTTTCCTTTCTTTCTGTATGCTGGCATTTATTTCTATTGTACCATTAACGGCCAGTCCATAAAATCACTAAAGTTAAGGTTTTGCATGATGTAAGTCCTGAACGAGCTCGGCATGCTGCCGGTCCGTCAGTTTATACATTAAACCGATAATCAGCATGGCGCACGCTAAAGCGAAAGCCGGGTACAGCAGCAGAAGCCCTTTAATCCCGATCAGCGTGCCTTTTGTCTGAGATGCATTCGGGATATAGCCAATAACGCTCAGCCCGATGCCTGAAAGAAAACCTGATAAAGATTGGGCGAGTTTTCTGGAGAAGTTGAAAAGCGAATATGTCGTCGCCTCCTTCCGTTCACCCGTCTTCCATTCTCCGTAATCAATAATGTCCGACACAAGCGCCCACGTAATGCCGTTTGGTATGCTGATCCCGATAAAAGCAATGCTCGCTAACGCCGTAAAGATAAATACGTTTGACGGGAGACAGAAATTCAGCGCATCAGCCGCGGCGCTGACGGCAAAACCGATCATCACCGTTTGCTTTTTTCCGAAACGTTTGACGAGTTTCGGCATAAACAAAACACCTAAAAATGAAGAACCGATGATGATAAAACTCATGTAGGACATCAGCTCCGCATTGTTGAGATTGTACTGGGCGAAGTAAACAAGCATAGCGGATTTAATGTTGTATGCCGATATTGAGAAAATCGTCATGAAAACGACGGTCAGAAGCGGTTTGTTGCCGATAAAGCATTTGAAAACCGACATGACGGACAGCTTTTCTTTCGGCGCTTCACGGACGATAATTCTTTCTTTGCAGTTTCGGTAGCAGATCATAAATCCCGCGATTCCGATTACGGCCATCATTCCCATGACTGCCGGGTAGCCGATGTGAACGTTATCAAAATGAACAAGAATCGGGATGACGATGACACTTGTAATGAGCAGCGCGCCGAGGGAGCCTATCTGGCGGAATGCGGAAAGCGCCGTTCTGTCCTCCGCATCCTGTGTAATGGCCGCGCCGAGGGAGCCGTACGGAATATTGACGAAAGAATAAGCGACCCCCCACAACATGTAAGAAGCATAGGCGTACACAAGCTTCCAGGTGACGCTCACGTCCGGTGACACAAAAATCAATACGGTCATGACCGCAAGAATAATACTTCCGAATAATAAGTACGGCCTGAATTTCCCCCGAGGTCCGATCTTTTTTCTGTAGTCAATGGCCGAGCCGACAATCGGATCAGTCACAGCCGCAAACAGCTTGCTGACCAAAAAAATACTGCCGGCGAACGCTGCCGGAATGCCTGCGACATCTGTGAAAAACTTCAGCAAATAGATCTGCCCGAGATCAAACATAAATCCGTTACCAAAATCTCCAAAACCATAGGATACTTTTTCTTTCAGACTCAGCTTATGCTCCTTCACTTTTGCGGCAGGTGCTGTCACGACAGGCACATTACTCATAGGCCACCTCTTTCATTCCATTTTTTAAAAGCGGAAATATTCCTCAGCATTCCGGTAACAAATCCCCTCGACAATCTTTCCTAAAAGCTCCATATCGTAAGGCGCTTCGCCTTGTTCCGCCCAGCCGCCGATCAGCGTGCAGACAAGCCGCCTGAAGTATTCATGGCGGGGATAGGACAGGAAACTTCTTGAATCCGTCAGCATCCCGATAAAACGGCTGAACAGGCCTGTGTTTGATAACGCTTTCATTTGCTGGAGCATTCCATCTTTCGTGTCATTGAACCACCAGGCTGTGCCGAATTGAATTTTCCCCGGTGTTTTCCCATCCTGAAAGCTGTTGATCATGCTGGCGATAATATAGTTGTCATTCGGATTCAAAGAATACAAAATCGTTTTAGGCAATTGCCGCTTTTTTTCGGCGGAATCTAACAGCCGGGCAAGCGGTTTTGCGATACGTTCATCATTAATTGAGTCATATCCCGTATCAGGACCGAGGCTGCTGAACTTATTTGTATTGGTATTTCTTAACGCGTTAATATGGAACTGCATCGCCCAGTCCAGTTCGGCGTAAAGACCGCAAAGATATTGCAGTGTCCGTGTTCTGAATTTCTTTTCATCTTCAAAAGACACATGCTCTCCGCTTAATCCGGCTGCAAAAATCCGGGCCGCTTCCTCTTCGGTCGTCTCGGCATAAACCATTTGATCTAACGCATGATCCGACACTCTTCCCCCGGCATTGTGAAAAAAGCGGACGCGGGATTCTAACGCATCTAAATACGATTGGTAGGTGGTGACAGCCATTCCGGAAGCGCTCTCCAGCGAACGGACCCAATCGGCAAAACCCGGGCTGCTGATGTCCAGTCCTTTGTCAGGCCGAAATCCGGGCAGCACTTGAACCGGAAAATCACTTTCTTTCAACAGTTCGTGGTATGTCAGCGCATCGGCAGGATCGTCGGTTGTGCAAATGACTTTGACATTTGATTTCAGAATGAGATCCCTTGCGCCAAACCCGTCTCCCTGCAGGAGCTCATTCGTTTTTTTCCAAATTGCCGCGGCCGTTTTTTCATTCAATACGTCATAAATGCCGAACCAGCGCTGCAGCTCTAAATGCGTCCAGCTGTACAGCGGATTGCCTATCGCCATCGGCACCGTTTTTGCCCAGGCGAAAAACTTCTCTTCATCTGAAGCGTTTCCGGTAATGCAGCGCTCTTCAATGCCGTTGGCCCTCATGATCCGCCACTTGTAGTGGTCACCGTAAAGCCATGCCTCCGTAATCGTTGCGAAGGTTTTATTTTCATAGATTTCCTTTGGGCTTAAGTGACAGTGATAATCAATGATCGGCATGTTTTCGGCGTATTCCCTGTACAGCTTTACGGCCGTTTTACTATCCAGTAAAAAATCATCACCCATAAAAGCTTTCACATTTTCATCCTCCCTCTTAAAAAATGTTAACGTTAACAAAATGGTTCTTTTTTATTTTAGCTTCCTCTTTCTCACATATCAATCATTTTTATTTTATTTTTCAGAAAATTGTATCCGTTAACATTTTCATACAAAAAAAAGACACTGCCGAGAAAGTCCGGCAATGTCTTCTGTGTGATCTTAAGGATTAGTAAGCGAGGCTGAATAATCCTTTGATATGTGTTAAATAACGTACGTTACTTGCTTCTTTCATTAAAGATGCCGGAAGACCTTTCAGCGGAGTAGAGTTCGCTCCGATGATGGCAACCGCGTCTTTACGTCCGAGGCTTGCAAGCGTACCAGAGTTTACAGGCTTGAATGTTTCAAGCGTTTTTCCTTCTAAGTAAGCGAACAGGTTGTAACCCACAAGTTCACCCATCTGCCAAGCGATTTGCGCTGTCGGCGGGTACGGACGGCCGTCCGGCGCAAAGTATACAGCGCTGTCTCCGACAACGAATACATCTTCGTGAGAAGTAGATTGTAAGAAATCGTTAACCGTCGCACGTCCGCGGTTCACTTCAAGGCCGGATTCGCCGACTAACGGGTTGCCTTGTACGCCGCCTGTCCATACAAATGTGTTGGCAACGACTTTTGAACCGTCTTTCAGATCAATAACGTTTCCTTCAACATTTGTAACAGGAAGACCTGTTAAGAACTCAACGCCGCGTTTTTCAAGACTTTTTGTCGCGCGTTCGATAAGGTCATCAGGAAGAACAGGAAGAATTTTCGGACCTGCTTCTACTAATTTCAGTTTGATTGCTTTCGGATCTACGCCGTATTTTTTCGTAAGGTTCGGCATGATGTCAGCAAGCTCACCGACAAGCTCGACGCCTGTTAAGCCGCCGCCGCCGATAAGGATCGTTGCATCAGCTTCGTTTTTCGTTTTAGCGTATTCACGCACACGGTCTTCCACGTGTTTGTATACTTTGTTGGCATCAGCAGCAGATTTCAGCACCATGCTGTTTTCTTCGAGTCCAGGAATGCCGAAATAAGCCGTAACAGAACCAAGTCCGACAACAAGCGCGTCATAAGTCAGCTTAGAACCGTCAGAAAGGGCAACTTCTTTCTTATCAACTGAGAAAGAATTGACTTCTGCGATTTTAATGTCGACGTCTTTTCCTTTCAGAAGTTTTTCAAGCGGCATAGCAACAGCCTGTTCAGACACGTTGCCCGCTGCAAGGCGGTGCAGTTCCGTAATGATTTGGTGAGTCGGGTATTTGTTCACAACGGTTACGCGTGCTTCATCTTTACTGTAATGTTTGCGAACGGTTAAAGCAGAAAGAACTCCGCCGTAACCAGCGCCTAAAATGACAATATGTTTTGACATCGTATATCCTCCGTCCTTTATATCAATTTGAATCTGAGATTATTTTTGTTTTTCGTTCATGATTTCAAGATAGCTGTTAGCAAAACGGAACAGCTTTTGAGCTTGAGGATCTTTCAGCATGCGCAGCAGGCCGAAAAGTCCGATCGTTTCATTGCTTGCATCCGCGCGGTCTTTTGCTTCGATCGCAGTAGCCGCCACTTCTTTCGCTGTTTCTTTCACCGGCTCAAGAATTTCTGTAAGCGCACCCACTGTATCGCTCTTCAATACTTCGTCTGTCGCTACAGACTGTGCAAAATCATAAGACTTCGTTAAAATATTTACTAACTCAGTCAGTTTTGGAAGCTGATCCACTAAAACAGTCAGTGATTCTTGAACTTCAGGTTTTAGCAGCTGATCAATAAGATCGCGTTGGCCTTGGCTGACAGATGCATTTGTTTGATCGATTGTTTCTGGCATATCCGATTCTCCTTTACTATAAGCAGTATGCTGATTTTTTTGGAAAGGGTAGCCTTTCCCCCTTCATGCAGAAAAGCATGAAAAAGCAAGATTGTGAATTCATGCACAATCATTTACAAAAATAAATGTTTACTACCCAGTTTTTCACTTTGCCATATCCAGTATTATTTTTATATCAACAAAAACAATTGAATAAGTCAAAATTTCTTTTTCCTCTCTGAAAATAGCAAACATAAAAAACCCCAATTTGATTTACTCTTATATAATAACACTTTTTGAACAAAATTTGAACGTGAATTGTTTCGTTTATGAAATTATTTATATGGCGGGGGTGTAATAACGTTTCTTTTAGGCTATTTTTTTACAGACCATCCGCTTTTCCCCTGTCATTTCTCCCACAATTTTAATAGCGGGCCCGTTTTTCCCGTAAAGGGGTCGCATTCCGGGAGCGGGACACGGCTGATTTCTTCTGAAGTTCTATCATTTTTCTCCGTTTTTGTATCGTACTGCCGGCCGCCCGGATAAGCCCCGATCACGGTAAAATCAGAACTGCCCGACAGTTTTTTATGTCCGGTGCCGGCCGGAATGACCGCGGCGTCTCCCATTTGAAGAACGGCGTCCGCTCCTTGTTCCCCGCCGAACCTCAAAACCGCGTTTCCTTTTACCGCGACAAGAACTTCGTGCGTGGTGCTGTGAAAATGGTGATACGGAAATACTCCGCCCGTCCAGCTGTTCGACCAATCGTGTCGGCGGAGGACGGACTCTGCTTTCTGCACCGTTTCTTCATTAAATACCGCTTTATAAATAACAAGCGGAAGATTCGGGTTATTCGGAATGCGGCCGTCATCTTCAAAATAAAGCACTTGAATATCCTCTTTCTGCATTGTTTTCACCTCCGTATATGTCTGTTTCCCATTCATCATTTGTTAAAACGCTATTTTCTCATATTCCATTGCGAAGCCTGCCGGTGAATAGTATAGTATAAAAAAATATGTGTCAAAATGAGGGATTTAATGAAAGCCATCGTGATCGGAATATTGGCATCTCTGTTTTTTGCAGTCACATTTATTTTAAACAGGGCGATGGAGCTTTCCGGCGGAAGCTGGATGTGGAGCTCTTCCCTGCGTTTTCTTTTTATGGTTCCGTTTTTATTTTTGATCGTTTATGCGAAAGGAAAATGGGGGCCGCTCTGGCATGAAATCCGAAAAAAACCGTTTTTTTGGCTGAAGTGGAGTTTTACCGGGTTCGTGCTTTTTTATGCCCCGATTACGTTTGCGGCGGCATATGGGCCGGGCTGGCTGATCGCCGGCACGTGGCAGATTACAATTGTCGCGGGTGTGCTTCTGTCGCCGTTTTTCTACGAAACAAAAAATTCACCGGCGGGCCCGGTTTCCGTCAGACAAAAGATCCCGCTGATTTCGCTGGTTACTTCCGTCATCATCCTGATCGGAGCCGGTCTGATTCAGCTTCAGCATGCGGGTTCTCTGTCCGGCCGCACGATACTATTCAGCGTGGTGCCGGTCGTCATCGCCGCTTTTGCCTATCCGCTCGGCAACCGCAAAATGCTGGAACAATACGGCGGAAAACTCGATACGTTTCAGCGGGTGCTCGGCATGACGCTCGCAAGCCTTCCGTTTTGGCTTTTGATCGCCGCTTTCGGCTGGCATAGAGACGGGCTTCCGTCAATGGGACAGTCATTCCAATCCTTTATCGTCGCACTCAGCTCTGGCGTTATCGCAACAGTATTATTTTTCCGCGCCACCGATATGGTGAGGAATGAGCCGCAGAAGCTCGCTGCTGTTGAAGCGACGCAGTCCGGAGAGGTTCTTTTTGCACTGATCGGCGAAATCGTCTTTTTATCCGCGGCGTTTCCGTCACTTCTTTCATTTGCCGGACTGTTCATTATTATTGCGGGAATGGTCATGCATACATTCGCTTCCCGGCAGACAGACCAGAAAACGGCTGAGCAAACGGCAGCCAATCTCACCGGTTCCTGATTTTTTTACGAAAGGTGTCCTCCTGTATGAAAGAAGAAATTCCGGCAATATCTTTTCTGTCAGCCGGCAAACGCTTTGAACAAAACAATACGTCCTTTGATGTCCTCAGCCGTGTAACCGGACATATTCAAAAAGGTTCTATCACGGCGTTGATAGGCCCTTCCGGCGCGGGAAAAAGCACATTGCTGTCACTGTGCAATCTGATGAATACACCTGATGAAGGGGAAGTGCTTGTATTCGGAAAAGAAATAAGACACTGGGACATCAGAGAGCTCAGAAAAACCGCGGGCCTTGCATTTCAATCAGCTCCCGTCCTCGAGGGAACGGTGCGGGACAACCTTCTGCTCGCAGAAAAACTCCACGAGGCACAGCACTATACGCCTGAAGAGCTCGCAGATTTTACAGACCTTCCGTGCGGGCTTCTGGATCGAAATGCAAAAGAATTATCCGGAGGGCAGCGGCAGAAGCTCTCATTAGCGCGAACCCTCGCCGGACTGCCGTCCATCCTGCTGCTGGATGAAATCACCTCGGCGCTGGACCCGTCATCCGTTCTCATCATTGAGAAACTGATTACGAAACTCCATCGGCAAAAACAGCTGACGGTCCTGTGGATCACCCATAACCTTGAACAAGCCGAACGGTTATCCGATACGGTATGGTTTATGGCTGAGGGACGGCTTTTAGAGACCGCGGAAACGAAAACGTTCTTTAAGGAACCGAAACATGAAAAGGCCCGGGCGCTTTTACAAGGGAGCGGGTGCTGATATGAATGATCTTTCTCTGTTATTGACAAGTATATTTGTCATTATCGCTTTATTCCTGTCTAAATCTTTTAAAGCCGGCGTCGAAAAGGATATGATCGTCGCAACCGTCAGGGCCGTCATTCAGCTTCTCATCATCGGCTATGTGCTGTCGCTGATTTTTCGCGGTGATCACCCGATATTTATCATATTAATGGTGCTTCTCATGCTCACGGCCGCTTCGCACAATGTCTCCAAACGCGCCAAAATGCGGATCGGCTCATTTTGGCGCGTTTTTCTGACACTGGCGATCGCGGAAACCGTGACGCAGGGACTTTTACTGACCCTGCATATCATTCCGTTCACTTCAAGATATGTCATTCCGATAAGCGGCATGGTTATCGGAAACTCCATGGTGCTCTCAAGCCTGTTTTTAAACAAGCTCAGTTCGGAAGCGGATCTGCGGAAAGAAGAGATCCAACTGATTCTCTCTCTCGGAGGAACGCCTAAGCAGGCCGTCCGGCAGATATTGACGTCCAGTATGAAGCTCAGTATGATTCCGACGCTTGAAAGCCAGAAAACATTGGGTCTCGTTCAGCTTCCCGGCATGATGACGGGGCAGATTTTAGCGGGGGCTGATCCGATACAGGCGGTGCGCTTTCAGCTGCTGATCGTTTTTACAACGATGGCCTCCGCTCTTCTTACATGTATCATACTCAGCGCCTTGACATATCCTTCCCTTTTCACGGAACATTGGCAATTAAAAAAATTCAGCAGGGAAGCGTAGGCTTTTTTCCCTGCTGAATGATTTATGACAAGGTCAGAGATTCATAGTAACGGGATAATTCAATAATCATCGCTCCCATCCGCTCAATGTCCGGAGCAAGGACCCTCTTTACCCCTTCATCCCGGATCGCTTCAGCCGTCACTTTGCCGACTGCGGCGGCAAGCACTTGTTTTTCGAATGCCTGCTGCACTTCTTTTGTGAACCCTTTTTCTTTTGCATAATCAAAGAGAGAACGCACTTGAATGGCTGTCGTAAAACATACGGCATCGACCTCTCCGTTTAACAGCTCTCCCAGCAGTTTATCGACCGTCTCCCTTTCAGGCGGAATATGCTGATACGGCAGAACAGGGAATACCTCCGCTCCGTTTTTCTCAAGGAACTCCGTTAAGACCGGCGCTTTTTCGCCATGAAGCTGTATCATGACTTTTTTATCTTTAAAGTCAAATCGTTCCAAGGAGCGGATCAGCCCTCTTGTTGTACCGTCTTCATCTGAGGCATGCGGCGTGATGCCGAGCTTTTTTAAGGCCGCATATGTTTTATAGCCTCTGCAGCCGATTTTCGCTTCATGAACGGCCGCTAAAAATTCTTCTTTCAGACCGATTTTTTCCGATACCGACAATAACGTTTCCGTACCGATGCCTGTGGTGAATATCACCCAGTCGGCTTTTTGCCCGGCAAATGTTCTTACGTCGGGTTCAATTTGATCCTCCGCCAGGTATACGGTTCCTTGGAGGGAACGGACGACCGCCGTTCCGCCCTGCTTTTCTATTAATCTTGTGATCTCTTCTGTTTTCCGCGAACCGCCGATGGCAATCCGTTTCCCGTTCAATCCTTTTCCCATCGCTGTTTTCTTCTTCCCTTCAGATGCCGGGCGCCCTATGGCAGGCCGTCATTTATTTCTATTATTGTTACGCAATCAGCCGGGAAAATCAAGCTATGCTCCCGTTGAATCCCCCGTGCAGTTGCTGTATCATTAACCGGGCAGAACGATTTGATTCGCGGAGGGATTTTCAATCATGGAAACAAAAAAAGAGTTCGAGACAAAAGGATACGATACTTCGGTCATTTATGAGTTCAATGAATATCCTGATGTTCACAGCGGCCGATGTGACAATTGCGACTACACGCTGTTTAAAAGCTCAGTGAAGGGCGGAAAATTTTTGAGGGAATGCCGGAGATGCGGCATGAAGAAAAACATATAACAAAACAGGCAGCCGTCTTCCGGTGCGCTGCCTGTTTCTCAATCAATTTTCGACGGCCGCCTTTTTCAAAAATTCTTCAATGGCACAAACAGCCTGTTTGGGGCCGCCGGTTTCTTCTATTTTCTGCTGCATGCTTTTCACGCGGCTGAGGATGTTTTTATCGCCGTATACGTTTTGAACGTCTTTTTGCAAACGGGCCACAGTGACTTCTTTCGGCGGCAGATGCACGCCAAGCCCCAATTCATCCACACGCTTTGCGGTAACCTCTTGTTCGTGCATTTGCGGAACGACAACGAGCGGGACACCCGCATTCATCGCCTCCATTGTACTGTTCATCCCGCCGTGAGATACGAACAGCTTTGCTTTCTCCAGCACATCAAGCTGAGGAACGTGCTGGCGGATGATAAAGTGATCGGGGACATCCGAAAAACTTTCCGGATCAATTGTTGTGCCGACTGACATAATAACCCGCCAGTCCGAGTCCCGAAACGCGTCAATACACATCTGGTAAAATTCAGGCCAGGCGTTAAACGCCGTTCCCAGTGAGATGAGCATAAGCGGACGGTCATCGGCTGCATCAATTTCCAGACTTCCCGTATTTGTGCGTTCTCCAAGAGACGGACCCACAAAACAGAATCGTTCATCAAAGGTTTCCTGTTTCGGCTGAAAGGCCCTTGGCATAAAGACAATATTCAGTTTTTCAGGCATGAAAAATTCTTCCATTGTCATCCGTTTCAATTGTTCATTTTCAATCTGCTCCTGGTATTCTTCTATCGCCTGTTTGGCCGCTTCCAGTGTTTCTTCGTCTCTTCCTAATTGAAAATACTCATTCATTGCATAGCTCGGGCAGAACTTTACGGCCGGGATGCCGCCATTATCCGCAAACAATTTTCCGGCAAGAGCTAAAAAATCAAACAGGACGATGTCAGGAAGGTCGTCTTTGTACAGCTCTTCCAGCTGCGGAAGCACTTCAACCGCTTCTTCCAGAAACATCACAAACGCGTCATTTTTGTTTACCCGATCTTTTATCGTCTCCGGGTCCGCCTTTATGCTTGTGCGGTATAAAACGGGAATGGCGCCCGTTTTGGCAACGGAAGCTTCAAATTCCTCAGTCGTAGCGAATGTCACTTTATACCCGCGATTGACAAGTTCCTCGGCTACGGGCAGCGTGGGATTGACATGACCGTGAGCGGCCACATTAATAATGGCGATGTGTGTTTTTCTCATCATTTTTCTTCTCCCTCATTTTCGTTTATCTCCGCTTCTAAAGACTCCAGCCCGTACATGACACTGTTTCGGATCGGCTCAATCCGGACCGGCTCAAGGTGTGAAAAGGCTTTTACAATTCCTTTCAGCGCCACTTCCGCTTCAAGTCTGGCAAGCGGAGCGCCTAAGCAGAAGTGTACGCCGAATCCGAAGGAAAGGTGCGGATTCGATTGGCGATGAATATCAAATACGCCCGCCTTCTCAAATTTGTTTTCATCACGGTTGGCAGATGCAACGTAGCAGAGAACGATCTCCCCGCTTTTCAAGCGGCGTCCGCGCAGTTCAGTGTCGTGCCGGACCGTCCTTCTGACAAACGGAGCGGGAGCGCGAAAACGCAGCGTTTCTTCCACCGTTTGCGCGATGAGAGAAGGGTCCTGTCTCAGCTCTTCATAAAGGCCGGGCGTCTCTAATATGCTGTAAACCGCATTTGAAATGAGATTAGTCGTTGTTTCATTTCCCGCCACTAAAAGCAGGTTGCAAAACGGGATCAGATCTTCTGCCGTGAGCTTCTCTCCCTCTTCTTCCTCTTTTATCAAAATAGAAATAATGTCTTGGCCGGGCTGTTTTCGTTTGCTTTCTATTATTTCCGCAAAAAACGCCGCCAGCTCCGCCTCACATTGGTCACGTTCCTGCTGATTTTTCTCCGCCGCTTCAGGACTCGCATCTTTCGGCATGCTGACGAGAATGTCCGACCATTTTTTAAACTGATCCATACGTTCGGACGGAACGCCTAATAATTCTGAAATCACCATGACCGGCAAAGGGTAAGAGAGATCTTTAACGATATCAATCCGCCCTTTGTTCTTTGCCTGTTTCAGGAGATGATCGGTAATGTCTTTAATTCTCGGCTCCCATTCCTTCAAGACGCGGGGAGTGAAAGCGCGATTGACGGCGGATCTGATTTGGGTATGCTTCGGCGGGTCCATATTCAGCATGGACTTTGCAATCGAGCTTTTCACATCAGTCATGAGGCTTGAGAACGTCTCTTTATCACTAATGACTTTTTTGACATCATCGTATAAAAACACACTCCAAACCTTCGTTTCTTCATCAAAGTGTATAGGGCTTTCCCGTCTCATTTTTTCGTACCAAGGAAAAGGGTTGTATACGTCCAGGCCGTTTTTTCCTTTCATCAGGGTTCTTTGGATGGCTTGTCTCGTGCTCCTCAGCTTACTCATGTTTCATCACTCCTGATTGTTTCATATTTGAATAGTTGACGTACCTTGAATTTTATCCTAGCACATATTTTCAATTTTTTTCTATTCATAACCTTAACTATTAACATAACACAACAAAAGTCATGAATCCGGAGGTGAAATTTCTCCCAAGAAAACAGGAGAAGCGCACAAAAAACCCGAGCCTTCGGCCAGGCTCGGGAGATATGTTCACTCATTCGTCTGCGGTTTCTGGTGCTGCTTTTGGTCTTCAGGAGGCTGCGTATTTCTTTCCATATCGTTCGTATCAGCGCCCATGCCTTTCAGGAAAGAAAACAGCAGAGTGACGGCCTTGTTGATTTCCGGGTCTTTTAAAGCGCGGACGATATCAAAATACCCGGTCTTCCTGCCGCTGTCTTTTTCCTCGACGGCCTTTGTGACCCCCGCATTGATTTTAACGATAAACGGCTCAAGCTGTTTTACATCGAGCATGCCGAGAACGCCGCTTAACAACAGGAGATTTTTCAGCATATTGGCCGTTTCCGGAGTATTCGCCTTCTTCACGAGGATATCCATCACTTTGTCTCCCTGGCCGAAGAGCCCGCGCAGAAGCGCCAAAACGCCGCGCTCGTTCATGTGCTGAAGAATATGCAGAGATTCCAAAATCGCGTCTTTATTTCGTAAAAGAGCCGTCTCGATCTCTTCTAAGTCCTTTTTTCGTTTGTCTTCTTCTGTGACGGTCTGTTTTCGGATGCCGCTGATTGCTTTAGCCATTTTGCTGTTTCCCCCTTTTTACGGCGTCTCCCGGGAATACATAATCTTTACGCGCCCATTTCCGATCAACCCGGACACCGATCTGCGGCTGCGGGTTTCCGTAACGGAAATTGATTTTCGGAAGCGGATTAACGCCTTCTTTTTTCAAAATCTCCATCTTCGCTGATGTTTCTTTATAAGCCGGTGTATCGGTATCCTTATCGGCATAGCTGCTTGTCAAAAGGTTAATGGCGGCGTCTTTTGAATCGTTCATCGGAAGATAGACTTGTTTGCCTTTTACCCTGTCTGTGATGACGCATTTGACTTTCACATTTCCGTACGGTGATGTCAGACGGACAAGCGTTCCGTCTTCCAGCCCTCTTTCTTCGGCGAGTTCGGGCGAGACCTCAAGGAACACACTCGGTGTTTTTTCGGATATTCCTTTTGATCGGTAAGTCAGATTCCCTTCGTGAAAATGCTCGAGCAGCCGCCCATTATTCACATGGATATCATATTCTTCACCAAATTCTTTCGGCTCGGTCCACTGAACGGGATATAGAATCGCTTTGCCGTCTGAAAACGGGAACTTATCCGTAAATAAAAGCGGTGAATCGGTTCCGTCCGCTGCAACCGGCCATTGCAGTGAATTGTAGCCTTCGAGACGTTCGTAAGTGACGCCTGCGTAGAGCGGCGAAAGCATTGCCGCTTCTTCCATAATGTCTGCCGGATGTTCATAGTGCCAATCAGCGCCCAGACGGTTGGCGATGTCCGTAATGATCTGCCAATCAGGCTTTGAATCGCCCAGCGGTTCAAACACTTTGTAAAGGCGCTGCACCCTCCGTTCCGTATTCGTAAACGTCCCTTCTTTTTCAAGGCTCGGGCTTGCCGGAAGCACGACATCGGCGAACTCGGCCGTACGCGAAAGAAAGATATCCTGCACAACGAAGAAATCAAGCTTTTCAAATGCGGCATGAACATGGTTAATATTGGAGTCGACAAGCCCCATTTCTTCTCCTTTTAAGTACATGGACTTCAGTTTTCCTGAGTGGATGCCTTCGATCATTTCATGATTTGTCATTCCGATTTCTTTCGGCAAGTCTGTTCCCCAGCCCTGCTCATACTTTTTGCGGGCTTTTTCATCCGTTACTTTTTCATAACCGGGGAAGCTGTCAGGCATACTGCCGAAATCACTGGCTCCCTGCACGTTATTATGGCCCCGAAGCGGATATGAGCCTGCGCCGGGCTTGCCGTAATTTCCGGTCACAAGAAGCATGTTGGAAATGGCCGTGCTCGTATCACTTCCTCCGATATGCTGGGTGACACCCATCGCCCACAGTGCGCACACGCTGCCGGCTTCATGAATCATCCGGGCCACTTTGATTAGGGTATCCTTGTCCACACCGGTATGTTTTTCCGCATATTCCATTGTATAAGGTTCAAGGCTTTTCACAAATTCATCTAATCCGTTCACTCTCTCCTTCAGAAATGCAGTATCCGCCAAATCGTGATCAAGCAGATATTTCGATACGGCATTCAGCCAGACAATATCTGATCCGGCACGCGGCTGGAAAAACACATCGGAGCGCTCGGCCATTTCATGTTTTCGCAAGTCAGCGACAACGAGCTTCTGTCCGTGCAGTTTATGAGAACGTTTAATGCGTGTGGACAGGACGGGGTGAGACTCAGACGTATTTGAGCCGATAATCAGCACGAGCTCAGCTTTTTCTATATCTGTAATCGACCCTGAATCACCGCCGTATCCGACCGTTCTGAACAATCCGGCCGTGGCGGGAGACTGGCAGTAGCGTGAGCAGTTGTCGACATTATTTGTGCCGATGACGGCTCTCGCAAGCTTCTGCATCACGTATGATTCTTCATTCGTGCATTTGGAAGATGTGATAAAGGCAAGTGCGTCCGGGCCGAAATGTTCTTTTATATCGGTAAATTTATCAGCGATCAGCTGCAGCGCTTCATCCCATTCCGCCTCCCGAAACGAGTCTCCTTCCCGGATAAGCGGTTTGGTAAGGCGCTTTTCACTATTGACGAAATCCCAGCCGAATTTCCCTTTCACACACGTCGAAATGCCATTTGCTGGCGCCTCGGCCTGAGGCTCGACCTTTAAAATGTCTCTTCCTTTTGTCCATATATCAAAACTGCATCCGACACCGCAGTAAGTGCATACGGTTTTCGTTTTTTTGATTCTTTCATCCCGCATGGCCGATTCCATGTCCGATATGGCCAAAATCGATCCGTACCCGGTTTCGACCCCTTTTGTGATGTCAATCATCGGCCGAAGCGTCTCTTGGTTAATGCCTGTTAAATACCCCGCTTCGCCTTCCATGCCTTTTTCCATCATGGCATTGCACGGACATACCGTCGAGCAATGTCCGCAGGAAACACATGATGATTCATTGATCGGCACATCCTGATCCCAAATGACCCGCGGGCGTTTCCGCTCCCAATCAATGCTTAACGTTTCGGTTACCTGTACGTCCTGACAGGCTTCGACGCAGCGTCCGCACAAAATGCACTGGTCGGGATCATATCGGTAAAACGGATTTGATTCATCTTTAGGATACGGTTTTTGATCGAACGGAATGCTTTGATGATTGATTTTCATTTCCTTTACGGTATTATGTACTTCGCAGCTCCCATTGTTGTAATCACAGACCGTGCAGTACAATTCATGGTTGTGCAAAATGTTGTCCATGCCGATAATCTGCGCTTTTTTCACATCGGACGAAAGCGTATCAATGACATCTCCGTCCTTTATTTGCGCGGAACACGAACGCACCAGTTCCCCGTTAACATTGACGATACAGGTATCGCACGTTTCAATCGGCCCGAGACTCGGATGATAACACACGTGCGGCACGTCAATTGAACTATTGTTCAAAAGCTGCAAAACGGTTTGGCCGTCCGGCGCTTCCATTTCAACCCCATTGATTGTAACTTTCTTTGTACCAGCCATTTTCTTTTCCCCTTTCTGTACCCCTCTATACATCCTCTATGATTCCCAGCCGGCCTTTCACTAAAACATCTCGTTTATCTCAGGAAACATACGGGTATGAGCGGTAAAAAGGAGGCGTTCACATATGTTGAAGAAAAAAACACTCGCCACGGGATTATCGGCAGTGATGCTCACGGGATGCGCATTCGGCGCAGAAGCATTTTCGGTTATACAGCCCGTCCATGCCGCAGCCGCTTCAAAAACGGAAAATCAACGTGCACTAGAACTGGTGTACAGCCTTTACCAATCGGCGTTTAAAGGGGAAATGCCGCAAAATGTGAGAGGCCTGAAAATCAACCAAAGCACAAGACAGGACGTTTACGATAAAATCGGCGAGCCGGAACAAAAAGCAGACAGCCGCAATCCATTTGATTTATACAGCTGGAACATGGGAAACCCCGGTTATGGATTTTCCTATCATAAAAACGGAAAAATCTCGGAAATACGCTATTTCGGAACAGGGGTTGAGCGGCGCTTAAACCTCGGCAGCGTCACACCTGACGTCTTAAGCAAACAAATCGGCAGCGCTGACAAAATCCTGACAGTGCCAAAAACGGGCGAAACAGATTACGTCTACCATACGGGGCAGTATGAGCTCCGCTTCGTCATCGGCAGTGATCAAAAAGCAGACCATGTCAACCTAAAAGCCAGATAACGCAAAAAAAGCGGCCTCCCGGGCCGTTTTTTCATAGACAGCTTTTCCGTCGTTCCTTACAATACATGGGAGTACAAAAAAAGGGGAACAGTGTGAAGTGAATAGACATCCATTGACATACGGAATATGTACCGTTTTTATCATCGCCCTCGGTTTGCTGTCCAGAACCGCATACATCACCGCCCTATTGCCCGGCATCATAAACGCTTATTTAGGAGATGCCTTGTGGGCGGCAATGATTTTTACAGGATTCGGGCTTCTGTTTCGGAACATCCGGACGGAAACAGCCGCATTTTTGAGCCTCTCGTTTTGCTGTCTGATTGAATGCAGCCAGCTGTATCACGCGCCTTGGATTGACGCAATCAGAAGCAGCACGCTCGGCGGGCTGATCCTCGGCTGGCAATTTGTCTGGAGTGACATTTTCGCCTATACCCTCGGGGTATGCGCTGCCGCATTTTTAGAATGGGCCGTAAAAAGAAACCGCCAGTCCCCTTCATAATCGGAGCACGCCGCCGATATGAAGGGATAAGGAGGTGGAAGCTATGGATATCCCTGCGTTATCAATCGCTATGCACCAAGCATCTCTGGCGCAGAATGTAAATATCGCTTTAACAAAAACGGTCATGCAGCATGCACAGGCTGCGGCGGAAGAAACAGTGAAAATGCTGCCGTCCCAGCACCCGACTGCCGGACATTCAATTGATGTGAAAGTGTAAAAAAAGATGCCGGATGATAACCGGCGTCTTTTTTTGCCCGTTGTACGTACACCATACCTGGCATACAGGAATAAGGTAAACGGAACCAACATTTGAAAAGGAGGTTTTCCTCTTGTACGATCCTTTCTACCATGAAGACACAGCCGAGAGCCACGAACGGGTGCCATATCATTATCCGCGGCCGCCTTATTATTACCCCAGACCATATCCATACTACCCGCGGCCGCCTTATTATTTCCCCAGACCGTATCCATACTATCCGCGGCCGTATATCCCGTTCTATCCTTGGTATTAATGTTTTAAAAGAAATGACCGCAGACAGGAGGCTTCCCCTGTCTGCTATTCAACTTTGACCGACAGAATATACGGGAGAGCTTGAACTTTTTCCATTACTGCCGCTTTCCCGCTTTTGCTTTTCACCCTTCCCTTCACTTCAAGCACCGCCTTATTCAATTCATAGGACGTAATAAGAATTCCTTTTTCCTCAAGAGAAGTTAAAATATCATGCATGACGGCTTTCTCCTCAATCCTGAAACTGACAGACAAAGAATGCGCCGCCGGTTTAAACAGAAAATTTAACAGTTCAAGCCCGATTAACGCCAAAATCGTGCCGCTGATGCCGATGACATACATACCTGCCCCGATCGTCAGCCCGATGCCCGACGTAGCCCAAATCCCCGCGGCCGTCGTAAGCCCCCGCACGACATGCCGCTGCAAAATAATCGTGCCGGCTCCTAAAAATCCGACGCCGCTGACGACCTGCGCCGCCACCCGGCTCGGATCAAAGGACGTATGGCTGTTGGATAACAAATCAAAAAAGCCGTATTTGGAAACGATCATCATCAAGGCGCTGCCGACGGCCACTAAAAAATGCGTCCTCAAACCGGCTTCCTTCGCCCTGAATTCTCTCTCCAATCCAATAAGAGCCCCAAGCAGACCCGCAACCGCCAGACGAATCACAAAATCAAGTTCCATCCGTCTCTCTCCTGTCCTTATCTTCTTACCCGCTTTTTATCCCCCGTATCTTTTTCTTTCAGCACAAGACTGCCCTGCTGAAAAAAACTGCATTTGAATATATACTTTGGTTCTTTATCATATTGTCAGCGCCCTTATTTATATGCGGAAGGTATTAAGCTGACGTTTCCAAAATAAGGGAAATAACTTATTGAGAGTATATGAAACAAGTTTATTCGTTGAAGCTGCGGCCGCTTGTCTTTTCCAATCTACTAAAAACAGAACGAATGCCGCTCCCTCATGCTCAAAAATTGCTTTCAATCTGCAAAAATATATCGTAATATAAGATATAATCTTAATAAACGATAGAAGGTGGATGATGATGTCAAACGAAATCATGCGATTAAATGACCTCTGGACAGATATTTACTACCGGCTCCGTTATCAGCACCATGAAAAAATTACTCACCAAGGTGTACGGATTCTGCAAGTCATTCAAAAAGAGAAGGCAGTCGGAATAAAAGACATTGCCGAAGCGATTCAAGTATCACATAATACCGCTTCGGAACATATAAAGCGGTTACTGCAGAAAAAGTACGTTTATAAAACCAGAAGTGTTGAGGATGAGCGGAAAGTCATTTTAAAACTTACCAGTTTGGGGGCGGATGTCCTTTACCGGCATTCCGGTCTTGATGAAGAAAAGCTTAAACAGCTTCTTTTTGACAGCATGAATAATGAAGAAAGAACACTTGTCTTAAAAGCATTCAGTTTGATGAAGGAGCGTGCTGAAGATGTTTACGATCGTTAAAATCATTGTCTCCGCTGCTATTATTGGGATTATCACTGAAATATCAAAAAGAAGCCCGAGTTATGGAGGTATAATAGCGGCTTTACCAATTGTCAGTATGCTGAGCATGGTTTGGCTGTACATCCAAGGCGAAACGAAGGAGACATTAAGTCATTTGGCATTCAGCGTGGCTTCCGGCATCCCCTCCACAGTCATTATGCTGGTCATTATCGGCATCGCTCTTCGCCATTCACTGTCTTTCATTGCCGCATCAGGGCTTGGACTTACAGGATGGCTGGTTTTCTTGTATGCTCAGGATTTTATCGTAAAACATATAAACAGTCAGCAATAAGCACCTTAGCGCTTCTTTGTAAATACGAGGAAATAAAAAAAACAGGGATACCCCTGTCTTAAAAGTGACTCCGATTAAAAAGCGAAACCCCTTTCTTCACGAGAAGCAGACACCGCCGAACACAAAAACATCCCGTGTTGCGAACGGAGTCCGCAGCCTGTACAGCCATATCGCCATGAAGAACCGGCTGATCTCTCAAACAGAATGTCCGGCAATCACCTCAAAAAACGAGGTGAAATCTGTCAGTATCCCGTCATCCGCCAGCTGTTTTTCTTCAAATAGCGCGCGGTTTTTTCCGAGCGGGTCAATGGCCATAATCTTGCCTGCACCTGCTTTTTTCGCCGCTGTGAGCCCCGAAAAGGCATCTTCAATGACTAAGCATTCTTCAGGCCTGAGGCCTAACTTTTCCGATGCGATGAGAAAAATATCCGGCGCCGGTTTTCCGGGGAAGCTCCCGTCATCAAACGTGACTTTGTCAAAATCAAACCACCGATCCAACTGAAAGACGTCAAAGTAAAACTCGACATTTTCCTTTACCGTAGCCGTGGCAATGGTCATTGGCGTTTCTGATTTTTTCAGATGGTTCAATACGCCGGTCAGTCCCTTCGTCAGCTTTAACTCATCTTTGTTTTCAAGGCATAATTCTCTGTAGTAGGCTTCTTTTTCAAAAGACAGCTTCTTGATTTCTTCATTTGTTAAATCGCCGGAAATAAAATACGTCAGGATTTCACTGTTTGTTCTCCCGTGAATGTTAACGAAAATGTCTTCATCAGAAATGGTTTTCGGCGCGTATTTTTTCACCATGAAAAACCATGCTTTTTCGTGCAGATGCGAATCTTGAAACATCGTGCCGTTAAAATCAAAAATAACCCCTTTCATCGAACCGCCCGCCTTTTTTATTTTTTTGCGATTTTGACATCTACATATTGCTCGTAATGAATTTGAACATCTTTCATCACTTTATCATCCGTAATCAGATAATCCATATCGTGCAAGTTATAGAACACGTAAAAATCTTCCCGGTTGAATTTTTTATTATCCGCCAGCAAAAATTTCGTCCGCGAATTATTCAGCGCGATTTGATGAGCTTCCCCTTCTTCAATGCTGTAAGAAGAAATCTCATCATTATGTATGCCGTTGGCGCTGATGAAGGCTTTCGTAAAATTGAATTTCTGCAGATTGCCGTTCACGATGGGCCCGACGAAGGCACCGGTATTTTTTCGGAAATCGCCGCCAATCAGGATGGTGTCGGCAGTGTCACCATGCTTTAAAATATCAAATACGGGATAGTTGTTTGTGATAATCCTGATTCGCTTATGCAGCAGGTGTTTGGCTAAAAGTTCAATCGTCGTGCCGGGCCCTAAAAAAACGGTATCGCCGTCATTTACATATGAAGCTGCGAGTTCCGCGATTTTCTCCTTCTCATCCATTTGAACACCCAGTTTTTCATTATGCGATAATTCGTGATCAATGGAATAAGATATGCTCTGTGCGCCTCCGTGAATACGTACGATTTTTCCGGCCTTATCCAGCTCGTCCAGATCTCTTCTCACTGTCATATCAGAAACATCCAGTTCATCGATAATATCACTCACCGTAATAAACCCCCGCGAGTTTACGATATCGATGATTTTTAAAAGACGCTCTTTTTTTAACATGTTCAATCATCCCCTCAACTTTACACACAATCTAACACACCGCGGCACTCTGGTCAACAAAAACAAACACTAACAAACAACATAATCAACATATAAAACAACGAAAAACTTATAAAACCCCTATGAAAACAGATGTTATTTCTTTATGAAGCTATTGACAACAAAAATGTATGCGTTTACTATTAAACAAAAGATAACAATTACAAACATTAACAAACTTCAATTCCCACATTGGCGAAGGAGGATTCAGTAATGCTCAAATTACCTCATGACTTTATTTTCGGCGGGGCGACTGCGGCATATCAAGCGGAAGGCGCCACAAAAGAAGGCGGCAAAGGGCCTGTGGCCTGGGATGAATTTCTTGAAAAACAGGGAAGATTCAGCCCTGATCCGGCAAGTGATTTTTACCGCCAGTTTCCGGAAGATATTAAACTATGTGAAAAATTCGGAATAAACGGCATCCGCCTTTCTATAGCCTGGACGAGAATTTTCCCTGACGGCACGGGCAAAATCAATCAGGAAGGTGTTGATTACTATCATCGTATTTTCTCAGAGTGCCATAAACGCAACGTCACCCCTTTTGTCACGCTGCATCATTTCGATACACCGAAAGGATTATTTGACCAGGGAGATTTCCTCAACCGCGCTGCAATAGAAGCGTTTGTCAGCTATGCGGAGTTTTGCTTTAAAGAATTCAGCGAAATCAGATATTGGAGCACGTTTAACGAAATTTATCCCACAGCCACCAACCAGTATTTACTCGGGGTTTTCCCGCCATCAATTAAAAGTGATATCACAAAAGTCATTCAATGCCTCCATCACATGATGGTAGCGCATGCGATGACCGTCAATCTTTTTAAAGACGGCGGCTATCCGGGAGAAATCGGTGTCGTCCACTCATTGGAAACAAAATATCCCGCCAGCGACTCAGAAGAAGACCGCCACGCCTGTTTTCTGGATGACGCGTTATCAGTGAGATTCCTCCTCGACGCCACCTACCTCGGCTATTATTCTGAGGAAACCATGCGGGCTCTGGATGAAATCTGTGAGGCAAACGGCGCTTCATACGAGTTTTCAGACAGTGACTTTGACGTGATGAAAAAAGCTTCAACGCGCAATGATTATCTCGGCATCAATCATTATCAATGCCATTTCGTCAAAGCGTACGACGGAGAAACCGTTATTCACCATAACGGAACGGGCGATAAGGGCACTTCGGTCTATAAAGTAAAAGGAATCGGCGAAAGAATTTACAAAGAAGGCCTGAAGCGGACTGATTGGGACTGGCTCATTTATCCTGAAGGCATGTATGACATGCTGATGCGCATCAAACGGGACTATCCGCAATATAACAAAATGTACATTACCGAAAACGGCATGGGCTATAAAGATGAGTTTGAAGACGGCATCATTATGGATAAGGCAAGAATCGACTATTTAAAAGTCTATTTAGAAGCCGTCAGTAAAGCGATTACCGACGGAGTCAATGTAAAGGGGTACTTCTTATGGTCCTTAATGGATTTATTTTCATGGACCAACGGCTACAACAAACGTTACGGTCTTTTTTACGTCGACTTTGACACCCAAAAACGATATCCGAAAGAATCGGCCTACTGGTACAAACTTGTAAGTGAAACAAAAACAATCATTTAACGATCATACATGGTGAAAAGAGTCTCTTTTCATCATGTGTGCCGTCTTTAGGAGGTTTTTTTCATGACAAAGGAAGAATTGCAGATGCTCGGTTTTGAAATCGTCGCCTATGCCGGCGACGCCAGAAGCACTTTATTGAAAGTCCTGAAAGAAGTCCGTGCCGGAAACTTCGAAAACACGGAAGCAGCATTGAAAAGCGCCGATGAAAATTTAACCCTCGCCCACAATGCGCAAACGAAAATGTTAGCTGAAGAAGCTGACGGCAAGGACATGGAATTAGGGTTTATTTTCGTTCACGGTCAGGACCACTTGATGACAACCCTTTTGCTCCGTGATCTTATTCAGGATTTTATAGAACTCTACCGAAGCCGCCGATAAGGAGTGGAAAAATGAACGGTATCATCAAGCAAATCGAAAAGGGAAAACCGTTTTTTGAAAAAATCTCAAGAAACATTTATTTAGGCGCGATCCGCGACGGCTTCTTAACGGCCATGCCTGTTATTTTATTCGCGAGCATTTTCATCCTCACCGCCGCTGTGCCGGAAGTGTTGGGTTTCACTTGGCCTAAAAGTGTTTCTGAATGGCTTTGGAAAGTTTATAACTATTCAATGGGCGTCCTCGGTCTGATCGTTGCGGCAACAAGTGCGAAATGCCTGAGTGAATCAATGAACCGAAAAATGCCGAAAAACAAAGGGATCAACCCCGTTTCAGCGATGCTTGCTTCAGTCGTCGGGTTTCTCATTTTAAGCGTCACTCAAATCGACGGCGGATTCTCCACGGAATACCTCGGCACAAAAGGTCTTTTAGCCGCTTTTGTATCCGCTTTCATAACAGTGAACGTTTACAGATTCTGCGTGCTGAAAAATATTACGATTAAAATGCCTAAAGAAGTACCGGGTACCATTTCACAAACATTTAAAGATGTTTTTCCGTTCGCTTTTTCCGTTTTGGCCATGGTGATCGTTGATTTATTGATCAGGAACACGCTGAACGTATCGTTTGCAGAGGCTCTCTCCTCTCTCTTATCGCCGTTTTTTACCGCCGCAGACGGTTATCTGGGGATTTGTGTCATTTGGGGAATGATGGCGCTGTTCTGGTTTGTCGGCGTTCACGGGCCTTCTATTGTGGAACCGGCCATCGCAGCTATTATTTACGCAAATGTGGAGGCGAACCTTCAGCTTCATAATGCCGGTGAGCAGGCGTCCAACGTGCTGACCGTCGGACTCGGGAACTTCGTCGGCACAATGGGAGGAACCGGCGCAACCCTTGTGGTTCCGTTTATCTTTCTTCTTTTCGCGAAATCCAAGCAATTGAAAGCAGTCGGAAAAGCATCCGCGGTTCCGGTGTCTTTCGCAGTAAACGAACCTCTGCTCTTTGCTGCGCCGATCATTTTAAATCCTTATTTTTTCATTCCGTTTGTTGTAACGCCGATGGTGAATGTCTGTCTGTTTAAATTTTTCGTGGATGTCATCGGAATGAACAGTTTTATGTATGTTCTTCCGTGGGCCACCCCGGCGCCCGCCGGCTTGATTCTCGGAACCGGCATGGGGCTCTCGGCTTTTGTGCTGACAGCTGTATTAATCATTGTCGATTTCCTGATATACCTGCCATTCTGTAAAGCTTATGACAAAGTATTAGCGGCGAAAGAAGCCCAACACACCGAGCCTGAAACCGCGCCGCAAACATTACAGCCCGCCATGGCCGGCGCCTCCGAAGACGCGTCCTCCGTCATCAGCACAAATCTTCAGGAATCCTCATCCGCCTTGGAACACAGCACCAATGTGTTAGTGCTGTGCGCCGGAGCGGGAACGAGCGCCATGCTTGCGAACGCACTGACAGAAGGAGCCGAAGAATATAACGTGCCGATTACCGCCTCAGCAGGCGCCTACGGATCCCATTACGACATCATGAAAGACTTCGATATGATCATTTTGGCTCCGCAGGTCGGCTCTTATTACGATGACATTAAAGAAGATGCGGACCGCCTGCAAGTGAAACTCATCGCAACGAAAGGAGCAGAATATATCAGCCTCACCAGAAATTCACAAAAAGCCATTCAGTTCATACTGGAGCATACCTCAAAATAGAATCGGAGGTTTATCATGGAAGCCAAACTTTTGAAATCAAGATTCGAAGACATTTTCAAGAGAAGTAACGGAGAACTGTTTTTCGCACCCGGCCGGATCAACCTGATCGGGGAACATACGGATTATATAGGCGGCCACGTTCTTCCATGCGCGATCACGATCGGAACTTATGCCGTATGCGCAAAACGCGGAGATCACCAGATCCGGTTATACTCAGAAAACTTTCCTGACAGCGGCATTGTCTGCCTTGATCTTTCCGCCACAGCATACAAAAAAGAAGACGGCTGGGCCAATTATCCGAAGGGGATGATCCATTACCTTCTTAAAGCCGGCGGCCAAATAGACAGCGGAATGGATATTCTTTTTCACGGTACGATTCCAAACGGAGCCGGTTTAAGCTCCTCCGCTTCCATTGAAATGTTAACAGGTTCCATTTTAAGAAAGTTATTCAGCCTGGATGTTTCCGATACTGAACTGGCGCTTATCGGAAAAAGAGTCGAAAATGAATTTATCGGCGTGAATTCAGGCATTATGGATCAATTCGCAGTGCAAAAAGGCAAAAAGAACATGGCCATTCTGTTAAACTGCGATAAGCTTGAGCACGAAATGATTCCGGCTGCTTTTAACGGATATAAAATCGTCATTATGAATACGAACAAGCGCCGGGAGCTGGCGGCTTCAAAATATAATGAACGCCGCAGCGAATGCGACGAGGCTCTTTCAGAACTGCGGCAATATCGGAATATCGCATCACTTGCGGAATTGACGTCAGAAGAATTCAACGAACTCGAATCCCTTCTCTCCTGTGAAACTTTGCGTAAAAGAGCCCGGCACGCGGTCAATGAAAACGAGCGAACCCTCTCAGCCGCGGAAGCTCTCAAATCGAATGATTTGAAAACGTTCGGCGAGCTGATGAATGCGTCCCACCGTTCGTTACGCGATGATTATGAAGTGACCGGTGACGAATTAGACGCGCTCGCTGAAGCAGCCTGGAAAGAAGGAGCACTCGGAGCGCGGATGACGGGCGCGGGGTTCGGCGGCTGCGCCATAGCCATTGTGGAAAGTGAAGAAACCGCCGGCTTTATCCGGGCCGTTTCATCTCACTACCGCAGCAGGACAGGTCTTGAAGCTTCTTTTTACATCGCTGATATAAGCGATGGCGCGGCTGAATGGAGGGGAAAATAAATCATGGCGATTCTCGTTCTCGGCGGAGCCGGCTATATCGGTTCTCATGCGGTTGATCAATTATTAAACAAAGGATTGAAAACGATAGCTGTGGATCATCTGCAGACAGGCCACCGGAAAGCTGTTCATGAAAAAGCAGTTTTTTACCATGGAGATATCCGTGACAAACCGTTTCTTCGCTCTGTGTTTGCGAAGGAGAACGTAACAGGCGTTCTCCATTTTGCCGCTCAATCCCTTGTCGGCGAATCAATGAAAGACCCTCTTTCATATTTCAATAATAATGTGTACGGTACGCAAATTACACTGGAGGTCATGCAGGAATTCGGGGTGAAACACATTGTGTTTTCTTCATCCGCCGCTGTATACGGCGAACCTGAAAAAGTGCCCATCACAGAAGACATGCCGGAAAAGCCGGAAAGCGCATACGGCGAATCAAAACTCATGGCAGAAAAAATGCTGAAGTGGTGTGAAACCGCCTGCGGCATAAAATATGTCTCGCTTCGGTATTTTAACGTTGCCGGCGCGAAAACGGACGGTTCCATCGGAGAAGATCATCATCCGGAAACCCACCTTATCCCTATCCTTTTACAAACCGCGCTCGGTCAGCGCGAGGAGGTTTTGATATTCGGCACTGACTATGATACAAAAGACGGCACGTGCATCCGCGATTATGTCCATGTTTCCGATTTAATCGATGCCCATATTCTCGCTCTGGAATATTTGCAAAACGGCGGAGACAGCGGCATTTTCAATTTAGGATCAAGCAGCGGGTTTTCCGTATCAGAAATGGCGGAAGCGGCCCGGCAAGTGACCGAAAGAGACATAAAAGTAAGAGCGGCCGCAAGAAGACCCGGTGATCCAAGCACCCTCATCGCTTCCAGCGATAAAGCGCGGAACATTCTGGGCTGGAATCCGAAACAAACGGACATATCGGAAATCATTGCGTCAGCATGGAATTGGCATCGGCAACATCCAAACGGATACAAGGACAAATGAAATGGAGGCGGCGGTCATTGAAGTTTTTGAATCAGTGGCAGGGTTTCTGAAAGAAAGCACTGTCTTAGGCGACATAAATGAAACAGATGTGATTTACACAAGAAACAGACTTCTCGATCTGCTCGGACTGACGGATTATGCAGAACCGAAGCATATCAAGAAACAAAACAGGCTTCACTATTTGGACGAAATGGTGAAAGACGCGGTAAAACGGTCAATCATTAACGATACGCCGGCTGAAAGAGACATGCTGGGAAGCAGAATCATGGACGTGATCACGCCGGCCCCTTCTCTGATCAATGCCGCATTCAGCAAATTGTTATCAGATTGCCCGAAAAAAGCAACAGATTACTTTTACCGACTGAGCCAAAACAACGACTATATTAAGACGCGGGCCATTCGAAAAAATATCGTGTACCGCTCAATAACACCTTTTGGGGAATTGGACATCACCATTAATTTATCAAAGCCCGAAAAAGACCCTAAAGACATCGCCGCGGTAAAAAACAGTCCGGAAAACCGGTATCCGACATGCCTGCTCTGTATGGAAAACGAGGGGTATGCCGGAACACCGCATCACCCCGCCCGTTCAAATCACCGCATCATCAGGCTTGACTTAGCGGGAGAACAGTGGGGGTTTCAATACTCTCCTTATGCGTATTACAGCGAGCACGCTATCTTTCTTTCAAGCGTGCACAAGCCGATGAACATCAGCCGTGACAGCTTCAGAAGGCTTCTGGCCATAACGGAAATCTTCCCGCATTATTTCGCGGGATCAAACGCAGACTTGCCGATCGTAGGAGGCTCCATTCTTTCTCACGATCATTATCAAGGCGGCGCCCATGAGTTTCCGATGGCAAAAGCGGGTTCCCTCTACCCTTTTCATATACGTCATTTTCCAGACGTTCAGGCCGAAGCCGTGAAGTGGCCGGTATCAGTGATCCGCCTTCGCGCAAAAGATCCGGATTTGCTGACAGATGCCGCTGCGTATGTTTTTGAAAAGTGGCGGGAATATTCAGACGAAACCGTCAGCATCATCGCAAAGACAAATGAACCCCATAATACCGTCACCCCAATTGCCAGACGCAGGGGAACGGATTTTGAAATCGATCTCGCTCTCAGAAACAACCGCACCTCCGAAAATTATCCGGATGGCATTTTTCACCCGCATCAAGATGTGCATCACATCAAAAAAGAAAATATCGGTCTGATTGAAGTGATGGGACTCGCCGTTTTACCTCCCCGCCTGAAAGATGAGCTGGCAGAAGTGAAAAAGTATTTACTGAATGAACCTCATGACATCAAAGACATTCATCTTCCGTGGGCCGAAAACATCAAAGCGGATGAAGACGTGACACCGGAAAATGCAGCCGCTGTTTTACAAAAAGAAACCGCGAATGTATTTTTACGCGCGCTGACCGATGCAGGCGTTTTTAAAATGACACCCGAAGGAATTCAGGCGTTTCAGCGTTTCACGACGTTATTGGAGAATGGCAGCTGAAACATTCAGAGTGAAATCAATCAACAATCTTTTTTATCAGGAGGTATTGTGATGTTCAAAAACCGATTGAAACGTGTATTTGTAAACGCAATCTGTCTTTCTCTCATTTTCACTGCTTTTACATTCTTTGAGAAGTCTCCTAAAGCAAAAGCGGATGCCCCGTTTGCCTATGGCGCTGATATAGGATGGCTGAAACAAATGGAGGACGAAGGTGTGCGCTGGCTGGATGACGGCGGAAAACAGAAAGATGCCTTGCAGATTCTTAAAGATCACGGAATAAATGCCGTGAGACTGAGAGTGTTTGTGAATCCGCCAAGCAGCTATTATTGGCTGAAAGACGGCACAACATGGACCATGCTCGGCTATAGTGACAAAGCGGGCGTACTTGCGGCGGCAAAAAGGGCAAAAGCGTTAGGAATGAAGGTAATGGTTGACTTCCATTACAGTGATGTGTTCGCTGATCCAGGCCACCAGATCAAGCCGAACCAATGGACCGGCTATTCAAACAGCCAGCTGCAGGCAGCCGTGTATAACCATACGTACGATGTCATGAAAGAACTTAAAAATCACGGCATCTCCCCTGATTGGGTGCAAGTAGGGAATGAAATGAATTCAGGAATTTTACTGCCCGACGGCAGCACGAACGATTTCAGCAAATTGACCGCCTTACTGAACAAAGGCTATGACGCCGTGAAATCCGTCAGCCCGGCCACCAAGGTCATCAGCCATTTGGCACACGGCACGGACAACAGCCTATTCAGATGGTGGTTTGATCAATTCTTTAAAAACGGCGGGAAAACCGACATTATCGGCGTTTCGTTCTATCCCTATTGGGAAGGTAAGCCGTACTGGGAGCTCACCGGCCATTTATCATCTAATTTGAATGACATCGCCTCACGCTACAACAAGGAAGTCATGGTGGTTGAACTGGGCGGAGATGAAAATAATCCGAAAGATTCCTACTGGACCATAAAAGACACCATAAAACTGGTGAAAGCCGTTCCGAGCGGCAAAGGAACCGGCGTATTTTACTGGGAACCCGAAGCTCACTCCAGCGTTCTGTCAGACGCGTACCCATTAGGCGCAACCGCCAAAGTGTCTAAAAACGTCTTGAAATACACAACCGCAATCGACGCTTTTCATGATGCCGCAACAGGAAAATGATTGATGCCTAATCTCAAGCAGGCTCATTGCGCAGCCTGCTTTTTGATAAGGCTGTAGTGTTAGCCTGTTATGAAAAAGAGCAAGTAACGAATACGGAAAGAAAAATACCCGAAAACCCACGTTTCGGTTAAAAAACCGCTTTTTAAATAGAATACTTCTTCTGTTCCCCCTCCTTCTTATTTCTGCGCACTATCTCTCAGTTCCTAAATAATAACTTTACGATTGTTGAAAAAGAAACAAACATTTTATAATATTGTGTAAGCACCACCGAGCAGGAGGACGGGACATGGACAAAAAAGAACAGCTCCTCACGGATTTCAGGGACTTTTTTAACAAGATGGTGTGGCTGAATAGGCTGAAGATGGAAGAAAGACTTAAGGGGCATAAACCTTCTGAAGTGCATTGCATCGAATTCATCGAAAAAATTGAAGACGCCAATGTGACAAAACTTGCGGAGTCCCTTTATATGACAAGAGGCGCCATAAGTAAATTAACGAAGAAGCTTATCAATAAAGGCCTTATCGAAAGCTATCAGAAGCCGCTTAACAAGAAAGAAATCTATTTCAGGCTTACTGAGCAAGGAAAAGTCATTTATAAAATTCACGAGGAATTGCACAAAGAGTTTCAAGAACGGGACAAAATCGTGTTTGAACAAGTAACTGATGAACAATTTGACACGATGCTGAACTTCGTGGAAACATACAGCAGGCATTTGGATTCAGAAATAAAGAAACTTGGTGCAGACATGAAATCGGAATAAATATGAATAAAACCATAGGCAGCCCTTCTCCATGAAAACGGGCTGCCTTTTTATATCCCTCTTATTGTTGACAAAGAAACAAAATCACTCTATTATTTTGTTGACGAGGAAACAAAGATAGCAATTTTGAGAGGAGAGTAATATGTCAACACATAAAAGAAAGGAACTTCGGGTGCCAAAAGAAGTTCTCACAGCCGCCTGGGCTATTGCACTGGGAGCAATCGCTCCAATGCTTGACTCTACGATGGTAAACATCGCCATCGACAAACTGACCAAAGACTTCAACACGACATTGGATACCATTCAGTGGTCCGTTACAGGCTATGTCTTAGCACTTGCGATTGCAGTACCCGTATCCGGCTGGCTTATGAATAAATATAACGGTAAGAAAATCTTCATCGGCTCAGTCATCGCCTTTGGTGTCATTTCTGTTTTTGCGGGAATGAGCCGTGACGTTTCCAGCTTCATCTTCTTCCGTTTGCTTCAAGGATTCAGCGCCGGCATTATGACTCCGCTTATGTCAACACTCTTGGTTAAAACGGCAGGTCCGGAAAACCTGGGAAAAGTGATGGTAATCGTCAGCACCCCTATGATCTTCGGCCCGATCTTAGGACCTGTCATCGGAGGCTTCATCGTCCAAGGCGCTTCATGGCATTGGATTTTTTACATCAACGTGTTCATCGTTTTGATTGCTGCACCGCTTATGATGAAAACCATTCCAGACTTTGAACCATTCAACAAAGATCGTAAACTCGATATTTTCGGGATTATCAATTTGTCATTAATGAGCGCGGCATTGATGTACGGTATTACGAAAGCGGCGGATCATGCATCATTTAACAATAGCGACACCATTTTATGGGCGGGTATCGGTCTTGTTTCAGCAGTCATTTATCTTGTATATAATCTGATCAAGAAAAACCAAACCGTGCTGCCTATGAATTTGTTTGCAAACAAGAGCTTCTTAGCATCTTCGATCGGGTTGTTCTTAGCGAATGTTGCCATCATGGGGCCGATGTTAATACTTCCGCTGTTTTTTCAAAACATTCGTCAGTTCACGGCAGTCGGAGCAGCACTCGCTTTAATCCCTCAAGGAGTCGGAATGCTCGTGACTCGTCCGCTGATCGGAAAAATGATTGATAAGATCGGTGCGAAATACGTGGTTACGGTCAGTCTTGTTCTTTCGCTGATCGGATCTATCCCGCTTATTTTTATCACCGATAACACAAGTATGATTTGGATTTCCGTCGTATTATTTATCCGCGGCACCAGTTTTGGAGGAATTATGCTCCCATTGATGAGTGACGCTTATACAGGCCTTGACAGCAAACAGCTTCCGGAAGCAGGTGTCGGTATTCATATGATTGAAAACCTCGGTTCCAGCTTTGGGTCAGCTGTGATCGCAACCGTTACCGCAACTGTCATACAAGGATTGCATCCGACGATTTCGAACAGTTTAAAAGGCTACCATGCCGGATTCTTAGTATCCGCCATCATCCTTGCGGCCATCTTCATTCCAAGTCTGTTCCTTACCCATAAAAAGACTGCGATATAAAGAACTTTTCAAAGTAAAAAACCCTTGCACAGCAAGGGTTTTAGTGAATGAAACTGATGATGGTTGCCGGCAGAGTCAGCCAACAATAGACAAAGCCTTTTACTCATTCACATTGCTTTTCATTAACCATTCTACTTCCGTTAATTCTTGTTTTTGAACGTCTTTTGTATGTTTTTTCGTAAAATGGACTTTAACAGCTTCTTCGTTTTCCCAAATCTCCCAAAGCATGATTTTGCGTTCTGATGGTTCGAGCGGATAAGCATGGAACTGAATACAGCCTTCTTCTTTGTTCGTTTCTTCCTCAAGTTTTTTGAACTCTTTCATTATTTCATTAAGGTCTTTATCACTGATGATTTTTAAGCATGCCGTTATGTAATGCATCGAAATTCCCCCTCTTCCCATCTTTTTATGGCTTTACATTATAATATTTATCGAAAAACGAAACCGGCATACCGCATTCTCAACATATAAAAAACCGTCCATAAAAAATGAACGGCAATGTTTATTTAAGATCATTAAGAGCGACTTTTGCAGCCTCAGCGATAAGAGCATTATTATAATTGGCATCTTCCGTAAACCGGTTTGACAGGATTGCCAAAACAATTGGGGCTCTGTCAGGCGGCCAAACGATCGCAATGTCGTTTCGTGTGCCGTAGCTTCCGGCTCCGGATTTATCGCCGACTTCCCATCCTGCAGGAGCGCCTGCCCGAATCAGTTCGTCGCCGGTAGCGTTGCCCCGCATCCAATCTGTTAAAATCGTGCGCTTGTCAGCCGTGAGAGTGTTACCCAAAGCGAAAGTCTTAAGGTCATTCGCCAGTGCTTTTGCGGTGCTTGTGTCACGACGATCCCCAGGAATCGCAGAGTTTAGATCCGTCTCGAATCGATCAGCTTTTGTTACATGATCCCCAATCTGTTTCAGTGATTTTTCAAAACCTTTGGGGCCGCCAAGCTGCTGCAGCAATAGGTTCCCGGCGGTATTATCGCTGTAACGGACAGCGGCTTCTGAGATTTCTTTCAGGCTCATGCCTGTATCCAGGTGTTTTTCTGTGATTGGGGAATATGTAACTAAATCGTCTTTGCTGTAGCGGATGATGGCATTAAGTTTTTCATTTGAGCTTTTCTTCAGAACAGCAGCGGCAGCCAGAACTTTATAGGTTGATGCGTAAGCAAACCGTTCATTCGGCCGATAGGCGATTGTCTTGTTTGAACCTGTATCAATCGCATAAACGCCGAGCCTGGCATCAAATTTTTTCTCAAGCTGAACAAATTTCTGATTCGTTATACAGCTTGTCATTTTTGCGTCCTCTATAGATTTCGCTTCAGCATGCGCTGAGCCAAATAAAGGATTGAAACCGGTAAAGCTTAAACATAAAAGTCCAATGCATATTCCAAATTGTATTCTCGCTTTATTTTTCACATCCAGACCTCCTCATTATAATGATTTTGTATACATCTTCTAATTAACATTACAAACAGGATGAAAGTCAATATAATTCCTGTGTGATGTTTTCCGTGACAGTTAGGAAATCAGCTGAAAATTTAATTGAAAACACCCCTGAATCTCTTCAATGGATAGTGTTTCTTCCGGCAGATATTTCGAGAAGAACCCGTGTGATACAGCGTTTGATTTCTTGCCGGAGCCGCCCCGCCGCTATTTCCCAATGCGTTTTCTCTGCCGGGTTGCCCGCCTATTTTTGTGTGCACCCTTTTTCCTTTCCGAACCATGCCGCTGTTTTTACGATTTAATGGTGTTCACTGACACCCCGTATTTTTCCTTGTATTTCATGCCTTTGACGTAATCCTTATACGCCTGAATATGCTTTTCGGCCATCTTCATTCACCGCCGCCCCCTTCTGATTCGTGTTTATTTTTAAAAAGATATTCCCTCTAAACCAACGCCGCACTCAGACCGTTAACCGCCAATTGTTTTTCTGAGATTTACCGGAATCAGTTTACAGAGAATATAAAAAAGCACCTTTCGGAATGAGGTGCTTTAAAATTATGAATCTTATTCTAGGATTTACGCCTGTTATATTTATTTATATTTATTCATAGACATGCTCACGTATATTTCATTTGCTTCATCAACAGTTATACCAAACTTTTCGCTTGCTAGCTCAGCAACCATTGAATCATGGATCTCTGGGGTGTAATTTTCCCCGTAATTTGTAATTCTATTAAATTCGTTTTCCATGTAATTATATATGGTCTGGTCATCAGCTGATTGTGCCTCTTCTTCTGATGAATTTTCATTTCTTTTCTCTTTTTCATCCTCTAAATCAAAAATTACTTCATCATTTTTTTCTAACTGGTACAAAGAATCCCCGTGTTTAAAATCGATTGTATAATCATCGTTTTTATACTTTGCATGTACTTCATCTACTGAACAAGTATACTTATCTCCACAGTTGATTGCAGAAGAAAAACCTTTATCCTCAATTAACTCATAAACTTTGTAAAGAATTTTATATTTTTCCTTATTAGAAAGTTGCGTGAATTCCTTATTCATGGACAGGTTGATTTTAAACTCATAATACTTCTTTATAGTGTTAGTGTAATCTAAAGTTGGCGCTTCACTAAGATATTGTGAAACTGATTTATTTTTTGATAGCTCTTTTAAAAACAATTCAGCCTCTTTTGTATCCACGCCGCAACCAGATAGAACAAAAATCAATATAGGAATGATTATAAATATTTTTTTCAACTCTTCTTCCCCCTCTCACCTTATTATCGGTTAAGGAGTAGGAGAAAGGAACCATTCGCAAAATTTGTCGAACGAAAGCTCCCTTCATAAATAGGTGGCAACCGTAAGACGAAAAAACACCCTTTTGACAGGGTGCAATCAACGTTTCTTTTTATAGCCTTCAATATCTTTTCTCAAGAATAGGCGATCACTGTTCGTAGTTTTAATCGGAACCAATGTTTTATAATCCACCAGCTGCTTGAGGTACTGCCGGCTTCATCCAGTTATCTCAATGGCTTCAGATGTCGTTATGATTTCTTTATCCATAAAATCTCTCAGCTCGTCTATACTCTCAAAAATAAACTTAGCCATTTCGGAGGTTTCTCCATTTTAGAGCTATATTAATTATAGTCAACACCAACCAGATCAAAGCCAAAATCATAGTAATGATGTCGATAGCGCTAAGAAAACCATAATTAAAATTAGTGAACAATATCACAAACAGAATAAAGAATAAGATCGTTGAACCATCGATTAATTTTTTCATATTTGCTCATTTCCTTCTATATTTTTAAAAATCCAAAATATCCTCTTTCAGAAAAAGCCTGTCCCGAGGCATTTCTTTCATCGGCTCTAATTCCCCACTTTAACTAACTGGTTTAGGTATTGACGAGTGAAGCCCAATATTTTAATTGCTTCGCTTGTATTAACGGTTTCCTCATTTAAGAACCGTTTAATTGCATCACGTTCTTTAAGATTGTACATTAACATCACCCTCTTAAAATCCCCTAAATTGTTACAATAAACAACACCATTATACCTATAACAATAGTATTCTTTAAAGATTTTTTTGAAAACCTTTCTTATGTTTCAATAAATAAACAACCTATTCACGCTAAACAGAATAGGCTGTGATCTGCTCTATTTTTCATTTTCATGCGGGAACGTTCAATGTTCTTCTGCACAGTTCCTTTTTAATCCTAATAACTGCGCTATCTCTTCGAATGACATGTTTTATGTTTTGTACAGCATACATCATGAATATGTCCTTTTCTCTTTCAGTAAGTACTGAACGGGCATCAGCGATCCTTCCTTATCCCAATCACTTACCTCTCCCTCAGCTTCTTGAACGATTGCGTATTCTTCCGGCAGCGCATCAATTAAGCGCGGATCAGCAAGAATCGTTCTTTGAAATGCGTCTCTTCTGTCAGCACCTCGGCGGGCGCCGGGCTGTCTTCCGTTTTGCAGCCATTCGAGAGTGAATTCAATGTCACTGATCATGCTACTGATAATCTTTTTGTCGTTAATCTGTTCAGCCGTCAGATTGACTTCAGCCGTATCTTTGTAGAGCCGGTACATTTTTCTTATTTCTCTTAATGCTCGTTTGTACTCAATGATTAAATCCTGCATTCTGATTCCTCCCTTATTTGCGCTTAAATGCGCCGCCCTTGCCTCGTTTAAGTATTTGCATGTTTGTGTTCATCATTTATTGCCAGAAACGATCTGAGTGCTCCTGCGTGTTTTTATTGGGCTTGTTCTTTTTCTGCTTCATGTCATCCCTCCGCTCAAATAAAAAACGGACACCAATCAGAGCACAGTAATTCTGTGCAATGATCAGTGCCCGCAGGCTTTCCGTCTTGGACTATATCAAGTTTTGTCTTTTATAAACATTTTTTTATCACATAGTTCGTCTAATTTTATTATTTTTGTTTCCGTGCATAATTTAGGATTTGGTTCATTTCCTAACAAAATAAGTTCCTTGCTGACAGCATGTAAAATATACCAACAGTCATCACTCTCTTCATTTGTTGAAGGATTTTGTTGACGTTCTTGTTCGGATCTATCTATAACAATATATTTATCTTTTGACCATTCGACTAATCTGGAAACAGGCCTCATTAAAAATGGAACTGGTAAAGAAAAAATAAAAGGAAGACCCAGAATATAAATTAGTTTAATTAACTGGTTCTCGCCTTTGATACTTCCGATTATACAACCATCAAGCGCAACATAGAACAATATTAAACATGTTACAAAAACAATAACAACGCTAAACCTTATCCATTTTGGTTTGAAAAAATTCGTAAATCCCCAGTCCATGTCCTCAAATTCTATGATAAACAATATGATTGCGAATATTATTTCTCCAATCGTAGCAGTTATTGTACCAACAGTCGTAGATGTATTGAAATTAACTGTCCATTCTGGTAAATTACTCAAACTTAATATAGTAAGAAATACCACTGTCCAAAATACTGTCTGCCAAAAGTGCCGCCAAATCATTATAGTAAACAATTTCTCTTTAGAAAAAAGCTTCTTTTCAAATATATTGGCAGTTAAAGTAGTTATTGGCCTAAATGTTACAACTAACCCGTAAACTAAGATACCTGCAGCAGCTATATAACCTGGTATCCCAATACTCTTAAACAATCCAACAACATCTATAACATTTCCTCCTCTTCTAATAGTCTCTTTTTAGAATCGGCGAATTATGGATTTTATTTAGTTCTTTTAGGGAAATCACTATTTATATCGGATTTATTTACCTTCCCGCTCCTCTATATACTTATCAATATCTTGAAAAAACGCCGTGGCCGTGAATGCAATGATTGCACCTATTAATGTGATGTTCGCTTTCATGTCCGGCCTAAACTCGTACTGAAAAAAACCAGAATCCTAACCCCATTAGCATAAAAATTATTCTCAGCGCCATCGAATCTCCCTTATTTGATTTGAAATTTAGCTGATTCAAATGTTCCGATATAGTTCCGCTTGCCTGAATGTAGAGTATCAGTCCAGCTGAATGACATAGGTTCCCTTTCCGGTCTTATTCCGGATCGTTTTCACGTTGATTGATTTCAAAGGCGTTGCCGTTTTAAAACTGCCCCGCTGTGCTTCTTGTATAAATCGCGGCATCCGTAAACACCCGGCCGCTCTACCCGAATTCATTTTGCCACCTGGACCAAGCCGCGGAAGCAGGCGGCGCAACGGCCGCCGCTCCTGTAAGTAACACAACTGATAAATGATTGACTGAATCGTTTTTTCACCGTCATTGCTTCCCCTGTTTTTTGTACTCTGCGATTTCCTTAGGGGTAGCCTTCCGGACTCCGTCTGTGTCTGTCCTGTTTGCCACTTGAGCGCCTTCCATGTTTTTTATCTCGCTGACTACTCCCAAATGCTCTAAATACACATGATCACCAATCTTGAAACGATTCAGTTTGGCCCGCTCCTCTGTCATGCTCCTGTATTCAGTCGCGGCTTTCATTTTTAATTCAGCCAGACACATTTGACAAAGGGTTACTGTTACAGAATTGCCGTTAAAATCAGTAAACGAAACCGATCTGACAGATTCCTTTCCCGGGTGCATCGTGCATGTTTTCTTCATAGGCGATGGCCGTGTAAATTCAATCATTCCGCTTCCTCCTCAAAAAAAGTCTTTTCGTCCCCTGACATAACTCCGGATGAACGAGAAGTTCCATACACCCGCATCCGAACTGTCACGACACATGGAGATTGCCTTTCCTTCGCCATCTGACGGATTTTCATACATCCTTCATAGCTGTAAGCCTATATTCCTTTATATTCCCAATGCTTGCCGGACTTCCCTGTTAGGATGAAATTTCTAAAGCTGTTGACCAGTTGCCGCATGTTGGTTCCATGCGAAAAGCCGTTTGGGCCGCCGTATCCAATTCATACGGGTGAATTTCAGCCCTCTAATATGTGTGTATGCTTTGTAAAGGAGGTGCGTCACATGATGTTCTAACAACCGATTCAACCTAAAGCTAACTCTTCCCCAATTCCCGATCATAAAATAAGTAAATTTACCCAGAACAAATTAATCATTTTGCACTTTCAAAATACTTATTTGTCTTTCCCTTCATTCCTCCATGGTAATATCTTGTTGAAGTATTTCGAATGAAAGGATATGGTCATGAAAGTTTTCGAAACAAACAGCCTGCTGGCCGCTGCCAAACAGCGCGCGGGTGAATATAAAAAACTGCGCGGTCAGATGGTCAATCTGAAAAAATCGTTTCAAGGTATGGCTGACCTCGGTGACAACGACTTCTCAGGCCGGGGCGCTGACAACATCAAAGCTTTTTTCAAGGACCACGCCGGCGTCACAGACAGCTGGCTTGATCTGATCGACATGAAAATCGCATTTCTCACAAGCCTTCCCGACAAGGTCGAAGACGCCGGACTTTCCAATTCACATGTGGAGGAATCATTTCTGGAGCACGAGCTCACCCACGCCCTCAGTAAATCAAAGGCGATTATGGAAGGGCAAAAAAAGGACATGGGGTCCATCCTCAGAGAGATCGAAGACATCATCTCGCTTGATCTGTTTTCAACCGAAAGCACAGATCAGAAGCTTTCTTCAGCTGACAAAAAAAGAAGCGAAACCATACATAAGCTCGGGAAGCTTGATCACGATCTAACGAAGGAATACACAGAAACCGAAGCGAACGAACAGTTCATTCAGGCCGACTTTGAGCAGCTCCAAAACGCCACAGGCAAAGGAAAAAGCGCCACGCCGCTTCACTACAACGCCAAAGCGTACCGTGAAAGCGACGTCCATAAGAAAAAAGGCGATATCGCAAGACATTCGGATGCTTATTTGACGATTAAAAAGGAAGAAGCGAAAGAGCGTGAAATCAAGGATCTGAAGAAAAAGCTGGCTGATGGTGTAACCGACCCGGATGAATACTTAGAAATCGCCAAGAAGGTTGGCTATGAGAATCTCACCCCTGAACAGCTTGAATTTGTTTTATTTTTGGAACAGCGTAAAGCTTTCATGGATAACGGAAAAGAAGCATTGCAAATCATAGGTGATGGCGCCAAAGGTCTGCTTGTTGGTGTATACGATCTTGCCAAGGATACCGGTGAAGGAGCACTTCAACTCGGACGGAATATCGGTTGGACAATTGACAACTTAAACAAAGATCCTCAAAAAGTTCTGGATACTGTTCTGGAATACGACTATCTAGGTGTCTTTCAAAGTATGGTTGACACATTGAAGGATGATTGGGATAAAAAGATGATTCACGGGGATGCATATACACGGATGCACTATGTTACTTACTTGGGCGGAAGTCTTCTGTTATTGAAAGGCGGAAAGTCCTCTGTCTCAACAGGCTCGAAAGATCTTGCTAAAGCTGGTGGCACAATTAAGAAAGGCGGAAAGTCTGTAAAACAGTTTTACAAATCTCCTGTCAATCGGTATACTCCTGCATTAGAAGGAATCCTTCAAGATGCTGAGAATACTATTAATGTGAAGAATACACCACTCCTAAAAAGAATAGCCGATTCCACTAAAGGTAGTGTACTCTTTAAATCAATCAATGGTAAGTCATCAAAAAACAAGACAGTTAAAAAAGGCCTTTCCAAAAAATCAAGAGAAGTTGCGCTTCCAAAGGTAGACACATATGAACAAGCTAGAAATGAGGCGCTAAATCTAATTGGTGATTTAGGAATAGATTCAAAACCTTTTATAGGTACTTTATCTAAAAGCGCAGGCTTTGGTAAAGTTACTGGCCGAATGTCTGGAGATAATAAAGTCCTTTGGAGATTAGATTATGACCCCGAAAAGGGACCTCATATAAATGTTGAGGATTATAGAAATGGAAAAGGAGATAAGGCAAAGAAATATTATATACCTTTTAACGGAAACGAAGATACTTATAAATCCCTTTTAAAACATTTAAATAAATAGGAAGTGTTAATATGACCTTATACGAAGAATGTCTAGAAGCTCTTGGAGATAACAAAGAAGTCCTCACTATTTCTGAGACACGTAAATATCATGAGCAACTTGGCGAAAGTTTCCCCTTCACATCATGGGGAAGAATTAAATGGGATGAAGTAACTTATCACAGATCTATTGATTACGCTGAAGATATTGATGAATGGTTAGTTGAGAATAAAATAGATAATAAAACTGTTATTCTCCTTTGGGCTTACGGTGATTATCCAGCTGTAAAAACCAGCTTAGACAACGCCTTAAACGTAATTGATGATGTAACTGCTGTAGGTTCAGATACCTTCATGTTCAGCGAATCTGGTTATGTTATTGAATTTTTCCATGATGGAGATGTAACAATAGGAAAAGCAATATGAAAATATTAGCCCTTCTTAGTTAAGAGAATCAATATGAATTTAGAGAAAAAAATGAAAGATATATTAATTAAAAGAAAAAAACTTAATCTTAATGATGACTATGGCATTCAAAAAAGTTGGGATGAAATAATTGAAGTGCTCTCAGAAAACGAAGAAAATACAATCAGCTACTCTAGAAAATTGTAATAAAGCAGATTTATATTGGGTCAGTGAGGTATTTGAAGATTTAGCTGAAAGTTTGCAAAGTAAAGACCTTATTGATTGTTTAAGAAAATTAGATGAAAATTCCCTGGCCTAGAAATGACAAATGATATTGATATAGCAGAAAGTTATATAGAATAATATACTTACCATCTCTTATATTTGAAGATAACGATTCTTGGTGGTGGTAAGCAATGATTGAAATTAAAGTTTCTGATCCTTTATTTAGATTTCTCGGTGGACATTTCCACCAAGATATAGAGTCTCCGGCAAATGCACTTGATGAATATTTAAATGAAGCATCACAAAAACTAAAAGAAAGAGATTTAATAGCACTAACTGAGTTTGTAAATAGTGATTATTCAGAAGAAGACAAGAATGAATTTATAGAGGAAGCAGCGGATGGCATATACTTTCCTGAAGATGATATAACTCCATTAGAATGGCTTAAGCAAGTCACTGAACAAATTAAAAAACACCTTAAAACAACATAGTTAGAAAAAGAGCCCTCTTATAAGAAGGGCTTCTTTTATAATTTCAATTTCACTTCTAGCTCCGCTTTCGTTTTTAGTCCGTAAATGCCGTATGTCTTCAAAACAAACATGGACTGAATCGTTCGACCGCATTTTTGATGACAGATAAATTGAAGTGGTATAAACTGCAGAAAAAGAGGGTAGTAAAAAATCCCATAATAATGGACTTAATTTATATTCTTCTAATCTCATTTTATGGGATTTTTCCCATCTCTCTGATGAACAAAAAGTCGCTAAACCATATCGGCTGTATTTGATGTAGAGATGTATATTAATAAAGATGGCTCAATAGCTACTGCATATCCTTTATATAAAAAACCAAGGGAATGATTGATTTTATTATGGAATATATATTTGAATGTAAAAGAGACCATTTAGGATACTTACGAGTAGTTCTCCCCGCAGAGTTAGAATACTTTTCTGATTTCATTGAAGACATTGTTTCGGTAGATGAAGCTGATGAATACTTGAAAATTATTCAAGATGTATTGGATGGTTCTTCTGAAGATTATGAGATTCAACTAAGTACAACCATTGCATATATAAAAGAAGATCAAACAGTCATAGAACACCTTTATACAGAAAATGAAAACGATAGAAGCTCCATGGAGACAGAAAAATTCAAAAAACTTATACTCGACTGGAGAGACAAGATCCCCCAAAGGTATAAGAGTGATGATTGAAACTTTAGGTCCCTTGAAATTCAAGGGACCTTTTTATTACTTAATACCGCTTCAAGTTTCACTTTGTTTTCGATCCGCAGTTACTATCTGGAGAACTCATTAGGAACCGTCTGACGAATTTTCGGTTTTCAGTGCATAATAGCTATCAATGCCATTTCCTTGCCCTTCTTACTGGAATAATGTAAGCCTCTAGAGCTGTTTCAATAAAAAGTAAAAAACCCTTGCTACGCAAGGGTTTTGGCTATGATTCCGACTGGGCTCGAACCAGCGACCTCTACCCTGTCAAGGTAGTGATTATCTTCTGATACGAACAGAAGTTTTATTTTGAAACCTGATTTTATAAGGTTTGCTGACAAGTCTTTCTGATAAAAAATCTTCTGTTTTGGCTAAAATTGAACAAGTTGGTCCCCAATTCGTCCCCAACTGTCCCCAAATCAGATTCATTGACAACAGAACCTAAGTTCGCATATCATCTTTGCAGGAGTTGAATTGCAATGACCGATTTTGAGCGTAAAGTATATCGTATTATTTATAATATGACCCGTTTCGGGAAAAATCCCTCCATGGAACAATTGAAAAGGAAATCTGGAAAAGATGAGCAGACGATCCGTGCTGCTGTGAAAAATTTGATGAGGCAACGCATTTTGAAGTGGGATAAGAAAAAAGAGAAGTGGATGTTTTGACTCATTACAAACATGGTTTATTCCATTTAATTCTCTTTTAGCTACTGCAGCATATGAAGTATACCAATTATCAAGTGACTGATTCTTCGATGGATGGATTGAAAAATGAGCCGGCGCATACTGATATTGTGTAAGATAAATGTGGATACCCAAGGGAACAAAAAAAACCCACCTTTTAGTGAGCTTTTTAGATTACACACCTAATTCTTTAATTCCTATCGCTTTATATGCCGGTTCCTTTAAATCGTAACCTTTAAGAATTTCCTCTACCGCCTCTTTATCATAAACAGAAACAAAGAAGACTTCGTGACTAATTTGATATTGATTCAGCTCTTCTTTTAATGTTTTCATGTATTCTACTTCTGAACACCCGATTTTATCGGGTAAAACTTTACATTCATAAAATTGACCATGAAATCCATCCCAGCTTGCAAAGTCTATAGAAGAACGTCTTCGACAACCGTTTTTGTCAACGACCCCACTCTTATTATAGGGGCAGATATATGCCACCTCAGACTGTTGATCACCCTTGTGTAAAACTACTTTCGCACCCCACCCAAAGGTTTTTTTTGAATTTTTACTCAGAATATTATAACCGCCATTCTTAGCGATTAATAATGATTCTACCATCGTACCCCTTAATTTATTTAAATCAGCTTTAGAGTTGCAATTATTAAAAGCTTTTTTCATTATTTTTACTAGTTTTGTTCCTTTTAACCTTTCAAATATAACTTCGTGTCTTTTAAATTGATTCTCCCAGTTTCTAATATCCCAACTATAAGAACTTCTAATCACTGAACAAAACTGCATAAAATAAGGCCTTTTAGATTTAAAGTGATCGGCTATTTCTCTGGTTGCCTCGATCATAAAAGGTTCTAAACTATCTGTCCTTTTAAAAACAATAGTTTTATAATTTTCCTTCATATAGTTTTACTCCGACAAAAGTTCTCTTTTTGTATTCTGTTTTAGAGTTTCTAAAACATCAATAGTCGGGATATTATATACTGGAAGATTCATTCTAGCCAAGGTACTTGATAGACATTCTCTTGCATATGGTAATAGGAGAGGGACCGCCTGATCATACGCAAACTCCTCAAACTCTGTCTCATCTATTTCTACTTCTTCTCTTAATTCACATACACCTTGATACACGATTTCAAACGAAAAAGCTTCATCTTCTTCTCCAAAATTTACTTCTGTTGCTAACTGGATTTCAACTAAATTCCTTGAAATAGTCTCTACTTTCCGATTAACTGTTAAAGCAATTTTATAAGCTCTATTTTTATCAGTTAACCCATTATTTATACAGTTAAGCGATTTTAGATAAACCTTTTTTAGTTGCATAGAATTTTTGATCAGGTTGTAATATTCTAGTGTTTCCATATGTAAATTCCTCCATAAAAAAAGAACCCACTGTAATGGCAGGTTCAGAGTTGTTTATCGTCTCTACAAAAGCTTCCTCAGAAAAATAGGAACTTTCATTAAAAAAACCTATTCCATCGACGTCATTAACATTAAAGACATTATCATCAATTTCTTCAGAAGCCGAAATCTCTAATGAAGATGAGATATATTCAGGAATACTGTTTATGCTGGTAATAAGGTTATTTCTTACCTCTTCCATATTTGAAAGTTCAATTTCATTCCTGATTATGAATTCGTCGTATTCAAGCATGGCCAATAAGGAATCTGTATTGGGAAGGTCTAATTCTGAGTTTTCTTTGATTCTTTGAATACCTTTGAGCTGCACCCATTCTAAAAACGATTTATCAACAGGGTTTAAGCTCTTATGTTTTAACTTTTCTAAAAATTGAAATATATCAAACGAATCATCTACAGAAAAATACTTAGTTAGAGACTCAAAATAGACACCCAATAGTTTTTCAAAACAAACATCTGCCAAACTTGGGTTTTCTTTTTCCTCTAAACAAAACCATTTTCTGATACTCATAACAATTCCTCCAAACAGATAACTTATTAGTATATCTGGTATTACAAAAATATTCAAGTGGTAATTTTTGTTTTTCTGTGATCACTATACTACACCAACACTAAGTTTACAAGTGGGAAAGTTTAATCAATTTTTGTTTACCCCTAAAAAACCCTTTTAAATCCTATGTTTAAGCCTAAAAATTTATTTCTAAAAATATTTTAGTCAAACATGGCTTATTTTAGACAAGAGAACACTCATTCTCATTCAGTTGGCAAACGTATGACAAACAAAAATCCTCCTCGTCTCGAGAAGGGCTGTCATCATACGGCCTGTATTTCTTCCGGCCGGCTTCTAATTCTTTTTTAAGTGCTTGTACATGTTCAAGCAAAACCAATGTAACTCCTCCAACCTTTTTAACCGGTTTGAGCTTTCCTGAAGTCAAAAGAGTGATCAACCTCGCTGGGTGATTCCAAGCTGCTACCCGCCTATCACTTTTAAGCTCTTCTCAATTGCTTAATAACACAAAGATAAGAACAAAGACTCAGGTCATATTAATCATTTTCCTCTTTCGAAATACTCATTTGTCTTTTTCTTCATTCTTCCATGGTAATATCTTGTTAAAGCATTTCAGATGAAAGGATATGGTCATGAAAGTTTTTGAAGCAAACAGCTTGCTGACCGCTGCCAAACAGCGTGCGAATGAATACAAAGAACTGCGCGGCAAGATGGTCAATCTAAAAAAAGCGTTTCAAGGTATGGCTGACCTCGGTGACAGCGACTTTTCAGGCCGGGGCGCTGACAATATCAAAGCCTTTTTTCAGGATCACGCCGGCGTCACAGACAGCTGGCTTGATCTGATCGATATGAAAATCGCATTTCTCACAAGCCTTCCCGGTAAGGTCGAAGATGCCGGACTTTCCAATTCGCATGTGGAGGAATCATTTCTGGAGCATGAGCTCACCCACGCCCTCAGTAAATCAAAGGCGATTATGGAAGAGCAGAAAAAGGACATGCGCTCCATCCTCGGAGAGATCGAAGACATCATCTCGCTTGATCTGTTTTCAACGGAAAGCACAGATCAGAAGCTCTCTTCAGCTGACAAAAAAAGAAGCGAAACGATACATAAACTCGGCAAGCTTGATCACGATCTAACGAAAGAATACGCAGAAACCGAAGCAAATGAACATTTTATCCAAGCAGATTTCCAGCAGCTCCAAAACGCCACGGGCAAAGGAAAAAGCGCCACGCCGCTTCACTACAACGCCAAAGCGTACCGTGAAAGCGACATCCATAAGAAAAAAGGCGATATCGCAAGACATTCGGATGCTTATTTGACGATTAAAAAGGAAGAAGCGAAAGAGCGTGAAATCAAGGATCTGAAGAAAAAGCTGGCTGATGGCGTAACCGACCCGGATGAATACTTAGAAATCGCCAAAAAGGTTGGCTATGAGAATCTCACCCCTGAACAGCTTGAATTTGTTTCATTTCTGGAACAGCGTAAAGCTTTCATGGATAACGGAAAAGAAGCATTGCAAATCATAGGTGATGGCGCCAAAGGTCTGCTTGTTGGTGTATACGATCTTGCCAAGGATACCGGTGAAGGAGCACTTCAACTCGGATGGAATATCGGTTGGACAATTGACAACTTAAACAAAGATCCTCAAAAAGTTCTGGATACTGTTCTGGAATACGATTATCTAGGTGTCTATCAAAGTATGGTTGACACATTGAAGGATGATTGGGATAAAAAGATGATTCACGGGGATGCATATACACGGATGCACTATGTTACTTACTTGGGCGGAAGTCTTCTGTTATTGAAAGGCGGAAAGTCCTCTGTCTCAACAGGCTCAAAAGATCTTGCTAAAGTTGGGAAGGCGGCTAGCGAAAAGATTAAAAATGGCAATCCATCTGTCAAGCCTTATGCCAATAGATATACCCCGGCATTAGAAGGGATTTTACAAGACGCCGGGAATACTATTAATGTTAAAAATACGCCGCTTTTAAAGAGATTAGTTCAATCAAAGGATGATTTGTTTACTAAAGCCGCACCTTATACTTACAGAGATGAATATGGAAACCTCAAAACAGTTAACTTAAAAATGGGCCATCTAAAAAACCAAAAACACCCTAAAACTGGAGTTCCATATAATAAAGACGGTTTCCCAATTTTCAAAGCAAAATTTGATACAAAGATTGATTCCAAACTTTATAAGGAAAGCGATTATTTACAATTTAAAGATGCAACCTTAAAATTAAAAGAAGAAATTGAAAGAGATCCTTTACTTAGAAATCAATTCAATGACCTTCAAATCGAAATGATAAAAGCTGGTGAAACACCAGACGGATATACTTGGCATCATCACCAAGATTCAGGGAGAATGCAATTAGTTGACCAAAAGGTGCATCGGCAAACAGGCCATACAGGAGGCCGGCACCTTTGGGGTGGAGGAAGTAAGAACAGATAGGAGTTGGTCAATATGACAGAGTGGAGATTCGCCGAAGAACCTATCGGGGAAACAACTGTTAAAAAAATCGAAAAGGCTTTAGATATTAAGTTTCCAAACGACTACATTTCAACTATATTAAACAACAATGGAGCACGCCCAAGTAAAAAGATTTTTGACTATGAAAATACAAAAGGCGCGGTTTTTAATCGATTACATGGTCTAACTGAGGATAGTTCAAGTTTTATTTTAGAGGTTTTAGAAGATTATCAGGATGGAAGAATGCTTTCAGGGATAGTCCCTTTCGCCTGTGATCCTTTCGGTAATGAAATCTGTTTCGATTATCGTCAGAATAAAGAAAATCCCTCTGTGGTTTTCTGGGATCATGAAATTGCTTATGAAGACCCTGATGGAGCTTTGAGTCATATATCTGATTCATTTACCGATTTGGTTAATAAACTATACGATGAATAAAAAGATAAGTCCCTTCTCATAACGAGAAGGGATTCTCTTATTTTAGTAGAGCTTCAAGCTTCGCTTTTGTTTTCGGCCCGTAAATGCCATCAGCAGTCAGGCCGTACATCACAAAAAAACCTCCTCGTCACGAGAAGGGAATCATTCATCATACAAACGATACTTCTTAACGCTCTGCCTCTGATTTTTTTCAGAGCTTATACATTCACCAAGAGGAAAAGCAGGCATTTACCTGCTTTTAGAACAACAATAGATTAATAGCATAATAAACACCATCAGCAATTATTTTGGCCGATCCTCCGCCAATCTTACCCTTCAAAGCCTTAAATAGCTTGTCCGAAATCATATGTGCAGTAACATCGGGAAGTTCAGCTATTTCATCTATCTTATCTGCTATGTAGCCTGAATTCTTTTTAAATGCTTTTGCTGCTTTAGCGTCGGCATGTTTTAATATTTGGCCAACCGCTGCTCCGCCATGTCTAATTCCTAAGGAGACTGTATTTGCAGCTAATTTGACTAGATAGCCTTTAATGCCGGTAGTGTGGAACACTGGCTCCTCACTCTGTTCCTCAGCCAAATTGTTCACAGTGTTAGTTTGAACATTAACACTCTGTGTTGTTCCTTTAGTCTCAGTTTGACTATTAGGAGTTGCGGCACTTGCAACGCTTGGTAATAGTGTTGATACTAAAAGTAAGCCTGTGAGAGACAGAATAATTACGCTTGACATAATCCTTTTCATTTTACCACCTCCTTCCAATATAGTATTATATACTAAAATTTATAATTTTTGTTTAAAATTAGTTAAAAAAGGAGACTTATCATGAGAAAAATTTACAATCATATGAATGTTGACCAAAAAAAGACTGCTATTAAATTGTTTAAAGAGGATTTAGAAGAACTGAAGAAGGAGCAGAAACAGGAAGGTGAAAAGGGTTACCCTCGGGTTGTAAGAGATGCAATTGAGGAAACTATACAACGGTACATACAAGATATAGAATACCTAACAAATGACTTAAAACAAAATGAGCAGGCCTAATGCCTGCTCATTTTCATTTCAGAAGCGCTTCGATCTTTGTTTTTGTCTTCGGCCCATAGATGCCGTCAGCAGACAGGCCATACATGGACTGGAATCGTTTCACCGCATTCGCTGTTTTCGGGCCATATGCGCCGTCTATTCCGAAACTCTTCGCACTTTTGTCCGCGTAATAATGAAGAGCCGCCAGCGCCGTTTGAATCTGTTTTACGGCCTCCCCTCGGGTTAACGGGCTTGTGATTTTAAAAATACCCGCTGGAAGGCGGAAGGATGATTTCTTGCCGCCGGATGGTGAGCCAGCCGAATCCGTCAGCTTTATTACCTGGCCGACTCTGATTAGATTCGGGTTCTTAATGCCGTTCAAGCTTTGCAGGGTTTTCATGCTTACTCCTGTTTTCTCTGCAATTACAGAAAGGGCATCGCCTTTCTTGACGGTGTACGTCGCCCCGTTGGTCTTTGAATCTATTTTTTGTGGTTTGGATGCCTTTTTACCTCCAAGGCGTTCAAGTTCTGCAGCAATGGCCGCTTTCACTTCATCCCAGCGCCCCGCATCTAAAATACGGTGCGGGCAGTATTTCCCATTCCAGTCCTGATGCTTTCTGATTTTGTCAACGCCCCATCCGCGCTCTTGAAGTAACTGAGCGACAAACTTGATAGCCAGCGCCTCCGCTGCTTGATATCGCGCTCCGCCTGACTTGCTGTAGCAGATTTCCACACCGATAGACTTACGGTTCCCGGTTCCGTTTGTACCGTCGCCAGAATGCCAAGCGTTCCGGTCCAGCGGAATCCCCTGAATTACTTCTTTATCGTCTACGGCAAAATGATAGCTTGTCGATTCGCTGTTTCCCGTCATATAACTGATTTCATTCGCGGCTGATGCGTCGTTTGCTGTGTTATGGATGGTGATATACTCCGGCGTCATTGGATTCGGGCATTTCAGGCTGTATTCTTCGCTTGGGACTAATCTCTTTTTCACTGCAATTGTCATAAAAAATCTCTCCTATTCTGTTTTGAAATATAAAAAAGCAGCCGGGTTAACCAGCTGCCTGATCGTCTTTTTCTGTTTTCTGATCGTTGTCGCTTTCAATAACGTGAAGCCTGTCGGTGATAACGGCTGGTATCTTAACCCCGATCTGCGCCAAGTTTTCCGTGATGGACAGACCCTCATTTGCGATATAAAAAAGAACGGTTCCAAAGGTCAGAACACCGTTCAAATTTGTTATCGTATCAATAATGTTGGCAACGATGACCACCATAAAACTGAGCATCTTCCGCACATATCCAAACCACGCGCTGCGGCTTCGGAGCTGCTTCATTTTCCACGCTTTGATAATGCCGGTGATGACATCCAAGATGCTGAGTATCAAAAGCAAGTCAAGGTATTTCACCTCCCCGAAAAGATATGTTCTTGCGATCTGTAAGCTTTCAAAATTCATCCACACATGTATTCCCTCCATTTTGATCACCTCCTTCGAGGCAAAATAAAAACACCTATTCGGTTACAGGTGCTGGTTCACTATTATTTTCTTTCGCTGACAGTGCAGCATTTAATTGTTCTTGAAGTTCCTCGCGCTTCTTTTGCGCAAATGTATATAAAGCCTTGTATTCGGCGCGTTCCTTATTCTTTTGATCCAATTCTTCTTGCAGTGAAATGGATTTATAGATTTCAATCTGCAGCTGTTCCTGAAGCTGCTCTTTTGTCATTTCTTTCATTCCGTTCCCCTCCCTATTCTTGATCCGGATACGCATTACCGCGCTCTTTTGCTGTAATTTCATCATATTCCGCTTGAGTGATGCGGCCTTTTTCAACAGCCTTTTTCATTTCAATGGTCAAAACAGTTCCGTTATTCCAGCAGCCCTCAAAAAAACCGTAAAGTGTACTTTGACTTTCCATAGGGCTCTCCTCCGATCATTGTGATTGATTTGCCATTAAGATATTACAGGCTCTTTGAAGATCCAAAATTTGCTCTTTCAGCCTTTCGACTTCTGTTTTTTCACTATTTGGATCTGGTTTAGGATTTACAACTGTTGGTTCAAGCTTCATTTTCTTTCTTCTCCTCTCCGTCTTCTCTGCACATAAAAATTGTGCCTTCCCTAGTACCATCTGGCGACACCCTCACTGATACAGGAAATGAAATCAAAAAGTTTTTTCCTTCATAAGCACAATAACTTCTCCCGTCAAGGTAAGCCTTACTTAGAGAAAGGGAAGCAATCTCTTTTTCTTTATCTAAATCTAACCACAGGACATATTCGACCGTGGCAGTGTCGTCCGGTGTCAGATCGAAATATGCAGCGTCAACAGGATACATTTTCCCTTCGACCTCCGCGTCCCGTAGTTCTCCTGCTGTAATTTCAATACCTGCTTCGGTCTCTTTAATTTCAGCGGTATAAAACCAACCTGGATTAGCAAAAATTGTTTTAATCATATATTTTTCCCCTTCTTACCTTGGTTCTATGAAAACAGCAAATCTGACTCTGAACTTTCTGCCAAGTATAGCCGTTGAACTCCCAGTACCTCTTAACCAGACCCGGAACGCTGATGTAGATGACTGGCTATTTACATGAGCGTGAACGTGATCAGCATATGAACCGTATACAGTTGGTAGAATTAAGAATACATTCTCAATGCTTGAGATACCTTGTAAATAAACATCAGTTCCAACCCCTGTATAAGCATCTCCTTTGGACGGCATCGTTATTTCTGTCTCCATCAGTCGGACAATTGCATTTGTGTTTAGTGCCCCGTGCGTGTCCGAGATAGTCTTATCAACTTGAATCCCTAACAATGCCACGCCCGGGTATCCGGGACTATCACCCGCTCTCATTGTTACAGCTCTTTCCCCACCCGGTGTAAGATCTATTCCACCTGAACCATCTAAAACTTGGATGTTTATACCTGTTTTTGCTCTAAGCATTAAATCTTCTTCTGCAAACATATATTGTTTATTTCCGACGTAGTGTGTCGCCTTTGAACCATTTGTATTGATTGTAAAATAGTTGTCAGTAAGGTGAGATGGAACATAACTTCCCATGTACATTGTCGTCGCCCCACCTTTTTTCATGCGTAACCACGCAGATGAATCTGAATCTTTTGAAGCATCCCAGTCATTACAGTACATCTGAATCTCAGCATATCCACTTTGATTTTTATTACCAGACATACTGATTGAAGCATTGCTGAGGTTTAAATATCGTGAAGGCTCGTCTGTTCCCGTGTCTCGCCCCCCGGTAACCATTGAAATTTGACCACTCGTTATGGTCATTTCATCATATCTTTTCCACGGCTCTCCAGATGTCACTGTATAGTTAAACCGTTGATAAATCTTATTCCCTTCAATATATGAATTATAGGCAGATGATTCGTTCAACGGTTCAAAGCGTCCGCCCTTAATCAGAGACCCCGTTATATCAATAGCATTAATTGTCCCTGAAGTGATTTTGTCCGCTGACAAACTCCCTATCTTTGCATTGGTGATTGCTCCGTCAATGATATGTGCGGTGTCAATTATAGCTGTTCCGAGATGTGCCTTTTTAATTGCAGCGTTCGCAATAGCCGCAGACCCTACCGCCGCGTCTGCAATTTTTGCTGATGTTATCGCGGCTGATTGAATATTGGCGGAACCGACCGCAAGGTTTGCAAGATAGTTATTCGTGATAACCCCATCAACCAAGGCTACGTCATAGGGACTGTAGCCATATTCTTTAATTACCGCTCCTTTTCTGATTTGAATTTTTCTTACGACATAACTGCAATTACTGTTATCATCCGAACCTCGGCCGCCCAAACCAATTGTGTAATTATTACCGGTTTCCGGTGCCGTAAATTGAATATTCACTCTTACGAATTCATCAGCCGGGTAATTGCTTATGTCTGTGAGCCCGTTTGAATCCAAGGAAATAAAAGTGCTGCCTTTTTTTAGATGATTCCAAGATATATCTGTTGTATTATTTCGTTTCACTTCAAAAGACAGAGTATATTCTTGATCTTTTATAAGCGACATCGTCTGTTTTACAGAAAGTTGACTTACACCAAAAGCCTTGTTCCCATCCTGATAAATTGTCATTTCATTGAATTCTTTTTTGTCTAGCGTGTACTTTGAGCCTGAATAGGCATACCACCAGTTGCTATCTAACAATGAACCCGGCAAAATATTGGCATCATCAAAGTTTCTGGAAAGCTTATCAGCGTTAACGGCCAGATCGGCCAGTTTTTCCTTGGTAATTGCTCCGAAAACAATATCATCAGTCAAAATACGCTGAGTGGTTGCGGAAAACTGATCCGTGAATTCGCTTGCTGTGCCTCGTGTGTTGATTGAGCGCAAACGATAATACCAAACTTCATTTACTCCCGTAAAATGCTCATATCCGCTTGTTTTGCCTCTGAAAATACGATTTTCTTTTAATGGAGTGAATCCATTTACTTGTGAAGCATATACCTCATAGGCCGCAATAAAACTGGACGGATCATAATCCCATGTTAGGGCCACATTCTGAAACATTGGCTTGATCACTACATTCGACGGAACAGGCGGAGCTTTGTCAGGGAAACTTCCATCCGTAACCTCACCAGCGTCCGGTTTACTTTCCCAAGTACCGCGGTTTTTTTCTATCACGCTTTCAATTTGATCAATTCGGCCGTCTTTTTGTAATGCTGATAAAAATTGGCCGATCTCAACAACGCAAGTATTTTCAGGGTCGGTAATATCGTATTCCATTGAAATAACGCGCTGCGATGTCTCAATTGGGATAGCGAAGTTTCGATCAATTGCGATCGTTGTATCTCCCAATTCCACATGTTCGTGTTCGTGTCCCGGCACGCTCTCAAGCAGTTGCACGGACAGCTCATAATTGATTTCTGTCTTACATGCAGTCGTAATCAAATGATTATATGTGGCCTTTAAGAGCTCTTCCGGCTCCGTTATATCTTCATTATTGAACTGGCCTTCCCGATGGATCAACTTCCCATCTTTAAGGCGCCCCAATCTTTCTAATAAATCCGGATCGCCAACCCATTCCTGGCCTAAAGGCTTATCGACCGGGTCGCCTTTTGTTTTTTTCCATTCTACTTCAGAGAAATCAATAAAACGGGAATAACCGCCCGTTTCCTCTCCTTCCTCATCTGTAGATGCTATGGATGCCCCGTAACCCCAAAGAGCTGTCACCGGGTAACTGATAACGGTCCGCCGGATATTCGTTGTATCCTTATCACTCTCAAAGCGCTTCCCGCTGTCTTTACCGCGACGAGGAAGTATTTTTATGATTCGTTTGACGACCTTATTACCATCAAATTCTATAGTGTCCTGAAGCTCTCCGCCCCATATATTGATCACATCAGCGATACAATCCAATGCTGTTTTTTTATAGAAGGTAGTCGTATTCACTCCAAGCTCCGCCGTTACTTCCGCCACCCATCTTGACCGAGAAAGAACGTTGTCCAGTACAAACTGTGCAGTTTTATTGGTAGGACGGAAATCTTTTACAAAGGTTTCCGCAAGCTCCATTATGGCAGCCTCACAGGTAACCTGGGTATTAACCTCTCCTTCTTCGTCTGCATCATCCAATTCCTTAATGACAAACAGACGCATTACACCGTCTTTATCCTTGAATACCACTTGATTTTCTTCGAATAGGAAGCGTGCGTCAGGGTGGGAGGCATCCGCTACAAAAGAAAAAGAAGAGCCCTTGTTGAGCTCTTCCTTGTATTTTGCATCCCAGAACGTACAGGTTTCTCGTCCGTGGCTGGACAGCACTGTCAATAATTTATCATCTGGTGAAAGTATATAAATGTCAGCCATGACCGGACCTCCTTACAAATATGCCTCATTAAATTTGATACTGCTCTTATGACTGAACTTGATTTTAACTGGCGTCCTGGGCGGCAGCAGAAACCAATCTGATTGAATTTGAAGTGCTGTCATGATTAAATTACCGCTGCAAGTGACCTTTCTTTTTGCTGAATCAATTACAAGTGTGTCACCAGCGATGAAATCGTACAGCAGCTTGATCGTTTTCGATACTGACCCATCAGCATTAAGAAGAGCCACCTCATATGAAGTGGCTTTCTCACCAAAAACGCATTCGATTGTTGGGTCTACGGCTGCATAGCCCGGATTAGTAATAGTTTGAACACCTGAATCAAATTCAAAATCCTTCGCCGGGCCGTATTTTTTTGGATCGGGACAGATAAAAGTCAATGTTGCAGTCTGAAAGCCTCCCTGTTCTTCACCTTCTGAAATACTTTCAAAGACAGCATTATAGACTCTGTCAGGCTCATCGTGAAAAATTAACGGTTTAGGCTCTTCAGTGTGCAGAATAAAAGTCAATTCCTCCTGCTTTTTCTTCAGCTCTTCTTCACTACTGAAGGCAAAAAGAACCTCAATGGTTATGACTCTTACAGGAATTCTTGTATCACGCAGGAAACCGCCGGGGCGATTCCCGATAGTGGCTGTATTCACTTCTCTTCCTGTCACGCCTCGGCCGCCCGTGGACTTTACATAAAAGAAGGGTGATATATCAATGCCGTCAAACGTGATTTTCCATTGGTTAGGCAGCAACTCCTGATAATTAATCATTAAACCTCACCCTCCTTGCGTTTGACCTTTTTTGTGCGTTTGTGACAGGCTTTTCTACTCCTTGACCGACCTTCTTGCTGTCCATCTCAATAACAATCATCCTGTCAGGCAACTCAAGGTTCCGGATGTCCGCGCTCAATTCTTTTCTAACCGTGCCGAGTTCACCGCTAGAAATGGATGTGTCATATACAAAATTCATATCCTCTTGGTGAATAGTCATAGCATCACTGACGGCTCCCATAGCTCTCTGAACAGTGCCGATACCATTCTGAATCCCGACAGCGATACCAGCAGGAACCATGATCCCGACCTGATCCCGCATCAATCTCGATGGGGAATGGATTTTCAATTTCTTCTTAATGGTTTTTTCGATTGTCGAGGCGATGGAATTTGCTTCTTTCGCCAGCTCGCCCTTCATATTCTTCATTCCAGAAATAATGCCGGCCATTGTATTTGACCCGATGGCTTTTCCGCTTTTCTTGAGAGAACCAAGTTGTTTTACATCGACTGTAAGCTCCCCAATTTTGCGGAGATAGTCATTTTTCAGAAGTGCCAGTTCTTTATTTGCGGCCGAGCGTAATTCAACTATTTTCTTAGTTGTCTCGTTTTTCAGTCCGGTTAATTCTTGTTCCGCCTGAGTGCTCGCCAGCTTATGCTTTTCCTGCCACAACTTGACATACTCATTTAACTCGGAATCTGTCATGCGTGAAATCGCATTAATCTGATCAGCTGACCCGATACCCATTTCTTTCAATTCGTCTGTGAACGCCTTCGGTGCCCGGCTTGCTATTTTTGAAATGTCATTGTTGAACGTTTTGATCTTGTCCAGCTGCTTTTTAAGATTTGCAGTCAGCTTGGAGCCGTTCACTTTTTCACTTGATACATCGTCAAATAGACCGATGGCGTTATAAATCGCGTCAGTTCGGTCTTGCAGCTCCTTTTTATAGGCATCGTTGGCCGCCTTAATGTCGGCAGTCAGTTTATCATTCACACTTTTGAATTTTGAGAGATAAGTATTGTTTGCAGAAAGAATGCCCTTGTTAAGTTTGTCAGCCGCTTTCTTTTCGGCTTCCTTCTGCTTTCTGGCCTTATCAGCCATCGCTTTTTGAGTCTGATAGATTTCCCGTTGAACCTTTATTTGCTGGTCAGAATTCAGCTTGTTCTTCTTGATTTTCTCAAGCGTTTTGATATAGGTATTCCCGCTGATTTTTCCTGTATCGTATTTTGCCTCAGCTTTCTTAATCTGATCTGATACTTTCTTGGTATACGCCAGTTTCGCCTTCGCTTCCTTGCGCTGCTGCTCTTTCAGTAGCTTCTTTTGTTTATCAGAGGCGCTTTTGGATGCCTGATATATCTCGCGCTGGATTTTTCGGTTTTGCTCACTGGTCAGCTTGTTTTGCTTCTGAATCTTCTGCAATGTTTTGATATACGTATCGGCGCCCATTTTCTTGGTGTCATACTTCACTTCTGCGTTCTTAATTTTGTTGGATACCTTTACCTCAGCAGCCTTCTGAGCCGCTTTGGCTGCTTTTGCCGCGGCCGCTTTTACTTTCCCTTGCGATTTATCAATACCAGCCGCCATACCGGTACCGACGTGATAACCGACCTGGTCACGCATTACCCTTGACGGAGAATGGATTCCGAGAAGCTTTTTCATGCCGTTGGGAATAGCATTTGCCATTGATTTTACTTTGCTCGCTAATGCTCCCGCCATGCCGCTGATACCATTTATTAAGCCTTGGATGATGTTCTTACCGATCTGCCACAAGTTAATGCCGCGGAAAAACTTCATGACACCGTTCCATATGCTTGTAATTGTTGATTTTGCTGATTTCATTATGCCGGAAATAGCGTTTTTCATACTATTGAATAGGCTTTTAGCTGTACTCACAAGCCCTTTCCAGAGCCCTGTCACAAAACCTTTAACAGCGTTCCACACGCTTGTAAAAACACTCTTGGTGCCATTCAGCATGCTACTAAAAAATGACTTCAACCCATTCCAAATGCTCTTGGCAGTAGACGATACAGCTTTCCATACTGTGGTAACAACAGTTTTTATCGCATTCCAAACGGTGCTGAAGATTTTCTTTTGCGTATTTAGCCAACTGGTGAAGAATGTTTTCAATCCATTCCAGATTGATTTTCCAACTGATACAACGCCCTTCCAGATCGAAGTAGCAATTGTTTTGATGCCGTTCCAAATGCTTGTGAATGCGGTTTTCATTCCATTCCAAACAGATGAAAAGAACGTTTTCAAACCATTCCAGACAGATTTCCCGACTGACACAATGCCTTTCCAAGTTGAAGTGGCAAATGACTTAATGCCGTTCCATACCGTTGTGAATGCAGTTTTCATCCCATTCCAGACTGATGAAAAGAATGTTTTCAGGCCGTTCCAAATGCTTTTAGCTGCCGATACAATTCCATTCCAAACAGTAGAGAAGAACGACTTTATTCCGTTCCATGTTGATGTTGCTATCGTCTTTATACCTGTCCAGACAGTAGACAGCCAACTGGAAATAGCACCCCATGCCGCAATTGTAGCCGATTTTACCGTGTCCCAATTCGCGATGACCAAGGCAACCAGACCGACGACAGCCGCCGTAATCCATCCGATAGGCCCCATTGCGATGACCCATGATGCCGCCATACGTGCCGCCTGTGCTGCCGCTTGTGCCGCAAGCACGACGAGTTGCCGGCCGAATAAAACCATTTGCTTACCGCCTGCAACCAACAAAGATATAAAATTGCTGATCTGCGCCGCCGTCCAAGCCGCTGCCATGCGGGTTGCCTGTGCTATGGACTGCGCTGCAAGCACGGTCATTTTGGCAATGAAAAGGACCATCTGCTTAATCCCGTTTGTCAGCATTGTGATAAAAGAGGTGATCTTCATTGCTGTCCATGCGGTTGCTGTACGGGCAGCACTTGCGATTGATTGAGCCGCCATTACAGTCATATTCTTGATCCATAAACCCATTTGAACAATGCCGCGCTTCAGAGCAGAAACAAACGCTGATATTTTCATGGCTGTCCACGATGCCGCCATTTTCACAGCATTAGCTGTTGCGCTTGCTGCCATCGCTGTATACTTCGCAATGAATTGACCCATCGTTGCTATCGCTGATTTTAATTGGCCAATCATGCCAGTCAGTTTTATACCCGCAGCTGTGGTTTTAAAGGTCCGTAGATATTCAGCTGCATCTTTAAAATCTTTAAGACCGTTGGTAACAGCGCTGACCGCTACTATCGCCGGAACAATAGCTCTTAAAGCTCCAAGTAATGAGATACCGACTGCGATAAATTTCCCGATTGCCGGGTTTGCCTCCATCGCCGCATTAGTAAATTTCAAAAACCCGTTTACATTCTCCAAAATCGTTTTTCCGAGTGGAGCCATGCCGACAAGCAAGTTGATGATAGTTTTCGCGATCTGCCCCAATGTGCTCCATACTGTAGGGCCGTTGGTCTTGATATAGTCAATGAACGATTGAAATTCTTTTGTTTTCGTAACGCTGCCAGCCCACTCATTGAACCGCTTGGTCAGGTCTACGAGAGATGTCATCATGTCTTGAGACATAGGAGCGAACCCGGTAAACAGCTTTGTCAGACCGCCCGAAAAGTTTCTGATGATCTGTAGCAGTTTTGGGCCGTTTGTTTTTGTATACTCCACGAAAGCCTGAAATTTCTTTGAAGAACCCAAGTTCGCTGACCATTTCACCCATGATTGGGTTATTCCTTCGATGGATTTCGTCATGCTTTTTCCGGCCGGTCCGAATGCTACGATCAGATTAAAAACTGTCCGTAAGACATTTCCGGCAGATCGGCCGAATGAAGCAAACGCCCCCGGAGCTTCTTTGTTCAGATAGGAAATGAATCTCTGCATGTCCGGAGCTTTAAAAGCCTTGTCCATGCTTTTCGCCAGTCCCACGCCCTCTTTCGCCAGTCCGTCAAACATTGGAATGAGTGAGTTGAGAGCGAGTTTAAACGTATTTAGAGACATACCGAATGTTTTCAAGATCGGCTTTTGAACCATCGTACCGATGTCCCGCCAATTGTCTTTGAAGTCTTCGAGGTTCTTTAATGCCTCTCTCTCTTCTTTTCCAAGAGATTTTTGCAGATTATTGATCTGTTTCATGATTTTAGCGCGCTCTTTTGCGCTTGTTGCATTGTCCAGCTTCTCCTGCAGCTTTGCAAGGTCTTCAGATGCTTTGAATACACCGCTTATTGAAGTAATAGCCAGGGCACCGAATGCCGCCGCGCCTGTTCCCGCTGTTGCAAATGCACTCGTTAACCCCATAACCCCGCCAGCTGCCACCCCGAGCATGGGGCCCAATGAGCCGATTACCCCGACAATACTTGCAAGGGCTGGCGAGATTGCAGGAAGTAGGGACGTTAATGCCCCGGCAATTGAATGACCGATGACTGTTGAAACTGAGTTTGTGATCTTGGCAAGCCTGTTCATTGACGTTTCAAACCGATCAATTCGAGCTTCTATACTAATCCATACTCTTCTCGGCAAGGACGCCAGAGCAGCGCGTGCCGTTGCCACAGAGCGCATAAGCGCAGCCGTGTTTCCGTTTATGACCGTGGTAATTCTGTTTGGCAGTGAAGCCAAAGCTGAACGGACAGCCGAAACCCCGCGTATGATAGGCGACGTGGCCGCATTAAAAGTGGTAGTTACGTTATGAGATACTGATGCTATGGCTGACCGCGCAACAGCGACAGCACGCCCTAAAGGAGTGGGATTTCCGTCTATCGTCGTTGTGATTCTGTTCGCCACCGCCGATAGCCCTGCTTTAGCGCGTGCCAATGCGGAAGATAACGGCCGGACATTCCCCATTAATTGCGTGGTGACAGTTTGGGGAATCTGTCTCAATCTTTGCTTCGCCCAATTGATGGCCCGAGTTAAAGGGTCTGAATCTGCATCTAAATCAACCCGCGTGCGTTCATGTCGATGTACAAAATTATCAATTTGCTGCTCGGCCTGCCGCACTCTGGCCTGAAAGCTTGCGATCTCTGCGTCAATTTCCACCGTCTGATGATCATTCATCCGGCGCATCATATCATTCACACGATCCATGCTGCGAGTAAATCTTCGTGTCTGCGCTTCAACTATTGCTGTCAGTCTTTCGGTCATTCCCTCACCCCATTCCTTGTCCGGATTTTGCAAAGTGGTTGCGGATTGCATCATTAAACCGCTGAACCCCTTTGGCTCGCTTGCCGAGCTCGTTTACATCTGTCTTACGCCATTTGTCGTTATCGCCAGTGATATTGCGCTCCAATTGGCGTCTGGCCTTCTTCGCATCAAACATTTTCGTTTCTTTGGGGCGCTTCTCATTCATGGCGTAACGGTGAAACATGGCGTTTCTTGCCATAAGCTCCAATTCATCTATTTCTCGCAACTTGGCCCCTTTGAGCAGAAGCTTGTACTCGTTAGGAGTCCATGACATGATTAAATCCACATCATAAACCCCGAGCCAATGTGCAGAATTCGTAATTATTTGGTCATAGTCGATCCCGTTCTCTCTTTGTATGCCTCTTTCATCATCTTCAAGACTTCCTTGCCGTTCTCTTCGTCCTCCAGCCGCTTCGCTTCCATTTCCGGCGTTTCGTTCGGAGCCGGTTTCTTCCCTTTGTTCATCTTCTCCATCATCTTCCAGCGCTGACGGATCACGCCTTTGAAAAAACCCGCCGAGTCCAGCGTTGTGAATGCTTCATTGATCATCTTGTCAATTGCGTCGCCTGTTTCGTCCTCATCAATGATTTTAATAATTGCTTCTTCAATAGCCTCAATTGATGGCTTTTCTTTCTTCAAGTAAGCGAGTGCACAATCCCAAAAAGCAGAAAGATAGGAAGCCTCTTCGTTGAGCAAGCTCATGTAAATATTCATTGTGCCGCCTTTGCCCTTTTCGTCCGCAGTGGAATATTTTTCGTTTGCCAATCTGTCAAAAGCAAAGTCGCAGCGTGATTTGTATTCTTTATCTCCGATAGTTAAGTAAGCCATTTATAAAACCTCCGATTATTTTTTTATGTTAAAAAAGAGCCCGGGAAGCCCGGACCCTATGATTCCTTTTCTGTTCGTATCGTAAAATTGGCCGAACGTTCCGATTCCCCGACCGAGTTCACTGCCGACACGTTAAAAATGTAGGCGGTGTCCGGCTTTAGGTTAGGATTCGACGTGTACGAATTCTTTGAGACAGTCGCTATTTTTGCATAAAACCTGTAAATATTGTAAGATGTCGCCCCTTTCACCGCATCCCATGAAAAACTCACCTGATTTGAAGTGGCGCTTTTCGCAGTTATATTGCGGGGAACGTTAGGGCGTAACCGCTTGTGTTTGCGTAACAATCTCAGTCATTGAGGACTCACCCGCATCGTTCACAGCAGAGACGTTGACCGTGAGTTTCGTATCGGCCGCAATTCCTGTCAAGGTGTGGGATGTGCCAATGACAGTTGCGTCCAGCTGCTTGCTCGCTCCCCTGTATACCTTATATGAAGTTGCCCCATCTACCGCATCCCATTTCACGGTCACGCTGTCAGCTGTAGCCGTGAACGATAGATTTTGGGGCGCATTAGGGCGTAGTTGTTTTTTTGGCATTCTCGCCAAACTGCATGAACTCTTTGGCACCGGCAGAAGATCTGATCTCGTCAATTAATTCTTGAGGCAGAGGATCAAGCTCACCTTTACGGGTCTTACCGAGAACAGGCAATGTTGTTGAAACCTCAATAAACCCATCTTGCGGTGCACTTTTTTCTAAGTTCTCGATGATTGCATGTCCATATTCAGAATCATGCTTATCGTTTTTGTTTTTATTCAGGTTTACTTTCCATACCTGAACTGTCTCTTCGTTGTCATAAGCATCTTCAATCGCCGTTTGACCCGGATCAGAGACAGCAGCATAATATGTCAATTCGATGCTCTCAGATTTAGGGCCGTACCCAACAATTCGGCCAGACTTTGTTGATTCATCTTTTGTATCTTGTTCTTTCGTATGACTGCCTTCTGTTTGGAATGCGATAAACAGACCTTCAGTTGAAGTAGCATTCATCGGTTGAACAAAGTAAACCTCATCAATACCATTCAATAAATCTGCCATTTTGTTCATCCTCTCAATTGTTTATTGTGAAGCGCATTCTGAGAATGCCATGACGCGTGTATCCGTCAATATCAGTGATCACCTGCATGCTGCGCATCTCAGAACGGCATAAAGAAAAGCCCTCTATTGTTAGGGGCCTGCTTGTTAACGCTTGAAGCATGAGGCTCAAAATCTCCATTGCTTCTTTTTTTCCGTTGTAACCTGACCAGCAGTGCAGAACGACATTGATTTCTTCACCGCTGGATGTCTTGGTTTTAAATGGGGAAACATCATCATCCCCCATTGTTACATAAGGCTTTTGCTGATCTTTCGGGACTGCATCAAAGACGCCTGTGACGCGCCCGTTCAGCTCTTCGTCTGTTGATAACCTCTTAAATAGAGCAGCCTGCAACGGCCACAGGGCAGATCGCATGATGACAGCTCCTTCCATCACATTTGACTGGCAAAATACCGCATGCCTTCGTCCACCGCTGGATTCCAGAACGGCTGCGCCCGCATTCCCCGCGTGACCACCCATCTATTAAGCTTGGTGTCATAATATACCCACGGCGTTTGCCGGCCGCCGCCTTCCTCTGCATAAATCCCTGTTCCATATTCCACATATACGGCGTAATCGGCACCAACAGAAATAACGGCCCGTAAGCCGCCCTCTTGGTAGTCGATTTCAATTGAATTTTTCAGGTTTCCCCCGTCTATCGCGGCGGTCGGAGCATTCAGAACAGCATGGCTGTAAATCAACTCGGCTGTGTCTGTGACAACCTGCTTAATATCGTCTATGACCCGGTTTCTAAACTCGCTCGTGGCTCTTTTCATCTGCCTGACCCATCTACCACTGACCTCAGCCATTGCCCTTCAGCACCCCCGTTACCTGACATTTCAAATTCATAATCTCATGCATGCCGCCCTGGTCGATCGGATCTGATTTGAGAGTCAGCACCTTGTTTTCGTAGATGATCCGCATTGTCTTCTCAATATCATTGCGATACGGGAAATACACATTGCAATCAACCGGGTTTTGAAGCTGCTGAGCCTGATAATATTCCCGGGACGTAATCCCGCCGACAAAGGCCTCTGTTGTGAGATAATCAGTGAATTTTTCAACATAGCCCCCGCCGCCGTCCGGCACCTCTTCCCACCGCTGAAACGTTATGACGTGCGGGAATTCCTCATAGATCATTTAACTCTCAGCCTTCGATATGGCGTAAGGTGTTTTGTGATGTACCGAGGAAATTCTGTATTGTACGAATAGGACACATCCCCCATGCTTCTTCCCGAGAGTCCAGAAGAATTCATGTTATATTCCGCAGCCTTCGCAACAAAAAGCTTCACGCCAGCTGGTAAAGCCTTCGGATCGAAAGTGTTGCTACAAAAATCACTGGCAGACTCAATCAAAATAGGGACTATTTCAGACAAATATTCGTCATGCCTATCTGTCTTAATCTCTGTCATTCGCTTTACTTGTGCGATGTCCACTGAATCACCTACTCTTCACCTAAGACAATCTTGATCAGTTCGTCTTTAGGCGCTTTAGGGTCAAAATCATATTCATTCTCTTTCAAGAAAGCAATAACCTCATCTTTGTTTACCTTCTGCAGTTGAGCCTCAGTCATATCAAGAAGATCGGCAGCTGGCTTCTTGACCTCATCCACTCTCTTAAAGCCAATATGAGAATAAACCACCTCGAAAGCCTTTTCAGTGCATTGAATGGTTTTGGAACCGTTAGATGCTTTCATATCACGCGCCGCCTCCTTCCAGTGCTTTTATCCGATTCTCTAAATCAGATAGTTTGGCTGTCACATCGTCACCGAGTTTAGCTAAAGTAACTGCTTTGGCACCGATGTTGGCATTTTGTACACTACCGGTGCCGATGTTACGATTTTGGACAGAACCATCACCGATATTGATGTTTTTCACTTCTCCGTCGCCGATCATTTCCGAAGTGATAGTTTTAGGAGCAGGTGCAGAACCCGATAACCCGGTCACCTTCGCACCCTCTTTTATTTCAAGCTCGCCGCCGATCACCAATTTGTCGCCGTTATTAGTGTTATAGTTTTTAGATGTGTACCCCATAAGCTTACGCCTCCGTTACTGGTGTAATAGCAGCAAAAGCATCATCGGTCAATGTCATGAATCCGACTTGCTGAGTTACACGGAGAGCAACCATATCACGCTCATACAAGTTGATCGGGTTTCCGTCTGCATCAACAATCGTTGTCAATGTTGCATCCTCTGAAATTTTGTATTCCATTCCTTGAGGGATTCCGTAACGTGTGTAATTCCAGTCAGCCGCAAGAAATGCCGCTTTTTCGTAATCCCATGACTTAGAATCCGCATATCCAATCGGAAGGCCAAGAGCCTGCTGTGTGGCGCCGCCTGTCGCATCGTTAAAGATCGGAAGACCATTACCATCCTTTGTGCCGCGGAGCTTTTGACGGAATCGGCGTGTTGTTGTAAAGCCGTTTACATCTTTGTCAGCGTCTTCAACAAGAGCCATGACCCCGTTTAACTCATCATATAGATTGCCAAGTGAGTTTAACGCAATTGTGTTACCAGATTCCTTGATTTTTTCAAATACAGATACACCTTTTCCAAACGGTGAATCTACACCGAATAACGCAGCCTGATCAAATTTGATCGCAAAGGCTTCAGCGATAGCCGGGCGCATTTGTGTGAAGAAATCTGTTACAGAATAGCGCAAGAATTCTTTAGAAACAGGGATAATGACACCCAATTTCTTTGAAATCATTTTTGCTGTTAACCATTGAGCCTTAGAAGTTTGGATTCTCTCGCCTTCTCCAACCCAGTAAGCTCCCGGTCCAGAAGCCAAGTACGTGAATTCCTTCTCCGGCTTACTCATTTCTTCATATTTTGCTAGTTTTGTGACAGCAGATTGGGTCATAAACTCTTTTAAAACCAGCGTTCCTTGTTCAGTTGGAACCTTCCCATTTACTGAGTCTTGCATTAATGCATTGTTTGGATCGAATGTCGGCATATTAATAGCCCTCCTTATTTTCTAATACTTGCTTCAGCTGCAAGCGAGCTGATGTCTAAATCTTGATTTGTCGGTTCGTTGCTACCGGACTGGACATCACGGCCATTCTCTTGAAACTTGGATTCAATAGCCTTTTGAAGTGCAGCGTTGTACTTCTCTTCGAATGCTCCGAGGTTCTTCATCGTTGATTCTTCATCCTCACCGACAAAGAATCCCACTACATCTACATCTGCCGGCAGTTGCTTTTCGGAAGCATAAGAAACAGCTTTGTTTAAAAGCTTTTCACGTTGTGCTGCTGTCTTTTGATCTTTCAGCTCCTTTTCCAGCTTCCTGATCCGCTTCTGCTCTTCTGTCTCTTCCGGATAAAGCTCTTTTACCTTTGCATCAACCAGAGCATCGAGATTGTTCGCCTTCCACGTATCAAGGCCTTTTGTAAAATGAGAATCCAACCGAGGCTGAATGAGACGTTTTCCTTCTTCTGTATCTAAAAACCCATTCACCTTGTCAGCAGACACGGCAGAAAGTTCATTCAGATACGACTGTACTTCCTCGTTCTCTTTATTTTCTTCAAGAAATTTTTTCACATCTTCTAATGTTGGCATTACGCTTCTTCCTCCTTTGCCCTCTACAGTGCGCGCCTGTTATGAGTGCATGAAAAATAAGCCTTTTAACGTCATGCTCAGGACAAAATAAAAATCCGCTGTTTAACGTCTTCCCTTTTCCTCAATGGATTTGTACCACTCTTCATAGGTTTGGTATGGGATTGTTTGACCTGCCCCGCTGCCGCCTTCCCTCGCCCTTCTCGTATCCGGCAGGACGCCGTTTACTTTAAAAGCAATCGTACAACGGCAGTTTATGTCATCTTTCGCATTATTCATGTGCCCCGGAGCCGGTCCGCCGCCGCCGTAAATTGATTTGAAGAGCCCATTGCGCTCTATTGTCTTCCCATCCAGCTTCCTGTGCCCGGCTCGTGTTTTTAGATCAAGGGTAGCATTCCACATCTTTTTAAGATTGCTCCGTTTTGAGGCCTTTTCAGCGCTTTCCATCCTTGCCGAGACTTGTACCCTATGAGCTTCTGTTCTTGCCACGTCACGGGCTTTCCTGCGGGCAAATTCGGTCGCTCTTTCAATGCGGCGGGCGATCTTTGAATAATCCTCCCCCGCTTGTAGGCCCTGTGCGATGGAAATTTGAATCTGCCGGACATAATCGTCTCGATGCCGCCTGTATATCGCTGACAAAGTCAATTCGGCTATAGGGTTTAGAACGGCCTGCCGAATGACTTCGGCTGTCGGAATGCTAAAACCCAAGTTAACCACGGATTCCATTTCAAATAGATAAGCAGAACGCATATAATTCTCTAAAAACTGCTTGGCTGCTAATGCCTCAACAATAGTCAGAATGGTTTTGAAAGCCTTGTGCGATTCCTCGGCCATCCTCTCCATTTCCTTGTTCAGACGATTGTATTTGTTGGCATCGGCTAAAGTAAGCTGGCCGTCCTTACTGTATTTCGCATACAGCCGGGCAATTTGTGCATTGATCTCCTTTAAGCGAGATGCAAAAACGACATCAATCTTTTGAGCATCCTCAGTGATCATGTCGTCCAGGTACTTATCAATATCATTCTGGTTCATCTTCATCACCGCCCGCGTCTGTTTCCACATCCGTTAACGGCGGCATGTTGAGCCTGTATTCCTCTTCTTCCTCTTCCATCTTCTTCAGCTCATACTGGACATCATCAACAAACGACAGCAGAGACAGACGGGTTTCTTCGCTTACCATTCCTTTAAGCTGTCCGGTCGTTTGTGCTTCCTCCAGTACATTTGCCGGAAGGTTCCGCTTAAAGCCAAACCAAACTTTTTTATAATCTTCCGCTGCCGCTTTCCTTTTAGTGCCCCATGCGGAAAAGATCAGTTTGTATTGATAACGCAGAGCAGCAGTCATCTTCCGTTCCATTGTGATGCATTTGTTTTCAAGCGACATCAATTTATATTTCATCGCAACCCCTGATACATTCCCACCAAAAGATTCATCGGAGAAATTGACCGATTTCGCAAAGCGAAGGATATTCTCTTCCAACCTATCAAGATGGTTTTCTATGATGGCATCGTTTATATCCTTTGTCAGATAGCTTACGTCGTCTTTTTCGTCATACAATTCAAGGATTCCGGTCTTTTTGAGCTGATCAAGCGTCTCTTCATCCGCGCCAAGCCCTTTTAAAATCAGATAAGCCAGTCGATATTGCTCAATCTCATTCGATGCATCGGACAACGTGCGGTCATACGCATCAATTAACGAAAGAACCTTTTCGGCATCTCCCTTTAGTTCCTTGTTATTCGCTAAACCGAATAAGGGGCAGCCGTCAAAAAGATGCAAAGTTTTTTTATCAAGAGTGAAGGCCGAGCTTTCTTTCGTACTGAAATAATAAACATATTTCTGATCATAGAATTCTGCTTTGATCTTTCCGCCATACACCATGTAATATCGCAAAGCGTAAGCAGGTTCATGGATGCTTCCATCAGTAATAAAGGCGCATTCCCATGGATCAATATTTTTTATACGCTCGTTTCCAGAACGATCAACGTAAGCGAGGCGGGCGCCGTAACCGCAAATAGAGGCCATTTTCCCCCACTCGCTGTCTTCATCAGCAATGTTGTTTTCCGTATTGAAACCTTCAATCAGCTGTTTCACAAGTTTTGCATTACTTGCTTCACCGCTCTCATCAAACTCATATGCAATAGGATGACCAAACAGATAGCCCACCTTTGTATCAATGATTTCAGAATCAAACGAGTTGTTCAGCCTATTGTTTACTTTGTGATCAATACGTTTTAATTTCCCTGTTTCAAAATCCTCGTATTCAATGGCTTCTCTGGATAAGATCGGAACGCCCTGAACCTCAGCCTGGTACCGATCATAAAGCTTTTTCATTCTGTCATGATCCGGCTTATGTTCCTGAATGATCTTATCAATCAATTCAGGCGTTATGCCGGACTGTTCAATCATGTCTATAAAATGATTCATCAGCTCACCCCTCTCCGTCTTTTCGGTTTATTATGCGAATACAGAGCGTACCGGAGTGAGTCCAGCACGTCGTCCCATTCCTTCACAGGATCGCCAGTCTTTTGATTCCAAACATACATAAAAATTTCCTTTTCGAAGCGAGCGACCTTATCTTTCACGATGAACAATTCATTTCGCTTAAACAGCCGCGCCACTTCTTCGATACCGGATATGACCGCCTTATCAGCGTTCAATGCACGCAGTTTCTCCCTGCGGAATCGCTGAACGTGTTCCGGCCGCGCAGTATCGCAGTAGAAATTGATGTTGCCGTATCGCTCTTTGATGCCCTTCGCTATCTTCACCCAGTAATCAATTTCCTCATGTTGCTTTGCATGTTCTTCGAGCAAATAAAAACACCCCTGGTCATCTTGTCCGATTACAACAATAGAACCCGGGTGCTCATATCCCCAGTCGACGCCCGCAAAATACTTCTTGAAATTGACACGCCTATTTTCCAATTCCTCAGAGCTGATATAGTGAATGTCCTTATTGAAATCCTTGTATATGACTCCTTCAGGCGCCACCCAATAACCGTGTATGTCCCGATCTGTAAACATGCCGCTCGGCGTTGATGCCACGATGCTCTCCACATATTCCGGATCGAGAAAATTGTTATCGAACAGCGAGAAATGAAATGACCGGATGTTCAGCCGTCCGCTTTTCAACATTTGCCCGTCTTTGTCGATATAATCCGTTTTGACGGTGTGCATCGGGTTCTCAGGGTTTGTATCCATCATGACCACAGCGCCTTTGTAGGAGCACCGGGAAATGACTTCTTTCACGAAAGAGTCATGCAGGGCAGTCGCTTCATTAAGGAATGCGCCGGCTGACGTGAACCCCCGCGCTTTTTTCCATGAATCAGCATTGGCCCCGTCAAAGCAATATACACGGTTGCCGAATATCTCAACGGCATTCGACTTGTCGAGCCTCAATTCTTTACCCAGAATCAATTCCATATCGTTCAAGACATTTCGTTTTATGGCTGCCTGAGTAGCCCCGCCGATGATGAAGGATAAACCCATATTCTGATACTTACTGACGTGAGCAAGGAACGTCAAAAGGAGCACGAATGTTTTCCCTGCCCTCTTTGCACCGCTACAAATCAGAATTTTGGGTTGCTCTTTAATAAAGCTGTCCCAAACTTCCTTTTGCTTTTTATTCAGTTCCATCGGCATTCACCATTTTCCTCAACATTGCGGCAATATCATTTTCTTGGGTGTTTCCGTCGCCGCCATTAACCGCCTTCTTCGTCTTCTCGATATTCAAGCGCATTTGTTCCAATTTAAGACGCCGCTCATCTTGCTCATGCGCCAGCTGGTCGAATTGCTTGATCAGGCTCCGGAGCTCCCCCATTGCCCGAGATTGAGCGTTCAGGAATGTTGCGTGGCGATCCCAAGCGAATTGAAACTCCCATTCTCGCTCATCACCAAACGCACCCGGCTTCTCTTTTTTCAAAACTTTGGTCATGTCATCCTGATCCTGCACAAACATAATGCGCTGCGCCCGAATAATAGCCGCATATTGTATCTGAATCTGATCCCATATCATATCAGCAGGGGAACGCTCCTGAATCTCTTCCATGATTTCAAGCGTTTCTTCTGGCAAATACTTTGAGAAGAATCCATGTGTTACAGCGTTTTGATTTCTTGCCGGAGCCGCCCCGCCGCTATTTCCTAATGCGTTTTTGTTGCCGGGTTGCCCGCCTATTTTTGTGTGCACACTTTTTTCAATGGGTGCACCCTTTTTCCTTTCCCAACCATGCCGCTGCTTCCACGATTTAATGGTGTTCACCGACACCCCGTACTTCTCGGCAAGATCCTTGTATTTCATGCCTTTGACGTAATCCTTATACGCCTGAATGTGCTTTTCAGCCATCTACATTCACCGCCGCCCCCTTCTGATTCGTGTTTGTTTTGGAAAAGATATTCCCTCTAAACCGACGCCGCACTCAGACCGTTAACCACCAATAGTTTTCCTGAGACTTACCGGAACCAGTTTACAAGGAACAAAAAAAGCACCCTTAAAGGTGCAGGTGCTGGCTTTCATTTGATTCTATTTCTTTCATAAGCGAAAATATAATATCACCCTTAATTATATAATTCATTGGATACTTAATAACTGGTTGCTCCTCTTTCTCACAATTTATATAGTTTACTATTTGAGCTGTATTAATACCAACCACCTTATTATTATAAATAATGGGGCCTCCGCTAAAACCTCCATAACTAAACATATTGCCCATAAAGTAGTTTAAATCGTTATGGAACAAAGACACTTTGCCAAATGAATAAATAGGAAGATGCTGATTTGTTAACATAGGATTGACGACACCTAAATCAGAAAAGTCAGGATACCCTATCAAACATAGATCATCTCCTGCCGTTAACTTTTTATCAGAAATGTGTTTAAAATCCAAAGGTGTATAATCGGATGATTCTAAATTTCTCTTAAATTCAATTGTCTCATTAAAATTAAGTGATATAATAGCCAAGTCCATCTCAAAGTGATTATTTTCATAAACTACAGGCGCCTCTCCAGACTCACCAGATCCTAATCGATATATTTGATCGACCCCTACAGTTTTGAGATTCTCAGCATATTTATTTGCTTTGATTATAGATTCATGGAGCTTTCCTGAATTTCTATTCACAATTAGATGCTTCACAGTAATAAGATATTGCTTATTACCTTTTTTCACATAAAGAGCAGTACCAAAGTCTTGTTTATCTTCACTGTAACATTTTAAATGCACAATTGATTTTTCCATTCTTTTCAAATCCATATTTCTCTCACCACTTCTATAGTTAATCTGAAAAATATAATATGAACAAAAGTAACTTAATGAAACCTATCCTTTTTTCTTCTGTTTACCTGCCTTCCAATCCATATACTCATGGAATACTGTAGGTCCTATCACACCGTATTTTCTACCAATCCGCCACAACTCATCTTGCATATCTTTTTCAATCTCTTCCCATGATCTATGCCCTTGTTTCTCTAAAAAATCATTAAATTCTTTTACCATTGGCATCATATTCTCACCTCCCTCCTTATTATCGGTTAAGGAGTGTGATAAAGGAACTATTTGCAAGATTTGTCGAACGAAAGCGCCCTTCATAAATAGGTGGCAACCGTAAGACGAAAAAACATCCTTTTGACAGGGTGCAATCAACGTTTCTTTTTATAGCCTTCAATATATTTTCTCAAGAATAGGCGATCACTGTTCGTAGTTTTAATCGGAACCAATGTTTTATAATCCACCAGCTGCTTGAGGTTCTGCCGGCTTCATCCAGTTATCTCAATGGCTTCAGATGTCGTTATGATTTCTTTATCCATAAAATCTCTCAGCTCGTCTATACTCTCAAAAATAAACTTAGCCATTTCGGAGGTTTCTCCATTTTAGAGCTATATTAATTATAGTCAACACCAACCAGATCATTGCCAAAATCATAGTAATAATATCGAGAGTGCTGAGATGACCATAATTAAAATTAGTGAACAATATCACAAACAGAATAAAGAATAAGATCGTTGAACCATCGATTAATTTTTTCATATTTGCTCATTTCCTTCTATGTTTTTGAAAATCCAAAATATCCTCTTTCAGAAAAAGCCTGTCCCGAGGCATTTCTTTCATCGGCTCTAATTCCCCGCTTTTAACTAACTGGTTTAGGTATTGACGAGTGAAGCCCAACATTTCAATTGCTTCGCTTGTATTAACGGTTTCCTCATTTAAGAACCGTTTAATTGCATCGCGTTCTTTAAGATTGTACATAATATCATCCTCTTTGAATCCCCTAATTTGTAACAATAAACAATACCATTATACCTATAACAATAGTAGTCTTTAAAGGGTTTTTCACAAACTTTTCTTATATTTCAATAAATAAACAACCTATTCATGCTAAACAGAATAGGCTGTGATCTGCTCTATTTTTCATTTTCAGGCGGGAACGTTCGATGTTCTTCTGCACGGTTCCTTTTTTAATCCCCAATAACTGCGCTATCTCTTCGAATGACATGTTTTGCACAGCATGCATCATGAAAATGTCTTTTTCTCTTTCGGTAAGCACGGATAGGGCATCAGCGATTCTTTCCTTATCCCAATCACTTACCTCTCCCTCAGCCTCTTGAACGATTGCGTATTCTTCCGGGAGCGCATCAATTAAGCGCGGATCAGCAAGAATCGTCCTTTGATATGCATCTCTTCTGTCAGCACCTCGGCGGGCGCCCGGCTGTCTTCCGTTCTGCAGCCATTCGAGAGTGAATTCAATATCGCTGATCATGCTACTGATAATCTTTTTGTCGTTAATCTGTTCAGCCGTCAGACTGACTTCAGCCGTATCTTTGTAGAGCCGGTACATTTTTCTTGTTTCTCTTAATGCTCGTTTGTATTCAATGATTAAATCCTGCATTCTGATTCCTCCCCCTTATTTGCGCTTAAATGCGCCGTCCTTGCCTCGTTTAAGTGTTTGCATGTTCGTGTTCATCATTTGTTGCCAGAAACGATCTGAGCGCTCCTGCGTGTTATTATTGGGCTTTTTCTTTTCTTGCTTCATGTCATCCCTCCGCTCAAATAAAAAACGGACACCAATCAGAGCACAGTGATTCTGTGCAATGATCAGTGTCCGCAGGCTTTCCGTCTTGGACTTATTTTTTGTTACTACATTCGCTAATACATACGTCAAGTATTTCCTCAATTATAAGGTTTCTTTTTTTATTTGTTACTGAATCAGATATCAAAAACATAAGAACACTTAAGAAAAACAAGACTATAGTTAAAATGTTTGCCACGGTTAGAAACGTTGGATTAATCTCAGCGAAGTCTTTGGGCTTTAGGAATACAAATAATTGTCTATTGTTTATCACAAATAATAACAAAGGTCCTGAAATTATTGCCACTAAAGAGCGAAAAAGCACCTCAATAATATTTCCTGAGCTTTTTGTCTTGAAGTATGCCTTTAATAATTTTAGTTTAATTATATCGAGTTTTGCATAAATCAATAATTTTTTATAAATTGTCTCTAAATTTTCTAACAAGTCCTTAACAGGAACCTCCGATAAATCATGAATAAACTCTTTGTCTGTGAAATTCGGAGAATCTAACCAAAGGTACAAATTATCTCTTTTTACTTTTTGCGGCCTTATTAAAAAACAATATATTAAAAACCAAATAATTAGGTAAGCACCTATTACTATTATGTAATAAATAACTTCATATGCTTTCAAATGCCAAGATATAATTGCTATAATCGTAAGTACTGCTAAAACACAAAGAAATTTTATGAATGTAATTGATATTGATTTTAGGTCTTTTAATATTTCATTCGTCATTGTCTTGGCATCCCTCTGGTTTCAGTTTGCCACTATAATTTAGCGGCTTTAAACACATTTTATGAACCGGGTCCCTAACCTCTTTTATGATTTTTATTAGCTTAGGATTCCCCACGTTCTCAACCAATGTTAAAACATATTCTTTTCCCTTTTCTTCAGCAACAACTCTTTCACGTTCAGATAAATAAAACTGATAAGCATTGTTTTTAAACTTGGTACCTTTTACCTCAATAAACTTGTCAGAGCCATCTGGAAAATAAGATTTTATATCATATCCATGACCGTCTTCCCTATTAGAGATCCAATCAACTTTTTGAGCCAATTCATTTCTGCCTTCTTTGATTAAATAATCTTTTTCTTTATGAAAGACAAACTCTTCTGCTGCCTTTCCAGTTAATTCATTAGCAATCTCTTTTTCTTTGCGAAGCAACCTGTACTTTTCAACATTTATTACTTTTCTTCTAATCGTTTTTTTCTTTATTAAATTCTCTTGTTCAGTTTCGCCATTATTTTCTTCTAAATAATGTTCATAGACATAATCATAGAAGAGGTCATTTAATATGAATAAATCGTTAAGCAATTGCTCTTCATCAAACGTAAATAGATTAAATTTCTTGTTGATGAGGGCGCTGGCAGCATACTTTTTTGGCCTGTCGGACGTACCCAAATAAAATTCATCCGTATTAAATCCTAGTAACTTTTCATTTGATTGAATCTGTCTAGCAAAGAATTGTTTACCTGCTTTAGCTTGCTCCCTAATTTCAGTTAAGTTAAAGTTTTCAGTGCCAGTTGCTATACTTAAATAAAAATTGTCTCCGCTTTCTGAAAACAATAAAACAATATAAATACCAACTTGAGTCGATACTCTTTTTCCTTTGGTAGTCAATCGATTATCAAGAAAAGCAATCCAGAATGAATCAGAAATCCTCCCAGTACCTGTGGAAGCTTTGATGCTTATATAATCTCGATTCTTGAACTGCTTTTCTTTTAATACCTTCTCAAATGCTACAGGAATTTCGTTACGAAACAGTTTAAAAAAATCATGTTGTTTATTATCAACTTTGTAATTTTTATATTCATTAAAACCTTTCCAAAAACGGTTTACATCAAATAGGCTAGGTGTAGTTCGCATCATAACAAAATCTCCTTTAACCAGAATTCAACGAGCCTATCATACCATATATTTCTAAACTATTTTATAATTTCCTTTCCAAATTTTCATTTCTTTCCGTCCTTATCTTCATTTTTAAGCAAAACAGCCTATTCATTCCTGCTTCTCTCTAAATTTATCAATATCATTAAAATAAGCCGCTGCCGTGAATGCAATGATTGCTCCTATTAACGTGATGTTTGCTTTCATGTCCGGCCTGTATTCGTACTGAAAATAAAACCAGAATCCTAACCCCATTAGCATAAAAATTATTCTCAGCGCCATTGAATCCCCCTATTTAATATATAGTTTTCACTGAACTGGCCGAGCCGCCGAAAGGCTCGATGTACATTATGTTGTGTTCGGCGTATGTCCTTTGCCGCCGAATAAGATTAAAGGTGAGCGTACCATCCCTTAACCCCCGATCAAATTCGGCAGCACAGCAACAGCGAAGAAGAAAAGCCCCACGCATGCCCCGACCAGCCAGATATTTGTTTTATCCCGTTTAGCGATAATGGTATCGCCGATCATTTTCAGATCGTCAGACCGAGCGACCAGCGTCGGGATGTAGTCCGGGTGAACCTTTAAAAGCTCGGCCGCCTGCTCGACGGTCATTGCTTCGTCCTTCGTAGCCTTCACGTTCCGCTGAAGTTCTACTTGTAATGGCATCATTTTTGTTCCCCCTTAAATGACTGAAGCTGATACTGAAACTGTCTGCTCAACGCTTATCGTCGCTGCTTTTCTGTGAAATGTCTCACCATCTATAACAATTGATGTTTTCCTTGCTTTCTTGTATAACGACGGATATTTTTCAACAGATGAAGCAGGAACAAGCCCCCATACTATCCATTCATCCATTGAGTTCTCAATATCCTCGGCCTCGTAATAATTCCCCTCCGAAAATTCCTGTTCTAACCATTCGTCTAGTTCCAAGGAATTTTCAAATATATAGGCTTCGTCACATTCGTCTTCATGAAAGACAAAGAAATATTCGAAAAAAGCGCCAGTACCATTTGACTTAACAAAATCAACAAATTCCCGCCAGTTACTTTTCAAACCACCTTGATCAACATGTTTCACTTTCATTCCGCATCATTCTCCAATCCCCAGATTTTATCTTCCAAATCGCTATTTGCAGATTCGAAATCTCTTGTTATCTGTTCCAGTTCTTCAATTTCCGATCTTAATTTTTTGTTCTCCGCCTTTAGCCGTCGAATTTCTTCCTCGTCATGCCTAGATTTCTTTCTGAGCCGCTGGACTTCGTCGAACAAATTTTTGTTAATTTGTTCTTGTGATAATCCGCTCATTCCGCATCACCCTCCCATGCAGCAGGAAACTGACCGTTTAAGGCCTTCCTTACCACTCCGAAAGGGTCGTCCTCTTCATCGGTGAATGTAGCAAGCAACCTTCTGAAATTGTCATTCTCGTATTTAAGCCGCTTAATCTCTTCTTGAGCCTGCCGAAACTGAATGACCGTGACTTCCTGTTGCCGCTGATGCTCCCGATTCATAGCCTGCTGCATGATTAACTCTTCCGCGAGCTTTTCGGCTGCTGATTCCAAAGAAATTTGCTCCGGTGTACTGGCCGCCGTTTTTGAAAGGGTGCAAATGTAAGAACCGGTATATAAAACTTCACCTTTTGACAAATTGATTTTGAATTCTTTCATGCCCGGGCCTCCCGGTCTAAAAGACATGTTTTGCATACAACCCATTGAGCTGAATAATATATTTTTCCGCAGCGTTCACACTTGCGGGCAATTTCGTTTTGATACATTTTCCGTCCCTCCCCCGCAGGGGAAACCCCTGCTATTTGAATTTATGGCCGATCTCGTAATCACAACGAGCCAGGCCGCCTTTTATTGTTTGAATGATTGTTTTACCGTGTTCCGGGGCGTCCATTAGATGAGCAGTCCCTTCAGTGCCATCTAAAACGATGATGCGGACTTTCCCCGGCTCGATGCTTTGCTGAATAGTTGTTTCATGATTTTTTATTTCTGTTGGCTTGTTCACTCTGGCCGCCCCCTGTGCTATGATAGAAGTACCAGTTCATATCAAGGGCACTGAGGCGCAGCTTCGGTGCTTTTTTACGTTTTATGACGGCAGCCGCATCGTTACGCCAGCAGATGGCTTTAATTCCTCACGGTAGATGATTGGATGCTTTTCGACGTATGCCGCCAACTGCTCCGGCGTCATTTTCCACTCCTTAACTGGACCAGGCTTGTATGGATTGATCTTTTCTTGCATAGCGATAACCTCCTGAATTGATTTAGTTTTCAAGCACCAAACTTTTGCCGCAAAGCGTTATGACAGGATTTCCGTTATAATGACTTCCACTCGGGGTTCTTCACTGTAAAACTTGCTAACTTTCAGATCGACTACCTGGCTATCATCCCGGTAAATCAGATGATTCAGGGCGTCTTTAACTCCCTTTACATAGTTGTCAACGTCCGGCTTTGTTACGGGACGCAGGAGACCCTTTTCCGCATTTTCTCTTTTTGTCTTGGATTTAGAAATTTCTTTCGTCATTGGTCTGAATACTCTGACATCCATTGCCACAGGTCCCGTAATAACTTGTTTTGGCCGATACTGTGACGCCACCAGCGCAACATATTGTTTAAAATTCTTTGATTTCAAAGGATCACGCATTTTAACCTTGCCATTTATAACAGATCCCCTCGGCCTCCCCTGTGCAACAGGCTCGCCGTAAACTATAAACTGAATGGAATCCAACCGTCATTACCTCCCGTCAATTTGTTCCCAGTGCTGAATCTGCTTTTCCTTGTACGGCGCAGTGAGGATGATGGCCGGCAGCAGGATCACCGCTTTAAGCACTGTGCATCAGCTCCATTTGTTTGATTTTTTCCTCAAGCACCCGGATCGCCGGGGTAAGGTCCTGGCCGGCCGTTTGCTCGGCGGGCCCGAACAGATACATTCCGTCGGTCGCTGTGAAATTCGCTTTTTCTGTCATTCCCAATCTCCTAACCTATGGTTTAATTGCATCCGGTCGCCCTTAATGATCACCGTGTAATCTCTGCACATTTGATGAATCCGGGAGCCCAGCGCCTCGTCGATATCCAAAATTTCGCCCGTATCAAGCTCGGAAGAGATTAGCAGAGGCTTATGATTCAGGTACCGATAGTTCACAACCGATTGAATTTGTTCCACTTGCCAATCCGTCGCCCGCGGCTCCCCCTTCACTGGCTTGAATAAGTCATCAATGAACAGGACATCGGCTTTCCGCATGGCGTCGAGCTTTGTTTCCAACTGGTCAAAGTCATTTCGCAGATCGCCCATTCCCTCAACGTACGGGAAATACATGCAGTAAATTGATTTTTTCTTAATCAGATTGTTCATGATCGCCGTTAACAGGTGCGTTTTTCCGCTGCCCGGCTGCCCGAGCAAAGCGATACTGTTTGAACGTTTTCCCATGACGTTGGGAAAATCCTTATAGTATTCCACTGCGCACTCATAAGCGTCCTTGATCATGTCCGGCTTCCCGTCCTTAATGAAGTTTCCAAAAAGGAGCTTTTCGAATTCCTCCGTGATGCCGCTGGCCTTCATAAGCCGGGCGATCTTTTTCCGTTTTACACACTCGCATTGCTTTGAAAATGTGGTTTTCCATTCCCGGGCCTTATCCGGCAAGCATACTTTCCCCGCAAGATAATCCTCTTCCCTGACCATTTGATCGGGGGCCAGGCTCTCCATTGTCTTATGCTCTTTTCTCAGCTGACGCTCGGTGTCTTGGTGAATCCGGTAAACGATAATGCCCTTATCCTTGCAGTCAGAGCACTCGTATTCAGCCTTTTCTTCTGAGGCGGCCTGTCCCGTTGAAGATGCTGCTGACCGATCCCGGAGCTTGGTTAGAATGGCCTTCATTGCCGCGTCCATATCTTGCGTTTTGCGAGCTTCCATACTGATGTTTCTCCTTTCGTCTCTGGCTGAATGGGTTTGAGAGGATTGCTTCAATGTAATTTAGATTGACGTTGTTGCCCTTGCTTCTGAAAGCCTGTTTCATTGCCTCCATGACTTTCTCTTCGCCGTAATCATCCACCATATACCCGAGCCGCTGAACCTCCATCGTGCCAATGGTGCGGGCTGTTTTGTTTTCGAATAGTTCAAATGCGTTTTTCATTTTTTCGTCAACCTCCTGCTGTCCTAAAGGTATTGGAGCCGGGTCTATCTTCTTGTTGTAATTTCCAAGCTGTATGTACTCGGCATAATTCAACACCGTCACAATGAAACCACGTTTTTGCGGCAGCCGATCCAGCTTCAAATACTCTTGCTTTACCATCCGATCTAACGAGTATTTGATCTGATCAGAAGACCAGTTGAAGCGCTTGGCTAAATCTACAAGCTTAATGATTGTCTGCCCGAGCTTTAGTTCTTGATCTGCCCTGTACTCCGCCCGTTTGAATAAATAATCGTATATTGTCTCGTCTCGTGAATCTTTAAATGGCAGCCGGGGCAGGACCACATACCCCAAACCTTGCATATCCATGCCGCTCACCTACTTCCTTTCACACAGTGCTGTCAGAGCCTTGAAATCTATTTCTACTAATCTCAGAGACGGCTCATTTGTCTTTAAGTAGTCAGTCGTGTACCGGGTATACAAGTCCTTTCTCATGTCGCGCTGAACCGTTTTGACCAGCCAAAGATAACAATGCGGGATAGGAATCCTAATCAACTCCCTTTCCATCAGCTCACCAACTCCGAAAAATGGATGATACTGTTCAGTTGATTAGTAGCCCGGCAATACTTGCATTTTTCGCATCGCTCCGGCTTCTCCCCGCCGTGTTTCACTTGCAAAATCCGGCCCATCCGCTGCTCAATCTCCTCAAGCTCTACTTCCATCCTTCCTTCATCAATATTGATGACAGCTTTATCAGGTGGGTCTTCTTTCGACACTCCAACGATCAGGGGTTCAAGCCATTCGTTACGCCCAGTCATCCGTTTTTCAATTTCTGCGTAAAGCGCCATCTGAGCGATGTAACCGTATGCCTCAACAAAAGAGCAATATCCTATTTCCGGGTCCCAAACTTTCTCCCGCAATGACCGCGCTGTTTTCAGATCGGAGAAACGGCCGCCAGCTGGGTTGTATACGTCCAGCTTTCCTTTCCACGGAACACCGAACAATTCAGCAGTTACAATGACTTCCTTTTCTCCTTGAAGAACAAACATACAGAGATCATCATTTTGAATCGCCTCAATCATCAGATCAGCTAACTGATACTGCTTGTACAGCTGACCTTTTTGAGTAAATAGCGAAGGTGTATTCATCTTGAATTCATCAAAAGCCTGTTCACCCTCAAGCCAGGCATGAACGTATTGGCCGAAGAGGAGCGCCTCCGATGTGGGCGGCGTCCATTCTCCGTTCAGCTTTGCCATCGTGGCAGCCTCGCACTGCAAAAAACTTTTATATTGAGAATTTGACATGTAGTGTCTATCAATCTCGTTAGAGTAATAATTCTCCTTGTTCAGCGCCGGTATCCGCATTAGCAGGATCACCCGCCTTTTCTTTACTATCAGCAGGCTTGTCAGCTTGCTCTTTCTGCTTTTTGAATTCTTCCTCAGCCTTTGACCTAGTCGCGCCTGTGGCCTTCACATTGAAGTAATCCTCTTTCTTGGCCATACCATCACGTAAAGATGTATAAATGCGGCCAATCTTTAAAAAGTCTTGTTCTGTAAAGGCATCGACGTTACTGCCGATGTATTCTTCAATCATTTCTTTGGTGATCCCGAATTCTTTTTTGAATGTTGATAAAGCATTTCTGAGCCGATCTTCCAATGGTTCTTTATGGCCGTTTATTAACGTTTTCTGGCACATATCAACTGCAGCGTCAACGATATCGCCAGGAATCACTCCAAGTATGCAGGAACGTAGTCGACGGGCTCCTTGATTGGCAACCATTTCATAAATATCCCTAGCGTCATTAAGCTTTGTAACTGTACCTTTTGCCTTTCTCTCATGCTTCACAGTGAATATTTTGGTTTGCCTGGTATTCGTTTCAAGATCCCAAGCGTAAGCCATGACAGATGATTCACCAGCTTTTTGTTCCAACTCCATAATTCCGTAATCAATGTTCCCCCAGTTCTGTGCCAAGGCCTCCGCCAGCCGGATAGATGGACCGGAAACCTTTGTCCCGCCGCGAGGATATTCATACACCGCATTCTCGGCTAAAAGCCTCCGTTCGCATGCTTTTTTAATCCGGTCAAACGCCGCGAATACGTCCCGTGGGAATTTCTTTGCGATGATCATCGCCGCCTGTACTTCTTGAGCCTGTCGGCTTACCATCGCTTCCGTAGTCACGCTAGTATCCTGCTGGGGCGCCGGCATGTAATCTGAGTAATCTACCTGAGATAGTCCGTTCATTGTGCTTCTGCCACCTTTCTCAAATAAGCTTCTGTGCCGAGCCGCTGCCATTCTCGGTATGCATCCATTGACGGAAAGGAAAATACCGGTTTGCCCTTACTGAACATGACCGAGCCGCCGACTTGTCCCAGACGCTTCTGATCGTCCGCTCGGTCACTGAAAGATGCTGTTATTCGTTTAGCCATGTGTAAAACCTCCATTGTCTTTTATGAGGTAATTTGGTATAATAAAGGAACTAATCTTTACCAAAAGACCTTTTGAAGTCCACTCTGCCAAGTGGGCTTTTTTTACTGCGCTGAATGAAACCTAAATCCAAGTTGCTCTTTCAAATAGCGTTTAAGATTGTCTTGTAAAATTACCTCGCCGCTGTCGATTACATAATTATCTGCTGACGTTACTTCATCCCCGAAAAAGTCCTTTTTTGTTTCCGGTTCTGTCGTTTTATCATGCCAGTTGTTCAGGACCATTGGATTTTCAATATTCATCGTGAACACCTACTCGCAACACTCAGTTGAATCCCGCGGGCTGCTATATTTAAAACGGTTTGGTGTAAGCGTCCTTTATTCGCCAGCCGGTTAATATCCTCTGTAAGAACCTTGATGCTCCCTGCAAGACTGATAGCTTCTTCATAATCGCCATCCCGTAACGCCTCCGAAAGCATGATAGAGAGCCTTTCCGCCGACTCGATTTTCCTTTTTGCTGAATCTGCATCTGCTTTAAGAAACTGATTGATTTTCATACCAGCACCGCCTGCCTTTCCTCTGTTTTTGCCATTGCAACTTGACTCATTAGCGCTTTCCGCGTCCATCTTTCAGCCAGTTCCTTCATGTTCAGGCCATGACTGCGGGCCAGCGAATATATCAGCGTTTTGTTTGCTGGGATCAGATCAAAAATCTGTTTAATATCGGCCATGGGCAGTTCTTCCGCCTGTCGGCCTGGCCTATCATTTGCCAGCCAGCGCGCTAAATGCTTTGTTGCCTGCAATGCTTCTTCAAGCTGGTGAATCATGTTGATTACCGCTGTGCTTGCGCTCTCATTAAGAGCTGGGTCTATTGGAGCAGCCGTTGTCGGGTGCAGTTTGAAAAGGTAATGTACCAGATCAATATGTTCGTATGCCTCGCACGCCTCAAACCACCTGATGCATAATTCAGGGGTCAGCTTACTAAAACCATTTTCAACATCGGAAACGTAACGTTGATCCTTCCCGCCTATCAAACTGCCGATCTGATATTGTGTAAACCCGGCCGCTTTACGAACACAGCGCATGATCTTCGGTAAATTCCGCAAGTTGTACGGATTGTTCTCCATATGTTTGCCTCCTGATATATTCAGCTGTTTGCTGTTAAAATTTAATTAGGGTCAAAAGATGTTTTATTGTATTGGCTTATGATTTTTCGAATATCCGGCCTCATGGCTCTAAATTTCGCTTTGTGGCCACAATAAAAACAAATATTTACTCTATAGAGCCTCTTTCATGATTGCTTGTTCTTGTGCTTCGATCCATGCATCAATATTGTGTTTGGTAAAGAAAATCCGATTTCGCACACGAAAGTGAGGAATTTGTTTTTCTCGAACCATTGTGTAAATTGTGTCATGGTGAACACCCAGGTAATCAGCTGTTTCCTGCACAGTTAATGTATTGCGTGTCATACTCGGCCTCCTAAGCAGTGTGTTCTTTACTCGTTACGTGTAACTTTTGATCAAAAAAAAGTTCATCTACATCTTTATTCAACAACTTGGATATTTGATGTGCTTTTTCAAGACTTGGTTTTGTACGACCCATTTCTATATTCGCATACCCACTTACAGATCTGTATCCGAGTTTTTTAGCCATAAAGGTTTGGGTCTTTCCTTGAGAAATTCTAGTCGCCCGTAAATTTTCTAACATTATTTAACTCACCACCTTACTCTTTTTGTGTAACTCGTTAAACTCATAATAATATACACAATAAGGGTAAGTCAATATATTTTTATTCTTTTTGTGTAAGTTATTATCTGTTGTGTGTAAACCGTGTTAAAATTTACACACCAAATGAAAAAAGGTGTATAATAATGGATAATATAACAGGGAAAATTCTAACTGAATTAAGAGAAAAAAAAGGTTGGAGCAAATCTTTTGTCGCAAAAAAATTGGGCATTAAAACAATGTCTACATATGCGAATTGGGAGTACGGCTTAAGGAAACCGGATGGCGAGATGCTTGTGAGAATTGCAAAGCTGTATGGTGTAACTACTGACTATCTCCTAACCGGCAAAGAACCTAATGCTTTTAATACTGACCTTTTTGATGATCCTGATTTACAACTCGCCTTTAGACAAGCTCGTGATTTCTCAGAAGAAAGTCAAAAACAAGCAATTGATTTTATTAAGTACCTTAAAGAGAAAGAAGAACGCGAAGGCCGCAAGCCTAAAAAGTAACAACTGCCGAAACCTTTATTTATATTATTTATTATGTTATTTCTGTTTACTAATAAGATCGGGATTGGATCGGGATTAGAACCGAACTGGAACGGGAAAGCATTTTTCATTAGTAGGTTGAAGCCAGTTATATCAAGGGATTCAGCAATCGTCCTCTTCTGGATTGCTTCAGTATTCAAACTGGAATGGATCAGAAAAAAAGAAAGACAAACTCAGCCGTGACTACATATAAAGGGGAAATTAATTTGGCGTTTTTGTTCACTAATGAGGAAGTATATAACAGTGCCTTTGGAAAAAAACGCAGAGCTTCAGGGGCTTTCAGGAAAACTTATTATGCAGCCCAGCCATTATTGGGGAAGAAAAACCAAGTAATAATGGAAGCTATATTCGGTGTGTTAAATGACAAAAAATTCGGCACTCAAGGTTTACTTATTGCTACCAAAGAAAACTTATATCATATTGCAGATAAAGCTGGTGCCCATAGAATAATCAGCTGGTCATATAACGAAATTACGAGCATCACCATCTTAAAGGAAACATTTACAGGGTTTCAGATAGATCTCAAAACCCATAAAGAGGAATTCTTGATTAAGGGAATTCAAGAAGGGGATCATGATAAGTTTGTCAACTACGTGAGAAAAGAAATACAAACTGCTCAAAAAAATAATGATCCGTCCCCTGCCCAGTCTACTCACCAGCATTTATCTGATTTTGACATGATAGCTTCAGAAATTAGAAAATATGCTGAGTTAAAAGAAGAAGGTCTTTTGACAGAAGAAGAGTTTACAGCGAAAAAAAAGCAGCTTTTAAAATTATAGTGGCCCTATGGGCTTTTCTTTCACACCAAAAACAGAACATATATTCCCTTTATGGTGGTGTTTTTAATGTCAATCCAACTATCGTACCTCGAAGAAGAAGTCAAAAAAATCTACCACAGATTAAATATTGAAACTCCTGAAGACATTGATTTAGAAAGGATTGCCGCGGCATTTCGTATCTGGCTGCATTATGAGCAAAGAGAAAGCTGCATGTTTCAAATCAACGGTGAGTATAGCGTCGTCCTTGATGCTCGTGCCTCTCCACAAGAACAGTGGCAAGACTTTGTTCATGAGCTATGCCATGTCTTAAAACATACTGGAAACCAATTTCACATGAATAGAATGTTCAGGCAGCTTCAGGAATACCAGGCGAACAGTTTCATGTATCACTTCTGTGTACCAACGTTCATGCTCATAAAAATGCAACTGCCCCGTCTTAAATCAGAGGCCATTAAATTAATAGGAGATACATTTAATGTGACATATTCCTTGGCCGCTAAACGGCTAGAAATATTCAACAGAAAGCAGTTTTCAATTCTCTGGCATAAAAATCTTCATCAAATAAGTAAATTGAATGTTAGGAGGTAGCCAAATGGCCAGTATAGAGCCCCGTGGAAAAAACTCTTTTAGATTAATTGTTGAGAATGGTTACGATGCCAAAGGTAAAAGGGATAGAAGAAAGAAAACAATTCGTATAGAAGATCCAAAGCTATTAAAGACTAAACGGAAATTACAAGAGTATCTTGAGGACCAGCTGCACCGTTTCAGAATTGAAGTAGAGGCCGGCGAGTATATTGCTCCGGAAAAATCCACTTTTGATTCATTTGCAGAAAAATGGATTGAAAAGAAACTCTTTAATAAGAATGGTAAGCCTTACTCTTTTACAACCTCTGTCAAATATTCAAATCACTTAAAAAATCACATTCTTCCAGCATTAGGTCATAAAAAAATAGACAAAATCAAAAGCCTTCATATTGTTGATTTTATAGATGATTTATCTAAAGATGGGGCTAGAAAAGATGGAAAGCCTGGCGGATTAGGTGATCAAACAATCAAAGATATATTTAAAATCTTACAAGCATTATTTAAAACTGCCACAGAGGAATGGAAATTGATAAAAGACGACCCTATTGAGGGATTGAGTTCGCCAGAAGCTGAGAATAAAGAAATGAACTTTCTTGAATCTGACGAAGCAGCTGAATGTATTAAAGTGTTGTATGAAATAGATATTAAATGGCGCTTATATTATCTTGCAGCTCTGATCGGGGGGCTTCGTAGAGGAGAAGCTCTTGCCTGTGAATGGCACTTGGATGTAGATTGGGACAAAGGTGGAATATACGTAAATAGATCAATTTCTAAAACAATTAACGGAGAGCCTCATGTCAAAAGCCCAAAGTCAAAAAGTTCTCAACGATTCGTCAAAATGCCTGATTTTTATATGAATGAGCTGGCTAAATATTATCGCATATGGAAAAAAGAAAAATTATTGCTTGGCGATGCCTGGGAAGGCGGAGAACATCAATATGTGTTTCACAGTGGTAAAGGAAAACCTTACTACTATACAACCCCTACCGCAAAATGGACTAAAATAAAAAAGAAGTACGGTCTAAAAGATGTTCGTCTTCATGACTTGCGGCATACTATGGTGGCTCTCCTTATGGAAGCTGGCGAAAGTCTCAGTGCTATTCAACGAAGAGCTGGACATGCCAGTGCTCGAACAACTAGTGATATTTATGGTCATGTTACCGAGAAACTCGAAAATAGCACAGTAAAACACTTTAATCAGTTCGATCCTAGAAACCTAGCACAAAAACAGAGTTGATTTTGAAATTCTTCTTCAAAATCAGCTCAAAAAAATAATTTCGTCCCCAATTCGTCCCCAACTCGATGAATGATGACAAAATCAATAAATAAGCAAAGTAAAAAACCCTTGCTACGCAAGGGTTTTGGCTATGATTCCGACTGGGCTCGAACCAGCGACCTCTACCCTGTCAAGGTAGCGCTCTCCCAGCTGAGCTACGGAATCATGATATGTATGTGTTGCTGGGTATGTTGTTGTCTCTCTGACATTTATAATTATATATCCTGATTTCTCATTCGTCAACACTTTTTTTATCTAAAATAAAAAAAGGGCGCGTCACAAAATTGACGGCGCCCTTTTCGTTTATGATCTCACTTGGGCGGGGGTTATTTTTTTCAATGCCTGTTCGAAGTCCCGCTCTAAATCTTCGGCGTTTTCGACTCCGACGCTCAAGCGCAGAAGGCCGTCTGTGATGCCGCGTTTCTCCCTCTCTGCTTTTGGCATGGCGGCATGCGACATGGCTGCAGGGTATGAGAGAATGGATTCGACGGCGCCGAGGCTGACGGCAAATACCGGAAGCGATACGTTTTCGACCAGCTTTTTGACGGCTTCTTTGCTTTCCAATTCAAAGGACAGGACGGCGCCCGCTCCGCTCGCTTGCCGTTTATGGGTATCGGCTCCCGGGTGTCCGGCAAGGCCGGGATAGTAAACGTTTTTGATGGCGGGATGCCCGTCAAAATAGGCAGCCAGCCGCTCAGCCGTCCGGCTCGCTTTTTCCAGTCTGACCTGCAATGTTTTTAAGCCTCTCAATACGAGCCAGCAGTCCTGAACGCCGAGCACCGCTCCAAATGAGTTTTGCAGCTTATACAGCTGATTGCCGAGCTCTTCATCTTTTACGGCGGCAAGGCCTGACAGCACGTCACTGTGTCCGCTTAAAAATTTCGTCGCACTGTGGAGCACGATATCTACACCGAGATCAAGCGGACGCTGCAGAGCAGGCGTCATAAAAGTATTGTCAAGGTATGTCAGACAGCCGTGATCCTTTGCCAGTTTGACGACGCCCTTAATATCCGTGATGCCGAGCGTCGGGTTTGACGGTGTTTCCATATAAATGGCTTTCGTGTTCGGCCGGATGGCGCGGGCGACAGCTTCTGTGTCCGTCATATCGACAAAGGTATGTTCAATTCCGAAACGGGACAGAACCTCAGTCACCATGCGGAATGTTCCGCCGTACACATCCTCCGTGACGAGGACATGGTCGCCTTGGGATAAGAGCAGAAACGCCGTCGAAATCGCCGCCATTCCCGAGCTGAAAGCAAAGCCTCTCGTTCCGCCTTCAAGACCTGCGATCGTTTCTTCAAGCGCTGTTCTTGTCGGTGTACCTGAGCGGCTGTAGTCATATGTCCCGAATTCTTCAAATGAAGACTGATGGAATGTGGAAGCATGCTGGATCGGGACGCTGACGGCTCCGGTGGCTCCGTCTGTTTTAAATGGATTGTGCACGAGCTGGGTTTCCAGCGTCCAATTGTGATTACTCATATGACACGGCCCCCTCTTTTACTTGCTGTAATGCCTGCTTTACATCCCGCTTCAAATCTTCTGCATGTTCAATGCCCACTGAAAAACGCAGCAGACGGTTGCAGACGCCGTTTGCGATACGGATGTCTTCAGGAATATCCATGTGCGTCTGTGTCGCGGGGTATGTAATAAAGCTTTCCACCCCGCCGAGACTTTCTGCGAAACAGATCGTTTTCAGCGCCTTTAAAAACGGATTAACCCATTCCTCTTTTTGCAGCCGGAAAGACAGCATCCCGCCTTTTCCGGGATATAACACGTCGGCGATTTCTTCTTCCTGTTCTAAAAATTCTGCAAGTTCACGGGCGTTTTCTTCATGACGGCGCATTCTGAGTCCGAGTGTTTTCATCCCTCTCATTAAAAGCCACGAATCAAACGGCGGGAGAACGGCGCCGATTGCATTTTGGTGATTAAACATGATCTCGCCGAGCTCTTCATCCTTTACGACAGCCAGACCGGCAAGGAGATCATTGTGCCCGCCTAAATATTTTGTGGCGCTGTGAATGACGATGTCCGCTCCCAGTTCAAGCGGACGCTGGAGCACCGGGGTATAAAACGTATTATCCACAATCAAAAGCAGGCCGGCTTCTTTCGTAATCCGGGCGATTTTTTCAATGTCCGCCTCCTGCATTAACGGGTTTGTCGGTGTTTCAACAAATACCGCTTTCGTGTTTTCCGTTATTTTGGAGCGTAAACAGTCTTCATCGCTGAAATCATCGTAAATAAAGCTTAAGCCGTATTTTCTCCATTCGTTTTCAAACAAACGGTACGTGCCTCCGTATAAATCGGAGGATACAATCAATTCATCTCCGCTTTTAAATAAAGCCATAATCGTTTGAATGGCTGCCATTCCCGAGCTGAAAGCAAAGCCTCTCGCACCGTTTTCCAACACGGCGATAGCGTCTTCAACGAGCTGGCGTGTCGGGTTTTTCGTACGCACATAATCAAAGCCTGTAGATTCTCCAATTCCTCTATGTCGGTAAGCGGTGGACAGATAAATCGGCGGACTGACCGTTCCCGTTGCTTCTTCGCTTCTATTTCCGATTTGGGCTAATTTTGTATCAACATGCTGCGTCATCAGTAAGCACCATCCTTTTTCAAAAATAAAAAAGCCCCCTCTTCATAAGAAGAAGGAGCTTTTCTCTTCCTCTTATCTTCCAAGCATGTGAATCGCTTGCTGGATTTAGCACCTTGGCACTTTGCCTTCCCGCGGCAAAGCAAACCGGTTGCTGAGGTTTCAAAGGGCCAGTCCCTCCACCTCTCGTGATAAGAATATTGTTTTGTATTTTCTGATTGTTCTATATTAACGCACTATAAAATGGATTTCAACAATTTTTTATTTATCTGAACTCTCGCAAGAAGTGCATCTGAAGAAAGAAATTTCTAATAATTCATGGTACAATAGGAAAAAACCATCAAGACAAGAAGCGGCCTGGAGGAATGCGAAGTGGCATCAAAAAACGGAATCATTCATGAGAAAAAACTTTTCTCCCATGAGCTTGAAGAGGAAATGACCGTTTTGGTCTACCTGCCCGCCACCTTCTCCCCCCTGTATAAATATCATACGGTCATCGCTCAGGACGGCCATGATTATTTCAGATTAGGGAGAATCGGGCGGCAGGCGGAAGAGCTTATGTCAAAAGGGGAAATTGACCGCTGCATCATTATCGGCGTCCCTTATAAAAATGTGCGGGAGCGAAGAAACACATACCATCCAGAAGGCTCTAAGTTCGCCTCATATAAGCGATTTATCGCAAATGAGCTCGTTCCTTTTATCGACAAAGAATACCCGACTTATCAAGTCGGATACGGCCGCACCATGATCGGGGATTCCCTCGGCGGAACCGTTTCGCTCATGACGGCGATTGACTATCCGAACATGTTTGGAAACGTCATCATGCAGTCTCCGTATGTTGACGGGCACGTGCTGGATGCCGTCCGGCAGTCGGAGGATCTCAAACAGATTTCCGTTTATCATCAAATCGGAGAAAAAGAAACCGGCGTTCACACGACAGACGGCCAGATTCTGGATTTCACCGCGCCGAACGAAGAGCTCAAACAGCTGCTGGAAAGCAAACAGTCTGAATACACGTATGAAACCTTCGACGGGGATCATAAATGGACCTACTGGCAGCCGCTCATCACGCCGGCGCTGAAAAAAATGCTGTAACCATTCATTTAAGGAGGGAACTTTCATGAAATACGGTATTGTTTTATTTCCATCAAAAAAATTACAGGATCTCGCAAATTCGTACCGGAAACGCTACGACCCGAGCTACGCGCTCATTCCTCCGCACCTGACGCTAAGAGATCCGTTTGAAGCGACAGAACAGGAAATCGAGCAGGTCGTATCACAGCTGAGACAGACGGCGAAAGAGTCGCATCCGCTCGTTCTGAAAATCACAAAATACAGCTCGTTTTCTCCTGTGAATAATGTGATATATATGAAAGCAGAGCCGACGGAGGAATTAAAATCTCTGAGTGAGAAATGCTACTCAGGAGCATTATCCGGCGAGCCGGAATACAGCTTCGTTCCGCATGTCACGGTCGGCCAGAAGCTGTCGTCAGATGAACATTCCGACGTACTCGGACAGCTGAAAATGCTGGACATTTCCCACGAAGAAGTCATCGACCGTTTTCACTTGCTCTATCAGCTGGATAACGGCTCATGGACTGTGTACGAAACATTTTTATTAGGCGGAGGAGAATAACTGCTTGGAATCCATCATCGCAAAAACTGAAAAACAGCTAAACGACGCTTTTTTCATCAGAAAAGAGGTCTTTGTTAAAGAACAGCACGTTCCGGAAGAAGAAGAGATTGATCAATTCGAAGACACGTCAGAGCATATAGTCATATATGACGGCGGCCAGCCGGTCGGAGCCGGCAGATGGCGCTTGAAAGACGGGCATGGAAAATTAGAGCGCATCTGCGTGATGAAAAGCCATCGTTCTTTAGGCGTCGGAGCCATCATTATGCAGGCGCTTGAAAAAGCGGCGGCAGCCAAGGGCGCCGACAGCTTTATCTTACATGCGCAGACGCAGGCGGTTCCGTTTTACGAAAAACAAGGATACCGCGTCACATCCGGCGAAGAATTTCTCGATGCGGGCATCCCCCATCTGGAAATGATAAAGGAACACAAACGATAAAATCAAAAGCACTCCTGTTGATATGGCAGGAGTGCTTTTTTTATGAAAATAATACTATTTCATGAATTTTATTGCATTTTATGGAAGGTTAATGTATGTTTAGTATGCGAAGTATTACAATTCATACAAAAAGTACAATTCATATTTCGGAGGGATAAACATGACGGCACCAAAAGGAAAACACATATTCGGGACTGTTAAAGTGGGTACAAAAGGACAGATTGTCATTCCTAAAGAAGCAAGAGATGTTTTCGATATAAATCCGGGGGATTCACTGCTTATGCTCGGGGATGACCAGCAAGGTATCGCACTTGTTAAACAAGAACTCTTTTTCGAGTTTGCAAAAGATATTTTAAACGCTAAGCAAATCGATGAAGATAGCGAGGATGAGTAAATGCACGCGATTGAGCTGAAGCAATTAACGAAACATTATAAAGAAACCGCCGCCGTTGACCGTCTTGAGTTCTCGGTTGAGAAAGGGGAATTTTTCGCTTTACTCGGTGAGAACGGAGCCGGAAAAACGACATTAATCAGTATGCTTTGCGGACTCCTTTCTCCGGATGACGGTGATGCATCAGTGCTTGGACACAGTATTTTGACTGATTTGGATAAAATAAAACCGAAATTGAATATGTCTCCGCAGGAAACAGCCATCGCTCCTCATCTAACCGTACGGGAAAACTTAGAGTTTATAGCCGGAGTCTACGGAATTCCGAAAAAAGAAGCAAAAAAAAGAACAGATGAGATGCTCGAATTGTTTCAATTAAAAGAGAAAGAAAGAGCAAAAACAAAAACATTATCAGGAGGAATGCAGCGCCGCCTCAGCATCGCAATGGGAATGATCACCAAGCCGGATATTTATTTCTTAGATGAGCCGACATTAGGGCTGGACGTCCGTTCACGCCGCGAGTTGTGGAAAAATCTTGAGGCATTAAAGGGTGACATGACGATTATTTTAACGACACACTATTTAGAAGAGGCTGAAGCCCTGGCAGATCGTATTTGCATTTTAGAAAATGGGACTTTAAAAGCACTGGGTACGGCGGAGGCTCTGAAAAAGCAAACTCATTCAGCTACATTTGAAGATGCCTTTTTAGCGATTTGTGACGGGGAGGCGGGTCTTTATGCTTGATTTCGCCATTCGCAACCGCAAAGAAATTTTTCGTGACCCTCTGTCTATTATCCTTGGAATCGCACTGCCTGTTATTCTATTGTTTCTGTTTACGGCGATTGAAAAAAATGCGCCGCTTGATACCTTTAAAATTCAGCATTTAGCACCGGGACTCATTGTTTTCGGTTTTGCTTTCCTTACGATGTTCTCTGCATTGCTGATCGCAAAAGACAAACAGACCGCCCTTTTGACCCGTTTGTTTGCTTCCCCTTTAAAAACAGCCGATTATGTCATCGGTTATGCAATGCCGATGCTGCCGTTAGCCATTTTACAAATCGTCATTTGTTTTATCGCAGCAGCGGCTGCCGGTTTATCCGCCGAGTGGATGAATCTTCTCGCAGGTATCGCTGTCTTGCTGCCGATTGCGATGATGTCCGTTTTCTTCGGTTTATGTTTAGGGGCTGTGTTTACGGACAAACAAATTTCAGGTATCGGAACGATTTATATTACACTCGTGCAATTTCTGGGCGGGGCTTGGATGGAGGTGAGCCTGCTCGGTGACACATTCAAACATATCGCTTATGCCTTACCGTTTATTCACTCGATCGAGCTGGCCCAGGAAGTCATAACCGGAGATTATTCTTCCTTTCATCAGCATATTTGGCCGATAGCGGGATATACCGTGTTGGCGCTTGCACTTGCTTTCCTCAGTTTTATGAAAATCAGGAAGAGATAAAAAAAGCCGGCACTCCGTAATGGGAGCGCCGGTCTTCTTTTTTACGTTTCTTTCAGAAGGCTTATCGTATGCGGCAGCAGACGGTCATCCCCCGGACTGCCATGGCCCGGAACGACAATGCTGATGTCCTGATATCTTTTCATGACTTTGCGGACGGCGCGCGGCCACTGGTCCGGATAAAAGCCCGGAGTAGGTACGATTTCCTTTGTTTCTAAAGCCTTGATTAAGCATCCGCCGAATAAGAGCTTCTCCTCAGGCAGCCAGACGGTCATATTGTCTTCCGTATGACCTTTTCCCGGATAAAACGTTTCAATTTTCATATCGCCAAACTGCAGCTTTGTCACGTTTTTCAAATCTCCGAGCGGCCGGTCATATCCCTGCTGCCGGGCCAAGTCGGCGGTCAGCTTCGTGCTGTGCACCTTTACACCGTATGTATACAGGGTGTTCAGCCCGCCGATACGATCGTCATGAGCGTGTGTCACAATGGCATCGGTCATCCTTTTGCCGGGAAACCGCTGTTTTATTTGTGTCATTAACTGCTCTGTGAGACTGTCATTCCACGGAGTGTCAATCAGTACGATTCCTTTGGAAGTCTCAAGAAGCAATCCGTTCGCAGGGACGGGACTTCCGTCTGCCGTACCGGTGCTTGTATGCATCCAGACATGCGGCGCCAGCTGTGTGAGCGTGACATCTTTTGCTGCGGAGCTCTCCGCCGCGTGTGCCGGTTTCATTCCGGGAGTAAAGAGGCCGAAAAGAAATAACCCCGCAATTAATAATGAAAGCTTTCTCAAATTGAATCATTCCTTTCCGCATCTTTCATATATACGACTCAAAAAAACCCGGATATATCCGGGCTTTTTCACACGTATTGATTTATCAACCGGCCTTTTCCCATGATTTGCGGCAGACGAGAAAGAGAGCGCTTACGTTTTTCCTCAAGTACTTTCTTTTCTGCGGCTGCGGTGTTTTCCTGGCGGCGCTCCACCTCTCTGTACACCCTGTCATTGGCAAGGGCGGCCGCTTTCGTGATGCCGGCATAATCAGACTTATAACCCGCTGCCCGGTTTGCGTATTGAGAATACTGCTGGTTTTGAATCCGTCCTGCATAAATCATATGTACCCCTCCCCTTCGCTTTTCATTTCCCTTAATCTTACTTTTTGAAACGCTGTTCTTTTGTTATGATATTCTTTGTCTATCAAATGGATGAACACCTTTTAATGGGAGGACCCCTTTTTGAAATGCGCCCGACTGAATAACCGAACGATACATTTACATACATATTCTAGAGAACATTACCAATTCCTTTTTGAAGAAGCTCAGAAAGGAAATATTTTTTGCGCACATTGTGAGCAGCCCGTCTTGATGCGGCTTTCGATTTTAGAGCAGCCGGCATTTTATCACCGGCAAAAGGGAGACTTCACCGCCTGTGAAAAAGCATGCGCGGCCGAGGAACCACAAGCGGAGAAAGAAAAAGAAGAGTATAAGGAAGCCGGCATGTTCCGCCTGCCGAAAGGAAAAGCGATTTCAGAGAATCCGAAACCGATCGTCTCAGAATGGAAAAGCCCGAAAAAAGTGCCTGCGGCCGAACCGTTTTCACCAACATCCGAGGCGGCTGATACATCTTTGTTCCCCGGCATCGGCCTGAACCGTGAACAGATGAAGGCAGTTACTGAAACGGACGGGCCTTTATTAGTGCTTGCCGGAGCGGGAAGCGGAAAAACAAGGGTGCTGACAGCACGCGCCGCCCATATGATTGAACACCTCGGCATTTCACCTGAGAATATGCTGCTTGTGACCTTTACGACAAAAGCCGTCGCCGAAATGAAAGAGCGGATGGCGAATGAGTACGGTCTGGCAGCCGGAAAAGTCTCCCGTCTCGTGACCGGAACATTCCACAGTTTTTTCTATAAAATACTCTGTCATTATGATTCTTCAAAATGGAACGGCAGCCAGCTTTTAAAAATGGAGTGGCAAAAAGAGCAATATGTGAAAAAGGCGCTCTATGAAGAAAATTTGGATGAAAAAGAGTTTCCCGTCGACCAGGCGCTTCAGCTTATCGGCTGCTGGAAAAACACGTATCTCCCCCATGAGACCATTCCGCTTGCGGACGACTGGGAGAAAAAAGTGTACAGGCTTTACGAACATTACGAACGGCAGAAGCGGGAAAAACGGCAATTTGATTTTGATGACATGGCCCAAGGCTGTTATGAACTGTTTCAAAGCCGGCCTGATATTCTCGCGCAGTACCAAAACAGATTTTCTCATATTTTGATTGATGAGTTTCAAGATATCAATCCTGTCCAGTACAACATTATGCAAATGATCGCAAGCCCTGAGAATAACCTGTGCTGCGTGGGTGATGACGACCAATCCATTTATGCGTTCCGCGGCAGCAGCCCGTCTTTCATTTTAGATTTTCAGAAAGATTACCCGGCAGCAAAGACCATTTACTTAACGGCAAATTACCGATCGCCTCATCCGATCGTCTCAAGCGCTCATGCCGTCGTAAAGAAAAATAAAAAACGGTATGAAAAAACACTTTCTGCCGTCAAAGACGGCGTTCACAATCCCGTGATGTTTTATCCTTACGATGAAGAAGAAGAAGCGACCATGATCGTTTCGGATATGAAAGAGAAGATTCAAAACGGGGCGAGTCCTGACGATTTTGCCGTACTTTACCGGACAAACAGCGCCGGACGGGCCATTTATGAAAGACTGCATCAATCATCGATTCCTTACCATGCCGACAGGGGCGTGCAGACGTTCTACAGCCGCAGAATCGTACGCCAGATCCTCGCCTACTTATATGCGAGTCAGAATGAAGATGATCCGGATGCGGTGAAAGACCTGCTGCCCGCCTTATTTTTAAAGCAATCCGCCCTGCAAACGTTAAAGGCGCTGTCAATTACGGAAGATTGCACGATGATTAAGGCACTGACGAAACTGCCTGACCTGAAGCCTTTTCAAATAGGGAAGATCAAGCAGATCGTTCCGTTTTTCGCAAGCATCCGGACAATGAAGCCGGTTGAAGCCATCACCTTTGCAGAAAGCAAAATGGGTTTTTCCGAGTATTTAAAAAAACGGGGCAATGAGGGAAACAAACTGGAAAAAGGCTCTGATGATCTCAGGGATGTCAAAGTGGCCGCCAAAAAATTCAAAACCATTCCCGATTTTCTTGCGCATGTCGATCATATGCGCGCCGCTGAGAATCTGAAAACCGATGAAAACGGCGTCGAACTGCTGACCATTCACCGCTCTAAAGGTCTTGAATTCAATACGGTCTATATTTTAGGCGCGGCTGACGGCTCGATCCCCCATGACTTCGCACTTGAGACGGCCAGACAGGGCGATCCCGCTCCGCTCGAAGAAGAAAGACGGCTTCTCTATGTCGCAATGACAAGGGCCATGCAGCATTTATATGTATCTTGTCCCGCGTACAGGCGGGGAAAAACAGCGCGCAGCTCAAGATTTCTCGAGCCCCTTCTTCGGACGGACAGACGGAGCGCACTCAGGATATAAAGAACCCGGCAGATCACTGCCGGGTTCTTCTCACATAAAAAGGCCTTTTTAGCAAGGCCGGCTGACGCCTATTTATTGTTCAGCATTTTAGAAATGGTGCCAAAATCAAGTTTCTCTTTACCGCTTGTAATAGATTGAACGATTTTGTCTTCCAATTCTTTCGGAACACGCTTGTTAGCCAGCTGGGACACCTTCTGAATGACGCCTCTCACCGTGTTTTCATCTTTGAAATTGGCATTTTGCAATGATCCTGCAAGGTTCATGACATCCTTCATGCTGACGCCTGTTTTCTTCTCAATATTTTTGAAAAATTGATTATCCATGGTGTGCCTCCTTTTGTGGAGTAATACGATATTGTATGAATAAAGAGCGGAACATGTGCCCGTAAGACAAGGAAAAAATTCCGAGTGCCCCGTCTCTATACTCCTTCATACATCAGGGAAGCACGGGACTGAACGGTCCCGCGCTTATCCAAGGTCTTGCTAAGGTTTAGCCAAAAAAGGATGCACCGACAATGATCAGAAGGATGAACAATACGACAACAAGAACAAATGTTGAGCCGTATCCGCCTCCGACATAGCCGCCTCCGTATCCGCCGCAGCCGCCATAACCGCCGTAGCCGCCGCCGAATCCGCCATATCCGAATCCCATATCTAAGCACCTCCTTTACTCCCTATACTCTATGTGAGCCGACTTGTTTGGCTTGGATAAATGCATAGGGCCGGTGCGGATTTCATTCATTTTAGTGAGAATGCTCATTTTTCTTCAGTTTTGCTTCTGTTTCGGCGGCAAACACATCTATCCATTCCTCAAAGCGCGATCCCGCTTCATCAAACTCAGACAGCTGTTTTTCAATAGATAAGATATATTTGTCATGCTCCCGCTGGTTTTGATTGTGCCGGCGGTATTTACCGTTTATGAATGATTCAAATATATTCATAACATCCCCTCCTCCTATGATCTATGCCGAACAGAGGCCGGCGTTCGGCAAAAAACAAAAAAACCGGAAGCTCCGGTTTTTTAGAAAACGGCTATTTCGGTTTTTTCTTTTGGCCGCAGCCGCAGCCTTTTTTCTTGATTTTTTTTTCGTAAGGCTGATGCACAGTTGATTTGTATGGAGAATGTTGGGAAGGTTTGCTTGATTGACTCATGGTGATCCTTCCTTTCCTTATGTCATATATGCCAGTTTATGCCGAAGGTGACGGTAAGTTGCTGGTGGAACCGCCTTATTCCTGCAGAAGACGAGAAACCACAGCTTCAATGATCCCGGCCGCGCCGGCTATGGCTAACAGCAAAATCAGCCATTGCGCAGCCTCGGGTACCACAATCTGGACCGCAATTAAAAAGGCGGCACACCACACGCCCGTACACCAGTAGCAGCTGAGAAGTTCACCAATAAATGCCCTGATGCCTTTTCCTTTTATGACAATGTAGGTTTCTGTCGTGCCGTCGGGTGCGGTTTCTGTTTTTTCCTCGTGAAAAAGGCTCCGAAGCGGCGCCATAATGGTGTCAAATACGAAAAGCCTGGCCAGCCGGAAAACGGCAAACGATAACAGAATAAATGAAAGCCAATTGATAACCACCTGTTCACTCCTTTTCAAAACTTGACCTCTTTATACATATGCGAAAACCCTGATCTTAATGAATCGCACCTTGTCCGGTAAAAAAATAGGTGCGGTTTAGTTGTTTTTCTTATTCCGCTCGGCGTTTCATTTGCATTATATAAAGTATGAATGAGAAAGGAGTGAAGGTTATGTCGTTTGAAGAAAAAGTCGAAACACTGCAACCGCAAATATACGAACAATTATCCAACGAATTCGAGCAGACGATCGAAGTGATTGATTGCGAAAATGTCACAATAGATACAACACATATAACGGCCGCTCTTTCTATACAAGCCTCAGTTACTACGGCGATTATCCTCGCGACACAGCTCGCGATCGCAGATGAAGACACAGCCGACCAAATAGCAACCGAACTGCTGATCCTGGATGATTGCCAAATAAAAAAGAGGACCGTCATTCAAGTCCTGAACAGCCGCAATATTAAAATCACACTGACTGCAGACGATATTATGGCCTTTGTACAAATTTTGTTTCAATTATTAAATATACTTTTTGCTGAACTAGACATCCTTTAACCTTTCTTTTCAAATATTTAAATAGAGGTGAGAACAAATGGCAGATAACGAAAAATTAAAAAAAGAACTCGAAAATCTACCAGAAGTGGATCCGCTTTTAAAGGTGCTTGTCAGCAATGTCTTCAAAAAACACGGCGTGACAAAAGATAAAATGCGGGAAATTCCTGATGAAGAAAAAGAAATGCTGATCGCATTAGTCAAAGACATGCAGGCAAAAACAGAAGCTTTTCTTGAAAGCCAGAAACAGAAAAAAGAGCAGGAAAAAGCGCAAGATCAGCAGACCAATCCGCAAACCCGCAGAGAACAATTAATCGAACAGCTCCGGCAAAGACGCCAAAATCCCGGTCAATAACTAAAAAATAGTGATTTTTATCAGGATAGATGCCTGAGTCAAAGTAAGGGGCCGGCTCATTTAATAATAGTAAAAGAAAAGGAGGAATAGATATGGAAAGCAGACCATACTCTTGGGTTGCACTTGATCCTGAATGCGAACATCCGCGAGAAGAAAAAGAAGAAAAAGAAGGCAGAAGATGTAATGTTTGCTGTAACGGACATGGATTTGGCGAAGATAATGCCTTCCTTGACCAAGACCTTGCTCAAGCGAATATCAACAAACAAGTTTCTGAAGAAGCGATTATTATCAGAGACTCTTGTGATATTAACGTAACGTCAACAGACGTTCAAGCAGTCGCTTCAGTCATGACAGCGATTAATGCCGCAGTCGTAACGGCCACTCTCACTTCAATCGCTGACGGAGTCATCGCTGAATTGGTCGCACAAGACTTATTGCAGCTAACAGCTAACAAACAAATCAACCGTCAAAAACTGCTCATCGAAAACTCCCGCGGCGTAAACGTGACAACAGTAGATGCCGATATCGCAGTGTTGATCTCAACAGCGACAAATTTACTGATTGCTGTCTTAGTCATCACCCTTGTCCTCTAAAAAGAAAAAGCAGAGCTAAAAATGCTCTGCTTTTTCTTATTTTCTCCGCATATGATGAATATATAGACGTTCACCCACACCAAGTGAGGCTCGCGTACATATGTTGTTAAAGACAAAAGTCAAATACCCTAAAAGAAGGAGCTGAAATCCATGAGCTGCGGAAAACACCATGGCCGAGATGAAAGTTGTGTATGCGATGCAGTCGAGAAGATTTTAGCAGAACAAGAGGCTGTTGAAGAACAATGCCCGACTGGATGCTATACGAATCTTTTGAGCCCGACGATTGCAGGTAAAGACACCATTCCGTTTCTCGTATTTGATAAAAAAGGCGGATTGTTCTCCACATTCGGGAACGTCGGAGGATTTGCGGATGACAGCCAGTGCTTTGAGTCCATTTTCTTTCGTGTAGAAAGACTATGCGATTGCTGCGCGACGCTTTCAGTATTGCGCCCCGTAGATGTGCACGGCGACACCCTCAGCGTCTGCCATCCTTGTGATCCTGATTTCTTCGGTTTAGAAAAAACAGAATTTTGCATTGAAGTTGATCTGAGCTGCTTCAGCGCCATTCAGTGCCTTTCACCCGAGCTTGTTAACCGGCCTGCGCCGCACAAAGAGAAAAAGCATCACGGATAGTCATTGATTCGCATCTTTCCTAAAGAAGAATCCCCTTCCAACCTTCTATTACAGATGCAATCATCAGCCCGCCCGGACTTCCGGGCGGCTGACTCTCCGATATCGTTTAAACCGGTACCATTTAAAACGTGAAGTCAGGAGGGATATTATGAGCAAGCATACAACATACTGTGTGCGTGAAGCGGTAGAAAATATTGAAGACCTGCAAAATGCGGTTGAAGAAGATTGCCCGACAGGCTGTTATTCTAAACTTTTATCTCCGGCTTATACATTAGGCGATACAGTACCGTTCGCCATCTTCACCTCAAAATCGAAACCGTTCACCGCATTCGGAAACGTCGGCGAGCTGGATAACGGTCCGTGCTTTAATACCGTTTTTTTCAGAGTTGAAAGGGTCTGTGACGGCTGTGCCACATTAAGCCTGCTTATTGCTTTTGACGAGCATAAGCACATTCTTGATTTTACAGATAAAGACTCTCTCTGCGATGTATTCCGTTTAGAAAAAACGAACTATTGCGTTGAAGTCGATCTCCATAGCTTCTGCGCCATCAATTGCCTGAACCCGAGACTGATCAACCGCACACATTCTTAAATCAAAAAGCATAAAAATAAGCTGCCGGATGAAAGCATTCAGGCAGCTTTTTGTATGGTTAAAATCCAAGCGGATGCAGCGAGGTAATATCGTCTATTGCGAGTTCTGCCGGCGCTCCGTTGCTTGTCGTCCGCAGGAAGATCGCATTATTTTTTCTGCCGACGATTACGCCTCTGTAGGTTTTCCCGTTGGCTTCTATCAGACAAAGGGTCCGCGGCATATTATGCGGCAGCTTCGTTAAGAAATCAATTTTTTCAAGAATGGACATTCTGCTCATCGGCTTTTTCACGCGCTTTGGCGGAACCTTTTCCTCTGGGGCGGCATTGTGAACCGCTTCAGGCTCTTTTTCAGCGGCATCAGACTCTTTTTTAGCGGCGTCAGGCTTGGCAGTGTCCTGCTCCGCTTGCGCCGGAACTTCTTGAACGGCTTCTTCTGCGCGGCTGTGCTGTTCAGGTACTTGCTTTTCTGGCTCGACAGCCACTGCTCCTTCAGGCTGAGTTTGACATTCTTCCTCCCGCTTTCCATGCATCGGCTCTTCTTCCGGCGGCTGAGGCGCTTTCCTTTTTTTGATTAATATGTCCTGCATTGATGATTGCGTGTCTGAATAATCCGCCTGAACAATATACATGAGCGGTTTTTTTTCCGCGTTTCTGTTTTGTTTTGACATCTTCATCCCTCCGATTCTGTCATGTTTTATTTATATGACGGAATGATTAAAATCAGAAGAAAGAAAAAAGCAATCCCTGAAAGGGACTGCTTGTTATTTAACGTGCGGTAATATGGAATCCTGAATCAACGTGAAGATTTTCGCCCGTGATGCCTCTTGACAGGTCACTGAACAAGAATGCAGCCGTGTCGCCCACTTCTTCAGGTGTTGTCGTGCGGCGCAGCGGCGCGCGCTCTTCAATTTCTTTCAGGATAGAGTTGAAATCACTGATTCCTTTTGCAGACAGCGTACGGATCGGTCCTGCTGAAATGCTGTTGACGCGGATGTTTTCTTTTCCTAGGTCAGCGGCTAAATATCTGACGCTCGCATCAAGAGACGCTTTTGCCACACCCATTACGTTATAGTTTGAAACGACGCGCTCTCCGCCGAGGTAAGTGAGTGTAACGATGCTTCCGCCTTCAGTCATAATCGGACGCGCCGCTTTTGCGACCGCTGTCAGAGAGTAAGAACTGATGTTATGCGCAAGCAGGAATCCTTCGCGGTTCGTATTTAAATATTCGCCGACAAGCTCTTCTTTGTTTGCGAACGCGATGCAGTGCGCGATGCCGTGAATCACGCCGACCTGCTCTTTAATGCTCGCAAAGCAGGTTTCAATCTCAGCGTCATTTGTCACATCACACGGAAGGATGATGGAATCATTTCTTTCTAATGTAGCCGCAAGGTCATGAACTGATTTTTCCAAGCGCTCTCCCGCGTAAGTGAAAATGAGGCGCGCTCCGGCTTCATGTAGCGAACGGGCGATTCCCCATGCGATACTGCGTTTATTGGCAACGCCCATCACAACGATGTTGCGGCCTTCAAGTGAGAAATTCATATGTATAAAGCCTCCTGTAATCGTCTTAAAGACATAGTTTTAGTACCTGATCTTAATTTTTATCATATCATAACCTTGTCCAGATTGAAAGCATGGGAAAAAGACCGCGGATGTTGAAGCGGTCTCTTTTTTATCTCGTCTGCAGACTGTTCCTTTTAAAGGCAAAATGATTGGTCGGGCCGTGTCCCGCTCCGATGCCGAGCGTATGTTCCACGGCTTCCCGCACAAAATTGACGGCTGTCTCAAACGCGGTCTGAATGTTTTTCCCCTTTGCCGTTTCCGCCGTCAGCGCGGCTGCGAACGTGCAGCCTGTTCCGTGGGTGTGTTTGGTGTCAATATAGGCGTGGCTGATTTGGGTAAAAGACGAACCGTCAAATAATAAATCAACGATCCTCCCCTGTTCAGGCTGGTGTCCGCCTTTTATGATGACATGCTTTGCACCAAGCTTGCAAAGGGTTTCGGCCGCTTTTTTCCGGTCCTCAAACGTGCGGATTTCCATTCCCGTCAATACCTCAGCTTCCGGAACATTCGGCGTCACCGCATAGCTGCGCGGGATTAACAGCTCTTTTAACGCGGCCTGAGATTCCTCACGCAGCAGGGAAGCGCCTCCTTTGGCAATCATGACGGGGTCCGTGATGAGATGATCAAGCCCGTACTGATCCGTTTTTTCCGCAATTTCCGCAATCATTTCCGCGCTCCACAGCATTCCCGTTTTTACAGCATCAGGCCGCAAATCTTCCGCCACCGCGTCAATCTGGCTGCCCAGCGCTTCCCGGGTGAGCGGATAAATGCCGTGAACGCCCAAAGTGTTCTGGGCGGTTACCGCTGTAATGGCTGACATCCCAAAAACGCCGAGCTCCTGAAAGGTTTTGAGATCCGCCTGTATACCGGCGCCGCCTCCTGAATCTGATCCGGCAATCGTCAATGCTTTGCATATGCTCATGATGTTTTTCTCTCCTTTCGCATTATCCGATCCATTTATGATAAAAGGATTTCGCTCTGCTGATATCACTTGTGCCGTGTATTAATGCTCTGCCGTCACGAAACAGTACCATCTTGAAATTGTCTTTGCAAAACGAAATTAAATACGGGTTGGCTGAAACATCAAGCCCTGTCCGTCTGAGCTGTCCCACAAGTTTTTGCAGATCAACCTGTTCGGAGATCCCCGCTCTGATCTGCACCGTGTTCCGCCCGCACAGAACCGCCGCTTTTGTCTGATTTTCATAGGATAAAAACGGATAATCGTTCGTGCCGCAGCTTGGGCAATCAGCCGATTTAAGACGGGCGACGTTTATTTCTGACCGTTCATTTTTCCATAAATCAAAGGAACGGAGAACATGCTCGATAGATCCGCCCGTTAACAGCTTCAGCGCATCTGCTGCCTGAAAAACGGCCGTCTGCAATACAGCCGGGCTGATGATTCCCGCCGTATCGCATGTCATACCGCCTAAAGGCAATGTCTCAAGCAGGCAATGAAGGCACGGCGTTACACCGGGAATGACGGTAAAAGAGAGCCCGTAGCTGCCGACACAGGCGCCATACAGAAAGGGAATCCCTTTCTGCACAGCCGCATCATTCACAATCAGCCTCGTTTCAAAGTTGTCGGCGGCATCCACGATGAGGGAGGCGTCACGAATCAATCCAGGTGCGTTTTCCGCAGTGACATCCATGACAAATCCCTCGACCTCTACATCACTATTTATAGATCGAAGCCGTTTTTCAGCCGCCGCGGCTTTCGGCATTTCCTGTCTGACATCGTCTTCGGTATAAAGCTGCTGGCGCTGGAGATTACTCCACTCCACATAATCTCTGTCAGCGATCGTTACCTTCCCGACCCCTGCTCTGACAAGCATCTCCGCACTTGCCGTCCCAAGCGCACCCGCGCCGATAATCACGGCATGAGACGACCGGAGCTTCTCTTGGCCGGAGGGACCGATCGGCTGAAACAGCTCCTGTCTGGAATATCTGTCCGTCATACCGGAAGACCGTCTCGCGGACTGCTTGCAGTTCCGTAATCTTTCACCGGAATTCTCCCCGCTTCATAAGAAAGACGGCCCGCTTCTACGGCAAGCTTCATCGCCCGGGCCATTTTGACCGGATCATCAGCGCCTGACACAGCGGTATTTAACAGCACACCGTCAGCCCCGAGCTCCATCGCGTAGGCGGCGTCTTTTGAAGATCCGACGCCGGCATCGACAATGACCGGCACCTTCGCCTGTTCAATGATAAAGGATAGATTCAGCGGATTTAAAATTCCCTGACCGGAACCGATCGGCGAAGCGCCCGGCATAATGGCATGCACTCCGAGCTCCTCAAGACGTCTTGCGAGCACAACATCATCTGACGTATACGGAAGCACGATAAACCCCTCTTTGAGCAGCTGTTCTGATGCTTTCAGCGTTTCAACCGGATCAGGCAAAAGTGACCGGCTGCATCCGATGACTTCTACTTTTATCATGTCACAAAGCCCTGAAGCTTTGGCAAGCCTTGCGATTCGGACCGCCTCTTCAGCCGTTGCGGCGCCGGCCGTATTCGGCAGAAGCGTATACTTAGACAAATCAAGCTGTTCAAGAAAGTTAGGCTGAGACTCTTCAAAGATGTTCATCCGCCTTACCGCAAAGGTTAAAATATCTGATTCCGAGACAGCCACCGCCTCTTTCTGAATCTCAAAACTCGGATATTTTCCCGTTCCTAACAGCAATCTTGACTGAAACTGTTTTCCGCCTATTGTTAACATCCTCATCCGCCTCCTACAAAATGGACAATTTCTATGACATCGCGGTCACACAAACTCGTATTTTCATAATTCTTTTTTTCAATGATTTCTTTATTTCTCTCCACAACTACGATTCTTTGATCAAGCTGGTACGATTCAAGCAAATCCTGAACCGTCCCCTCATTTCGATTCCAATCAATTTGTTTTCCGTTCAGCTGAAGGATCATATATGAACAGCCTCCTTGCGATCAATTCGAAACGCTTCTTCCCATTCCTGCTTAATCTGTCTTTCCAGGATCATATCCCGCACCATTTCAGCCGTTGCCGGCGCCAACAGGATGCCGTTCCGAAGATGGCCGGCAGCGAAGATGATGCCGCTGTCTTCAGGATGCCGCCCAATAAACGGCTTTCCGTCTCTTGTTCCCGGCCTGAGACCCGCCCAAAACCGGTCTATTTTCATATGTTCGATGGCGGGAAGCATGGTTTTCGCTTTTGCAATGACGGCCTCAATTCCTCCGATGTCAGGCGTATCGCTCCAGTCGTCCTGTTTCATCGTGGCGCCGATGACAAGCCGGCCGCTTTTTCTCGGGACGACATAACAATGATCATGGTAAAGGGTTTTGGTCAGCGGGATATCGTCATTCCACACGGAAAGGCATTCTCCTTTCACAGGAAAAAAAGGCTGTCCCAAGCCGAGCTGGCTGAAAAACCGGCCGCTCCATACCCCGCTGGCAACTGCGACTTTGTCAGCATAAACATCCCCGCCGGATGTTGTGATGCAATATTCTCCGTTCACCCGTTTTACGGAGGTGACTTGTTTATGCTCATATATGTCAGCGCCATAGCGCCGCGCTCCTTTTGCATACGCTTTGCAGACATAATACGGTTCGACATGGACATCGTCTTTTATAAAACTTGCGCCGAGAATGTCTTTTGAAGCGTAAGGCTCTTTTTCAAGGGCATCTTCGGCTGAAAGCCAGGTGACGGAAGGCAGATCATCCATCTTCCGTAGACGGGCGATATCTTCTTCGGTATACGCCAGTTTAAGCATTCCGCCGTTATGGCGCCTGATGTCAATGCCGCAAGCTTCCTCAAGCTCTTGCCCCGCCGCTTCATACAGCCTTTGACTGTACATGGCAAAATCAAAAAACGCATCCCGGTTTTCACATTCCGCATGAGCGCCCAGCATTCCCGCGGCAGCGCTTGTCGTTTTTCGGCCGACTTCTCCGGCTTCAAGCAAGACAACGTTCTGCTGCGTCTTCGCCAGCTCATAAGAAATGGCGCATCCGATAATTCCGCCGCCGATCACCGCCGTATCATAGTGCTTCTTCATAATCGGCCTCCCTTACCGCGCGTGCATACCGTTTTGCCGCCTCCTCAGGATTTTCAGCTGAGAATATACCTGACATGACGGCAATTCCGTCCGGTTTCGCCTGCTTTGTGTGTCCGATCGTCTGCAGTGTCATTCCGCCGATTGCGATGACGGGGATGGAAAGCGTGCGTTTGATCTCTGAAAGCAGGCTGATGCCTCTTGCTTCAAGTCCTTGTTTACATTCGGTTTCAAATACATGGCCGAACACCACATAATCCGCATCTTCCTTTTCAGCTTGGATGGCTTCTTTCAGCGAATGAACCGAACGTCCGATATGAAGATGGGGAAATCTGCTTCGCACCTGCTTTACGGAAAAGCTGCGGGACGGAAGCTGAACACGGTGTATATTGGCAAAAAGCGCGATATCCGCCCTGTCATTGATGATCAATTTGTCCTTATCCGCACCGCCCTTTTTCAAAAGGGACAAAAGCTGCATGATCTCTCCCGCTGTTTTATCCCGCTCACGGATATGGATAAAGCTTACTTCGCGCTGAATCGAAAGAATATCTTCGGCCAGCTCGGCAACGGATTTGCGATTATCAGTTACCGCGTGCAGCTCCAAAAGATTCCACCTCTTTTCCGCCCTTCTCGGACCAGCCTTCTTTTTGATAAGCCATTCCCCAAAATTGATATTCATAATAGCTTGAAATCACAAAATTCTCTTTCATTTTCGCACGGATGTCTTCTGTGCTGTTTTCAGCAATCTCGTCAAAACGGCTGATCTGTTCTTCGACTTGCTGTCTGAACCAGTCTCCGCCGTATGTACCGATCCATTTTTCATAAATCGGATGCTCCGGTTTGCACTCCTTTAAGTGTTCGCCGACTTCATAATAAAGCCAATAACAGGGCAGAAGCGCAGCTAATATTTCTCCAAAATTGCCGCTCATCACCGATCTGTACATATGAGACGTATAAGAATAGGCGGTCGGTGCCGGTTTAAATGCCGCACGCTCTTCTTCCGTAATCCCTAAAAGCTCCGTAAACTCGCGGTGCAGCGCCATTTCCGCTTCATATGTCCCTTGAGCGTGGCCCGCCATCCTGCCCGTCGTAAACAAGTCTTCGGCATATGCGGCGCCGAACGCCTGAACTTTTGCAAAATGCGTCAAATAGTAGGAATCTTGCAGCACGTAATAGCTGAAACGGTCTATCGGCAGGCTTCCGTCACCGATTCCCGTTACAAACGGATGAACAAAACTTCCGTCCCACCATTCGGCAGCCGCCTGTCTGCATTCTTCAGAAAATGTCATCATGTCTTCCCCCCTGATAAAATAAAAAAACCACTTTCCCGCATCGGAAAAGTGGTTTGGAATTTAAATGGATAAAAGGAACCCCAAAAAAATACCGCTCCACTTCCCTACGCAGGTCTGAACCTGTTCAAGTTATGAGGGTCTAAAAGTCTCACTTTTATCTCAGTCCTTATGAAGGACACCCCTAGTGGTCATACGATTAATGATTTATTTGTTATGCCTTCTATATTATCACGAATTGCAATTTGGTCAAGCTTCAAGGATTTTTCTCAGTTCCGACACGTAGTTGCGGGAGCCCGTGACGATGAGACGGTCTCCTGTTTTCAGCCGCGTGTCTCCGTGCGGAACGATGCTGTCCACACCTCTGAAAATCCGGACGAAAATCACATCGCCCATCAGCGGAAATTCCCGCAGAATGATGCCGTTATACGCCGGGTTTTCCAGATTGATCTGATATAACGAAGACTCCTCATTCGTCAGGAGGCTCATCACGCCCGGCGCCTCAATTAATGCGCGCAAGAGCGTCTTTGTAGACAGAAGGATAGAAAAAATACTGATGCCCTCTTCTTTCAGTTTTGTTTCATGCTCAATCGAGCCGACGCTTGCGATGATACGCTCAGTCCCTTTCTCTTTCGCTATTAAGGCGATTTCGGCGTTCACATCTTCATTTCCCGTCGCCACGACAAGAATATCCGTTTTGAAAATACCGTGCGACTCAAGCGTTCCGGGCTCGTAATCAGAAATCGTGTCAACCGAAAAAACGGATTCCGCAAGCGTTTCCCCGGCATTTTCCTGATACACATGGACGACCCGTACTTCATATTCCTCCTCAGGCAATTCAAGCGTAACCGGAAGTGTCATTTGGTTGGCGCCGATAAATGTAATGCGCTTTTTTTCCTGCGGCGCACTTTGCCGTTTGTATAATTTCTTAAAGCCGATCGGCGTGATGATGCTGGCAATAACCGCAACTAAAGTCAACGCGCCGGACATATTGGCGCTGATAATGTGGAGCCTTTCTCCGATCGTAGCCGCCGCGATAACAAGCGACAGCGTGGACGTCAGCAAAAAGCCCGAAGCAAACACGGTTCTTTTGTCATACCATTTCTTTAAATAAAACACCGGAAACATTTTGCTGATAAACAGCGCAAGCAGAAGCAGCGGAATCATCGTTAATGTTTTCGGATCTTGGAAAAGCGTCCAAATGTCCAATTTCACCCCGACCATGACGAAAAAGATCGGAATTAAAAACCCGTAGCCGAAGGAATCCAGCTGTTCCACCATTTCTTTATTCGGAGACAGAAGCGATACCAGAACGCCTGCCAAAAACGCGCCGAGAATATTTTCCGCCCCGAGAGATTCCGATAAAGCGACAAGCACGATAATCAGTGTGAAAATGGCTCTCGTGCCGATCTGCACGGTGCCTTTGGACATCGACTGCACAAATGAACGGTGTTTAAAGATCCTGCCGAAGAAATACAGCACGACCCCCGCGGCAAAGAGAATCAACAGAAGCCACATATTTCCGCTGTCTTCTCCGTAAAGAGAAGAGAAGAAAGCGAGCAGAATCATCGTAGCCAAGTCCGCGATAACGGCGACAAGCAGGATGATCTGGCCGATATTGGAGTTCATGATCCGTTCTTCCTTTAAAGTCGGGACCACCACACCGAGTGATATCGTCGAAATAATAAGCGTCATTAAAAATGCGTTTTGAATAAAACCGGCTAATACAAAGGCATAGGACAGCAGCAATGATAAAATAAAGATGCCGAAAAAGATAATCAGTGCGGCAGAAAACGTGTTTGGCGCTTCCTTGCCATTCGGAAGGAATTGTTTTTTCTTCCCTTTCTCAAATGAAGAAAAATCAATTTCCAAGCCGCTTAAAAACATTAAAAAGATAAAGCCGAGAACAGACAGCGTCTCCAGCCACGTGTCTCCCTGAACGACAAGATTCAGGCCGCTTTTTCCGATAATAAGCCCCATGATGATCTCCGCGACGACGACGGGGATGCTGAGCTTAAACCGATGTAAAAGGAGCGGCGTCAAAAAAGCGACGATCAGAACGACGACTAAAGATGCGACTGATGTGTGTTCCATTCGTAAATACCTCCTTAAAACAAGGGTTATAAAAGCCCGCTTAAAGCGGGCGAAACCTTACTTTTTTTTAAAAACATAACGCATATTCTAACAAGGCTGAACGCGAAAAAAAAGTGATAAGGCTTTATTTCTTTAATTCTTTTTTTAATTTGTGCAAAAACAGCGTAATTAGGTATAGGAATTAGCCCCATAATAAATAAAAAACCGTTAATAAGGAGGCTGACACGAATGGCTTATGACATCATCAGCGATATACACGGATGTTATGACGAAATGATCGCGTTAATGCAAAAGCTCGGATATGAAGTCAAAGACGGAACGCCCGTTCATTCTGAAGGCAGGACGCTTGTCTTTGCGGGGGATTTAACGGACAGAGGCCCAAAATCCGTAGAAGTGATGCGTTTTGTGGCAAAAGCATATGAAAAAGGAGCCGTCCGTTATGTCCCGGGAAATCATTGCAACAAACTGTACCGTTACTTAAAAGGAAACCCCGTAAAAGTGATGCACGGACTGGAAACGACGGCAGCCGAACTGAAAGAGCTGTCTCCCGCCGACAGAACGGAAGTCTCCAGACAATTCATCCGCTTATATGAGTCAGCGCCGCTTTATGACATTATTCATAATGGCGATCTCGTTGTCGCCCACGCCGGCATAAAAGCTGACGATATCGGTAAATACTCGCGTAAGGTAAAAGAATTTGTTCTGTACGGCGATATCACGGGTGAAACGTATCCCGACGGCAGACCCGTCAGAAGAGACTGGGCCGCCGCTTATGAAGGCAAGGCATGGATTGTTTACGGCCATACCCCGGTAAAACGCCCACGGATCGTCAACCGTACAATCAACATTGATACAGGATGCGTCTTCGGCAATCAACTGACAGGCTTTCGCTTTCCGGAGCATGAAACCGTCTCTGTGGAAAGCTCAATGCCCTATGATGCTTCACGATTTCGCGAGGATCACGGAAGGCAGACATGAAAAAAAGCCCGAAACCGGCAAACGGTTCGGGCTTTACATGTGTTCAATTAATGTTTTCATATCGTCAGGCACCGGAGCGTGAAAAACGAGCGTTTTTCCGGTCATGGGGTGTACGAATGAAAGCCGCTCACTGTGAAGAGCCTGCCGCGCAATTCCCTCATTTTTTCCGCCGTACAGTGTATCACCGACTAACGGATGGCCGAGGTAGCTCATGTGCACTCGGATTTGATGCGTCCGCCCCGTTTCCAACCGCAGGGCTGCAAGCGTAAACGCATGTCCCGCTTTTTCCGTTTGAAAATGCGTCACCGCTCGTTGTCCCTCCGGCGTTACCATCCGCTCAATAATACTGTCGTGTTTTCTTCCGATGGGCGCGTCCACCGTTCCTTCCTTCTGCCGCATGATCCCGTGTACGACAGCGAGATACCGCCTGCTGACAAGCCCCTTTTTCTGCGCTGCCGACAAAAGAGAATGGGAAAGCCGATGTTTGGCGATGAGCATCGCCCCCGATGTATCCCTGTCAAGGCGGGTGACAAGATGAACCGTTGATTGCACACCGCTTTTTCGGTAGTGGCTGATCACTCCGTTAGCGATGCTCTCCGACGGGTGTTCTCTTGATGGAATTGAGGAGACATACGGCTGTTTATTGACCACAAGCACATGGTCATCTTCATAAAGAATATCAAGAGGAACCGGCTCAGGCAAAAGCGTTTCACTCACATGCTCCTTCGGAAATTCAATCTTAAGCACGTCTCCTTCCGCTAACACGGCGCGGACGGTTACATGCTCTCCGTTCACAAGCAGGTCTCCCCCGCCGAATTTAATGTCAGCGAGAAGCCGCTTTGAAATGCCGAGCTGCGCCGTATATTCTTTTACCGTCATGCCGGCTTCCCGGGCAGTCATGTTCTTTTGGATAAAAAAGTTGTCCAATCCGTTTCCTCTTTCTATTCGCCTTTTCCGATAAAGGAATCCTGCACCCTTTTCCAAAACGGAAAAGGACGGAATCTTGCAAATCTGACTTTTTCATTTGCCACACGGCATAGAATGGACTTGACATCCTTATGCAGCAAGGTTAAATGATCAATTGTGACTTGAAAGTCGACGTCGTTTCTCGGTTTGATGACACAGTTATGATGATCGGGAAGCAAAAGCGGCGAGCCGACAGTCCTGAACACTCTGTTGTTGATGGATGCCATTTCTGCAAGCTGAATCGCTCTGATGGAAGGGTGGATGATCGCGCCGCCTAACGCCTTATTATAAGCCGTGCTTCCGGAAGGCGTGGACAGACATAAACCGTCCCCCCTGAACGTTTCAAACAGCTGGCCTTTAATTTCCACGTCAGCGACGAGACTGCCTTCTATGCTTTTGATCGTACATTCGTTCAAAGCCAGATACCGCTCCTCACGCTCTTCATCATGATAAGTGACAATCACCTCAAGAAGGGGATACTCCACGGTATGATACGGCGTTTTGGCAATGGCCAGAACGAGCTTTTCTATCTCCTGCGGAACCCAATCGGCATAAAAACCCAAATGCCCCGTGTGAACTCCGACAAACGCCGTTTTATCGAGACGGTCGCTGTACCTGTGAAATGCGTAAAGAAGCGTTCCGTCACCGCCGACGGAAATCACGATTTCCGGCTCTTTTTCATCCAAGGTCATATCAAAATCGAGTAAATACGCCTGTATTTTGCTTTTCAGTGTATCTGAAACCTCGTCTCCTTTTGAAGAAACGGCAAATTTCATGCCATTCCCCTCCTTTCCTACTGGTGGTCTCCCGCTTTTTTCTTTCGCGAGAACGCGGCTTGGGCTTCCTGGATTTCTCCGCGGATTTCTGACATTTCTTCATCGAGCCGGGATGCGGCTTCTGAGGCCCGCTGCAGCCTCAGCTTTACTTTTTCGGGAATGTTCCCGCTGTATTTGTAATTCAGTGAATGCTCAATGGTTGCCCAAAAGTTCATGGCAAGCGTCCGAATCTGTATTTCCACAAGAACGTGCTTTTCTCCGGACGTTGTTTGTAAAGGATATAAAACGACAAGGTGGTAAGACCGATATCCGCTTTCCTTATGCTCTGCTATGTAATCCCGCTTATCGACAACGGTAAAATCTTTTCTGGCAAACAGCATATTTTTGACGATCTGGATATCATCGACGAATTGGCACATAATACGCAGCCCCGCAATATCCTGCATCGTTTCAATCTGATGAAGCGGTATGCTTTTTCGTCTCGCTTTTTCAAGTATGCTCGCCACCGGCTTCACGCGGCCTGTCACAAACTCAATCGGTGAGTGGTCATCTTCATACTCATAAAGGGTTCTGACGCCTTTCAGCTTCACCTTTAATTCTTCAACAGCCTGGCGGTATGGCGCTAGAAATTGCTCCCATTGTTTGTCATCCATCGTACATCCCCCAATTCCGAACCTGTTCTAAAGAAATACGCTTTTCACTTTTTCTTCCATATCTCCGTAGTTTGCATTATCTTTAATATTTTCAAGAAGATAATCGAGTTCTTCATGCAGCCCTGAAAGTTCAACCGTTTTTCCGCCGGCCTCAAGGACCGCCGGTTTTCTTTGGTCTAAGGCTTCTTTCAGATCCGGCCAGATATGTTCTTTTATAATGACATATTCAAAAGAGTCAGCTGATTCAAGTATGTATACAAAAGCAAAGTGATCGGAATCAACAAGCATTTGACCTGAGGCTTTGCGTTCCGCTCCGCTTAAGTCCTCTCCGCACTTCAAGCGGAGCGCGTCTTCTGTTAATGATGCATTTTGGATTTCAATTCTCTTTTGCATAATGTTCTCCTTTTTTAACAAAGTACAGCATTTATTTTATCATATCAAGGTCGATATTGATAAACGTAACCTCTAAAGAGATAATGGGAATTATACAATTTTTCGTCCTGAAAGGAAGACTGTCATGACCCAAGAAATAGAAATTGAATTCAAAAACCTGCTGACAAAATCAGAATTTCTGAAGCTGAGTGAAGCACTCTGCATGAAAGAACATGATTTTAAACAGCAGGTCAATCATTATTTCGACACGAAAGATTTTTCCCTGAAACAAAAAAAATCAGCACTCCGCATCCGAGAAAAAGACGGCGCGTTCGTTCTGACGTTAAAAGAGCCTGCCGCGGTCGGTCTGCTGGAAACCCACCAAGAGCTTGCGGCATTTGATCTTGACGTCTTCAAGATTCCGGATGGCCCCGTCAAACGTCAGCTGGAAGGTCTCGGAATCAACTCAGAACACATTTGCTATTTCGGAACGCTGTCGACCGCACGCGCGGAAAAAGAATCAGAAAAAGGCTTAATCATTTTAGATCACAGCCGATATTTAGAGAAAGAAGACTTTGAATTGGAATTCGAAGCTGCTGACTGGGATGAAGGAAAACGGGCGTTTGAACAATTGCTCAAGCAATTCGGCATCCCAGAGCGGATCACGAAAAATAAAATCCAGCGTTTTTATGAACAGAAACAAAAAAAGGTGGAATGACACAGTGAATATCACGAATTGGGCGGCCCTTCTCCAGCTGCAATCAATGGCGCTGCAATCAATCTCTCATACAAGCACGGCTTCAGGCGGACAATCTTCAGAAAGCCCGCTTGCAAATTTCAGCGCGCTGCTCAGCCAGTATACGGACACAGCCGTCCGGCAGCAGCCGGAATCAGGAATTTTAAACGGTGTGCGGACCGCTCACGCTTCATATTCACCGAGAATTCCCGTTTCATCCGGCTCCGCGGCTGCTTCACAGACCGCTTCCCCGGGCATAAAGTCTCCGGATGCGGCTTCTGATATCAGCACCGGAAACTTTTCAATAGACAGCGCCATTCAGAAAGCGGCCGAAAAATACGGAGTGGACGAAAAGCTGATCCGCGCGGTTATTAAACAGGAATCAGGCTTTAATCCGAAAGCGGTCAGCGGTGCGGGGGCAATGGGACTGATGCAGCTCATGCCTTCCACGGCAGAATCACTCGGGGTGTCAAACCCGCTTGATCCCGTCCAGAACGCTGAGGGCGGCACAAAGTACTTAAAGCAGATGCTCACGAAATACGACGGAAATGTATCTCTGGCGTTAGCCGCCTACAACGCAGGCCCCGGCAACGTAGATCGGTACGGAGGCATTCCGCCGTTTAAGGAAACACAGCAATATGTCAAAAACATAACCAAACAGTATTACGCGTAAACCAGAGAGGCTTCCTTCGCCCTCTGGTTTTTTTGCGGAGTGAAATCTTACACATGAATGAAGGCGATGTGATATGATATGAAATACAAGCGCCTGACAGAAAGGCACTTTGTTTGTAGAAATAAAATGTTATTGCTAAAATATACAGTAACTGAAGATAGTAAAACTGAAAGATAAATTCGCAATGGGAATTATGATTCCTATTAGCCATATAAAGGAGTAGTCAACATGGGACAATCGTTTAACGCACCATATGAAGCGATTGGAGAGGAACTTCTATCGCAACTTGTTGATACTTTTTATGAGCGTGTCTCGTCTCATCCCTTGCTGAAGCCGATATTTCCAAGTGATTTGACTGAAACGGCCAGAAAACAAAAGCAATTTTTAACCCAGTATTTGGGCGGACCTCCTCTTTATACTGAAGAGCACGGACATCCCATGCTCAGGGCAAGGCATCTCCCCTTTCCGATTACGGACGAGAGGGCTGATGCGTGGCTAAGCTGTATGAGCAAAGCGATGGATCAGGTCGGGCTGGAGGGCGATATTCGTGAATTTCTGTACGGGCGTCTGGAACTGACGGCCAGGCATATGGTAAACCAGTCAGAAGCGGAGGATCGATCATATTGACGAATTATCAGCATGAGCAATACTTCGCCCATTGCCACGGACATCCAAAAAAACCGCTCGAAATTTACATGTTTGTCGACCCTTTATGTCCTGAATGCTGGTCGCTGGAGCCCGCCATAAAAAAATTAAAAATCAAATACGGACGTTTTTTTACGCTGCGGATCATTGTTTCCGCGAGCATTACATCGCTGAATAAGCAAAAGCGGAAAAAACACCTCCTTGCCGAAGCTTGGGAAAAAATTGCGAACCGTTCCGGGATGCCCTGTGACGGAAGCCTTTGGCTTGAGCAGGATCAGCCTCTTTCATCGCCCTACCTTGCCGCACTCGCTTTAAAAGCGGCCGAACTGCAGGGAAGAAAAGCGGGCATTCTGTTTCTCCGCAGCATGCAGGAAAGCCTGTTTGTTTCCAAGCAGAATATTACGGATGAAGACGTTCTTTTAGAGATTGCCGAAAAGACGAAATTGGATGTTGAAGAATTCAAGCGCGACCTCCATTCGCAAAGCGCGGTAAAAGCGCTTCAGTGCGATATGAAAATCGCGGCGGAAATGGACGTCACCGTCAACCCGACATTGACGTTCTTTAACAGCCTGCATGATGATGAAGGGCTGAAGGTTCCCGGCAACTATTCTTATGACGTATACGAAGAGATCTTATTCGAAATGCTCGGGGATGAACCGAAGCCTTCTGAAACGCCGCCTTTGGAATGTTTCATTGAATATTTCCGGTTTGTCGCATCGAAAGAAATCGCACTCGTTTATGATTTGAGTCTAGAAGAAGTTGAAAAAGAAATGAAAAAACTGGCATTCGCCAAAAAGGTCGCCAGAGTGGAAGCAAAGCACGGTCTGTTTTGGAAATCTCTGGCCGGCACCCAGGAGGATGTCACCTGTTGTGATCATTAAAAAAAGCTGATTCCTTACGGAGCCGGCTTTTTTTGTGCAAATAAAGAAACCGCGCCGGGATAAGCGCGGTTTCATATGTCTTAACGACAACAAAGGGGATGGGAGAAATTTTTCACGGTCAAACAAAGGGGTAATGTTTGTTTGTGATCAATTTCACATCCTTATCATATCAAATCTTGTCGAGTTTTGACAAGCCATAAGATTAATGTTCATATTTTTGTCACAAAACATAACTGACTGCTTGTTTTCATAGAATATATCAATGAAAAACAAGGAGGGAAATCAATGCTCCGCACCGTATTGATCATCGGAATGATTGTGTTTTTCTTCTTTTTAAACCTGCTGGCCATGATGCACATGCTGCCGATTTACATTACATCTCCCCTGCTGTTTCTGTCCATATTGTTTGCCCTGTATCGGCTGAATCACAGAAAAACGTTTAAAGGGTTTTAGAAAAAGCCTGCGCATCTTATGCACAGGCTTTTTTGAATTACGAAGGGTTCACTTTCGAAAGAAGCTCTTCCATTTCGTTCAGTTTCTCTTCAAACATTTTGCAGGCTGCCTCGATCGGTTCAGGCGATGTCATATCGACTCCCGCTTTTTTCAGTATGTCGATCGGATATTCCGAGCTTCCCGCTTTTAAGAATTCGGTATAGCGCTCCACCGCAGGCTTGCCTTCTTTTAAGATCTGGCTGCTCAGCGCTTGGGCCGCACTGTAGCCTGTCGCATATTGATACACATAATAATTGTAATAGAAATGCGGAATTCTTGACCATTCCAGACTGATTTCTTTATCAATCACCATGTTGTCACCGAAATACTTTTTATTCAGATCATAATAAAGTTCGTTCAGCAGTTCAGGCGTTAGCGGCTCGCCTTCCTGCGCTTTCGTATGAATCAGATGCTCAAATTCAGCGAACATCGTCTGTCTGAACACTGTGCCTCTGAATCCTTCAAGCATATGGTTGAGCAGGTACAGACGCTGTTTTTCATCCTTTAAGCTGTTCAGCATATATTCACCGAGCAGCGCTTCATTGGTCGTTGAAGCGACTTCAGCGACAAAAATGCTGTAGTTACCGTACGGATACGGCTGATATTTTCTCGTATAGTAGCTGTGCACGGAATGGCCGAACTCGTGAACGAGCGTAAACAGATTATTGACATTGTCATGCCAGTTCATCAAGATGTACGGATTCGTGCCGTATGTACCGGACGAATAAGCACCGCTGCGTTTTCCTTTATTTTCGTATATATCGACCCAGCGGTTTTCAAGTCCTTCTTTTAAAATAGACGCGTATTCCTCGCCCAGCGGAGCAAGTCCTTTGAGCATATAATCTTTCGCTTCCTCATATGTGACCTTCATTCCCGAATCTTTTACAAGCGGTGTGTAAAGGTCATAAATATGGACTTCATCAAGGCCGAGAACCTTTTTCCGCAGGTCAATGTAACGGTGTAATAACGGAAGATGTTTATTGATCGTTTTAATAAGGTTATCGTAAACTTCTTCAGGGATGCTGTTATTGGATAAAGCCGCTTCCCGTGCTGATTTATACTTTTTCACACGGGCGTAAAAATTATCTTTTTTCACAGTGCCGCTGAGTGTAGTCGCCATCGTGTTTTTATACTGTCCGTATGTTTTATATACGGCTTCAAATGCGTTTTTGCGGACTTCACGATTGCTGCTTTCCAGGAAATTAATAAAGTTGCCGTGTGTGATTTGAGTTTCCTTGCCGTTTTCATCTTTAATCGACGGAAACGTAATATCGGCGTTATTTAAAACACTGAATGTATTGGAAGGCGACGACAGCGCTTCTGAGGCTTCCGCAAGCAGGGCCTCTTCTTGTTCGCTCAGCACGTGCGGACGCTGTTTTGTAATTTCTTCAATTGCATGGGAGTAAAGTTTAAGCTCCTCTTTTTCCAGAATAAACTGGTGCAGCTTGTCCTCCTGAATCGCCAGAATTTCCGGTTCAATGTAAGCAGTCGCGCTGGCAGCCTGAGAATACAGGCTTGCGGCTTTGTCGTTCAGCCCTTGGTAGAAAGAATTTCCCGTATCTTGGTCTGAGCGCATATGCGCGTATGCATAAAGTTTCCCAAGGCGGTTCGTCACTTCATCCTGTGCCGTAAGCGCCGCGTATAAATTATCAGCCGAATGAGCAAGCGTGCCTTTAAAAGAAGATAAATTCGGGATTAATTCTTTAACTGCTTGAAATTCTTTATTCCAGGCCTCATCACTAGGAAAAATATCCTCTAGTCTCCATGTATGCTCTGCCTTTACTTCACTTCTGTCAGGCAGCTGTGCTGCTTTATTTTCCTCAGTCATGGTGATCCCCCTCGTTTTCTTTACTTCAAGCCAATTGAAAAAACGATTGTTTCTCCAAAAACTTGTGTTGTGATTATCTTCCGGCTTTTCACTGCCTTTTGTCAAATCATATGCGGCATATAAGACCGAGCATACCAATAATACAGTGAAAAAACGAAAACAAACTGCTTGTACGCCCCTCACATTCGCCACCACCTTGACGTTAGGGTGAACGAAATGAAGCATTCTCATTCCCCAAAAAAGAGCAGATCCCGCCGGCGCAGCTCATCTGCCGTTTGAGGGAGCTTCCGTTGAGATGAGGGCATATATACTTCATTCTCAATTTCCCTTAAAAAATCCTGCAAGCATAAGAAATCAGCATATTGTTTTACCGCCATTCCGATAAGGCTATCTTGTGAACCATACCGCATCCGAATCTCCTTACGCCTGATTTTTTGCCGCAAATCATGAACCATGCCGGATAATCGGATCGGCGCGCCTTTTTTAGAAAGTTCCGCAAGCCGCAAGTATAAATGGCCCTGCCACACAAAAACGGGACTTGCAAACACAAAGCCCGCTGAAACAGGAATAAACACTTCAGATGGGAGAAATGGAAATGCGACCTGATGTCTTTCGTAAAAAAGACGCCGGATAAGACCGGCATCTTCAGATAAAAACCGCCCGCTTTTGTTGCGGAAGCCGGCTACGGCACGTCCCCACGAGGGAAGTCTGACGCTGTGCCGCCCTTCCGGATGACAAATGTCTTTCAGGTTTGCTTTGTGAAGAGGGATTGTAATTAAGCCGGCATAAGAATAGCCGGTGTAAAACGGAGTGATGGAATGCAGCCTGTAAAAGGAGCGGGCGTCGGGGCAGTAAAACAGTAAGGAGGAAAATGAATGGACTTCAAAGAACTGCCAGTGAAAAGCAGAAAGCCGGAAAAATTGCGCGGCCATCCGTTTTAACCGTTTTGCTCCGATGATCCAGACCGGCCGGTACCCGGCGTTTTTCAGGCCTGCTGTCCGGCTCTTTAAAGAGTCCGCCGAAAGGTTCGCACATTGAAATTCAAAAGCCAGCCTCTCTTCTCCGCTTTCCGCCGTCAAGTCAGGCCGCTGTCCGGCGGAAGTCAGATACGGTTCCAGGCTGACGCTGCACCCTTGTGTCTTTAGCCAGAGAAAAAGCTGCCTTTTTCCTTCCAGATGGTATTCGCTTTCAGGTTCGGATTCCCCTGGACACAGCCTGCTTTTTTTATGAGCGAAGTGCGGCAGTTTCTCCCGTCCCAGTTTGATATCAAGCTCACTTTTGCAAACGGGGCAGAACCAGCGTTTCTTTCTCAGCTCCGCCGCTTTTTCCTTTGAATAGCTTCCGGCCAGCTGAATGAGCCGTCCGTCGGCAGTCACAGCACTGAACATGTTGCATCTTCTCCTTTCCTGAATCTTGTTGTATTCAGCAGGAAGAAGATATAATCCTGTTTGCGGATGAGAGCCGTTATACGGTTTTCAGCCGTTCATCCTGTCATTCAGAACAAAAAAAACCGATTTCTGCTGAGAGAAATCGGTTTGTTATGATGCAAAGTGTTTTTTTATTGTATATAACGCATGATCAGCGATCACCAATTTGCCGTATTCTTCAAGACGGTGAATGCTGACTGATGATTCGTGCGCGTACTCCAACAGGATGCTTAGCTGATTTTCAACCTCTTCATCAGTTTGCTCATAAAAATCTGCATATAAATAATATCGGTCTTCAAACGAATACAGGGTCGTTTTAATTCCGTTAAGATTCAATTTTGATAGCGAGATGAGATCCTCAAAATCATCGAACCGCAAAGTGAACTGAAGCTTTTGCTCCTTATCTTCCCGGCTCTCGGCCTGCTCTTCTTTCTGGAAATCATCAAGTAAAGCATCGAGATTTTCATCTGCCGGCTCTTGTTTTTTATCTTCCGGGATCGGCAGTTCGAGTTTTTGTCCGTCCTTGGAAAGCTGGGCTTTTGTTACGATTATTTCCAGTCCTTTGTCCAATGCCTGAACCTGAATCCAAAGAGGACCCTCGACAGCGAATTCCTCTTCATCATGCACTTCATCCATGACTTCCCAGAACAGTTCTTCACTGCGCTCGCGATTGTACCAGATTTCTTCTCTGTCAAAACCGCGATCTTCAATATCACCATAAGACATATAAAATTTTACAGTATGCTCATTAATTCTTTCTATTTCCATTTTGCCAACCTTCCCTTCTTTATAAGATGTTGAAGGGACATCTAAGCTCCCGATGAATAGTACTTTACTACACTTTACCCATTCCGTCCACATCTTAACCTTATAGAAGACAGCGCAAATTCTTTATATTTCTATTTTATGATAAAACAGTTATAAAAGAAATAAAAAAGCATTTTCACACCGAAAAACAGGCTTTCTCCCGGTTCCCATCATAAATAGCGCACCGCTTCATATATTAGCTGTACAAGCAATCGATCTATAAGCGAGGTGTTACCATGCCGCACGATTACCTGCTGTCCCTTCTGCTCATTATCGGAATTGACCTTATTCTCGGCGGTGACAATGCCGTCGTCATCGCGATGGCCAGCCGGAATCTGGCCCATAAACAAAGACAGCAAGCGATCATCTTCGGAACGTTTATCGCAGTCGTCTTGAGAATCGTTCTGACGAGCGCTGCGGTCTATTTATTGAATGTTCCTTTTTTGCAATGCGTAGGCGGGGTATTTTTATTGTATCTCGGCTATCAGCTTCTGATTGAAAAGAAAGATGCGCAGCATGTGAAAAGCAGTTCTTCTCTTTGGAAAGCCATCCGCACAATCGTTATGGCTGATATCTTTATGTCGCTTGACAATGTCATCGCAGTAGCCGGCGCTTCTCACGGTGAGCTGACACTTGTAGTGATCGGTCTCTTCATCTCGGTGCCGATTATCATTTGGGGCAGCAAGCTCGTTCATGCCGCCATGGACAAAATGCCTTTATTGATGTACGCCGGGAGCGGTCTTCTCGCATTTACCGGCGGTGAAATGATTGCCGGAGACAGCAAGCTGTCATTTTTCATGGCAGAACACGGCATTATACAAATGATGCTGCCGATTTTGACCGTCGTATTTGTTATCCTCGCCAGTATGATTTACCAGCAGACCGAAAAATAACAAAAAGCCCAAACCGCGATGGTTTTGGGCTTTTTCCATGCTTATCGTAAGCTTATATCAGTTGGCAAGACGCTGTGCTTCTCTTAATTGGAAAGAACGCACTTTTCTTGGCAGGAATCGTCTGATTTCATCTTCGTTATAGCCGACTTGCAGACGTTTTTCATCAATGATGATCGGACGGCGGAGCAGTCCCGGATGCTCATTGATCAAAGTATATAAGTCTTGAAGCGGCATAGATTCAACATTTACGTTCAGTTTCTGGAATACTTTAGAACGGGTAGAGATAATTTCATCCGTACCGTCTTCAGTCATACGCAGAATCTGCTTGATCTCATCAATTGATAACGGCTCGGAGAAAATGTTTCTCTCTACAAACGGAATCTCGTGCTCTTCAAGCCAAGCTCTTGCTTTTCTGCATGACGTACAGCTAGGTGATGTGTATAATGTAACCATTAATCTTCACTCCTCTAATTAGTAGGATGAACATGTTTGTATTCTCAAATTGAAATGACTTTAAAAAAGGAATCTTTATAGGTATTATACTATAAAAAAGTAAGTGTGAACAGTCTCCTGAGAAAAAAATGTGTCAATCCGGCAAATTTACGGCTGGCGGATGTTTCCCCATTCTCAATTAGCTCAGCTGATCGAAAATGTTTTTTCGTTTTTTCTCATCAATGACTTTGAGAACTTCATCCGTTTTTTCGTATGATTCTCCGTACCATTTTTCATCTTTATAAGTGTGAATGTTTTCATATGTCTGTTTCATTGCTTCAAACATTTCTTCTTCTGATTCCGTCTTAGGTGACCAGTACAGAATCTCCATTTTGTTCACTTCATTCGTAGCCAATGACCGGCGCCGATACCCGATTGACTGCGCGTGCTTGAAATGCTCTCTTTGATAAAAACGCAAGCGTTTCTGTGTATCCGTGTCATCCTCGTCAACAGGCTCCACCTCAAGCAGAATCGGCTTGTTTTTCTTTTTCAGCCTGCCGATCAGCTTGCTTCCGAGGCCTTGTCCTCTGGATTTCTTTGACACAAACAGGTAATCAATAAAGATGAAAGAGTCAAATTCCGCATACATCAGCACGTGGTACTGCCCCTCTTCTTTATGATAAACATCGCTTTGCTCCTTTAACAGAGCTTCCATATGCGCTTTTGATTTCATTTCTTCAATCGGAAAATATTCACTCAGCTTTTCGTACCAGTTCATTCATTTGCTCCTTATGGGTTCGTTGTCTTCACACTTTTAGATATACCCCATTTCCGATTGTTTAAACAATCTTACATCTATTAAGACGTGTGATCCTTTAACATGGTTTCAATTTTTTTAAAATGGTGTGTAATCGACGTTTTTGGTATAGCGGTTTGCCGCGTCCCACAATAAAAATTCGTCAATTCCTTCATCATGCAGCGCTCTAACCTGGTCTTCCACCTGGCGTTTTCCGTACTTTTGATAATTTCCGCTGCCGAGATATGATGCCGTGAAGTCCTGAAGCCACGGACGCGATACAGGCGGGGGTTTCAGCTTAGACAGTTTTTTATGTTCCACCTTCGCGTATTCTTTGACGACATTGTAAGGCTCAAGATCCGGTTTATCAATGCCGAAATAGCTTGTCCAATGGCTCGGATAAATCATGGATGAAATGACATCGACCTGTTCTGAAATTTTGCTGAAATTCTGGCCGATACCAGGCGCTTCCGGCAGCGTGGCTGAATAGCCGAAAATATCAACCGACACATCCGCGCCGTACGGCTTGAGTTTTTTCTTCGCATAACCGACAAAATCGGTGACGGCGTGAACGCGTTTTTGCACATTGCTGTCTGCTGTTTTTCCGTAATCGCCGTGTCCGTATGTCAGTTCGTCATCACGTTTTTCAAATCCTTCAGGAAAACGGACATAATCAAATTGAATTTCTTGAAAACCCATCTTTACGGCTTGTTTTGCAATCTTTACATTGTAATCCCATACTTCTTTCATAAACGGATTGACGAACGATTCGCCGCGGCCGTTTTTCCAGACACTTCCGTTTTTTTCTTTAAAGGACCACTCCGGCTTTTTGTTCGCGAGTTCGCTGTCTTTAAATACGACAATACGCGCGATCGGATAGATCTTTTTTTCCTCCAGCTTTTTCATCATCTTTTTTGGGTCTTTGATGTACGGCTTGGCGATTTTGGCATACTCAGAATGGCCGTCCGGCTTAAAGGTGAGGTTTCCGTTGTCGTCCTTGACATCAATCACCATTGTATTGAGCTCCGTTTTGTCCACAAAGTCTGTCAGCTCTCCGAATTTGCTTCCTCCCGCTGAATGCCCTGTGACGTAAATGCCCCGCACCTTATCAGGATGTGAAAAATGCAGCCCTGACGGATAAGCGAACCGTGCATTTGATTTCGGCAGTTCTTTTTCGGCCAGCGCTATTTTTACAAGCGGCTGCTCCTCTTTCGCAGCGGCGTGTGCCGGATAAGCGGCTGCACTGATAAACAGTCCCGCACAAATGGCGCACAAAATGGTTTTCATACTGATCTCCCCCTTTTTTTCCATTATAGAAAAACGGGAGCAGGCTTAATAAACTTGAATGTGCGCAAAAAAATCCTCCAAGACTGATTCTTGGAGGATGATACGTTTATAGATAGGTTTTAAATTCATCTTCTGTGCACATGACAAAATGTCCCGGTTTCACTTCTCTGAATTCCATCTTTTCTCCGTCTTGCAGCTGATGAATGGACGGATCGTATTTCTTTCGCGTGCGATTTCTTTCATAGTCCGGATCAGGGAGCGGGATAGCGGACAGCAATGATTTCGTGTATGGGTGAAGCGGGTTTTCGTAAAGCTCATCCGCCGGCGCAAGCTCCACCAATTTTCCGAAATACATGACGCCGATGCGGTCGCTGATGTATTTGACCATTGATAAATCATGGGCGATAAACAGGTAAGTGAGCCCTTTTTCTTTCTGCAATTCTTTCATTAAATTGACGACTTGCGCCTGAATGGAGACATCAAGCGCCGAAATCGGTTCGTCCGCGATGATAAACTCCGGATCAACCGCCAGCGCTCTGGCGATTCCGATACGCTGGCGCTGTCCGCCCGAAAATTCATGCGGGTAGCGGTTGGCGTGCTCTTTATTTAAACCGACCGTTTCCAGCAGTTCGTGAACCCGCTGCATCCGCTCTTTTTTCGTTTTTGCCAGGCGGTGAATATCTATTCCCTCGGCAATAATGTCGGCGACTGTCATTCTCGGATTTAAAGATGCGTACGGATCCTGGAAAATCATTTGCATTTTCCGGTTAAACTCCAGCAGTTTCTTGCGGGATTTTTTCCCGTGGACATTTTCCCCGTTAAAGAGAACTTCCCCGCCGGTTGCCTCATACAGCCGGATAATGCTGCGGCCCGTCGTTGATTTACCGCAGCCCGATTCTCCGACAAGGCCGAGCGTTTCGCCTTTATAAATATCAAATGACAAATCATCTACGGCTTTTACCGTTCCTTTCTGCGTGAAAAAATGCTGTTTTAAGTGTTTGATTTCGAGAAGTTTCTCAGTCATTTTTTTCACCTTCCTTCATTAAAACAGGATGCTGATACGTATTCGGAAGCTGACGGATTTTAGCCTTCACCGCTTCAGGCGGCTCGACCTTAGGCGCATCAGGATGCAGAAGCCACGATTTCACAAAATGCGTATCAGACACTTTATACATCGGCGGCTCCTGTTCAAAGTCAATTTTCATCGCATATGAGCTGCGGAGCGCAAATGCATCCCCTTTCGGAGGATTCGTCAGATCAGGCGGTGTGCCCGGGATGGCCGTCAGTTTTTCCTGATCGGTGCTGTCCAGGCTAGGCATTGAGGCAAGCAGTCCCCACGTATACGGATGGCGCGGATCATAAAAGATTTCATCCACCGTTCCGGATTCGACGACCTGACCCGCGTACATGACAGCGACCCGGTCGGCGACATTGGCGACAACGCCGAGATCATGCGTGATAAAAATGATAGACGTATCAATTTTCTTTTGCAGATCTTTCATCAGCTCAAGGATCTGTGCCTGAATCGTCACATCAAGAGCTGTTGTCGGTTCATCGGCAATTAACAGTTTCGGATTTGCCGCAAGCGCCATCGCGATGACGACACGCTGTCTCATCCCGCCTGAAAATTCATGGGGGAATTGGCCGATCCTTTTTTCGGGCATCGGAATTCCGACGAGATCAAGCAGCTCTATGGCGCGCTTTTTCGCGGCTTCACTTGAGATTTTTTCATGTTTGAAAAGCACTTCCGTAATTTGTTTGCCGACTCTCATCGTCGGGTTCAGAGAGGTCATCGGATCTTGGAAAATCATTCCGATGTCCTTTCCCCTGATGGCCTGCATTTCTTTTTCAGACATCGGCACGATATCGCGTCCGTCAAAAAGAATCTGTCCTCTTTTAAAGTAGCCCGGCGGCATCGGGATCAGCTTCATAATCGCTTGGGAGGTCACACTTTTTCCGGAACCTGACTCCCCCACGATCGCAAGCGTCTCTCCTTTATTCAAATGGAAATTCACGCCGCGGATTGCCTGTACCTCTCCGCCGTATGTTTTAAATGAAATGGCTAAGTCTTTTACTTCTAGCAAACGTGTCACTCATATCACTCCTTATTTGCGTAACTTAGGATCCAGCGCGTCTCTTAACCCGTCGCCGACAACGTTAAAGCCGAACATCGCCAGGCAGATAAAGCCGGCAGGGAAGAACAGACGCCAAGGGTAATAGGTTAATGCAGGCAATCCGTCTGAGGCCATCGTTCCCCAGCTCGCAAGCGGCGCAGGTACGCCGAGGCCCAAATAACTTAAAAACGCTTCTGTAAAAATCGCCGTCGGAACCGTCAGTGTCATCGTTACGAGGATAGAGCCCATCGCGTTCGGGACGATATGCTTAAACAAAAGCCGGCCGGTTTTGGCGCCGAGTGTCTGTGAAGCAAGCACATACTCCTGATTCTTTAATTGCAGCACCTGTCCGCGGACGATCCTCGCCATATTGATCCAGCCCGTGATCGTCATGGCGACGATAATGGTCAGCAATCCTTTCGGCAGGACAACCATCAGCAAAATAACCATTAATAATGAAGGAACAGCCCACAGAATGTCGGCGATGCGCATCATCACTTCATCTGTGCGTCCGCCGCGGAATCCGGAAATGCTGCCCCAGATTACGCCGATTAATAAATCAAGCACGGCAGCTGCAACACCGATAAAGATAGAAATCCGCGCGCCCACCCATGTCCGGACGAATATATCCCTTCCAAGGTCATCCGTGCCGAACCAATGATCTTTCGACGGCGCTTTATCCGCATTTAATAGATTGGTAGTGGCATAATCATACCTTGAAAAGACAGGCGCAAAAATCGCCATCAGAATAATAAGAACGATCAGTACGAACCCGACCATCGCAAGCTTATTGCTGCGGAAGCGGAGCATGGCGTCTTTCCAGAGGGAAAGGCTTTTTTTATTTATTTTTTCGGCATCGCCGGCATTAGCTGAAGCTGGTTCAAACATATTTTTAGGAATGTTCTGCATGGTCTAGGCTCCTTTCTTTGCTTTGGAAAGCTTGATTCTCGGATCGATTAATCCGTACAGCACGTCTACAATTAATACGCATAAAAGCAGAAGCACGCTGAAGAACACGGTAACTCCCATAATGACCGTATAATCACGGTTTGTAATGCTGTTTACAAAATGCGCGCCTAAACCGGGAATTCCGAAAATGGATTCAATGATGAAACTTCCCGTTAAAATGGATGCCGCCATCGGCCCCATATATGTCACGACCGGCAAAAGCGCGTTTCGAAGCGCATGGCGCACGGTGACTGACGGACGGGAAAGTCCTTTAGCTGTTGCAGTCCGTATGTAATCGCTGTTTAACACTTCAATCATGCTTGAACGGGAGAGTCTGGCAATGAACGCCATCGGCATGGAAGCGAGCGCAATAGAGGGCAGAAAGGTGTATGCCCAGGATTCCCACCCTGCGACCGGGAACAGTTCTAATTTAATTGAGAAAATATATTGCAAAATCGTCGCCAATATAAAGCTCGGAACTGAGATCCCAAAGATCGTTAAAATCGCAATGGTATAATCCTGCCATTTATTATGGTACAGGGCAGCAAGCACCCCGAAAAGCACACCGAACGCTAAAGCGAGGAGAATAGCTTCTGCACCGAGAGTGAATGAGACGGGGAAGCCTGAATTGATTAAATCATTAACACTTTGGCCTTTATATTTAAAAGAAGGTCCGAAGTCCCACATCGCCACAGATTTTAAGTAGCTGACATATTGAACGAAAAGAGGCTTGTCCAGGCCATAGTGTTCGTTTAAGTTTGCCTCAATTTCAGGCGGCAGCTTTCTTTCGCCGGAAAATGGTCCGCCCGGCGCTGCCTGCATTAAGAAGAATGTGGCGGTCACAATCACAAACAGCGTGATGATCATGTAAATGAATCGTTTACCGATATATTTCAGCAAGGTGAACACCTCCATGTTTTTTACAATTTTATACTTAATCAGTAAGAAAGGTATATGGGGACATCCTCCCCATATACCTTGGGTCTTTTGTTTTCAGAACCGTCTTTTATTCAAAAGAAGCATTTCTGAAGTAAACTTCGCCTGTTCCTGTCAAGATCACATTTTTGAGGTTTTTATCCTGCACCCAAGGATCCGTATAGAAATAAACTGGCGCGACCGGCATTGCGTCAATAAAGATCTTTTCTGCTTTTTTCAGCTCTTCGATACGTTTATCCGGATCCGTTTCAAGCTGAGATTGGTTCAGCAGCTTTTTAAACTCAGGATCTTCCCATCCGGTATCATTGTTTCCGCCTTCTTTATCACGGAACAATTCTAGGAAGTTGATCGGATCGTTGAAATCGCCGAGCCAGCCCATACGCCCGATTTGGTAGTTCTGGCTGTGCAGCTTGTCGATGTAAACATTCCATTCGGAGTTATCAAGCTCAACTTTGACGCCCAAGTTCTTTTTCCACATTTCCTGTACGGCCTGCGCGATTTTCGCATGCGCGTCATCCGTATTGTAGGACAGTTTGATCGCCGGAAGGTCAGAGGCATTCTTGACGCCTAATTCCTTCAGTCCTTTATTTAAGAATTCTTTAGCTGATTTGATGTCATTGTCTTTGAAATAACCTTTTGTGTTATCCTTGAATCCCTTCATTGACGGCGGCACCGCAGCCATGGCCGGGATCTGTTCGCCCTGCGTTACATTTTTCACGATGGACGAGCGGTCGATCGCATAAGCAAGGGCTTTACGGATGTTGACATTGTTCAGCGGTTTCTCTTCTGTGTTGAATTTGTACCAATACACGCCTGCGATCGGTTCAACGTGAAGAGATCCGTCTTTTTTCAATGTCGGCAGAGATTCAGTCGGAAGCTGGCCGAGCGGCATTCCTGCCCAGTCAAGCTCACCGGCCTGGAATTTTTTCAGTTCGGTGTTGTTATTGTTAATCATCACCATGTTAATTTTCTTCAATTTCACAGCGTCTTTATCCCAATATTGATCGTTCTTTTCGAGCGTGATGGAACCGCTGTGTTTCCAGGCCGTCATTTTGAACGGGCCGTTTGACACATAATTTTCGCCCGCGTTTGTGTTCCAGTTTTTATGTTTTTCCGCGATTTTCTTGTTGATCGGCATATACGTATAGAATGAAGTTAATTGCGTGAAATAAGGTGTCGGGTTATTCAGTTCAACCTTTAATGTTTTGTCATTTACGGCTTTTACGCCTACATCATCAATCTTTCCTTTTCCTGTATTGGCAGCTTCAGCGCCTTTGATGTAGTAGAGCTGATAAGCGTATTGTGATTCGTTGTTCGGGTCAAGCGCCCATTTCCACGCATATTCAAAATCCTGCGCCGTCACAGGGTCGCCGTTAGACCATTTCGCACCGTCACGAATCGTAAATGTATAGGTCTTTCCGTCTTTGCTTGTTTCAATTTTAGATGCCATTCCTTCTTCAGGCTCACCTTTGGAGTTTACGCGTGTCAATCCTTCAAAAGTCTGGCGGATTACGCCTCCTGAAACGGAATCATTCGCTAAACCAGGATGCAGTGAGAACGGCTCGGTTTTAATATTGATATTAAGTGAAGTCTGTCCTTTGGTGTCTTTTTTACCGCCGCCTGATCCGCCGCTGAATCCGCCGCACGCACTTAATACAAGCGAGAAGATAAGCATCAAACCTACAATAGACCAACGCTTTTTCATGCACTAACCCCCTAATCAAATTTTTCAGCCTTTACTACTAAATACTCAGAAATATCAGACAAAATAACTTAATATTTTTCTAAACTTTAATTGTGTTCCGTCTTTTCTGATTATTTTATGTAAAGAAGCTGTAACAATAGAGTGAACAAGTTCATTATAATGAAATGAATAATTTATTGCAATACTATTTTCTCAATTTAAAATATTTAAATTTGGTCAGTTTTTCTGTCAAAAAGGTGATACACTTCTATAGTTTAAAGCATGACCTAACTAAATTTTTTTATTGCAATTTCCAGTTCATATTGCTTTTTACATATAATATTCGTTATACGAAATGTTGATATGCGTTATCATTTAAGCATTTTCAGTTCTTTTTGAGGATTTCCAGCCCTTAAGCAAACTGGAAATAAGCTTGTATTCCTCTGATGACATTTGGCTATAATTGATTTATAATAGATCAATCAAATACATTTGTTGTGATTGCGATGATGAAGAGTAGTACACATTTTCATCCGTTTGAAGAGAGTCTGCGGTGCTGGGAGCAGGTAACGGGCGATGTGGAATGGACTTCTGAGCAGCTGACCGAACGTTAGTAGGCCCAGCCGGAGCAGCCTCCGTTACCAACGTCTCGAGCGATTCCATTGTAATGGAATAATCAGGGTGGCACCACGGTTCATTCGTCCCTTTTTTCTACGGGAAGAATGGGCTTTTTTTATTATGTTTTAAGAAATGAGGTAAGAACTATGAAGAAAACGATTTTTTCTGGCATTCAGCCGAGCGGTTCCGTTACCCTCGGCAACTACATCGGCGCAATGAAGCAATTTGTTGATTTGCAGCATGACTACAACGGCTACTTCTGTATTGTCGATCAGCATGCGATTACGGTTCCGCAGGATCGGCTTGAGCTGCGGAAGAACATCCGCAACCTCGCGGCTCTTTACCTGGCCGTCGGACTTGATCCCGAGAAAGCGACCCTCTTTATCCAGTCGGAGGTTCCCGCTCATGCCCAGGCGGGGTGGATGCTCCAATGCGTCGCATATATCGGCGAGCTTGAGCGGATGACGCAATTTAAAGATAAGTCAAAGGGCAAAGAAGCCGTCGTGTCAGGACTGTTAACCTATCCGCCGCTGATGGCCGGCGATATTTTACTGTACGGAACGGATCTTGTTCCGGTCGGAGAAGATCAAAAACAGCATCTTGAACTGACCCGCAACCTAGCGGAACGCTTCAATAAAAAATACAATGACATCTTCACGATTCCTGAGGTGAAAATTCCTGAATCAGGCGCGCGCATCATGTCACTGGCTGATCCGCTCAAAAAAATGAGCAAATCAGATCCGAACCAAAAGGCATTCATCACGCTGCTTGATGAGCCGAAGCAGCTCGAGAAGAAAATCAAGAGCGCCGTGACTGATTCTGAAGGCATTGTAAAGTATGATAAAGAAAACAAACCGGGCGTTTCTAATCTTTTGACGATCTATTCTATTTTAGGAAACACATCAATTGAAGAATTAGAAGCTAAATATGAAGGCAAAGGGTACGGTGAATTCAAAAGCGATTTAGCCGAAGTCGTTATCGGCGCATTGACACCGATCCAAGAGCGCTACCGTGAATTAATTGAGAGCGACGAACTTGACCGCATTCTCGACGAAGGAGCGGCGCGCGCAAACAAAACGGCCGGCAAAATGGTGAAGAAAATGGAAAACGCCATGGGTCTCGGACGGAAAAGAAGATAAAGAAAAGAGGCGGGAGAATTCCCGCCTCTTTTTTAGTTCACTTTTGATTCCTGCTCCATTTCCCAAAGCTTTTCGAAAAACGGCTGCCCTTTAATCAAATTTTCACAGAACGCAAGATGTTTATCTGACCAGCCTTCAATTGTTTCATTGTAAAGCATGTCCCAAATCTCTTCAAAGCTCATCCGTTTGATCTGCTCGTACATATGCGGATTCCATTCCGTGTACCAATACACAATTTCCGCACGGTTTTTCAGCCCTTTCAGCTGGTCGAGCGCCATAAACATCAGCTGCTTGATCTGCCGCTCTTTTCTCGTCAGCCCTCTGACGTGCTCCGGCGCCAATGACAAAATGTGATATTCCTTTGAAGACTCCAATTGCGCCGGCTCAAATTGAAACGATTCCGGTTCTACATCCTTTACCATTTCATAAACAAGCTGCTCCTGTCTCGGAATCAGGCGGCTCTTTCTGACCGGAATGGTATACCCGATCGTATCCACGGCAATGATGCCGATCCCGTCTGTCACGACAAAACAATACTCCAGCTTTGTCCGCTCATGATTTTTTCGCACGTATGACTTTTGGTGGACTTGGTCAAGCAGCTCTTTCGGAAGCTCTGATAAGTCGTTTTCTATGTAATGAAATAATACCGACGGCACTCTGAGCAACGGCGTCTGATCCAAAAGTTCAACCGTGTCTTCCTTCCGCCATTCGTGAAAATGGCATACATTGTAGCCGTTTTCTTCCCCTTCAAACCAATTGACCCATACATCATGAAGAAATAACATATTCGACCCCTCACTTTATAAAAACTGTTGTCCACAGTATAGGCAAGGGATAGATAAATTATTCCATTTCAATATGAGATTTCCGCATTACGGAGCTGGATTTCCGACTGCATCGCAACAAAAAAATCTCCCGTTCCGTCCGGGAGATCATTTCACATTTTTCGGATCAAGCGCATCACGCAGCCCGTCTCCGACAAAGTTAAAGCACAATACGGTAAGAAGAATCAACAAACCTGGGAATAACGGGTACCACCAAGCCTGAATCATAAGCGTAAAGTTCTGTGCATCCTGAAGCATATTGCCCCAGCTTGCGATCGGCGGCTGAATCCCGAAACCGAGATAACTTAATGTAGATTCCGCCAAAATAACCGTTCCCACCTTTAATGTGGCTGAGACAATAATCGGTCCGAGCGCATTCGGCAATATATGAGAAAAGATGATGTGATGATTTTTTGTACCGATCGTCTTTGCAGCTAATACAAACTCTCTGGAACGAAGCGATAAAAACTCCCCTCGGACAAGACGTGCCGTTGTTGTCCAGCCTGTAAGGGAGAAAATTAAAATTAATTTATCCATTCCGGGCTGAAAAATCGTAACAAGTGTAATAAGCAAAAATATATCAGGTATGGATAATACGATATCAACGGTTCTCATGAGAACGGCATCGACAATCCCTTTAAAATATCCGGCAACGGCTCCGACAACTGTCCCGATTGTAATCGCACCGATCACAGAAGCGAATCCGACAAGCAAGGAGACGCGCGCCCCGTACAGAACCCTCGTAAAGATGTCTCTTCCGAATTTATCAGTTCCCATTAGATGTTTTAAGCTCGGCGGCTTCAAACGATTGATAAGAGATTGACTCTCCGGAGAGTAAGGAGCGATTACCGAAGCGAATAAGGCTGACAAGATGATGATGGTTAATATAACGGCTCCGATTACAGCTAGTTTATTTTGAAAGAACTTTTCGAAAAAAATCTTCGTCATTGTTTCCGGTTTGGATTGAATATTTTCCTTTAATTTTACTTCGCTGGGGGGTGTGCCGGTATTTGGCTGTAACATTTGACCTCTCACCTCTCTTTGTTAATATTCAATGCGGGGATCAACCAGCGCATATAAGATGTCCGCAATTAAATTCCCCACCACAACCAAAACAGCTGAAATGACCGTCATGGCCATGATAACCGGATAATCCCGCGAAAAGGCTGAATCAATAAACAATTTGCCGAGACCCGGCCAAGTAAAAATCTGTTCTACCACTACCGCTCCCCCGATAAATGACGGTATCATCAGACCAAAAATAGTGATGACAGGAAGAAGTCCGTTTCTCAAACCGTGTTTAAAAATTACTTTATTATCTCGGAATCCTTTCGCACGCGCCGTTCGTATATAATCCTGTTTTAACACATCAAGCATACTGGATCTTGTGTATCTCGTTATCCCTGCCATGTCTGCCGTGGCGAGCACAAAAGCAGGCAGAATCAAGTGATGCAATCGGTCAAATATGTTAAAGTCAGCATTCAAAGTGCTTACTCCGCCAGTGGGAAACCACCCCAGATTTACAGATAAAACCATGATTAAAATCAAACCGAACCAAAAATTCGGAATGGCAAGCCCTAAAAATGAAGTAACAGTTATCCCGTAATCCAATTTTGAATAAGGACGTTTCGCTGACAGAACACCAAATGGAATAGAAATAAGAAGAGCGACAAGGGTTGAGAAAAGCATAAGCACAATCGTATTCGGTAAGCGGGATAAGATAAGTTCAGAAACTGGAGTGCCTTTCTTGACGATAGAAGTCCCGAAATCCCCTTGCAGCATATTCCCCAGCCATTTCACATATTGAACAGGTTCCGGATCATTCAACCCGTATTTTTCAATGAATTTTGCCCTGTCCGCTTGACTGATTGTAGGGTCCATCATAAGTGACATCGGGTCTCCCGGCGCTGCTTTCATGATGGCAAACGACAAAATTGTAATGCCTAAGAGAATCGGCAAGGACATTAATGTTCGCCGTAAAATATATGTAACCATGTTCTTGTCCCCTTTTTAAATAGGATAAGAGAGGAAAGGAACCTCCTTCCCTCTCCAGGGCTTTTGCTATTTTTGATCCAGCCACCATTTTTCAATATTGTACAAGTCATTTTTAGGGTGGAATACATAGCCTTGCAAATTATTCGGCATCGCTCTGTGGTAATTGTAATAGAATAAGAAGCTGTACGGCTGATCTTCAGCAATCAATTTGTATATCTCTTCATACTTCTTTTGGTATTCTTTTCTGTCTGTAATTGTCTTCGCTTCTTCAAGCAGCTTATCGACTTTCGGGTTTTTATACCAGATATTATTCAGCCCGTTTTTCGATTGGCTTGAATGGAAGATAGAGAACTGATCCGGGAACGTTGCAAGACTCCATCCGAGAAGAAGAGCGTCATAATCCCAATTAGGGGCACTTGTCTGTTCGATTAACGCACTGAATTCAACAATTCGCGGTTTAGCCTCGATTCCAACTTCTTTTAATTGCTGCTGAACGACAACAGCTAAATCTTCACGAATTTTATTGCCTTGATTCGTTTTAATTTCAAATGAGAATTTTTTTCCGTCTTTATCAAGGTAGCCGTCACCGTCATGGTCTTCCCATCCGGCTTCTTTTAGCAGCTGCTTTGCTTTTTTCGGATTATAATCAAATGTCGGCACTTTAGACTTCGGATAATTCCATGACAGCGGACTCTCAGGAACATCCGCTACCTTACCGTCTCCGTTCAGCACTTGATCCACCATTGCCTGCCTGTCAAGAGCGTAAGTCAATGCCTGACGCACTTTTTTGTCTTTAAAGATCTCTTTTTTCTCATTCCAGCCGATATAGCTGTAGTTTAAACCAAGGTCAGATTTGACCTTCACATTTCCAAACGTTTTAACCGTATCAAAATCTGTGCCCGGCACAACGAAGAAATCAATATCCCCCGCTTTTAACTGAGCCACAGCCGCGTTAGAATCAGGTATTGTTTTTACTGTCACTGTATCAAGGTAAGGTCTGCCGCCAAAGTAATCATCATTTGCTTCCAGTTTGACATACTCGCCCTTTTTCCACTCAACAAACTTAAACGGACCGGAACCGATTGGATTTTTACGGTTAAATTCATTCTCCCCCAGATCTGCAACCGGCACCTTACCCAATATATGTTTTGGCAAAATGCCGTAACTGTCGAGAACGACATTATAGAAATAGGCATCTTTTTTCTTCATTTTAAACTGAATTTCATATTTTCCTTTTTTCGTTACGGATTTAAGGGACTCAAAACCCGAGCCACGCTCACCGTTGTAATCCTTGTTAAGAGGGATGCTGTAGGTGAAAACAACATCATCGGCCGTCAGCTCTTTTCCATCATGGAATTTAACGCCTTTTTTCAGTTTTACATCATACGTTAATCCCCCGTCAGCTTCTGTTACTTTTTCAGCCAGCGACGGCTTGACGTTTAATTTCTCATCAGTTTCCAATAATGTGCTGTAAAGCATTCCTTCAATATCAGAACTTGCAACATCGGTAGAATAAAGTGGATTAAAAAGTGTGGGTTCCCCGGTTGACCCGACAACCAAATCTCCGCCTTTTTGCGGTTTTCCTGCCGGTTTGGATTCGGTGCTTGTGGATTTTGAGCCGGAGCAGGCTGACAGGAAGATGGCAAACGCCATAAAAACACTTAGCATCATCAGTGCGCTTTTACGTAATTTCATATCAATTCCCCCTTTGTGATATATATGCAGCAAACTGGTTATGTAATCCGGCATACCCCCTCTCGATGCTTGTCATTTCAGGCATATAAATGGCAGGCGACGTAATGGCCGGGAGCGGCTTCTTCAAATGCCGGGATTTGTTCCTTGCAGATCGGTTTGGCCATCGGGCACCGCGTGTGGAACACGCAGCCTTTCGGCGGGTTTGCCGGGCTTGGCAGTTCTCCTTTCAGGATGATTCGTTCCCGCTTGACGGCGTCTTTTTTTCTCGTGACGGGCACTGAAGACAAAAGCGCTTGCGTATAAGGGTGAAGCGGATTGCCGTACAGCTCGTGTTTATCGGTCAGCTCCATCATTTTTCCCAGATACATGACGCCGACTCTGTCGCTGATATGGCGGACAACACTCAAATCATGAGAAATAAACAAATAGGTCAGGTTGAATTCATCCTGCAGTTCTTCCATCAGATTGATGACCTGGGCCTGAATGGAGACATCGAGTGCGGAAACGGGTTCATCCGCAATAATCAGCTCGGGATTCAACGTCAGAGCCCGCGCAATCCCGATCCGCTGGCGCTGCCCCCCGGAAAATTCGTGCGGATAGCGGTTTGCAAAGCTCGGATGAAGGCCGACTTTCGCCAGCAGCTCCTCCACTCGCTCGTTCCGCTCGCTCATGCTGTACATATGGTGAGTCTGGAACGGTTCTTTAATAATGGAACGCAGCGTTTTCCTCGGGTTAAGGGATGCGAAGGGATCTTGGAAGACCATCTGGATGTTTTTGCGGACGCTTTTTCTCAGCTTTTCTTCAGATAAGCCGGAGATATCCTGACCCTTAAATAGAATCCGGCCGTCTGTCGGCTTGTATAAACGGATCATCGTCCTTCCCGCCGTTGATTTGCCGCATCCTGATTCACCGACGATGCCGAGCGTCTCCCCGCGCTTCAGTGAAAAAGAAACACCGTCAACAGCCTTTATATCACCGACTTTCCTTTGAAAAAAACCGGAGCGGATCGGGAAATATTTTTTTACGTCTTTCAGCTCTAAAATCGTTTCTTGGCCTGCAGCTGTCATTTTGATTGGGCACCCTCTTCCTCATATAAAAAACATCTTACAGAACGGCCGCTTTCATGCGTTATCAGCTCCGGCTGCCCTGTTTTGCATTTGTCCATCGCTTTTGAACACCTCGGGGCAAATCGGCAGCCTTCCGGAAGATTATCCGGTGTCGGGACACTGCCTTTGATCGCTTTTAATGTATCAATCTCTCCATCTATCACCGGTATGGAGTTTAACAGCCCTTCGGTATACGGATGAAGAGGGTTTAAAAATAAGTCCTCCACACTCGCGCTCTCTACGACTTGTCCGCAGTACATCACGATCACCCTGTCGGCGGCTTCGGAAACCACACCTAAATCGTGAGTGATCAGCAGAATGGAAGTATCGAATTTTTTGCAGAGGTCTTTCATCAGCTCCAATACTTGGGCTTGTATCGTCACATCAAGCGCCGTCGTCGGCTCATCAGCGATCAGAAGCTTCGGATTGCAGCTGAGCGCGATGGCGATCATCACCCTCTGTCTCATCCCTCCGGAAAGACGGTGCGGATATTCTTTCATCACTTGTTCCGCTCTGGAGAATCCGACGAGTTCCAGAAGCTCAACGGCTTTTTTGGACGCTTCTCTTTTATTCATTTTTTTATGGTATTCAAGCACTTCGGTAATTTGTTCGCCGATGGTCAGCACCGGGTTCAGGGAAGTCATGGGCTCCTGAAAGATCATAGAGACGTCATTTCCGCGGATTTTGCAATATTCGTTTTCGGTGAAGGAGGCCAGGTCCCTGCCTTCAAGCTTAATCGAGCCGTCCATAATTTTTCCGCCCGAGCCTTGGACAAGTCCCATAATAGAAAGCGAGGTGATGCTTTTGCCCGAGCCGGATTCTCCTACAAGAGCGACGGTTTCGCCTTTGTTAATGTGAAAATCAACCCCGTCGACTGCGGGGATCGGCTGTTTCTTTCTGAAAAAATAGGTCTTTAAATTATTCACTTCTAATAGTGTGCTCATGATACGCCCCTTTCTCATTCCGCTGAAGCAGAGGGAAACATACGTTTCGCTATCACAAAATATAGAATAGTCGAAAAATTTTATAGTTGTATATTATTACATCATTATTACAAAAGCAAGAATTTTTTAGGATAAATGTAATATCCTTAAATAATTTCCATTCTTTTAATCTATTAAAGCGTTGCCTCCAGAAAGGTTTTTGAAGGGATGGCCAATGCTTCTTTTACTGTTTTTTGATGGTCGGTTAAATATTTTTTTACTATATTGAATCCGACGGCATAGCCGAGCATTGAGGGGAAGTATCCTTTTCCGTATAACAGCTGGGAAAACATTCTGCTGTCTCTCGTTAAGCGGAGGTTCGGCTTGACTCTTTTTTCAAACAGAAAATCAAGCTGCTCAGGCGTATAGTAGGACGTCCATTCCGCCGTAAGACTTGAGCCGAACCTCTCATATACAGCATATTCTGCCAGCCCCTCCATCATGATTGTATCAAGAAATGTCTCGTCTTTTTCGTCCTTTGTCACATGTTCTAACCGGCAGACGTGATTATATTCATGTGTCATAAGGGCGGATACAGCTGAATTGGAACTATCCGACGATAGAAAGAGGAACATTTTGTCCCGAAAGGCCAGACCGGATTTTGATCCGAATTCCTGACGGATTTTCCGGTTTCGTTCATCGACGGGCAAAACTACGATCGGCACGTCCGGCCCGTTCCACTTCTCCTTTAAATAAGCTTCCTCCTTTTGAATGTGGCTGTAGCATCCTTTTTCTTTCAGCCGTTTACTGGTCCTAACGCCGTCCTTCAAATGGCGGAACATGCCGTGGTTTTGCAGCATCCCGAGTATCGGCTTCCACTCTTTCTTATCGGCCCCTGAAAAAAGCGGCAAAAGATGCGGGGCCAGATCATTTACGGATGCCGCCTTTTCCATCCATTGATATGTCTGCTTGACGCTCATACCGGTTCGCCTCCTCTTGTTGTTATCATATGCACGCACAAAAAAACCGGCCACCTTTTTCAGGCAGCCGGTCAAAAACTGTATTATTGATATTTTTTAAAGATCAAAGTGGCATTATGTCCGCCGAAGCCGAGCGAGTTGCTGAGAACGACGTTGACATCCTGCTCGCGCGCTTTGTCCGGTACATAATCTAAATCACACTCTTCATCAGGTGTTTCGATGTTAATCGTCGGCGGGATAATGCCGTCTTTAATGGCCATGACGGAGAAGATTGCTTCAATTCCTCCGGCAGCGCCTAACAAATGACCCGTCATTGATTTTGTCGAACTGACGGCAAGCTTGTACGCATGATCACCGAAAACGGTCTTAATGGCTTTTGTCTCGTATTTATCATTGTAGTACGTGCTTGTGCCGTGAGCGTTGATGTAATCAATTTCTTCAGGCTTGATGCCCGCATCTTTGATTGCTTCCTGCATCGCTCTCGCACCGCCTTCCCCGTCTTGGGCAGGCGCGGTAATGTGATAGGCATCACCCGTTGAGCCGTAGCCGACAATTTCCCCGTAGATTTTCGCACCGCGGGCAAGGGCATGCTCAAGCTCTTCAAGCACGACGATCCCCGCGCCTTCTCCCATGACAAAGCCGTCACGGTTTTTATCAAACGGGCGGCTTGCCGTTTTTGGATCAGGATTTGTAGAAAGGGCTTTGTTTGCGCTGAAGCCCGCAAATGACATTCTTGTCAGCGGCGCTTCCGTTCCGCCCGTAATCATCGCATCGGCATCGCCGCGCTGAATGACTTTAAACGCGTCACCGATAGAGTTCGTTCCCGTCGCACATGCCGTCACCGTACAGGAGTTGACTCCTTTTGCTCCGAGAGCGATTGAGATTTGGCCTGTCGCCATATCAGGAATCATCATCGGAACAAAGAAAGGGCTGACCCGTCTCGGCCCTTTAGTCAGGAAGATTTCGAATTGGGATTCAAGCGTTTCAAGACCGCCGATTCCGGACCCTACCCAAACGCCGACTCTCGGCGCGATCTCGTCTGTGATGTTCAGACCGGCATCTTGAACGGCCATTTTCGCGGCTACGACAGCGTATTGCGTGAAGCGGTCCATTTTTCGCGCTTCTTTTTTATCCATGTGATTTTCAATATTGAAATCTTTCAGTTCAGCAGCTACTTTCGCCGGATACTCGTCCGATTCCACACGTGTGATCGGTCCGATTCCGGATACGCCGCCGATTGCATTTTTCCAGCTTGTTTCGGCGTCGTTTCCAAGCGGAGACAGGGCTCCAAGCCCTGTAACGACTACTCTTTTTTTACTCATCTTGTGTGCACCTCACCTTTTTTTATCGTCCCCAGCGTATTGCTATGGCGCCCCATGTCAATCCTCCGCCGAAACCGACCATGACGATGACGTCGCCGTCTTTAATTTTGCCTGCTTCCAGTTCCTCTACTAATGAAATCGGAATGGATGCTGCGGATGTGTTTCCATATTTATGGACTGTTTTAGACATCTTTTCAACCGGAAGCTCCAAACGTTCCCGTGCCGCTTCCATGATGCGGATGTTTGCCTGATGCGGAATCAAAAAGTCTACGTCCTCTTTGGAGAGGCCGGCTTTTTCAATGACATTTACACTCGATTCACCCATTTGCCGGACGGCGAATTTGAATACTTCTCTTCCATGCATGATTGTATGCCCTTTTTCATCTAAGTACAAGTGCTGACCGCCTGTACCGTCTGCTCCGAGCTCAAATGACAGTATGCCTCTGTCGTCGCTGACCGGTCCGATGACCGCCGCTCCGGCTCCGTCTCCGAACAGCACAGCCGTATTGCGGTCGTCCCAGTCGGTAATGCTTGAGAGCTTTTCCACGCCGACCACGAGGACATGTTTGTATGTTTGCGATTCAATGAATTGTTTGGCGGTTACGATACCGTACATAAAACCCGCACATGCGGCGCTGATATCCATCGCGCACGCTTTTTTGGCCCCGAGCTTCTCTTGTATCATACAGGAAACGGTAGGGAAGGACTGGTCAGGAGTAACCGTCGCCACGAGGATCATATCAAGCTCCTCAGCGGAAATGCCGGCCTGATCAAGCGCTTTTTGCGCAGCCTCAGCGGCCATGCCGGATGAATACATATCTTCCGCGGCGATTCTTCTTTCTTCTATACCTGTTCTCGTACGAATCCACTCGTCCGATGTATCTACCATTTGTTCAAGATCATGATTTGTCAGCACTTTTTCCGGGATGTAACGGCCGACGCCAAGAATTCCAGCTTTCATTGGAAAGACTCCTTTTTTATAATGAATTTAAAACTAATTAGTTATGATCAATTATTAGTATCAGGTACTAATTCTACCCTATTTTTTTTCTGTTGGCAATATATTCGTCTAAACTATCGGACGCTGTTCCTCATAGAATAAAAGGAAGACGAAAGGAGGCTTCACTATGGATATTTTCTCCAAAATGATGTTCGGCGATTCCAGAGACCGGGATAAAGAACCGGAAGAAAACCCGGAGCAGCCTCAGGCTGAAAACGAAGAAGAGATCGATTACAACCACGTGATGAATCAGCTGGGGTCCATCATGAACTCTCTGGATCAATTAAAGCCCGTATTTAAAGACTTCGCGCCGATGGTGTCCGCTATAAAGAAAAAAATCATGTGAAAAGCCACTTCATGAAAAGTGGCTCTCTTTATTTATTCAGCTCCCCGGCATCAGATCTGCCAAGCTCATACGCTTCCGCCATGACCGATGTAAACAGGTCCATAAACGGCTGAATCATTTCCATAGACAGATCTATGCCGGATTTCTCAAGCTCCGCCTTTGCTTCCGGCAGGTATTTCATCGCGATCTGCATAAATTCAAGAGACTTTTCATGCTGCATGTGTATCCACCTCTATTCATTTGACGGCAGTTCATTTGTTCGGTTATACGTTTTTACAAGGTCTGAGATTTTGTCTTGAAATGCTTTGTCCACCAGAGGGCTGAACGTCCCCATTTCAACGACTCCTTCCCTGAAATCAAAGTTGTGATCTCCGCTCTTGAGCGTACCTTTATTATATTGCTCGGCAATTAATGTATAGGCTTTATCTACGTTTTGCACCGTGCTTGTCAGCACCGTGTTTTTGCCGAGATTCGATTGTTCGGCGACATAGCCGATGGCGTAAAGCCCGTCTTTTTTGATTTGCTGAATGACAGGAACATTATACCCGTCTCCGGCTGGATATACAACATCCGTGCCTTCCGCTTTTAACTTCTCGTAAAGATGCAGCGCTTCATTGCCGTTATCCCAGTGGTCCGTAAATTCAGTGTTGACGGTGATATCAGGCTTTTCATATTTCGCCCCTTTGATAAAGCCGTCTACTTCAGGCTGCCACAAAAAGGAGGCGATGACGCCGACCTCATTGGTTTTTGACATATGGGCGGCTGTCATTCCCCCGAAAAAACCCATTGCTTCTCCCATAAGATGAACGCTTGTGACATTATCGCTTTTCGCCGTTCCGTTTGCGACGACAAATTCCATGTCGGGATAATCCTTGCTGATCATATTGAAGATTTCCTCGTATTCATTTCCGTGCCCGTATAAAAGATTGACTCCTTTTTTATGAAAATCATCTATCGCTTTTAAAATATCTTCATCGGATCTGATATTTTCTTTATAATAAACGTCAACGTTAAATTCAGATTGTATCGCTAATAAACCTTTGTAACCTTTTGTGCCCCATACCAAGTCACTGATGGTATCGGGAAAAAGCATTCCGACCTTCTCAATTTTTCCTTTAAACGGAGTTTGTGCGCATCCGCTCAATAAAAGGAGGACAGAAAAGATCATGACAAGCCTGGTGATCAAGCCATGTTCAACCCCTTTTCAAACTCATAACATATATAATTGATATACGTTTATTGTAGCGGTAATGCACATAACATGGAAGGTATTTCTTAAAAAATGTCGAATATTGATGAAAATTGTCTTTTCCATTCTTTAATTTTTTCTTCCGCTTCCGTTTTTTGCGTTTTTTCTTTTATTTCCAGGGTAATAATCTGATTTTCGTCTTCTGTGCCGTATGCCTCAAGCTGATTCATCAGCCCGCAGACTGCGTCTTCTAAAAAGATCCTGCTTTCGCCATCTTCTTTTGCTTCTGTCCACGGACCGTAAAGGGGAGGAAGGATAATCGCTTTTGCCGTATCCCGCTGACCGTTTTTTTCCCAGTCTCCGTGATCCTCACTGTAAACAATCCAATATAAAGGCTCAGCCCTTTCTTCAGGCAGACACCCGCTCCCGTATTGAACGCAGATACGATCGTATTCCTTTTCACCGATTTCATCTATTATTTGAAAAAGCCCGTTTCTCGCGAGCCACATTAATCGTTCTTCTAAATACAGCTGCCTCGTTTTGTCCTCCGGTTCTGCCAAAATGACATCAACATGCACACCCTCATCCATCAACCGTTCGCACAATGAAAGGCCGAGAAATTCGTCTGCTCCAATGATCAGCGCTGTCTTCATCACATCTGCCGCCTTTCCGGTTTTTCATTCGCACACAAGCCAAACAGCCCTCTGAAAAGAGATGGCTGTTGTATTCTATTCATTACAGGTCTTTTTCATGACTGCGGAAAAACCGGCAGATGGCTCTGTACATACGCGCAGGGTTCTCAAGCAGGTGATACGTGATATCAGTCTTGCTTCCGGTCTTTTCCCGGGCTTCTTTATACGCATTTGCATGCAGGGTGTACGGGTACGGCGCTCCGGTCGTTCTTTGCCATATATGTACCGGCACGCGGGTGCGGCAGCCGGTAATGGTCTGATAGCTCAGTGAGCTTGCCTCTTTTTCAGAAACACCGAAGCTCTGTGCCGTTTCCCTCAGAAACTGCTTATAAAAAAACTTATTTTCTTTCTCTGATTCAAAATGGGCTTGAAGGTCAAGACAAGGATCTAACATTGCGGCTGAACGGATATGCTCCGCTGAAGACTGCAGCAATTGATCGGCGATAAGGGCGCCCATGCCTTCTGCGAGCAAGTGTATTTTCGGATTGAGGGTTTCTTGTTTCAACACATAATGCATCAGCTGTCTGGCGTAAAGGACGGCTTTTTCCGAACCCCAATGCCGTCCGTATAAATTGCTGTTAAAAATCGTGTACCCTCTGTCAAGCAGCACATGTAACAGCTGGTTTCTCCCTTCATGTTCGAGCCAAAAGCTTGAGTCCCGGCTGACAAAGTGGGTTCTGTCCCCCAGAATAAAGATACAGAAGCCATTCGGCCGATACGGCAGATGGATGACGTTCAGCTCAGATCCGAATTGGAAAAATCTTTCCGTAATCCCCATGCCTGCCCGCCTCCTTTTACTCCTAATCTCTCTATTGGCTATCATATGTAAGAAGAATGAAAACGGATCGGATAAACTCCTATTTGCTGCTATGTTTTGGCTATTATCCCGAGCACGGGAACCGAATTTTCCTTCAGACGGCCTGACAGGCGGGCAAATGTCAGTTTCAGGCGCGCTTTTTGATGAGAAAATGACCTTCCGCCCGCGCTTTATGTATGGTATGATACAACGTAGAATAAAATGAAGGACGAGGTGGAAACGTGCGGTTTATTATCGGTTTTATTTGGACGTTCCTTTTAACACATATGGCCTGTTATTTGGTCGCCTCCATGAACAGCGCGGCGTACAATTTCAAGCAATCATCCGTTATTGCCGTGGTTATTGCGGTGCTAGTCTTTGTTCTTGCGGAGATCATGCCTGTCAAACAGGATGCAAGCCAGCATTAAATAAAAAAACCTGCTATTCAGCAGGTTTTTTTGTGTTCACGGTTTTCGTTGATACGTCCACAATCTGTTGTGGTTTGAAGTTTCAGGGAACATTTCTCCCACTGTAAGCTTGATTTTTTGCGGGTTTTTGACCATGCTTCCCGTTTCGCCGATTTCAACGTACACACCGTTATTCGGCGCTTTTTGTCCCGGGCGGAATTGATGCTGCTGTCCCACGTCATTTCCTCCTTTTTCTTTTTTATGTAGTATGCGCTTGTATGCGGAGAAATATCAAAAACCGCTGAATGAGATTCAGCGGTTTTTTTGTTCATCCTGTTTGTAAAGAAGAGCTTTCAGGAGCGCTTTTTGCGCGTGAAGCCGGTTTTCCGCCTGCTGAAATACCGCAGAGTTCGGGCCGTCGATAATCTCGGACGTGACCTCTTCTTCCCGATGCGCGGGCAGGCAATGCAAAAATGTATAGTCGGGTTTGGCGAGACTGACGAGTGAGGCGTTGACTTGATACGGGGCAAACACATTCAGCCGCTGCTGCGTCTCTTCCTCCTGCCCCATGCTCGTGAAGACGTCGGAGTAAATCACGTCTGCATCCCGCACCGCTTCCTGCGGATTTTCGGTAAGGGTGATTTTCGCTCCGGAAACAGCCGCCGCTTCTTTTGCGGCATTTACCGCCTCTTCCTCTACTTCATAGCCTTTCGGCGAAGCAATCGCAATGTCACAGCCCATTTTTGCGCAGCCGATCATTAGTGAATGCGCTACATTATTTCCGTCACCGATATAGGCGGCTTTTACTCCTTTTAATTTTCCTTTTATTTCTTGTATCGTTAACAGATCCGCGAGTGCCTGACACGGGTGATACCGGTCGGTCAGCCCGTTTATGACGGGAATGTCTGCATGCTCGGCAAGCTCTTCGACTTTTTCATGCTCAAAGGTGCGGATCATAATGGCATCAACGAAGCCGGACAGCACCTTCGCCGTATCCGCGACTGTCTCCCCCCGCCCAAGCTGCAGGTCGCTGCTTGAAAGAAATAGTCCCGTTCCCCCGAGCTGGGCCATTCCCGCTTCAAAAGACACACGTGTGCGGGTTGAAGATTTTTCAAAAATCATCGCCAATGTTTTCCCTTGGAAAATCGGCTGTATCGGATGTTGTTTTAATAATGAAGCTTCTGTCAGAAGCGCATTGATGTCTGACGGGCTGACATCTTTTAAGGAAAGAAAATCTTTGCCGTACAAATGGGTTAATGTGTGTTCCGCTTTTATTGTGTGCATGATGCCACTTCCTTTTGATAAAGATCTTTGAGCGATACAGGCTCAGGTTTGCCGGAGCCGCTTGCTAAAAATGCCTTTACGGTTTCCGGTTCAGTAAAGACCGTCACACCGTGCGTCATGGCTTCAATCCGTTGTTTACGCGCTTCTTCAGAGTGATTGAAATTGATATGGACCGCTTTATCCTTTCGCTCTGCCCATGCTGGGAACGCATCTTTGCATACGGTAAATCCCGCCTCTTGAGCCTGACATTCCAATTCCGCATCACAGCCTTCCAGATAGATGCTGCCTTTTTTCTCCCAGACGTGCGCGTAGATTTTTTTCAGGGCGCTTTCTGCGTCAAACGCGACACACATGCCTTCTCCGGTCGACTTCATTTCCGGCCCAGGCTTTACGTCCACATCCTGAATGGCGTGCGAAGAAAAAACCGGGAATTTCACTGCCGTTCCGTGCTGATTTTGAACCTCGGGCTTGATGTCTTTAAGGGAAGCGCCGGCCAGCAATCTGGCGGCAAGCGGGATCATCGGCACCCCCATCACCTTAGACACGACAGGAACCGTGCGGCTTGCCCGCGGATTCACTTCAAGAACGAGAATATCCCCTTTGTCATCAATGACAAACTGAATGTTCATGATGCCTTTAAAAGCCAGTTTTACCGCGATTTTTTCGGCGGCCTCTTTTATATTCCGCTGCATATCAGGTGTGACAGACGGACCCGGAAGAATGGCAAAACTGTCGCCCGAATGGACACCGGCGCGTTCAATGTGCTCTGTGTAAGTCGGCACGAATACTTCATGTCCGTCGGAAATCAGATCGATCTCCAATTCTTTTCCTGTAATGTACTGATCGATCAAAATCGGATACGGCATGCCCGCTTCATTTTCCAGCAGTTCTGACATTTGCGCTTCTGAATCAACGATGATCATGCCCATCCCACCGATGACATAAGACGGACGGATCAGCACGGGGTAGCCGATTCGGCTTGCTTTTTCCGTTGCTTCTTCTTTTGAATAAGCGGTTTCGCCTTTGGCATGTTTGAGGTCAAGGTCATCAAGCAGCTGATAAAACAGATCCCGATCCTCCAGCGCATCAAGGGTTTCAAAGGATGTTCCGAGCAGCGGAATGCCCGCTTTTTCCAGCGGTTCAGCGGCATTGATCGCGGTCTGTCCCCCAAACTGGACGATGGCAAAATCAATGTTTTCATGTTCCGCCACATTCAAAATATGTTCTGTCGTCAGCGGTTCAAAATAAAGCCGGTCGGCGATTTCATAATCCGTGCTTACTGTTTCCGGATTGTTATTGATCATAATCGTTTCATACCCCAGCTTTTGCAGGGTCAGAACGCCGTGGACGGCGCTGTAATCAAATTCCACTCCCTGACCGATGCGGATCGGGCCTGAGCCGATGATGAGGGCGCGTTTTTTCTCTTTTCGGCTGATATCTCCGTCGCTTTCCCCGAGGTAGGTGGAGTAGAAATAATTCGTCTTGGCATCAAATTCAGCGGCGCATGTATCTACGATTTTAAACGACGGGACGATGCCTGATTTCTTTCTGAGAGCACGGATGTCTTCTTCCGTTTTTCCCGTGAGAGATGCGATCATGACATCCGTGAAGCCTTTTACCTTCGCCTGCTTTAAAAGCGGGACAGACAGATGATCCCCTTCTTCCATCAGCTTGTTTTCCAATGTGATGATATTTCGGAATACATGGAGAAAAAACGGGTCAATTTTCGTTTTGGCATGGATGTCTTCTATCGTTTCACCGCGGCTTAACAGTTCCATGACGACGAAAAATCTCCGGTCATCCGGCGTTACCGCTAATTCCCACAGCTGATTGATCGTACAGCCGCCGAGTTCAGGCAGGCGGGTGCCGATCGTTTTCAGCTCAAGGGAGGCCGCCGCTTTTTGAATGGCCGCTTCCATATTTCTTTCAATCGCCATGACCTCTCCCGTCGCTTTCATCTTCGTTCCGAGCGTGCGGTCGGCATGTTTAAATTTATCAAACGGCCAGCGCGGGAATTTGACGATGACATAATCAAGCGCCGGTTCAAAGCTTGCATAAGTAGAGCCCGTCAGCGGATTTTTCAGTTCATCAAGCGTATAGCCGACGGCAAGTTTCGCCGCCATTTTGGCAATCGGATAGCCGGTCGCTTTTGACGCGAGAGCTGAAGAGCGGCTGACACGCGGGTTCACTTCAATGACATAGTACTGTTTGCTGAACGGATCCAGCGCAAATTGAATGTTGCAGCCTCCGACCACATCCAGCGCCGAAATAATCGCCAGGCTTGCTGAACGCAGCATCTGATATTCTTCATCCGTTAACGTCTGGGACGGTGCGACGACGATGGAGTCCCCTGTATGCACGCCGACGGGATCGATGTTTTCCATATTGCAGACGGTGATGCATGTATGATTGCTGTCGCGCATGACCTCATATTCGATTTCTTTAAATCCGGCGATGCTTTTTTCGACGAGGCATTGGCTGATCGGGCTTGCTAACAGCGCCTGTTTAATAAGCGTCTGAAACGCTTCTTTCGTTTTCGCGATTCCGCCTCCCTTTCCGCCTAACGTGTACGCCGGTCTCAGAATGACCGGAAATCCGATAGACTCAGCGAAACGGAGGGCGTCTTCTTCGTTGTCGACGATTTCGCTTTCCGGAACGGGCTGATCAAGCTCTTTCATCAGGGCGCGGAACTGCTCCCGGTCTTCGCCTTTTTGAATGGTTTCCACCGATGTTCCCAAAAGCTTGACGTGATGCTTCTTCAGCACGCCTGCTTCTTCAAGCTTAACGGCTAAATTCAATGCCGTCTGGCCGCCCAAATTGGCAAGCAGACCGTCCGGTTTTTCTTTTTCAATAATGGCCTCGATGCTGTCGGTTGTGAGCGGTTCAAAATATATTTCATCGGCAAACGCCTCATCCGTCATAATCGTTGCCGGGTTGTTGTTGACTAGAATAACGCGGTATCCTTCTTCTTTCAGAGCCATGCAGCCCTGCGTTCCTGAATAATCAAATTCTGCCGCCTGGCCGATGATGATGGGGCCGGAGCCGATGACTAATATGCTGGAAATGGTTGTATCTTTAGGCATGAGCGATTTCTCTCCTTGCTGGTATCACTTTCTCTAGAAATTCATCAAATATCCACTCGCTCTCAGCCGGTCCGGGATGAGCTTCAGGGTGGAACTGGACGCTTAATACGGGAAGGCGCTTATGAATGAGCCCTTCTACCGATGTATCATTGACATGATGAAATCTGATGGACAGCTCGTTTTCGTCAATTGATGCTTCATCAACGACATAGCTGTGGTTCTGGCTTGTCATAAACACCCGTTTCGTTTTCCGGTCAATGACAGGATGGTTGGCACCCCTGTGGCCGAACGGCAGCTTATACGTATTTCCTCCGAAAGCCAGGGCAATCAGCTGATGCCCGAGGCAAATGCCGAGTGCGGGGAAATCACTGAGTAATGATGTAATCCGGTTCATGTACGGCGCAATCGCTTTCGGGTCGCCCGGGCCGTTTGAGAGCACGATTCCGTCGGGCTGAATGTCGTAAACAGCGTTCATCTGCTGATACGGAATGACCGTTACTTTACAGCCGCGCTTTACAAGTGACGAGGCGATTGATTTTTTATAACCGAAATCAATCAGCGCAATATGCCGGTCTCCATTCCCCATTGACGTGATGTCTTCAGACTGCGCCAGCTCCGCCGGGTTTTCTGTTCCGGATGCTGCCGGAATTTCTCCTGTTGTTGACACGGCAGCGTTCATCGTGCCGCCGGAGCGGATGGTTTTGACGACGGCCCGTGTGTCCACTTCGGTTAAGAGCGGGATGTTCCATTTATTTAAATACTCTCTCAAGCTTGAGACTGCTTCATGGTGAGAAAAATGTTCACACGCTTCATAGACGGCAACAGCCTTGACTTGAGGAATCTTACTTTCAAGGTCTTTTTCATTAATTCCGTAGTTTCCGATCAGCGGATACGTAAAGACGATGATCTGACCCTTATATGACGGGTCTGTAAGCACTTCCTGATAGCCCGTCATTCCGGTGAAAAAAACCGCTTCGCCAACACAGCGGGCTTCTTTTTCAAGTTCACCGCCAAATGATGTTCCGTCTTCCAATACTAAATAGCCTTTCATCTAAAGCCCACCTCTTGATGAATAATTAATTAAAAATATGAATTTTTATACTTTTATATCGAAAAAAAATTACCGTTTCACTGCCGAATGCGCTTCGATCGCTGCCTTAAGCATACTGACGGCCGACAGCATTTCTTCTTCAGAAACCGTAAGCGGCGGGAGCAGCCTGATGACATTCGGTCCGGCCGGAAGCACGAGAAGCCCGCGTCCCTGCAGATCTCCGATGATGCCGGACACGGGACCTGCGCATTCAATGCCGATTAATAACCCTTTTCCGCGGATTTCTTTTACAAAAGGCCCTGTCAGTTCACGGTTCAGCTGCGCTTTTAAAAATGATCCTTTGTCTGCCGCCGCCAGGAGAAAGTCCGGCTGAAACACAATATCCAAGGTTGCTTTCACAGCTGCCATGGCAAGCTTATTGCCGCCGAAAGTCGTACCATGCGTACCCGGCGTAAAGGCGTCTCCAAGCTTCTTTTTGCCGATCACGGCTCCGACGGGAAAACCGTTTCCAAGCCCTTTCGCAGCAGTGATGATGTCCGGCGAGATGCCGAAATGCTCATAGCCGAATGCCTTGCCCGTCCGGCCGATTCCGGTTTGAATCTCGTCTGCGATAAGCAGCGCCTGTTTGTCTTTGCAAAATGTCTGTAAGGCTTCGATGAATTCCGGATCGGCGGGATTGACTCCCCCTTCTCCCTGCACCGTCTCAAGCATGACGGCGGCGATATCATCCTCTTTTGAAAGCGTGCTGAATGCCGACGGATCATTGAACGGAAGATAGTGAAAGCCTTGAAGCATCGGTCCGAAACCGGTCTTGATTTTGTCTTGTCCGGTGGCGGCCATCCCCGCATAGGTCCGCCCGTGAAAGGATTGATGAAATGTTACAATTTTTGTCTTTCCCGTTGCTTTACGAGCAAGCTTAATGGCGCCTTCATTCGCTTCGGCCCCGCTGTTGCAGAAGAAAACGAGATCCCCCGCGCTATGTTCGGCAAGCTTTGCCGCGGCTTTTTCCTGAAGATCATTTTCAAACAGATTGGAAACGTGCCATACGCTGTCAAGCTGTTCTTTCACCGCTTCTGTGACCTCATCATGACAATGGCCGAGATTGGAAACGGCGATGCCCTGAATAAAATCGAGATACGTTTTTCCGTTTTCATCCTCTGCAATTGTCCCTTTCGCTTTTTTGATATCGATGGGCCAGCGGCTGTAGGTTTGAAATAGACTGCTCATGACACGCTCTCCTTTTCTTTGACGATTTTTGTTCCTTGGAAGGCTTGATCGGTGAAAAACGCTCCTTTTCCGTTTACGATCATCACTTCCTCGACATCTTCACTCAGTGCCGATAATGCCGAGTTTACCTTCGGAATCATCCCTCCTGAAATCACGCCGTCATCTATGAGGGCCTGAATCTCTTGCGGCGTCAAAGTATCCAGCCTGCTCTCTCCGTCCATAATTCCTTCGACATCCGTGACAAATAAAAGTTTATCGGCGTGTAAGGCTGAAGCGACGGCCGATGCCGCGGCGTCTGCGTTGACGTTCAGCGTTTCGAAATCACTTGTCATGGAAAGCGGAGCGATAACGGGAATGATGCCTTCTTTCATTAATGCGTGAATGATTGACGGATCGGTTTTTTGTATTTCGCCGACTTCTCCGTATTTGTCTTGATTAAGATAGGATGCTTGAAGGAGACCGCCGTCCTTTCCTGATATTCCCGCGGCTTTCAGCCCGTTTTTCGCGAGTTCGGTTACGAAAAATTTATTGATCGTCCCTGACAAGACCATTTCCGCTGTTTCCAGCACCGGTTTGGTCGTTTTCCGCTGTCCATCGACAAATTCCGTTTCAATCTGCAATGTTTTCAGCATTTTTGAAATGTCCGGGCCGCCTCCATGGACGACGGCAATGTTCCAGCCGGATTGCATAAGCTCTTTTACATTTTGAAAAAAATCGGCGGATAACTCGCGGATTACGCTGCCGCCGCACTTAAAAACGATCGTTTTCTTCATGCCGCTCCCCTTTGTTATGTGCGATAGCTCGCATTGATTTTAATATAATCATAGGTTAAGTCACAGCCCCATGCCCGGCCGCTGCCGGAGCCTTCCTGCAGGCGGACTGCAATCGTAATCTCATCACCTGATAAGTACTCCTTGGCATCAGTTTCCGAAAACGGCTGAGGTTCGTTGTGTTTAAACAGACACTGGCCGCCGAGGAAAACTTCCACTTGTTCGGCCGTTACGCTTGCCGCACTGTGCCCGATTGCGCCGATGATGCGCCCCCAGTTGGCGTCTGTGCCGTAAACGGCGGTCTTCACAAGGCTTGAGCCGACGATTTTTTTGGCGATAATATTCGCCTCAAGGTTGTTTTTCGCGCCCTCGACTCTGGCTTCAATTAATTTCGTCGCTCCTTCACCGTCTCTGGCTATATCTTTGGCAAGGTCTTCGCATACAAGCTTTAATCCCTTTTTAAAAGCCGGCCAGTCAGGGTGCTGATCCGTCAGGCAATCATTCCCCGCGCAGCCGTTTGCCATCACAAGCACCATGTCATTCGTCGATGTTTCTCCGTCAACGGTGATTTGGTTAAATGAAACATCCGTAATCTCTCTAAGCGCGTTTTTGAGCGCCTGTTCTTCCACGGCCGCGTCCGTTGTGACAAAGCCGAGCATTGTCGCCATGTTGGGGTGGATCATGCCGGAGCCTTTCGCCGCTCCGCCGATCGTGATGATGTCTCCGCCGATCACCAGTTCATAACACGTCTGTTTCGTCACTGTATCCGTCGTCAAAATGGCTTCTTCAAATGCTCCGGACACGGACGGCGCTTGACCGAGCTGTTCAATGCCCGCTTGAATTTTTTTCATGTCTAAAAGCTCGCCGATCACCCCGGTTGACGAAACCGCAACAAGCTCCGGCTCAATGCCGAGCTGGCTCGCGAAGCCGTCCCGCATTTCATAGGCGTCCTTTAATCCTTGGTCTCCCGTACAGGCGTTGGCAATCGCGCTGTTGACGATAACCGCCTGAAGCACACCCTCTTTTTTCAGGCTGGCTTGCGTCACTTTCAGCGGTGCTGCCTGAAAATGGCTCTGCGTATATACCGCTGCACTGACTGCAGGCGCTTCGCTGATAATCGCTCCGAGATCTTTTTTTGAATAGCGCAGACCGCAGTGCACGCCCTTTGCCTCAAATCCTTTCGGCGAGGATACGCCGCCTTTTATTTTCGTGATTTCCTCACTCAGCTGAATCATATTTTTGAATCCCTCTTTCGTTCTATGGATAGACTGGCGTCATCGTAAGTCCCGTTTCTTCCTGCCAGCCATTCATGATATTTAAATTTTGAACCGCCTGCCCTGCGGCGCCTTTCATCAGATTATCTATGACAGAAACGATGGTGGCACGGTTTGTTCTTTCATCCACAGTGACACTGATATCACAAAAATTGCTGCCGTATACCTCTTTCGTCGCCGGAAATTCACCTTCCGGCCTGATTCTGACAAAATATGAATCTTTGTAGAATTCGGAATACAATTCTCTTACCTGTGCAGCAGACATACCCGGAGGAGCCTCCGTATACATCGTCGCCATAATGCCCCTTGTCATCGGCGCCAAATGAGCGGAAAACGTGATCGGGCCTGTGCCGGGCTGCCAAGCCGCTAATTGCTGTTCAATTTCCGGAGTATGCTGATGCTCATTAACCTTATAAATTTTGAAATTATCATTCAGCTCAGAATAATGAGTGCCCATGGATGCTTTTCGGCCGGCGCCGGATACGCCCGTTTTCGCATCAACAATCAGAAATGAATCTTGTAAAAGCTTATTCTTCGCCAGCGGGGCGAGCCCGAGCAGCACAGCCGTCGGAAAACAACCCGGATTGGCAATCAGCTTTGCAGTCTGAATCTCTTCTTTTTGCAGTTCAGCTAAACCGTAAACCGCGCTTTGAATCGTTCCTTTCGGAGCGGCCTTCCGCTTATACCACTTTTCATACAAGGCCGGGTTTTGAATCCGCAGATCGCCGGATAGATCAATGACCGGGATACCCGCCTCCGCCAGCTTGGGCGACCACTCTCCGGAAACGCCGGGCGGCGCGGCTATAAACATGACATCAATTTCGTTTCGGATCGTTTCTATATGAAGCGGCCGAAGTGATTGTGACGCTATATTCCTCAAATGCGGATATGAAGCGGCATATTCTTTTCCTTCGTCGCTCGATGAATATAATATACAATCTTCTGCATAAGGGTGATGGTTAAGAATCCTGACAAGTTCGGCGCCTCCATAACCAGTCGCGCCTATAATACCTATTTTCAACGGGTTCACCTTCTTGGTTTTTGTGAAATTATTTAACATTATAACATGAATAAAAATTAATTCAATTGTATATTTAATATTTTTTCATTCATTTTCCATCTGTTTTCGCTGACAAAAACCCCCCTCTCGATCGAGGGGGGCATAAGAAAAACAGGCTGATCGGATCAGCCTGTTTTTTTCAGCATCATCAGCCCGCTTATAAAAAACAGCACGGAGCTGGCGTAAAAAATAATATAAACCGTAAAGAAATCAGCGAGAAACCCGCCGAGAATAATGGCGGCAGCTGAAAATACGGCCGTCCAGAAATGATAGCTGCCGACTTTTTTTCCCCGCTCCCCGCCGTCGGTGTAATCGGCGATCATGATTTTCTCGCCGTGTTTTTGCATCGCGCCGAACAGGCCCAAAAGCACCTGCACAACATAAACCTGGTGTACGCCGGTAATGTGCGGGAGCGTCAGAAGAAGCACCGCCATCCCCCACGAATTTGCCATAAGGAACCAGCGGGAATCCAGTCTTGCCGACAGCCGGCCGAGCAGCGGATGAATCAATGCGCCGCTCAAGCCAAACAAGCCGTATGAGAGACCGAATTGCGTGTAGCTGGAACCGATGTTTTTAATAAATAAAATATAAAACGGAAAGATCAGGCTGCCGGCAAAAAAGACACTGCTCTGAGACAGGATCAGCCATTTTAAATGGTTGTGTTTCATGATTTGTACCTCTGATAAAAATAATTCATAAACAAGTCATCCGGATCATATTTGTGTTTTTTCTGAAAGAACATATCGCTTTTCGGATATGCCTCGCGCATCTGCTCTTTCGTTTGATACAGCATATACGGGAGATAATAACTGCCGCGGTGGCGCAATGCCGTATCCGTCATTTTTCTGACAATACGCGCCGCACTCGCCTGGCTGTCTGTTGAAAACCCTTCGTTGATTAAAAGAACGAGTGAAAACATGTCTTCCTTTGCGTATGACAGATCGGCTTTTTCATTTTTTTGCACGTAGCGGATCGTAATATTTACGAGATTGAGATCTTCATGTGACAGCGTCTTGCGTAAATCATGAATGTACGGCGCAAATTCGCCGACTGGCACGAAGTATTCTTGCAGCACATCGGTGTTGTCCGTGTTTTCATATTCCAAAAATTTCGATTCTGACCGCATGACATTGTTCCTGGAGACTTTCACGCCGTTTTGGCTGAAAAAATAAGACTGCTGGGTTGACCAGAACCAATTTCTGCCCCAGTCATACCGGCGGGAGAGGCCGAGCGCGAATTTCGTCAGCGCCGGATGCTCATCTTCTTTCAGTTCATTGTGCCGCTTTAATTCTTTCTGGTTGTCTGAGAGTGTGTAATCAGTCACATACATATCGTGCAAAAAGCCTTTATCCCCTGTTGCGATCCGCGCGAGATGCATGCGCACGGCGGGGTTGCGCCGAACATGCTGCGTAAAATATTGACTGTATGTATCAGCGTTCATGCGTTTCGTTTTCATTTCATAAAGCTCATCATCCGTCAGCTCAATATCCGCGTCAAGGATGACGCCGAACAGGCCGTAGCCGCCGATGACGGCTGAAAACAGGTCATCTTTCGGAGTAACGGTGATGACTTTGCCGTCCGCCTTTAAAAGATGAAACGATTTGACCGTATCAATCAGCGAACCGTACCGGATATCCCGGCCGTGGGCGTTGGCGCTCAGTGAGCCGCCGATCGTAAAAATGTTTTGCGATTGCATGACTTTTACCGCGAGCCCGTACGGATTGACATAGCGCTGAATATCATTCCACGTCGCTCCCGCCTGCACCCTGATGATTTTTTTCTTTCGGTCGAGACCGAGTATTTTGTTGTAGCCCGTCATGTCGAGAACGATACCGTCTTCATAATACGTCTGGCCGCCCATTGAGTGCTGGGCGCCTGCGATTGAGATCTTCAGATGCTTTCTCTTTGCTTCCTTAATGGTTTCGACCAATGTTTCTTTCTCTTTTCCTTTGACCGTCTGCTTAATTTTCACGGGCATGAGACGGCTGACATCCGTCATTGTCCCTGCCTGCTGCACCGGCTCTTTGTGAAAAGCGGAAACAGCGAACAGCGCCGTATAAACAAGAATGCTAAGGATAATGAGAAGTAATTTTTTCTTCATGGATTCCTCCCTCGCATGCAGCCGGTCTATTATATCATGCCTCACGTCCGTTTTTTTCCTTTTTAACCCGATACCGCAAAAAACCCTAAATGGTGGGAAACTCGGGTTTTTTTAGTGACTTGCCCTTCTTTCCGCTCGCCGGTCTGCAGCGGCAAAGCAGACAGAACGGCGCCCGACAGAATCATGTTTAGTACAGCTCGAAACGGTCAGCCGGAAAACACCGGGCATAAAAATCCACAGAAATCCTTAAAATGATTTTTTAGTCAGTATATAATCGATATATATGCAGATGTATTACCAAAGGAATTGTTTAAAACAAACATGTTAAATGAGGTGGGGAAAATAAACATAAAAGGAATCAATCATCTTCTTTTTTCTGTTTCAAATTTGGAAAAATCTATAGAATTTTATGAACAAGTATTTCATGCACAACTCCTGGTTAAAGGACAAAAGACAGCATATTTTGATCTGAACGGGCTTTGGCTTGCACTTAACTTAGAGGCGGATATACCAAGAAATGAAATACATAAATCTTATACGCATATGGCCTTTACAATTGACCCAAAAGATTTTGATGCAATACATCATAGGTTAAAAAATCTAAATGTAAATATATTAAATGGGCGTCCTAGGGATAAGCAAGATCATAAGTCAATTTATTTTACTGATCCCGATGGGCATAAATTTGAATTCCACACAGGTACACTCCAAGACAGACTGTCCTATTACAAAAAAGATAAACCTCATATGAAATTTTATATTTAAAGGTTTGTTTGCGATCCAAAACAAACCCTCACTGTCGCTTATCCGCGTTGATTTTTTCCTTGTAAATGCAGACAAAAGAAAAGCACCTCCAAACTTTAGGATGTACCTAAAATCCGAGGTGCATTTTCTTATTACTGAATCCCTAATGCGATTTTTGCGTAGCGTGACATTTTGTCTCTTGTCCAAGGCGGATTCCAGACGATGTGGACCTCCGTCTCTTTTACATCCGGAATGTCGGCGAGCGCTTTTTTCACCTCGTCGACGATGATCGGAGCGAGCGGGCACCCCATTGATGTCAGTGTCATCGTAACATGCGTCAGGCCGTCGTCATCCATATCAACGTCGTATACAAGGCCGAGATTGACGATATCGACGCCGAGCTCAGGGTCAACAACCTGCTCCAAGGCGCCCATGATGTTTTCTTTTAATGCTTCTTCCACGTTCCATCACTCCTTTTTCCTCAGTATAACGTAAAAGCGGCTTTTGTTAACACCATTGTGCTTTATAAATGCTTATCGAACCAGGCGACGGTTTCTAAAACGGCGTATCTCGGGACTTTATGATCAGCCCGTTCGTCTTTCAGAAACTGAAGATGGTCAGGCCGGCTGCTGTAATGAGGTTTAATCGTTTCATAAAAGCCGCGGGTCGGTGCATACGGAACGACTTTGTCTTGAACGCCGTGCCAGAACAGCAGCGGGCGGCTGCGGAGTTTTTCCGGTTCCAGACTGAGATCGAACGGTTTGAGCCGCGCAAACAGTTCATCGACCTGTTCTTTTGTGACGTCAATGTCAATGTCCTGCTTTTGAATGTGGTCAATCTGCTGCTGAAAAAATGCCGTATAGTTCGGGCTTCCCATCAGACTGACGCCGGCTTTGACCCAATCATACGCGGCCATCGCGCCGAATGTCGTAATTCCGCCCATTGACGTGCCCGCAAGACCGATCCGCCCGTCTTCAATCAGACCGCGCGCTTCAAAATCCTTTTTCAGCACGTCAAGCTCCTCAATTTCATTTAATACAATGTCCCAAAAATGGACGGCGAGCTCTTCTGCTGACAGCTGTTCAGCGCGTTCACCGTGGTAAAGAGCTTCCGGCAGCACCGCCCTGAAGCCCTTTTCAGCAAGCAGGTAAGCGAAATGAAGATTATGCTCCTTCGCGCTTGTAAAACCGTGAATAAAGAAAACAAGGGGAGCGGGACGGTCCCGATTTTCTTCTTTTACAATATGTAAAAACGGAATGCCTGATACGGTTTGATGATCAATAAGAATCACGTTGACTCCCTCCTTAGGATAACCATAATCATAAGTGTAACATGTAGACAATAAAGATGGTAAAAAGCTACACTGTACATAAGTGAAAAACAGCAAATTATATGACAAAAGGAGTTATTTATGGAGACAAAACCTTATCTCATCGCCTTAGATCTGGATGGAACTTTATTAAAAGACGATAAAACCATTTCCCCTGAAACGGCACGGACGATTCAGAAGCTGAAAGAAGCGGGCCATCATGTCTGCATCTCAACCGGGCGCCCTTTCCGTTCCAGTTCGATGTATTATGACGAGCTTGGGCTGACAACGCCGATTGTCAATTTTAACGGGGCATTTGTCCACCACCCGAAAGACGAATCATGGGGACGCTACCACACGTCTTTATCGGTCGATGTGGTCAGACAGCTTGCCGAACTTACAGAGACCTATCAAATACATAATGTGCTCGCTGAGGTCATTGACGATGTGTACTTCCATTATCATGATGAGCATTTAATTGAGGCGTTTCATATGAATACGGCGAATGTCACATTCGGCGATCTGCGTGAAACGGTCAAGGAGGATGTAACGTCCGTATTGATTCACGCGAAGGAAGAGGACGTCGCGGATATACGAGCACATTTATCCGATGTGCACGCCGAGGTCATTGACCACAGAAGATGGGCGGCTCCGTGGCATGTGATTGAAATCATTAAACACGGGATGAATAAAGCGGTCGGCCTGAAGAAAATCAGCGACTATTACCAAGTGCCGAGAGAACGGATCATCGCGTTCGGCGACGAAGACAACGATCTTGAAATGCTCCGGTTTGCCGGTTGCGGCGTAGCGATGGGAAACGGCACGGATGAAGTCAAACAGGCCGCCGACCGCGTCACGGGATCAAATGAAGCGGACGGAATCGCCGAATTTTTAAAATCCTATTTCTCCCTGTGAGGTTTTGCCGCTCATAACACAAAGCCTTCCGCCCATACTAAAACAGACGACTCATCTCGTCTAAATATGGAAGGGGGACATTGCAATGGGTAAACGAAACAAATCAAAACGGTTTATTCAGCAAGGCAAGGACTCTGTCAGTCTTCATGACGCAAGATTTCCATATCGGTCTACATTAGAGGAAGCACAGCATGATGCAGCAAAAGATTCGGCTGAAAGGCAGGTTGACTTTTAATGAGAAACGAACTGTTTTCTCAAGCCAAGTCATTTGTCCAGCAGGCCGTCATGATTGCTAACGGTTTCGAGGACGGCGATCAGGAAAAAGCTGTTTCACGCGCCAAAAACGCCGTGTCTTCCGCGTACGCCAATTCGACGGATGCAGAACGTCAGCAGCTGCACCAATTTCAGGATCAGCTGGAGAAATTGCAATAAAAAAAGGCGCCCCGTTAAGACGAGGGCGCCGCTTATTTATTTTACTTCAAATGTTTTTACCGTTTTCAGTCTTTTTCCGATCTGATCGGACTTCCCTAAAAACGTCACCGTCACCGTGTATGTTCCCGGACCGGGAACGTTCTTCCACACATCTGAAAAGTCATACGTTTCATTCGGCATTAAGGTCACGGTCTGAAACGCCTGAGTAAACATTTTGTCTTTTGAATAGCGGTACAGTTCTTTGTGATGTTGGTCATGTACGGTCAATTCGAATTTCTGCCCTGAGCTGAATGTGAAATCGATCGGGCTGCCGCTCTTGTTTTTTAAAGACATTTGAAATTCGATCTGCTGATCCGTCTGCACAGGGTTTACGGCTAATTCCGCTTGCTGTTCATTCATCTCTCCGGATACCTCCTCAGCGGGCTCCTTCTGCCCGGATTGACTGCTGCATCCGATCAGTAAAATGACCGGTAATAACAGGCCAAACAGCCACTTCATTCTATCCGCTCCTATCAGTCTTTTCTGAAGAAACCAAAGATCCCCGTCGTTTGCACGATGTTTGTGAAGGCTTTCGGGTCGACTTCTTTCACGATTTTCTCAAGGTCATACAATTCGTACCGCGTGATGACGATGATCATCATTTCTTTCTGTTCGTTTGTGTAAGCGCCTTTTGCCGGCACCGTCGTAATGCCGCGGACCATTTTCCCGTAAATCGCTTCTTTGATTTCATCGGCTTTTTTTGTAACGATCATGGCGGTCAGTTTCATGTGGCGGGTGTGAATGGCGTCAATCACCCTTGTTGTGACATACAGAGCGACAAGGGTATATAATGCTTTCTCCCATCCTTGCAATAATCCTGCCGTCAAAATGATAATCCCGTTCAAAATGAAGAAATATGTGCCGACCGGCTTATCCTTCCATTTGGCCAGCACCATCGACACGATATCAAGACCGCCTGTCGAAGCGCCGAATTTCAGCGTTAAACCGATGCCGATAGCTGAGATGACTCCTCCGAATACGGTATTCAGAAGAATATCGTGCGACAGTCTCATTTCCGGGAGAATTCCCATAAAGACGGACGTCATCGCTACGCTTAATATGCTGTATACAGTGAATGATCTGCCGACTTTCAGCCACCCTAACACACCGATGGGAATGTTTAAGAGGAACATGAGAACTCCTGTCGAAATATAAAAGGGGGCGTATTGATCAACGACGCTTGACAGCAGCTGGGCGACACCGGTAAAACCGCTGGCATATACATTCGCCGGTATCAGGAATAAATTCAGTCCCGCCGCATACAGAAACGCGCCGATGACGACGATTGCTAATTTTTTTGCTTGTTCTAGTACCATGGCTTGCTCCTCCGCTCATTTTCATTATTAGCTTTTCCCTTAAAATAAAGTTTTGAACACTATTTTGCCACATTTATATGATATAGTTGGCATCACTCTCACCAATCGGAAAGAAGGGAATTATGATGACAGTTCACCTTATTGCTGACAGCGCCTCTGATCTGCCGAAATCTTATATTGAAGAAAACCGGATCGGGTTCATCCCGCTGCACGTAACACTTGACGGAAACGAATATGAGGACGCGGTCACCATTCAGGCGGATCATATATTTCAAGCGATGCGGGACGGGAAAGTTCCGAAAACATCCCAGGCATCACCGGATACGATAAAAAAAGTATTTTTACAATACGCGGAACTGGGAGACCCGGCGATATACATCGCCTTTTCCTCAGGTCTTTCCGGCACCTATCAGACGGCCGTAATGATCGCCAATGAAGTAAAAGAGGAATTTCCCGATTTTGATTTACGGATTGTAGATTCCAAATGCGCTTCATTGGGCTGCGGCCTCGCGGTGATGCACGCGCAAACACTCTGTGTTAACGGGAATACAATACAAGAAATCGAAACGTCTGTAAAGAGCTTTTGCGCACGGATGAAACATATATTTACGGTCGATGATGTCGCTTATCTCGCGCGGGGCGGCAGAATTTCAAAAACGTCCGCTTTTGTCGGGGGGCTTTTGAACATCAAACCGATTCTGCATGTGGATGACGGCAGGCTCGTGCCGCTCGAAAAATTGCGCGGACAGAAGAAACTGTTTAAACGGATTATAGAAATGATGAAGGAAGAAGGCGGCGATTGGGCGGATCAAACCGTGGGGATCAGCTATGCAGATAACGAGGAGACAGCGCTTCGGATGAAGGAAATGATTGAAGAAGCGTTCCATCCGAAAGAGATCATTCTTCATTCAATCGGCTCTGCGATCGGCGCGCACTCCGGGCCGGGCACGCTCGCGATTTTTTTCCTGAAGCCATAATTTCAATGCGGGCGGGCATCCTAACGGACAGAAGGGAGGCTTTGCCGCATGAAAGATGATGACAAAAAACCGTTGGACAATAACGCCGTAAATCAGAAAAAGAACCGGCTTGCCGAAAAAAACCGGCAGGCGGGAAAAAACCAGAATTCCAAAAAACCGGACCATCTGTAAAAGCAAAACAGCCCTCTTGTGGATGAAGATAGAGGGCTGTTTTTTGTTCTATATGCGTCTAACATCACTTATCACGAATCCGCTTTCAGGCAATGCCGGCATTCTGGACAGGCTGAAGCTCAAATCTTGGGACGGAACATCGTACTCTATTTCATTGGCAAGAAACGCAAGGGAAGTTTTCATGACTTCCACGGTCATTCCCTCACCCGGACAGCGGTGGCCGTTAGCCGGATCACCTCCGCCCTGGGGAATGAAATCAAATTTATTTTCCTCCCGCCCCTGAAAACGTTCCGGGCGAAATTCATTCGGATTCTCCCAAAGCCGGGAATCATGGTTTGTCCCATATAGGTCAAGCATGACGGATGCACCCTTTTTAAACTCACAGTTCTTCCATACGAAATCTTTTTTCACAACGGCTCCTAAAAACGGGGCAAACGGGTAATACCGCCGAACTTCATGTACAAATCTTTCGGCCTCCTGATCATCTCTCGATCTCAGTTTACCCCGATATTCAGGGTAATCATGCAATGCAAGAGCTGAAAACGTAATGAAGTAAGAAATGGCGGCAATCGGGCGCAGAACATTAATAAGCTCAACAGCAGCCATGTGAGAATCAAGTCTGTTCCCGTCAAGTTCTGTATGAAAAGCCATTTCATACAAGGCTGAGCACTCCGGCGTTTGCAGCTTGCCGGACCGCACATCCTCAATGACCTCCTCTATCCATTTCTCCGTTTTCAGCCTCGCCCTTCTGCCTTTCCAATGACGCGGTCCGACAGCGCCGAATGCGTCTACCATATCGGTGAAATCCTCCGCCCGCTCTTTCACTTCTGAGTCTTTCAGCGGGACGCCGGCCCACTCACAGGCAGCCCGGCACAGCACTTTCTTCGCTTCATCAAAAAGGACAATTCGGTTTGAACCCTCCCACTTTTCCGCAGATGCTTTCCACTGTTTTGCCACCGCTTCCGCAAGCCGTTTTTGCCGGGGCGGCGTCATCAGCGACATAAATAGAAGCTTCCTGTGCTTATGCCGTTCACCGTCCATTGACTGGATTGCCCCTGTTCCGAATAACGTTTTCTGCACCCGTTTGGGGAGGGCATGCTCCCGCTGAAATCGTTCTGTGTCATAAAAAAGCTTTGCGGCTTCCGCTCCGCTCATACAAATGAATGTCTTCCCTAATAAACGGGCGCGAAACACATCCGAGCGATAATTCTCCGCTCTGTTTTTCACAAATACATATCCATCGCGTAATAAAGCCAGACTATTATCAAGACCCTTATCATGCGGAATTTGTTCATTCATCCCGATTCCTCCCATCTTTTTTCACCTTTCACGAAAAAGAATAAATATAAACACAAGTATATTCAGTATTTGTGTTTCATTCAGAAGTTACTCATGTCAGGCTGCAAAAATCAGGGGCGGGCATAAGCCCGTTACAAAGTAAACCGGCGGACCTGATCGTTTAACCGCTCTGTCAGGCTCACCAGATTATTGACGCTTTCCGCCATTTTATGAAAAGAAGACAGCTGCTCAAGCGCGGAGGCAGAAATCTCTTCGCTTCCCGCAGCCGTTTCCTGAACGACGGCACTGATGCTTCCGGCATGATGCAGCACTTGCTCACCAAGCTGTTTCGATTCGATGATCCGTCCGTCCAATTGAGTAAGCTCCGCTTTAATATGGGCGGCTTTTTGTTCAATATGGACGAATGATTCTGACGTTTTCTCCATCAGCTCCTGCTGTCTGCCCGCTAAAGCGACGCCGGTCGTGACAGCTCCGGTAATAGACGTGATGCCGTCTTCAATTTGCTTTACCATATCGAAAATCTGCGCGGTCGCTTTGGCTGATCCGTCTGCGAGCTTCCGTATCTCCTCGGCAACGACGGCAAATCCTTTTCCGGCCTCGCCTGCTCTGGCCGCCTCGATTGCGGCGTTTAATGACAGCAGATTGGTCTGGCCCGCAATGTCAGAAACGGTCTGCGCCATCATACTGATGCCTGCCGCATGCTCTATGAAGAGATCGGCGGCTTCGGAAATCTCTTTTGATGTCTCATTGCTTTTATCAATGGCTTGCTTGGTCTCGGCTAAAGCACCGCGCCCCGCAGCCACCGCCGCAATCGTCTCTTCGCTGCTTCTCGTCGTTTGTTTTGAACGTTCGGCGTTCGCCTTTGAATGTTCATCCATTTGTTCAATGAATTGCACCGTATGCTGCAGATCTTCTGAAATGGTTTGGGAGCCTTTCGCCATTTCTTCCGTCGACACGGACACCTGCTCGGTCATGTCCTTCAGCGTCTGGTTTTCCTTCGTCAAACCTTCCGCGAAAGTCTCGACTTCACGGCCGACCTCTCCGATCGCCTGAATTAAGGTGCGGAGCTGTTCAGCCATCATTCCGAATGAGTCATTCAGCTCTTTCAGTTCGTCCTTCCCTTTATAATCAAGCATTTCAACAGCAAGGTTCCCTCCTGCAATACGACGGGCATTTTCAGCCATGCGGCGGATCGGCCCTGCAATTCTCTTCGTCAGCCTGATGGAAGATATGACGGTGACGGCAAGTATCACGATGGTCAGCACGGCTGCGCTGTAAACGATAAACTGAATCTGGTCAGCCGTCTGCTTCTGCATGTCTTCATAGTGATCCCGGCTTTTCAGATTCAGCATATAAATATCATTCAGAAGACCGTTGATGCGGGCCGCCGTCCTTGTCGCTTCAGCCGGGCTTTTCGAATCAAGAGCAGCGTCCGCCTCCGCCTGCCATGATTCGTATTTTTTGGCGAGTTTGTCATAAGCGGCTTTGTCTGCACCGTCCGTCATCGTTTTTTTGAGCGCCGCCAGTTTGTCTGAGCTGCTTTTCATATAGCTTCGCACATCTTCTTTCTGGGCGTCTGCGAGCGTATAGGAATAGCCGGTGATGCTTTCTTTTAACGTATTAAGGTCAGCTTTTGCTTCCTGAACGTTTAACAGCGCGTCCACTTCATCTTCATTTGAAGCCTGAATCTTCATCATGTTTACGATGGTAAAGCCGATGACGGCGGCGAAGCAAATCATCGTAACGGCTGCGTTAACGAGCAGCCTTGTCCGTAATGTCACTTCAGATCGCCTCCTTTTTCAATCAGACTGTTTTTCATATCCGTGATCTTTTTCGTCAGCCCGCCTGCGTTTTTGACAACTCTGATCTTAGCTAAGTCCATGCCGTTTTTCTTCAGTCCGTAAACGATCTCTCCGCTTTTGATCTCCTTGTTGTCTTTTAAATCTTTCGCCAATTCATAGATGACATGGTCGACGTTTTTCACTAAAGAAGAGATAACGGCGTGCTCGGCGGTGTAATATTGATCGCTGTCAACACCGATGGCGTATACTTTTTGCGCCTCCGCTTCTTTCAGTGCGCCGACACCCGTGAAGCCGGCCGCCGTAAACAGGACATCGGCTTTTTTTCGGATCATGTTTTGGGCGATGCCCTTCCCGAGCTTATCATCATCAAACGTACCGCTGATGTCCGACAGCACGCGGATTCTCGGTTTGACTGATTCCGCGCCTTTCAGATAGCCTTTTTTAAACCGTTTAATGACGTCGGCATCTGAACCGCCGATAAATCCGATTGTGCCGGTTTTGCTCGTCATGGCCGCCAGCGCTCCGGCTAAGAAGCTTCCTTCATCCTCTTTAAACGTGACGGAGGTGACATTATCCAGGTCTGATACGGAATCAATCAGCACAAACCGCTGCTTCGGATATTTTTTAGCGACCTTTTCTAAATCCGCCTGCATGCTGTAACCGAGCCCCACAACAAGGTCATTGCCTTCCCGGACAAGCTGGGTCAGTCCTTTTTCGTATGTACCGGTGTCTTTTATTTCCCGATAGTCAAATGTGATGCCGAGCTCGTCTCTCGCTTTCATCAAACCTTGAAAGCCTGAATCATTAAATGATTGGTCGCCGAGGCCGTTGTCTGTCAGCATGATGCCGATTGTTTTCGTTTTTTCGGCCGCCGTTTCCTCAGATTTGCCGGCACATCCCGCCGTGCTGAGCGCAAGCAGCAGTACAGCCGCAAATATCGCCATTTTTCTCATTGAAACTCTCCTTTTGTTTTTTTCTACAGTTATATATCGGTTCGGATGTCAGAATATTTTATTTCAATAAAATATGTATGTTCGGCAGGATGTTAAACAAATGAGGGTATAGGAGCTTTTGAGAAAATAAAAAACATCGGTTTTGGTTCACCGATGTTTTTGCAGAAAATTTATTGTTTTTCGTATGTCCAGCCGTCTTCCTGATAGACCTTGCCGTTTTTCATCAGATGCCCGAGCGCCCGCTTAAAGGCGGCTTTGCTTAAATGAAACCGTTCGCGGATATCGTCAGGATGGCTTTTGTCTCCGTAAGGCATCGCGCCGTTTCTTGATCTCAGATAGGTCAGAATTTCTTCCGCGTCAACCGAAAGCGCATCCTGCTTTCTCGGCAGCAGGGACATGTTGACGGAGCCGTCTTCCTTCACCTCGATGACACGCCCTGTCACGCGGCTGCCGAGTCTCGGCTCTTCTTTTCTTTCTGAAGGGTGAATAAACGCGCGGATGCCTTCATCGGTAATCAGAAAAGAGCCTGATGCAATCAGTCTGTACACCGTGCCCGTCAGGTCTTTATTCATGACGTCTTCCCCTGCATCCGTAAATAATTCACTGATGATATCCTCAGGCGCCGGCTTGGCAAACATGCGCCCGCGGCTTGTCACCTTCAGCATGCAATACAGTCTGTCTCCTTTTTGCGGCCAGACGGATTTGTACGGAGGCAGGTGCTCCGTTGCGACGAGCGCGTCTTTTGACAGACCGACGTCGACGAATACGCCCATATCTTCCACAGCGTCCGTCACTTCCACCCATCCGTAGTCATAAAAGCTGATGAGCGGCTTTTTCATCGTCGCCGCGAGTCTTTCCTGATGATCGACGTAAATAAATACGTCCACTTCATCTCTGTCTTCGATATCCTCTGTGATTTCACTGTTATGTAAAAGAACCGTATCCTCGCCGTCGGTTAAAAAATAACCGAAATCGGTTTGGTGATCTATACTAAGCGTGAGCTGCTGCCCTGGTCTCATGTTATCGTCCTTCCTGATTCGCCCGTATGAGGCTGATGTTTTTCTCATTTTTTCCAATATGCATAAATTCATGCTTTATGCTGTTGGACATTTCTCTTTATTCTACTATAATCAACTCATAAGTGAAATGTTATAGGAGGTTTTCTCATGGCAAAAGAAAGTTCTTTTGATATTGTATCCAAAGTTGAATTTCCCGAAGTGCAGAATGCGATTCAGATGACGCTGAAAGAAATCGGCACGCGCTATGACTTTAAAGGATCGAAAAGCGATGTAACTTTAGAAAAGGAAGAACTTGTCCTGATTTCTGATGACGAGTTTAAACTGAATCAGCTCAAAGATGTGCTGAGCGGCAAGCTGATCAAACGGGACGTGCCGACGAAAAACATTGAATACGGCAAAATCGAAAATGCATCGGGAGGCACGGTGCGCCAGCGTGCGAAGCTTGTACAGGGCATTGATAAAGACAACGCCAAAAAAATCAACGCGGTGATTAAAAACTCCGGCTTGAAGGTCAAGTCGCAGATTCAGGACGACCAAGTGCGCGTCACCGGAAAAAATAAAGATGATCTGCAGCAGATTATTGCAGCCGTCCGCGGAGCAGACCTGCCGATTGACGTTCAATTTATTAATTTTAGATAAATTATGTGATTCCTATTGATTATTGTCTCTATTTTCGGTAAATTTGGAGAAAGGGATTTTCACAGTTAAGTTTTGGAAACCCATGACAATTACATGAACGTTCTTATCAAGAGAAGCCGAGGGACTGGCCCGACGACGCTTCAGCAACCGGTGTAGTGGTTTACCCAAACCATGACCAAGGTGCTAAATCCAGCAAGCTAAAAACAGCTTGGAAGATAAGAAGAGAGACAAATGATTACAAAGTCTTCTTCTTAAGAAGACTTTTTTTATTTCTCTTTTTTCCTTGCTGAATGTGACGAAGGAGGCAAACAATGGGACTATTACAAGACTTAAAAGAACGGATTTTAATCGGAGACGGCGCGATGGGCACTCTCCTCTATTCCTACGGCATTGACAGATGTTTTGAGGAACTGAACGTATCAAAGCCCGAAGAGATCAAGCGGATACATAAGGCTTACGTGGAAGCCGGGGCAGACATCATCCAGACAAATACGTACGGCGCGAATTTTATTAAGCTCTCAAGATACGGACTTGAGGACGAAACGAAAAAAATCAATCAGGAGGCGGTCAGAATCGCGCGCGCTTCCTCAGACGGCGCTTATGTATTGGGAACGATGGGCGGCATCCGCACCTTTAACAAAAACGCCTACAGCCTGGAGGAGATTAAACGCAGCTTTCGGGAGCAGCTTTATTTATTGCTGCACGAAGAGCCGGACGGTCTGCTTCTGGAAACATACTATGATTTAGAAGAGGCGCGCGAAGTGCTGAAGATCGCGAGAAAAGAAACGGAACTTCCGATTATGCTGAACGTATCCATGCACGAACAGGGCGTGCTGCAGGACGGAACGCCGCTTCGGGAAGCCCTCAGGTCCATTGCCGATCTCGGCGCTGACATAACGGGAATCAATTGCCGGCTCGGCCCGTACCACATGATTGAAGCGCTCACCGAAGTGCCGATTTTCAGTGACGCTTATTTATCGGTCTATCCGAACAGCAGCCTTCCGTCTTTAGAAGAAGGCCGGCTTGTTTATGATACGGACGATGCCTATTTCCGGGAGAGCGCCGTACAGTTCCGCACTCAGGGCGCGCGCATTATCGGCGGCTGCTGCGGTACGACGCCAAACCATATCAGAGCCATGGCTGAAGCGGTCCGCGGCCTTTCCCCCGTCACTGAGAAAGAAGTGAAAATCAGACGGGAAGAAGAAGTCATCTCAGTCAGCAACGAACGAATCGAACCGGGTTTAAACGAAATCGCCGCTCAAAAACGGTCAATTATCGTAGAGCTTGATCCGCCGAAAAAATTGAATTTTGACAAATTTCTGCAAGCGGCGGCTGAATTAAAAGAAACCGGCATAGAAGCGCTGACGCTCGCCGACAATTCATTGGCGACACCGCGGATCAGCAATGCAGCCTGCGGTTCATTGCTGAAAGAGCGCCTTGATATCCGTTCTCTCGTTCACATTACATGCAGAGACCGCAACATCATCGGCCTTCAGTCACATTTAATGGGGCTGGATACGCTCGGGCTCACCGACATTTTAGCCATCACGGGTGATCCTTCAAAAATCGGCGACTTTCCAGGGGCTACCTCCGTCTATGATTTAACGTCCTTTGACTTGATCAGGCTGATTAAACAATTCAACGAGGGCATTTCTTTATCAGGGAAACCGCTCGGCAAGAAAACGAACTTTTCCGTAGCCGGAGCATTTAATCCGAATGTCCGCCATCTCGATAAAGCAGTAAAACGGCTGGAGAAAAAAATCGAGTGCGGAGCTGACTACTTCGTGTCCCAGCCTGTCTACTCGGAGCAGCAGCTCATTGACATTCATCATGAAACGAAGCATCTCAAAACACCGGTGTATATCGGAATCATGCCGTTAACGAGCAGCCGCAACGCAGAGTTCATCCATCATGAAATCCCGGGCATTAAGCTGTCAGACAGCATCCGCGAAAAAATGGCGCTCGCCGGCGAAGACAAGCGGAAGCAGAAAGCCGAAGGCCTCGCCATCGCCAAGTCGCTTCTCGACACGGCGTGCGAACTGTTTAACGGAATTTATTTAATCACCCCGTTTCTCCGTTCTGATTTGACGTCAGAGCTTGCAGCTTATATTAAGAAAAAGGATGAAAAGCGGGCTGATGTATATTTGCATTGACGCGGAAGAGGCCGCCTGATATGACAGGCGGCTTTTTCATGGTACGATACAGAAAAAGAATCAAGCAAAGGAGGATTTTTTCATGGTTGAAGTAAAACCCATCACCGCAGAAGACACATACGCGATCAGACACAGCGTGCTGCGCCCCCATCAGACGATTGAGGATTGTAAATATGATCAGGACAGCGTCAAAGGAGCCTTTCATCTCGGAGGTTTTTACGACGGGACATTGATCAGCATCGCTTCTTTCTACCCGCAGAACCAGCAGGCGTTACAGGCAGCGCCCGCCTACCAGCTGCGCGGCATGGCGACGCTTGAGGAATACCGGACGCAAAAAGCGGGAAGCACGTTAATCGCCTATGCAGAACGAAAACTGGCAGATATGGGGGCGGCGCTTGTCTGGTGCAACGCCAGATGTCACGTAAAGGGATATTACGAAAAGCTCGGCTGGAAAAGCACGGGCAGCCCCTTTGACATACCCGGCATCGGCCCGCATGTGATCATGTATAAAGAACTCGCCTGAAACAGACAAATTCCCTTGGGGACATGTCTCTAAGGGCATTACCTTGAATGTCACGCCTGCTTTTATATGCGGTACTATTGACGCCCTCCCGCTTTTTTAATACCCTTTGTACATTACACAACAGCAAGGATGGCAGGCAGAACGATATCTGTCAATTGCCGTTTTCAGCTATTAATTCAGAAAAGGAAGTATGAGATGAATACGATCCAAAAACCGAAAATCCCGAAAGAATTGCCGGTGCTTTCTTTCACAGAAGCGCTTCAGGACGACCTCATAAAAGAAGTCGTCATAGAAAACGCCGTCGTAAGCGGCAAACTGGACGGCCTGCGCGCCGAAAAAGTCATTTTCAGAAACACCGTTTTTACGGATGTCTCTTTCAGACATATGGAATGTACGGATGTCCTGTTTGACAAATGTGATGTCTCAAACGCTGATTTCAGCGGAAGCATCATCCATAGAACGGCGTTTCAGCATTCAAAACTTCTCGGCTTGAATCTGGCGGATTCCGCCATGCGTCATGTACGGTTTGAAGACTGCCTCGCAAATTACAGCTCCTTCAGCTATTCCAATATGAAGCATGTCCGGTTTGACACGTGCGCTCTTACAGAAAGTGAGTGGAATGATGCCGTTCTTGAATACACAGATCTTGACGTCTGTGATTTGAACGGCGCAAACTTCATCGGCACGTCTCTTTTTAATATGGATATCAGCACGTGCTCATTTGATCATCTGCACGTCTCACTTGAGAAGCTGAAAGGATGCCGCATCTCTCCGTCTCATGCCATTACATTTGCAGAAGCACTCGGAGCCATTGTGACGTGATCTTTTATTAAACGAAACGGCGGGCGATGTCCGCTATCGTTTGAATGCCTTTTTCCAAGTCCGGTAAGGATGCGTATGAATAGGAAAGACGCAGGCTTTGCCGGTCTTCGGGAAGATAGAGAGCTCCCGGATTGATCAGCACGCCGGCCTCCAAGGCACGGGTGAAAAGCGTCTGAACGGCGATTGCTTGATGAAAAGTGACCCAAATATAAAAGCCCCCCTCCGGCACACGCCACTCCGCAATATCTCCCGCGTATCTTTCAAGAGAACGCAATGCCGCATCTCTTCTGATTTTAAGTTCCTTTCTGAGACGCAAAAGGCGCGCTTCATAGCGGCCGCTTGACAGCCATTGACATGCCGCCCATTGAGATAAAGCACTGGAGCCGTAATCCGTCTGCATTTTAATATCGGCGAGCCTGTCTGCAACCGGCTCAGGGGCGACGACCCATCCGATGCGCAGACCAGGGCTTACGGTTTTTGACAGCGTGCCGACATACAGCACATTCCCCTCACCGTCCATGGATTTTAACGGAGGCGGCGGTTCTTTATCGATCCATAAATCACCGTATGCGTCATCTTCAATGACAGGCAGGCGGTGATTTCTTGCGAGGACGATGAGTTCCTTCCTCCGCTTGAGTGACATCACCGTTCCCGTCGGATTATGGAATGACGGAATGGTGTACAGCAGCCCTGCTTCGTATTGCCGCCGGTAAGCGGGAAGATGATCCGTTTTGATTCCGCTCCCATCCATCGGCACTCCCTTAAGCCTGACGCCCGCTGATTGAAACACACGCAGGGAATGGAGATACGACGGGTTTTCAGTCAGCATGACGGAGTTTGGTTTTAGCAGCCCGATTGAAATGAGCTGAAGCGCCTGCAGCGCGCCTGAGACGATTACGATGGATGCCGGGGACGCGTGAATCCCCTTTGTTTTCAAATGTTCCGCGACGCTTTGCCGAAGCTGCAGGCTGCCCTTCGGTTCTTCATAGCCGAGCGCAAAAATGTTAGTTCCCGCTTCACGGAACAGTTCGGCCATCTCCTGCTCAGGCAGCAGCTCTTGACTCAGTTCACCCGTCCCCAGCCTGATCAGATCCGGACGCGGCTCGTTTTGATTAATGGCCTGAATCAAGGATAAATTCGGCTGATGACTCCCCGATGTAACGTATGTGCTCCAATCAAGGGGCTTAGCCGCTGCCATGATGCTCCACGTATTGTTGACGACCTTTGTGCCTCCCCCTCTTTTTCCTTCCAGAAGACCTTGGGCGATTAACTCATCAACTGCTGCCGTCACTGTGCTTCGGTTGACCTGAAGCTCCTCGGCGAGCTTTCTTTGTGAGGGAATTTTCGTGCCGATGGTCCATTCGCCATGAAGTATTTTTTCTTTTATATGCTGTTCGATCTGGAGATAAAGCGGTATGTGCGACTCCCGATCCGGACGCCAGCTGTTCATACGTCATCCCTCCTTCTTTATTTATTATACATTTGGCTGGTTCAAGTACCAGCCAAATGGCCGGAGACATCAGCACACAGTGCGGCTACAATGAGATTTAGTTGACGATTGGAGGGTTTTACGAAATGAATGCCATTCTTCACGGAGTGATGCTCGCTTTCGGCCTTATTTTGCCATTGGGCGCGCAAAACGTGTTTATTTTTCAGCAGGGAGCCTGGTAAAAACATGTGTGGCAGGCATTTCCCGCAGTGATTGCCGCCGCGGTATGCGATACGATTCTCATCAGCGCGGCCGTCGCAGGCGTGTCAATGATTATTGCAGAGATTCCCGTTTTTCAGACCGTCATGCTTATAGGCGGCTTTTTGTTTCTCAGTTTTTTAGGCTGGCAGACTTGGAGAAGCAAACCGCAGGCCGAACAGGCGAGAGAAACGGTTTTCACGGCAAAAAAACAGGCGGTCACGGCCGTCATGGTATCCCTTTTGAACCCGCATGCGATTTTGGATACCGTCAGTGTCATCGGCACAAGCTCCGCCGCCTATCCGGGAATTGATAAATGGCTGTTTGCCGGTGCTTGTATCGCGGTTTCCTGGGTATGGTTCGCCGGACTGGCATTCGCGGGACGGCTCGTTCAAACGGCGGATACAGGAGGCCGGCTCCTCGGCATCCTGAATAAATGCTCGGCATTGGTGATGTGGGGTGCTGCTTTTTATTTTGCGGCGCTTTTGTTTCGATAAAAGGAATTCGGCCAGGCCATGTTGAATGTACCGGAAGAAGAGGGGGAATTGGAATGTCAGACATTTTAAAGCTGTATCACTACCACAGATGGGCAAATGAGCAAGTTATTCAGCATCTGAAGACGCTGCCCGCGGTCAGCTTACAGCAGAAACTGAAAAGTGTTTTTCCGACTGTGAACGCCGTGCTTGTGCATATATACCGGGCTGATTACATTTGGCTTCACGTGCTTTACGGAGAAACTTTCGAACAAATCGTCTCGCAGTTTGATCAATTTGAAAAGCTTGACGGAGATTTTGAGGCGATTGAACATAGAATGACTGAACTGGACAAAGAATTCAGCGAATTTTTAAAAGAAATGGAGAACCCGGAAGGTCCGATCTCTATTTCTCATCCGCGCCTGGGGACGCTTCAGACGACATATGCCGATGTGATCCGGCATGTTGTGAATCACGGCACATACCATCGCGGCAATATCACCGCGATGCTTCACCAAATGGGCTATAAAGGCGTGCCGACTGACTACATTTTTTTCTCATACGAATCATAAAAAAGCAAAGGCCTCCCGGGCCTTTGCTTTTTTACTTCGAATCTATCATAATCCGATATAGCCGGAGACGCCCGCTTTTTCGGCCACATCGTAAATTGTCATTTTCATGCTTACTGATCCCTCTTTTGTTCTCTGGTTTTAGGTCAGTCCGTTTTCCGGCTTACGAATTTGCGGTATTCAAGCGGCGAAATGCCTTCAATCTGTTTAAACAGTTTGGAAAAATAGGTCGGGTCCTCCATACCGATGGCGTCCGCGATCGCCCCCATTTTGTCATTGGTTGCGGACAAAAGACGTTTCGCCTCCGTCATTCTGACTTTGTTCGTATACTGGCCGGGCGTGACGCCGAGCACCTGCTGCATACAGCGGGTCACGTAGTCTTGGTTGTAATGAAGAGCCGAAGAGAGCGCTTTGATGGTTGTTTTCTCCTTGTAGTGCTCCTGCAGGTACCGGGCGGCCTCCCATGCGACTCTTTCCTTTGCGGACGGGATTTGGAACGCTTCCTTCTGAAGATGGAGCAGCAGCTCTTCAAACAGAATCTGCTTTCTGAGCGGCAGGTCGGAATTCTCGGCGCTGTCATCTGTCAGCACACTGAATTGCCCGGCCATAAACTGCGGGCGTCTCACCTTCCCTTTTTGCGGCAGGGACAGGCGGTAGCGGGACGGCTCTTCAAAGCTCCCTTTTTTTCGCCTCAGCTCCGACCAATTGTTCCCGGTTGTTTCCGCCATCTCATAAGCCGCTCCCTCAAAATGAAGCCACGAATAGGATGTCGTTTCTTCACTGCCTTTTGTCCCGTAATGTTCAAGGCCGGGAGAAAGCAGAATATATTCTCCCGCTTCAACGGAAAAGGCGTTTTCGTCTTCTGTAATGTAGAGGACGCCTTCTTTCACATACAGCAGATCAAACACCGGGAAGACCCGTCTCACATGGGTTTCGCCTTTTTTGAACACTCCTTCTCCCGCAGCGATAAAGACCGGGAACGGAGGAACTGTGAACTCGAGAAAGGACATATTTTCGGCCCTCCTTTTTAAGTCGGATTTTTGCAAGAAGTTTCGTTTCTCTCCCTTTTTATTATAAGAAAATGGAGGTACACTTTTAAACGTTGATTTTGTCAGGAAAGGGGTTAAAAGAAATGAAACAAGCGATTTTAAAACGGGCTGCGTTCAAACAATCCTCTGATCACAAACTCTCATTATACGCGCTGACTTGGCCGATATTTATTGAGGTTTCATTATATATGTTTATGGGAAACGCCGACACTCTTATGCTTAGCCAATACTCTGACAACAGTGTGGCGGCCGTGGGTGTCAGCAATCAGATTTTAAATTTAATTATCGTGATGTTCAGCTTTATCGCTACGGGTACGACAATTGTGATTTCACAGTTTTTAGGATCTAAACAGAAAAAAGAGGCGAAGGAAGTGGCTTATGTATCAATAGGAGCGAACTTTGTCATCAGTCTCGCCATCAGCGCCGCCATATTTTTTGCGGCCGTTCCGCTGCTTCATGTGATGGGTCTTTCCAATGAATTGATGCCGGATGCCAAAGTCTTTTTGCAGGTGGTCGGCGGGCTGTCCTTCATTCAGGCTTTGATTATGACGTTCAGCGCCATTTTAAAAAGCTACGGTCATACGAAGGATACGATGTTCGTTACGATCGGGATGAATATTTTAAATATTGCCGGAAACTTTCTTGTCATTTTCGGGCCGCTCGGCCTTCCGGTGTTAGGCGTCGCCGGTGTTGCGATGTCAACGTCCTTCGCGCGGATCATCGGGCTGATCGCGATGATTGTGATCGTCAAAAAACGCATCGGACTCGGTCTGACATGGCAAAAGATTTTTCACGTCCATAAAGAGCACTTGCGGAAACTCCTGAAAATCGGGATTCCGTCTGCCGGCGAACAGCTGTCTTACAACATTTCGCAAATGGTTGTCACTTATTTTATCGCCATTATGGGCGCTCAGGCGCTTACAACAAAGGTTTATACACAAAACATCACCATGTTTATCCTGCTGTTCGGAACGGCGATCAGCCAGGGCACACAGATTTTGATCGGCAGATATATCGGCGCCAAACGGTTTGACGACGCTTATGACCGCTGCATGAAAAGTCTGTACTGGGCGCTTGGCATTGCCGCTTTGACATCAGTGATCATGACTTTGTTTTCAAAGCAGCTGATCGGAATTTTCACAAGCAGCCCTGACATTATTGCGACGGCGAGCATGCTGATCGCCATGACGATCATTCTTGAGCCCGGCCGTTCATTCAATGTCATTATCATCAACTCGCTGCGGGCTGCCGGAGATGCAAAATTTCCCGTCTACATGGCGATGATTTCCATGTGGGGTATCGGACTGCCGCTCGCTTATCTGTTCGGCATTCATTTCGGATTAGGGCTTATGGGCATCTGGATTTCATTTATCGCGGATGAATGGGTCAGAGGCATTCTTATGTACAGAAGATGGCGGTCGCGGATTTGGATTCAAAAAGGGATTGCATAGACGCCCTGGCTTCGTTATGAAGCCGGGCGTTTTTTTATGCTTGTGAAAGCTGTTTTCTCATGTCACCGAGCTCTGACCGGTAATGTGCCGCTAAACCGGTAACGGCGGGCCTTGAGTATAACGGAAACAGCTCCAGCTCTTCAGACGCCTCCTCGAAATACGCCTCGGCCTCGAATGCGATGTACTCCCATACATTCATAAAAGCTTTGTTGACGGTATGGCTCTCCAGCTCTTCTTCCGTATAGCCGAATTGCTTCATCACCTGGCGCGGGAGACGCTTTTTCGCCCGCTCGTCCGTATGGACCTCCAGAAGCACCCGGGTCAGCTGAATGGCTGCTCCTAATGAAACGGCTGCATGGCGGAGTTTCTCTTGGTTCCGGCGCGCACAAACCGGCAGCAGCAGCAGGCCGAGGGCTCCGCCTGTTTGGCCCGCGTACATCAGCAGGTCATCAAACTCTTGATACGTTACTTTTTCTCTGTCAGAGATTTGGCCGGCGATAAACTCACGTAACGGCTCTTCTTCAAGCGCAAATTGCTGCCGCACATCGGCGAGCGCCTCCCACAAAAAGCCGTCGGCGCGGGACCCGTTCAGAAAGTCTTGTGCCGCCTGTTCAAATCCTCCAAGTTCCTGCACATCAAGCCGGTCAGCTTCGTGAAACAAAGCAAGCACCGCCCATGCGGCCCGCCTGTTTTTTGGCGGCAGGGATGAGAAAGTCCGTTTATATAAAGGAAAGTGCGCCTCGGCAAGCTGGGCGCATGTTTCGTATTCGGTCATGGTATCACTCCTCTGTTTTTTAGTGTACCATATGTTTCACAATAAAAAGACCGATATCCTTCAGCGGAAACCGGTCGCGGCACTGTTATTCTTCTATATCGATACGGTACGCCTCAAACCATGTATGGATCTGGGCAAGATGGGCGATCAGCTGCGGGCCTTTCATCAGCTGGCCGAACCACGGAACCTGAAAAGATGAACCTTCTGTCTCCAGCAGCATTTCCAGCTTCTTTCTGTCAAGCAGGGTGTGAAGCACGGAATCTTTCTGTTGTAAAATCGTTTTCAGCCATTCTGTGACCCCCTGCGTGTATTTCGGGTGATGCGTTTTCGGATAAGGGCTTTTTTTGCGGTACAAAATATCTTCAGGAAGCAGTCCTTCAAGCGCTTTCCGCAAGATGCCTTTTTCCCGGCTGCCATGCATTTTCATTTCCCAAGGAATATTCCAAACGTATTCCACAAGTCTGTGGTCGGCGAACGGCACCCGTACTTCAAGACTTGCGCCCATGCTCATTCGGTCTTTGCGGTCGAGCAGATTTGTCATAAACCAAAGCATATTTAAGTAAAACAGCTGCCGTCTCGTTTTATCTGTTCCCGTCTCACCGTCTAACAGCGGCGTTTCCGCAATGGTTTCTTCATATCTCGCATTCACGTATTCTCTAAGATTCAGCCGTTTTTGCCACTTTTCATCCAAGAGCGTGATCCTCTCCTCAGTCGACCTCATCCAAGGAAATCCGTCTTCTTCTGCCGCGGTGTGAAACCACGGATATCCGCCGAAAATTTCGTCCGCACATTCTCCGGAAAGGCTCACGACAAAATCTTTTTTAATTTCCCGGCAGAACCATAATAGCGAGGAATCAACATCAGCCATGCCCGGCAGGTCTCTGACGAGAACGGATTCCTCCAGATGTTCAACCAGCTGATCCTGCGTAATCACGCACTTATGATGCTGTGTGCCGAATGCATTTGTCATTTTATCGATCCACGGGCCGTCATCATTCGGCTGAAAGGCGCTCGCTTTAAAAAATTTGCTGTTCTCCTCATAATCAATTGAATAAGTATGAAGGGGATCTCTGCCTTGTTTCTCAAAATGAGCGGCGGCTATCGCGGTTATCGCGCTCGAATCAAGCCCCCCTGATAAAAACGTGCAAACCGGCACGTCAGATACGAGCTGGCGTGTCACTGCATCCTGAAATAAGTACCGAATGTGAGCCGCGGTTTCATCGAAGCTGTCTGTATGCTTTTCGCTCTTTACATTCCAATAACGCCATATGGACAAACCGTCCTTTGAGAAAGTGAACGCATGGGCGGGACGCACCTCGTGAATTCCTTTAAACACCCCGCAGCCCGGAGTTCTGGACGGCCCGAGTCCGAATACTTCCGCAAGTCCGCCGCTGTCTGTTCGGGCTTTCACATCAGGATGAGCAAGAATGGCTTTCAATTCCGACCCAAACAGAAAGGAAGAGCCGTGTTCTTTATAAAAAAATGGTTTGACGCCGAGCCGGTCTCTTGCCCCGAACAGCCGCTTGCGCTTTTCATCCCAGATGGCAAAAGCGAAAATACCGTTCAAGCGGTTCACGCACTCCTCCCGCCACTCAATATAGCTGTGCAGCAGCACTTCTGTATCAGAGGTCCTCTCAAAACGGTGGCCCCTCGCCTGAAGCTCCTTCCGCAATTCCTCCGTGTTATACAGCTCGCCATTATAAATGATGGTGTACGTTTCCTCTTGATGCGTGCAGGCCATCGGCTGGCGGCCGCCTTCAATGTCAACGACCGAAAGTCTTTTATGTCCGAATAAAACATGGGGCTCTCCCCAGACGTTTGAATCATCAGGTCCTCGTTTTGAAAGAGTGTCTATCATATTGTTCATAATATGTTTCTCTTGGACGAGCTGCTTTTGAAAATCGACCCAACCCGCAATTCCACACATGTGATATCAGCTCCAATCCCGTTTCTGTCGGTATCAAATTCGTTTCTATCAGCACTTTACCCAGTTTATGCAAAGAAACGCAGATAGTTGATTTGTCCCACTAAGAGTTGTATGAGACAAGCCCGATTTGGAAAGAACGGAAGAGAAGAAACAAACAAAGGAGACCGGCACGGTTATGAAACGAAAACAGCTTTTCTCAGAAAAAAACAAATGGGGTCGCGGCACCCTGATGATAGAGGACGGCATCTGCCTCGTCGAAAACGATGAAGGCGATATCCTGCTTGCAGACAGTCTAGGAAACGCAGACGTATTGATGAAACGCGGCGGCAGATGGCAGCCGGCACGGATTTGCGGCGGTGCGGCCGAAATCGGCGCAGACACCATCCCCCTGCTCGGCGGGGAAGAAATCCGTTATGAAAAGGCGGTCAAACGGCCGCTGTTAACCTTGCTCGATTCGCTGGACGATGAAACGTTTCTGCTGTTTCTCAGCCATCTTCACGGGTTCGGCCTGTCTGTATATGATTGCGTATTTTCCTACAATCAGGCGCTGTTTTCCGGTGAAGGCGTTTCGTTTTATCACTTCTCGGCGGATGACGCACAATGCGCCCTGCAGCATCACCGCGGCAGCTCGGGTAAACACGACAGATTTGAATGGACGGCATCTGACGGGCGGCGCTCCATTATGTATTCAGCGGCAAGACAAGACGGCACCGCGTAACAAACAGGCGGCACCTTTTAAATAGGTGCCGCCTGATGTATTTAGCTTTGTTTTTCACGCTGATTGACGCCCGGCGTTTGCTTTTACCCTTCACAGCCGTAGCTTTTGCGGTAGCAAGAGTGATTGACGCTTTTGGCATCCTGCAAATCTCCTTCGCCTCATCAACATCCCCCTGTCACGGCATTTCTCATTCAGCGGCACAGTTGCGCAGAATGTATGCGCAACTAAAAAAACCCGGATGCATCCGGGTTTTTCAAGCGATTGATTAAAATACGTGAAAGCCGATCGGCAAGTGAAGGCCGAGCAGCACTGTCAGGACGAGCACGATAATAAAACCGATCCACAGTCCGCCGGTTGATTTGCCTTTTTTCTTGCGGATGACGAGCATTTCCATCAGTCCGATGGTAATGATGCCGAGCAGCATTTTTCCGGCGTACTCTCCGTTCCAATTCGCAAAACGGACAAAAAGCTCAGCTCCGGTCAGAATAATAATAATGTAGAATAAGCGCAGAATCATATGCGTAATTTTTGCGCCCTTCGCTTTTCCGGAACCGTACAGCCCGTAGCTGACAAATACCAGGATAAGCGCAACGACCCATGAAGTAATATGCCAATGTGTCATTATGTTCAATTCCCCCTATCAGATCAATCTGCCTCACTTATGGTACCACAACAAGCCGATCGGAGCATTATCAATCGTGCGAAAGACACACAATTATCCGATTTGGTTCGACAGCGTGCCGATCGGTTCAATTGTAATGTCAATGCGGTCCCCCGGCTTTAAAAATTTCGGCGGCTTAAACCCTTTTCCGACACCGGACGGCGTCCCCGTCGCTATAATGTCACCGGCTTCAAGCGTCATTCCTTTTGACAGCGTTTCGATTAATTCAGCTATCGGAAAAATCATGTCACCCGTTGATCCTGATTGGCGCAGTTCTCCGTTCACCCGCGTTTCAACTTTCAGGCTTTGCGGATCACTGACGGCCGACTTATGTACAATGACCGGGCCCATCGGGCATGTCGTATCGAGGCTTTTGCCGATAAAAAACTGTTTATGTTTCTTCTGCAGATCGCGCGCTGTTATATCATTTACAATTGTATAGCCGAATATATGATCAAGCGCATGTTCTTTGGAGATGTGCGATCCGCTTTTTGATATGATTACCGCAAGCTCCCCTTCATAATCAAGCTGGTCCGTTACGTCCAAGTGGCTGTCCACTGTTTCTCCGTGTCCTGTAACGGCAGCGGGGGCTTTCGTAAAAACCATGGGATGCTCCGGTATATCCGCCTCACTCCCCATTTCAACAGCATGATCACGATAATTTTTCCCGATGCAGATCACGTTCTTTGAAGGTCTCGGAATAGGCGCGCAAAGCTTTACGTCAGACAGCGCATACATAAATGAACCCGACTCATCATTCGGTTTTTTCGCCCATTCCGCAAGCTGTCCGGCATGCGCGACAAACTTATCTCCTTTTTGAATGCACTCGATCAGCGAACCCGGAATCGTCTCAAGTTCAAACAATTTTTTTTCAGCCTTTTGCAGATCTAAGATTTTGTCATCATCAATGATCAGACCGACAAATGTTCGGCTGTTCAGTTCCCCTGTCGCAAATTTCATGTTAATCCCCCATCATTTTTAAATCTGGCATTCCTTTATGTATTCTTCCTCCGGACGGGAAATTCCTCTTTTAAACAGGCTGAAAATAAGTGTAAAAGAGTATCAAAAATTGTCACTTTTTTAGTCATATTGACGAAATAAAACCTTCTTGGCCAAAATGGGTTATACTATTGTCATCCTATGTTTTCCAAAATAATCGAGAATTGGAGATCACACGATGAACAAAATTGAAGAAAAAAGATTAACTTTATTCGAGACAGCGCAAAAATTCGGAATCAATGCAACGGAGACCATCAGGTGCAGCCAGGAGCTGGACAGCCTTTTAAACGGGTGCCGGGGCGGGCTCATCCAACAAACGAAAGACAGCGGGCTGAACCCGGCCGCACAGATTGAGCACGGCCGCACCGCAGGAAAAAAAGAGGCTTTCTCATAAACGTGATATGTATATAAATCTGTATCATTTATGTATAAGACCCGGCATGCGTAAAGCGCCGGTGTTTTTACATCTAAAGTTTTTTCCGCTCACAAAAATATGCATTTGTCATAAGCTATTTTAGGCAGGCAGCCCAGATAAGCTCCTGGAGTGTAGTCATGAAAATCTTCACGAAAAGGATGTGCTCGTATGCCCGCAATTGTCGGAGCGTTTAAAATTAATGCCGTCGGTACGAGCGGAGTCGTTCATATAGGCGACTGCATCACCATTTCTCCAAAAGCAGAGGTTAAGACATTTGCCGGAGCGGGCAGCTTCAATACCGGAGACAATCTCACACTGACGAATTACAGGAATTCAACGAATGTGTACGATAATGATGTAATCGATCAGCCGATGGCAGGAAACGCATAAAGGAGGCGCCGTATGAATTTTTACGTCAATCAGTCGATCCATATCAATTACATGCGTGTAGAATCTGTCAGCAATTCCTCCATACTGCAAATCGGAAGCGCCGGTTCAATTAAATCTCTTTCCAATCTGTACAACACAGGGAGTTATGTTGAGCCGGCGCCGCCTGTCACCGCGGGGCAGCAGACTGTAACAACAGGGGGAGGTCCCGGCACCTCATCATTTGTACCGCTCCAGCCGCCAAGCCGGTAGTTTTAATGAAGGAAACGAGACGCGAGGTGAATGTCATGTATGATCAATCCGTTTCATCCTACCTGCAGAATTTAAATTCTTTCGTCCAGCAGCAGGCGCAGCAGATTCAGGAGCTCGAACGGCAGCTGAAAGAATTCCAAAATGAAATTTCAACGCTGAAGCAGCAGCCTTCTACAAGAATCGATCGGCTCGAGTATAAATTTGATCAGCTGAAAATTGAACGGCTGGAAGGAACACTGAATATCGGATTGAATCCGACTGATCCGAATGCCGTGCAAAACTTCGAAGTCGGCCAGACATCTCCGCAGGTCGGAATGATGCAGCAGGAACAGGCGGGCCAGCAAATGCAGCAAATCCGCCAAAACGTCGATATGTACCTGAATGAAGAAATCCCCGCGCTTTTAGAGCAGCTCGAAACTCAGTATGAGAGCAGGCTGGACGAAACGAACAAATATCATATTATTGAAGATATCAGAAAGCAGATGGACAGCCGGATTCAGTATTATCTGTCCCATGTCCCGAAAGAAGAAAACACGGCGCCCGCGCAATATGCCGAGCAGATTGCCGAACATGTGAAGCGTGATATTGTCAGGGCCGTCGAGCACTTTATTAAGCACATACCTGGTGAAATGAAAGGTGATGATCCGTCATGATTTTTACAGTGATTAACCGGAATATTGAAGTCGGCGACATCCGGTCTACCGGTGTGTCCAGTTCTTCCTTATTATTAATCGGCGACACCGATTCCGTCTATCTGTCTTCCATCTTTGACACGCCTCCGGAATCTCTTATTATCGGGCCTTATGTGCCGCTGGCGCCGGAATAATGTTAAAGCGCATTTCACGCCTCCGGAACGCCAAAATCAATTCAGTCGGGATTGCGAGTGTCTTTCAAGCAGGCGATACGAATGAAATCAATATGCGGATCAAAGTATTGGCCGATCAGCGTACTATTGCCTTATACAGAGATGATGAAGGCTCATTTAACAAAAAAGAATACCAGATCTTTCGGCAGCCGGCCGTCATGCCGTTACCAGAAACGGGAGTCCAAAGCGCATTCTGCCATGAAAACCCTTCAATTCGGGTAAGGAATGTGAAAGTTCAAGGGGTATCGTCAGCGTCCGTAGTTCAAATCGGATCGACGTCGATCGTTCTGGGAGATTCGCGGCTGAAACATATTAGGCAGATTGTCACACCAAGCTCACAATCACAGCAGCCCTGACATATAATGACGGTGAGACTTCTATAAAGGGTGTCGTTTATGCCAGCAATTACCGGACCTATAGCTATCAATTCCATATCGGGCGGAGTCGTAAACTTTGGTGATTCCTTTTACCTTTCTCCAAAAAGCTCTTCTAAATCTGCGCTCGGTTCGGGAGCAGGCAATACCGGAGATTTCCTGTTATTAAACAACGTTGTCAATGCGACAAACTATATAGACCCCGATGTCAGCGATCAAAATGTGGTCGGAAACGCCTAAAAAGCAGCCGCTCTTTCAGAAGAGGGCTGCTTTTGGTTCAGCGTTATTTTCGTTCATTTGCTTTTTTTGTTTTTACAAGCTTTTCCGGCGGCTGTTTTCTGATCCATTTCACAAACCGCGCGAGTTTCGGGTCACGCCGCAGCTCTTCTATTCCCGCGAGCCTTGCCGCAAGCTCCTGATTCGTATAGAGAGCGTGAACCTGTTTATGACAAGGGATGCAGAGCATTGCGGTCGGAAGGAATGTCCCGCCTTCTTCCTTAGGCGTTAAGTGGTGCTCCGTCAGCCGCACATGATGGCGGCCGCATAATTCACATGTGCCCTCGGCAGAATCGGCCATGATTCCTTCTCCTTTCTACATGATCTCCAATGTGACCCGGGTGCCTTTCCCGCCCGGCTCGGACGGATGAACGATTAATTTTTTCGGCAGACGCGCTCTCAGCTCCTGCACATGGCTGATCACTCCGACGGATAAGTTGTCCGATTGCAGCTTTTCGAGCGCTGTGACAACGGTGTCTAAGAGCCCTTGGTCAAGAGTCCCGAATCCTTCATCTAAGAAAAAGAATTGCAGCGGGTATTGCCCCCGCAGCTGAATCTGGGCGGACAAGGCAAGCGCAAGCGACAGCGATGTCAGAAACGTCTCTCCGCCGGAAAGGCTTGATACGGGCCGTTTGACGCCTCCGTTCGCGTCATCACGCATGACGAAACCGCCTTCTGAATCGACTAATATGGCATACCGCTGCCTTGTCAAAGCTCCGAGACGGGCAGAGGCGTCTCGAGCCACGCTTTCCAGCTGTTCTTCCGCTAAAAATTCGACGAATGTATTGCCTTTACATACAGACTGGAGCTTATCAAGCCTGTCAATCTGTGTCTGCCAGCTTTTCAGTTCGGCTTCAATCTCTTTAAAGCGCTTATGCTGTTTTTGCATAACCGCGAAAGCTTTTGCCTGTGCTCCTTTTTCCTCCATGGCGGCGCCTGACTCAGCCTCTGCCTGCTTCAGCAGAGAAACGGATGCTGTCCATTCTTCCTCCGATATCCGGCGCTCGGCTAATTTATCAGTAACACGGCTGATATTTGCCGATAGCTGTTTTGAGGTGTCCAAGAACTCATCTATTTCTTTTTTCATTTCCTCTGCACGCCCTTGCGGAAGCAGACTTTTTTTGACTTGGTCCGGGTCGGCAAACCCGGTGTCTTTTGACCTCACGCGCCAGTCGTTTTGCGCTTTCTCAAGGGAGGTCTCAGCATCCCTGAGTGACATGAGACTCCCGGATTCCCGGCCTTTTGCGTCATTCAGTGATTGCTGCGCCTGCTTCAGCGCATCGAATAGGGACTGTTCTTTGGATTTTAACAGCTGTAATTCCTGCCGCACCGCTTCAAGCTTTGCGGAAATTGATGTTTCTTCAGCTGCTGTTCCGAGCTCTTGTTCATATCCGTCAATCACCTGCTGCAGGCGCTCAGACGCATAGTGAAGCTCGAGCCGTTCCCGTTCAAGCCGATGCTTCATCTCCTGCAGGCGTTCTTTCTCCTCTTCATGTTCCTTGAGGAATGCGATGCTTGTTTCAATGCGCTTCTCACATTCTTCTGCCTGCCTGTCCTTCTCATCTATCGAAGCCTGCCAGGCGTCAATCTGGTTTGGCGGAATATCACCGCAGACTTCATTGTACTGATTCAATCGGCTTTCTGACAGCGATTCAAGCTCTTCTAATGAATGTCTGAGACGGCCGGCTTCTTTTTCCTCGTAGCGGATTCGTTCGGCAAGCTGCTCAGCTTGTTTCACCGTCTGCTGATGCGCGCTGATCAGTCTTGTGACCTTCTCTTTTACCGACAGCATATCCTGTTTCATTTGTTTCCACTCCAAGCGGACGGCGCTGAACGCTTCATCAAGCGGGCGTCCGCTGATGGAAGAAGCGGCTTCCAGCTCCGGAACCCGGGCGCTTTGCAGAAACGGACATTCTTCGGTAAAACGCCCCGACTGCTCTTCTAATGCAACCTTGGCTGTCAGCACCTCCTGAGAAAGAGCCGCCGCCTCAGAAAGCAGCGCTTCAACCTGCTGCAACTGTTCCTGCACAGCCGTATCAGGCGAGAATGTTTCATGAGCGGAACGCGGGCGGTCATGCTGCGTCGAGCCGCATACAGGACAAGGCTTTCCTTCGATTAGTTTTTCCGATAATTCTTTTGTTAATGCAGCCGTTCTCGCTTCCTCTGAGCGCCTGCGGAGATCGGCTTGCGTTTTGTCAGCCCGTTCGGCTGCGGCTTTCAGTGAACGTTCCGTTTCACAGACCATATGGTAAACGGTTTGAAGCGTTTGATAAGCGCGCGTAATGTCTTCCTCTTCCGTTTTCGCTTTCGCTGTGAGCGACTCGCTTTCTCCGTTCAGCTTCTCCACGTTTTTCAGCTGCGTTGTCAGATTGGCCCGCTCTTTCGTGATTTGTTCCTGTGTCTGCTGAAAGCCCGCCGCCAGCTGTGCTGCGGTCTGGCATTTTTTCCGTTCATCGGCGGTCACTTGAACTGCTTTCAGCTCTTCTTTCAGCTCATTCTGCCTGTTTTGGCCGCGGGTCAGGCGGTCTTTCACTCCGGCCAGCTGTTTCGAGGCGGCTTCGTATTCTTCCTCTTTTTTGCTGTGTTCCGCATTTGTTTTTTCCGCTTCTTTTTTCGCTTCAAGCAGTTTTTGTTCAATGGCTGAAAGTCTTTGATACAGCTCTTCTTCCTTGACAAGCTTCGGCTCCTGTTCGGCCTTATGGGCCCGCCATGCTTCATAGGCTTCATTTTGCCGGGTAAATGAAACGGTTTCCGCCTCTGATTTCCGTTTGGCCAGTTCGTGTTCCTGTTCGGCGCGCTGCTTCCGGCGGACGGCTTCTGTGTAACGGTCTGCGTACGGCTCAAGGGCGAGAGCTGTTTCCGCCTCTTTAAGACGCTCAGTCAAATCCGTGATGTACGGGCGTCTTTCCTCAAGCTTTTTCTCCCGGCGCTCATATTCATCTCTTTCTGTCTGCAGGTTCCAAATTTCCTGGTGATTCTCAAAGCGCTCTTTTGCCCGGACCCGTTTCTTCTCAGCTTCTTCAAGCCGTTCGTTCGCTTCGTGAAACTGCTGTTCAGCCTGCTTCAGCGCATCTTCTCCTGCGTCTCCGAGCCCGGATTGTTCCGCCAGCATTTCATTTTTTTTCGCTGCCGCTTCCTGCGCCCGCCGCCGCAATTTTTTGACAAGCCTGTCCCCGTACTGTTCCAGATTAAACAGGCGCTGGAGCATATGTCTTCTTTCCGCGCCTTTAAGCGACAGAAACTCGGCAAACTTTCCTTGCGGCAGCACGACGGCTCTTGTAAAGTCGTCAATGGTCAGGCCAAGAAGCTCCTCTACCTTTTTGTTCACTTCATTCGCTTTATCGGCCAGCACCGTTTGTTCGTCTTTGATTTCAATCAAGCGGCAGAGGGCGGTTTTTACTTTCGTTTCATCCGTTCTCTTAAAAACGCGCTCGACCTTGTAGGAAACCCGGTGGCCGGATTGAAGCGCGAATGTAAATGAGACGGCGAGCTGCTCTTCGGCATGATTCAGGATGCCGTGCGTATTATTTGCGGCGCGCTCCACTTTTCCGTATAAAGCGAGTGTCATGGCATCAAGGATTGATGATTTTCCGCTTCCGGTCGGCCCGAAAATTCCGAACACCCCGGCTCCGGACAGTCCGGCAAAATCGATGGTCTGTTCCTCTCTGAAGCTGTGGAGCCCTTTTATCGTTAACAGAATCGGCTTCATGTCGCATCCTCCTCATCATCTGTTGACGCAAGCTCTAAAAACAGCTTGACCATCTCCTCATCCGGCACGCCGCCGCCCGTTTGTTTTTCATAAAACTTCTTAAAGCGATCCTCAATTGATGTGTGTTTCACTTCAATCCGGTCATTGCCGGTCTCTTTTTCTTCAAAAACCGGCCTGATATGGATAAAGCCGGGATGCGCCTTTCTCAGCCGATGAATTTCCTCGAGAGAAAGCTGATCCGTCAAATGGATATCAAGATCGATCCAGGCATTCCGGTCACGCCCTTCATCGAGCCAGCCGTGAACCTCGCTCAGCCCCTCCGCTTTCCATTTGACGAGCGGTTTACCGGAAGACAGGAAAATCTCTTCCCACTTCGCTTCTCCGCCGGGCTTCGCTTCTACCACCGTCACCGATTTGGCATAACCGGCTTCCGAAAAGCTGTATGCCAGCGGAGAGCCCGAATAACGGGCAGCCGTCTTGGCGCGCTTGATCGTTTGCGGACGGTGGAGATGGCCGAGAGCCACGTAAGCCGCATCAGCCGGCAGGCTGTCAGCGGCAACTGTGTAAGCGCCCCCGACTTCAATCGGACGCTCTGAATCGGTCTGATTTCCCCCCGCGACATAAATGTGGCTCGCCGCGATTTTCACGGCATCGTCCCGGCACAGTCCGCACATGTGAGCAAACGCCTCTCTGATTTTGACATCGTAATGATCGCGAAGAAGCTTTTCCTCAAACGTATCAGAAAGCACTTCGTTTAATCTCGCCTCTGACGGATATGCCAGCGCAGCTACGGCTAACAGCTCGTCCGCCGACGGCACTTCAATATGCACGGGTTCTGTCCGCGGATAGCCGATTAAATGAATGCCGCGCTCATTTGTTAACGGAGAAGCCGCCGCCAGCCTGTCGGGATTGTCATGGTTTCCGGCAATGACGACGACCGGGCGCTTTCCGCCGTCAGAAAGCGCGGAAAGACTTTCGTAATACAATTGTTCAGCGAGCGCAGGCGGGTTGACCGTATCAAATACATCCCCCGCCATAATGACCGCATCAATATTTTCTTCCTTGACAATGGTATTCAGCTCTTCCAATACCTCGGCCTGCTCGCTCAGCCGGCTTCTGCCTTCCAGCGTTTTGCCGAGGTGCCAGTCAGCTGTATGTAAAATGCGCATACCGCATTCACCTCACTTTTTGATAGAAAAAAAGATCCGCTCCAAAAAGGAGCTTCGGATCTTGTTACAGTGTAAGAACGTGACCTCCATCGAAGAAATAGAGCGCACGCCCTTTCACTTTCGTTTTTGTAATTTGTTCAACCGCTTTTGTATACAATTCGATTTGTGTTTCATACCTTTTTTGCAGAATCGGAGCCGCGCCTTCAAATCCGTTCCGGAATTTCCCCTCTATCCGATCTGTTTTATAGTCCAGCAAATAGAGACCGTCCGCAGTTTCGTAGAGGCAGTCAATAATCCCCTGCACGAGCAGCGGTTCACCGGCCGTTTCGGCATCCTTGTACACCTCGCCGGCCGGAAGCGCCATACTGAACGGCACTTCCCGGTCAATCCGCCGCGCCCCGAGAAGGTCTTTCCCGATTTCAGTTCCGAAAAACTGGACAATTTCTTCTATATCAATAGCTTCCTGCTGTTCTTCTGTCAGCAGCTCTTTTTCGTAAAGCATCCGGACCGTCCGCTCCGCTTCTTCGGCAGTCGGAACGTGCGTCAGCGGTATGTGCTGCATCACCGTATGCATCGCCGTCCCTTTTTCGGCGGCTGTCAGCCCTTTTTTCATCATAAAACCGGGACGCCTGTATAAAAGCGTGTCTCCTGACGGTTTGATGAGAGAGCGGCCGCTGTATTCATCCTCGTATTCTTGCTTTCTCTTCAGCTCAGAAACTGATTGCTTCGTTCTGATAGCCGTCAGCTCTCGGTACGGATATTCCCATTCAAGCAGACGGCGCGCCTGATCATCAAATGAAAACGAATCAGGAATCGGCTCGCCCTGCTGAATCGCTTTGAGACGTTTGCTCTTTTCTTCAGCACGTTCTTTTGGATTCTCTTCCAGCAATTCACTTTGCTGCAGCATCCGGATGTGAAAACGCGACGGGTCGCGCGCGATATCCTCAGATGAGGAAAGTCCCGGCGTCCTGTGCGCCTCCATGTCACGGTGGCGGATGAGCGCCGGCCCGATAAAGTCCAAATAAGATGACGCCTGATAGCGGTCGAATTCAGAAAGAAGCCAATCGGCCCGGTCTGCTTGCGCCTGCCATTTGGCCAGCTGTTTTTCCCGGTTTTTGCAGGAACCGACGAGAAACAGCTTTTCCTTCGCTCTGGTCAGCGCCACATACAATACGCGCAATTCTTCGGATAAGAGCTCTCTGCGCATCTTTTTCTTCATCGCCACAAGCGGAAGAGTCGGATAGCTGATTCTGAGTTCCGGATGGATATACTTCGTGCCGAAACCGAGCTCTTTATCAAGCAGGTATGATTTGTTGAGATCCATCATATTAAAACTTCTGCCGAGTCCGGCGGTGAAAACGACGGGGAATTCAAGTCCTTTGCTGCTGTGGATCGTCATCAGCCGAACGACATCCTCCTGCTCGCTGAGCGCCCGGGCCGTCCCCAGATCATCGCCGCGCTCCTGCATCCGTTCAATGAACCGCAAAAAGCGGAATAACCCGCGGAACGCCGTCGCTTCGTACGAGCGCGCCCGGTCATACAAGACGCGCAGATTGGCCTGGCGCTGCTTTCCGCCGGGCATGCCGCCTGCATAGTCAAAATATCCGGTATCGCGGTATACTTCCCAAATCAGCTCAGACACCGAATGATTCGTCGAAAATGACCGCCACTTTTGCAGACTGTCATAAAAGGTTCTCAGTTTTTGATACAGGTCATCATGCCTGTCAGCGTTCGCTATATATGCTTTCAGCGCTTCATAAAACGGCGCTTTTTTCTTTTCAAGGCGTATCAGCGCAAGTTCATTTTCGTCACATCCGACGATGGGCGAGCGCAGCACGGAAGCAAGCGGAATATCCTGATACGGATTATCAATCACCTTCAAGACTGAAAGCGCCGCAGCCACCTCCACGGCTTCAAAGTAACCCGACGTCAAATTGGCGTACACCGGAATGCCCTGGTTTTTCAGCTCTTCCATTAATTGCGGCGCCCACGGCATGGAGCGCAGCAAAATTACGATATCCCGGTACTGGATATTCCGGTGTGTTTTTGTTTTGCCGTCATATACCTTAAACGGAGATGAGACAAGCTTTCGGATCTCCCCGGCTATCGCTTTCGCTTCCCAGTGCACAGTTTCAAAGTCTTCGGCATCCTCGGAGCTGTCTGCGTCATCAGCGCTGTCAATGAGCAGCAGTTCCGTTTTTGCCGCGTCATTCGGCGGATACGATGCGCCGAGCTTCAATGCCGCCTGTTCATCGTAATCCACTTCGCCGATTTTTCCGCCCATCAGCTGCTTAAACAAGAAATTCGTACTGTCCAAAATATCGGAGCGGCTGCGGAAATTTTGGTTCAGATCAATTTTCTGCCCCGTGCCTGCCCCGCTTTCTGTAAACCTTTTATATTTCCCGAGAAACAGCAGCGGCTCAGCAAGTCTGAAACGGTAGATCGATTGTTTGACATCGCCTACCATAAACAGATTTCCCGCCTCTTCATTCCCGCTTTTAACAAGCTGCAGGATAGACTCTTGCACAAGATTCGTATCTTGATATTCATCAACCAGAACTTCATGGAACTGGTCTTGATAATAAACGGCCGCTTCGCTCGGCACCCGCCGGCCTTCTTCATCAACCGCAGTTAAAATCGCCAGGCAGTAATGTTCCAAATCTGAGAAATCAATAATTGATTTTTCTTGTTTCGCCGCTTCAAATCGTTTTCCGTACGATATCACGAGCTGAACGAGCGTTTCGATGACAGGCTTCATATCTGCTAAACTCTTTAAGTGATCTTGCGGACTTCTTGTAAAATAATCGGTCTTTACCTTTTCGATCAGTTTCTTCGCGCCGTTTCGCAAATCGGTCGCTTCGTCCAAAAGCGCTTTGTCAAATTCATCACCCTTTACCGCCTTCGCCCGTTTAAAGGAAACTGCGGGAACCCGTTCATACAGCGCATCGAAGTCATGCCGGCAGCTGATCAGCTCTTCTATCTGCTGAAGGTCATCCAGAAAATTATCAGCGCGCGGGGCCGGCCCGCCGGGCGCTTTTGTCAGTTCAAGCGCCTTTTCAAGCTTTTGTTTTGCCCCGAAGAGCGCCATTTCAGCATCTTCTTTCACATACTGGTAAAACGGAAGCTCTTCCATTTTGCTTTCTTCCGTCACGTCATACAGGCGGACAAAGCTTTGCAGCCATACTTCCGGGTCAGGATGCGACCGGGAATACTCGTACACCCGTTTGACAAGGTCTTGAAGATCCAGATCATGCCTGTCTGTCGTATATCTGTCCGCAAGCTCAAAAAACGCCTGATTCCCTTTTGCGTATTCATCTTCAAACAGCTCATCAAGAACTTCGTCTCCGAGCAATTCGCCTTCCGTCTGGTCAGCCATCCGAAAACCGGGGTCAAGATCAATCATATAATAATATTTTTTAAGCACTTGCAGACAGAAAGAGTGAAGCGTCGAAATGCTCGCCCGATTCAAGAGAGAGAGCTGCCGTCTGATATGCAGAGATCCCGGATTTTTGGCGAGCTCTTTTTCTAATGCTTCCGCGATCCGATGCTTCATCTCCGCTGCTGAGGCGTTTGTAAAGGTCACCACAAGGAGCCTGTCAACATCAACCGGATCTTCCTCCGCGGTTATCTTTCTGATCATCCGTTCCACGAGCACGGCCGTTTTACCTGATCCGGCTGCGGCAGCGACCAGAATATCGCGGTCGGAAGAAACGATGGCGCTCCATTGGTCATCCGTCCATATGCTGTCTTTCGGTTTAGGAATTTGCATCATCATCCGCCTCCTTCTTCAGCCAATCCAGTATGGTGCCGTCTTTTTCCGCTTTCAGGCTGCGGTATTCATTTTCCTTAAGCGACTCATCAAACTGGCACACCGATTGAAACGCACAGTACGTACAAGGCGTCTTATCTTTCAGCTTATACGGAGTAATGGACACAAGCCCGTCCGTTATCGCTTCGCCCGCCTGTTCAAATGTCCGCCGCACATGGTCTGTCAGCAGATGAAAATCCCGTTCGCTGACCGCGGCTGAGTCGGATCTTAAAGAACCGTCCTTTTTCAAACCGGCATTGACGATATTTGAACGCCCTTCCTCCAAAGTCGTGTCCATCAGGCTGATCGCCTCCCGGTCACCGAGGAGAAGGCCTTTCATTTTAAATTTCTTAAAAATTTCCTGCTCGATTTCATCAAGCCCCATCGGCAGACTGGCCTGAATCATCGGATCATGAATATGGAAATACAAAACGCCTGCCGGGGTCGCTTTCATACCGAGCCAATCTTCGGAATGTGTAATCGATAAGTCAAGATATGTGAGCATTTGCAGAGCGAGCCCGTAATACACCTCAGCCAGATCAAGCCCCCTGTCGCTTGATTTATAATCAACGATTCTCAGCAGCAGGCCTTTTGAGCTTTCCGCTTTATCCACGCGGTCGATCCGTCCGACGAGTTCCATCGTACAGCCGTTTTTCAGCGTGAAAGTGAGCGGAGGCAGCGGCCCGCTTCCGCCGAAACCGAGTTCAAGACCGACCGGGACGAAACCGCTCGCCTTCGCATGCTCGCTTAATATGCCAGAAACACGCGTGACGATCTTCTGCAGTTTTTCCTTCACATAAAAGTGTCTGTTTGAGCTGAGCAGAATCTCTTTTTGCAGCTTTGGCGCAAGCCGTTCCACCGCTTCATAGGAGAAATTCCGGCACTGATCTTTCGTCAGATCGCGCCATTCCAGCTTCTGCTCACGAAGCCGGTCTGAAATCAGCTTCAGGCTGGAGTGAAACAGCTGGCCGATATCCGGCGCGTCCAGCTTGAAAAACTGCCGCTCTTTTAATTGAAGCCCGTGAGATGCAAAATGAGAAAACTGGCAGGCATTAAACGCCTCCATCCGGGAGACGCTTCCTTTAATATGCTCGCCGTAAAGCTGGCGCGAAACAGGCCGTTCAAGACGCTTCGCCTCATTGCGGAAAAACAAGCTTGAAAACAGCTTTTTCGCACGCTGGTGATCAGGCTCTTTCATCAGCACATTGTATGCGCTCCACCATACGTCACTGATCTCGTACTCTCTTGTCCACAGCCTGAGCTGACTTGCCGTATATGTCTGAGCCACCTGTTTATTGACGAGATACTGAAGCTGCTCTTCTTCGCTTACCTGCTCGGGATCAGCCGCTGACAGCTTTTCCTGATGATCGGGAAACAGCTCGCCAAGCCGGTTTACAACGATTGACGGCAGGAGCGTTTTTCCTTCCGCATCGGCAATCGGGTATGACACATAAAGACGGTCAGACGGACTCGACAGCGCCATATAGATGAGAAAATGCTCATCAAGCAGCCGCTCACGCCCCGCGGAAGACAGCTCCACTCCGACTGCTTTCAGCCACTCCCTGTCATCATCAGACAGCACGCCGTTTTCATCCGGGCGCGCCGGAAGAACGCCGTCATTGGCCCCGATGACGAATGTGCAGGACGTGCCGTACATTCTTGAGAGATCCATATTCCCTACAAATACTTGGTCAAGCGCAGGAGGAATTAAAGAAAAATGAAGCGATTCCGTTCCCGTTTCAAGCATTTGCTGGAACAGCGCCAAAGATATTTCATCTTCACCCATCATGCCGGCAAACTCCTCGAGAAGCTGGATAACGGCATCCCACGCCTGGCCGTGCTGCTGCGCTTCGATCATGTTTCCGGCCTCTTCGGCCCGCTGCCTTTTCCGGTCCAGCTTCAGGGGAACATCGGTATCTTCCAAAAAGAGATAAAGAGCCTCCGCCATGCTTTGAACCGTTTTCGCTTTTTTCATCCGGTTTTGAAGCCGGACAAGGGGCGCGGCCATCCACTCTTTCGTCTCATTCAGCATGTTCTCCATCTCTATTTCCTGATCCGTCTGCGCGAAATCCTCATCGAGCGATACGAAGCGCCTGTATACAAACCGCTCGCCGCTCGTCCAGCGCTCCCCTTTAATGCCGTAGGCGATACAGTAATTTTCAAGCTGATCAACCTGCTCCCTTATTTTCTGCTCCGGCTGATCAAGCGGGAATAACAGTTCGGTTTTCGCACAGCGGAACACCGCTTCATATCTCCAGTTCCCCTTCACGACATCCAGGCTTGAACGGATGAATTCAATAAGCGGGTGATGCTGCATAGAAGCTTTTCCGTCAATAAAATAAGGAAGCCCGTAATCGGCAAACACTTCCTTCAGCAAATCTTTATAATCTTCCGGCTGACGGATGAGAATCGCCATATCTTTGTACCGGTATCCTCCGTCCCGGACAAGTGATTGAATTTCCCGGGCAATACCTTCAAGCTCAGCTCTTCTGTTTTGCGCCTGCATGACGGTAAAAGCTTCCTGTCCGCCGGTATACGCCGCGGCGGGACGCACATCGTACTGCGACTCTATACAGGCAAGCTCCGGCGCATGCTGATGCCGCTTCGTGCCATGCAGTTCCTTGCAGGAAATATCGGCATTCAATTCCTTTGCCGTCTGATAAAGCTTATAGTATGTGCTTCCCGTCATTCTGAACAGATCGAGCTCATCCGGTGCCTGTTCCGCCGAAGGGCTGTCCGCCGTCAGCGAGAATGTGACATGTTCAGCATGCATGATCAGCTGCTCCAGCACCCTTAATTCCTGCGGCGTAAATTGATAGAATCCGTCGACGTAAACACGGGCGCCTTTTACAACGTCCGCCAAAGGAATCTGCTGAGCGAGCAGCGTCAAATAATCCTCTGAATGCAAATAGTGTCCGGCGAGGCTTCTTTCCATCTGCTGATATAAAATGCCTAAATCATGAAGTTTTTCAGACAGCATCCGCTCTCCGCGATATTCTGACGCCGTTCCGCTTTCCGCCATGCGTCGGACGTCTTCAGGCTCAATACAGTACCGCTTAAACTCTGTCAGCATCCGTTCCACCTGCTCAGTGAACCCGGTTTTATCACTCGCTTTTTGATACACTTTAAACTCGTGCTTATATTCTTCAATCAATTTCCTTAAAAGCATCTGCACACCCGTCGTCGTCACAAACGGGCGGTTCATGCCCCCGGTATGCTGAAGCACGCGCCACGCCAAACGCGAAAAACTGAACACTTGAGCGCGTATCATGCCGCCGATATCCGGCGTTTTAGCAAGCTCATATTCCATTAAAAACGTCATTTGATCCGGGACTAGAAAAATGATCGGTTTCCCGAACGGCTCCCGGCGCAGTTCATCTTGAATGCTGTCGATAATCAGCCTCGTTTTCCCACTCCCCGATCTGCCTACTAAAAACTCAACACCCAAATTAGAAGACCCCTCTCTTTTTATCTTTCTACATTTTATCGAAAGTTGACGAAAATGACCAATCTCATCTGCTGGTAAAAACGGGATGACTGTTTTAAAAAATATCGTTTTTGACCAAAATAAAGAAAAAAGGACTAATGATGATGTCAGAATATCCCGAAGTAATTGTACGGACGGCTCTGTCGTTCAGCATTCTGTTTATCGGCGCCCGGATACTCGGTAAACAAACCATTTCACAGATGACGCTTTTTGATTTCATTGCGGCCATCTCGCTCGGCGCCATCACGGCAAATCTGTCGTTTAATACAAAGCTGCCGATTCATTATCATGTCATTGCCTACATTATTTTCGTGGCAATCATTTACCTTGTCGCATATCTTTCTATGAAAAACAGGGTCCTGAGGGGTTTCTTTGCAGGCAAACCGACCATTATCATTCAAAACGGTAAAATACTTGAGCATAATATGAAAACGATGCGTTATACCATCGACTACTTGAACCAGCAGCTGCGTGTAAATGACGTATTTGACATTTCTCAGGTTCAGACTGCCATCATTGAAACAAACGGCAGCATGTCAGTGGAGGTCAAACCGGAATTCGCGCCCGTTACAAGACAGGATCTCGGCATCTTTGCCGGACATGAAAAGAACTTTGCCGTTGAGCTGATTATGGACGGCCGGCTGGTGATGAAGAATCTGGAAGAAAACCACGTATCGGAAAAATGGCTGAGAGAAGAATTGGACAAGAGAAACCTCAAACCGGAAGACGTCGTATACGCTGTGCGCGGAAGCAACGGCCGGCTTTTTGTCGACACATACGACGACCATATTACATCGCCGCTAGATCAAGAATAAACATGACATCCGCACATGTCACGGGCTGCCGCCGTATAATACCCTATAAACATCCGGGGGTGAGTCAAATGCACGAGAATTTTTTTCATTATACAGCCATCTGCAGTGACGATTCTGTGCTTATCAAGGATCTGGTAAAATCCATAAACGGTGAATACAGCGCTGTGATTTGCTACTCAATATTAGCCGAAAAAGCGCCAACCGCAGAAATCAGAAGACGAATCGAACATATCAGAGAGGAAGAAGTGCGCCACCTGCACGCTTTCTCTTCACTGTATACGTCAATTACCGGAAAACAGTTGATGCCGAAACAGACGGAGCATTGTCCGCACACATACAGAGAAGGACTGAGGGCGGCGTTTTATGATGAGCAGAAAACGAATGATTTTTATTTGCAGGCATCCGATAGAGCGGTGCATCCGGAAGCGAAGCGGTTATTTGCCCGCACGGCATTTGACGAACAGCGTCATGCCGTCTGGTTTTTATACGATATGGCCCACTCTCCTTCCCACCATACAGGGGGAACGGTATCAAACGCGCCGAACACAAGCTACACCGAGGTGAATACCGGCAAATAACGGTTCAGGCAGATCACGCTCCCCCGCCGGGAGTCTTCAGACCGCTGACAAACCCCGTTCTCTCAACATGAGAGAATGGGGTTTACTTTTCGAGCCGTTTTATACTCCCTCTAAACAATGGATACCTTCTTCATTGTATAATCAGCAAAAACCCTTTATAATAAAATAAACCAACTGGTCGGTTTTAAACGAACCGAGCCCCGCTTTGCCGGGACAACGATATGAATGAGGCGGAAAGGATCTGTGTGAAGTGACAAATACAAAAGGCGGTGCCGGAAAGAGCGAAAAGACGAAGAACAGGCTCGTATCCGCTTCGCGTGACTTATTTGCAAAAAAAGGATATTCAGAAACATCGATTCGGGATATTTTAGAGGCGGCCGAAATCAGTAAAGGCAATCTATATCACCATTTTAAAGGAAAAGAGTTTCTGTTTCTTCATATCATGGAAGAGGATCACCGCGTGATGATCGAGACGTGGAGGGAAATGGAAGCTGATCTGAAAGATGCTGCCGAAAAACTGGCGGGCTTTGCGGAGCTGCTCAGCCGGATGAGCATCAATTACCCGCTTATGAGAGCAAGTGAAGAGTTTTATGCGAGTGCGTTTACGTCAGAGGAGGTCGTAAAGCGGCTCAACAAAATTGATATTGAATATGACGATGTGATGAGAGAGATCTTAGAAGAGGGAAATCAAGACGGCAGCTGGTCCATTCATCATGTCGAATCAAAAGTAAAAATCCTGCTATCCGTCTTCTACGGTTTAGATGTGTTATATAAAAACGATACCATTCAGCAAAGAATCGAATTGCAAAAAGAAGCCATCTCCGTGTTTATTCACGGGTCGATCAGCGCTGATAAACAGAATGACAGCTGACAAAGGAGAAACAACATGCAAAAACCGATCAGAGAACAAAAGGCTGTACTCATCATCTTATTAAGCAATATATTTATTGCGTTTTTAGGCATCGGATTGATCATTCCCGTTATGCCGCTGTTTATGAATGTGATGCACTTGACGGGCAGCACAATGGGATACCTTGTCGCTGCCTTCGCCGTTGCGCAATTAATTGCATCCCCCATTGCGGGGAGATGGGTTGACCGCTTCGGCAGAAAAATCATGATTCTCGCCGGACTGTTTTTATTCGCATTATCCGAACTGACCTTCGGATTGGGCACACATGTCTCCATTTTATATTTCGCAAGGGTGCTGGGGGGCATCAGTGCCGCTTTTATCATGCCCGCTGTTACAGCGTATGTCGCAGATATTACGACGGTGCAGGAAAGATCGAAGGCGATGGGCTATGTATCTGCCGCCATCAGCACAGGGTTTATCATCGGGCCCGGCATAGGAGGATTTATTGCCGATCACGGCGTTCGTATGCCGTTTTTCTTTGCGGCGGGAATTGCATTTATCGCAGTGATTTCCTCTGTCTTTATGCTGAAAGAGCCGTTAACTAAAGAAGAACGCGCAAAGCAGCTGGAAAGCGTCAAAGAATCAACTTTCTTAAAAGATTTGAAAAAGTCGATTCATCCAAACTACTTGATCGCCTTTATCATCGTTTTTGTTTTGGCATTCGGACTGTCGGCGTACGAAACGGTATTCAGCTTATTTACAAACCATAAATTCGGCTTCACGCCAAAGGATATCGCCATTATTATTACGTTCAGCTCCATTGTGGCGGTCCTCATTCAAGTACTCGCGTTCGGAAGACTTGTCAACTTCCTCGGGGAGAAAAAAGTCATTCAGCTTTGTCTGATCATCGGCGCTGTGCTGGCTTTCGTTTCTACGGTGATGTCAGGATTTTTGCCCGTGCTCGCTGTCACCTGCATCATTTTCCTTGCGTTTGATTTACTGCGCCCGGCACTGACTACTTATTTATCGAAAATCGCAGGAAATCAGCAGGGGTTTGTTGCCGGTATGAACTCAACATACACGAGTTTGGGCACCATTTTCGGCCCGGCTCTGGGCGGTATTTTATTTGATATGAATATTCACTTCCCGTTTCTGTTCGCAGGTGTGGTTTTATTTCTCGGTCTGGGATTGACCTTTGTGTGGAAAGGAAAAGCGGGCGAGGTTTCGGAGTAGGGTGCACTCACCCATCTCCGGAGCTTTTTTTGCGTTTGCGATAAGAAAAATGAATGGATTATGAGAAATAATTCATTATTTATTTATCTCAAAATCTATACTATAGTAATAGTAAGGTTAACGAGCTTAACAATTTAATATGAATGTTTCAGGAAGAAGGGTTTTCATTGAAGAAAGACAAACATCTCCTTACGGATATCTGGTTTATTCTCATCAGTGCGGCAGGGGGGTTTCTTCTTTCGCTTACAGGGATGTCGATCGCCTGGATGCTCGGAACGCTGGCCGCCGGCTGCATCCTCTCCATGACGAGGCCCCGCTGGCTGTTCATGGCGCCTGACAGAAGAGGGATTCACCGCAGATGGCTTGCAGCGGGACAAATGATCCTCGGCATCGAACTCGGCCAGAAACTGAACCTGTCCGTTCTGTCGGTTTTACGGGAGCATTGGCTTCCGGTAGGCTTCATGCTGATTTTCTCTATCGTGATGGCGCTTGTTTCCGGATATGTGCTCTTTCGGTTCAGCCGGACGGACATGATGACAAGCTTTGTAGGCACGGCGCCAGGCGGTTTATCCGCCATGCCGGGTATCGCCCAGGAAGTCGGCGCAAACACCGCGATTGTAAGCCTTATTCAGCTGACGCGCGTCCTTTTGGTCGTCATGACAATACCGTTTCTCGTCATTTTCTTATTTACCAAACAAAACGGTGCAGCTCAGACATCAGCCGGAGCCGTTTCGGCAGGAGCTTCACATCCGGGCCTTACTCCCGTCTTGTTAACGGCCGGATTTATTTTGGCTGCCTGGCTTGCAAGCAAAGGCGCAAAACGGCTGAAATTTCCCGCCCCTTGGCTGCTCGGCAGCATGATCGGCGTTGCTGCTGCGGAAATCGGCGTGTCCGCCTTGGCGGGCAAAGACATGCTGGCCTGGTGGCCGCCGGAAGCGAACCAGCTGTCACAAATTTTTCTCGGCGCCACAATCGGATCAAAAATGTACAAAAGCATGTTCACCGGCGTGGCGAGAGTGCTGACTGTCGGATTTATTTCTTCCGTCGGATTAATTGCCGCCATGATTCTGAGCGCGGTTGCGGTTTCTAAATTAACGGGCATCTCCATGATTACATCTGTTCTCGCCTTTTCTCCCGGCGGGATCGCCGAGATGGCGGCGACTTCGATCACCCTGCACGAAGACTCGACTTTCGTCGTCGCGGTTCAGGTCATCCGGATCGTTCTCGTCATCGCCATGCTTCCGCCCTTCTATCGTCTGCTGCACCACCTTTCTCAGCTGAAACGGGCACACGGCGAGAGAGGCCGGGCAGAAAGAGGAACATGATCCGAATAAAAAAACACGCATCCATATGCGTGTTTTTTATTTGAACAGCTCTCCGCCGCCATTTACAGACCGCCAGTTTGCTGAAAGATCACGGAACAGCCGTTCAGCAAATAACAGTTCTTCATCTGTATAGCGGTCTAAAAACGCCAAGAGCCGCTTTTTTATCAATTCATGATATTCATGATGAAGAGAATGCAGCTCTTTCCCGGCAGGAGTCAGCCGGAAATAGACTTCTTTTTTATTGTCGCTCAGCCGGGTCCTGCGCAGAAAGCCGGCTTCCAAAAACTTCGCGCAGCTTCTCGACACGGTCGGCTTTGTCGTCTTCATTTTTTCCGCTATTGACGTGACATTGATCGGTTCATGATCTCCGATACACGACAAAATGTGAATTTCCGTCAAGGTCAGCTGCAATTTTTTTCCGTTTTCTTCACGGAGTTCGTCCATCCGTCCGGCCAACGACGCCCTGATGTCCTCCTGACACCTCTCCTGCTCGTGAAAAATATCTGTCAGCCCTTCAAGAATCATGTGTTTTGCATGGTCTGGCTGTCTTCTGTCCAACTGCTGAATCACCCTTCCGTATTGATTGTTTCTTTTACTATAACGTTTTGTTACACAAGAAACAATCACACAGGCGCATAAAAGGGCATCAGATGAATCCCCATCTCTCCAAACCGGCCAGAACAGCTTCTTCCGCTTCACGTCCCGAGCCGCCGGCTGCCCATGCCGCGTGGCCGTCCGGCCGGATTAAAACGGTGTGGACGTCATCCCAATCGGCACGTGTTTCAGCAAGCTCCGCACTGACAGCTGCCACGCTGTCCGTATCAATACCGGCGGGAATGCTCCCTCTTAATGACAAAAGCACAAAGGCGCCCTTATGAAGAAAATCATACAGCCGGGCCGGCCGCCCGTCATGAAGGGTCAATTCGATATCCGGCAGGCGTTTTCCGTTCAGGGTATGCGGCGGCAGCTCCGCATCCGGTTCATAATGCAGATCAAGCGCGGATACTTTTCCCGCCAATAAACGGTTGGACTCCTGAAAATCCAGCAAAGCGGTCATCGTTTCTCTTAATGCCATCCCCGACTCGGTAAAATCCATGAGCTTTATCTGGGTTTTTATATTGTGCAACACTTCTTTTCCTGTGCTGTGCCTTTCCTGATGATAGCTGTCCAGAAGATAAGGCGCCGCTTTCCCCTTCATTTGCGCCGCCAGCTTCCAGCCGAGGTTGAAGGCATCCTGAAGCCCCGTGTTCAGCCCTTGGCCGCCTGCGGGAAAATGAATGTGCGCCGCATCACCGGCCACAAAAACCCGGCCGGAGCGGTACTGCTCAGCCTGACGCTCGGCATTGCCGAACCGCGACATCCATACCGGATCACCCAATCCGAAATCAGTGCCGCATATCCGCCTCAGGTCTTCTTTCAGCTCATTTTCGGTGACCGGCTCTTCCTTCCGCTTTTGCGGAGCGTGCGGAGAAACGATGAGGACGCGGAAAAGTCCGTCCGTAAGAGGGACAATCACAACCGATCCCTCCAGGCGGCACGTTGAAAAAAAGGAAGATTCGGGCGGATGTTTCAAAGCGGCATCACAGAGGGTTCCTGTTAAGTCGGCATCAGTGCCCGAAAAAGCGATGCCCGCCTGTTTCCTGACAATGCTCCCCGCTCCGTCTGTACCCGCGGCATATAAGCTGTGAAGAGTGCGGATCCCGCTTTCGTCCCGGAACACCGTCTCCACTCCGTCATCCGTCTGGGTGACAGCCACCGCTTCCGCCCCGCGGATGATGTCTGCGCCGAGACTTGATGCATACTCCTCCAAAATCCGCTCCGTTTCTGCCTGAGGCAGCATTAACGAATAATTCTGCTTCGTATCCAGCCGAGAAAAATCCAGCCGTGTATCCAGCATGGAAAAATGGCCGGAAGACACCTTCGTCCCTTTTTCCAAAAAGCGTTCCAATATGCCTCTCATGGCAAAAAGCTCAAGTGTGCGCGGATGCATGATAAGCGCTTTGGAATATGGCACCGTCTTTTTCAATCGTTCAATGACAGTCGTTTTCACTCCGGCCAGCGCCAGTTCTGATGCAAGCATAAGCCCGACCGGACCTCCCCCGATAATGGCAGCCTGTGTTTTCATCTCATCAGCCCTCTTTCATATTTTTTGTTACACGAGTAACAAAATCACCAAAAAATAAAACGCCTCCTTTTTGTTTCGCGCGTAACAATTTTCATTATAGTCTTTCCTCTGCTTTTTTACAATCATTTCCGAAAAAAAAGACGCCGTTTACTTGGCGTCTGATTCACTGATGACTCCGACAATGTCTTTATCCTTAATCGGACCGAAATGACGGCTGTCGAGGCTGTATATGCGGTTGTCGCCAATAACAAAGTATTGTCCCTTCGGTATGCTTTTGCGCCCGGTCGTTTCCTTCAGCGTATAATCACCGGTCACATGGCTCCCGGCGGACAATGATGACTTTAACGGTTTTAAAAACGGTTCCGCCACCCGTTTTCCATTCACATACAGCTGATCCTCCCTGTATGCGATTGACTCGCCGGGGAGCCCGATGACACGTTTGATCAGCACTTTGCGGTGCGGGCCTTTAAACAGGACAATATCGAAACGGCGGATCGTTTTGTAACGATGGGAAAACTTGTTGACCATCAGCTCATTTCCTTGTTTAAAGGTCGGATTCATGCTGATTCCTTCGACTTTATAATCAATAAAAATGGCATTCTTTAATTGTATGGCCAAAACAACGATAAGCACGCCGGCTATAAACCAAAATCGTTTTTTCAAGATTCCTGTCTCCCTCCGTCTTTCTCATGCTGACTGATTCTCGTCTGTAAACGCCGTTCGATATGCTTTCCGGCATACCACAGCACCGCGATCACTGTAATGGCGCCCGCCATCCTGAAAGGCTGTGTCATGAGCGCATGTAGATCATATCCGATAAAGCTGATCATAAAAATCATGACCATTTTCCCCATAGCGGCTGCTGAAATAAACTGCAGCGCCCCCACCCGTGACAGACCGGCAACGATATGAACCGCAGCGGACGGCGTAAAGGGGAAGCAAAGTAAAATAAACAGCGGACCGAAACCGTGCCGCTCAACCCAGAGCATCATCCGCCTTATGGTCTGATGCCTGCGGATGAAACCGAAAGCTCTTTTCTGTCCGAAACGGCGGACGGCATAAAACATCAGCATCGATCCTGCCGCAGACCCGAGCCATGACAGAAAAAAACCTTCCCACAAACCAAATGCATTCGTATTCGCCACCACAAATACAACGAGCGGCAAAAACGGAAGAAACGCTTCAATAAAAGGCAGTGCAACCGCAGCCGCCGGGCCGAAAGCTCTATAGCTTTGGAACCATTCCGTCAGCTGTTCCTCAGTCAAATATGATAAAAATTGCTCCAACGTTTATACTCCTTAACGAGTTTGTCTATCCTTATTCTACACATTATCTCCAAAAAACGAAAATGTTTACGAGATTTTCCGACTTGAAATATCGTGTAAGCGAGTATAAAATAAGAACAAACGTTCTCTTTTTTAAGAAAGAAGGAGTATTTATGCCTGACATCCGGAGCGGCACCCGCGATCTCATCGAAAAAGGGCTGTTTCTGCCCATGGCGGCTGCCATCCTGAACCGGGACCTCGAAGCGCTTGATTCGTGCCCGTTCAAATTAAAACAACCCTATAAACAGCTTATCAGCTGCTCTTTAAAATTAGCACAAAAGGATTTGAGTGATGTTCGAAAAGAGTTAAGAAAGCGTAAAATTAAAATATACGAAGCGGAAAGAGACGAAGCATTTACGCTTTATATATGCACCATTAACGGCTATGAAGAAAAACACCGTTATTTCAACCCGAGAATAAGGGAACAGGTAACTGCCTTATTAGAATATTACCTGTCTCTTGCGACCATTTAAAAAGCAGACGGGACTGCTTTTCCTTTTCAGTTGATAAATTTCAGACTATTCACACTATACATTCGACATGATTTTCTTTATAATCGGGACACGCTGTTTTCAATGAAAAGGAGGAATGTTATGAAACTGATTCATGTTCTCGCCGCCCTGCCCTTTTTCGGAATTCTCGCCGGCATTCCATTTGCCAACCGGGTGACGCCTTATGTTTTCGGAATGCCTTTCATTCTCGCGTATGTCGTCATCTGGGCGGTGCTGACTTCCGTTCTGATGGCCGCCGTTTACAAATTGGACAAAGAAAATAAGGCGGGTGAGGCGGAATGAACGCAGCATTTCCCGTAATGGCCGCCGTGCTCCTGTTTTGTGTATATCTCGGAATCCGGGCCCGAAAAGGAAAACATATGGACCTTGAACAATGGACGGTGGGCGGACGCGGCTTCGGCACGATGTTTGTCTTTTTATTAATGGCGGGAGAAATATACACGACCTTTACATTCCTAGGCGGAAGCGGGTGGGCTTACGGAAAAGGAGGCCCCGCCTTTTATATTATCGCGTACGGCTGCCTTGCCTACATTTTGTCATATTGGCTTCTGCCAGCCGTGTGGACTTACGCCAAACAACACAAACTGATGTCGCAATCAGATTTTTTCATTTCAAAATACAACAGCCCGCTCCTCGGCATTCTCGTATCGCTCGTCGGCATCGCATCCCTCATCCCCTATCTCGTCCTGCAGCTGAAAGGGCTCGGATTAATTGTTTCAGCAACGTCATACGGACAGATTCCGCCCTCAGCCGCTGTCTGGATCGGCGCTGTCTCCATCACGATTTATGTGATGATATCAGGAATCCACGGTTCAGCGTGGATATCAGTCGTTAAAGATATCATGATTTTAGGCATCGTCCTGTATTTAGGCATTTATCTGCCCATTCATTACTATGGCGGATTTACGGAGATGTTCAAACAAATTGACGCCGCAAAACCCGGTTTTCTCACGCTGCCGGAAACCGGACAGAGTGTTTCCTGGTTCAGCTCAACGGTTTTGCTGACCGCCCTCGGCTTTTATATGTGGCCCCATACATTTGCCGCTTCCTATTCGGCGGAGCATCCGCGGGTGTTTCGGAAAAACGCAATCATCATGCCTCTTTATCAGCTCGTCCTGCTGTTTGTCATCTTTACCGGATTTGCGGCGATTCTGCAGGTGCCCGGTTTAAAAGGGACGGACACGGATCTCGCCTTATTAAAGCTGTCTGTGAAAACCTTTGATCCCTGGTTTGTCGGACTGATCGGATCGGCGGGCATTCTGACGGCGCTTGTACCCGGTTCAATGATATTAATGGCCTCAAGCACGCTGTTCGCCAAAAATGTGTACAAAGCCATTCTGCCCGGCACGACTGACGAAAAAGTCTCACGGCTCGCGAAATACGCCGTACCCGTCATCGCGCTGATATCCGTATATTTTACGCTGAAAGGCGGAAATACCATCGTCACCTTGCTTTTAATGGGCTACAGCCTTGTCACCCAGCTTTTCCCCGCCCTCTTATTCAGCCTGCCGAAGCGGCGTTTCATCACAAGCCACGGCGCTTTTGCCGGCATAACGGCCGGGGTCGGAACGGTGGCTTTCATTACGCTGACCGAATCAACCATCGGAACCCTCTTTCCGTTTCTTCCGCAGATCGTTAAGGATATGAATACAGGCATCATCGCACTGGTTCTGAACATTGCCGTCATGTTTGCAGTCAGCGCCGCAGTCAGAAAAAAACAAATCAGCGCAGCCGAAAAGGCGGCTTAAATGGTAAGATAGCGGTAAGATACACGAAAGGGGAAAAACGCATGATCATGACAACGACCGAAACCGTCGCCGGAAAACAGATTACGGAAGTGAAAGGCTTGGTGACAAGCAGTATCGTCCAGTCCAGACACATCGGCAAAGACTTGCTTGCAGGCTTAAAATCTGTCGTCGGCGGCGAATTGAAAAGCTATACTGAAATGCTGGAAGACTCCAAAAAAGCGGTGAAAGAGCGGCTGATCAGAGAGGCGGAGCAGCTCGGAGCAAACGCCATCGTCGGCCTGCGGTTCGAACTGACCGCAGGACAGAACACATCCGAATTAATCGGATACGGAACCGCCGTCACCGCCGAATCCATTTAAAAAACAAGCCTCTTTAAAGAGGCTTGTTTTTTTATTTCTCACATGCGATATAGTCTTTATCTCGGTCAAGTCTTTTATTTGCATTGTAAAGCGCTTTTGATACATACGGCTTGTACTTTGTTCTGCCGCCCTTGTTTTTCACTTTCGACGATTTGGCCACGCCGCCCTTATACACCTTATTCAGCGCCTTGCAGTTTTGATACGTTTTCACCTTTGTTTTCGCTTCTGCCGTCTGCCCCGCTCCGTATGAACATCCGAACACAAGACCGAAAGACAAAAGCACAGCTGCCGTCTTTTTCATCTCTATCCTATCCCCTCTCCTGAGTTATGCGGTATTGCTGAACATATCATAGTTCAAATAATCTCCATTTACAAGATAAATAGGAAAATAGTTTTAATTTACGTCCGACTGTATATCTTTTATGGAATTTTTCCCAAAACCTTTTATAATATGAATTGATAGCGCGATCTGACTATGATGATAGGAGGAGAAATGATGATGAAAAAAGGGCTTTTTGCGGGTGTGCTCACTACAGCCGTTCTATTCGGCACATGTACGGCGGAAATTCCGGGGTTGATCAATCCCAATACGGCGGAAGCGGCGTCCCAGCTCAGCAAAGGAATCGGCGGAAGGGCCTACCTGAACAGCACGGGTTCTGTACTCGTCACGAAAATTCAGCTTCCTAGCTCGATTCAGGTGTCAAATGGTACAGCCTATATTTACTCAGGATTTACCGGAGGCACAGAGGCTGATATCGGGCTTCAGTACAGTGACACCTATCATGTATGGAAACCGATCATGAAAGTCGGTTCAAAGGGACAAGGCCAGGTCCGGTATCTGGAAGGAGAAAGCCAATTCACCTATACGAAAGGCTTCCGGCCCGGCAGCACCGTACAGCTGACCATTTACAAAAATCTGAACGGCAATACCCGCGCCACATATTGGGGCACGAATAATGACGGATACACCGGCCGCGTCATCTCAGAACTCGCCCAAACAAATGTAGGCTCTGTCTCAAAATGGAAAGCGCTCGCCACCGTCGCGGTCACATCAGAGGATCAGCGCCCTTACATCAAATCAAACTTCTCAACAGCCTTTACGAACATCACGATTGACAATAAAGCAGTCACACCTGTGATTGATACACAGGATTTTGCCAAATTGACAGTGTCAGGCAGCAGCGTCAGCATGTCTGTCGTCAAATAAAGAATGTTGAACGCACGATTTCTGTCATCGTGCGTTTCGTGAGGGTCTGCCGGATACGCAAATCCCTTATTTTTCGGATTACGTTTAATAAACAAACTCTGTTACATTCAAAATGTCGATTTCTATATAACAATTAGAGGAACCTCATTTGTTGAGGTTCCCCGTTATTCTCCAACTCACGCACCGGTTAACTTCACATACTGTCAGCCGGCTCAGGGCTGTCCAATTTTAGTTAGAATATAGCTTTAACAGGTCTTGTGCTGGAAAACGATCTGCATCGTTCGCCTCAACAAAATATGCCAACTGCCATTTTTGTGTTTCGATAGCTTGTTTGCTAGTGGGATTTTCCCATTCAGGGTAAACTCTAATTGCCATTTTTCCTTTTGTAGCGGCTGTTTTAAGGATATTTTGCTTTACAAGAACTTCTTTTGGAAAAACAAATTGTCCAAAATGATTATTACTGGCAAAAGTATTGATAACCAATAAATCAGCAGCTTTTTCATATGAAAAGGCTTGGTTTTTACCATCTCCATCTTTTTCCCAAAAAGCAACAAACTGTCCTATCTTGTTAGGCGTTATTTTTGCGACTCTGAATCGAACTGATTTTGAATGCAGTTGAAACATACCGGCCCCATACTCTGAGTTTTGAGCTTCTTCTTGAATATCATGTATCGTTAAGTGATTTGGTTCATAAAAAATTTTATTTACATATGTTAACGCCTTATAAAATTCATTCACTGCTTCGTACTCCTTATTTTTTATAGTACGTCATCCATTGCTTCTTGATTAAAATGGGCTGATCATGTGTTTCCAATAAAAAAACAGCCCTCCTCAGGGTTGTTTTTTTAACATTTCTTTCATTATTTCCGCCAAAATGCTGAGCAGTCCGCCTTATCCTGAATATTGAATTGAATCATGCGTTCAAGCAGCTCATAATGCACCGGTTCAGTCCATTGAATTCTGAACAAACGGGAAGTAGCGCTGTAGCCGGCACAGGCAATGTCCTCGGCAAAATGCGCAATTCCAGCTTCTTCGGGGGAAACACTTACATGATGCTTTGCTGCCGCAAAGCCGATAATAAAGGTGCCATGATCGGTAAACATCGGCGTGTTCCACTTGATCTGCGCTTCTAAGTTCGGAAATTGGTCAGCCGTCCACGACAGAATTTCCTCCATTCGCAGACGATGATCAGGGCTGTCGATACTTGATAAATAGTCTTTGAAAACGTCCATGTCTTCCTCCTTCAACATCACGTCCGCTAGCGCCAAAACCCCGGATTTTCAGCTTTTTCCTTGATGTTAAATTCGATGATCTTCTTAAGCAGATCATAGTGCACCGGATCAGTCCATCGAATTCTGAACAGGCGCGAAGAAGCGCTGTACCCGGCTTGAGCGATGTCATCGGCAAAATGCTCCATCGTCTCTTTTTCAGGTAAAATGCTCAAATGATTTTTTGCCGCGGCAAACATAATGATATAGGTGCCGTGATCGGTAAATGTCGGTTTGTTCCACTTGATCTGCGCTTCTAAGTTCGGAAATTGGCCAGCCGTCCACGACAAAATTTCCTCTGCTTTGAGACGGTGATCCGGGTTATCGATTCCTGATACATATTTTGCAAACACATCCATGCCCATCTCTCCTAAAATGAAATATCATTACTCTTTACATCATCATAGCCAACAGACGGACACGATACAACTCTGCCCGGGCATGTAAATCGAAAAAAGCCCTCCCCAAAAGGAGAGGACCCGTCCCTTCACATCACAGCTTTCTCTAATATCTCTCCCCCAGCTCCCGCAAAATAAAGTCGTAGATCATTCTTGTCCGCTCTTCTTTCGGATACAGCATGAATTCCTGCCGCTTCGGGACATGACTGCCCATCCTGTCCTGAAAAGTGGTTCTGAGATAGGCGGTTCTGTAAACCTGATTTTCAAAAGAATGATAGGATACTTCCAGTTCCATCGTTTTGCCGTTTGAGAACGTGACCGCTGTGTCATCAAATGCCGTCGGTTGAAAATCTTTAACGTGCACATGAGATATCCAGCCGCATTGAGGCCTTGCAGAAGAAAGTGTAGGGAATAAAAAGATGTGATTTGAAGGGTCCACCATAATCGGCGGCTTGTGAGAAATTTTAATCGCTTCATATGTTCCCGCTTTTCTCCCGGCATAGCTGGAGCCAAAGTAGCGGCAGCTTCTGTCGATGATGTGAATCGGCTTCATGCTGACATACAGAATGCAGTCTTTTTCAATGACCTTCGACCCCATTTTACCGTCTATTTCCTCAGGCAAAACAGCGATGGTTGAACGATTTACTTCGTAGCTTTCTAAGGGTGCATGTGTTTTCTGGCACATAATGTGCAGCCTCCAATCCTTTTCTTGAAAATTTATACTAATAATCTATCATCTGTCATTGGAAAACGACAGGTTTTTTTTGAATATAGCTAAAAATCACCTTTTAAAGATGTAATTTAGTCTTAACTTACTATTTAAATATTGTTTTTCTTTTTCGTTTCACCTCATTTATACGATGATCATTTTCGTTTTTTCGTCAATTTGCAGGATATGTCGATATATTTCCAAGTATTAGTTGTCTAAAGATTATAAAAATTAATTGATTTTTCCGGCCGTTATCCATATACTATAAAAAAGGCATTGGGGGGATTCTTTATGAAAGAGAAAAAGTCGTACACTGAGCTCATGAAGTCCCGCAACACGCAAATAGCAAACGAATTCGATGTGACAATGGCCGATATTTACATTCAAATGGTGCTTGATGAATCCTTGTATAAACGCCGGCTCGCCATGCTGACCATGCAGATTAATAAGGCGCTTGATGATAAAAATAAAGAAGCGTTCCTCACGCTTTCAAAAGAATATGCAGCACTTAAACAGAGTGAATAAGCCAATCCATATGGATTGGCTTTTTTTACATTATCCGTTTACGATGGTGCCGCCGTTCACATGAATCGTCTGTCCCGTGACATAGGAAGAATCATCGCTTGCTAAGTACAAATAGCTCGGCGCCACTTCAACAGGCTCTCCCGGGCGCTGCATCGGCACGTCTGAGCCGAAGACTTCCACTTCCTTCGCCGAGAAGCTCGCCGGGATCAGCGGCGTCCAGATCGGCCCCGGCGCCACTGCGTTTACCCTGATGCCCTGAGTGACAAGAGATTGGGAAAGAGATCTTGTAAACGTGACGATCGCCCCCTTTGTCGCTGAATAGTCAATCAATGTTTTGTGGCCTTTATAGGCGGTAATAGAGGCCGTATTAATGATTGAACTTCCTTTTTTCAGGTGAGGGAGCGCGGCTTTCGTTAAGTAAAACATTGAAAAGATATTCGTCTGAAACGTTCTGATGAGCTGGTGGCTCGTGATTTTCTCAATCCCCGGCTGCACGTGCTGCTCACCCGCGTTGTTGACCAGGATGTCAATGGAAGGAAAGGCTTGGCCCGCCTGGCGGATGACATCGTTGCAAAAGGCTTCGTCGCCGACATCCCCTGCGATCAGCAGACACTTCGCCCCCTCTTTTTCTACATATTGCTTCGTCTCTTCGGCATCCTGATGCTCATCAAAGTAAACGATGACCACATTAGCGCCTTCCTTCGCGAATAAAACGGATACGGCGCGGCCGATCCCGCTGTCTCCGCCCGTGATGATCGCCGTTTTCCCTTCAAGTTTTTTCGCCGCTTTCGGTTTGTCAAAAACGGGACGCGGGTCCATTACATATTCAAAGCCCGGCTGCCGGTTTTGATGCTGCGGCGGCAAGGTTTTCTTCTTCTGGTTAGCCATTTTGATCACTCCTTTACATTAATTACTATATTATGAGTAATTTGAGCATCTTATACGAATTTCATGTATGAACAGAGTCTTATTGGAAAAATTAAGAATATACAACAGAGGAGGTAAATCTGAATTGACTACTTTTTCAAACGAGGAACCGGCTTCCTATTGGAAAGCAACAGCTGACATTCCTTCCTTTCCCGCCCTCACTGAAGATACGGAATGTGACGTTGCGATTATCGGCGGAGGAATTACGGGCCTGACAACGGCATACGAACTGACGAAAAGAGGTTTCCGTGTCGCTGTCATTGAAGCAGACCGGATTTTAAACGGGACGACCGCGGGAACGACCGCAAAAATCACCGCCCAGCATGATTTCATCTATGCCGATCTTATTCAGCAGATCGGCCTGACCAGCGCAAGGCTGTATTTCGAAGCCCATCTCCGCGCCATGGAAGACATGAAGCAGATCATCAAGGACCTTTCGATTGACTGCAGACTGATTGAACAAGACGCATATCTTTACACCAATACAGAATCAGGCGTCAAAAAAATCCGCAGTGAGCAGGAAGCTTATACCAAGCTCGGTATTGAACACGAGCTTGTGAAAGAACTTCCCGTCCCCGTTGATTGCAGGCTCGGTCTCGCCATGAAGAATCAGGCGCAATTCCATCCGCTTTTATATGGCGCGGCGCTCGTCAAAGAGATCGTTAAAAACGGGGCGCGGATTTTTGAACAGACGGCTGCGATCGACATAAAAAAAGAACCGCAGCCGGAAGTGGTCACGAAAAACAGACACGGCATCAAGTGCAGCTATATTGTCTGCTCTTCCCACTTTCCTTTTTATGACGGAGGCGGGCTTTACGCCGCCAGAATGTATGCCAGCAGATCCTACGTACTCGCGGTAAAACCGAAACAAGCGTATCCGGACGGGATGTATCTCAGCATAGACAAGCCGTCCAGATCACTGCGATACACCGATTTGAACGGTGAAAAACTGGTTCTTGTCGGCGGCGAAAGCCACAAAACAGGCCAGGGAAAAGAAATGTCCGAGCATTACGAAGCGCTGAAACAATTTGCGGAAGACACAATCGGGGTTGAAAGCATCCCATATCATTGGTCTGCACAAGACCTAGTCACCATTGATAAAATTCCGTTCATCGGTCCCATCTCGGGAGATGAAGAACATATTTTGGTGGCGACCGGTTTTAAAAAATGGGGCATGACAAGCTCAGCGCTCGCCGCGAAGCTTTTGGCTGATCATATTCAAAACAAAAAGAACCCGTTTTCCGGCCTGTTTATTCCGTCACGCTTCCACGCAGATCCGGGACTGAAAAAACTGATTTCCTATAATGCCGACGTGGCCAAACACCTTATCTCGGGCAAACTTGAGAGGCCGGACGCTTCACCTGAGACTCTTCGGCCCGGGGAGGGAAAAATCGTAACGGTAAACGGCAAACGGGCCGGCGCCTATAAAGATGAAAAAGGCTGTCTGCATCTTGTCGATACGACATGCACCCATTTGGGCTGTGAGGTCGAATGGAATGACGGCGAACGGACGTGGGACTGTCCTTGTCACGGGTCCCGGTTCACACCCGACGGCGGGGTTGCCGAAGGTCCCGCCATCAAGCCGCTGAAGCGCCTCAGCCAAGATTAACTAAACCATTCTGTACGAATGGTTTTATTTTTTTGCATTAAAATATTTTTATCAGATTCCTTCATTCAAGTTCCTTCCATACCGATAAAAAGAAAAAGAGAATATCTGGGGGAACTTATATTGTTATTTAAAAAAGACCGCAAAAAAGAAACAGCTTATTTTTCGGAAGCCGATGGAAAAAAACGCATCGCGCTTTCAAATCAATATGCAGATGTCCAAAAACAGCTGAAAATGGTCAGGCTTGGAAACGAAGAACTTCATGTGCTTGAAGAGCTGCAGCCGTTAATTAAAGAACATATCTCAACAATCGTCGATTCCTTTTACCGAAACCTGGATCACGAAAAATCATTAATGACGATCATTAACGACCACAGCACGGTCGAGCGCCTGAAAAAAACATTACGGCGTCATATCCATGAGATGTTTGCCGGCACGATTGATGATGAATTCATTGAAAAAAGACAGCGCATCGCTTCCATCCATTTGCGGATCGGCCTTGAACCGAAATGGTATATGGGAGCGTTCCAGGATCTGCTTCTGTCGATGATGAACATATATGAAGCAACCATTCCGGATTTGCATGAGCTTTTAAAAGCGATCAAAGCGACGACGAAAATATTGAATCTTGAACAGCAGCTCGTCCTTGAAGCATTCCAGACTGAATATAACTGCCAGCGTGACGAACAAGAGGAAAAGAAAGCCCGTCTTCATCAAAAAATCCAGGAAACATCCGGATCACTCGCTGATTTGTTTTCAGAAACGAGCAGAGCCGTGCAGGAGCTGGTCGATAAATCCGAGGGCATTTCCGAGGCGTCAAAAGCCGGCACCGTCACTTCCGTACATGTCGAAGAAAAATCAATCGGCGGGAAAAAAGAGCTTGAAAGCCAGCAGCAGCAGATGAATAAAATCGACGCCAGCCTTCTGCAGATTGAAGAAGAAATGGACAAGCTGAATGACATCGCCCAGCAGATCGAAAAAATCTTCGGCATCGTGACGGGGATCGCCGAGCAAACGAATCTCCTGTCACTCAACGCTTCAATAGAATCCGCGAGAGCCGGGGAGCACGGCAAAGGGTTCGCCGTTGTGGCGACGGAGGTAAGAAAGCTTTCAGAGGATACGAAAAAAACCGTTTCCACCGTATCAGAGCTCGTGAACAATACCAATACACAAATCAACATCGTGTCCAAACATATTAAAGATGTAAACGGACTTGTAAGTGAAACGAAAGAAAAAATGGCGCAGATCAACCGTCTGTTTGATGACATCGTCCAAAGCATGAAAACGAGCAAAGACCAGACAGGCAAAATCGACGTTGATTTGCAGGCCTTTCTCGGCGGTCTTCAAGAAGTCAGCCGCGCCGTTTCCCACGTTGCATCATCCGTTGATTCACTTGTTATCCTTACAGAAGAATAAAGATAAACCGACCGGCCTTTTTCATAAAGGGCCGGTCTTTTTAATGTTAACTTAAAATATAATAGAGTTGACATATATAAAGACTCGCTTTATTGTATAAACATATTTTGATAAGCTGGAGGAATACATTATGAAATTGACAGAAATGATGCATATTGCCGTGTTTACCGCCATTATGGGACTTTTGGGGCTGCTCCCGCCGCTTTTCTTATCCTTTACGCCGGTTCCGATTACGCTCCAGACGATCGGAGTGCTCTTATCGGGAAGCATCCTAAAACCGAAAGCGGCGTTTTTAAGCCAATTGCTGTTTTTGCTGATTGTGGCATGCGGAGCGCCTCTCCTTTCAGGCGGCAGAGGCGGGTTCGGGGTTTTTTTCGGGCCGAGCGCCGGATACCTCATCGCATATCCGCTGGCGGCATTACTGCTGAGCCTCAGCATCCAAGGCCTTCGCTCAGCTGCTGTCCCCCATTTGTTTATCAGACAGTTCTTGTTCGGCGTGCTGTTTTTGTATGTCATCGGCATTCCCGTTCAGGCTTTTATGATGCACATTGATATCTTAACTGCCGTAAAGCTCAGCCTCATCTATGTGCCCGGAGATCTGCTTAAAGCGGCCGCAGCCTCATTCGCAGCCGTAAGAATCAGGAAAACTCTTCAAGCAAGCCGGCTTTTGCCGACGAAAGGAAGCTGATTTTAGTCATCATGATTACATCATCATATTCAGATACAGCCGGACAAGCGCCGGAACAGATCGCAATTCAGACAGAAACAGAACAGATCACCTATCAAACTTGGAACAGGCTGGTTAACCAAACCGCAAACTGGCTTGGCAGCCTTTCAGGTAAGCCGGAAAACATTGCAATATTACTGCCGAACGGCATCCCATTTTTACAACTTTTCGCAGGGGCGGCGCATGCCGGCTGCACGGCGGTTCCGTTAGATCCCCGCTCGGCAGCGGCGGAACTCGCGGACCAGCTGCACATCAGCAAAACCGGCCTCGTCATCTGTGACCGCCGGCTGAGCGGCAGACTGGACGGCGTCAAAACGCCTGTCATCCTGTGGGATGAATGCAGGCCTTTGATCGAGGCGGAAAAAACGGAAGGCGCTTTTATCAAAAACGCCGGCCTGCCCTTTTATACCGGATTCACCTCGGGATCGACCGGTAAGCCGAAAGCCTTCACCCGCTCTCACCGTTCGTGGCTGGAGAGCTTTTCTTGTACGAAACGTGAATTCGGCATTTCCCCTGATGACAAAGTGCTGGTACCGGGCACGCTTCGCTCGTCACACTTTTTATACGGCGCCGTCAGCACTTTGTTTATCGGCGGAACCGTCATCCTTCAAAGAAAATTCAATCCGGCCGGAATGAAAGGCCGGCTCAGACAAGCTGACGTTCTATATACCGTTCCGACAATGACGGACGCCCTGCTCTCACTAGAGTCGTTTCCGGATACACCGCTCAAGGTGATTTCTTCCGGTGCAGACTGGCCCGCTTCGTCTAAACAAGCGTTGTCAGAGCGCTATCCCCATCTGCGGTTGTACGATTTTTACGGAACGTCCGAGCTGAGTTTCGTGGCGTTCTTATCGCCTGAAGACAGCGCCCGAAAGCCTGACGCGGCGGGCCGCCCGTTTGAAAATGTTACAATCGAAATCCGCCGGCCCGGCGGAGAACGCTGCATGCCGGGCGAAACGGGGAAGATTTTTGTGAACAGCCCGATGAAATTCTCCGGATACATCAACGGCGCAAAACCTGATGATTCCGGCTGGATGACGGTTGATGACATGGGATATATCGATCGTGAAGGCTATCTTTATATCGAAGGACGTGAAAACGGGATGATCGTATCAGGCGGCCTGAATGTATTCCCGGAAGAGATAGAACGTGTGCTCAACCGCTGTCCGGGCGTCAGAAAAGCGGCCGTCATCGGCATTCCTGATGATTATTGGGGCAGCATCGCCGTTGCGGTGATCGACGGACATGCAAATGTAAAGGAACTGAAGAAACAGTGCCGCGAGCAGCTGGCGGCATATAAAATCCCGAAAAAATGGCTGTTCTCAGACATACCGGAAACAGCCGGCGGAAAGATCGCCCGTGCCGCCGTACAAAAGCAGGCAAAGGACATGATGGAATGGAAGCTGTAATTACGGATGCGAAACGGACAATTTTCGCCCGGGAAAACGGCCTGTTAAAAGACTGTCTCCCAGAAGATTTGGCAGCTCCGCTGATCCGCCATTTGAGCCGGAACATGCCCGAAGACATTGATGAAGTCCTGATCGGAAACGCGACGGGCCGCGGCGGGAATCTCGCCCGGCTGTCGTCCTTGGCCGCCGGACTTCCTTTGAGCGTGTCCGGTACGACCATCGACAGGCAGTGCGGCTCCGGACTGGACGCCGTGAGGGTCGCGTGCCACTTTGTCAAAGCCGGCGCGGGGAGCACGTACATCGCGGGAGGAGCGGAGAGCAGCAGCCGTTCCCCTTTCTCATCCCGGGCGCGCTTTTCTCCTGAACACATCGGCGATCCTGATATGGGCATAGCGGCCGAGTATACGGCACAGGCTTACGGCGTAACGAGAAAGATGCAGGACGAATATGCCCTTCTCAGCTATGAACGGAGCGTCAAAGCGCACGAAGACGGCTTGTACCGCCGGGAAATTCTTCCCTGTCACGGATTCGCCGCTGACGAAAACATGCTGAAAAAGCGGAACATGGAGCCTCTCATCTCCCGTGCCAAGCCCGTCTTTCAGTCCGGAGGCTCTGTCACCGCCGCCAACAGCTGCGGAATTTCTGACGGGGCGGCGGCAGTTTGTGTGATGGAAGAACAAAAAGCGCGGTCTCTCGGTTTAAAGCCGGGATTGCGTTTTATCGGAAGTGCGGTAAGCGGGGTCCATCCGCATTATCCGTCAGCAGCTCCGGTTTATGCCGTCAAAAAGCTTTTGAAGGAACGTGACCTGTCACCGGATGATATTGATATATACGAAATCAACGAGGCGTTTGCCGTCAAAATATGCGTTTTTTCACAGCAGCTTCGAGTGCCGTATTCTAAAATAAATGTCAGGGGCGGCGCTCTGGCCGTCGGGCATCCGTACGGGGCTTCCGGGGCGGCGCTTGTCACCCGGCTTTTTTATGAAGCAAAAAGACGCCCGGATGCCCGCTACGCAGCAGCAGCGATCGGTAGCGGAGGCGGAGTCGGACTGGCGCTTCTCTTTGAAGTGTTAACGTAACGGCAGTATAATAGATGATATCGATAAAAAATGATCGGAGTGGAGACTTTATGACTGCCGTTTGTTTAGTAAGACATGGAGAGACTGATTGGAATGCCCAAAAGAAGCTTCAAGGCAAATCGGATATTCCGTTAAATGCGACGGGAGAGCGTCAGGCGAAAGAAACAGGAGAGTACTTAAAGGGGTCCGAATGGGATGTCATCGTCTCAAGCCCGATGAAACGGGCCAGAAAAACAGCTGACATTATTAACGGGTTTTTGAATCTTCCCATTGTCGTCATGGAAGATTTCAGAGAACGGAGCTACGGTGATGCGGAAGGAATGTCTTTACTGGAACGGTCGAAGCGCTACCCGGATAAAAACTACCCGAACATGGAGACAGCAGAAGAGCTGACAGACAGAATGCTTGCCGGTTTAGTGAAAGTTCAGGAGCGGTTTCCTGAGCAAAAAGTTCTGATCGTCGCTCACGGCGCAGCCATTCATGCCCTCTTGTCCGCCATTTCTGACGGTGATACCGACATCCAAAACGCAAAGCTTGTCAATGCGTGCCTAAGCAATATCGAACGAATTGAAAATAAATGGCGCATCAAAGATTACAATGTAAGCAGCCACCTATCAGAATCATAACAAAAAGGCCCGAATTCAGTTTTGGGCCTTTTTGGCGAGCATTTTTTTCTGCAGATCATGTAATATTGCGTCCGCCCCGTCAATGCTCCGGCGCTCCGTCCATACCGCCCTGTCCGCGCGGTAAACGTGTCCGTTTTTTACAGCTGTCAGCTGTTTCCAGAGGTGATTTTTTTCGAGTTCTTTCTCACCGTCCAACAGCACGATGTAATCAGGATCGATATGCAAAAGCTGCCCGGACGTCATTTTGATAGAGTCTGATTTCCCGCCGGAATCCGTCTGGACCGCATAGGTAAACCCTGCGAGCGTCAAAAGCCGGGACGTAAAAAACTGATCATCCTTTACGGAAATGCTGTCATTTGCAGCGTCAATTAATAAAATCGTGCCGCCTTCTGCATCCAGCTTTCTTTTGATGTCATTCAGCTTTTCTTCCTGAGCCGACAATTGTTTCTCTATGATGCCATCTTTACCGACCGCCTTTTCAATAGTAAGGGCAGCGTCAACCGCATCCTGATAATCCGCAGCTTCATTTTTTAAAGCGATTGTCGGAGCGATCTTTGTCAGTTTTCGGTATATCCCCCTGTGAAGGCTTGAGTCTGCAATGATGAGATCGGGCTTTAACGAAGTGATCTTTTTCAAATCGGGATATGACGGGGGCCCGACGGACGGACTGCCGTCGTTTCGCTCTGTCCGATTATCCGCCGCAGCCACAGGCTTTATGCCGAGATCATGGAGAATATCATTAAAGCCCGGATTCAACACGGCAACGCGCTGCGGGTGCGCAGCCACATGCGCCGTCCCCAGATCGTGCCTGACGGCGGTTTCATGTTCCTGTTCTGAGCATGCCGTTATGAAGAGAACGGATAAGATCATCAGCATACTGAAAATTTGTTTCATCTGTTCCCCCTCTTTCGTTTTTCCGCAATTATATCATTGACAATATAAGTATCAATGATATTCATTATCATTATTTTTATAAAATGGTTTCACAGCTTTTCTCCGTCAAGAAAGCCGAAGACTGATTCATGCCGGCCGCTTTATTTCATTCCGCTTTCGTTTCCATCAGACTTCTGCATTCAACAAAAGGTGACATTTATCCTGTTTTTGCCGCAGCTTCCGAAAATGGAATCAAACCGTTCGACCCAGCAAACAAGAGAGCGATTGCGGCTGTGTACAAATACTCATGTCCTTCCATCGGTTTTTTCCATTAAAATTTAAATATTTCGGGTTCCTATTAAACGAAAGAGAGATGATATACCTAAATAGAAATAAAACAAATTGAAAAAAATTGGGTCTACTAAAATATTATTCCATGCTATACAATTAATCCACAGAATAATCTGTCTATTGGTTGTTCTGCAAATGAAAAAAAGGAGAGGATAAAGAGTGAGAGGCAAAAAGGTATGGATCAGTTTGCTGTTTGCTTTAGCGTTAATCTTTACGATGGCGTTCGGCAGCACGTCTCCTGCCCAGGCGGCAGGGAAATCAAACGGGGAAAAGAAATACATTGTCGGATTTAAACAGACAATGAGCACGATGAGCGCCGCTAAGAAAAAAGATGTCATTTCTGAAAAAGGCGGGAAAGTGCAAAAGCAATTCAAATATGTAGACGCAGCTTCAGCTACATTAAATGAAAAAGCTGTAAAAGAGCTGAAAAAAGACCCAAGCGTCGCTTACGTTGAAGAAGATCACGTTGCAAAAGCGTACGCGCAGTCCGTGCCTTACGGCGTATCACAAATTAAAGCCCCTGCTCTGCACTCTCAAGGCTTCACCGGATCAAATGTGAAAGTAGCGGTTATCGACAGCGGTATCGATTCTTCTCATCCTGATTTAAAAGTAGCAGGCGGAGCCAGCATGGTTCCTTCTGAAACAAATCCTTTCCAAGACTACAACTCTCACGGAACTCACGTTGCCGGTACAGTTGCGGCTCTTAATAACTCAGTCGGTGTATTAGGCGTTGCGCCAAGCGCATCTCTTTACGCTGTAAAAGTTCTCGGCGCTGACGGTTCCGGCCAGTACAGCTGGATCATTAACGGAATTGAGTGGGCGATCGCAAACAATATGGACGTTATTAACATGAGCCTCGGCGGACCTTCTGGTTCTGCAGCGTTAAAAGCGGCAGTTGACAAAGCCGTTGCTTCCGGCGTCGTAGTCGTTGCGGCAGCCGGTAACGAAGGCACTTCCGGCGGCTCAAGCACAGTGGGCTACCCTGGTAAATACCCTTCTGTCATTGCGGTAGGCGCTGTTAACAGCAGCAACCAAAGAGCATCTTTCTCAAGCGTAGGTTCTGAGCTTGATGTCATGGCACCAGGCGTCTCTATCCAAAGCACGCTTCCTGAAAACAAATACGGCGCGTACAATGGTACGTCAATGGCATCTCCGCACGTTGCCGGAGCGGCTGCTTTGATTCTTTCTAAGCACCCGAACTGGACAAACACTCAAGTCCGCAGCAGTTTAGAAAACACCACTACAAAACTTGGTGATGCTTTCTACTACGGAAAAGGGCTGATCAACGTACAGGCGGCAGCTCAGTAAAACATAAAAAAACCGGCGTCGGCCATGGCCCCGCCGGTTTTTTTATTATTTTTCTTCCTCCGCATGTTCAATCCGCTCCATGATCGACGGGTGGCTCCCTCTGAAAATTTTGACGAGAAACGGCGGGTTGACCCGGCTCAGTCCCGTATCGGCCAAGTCCTGAAACGTCTCAATCGCCGCTTCCCGGTTTCCGGTCAGCTCAATGCCGTAGCGGTCGGCGGCGTTTTCCTGATACCGGGAGACGGCATTCGTAATCGGATCAGAAGCAAAACTGAGAACGGATATGAGCAGCAATAACAGCGGGAGGGCGGCCAGATCTTCAGGCCCCTTTATATGAAGCATTCGGCCGAAGAATTTGGACAGCCGCTTATAAAGCTTGTCAATGATATAGAACCCGGCTAATGACAGCAGGAGATACCCGGCCAGTCCGATGTACACGTGCTTCATCACATAGTGCCCCATCTCATGCCCCATAATGAACAAAATTTCCCGATCCTTCAGTTTGTTAAGCGTCGTATCCCACAAAACGATTCGCTTATTCGAACCGATTCCCGTCACATACGCATTCAGCGCATTCGTTTTCTCCGACATATTTACTTCATAAACATGGCTGGCCGGAATATCGGCCTTGTCGGCAAGCGACAAGATTTTGCTTTCCAGCTCCTTGTCTTTCAGCGGATAGAAATCATTGTATAAAGGATCAATCACGACCGGCTGCAGGAAAAACAAAAACAGGGTAAACGGCACAGTAAGACACCAAGCGTAAAACCACCATTTTTTTGTATGCTTTGTGATCAGCCAGTAAAACACAAGCACACACACGGCAAACAGCGGAAAACTGATCCAGAAATCAATGACATGGTCTCTTATCCAGCTTGCTGTTGTCTGCGTCGAAATATGATACGCAAGCGAAACCCGATATCCGATCCATTCAAGCGGAAGCGAAGCCGCCGTAACGATGAGTGAAATCACAAATACGAAGCTTCCGATTTGCAGCACCCGAAAGCGCACCGCTGCTTCCAGCCAATGCTTTATTTTTTTGGCAAGCCCCGTAATAAGCAGCAGAAAAAATAAAAACCAATCTAACGGCGCACCGATGAAAAATAAAAAATCCTTTACATTTGAAAAGTTTTCAGCGGCTTCCAGGCGGCCCGGGTCCATAAACGAGGACGGATCGGCTTTCGTTCCCTTTACGGCCTCCGGGACGGCGGAGTCGCCTGTCATAAAGAAATACCAATAGAAAAAAAGGCCGTACAGCACATAGGCAAGTCCCGCTGCCGCTATCCATTTGCGCATGGAAGTCTCCCTCCTTAGCCTGATGACTTACTCCTATTGTAAGCATAAATGCAAATAAATAGAACCAAGCCTCCGAAACGGATGTTAATCTTTTCACAACAGAAAAGAATGGAACAACAGGAAGCGGGAAAGACTAAAAGACGGAGTGATGAATATGAAAAAAATAATCGCGTTTATTGTAGTAATCGCCCTTTTGGTTATTGCTTTCTTCTATGTATACAGCCGGACCGGCGATGTGTTTCCATCAAGCAACGCAGATCTGATTATTCTGTCTGAGCACGGAAAAAAAGAAATCAAAATTAAAGACAGACAGAATGTAAAAGATATGCTCGATATCTTGAACCAAGGAAAACAAGTCAAACTGACCAAAAGCGTATCTCCCGATTACGACGGAACGGTCAAATACCATGAAGACCGTTTCGATTCATTCAGCATGTGGCTCGAAGGCGGCAATTATATGCTGTACAAGTATAAAAACACGTATTACAAACTGACCCGGCATGATACGAAGCTTGTGCAAAGCATCATTAAGGAAGAATCGCAGAGCTGACCGGATCAGCATGTAAAAGCGAAGCCCCCGGCTTCGCTTTTCGTCCGTCATTTCGGAAGCATGTCCCGGACCGCCCGCCTCAGCAGCTTCCCGGTCGCGTTCTTCGGAATCTCATCAAGAAAAACCACTTCCGCCGGCCGTTTATATTTTGCCAAATGTGTTTCACAGTAATCAAAAACCGCCTGCTCTGTTAGCTCACCGTCCCCCGGCACTATATAAGCATGCACCGCTTCCCCCGTTTTGGCGTCAGGAACGCCGATGACCACGGCTTCTTTAATGCCCTCATGGCTGTAGAGCACTTCTTCTACTTCGCGCGGATAGACGTTGTATCCGCCGACGAGAATCATATCTTTTTTTCTGTCGACGATATAAAAATAACCGTCTTCGTCGCGCTTCGCCAAATCACCCGTGTACAGCCAGCCGTCTTTCAGCGCGTGCTCCGTCTCCTCGGGCATCTTGTAATAGCCTTTCATCACATTCGGCCCTTTCACGATCAATTCTCCCACTTGATGGTCGGGCAATTCGCGTCCGAGCGTATCGACGACTTTATTTTCGACATGTAAAATATTCGTCCCGATCGAGCCAGGCTTTCTCCCTCGGTCAAACGGATTAAAACAAGTAACCGGAGACGCTTCAGAAAGTCCGTACCCCTCCAGAATGGTGACGTCAAAGGTTTGTTCAAATGTCTGCAACAGAGCGACCGGCATGGAGGCCCCGCCTGAAATGCACAGTCTGACGGACGCAAAATCCTCCGCCTTGCCGTGCTCGTATTGATACAGATAGTTATACATCGTCGGAACGCCGGCAAAAATGGTTGCCTGACGGCTTTTAATCAGTTTAAACACAGAAGCCGGGCTGAATTGCGGCTCGATTAAGACACACGCTCCGCTCATCAGAGGCGCATTCATACAAACGGTTAAACAAAAAACGTGAAACATCGGCAATGCCGCCACAATTTTGTCTTTCTCATTCATTCCTAAGTATCCGGCGACATCATTTGCATTGGAGAAAAGATTCTGATGGGTGAGCATGGCGCCTTTCGGTTTTCCGGTCGTCCCTGAGGTGTATAAAATGACGGCAGTATCATCTTTGGACAATATCGGATAAGTTCTGCTGCGCTCCGCCGGGCGAAGCATTTTTGTAAACGTTGTCATTTTTAAGCGCAATTGAGGGTCTTCTGTCGATGGAGCGTTCTCTGCTGTCTGGCTGATAATGATATGCTCCAGCAGCGGCAGCGAGCCGTGCAGGCTTTCAAATACGGGAATTAAAAGGTCGATGCCGGCGATCGCTTTGACATCGCCGTTTTTCAGCATGTATGCGATTTCTGAAGGTGTATATGCCGGATTTACAGGTATGACGACAATTCCCGCTTTTAACGCACCGAAAAACGCAATAACAAAATCAGGCGTATTTCCGAGCAGCAGCGCGAGATGATCCCCTTTTTTCAGTCCCCTGTCCTCCAAGCCGTTTGCAAATGCTTTGATTTTACCTGCCAGCTCCTCATACGTCATGTACTGATCTTGAAACAGACAAGCTGGTTTTTCCGGTTTCTGCGATGCCGTTTCTTCCAATTTGGAAACCAGATTCATTTTCCCACCCCTTTAAAAATTGTAATGAATGAATAGTCATTCATTTATCCGGAATAAACGTTCACTTTTATTATAGAAAAATATAGAAAAACACTCAAGGGCAAAAAGCCCCGAGTGCCGTAAAACCGGAAACTATAATTGTTTCAGCGCTTCACTGACCGGCGTGCCGCCCGCTGTCAGATCGAACGCTTTTTCATACGTATTCGGTTCATCAAGGGATGCGATAACGGTCTTGGCGACATCGTCTCTTGAAATGGAGCCTCTTTCTAAATCAGCCGCGGCTTTGATATTTCCCGTGCCGGGATCATTTAATAACCCGCCCGGCCGGATAATCGTATACGTCAGACCGCTCGCTTCAAGAATTTTATCCGCATAATGCTTTGCGGCGTAATACGGCTTCAGCGCTTCATTCCAATTGCCGCGGTTATGAGCCTGAAGGGCGCTTACCATAATAAACCGCTTGATGCCGGCTATCTTTGCCGCTTCTATCGCTTTCGCGGCTCCGTCAAGATCAATCAAAAGCGTCTTATCGTATCCGGTGCTTCCTCCTGATCCGGCGGTAAACACAATCGCGTCACAGCCTTCAGCGGCTTTCGCGATGTCTTCCGGGCTTCCTTCCAAATCTGCAAGAACGGCTTCTGTTCCCGCGGCTTGAAGCGCTTCTTTCTGCTCTTGTTTCCGGACCATCGCCCGCAGCGTATGCGTGCCGTCTTTTTGAAACAGCCCGGTCAGCCGCTGTCCGATCTGTCCGTTTGCTCCGATGAGAAATACTTTCATCATGATCCCTCCCCATTCATTATGGTTCTATCATTTCACAAAAACGGGCGCTGATTCAAATCATGCGTTCGGCAAATGTTCTAATAAATCAGCTCGAGGAAATCTTCCAGCTCTATTTTGCCGAAATACTGTTTCAGATCGATTCCGGCCAGCGCCTCCTTGATAGCGGTTCTGTCATACTGTTTTCCGGTCAGCGCCTGTTCGACTTCACTCACATCTTTCGCACCGAAGAAATCACCGAAAATTTTGCAGTCCTGAATGATTCCTTTTTTCACTTCAAGACGCAGATCAATCGATCCGACCGGATAACGTTTCGAATGCTGAAGATTAAATGCGGGCGACCTGCCGAAATTCCAGTCCCAGTTTTGATAGCGCTCTTCGGAAATCTTCCGGATCGCTTTCCAGTCTTCATCGGTCAGTTTATATTCCGGCACTTCGGAAAGATCATTTGTATTAAAAATATGGTGAAGCAGGTGCTTTTTGAATTCGTCCGCCGTCATTTTGTCATCAAGAAACTCGCTGATGTTGGCGACACGGCTTCTGATTGACTTAATGCCTTTTGATTCGATTTTGTCTTTTTTCACTTTCAAGGCTGACACAACATGATCAATGGCGGAATCCAGCATTAATGTTCCGTGGCTGAAAATACGCCCTTTCGTCGAAAATTGAGCGTTGCCGGAAATTTTTCTGCCGTCCGCGACGATGTCGTTTCGGCCGCTTAATTCAGCTTCCACACCGAGCTGATGTAGCGCCTGAATAACGGGTTCGGTGAATTTTTTAAAATTGTGAAAGCTGTCGCCGTCATCCTTGGTGATAAAACTGAAATTCAGATTCCCGAGGTCATGGTAAACCGCACCGCCTCCTGACAGCCTGCGGACGACGATGATTCCGTTATCTTCTACGTATTTCGTATTGATTTCTTCTATTGTGTTTTGGTTCTTCCCAATGATAATCGACGGCTGATTGACATAAAACAGCAGGTATGTCTGTTCAGGGTCGAGATGCTTCACGCAATATTCCTCGATCGCGAGGTTGATCCTCGGGTCGGTTATGTTTTGGTTGTCGATAAATAACATGGTGCTCCTCCTTTATTTCTCCCACTTCAATCCGGAAGCGGCGATTGTCACTTCGCCCCCGAACACGGATACCGCTTCTTCTTTCAGCTTCCGGTGCTCGCCGAAATGAGGCAGATGCGTGAGAATCAGCTCCCCCGCTCCGGCCTCCTTCGCGATACGTCCGGCTTCCAAACTGTTCATATGGCCGGCTGACGTGCCGTCCTGGTCTGCGTAAAAATTGCACTCGCAGATCAGCAGATCGGCATTTTCCGCAAACGGGATAAACGCGTCCTGGTAGCTTGAATCAGCCGTATACACAACAGAAGCTGAACCGTCAGTAATCCGCATCGCATAACAAGTGACCGGATGCACTGTTTTCAGAAAGGTAATGGTGAACGGACCTAGAGAAAGCGGGCGGTCCGGCTGATAGGCCACTCCCTTTGTATGCGTTTTATATGTAAGGCGCTCAAACTGTTCTATATCAGCATCATGCCCGTAAATCGGCAGTGCATGCGTCCCTTTTCCGAGAAAGGAGCCGACCTGTTTGGCAAATTGAAGCGGCCCGATATCAGCGATATGATCATGGTGATAATGGGACAAAATGACGGCATCAAGCTCTTCTGCCGGAACATAGGCAAACAGCTTTGATAATACGGCGCTTCCGCAATCGACGAGCAGAGAATAACCGCCGGACTGAAACAGATAGCCTGAAGTTGCTTCGTTTGCGGCCGGAAACCCGCCGCAGCATCCAATAACTGTAACTTTCATATAATCCTCCGAATGTTTATGATAAAAAGATCCTTTCCTCCAATATACCTATTTTTCGTACAAATTGCATGTTTTAAACATTGTGTCAAAACAGCCGTTGATTTTCCAAAACTGTTATAATACAATGTAGAGACAAAACAATGAAAGAGGGATGGGTATGTTGGAAAAGATGTCGGATTTTTTCAGAAATTTACCCGGTAAGAAATGCGAAGAATGCGGAAATGAGATTGTTGAGCAGTATGAGTGTCACATTAATCTGTGCAATGACTGCTTGAAAATTAAGGATATGTGACAATAGGGCGCCGCACAATTCTAAGTTGTGCGGCGCCCGTTTTTTCGGCCGTCATCATACTTTCTGAATAGGGCGTTATTCACCATTATTAGCAATTATCTGTACGTTTTAAAAGATTCAGTATTTTCAAACTATATTTTTCTATAGACGGATTGTTTTCTTTTCTATTATAATTTGTTCTAATAGCTATCTTTTTAGATACTTATTGCACTTTTTTTCTTCGGGAGGTAATCTATGAAAAAATTACGCTTTGGACTAGCGACGCAAATTTTCGTCGGACTCATACTAGGGGTTGTAGTCGGTGTCATCTGGTACGGCAATCCCGCCATTCCAACATATTTACAGCCTATCGGCGATTTGTTTTTACGCTTAATCAAAATGATAGTGATTCCAATTGTCGTCTCCAGCTTAATCATCGGCGTTGCCGGCGCGGGAAGCGGAAAACAAGTCGGAAAATTAGGCTTCAAAACGATTTTGTATTTTGAGATCATTACCACTTTTGCCATTATTCTCGGGCTGGCTTTGGCGAATCTGTTTCATCCGGGAACAGGCGTTAATATACATGAAGCTCAAAAGACAGATATCAGTCAATATGTTGAAACAGAAAAAGAACAAAATAACAAATCTATCGCAGACACATTCCTGCATATCGTACCGACAAACTTCTTCCAATCATTAGCCGAAGGAGATCTGCTTGCCATCATCTGCTTTACCGTGCTGTTTGCACTCGGCATCTCGGCAATCGGTGAAAAAGGAAAGCCTGTCTTGGCCTTCTTTGAAGGTGTTTCTCATGCGATGTTCCATGTTGTAAACCTCGTCATGAAAGTTGCGCCGTTTGGTGTTTTTGCGTTGATTGGTGTTACCGTTTCCAAATTTGGGCTCAGTTCCCTGCTTTCACTCGGTAAACTGGTCGGTTTAGTATATGTAGCTTTGGCTTTCTTTCTCATTGTTGTATTCGGAATCGTCGGAAAGCTTGCCGGAGTAAACATTTTCAAATTCCTCGCCTATATGAAGGATGAAATTTTATTGGCGTTCAGTACGTCAAGCTCCGAAACCGTACTCCCCCGCGTTATGGAAAAAATGGAGAAAATCGGCTGTCCGAAAGGTATTGTTTCCTTTGTTGTGCCGATCGGATATACCTTTAACTTAGACGGATCTGTGCTGTACCAATCTATCGCCGCTTTATTCCTCGCTCAGGTATACCACATTGACTTGTCCATTTGGCAGCAGATTACCCTTGTGCTTGTCTTGATGGTCACTTCCAAAGGAATGGCTGCCGTGCCCGGGACTTCTTTCGTCGTCCTGCTTGCGACATTAGGCGCATTCAACATTCCTGCAGAAGGCCTTGCATTCATCGCCGGTGTTGACCGGATTATGGACATGGCCCGTACGGTCGTCAATCTGACCGGAAACGCGCTGGCATCCGTTGTGATGTCAAAATGGGAAGGCCAGTATGATCCCGTTAAAGGCGCGAAGGTCATGAGCCTCGCCAAAACAGAACAAAACACAACCATCTCAGGTTAAAATGAAAACCCTGCACGGAATGATTTCCGCGCAGGGTTTTTTATGCCATCGGCGATAAAACGTACCGGTGCAAAAGCTTCGCCGTATTAAGAAGCGATAATTCATGCGTGCGTTCAAAAGCGTGTGAAGCGTCAATTCCCGGGCCGATCAGCCCATGGACGATGTCATGGCCCGAACGGATGGCTGCTGAGGCATCAGAACCGTAATACGGATAAATATCAAGCTGATAATCAATGCCATAGCGCTCCGCAAGCCCGGCCAGATGTTTTCTGAGCTGATAATGGTACGGGCCGCTCGCATCCTTCACGCAAATGGAGACGGTATATTCATCCGTAGACTGGCCGTCGCCGATCGCCCCCATATCAACAGCCAAGTATTCGACGGTCTCAGGAGGAATGTTGGAATTGCCGCCGTAGCCGATTTCTTCATTATTAGAAATCAGAAAATGCGTCGTATACGGAAGTTCGATTTTCTCTTCCGTGATGCGGCGGATTAAATTCAAGAGCAGAGCCACGCTCGCTTTGTCATCAAGATGCCGGGACTTAATAAAGCCGCTCGGCGTAATCTGCACGCGCGGGTCAAATGAGATGAAATCGCCGACCCTGATGCCGAGATCGGACGTCTCTTCCTTCGTCCGGACAGGCTCATCAAGGCGGACTTCCATATTCTCCTGATTCCGCTCTGCCTTGCCGGCGTCCTTGTAGACGTGCACTGAAGTCTGATGCATTAAGATGGTGCCTGTATAGGTTTTGCCGGAAGAAGTTTGGATCTCGCAATATTCCCCTTCAATCGAGTGATAGCGGAAGCCGCCGATCAAGTCAATCTTCAGCCGGCCGTCCGCCTTTATCTCCTTTACCATCGCGCCGAGCGTATCGACATGCGCCGTCAGCAATCTGTGTTTCTTGTCATCACGGCCGGGAATTGTGACAAAAAGACCGCCTTTGCGGTTTCTGTAAGAGGAGACGCCCCATTCTTTTAAAAGACTTTCTGTATAGGCGATAACCTCGTATGTATTGCCCGTCGGACTCGGAATCGACACCAATTCTTTAATCAGTTCCATCGTATGTTTCATATTTGCCACAGGTCATTCCTCCTATCAATTTTATTCTTCTTAAAATATACTCTTTTGATCCATAACCCGTCCAATCTTTTCCTTCTCTTTTTTCATAGAATGAAGGGAGCATGAGCATAGGAGGGAAATGTATGATCAGCCGTAAACCGCACAAGCGGAAAAGATTTCATAATGATTGGTTTGAGGATTGGTTTGAGGATGATTGGTCTGGTGCAGCCTTCTGGGGCTGTAAAAAAGAAGAAGATCACTGTAAAAAGAAAAAAGAAGACCCTTGTAAAAAGAAAAAAGAAGACCCTTGTAAAAAGAAGAAAGAAAAAAAGAAGCATCATCATTCATGCCGCCGCTGCTGCCGTCATTGGTAATCGTTCACACAAGCCCGTTTTACAAATAGATTTCTCATGCTCCCCAAACAGCGGATGCTGCTTGGGTTTTTTTATTAAAATTAGTACCAAGTAATAATATCAGGTGTTATAATCTGATATAAAGGAGTGATTTTTTCATGTCAAAATCTAAAATTACAGCAATCGGTACATATGCTCCGGCACGCCGATTAACAAACGCGGATTTGGAGCGCATCGTCGATACATCTGATGAATGGATCGTCCAGCGCACCGGTATGAAGGAAAGACGCATTGCCGGCGAACATGAATTCACATCGGATTTGTGTGTGGAAGCGGTGAAAAACCTTGCAGAACGATACAGCGGAACTCTTGATGATGTCGATATGATCCTTGTCGCCACAACGACGGCGGACTATGCGTTTCCAAGCACCGCGGCACGCGTGCAGGCTTACTTCGGCTGGCCGCACACGGGGGCGCTTGATATTAACGCCACATGCGCCGGACTCACTTACGGCCTTCAGCTCGCAGACGCATTAATTACCGCCGGTTCCCATCAAAAAGTGATTGTCATTGCCGGTGAAACATTATCAAAGGTAACGGATTATACTGACCGGACGACCTGCGTTCTTTTCGGAGACGCTGCTGGCGCCCTATTGGTAGAACGCGACGAATCAGCGCCGGGCTTTTTGGCAGCCGTGCAAGGAACAGCGGGAGGCAGCGCGGACGTGCTGTATCGCACGGGACTGAGCGCAGAATTAAACGGCGAGCCGCTTAAAGGCGGAGGAAACATGGTGCAAAACGGGCGCGAAGTATATAAATGGGCGGCCAGAACCGTGCCTGAGGAATGCAATGCCCTTTTAGAAAAAGCCGGCTTTTCAAAAGACGATCTGGATTGGTTCGTTCCTCACAGCGCCAACATGCGGATGATCGAATCCATCTGCGAAAAACTGCCCTTCCCACTTGAACGGACATTGACAAGCGTTGAATATTACGGCAACACTTCATCGGTTTCTATTATTCTCGCATTGGATGAAGCTGTGAAAGCAAAAAAACTGTCGGAAGGCCAGACGCTGGTATTATTCGGGTTCGGCGGCGGATTGACGTATACCGGACTGTTGGTAAGATGGGGATTTTAATAGTACGACGATCGAAATCTAAAAAAAGAGGCCCTGAGCATCTGCTCAGAGCCTCTTTTTCTTATGCTGTTATTTCTTCTTCCGTTTTGTGTTCTTTTTTGCTTTGCACCGTAAAATACACGATGGTCAGCGCGATCATGACAACGGCGATGCCCAACAGAATGGATGCCTGCTGCCACATGTAGCCGTAGTCGCCATTTGAAATGACGGCACGGAACCCGTTGATGCTGTAAGTCATCGGCAGTGCCCCGTGAATCACTTGATAGAATCCCGGCAGGAGTTCAAGCGGGAAGGTTCCTCCGCTTGCCCCGAGCTGGAGCACCAGAATGATGACAGCGATAAAGCGTCCCGGATTCCCCATCGTTGTCGCCAATAATTGAATCATGGACAGGAACGCGATGCTGGTAATCATCGTAAAGAGATAGAATCTCCACGTGCTTTCCACATCAAGCCCGATTCCTTTTAACAGAACCGTGGCGACAATAACGGATTGAATCAGTCCGACAAGCAGAATAACACTGAATTTGCTGAGGAACCATTCAAAACCGTTTCTCGGACGCCCTGAAGCTTCACTCAGAGGGAATACGACCGTCAGCATCAATCCGCCGACATACAAGCCCATAGAGAGAATATAAGGCGTCAGTCCGGTACCGTAGTTAGGCACGGAATGAATCGCGTTATCGTCCGTTTTTACCGGATCGGCAAACATGCTGTACGTTTTGTCATCTGTCTTAATGTCCCCGGTTTGATCAGCCGCATCTTTCAGCTGGCTGGACAATTGTCCGGTGCCGTCTAAAAGTTTGCTTAAACCGGTGCCGAGAGACGCTTGACCCTGCTCAATTTTGGACGAGCCGTCATGGATTTTGTTTTGCGCGTCCAGCAGTTTCGTTAAGCCGCCTGATACTTGGCCGCTCCCTGACACTAACGCTTCTGATCCTGATTTGAGCTGTCCGAACTTGCTGTTGTATTCGCCGATGCCGGCTGTCAGTTTGTTTTGGCTTTCAAAAACGGTCTGCGCTCCGCTGTATAATTTATCAGTTCCCGCTGTCAGCTGGTTAATCGCGTCTTGTACCGCCGCTGCGCCGTTATACAGTTTCGATGTGGACTGAGGCAGTGCTTTCAGCTGATCAGCCTTCGCTTTTACATCTTTGAGCGCGCTTTTTATGACTGACATATCCGGAAGCTGAATATCTCCGCCGGACGGAAGCTGGCTGACGATATTGTCTAAATCCGGAAGGTCGGCCTTCGGAAGCTTCTCATTCAGAAGCTGAACAAGTTTCGCTTTTTGCTCATCCGTTAAGAAATCACTGTCCTTAATCACCTTTTTGACCGCATCATCCCGGGCATCCAGGCTGTTTTTCAGATCAGAAAGCTTCTTCTTAAACTGCTGCAGATCCTTTTCAGTCTGTTCGAGCTGCCCAACCGCGTTTTCAATGTCTGACAGGTTGACTGAATTGATCGCATCTTCAAATGCCGCCGCTTTTTGCGACACTTCCTGCGCCTTGCTGTTTAACGCACTTAATCCATTCGTTAAATCCGGAAGCTTTTGCTGGAGCTGCTTTTGTGCGTCAAGGCTTGTTTTCAGCCCGCTGGCCACTTGGCCTCCTCCTGAAGCAATCTGTCCTGATTTATCTTGAATTTCGGCGCTTGCGCTCTGAAGTTTTGCGATAGAGCTGTCAAGCGTTTGAATTCCGCTTGTCACTTTCGCCGCGCCGTCTGCAAGCTGCTGTGTTTTATCGCCGATGGTGGCGGTGCTTTCAGTAAGCTTCGCTAAATTTTCCTTCAGCTTGGCGCTGCCGTCTTTCGCGTTTTTCGTGCCGTCGTCTATTTTCTTGGCTCCGCTGCTGGCTTTGCCGAGCCCTTTGGCAATATCTTTAAAGTTATCAAAAATGACTTTTGCGTATTGCTCTGTCACTTCTTTCGACACGGAGGCTTTCAGTTTGTCGATCGCCTTTTCCCCGATTGTCGCGCCGACATAGTTTGATCCGGCATTCGTATGATATTTCAGATCCAGCTTCTTCGGATTTTTATCCATTACCGTGCTGGCGTTTTTAGAAAAATCTTCAGGAATCTCGACCAATAAATAATATTTAGCATTTAATAAGTCCTTTAACGATTGATCAAGATCGCTTGAAAAATGCCAATCAAAATTATCATTTTTCTTTAACTCTTTCACAAGATCGTCACCGATCTGAAGATGTTTCCCTTCGTAGTCCGCCCCTTTATCCTGGTTGACAACGACAACCGGCAGCTGATCCACCGTGCCGTACGGGTCCCAGTACGCCTTCAAAAACACTCCGCTGTAGATCAGCGGAACGAATAATATGGCAATGATGGGGATTAACAGTTTCTTGTTCGTTACAATGTCTTTCCACTGGCTTTTTATTGTATTCAACCCTGTTGCCTCCTTCCGCAAACTGACTCATTTGACAAAACGGTCACTGCACCTAAAAAGTGAAGGATCATCTATTATTTAGATAATCCTTGACCAACATACATTTCCAGCAATTCGGCGATCGTCTCTTTTTCAAGAGGCGGATGGTTTTTTTCCCAGTCAAATATCAGCGCGATGTAGAGCTTGAGCATCACAAAAGCGGTCAGTTCCGGATCACACGGTTTAATGCTTCCGTTTTCAATGGCTGTTTCTATCTTTTCTTTAATGTATGACAGAATGGCCCGCTCCATTTTCGCAATGACATCCTGAACGGCTATTGTACCAATCTCGGCGTTCTCCTGAAAAATTTTAATAGTCAGCTGGTGTGTTTTTCTGAATTCCAAAATCGCGACAAGCGCCCGGTGGACATTTTCGTGAAATGAAAGCTCCGGTTTCATCGCTTCGTCTGCGTGTTCCTTCATTTCTCTTAAAATAGTGGTGAAAATATCATCAAACAGTTCTTCTTTGTTTTTGAAAAACGTGTAGATGGTTCCCTTCCCCACATTTGCAAGCTTTGCCACCAGATCCATTGTCGTTGCTTTGTAGCCGAATTGTGTAAAAGACTTCGTTGCCGCTTCCAGAATGAGCTTTTTCCGATCGACGGACATGTTTCCCACCTCGTTAAATTGACCGTTTGAACGTTTTAGTCATTTTGTACATAAGATAACTTATCACAGTCGCAAAGAAGATTCAAATGTTTTCTCTCTTTATTGGTGTTCCCTTTACAGAACGGGAACATGCAAAAAAACCTCCGTTTTACGATAACGGAGGCTGGTACGTTTCAAATAAATAAGCCAGTGAATCGTATACGGCGGCTTTTCCCTGGTCGATACAGTCGGGGATGCCCACCCCTTCGAAAGACGCGCCCGTCGCGTATACGCCCGGATAGGAAGCTTTCAGCGCATCTCTGAACTCTTTGATGCGCTCCTTATGGCCGACATGGTATTGCGGCATGCTTTCGTTCCAGCGGGTCACACAGGTCATTTCCGGTTCACCATTTATTTTCATTACTTTTTTCAAATCTTCCATTACGATTTTAATGATCTCGTTATCTGAAAGATCTACGATGGATTCATCTCCGGCCTTTCCGACGTACGCCCTGAGAAGCGTTTTGCCCTCCGGCGCCGCGTGCGGCCATTTTTTATTCGTCCATGTGCAGGCCGTGATGGAGAAGTCGCTGTTTCTTGAGATAACGAATCCCGTACCTTCATGCTCCATCTTGACGGCTCCCTCAGGAAAACCTAAAGCGACGTTGGCAACGGACGTAGAATGCATGTCTTTAAGACATGAAACCGCCGGCAGATCAGAAAGCATTTTCGCCGCGGCTTTATGCGGGGCTGTTACTATGCATCCTTCCGCATAGAGCACTTTGCCGTTATCAAGCGTCACAGAATATCCTTTCTCCTCGCGGCCGATATGGGTGACTTTCGTTCCTTTCATCACCTTTGTCAGCGTAAGCTGCTTTTCCAGCTCCTCCACCAACGTTTGAAGCCCTGTCGTCAGCGTTAAAAACTGGCCCTGCTTTTTGGCTGTCAGCTGCTGTCCCGAAGGCTGCGGACGCGATTTTTTCATGCCGAGAATCAGGCTTCTGTGCTTCTGCTCAGTCTGATAGAATTGCGGAAACGTGGACATGAGGCTCAGCTTATCAATATCTCCGGCATAAATCCCTGATAATAGCGGTTCTATTAAATTCTCAACGACTTCGTCACCGACGCGTCTGCGGAAAAATTCACCCAGAGACTGATCTTCCTTCGGTTTGCTCGCAGGCAGGACAAAGTCAAGCGCCGCCCGCGCCTTTCCGGGAACAGAAAATAAACCGGTGGAGATGAACGGAGCGATTTTGGTCGGAATGCCCATAACCGCGCCCTTCGGCATCGGATGGAGCGTCTCGTTGACGAGCACGTAAGACTGGCCGGTCGCATTGTTGACGAGCAGATGCTCAAGCCCCAAATCCTTGACGAGCTGCGGCGCGCTTTTTTTCCTTTCCAAAAAAGAATCCGGCCCCCGCTCAATGATGTAGCCGTCTTTATGCTGCGTCTGAATTTTGCCGCCCGCTCTCGGGCCCGCTTCAATCAGGGTGACCTCAAGCGGCAGCTGTTTTTCCTTGATTTCTTTTTCCATGTAGAAGGCGGCGGCTAATCCCGTTATGCCGCCGCCGATGATGACCAGATGTTTTTTATCGCCACTCATTTTTATCGCCTTCTTTACCGTTTAATTCTACTTGTCCAGCTCTTTCAGCACGACCGCTGCAAGCGCGTCGATAAATTCAGGCTGTGCGTTCGGCATAGCCGGACGATAGTAGCTTGCGCCGACTTCTTCGGTCACAGCTTTGCATTCATAATCATTATCGTAAAGCACCTCTAAATGATCGGCAACGAAGCCTGCGGGCACGTATACAAATGCTTTATAAGGATGCTTTTGGTACAGCTCGCGCGTGAGATCCTGCACATCCGGCCCGAGCCACGGATCAGGGGTGTTCCCTTCGCTTTGCCAGCCGACTGCGTAATCGGTAATTCCGGCGCCTTCGGCAATCAGTTTTGCGGATTCCTCCAGCTGGTCAGGATACGGATCGCCGTATTCTTTAATTTTTTCAGGAAGGCTGTGCGCTGAGACGATCAGCATCGCGTCATCCCGTTCTTCTTTCGGCATTGATTCATATGTTTTCTTCACCTGGCCGACCCAATAATCAACGAATTTCGGTTCATCATACCAGCTTTCAACAGACTTGATGGTCAAGCCGCCGAGCTTCTCCGCTTCTTCTTTCGCGCGTTTGTTGTATGACTGGACGCTGAATGTTGAAAAATGAGGGGCGAGCACAAGGCTGACAGCTTCTGTAATGCCGTCTTTATGCATGTCCGCCACCGCGTCTTCAATAAACGGTTCAATATGTTTTAATCCGATGTACACTTTGAATGTTACGTCATCCTGGATTTCATTTAAACGCTGTGCGAGCTTCTCCGCCTGCTCCTGCGTAATTTTTGCAAGCGGCGAAATGCCTCCGATCGCTTCATATCTGTCTTTTAAATCTTGAAGCATATGAGGCTCCGGCTTTCTTCCGCGTCTGATATGCGTATAATAACGTTCTATGTCCTCTTCTTTGTAAGGCGTTCCGTAAGCCATGACAAGAAGTCCCATTTTCTTTTTGCTGCTCATTTTGTTACACACCTCTTTTGATGGTCTGTCCACCTTGATTTTGACAGGAAAATCTACTTATAACCAACGATCTGCTCAGGAAGATTGTTCCGTTTTTTTGGCCGCGGAGTATTCATGTACAAACGCCGTCAGCTTTTTCAGCGTTTCCGGATTGACATCTGGGAATACACCGTGCCCTAAATTGAAAATAAACCCGTCCGTTTTCATGCCTTGATCAAGTATTGCTTTCGCTTTTTTCTCGATGACTTCCCAAGGCGCAAGAAGAAGCGACGGATCAAGATTGCCCTGAACCGTTTTTGTAATGCCTTGTTTTCTGGCGTCATCTATGCCGAGTCTCCAGTCAAGACCGACGACATCAAGAGGAAGGTCATGCCAATCCCCGGCCAGGTGGCTTGCGCCTACGCCGAACATGATCAGCGGAACTTGTTCTGCTGAAAGCTCCCGGAAAATTCTGTCCATCACCGGTTTTATAAACTGCCGGTAATCTTCGCGGTTCAGCGCGCCGACCCATGAATCAAAAATCTGAATGGCTTTTGCGCCGGCGTTAATCTGCGCTTTCGCATAAACGATAATCATGTCCGCGAGCTTGTCCATCAGCATTTGCCACGCTTGCGGCATACTGTGCATAAACGCTTTTGTTTTGTTGTAATTTTTAGAAGGCCCGCCTTCAATCATATAACTGGCCAGCGTAAAAGGCGCTCCCGAAAAACCGATGAGCGGAACATTCAGCTGTTCGTTTACGAGTAATCGGATCGTTTCCAGCACGTAAGGAACATCCTGTTCGGGATTCAGTTCGCCGAGCTTTTCAATATCCGCAGCAGAGCGCACCGGCTGATCGATCACCGGGCCGATTCCGTTTTTTATTTCAACATCCACTCCGATATAAGGAAGCGGCGTCATAATGTCTTTATATAAAATGGCAGCGTCCACTCCGTACTGCTCGACCGGGAGCCTCGTCACATACGCGCACAGCTCGGGCTGATGCGTAATTTCGACTAAGCCGTACTTTTCCTTCAGCTTGCGGTATTCCGGCTGAGACCTCCCCGCCTGTCTCATGTACCAGACAGGGACGTGATTTGTTTTTTCTCCCCGTGCCGCTTTTAAAAACGTATCATTAAACGCTTCTCGTTTACTCATCTGAATTTCCACCTTTCCTCCTGCAACCATACGTTCGTGTTCTTCGCCCATTACACTATACCTTGTTTTTTCAAAAGCGTATAGAATTGAGGCTTAATGTTCAAAAAATCGCCGAATTCATGATTAAGAAGAAAAAAGCTTCGGCTGAACGTATTCCGTTCCCTCTCCTTCTTGATCCGTCTGTGAATTATATGGAACGACTTTGTATGAAGCCCCTGAAAACAGATTGGCGTACGGTATGTCAAAGCTGCCTTTTCCTTTCACCGAATCCAGAAGTTTGTCTTTTCCGTCTTTCTTCTCATATATTCGGTAAACAACCCGATCATCCTTTTGAATATCCCATTTTAATTGAACCGTAATCAGTCCCATCGCCTTAAATGTATAACGGGCCGACAGGGACTTTACCGCCTCCAGCTCAATCGGGCTGCCAAGTTCCTTCACATTTTCAGGCTTTTTGAATGTCCGGTCGTTTTCACCCGCTTTTGTAACGATATCTTTAAAGAGTCTGACCGGGTATTGGCTTCCGCCTTTCAGGTAATGGGTTTTATCCGTTTTGTCATAGCCCATCCAGACGGCTCCCGTCAGTCCGGGAGTGTATCCCGCAAACCAGGCGTCCTTTGTCGCGCCGGGGACGCCGGGAAATGTGGTCGTGCCGGTTTTCCCCGCCAGGTCACCTTGATAGCTGCCTTGTGAAGCGGTTCCTTCTTTTACGACCTGCTGAAGCATTCTCGTCATATTCCATGCCGTCTGTCCGCTGAAAACGCGCGTTTTGCCGTTTTTAGGCCCGGATAACGTTTCTCCGTCTTCGTCCGTGATGTTCTCTATAAAAATTGGCTTCGTATACATTCCGTTTGCCGCAAAGGTATGATAAGCTCCGGCAAGCTGAAGCGGGGTGACGCCTTCTGACAGACCGCCAAGCGCAATCGCGAGTCCGTTGTCAGAAATGTTCATGCCGTTTTTCTCAAGATACGATTTTCCCGTATCTACGCCGATCTGCTTCAATGTCCAGACAGCGGGCGCATTTATGCTGTAAGTGATCGCATCCTGCATCGTCACTTCCCCCTTGTACTGTCCGTCATAATTTTTCGGTTCATACCCGTCGTAGGACGTCAGTTTGTCTTGGAGAAGCGAATACGGTTTGAACTTGTCTTCCTGCATGGCGGGCCCGTATACGGCAATCGGCTTAAACGTTGAGCCCGGCTGCCGCTTCGCCGTAACCCTGTTGTATCCTTTTGTCACGTAGTCGCGTCCGCCGACCGCCGCGCGCACGCCTCCGGTTTTATTATCAATAAAGACGGCGCTTCCCTCTGCCGCCTGATCCGTCCCCGGAAAATAGCCGCTTTCCTTCATGAGGGTGTATGCCGTTTTCTGCAGCTTGGAATCAAGTGACGTCCGGATCGTATAACCGCCTTGAAGCAGCTGTTCACCTGACATCGAATAACGGTCTTCCGCCTCCTTGATGACAAGATCAATATAACTGTCAAACCAAGGCGTTTCTGATGTTTTCTTGACATGAAGCCCCAATGTCCGGCCCTGGGCTCTGACGGCTTCCTTGGCGCTGATATAGCCTTGGTCGTTCATCATTGCAAGAATCGTATCGCGGCGTTCTTTATTTTTATCCGGATGCTGAATCGGCGAATAAAGAGATGGCGCCTTCGGAATCGCTGCCAGAACGGCTCCTTCCGCAACGGTTAAATCTTTTACTTCTTTATTAAAGTAGTAGTGGGACGCGGCTTGAATGCCGTAAACGCCATGGCCGAAATAAAGCTGGTTCAGGTACATTTCAAGCAGCTTGTCCTTGCTGTAATCACGCTCAAGATTGATGGCGATAATGACTTCCTTCGTCTTGCGCAAAAATGTTTTATCATGAGTCAGAAAAATGTTTTTCGCCAGCTGCTGGGTGATCGTGCTGCCGCCCTCCACCTTGCCGCCTGCTAAAACATCCCGGAACACCGCCCGGCCGACAGACTTCACATCAATGCCGTGATGTTCGTAAAACCGTTTATCTTCAACGGCGATAAAGGCATCTCTCACATCTTCCGGAACCTGCTGAATGGATACCGGCTCGCGATTTTCCGTATAGAGGCTCGCGATTTCATCACCGTTTTGATCGACGATTTTTGAAGATGCGTGCAGTATTAATTTCTTTTCATCGATGACATAATGGCCGAGAAATATAATGATAATGTATCCGATTAACGCGAGAAAAGCGGTTGCCGCCGCAATTACAGCCGGAATAAAGAATCTTTTTTTCTTTTTCAGCATAAGTCACCTCGCCTTTCTTAACTTGTAGTATGGGAAATATTGTTTCGAATTATGTCAGAATGAGTCGCCAATAGAAACTTATACCACTCTTTTGATATACTAGCAAGCAGGAGGTGGCTGATATGAAGGTTTATATTACATACGGGACAGCCGATTTTTTAAAGACGATTGCAAAGAAACACCCGAGTGAGAATATGGTGCTGATGCAAGGGGGGGATAATGCGGTTTTAATTCATGAAACAAATGGAGAAACCGTTTTTCAGGCGCCCCATTCCTATGAAAGCATCGACAGCGTCGGGGAAATCAAAAATCCGGGCTACGCCGTCCTCAACAACATCGCCGTTACCCAGGAAGGCCGTCCGCTGTTTGAAAACCGGTTTAAAAACCGCGCCGGCAAAGTGGAAAATGAACCCGGTTTTGAAGCCATCCGCGTATTAAGACCGCTCGAAGGCGATACGTATGTCATTTTGACCCTGTGGGAAGAGGAAAAAGCCTTTCAGGGCTGGCAGCAGTCAAACTCTTATCAGGAAGCTCATAAAAAACGCGGAACATCTGCAGGCATCGACACGACGTCTATTTTCTCCCGCCCGTCTTATGTAACCGCTTATTACGCAATAGACTGAAAACCGCCGGAGATTCTCCGGCTTTTTTGATGTCCCGATTTTACGCATCCTTCTTTGCACCTTCCGCCCGCCTATGAATAATCTGTAGCAATCCTATTTATAAACGGAGTGGTTCAATTGGGGATCGGCGTCTACTCGGTACATCTGCTTTATGTTGCTTTTATCGCGGCCATTATCGTTTTTATGCTCCTCAGGAAAGATACAACCTTTATTTCACTCGCCGGCATTTTTGTGATTGCGCTATGGACGACGCATTCATTCTCCGCTTCGGTCAGCAGTCTGTTTCACAGCTTCACGTATGCAGCCGGAGAATTGCTGCCGACGATTTTTATCATTTGTTTTATCGTGGCGATGAGCGGCCTTTTGACCGAAACCGGTATTAATGAAGCGATGATTTCTCCGTTTGCAAAGCTGATGAAAGGGCCGGCTGTCGCGTATTGGGTTATCGGCTGTCTGATGTTTGCCATCTCTCTTTTTTTCTGGCCGTCCCCAGGGGTGGCGCTGATCGGCGCTGTGCTGCTTCCCGCAGCGATCCGGGCGGGCCTTTCTCCGATCGCTGCGGCTATGGCGATGAACCTGTTCGGCCACGGATTCGCTTTATCGGGGGATTACGTCATTCAGGCGGCCCCGAAATTAACGGCCGATGCCGCGGGCATTCCCGTGAGCGATGTCATGCAGGCAAGTATTCCGCTCGTTTTGATCATGGGGTTAACGACGACAATCACCGCTTTCTTCCTCATCATGCGGGATCGAAAAAAAACGAAGGCCCCCCTCTCCTTGGACAGCTCCGGTTCTTTGGACACAAGTATGTATCTGCCGAAAAAACTCAGGGTGGTCCTGGCGGTTTTCATTCCGCTTGTTTTTCTCGCCGATATTATCTGTATGATCGTATACCGTTTGCAAGGAAACGATGCGACGGCACTCGTCGGAGGAACCGCGATCGGCATTCTCCTGATCATTCATTTCATTGTATATAAAGAGCGGCATTTAGAAAAGATCACCGAGTATTTTATCGGCGGTTTTCAATTCGGCTTTAAAGTATTCGGCCCCGTCATTCCGATCGCGGCCTTCTTTTATCTCGGTGACGCGGGGTTTAAAAGTATTTTGAACACCCCGCTGCCGAAAGGATCTGCGGGGATCGTCAATGACCTCGGATTGGCCCTGTCCCATTCTTTTCCGATGTCCGGAGAATTCGCCGGCATCGCCCTGACCGCAGTCGGTGCCATTACCGGGCTCGACGGGTCAGGGTTTTCCGGTATATCTCTTGCAGGCTCGATGGCAAAGCTGTTTTCCGCCGCGCTTCATACGGACCCGGCCGTTTTAACGGCGCTGGGCCAGATTTCAGCGATCTGGGTCGGGGGCGGAACATTGGTCCCTTGGGCACTGATCCCCGCTGCGGCTATTTGTAAAGTTGATCCGTTTGAGCTTGCCAGAAAAAACTTTATCCCGGTTGCGGCCGGGCTAGTCGTCACAACGATCGCCGCCATCATCATTCTCCCGTAGCAAAAGGATTGAAATCTTCTGACATTTTCTATACAATCATGGGAAAAGCAGACGAGGGGGACATCGCTTTTGACGTTAACGACACTTCAAAAAAGCTTAAACGCTCAGCTTGACGGGCTGTATGAGGAAATGGTTGAAATCAGGCGTCACCTTCACATGAATCCCGAGCCATCCTTTAAGGAGAAAAAAACACCGGCGTTCATCGCCTCATTTTATGAAAAGCTCGGCGTTCCCATCCGGACGAATGTCGGGGGCAACGGTGTCACAGCCTATATTGAAGGGAGTGAACCGGGACCGGCCGTGGCACTCAGAGCTGATTTTGACGCTTTGCCGATACAGGATGAAAAAGATGTGCCCTATGCTTCACAAATTCCCGGCGTCATGCACGCCTGCGGGCATGACGGCCATACGGCGGCTCTGCTTGCGGTCGGAAAAGTGCTGTACCGCAACCGGGAAAAACTGAAAGGGTCATTTGTGATGATCCATCAGCACGCCGAAGAATTATCTCCCGGCGGAGCAAAAGCAATGATTGAGGATGGCTGCCTCGAGCATGTCGATGCCATTTTCGGCACTCACCTTTGGGCGACTGAACCCGTCGGGACGGTCTTATGCCGCCCGGGCGCAGTGATGGCCGCCGCTGACGGCTTTACGATTAAAGTCATCGGGAAAGGCGGCCACGGCGCGATTCCTCACGATACGAAGGACGCCGTTTTAATCGGCTCACAAATCGTCACGGCTCTTCAGCATATCGTCAGCCGGCGGGTAAATCCGGTGCAGCCGGCCGTCATCTCAGCCGGCTCGTTCACCGCTGAAAATCCGTTTAATGCGATTGCCGATCAGGCAGTCATATCAGGCACCGTCCGCTCGTTTGACGAAAGTGTGCGCAGCCTGCTCGAAGCAGAAATAGAAGCCGTCGTAAAAGGAATCTGTTCCATGCACTCCGCTTCCTATGAATATCGTTTCAAGCGCGGTTATCCCGCCGTCGTTAATCATCCCGAGGAAGCGGCGCACGCGGCGGCAGCCGCAGCGGAAACAGAGGGCGTCACGAAGGTCATTGAAGGAGAGCCGCAGATGGCCGGAGAGGATTTTTCCTATTATCTGCAGCATACAAAAGGCGCATTTTTCTTTACGGGCGCCGCTTTAGAAAATGCGGAAACCATTTATCCTCATCATCATCCGAAATTTGATTTTAATGAAAAAGCGATGCTGACGGCCGCCAAGGTGCTTATCGGCGCCGCGGTAAGCTACCCCCGATAGGGCATAAAAAACAGCCGGTACATTACGTACCGGCTGCTGTGATTCTTAAATGAAAAACGTGCCTTGCCGTCTCACCGAGCTGTGACAGCAGTTTATAATTGGCCGCTCCGCCCACGGCGGCTCCGACGACCGGCAAAAGCTGAAACAATTTCACTACGTCCAGATAATCGCGGTATTCCTGCTGAAAAACTCTCCAATCGACATCATGCTTTTTCGAATCCCATTGTTCAATCATTGAGTATATGCGTTTCCGCTGTTCACCGCTTGAGAAAGCCAGCTGAAAAATAAACAGCAAAAACAATCGCTCATCCCTGTCTTTCACATCATAGCCGTAAATGGAGGCAAGATCGAACAGACATTTCATTTTAATGGATAACAGCAAAGGAAAATCAGCCATCCCTAAAAAAATTCCGCCGGCCCCCGTACCGATACCTTCGGCTGCCGCGACCTTTTGGTACGATACGATGGTTTGTCTGGCGAGGGCATCTTTTTCAGCAAGCGTCATACCGTTTGTATCCCGCTTGCTTTTCACCAGATTTGAACCCGCCATTGTTGCTTCGGTCATTTTTTTAATGCTTTCTGTGATGACGGCATGAATTTTATCGGGAATCCGCTCATTTATTTTCGCCTGCATTCCTTTAGAAAAACGTTCAAGCATAGAATCTTTGCGCAAAAAACGCGCTTTCCATTGCAGTGCTTCCTGTATCAGCTGCTGATCGTCGGTCATCTGTGTCTCCTTCTTTCATTGAGGTTTCAAAAACCCGATTGATTACAGCTTGCCGTACTTTTTCAATCTTCCGCCCATATACGAAGGCATGATCACAAAAATCAGAACGGCTGAAGCAACAGCCGCATACAGCGCCCCGCTGACTCCCGCGGCATAGGCTGACGCTGCACAGAACAGCAGCGCCTGCACGGTTAATGCCGATTTCATCAGCGAAAAGAAACTTTGCAGCTTCGCTTTCTGATTGACCGGGTAAAGCTCCTGCAGAGAAAGATGATGAAAATGCCCGAACAGCGGCAGAAGCTGTATCCCCGTAATAAAAACGGTAAAAACGGTTAACGCCGCCGTTATCCACGGATTGGCGGAAACGAGCATAATAATCAGGATAAAAATAATCGTGAGCCTGACCTGAATGCCGAGATAATCATTTGAACGCAGAAAGGCCCGCGCATACATATAGGAGAACGTTTTCCGCTGTTCAAACGGAATCATTCTGAGCAAAAAGTCGAGATACGCCCGGCGTTTTGCCTGTTTTTTCAGGTGAGGCACATCGGTAAACAGATTGGCGATTCTGTAAAAACGCTGTTTCCTTCTTAATTCATATTCAATATGAGCTTCCCATTTTAATGATTTATGTTTTGCGGCCGATGTGAAATACACATAAAGGCCGGCCATCACAACATAGACGGCGGCAGCGTACACATAAAACGACTGTAAGACGAAGTATAAAAGCAGCATATTGCAGATAAAGCGTATGACCGCATCCATCATTTTCATGCTTCTGTCATTCATAAACGTCATCCGCCACTCCATGGCCTGATTCCACGCTTTTACCGCCAGCATCTGAATAAATACGGCGGCATACGACGAAAGCGACGCCCCCGGACTTACAGCGAAAAACAGAGGCATGCATACAAGCGACAGAGCAATAAGCGGAAACAGCTGTGACAGATAGCTGTACTTAAATGAATGCTTAAAGTATGTCCCCATTTTCGGTTCAAGCGGCAGCAGAAACACGAGGTCCGCTTCCTTTAGCAGCGTCCGGACGTATGAACCGGTCAGCACAAATGAAAAGAGCACCGCCATCACCCAAAATGACGGAAAATGAACGGGAATGTCTTTGACCCACTTGCTGTACCAGCTCGCCGCGCCGGCAATAAAAAAGATCAGCACAATGACGAGATGATCATTGAGCATATATTTCATATACATTCTGGTTTCCTTTATATGCTCTTCAAGCCGGGACTGCCAAATCGTAGACATATTATTCATGGCCGGCGTCTTCCTTCGTCAGTTCAATATACAAGTCATCAAGAGCTGCGTCTTCCATGCCGAACTGCTCTCTCAGTTCTTCCAGTGTGCCGCTTGCCCGCACTTCGCCGTTATGTAAAATAATGAAAGCGTCACAGTAGCGCTCTGCCGTAGCCAGGATATGCGTTGACATCAGCACGCTTGATCCGGCTTTTTTCGCGGCGTCCATCCGCTCCAGCAATGCATTGATCGCAAGCGGGTCAAGGCCGAGAAACGGCTCGTCAATGATATAAAGCGAAGGCTCCGCGAGAAACGCGCACATGATCATGACTTTCTGCTTCATCCCTTTGGAAAAGTGAGCGGGAAACCATTTCAGCCTTTTTTCCATTCTGAATTCTTTCAGAAGCGGAGGAAGCCTTTTTTCAAGCGTTTCTTTGGAAAGGCCGTACGCCATGGCCGTCAGCTCCAGATGCTCTTTGAGCGTCAGTTCTTCATACAGCACCGGCGTTTCGGGGATGTACGTAAATTGCGAGCGGTAGCTTTCCTTATCCTCCGAAAACGTCTTGCCGTTCAGCTCGATCGAGCCTTTATGCGGATCCATTAATCCGATAATATGCCGGATCGTCGTGCTTTTGCCCGCGCCGTTTAATCCGATGAGTCCGACAATCTGGTTCGGCTCAAGGGTGAATGAAACATTTTTTAAGACCGGGTTTCTCGTATAACCGCCGGTTAAGTCTTTTACCGATAGCAGAGACATAATTTCTCCCCTTCTGATTCGTTTTTCTTCATAGTACCAAAAATAAAGTCTGATTTGAAACGATTCCCTTTTTTTCTCACGTGAAAAGTGTGCATAGTTATCGTTTTGGGGGACATCATAATGTATGTAGAAGGAAACAGCTTTAATCAACTGAAAATGAGGTGTTTATAAAAGACGTCTTAGAACAGTTGGATGAAAATCAACATGTCCTGTGCTTACAATTTCTTCACACACTGCTTTGATGATGTTCTTCATTCATGATGAAATAATCAAATGAGGTGTTTGTCCCAGGAATGATTAAGCAGACCCATAAGTCTTCATTTTAAAAACAAATGAGGTGCTTACAAAAGGCATATTCAATTTTCTATGATAAAGCTCGTACTTCTGCATCAGGGTGAACGCGCAGCCGTTCATCCTGTTTTTTGTTTTGGCCGTTTTTGTGGTACGATGAGAATATACATATATTTCTTTTCAGGGAGGAAACCCATCTATGCACAAAGCGGACGATTGTATTTTCTGCAAAATCATTGCCGGTGACATTCCGTCTTCAAAAGTATACGAAAATGAACACGTCGTGGCGTTTCTTGATATCAGCCAGGTCACAAAAGGCCATACGCTCGTGATTCCGAAAACACATATCGAAAACGTGTACGAGTTTACGCCTGAGCTTTCTAAAGAATATTTTGAAGCGGTGCCGAAAATCGCACGCGCCATCCGCGATGAATTCGAGCCGATCGGGCTGAATATTCTCAATAACAACGGTGAAAAAGCGGGCCAATCGGTGTTCCATTTTCACATGCATATCATTCCGCGTTACGGAAAAGGCGACGGTTTCGGGGCTGTCTGGAAGACCCACGCCGAAGACTATACGCCTGACGATCTTCAGGAGATCGCTTCAACCGTCAGAAAACGGCTTGCCTCATCTTAAAGATGAGGTTTTTTTGCGTCCGAAAACACAAAAAACATAAATTATATTTTTTTATATCAAAAAAATCAAAAAATTGTGATAGGATAATTGTATTATTTCTTACACTAAAGCGGAAAACAGGGAGAGATCGTAAACATGGAACGTACAACGAATTTCAATGCAGGACCCGCAGCCCTTCCACTGGATGTGCTGCAAAAAGCACAAAAAGAATTTGTCAACTTCAATGATACCGGCATGTCCGTCATGGAGCTGTCCCACCGAAGCACGGAATATGATGCGGTGCACCAAAAAGCAAAAAGCCTTCTGAAAGAACTGATGGATATTCCCGACGATTACGATATTTTATTTCTTCAAGGCGGCGCAAGCCTTCAATTCTCCATGCTGCCGATGAACTTTTTAACACCGGAAAAAACGGCGCACTTCATCGTAACGGGCGCATGGTCTGAAAAAGCACTCGCCGAGGCGAAACTGTTCGGAAACACATCCGTCACGGCAACAAGCGCAGATTCAAACCACAACCACATACCGGAAGCGGACCTCTCAGGAATCAAAGACGGCGCCTACCTGCATATTACGTCAAACAACACGATTTTCGGAACGCAGTGGAAAGAGTTCCCGAATTCAACAATCCCGCTCGTAGCCGACATGTCAAGCGACATCCTGAGCAGAAAAATTGATGTCAAAACGTTTGATGTCATCTATGGCGGAGCCCAGAAAAACCTCGGGCCGTCCGGCGTCACGGTCGTCATCATGAAAAAATCATGGCTTGAAAACGAAAACGCCAACGTCCCTAAAATGTTGAAATACTCCACTCACACAAAAGCCGATTCACTGTATAATACGCCGCCTACATTTGCGATTTATATGCTGAGCCTCGTCCTTGAATGGCTGGCTGAAAACGGCGGTGTCGAAGCGGCTGAACGGCGCAATCAGGAAAAGGCCGATGTCCTGTACGGCACAATCGACGCAAGCGGCGGGTTTTACGCGGGGCATGCCGCAAAAGACAGCCGTTCTCACATGAACGTCACGTTCACCCTCCGCGACAGCAGTCTCACGAAAAAATTCGTTGAAGAAGCGAAAGCGGCTAAAATGACCGGACTCGGAGGCCACCGCTCAGTCGGAGGCTGCAGGGCGTCTATCTACAACGCCGTCAGCCTGGCTGATTGTGAAAAACTGGCTCAGTTTATGAGAAAGTTCCAGCAGGAAAACGAATAAATTTCTTCTAACATAACGGTTCCTTTGATATACTGTTTGCATATCAATTTTTCCGGCCATCGCAATAAATGACGAGCATATTATTGGATGGCGAAAAAGCTTAGCAGAGGAGAGCTTAGTATGAAAACAAAAGAATTAGTCATTATGGCCCTGTTTGCGGCAATCGGAGCGGTGCTTCATTCCATTATGCCGCCGGTATTATTCGGAATGAAACCCGATATGATGCTTGTGATGATGTTTATGGGTATTCTGTTATTCCCCCGTGTGCAGAACGTGCTGATGATTGGGATTGTAACGGGAATCATTTCCGCACTCACGACATCTTTTCCGGGCGGACAGCTTCCGAATATCATTGAAAAACCGGTAACGGCGTTTCTGTTTCTCGCGCTGGCGCTTTTGGTGAAAAAGAGCGTGAAAACAGCGCCCGCCGCCGTCATTACGATAGCCGGCACCTTCATCTCCGGTTTGCTCTTTTTGGCGCTGGCCCTTCTGATTGTCGGCCTGCCGGGCGGATTCACCGCATTGGTGCTCGCGGTCGTCCTTCCGGCGGCTGCGCTGAATACGATCGCCATTATCATTATGCATCCGATTGTGCAGACGATCTTAAAACGGTCCAATATGATTGAAACGGTGAAATAACCGCATACCGAAACCTCTTCCGGCCGGAAGAGGTTTTTTAATGTGTTTCAGCATGTTTTATACGAGAAGTTTTGTGAAAAAGATAAGGAACAATGCGAGGGCGGTTCCTGCTGAGCAGACGATGGCCTTTTGGCGGACGACCCGCTTCGGCGGATAAGAAGCGGCCTGGCCGAGCAGTTTCAGGTAATAAACGGCGCCCGCCGCAAAGACAAGAGCCATACAAGATAAAACAATCATAAAGACAGACAACCTTCTCCCTCCTTTTCCCTTAAAAAATATGCTAAAATAAAGCAAGCTATGTATAGAAGTTTATTCTTCTGAACAAAAATGATAAAAGTTATGAGAAAAAAAACGGGGTGATTTCAAATGGCTGACGGACGTTCCCTTTTAACAGGCCTTTTCGTAGGCGGATTGATCGGAGGCGCAGCGGTGTTACTCTCGGCTCCTTCATCCGGAAAAGAGCTGCGGGGCAAAATCAAAGCGAATTGCAATTCAATTGAGGACACAATCAAACGGTTAAAAAAAGACGGAATGGCGCTTAAGGACCAGCTTGTCCAAACGGCGAAAGAAAGCGCTGAAGTCATTAAAGACGTAGGCGGAGAGCTTCAGACCAGCATTAAAAGGTGGCAGGAGGAAATCAAACCGCACCAGCAGGATCTCCAAAAGGAAATCGCTGATATTGAAGAGAAAATCAGACAGCTGGAGAAAACCTTACAAAACTAATATCCTATACAACCAAAAAAAAGTGCGGACATATTGCGTTCCGCACTTTTTTTTGCGGTTTAAAGCCTTTCCCAGCAACGGATCAAGAATTTATTATAAAATTCTTAAATTTTCATCTTTATTAATCTTTATTTTATTGGCATAATAGAGGAAAAGAAAATGTGAAGCAGGTGATCTGTATTGAATCGTGTTGAACCGCCTTACGATCTAAAAGAAGCTTTAATCTATACCCAAAAAATGGCGCAGCTGTCCAAAGCGCTGTGGAAATCTATCGAGAAAGACTGGCAGAATTGGCTGAAGCCGTACGACCTTAATATTAATGAGCATCATATATTATGGATTGCCTATCAGCTTAAAGGAGCTTCTATTTCAGAAATCGCCAAATTCGGCGTTATGCACGTATCAACTGCATTTAACTTTTCAAAAAAGCTTGAAGAACGGGGATATCTGAAATTTTCCAAGCGGCTGAATGATAAACGGAACACGTACATTCAGTTAACAGAAGAAGGGGAAAATGTATTCGAAAGCCTGCTTGAGGAGTTTGATCCGTCGAGAAACGCTGTGTTTAAAGGCTCACAGCCGATCTACCACTTATTCGGGAAGTTTCCTGAGGTTGAAGAATTAACCTGTGTCATCCGCCACATTTACGGCGAAGATTTTATGGAGATATTCGAGAAATCATTGACAAACATAAACAATGATTTTGATAGTGAAGACGGAAGGCTGAAGAAAAAAACGGACGAATCGGCTGTCCATGAAACGGCTGAAGAGCTGGAACCGATCAACAGTTAATCAAAGTGCTTCATAATCTCAATAAATTCTTCCATCAGCGCTGTATAAAGCCCCTGCTCATAAAGAGCAAAAATCGTTTCATGAACATCTAATTTTTCGTTCAGCTGTCCCGCAAAAAGCGCAAGGAGCTTGTCAAACGTCACAAAGCCTTGCGCTTTTTGCGACTCCAGCTCGTCCTCCAATTCGCGGCAGATCCGCCCGACCTCTTCTCCTTCTTCTTCGGTCAGCCCTTTTTCAATCATCATCGCATAAAAAGGGTACTTATCCATATCCACCGTTTTCACCAGCAATTGTATGTAATATTCTAAACGCCCGATACGCTGATCCATTGAATCCATCCGTTTCACTTCTTTCTATCTTTAATCTTATTTTAGCTGATAATGAATGGAGAAGAAAGGTTAAACCGTACATTTCCATGTTTCACCGAGCTCTTCTGTTCTTCTCTTTCCAGGTTTATTTTTTTCTTTAAAAAAGGATTGATTTTTTCTCCTGAAGAGAGTAAATTATTTTGAGATTGTATTCCATCTTTGTACGGAAGGATGACTCTGATGAATTGCTGGAAAACCATTAATCTGATCAAAGATTATGGTGCGGTTCGTTTATTATTGACTGCTGTAGGTTTTATGATCCTGTTTTTTATATGCAACTTCTTGGCATTCGGGCTGCTGCGTCCGAATATCAGTTTAAGTGACGGGCACGTGTTTGCTTTTTGTGTTCTGCTCGTTGTTACTTTATTTGTACATAAAGTCATACATGTCCTGCCGATGATCTGTAAAAAAAGAAAAAAGGAAATGAAAATGTACTTCTTGCGGATGCCGACATGGAAAGGCATACCGAAAACGACGATGCTGATTTCAACGATCAGCCCGTTTTTATTCATTACGCCGTTATTGTTTTATGCCGGACTGGCATTTCCGAGACACGCTCATTACTTTTATATGATTTCGAGCATCCATGCGGGGTATTGCCTGCCTGATCTTCTGTTTGCCCTGCATCTGGTCAAAGCGCCCAAATCATGTCTGATTGACCAGGAATCCGACGGTTTTGATATTTTAGTAAAAAAAGTGCCGGAGTCTTGATGTCCCGCTGATTTTTCAGGTTACATTCTATCTTTTTTAATAAATATTTGGTAATGTAATATGGGAGCAGTTCAGAGAGAGGGGGAATCTCCCATCATTTTATTCTATTTTATCGTGGCTGCCCTGTTTATTCTTTATTTCATAAACAGGCTCACAAATACATTATGCCTTGTCAGAGAGATTCCTGAAGACCGGCAGGATAAGGTATTCCGTTTTATTAATGTATCTATTTTAATTTTACTGATCTCTTCATTCGTCGAGATCTCCTTTACTGTGTAAACAGGCAAAAAAATATGGCTGACGGAGGTCTGACCCCCCGACAGCCATATTTTTTTCTTAATAAAGCCAAGAAGCGCCGATGATGATCAATAAGATGAACAGAACAACCAATAATGCAAAACCGCCTGCAAATACTTCACCCATCTCCAAAAGCACCTCCTACAAAACGTTTTATTTTTCCAATTACATCATATGCAATTTACTTCTGAAACGATTAGGCGCTCGGGTAAGAAAACGGACCGCTTTTAGAAAAAGCGATCCGTTTCGCTTAACAAATGTAAGCTGCACCTACGATGATAAGCAATATGAACAGTACTACGAGCAGTGCGAAACCGTTTGAATATCCTCCGCCCATGGTTCATTACCTCCTTTTCATGATCAATATATTTGTATGTATCAGGAAAAAGTTTGACTAGACGAATGCCCTTTATTTAAAATCTTTTTACAGAAAGCCACAATATGTTATGATACGCATATGCAATTTAATTTGGATGATTAGGAGTGTTTAAAGGAATGAAGAAAATCGCGATAGCAGCTATTACGGCAACGAGCGTCCTGGCTCTCAGCGCTTGCAGCAGCGGCGACAACGACGTGATTGCCAAGACGGATGCCGGAAATGTAACAAAAGGCGAGCTCTACACGAACATGAAAAAAACCGCGGGCGCAAGTGTGCTGACACAGCTCGTACAAGAAAAAGTATTAGCAAAAAAATACAAAGTATCGGATAAAGAAATCGATACCAAGCTGAAAGAGTACAAAACGCAGCTCGGCGATCAGTACAGCGCCCTTAAACAGCAGTACGGCGAAGATTACCTGAAAGATCAGGTGAAGTACGAACTGCTTGCACAAAAAGCGGCGAAAGACAACATCAAAGTGACTGACTCCGATACGAAAGAATATTACGATGGCTTAAAAGGTAAAATCCGCGCGAGCCACATCCTTGTCGCTGACAAAAAGACAGCTGACGAAGTGGAGAAAAAGCTGAAAAAAGGCGAGAAGTTTGAAACGCTTGCGAAAGAATATTCAACTGACAGCTCAAAAGACAACGGCGGCGACCTTGGCTGGTTCGATAAAAAGTCAATGGATGAAACATTCAGCAAAGCTGCATTCGGCCTGAAAGTCGGACAAGTCAGCGATCCGGTCAAAACAAAATTCGGTTATCATATCATCAAAAAGACAGAAGAACGCGGCAAATATGATGACATGAAAAAAGAATTGAAAGAAGAAGTTCTTAAACAGAAATTAAACGACAACTCAGCTGTACAGGCGGCAATTCAAAAAGTCATGAAAAAAGCTGACGTAAAAGTGGAAGACAAAGACTTAAAAGACACGTTTAACACTTCAACTTCTTCTGAATCTAAATAAAAAAACTGTGCGGGCTCTCGGCGAGCCGCACAGTTTTTTTATGCGATGGAATGATTGGAGTTTTCTTCCGCATCCCCGTTTTCACTTGCGGGCGCCGCCATACGGCGCTCGCGTTCCTGTTCCATCCGTTCAATATACACCCTTCCTTCTTTTTCAATAAACGACTGGTCAAGCTTTTCCTCTTCTTTAGCTGTTGTGAAAAGCTTATAAGCGCTGAAAATAATTCCGATAATGCAAAGGTATACCCACCAAGGAAAAAATAGCACGTCGGTTTCCTCCCTTTTTCACCCAGAGTCTTTATTCTAAGCTATGCTTGATAAAGACAAGTTATGAGAGCTGAACGTAAAAAAGACCGATCATAGAGAATCGGCCTTTTTATCTTATTGATGGAAAGTCGGTTTGTAGAAAGAACGGTTTTCAAGCGCAAATACACGCTCTGTGTATTCGCCCGGCTTCACCCGTTCCAGCGCTCTGTCCATCATGATCATTTTTGCATCCAGATTGTCAATGTAGTGAAGAATTTCCGCTTCTTTCACCATCGGCGGTTTCGGGCTTCCCCATTCCGCTTTTCCGTGATGGCTTAAAATCAAATGCTTCAGAATCAGCACTTCTTCAGCGTCAATCTGAAGCTCTTCGGCTGCTTTTGAAAGCTCTGTCACCATGATCGAAATGTGTCCGAGCAGATTCCCTTCCACGGTGTACGTCGTGGAGACGGGGCCTGAAAGCTCTTTTACTTTGCCGAGATCATGCAGAATGACTCCGGCATACAGTAAATCCCGGTCAAGAGACGGATACAGATCGGCTATCGCTTTTGCCAGGTTCAGCATGGACACTACATGATACGCAAGCCCTGAAACGAACTCATGGTGGTTTTTAGCCGCCGCCGGATAATCCATAAACTCAGCCGCATATTTTTTGACCAGATGTCTCGTGATCCGCTGGATGTTTGGATTTTTCATTTCAAAAATGTATTGAGTGATGGTTTCCATCATTTCATCTTTCGGAATCGGCGCCGTTTCCAGAAAATCATCAATGCTGACATTTTCGTTCTCGCCGGCCGGCCGGATGTTTCTCAGCTTAAGCTGGTTTCGTCCGCGATAGTGATGGACATCTCCGATCACCTTCACGATCGTCTGCGCCGCGTACGTTACTTCATCAGTCGGCTTGGCATCCCACAGCTTCGCTTCGATATCTCCCGATTGGTCCTGCAGCATTAACGTCAGGAATGGTTTTCCGTTGCTTGCGATTCCCTTAGTCGAAGATTTAATCAGAAAGTATTGATCGACCTGCTCGCCGACCTCGTGCAGCATAATACCTTTTGCCATTCTATTAAAAGCTCCCTCCATATCTTACATAATACCAGTATAGCACATACCTCTTTTTTGAAAATAAACTCTTTTATGACAGGAGCCGCATGACTTGTCCGCTGTGAAAAGACCGGCTGACATGCTCATGGCAGGTGAAATAAAGTATCTGCCGCCCGCCTTCTGAAAGCTGATTCAGCACATCAAACAGCCGCTGCAGCCGCTGCCTGTCAAAATGGACAAAACTGTCATCAAGTAAAAACGGCAGTGATACCGCAGATTCCCTCTCTGACGCAAGGGCAAAACGAATCGCCGCATAAAGCTGCTCGCATGCCGCCTGTGACAGTTCGCCTGCAGAAAACACCGTTCCGTCTTTCCGCATAACCATAATGGAATCATCAGCCTCGGAAAAATACAATTTGTGATAGCGTCCGTCCGTAAGCGGTCCGTATAATGCACCGGCGGTTTCTAACAGACGGGGAAGCGTCACTTTTTTATGCCGCTCCATTTTTTCCCTGATAATGTGTCTGACCGTCTGTAATGCGGCCCACTCTTTAGCGGTTTTTTTCACGCGCTCCTTCTGCATTTCTGTCTGCTGTTTTAAATCGGATACAAGCCCCGAGGACTCCAGCTGCTCTTGCTTCACCGTTAATAAAGCGGTTTGCTCACGGAGCTGGGCGCTTTTTTCCTCAAGCGTTTTTTTCTCTGTTTCCTTCTGAACGACTGTATGTTCAAGTTCGGACACTGTGCGGCTCATGTACGGCTCCAGCTGTTTTCCGCCTATGCCGGACAAGTGCGTTTTGATTTCGCGCAGCTGCCGCTCTGTTTCCCGGCGGCTTTCAGTCAGCCTGGCGAGTTCACAAAAGTGTTCGCGGTTTTTTGCGCCTGCCGCCATGAAAAGCTGTTTGACCTGCTGTTCGTAGTAATGAACTTCTTCGTTTAATTCACGCATTTGCTCTTGTGCATGCAGCAGATCCGTTTCGAGCGCCTGCTTTCGTTTTGCTTCCTCACGGGCCCGTTCCGCCTGCGCCAGCAAAACGTGCAGTCTTTCTTTTACGGACAGCTCCCTTCCGTCTGAAGGACTCAGCTTTTTGACCCGGTCCTCAAATGCTCTTTGCAGCTTTTGCAGCCTGCCCGCTTCAATGGTCAGCTCATGCTTGTTAAGGATTTCTTTTTTGACATCTTTCATCACATGATATGCGTCAAGAAGATGGGAAGGACTTCCTGAAAACCCCAGTTCATTCATAAAAAGTTCCGCCTGTTTTTCAGACGGCGCCATTTCGGCCTCCCATTCTTCATATTGGCGGATGACTCTTTCATATGCCGCTTCTTTCTGTTCAAGCACGGCTTGATCCGCAATCAGCTGCTGCCGGTGCCGGCCGTCACGCCAAAGCTCTTCCTGCAGAAGATCAGCCGCTTCTTTAGAGATCGCCGGCTTCTTTTTCTTGTGTCCGGGCCCTCCTCTTTCTGACGGCAGCGGTTTTTGCATGCCGGACAGCATATACAGCAGCAGAGCGCCGGTAAAAAGGGCGGCGGGCAGCCATTCCTTTAACATAGCGAAAATCGCAATGAACAGAATGCCCGCACCGAGAAAGAGCTTTTTTTGTTTGGCGCGCTGTTTTTCCAGATGCTGAACATGTGCCTGCCATTCGTTTCCTTCTGTATCAGCCATTTGCTTATATGATTGTAAAGCGGCTTCTTTTTCTTTCCTGACAGCGGGGTCCAAAATGTTTTCTGCCGTCAAGGCATGTTTTCGTTCGGCTTCTTCCAGCTCCAGCCGCGCTTGTTCGAAAATCGCATCAAGCTGTGTCTTTCTTTCTCTTGCCTGTCCGGCGCTCTGCACGGCTTCCTGCAGCCGCCATTCATATTCATAATCGGTGTTCAGTGAAAGAATGCCGTCCTCCTCATGTCTTCCGAGCTGCTGCAATCCTGACGAAACGCGGGCAGATGTCTGCCGGATCTGTGATTGGATGGCGGCAAGCTGTTCGCCGCGCGATTCGTACATATGCTGCTCGCCGGAAAGCTCCTGCAGCTGCCGCTCTTTTTGCAGCAAGTCCTCATTTGGAGCGAGCAGATCAGTCTGCCGCCTGAGTTCAGCCGCTTTTGCCCGAAGCCCCTCAAGACGGGCCGCTTTCGGATGGAGATGCGATTCGTATTTTTCAAGCTGATGCATTCCGTCCTTCGGGAATTGCTTCAATGCTACCGGATAAGAAGAAAGTTCGCTTTCCAAGGCTGTTTTTTTGTCTGCGAGCGGCTTTGCTTCTATCGCCGATTTTACTGTTTTGATTTCTTCAGTTATGTCTTTCAATCGTGCTTCGGCATCCTGCAAACGGCCGCCGGCGCTTTTTTTCTCTTCCAGAAGGCTGTGATAGCCCGCTTCCGCAGCTTCCGCCTGTTTCAGCTGGGCGCTGAGCCGCTTTAATGTATCCAACTCCTGATTTAAGCGGGGGTTCCGCCCGTTCGGCTTATACATCCTGTCAAGTTCTTTTGCCAGTCGCCCGTCAAGCTTTGCCGCCGCTTCCGACCCGAATAAGCTCGAATACAGGAGAAACTCGCCGATTTTGTCCCGGTTAAAAGCTTGAATCTCCTGCAGTCCGAATACATCGAACGAATAGATCGCTTCGTACAGCGCCCGGTCTGTATCGGAGAGAAGCTGTTTGAGCCATTCTCCGTCCTTGATTTCGCCTGAAGCCGTATACACTCTGACTTTTTCGGCAGCGCCTTTTGTCCGTTCGATTTTGACAGCGCCGTGATCGACATGCTTCAATTCCACAGCGCCGCCGTAAACCCCGCCGTTTTTCGGTTCGTATTTTTTTGATTTCGGAAAACCGAACAGCACGCTTTTGATAAAGGACATCAATGTCGTTTTGCCCGCTTCATTTAACCCGTAGATCACTTGCACGGGAGAATCTGACAGCTGAAAACTTCGATCGGAAAATTTTCCGTATTGGTAAATATGCATCGCCGTTATTTTCATCGCTGAAGCTCCTTCATCTGGCGTCTTAAAACGGCTTGAGCCTGCCGCTTAATATCCAGTATCTCTTCATCTGTAAATGAAGCCATCTGACGCCGGTATACGGGATGACGCTCAAGGGCTTCAAACACACCGCTCATGTCCGCACATTGTTCTATGTCCTGAAGGAGCCCTTTAAAAAACGGATCAGGCGGCACGGTGTCTGTTTGATCCGTCCGATCCTCAAGCGCAAGCGGCCAGACGAAACATTCCTCTTCGGCCTCTTCCTCTTGTAAAGCGGAAAGAAGCTCCTCCGCGATACCTGCGGGCGCCTCCGTCCAAAAGCGGGGCGCCGCGCCGCGAAGCACCAGCCTGACACATGCCGGGCGGCCCGCCGCGCGCAAGCCGGAGAATGTATCCGATGCGGCTTTCAGAAGTGAAGTCATATGTTCAGCTCCGGAGATATCAAGATCAATTTCCTCCCATAACACATCATGCGCTTCTTTGAATTCCCAAGACATCTCACCGTTTGCCGCCCGGACGAGATAATATCCCTTAGGCCCGGTTTCTTTTAAATGCCGGGCTTGAATATTCCCCGGGTAAATGGCGGCGGGATGCTGGGCGGACAGAACCTGCCGTTTATGAATGTGTCCGAGCGCCCAGTAATCCATGCCGCTTTTTTCAAGGTCTTCTTTCGTAAACGGGCAGTACGGGTCATGCCCTTCCGCTCCTGATAACATGCCGTGGAGCATGCCGATATGATAAGGCGCGCCGGTCATTTTCCGGTAACGGGCCGCCTGATTGACCGTTACGCTTCTTTCCTGATAGCTGCATCCGTATATGCTTGCCGCAAGCTCTCCGTTTTTAAAGAAAGATTTTTCCTCCGGTGTATCCGAGGTGAAGATATGTACATTTTCCGGCCATTCAATCGGCGACCACTTACCGCCCAAATGATCATGGTTGCCGAATATGACGAACACTTGGATATCCGCTTCCTGTAATCTCGTAAACTGTTTTCTCAAAAACAGCTGGGCTTTTAAACTTCTGTTGGCTTCGTCAAACAGATCCCCCGAAAGCAGCACGAAATCTGCCTGCTCCCGGAGTGCCCCGTCCGTCAGTCGGCGGACGCTGTGAAATGTGCTTTCTTTAATACGCGCATATACCGGTTCAGGCAGATTCGAAATGCCGTAAAACGGGCTGTCCAGATGCAGGTCAGCGGCATGAATAAACGTCAGATCAGCCATCTCGCCCTCCCCTTTCTGCAAATTGAATTACCCTTATTTTAGCACCGTTTTTATACGAATGCACGTTCTGTAAAATAAAAAAACAGCCCGGCTGGGGACTGACCCCCGTTTTTGAGACAGGGATCAAAACACCTTTAAGCAGCCAGCTGTCGGTATGTGACCGGCGGCTGGTTGTTTAGTTTCGTTTGAATACGAATGTTGTTATAATAGTGTATATAGGTTTCGACAGTTTGTTCTACGATGGTCGTCGTAGTGCTTTCCAACCTGTCGAGGTAGAACGTTTCAGACTTTAGTGAGGAATGAAACGATTCGATGGAGGCATTATCAGCGGGCGTCCCTTTGCGGGACATGCTCATGGTAATGCCTTTTGTTTTAACAGCTTTCTGATACTCATAAGATGTATAAACAGAACCTTGGTCACTATGTAACACACAGTTCTCTGGCAGTGCGGGCAGCTGATCAAGTGTGTGTAAGACAAAGTCTGTGTCCTGTCTATCGCCAATCGTAAAAGCAATCACTTCTCCATTGTATAAATCCAATATACTGGAAAGATACAATTGTTTCTGCCCATAAGGCAAATATGTGATATCCGTTACTAGCTTTTCCAGAGGGCGATCAGACTGAAAGTTCCGATCCAATATATTCTCGGCCACGGCATATGGCTGCCCATTCTTCTTACGCTTTTTCACCTTAACCCGGCATTGCCACTGATTCTTCTGCATAATGCGCTGAACCGTTTTATGATTCATACGCATTCCCTTTTTTAATATGGCTGTGATTTTCCGATAGCCATATCGATACTTGTGTTCTCGGCACAACGTGCCGATTTGTTTTTCTAAATGGTATTTAGGGTTATCTTTCATCAGATTCTTCTTCCAACGATAATAAGATGCTCGTGAGATACCTAAATGAATACAGATATCCTTTATGGTCATTGTGCTGCGCAATGCTTCTACAAGCTCGACTGGCGTTTCGCTATCAGCTTCCTTTCCAATTCGTTGTACTTTTTTAACACTTCATTCTGTTGTCTCAGATAACGATTTTCTGCCTGCAGTTTCTCTAATTCGGAAGAATACTCTGGACCTTTTCCATAAGAATATTGCTTTCCGACAGGTTGTTCGAATCGATGTGTGTCCCCAGCTTTATACCACCTGACCCATGTCTGCACCTGCGTCTTATTCTTTATATTCAATTCCTGCATGATCTCCTTCACAGGCACGCCCGCCAATCTCATTTCTACAGCCTTCTGTTTGACTTCAACCGGATAACTCACTCTTGCCCTCATAGAAAAACACCTCCAAGTCTAATTTCGGATAACAACGATCCGTTTTCAAACTTGAAGGTGTTTTTTGTTTGTCTCATATTATGGGGTCAGTCCCGCTGTTCCGGGCTGTTTCACTTATTTTTTGGAGATGCGCAGCGCTTGTTTGATCGCTTTGAATCCGCTGGCGTTTCCGTAAATCAAAACGCCGCCTTTGTAAATTTTCGCGCCGACCGCTGCAAAGATCACGATAGTGAGCAGTGTCAGGGCGATTCCGGCCGCAGCCTGCCAAAACGGGATATCGAGCATCCCGACGCGTAAAAACATAATCATCGGCGTGAAAAACGGAATGTAAGAGGTAACGGTAATAAAACCGGCGTCAGGATTGCCGATGCCGAACATGGCGATCATAAAACCTGCCACGACTAAAAAAACCATCGGCTGAATCGTCTGCTGTACGTCCTCTATCCGGCTGACAACACTGCCGAGAAACGCGGCAAGCGTCGCGTAAAGAAAATAGCCGAGCAAATAGAAAATGACAGCATAGACTATCGTCGAGACGGGAACATCCTTAAAATTGAGAAATGCACTGATCGGCGACGACGCATCATTTTGAGGGTTCAGCTTCAGTGAGAGATAACCAGCCGCAATCAGCACCGCAAACTGTGTGATCCCCACGAGCGCGATACCGAACAGTTTGGCAAACATCTGCTGAATCGGCGGCATGCTTGAAATTAAAATTTCCATGACGCGGGACGATTTTTCCGTCGCCACTTCCATCGCAATCATGCTTGCGTACATGATAACTGAGAAGTAGATGACAAACAGCATGATGTAGACAAGCCCCATTACCTGACCGAGCTCTTCCTCAGATTTCGCCCCTTTTTCCAGCGCGTCTTTGCTGACTTCCGGCGGAGTGTAGAGGCTGCTGACTTTTTCTGCCGAAATGCCGAGCTTGGCGGTTTCGACAGCGGTTTTTGTCTGGGTTAAAGCCTGCTTGAGCAGTTTATACGCTGATTCATCAGAAATGGTCAGCGCTTTGTAGGCTCCTGTTATCGTTCCTTTTTGATCTTGTCTGATGATAAACAGTCCGTCCCATTCACCGTCTTTGACACGCTTTACGGCATCTTTTTCGGACTCCTTCGTCTCCATTGCCTGCAGATCATTGTCTGTATCCGCCGCTTTAAGCTGTTTTGCAAACGCCGGGTACAGCCCGCCCGTTTCATCAATCACCGCAATTTGCTGCTTGCCGTCATCCGATTGAAACACGGATATAATCGATTGCAGGTTGGTCACCGCTAATACTAATAAAACGGTAATGGCGGTCGAAATAATGAATGACTTTGTCGCGATTTTGTTTTTATATGTATGAAACAGCATAATCCAAAATTTATTCATAAACGGCCCCCACCTTTTCTATAAAAATATCATGCAGTGACGGCTCTTCCAATTCGAACTTCCGTATAAAACCTTTCCCTTGCAGCGCCCGGAAAATATCCTGAGAAACCGGTTCATTCGCGACCTGCAGTCTGATTCCGTCATTTGTTTCCTTCCATTTCACGACACCTTCATGCGTTTTTAAAAAGCTGAGGTCATCATCTGAATGAACGGTGACATTTTTTTTGCCGAAAGACCGCTTAATGTCTTTCAGATTGCCTTGAACGACGGGTTTTCCCTTCTGGAGAATGCACAAATTCTCACAAAGTTCTTCCACATGCTCCATTCGGTGGCTTGAAAAAACGATGGAAACGCCGCTGTTTTTCAAAGAAATAACCGCTTCTTTCAGCAGCTCGACATTCACCGGATCAAGACCGCTGAAAGGTTCATCGAGAATCAGCAGTTCAGGCTTATGCAGGACGGCCGAAATGAATTGGATTTTCTGCTGGTTTCCTTTCGACAGCTCTTCGACTTTCTTATTCTTGTAATCTGTAATGCCGAACCGCTCGAGCCATGTCATGAGCTCTTTTTCCGCCTCTTTTTTGCCCATTCCTTTTAATCTCGCCAGATAGACAAGCTGGTCACTCACCTTCACTTTCGGATACAGCCCCCGCTCTTCCGGGAGATAGCCGATTTTTTCACTGATGGAATAATTGACCGGCTGCCCTTTCCAGGTGATATGCCCGTCAGTCAGGCTTAAAAGACCTAAAATCATCCGAAAGGTCGTCGTTTTTCCCGCGCCGTTTGCGCCGAGGAGCCCGAACATTTCCCTTTCAGGTATTTGCAGGTTCAAATTGTCAACAGCGGTAAAGCTGCCGAATGTTTTCGTTACGTTTTCAATTGTAAGCACGAATCCAACTCCTTCCTTGACCCATTATATACTAATAATGGGTAAAAATTAATGGAGGATTTTAAATTCTTTATCAGAATATCATTCTATAAAGGGGGTGACATGATGGGACAATATGTATTGACCGCATTCCATGCGTCGGGAGAAACGTTGCTGAATGAACGGATCGAAGCGGATAATGAGGCGGAGGCGAAGGCCGCCGGAGAGGCTTTGTTAAAGGAAAAAAAGCTTGAGAACAGTACTCACCGCTTGGTAAATGAAGCCGGAAAGCTGATTTTGTTCCACAGATAACAGAAGCTTTCCGGCTTCTGTATTTTACCGGTTAAATTGCGGCGTCCGTTTTTCTAAAAAGGCGCGGATGCCCTCTTTATGATCATCCGTTTTTCTCATATTTTCCTGGGCCTTTCGTTCAAGAGACAAAACATCTTTTAACCGGCTGATATGGAGGCTCTGATAAATAGCCTTCGTTTCAATCATCGCTGACAGCGGCGCATGCAGCAATCGGTCGATATACGGTTGTGCCCCCTCCGCAGGGCCGCCGCTGAACAGCCCGTCGGCAAGCTTGAGCCGCACCGCTTTTTCAGCAGGCAATTTTTCACCGCTCCAAATCAGTTTTTTCGCTTCGATCTCACCGACGCGTCTCATTAATAAATAATGGCCTCCTCCATCGGGAACCAATCCGATGCCGATGAAATTCATCGCGAGGCGGGCGTTTTCTTCAGCGAGCACCACATCGGCGCACAGCGCGAAACTCAGCCCGAGCCCCGCCGCAGCTCCGTGGATGGCGGCTATCACAATTTTTTTCATATCATAGAGCGTCAGTGTAATGGATTCGATCATTTTCATGAGCCGTTCATATTCTCCTGAATCATGATCCGACGTCATCATCTGAATATCACCGCCCGCGGAAAATCCCCGGCCTTCCCCCCGTAAAAGCACGATAAGCGCCTCACTGTCGGCGGCCATCACGCATGCGTTTTCCAATTCCCGGAGCATTTGTTCATTCAGCGCGTTGTAACTGTCAGGCCGGTTCAGCACAATCTCTGCGATCTTTCCCTTTTCTTCATAGCGAATATACTGCATGTTTACATCCTCCTTGAATCCGCTTACATATTTTGTTCAAATGATATATTCCTTCCGCCGAAGCGAAATTCCTTTATTTTTCAAGGTCAATAGATACCGAAAAATGCATATCATTTGAAACTGAACATACATTTTTATATAGTGAAATTGATATACAAAACAAAAGGGGGGAAAAACGCCGATAATGAAATATGTGATACTCAGCTTGTTACTGAGCTTTTTTATGGTGCTGTTCCCCCCTTCGGATGTCGCTCTTCCTTCCCAATTGGTGACAGAAACAGACAGCCATGTACAAATTTCGGTTTACCCGCAGGAAACGGATTCGGCAAAGACGCCAGTTCACACCAAAACCGCTCCGCAAGGCCTGTCAAAAGGATACGGTGCGTTATCCCGGATGATCTCCCTGTTATCTGTCAAACCTCTTGATCAATTCATTGATTCCACAATGGAAAAGACATGCGCCATTCCGATACAATACCAGTCAAATTACCTCCGGCATCAGACCATTTCTCATTGCCAATCTGTATTTACGATGTAAAAACAGTATATTCCGGAGGGATTTTTTATGAATATTAAAGAAAACGATCTGCCCGGCATCGGGAAAAAATTCGAAATCGAAACGAGAAATCATGAAAAAATGACGATCATCATTCATGATGACGGCAGGCGGGAAATTTACAGATTTGATGACCGCGACCCTGATGAGCTTCTGGCAAGCATTTCACTTGATGATGCGGAAGCAAGACAGATTGCCGCGATTATCGGCGGTATGGTGTATAAACCGCAGGCGCTTGAATCGATTGAAATGGCGTTCAACGATCTGATTATCGAATGGTTTAAAGTTGAAAAAGGGGCAAAAGCGGCAGGGCGGACGCTCGGCGAACTGGATGTGCGGCAGAACTATGACGTGACGGTCATCGCCATCATTAAGCATAACCAGAAAAAGCTTTTAAACCCGGGCGCTGATTCGCTCCTTGAAGCAAACGATACACTCGTCCTCTCAGGTGAAAGAAAGCATCTGAAAAAGCTGATCCAAGACTTCCTCTCCAGAGACGGAGTGTGATCTGTTTATGGACCATCTCGTATTTGAAGTCGGTACGGCGTTAGTTCTTGTGGCTATTGCGAGTGTCATCGCCAATAAAATTAAATTCTCGATCATCCCCTTCCTGATCATTTTAGGAATGCTCGTCGGGCCGCACGCGCCCCAAGCGGGCATCATTGACCTGACGTTTATCGAAAGCCGGGAAGTGATTGAATTTTTCGGACGAATGGGCGTCCTGTTCCTCCTCTTTTACCTCGGGCTTGAATTCTCGGTCGGAAAATTAGTCAAATCCGGACGTTCTATCGCCGCCGGCGGAACGATTTATATTCTGATTAATTTCAGTTTAGGGCTGATCTACGGCTTTATCACAGGCTTTTCCTTTTTGGAAGTGCTTGTATTGGCGGGCGTCATCACGATATCATCAAGCGCCATTGTCGCAAAGGTGCTTGTCGACTTAAAGCGCACGGCCAATCCGGAAACGGAGCTGATTCTCGGCATCATTATGTTTGAGGATATCTTTCTGGCGGTTTACTTGTCCGTCGTTTCCGGGCTTGTTCTGGGAGACGCGACGTCTGTCGGAGGCGCGCTGATGTCAATCGTGATCGCTTTCGGATATATGCTGCTGTTTTTCATTGCCGCTCGAAAATTGCCGCCTCTGCTGAACAAGCTGCTTGATATCCGTTCAAACGAGGTATTTGTCATCGTCATTTTCGCCGCGCTCTTTTTCATTGCCGGCTTTTCCGAAACGATTCATGTCGCTGAAGCGATCGGCGCGCTCTTGCTCGGACTCGTGTTTTCGGAGACGGCCCATTCTGACAGGATTGAGCATCTTGTCGTGCCGTTCCGTGACTTTTTCGGGGCCATGTTTTTCTTCAGCTTCGGTCTCAGCATTGATCCGTTTTCACTCGGAGATGCGGTATGGCTTGCCCTCGGCGCCGTTCTGCTGACGATTGCCGGAAACTTTATTGCCGGCATGATCGCCGGGCGCCGGGCGGGGCTTTCTCATAAAGCATCGTCTAATATCGGGCTGACCATTGTGTCACGCGGCGAATTCTCCATTATCGTCGCAAATCTCGGCATCGCCGGCGGCCTGTCCGCTTCACTTAAACCTTTCGCCGCCTTATATGTTTTGATACTGGCCATCTTCGGCCCTTTGCTCACGAAAGAATCGAAGCGGATATATCTCCTGTTGAACAGCGTGTTCAAATGGAAGACGCCTTAAAAGAAGCCGCAGAAATCATAAAAAAAAGCTGACCTCTTCATAAGGGGTCAGTTTTTTTGAGCGGGAAGAAATTGCTGAAAAGCCGTTTTTTTATTAATGGAGAAATGCTCTTTTCCCAGAATGGTATTGATGATTTTTTGGTTTCTATAAACAGACAGCTTCAAATTCGTAGCGCCCGTTCCGTGAGCATGATCAAGATTCGTTAATGTGAAAAAATGATGCCGCCTGTCGTCCTTAAAGACAAGACGGGAATCGGCCGTCACTTTAAAGCGTTTCTCATCCTCCCATTCGATATCGGGGGCAATTGCCGTAAACCATTCCGGAATATGAGGTTTAAAGCCGGTCGCCAAAATCACTTTTTCTGAATCGGCCGTAAAGGTTTCATCCATCTGCCATTGATGAAAGCTCAGTACGCAGCGCCCGTTTTGCTTTTCAATTTTTTTAAGCTCCGCCATCGGCTGAATATATACGTCAGGCGAACCTCCGCTGATCGATCTGTGATACAGGGCATCGTAAATGGCGGCAAGTGTGTCAGAATCAATGCCGTGGCGCAGTCCGTCCAGCTCAGGGAGCGTGTTCAGCCGTTCTTTAAAAGGCAGGCGGTTAAAATATTCCACATAATCAGGTGTAAACATTTCCTGTCCGAGCTTGGCGGTTTCCAATTCTCGGAATCCGGCGGAGCGTGTCACCCATTGCAGCCGGCTGCGGCGGTATTGTTCATCGTGCAATAAGTCAGAAAAGATCTCCGCGGCGCTCTGTCCGGAGCCGACCACTGTAATTGATTCGGCGCCGGCGAGCTCGTCTTTCCGAAACAAATATTCCGTGCTGACCATCGTGTCCTGACGCGCTTCGTCAGCAATCTCTGCGGGAATAAGCGGTTCAGCCCCCGTTCCCATGACGAAATGCTTCGTTTGATAGACACTGATGCTTCCGTCCTCAATGTTCTTGACGCTGACGTCATAATGTCCGCCGGCATTTTTCACGCCGATTACCTCTGAGCCGAAACGGCATGATTTGATTTCTGAAGCCGCCCAGCTCAAATAGTCGTTAAATTCCCGTCTCGGAATATCAAATTCATTAAACGTATAAAACCGGTACAGCCGGTCATGTTCATGGAGAAAGTTTAAAAACGTGTAGCGGCTTTTCGGATCGGCGAGCGTGACCAGGTCCGCCAGAAACGCCACCTGTAAATCAGTTCCTTTAATTAACAGGCCCGGATGCCACGCAAATTCTTTCTTTTTATCGAAAAAAAGAGCGTCTGTTCCGGGTATATCCTCTAACAATGCGGCAAGCCCTAAATTAAACGGCCCGATTCCCGCTCCTATAACATCATACATATTATGCACCTCTTGCGAATAACAGTCTGATGGTCTTTTCCCGTTTTTACAGACGGTTAAACATAAAAAAACGGCACGCTGATTCCGTGCCGTTTTTGATATTATAATGCAGATTTGACGAACATCTCATCTAAGTATTTGATTTTCTCTTCTGTATAATGCTCGAATCGGTCATTATATGATTTCGGGTCTTTCGGATTGGCGAAGTGCGTGATTTTTCCGGTTTCCGGATGAATGAATTTGCTTGCCGCGCCGCAGCCGATACCGATAATCGTCTGCACTTCTTCCATAATCATAATGTTGTAGATGCTTTCCTGACCAGGGAAGGAGTAGCCGACATTTTCAAGGTTTCCGAGAATGTTTTTCTGCCGGTACAAGTAGTACGGCGTATAGCCGTGCTCTTTTGTCCAGCGGACGGCGTCATCCATCATGCGGGACACTTCCTGTCTGTCGGCAACTTTATACTTATGCTTGTTTCTCGTCATTTCTGACGCCCGTTTAAAAGAAAGCGTATGAACGGTCAAAGATTCAGGCATCAGCTTTTCCGTTTCCTCAAGACTGTGCCTGAACTCAGCCGTCCCTTCTCCCGGCAGGCCGATAATCAGGTCCATGTTGATGTTGTTCATGCCGTGTTTGCGGGAAAGATGGTATTTTTCGATGGTTTCTTCAACTGTATGATGTCTGCCGATGGCCTTAAGCGTTTCGTTTTCATAAGATTGCGGGTTGATGCTGATTCTGTCAATCTTATACTTATTTAAAACGGCCAGCTTCTCCTCCGTAATCGTGTCGGGACGGCCCGCTTCAACGGTAATCTCCCTGATATTCGCGACATCCGGGAAAGAGCGGACCATTTCTTCATATAAAAAATCCATTTCCTCAGCGGTAATGCTTGTCGGCGTGCCGCCGCCGAAATAAATGGTCGTCACTTTGATATCATGCCGCTTCAGCCATTCTCCGATTTTCTGCATTTCATAGTGAAGCCCCCATAAAAAGGAGCCGACTCTTCCCGCCTGTCCTTGAATGGCATAAGCCGGAAACGTGCAGTAGGCGCATTTCGTCGGGCAGAACGGGATGCCGATATATATGCTGACTTCATCTTTGACCCGGTACAGATCGGGAACCGCAGCGAGCTGGCGGTCGACGATCTCCTGCATCAGATTGATTTTTTCATCATGGATCAGATAATCTTTTTTCAGATCGGCATGCGCCTCTTCTTTTGTCAGGCCGCTCTGCAGCTTTTTATGAAGAAGTTTAGTAGGCCTGATGCCGGTTAAGATTCCCCATTTTTGTGTCATGCCCGTATGCGATTGAAGAAGATTTAAGTAGACATATGACAGCGTATTTTTCACCTGTTTAAATACTTCTTTTTCGCTCCATCCGGCAAGAAGCGGTTTCGTATGATGTTCCTTTTCGCCGGTTCCTTTGATTTCTCCGGATACCGACACGCTGTCTGCATCTTGAGAAATGGCAAGTGAGATGACGAGATTAGAGGGTTCCTCCGTTTCGCCGTACGCAAGAACACACTCTTCAAAAAATAAATTCGCGATGTTTTGCAGCGGACGATGCAGCCTGTCATCCGTGATGCCGTCTATTTTTATTTGCAATGTGATCACCTTATTTTTCAGATTCAAAACTTTCTTTAGTGTACAGAAAGAACAGGCTAAAATCAATCCGCGAAAAAGCCGCAGACCGGCGTTTCGCGTCTGCGGCTCTTGATTACGGCCGTTTCATATGGAACTTATCGAGAAAGCCTTTGCGGTGCTGCATGCGGAAATATTCCTTAATCATATAGGCGACTCCCTGTTCATCATTTGACCTTGTCACCCAGTCCGCTTTTCTTTTTAATTCATTTGAGGCATTCCCCATCGCGACGCCGAGACCGGCCAGCTCGATCATCGGCAGATCATCTTCCTGATGGCCGATAGCCACAACCTCTTCCATTGAAAGCCCGAGATCAGCGGCGACCATCGAAAGTCCGCTTTCTTTTGAAACCCCTTTAGGCACGATGTTCAGTTTTTCTCCGTTGACGCGGATCACATCGACGGCCGGGAATGCTTTCATTATCGTATCCGTTATATCAGCCTGCAGGCCATCTTCGGCATGCACTTCAATGACGGGCGCTGAAACCGGCTCATCAAGGAGCAGGTCACTTAATGATTCGACAAACTGCACCGGATAAAAAATCGGGTCAGACGGATGAATCATTGTTTTCCCGACCAGATTGGAGTTCACTTTCTTCTTGTTTCCGATCGAATATTTTTCGTGAAGAAGCCGGATATTGCATGGATAGCTTTCCAGCACCTGAACAATATTAAACGTGTGATCTTCTGATATTTTCTTTTCAAAAAACGGCTCATCTATTTTTTCAGAAATGTATGCGCCGCTGTGGGTAATCAATTTCGCATTCAGCTTTAATATTTTCGCCACTTTTTGAGCGGAGCGAAAATGGCGGTTTGTGACCAGTGTGACGTAAATTCCTTTTTTCTTGACGTATTCGATGGCATCCTTTGTCGTCTGATGAAGTTTGCCGTTGGAGCGAAGAAGCGCTCCGTCTATATTTAACGCCAGCATTTGTTTTGACACAGAGAAGTCCCCCTCCTTGATGACTGTACTTGTCATTAGGATATGACCCTGTCTCTATGTTTAGAACAACCTTTTCTCCGCAGCAAAAAAGCCTGCCTCAAGCAGACTTTGAACTGTCGTTTTGTTGGGATACGATCGATTTGCTGCCTTCTCCCCAATGTGTATTTCTATTTACGAAATATATCAGGAACCCCTTATTTGACCGTTGATGCGCTCGTTTCACTTACTCTCTGTTGCTACCCCTTAACATACCAGGCAGTATAGGCGACCGTATCCTTAGATCATCTGTAAGTGTAGGCGCTTTCAGAGTTATTATCTCAATTATATTGTTAAAAAACAAGGGTTTTTTTAACTAAAAAAATCAGAGGAAATATCTATGCTGAATGTATGATAAAGTTGCAAGGGAACATACATTCTCATATAATAAAAGAAAAAAAGCGGTGACTGTCATGTCTCTATTAAAAGATATTTATAACGAAGAATTTGCAGAAGCACTTCTGAACAGAATCAAATCGGCGTATCCGGCTTTTGAGCGGGACAAGTGCCGGGCGCTGATGTTTCAGGAAGATTGGCCCGGACTGACGTTAAAACAGCGGATGCGCCGGATCACAGACTCTTTATATGAAACACTGCCGAAGGATTACATACGGGCGCTTGACGTCTTATATGAGACAGCTCCCCACTTCTCAGGGCTCGCCGGGATTATTTTTCCCGATTATGTCCAACAGTACGGAACGGATCACTGGGACGAATCAATGAAGGCGCTTCAGTATTTCACTCGTTTTTCCACTTCCGAATTTGCGGTCCGCCCGTATATCAGGCTTGACCGGGAGCGGATGTTCAAAGAGTTCCTTTCCTGGACGGAGCATCCGGACGAACATGTCAGAAGGCTTGCCAGCGAAGGCTCAAGACCGCGCCTGCCATGGGGAATCTCCATTCCGGCTCTTCTTGACGATCCTTCCCCGATTCTCCCTGTTCTGGACCGCTTGATGCAGGATGACTCGTTATATGTCAGAAAAAGCGTGGCGAATAACCTGAATGACATCTCCAAAACACATCCGGATGTTCTGGCACAGATCGCAGCCGAGCGGTTCGGAAGCTGTCCGCACACGGACTGGATTTTGAAGCACGCCTGCAGGACACTGTTAAAAAGAGGAGACAAACAGGCGCTTGCGGTTTTCGGGTTTGAAGACGCCTCCCGGATTTCATTGGAACGTTTTACACTGAATTCGGAAACGGCCGCCATCGGAACAAGCATACATTTTTCTTTTCAGATCCGCTCATCCGCCCGGCAAAAAGTCAGGGTTGAATACGCGATTGATTTTGTAAAGAAAAGGGGGCACCGCAGCCGCAAGGTGTTTAAGATGTCGGAGTCCGCCATGGATAACGGAGACGTAAAAGCCTTCAGCAAACACCATTCCCTTAAAGATTTAACCACCCGCAAGCATTATCGGGGAATTCACACTCTGTCTGTCATCATTAACGGAACGGTAAAAGGTTCGCTTGATTTTTCTGTTGAATAAAAAAACCCCTCCATTTCATAGATGGAGGGGTGTGGAGCTTATTCCGGGCTGCCGTAAAGCTCTTCAAGAGGTTTCATAATAATTTTGTTTAACTCGCCGATCAGCATGCTCATGCGCTGTTCCGCTTCCATCAGCTGAGAAATCAATTCATGCTGCTGTACGAGAGCAACCGTTTTTTGTGCCTGCTCTACCTCTTCCTGAGTGATTTCTTCACCTGACATCTGTTTCTGCTGCAGCTGCAGCTGTACATTGCGGAAGTTATCAAACATGCGTTTTGCGGATTCATCTGCGTTTACTTGATCATAAAGCCCTCTCAGACGGCTGTATTCATCACTGTTTCGCAAAGCTTTTTCAAGATCATATGCTGCATCATAAAAATGAACTGCCATAATAACCGCTCCTTTCTTCCTTTCGGACATACCACTCCACTATAACAGACTGCGGAGCGACTTTCATCATCGGCGTATGTTTTCCTTAGAAAAGAATGACAAACAAAGCCTGAATTGCTCCGATTATCCCGCCGAGCAGACCGCCTAAATACGTTATCATCTTAAATTCTCTCTTGGAAATCGACAGCACCATTTCCTCCAGCCGTTCAACGGGAAACTGATCAACCTGCTCTTTGACCACTTCCTCAAGACGCAGCCGTTTCAGCACATCCTCCAAATGAGCGGCAATACTGCCGAGCGCCGCATCAAGCAGCTTCGGCGCGTACGTTCCCGTAATCTCCCCTTCATAACGGGAGATGATGTCACCGAGCCGGCATTCGAAAAAGGGCGCGGTTTGAAGTGCGGCCAAAGCCCGCTTTTTCATGCTGAACAGCAGATCTTTCGCATTCCACTTTTCATCGGCCTCATAAAGTGTATAAGATTTGAGCTTGCCCCATTCTTGAGAAAGCAGATCAGCCAGAAGCTTTTTCGTTTCCTCATTGCGCAAAAACTTTAACAGCTCAGGCAGCACACGGTCTGCCAAGCTTGAATTGCCGAGGAACATCTGCACCATGCTGCCGAGCATCCCCCGGGAATTCAAAAAGTCGTCAATCATATTTCCGAGCCTGTCTTTCCCTTCTTCGCTCTCAAAATAATCAATGCTCCGCTTTAGAATATAATCTGCGGCCATCGGGACTTTTTCATCCAGCTTTTCCTGAAGCTCATCAGGAAGCCAGTCTTTTATGGCGCGGTGCTCATATTTCCGGTACAGGTCCGAAAGCTTTTCATCGGTAAAACGGTCAATCCAGGCATCCGTCTTTTCCTGCGGATTCCGGATGCCCGCGGCGGCCAAAGCTTCGTGCACCGTCATCTCGGAAGCGGCCATTTTTTGTGTGAATTGTTCGGCGAAAAGAAGCGCCTGGTTTTTAACGGTATCTGATAAAAGCCGCTTTTTTATTCCTTCCGGGGTTAAAAGGTGGTTCGTCACCATGAGCCCCATTTGTTTTGCCAATTCATCCCGCCTTTTCGGGATCAGCCCCGGCGTAAACGGAACCCGTTTTCCGAACAGGTAATACGGCCGGTACGGACGAAATAACATCTGAATGGCAAGATGATTCGTCACCGCGCCGATCGCGGCTCCGATCACAATCATAAATAGAAACGTTCCTGCAATGCCCATTCCTTTTCTTCTGCCTCCATCTTATGTTCTATTTTCTTGATGATATATCTATTCGTATTATAGAGGCTGGCGGGCATGCGGGCAAATGAAGAACCTGAATTGTTGTTTGTGAGGAATAAGGCAAGATGCTGTTTCGTACTCTTTACAGTAGATCATCTTTTATGATGCGCTTAGCATATTTATTGGATGGAAGGGCCGTTCCATCAGCGGCTTTTTGAATAAAGGGGGAGTAATAATATGACAACACTCGGTTTTATGTCTGTATCCCGCCGGCACGAAGAAGATTACGCCGGGGAATTGGCTGAAAGAGCGCCTCAATATAATGTGCGCTTAGCCCGCTTTACACCGTTTGATATATTTCCGGATTCTTTGCGCGTGAAAGCGCTCGTCTATCACCCGCAAAGCGGAAAGTGGAACGAAACGGAAATCGATATTCCCGAATATATTTACGACCGCTGTTTTTACGGAAAATCCGCTGAAGCGCAAAAAGCCAAACCGATCGTCGAATGGCTGAAAAAATATCGGAAAACGGAATTTATCGGCCGGGGGCTTCCTGATAAATGGACGGTCACGGATGCGCTCCAAAAGCATCATCTGATCAGTCCCTATATTCCTGAAACGGCCGAAGTCAGCCGCTATGAACAGGTGCAATCATACTTAGCCAAGGAAAAAGCATGTATACTTAAGCCCGCTTTCGGCGCGGGAGGCAGAGGCATCATCCTGCTTGAAACAGGCAAAAAATCAATTACGGCCACTTACTATATCGGAAAAAACAAACAAACAAAATCATTTTCCAATCACGTGTCTTTTAAGTCTTGGTGCAAAAAAGTGCTGCAGCACCGCTATTTGCTTCAATCCTACTTAAATATCCAGGATAAAGAGCGGCATCCGTGCGACATCCGCATTTTCATGCGCAAAACGGAGTCAGGCGTTTGGGAAACGGTCGGAAAAGCGGTCAGAAGGGGTTATCAGAACGGTCTTTTATCTCATTTGCCCGGAGGATCCGAACCGATTAAGTTTGACACATGGTTTGAGGAAATTCCGAGAAAGCAGCAGGCCGTTTTATTGGATGATGTCTTTTCGATCACCCAATCCGTCCCTTATTTCCTTGATGAACGGTTCGGGCCGCTGTTTGAGCTGGGGCTCGATATTTGTTATGCCAAAGACGGACGCATCTGGCTTTTGGATGTCAACTCAAAGCCGGGACGGAAAGCTATTTTAAGCGTGGCTCCGGAGGCGAAAGAGGATTTGTATACGAGTCCGCTGAGACGCTTCCGCGAACTTCAGTCACAGGAAAGCCGGAAAGGAGTATTACCGCGTGAATCATAAAGGGATGATTGTCGGCATCGATAAAAAAAGCAAAAATACGCTGTTTCTCCCCTCCTCCATGAAACGGGAAGGGCTTTTATCCGCTGCCTTCGGGACCAAGGTTGTCAAATGCCGTGTAGCCTTTTCTCAATCACTTGAAAAAAGCGCGCTCCTTTCTGAAGATTTGTTTGAGGAGCTGTTGATACCGCATAAAAGCCGGGCTGACTTTCTCATACACGGCCAGACGGTGCACATCGGACCGCTGATCGGCGTTTTCACAGCCGGGTTCACATCATCGCCGTCCCGCCCGTTAAGAGACCGTACAGCCTTCTTTTCCAAGATGCTCTCTCTTCATGAACAGGCGAACGGATATTGTTTCGTTTTCGGGGCCCATCAGATCAACTGGGAAGAAGGCACCGTCCAAGCGCTGATTTATAAAGAAAACAGCTGGAAACGGACGGCCGTCCCGCTTCCGAATGTCGTATATGACAGGCTCCCGAGCCGAAAAACGGAAGAAGTTCCGCTTTTACAGCAGACAAAACAAAGGCTGATGAATGACTATCAGATTCCATGGTTTAATCCGCAATTCTTTAATAAATGGGACATTCATAAGCTTCTGGAAAAAAACAGTCTCACCGCTTCACTTCTGCCAAAATCTGTCCTGCACCCGAATGCAGAAGCGTTAGAAACGTTATGCAGCACGTTTGACACCGTCTATATCAAACCTGCAGACGGCGCACTCGGCACGGGGATTTACAAGGTGGAAAAAACAGATGCCGGCTTATCTGTCAAACACACGAATGAGGAAAAAACGGTGGTGACGGCAGAGTATTCAGATGCGGCATCCTTCATGACATCATTTAAAGAAAACAATGACCCGTCCGCATTTTTAATTCAGCAAGGCATTGACCTGATCCGGCTGGATGGGCGCCCCGTCGATTTCAGGGTGCACACGAATAAAAACGCCGAGGGGAAATGGACAGTGACGGCCATTGCGGCAAAAATTTCCGGTGAAAACAGCATCACGACGCATCTCGCAACCGGCGGAGAAGTCAGGACGTTAGCTGAATTATACGGCGATCCGAGAGAGAGAGTCGGCATGATGCGGAAACTTTCAAAAGCCGCCTTGGCGGTCAGCCGCGTGTTAAATGAGCACATTGAAGGTTTTATCGGCGAAATCGGTTTTGACCTCGGCGTCGATCATTCAGGGAAAGTTTGGATGTTTGAAGCCAATTCCCGCCCCGGGCGCAGCATTTTTTCCCATCCGAAGCTGAGATCGGTCGATTACCTGACAAAACGGAGAAATTTTGAATACGCGTCGTATTTATCAGAACGGTCCATCACCGCCCCGGAAAAACTTTGGCGGTGAGGCTGTCTTTTTTTAGGTTTACCCGGGACAGGCATTGAACGATGAGCTACAATGAACAAGATCAACATTTCCCATAAGGAGCGTGAACGTCATGATTTCGCACTTCAGCTGGAAACCGTTATTCAAAAAAGAGAAACTGCCCGGATGGCGGATTTCATTTTACTGGCAGGGTACGCATTACGAAGGGATTTACCACAAGTCAGGAGACATTGAATGGGGACACACACATCCGGGAAAAGAAGAGCCGGCTCTCGTAAAAGAGCTGCATGAATTAATGCTTTATCACATATATGACTGAAAGCTAAAAGCTCAGCCGCACCAGGCTGGGCTTTTCTTTTTCCTTCCGCTATTTACCACACCGTTTTCCGAATGAGATGCCGTTTGATTCACCATAATACGTAGTACAAAGCGGCAAACAGCATTGGGTGAAGCCGAGCTGGCAATGGTTTTCATTCCGAAAACCATCGGCTGGTGCAATTCCAGCAAACCCAACCATACTAATTTATAAAGGAGATCATACAAATGGCAAACAACAACTCTTCAAACCAACTAGTAGTACCCGGCGCTGCTCAAGCAATCGACCAAATGAAATACGAAATCGCTTCTGAGTTCGGCGTAAACCTTGGCGGAGAAACAACTTCTCGTGCAAACGGTTCTGTCGGAGGAGAAATCACGAAACGTTTAGTATCTTTCGCACAGCAGAACATGGGCGGCCAAGGCGTACAATAACTCAATAAATGGCTTACAGAAGGCGCGGGATACCGCGTCTTCTTTTATGCCGTCACCCTTTTTTCCTATTCCACATACCCTAGGAAAAAAGGAGGGAAAACATGTCATTCATTGCCTCAGTCAATTGGGAGCTGTTTCAGTTCGTAAGTGTTTCTTTGGTCAATGAATATGTTGCCCACCATTTCCCGTTTATTCACAGGTATTCTTTTCCCCGCTGCTTTGAATGATATAATGAGCGGCGAGGAGGTTTTTTACATGAACATCGCTTTACTCGGAGCAACGGGAAGAGTCGGACAGGCTTTTATAAAAGAAGCGCAGAAACATGGACACATGGAGATATTCGCTCTTGTCAGATCAGCCGGAACAGTCCTTCCCATTCCTGAAAAACAAATCATAACAGGGAATGCGAGGCGGCGGGAAGATGTAAGCCGATTGATTTCCAAAGCGGATACAGTCGTGAGCTGTCTCGGCACAGACGGTGACGATACCCTTTCAGCCGCTATGACCCATATAATAGACAGCATGAAACGGCATCATGTTCAGCGTCTGATTACGATCGGCACCGCGGGTATCCTTCAATCACGGCTTATGCCTGATCAATACCGTTTTGAATCGGCAGAATCAAAACGAAAATCAACAAGAGCCGCAAAGGAACACGCCCGCGTATACGAAATGCTGCTGGCAGAGGATCTTGACTGGACGATCATCTGTCCCACCTACCTTCCTGACGGAGACGCTGCCGGAGTTTACCGGTTCGAACAGGATCGCCTTCCTGAAGACGGCGCTGAAATCACCGTCGGAGACACGGCGCATTTTCTGTACCGTGAGCTGATCAGCCCGCAGTTTGTCAGAAAACGGGTGGGACTGGCTTACTGAATGAAAAAAAGGGCGAATCTTTGATTCACCCTTTCCGATTACACCGCGGACTTCGCCGTTCCTTTCTGCAATTCATACATTTGGTGGTACTGCCCCTTTTGCGCCATTAATTCGTCATGGCTTCCCTTTTCAATAATGCGGCCCTTTTCCAGCACGAGAATCTGGTCTGCGTGTCTGATCGTGGAAAGCCGATGGGCGATAATAAATGTCGTGCGTCCTTCTTGAACGACTTGCAGCGCTTTTTGAATGACTGCTTCTGTTTCGGTGTCAATGTGCGCCGTCGCCTCATCCAAAATTAAAATGGCCGGATCGAACACAAGCGCTCTTGCAAAAGAAATCAGCTGACGCTGGCCTGAGGACAGTGTGCCGCCTTTTTCGGTGACGGGCTCTCTGATGCCCTTCGGCAGGGATTGCAGAAGACTTGCGGCGCCGACTTGGCGAAGCGCTTCTTCCGCCTGCTCCAAAGAAATACGCTGATCATCGAGTGTCACATTGGAGCCGATCGTGCCCGAGAAAAGATACGGGTCTTGCAGCACAATGCCCATATGCGACCTCAGCTCCTGCCTCGACATGCCGTATATGCTCTGACCATCCAGCAGAATATCCCCTTTTTGAGCATCATAAAAACGGAACAGAAGATTCAGGATGGAGCTTTTGCCGGACCCCGTATGGCCGACGAGGGCGACCGTCTCCCCTTTTTCAGCTGTAAAGCTGATCTGTTTCAGCACCTCGTCTCCCTTTCGATACCCAAAAGAAACATCGCGGAATTCCACTGTCCCTTCCGCCTTTCTGTCTGCGGGAGCGCCTTCTTCTTCTGTTTCCTCCTCCTGTAAAAGCTCGAATACTCTGGCGGCAGAGACACGGGCCAATTCAAGCTTTGAAAATTGGTTGACAATCCCCGTAACCGGCTGGAACAAACGGTTTAAATAATCAACAAATGCATATAAAACACCGATCGAAACAATTCCGGCCGCACTCAGACTCGCGCCTCCGAAATACCAGATCAGCCCGACAAACGCCAGATTGCGCAACACATTGACAAGACTGTGGGACATGAGGGAATTTAAGGACAGCATTTTGTTCTTATAGCGAAAATGAGCTTCATTCAATTCTTCAAATTCCTTCATCGTTTCCTTTTCGCGGCGGAACGCCTGAATAATCGGCATTCCTTGAATGGATTCGTTCATTTTCGCATTGATGTTACTGTTAATGGAACGGATTTTTTGGTTGAAGACGGATGCGTATTTGCGGTACACAACCGACCAGATCATTAAAATCGGAATAATCAGCAGGCAAACGGCGGCCAGCCTGACGTCAAGCATAAACAGCGCCGTAAAAATGCCGAGCATATAAACGCCGCTTGTGATAAATGTCGACAGCACCGTTACATATAAATCCCTGACCGCTTCTGTGTCATTCGTAATGCGGGCCACGACTTTTCCGGCAGGCAGATTATCAAAGTAGCGGATCGGCATTTTCTGAATGTGTGAAAATACATCCTGCCTCATGCGCTGTATGATCCGGTTCGCTCCCATCTGCAGCAGATAATGCTGGCCGTAATGAAAACATACGGAAAACATGAGCAGTCCCGCGTAAATGGCGGTCAGCGTCAGCAATCCTTTTATTTCGGGACGGTAAAATTGAAAAATCTCCTGTCTTGATAACGTAATGGCGGGATATGACCTGCTTTCTTTACCGTTTGATATTGTCAGCCGGCCGTCAGACACCGAACGGTTTCCGTCAAAACTGACGGGACGGTCAACAAAATAGTAGCCCGCACCGACTTGATAAATGTGCGCCTCTCCGGTTTTGTCCGCCCCCGGTTTGAGCCGGTCCTCCCTGACATAATCATGCCCCCGGAACCTGACGGCGCCCGGATCGTCCGCAGAGGCTTTAACCCATGTTTTTTCAATGCCGAGAATGTGGTCGTCAATCATTTTTTTTCCGATAAACGGGCCGGTCAGCTCAGTGCCGACCGCAATAATGAGCAGGACGACCGCCCATATCAGCAGCTTCTTATATTGAAGCGCGTAATTCCATAATCTTCTCCCGGTCTTCATGCGCCCGTCCCCCCTTCTTCAAGAGAGGACAGCTGCTGCCTCTCATATTGTTTTCGATACCAGCCGTTCTGCGCCAACAGCTCCCGGTGCGTGCCTCTTTCAGACACCCGGCCTTCATCCATGACGAGAATGAGATCTGCGTGTTCAACTGCCGAGAGCCGATGGGTGGTGATAATCGTTGTTTTATGCCGCCGTTTTTTACGGATGCTGTCAATGATGGCGGCTTCCGTTTTCGCGTCTACGGCAGAAAGCGAATCATCTAATATGAGAATGTCAGGATCGGTCAAAAGCGCTCTCGCAATTGAGATGCGCTGCTTTTGTCCGCCAGAGAGCGCTACGCCCTTCTCGCCGACCAGCGTCTCAAGCCCGTCGGAAAGCATGCCGATATCGTTTTCAAAATGCGCGTCTTTCAGCGCGCTGCCGATTTCCTCTTCGTTTGCATCCTGCCGTCCGTAAAGCAGATTCTCCTTTACAGTCTTTGAAAATAAAATATGATCCTGCGGCACATAGCCGATCCACCCGCGGAGCTCCTCAAGCGGAATCTCCTGAATCGGAACGCCTGTAAACGTGATTGCTCCCGCACCGGGCGGATATTCACGCAACAGCTGCTTAATGATCGTCGTCTTTCCGCTTCCCGTCTTCCCGACGATGCCGAGTGTCTGCCCTTTTTCTACGGAAAAAGATACATCAGAAACCGCCGGTCCCGCTCCGCTCGGATACGTGAAAGTCACTTGTTCAAAAACAAGACGCCCGGGCTCCTTGATGCCGGCGGGGTGCTTGGGCCCGATCACGTCTGGCTCATAGGAAAGCGTCTCATTGACACGATCCAAGGAGGCATTCCCGCGCTGCATGATATTGATTAATTCTCCGATCGCAAACATCGGCCAGATCATCATTCCGAGGTACACGTTAAACGATACCAGCTCTCCCAGCGTCAGCCGGTTTTGAAAAACGAGATATGCGCCGTAGCCGAGACCGATGAGATAGCTGAGGCCGACGAGAAGTTTCACAGTCGGTTCAAAAAGTGAATCGATAAACGCCACCTTCATGTTTTTCTCATATACATCCGCCGTCATATCACCGAACCGGCTGATATCATTTTTTTCCTGTACGAAAGCCCGGATGACCCGGACGCCGGATACCGACTCCAGCACCTTGTCATTTAATGATCCGAAAGCATCCTGCGCTTCCGTAAACCGCTCATGGATCTTTTTTCCGTACAGGCTGACCGCAGCCGCCATTATCGGCAGCGGAATAATCGCGGCAAATGTCAGCTTCCAGCTGATGAGAAGCCCCATTGTCAAAAATATCGTCAGCATATACATCGTCGAATCAACGAGCGTTAAGACCCCGAAGCCCGTCGTCATACTGACGGCCTGCAAGTCATTTGTCCCCCGCGCCATTAAATCGCCCGTTCTGTATTTCTCGTAAAACGGCGGTGACATTTGAAGAAGCCTTCCCATCAGCTTTGAACGGAGAATCTTCTCCATGACATTCGCCCCGCCGAAAAGCTGATACATCCAAAAATAAGACAGTAAATAGACGGCTGCCGTTAATGCGAGAAATACACATATGTAAAACAGCATCCCGCTTTTTGTAAACACGCCCGCCTTCATATCGTCTATCGCGTTACCGAGAAGTTTAGGCGGAAACATTTCAATGACATTCACAATCAATAACAGAACAATCGCTGTCGTATAGCGCAGCCAATAGGCTTTAAAAAACCATGCGAGCTTTTTTAATACAGTAAACAAATACTGTCATCCCCTTTCATCAATCAGCCGCCCTCAAGCTTTTCCGGATTGTTTTTCATTGTTTTCGCTAATACCGCCACAAGCATCACACCTGTCTTTCTTTCATTTTTTTGTATAAAAAAAGACATGAAGCCTCAGCTCCATGCCTCTTATTATTATAAATAAGGTACAGACCCGCCGCTTATGCGCGACTGCCCCGTTTTTAAGCAAATGTTCAGAAAACGGACGCTGTATGGGAGTCACGCCGGTATTCAGCTGAAGATGAGTTGACAAGCTTTAGTTTTGACATGATCCATACCTCCTTTTTCCCTATATTGTTCCTTCATCATATAAACAAATCCTTTTTTTGTCAATGCAGGTTTTACATTTCTGCCATTCGGGTATTGTAAAACAAACCTTTTTTACTGAAAGGATGAGGCCGATGTTTCACGCGGACCGGTTGATAGCAGCTTTTGACGGAAGTGATGATAGTAAAAAAGCGCTCCAAAAAGCCATAGACCTTTCAAAAACATTTCACGCGGATTTAACGGTCGTACATTCCCACAATGCAAAAGATACCCGGACGATTGTTGATCCCCCGAGGCCGGGAGCCGGGGCAACGTATATCGGCGGCGGGATTGCAAGCGTTCCTGACCCGCTCCAGGCGGAAAGAATCTCCCCTGATCCGATGATTTATGAAGACCGTACGGAAGAAATCGTTGCGGAAGCGAGAATGCTGATGAACGACAGCCAGATTGACGGGGATATCGACATTTTAGAAGGTGATCCCGCTGATGCCATTATCGAGCATGCCGACCGTATATCGGCGGATTTGATCGTCATGGGGAACCGGGACCAGAACAGGCTGAAAAAACTTTTATTCGGAAGCGTCAGTGAAAAACTGTCATCGAAATCCGATATTCCCGTGCTGATCGTAAAATAATTCTTTCTGTAAAGCAGCTTAATCAAAAGCTGCTTTTTTTACAGCTCCCGGCTGTTTCTTCTTTTTTTCGGCATCACAAAAAAACTCGCCATGATCAAAAAATCGATGCACAATACGACAGACCAGCCCTTTAACAGCTTGCTGAGCGCTTCGGTGCGGGAAGCGTCCTGAATGAGAAATACCGTTCCGGCTAAAAGAACGCCGCCGATGACAAATGCTAATACATGTCTTCCCCATCCTTTTGCATAATGTTTGGCATAATCCAGCCCGTACCGCTTGACCGGTTTTGCCCCTTCCTTGACCACATAATAGCGGAACCGCTCATCCGCCCATTGAATCATGCTTTTCCCGAAGGCGACAGACACTCCGATATAAATGGCCGCCACCGCATGCGCCATAGTCGCCGCCGCCCCTCTGTATAAATCAGCTGCGGCCGCCAGAAACAGTACGGCATCCAATAAAGGAATGAGAGCGAAAAAAAACATTCCGAGCTTTTGCCGCCTGAATATATAGCGCGCCGCCAATCCGAAGATGACAGCCGCCCAAAAAGCAGCCTCACAAATGACAATCAACCAAGCAATCGCGTTCAATCCGGTTCCCCCTTATCGTTTTCTAAAATGCATTGTATCACTGCTTTTTATTTAATACAACTGTATTACAAAATTGCAAGAAAAAATATTTCCTGTTACACTGGAACCATGCCTAAAATAATCGATCATGAAAAAAGAAGAAAACAAATAGCCGAAGCCACTTGGCGGACGATTTTGGAGCGGGGAATGGAAGGAGCGACAGTGAGAAACATCGCCCAGGAAGCGGGTCTTTCTTTAGGCGCGCTGAGGCACTATTTCACCACCCAGGATGAGCTTTTAGGGTATGCGATGACACTCGTAAAAGAAAAAGCGGCCGCCAGAATTAACGAAGTTGCCATGAAAGATCTGCCGCCGAAAGAAAAAGCGGTGCGTCTGATGCTTGAAATCATCCCGACAGATGAAGAAACGATGGCTGAAATGGAGGTATGGTTCGCTTTCACAGCTTATGCCAGACATAAGGGAGAAGAGTTTCAACCCCAGCAGGACGGGATCTTGGCATATATCCGCGGTCTGATTGACTGGCTGGATGAAAATAAGCTTCTGAAACCGAATCTTGATAAAGAGATCGAAGCGGAGAAAATGTACGCCATCGCCGACGGATTGGCGCTGCATGCCATGCTTGAACCTGAGCGTCTTTCAAAAGAGAAGATCTCCCGTGTGCTCGTGCAGCATATCGAATCTCTTTTTATCTGACTGAAGCAAAAAGGCCGGATGTGTTCCGGCCTTTTTTCAGCTTATGACTGAACCCCGAGCTCCTGCTGAATGTGCGACTGAAAAGCCTCCTGAATCGTTTTGGCTACAGGTCCCGGCGCTCCGCTTCCGACCGGTTTCCCGTCAAGGGTTACGATCGGGATTAATTCAGCCGTCGTTGACGAGATGAAAATTTCATCCGCATCCCTGAGTTCGTCTTCGGTAAGAGCCTTCTCCCGCACCTCAATCCCGTTTTCTTTCATCAGCTCTAACAGTTTCATCCGCGTAATGCCGTTTAAAATCAGCTCATTTGCAGGATGCGTCCGGACAGTGCCGTTTATGACGGCGTATACATTGGAAGAGGTTCCTTCCGTGACCGCTCCGTCCCTTATCAGCACCGCTTCATAAGCGCCTGCTTCATAGGCTTTTTGTTTAATCATCACATTATACAGTAAATTCAGACTCTTAATGTCACACCTCAGCCAGCGTTTGTCTTCCGCCGTTATGGCCTGCGCTCCGGCTTTTTGTTCATTTTCCGGTTTTTTCACTGAAAAGGTATATGCCGTCGTCTGCGGTTCCAAACCTTCGTCATACTGGTGCTTGCGCGGCGCCTTCCCTCTCGTCGTCTGCATATAGATCCCGCCGTCAATGAGTTTGTTTTCCTGTACAAGCTTTTGCAGATCCCATTCTATGTCCTCTGCGGAGAACGGCAGGGTGATGCCGATTTCTGCGGCGCTTCTGAAAAGACGGTCGATGTGCTCACGCAGACCGAATAAGGCGCCGTTATACACTCTGATGACCTCATACACACCGTCACCGAATTGATATCCGCGGTCCTCAATATCAACTGCCGCTTCTTCACGATCAATCAACTGGCCGTTTACTAATGTCTTCATGTAAACCCTCCTCATCGTTATCTGCCGTGATGTGCATTCTCAGCTGTTATTGTCAACTATTCTATCATACTGAACGAGCCGGCTGCGGAGTTTATTTTTTTCTTAAAATCTTATTATTCGACATCTTTTCTATGTCTTTTCCAGTTTTGTTCCTGTATACTTGATTCGACATACATATGCTGTTAACTTATGGCACTTCGCAAGCCTCCGCTGTTATCGGCATTATGCAGAAACTTATGCTACTGGAGAGATTGTTATGCGCAACACAAAAGAAGGTGCTTCCCCTTCTCTGTTTTCATTGGCTTTTAAACTTACGAGTTTAGCAGTTTTGTGCGGACTGCTTCTGGTAATCGTCATAATGGGATATTCCGCTTCCGCCGCAAAAAACAAACAGGTCACCGTGACCGCAAACGGGCAGCTTCGGGATGAAGCAGAAAGCCTGCGGCTGAAAAATGATTCTCCCGACGTCTTAATGAAACATTTGCAGAGAGAGCGTGACCCAGGGAAAAAAACGGTATATTTAACCTTCGACGACGGGCCGTCTCCATATACTGAACAGCTGTTGAATGTATTGAAGGCAAATGGCGCAAAGGCCACTTTTTTTATGCTTGAACCGCGGATGAAAGCCTATCAGCATTCCGTGCAAAGAGCGAAGCAGGAAGGAATCGCGCTCGGCCTGCACGGCGTGACGCACGATAATCACCTGTTTTATCAAACACCGACATCACCGCTGAACGAAATGCAGCAGGGACGCGATACACTCGAGGCAATCACCGGAGTAAAAACGGATCTTGTCCGCACGCCTTACGGCAGTAAACCGTCATTGACGGATGCCCAGATTAAGAATCTCGAAAAAGACGGATTCGTGTACTGGGACTGGACGATAGACAGTGAAGACTGGAAGTACAAAAACGCACGGTACGTGCCGGAAGTATTGAATCAGCTCGCATATTTGGAAAGCGTTCATACGAGCAGGCCGCATGTCATTTTAATGCACGATCTGCCTGCGACGGTGCACGCTTTGCCGAGCCTGATCCAAAAACTGAAAGCCCAGGGCTACTCCTTTGATGTTCTGACGGATCAAATGTTTCCCGTCCATGAATAAGAAAAGCCGGATCTGTATATGATCCGGCTTTTTTTATGTCGCGGCGCTGATCCGTTTTGCAAATTCACCGATCTTCTCATGGATGACAAGATCAAATAAATGGTCGCAATATGTCGGCTCAAGGTTAATGATCACCTGCTTCAAACCGGGAATCCGGCCCGCATCCTCAGGGACAAACCTTGCCGGCGCCACTTCAAGCGAAGTGCCGATCACAAGAAGAAGATCAGCTTTATCAAGCTTTTCATAAAGGGTTTCAAAATGCTGAACGAGATCGCCGAACAGCACGACATCCGTTTTTAATACGGTGCCGCATACCGCATGATCACCGATTTCGGCCGTACATTCCGGCACTTCGTCCTTCAGCAGATGAGAAAGCCCGTAGCGCGCTCCGCAGCGGGGGCATGCGGCGGTCTGAATTGAACCGTGAAGCTCATAGACACTGCTGCTTCCCGCTTTCTTATGCAGCCCGTCAATATTCTGCGTGAAAATGTCTACCTGCTTTCCCCGCTTTTCAAGATCCGCCAAATACGTATGGCCGGCATTCGGCTCATAGCTTCCGCTCATTTTCATCTGAAAGAGCTGTTTGAATTTAGGCCAGAATTCACGCGGACGGCGTTCAAAGTATTCCCTGCTCATCGCTTCCATTCTGGATGTGTCTTCGGTCCATATACCACCCGCCGAACGAAAATCAGGAATGCCGGATTCCGTGCTCATTCCCGCTCCCGTCAGCACCACGATACGTTCCGCCTGATTGATCAATGTCATAAACGCTTCCACTCTTCCACCGCCTTTTCTTTTTATCATATCATGAAAAAAGAACGGCGCCTGTTATGCCCGTTCTTTTTCTCCGGAATGATCCTTCACATGAACCGGATCATCGTGGCTTTTCTGTTTTACGAATACATTCTGGCCCGGATAGGCGAATTCCACGCCTTCCTCAGCAAAAATATCAATAATCCGGCGGTTGATATCCTGCCGCACATCCAGGCTTTCCGCCCACACGATGGTCTTTGTGTAAAAGTTGAAAAACAGATTGTAATAGCTGTCCGCAAACACGTCAAAGTTAACCATAATCGTATCATCATGCACGCCTTCATGTTCACGAAGCATTTCTCTGAGCCTTGTGATGCACCGCTCTAAACGATCAATCGGCGTCGCATAAGAAACACGAACGGAAAACGTGACCTGGCGCTTCGTCATCCTCGTCCAGTTTGTGATGGCTTCCATGGACAGCGTTGAATTGGGTACGGTAACAAGCGCCCCCTGCGCCGTGCGGAACCTTGTGCTTCGGAATGTGATATCTTCAACGCCCCCCGTTACAGATGACGTCTCGACCCAGTCGCCGATCGTAAACGGCTTTTCCGTAATGATGATAATGCCGCCGAAAAAATTGCTGATCGTATCTTTAGCCGCAAGCGCGAAGGCCAATCCGCCAAGTCCGAGTCCGGCCACGAACCCGTTTACATCATAATTGAATTCCTGCGCGATCACACTGACGCTGAGCGCGAGAATGACAAAGCGCAGCACCTTGGATAAAAACGGCGCCAAAATGTCATCCATATCAAGCTCAAAGCGCTGATTGACTTTATGAAATAAAAACGAAGACGCCGATGTCAGATTGCAAAGCCCCCAGGCGATCAGCGCAACGATCAGAGAGCGGTACAATTTTTTGACAATGTCCATCTGTCCGTCTAAGAACGGCGAATACTCAATCGCCAAAAATAGACCCAGCGCCACGAAAAACCACCTGGCCGGCTTGTCAAACGCTACGGCAATCTGTTTGAATATGTCGGTTTTCGGCTTGTTCGCCAATTTGTAAATGAGCTGAAAAAAGTATTTGACAAACAGTTTTCTCAAAACGAGAAAAGCCGCTAAAATTCCGATGCTGATACTGATCTGCAAAATATGGTCAAGCGTAAAAAAGCTCTGAAATTGTGTCATCATGGCATATGCTCCTTTGTCTTGTCGAAAATCTATTATACTAAAACATTCGGACATCAGCTTCTTTTAATGTCTTTAGGCAGCCTGAAAAACCCCGGCATCAGAGCACAGCCGGGGTTTTTCACACATTCGTTCATCTTTCAGCCAGATACAACAGGGTCAGGCACTATTTCTTCTTTGATTGTGTCTGTTTCAGGAGAGTCGCTTTTTGGATTTCAGCATCGGTTTCGGCCTTAATTCTTTCTTCCACTTTCAATCTCCCTTTTCCCATGATCTCGCCTCCTTTTTGCCATTATAAATCATCACTGCGGATTGTAAACCGAAAAAAGCACTATCTTTATTCCAAAAAAATACTGTTTCGCACATTCACCAGTTTGAATCGCTGTGCATATACGAATCTGATATAATAACAGAAATGCCCATGAGGGGAGCTGACAAGCTTGTATACCATCGCTCATCGCGGCGCATCCGGTTACGCGCCCGAAAATACATTTGCGGCATTTGATATCGCTGCCGAAATGAACGCTGATTTCATTGAGCTTGACGTCCAGCTCACAAAAGACGGCCAGATTGTCGTCATCCATGATGACAAAGTCGACCGGACGACGGACGGCTCCGGTTTTGTAAAAGATTTTACGCTGAAGAAGCTGCAGTCTCTGGATGCCGGCAGCTGGTATGGGGCTGAGTTTAAAGGGGAGCGGATTCCCCTGCTCGAAGAGGTTCTGAAGCGTTATCATTCTGAAATCGGATTTTTAATTGAACTGAAGGGGCACGTTTCTCAAGTCGGTCTTGAAAAAGCAGTCGGCCAGCTGTTAAGCAGGTTTTCCTTTTCCATCCGCCCTATCGTTCAATCATTCAGCCTCAAGTCAATTCAGACCTTTCACGACATGTATCCGTCCGTTCCGACTGCAATAATTGCAAGACCCAGCTTCGGGATGTTTTCCAAAAGCCAGCTGGCCGCCTACAAATCAGCCGTAAATTATGTCAATATTAAATATACCCGCCTGAATCGGTTCTTGATTTCCACCGCTCACAGACACGGCCTGAAAGTATTTGCCTGGACGGTCAGAAATCAAAAGACGGCCGAAAAACTGCAAATGATGGCAGTTGACGGCATTGTAACTGATTTTCCGGATTTTATTTCTAAGGATGGCTGATATGAAACAATACATCACAATTTTTATCGGAGGCGCGCTTGGCGCATTGCTCCGCTTTGAAATGAGCGCGCACATTCACAGCAGTTCTTTCCCGGCGGCCACTTTCCTCGAAAATGCGGCGGGAAGCCTTTTACTCGGTCTTATTACGGGTTATTTCATCATTCGGGCTAAACGCCCTCTTTTGACCGCCTTTTTAGGAACCGGTTTTTGCGGAGGTTTCACGACGATGTCAACCTTCGCAAAAGAAACCATTTTTCTGCTGCAATCGTCTCCCGCAGCGGCTTTTTGTTATTTTGCCGCGACATTAGTCTCTGGCATTACCCTTGCATGTGCCGGCATTTTCTGGGGACGGCGGATTGCCCTTCACGCAGCGGGAAGGGGGCATGATACGCCATGACGATTGTCCTGATGCTTATCGCAGCGGGTATCGGAGCGGTATTACGGTCTCTGCTGGGTAAAACAATTTCAGAAAGAACAAAAGGTTTTCCGATGCCGCTTGGAATGGCTGCGGTCAACCTGCTCGGCTCCTTCGGCCTCGGCATGTTCACCGGCCTGGGTCTGGATAATCCTTCCGCCGGCATCATCATCGCGACGGGCTTTTTCGGTGCGTTTACGACCTTTTCCACGTTCAGTATTGAAGCCGTGCAGCTGATGATGAACAATCGCATAAAGGAAAGCCTGCTCTACATCGCTGTTTCAGCAGCCGGAAGCCTTTTGGCGTTCTGGTGCGGCTTTGTTATGATATCCATTTAAAAAAACCTTGAGCTTATTTTTCGCTCAAGGTTGCGTTATGAAGCATGACCGTTTCAGGCACGGGCAGCTGGCGGTTTATTGTTCCCTGACCGCCCGGGCGGCCCTGTTCTTCTTTGAGTTCAAGCTGTTTAATAAACCGGCCGTCCATTTCTAATATGAGGGCAGTGTATCCCCCGATTTGTATCGACTCACCCGCACAGATGTCAATATTCCGTTTCAGCACAAGACCGCCGATCGTGTCGACTTCCTCTTCAATCCCTGCGCCGAGAAGATGATTCACCTGATCAATCCGAACCTTTCCGTCCAGCACATAATGGCGTTCGGACAGCTTTTGAATCTGCGGCTGTTCGTCCTCATCAAATTCGTCTCTGATATCGCCGACGATTTCTTCAAGGATGTCTTCGGTCGTCACAAGACCGGACGTTCCGCCGTATTCATCAGACAATATCGCCAAATGAATCCGTTCTCTCTGCATTTTTATCAGCAGGTCGTGTATCGGGATCGTCTCGATGACTTCAATCACCGGGCGGACGTAAGACGTGATGGATACTTCCGCTTTTTCATCTTCTGTCATAAACAGCAGATCTGAAAAGAGATGCTTCGTATTGATCATGCCGATGACACTGTCTTTGTCCCCGTCCGTTACGGGCCAGCGCGTATATTTGTCTTTCAGCATCATATCAAGCATTTCCGGCACGTCCATATCAGTGGAAACAGCCGCGATTTCTTTTCTCGGGATCATGATTTCCTTGGCGATCCGATTATCAAAATCAAAAATTTTATTCACAAATGTATATTCAGACGGATTGATTTCTCCGTTTTTTAAACTTTCTGACAGCAGGATCCGCAGCTCTTCTTCAGAGTGGGAGCCTTCATGCTCAGATGCCGGCTTTAATCCGGCCAAACCGGTCAGAATTCTCGCGGAGCCGTTCAGCACCCAAATAAACGGGAACATGAACACGTAAAATAACCGAAGCGGTCCGGCAATCCATAACGTCAGCTTTTCCGCTTTTTGAATCGCAACCGTTTTAGGCGCAAGCTCACCGACGACGACATGCAGAAACGTAATCAGCCCGTACGCCGCAGCAAAAGCAATCACATGCTCAGCAGAATCCGGCAGCCCCATGCCCTGAAACACAGGATGAAGCATCCGCTCAAATGCAGGCTCTCCCAGTACGCCGAGCCCGATGGATGTGAGTGTAATGCCAAGCTGCGAGGCGGATAAATACTCATCAAGATCCGTAATGATACGCTTTGCGAGCACCGCCCGTCTGTTCCCTTCTGAAATGAGCTGATCGATTCTGGATCTTCTCACTCTGACGATCGCAAATTCACTCGCCACGAAAAATGCCGTTAACGCAATGAGCACACCGATTAAAATCAAACTGTCAATATCGTCCATTTCACCTTATCCCGAATTGAAGGATAAGGACGTCACCTCCTGATTTCATCGTTTTTTCTTAAGCGAGAGGAACGAAATGGATGATTGACTACACAGAGGGCCCCATCCTGCCACCTCCTAAGTCAAAGCATGATTGTCATTTGTATAGTTTATTGTATCACAACTCCATTCTTTCATCATTTTCAGATTTTTATCATATAAAAAACAGCCTTCAAAAAGAAGGCTGCCGTTATCTGCTTCGGAAATGATTTTCTAAACAAAGCGCCGTATTAATCCCCCCGAATCCCATGCTTAAGCTTAACGCATGGTGTACGGTATGGGCGCTCGGCCCGTCGGTCACCCACTGAAATGAATCGTCAATCGGCTCCGTTAAGTTTCGGATCGGATGAAGCTTGTTTTCCCGCATTTGCAAGAGAGCAGCAATGATTTCCACCGTTCCGGCCGCACTCAGACCGTGTCCGGTAATCGATTTTGTCGCATTAATCCGCGCGTGCGACAGGCCGCTTTCAGAAAGCGCCCGGCATTCAGTCTTATCACCGATCGGCGAACCGGTGCCGTGCGGGTTGATGTAATCGATCTCTTTTGCTGAAAGACCGGCCCGCTCCAGCGCCTGGCGGATCACCGTCATTTCGCCCTCTGCTGAAGGATTCGGGTTGCGGTTCGCATCGGAAGCCATCCCCCAGCCCTTTAAGCCGGCCCACGAACGCGCGCCCCTCTGTTCGGCAGATTCAGCGCGTTCCAGCACAATCGCCCCGCACGCCTCTCCGAATATAAACCCGTCCGTATGCCGGTCAAACGGGCGGCAGGCGGCTTCAGGCCGTTCAGCGTATGTATCAGTGCCCATCGCTCCCAAAGAACGGAGAGCATGACACTCCATGTACGACAGATCGGCCAGCGCCCCGATCACGATGCACCGGTCAAACAGGCCGCCTTTGATTCCTTGAGCAGCCTGAATAACCGCCGCCTGGCCGCTTGCCGACGCGCCGCCGACCGTAAAGGCCGGCCCTTTTATCCCGAATTGCTCCGTACAAAGCCCCGACAAATCACTATCCATAAAAGAAAGCCCGTATGTCGGATTTACAAATTGCGGCGTTTCACCGTTTTTCTCAAAGGCCTGCAGCAATTCGCGCTGCGTCATATTCGAGCCGCCGATGATCAGACCGGTGCGGCTGTGATCAGCGCCGTCTAATTGAGCGTCATGCCACGCTTCATATAAAGCGATAAGCGCCGTCTTTCCTGATAATGCGGCCCTTCGGTACAAGCGCTTCGACAGCGCGTCCGGCGGCGTTAATTCGCTAAGCTCCGCGCCGATAAACGAACTGCCTTTCTGCCGGCCGGGCCGTTTCATCACATCAAAGGCGTGCCGCCCCTCCATAAGCGCATCGAGAAACGCCTCCTTGCCTTGTCCGACCGCGGTTAAGACTCCGATTCCTGTAATGCTGATGTCTGACGTGCCATTATTACTCCTCGACATTTGTCCGTTCTCCCATCTTTATGTATTGGAAGCTATGAAGAAAAATCTTGATACAGTGCTTTGAAAATATCGCGCGACTGTCTGATCTGTTCTGAAGGCACGCTGAAAGATAATCGGAAATAGCCGCTTTTTCCAAATCCGCTGCCGGGTACGATCAATAGTTTGTATTTCTGTGCGGCATGCATGCAGAATGCCACCTCGTCTTCAATCGGTGATTTCGGAAAGACGAAAAAGCCTCCTTTCGGCATTTCAAATTCGAAGCCGGCTTCTGTGAGGATGTCCACCATAAGGTCTCTCCGCTTTCTGTAAGGTTCAGCGTCAATCGAAAGATCATCCATTTTCGCCACGGCACGCTGCATCATGACCGGAGCGTTCACAAAGCCGAGCGTCCGGTTGCAGAAAACGAACGCATCCGTCAGAAGATCGCCCTCAGGCATTTGGGCGTCTGCCGCGATATACCCGAGCCTTTCCCCCGCAATGCCGAGATCTTTACTGAACGAACTGACTAAAATCACGCGGTGATACGCCTGAAACGGATTCGCCTGCTCTTCTCCGTAGATCAGCTGGCTGTACGGTTCATCAAATAAAATAAATATGCTTTGGCCGTTCCGCTCTTCGGCTTCTTTTAATAAGGCGCCCAATTCGTTAAGGTTTTTCTGGCTGAGCACAGTCCCCGTCGGATTATGCGGCGTATTAACGATCAGGCCTTTCGTACGGGGGGTGATCGCACCTTTAACCGCTTCAATATCAATCTCAAATGAGTCAGTCAGCGGGCAGATGACGGGTCTGCCGCGGTAATTTTCAACATACGCTTTATATTCCGCAAAATAAGGCGCAAGTAGGATGACTTCTTCCTCGGGGTTTAAAATGCTTTTCAGCGCGACATTCAGCGCCCCGCCGGCTCCGACCGTCATGACTGTATGCCTTGCGGAAATTTCTGTCTGAAACCGCTCTGACAAAAAGCGCGCAACCTTTTCTCTCGCCTCCGGAAGCCCCTGGTTTTGTATGTATCCGTGCCGCCCTGTTTCAGCCGCTTCGCAAAGCGCCTTTTTAAATGTTTCAGGCGGCTCCGCAACCGGATTTCCTATTGAAAAATCAAACACCTTATCGGCGCCGAACTCTTTTTTCAGCCGAGCGCCTTCATCAAATAGTTTGCGTATCCATGAACCTTTCTCCAGATTCTGTGTCACTTCCCGTGATAAACCGGCCACTGTCATCTGTCCCTTCTGTCTTTTTCTTCCGTTTCTATTTACAATGATTATGAAAGATTTACATGGCGCAGTCAACGCTTTTTCAGACAGCCCGCCGCGCCGTTTCAGGAGAAAGACGGAAAACAATAAACTTGTGCAAACTCCCCTTCATATATTAAACTATTCTCATAACTATAACGTGATGGTTGGGGAGGGATTTAGATGGGGCTGAGACTTATCGCATCAGTGAATTAGCAGAGCTTGCCGGTGTAACGAAACGCACGGTGGATTACTACACAAACCTCGGGCTTTTAAAGCCTGACAGGTCTTGTTCGAACTATCGTTACTACGATACACTTGCACTTAATCGGTTAAAGTTTATAGTCGCTTGTAAAAAGCAGCGATTGGCCCTGTCTGATATAAAAGATCGACTGGAGAACCAGTTTCCCTCTTCAGCCCTGCCTGACGATATTGGAAATCTGGCATCGGAAATTGATCACATGAATCAAAACATCTCCGTGATCTTGAATCGGTTTGAAAAGCTTGAACCAGAGGAGCGCGCCCAGCTGAAAAAAAGGCTGGCTCCTGAAAAGCTTGCAGTGCTTCAATCATTTATGCTGCTGTTAAGTTAAACCATTATCTTACTAACAGGAGGTGTTACCTTCATCTTCCCAAAAGGAGTGAAGGTTCTAATTGGACATTGTGAATTTGATTTTAGTCGCGGTTTTAATCGCGCTGACGGCATTTTTCGTAGCATCTGAGTTTGCGATAATCAGAATCAGAGGCTCACGGGTTGACCAGCTTATAGCAGAAGGAAATAAAGCCGCAATCGGTGTCAAAAAAGTGACCACGCATTTAGATGAGTATTTATCGGCGTGCCAGCTCGGCATAACATTGACTTCCATCGGTCTTGGTGTCTTAGGCGAATCAACGATTGAACGCTTGCTTCATCCGCTTTTCACAAAGATAAACGTACCAAGCTCATTATCGCATATTATTTCATTTATTCTCGCCTATGCGATCATTACATTCTTACACGTGGTCGTGGGAGAGTTGGCGCCGAAAACAGTCGCCATCCAGAAAGCGGAAGCCGTTTCAATGCTGTTTTCGAAACCGCTCATTTGGTTTTACCGCATCATGTTCCCGTTTATCTGGCTTCTGAACAACTCCGCCCGTCTTTTAACGAAGACGTTCGGTCTGGAGACGGTGTCTGAAAATGAGCTTGCCCACTCTGAAGAAGAGCTGCGCATCATTTTATCGGAAAGCTATAAAAGCGGTGAAATCAACCAGTCTGAATTTAAATATGTGAACAAAATCTTTGAATTTGACGACAGACTTGCAAAAGAAATCATGATTCCGCGTACGGAAATCGTCAGTCTGCCGCATGATATCAAAATTTCTGAAATGATGGACATCATTCAGATTGAAAAATATACCCGGTACCCTGTCGAAGAGGGTGACAAAGATAATATTATCGGCGTTATTAACATTAAAGAAGTGCTGACCGCCTGCATCAGCGGCGAAGTATCAGTCGACTCGCCGATTACCGATTTTGTTAATCCGATCATCCATGTGATTGAGTCGGCACCGATTCACGATCTGCTTGTAAAAATGCAGAAGGAACGGGTTCATATGGCGATTCTGTCGGATGAATACGGCGGAACCGCGGGGCTTGTCACCGTTGAAGACATTATTGAAGAAATCGTCGGGGAAATTCGTGATGAATTTGATATCGATGAAATCAACGAAATCCGTAAACTCGGCGACGGCCATTACATGCTTGACGGCAAGGTCCTGATTGATCAAGTGAACGAACTCCTCGGCATCCATTTGGAAAATGACGAGGTCGACACCATCGGCGGCTGGTTCCTTACCCAGAAATACGACGTCGAACAATACGACTCGATTATCGAAGAAGGCTGTGAATTTATCATTAATGAAATTGACGGCCACCACGTCGCATATATCGAAGTGAAAAAACTGGCGTTTGATGAACTGCTGGAAACCGCCGAACAAAAAGAAGCATAACAAAAAAGCTTGCGCGTCTGATACAGACGGCAAGCTTTTTTTCATTTACAATTGTTCAAGTTTTTTCTCAAGCTCTTTAATTCTGGCATTCAGCTCTTCTGTCATGGCCGCAAGCCTCTCCTTCGGCGCAAGATCGGAAAAGTCCTCCAAAAAAATCGGCTCGCCGATGATAAGCCGCATTTTTCCCTTTTTAAACAGCGCTTTTCCCGTAGACGGCCCTTTATATGCGGCCGGAACGAGCGGCGCTTTTCCCATTTGGGCGATGGTCACGGCCCCTCTTTTCAGCGGGACGTCTTCTGATGTTCTCGTACCGCTCGGAAAAATCCCGACAATCTTTCCTTCCTTCAGAAGCTTAATCGGCGTTTTAATGCTGCTCGGGCCCGGATTTTCACGGTCAACCGGGAACGCGTGAATCTTCTTCAAAAAACGTCCGATCCACTTTTTCTGAAACAGCTCTTTTTTCGCCATATAATGAATCTGATGGGGCAATATCCCGACACCGAGCGTGAGGACGTCCACCCAGCCCGCATGCGTGCACGCGATAACGAATCCTTTATCAGACGGAAGATTCTCTTTATTGTACACTTTCACTCCTCCGCGCAGGGATAGAATGCATTTGATGGCATTTGCACAAAACTTATACATAACGCACTTCCTTTGTTGTAATGATCAAAAGTGTTCTCTCTCTCTATTATAACAATATTTTTTATTACCTGGTACTAATAATTATATTTTTCCTCCGCCGATCTCTATCTTTTATGACGGATTTTGGGTACTATAGAGAAATGGTGTTTGATGAGGTGAAAATGAATTTAAGCCGTTTGCATGGAACGTGCAACTTTAAACCTTTCTTATGCGTGTATAACATAGAGGGGAGAAAAGGCAGTGACGATCGATGAAATTTACCAAATGTATATGAATGATGTTTACCGGTTCCTGCTCTCCATGACAAAAGACAAGCATCTCGCTGAAGATTTGCTGCAGGAAACCTTTATGAGGGCATACATACACATTCACTCCTACGACCACAGCAAAGTAAAGCCATGGCTTTTTCAAGTGGCGAGAAATGCGTTTATAGATTATGTCAGAAAACATAAAAAGGAAGTGACCATTTCCGATGACTTAATTGGGAGCCTTTTCCAGACGGCTGTTCAAAGCCCGGCTCATCAGATTGAAATCAAGGAAGTGCTGACAGGGTATATGTCCGAACTTCCCGACAATTATCGGGAGGCCTTAACACTGTATTATTTAAAAGAACTGAATTACAAAGAAGCATCCCATATTATGAATATTTCAGAGGCTAATTTTAAAAGTGTTTTATTTCGTGCCAGACAGCGGCTGAAAGCACTTTATAATAGAGGTGTTAATGATGAATGAAGAATTTAAAAAGCGTTTTTACCAATACAAAAATGGAGAAATGAGCGACCGGGAAATGGCCGCCTTTGAAGAAGAGCTGGAAAAGCTGGAAGTCTATCAGGAGTTGATTGAAAGCGAAATGCAGGACGACCGGGAATGGGACGTCGGCATCAGCCCGGAAAAACAGAAGGCCATTTTATCATACGGAAAACGCAAATCGTATTTGCGGATTTCAGTTCTCGCCGTCATCTCCACTTTGATGATTTTGCCGCTTTGCACATTAGGAAGCTACCTCTATTACGGTCTGGGAGGAAAAGAAAGCACCGGCAATCAATTAATGGAGACCGCGGCAGTGACGGTGGCGACCACAATGCCGAACGTCCTCGTCGATACCTCCGGACTGAAAAGCCAGGTGAAGCTGTTTGGAATGAATACGGAATTTCCGCTGCAAAAGCAGATCGGCACAAAAACGAAATCCGTCGGCGGAGAACGGATTGAAATGTTTTTAGATACGGTCAAATCGCCTGCCGTTAACTACTATGATTTAGACGCGGCACAGGCAAAGCATTATTTCGCCCATCCTTCCGGCTTAAAGGAACGCACGATTGACAAAGCCGGACAGACATTAAAAAAATTGCCTGAAGGAAGCGTGGCGGAGGTCTATCTTTCTTATGACAGGGCCTATCCTTCTTCTCAAATATATTCGACTTTTAAAAAATACGATGTGAAGTTTTTATGGAACGCGGTCGAAACGGAGAAAAATCTGAAAGACAGTCCTTATGCCGAGCCGTTAGGATTTCCCGGGAAAGATTCCAAGATGGTGTCCTCTTTCGAAACGCAAGGACAGACAGACCGTGAACAATTTATCAATGCCCTTGAATTTATGTCCCGCCATAAAAAATGGGCGCATGCAATATCGAAACGCAAAGACATGAATCTTGGCAGCCGAATCGACTATGTTGAACATCACGGAATGAACGTATACGGCTCTGTCGTGACGGGGCCGACAAAAGAAATCGAACGTCTGCTGAAAAACAAAACAGTAAAAGCAGCAAACATCGGTGAGGTGGAATTATGGAATTGGTAAGAATTTTTAAAGAGCATAATGTTTTCGGCTGGATATCAGTCGGTACCGCGATTTTGTCGCTGCTGCTTTTGAACGTGGCAATCATCAGCAATGTGACTTTCTATTCTTATCAGATGCTGCCGTTTGCGATGGCCGCCGTGCCGTTCGGCATCATTGAGCTGTTTATTAAAAAAGGGCGGACGGGCCCGGGACTGCTCGGTGTCATTCTCAATCTGTTCGTCATTGTCTGTGTATATACGATCGTTGCGGTTGATACGAATCTGCAATTCGGTTTTTAAACATAAAAACAGGCCCTTTTACGGGGGCCTGTTTTTTAAAATGAAAGAACGCCGATTAAATGGAGCAATACGACGATGATAGCCAGCGGCACGAGATATTTCAGAAGGAAATACCACACCTGAAAGAAACGATAGCCGATGGCGGAACCGCTTTTCATCTCGGCAAACAGCTCCTGCTTCGGTATTTTCAGCGGGACGAAGATTGATATTAATAAAGCGCCGAGCGGAATCAGCACATTGCTGACGGTGAAATCCGCAAGATCAAAAAACGTTTTTCCGAACAAATGAACATCACCGAGAACACCGTATGATAAACAGGACGGAATTCCGACTAAGAAAATGAGCAGACCGCTTGTCCACGACAGCTTCTTTCTTTTCGTTTCATCACCTTTCCCGACAGTCGCCACGATAATTTCCACCATCGAAAAGGCCGAAGTCAGCGCGGCGAAGAAAAAGACCGCCAAAAAGCTGATAAAAAACAGCGAGCCGAACGGCAGCCGGTCAAACACAGCCGGCAGCACGGTAAACAGCAGTGTAGGCCCTTCATCCGGTTTAAAGCCGAACGAAAAAACCGCCGGGAAAATGGCCAGTCCCGCAAACAGCGTAACGAGCACATTCATCATAACAATGGAACCCGCCGAACCCGGAAGATTTTGGGTTTTCGGCAGATACGAACTGTATGTCACCATGACCGAAACACCGAGCGTTAATGTAAAAAACGCCTGTCCTAAAGCATATAGGATGGATTCCGGCGTCAAATCTTCAAAGTGCGGAACCAATAAAAATCTAATCCCCTCAACGGCATGATCGAGCGTGACTGATCGCAGCACAAGCAATAGAAACAGCACGAATAAAATCGGCATCAGCACCGCACTGACACGTTCAATCCCTTTCTGCACGCCTTTTGCGACGACCGCCACCGTCATGATCATAAATACAAGCTGCGCAATGAGAGTCTGGATCGGATTTTCAATGACCGTCCCGAACACCGTGCCGTACTGCTCCTGAGTGAGCCCGGATAAAGAACCGGTAACGGCTTTTAACACATAAAGCAAAATCCACCCGCCGACAACACTGTAAAAAGACAAAACTAAAAAACAGGCCGCCACACCCACATAACCCGTGAGGTGCCATACCGACTTCGGCGCGGCTTGTTTGTAGGCATCAATCGCATTTGTCTGGCTCCGTCTTCCGAAAATAAATTCACCGAGCAAAAGCGGATAGCCTAAAAGCACGGTAAAGAGGACGAATATAAGAAAAAAAGCGCCTCCCCCGTTCGTACCCGCTACGTAAGGGAACTTCCAAATGGCTCCCAGGCCGATCGCCGAACCGGCAGCGGCCATAATAAATCCTATTTTTGAGGCCCATTGAACCCTTTTTTGGTCAGACACGACTTTCCACTTCCCTTCCGCCCTATATTATCCCTTATTCGCTGCGATAACTTAAGCCCATTTCAATATGTTTCATTATTCCGAAAAATAAAAAGGAGCGGCGGGTGCCGCTCCTTACAAATCCCCGTTTAATTTCGAATGCTTTCTCGAATATAAGAAATAAATCACCAGACCGATGATCAGCCAGATAAAGAAACGGAATATGGTGGTAGCGCCGAGGTTAATAATCAAAAACACGCAGAACAGAATGGACAATATCGGAATAAAGGGAACCCCCGGACATTTAAAAGCCCTTGGCAGATCAGGCTGTTTCTTTCTCAATACGATAACCGCCACGGAAATCAGGACAAATGCGGCAAGCGTGCCGATGTTCACCAGCTTCGCCAGTTCATCAAGCGGGACGAGCGAGCCGAGTAATGCCGACAGGATGCCGAACACCCACGTCACCACGTGCGGCGTTTTATGCTTCGGATGGACTTTTGAAAGCGCTCCCGGCACCAAACCGTCACGGGACATGGCAAACATCACCCTCGTCTGGCCGTACAGCATGACGAGCATCACCGTTGTCATCCCCAACACTGCGCCGATATCAATAATCCCGGCCACCCAATTCTGTCCGGCCATCTGCAGGACGAGAGACACGGGATGGTCAACGCCTTCAAAGCGGGCAAACGGAACGACGCCCGTCATAATCGCCGATACGGTCACATACAGCACGGTGCAGACGATTAATGAAAAGATAATTCCTTTCGGCAGATCCTTCGCCGGATTTTTCGTTTCTTCAGCGGCGGAAGAGACGGCGTCAAAACCGATAAAAGAGAAGAAAACGAGCGCCGCGGCACTGAAAACACCGCCGAACCCCATCGGTATAAACGGCTGCCAGTTGTGAGGTTTGACATATACGGCCGCAACGGCGATAAACAATAGAACAACCAGAACCTTCAAAATGACCATAATATTATTGACCCGCTTCGATTCTTTAATGCCTAAATAGAGGAGGAATGTAATCGCAAGCACGATAACAAATGCGGGGAGATTAAAGAATGTGACCGTGCCTTTAATGGATCCCGGCGCGGCCGTTAATGCGGTCGGAAGATGAATGCCGAAGCCCGCCAAGAATGATTGAAAATAGCCGGACCAGCCGACCGAAACCGCGCTGACGGCGAGCATATATTCCAAGATTAAATCCCATCCGATGATAAACGCGAGAAGTTCACCCAGTGTCGCATAAGTAAACGTGTAGACGGAACCCGAAACCGGGACGCTTGAAGCAAATTCAGCATATGACAGAGCCGCAAATAAACACGCAAGAGCGGCGATGACAAATGAAACGGTCAGCCCCGGCCCCGCCGTGACAGCGCCTGTTCCGGTTAATACAAAAATCCCCGTTCCGATGATGGCCCCTATCCCCAGAAGGGTCAAATCAAAGGCCCCTAACTCTCTTTTAAGCGACTTTTCCCCGCTCGTTGATGCAAGCAGGTCCTGAATGCTTTTCTTTCTGAATACGCTCCCCTTCATCTGCTTCACTCCTTGTAAACCAATATATGTTAGAATATTCAGATAACAATAGCAATAATGACTAAATTCTTATTTTTCGCATGAAATGTTTCAGCACATCATTCCTTTCTCCTATGTCATATTATAGCGAAAAATATAAAAATGAAAATAACTTTTTTGAAAATTCTATATATTATTTTTAGTTTTCATAAAACAGAACTCAGCGGATTCTCCACTGTGAAATATTAGCATTAGTGATTCAGCTGGAGACTTCCATTTTTTGAAAATCGTATTCATATGTACGTTCAAATAAAAATCCCGCCCTTTTTAAAAGCGCGGGATAAGACTTGCGTATTATGTTGAAATAAATCTGCCGCCATTTACGTGAATGGTTTGCCCCGTCATATAGGAAGATTCGTCTGAAGCCAGAAGCACGTAAGCTCCGGCGTGTTCCGCAGGCTGTCCCGGTCTTCCCATCGGAGTGTCCAGACCATGCTTTTCCACCTTTTCTTCAGTAAACGTTGCCGGGATCAGGGCGGTCCAGATCGGGCCAGGGGCCACCGCATTTACTCTGATCCCCTGATCGGCCAATGACATCGCCATTGAACGCGTAAAGGAAACGATGCCGCCTTTCGTGCACGAATAGTCGATCAATGATGTGTCTCCCTGATAAGCAGTAATAGACGTTGTATTAATGATGGCGCTCCCTCTTTGCAGGTGGGGCAGCACGGCTTTTGTCATATGAAACATAGAAAACATGTTTGTACGGAATGTCTTCTCCAGCTGTTCAGCTGTAATATCAAGAATCCCGTTTTGCGGATGCTGCTCAGCCGCATTATTAACGAGAATATCTATTTTTCCGTAGTGATCTAAGACTTGGCGGACCGCCTTCTGACAATGTGCCTCATCACCGACGTCTCCCGGAATTAACAGGCATTCGGCCTGGTATTCTTCCGCACGCTTTTTCGTTCTCTCGGCATCGGCATGTTCGTCTAGGTACAGGATGGCAAGATCCGCCCCTTCCTTCGCGTAAGCGATCGCAGCCGCTGCGCCGATGCCGCTGTCTCCGCCCGTGATGACGGCGACTTTTCCTTTTAATCTGCCAGACCCTTTTACATCCGGGTCCTCCAAGAGCGGTTTCGGCTCCATGTCTGACTCAATGCCGGGCTGGCGCTTTTGCACCTGCGGCTTTTGTCCTTCCGTCTGTCTGTCCATCGGATTCATATTCTCACACTCCTGCAATTGGTATTACTGAGACGATACCACGCAGTGCGGGGAGTTAAACGGACAAATATGCCGGTAATTAAAGCTGCTGAGCCGTTTCGGGAAAAGCGCCGGTGTATTTCGCAGACGGCCTGTAAATCATGTTGTCAGCGGACTGTTCAAGCACGTGTGCGCACCAGCCTGCCATTCTGCTTGCTGAAAAGGTCGGCGTAAATAAATCATTGTCGACATCAATGGCCTGCATCACAGCCGCTGCGTAAAACTCCACATTCGTATACAGCTTCCGTCCGGGCTTATATTGCTCTAACAGGCGGATGGCTTCCTTCTCCACATAAAGCGCCAAGTCAAGCGACGGATCATTTCCCGCCACTTCTTCAGCCTTTATGCGCAGCGCTTCCGCCCGCGGGTCTTTTGTTTTGTACACCCTGTGCCCGAAGCCCATCAGGCGTTCTCCCCTCATAAGCTTCGCTGCCAAATACGCTTCTGCATTTTCTTTTTTCCCGATGTCTTCAAGCATTTTCGTGACGCCTGAAGGCGCGCCTCCGTGCAGCGGCCCTTTCATCGTACCCAGTGCGGCAGTGACGGCAGACACTAAGTCCGATTCAGTCGAAACGGTGACTCTCGCTGAAAAAGTCGATGCATTCATCCCGTGCTCCATCGCCAGAATCATATACGTTTCAAGCGCTTTCTTTTGGGCTGCGGACGGCTGCCTGCCTGTCAGCATATACAAATAGTTTTCAACGTGTCCGTATCGCGCCTCAGGTGACAACGCTTCCTGCCCTTGTTTACGGCGGTATCTGTACGCAATAATCGTCGGTGTGACGGCAATCAGTTTAATCGCTTCTTCCGGCTTGGGCGGATATGTAAATGAATCTGTGCCCAAACCTGAAACAGCCGTTCTCAGCACCGCCATGTCGTCCATTTCATCCGGAAGCGTTTCCAGTAAGTCGATCAAATGTTTCGGAAGCCCGCGCTCGGCTGCAAGTTCTTCCTGAAACGCAAGCAATTGCCGCTCATCAGGAAGCGCCCCGTTCAAAATGAGATACGCCGCTTCTTCAAAACTGAATTGCAGCGCAATATCCTTCGCATCATAGCCGCGATATATTAAATGCCCCTTTTCTCCGTCAATGTGGCTGATAGCCGTTTCTGCACAAGTAATCCCTTTCAATCCACGATAAATCAATTTCATTCCCCCTTATCCTCTTTCTGTTATTATAGTAAATATAATATTTAAAAAATAATGAATATTTTTAAGGGAATTAATTAAAACTTTTAATCAGAGGAGTGCATCTATGGATTTTAAATGGCTTCACACCTTCGTCACCGCGGCAAAATATGAGAATTTCAGAAAAACGGCGGAAACGCTTTTTTTATCTCAGCCGACCGTCACCGTTCATATAAAATTATTAGAGAAAGAAATCAGCTGCAAGCTGTTTCAGCGAAGCGGCCGGAAAATACAATTGACCGAAGAAGGAAAAGCATACGTGCCGTTTGCCATGAGGCTTTTGGAAGACTATGAAAACAGCATGGCGGAGCTGCACAGGGTGCGCCAGGGCTACTCGCACACGCTGACACTCGCTGTTTCGCCGCTTATCGCCGACACCGTTCTCCCGTCTGTCATGAAGCGTTATACAGAGGACAATAAAGAAACCGAAATGACGGTTACCATTTTCGAATCGGAAGAAATCGCCTCTCAAATCAGAAACGGCTCAGCCGATATCGGACTGAGCTGCTTAAAGGTGCAATCATCTTCCCTCACTTGCCGCTCCCTGTACAATGACCCCGTTGTCCTCGTCGCGCCGCCCGGCCGAAAACCCGGAACAGGGAAGGCCGATGAAGTGAAAGACCTGTTCGGACAATATCTGCTTTTGACCCATAACCATCCTGACTATTGGGATGATTTGCTCCGCCAGGTCAGAATACAGTTCCCTTTCGTCAGGACAATGAAGGTGACACAGACGCATATTACGAAACGATTTATTAAAGAGGGGCTGGGCGTCTCATTTCTGCCGCTGTCAGCGGTACGGGCCGAACTCGCCGCAGGCAGCATGATTGAAATTCCGTGCGAATTCGCCCAGATGCCGAGCGCGGGCGCGTACGCCATCGCCCTCTATGAAAATGAAAAAAAGAAAACCTTTTTAGATTTTTTATCACATTTTCATTTTTAGGTGAAACAAATGGAGCTCTGTCCCGTCTAAATAAAAAACCCGTTCTGATGAACGGGTTTCTATCGCTGCTAGAATCTTTTCGCGCCAAGATAGCGAGGTTTCCAGTAGCTGTTATTCAGATCACTTGTTGTGACGCCGTCAGAACCGGCATGGATGAACTTGTTGTTTCCGATGTACACACCCATGTGTGAAGGGCCGGCCTGATATGTTGTAAAGAAGACGAAGTCTCCTCTTGACGGGCTGGACACGCTCTTCATTGAGCTCCAGTATCCCGCAGTGCTCGTTCTGCCGACACTCGTCTGTTTGTTTAACAGGTACCAGATAAATCCGCTGCAGTCAAAGCCGGAAGTCGTTGTTCCGCCCCATACATACGGCGTGCCGATTAAAGATTGCGCATCAGAAATCAGCTTGTTTACATTCAGGCTCGTCTGTGCAGCATTATGGCTGGATGAAGGCTGCTTTGATGACGAAGATCCTGAAGACGTTGAACCGGAAGTTGATCCCTTTACTTTAAGAACTTGTCCGATGCGGATCAGGTCCGTTTTTAAACCGTTTAAACTTTTTAATTGGTTTACCGTCATTTTATATTTATTCGCAATTTTCCAAAGGCTGTCGCCTTTTACGACTTTATATGTAGACGATGATGACTTGCTGCTTGAGCTTGAACCTGAGGATGATTTACCGTTAATCGAAAGCGTCTGACCGATGTAAATGATATCCGATTTTAATTTGTTCTCAGATTTAATGGAATTAATTGACGTTCCATACCGATTTGAAAGTCCCCATAATGTATCGCCTTTTTTTACCTTAATCGTTTGCGCAGATGCCGCGCCCGCAAACAAAGTCGTCCCCAAAACCACTGCCGTTGTTGCTGTAACAAGTTGCTTTTTCATATTTTCCTCCCTGAATGATTCTATCTATTTTATGTGTCTCTTTTTTAAAGTTTTTATCTGTTTCCTATTATAAGGTTCAATTTCCACTAGAAATAGACTTGACTTCCCGTGACAAATTTCTTACTAATTCGTTTTAGAAAAAAGTTTTTAAGGGTATTAAATATTTCAATTTGATTTCAAACGTGACGAAAAACGAGTCTATTTGTCATGTTTTTTTCCTGTGATCCTCGTATTTTGGAAAAACAAAGCAGTTTATTTTCCAAATAACCCCTTGTTAAAAAAATCCTCGACTTTTTCAAAAAAGTGAATGGTTTTCACTCTTTCTTGAAAACATAACTTTACACCGGAATTTACATTTCTAACAATGTTTCACCTGAAATTTACAGGAGGAACAGGCGCTCTTTACAAACACCCCCTACCATTAGACATGCAGACACGATTAAAGGAGGACGAGTGAGAATGAGTCTATTTAAACAGGTTCGATCAAAACTTCTGCCGGCGGCAGCCGTATCCGTGCTGACAGCCGGTCTGATTGCGGGCGCGGGGCTTCAGCACTCCGAACAGGCAGCGGCAAAAAAACAGCCTGACAAAAACGAAATCAGAAACGTCATCTTCATGGTCGGCGACGGAATGGGCGCTCCCTATATGAACGCCTACCGTTCGGTCATTAACAAAGGAAAGCCTTCGGATGGTATGAAACTGACGGCATTCGACCCCAATCTCACCGGTATGATGATGACTTACCCTGACGATCCTGATTCCAATATTACCGATTCCGCGGCGGCAGGCACGGCAATGGCCACGGGTGTGAAAACGTATAACGCGGCGATCGGAGTCGATAAAAAAGGAAAGCGGGTAAAATCCGTCCTCGAAGAAGCGAAACAAAGAGGGAAATCCACCGGACTTGTCGCAACTTCGGAGATTGCCCACGCCACCCCTGCGGCATTCGGAGCCCATAACAAATCCCGAAAGAACATGGATGACATCGCAAGCAGCTACTTTGATGACCGCATCAACGGAAAACAGAAAGTCGATGTGCTCCTCGGAGGCGGCAAGTCAAACTTTATCCGTAAAGACCGCAATGTAACAAAGGATTTCAAAAAAGCGGGATACAGCTACGTGACATCAAAACAGGAGCTCAAAAAGGATCGTAACAAGAAGATTCTCGGCCTGTTTGCCGATGGCGGACTCGACAAAGCAATCGACCGCTCAAACGCCGTCCCTTCATTAGAAGACATGACAACGGCAGCGATCGACAGGCTGAACAAGAATAAAAAAGGGTTTTTCTTAATGGTCGAAGGCAGCCAAATTGACTGGGCGGGACATGACAATGATATAGTCGGCGCAATGAGCGAAATGAAGGATTTTGAAAAAGCGTATAAAGCAGCGATCGCATTTGCCAAAAAGGACAAACATACGCTTGTCGTTGCCACGGCTGACCATACCACCGGCGGATTGACGATCGGCGCGAATGACGATAAAAACTGGCATGTTGAACCGATTCTTGCCGCAAAAAAAACCCCGGCATTTATGGCTGACCAAATCAAAGCGGGGAAATCCGTATCTTCCGTGCTTGCGCGCTATACAGACCTGAAATGGTCAAAAGCTGAAATCAAACAGATCGAAACGGCCGCAAAACAGGATGCTGACAAGAGTATCTACAAAGCGATCATTAAGCTCTTTAATGCGAAAACCAACAGCGGCTGGACAACCGGCGATCATACAGGCGAAGAAGTTCCCGTTTACGCATACGGTCCGGGAAGAGAGTCATTTACGGGGCTTTTAAACAACACGGACCAGGCCAAAAAGATCTTTCACATCCTGAAACACGGAAAATAAAAAAAGGATGCGGGGGTTTCCCCGCATCCTTTCTTCTTTTACAGATATCTCCGGTGCACTCCTTTGCCGTCATACGAAAACATCACTTCTCTGTCTTCAAGAACAGATTCGATGTGCACGCTCCTGCCCCACAGCTGGTACAGATACGGCAGCACTTTCTCCAAATATTTCAGATCAAGCTCAATTCCCTCATACCAATGTTTAATATAAAGCTCATTATTCTTCAGGTAATCCCCGTCATTGACGGTCAGATAAGGAAATCCCCCGTTGACCCGCATGTTCACGAGCTGGTCGCGCACGGCCTTCCATTCTTTGTCGATCACTTTATAGTCCCTGCCCTGCTTTTGGAATAAATACAAATCCTCACGCATCACGAGATCTTTCGTCAAATAATTGCGGATAAATGATATATCCGATTCAATTTCCCTGACCTCAAACATTTTCTCGCGTCCGGAACCGGGCTTTACTCCTGTTTTTTTCATTTCATCTGTCGGGTTGTCATAACGCTCTTCGATGTCTTCAAAAATTTTCAGCCCTAAATAATACGGGTTGATTCCCGTTTTTGACGGCTGAACGACGCCTGCGTTCAGCTTCGCAAATTCGATGGCTTCATCTGAAGTCAGGTCAAGCTCGCGGATAATCCGCTGATGCCAATAGGATGCCCAGCCTTCGTTCATGATTTTCGTTTCCAGCTGAGGCCAGAAATACAGCATTTCTTCTCTCATCATGGTTAAAATGTCACGCTGCCACGGTTCAAGCTCCCGCGAATGTTCCTCGATAAACAGCAGAATATCTTTTTCCGGCCGGGGCGGAAACGGTTTTTTCCCTTTTTTCTTTTTCACCTGCTTCGGCTTATCCATTCCCCATAAATCATCGTAAGGCGATGGCGCGGTTTCTTCTTCGTCCTCCTCTTCGTCATCGACGCTCCACAGCAGCTTCGGCCTGACGAGCGACGGATCGATATGCTCCTGAATCGCCAGAATGGCATCTAAAAAGGACTCCACCTCTTTTATCCCGTGAATTCTTTCATAATGCTTAATCCGCTCCGCCGCAGCCGCCATACTCTCAACCATGTCCCGGTTCGTATTTTGAAAGCGGCAGTTATGTTTGAAAAAATCACAATGGGCAAGAACATGGGCTACAATTAATTTATTTTGGATCAGCGAATTGCTGTCCAGCAAAAAAGCGTAGCAAGGGTTGGAATTAATGACAAGTTCATAAATTTTGCTCAAACCGAGATCATAATGGAGTTTCATCTTGTGAAATTGTTTGCCGAAACTCCAGTGGCTGAATCTCGTCGGCATGCCGTACGCGCCGAATGTATAAATAATTTCAGCCGGGCAAATTTCATATCTCATCGGGTAGAAATCAAGGCCGAAACCCTTCGCAATGTCGGTTATTTCCTCAATTGCCCGCTGTAAACCTTTTGTCTCCTCCGCGTTCAACCGAATCCCCCCTACTTGGACTTATTTATAATGTATGACCCCTCCTCTCAAAAGATGAAATAACAGACCGGTTTCCGGCTGAAAACTTTCGGCACATCCGCCCCGTTTGCTTTATATGTAAATGGGTAAAACACACACCATACCCCAAAAAGAAAAGGAGCGATTCTACTTGAATACAGCAGACATGCTTACGACGTATCTCAGCAAACTCCCGAATCTGATCATCGCACTGCTCGTCCTGCTTATCGGCTGGGGCATTGCCAAAATCATTGAAAAAGCCGTATACAAAGGCCTGCAAAAAACAAAAATCGACGACAGGCTGTTCGCCGAAAAAAAGCCGGCGCGCTATTCCTCAGAAAAAGTCATCAGTAAAGTCATTTATTTTATCGCATTAATCATCGTTTTTATTCTATTCTTTAACATTCTGCATCTGACAACCGTGGCTTCGCCTTTTGTCAGCATGCTGTCAGCGATAACGGCGGCTGTGCCGAGCATTTTAAAAGCCGGCCTGATTCTGCTGTTGGGCTGGGCGGCCGCTTCGCTTTTCAGCTATCTCGTCAAAAAAGCGGGCATGAAACTCGCTGAAAACGGCCGGCTCAGAAAATGGACAATGGTGTCTGAAGAAGCGGAGATGAGCAGATCCGTTACGGCCGCTTCACGAATCGTTTTTTACTTCGTCTTGCTCTTGTTCCTGCCCGGCGTCTTGGCCGCTCTCCAGATCAGCGGAGTATCAGGGCCGTTTACAAATATGATCCAAAGCGTTTTGTCCTTTATACCGAAATTATTCGCCGCGGCGCTGATTGTTTTAATTGGCTGGCTTGTTGCCCGTCTCGTCCGTGATATCGTCACAAACTTTCTGGCGAGTATCGGCACGGAAAGGCTCGCCGCACGTATGGGGCTTTCTATTTATCTGAAGGATACAAGCCTGTCGGCAATCATCGGAACGATTGTCTACGTGCTGATTTTCATTCCGGTGATCATTTCTGCGCTTGACCGGCTTGATGTGGCGGGTATTTCTGAACCGGCGTCAGCCATGCTGCACACGGTCTTCACAATGCTCCCTAATATCATCATCGGTATCGTGCTGATCATCGCCGGCATCTGGATCGGAAAATGGGTCAACAGCATTGTATCCGGGCTCTTGCACCGGGCCGGTTTCGACTCTCTTCTCGGTAAAATGGGCTTTGAACAGACGGGTACCCCGAAGCTGACGCTTTCTCAGACGGTCGGCATGATTGTTCAGATCATCATCGTCCTGCTCTTTACGGCAGAGGCGCTGCAGCTTGTCCATCTCGAATTTCTCGTTGTTATCGCAACAGGTATTATCGCTTACCTGCCTAATGTTCTGGCCGCTGTATTTATTCTCGGAATCGGGCTTTTGGCCGGACAGCTCGTCAGCAGGCTGCTTGCCGGCATGCTGAGCGGAAAGGAATTCAGATTCCTGGCGCCGCTTGCGAAATATACCATTATCACTCTTTCAATCTTTATGGCGCTGGATCAGCTCGGTGTCGCCGACACGATCGTAAATGCCGCGTTTATTCTGATTCTGGGCGGTTTCGCGCTTGCCTTCGGACTTTCATTCGGTCTTGGCGGAAAAGAATTCGCCTCCCGTTATCTCGCAAAATTGGATCGCAAAATTGAAAAACATCAATCGGCTGACGATCGGAAGCCGCCGATGTCTTAACGAAAAAAACGTGCGCTCAGAAGGAGCGCACGTTTTTTTTTGAGTTAAGGGGGCAAATTCCTTTTTTTTCATTTTAGATTCATATATGATAGACTGTAACAGAAGCAAAATCTCTTTTTTCGAGGTCATTCTATGAAATTAACGAACTATACCGATTATTCTTTACGCGTTTTGATTTTTTTGGCTTCCAGACATTCCGACGAACTTTCCAACATAAAAGAAATCGCAGATACTTATTCCATCTCTAAAAACCACCTCATGAAAGTCATTTACCGCCTCGGCCAGCTCGGGTATGTCGAAACGATCCGGGGCCGGGGAGGCGGAATCCGATTAGGAATGACACCGGAAGACATAAACATTGGAGAAGTCGTTCGAAATACAGAAGACGACTTTAACATCGTAGAATGCTTTGACTCCCAAAAAAATCTCTGTATCATATCTCCCGCCTGCAACTTAAAGAACCTTCTGAATGAAGCCCTGCAAGCTTACCTGGCCGTTTTAGACAAATATACGTTAAGGGATCTGGTCAAAAACAAAGAGGAGATTATGAGACTGCTCAGAAGCTGAAGGAATGCCCGCATTCCTTCTTTTTTTATGCCGACATAAGAAAAAAGGACTATTTCTATTAATATGATAAACGATTGCAGACAAGTGCCGATATAAAGATTATCATTACTGATATCCTCACCTTGCGGCTGCAACGAATGGGGATAGTAAAATCATCGCAGGAAAAGGGAGATTCATTATGAAAAAAAAGGTAGCGGTCGGTTTGACTGCATCTGCGATCGTCGGGTCTGCGTTAGCTGTAACACCGGCAGAAGCACAAACGATTAAGGTTAAAAGCGGAGATTCATTATGGAAGCTTGCCCAAAACTACAATACAAGCGTGGATGCCATTACATCAGCGAATCATCTAAAATCCACCGTTATTTCTATCGGGCAGACGCTCAACATTCCTAACGGCAAATCAGATTCCGGCAGCAAAAAGCCATCTTCAAAGAACAGCGGCACGACTAAAAGCGTTTATACAGTGAAAAGCGGCGACTCGCTGTGGCTGATCGCATCTGATTTTAAAATGTCCGTACAGGAACTGAAAAAGTTGAACGGTCTGACAAGCGACTTAATCCGCGCCGGACAGAAGCTGCAAGTGACGGGGAAAGTTTCCTCAAGCACCGATCAGAAAAAAACCGCTCCTGGCAGCAGCTCAAACAGCAGCAAAAAGCAGTCATCATCTTCCGGGACGTATAAAGTCAAACTCGGCGATTCACTATGGAAGATCGCAAACAGCGTCAATATGACCATTGCGGAACTCAAAGTATTAAACAACTTAAAAACGGATACGATCTACGTAAACCAAGTCCTGAAAACAAAAGGAACGTCTTCTTCGGGAAACACGCCGTCAAAAGACAATTCAAACCAAAATAAAAACCAGACGCAAACGTCCTCCTATACAGTAAAAAGCGGAGACTCACTCTGGAAAATCGCAAACGCATACAACATGACGGTTCAGCAAATCAGAAGCATCAACAAACTGACGTCAGACATGCTTCGGGTCGGACAAGTGCTTAAGCTGACCAAAACGTCATCTTCCGGCTCTTCGTCTTCACCGTCAACTCCGAACCAGTCCGGAGATACAGGGAAAACCACTACATATACCGTGAAAAGCGGGGATTCTTTATGGGTGATTGCCCAAAAGTTCAATGTGACCGCCCAGCAGATCCGCGAGAAAAACAAGCTGAAAACAGATGTTCTTCAAATCGGACAAAAGCTGACGATTACCGGGCAGCAGACAAACACAACACCGAATCAGTCCGGCAACACAGGCGGCACAGGTTCAACAAGCGCGAAGATTAATGTAATGATCGATGCCGCAAAAGCTCAGCTGGGCGTACCGTATGTATGGGGCGGGACGACGCCGAGAGGCTTTGACTGCAGCGGTTTCATTTATTACGTTCTCAATAAGGTCACTTCTGTATCCAGACTTTCAGCCGCAGGCTACTGGAATACGATGACATCAGTCAGCCAGCCGGCGGTCGGTGACTTTGTCTTTTTCTCAACTTATAAAGCCGGACCTTCCCACGTCGGTATTTATCTCGGGAACGGCCAGTTTATTAATGCCAACGATTCGGGTGTCGTTATTTCCAGCATGAACAATTCCTATTGGAAACAGCGTTACCTCGGCGCAAAACGTTTCTTCTGATATCTGACAAGCTGTACGGCCTCAATTAGGCTGTGCAGCTTTTTTTACAGTCTGAAAATATTAATGCTGATCACATGTTTTGTCACGGGATGGAAATACACTTCAGCACGGGATGAAAACGTTTCTTTTGTTGTTTGCACCGTTACGCGAAACACATCTTTCGTCTGTTCCCGGTTCACTTTTGTACGGCCCATGTACGAATAATCGGTAAGCTCGGCCCCCTTGTATTCACGTTCAAGCTGGTTCCATGCGAGCTGCTCCCATTTTTCAACTGATGGATCAAGGTGTTCTGTATGCCCTTTTTCAGCGATCGAGGCAATGAGAATGCCGCAAAACAAGAGGGCAAGCGCAAATGGAAGGGATTTCATCTTTATGTTCTCCTGAGTCGTTTTTTGTCAATCTTAGCGTGTCCAAAGAAGAGACGGATATGCGGTTTTATTTTATGTCTCCCTCATATTGCTATGCCGCTGTGATAAGGACACCAACTTTTCCCCCGTTGCATCGGTCTTCGACGGCATAAACTAACGGAGAACTTCTCATTGAAAGGAGAAGCGTTAGATGGATCATGCCGATTATGACAAAGCCTTGTATTACACACACCGGTCTCAATGGGACAATTTGTTAATATTGATGGTTCGTACAAAAGATGATTTATTATCAAAGCGTATTGAGCACTTTCTGCACGCGTATCATTTCGAATATGATCATGCGGTGCTTGAAAAAGAGCTGTATTCCCTTCTCGGGTATATTGATCATGCGACAGAGCTCGCTTATGAAGATCAATTAGCCATGCTGACATAAAACAATCCCGGCGTCAGACGCCGGGATTTCTTATGTTTGTGAACATATTCAGCTCTTCGATCATCTCTTTTAGGCTGACAGCCATATCCTCAGATACGGTCAGGCGCTCCATGTCGATGTGAATCGGGTCTAAGACCAGCTGTTTCGGGATGACATTTGCATAGACGCCCCGCATGACCGTCCGCATATTCGCCAGCGCGTTCATGCCTCCTTTTCCTCCGCCCGCCGCAGCAATGATTGCCACCGGTTTGTATGCCCAGTGATCGCTGCTTAAAAAATCGATGGCGTTTTTTAAAGCGCCGCTCATGCCGCTGTGATACTCGGGAGATAATAAGACGACGGCCGCCGACTTTTTCACCTGCCGCCTTAACTCTTCCACTGCAGGCAGCTCGTTCTGTTCTTCTTCACCGTTATAAAGCGGCAGTTCACTTTCGCTCAAATCAATAAAATCGGTATGAAACCGATCACTTATATAAGAAGCGGCAATTCTAGTCCGCCCGTTTTTTCTCGGTGTTCCGCTGATCACTAATATGCTCATCATTTTACCGCCTTTCCAAAAACATTATATTTTACCGCATACAATGCCGCCTGCGTCCGATCGGAAAGATTCAGCTTTGACAGCAGGTTGGACACGTGGGTCTTCACTGTTTTTTCTGAAATAAACAGTGCCGCCGCAATTTCCTTATTGCTTTTCCCTTTGGCTATTTCTTGAAGAACATCTTTTTCACGGGGGGTCAGCTGATCATATTTTTCCTTATCCTGATCATCCTGAACCATATGGGTCAGCACGTGAGGCACAATATCCGCCGACAGCCGGTAACGTCCGGAATACACTTCCCGAAGCGTTTTTACTAAATCATCGGGCTGGGCGTCTTTCAGCTGATACGCTTTTGCGCCGGCTTTAAGGGCGGGAATGACATGCTCCTGATCAGAATAGCTCGTCAAAACGACGATACTGATGTCCGGAAATCGTTCCGCCGCAATTTTTGCCGCTTCTATGCCGTCCATATCAGGCATTGATAAATCCATCAGAATGATGTCCGGCTCCGTCTTTTCAGCTTGCTGAAGCGCTTCAGCACCGGTGGACGCCTCACCGACAACTTCAATGTCTTCCTGAGTGGCGAAGAAATAGCGCAGTCCTTTGCGGACAACGTGATGATCATCAGCAATCACAATTTTCATCAATCAGACCTCCTGTCCCGAAACGGAAGCCGAACGGAGACAATCGTTCCGGCGCCAAGCTCGGATTGCAGTGTAAAGCGGCCGCCGATTGCTTCAGCCCGCGCTTTCATGCCGGCCACGCCGAGCGATGGGAGCACAGCATGCGCATCAGCGCTGAAGCCCGCTCCACGGTCGCTAATATGAAGCTCAGCGCAATCCGGCTTTTTAACGGCGGAAATGATAACCCGGTCCGTTCCCGCATGCTTTTTACAGTTATTCAAGGCTTCCTGGGCGATCCGCCAAAGCGCGTGTTCCTGTTCATCTGTAAGCTCCAGCTCATCCTCCATTTCACAAACGGCTTCCAGGCCGATAAGAGCGGCATAGCTTTTGATCGACGCATACAGCCCTTTCGTCAAACTTTCCGGCTTCAGCTGCCAAATAAGCGCCCTCATTTCTGTTAGCGCATCATGAGACAGCTCTTGAATAAACGTAATCATCTGCCGGAGCCGATCATCATCTGTAAAGCTCTTTGCGGCTTTTGCCGTTAAGCTGACAGAAAACAGCATTTGATTGACGGAATCATGCAGCTCTTGCGCAAGTCTGCTTCGTTCCATCAACAGGGCGTTCTGCTGCTCAAATTCGGCCAATTTCATCCGCTGAATCGCCGTTCCGATTTGAAATGCAACCGCTTCAAGAAGATGCAGTTCTTCTTCGTTGAAAAATGTCTTTTCGCTTGCGGCGACGTTTAATAAACCGAACTTCCGGCCGCCGTCCTCAAGCGGTACGGTCGCATGATGGGTAATGCCCTCTGTATCGCGGCAGTTCGTCGTCTGTTCCGCGAATTCAATCCGTTTACAATTCATTATGTTTACGGCCTTTGTCAATCCGCCATTGCTGAATTTGGTCAGACAATAGCATTCCCCGCTGCACATGAGTGCATTTTCCCGCTGACCGAGAGCCGGCGGTAAATAAGCGGATGCGGCGAGCGTATAAGATCCGTCCGGCTCAATCAGAAAAATCCACCCTGTCTGCAGCCCGGTCAGGCTGAGCAGTTCGCGAAGCACTTTATCAAGCGCTTCCTTTAGATCGTGGCTTTGGTTTAAGGTTTCCGCAATCGCTTTTAACGTTTCTACCGTCGTTTTCGTCAATTTCCCTCACTCCGGCCAATCAGAATTATCCATATTATATCAATTCTTTTCTGTATATTCCTTTGTTTTCAGCATGAATTTTCCTCATACTTTCGGATGAGGCGTATAAAAAAACCGCCGGATGTCGCTTCCGGCGGTTTGTTGTTTATTTCGTTTTTTCCACTATGCCATCTACCGTTTTCATGACGGCTTCAGATAATGCGGCAAGACGCTGTTCGCTGTCTTGTAAAGAAGTTCCCTTCACGGCGAAATAGAACTTCACTTTCGGCTCCGTTCCCGATGGACGAAGGCAGAACCAAGAGCCGTCTTCAAGGAAATATTTCAGGACATTTGACTTCGGCAGATCAATATCTTCTTCATGATGATCGGCAAATACAGTCCGTTTTCCCGTTGAATAGTCTTCAGCCTGCGTGATTTGTTTTCCAGCCATCTGCTTCGGCGGATCGTTTCGGAAGGAAGTCAGGATAGCGGAAATCTGCTCTGCTCCCTGTTTTCCTTTTAACGTCAATGACTTCAAGCCTTCACGGTAATAACCGTATTCTTTAAAAATGGACAGCAGCGCGTCATAAAGCGACATGCCCTGCTTTTTATAAAAGGCGCATACCTCGACGGCTAACAGTGCAGCCTGTATCGCGTCTTTGTCACGCGCGAAATCGCCGATTAAGTAGCCGTAGCTTTCTTCATACCCGAACTGGAATGTGTATTGGCCTGATTTTTCATATTCTTTGATCTTTTCACCGATAAATTTGAAGCCTGTCAGCGTGTCAACCGTATCTAATCCGAACGATGAAGCGACGGCGCGGCCCAATTCGCTCGTGACAATCGTTTTCATGACGACACCGTTTTCAGGAAGGGCGCCCTGTTTTTTCTTCTCGGAAAGCAGGTAATGCAATAAAAGCGCGCCTGTCTGGTTTCCCGTCAGCACTGTGTACTTGCCTTCGCTGTTTTTTACGGCAATGCCGAGACGGTCGGCATCCGGGTCCGTAGCGACGAGAATATCAGCGTTTTGTTCTTCTCCGAGTTTAATGGCATATTCGAATGCCGCGTGCTCTTCCGGATTCGGCGATTTGACGGTTGAAAAATCCGGGTCCGGCAGCTCTTGCTCCTTTACGACGGTGACGTTTTTGTAACCGAGTGCTTCAAGACCGCGGCGCACCGGTTTATTTGCCGTGCCGTGCAGCGGAGTGAACACGACGCTGACATCCACTTCAGCCGAAAGCTCGGGATGTACGGAGATGGAAGTCAGTTCTTCAGTATACGGTTTATCAATTTCTTCACCGATTATTTTAATCAAACCTTTTTCTTTCAGCGACTGTTCATCTTCAACTTGAATCGTTAATTCATTTTCTATGGCATTCACTTCCGCAATGACGATGTCCGCTTCTTTCGGCGGCAGCTGTGCGCCGTCATCGCCATACACTTTATATCCGTTATATTCAGGCGGGTTATGGCTGGCCGTCACGACGATACCGGCATAAGCGTTCAGCTTTCTCACCGCAAAAGACAGCTCAGGCGTCGGGCGGAGCTCATCAAATACGTATGTTTGAATGCCTTGGGAAGCAAGGGTTTTTGCAGCTTCCATCGCAAACTCAGGAGATTTATGACGGGAGTCGTATGCGATCGCAACCCCTCTTTTTTTCGCGTCTTCCCCCTGTTTCGCGATATACGCCGCAAGTCCGGCGGATGCTTTGCGGACCGTGTAAATATTCATCCTGTTCGTACCCGGCCCGATTTCTCCTCTCATGCCTCCTGTTCCGAACTCAAGATTTTTGTAGAAAAAATCTTCAAGCAGCTGCTCGTTTCCTTCTGCGTCCGCCAATAATTTTTTCAATTCTGAATCTAATTGTTCGGCCTGATTCCAGCGTTCGTAACTCTTACTCCAACTCATGTTCGTCCTCCTATAATTTCAGCTTATGACCATATTTTAATATGAAGCGGCTGCCCGTGTCACTTGATAACTTAACCAAATGCTTTATGTAAAAAGATAAAAGAAGGGCTCATGCCTTTTCGGCACAGCCCTCCGGTTATTATTGTTCGAGCGGAACAACCGCGTCGTGCAGCAGCGTATTTAACCACTCAGTGTGTTTTTCTTTCGTTTCGTCATTCCATTGGAATCGGTCGCTCATGTAATCAATCACGGCCGTTTTATACGTTTGCACCCATTTGATGTCGAAGAACAGTCTTCCCGTTCTGCGGACGAAGAAATCGGCAGGTGTCGCAGCCATTTCTTCTTCGATGCTGTAAGCCGCTTCAGCCAAAATGTGAACCGGAATCTGGCGTTTTTCCGCTTCGTCTTTCAGACCCTCAATCCGGCTGAATACATTTTCAACGTTAGAGCCGTATCTGATGGCTAACTGCTTAGCGGTTTCCTGTGATAAACCGATTTTCAAGCCGTCTTTTGTCTTTGCTTCCACAAATGACTCGAAGTTTTTAGAGCCGCCGACATGTCCGCCGGAAATCGGCATCGTCTTCGTCTTGCAGCCGCCGAAGTCCTGGCCGCCCTCTTCTTTCAAGCGGTCGCGGACAAGATCGACAATGTGCTCAGCCATTTTACGGTAGCCCGTCAGTTTTCCTCCGGCGATCGTAATCAGGCCTGATTGAGATGTCCAGATTTCATCTTTACGGGAGATCTCAGACGGGTCTTTCCCTTCTTCGTGAATAAGCGGTCTGAGGCCGGCCCAGCTTGATTCAATATCGTCCGCCGTAATGTTCAGTTCCGGGAACATATAATTGATGGAGCTGACGACATAATCACGATCCTGCACCGTCATGCGCGGGTGCTCAAGTTTTTGTTTGTAAACCGTATCGGTCGTACCCACGTATGTTTTTCCTTCACGCGGAATGGCGAACACCATCCGGCCGTCCGGCGTATCAAAGTACACCGCCTGTTTAAGCGGGAATACGGATTGGTCGAATACGAGATGGACCCCTTTTGTGTGCTGAAGATGTTTTCCGCTTTTGCTGTGGTCTTTTTCTCTCAGCTCGTCGACCCACGGACCTGTCGCATTGACGATTTTTTTGGCGTAAACTTTGTATTCCTTGCCTGACAGCAGATCTTCAATTAAAACGCCGACAACTTTTCCTTTTTCATAAAGCAGTTCTTTCACTTTAGAATAGTTGACAGGCTCCGCACCGAATTTAACGGCTTCTTTCATGACTTCAATCGTCAGTCTCGCATCGTCCGTCCGGTACTCTACATAATAGCCTCCGCCTTTTAAGCCGTCTTTTTTGACGAGCGGCTCTTTTTGCAGCGTTTCTTTAGCAGACAGCATGCTTCTGCGCTCTGATTTTTTTACTCCCGCTAAATAGTCATACACACGCAGGCCGATGGAAGTAGAGAATGAACCGAACGTGCCGCCTTTATGAAACGGCAGCAGCATCCATTCCGGCGTCGTGACGTGCGGGCCGTTTTCGTACACGATGGCACGTTCCTTACCGACTTCTGCAACCATTTTGACTTCAAATTGCTTCAGATAACGCAAACCGCCGTGGACAAGCTTTGTGGATCGGCTTGATGTGCCGGCCGCAAAATCCTGCATTTCGCTCAAAGCGACTTTCATTCCCCTTGAAGCAGCGTCAAGCGCCGTACCGGCACCCGTAATACCTCCGCCTATAATAAACAGATCGTATGTTTTTTTAGTCATGTCTTCCAGCATATGATCCCGTTCCAAACTTGAAAATTGGTGATTCATCATTACGTTTCCTCCTTGTTGTCACGGTATAGAAAAAGAGACCACAACAGCCAAAGCGCATGTCATCACTTTGGTGCTGTGGTCTCTCCTCATCTCAGGACCGTTCCTATTAACTTGTTTTCAGTATACCACATTTTTATCTTATTTAAAAGCCATAGCTGCATTTACTGCTTTTTTCCATCCGCCGTACAATTCATCGCGTTTTTCATCTTCCATTTCCGGTTTGAATTGCTTATCAAGGTTCCATTGATCAGCGATTTCAGTGCTGTCCTTCCAGTAGCCGACAGCGATTCCGGCCAAATACGCAGCACCGAGCGCCGTCGTTTCATTAATTTCCGGACGTTCAACCGGCACATCAAGCAAGTCGCTTTGGAACTGCATGAGGAAGTTATTTTTTACCGCTCCGCCGTCTACACGCAATGTTTTTAAAGAGATGCCTGAATCAGCCTCCATGGCATCAAGCACATCTTTCGCCTGATAAGCGAGAGATTCAAGCGTAGCCCGGATAAAATGCTCCTTCGTCGTTCCGCGTGTCAAGCCGAAAACTGAGCCGCGCACGTCACTGTCCCAGTACGGTGTGCCTAATCCGACGAAAGCGGGCACGACATAAACACCGTCAGCGGAATCCACACGCTCTGCGTATGTCTCGCTTTCTTTCGAATCTTGGAACATCCGCATGCCGTCTCTCAGCCATTGGATGGCAGAACCTGCGACAAAGATGCTTCCTTCCAGTGCATACTCGACTTTTCCGTCTAATCCCCAGGCAATTGTCGTCAGAAGGCCGTGATCAGAAGTGATGGCTTTTTCTCCGGTATTCATCAGCATAAAGCAGCCTGTGCCGTATGTGTTTTTCCCCATGCCTTCTTCAAAGCACGCCTGACCGAACAGCGCAGACTGCTGGTCTCCGGCCGCTCCCGCAATCGGAATGTTTTTACCGAAGAAATGATAATCAACCGTTTTCGCGTACACATGAGAAGACGGTTTCACTTCCGGCAGCATTGATTTCGGCACGCCTAAAATATCAAGCAGCTCGTCATCCCATTTTAATTCATGTATATTAAACATCAGCGTTCTTGAAGCGTTGGAATAATCCGTTACGTGCGCCGCCCCTCCGGACATTTTCCAGATGAGCCATGAATCAATCGTTCCGAACAGAAGACTTCCGTTTTCCGCTTTTTCCCGCGCGCCTTCTACATTGTCAAGAATCCATTTGACTTTCGTTCCTGAGAAATAAGGGTCGATCAAAAGTCCCGTTTTTTCTCTGAATGTATCATTATATCCTTTTTCACGAAGCTCTTCGCAAATGCCGGATGTTTGTCTCGATTGCCATACAATCGCATTGTATACCGGCTTTCCGGTATCTTTATCCCATACGACCGTCGTTTCCCTTTGGTTCGTGATGCCGATGCCGGCAATTTGATCAGCGCTGATTCCGGACTCGGAGATCACAGTCGCGATAACGGCGAGCACCGATCCCCAAATTTCGTTCGCATTGTGCTCCACCCAGCCCGGCTGAGGGAAATGCTGTGTGAATTCCTTTTGAGCGGAATGCACGATTTTTCCTTCTTTATTAAAAAGAATCGCTCTTGAACTTGTTGTGCCTTGGTCAATTGATAAAATATAGGTCTCCATGATGCCGCTCTCCTTTTTAAATATATTCAGAATTTGATAATGTTTTCTGTGATTGAGATTTCTTGGTATAAATATAGAGTATGAAAAGCACTACAACCATTATAACGCTTACAAACCAAAAGCTAGGTGTCACATTTCCTTTAAACGCGGCATTGTAAAATACGCCGCCGAACGCACCGCCCATGATCGGACCGACTACGGGAATCCAGGCATATTTCCAATTTGACGGCCCTTTTTTCGGAATCGGCAAAAAGGCGTGAGCGATTCTCGGCCCCAAATCCCGCGCAGGGTTGATCGCATATCCGGTCGTCCCTCCAAGAGAAATCCCGATGGCAACGATGAGGAATCCGACAATCAGCGGGTTCAGCCCTTTTGTAAATTCATTCGCTCCGATTGCCAAAATGCCGAGCACAAGCACAAACGTACCAATGACTTCACTTATCATATTCCCAAATGTATGAGGAATACTCGGACCGGTCGAGAAAACGCCCAGTTTGGCGGCCGGATCATCCGTCGCCTTCCAATGCGGCAGATAATGAAGGAACACAACAACCGCACCGATCATTGCTCCGATCATCTGTCCCGCAATATAAACAGGGACCTCTTTCCAAGGAAAGCTGCCTTCAAGCGCAAGGCCTATCGTTAAAGCCGGATTCAAGTGGGCGCCGCTAATGCTGCCGACGGCATATGCCGCCATGGCTACTCCCAATCCCCAGCCGAATACAATAACAATCCATCCGGATTGGTATGAAAGCGATTTCTTTAAATTGACTCCCGCACAAACGCCGCCGCCGAAAATAACAAGCAGCATTGTACCGATTACTTCTCCCCAAAATGCTGTCATCATCATTCCTCCTAAATGACATAATAGCAGGTTTGACAGAGTTATAGAGAATAAAAAACCCACAACAAACCGCTTTACGCTTTATTGCTTCCGTAAAGAGCTGTTGTGGGTCTCCGGGTCTCCATCACATAGTATTAACCTAGGTCTATTGTAACAATGGGTGTAAGCGGTGTCAATCTTTTTTTGTCATAGAATGTTCATATTTAGCCCATAGGTCGGTGTCTGAAGTCGTCACGGCCGTGGCTCCTGCCTGCAAGGCGTTTTCAACGTCCTGCTCCGTGCGGATGAAGCCGCCGGCAAAAATCGGAATCCCCGTCATTTCTTTAATTTCTCTGATTAAAGTCGGAACGATGCCCGGGAGAACCTCGATAAAGTCAGGCTTATGCTTCCCGACGAATTCCATGCTTTTCTCCATGGCGCTCGTATCTAAGAGAAACAGACGCTGGATCGCGTATATTTTCTTTTGTTTCGCTTTGACGATGACTGATGATCTCGTCGAAATGATGCCCGCGGGCCGGATATCCTGGCAAATGAACTCCGCACCGTATTCATCATGCTTAATGCCGTGGATTAGATCGACGTGAACCATCAGAAGTTTTCCGTGTTTTTTCGCTTCATTCACGACACCTTTTAATTGACCGAGGTGGATATCTAAAATGACGCCGTATAAGAACGGACTTTCTAAAAATGCATCGAATTGCTTCATGTTCCGGATTGCCGGTAGAATCTGCTGGTTGTGAAAACTCATGTTTTACTCCTTTACATTAAAAATCAATGCTCAGCACGCTTTCCTTGACGGTCGAAATGATGAAAGAGAGCTCCTCGTCCGACAGGCAAAAAGGCGGAGACAGCTGAATGACATTATTATATCCCGCTACAGTATCGCCATTTTTCCCGACAAGCAGGCCTTTTTCTCTGCACACGGTGATGACGTGCTGCACAAGGGCGGCATCAGCGGGTTCCTTCGTGATTTTGTCCTTGACGAGCTCAATGCCGGCAAGAAGGCCCTTGCCCCGTACATCTCCGACCGCCGGATGTTCTCTGAGCGGCTCAAGCTCACGGAGCAGCCTTTCTCCAAGCTCCCGGGAGCGGGCGATCAGATTTTCGTCCTCCATCAATTGCAGGTTTTTCAAAGCCAGGGCGCAGGCTGCCGGATTGCCTCCGAATGTATTCACGTGCCGGAAGCGGCCGTACGGCTCACCGCCCGAATACGCCTCAAAAATCTCCCGTTTTACTGCCGTTGCCGACAGCGGCAGATAAGCGCTCGTAATGCCTTTTGCCATTGTGACGATGTCCGGTGAAACGCCGTAATGCTGAAATCCGAACGGCTCTCCCGTGCGGCCGAAACCGCAAATGACTTCATCACTGATCAGAAGCGCGCCGTGGCGGCGGCAAATGTCCTCTACCTTTGCCATATACCCGTCCGGGGGCATCAGTATCCCTCCGCCTGTAATAATCGGTTCCATAATAACGCCGGCAATCGTTTCGCTTAACTCCCACGTCATGATCCGGTCGATTTCATGCGCGCTTTCCAATGTGACGGCATCGCCGGGATTCCGATAAAGATCAGGCGGCGCCGCGTGCAAAAAACCTTGTGAGAGCGGCTCATATTTATACTTTCTCTGCGCCTGGCCGGTAGCGGCGAGCGCCCCCATCGTATTGCCGTGATAGCCTCTGTACCGGGAGATGAATTTGAAGCGGCTGTGATCGCCGTTTTCAATGTGGTATTGGCGGGCAATTTTGAACGCGGTTTCATTTGCTTCCGATCCGCTGTTGGAAAAGAAGATTACATAATCGCCGCCGAGCCATTCATTCAGTTTTTCCGCAAGCTCAATCGCGGGTTGATGGCTTTGGGTCAGCGGATAATAAGGAAGCTCCTTCAATTGACTGTAAGCCGCATCGGCAAGTTCCTTTCTCCCGTATCCGATATTGACGCACCACAGGCCTGACATGCCGTCCAAATACCGTCTGCCGTCAATGTCCGTAACCCAGGCGCCTTCCCCTTTTTGGACGATTATGCTGTCATCCGGCTCCGCCCCTTTCATCGCGTGCCAAATCAGCTCTTTATCCTTTTGTTTGAGTGACTGATTTTTTTGTACATGTTCCACACCGCTCATCTCCCTTTCAATATCATTGCACTGTATCGAAAGCTGCCCGGCTTCTGACGCCGATTCTCTTGGTGAAGTTTTCCTCTTAATAAGAATATAAAGGCGCGGCATGGGCGAGTCAATAAAGCGGCGGCAATTAAAAAAACGCTTTCTCCCAGAAAGCGAAAGGGCTACAAGAGCATATCCCGAAACCGGGGCCGGTGCAAGTGTTTTTATAAAAAAACCCGCCCCTTAAGCGGAGCGGGCGTTTTTTTTATTTCAGATGCGTAATCCGGTAAATATCTTTGCGCCGGTCTTTCAGCTGGCGCACGGTTCCGTTTTCACGCTGCCTTCTTAATATTTCAAGGTCCACGTCCCCGATCACGACCATTTCGATATTCGGATTCGTTTCACCGACGATTCCGTCTCTGGCAAATTCAAAATCAGACGGAGCAAAAATGGCTGACTGCGCGTATTGAATATCCATATTTTCTGTTTGCGGCAGGTTTCCGACCGTACCTGAGATGACGGTGTAAATTTGGTTTTCAACCGCTCGCGCCTGAGAGCAGTACCTTACGCGCAAGTAGCCTTGGCGGTCTTCAGTGCAGAACGGCGTAAAGATAATTTTCGCCCCTTGATCCGCGGCAATTCTCGCAAGCTCCGGAAATTCAATATCGTAACAGATCTGAATGGCGATCTTTCCGCAGTCCGTATCAAATACGCGCACCCTGTCTCCGGCGCTGATGCCCCACCATTTCCGCTCATTCGGCGTAATGTGAAGCTTATATTGTTTTTCAATCGTGCCGTCACGTCTGAATAAGTAGGCGATGTTATAAATTTTCCCCTCTTCTTCAACGAAGTGGGAGCCGCCGATGATGTTGACATTATATTTCACCGCGAGATCTGTAAAGAGGCTGATATAGTCCTCGGTATATTCGGTAATCCTCTGAATGGCCAGACTCGGAGAACGCTCCTCGAGGAAAGACATGAGCTGCGTCGTGAAAATCTCCGGGAACACCGCGAAATCAGATCTCGCATCGGAAGCCACATCGACATAATATTCAACCTGATTGGCAAATTCCTCGAAGGAGTAAATCTTTTTCATTTCATATTGAATGACGCAGATGCGCACCGGAAATGCCGATTTGTAATAGCGCTTCGATTGCGGCAGGTAATCGACATTGTTCCATTGCATTAATGTCGCATATTTAATGGACGCGGTGTCATCCGGGAGATAATTCGGATTGATCCGCATGAGCGTAAATCCGTTCATCAGCTGGAAAGAAAGCACCGGATCATAAATCTGATGGCGCGTCACCTGTTCGACATAAGCTCTCGCCGTCATTTCTTCCGCATACTTATGATAATTCGGAATCCGCCCGCCGATAATGATGCTTTTCAGATTCAATCGTCTCGCCAAGTCTTTTCTCGCCTCATACAGCCGGTGTCCGATCTTCATCCGTCTGTATTCCGGGTGAACCATTACCTCAATCCCGTACAGATTCAATCCGTCCGGGTTGTGGTTCGTGATATAACCGTCGTCTGTAATGTCCTGCCACGTGTGGCGGTCATCATATTCATCGAAATTGATGATCAGGCTTGAGCATGAACCGATAATTTCCCCTTCATACTCGGCGCAAAACTGACCTTCCGGAAAGTGCGCGAGATGGCTGATTAAATGCTCAGGCTCCCACGGCTCCATCCCCGGAAAACAATCCTTTTGCAGTTCAATAATTTTGTTAATATCTTTCTCTTCCATATTCCGTATGACCATTTTCTTTTCAAAACGGGTCAGATCAAGTTTCTCAGACAATGCTGCTTCCCCCTGCCGGTTCGTTTTGATCGTTCAATCGCTGTAAGAGTAATTCAAGTTCCATTTCCGCCATCGATTCCAGTCTGTGATCGTATTCTTCAAATAACAGGGCGCTTGTTACCTTATTCGGCACGATGACACATTTCATGCCGGCCCGTTTGGCTGCGATAGAGCCGTTGACCGAATCCTCAAAGGCCAGACATTCAGATGGTTCAACGCCTAAATGTTCCGCAGCTTTCAGATAGAGCTCCGGATTCGGCTTCACTTCTTCTACGTCGTCAGCCGTCTGAATCACTTCAAATTCATCAAACAGGCCTAATTCCTTCAGATGGCCCGATACCCATTTGAAATCTGAGCTGGACGCGAGCCCCACCTTCAATCCTAATTCTTTTGCCGCGGCTAAATAAGCTTCCACCCCGGGGCGCGCCGTTTCCGTCTTCATCCGCTGTTCGAAGCGCCCGCGCCTGATCGCCGTCAGTTCATCATGATCGAGCTTTCTTCCCAGCTGCTCCTCTAAATATGCGAACGGCTTAAACCCCGCGGCCGTTCCGATCACCTTTCCCCAGACGGATAAAGGCAATGTTGAACCGTGTTCTTCAAACATTTCCTGCAGCACTTCATATTCATGGGTTTCTGTATCTAAAATTAACCCGTCAAAATCAAAGATTAATGCTTTTATCAATGGTTACAGCTCCTTTAGTTAAACGTACTGACCTATGTATACACTATACCGTGAATTTCTTTCGCGTTCAAAATGTAACATTCTGACGGAAAGAAGAGCCTGCATAAGTGCAAGCTCTCTTCATCCGTTACTGTGTGTTTTGACTGGAAATATTGGAAAGAGCCGCTCCCGCAGACTCATTTGAACGCTGATCAACCGCTAAGTCTCCAAGCGCAACGATCCCGACCAGATGATTTTGATCGACAATGGGAAGGCGGCGGATTTGGTGTTGGGCCATCAGATGTGACGCCTCTTCAAGACTCATTTCCGGGTTTCCGGATACAACTGCAGAAGACATCACGTGTGAAACAGGTGTTTGGCCGTCGCGGCCTTGAGCCGTTGTTCTCAATGCGATATCACGGTCTGTCAGCATTCCTTTTAATTCCCCTCCGTCAACGACGGGAATTGCTCCGACATTATGCTGGTGCATCAGCGCAGCCGCTTCCTGAATCGTTTGATTGGGAGAAACGGTAGCCACGTGGGTAGTCATTGATTGTTTGATTGAACTCATTGTAAAGCACCCCTTTCGATATTTATTATGCTCGGGGATTTGTCTCATTATAAAGGGAGTTAGAGGAAAGAAATTGTGGTATCATGTCAAGGAAGCAAAAAAGAGCCTGTCAAAAGGCTCTTTATACCCGTCAGATCAGCCTTCTGTGACTGCAGGCTTCTGATCCGGCCCCTGTCTCGAAATCATCATAGGTAAAGGGAAAATTCATTCCGCATTCATTCAGCAAAGCGCAATTTTTATCAAACAGCGCCCGCTCTTTGACATCATATACCGGGTGCGGCTTTGACAGCATGATATGTACCGTTTGCAGACAAGCCATAATTTGAAACGCTTCTTTTAAAGTTCCTTGGTAACGTTGGTTTTGTAATGATAATACGCCCCTTTTTTTAAAGCGCTGAATTTCCAGTTCGGAGAAATAAAGAGGAAAGACATTTTGAAACAATTCAGAGGAAAGCTCTTGTATCGCGCTTTCTTGTCCGTCAGTCGCTGCGTTCACAATTCTCACATCAATCACCTTTCTTGCCATGTGAATATCCTTAATCTTTATCAAGAATAGCATAGAAAAAAACGCGAAAGCTAAGGTAAGTGTTTCCTATTGAAACAGCCGCTTTCCGCTTGAAAAGGAGCTTTATGATATGAAACAAAATGACCGCGGTCTGGAACTCCTGATTACGGAAAAGCACGCCGGACAATGGCTGTTTTCAGTCCTGAAATCTGAATTCCAGGCGTCAAAACCCGTAATTACGGAATGGATGAACCAAGAAAGCATTCAGGTGAATCGAACATCCCCGAAAAACAACATCATACTGAAAACCGGAGATCGCTTATTCATTGATCTTCAGGAAAAAACGGGTTCTTCGGTGACTCCGGAATACGGAGAGCCGGACATTTTATTTGAGGACAATCATATGCTGATTGCAAATAAGCCGGCGGGAATGCCGACTCATCCAAATGAAGAGGGTCAGACCGGCACCCTCAGCAACCTGATCGCTTACCATTTTCAAATCAACGGCGAGCAGGCGAAAGTGCGCCACGTTCACCGTCTTGACCGTGACACGTCAGGCGCGGTCGTTTTCGCGAAACACCGCCTGGCCCATGCAATCCTTGACCGTCAGCTCGAAACCAAAACATTAAAACGCACCTATATCGCCGCGGCGGAAGGAAAAGTCACGCCTAAAAAAGGCACGGTTGACTCGCCGATCGGCCGCGACAGGTCACATTCGGTCAGACGGCGCGTCTCACCCGGCGGACAAGCTGCCGTCACCCATTACAAAGTGAAAGGCTATCATCCCGGTGCGCAGCTTACATTGGCAGAGCTTGAACTGGAAACCGGGAGAACACATCAAATCAGGGTGCATATGGCAAGCATCGGCCATCCGTTGGCGGGCGATGACCTGTACGGCGGAAGCAGGACGCTGTTTCACAGGCAGGCGCTTCACGCAAAAAAAGTCAGTGTCGTCCATCCGATCTCAGGAGAAGAAATCGTTGCCGAGGCGCCGATGCCGGCTGATCTGGCTCATTTTACCGAAACGTATTTTTCTTAAACCGGGTCGGCATATATAATATATCGTTTCGGCGCATTTCCAATGTAAGAAAATGGATAGCAAGTGGTCAGGATCAGTTCCTCCCGCTTGTGCTGAAGGGTGATGACAGATGTATCATCCCGGCTGACGATTTTTGTACGGCTGATTTTATAAGAAAACGTGCCGTAAGACAAAATCACGTTCAGTCTGTCTCCTTTTTTCAATTCGCCGGTCCGGCGGAACACCGTGTCCCTGTGGCCGGATAACACAATTTGGCCGTGATCGCCCGGATAATAGCTGTCCTTATAATGTCCGACGCCTTTTGCTAAATCATCTGCGTCAGTCCCTTCCACGATCGGGAGCTCAGCGTCGATTTCAGGGATTTCTAAAATGCCGCTTGCCTCACCCGTTTCGGGGTGAAATTCTTTTTTGCGCTGTGTCAGCACAGCGCTTTTTGTTTCGTTCTTTTCCAAGACAGGTTCTGTTGCTTTTTTTGCTTCTTCAAGCGAATGGTTCGTTTTCATATGTGAATCAATGATCTTCCAGCTTCCGTAACATGTGATGATGATACCGGCGATGATGACGAGAAGCGGAATATGTTTCAGTTTGTTCATCGTGTGCGGGTTCCCCTTTTCTTTCTGAAAAGCCAATATACGCCGGCACCCGTGATCACTAGGCCGGCCAATGCCGTCTGATGGCTGCCCGCTGAAGTATCAGGCAATGGGCGGCCTTTTTGTGTGCCGCTTTCAGTCTGTTTTGTCCTTTGTTCCGAATTTGCGGCAGGCGCCGGACGGGATTCGGGAATTGACTGCACTGTATCAGATGCTGTTTCTTCTACGACAGGACGTTCAGGTTTTTTGGTTTGATCAGGCTGTTCTGCCGCATCCGGTTTTTTAGCGGGTTTTTCCGCTTGAGGTTTTTCTCCTTTATCAGGCCTGGTATCGCCCGGTGTTTCCCCGCTTCCCGGCTGATTGCCGGTGTCATCAGGTGTTTCGGCGGCTGATGCCGTGCGGATGCGGCCGTCGGTTTGATAAGAAATCGGCGCGGAAAAGTTTTTGACATAGTCTACTGTCGCTTCCAAATCCTCAGGCCCCGTCACCGGATTCTTGCCGAGTTTCCCGATCGGACCGTATTTTGCCCCCGCTGCCGTCGCCATAAATTGATTGACTGTTACTGTATATCCTTTTTCGGGCTGTATGTCTGTCCCGTCCGCCATTTTCATTTCAACCGCTTGTCCGGTTTCCGGGTTCCATGTATAGGAAAATCCGCTGATGCTGTAATCCGGACCGTACACCGGAGAAATTTGCGCGTTAATGATCTCCCGCAAATCTTTTCCTTTGATTTCAAGCTTCGTCAGCACATTGCCGAACGGCTGTACATTATAAAGGTCTCCCCATGTGATCGCCCCTTTTTTTATGCCGTCCCGGATGCCTCCCCCATTCATAAGCGCAAAATCGGATTTCATCTTCGCTTTCATACCGTCGGCAATCAGATTTCCGAGCGCCGTGTCGCCGTCATTTGAATACCCGCCCGTTATATCATGGGCCGCTTCCCCGACCGCTTCGCTGATAATCGGTTTCACTTTCTCTTCATATTTGCTTAATATGCCTGCCGCAGCCGGGTCAGGCTTGATTTTACTTTGATCGATATATTGGATTTCCGCTGATTTTTTCACGATATCCTTCGACTCTTTATCAAGTTCAAGATCGGCGATTCCGATTGCTTTTCCGTATTCAAATGCCTGCACGATCAGCTTGCCGTCGATTTCTCCGTTTACGACTTTATGATTGTGCGCGGCGAAAATCACATCAATCTCTGAGTCTGTTCCGCTTGCAAGCTTTGCGGATTCTCCCGTGATTGCTGAGCCATTTTGTTCAGCAGACATATGGGCGAGCACGGCGATTGCTTTAATTCCTTTTTTCTTCAGGTCAGCGGCGGCGTCATTGACGGCCTTTACCTCATCCGTAAACGTAATATCTTTAATTCCGTCCGGGATGACCATGCCTGCCGCCGATCTGGTTACAACCCCGATAAATGCGACCGGAATTCCGGAAACGTATTTAATTTCATACGGCGGCACAAAGGACTCCCCTGACTTCAGTTTACAGTTGGCGCAGACGAGCGGGAAATTTTGGCCGTCATAACCGCTTGTCCCCTTACCGTCCGGATGATCTCCTCCATTGATGATCCGTTTAAGCTCATTCGTTCCTTCATCGAATTCGTGATTGCCGACAGTTCCGACATCAAAACCGATGTCTTCCATCAATTCTACTGTCGGTTCATCCTGAAAAAGGGCTGACACGGGAGAGCTGCCCCCGATCATATCGCCCGCATGCACGACAAAGGCGTGTTCTTTCTCGGCTTTCGCCTTTTTAATGTACGCTGCGGCGTAGTCCATCCGCCCGAACGTGCCATCCGGTTTACCGTCTCCGTTAAGGTCAAGCTCATATTGCTGATCAATTTTTCCGTGCAGATCATTCATGCTGATGATTCTGAGCGGGACACGGCCGGAGTCTTCAGTCTGCCGTTCTTTATACGCTTTATCCATTCCAGCTTCATTCAGTGATCCTGCTTGTCCGATTGCTTCCGCATCTTTCACGCTGAACATCATAAAACAAACCGTCAGCAAACAGCACGTAAGACGCATACCCCTTTTTTTCTTCATTTATTTCCCCCCTGTCTTCTAAGAAATACGTTAGCTTATTTTCTTAGAAATCACATCACTTTTTTGTAAAGATTGTCTTCACTGGCGCAAAATAGTAAATAATCCCCACGTAACGAAACAGGTCTTGATGTATAACGGATCGGCTTTTTTCACATCTTAATGATGATTTGACATGAAGGAGGAAAACAACCAGTGGAACAGCAGCAGAATCAGCAGCCGCCAGTAAATCAAGGGATCCCGGGTTCACCGCAAGTGAATCACGGAGGACATGAGCTTTTCGATATGCATGAAGTGCTGGCCGGAACAGTCGGCGTTTTGGATCAATTTATGATGCTCAGACAGTTTATACAGGATCAGCAGCTGGCCGACATCCTTGACCGCCAGTATCAATTCATTCTCGGACTCTATAATCTGACGGCAGAATGCTTTAAGACCGGCCAAAAGCCTTCTCAGGAAACGTCGACATATATGATGAAGGAACAGAACCAGGCCGTCTACGGTATAAAACCGACTCAGCCGAAAAAACCGAATCAATCATTAAATGATGTCAAAGATCTCGGGATCAGCGGCCATATGCTCGGCCTGATTAAAGCTCAAGCTTCTCTCTTGACGATGAGCTCGCTTGAAATGACCAATCCCGTCACTAGAAGAGTGCTCTCCGCCCAAATTCAGCAATATGTCGAAATGGCGTATGAAATCTTCTTATACCAAAACAAACACGGTTATTATCAGGTTCCTCAGCTCAATGCACAAGATATGCAGACCATGCTGAATTCATTTACGCCGGCCCAGGGACAGCCGCAAATGCCTCCGATTAAAGGACAAATGGGACAGCAGCAGCAAAACCTCCATTGATTAAAAAACGGCGTTGGAAACCTGACTCTCCAATGCCGTTTTCTTTTTTTCATATGCTTTTATGAAATCATGTTCAAATTGTTTCAGGCTTTCTTTCGTAGCCGCTTCAAAGCCTTTTTCAAAATCCTGTGTTTCGGCGGTTTTGTTGATAATGGTTAAGATAATGCCTTCTCCGAATGTTTCGGTTAAGTCCTTTATCATATAGAAGCTTTGCAAATAGACATCCGTTTCATATTCCATACGCGATTTCTGCCATTTTCGGTCGGTCGTTAATTGATCAAACGGCACGACGGAAAATGCAATCGGATCAATGACTACATCATAATGCGCGACCCACTCGCTCAGCCCCTCATGAAACCAAAGCGGAAATACAGACGTATCCGTCCCCAATTGCCGCGTTTTTTGATGAAACGCGTAATGTGTATATTCATGTATAATCAATTGCTTATACATGAAAACGGCCAGCTCATCTTTTTTCAAAAGCTGTTTTTTCTCTTCAGGCAAAAGCCCCATCATCTGCTCCTGTTCTGAATAAAAACCGACTACATTTTTCAATCCTGAATATTGCTCCATTTCAGCTTCATCCGAAAAGAAAATGAGTTCAAGCGGCGCTGCACCTTTATAGCCGACAATGATTTGATTGATACGCTTTGCGTGGTCCAGCGTAAGCTTGGTCAGATCCAAGAGCGGCTTTTCATCCGCCGTATAGTAAATCGCTGTATGTTTGTAAATTTCTTTATTCATGTGTTCAGTCACTTGTTCCTTCGTCGGAACAGAGCGGCTGTTTTGGCCTGACAGGACGTACATCATACTTACTGAAACGGCTGAACTGACAGCCAATATGACAAGGACTCCGCACAGGATCAGAGTGAATGCCGCCCGTTTCCCCATGCCGTCACGCAAACAAGCTCCCCTCCCCGATCCTTTCATTTTCATCTCATTCTTTACTTTATGCTCAGGAGCGCTGGGTCGTGACGGCAGATAAAATAAAAAAGCCGCAGCAAATGCGGCTTTTCCATTCATTTATTTATTGGGGTTTGGGAATACACGCTGCACCATTTGGCCGAACTCATCAAACAGACCGGATACAGGATGTCCGTTTTGGATTCGTTTTCCGTAGCCTTGCATGCGTTCAACGAAGTCCGGGTTCGCTGATACATATACAGTCCGGACATGTTTATCGGCTGATTTCACCTTATCGGTAATCTTATTTTTTAAATGGTTGGCGATGGCGCCTTTTTGCCCGTTTGTCAAAACAACAGCAACATATGCGCTGTTTCCGGCAACGATCACAGTCGCATTTTTAACCTCTTTTAAATCAGTCACCTTGTCGGCGGCTTTATCAGCCACTCTCAGGTTACGATTGTCATTGTGATCGGTATTTTGGTTATGACGGTTCACTGTATTCATATTTGTCGCACCGTCGTTAGGCGTGTTGCGGTAATTTACATTCTGGGTGCGGTTGTCATTTCGTTTTCCTTCTCCCTGGTTTCCCATACTGCACCCTGCGGTAATCAGCATCGGCAGAAGAAGGGCAGAGATAACTGCTTGCTTTTTTATCATGTGAATTCCTCCTTTCTCACTTTACGTATAGGTTTTTCTATTCGGCGGGATTTATGCACGCCGTTTGCATTCTGAGGTTTGGATAAATATCAGAAGGAAAGGGAAAGGTAAGCGTAATCAATTGAATGAGGAGGGATTTAACTTGTTCAGAAAAAAAAGCGGCATCAGCCCGACAGCGCTGCTGATCGGATCATCGATTCTGATTGCAGCTTTATCACCCGAAATCCGCCGGAAAATCTCCGGAATGGTTTCAGGCAGAATGCAGCATAAAGATGGCACACACTCCATGCAGCCTGCTGACCTGATTCAACAGGCTTTCAGCGGGGAATCCGGCGGACAGCAGCACACAGACAAAGCCCGGCATTCACAAACCGGCTCATTACAGCCTGCCGAGCTGATCAAACAGGCTTTCGGCGGGGAATCCGGCGGACAGCAGCACACGGACAAAGCCCGGCATTCACAAACCGGCTCATTACAGCCTGCCGAGCTGATCAAACAGGCTTTCGGCGGGGAATCCAGCGGACAGCAGCATGAGCAGACTTCCCGCAATCACTCCGGCTCATCCCATACGGACGGACAGGCAGACCGCAGCCGCAGTAAAGAAACTTCGCCGAAGCCTCACTATACCGAGCCGATTCACTTCGAAGAAAGCGCGGTAAATGTTTTAAATGACAGCACCGTGATGAATATGCTGGAAGAAATTGAACCCGGAAATCATTAGAAACGAAAAAATCCTTCATTCGTTCAACGATGAAGGATTTTTTCGTTTTAGCGCTCTATCTCATATTTTTCTATAAGAAAATGAACCATCGATCTGCTTTTGTTAAGCTTCTTCAGCTTCAATGACGATTGAGGAATCATTGTACACCGCGGTATCGGTTTCCTTCGTCATTTTACTTGTTAACAGCCCTGCGGTCATACTGCCGCTGACATTTAAGGCGGTGCGCCCCATGTCAATTAACGGCTCAATTGAAATGAGCAGCCCGGCAAGCGCGACAGGCATGTTCAAAGAGGATAGGACGAGCAGAGCCGCAAATGTCGCGCCGCCTCCCACGCCTGCTACACCGAATGAACTGATTGCCACGATGGCGATGACGGAGATGATAAATCCCGGTTCAAACGGGTTTTGCCCTACTGTCGGCGCAATCATCATCGCGAGCATCGCCGGGTAAATGCCGGCACAGCCGTTTTGACCGATTGATAAGCCGAATGAACCGGCGAAGTTCGCAATGCCTTCCGGTACGCCCATGCTTTTTTGTGTTTTAATATTGAGCGGCAAAGCCCCTGCGCTTGAACGGGACGTAAACGCAAACACCATAACCGGAAATGCTTTTTTCACGTATGTGATCGGATTTAAACCGCTGAACGTGATCAGCAGCAAGTGAATGATAAACATGGCGATAAGCGCGGCGTATGAAGCGATCACAAACATCCCCAGTTTCGCAATGCTGTCGATGTCGCTTGTCGCGATCGTTTTGGTCATAATCGCCAATACCCCGTAAGGCGTCAGTCTTAAAATTAATGTCACGACGCGCATAATAATCGCGTAAACCGCATCGACAATTCCGCTGAATGTCGCTGCGTGCTCCGGCTGCTTCCGTTTCACGCCCAGAAAAGCGATGCCGAGGAAAGCGGCGAAAATAACGACTCCGATGGTGGAAGTCGGTCTGGCTCCCGTGAAATCAAGAAACGGATTCCCCGGCAGAAGCTCAACGATTTGCTGAGGCAGCGTTTTGGCCGTCATATCCTCAGATTTTTGCTGCAGCTCCTGACCCCTTGATAACTCAGTGCTCCCCTGGTCGATATGAACGGCTTTCAGATCAAAGGAAAGCGCCGAAACAATTCCGACTGCCGCGGCAATTGCTGTCGTAGCAATCAAAATTCCGATGATCAGTCCGCTGATTTTCCCGATGTTATGGGTCAGTTTCAGCTTCGTAAATGCGCCGAGAATAGAAATAAAGACTAGCGGCATGACGATCATCTGAAGCAATTTGACATAACCGCCGCCGGCAATATTAAACCAATCGGCCGTTTGTGTCACGATATGTGAAGCCGGCCCGTAAATCAATTGCAGTGCAAAACCGAATACAATGCCTAATCCGAGTGCGGTAAAGACACGTTTAGAAAAGGAAACGTGTTTTTTTTGCATCACAAACAGACCTGCTATAAACAAAAACAAAATAAAAACATGTAAGATTACAAATAAATTCTCCAAAACAGGTAAACACTCCCTTGCTCATTATCCTTAAACACTATATTACATCAATTCCGATCGGTCAAGTAAGAATTGACAATATATGTATTTTTAATGATTTTTCTCTTTTCTTTCCATCCTTTCTTTAGTAACTTATATAAGGGTGATTGTTATGCTGAAGGAACTGTTTCTTAATTTGACGATTTTAATCACATTTAATTATCTCTTCACCGTTCTTTTTAAAGAGTCGCTTTCACATAAAGAAGACCGTCCGATGTTTCAATTACTGAAGGGGGCGGTTTGCGGGCTTTTAGGGGTTTTTCTGATTGCTTTCGGCTTTTCTTACTCCGATTCCATCATTGATCTCAGAAATATCCCCATTATCATCGCCGCTCTTTACGGAGGCTGGGTGTCTACAGCAGCTGCCTTTTTCATTATCGTGGCAGGCCGTATCCTGATCAATTTCAATGCCAGCGCCATTTATTCTATCGCCGCAGTCGGCATGATTGCGATACTTTCTGTGGCCGTATTCAGAGGAAAAAAGCCGAATCACAAAAATGCGTTCGTTATGCTGCTCTTTTCAAATGTTATTATCACCCTGACGCTGCTGTTACTTATGCCTGAACAGCCTGCCGGGGCCCTCGTTTATTTTTGGCTCATTTCTACCTTGGGCGGAATGCTGTCGCTGTATATCATTAAACACGAAGCCGATGCCCGCCTTTTGTTCAAGCAATACAAGTTTCAAGCGAATTATGATTTTCTGACGGGGATTTTTAATAAGAGAAAATTCGAGGAAGTCTCGCGCGTTCTGTACGATCGGGCGTCTCAATCCCCCTCGTCTCAGCTCGCGCTTATTTATTTGGATATTGATCACTTTAAGCAGATCAATGATCAATACGGCCATTATGAAGGGGACCAAGTGCTGAAGGAACTGGGGGCGCGCCTGAGGCTCTTACTCAGCAGTTCTGATCCGTCAGCCCGCATCGGCGGGGAAGAATTTGCCGTGCTTATGCCCAATTGCACGTATACAAAAGGGCTTCACCTCGCAGAAGAAATCAGGCACACGATTGACGCGAACCCGATTCTGCTGACGAGCGGAGATACAATTCCCGTGACCGTTTCCCTCGGCATCGCGCATTATCCGACAAATACATCGGACCCTCAGACATTGCCCCTGATCGCGGACCGGATGCTGTACAAAGCGAAAACATCAGGGCGCAATCAAGTGTGCAGCACTGAAAAAAAAGAATGATCGCCCGAAGAGGAAATCATTCTTTCTTTTCAGTGAGAAAGCCGCCCCTCAGGAAAACAGGAATCAGGCTGCCCTCATATTCTTTTTCAATAAACGCCGCGGTATCATCTGATTGATACAAAGACAGGAGTTTTTGCATCCGTTCATCATCTTTATCCTCAGCCCTGACGGCGATCAGATGAATATACGCTTCCTTCATTTGCGCCGATCGGATCAGCGCGTCCTTCTCCGCATGAAATCCTGCTCTTTTCGCCTCGCTTTGACTGAGAACTGCTGCGTCAGCATGTTCCGCCGCCTGATAGGCGTTCTTTTTTGTTTCCGTTTTTAAGGTCAGATGCTTCGGGTTGTCCTTGATCATATCAGTTGAACCCGTACCGGTGAATCCCTTTTTCAATGTCATCAGTCCGGCCTCCTGCATGAGAAAAAGCGCCCTGCCGAAGGCCGCCGCTTCACCAGGCACAGCAATGACCGCTCCGTCCGGTATATCCTTCAGCCGTTTATGTTGCTTGGAATACACCCCCAGCGATGCCGCATATGTCGTTCCTAAAGGAGCCAGCTTCTTTTTCACATGAGGCGGCAAAGATTGAAAATAAGAAACGGATTGAAACGCATTGGCGTCGAGATCCCCGCCGGCAAGCGCCAAATCGGCCTCGGCATAATCCGAAAACGTTACCAAAGAAAGCTGCAATCCTTCCTCACCGGCTTTTTTCGCGACAAACTCCCAGATCGATTGATCAGATTCATTGATTCCGATAGTAATTGTCCGGTTCCCGTCAGGATAATGGCATGAAGTAAGTGATATGATCAAAATGAAAAGAAACAGACTGTTTATAAGCCGCAGGTTCAAGTTGACCTACTCCCTATCTATTTTTATGTACAGAGGCTGCACCATGGTATTCGGGCTCATGATTACATACAATACCGATTAAAAAAAGGGTTGTCAATTGCTTCCTTAAGAGGCTGCAAAGCGGTTTTTATCAGCTGAAAATGGGCTGTTCTAGTCTCAAATCAGATTTCCGTATCAGAGCGTTCTCCTCTTAAAACATGTTATTTCGAAAAAAGTTACATTTAGCAGTTGTTTTTTCTTCGAATTACTGGTAGAGTAAAGGTAATTATTTTTGTTCGAACTATCTTTAAGAAGAAAGTTTTGTAAGAGTTTTCGTCTTGGAAGTTTGTTTTAGAGCAAGAATAGTGAATTTAAGCGTTATGTCGCTTTAGGAGGAAATTTCATGTTAGAAGGTAAAGTAAAATGGTTCAACTCTGAAAAAGGATTCGGATTCATCGAAGTAGAAGGTCAAGACGATGTATTCGTTCACTTCTCTGCTATTCAAGGCGAAGGCTTCAAAACTTTAGAAGAAGGCCAATCTGTTTCTTTCGAAATCGTTGAAGGAAACCGCGGACCACAAGCTGCTAACGTAACAAAAGCATAAATTGTTTAAAAACCCTGCCGGTGTACGCCGGCAGGGTTTTTTTCATCTAAAACGAAAAGCTGTTTTGCAAAGGCAAAACAGCTTTTTATATCAGGTGGCAATATCGCGTTTTAAGAAGACGCCGAATGCGAGCGCCAGAAAAATAACGAAGTAAATCACAAGCATCACAACCGAAAATGTCATCGTCATCCCCTCTACTAAAGGAGTCCCGTTCATATATTGCGACAAATCCGTATTGGCGAATAAAATATATTTGGTCCATTCAAATTTCGTGGCAAGAAATACAGTCGCCGTGTTTCCCATAACCAATAGAAAAATAGAAAATCCGACCGCTAATGAGCTGTTCCGGAATACCGCAGACAGCATAAACGCCATCGTCGCAAGCATAAAAGCGGAGACAGATTCATAGACATATGTTTTAGCGAGGAAGGCGATGATATTTTGCTCAAAAACATGGCCGTCTTTGTATACGAGATGAACATCAGCCGCAGTATCTCCCCCTGTACCGAAAAAGACCAATCCCAACAGAGCGGAGCCGGCAAATAAAATCACAAGCATCAGCAGTCCGAACAGCAGCACCGTCATATATTTAGAAAGCAAAATCTGAAAACGGCTGAGCGGACGGATAGCCAGCAGCTTGATCGTCCCCCAGTTGAACTCATTCGCCACGATGCCTGCGGCAATGATAATCGTAAACAGCCCGGTCAAAACAGTCATCATCGAAGAATCAGCTACGTATGACCACACTGTGTACCCTGTATCCTCAGGGATGTTATGATCCATACGGTATTGATTTATCGCGACATTCTGTTTCAGGTTATCAATGAGCGTCTGGTTTCCGGTTTCCTTCATCTGCTGTTTCATTTCTTTGTTTTCGGCCTGGAGCTCCTGTTTCCAATTCGGATTGGCTTCGCTCGAGGTGAAATGGTTTGACAGAAGCGCAAAACCGATCATCGAAACGCCTAAAATTACAATCATAGCCCACGTGCCGACGCGGCTGAAAATTTTTATCCATTCATTATAGATCAGCTTAAACATATTGAACCTCCTCTTTCGTCCCGCCGGTAATCTCCAAGAAACGGTCTTCCAAAGATTTTGTCATGATTTTCACTTCATATAAGCGGATGTTTTCACGGACGAGCAGTGAAATCACATCAGGCACTTCCTGTTTTGACAGCTTGATCTCAATGCCGTTTGTCTTCTTCACACAGTCAAACTGACTCAGAACGGCAAGAGCCTCTTCTCTTTGTTCAATATGGAAGAAGTATGTATCTTTATCCTCTTTTCCTTCATCCCTTACTTTTTGAATATCGACAAGCTCCCCTTTTTGCAGAATGCCGATTCGGTCGCACATTAACTCCATTTCTGACAGCAGATGGCTTGAGACGATGACAGCCATTCCTTTTTCACGTGTCAGCTTTTTCAGATGGTCCCTGATTTCCCTGATGCCCGCGGGATCAAGGCCGTTTGTCGGTTCATCCAGAATCAGCACCTTAGGATTATGCAGCAGGCTTTGGGCGAGGCCGAGACGCTGTCTCATTCCGAGAGAGTAGGTTTTTACTTTGTCATGTATTCTGTCCTGCAACCCGACGAGCTCGATGACCTCATCTATTTTTTCTTTCGTAACGCCTTTTACCATCCTTGCGTACTGCTGTAAATTTTTATAACCGCTCAGGAATTTGTACAGCTCCGGGTTTTCCACGATGGCTCCGACGTGCCTGACCGCTTTTGCATAGTTTTTCGTAATGGATTCCCCGCAGATTACGATGTCTCCCTGAGACAGTTTCATTAATCCGACCATCATTCTGATCGTAGTGGTTTTCCCCGCTCCGTTCGGCCCTAGAAACCCAAACACTTCGCCCGCCCGGACGGAGAAGCTCAGATCATGAATAATCGTTCGTCCTTTTATCGTTTTCTTTACCTGTTGCAGTTCTAATACCGTTTCCAATTAGAATCCCCCTTCTATTTCGTGCGCCTGCATGACGCTTCTGTACCATTGCAGCACGGACATTCCTTCCTGTTCCCTAATTTCTTCGACCTCGCGCCGTTCAGCGATTTTCCCTTTTATGAAAACCATCACTTCGTCTAACAGCGTCTCAATCTCGCCGATCTCATGCGTGGCGATGACGACGATCTGGCTGTCAAAATCAATATAAGATACGAGACTGTTGACAATCGATTCTCTGACCGCCGGATCAAGACCTGAAAACGGCTCATCCAGCAGAATGACGGATGCTTTTCTCGACAGGGCCAAAACGATTTTCAGCCTGCCCCGGCTGCCTTTGGACAGCTCTTTTATCTTCTGCTTCGCTGAAAGATTCATTTCCGTTAATAGGTTATGTGCTTTTTCCAGCTGAAAATCCGGGAATTGCGAATGATAAAATGTGAGCATATCACCGACGGTCGTCCGGGCGAAAAACATATCATGTTCGGTTAAATAAGCCGTACGAAACAGCATGTTCCTGCTTACTGCGCAGTCTCCGATCCGGACGGCGCCCGAGGTCGGGAACGCAAGCCCGGCAAGCATTTTAAGCGTTGTTGATTTACCGCTTCCGTTCGGCCCTAAAATTCCGTAGATTTTACCCGGAGACAATGAAAATGATACATCGCTGACCGCGAGCCTGCGGCCGTATTTTTTTGTTACGCGTTCAAAATCAAGATTCATCGTTTGCTTCCTCCGCATATTGTTTGATCCCGTCGATCATTTCCTCAGGAGATAGCCCCAGCTCCGCCATTTCCTGAATAAAGCGTTTGAAAACGTCTTTAGTCAGCCTGTCTTTCAGCTCCACTTTCAGATCGGACCTTTCCGCTACAAAGGTTCCCTGTCCTCTTCTCGTCTCCACGATCCCCAGCCTTTCCATTTCACTGTACGTTCTTTGTATCGTATTCGGATTCACTTTCATCTGTACGGCCATCTCCCTTACGGACGGCAGTTTGTCCCCCGGTGAAAGCTCACTTCGGATCAGCCGGTAATATACACGATCGGCAATCTGCAGATAAATCGGCTTGGATGACTGAAATTCATTCTCCATCATTACACCTCAACCTTTCGATTCAGCAGCATAGAGGCCAGTGCGAGACAGAGCGCCGCAAGCACGATCACTGCCAGGAAGCTGAAAAGCGAGATGTGGACGGCCTTCAGCTCCACCGTCCAGCCGGTCAATTTTGTATAGTGAAAATCAAAATCCGCATACACTTTTACCGGCCATAAATCATGTTGAGATGAAGTGAAAGGCGTAATGATTTTATCGTCAATATAGGTCCAGACAAACGCAAGCACGATGCAGATCACCCAACGGAGGACGGGAACATGTTTTAATGAGTGAAAAACAGTCCAAAAGACGGCCACGATCACAGATAAATACGCTGAACTGATCAGCAGGTAAGCATTCAGTCCGGTTAATGTGCCGGCCAGGGGAATGGTGTGTTCCAGCGCTCCTTTTGCAGAAAGCATCCGGTACATCCAAATACCGTAACCGGTCAGCGCCAGCTGCCCGATCAACTGATACAGCAGTGAGGCCGTCAGCTTGGAAGCCAGCAGATAAAATCCTCCATTCGGATTGTAAAGCCACAGCTGATTTTTTCCTTCTTTATGAAGGTGATAGTACATAAAAAGCGGCGCTACAAGAAATTGAAAAAACCCCATTGCCGTAAAAAAGCCGAAAATGACGAGCGGTTCTTTCTGACGGGCAGCGATGACATGGGCTGCAAACGCCCAGCAAATCATGCCGCAAAGCCACACCGCGAGCCAAATCCATGAAACTTTCGCATCTTTTTTCAGCAAACCTAAAAACGATGTCATTCTTTCTCTCTCCATTCGGATCAAGTGTATGAGTAACATAGTACACTAGATCATCACGTATTACAATATCTTCAATAAAAAAAAGACAAATCCGCTCTTACGCAGATTTGCCTTTTCAATTACTTCTTTTTGTTTTTTAAGGAGAGCAGCGCATCACGATAGCTGCTATCCTGCATTTTGCCGCCGCTATCAGGATCGTTTGGTTCCTGATCCGTCTCAGAAGTCTTAAACTTCTGAAGCGCCTGACGGTACACATCATCGCCCATTGTATTCTTTTTCTCACGGGGAGATTCAGATTTTACAACGACTGGAGCATGCTCGGCTGAGCGCTCCTCGGCCGGATCATGCTTTTCCGGCTGTTCGGCTGTAGTGCCGATCGCTTCTCTCTTTTCTTCTTTGACATTCTGTCCTGCAGAAGTGCTGCGGACATTGAATGTGATAAGAAGTGCAATCACAATGACAGCAGCAATAACCGCTATAATAATGGCCATATAACCCTCTCCTTACTGTCGTCCGGCAGTTAGATTACCTGTGACTTGGCTGACACGTCTGCCAAGCGCACGGCCTAATTGAAGGCCTTCTTCCGTCATCAGCACATCGCTGTCAACCGGGCATGTGACGCCCGCGCCGTAGTAAGAGCCGTACAGCGCGTTTTCAGGAACGTTGCCGGGAAGTCCGACAACAATCATGCCTTGGTGAAACATAGGAGTGATCAGATTGTGCATTGTCATTTCTAATCCGCCATGTGTTGTCGCCGTCGTACAGAATACGGCGCCGACTTTATCAATCAGCTCGCCTTCAGCCCACAGATAGCCGAGTCTGTCGATCCACGCTTTTAAGCCTGAACTGATGGTGCCAAAGTGTCCCGGGCATCCCCAGATAATGGCATCCATGTCTTTCAGCTTGCGGATGTCTGCTTGATCGACATGGTCGATCAGGACTTCAGCCTCAGCGTTTTCTCGTGCTCCTTCGGCAATGGCTTCAGCAAGGTGTTTTGTATGTTCGCCTTCACTATCGTACACTACGTAAATTTTCATTCAGGAAACCTCCCATTCAGATGATTAAGATTCCTTCACTTCTTTAGGGGCCGGAAGCAATGACAGCTCCTCTTTTTTCTTCGCCCGCTGTTTGTCTTTCCGTACGTCACGCAAGAACAGGCTCAGGACTACGCCGATAACCGCAAAGATCGTCGCCCACATAAACGCGTCATTAATCCCCATAACGTTGGAATTAAGTGAAGCTGTTTTGTAGAGATAAGAATAAACGGTTTGTTTCGCCGCATCAAGCGACATGTTCATGTTGACCATTAAATTCGAAACCGCGCTTTGGAACGACTGCATGAAGCTTGGATCAGCCGTGCTCGTTTTATCCGCAATCTGCGAATAGTGCATTGTCGTACGGTTCGTATAAATCGTTGTGATCAAACTTGTTCCGATTGAACCGCTGATCTGGCGAAGCGTGTTGCTCATCGCCGTGCCGTGGCTGTTCAACCGTGCCGGAAGCTGGTTCATTCCGGCTGTCATAACAGGCATCATTAACAGTGACATACCGAATGCGCGGATGGCATAGACAAGCATAATGTGCGTGTAAGGTGTGTCAATTGTCAATTTTGTGTACTGGAATGTCGTTGCGACCGTGATGACCAGCCCGATAATCGCAAGCGGTCTTGGACCGATTTTGTCAAACAGAATACCGGAAATCGGCGACATGATCAGCATGACAATCGCGCCCGGCAATAGCAAGAGGCCCGATTGCAGCGCCGTAAAGCCGACTAAGTTCTGCAGGTAAATCGGAAGCAGGAACATTCCTGTGTAAAGCGCAACGGTAATAATGATGTTAATCACACTGGAAAGTGAGAAAATATCATATTTAAATACCCGGAAGTCGAGCATCGGTTTTTCAGAGCGCAATTGCTGAATGACAAACGCGGCAATCGCGATGACACCGACAATGACGGTAGACAGCACGATCGGATCTCCCCAGCCGTCGCTGCCCGCTTCACTGACTCCGTAAAGCAATGAGGCAAATCCGACAATGGATAGAATCGCACCCAAGCTGTCGAGTTTGATTTTTTGCGGTTCCACCAAGTTCTTAAAGAGGAAGAACGCTATGATAATAACGATTGCCCCGATCGGAACAAGGCCGTAGAACATAATGCGCCATGTGTAATGCTCGATGATCCAGCCGGAGAGAGTCGGTCCGACCGCCGGAGCAAACATCATCGCAAGACCGAAAATCCCCATTCCTTTCCCCCTGCTTTCAGGCGGGAAGATAAGCAGAATGGTTGTCATGACCAGCGGCTGCAGGATACCGCCGCCGACCGCCTGAATTAACCGGCCGATCAGCATGGTTGAGAAGTTAGGCGCGATTCCGCAGACTAACGTTCCCGCTGTAAAACAGAACATGGCTACGAGAAAGAGGCTTCTCTGTCCGAACCGGGTAATTAAGAACGCAGATAACGGAATCAAAACACCGTTGACCAGCATGTATCCGGTCGTAAGCCACTGAATCGTCGTCGCACTCACACCGAACTCGGTCATTAAGTGCGGCATCGCCACGTTAAGAAGCGTTTGGTTCAAGATCGCCAGGAATAACCCGGCCATAAGCACAATAAGCAATGTTTTAGGACTTTTTACTTGATTATCTGATTTAGCCACCTAAGACAACCTCCCTTCATGGTTTGATGACTGATCTGTATTATTCAGAGATTTTTACAGATGCGTTCATACCAGGAAGCACCTTGTCAGATGGGTTGCTGAGTGAAATTTTAACAGGAACTTTTTGCGTTACTTTTGTGTAGTTGCCGCTTGAGTTTGAAGAAGGCAGCATATCAAATGTTGAATTTGTCGCATAACCGATTTCTTCTACTGTTCCGTCAAATGTTGTATTAGGGTCGCCGTCAACAATTACGTCTACTTTGTTTCCTACTTCAATGTCTCTAATATCTGTTTCTTTAATGTTTGCAGTGATGTAAAGGTGTTTCATGTCAATTTCCTGGGCAATTGTCGTACCGGCTTGCACCATTTGGCCGTTTTTCACTTCGTTTTTCACGATTGTTCCATCCATGATGGCTTTTACGTCAGCATTTTGCTGTCCTTTGATTTTTGCAACAACGTCGTTTTTGCTTACTTCTTTCCCCTCATCAAGGTTCCAGTCAGTTACTTTACCCGCAGCAGGAGCTGTGATAGCAGCCATGTCGCCGGCAACTTTTGCTTCATCGGTTTTTACATAGTGTGTGCTTTGATAATAGTAGTAAGCACCTCCGCCTATAATTGCAAGAACAACAATCAAACCGATAATGTTGGTCAGAATTAAACGTCCTCTGTTCATTTTGTTTTCTCCTTTCGTTTCTTCCTCTATCATTTTGTGGAATGATGATAAAAATATGTGGGGATTTTTTTATTTTCCGTTTTTCACTGCACAGCCGTTTGCAAGCTTCGTTAAACTTTCCGCAAGCTTGCGCAGGTACTGCAGTTCAGCGGTATTGAGCTGCCGGTATAAGACCGCCGCTTTTTCGGCATATTGAACAGCAGCTTTCTTTAGAAGTTCTTCCCCCTCTTCGGTTAACTGAATCATAACAACACGCCGGTCGTCGTGATAGTCGCTCCGAACCATTAGGCGGCGCTTATACAGAATATCGGTCATTCTCGTGACAGACGCCGGTTTCAGATCAAGCGACAAAGCCAGCCTTGAAAGCTGCGTGCTTTTGCTCTTATGTATTTTGAACATCAGCAGATACTGCAGCACTGTAATATCAAAAGGTTCAAGAACTGTCTCCAGAATCATTTTCTGCTTTTTGTAAATCGATCTGGAAGTATCAAACAGTTGTTCAAAACTGAGCAAAGCGAGCTCTGATTCAATCACCGTATTTTCACCTCATTCCCTTAATAATAGTTCACAAGATAAAATATTAATAAATGAAAGAAGGTTTGTAAAGAGAAAAGTTTCATTTTTTAAGGATTTTTTTTATGCCGTTTTTTCTCTTTATTTTTAATTTAAAAAAGCCGGGTGAAGAACCGCGGCCGCACGATTCTTCACTCGGCTTTATGTTTCATACGATGCTTTGCTTACACCGGCTTCCTCATTTTTAAAAAAGCTTTTCAGCGCTTGAAATACGTCTGATTTCTGTTTCAGGACGTAGTATTTAAATTTATCATCTTTGACATTTTTATAGGCGGACATGAGGGTGGAATGCCTGTTATATTGATTGACCTCACCGTAACAGAACAGATTCGATTTTTTCATGATGTCATTGACGAGCTTTACGCACCGGGCGTTATCCGAAGTCAGGTTATCTCCGTCTGAAAAATGAAACGGATAGATGTTGTAGCGGGCGGGGTCATATTTTTCATCAATTAATTCAAGAGACTTCCGGTAAACGGAGGAACAGATGGTGCCCCCGCTCTCGCCTTTCGAGAAAAAATCTTCTTCGGACACAACCTTCGCTTCCGTATGGTGGGCGATAAATTCGATATCAACCGTTTCATACTTTGTCCGTAAAAATCGTGTCATCCAAAAAAAGAAGCTCCTCGCCATATACTTTTCCCATACGCCCATCGAACCGCTTGTATCCATCATCGCTAAAACGACAGCTTTCGATTCCGGCTTCGTCACATCATTCCATGTTTTGTATTTCAGATCTTCCGGATAAATAGGGTAAAACGACGGCTTGCCTGTCATGGCGTTTCGTTTATAGGCCGACAGCATCGTCCTTTTCTTATCGATATTCCCTGTCAGCCCGGTTTTCCGGATATCATTGAACTCGATATCGGTATGGACGATATTGTCCCTTTCCTTTTGCTGCAGATTCGGCAGTTCTAATTCCTGAAACAGCGCTTCTTCCAGATCCATCAATGAAACTTCCGCTTCATAATAATCCTCGCCTGCCTGATCGCCGGCTCCCTGGCCTTTTCCAGCTCCCTGCTTTTTATCTGCGCCGTCTCTTGCGACGACATCGCCGACTTCGCTGTCGCCGTCGCCTTGGCCGACATGTTTATTTTTATCATAGTTATAACGGATTTTATATTCATCAAGCGAACGAATCGGGATTTTCACGACATCTTTTCCGTTGGACATAATAATGCTTTCCTCAGTGACAAGATCCGGAAGGTTGTTTTTTATCGCTTCCTGTACTTTCTTTTGGTGGCGCTGCTGGTCGTCAAAGCCTTTGCGATGGAGGGACCAGTCTTCCTCTGAAATCAAAAAATTTCCGCTGTCATTACGGGACATGAATTCCCCTCCTTAACCGTTATGGTCGTTTTACATGTGTATTCCGGCTTGGTCCTGTTTATGAAACAAGTCCGGCGAAAAGATTTATTTTTATCTTATGCCGGCCGGACTCTCCAATTGACAAACAATTGCGAAAAACAGACAAAAGAACCCGTCCTTTTACAGACGGGCCTCTCAATGAAATCAAACATCAGCGGTTTAACAAGCTTCCGACATACTTCAGCAGTTCATTAGCGCTAGTCGAATTATAGCCGTGTTCATCTATTAACCTTGCCACTACCTCATTGACCTTTTTAAGCTGCTGCTCATCCGGCGTTTTGGTTGAGGTCGTAATTTTCACCACGTCTTTTAAGTCTGCGAACAGCTTTTTCTGAATCGCTTCGCGGAGTCTTTCGTGCGAATTATAGTCAAAGCGTTTTCCTTTTCTTGCATAGGCGGATATGCGGATTAAGATTTCTTCGCGGAACGCTTTTTTCGCGTTTTCTGAAATGCCGATCTGCTCTTCAATGGATCTCATCAGTTTTTCGTCAGGATTCATTTCTTCACCCGTCAGCGGATCGCGGAGCTTATTTTTATTGCAGTACGCTTCCACATTATCTAAATAATTGTCCATGAGAGTTTTCGCGGATTCTTCATATGAATAGACGAACGCCTTCTGCACTTCTTTTTTAGCGATGTCATCGTACTCTTTCCTGGCGGCGGAAATAAAATTCATATACCGCTCTTTGTCCTCGGCGGAGATGGACGGATGCTGGTCAAGTCCTTCTTTTAAGGAACGCAGCACGTCAAGCGAATTGATCGATTCCATATTTTTTCTGATAATTGTTGAGGAAATGCGGTTGATGACATAGCGCGGGTCAATTCCGCTCATTCCTTCATCATGGAATTCCTTCTTCATATCCTCAAGATCAACGGAATTGTAACCTTCAACGCTTTCTCCGTCATAAAGCCTCATTTTTTTGACGAGATCAATATCAGAGCGGTTCGGTTCCTTCAGCCGGGTCAAAATAGAAAACATCGCGGCCACTTTTAATGTATGGGGGGCGATGTGTACGTCAGAAACATCACTTTCAGAAATCATTTTTTCATAAATCCGTTCTTCCTCTGACACCTTTAAATTATAAGGAACAGGCATCACGATGATCCTGGAGTGAAGGGCTTCATTTTTCTTATTGGCAATAAACGAGCGGTACTCCGTTTCGTTCGTATGCGCAACAACCAATTCGTCGGCTGAGATGAGCGCAAACCGTCCGGCTTTGAAATTCCCTTCCTGCGTGAGTGACAGAAGGTGCCACAGAAATTTTTCATCGCATTTCAGCATTTCCTGAAACTCCATCATTCCGCGGTTCGCTTTATTTAATTCACCGTCAAACCGATAAGCGCGCGGATCTGATTCTGAGCCGTATTCGGCAATTGTTGAAAAATCAATACTCCCCGTCAAGTCGGCGATATCCTGTGATTTCGGGTCAGACGGGCTGAAGGTTCCGATTCCGGTACGTTTATCCTCCGAGAAGAATATACGTTCAACCTTTACATCCTCAATTCTGCCGCCGTATTCTTCTTCAAGCCGCATGACATTAAGCGGAGAAAGGCTGCCCTCAATTCTGATGCCGTATTCTCTGTAGAAGTCGTCGCGCAGATGATGGGGAATGAGATGGAGAGGATCTTCATGCATCGGGCAGCCTTTAATGGCGTAAACAGCGCCGTTGTCTGTCAATGAGTAGGCTTCAAGCCCTTTTTTCAGCATGGTGACAAGAGTTGACTTTCCGCCGCTGACGGGTCCCATCAATAGTAAAATCCGTTTTCTTACATCGAGCCGCTTGGCAGCCGGGTGAAAGTATTCCTCCACGAGCCGTTCCAGAGATTCCTCAAGGCCGAACAGCTCCCGCGAGAAAAAGCTGTATGTCTTTTTACCGTCATCCTCCTCGATTCCGCTGTCTTTTATCATATTAAAAACGCGAGAATGAGCAGACTGCGCGACCAATGGATTTTCTTTTATGATCTCCAAATAATCAGCGAACGTCCCTTCCCATTTGAGACGCTGCTCTTCCTCTCTGTACTTTTCAATTTTCTTTAATATATCCATAAGAACCTCCTCTATCATGGTTAATGCACTAGAAATAAGGTACTTTGTTACAATCTATGCGGTGACGTGATAATACATGCTTTTCGTTTCTTAAAAATAAAGACGTTATAAGGCCGTCATTGACAAGGGTCCGGTGCACCGTTCATAATGAAAGAAATACAGTTTCATCCAGACTCGGACATCAAATGGAAAAGCAAAGAGGAGGAGAAATGATGAAAACGATCATTTTACTTGGGGTCATTCTCACTTTTTTAGTATCCATTTTTACGGCGGGTTACGACAGCAAACCTGAAAACAAATAACGGCAAAAGGGTGCTCTTCATAAAGAGCACCCTTTCCTGTACAACATAACAATGTTTCATATTTGAATATGTTCTTGGACAGTTGATTTTTCATGAGATTTGCAGCTTGTTTGATACTCGATTTTTCCGATTTTGCAGCCCGGGCCGATTTCCACATGCTTTCCTCTGACGATGTCCGCTTCCGTGTATTCGAGGTAAATTGCGTCTCCTTCGATCAATTCAGCAGAAAGCGTGCCGGCTTTCCGTTTAAGAAAACCGGGTTTCCGTCTGACGGTGATCGATGTGCCGCCGATTTCTTTCACGCGGCTTCGGTCATAACGCAAATGGATGTTTACGTCCCCCGCGTTTAACAATCCCGCCACATTGATACATCCTGTTACATGAAGCAGCTCCGTCTGGCAATCACCGCTGACGGTGAGACTGCCTTTTATATGACACCGCTCTCCCGCGGCCCCGCCGCCAATTTCAGCAAGTCCTTTCAGCCTCATCGTGGCGAAACGCATGGAGCCGCCGACTTTCAATGTGCCCATCACATTTGCTGAACGTGCTGATAAATCTCCTGCAACTTCATGCTCTCCGAAAATTTTCAGCCTGTTGATCTCGGCATCTCCGAGAAAAAGTCCCGTACCGAATATCCGGCAGCGTTCGCTTTGAAGTCCTTCGCCGACAGTTCCTTCCCCTTTAATGCTTACATTTTGGTAGGAGCCGCCGGAGGCGTGTCCGGCTCCGTACATTTTTAAATGACTCAATTTTTTTGTCGTTTCCATCGCAGTTCCTCCTATCGTTTCACGACTTTGTTAACCAAAGCGGAAGGATCACATGTAAAATCGCCGCTGTATTCCACAGTCCCAATGGTGCAGCCTGCGCCGATCTGTACATGATTTCCGCGGACTGTCTTCGCGTTCGTGTCCGCCAATTCAATGATGTCACCTTCAATCAGCTCTGCTGTCAGCACCGGGGCCGGCATCAGCTTAAAACGCGTAAGCACGCTCTTTCTGCTCATCACTTTCAAATGGCGGCATCCAATTTCTTTCACTCGGCTCTCTCCCGCCGTCAGCTTAATACTGACTTCATCGGCATTCAGCAGGCCGCCGATCTTGCATTTGCCTTCCGAACGGAACGTCTCTGTCTCGCAATCGCCTTCAATCCCGGCTTTCCCGGATATGAAAATATCATCAGCTTTCACACCGCCGCCGAAAGATGAAAATCCCGCGACGTTCAGCCGCTCCGTTTTGACATCACCTTTAATGACACCCGTTCCGTTGATACGGATGGATTCAGCTTCGGCACTGCCGGAAATTTTCCCCGAACCGCTGATCGTCAGCGTTTGCGTCTTGACATGTCCGTCTGTTTTTCCGCTGCCGTTAAACAAAAAGCTCGCGCACTCCACATCACCTGACACCGTGCCGCTTCCGTTGATCTCTACTGTATGAAAACGGCCTCCTTTTGAACTTCCTGAACCGTTGATGATTAATTTATCTGTTACTTCCATTGATGGTCCTCCTGCATCCATTTCGTTTTTAATTCTTCCGATGCCGCAGCAAGCGCCACCCGTTCAACCACTTTGACAGTCGGTTCAAATAAAATATGTTCCGCGTCTGCGATGAAGCACGTCGTTACGCCAAGCTTTCGGAGCATGACAAGCTCCGTATTTGCTTTCAGTTCGGAAGCCTCATACGTTTTCAGCACCCCTGCCGCCAATTTTCCTTCCTCAAGGCTGATATTGCCCGATTGCAAAAGTCCTTCAAGCACATATAAAGACAGCAGCGGGCGGGACGTGAATATCACACCGTCTTCGCCATAAACTTGCAGCGCGGCTTTTGAAATCAGTCCCTTTTGAAGCAGCTCCGCAGACGTTATATTGACATCAGTCATTTGCGGAGACAGCATTTCTCTCATTTCATCCAGAGACAGATTTTCTTTCATTTTCTGTATTTTTGAGATGCGTTTTAATATTTCCGCTCTCGGAAAAAATGTTTCCTGGCCTGTAAATGTTGATTTTCGGATAAACCATTCTTCAGGAATTAAATTTTTCCGTTTCCAGCGGTACAGCTGCCCGTATGAGATTGATGTTTCTTCCAGCAATTCTTTTTTAGAAATCAGTTGTTCCTCCATGAATCCAGCTCCTTCGATGAAAGTATTGTAACATAACACTGTTACGTTGTTAAGCCCATAAATATAAAAACGCCGTGAACCGCTGCTGTCCGTCTTTTTTATTCAATAAAAAAACGCCCGGATGCGGGCGTTTTTTTCACGTCAAATCTCTGTAATTTTGCTGGCGCAGCGCTTCATATACAAGAATCGCGGCCGTGTTGGACAGGTTTAATGATCTCACATGCTCGGTCATCGGCAGACGCAGGCAGCGGTCCATATTGTTTTCGATCAATTCTTTCGGAAGTCCGCTCGTTTCTCTGCCGAATACGAAGAAAAAGTCTTCCTCCGTATTTGAGTAATCAAATGATGTGTGCGGCTTTTGGCCGAATTTTGTAATGAAGAAAAACTTTCCGTTCTCATATGCCTCAAATAACTCTTCCAATGAATCATGATATACGACGTTGACGAACTCCCAATAATCGAGTCCGGCGCGCTTCAGCATTTTATCATCGGTCGAGAATCCGAGCGGGCGGATCAAATGAAGCGTTGTGTCTGTTGCCGCACAAGTACGTGCGATATTTCCCGTATTGGCCGGGATTTCGGGTTGATATAAAACGACATGTAATGCCACGATGTTCACCTCTGTTTTTTATTCCGCCCACCATTATATCATTAATTACTCTTTTGTCGTATCATCCGTAATATGAAAAAACGCATATCTGATGGAAGGAGTATACGCCGTTGAATCCTCATATGACCAATATCTCATTCTGCTGTCATACGTTTGGGCATTGACAAGCGGCATATTGCTTTTATCTTTCGCGACCACGATCGCCGTATGATTAAAACGGCCGTCCCCTTCAAAATCATAGCAAATGATATCTCCGGGCATCAGTTCTTCGGCTCTTGATACTTGCACCGCGCGAAGCCCTGCCTTGGATTGGGCCAGATACATCTTCATCGAATGCGCGACCGTCCAGCTGTAGCTCCACGAGCTTGCCTTCATCCACCAGCCTGAGCCTCTGTTCGGATGCCCCCGCATCGGTGCTTTTCCGGCATGTAAACATTGGGAAATAAAATTGGTGCAGTTGTCGCTGAAATTGTTATAAGCGGGATTTCGTTTATTCCAAAACTTCTCCGCGTACTGCACGGCAGCCAGACGGTCGTATAGAAACGCCCGCCCGAAATCTTCCCGTTCACTCCGCTCATATTCAATTACGCTGTTTCCGTCAGAAAATCCCGCCGGTTTTTTCTTTACTTCCCGATCTTTAATCAAAAGCTGATCATAGAGAAATGCAGTCCGCTCCTCAATCTGCTCTTCTAAGTAAAGGTGTCCGTCATGCTCCTTGCACAAATATTCGAAATGAATCGTGTACATGACGCATAACGTGCCGTCGTCCTCAAGGCTGCTTTTGACAATGACGGCTTTTGCCTTCGCTTTCACAATGTCAACTTTCCGTTTTTCAAACAGCTCTTTTTTTCTCGTCAGGACCTCAAGATCGCCGGGCTGCCCATTGTGCCTCATCTCGGTTCCGTTGATTAAATAATGAAGCCGGGCCTCCGCTAAATCTTCAATAATATGCTTCAAGCGCTCCACCCACCATACTGTTTTATAAAGAAAAACACTTGAACTCACGCCAAGTGCTTTTTCTCTATACATATGTCAGGACCGGCCGGTTTTAGTCTTATCAGAAACCGATAACAGCTCAAGTCCCTTTTCAATTTCCCGTATAGCTTCCTCATCCTGCTCCTTTTGAAGCGCTTTTTCTAATTCCCCCGCATAATCAGGATCACCGATTTTCCCGATGGCCCAGGCGGCCGTCCCTCTGATAACGGGGCGCGGATCTTGGTGCATCAAGGCCGTTAATTCCGGAAGAGACGAGGCATCTTTAAAATGAGCCAAAGCTAAAATCGCATTCCGCTGTATCGGCTTCTTGCCGCGCCATGATCCCGATACATGTCCGAATTTTTCTTTGAATTCGCGGTTGCTTATGGTCAAAAGCGGCTTTAACAGCGGCTTTGCGATTTCCGGATCAGGCTCCATCTGCGGATGAAGATGAAAATCTTTCCCCTTATTAATCGGACAGACCGTCTGGCACGTGTCACAGCCATACAGACGGTTTCCGATTTTCGTGCGGAACTCATCCGGCAAAAATCCCTTTGTCTGGGTCAGGAACGAAATACAGCGCTGGGCGTTAAGCTGTCCGGGATTGACGAGCGCGCCGGTCGGACACGCGTCTAAACATTTTGTGCACGTACCGCACATATCTTCAATCGGCACATCCGGTTCAAAGGGCAGATTGGTGATCATTTCAGCCAGATAGACGTAAGAGCCGTATTCAGGCGTGGTGATCATGCAGTTTTTGGCGCTGAAGCCGATTCCCGCCCTTTCAGCCACGGCCCTGTCGGACAATTCTCCTGTATCCACCATTGACTTCGTGCGGATATCCTCATGTTTGCTTTGGAGAAAATTCTCCAGCAGATCAAGCTTTTCCCTCAGCACGTCATGATAATCCTTCCCCCAGGAAGCTCTGCAAAAAATGCCGCGCCGCCCGTCCCTCGTGCTCCTCGGCGCATCTTTCATTTTGGAAGGATACGCAAGGGCGATGGCGACGATTGATTTGGCTTTCGGGAGAAGCAAAGACGGAGTAACCCGTTTTTCAATATCCGGCTCTTCAAAACCGGATAAATAGCCGAGTGATTCCTGAAGAATCAGCCGGTCCCGCAGACTGTCGAACGTATCAGCCGTCGTAAACCCGATTTTGTCGACTCCGATGCTTTTGGCGTATTCGATTAATTCCTCTTTCAGTTTATGAATATTCATTTTTTGCACAGCCTCCTTTCTTTGTGATCAGGCTCCCGCACAGGTATAATAGAGTTTTATCATCCCGAAATGGAGTGAACACACTTGAACATCAGTTTAGATCCACTTATTGCTGAACGGGTGCCGGGGATCAAAGCGGCAGCCGTCTTATATGAACAGATCGAAGTCGGGCCTGCTCCGCAAATGCTGAAAGGCCGCCTCCGTTTATTTCAAGAATCTCTTTACTTTGATTATGCTGATGGCGGTATAGATGAGCAGCCTTTTGTAAAAGAGTGGGCGCGTATAATGGAACAGCTCAGTCCCGCCTTTTCAGGACAAAAAACGCCGATGGAGCTTATGCTCGGCGATATTTCCCGGGAACGATTCATTGAAAGTGTGAATTCAGCCCATGATACCATACTTTTTTTCTCCTTGAAATATTCATTGCCTATCCTAGCGTATGACGCCGCAGAAATAGATCAACCAATTTCAATTACGATCGGAGAAAAAGAAAGCGTACTGTCTTTCTCCGGCCCGGACGGCGTTTTCGGCGACTTCACCGGACATATCAATACACGCCCTGTCACGCCCGGCACAAAGAAAATGCTGCAGCTGATCTTTTTCCCGCCTTCATTTCATGCCGACGCGGCGGATGAGCTGCTATCATCCTTAACAAAAATGTTTGAACAAATTCACGGAGGCACGCATACCGTCTCTTGGCTTTCATAAAAAGACACGCCTTCGTGTCTTTTTTCACATAAAAAAACGCAATACTTCGTTTATCAGAGAAACGAAACACTGCGTTAATAACGTATGTATGGAGCGGGTGATGAGAATCGAACTCACGACATCAGCTTGGAAGGCTGAGGTTTTACCACTAAACTACACCCGCATTAAAATTATTTTTTGTCAGTACCGATTTGATGTTTCTAATATTACATGTTTATTTTTTTTTCGTCAAGGGAATGTTAAAAAATTTGTCGAAAAAAATTCTTTTTTTGTCCACATGTTAAGTTTGGTTTACATTTTGTTAAGAGTCTCATACAATATAAAAAAGAAGAAAACTTGAGGTACGCCTGATGATGAAAAATAAAGTAAAAGAGCTGAGAGCCAGATTCGGCTATTCTCAGGAAACGCTCGGAAAAGAAGCCGGAGCCACCAGACAGACGATTGCAGCGATTGAAAAAGGAGATTATGTGCCTTCACTTTTATTGGCGCTTAACATCTGCCGGGCTTTCTCCCTGCCGATGGAGGAAGTGTTCTGGCTGGAGGAGGAGAAAAAATGAGTTTGAAAAGAAAAGCGTGTTTTCACCTTGCGCTCTACGGATTGGCCTGCTGGACGCTTATTTCCTTTATGGAAGCGGCGCCGCGGATCGCTCAGTTTTTCCAAACGGAGGGGAGCGGTTCATTTGAGCTGAATATCACGCCGTTTCTGCTGTTTACCGTTTGTGCCGCATTGTATATCTATGCAGAAAAGAAAAAACGAAACGGCAAAAAGCACAGGCTTGTACCCGATGAATTTGAGGAACAGGATGAAAGAGAACGAATGATGACGGCTAAAGCTTGCCGTTCCTCGTATATCGCCGTTTACTTCTCATTGCCGGCCGCAGCCGTTCTGCTTTTGTTTTATCCGCTGATTCAGCCGCATCTTCCCTTTTTTCCGATTCTTTTGATTTTCATTCTGATGATGATTCAGCATTTGGCTTATGCTTTCACTTTTCATAAGCACGGCAAAAACTCCGGTTCATGACAGATCCGGAGTTTTTTACATTACCAGCTCGCTTTTTTCACCCCGGGAATCCGGCCTTTATGGGCCAGCTCCCTGAATGCGATTCTGGACAGTTTAAATTTTCTCATATATCCGCGGGGCCGCCCCGTCACCGTACAGCGGTTATGAAGCCTGCCCGGAGCAGAATCACGCGGCAGTTTGCTCAGCGCTTCCCAGTCTCCTTTTGCCTTTAATTCTCTTCGGATGTCCGCATATTGTTCAACAAGCTTCTGCCGCTTGAGCTCTTTGATCACTTTTGATTTTTTTGCCATTTCAGCACCCCTATCAAATCGTAATTGTTACGTTTTGTATCATATCATCCATATGAGCATCGTGCAAGCTAAGCGCTTAAAAAGGCGGGTGAATACCCGCCTTCACTGCCGGCATTTCCCCGGAAATGAATCCGCAGAAAGCGCCCGCCGTCAATTATCCGCCTTGCGACGTCATCAGACTTTCGCTTTATTTCCTCTTGCAAAATGGTCGTTGCCCATTGCTTCACCCAGTCTGCGCTCAAGCTTTTTAGTCCGTTCATTCTGAAACGGCAGAAGCGGAAACACGAGTTCAGCCAGATAATAAGCTTCTTCCAGATGCGGGTAGCCTGAAAAGATAAACGACTCAATGCCGAGTGCCTGATACTCTAAAATTCGAGCAGCGACAGTCTGCGGATCACCGACAAGCGCCGTGCCCGCTCCGCCTCTGACCAGTCCGATGCCGGCCCAGAGATTCGGGCTGATCTCAAGCTTCGAGCGGTCACCGTTATGGAGATCGGCCATCCGTTTTTGTCCCGAAGAATCAGCGCGCCGGAGCGAAGCCTGCGCTTTCGCAATCGTCTCTTCGTCTAAATGGCTGATTAATCGTTCAGCCGCTTCCCATGCCTCTTCCTCAGTCTCCCGGACAATCACGTGAAGTCTGATGCCAAAACGCATCGTCCTTCCTTCCTTGGCAGCCTGTTTTTTAACAGTTTCAATCTTTTCTTTTACCTGCTCCGGCGGCTCTCCCCATGTTAAATAGACATCTGTATGTTTCGCCGCAGCCTCAATTCCCGCCTGTGATGAACCGCCGAAATATAATGGCGGATGCGGAGACTGCTTTGGCGGAAACAGCAGATTGCTGTTTTCCACTTTGATATGCTCCCCTTCATATGTCACCGTTTCGCCCCGCATGAGTCCGCGCCAGACGGTTAAAAATTCTTCAGTCGCCTTATAACGTTCATCGTGGCTGATAAACATACCGTCTCCCGCCAGTTCATAAGGATCTCCGCCCGCTACGACATTTACGTACAAACGGCCGTCTGACAGCCGGTCCATTGTCGACGCCATTCTCGCGGCGACAGACGGCTGCATCAGTCCCGGACGGACCGCCACTAAAAATTTCAAGTCACTCGTTTCCCCCGCTAAAGCGGCAGCCGTCAGCCACGGGTCTTCACATGATCTCCCCGTCGGCAGCAGAACCCCCGTATACCCGAGTCTGTCCGCCGCCTGTGCCACTTGCTTAAAATAAAGATGATCCGCCGTTCTCCCTCCCGTTTGCGTCCCTAAATACCGGCCGTCACCATGCGTCGGAATAAACCAAAGAATCTCCATATGAATCTCTCCTTTTTTAATAGGTTACCCTTCATAACTGTTCCGCCATTTTAATAGTTTCCGTTCGAGCATTCTGACCAATGCATCTGTCAGCTTGCCGACAGCCGCAAAAATGATAATGCCGACAAACACCTTATTTGTCTGTGAAAATTGTCTGGCATCCATAATCATATAACCGACGCCCTCGCTCGATCCCATCAGTTCCGCCACCACGAGACCGAGCCACGCAATGCCGAGAGAGAGCCTGATGCCGAGCAGGATATTCGGCAGAGATGCCGGAAGAATTAATTTCGTCATCTGCTGATACCAGTTAAATTCCAGCACCCGCGCGACGTCAAACAGCTTCGCGTCCACACTGCGGATTCCGAGAAACGTATTAATGTACACGGGGAAAAATGCCCCTAATGCGATCAGCAGAATTTTTGATGTCTCATCAAACCCGAACCACAAAATAAACAGAGGAGTCACGGCCAAGTGCGGAACCGTTCTGAGCATTTGCAGAGACGGATCTAGATATGCTTCCGTCCGCTTTGAGAAACCGACCAGCAGCCCGAAAACAAGTCCGAGGCCCGCGCCAAGCAGAAATCCGGCAGCAGCCCTGTATAAACTGATCTCTAAATGACCCCAAAGTTCACCTGAAAGAAGAAGTTCCTGAAACGTCTGCAAGATGACGACAGGTGAGGGGAGCACCGTGGCCGAGACGATGCCCAGACTTGCGATAAACTGCCATACTGCGATGACCGCAGCCGGGAGTACAATCCCTTTCATCCATTGGTATGAATACTTCCGGGATCTTGCCAGAGCTTTCTTTTCTGATTGGCTTATTGCGCCGGCAGCCGTTGATGCTTCTGCTTTCATTACTTGCCATCCCCCGTTTCAAGCGCTTTTTTAATAAATGAATTGTCGACAACGTCTTTTACATGAATTTTCTTATGAATCGCTTTTGTTTGATATTGAAAATCAGCGGTTTCCTGCTGGGCTTTGACAATATCATCATTGATCGGTTCATTGAGAGGCTCAGTATTGTTAAGCACGTTTCTGACGACTTTCGGATCAAGATGTTTGATTTTCGCATATAAGGAGACAGCTTCATCTTTGTGTTCCTTTTGCCATGCAACTGCTTTATTGAACACTTTCAGAAAACGGACCACCTCATCCGGGTGTTCTTTGGAAAATCCCGTTCTGACTAACGTGAAACCGGGAGAATATAAATCTGTGCTTTCTCCGTTCGCCAATATTTCCGCCCCGTGCTGCAGCGTTTCAATTGACAAATACGGCTCCCAAATGGACCATGCGTCAACTGATTTGTTTTCAAAAGCGGAAACCGCCTCATCAGGCTGAAGCTGGATGATGGTGACGTCATCGGCGGAAAGCCCCGCTTTATCTAAAGCTTTATAGAGAAAATCAAAGCCGCTGCTGCCTTTGGCTACAGCGATTTTTTTACCTTTCAATTCTTTCAGGCTCTGAATCCCGCTGCCCTTGTTTACGAGAATGCCGTTTGCCTTTAACCCGTCCTGAGACAGCCCGATCTCTTTAAAATCAATCCCTGCCGCCTGACCGGAAATGACCGGTGAATTGCCGACCTGGGAAAAATCAAGCTTATCGGCGGCAAGACCTTCAAACTGCGGAGGACCGCTTTGGAATTCGACCCATTTTACTTTTATTCCGTCTTTTTTGAAGGCCTCTTCAAACCAGCCTTTTTCCTTGGCAATGAGAAGCGGGCTTAAACTCTGCTGGATGCCGATCCGGATTTCTTTCACCGTTTTCCCGCTCCCTCCTGTCCTGTCTGCACTGCATCCGGCTGACATCATGACTGCTGCGGCTAAAAGAATGATGATTTTTTTCACTTCGCTTCGTCCCTTCTATATTCCGGACCCATCCGCAAACCGGAGGTCTTCCGTTTTCTCAAATTCAGAAAGCACCTTCTGCCGGACGGCCTGAAAATCCGCTGACGTCCGATTGCGCGGATGCGGAAGCTGAATCGGCATCAGGCTGTGCAGCCGGCCGGGCTTTGCCCTGAGGATCGCCAGCTTATCGCCTAAATAGACGGATTCATCAATATCATGCGTGACCAGAATCATCGTCGTTTTTTTCTCGCGCCATATATCAAGCAGCACATCCTGCAAATGTTTTCTCGTAAAAGCGTCAAGCGCCCCGAACGGTTCATCTAAAAGCAGCACCTCCGGCTCACGCAAAAGGGCTCTGGCGATGGCAACCCGCTGCGACATGCCGCCGGATAATTCGCGCGGATAAGCGTTCTCCGCTCCCTGCAGCCTGACAACCTCAATCAGATCATCCACTTTTTTCCGAACGGCCGGGTCGTTCATATTGAGATCGGCAGCGATGTTTTGTTTTACCGTCAGCCAGGGAAACAGCCGGTGCTCCTGAAAGATAAATCCCTGCCGGATCCCCGGTCCCGACACATTGCGGCCGTTTATTGTGACAGAGCCTTTATAATCGGTATCAAGACCGGCAATCAATTTTAAAAGCGTGCTTTTGCCGCATCCGCTCGGCCCGATGACAGTCAAAAATTCTCCCGATGCAATTGACAGCTCAATATCATTCAGCACCGATGTTTTCCGGCCTTCATGCTCAAAAGCTTTTTCTTGTATGCTGATGGTTACAGCCATCTGTCTTCCCCTCTCTTTCTGCCGCGTGCGATCGAAAAACAAAAAGGCCCCCATCTCCGATTGCTTGCAGAGATGGGAGCCTTCGGCGGTCCGATCGGCAACCCGTTTGTTTTTAAATTTGAATATCATGTTAATTCAAATTATTCCGACTTGTCAACTGTTTTTTATAAGGATTAAAATACGCCCTCCGGCATACCCCTGCCAGAGAGCGCATCGGCTGTATCACGCATTTACTTCCTTTTCTTGGCGGGCGATTTTCAATAATGTCCGCGCGTTGTTGCCGAAAATGTTCTCTATATCTTCTTCCCGCATATTGATTTCCCGGCAGGTCCTCACCTGCTCCTGAAGATATCTGTATACATATCCTCTCGGAAATCCGTTCGAATCCGTCCCGAAGATGATCCGTTCAGCACCGATTAATTCAGATGTCTTTCGAAACAGAATTTCCAAATCAATCGGGTACGGCATCCACCTCATCCACTGATTTGAGCCGGACGTGTCAATATACACATTCGGGCAGCTCCAGCACAGCTGCAGCAGTTCCTGATAATATCCGGCGCCGAAATGCGGAATGATGAACGGTATATCAGCATACTCTCTCGCGACGCGATAGATGGAGAGCGGGTTGATGTTGCGATGGCTGACAATGCCCCCCGCTCTCCCTAAAAGTCCGAAGTGAATTAATACAGGCAGTCTTTTGTCAGCCAGATACGTCCACAGCTTTTTCAGCGACGGATCATGAAAATCGATGTCTGTCAGCGGCCCGAACAGTTTATATCCTTTCAGACCGAGCTCTTCTACCGCTCTTTTCAGCTCTTCATACGCATCCTCCCGCTCCAAAGGATGATATGCAAATCCGGTAAATCTCGCGGGATTGGCTTGAATAAACGCCGCCATCCGGTCATTGCTCTCTGCTGTTAAAAAATTCAGCACGTCAATGCCGTACTTATCTAATTCATTCTCCCATCTTGTCATCAAAGCGATTTCGCCGTCATCGCCCTCAACATCATGCGGATCAGGAAAATCCCAAGTCAGATTCATTCTATCTGACCGCTCCCGGTTATAATCGGAAAATGTCTTATCGTTTTTGCCGAAATAAAGGCTGTACGGCAGATGACCGTGAATATCGACAGGTTTAAAATGCTGCCGGAAAAGCATACAATCGCCGCCTCCCTTACCGCCTGACAATAAAAAAAGGCCCTTATCCAGTGAAGAATAAGAGCCTCTTGTGTCCAAGTCAGCGGTTTCTATTTTTTCTCATCTTAAACCCATTATTCCCGTCAGTCAAGTAGGCTTTCAAATCCAAACCCTTTTTTCGATAATAAAAATAATTATTTTATAATCATTATAAAATAATATTGACTTTTTAATGATAGGTGATATTATATTTTTATAAATCTAAAGAGGTGATCATATGAGTTCAAATAAATTGACAACCAGCTGGGGCGCTCCTGTCGGAGATAACCAAAACTCAATGACGGCCGGCGATCGCGGTCCTGCTTTAATACAAGACGTCCATCTGCTTGAGAAATTGGCGCACTTTAACAGAGAACGCGTTCCCGAGCGTGTCGTTCACGCAAAAGGCGCGGGCGCACACGGTTATTTTGAAGTCACAAATGACGTTACAAAATATACGAAAGCCGCATTTCTGTCAGAAGTCGGTAAACGCACGCCGCTCTTCATCCGTTTCTCAACCGTTGCGGGCGAACTGGGCTCTAGTGACACAGTGCGCGACCCGCGCGGATTTGCCGTTAAGTTTTATACAGAAGAAGGAAACTACGACATCGTCGGAAACAATACACCCGTGTTCTTCATCCGCGATGCCATCAAGTTCCCTGACTTTATCCATACACAAAAAAGAGATCCGAGAACACATCTGAAAAACCCGACGGCCGTTTGGGATTTCTGGTCTCTGTCACCGGAATCCCTGCACCAGGTCACCATTCTGATGTCAGACCGGGGCATTCCGGCGACTCTTCGCCATATGCACGGATTCGGAAGCCATACATTTAAATGGACAAATGATAAAGGCGAAGGCGTCTGGATCAAATATCACTTTAAAACAGAGCAAGGCGTGAAAAACCTTGATGTTAATACAGCCGCAAAAATCGCGGGCGAAAATCCCGATTACCATACGGAAGATTTGTTCAATGCGATTGAAAACGGCGATTTCCCCGCATGGAAATTATATGTTCAAATCATGCCGTTAGAAGACGCAAACACATATCGCTTTGATCCGTTTGACGTCACAAAAGTATGGTCTCAAAAAGACTATCCGCTCATTGAAGTCGGCCGCATGGTTCTGAACCGCAATCCGGAAAATTACTTTGCGGAAGTAGAACAGGCGACGTTCTCTCCCGGCACATTAGTCCCCGGCGTCGACGTCTCACCTGACAAAATGCTTCAAGGCCGGTTGTTCGCATACCATGACGCGCATCGCTACCGTGTCGGCGCGAACCATCAGGCGCTGCCGATCAACCGTTCCCGCAATGAAGTGAAAAACTATCAGCGTGACGGACAAATGCGTTTTGATGATAACGGCGGCCGCTCCGTCTATTACGAGCCTAACAGCTTCGGCGGCCCGAAAGAGTCACCTGAAGATAAACAGGCGGCATATCCTGTATCAGGTTTCGCAGACAGTGTAAGCTATAATCATCATGATCATTACACACAAGCCGGCGACCTGTACCGCCTGATGAGTGAGGAAGAGCGCGCGCGCCTTGTTGCCAATATCGTCAGTGCGATGAAACCTGTGGAAAAAGAAGAAATTAAGCTGCGCCAGATCGGCCACTTCTACAAAGCTGATCCTGAATACGGCAGACGCGTTGCCGAAGGACTCGGACTGCCATCACCAAAATAACATCAAAAAACCTGCCGGTCTGCCCGGCAGGTTTTTCCTGTTTATTATCAATAAAACCGTTTTTTTCTCAATTATACGAAGTGGCATGCCGCAAAATGATGAAGCCCTTTTTCTGACAGCGCCGGACTTTTCTCAGCACATATCTTCTTGGCTGCCGGGCATCTCGTTCGGAATTTACAGCCTGAAGGCGGATCAGAGGGGCTCGGTATATCACCCTTTAAAATTATCCGCTCCCTTTTCACTCCGGGATCAGGAACAGGCACGGCTGATAACAGCGCTTTCGTATAAGGATGAAGCGGCCGTGAAAAGAGCTCCTCCTTTGACGCGTATTCCACAATCGTCCCTAAATACATAATGGCGACCTTCGTACATAAGTGCTCCACCACGCTTAAATCATGAGAAATGAACAAATATGACAGCCCGTGCTGTTTTTGAAGGCTGCTGAACAAATTGATCATCTGCGCCTGGATGGAGACATCTAACGCCGCCACGGGTTCATCCATAATGATAAATTGCGGCTTGAGCGCCATCGCTCTTGCAATCACGATCCGCTGCCGCTGCCCTCCGGAAAATTCATGCGGATAACGGTCGATAAAGTTTGCGGAAAGTCCGCAGGCTTCAAGAACTTCCGCCGCTTTATCACGCGCGTTCCGCTTCACCGCCAATTGATGCTCGATCATCGCTTCACCGATGGCTTCTCCGATCCGGCGCCGGGGATTTAAAGAACTGAACGGATCTTGAAAGATGAGCTGCGCTTCTGATCTGAAAGTTTTGAGCTCGCGCCGGCTCATCCGAAACACATCACGCCCCTGAAAAAACACCTCTCCCGCTGTTTTTTCATGAAGCCTCAAAATGGTCTTGCCGATTGATGACTTTCCGCTGCCCGATTCTCCCGCTAAGCCGAACACTTCTCCCTTTTCTATCGTAAAACTGACACCGTCAACTGCTTTTACGGGATTTTTGCGGGTCTTTCTCATCCCCCCATGCTCCTCGTAATATTTTTTCAGCCCCTTGACCTCCAGCAATACATCACTCATCTGCTTTCTCCTCTCTGTAAAGCCAGCACGCCGCCTGATGCCCCTTCCCGAATTCAGTAAAATGCGGGCTCGATTTCCGGCATATTTCCATGCTGTGTTCACATCGCTCCGCAAAATAACAAGACGATCCCGACAGGTCCGCAAGCTCGGGGACCTGCCCCGGAATGGTGTACAGCGTCTCCCTTCTTTGACCGATAACCGGCTTGGCCGCGAGCAGCCCTTTCGTATACGGATGCTTCGGATCAGAAAACAGCTTTGCAACCGGTCCTTCCTCCACAATTTTTCCCGCATACATGACAATCACATAATCAGCCATTTCAGCAACTACGCCAAGGTCATGAGTAATGAATAAAATAGACATGCGAAATTGCTTTTTCATATCCCGCAATAAATCCAATATCTGCGCCTGAATGGTTACGTCAAGCGCTGTCGTCGGCTCGTCGGCAATGATCAGTTTCGGTTCGCAGCTTAGCGCGACAGCCGTCATGATGCGCTGCAGCATGCCGCCGCTCAGTTCATGAGGATATTGGTGCATAACCTGCTCGGCATGCGGGATCTCCACTAACGTGATCAGTTCAACGGCCCTCCGCCATGCTTCTTTCTTACTCAGCAATAAATGTTCGCGAATCGGTTCGGCCAGCTGCTCACCGATTGTAAACACCGGATTCAAAGATGTCATCGGTTCCTGAAATATCATCCCGATTTCGCTGCCGCGGATTTTCTGCATGTCTTTTGGTTTCAATTCCAACAGGTTCCGTCCGGAAAAATGCACCGCTCCCCGTTCGATTCTCCCCGTCTCGGGAATAAGCTGCATAATGGACAATGACGCCATGCTTTTCCCGCAGCCGGACTCCCCTACAATACAAACCGTTTCCTCCTCATGTATCGTAAAGCTGACATCGTCCACGGCCTTTACCGCCCCCTCCTCTGTATAAAAAGCCGTTTCCAAATGCATCACTTCTAAAAGCGGTTTTTTCATTTCATTTTCACCTGCCGTTTTACCTTAGGATCAAAAGCGTCTCTTAAACCGTCTCCAAGCAGATGAATCGCCACAACGGTCAGAAAAATGGCCGTTCCCGGCGGAATCCACAGCCACGGACGGAGTGTAAAATCCATAAAATGATTCGCCGCTTCCATCATGTTTCCCCAAGAAGGTGTCGGCGGAGCAACGCCAAGCCCGAGAAAACTCAGCGCCGATTCACTCAGCATCGCTCCCGCCACATGCAAAGTCGCCGCTACCAGTAATAACGGCAATGTATTGGGAAGCAAATGATAGAGGATTTTCCGTTTATCACTAAGCCCCAAAACTTCCGCGGCCATCATAAACGGCTGCTCCTTCAGCGACAAAATCTGTCCGCGTACAAGCCGCGCCAGACCGGGCCATCCGATCAGACTTAACATCATCATAATCAAGTACATTCTGTATTCAGAAGGCACTTTCCACTCCGACATCACCGCAGCCAAAATCAAAAGCAGCGGCAGGCCCGGGATGGACATGAGCATATCAGCAATACGCATAATGATCATATCAGCGGCTCCCCGATAAAATCCGGCCGCAGCCCCGAGTAAAGAACCGATGACAAGCGACAGCACCATTGAAGCAAGCCCCACGGTCAGAGAAATCTGTCCAGCCAGCATCAGCCTCGTCAGCACATCTCTCCCGTACTGGTCGGTTCCCAGCCAATGATGGATTCCCGGCTGCTGATTGGCATTTGAAATATCCGTCCGATCTGTTATGTACGGAGAAAAAGACGGCCCGATAAAGCACAATAAAAACATAAAACATAAGAAAAGAAGACTGATGACCGTCAGCTTATGATGCAGCAGGCGGCGGTACGTCTGCTTCCAAAGAGAAGGCGGCACCCCTTTTTGTTTTTTCATTTCGAACACCCCCTATTTCAGCCTGACCCGCGGATCAACCGCGGCATAAGCGATATCCGCCAAGAAGTTCCCCACAATCGTTAAACAAGACAAAAACAATGTAAACGCCATCAAAACCGGATAATCACGATAATGCACAGATTCAAGCTGAATACGGCCGACACCCGGCCAACCGAAAATCTGTTCAATAATGATGGCTCCGGAAAACAGTCCCGGCAGTTCAAAAGCAAGCAGGGTGATGGCCGGAATGAGCGCGTTTTTCAACGCATGTTTCCAGATGACGGTGCGCTCTTTCAATCCTTTCGCTCTCGCCGTTCTGATATAATCCTGTCTGATCACGTCCAGCATGCCGGAGCGGAAATACCTTGTCAGCGAGCCGATGCCGAGCATAGATAAAATCACGACCGGAAGAATCATATGTCTGGCGGCTTCAAGCACGTACGAAAAACCTGTACTCGTGCTTCCGGTATCAATCATCCCGCCGACGGGCAATATTTTCAAATCCACCCCAAACCACTTAATAAACAGAAGGCTGATAAAAAAAGACGGGAACGCCATGGAAGCAAAAACAAGAAACGTCACGATCCCGTCAAACCATGAGTATTTCCTGACAGCGGATATGACACCCGTTATCATCGCGGCTGACCATGTGACAAGCAACGCCAAAAACGCGACAAAAAACGAATTCCAGACATATTTCCGAAGCAGTGACAGGACGTTCTCCTGATATTTTAAAGAAAACCCAAAATCTCCGCTGAGCACATTTCCGAGCCACGTCACATAGCGCTGCCAAATCGGCTGATCCAGCCCGTAAAGCGCTTTTAACTCCTGCGCTCTTTCAGGAGTCAGGTTTACATTGGAATCAATATAGTCGCCCGGCAGCATGGCGAATAAGAAAAAAATAATAAAGGACGTACCAAATAAGATCACAAGCATTTGAATGAATCGTTCTGCGGCATACCGTTTCACAAAAAGCCCCTCCTTTCCGCTGAAAGGGCAAAATCCCCGGGATGCACCGGGTATTTTGCCCAACCGTTCTATTGAATTGAGACATTTGAGAGACTTGAACTGATTCCAGAATAATTGTCAGGCTCAAGCCCTTTTATTTTTCCGCTGACCGCCCTTGCGCTCTGACGGTAATGAATCAGAATGTAAGGCGGGTTTTCCCCGAGCTCCCGGTACAGCTGGTGATAAATCTCTTTTCTTTTGCTGATATCAAGCGTGCCGGCTCCTTTCTCTATCAGCCGGTCCGCTTTCGGATTGGAATATCCCGTTACATTATTGGGATGGCCGGAAGCCAGCTTTTCCACCGTGTCATTCGGATCAAGAATCTGCGAGGTGGAAACGGCGGCAAGGTCATATTGTTTGTCATTTATTTTCGCTACTTCTGTATTAAAATCCATCACTTCCGGTTTTAATGAGATTCCGATATCCGCGTAATTTTCTTTCGAGATCGGGATGAAATCATCATCCGCTTTAGACGTGTAATAGCTGATTTCAAGCTTTTTGCCGTTTTTTTCACGTACACCGTCTTTGCCCGTTTTCCAGCCTGCTTCATCGAGAAGCTTTTTGGCTTTTTCAGGGTTAAACGCGTACCGATTGACATCTTTGTCATCATAAGCCCACGAAACCGGAGACACCGGCACATTCGCGACTTCTCCGTAGCGTTTAAAGCGGACATCGACGATTTTTTGACGGTCAAGTCCGTAAATAAGCGCCTGGGACACTTTCTTATCTCGAAAAGGCGGACGCTTGTGATTGACGTACACAAGCCCGTAATCATTCACGACAGATACGCTTATATTGGCAAAACCGAGACTTTTTAAATGCTGAACCGTATCATCATCAGGTGAGAAAGAAGCGTAATCAAGGTCACCCGTTTCAAACAGCTGAAGGGAAGTTGACGGATCGATAATTTTATAAATGAGCTTTTCCGTTTTCGGTTTTCCTGCATAATAGTGTTCATTAGCCTGATAGCGTATTTCCTGTCCCGGAAGATATTCTGTAAATTGATAAGGTCCCGCTCCGAGCGGTTTGGCATAAAGCTCTTTTAAATAGTCCAGTTTGCCGAATTGATATTTCTTCCCGTAGTAGGCTTCTGACAGCACCTGCCCGCCTAAAAAAAGCAGCGACTTCGCACTGACTTTCTCAGTCGTGATTTGAATGGTTCTGTCATCAAGGACGCAAATGCCCTCTATCGTCTTTGCCTTTCCTTCTTTGTAAGCCTTACCGCCTTTAATATAGGCCGTGGTGATATCTTCATAGCCCGCGTAGGCAGGATCATGCAGCAGTGTTAAAGTGAATGCGGCATCCTTTGCGGTCAGCGGTGAACCGTCGCTGAAAACGAGATTTTTTCTTAAACGGAACGTGTATGTAAGCTGATCTTTGGAAATTTTCCAGCTTTCCGCAAGAGCCGGGGCAGGCTTCCCCGTTTTATCCAGTTTGACTAACGGTTCAAAAATAGGATCTGTCGCATTTCCGTCCCAGCCGTTTTCGTAAAAGTACGGCAGAAACACACCGCCCGGCGCGGAAATCCCAGCAACAAAAGTGTCAGTTCTGGCTTTCGATTTAGCGGGAATGGCCGCCGGATGAGAAGCTTTAAATTCCTTTGTCTTGACATGGGCAATACGTGTTTCTTCCTTTTTATCCGCCGCAGATGACGGTTCTTCCCCGGCGCTCCCTAACGCGCACCCTGATAACATGATGGATACCGACAGCGCGAGTACCGTTGTTTTTATCCCCCATTTTCTCTCCTTCATCTTTATCGAACCCCCGCATGCTTTTCATCTATCTTTATATAAATCTGCTCCATCTGTTCCTCATTTCTCATAATCTCCCGTTTGTTTTTCTCTACAAGCAGTTCGAAATTCAATGTGTATTTTCTGTACTTTTTTCGTTTTTTGCTCTTTTTGCGCACATGTGATACCTTTTTTAACGCCACTTTTCATCCCTCCGCTTTTCATTTCATTCAATGACTTTCACGCAAAAAAGGCCCTTATCTGTTTAAAAGATAAGAGCCTTCGGTGATCCGATCAGCCATCGTTTGGAAATATGTAATGATTATGTTAATTCATACAATCCCTACCTGTCAACTATAATTTAAAATATCGTTTCCTTCCGGGGGTTTTCCTCATACACTCTCTCATTTTTCCGCATATGCTAGAAAACATAGCAGAGTACAAGTGAAAGTGAGTGAGAATGTGGAAAAGACAACATTGACCGGCCGCATCGTCAAAAAAGATGACCCGGACTATAATGCTGCAAGAACCAATATCAATTTAAGCCTGCAAAGATATCCAGACATCATTGTGTTTTGTCAAAACAAACATGACGCCCTCAATGCGCTGAGATGGGCGCGTGAGAACAATGTGCCTTTCCGTATCAGAGGCGGAAGACACAGCTACGAAAATTTTTCCCTGTTAAATGACGGACTAGTCATTGATCTCAGTGAAATGAAGAAAATAAGAGTAAATGAGGATAAGCGGCTGGTCTCGATTGAAGCGGGAGCCGAATTGGGGGAAGTCTACCGGACACTCTGGCGGTACGGCTTGACCCTTCCTGCGGGAACCATTGCGAATGTGGGAATCACGGGGCTGACGCTCGGGGGAGGAATCGGATATTTAACAAGGACAGCCGGACTTACTTGCGATCGTCTCCTCCAGCTCGAAATGATCATAGCGGACCAAAAAGCGGGTGCTGACTTGATCACAGTCAACCGTTCAAAGCACTCTGATCTATTTTGGGCGTCTCAGGGAGGAGGGGGAGGCAACTTCGGCATTGTCACATCCATGATGTTTAAAGCCGTGCCGATCTCGTGCGTGTCTGTTTTTTCTGTCACTTGGGGCTGGGATGATTTTGAGGAAGTATTTAACACATGGCAGCGCTGGGCTCCATTTACAGACAACCGGCTTACCTCATCAATTCAGTTTTGGCCTAAGGAAGTAAACCGCATAGAAGCGCTCGGTCAATTTACCGGGACAAAGGATGAGCTGAAAGAACTGCTGGCTCCGTTAATGAAAGCGGGAAAACCGGCAAGCGGCATGGTCAAGACAGTGCCATTTATTAAAGCGGCAGCCTTTTTTAACAGCCCGGGAGGCAATCAGCCGCAAAAGATGAAGCGGTCAGGATCCTTTATTGAAAAACCATTATCAACACGCGCAATTTCCACTTTAAAGCGCTATTTAGAGCACGCTCCGAACGAAAACGCCAGTGTGTGGCAGCAATCTCTCGGCGGGGCGGCCGGACGGATCGCTCCGGACCAAACGGCATTCTACTATCGCAACGCAATCATTGCCCAAGAATATATTACAACTTGGACATCTGCTGAAGAAGAAAGACAAAATGTCCGCTGGATCGAAGGACTGAGAACGTCCCTATCAAGAGAAACGATGGGAGATTACGTGAATTGGCCTGATAGAGAAATCAGAAACTGGCTGCAAACGTATTACGGAGAAAATGTTCACCGCCTCCGTCAAGTCAAAACGAAATACGATCCGGAAAATATATTCCGCTTTGAACAGAGCATTCCGCCGCTTCGCCGTTCACCGTTTTTCTAAAAAAGATGAAGATGGGCAAACTCCATCTTCATCTTTTCTTTTATTGATATAAGCGGCTTCCCTTCTCTGCAAACTCTTTTGCTTTTTCTTTCAGTCCTTCGTTGACGGCCTCGTCTTCAGTAAGTCCGTTTTCCTTCGCATAATCACGAATATCCTGAGAAATTCTCATACTGCAGAACTTCGGACCGCACATCGAACAGAAGTGAGCCGTTTTTGCGCCTTCAGCCGGCAGCGTTTCATCATGATATTCCATTGCTCTTTCAGGATCAAGCGACAAATGAAATTGATCACGCCACCGGAATTCAAACCGCGCCTTAGACAGAGCATCGTCACGGATCTGTGCACCCGGATGCCCTTTAGCAAGGTCTGCGGCATGTGCCGCGATTTTGTACGTGATGACACCTTCTCTTACATCATCACGATTCGGCAGCCCCAAATGCTCCTTCGGCGTGACATAGCAAAGCATCGCCGTCCCGTACCAGCCGATCATCGCCGCGCCGATTGCTGAAGTAATGTGGTCATAACCCGGAGCGATATCCGTCGTTAATGGCCCGAGCGTGTAAAAAGGCGCCTCTTTACAAATTTCCAGCTGCTTGTCCATGTTTTCCTTAATTTTATGCATCGGCACATGACCCGGTCCTTCGATCATCACTTGCACATCGTGCTTCCACGCAATCTCCGTCAATTCTCCGAGAGTCTCCAATTCCGCAAACTGCGCTTCATCATTGGCATCCGCAATCGAACCGGGGCGAAGCCCGTCACCAAGAGAAAAAGCGATATCATAGGTCTTCATGATTTCACAAATTTCTTCAAAATGCGTGTACAGAAAGCTTTCCTGATGATGAGCCAGGCACCATTGCGCCATAATCGCCCCCCCGCGGGATACGATTCCCGTCGTGCGTTTAGCCGTTAACGGGACGTAACGAAGCAGTACGCCGGCATGGATGGTGAAATAATCCACGCCCTGCTCCGCCTGCTCAATCAATGTGTCACGATAAATGTCCCACGTTAAATCCTCGGCAATGCCATTTACTTTTTCAAGCGCCTGATAAATCGGCACCGTCCCCACAGGCACGGGACAGTTGCGGATAATCCATTCACGCGTCGTATGAATGTCTTTTCCCGTGGATAAGTCCATCATCGTATCGGCGCCCCAGCGAATCGCCCACGTCATTTTTTCGACTTCTTCTTCGATAGAAGATGTAACAGCCGAGTTGCCGATATTGGCATTAATTTTCACATGAAAATTCCGGCCGATAATCATCGGCTCGCTTTCCGGGTGGTTGACGTTAGAAGGAATAATCGCCCGGCCGCTGGCTACCTCGTCTCTGACAAATTCGGGAGACACATGCTCACGTATTGCGATAAACTCCATTTCAGGCGTAATGATGCCTTTTCTCGCATAATGCAATTGTGTTACATTTTTCCCCGGCTTGGCCCGAAGCGGTTTCCGCTGTAGGCCGGGGTATTCAGCGGCACGGCCCTCTTTTTTATAACCGTTGTCTTCAGGTCTCACGGTCCGGCCGTTATATTCTTCTACATCTCCGCGCCCGGTAATCCACTTTGTGCGGAGCGCCCCCAGCCCTTCATGAATATCAATCTGTACATCCGGGTCTGTATACGGCCCGCTCGTATCATAAACACGGACCGGCGCATTCTCCTCTTCCCCGAATGCCCCCGTAGTCGCACTCAGGCTGATTTCCCGCATCGGCACTCGTATATCGGGCGAAGAACCTTCTGCATAAACCTTTTTACTGCCGGAAAAACTCGACATAATGGAAATGTTCGCTTGCTGTACTGATTGATTTTGCATACAAATCTCTCCTTTATCATTTGAATAACAGAACCAAGCTCAGCACCAGCACAAAAAAACCGGATTCAAAGAAGAACCCGGTTTTGCAGTCAGAAAGAAACTATTATTGTTTTCATCAACAATAATAAAACCTTTACTTCCCCACGCTGGTACGAACCAGATCAGGTCCAAAGGGTTAAGAAGCCGCCGCTTCTCTCTCAGCCCGCTCAGACGGGCACCCCCAGTAACTATTGATTTCGCTCTCATCGTAACATAAGTTGTGTACAAAAAAAAGCATATTATCAAAATTCAGATAACGGTACGGTCATAAGCTCTGTTTCCCGAACGCCTTCTTCGGTATTAAAAACCCGATAACCCTTTGCGGTTTCCCGGGAAGAGACAGCCTGGAACAGCTGACCGTCTTTATAATGAAGCGCAGCGCCGTCATCAGCGGCATAGCCCTCCCTGAGTTTCTTTTCTGAAATCAGACGGTGATACACCGGCCGGCGCTCCGCTTCTCCGTCATAGTGCGGACAAAAGCTGCCCGGCAAAAATCCTAAAGCTCTTAACTCTCTCAAATCTCCAGCTGAATCCGTCAACCCTTCTTCATACCAGCAAATCGCCCCGGCGCTGAGACCAGCCAACATGATGCCGTTTTCCCAAGCCTCACGAAGAATAAGGTCAAGCCCCCACTCTTTCCATAAGACAAGCATATTGCGCGTATTTCCGCCGCCGACATATATAATATCTTTCTTCATGAGAAAGGATCTGAGATCAGAACCCGGCGGTTTAAACAGCGACAAGTGATCCGGCTCACACCGCAGCTTTTGAAAGGCCTGATAAAACCTGCCGATATAATTCTCCGAATCTCCGCTTGCCGTCGGCAAAAAACAAATTTTCGGCTTTGACCGCGCCGACTGCTCTAAAATATACTGATCCAGCACAAGATGATCCGGCTCCATGGAAAAGCCCCCGCCGCCCATTGCAATAATCTGCTTCAATGTCATCACCTCTTTTTTCCTCTAGTATAACAGCTCATAAAAAGGCGTTATCCCAATTTCGGATACCGCCTTTAAAAAGTATTTGTTATCTGAAAAATGAAAACGCACCGTATAACAAAACGGAGATCCCCGCGGCGATAAGCGCCGGAACAAGCTTCGAACGGGCATACTTCACAACATCGATCCCCAACACCGTACAAGTTGTCACCGTATTATCACTGAGAGGAGAAGCAAACGCTCCAAATGTTCCGCTCGCAAACACGGCCCCGATCGCTAATAATAAGCTGGTATGTGACTGAACTGCCAGCGTTACGCCGAGCGGCATTAAAAGCCCCCAAGTCCCCCAGGATGACCCGATAAAATAGGATATAACAGCCCCCAGTATAAAAAGAGACGGCGCAATAAACATATGAGGGATCCATGACGTTAAATGAGAAGTAACATATTCCGAGAATCCCAGATCTTCAGATACTGCTGTTACTGCCCAAATCAGCGATAACATAATAATAACGTTGACCAATTCGTTTCCGCCCTTAATAAAATGGGTAACAAGCTCGCCTGCATGAAAACGCTGAAACATAAAAAGAGCAAATGCTGCAATAACTGCTGCCAATAATGCGGTTAACATGACGCCAAGCATATCGCTTTTGATAAAAGCATTCAAAAACCCTTGTGCTTTTGAATGGCCGTCCCACCAGCTGAGAAAGAGTGTTAATAGCAAAAACAGCCCGATCGGAATGATTAAATTCCAAGGCCGAATCGGTGTTTCGTTAATATAAGCACGGTGCGCCGAATCCAGCTCCTCCTGCTGGTCAGTATGCTCATCACTTTCGAACATTCCCGTATGTCCACCGTGAATATCTGAGATCGTCCCTGTTTCCATGTTGAATGAACCTGATCCTTTTGAAAGCAACACACCCCTGTTCCGCGGAATCGGTTCCGTATTTTTGTTATGTTTGCGAGCAGAAGTTTGTCCGCTCTTTTCTGTTTTTTCTAAGCTTTCGTCCGCTTTTTGTTTCTTAAAAAAGCAGTAATAAATTCCGACTACTATAATCACAATGGAGAAAAAATTGAAGGGAATACTTTTCACATACACCGTGTAAGCCGGCTGATCTATTCCTGACGTTTTGAGGGCCTGTCCGATAATGGAAACCATGTAGCCGACAAATGCCGTTGCTATCGGAATCAAGGCAATGACAGGGTTTGCCGTAAACTCAATGGCATACGCAATTTTCTGTTTCGACAGGTCCAGACGCTTGCTTAAAGCTTTCATGATCGGTGCAATTGTGACGATGCGAAAGTCCGGTTCACTGAACGTGCCAAATGTCGACAGCCATGCAAGCAGCATCGCACCTTTTTTGGTTTTAACTTTTTTACTGATCAAATGGACGAATCCTTTTATCCCGCCGGTCAGCTTTATAATCCCTACAAGGCCGGCAAATGAATATAGAAACACAATGATTCTAATATTATTGGTGACGACAATGTTGCTGATTACATATTGAACCATATGCTCAATCCCGCCAAGCAAGCTGGGATGCAAAAGATAGCTTCCGACCAGCAAACCGACAAACAGACCGGACTGCACTTGCTTTGTAATGATTGAAATGGGAATGACCAGAATAAATGGGATAAGACAAGCCCAAGTCCCTTCCATAAAAAACACCTCTTTCAAAGAACTTCTTGTTAGTATCTTTGAAAAAAGCGGATTTATACAATTGCTCGCGTATCATGTTTTCACAAGCCTTGGAGGATATTTTCACACAACAAAAAAGGCTTCTACATATTGTAGAAGCCTTTGTATACCGGTGGCCGGGGTCGAACCGGCACTCCAGAAGGAACACGATTTTGAGTCGTGCGCGTCTGCCAATTCCGCCACACCGGCATGTAATGCGTCGTGTTCAACCGACGTATATAAATATAACATGTATTTCATAAAACGTCAACGGTTTTAGCAAAGTTTTTTAAATGGTAATGCAGTATATACGATACAAGCAAGAAACTTATATTGATAGTCATTATG